>NZ_CP033875.1:1280000-3680000 GCF_002742645.2 Caulobacter sp. FWC26
AGGGCGAATAAGTACGTCGCATGACGACCCGAAACCAGGTGATCTATCCATGAGCAGGTTGAAGGTAAGGTAACACTTACTGGAGGACCGAACCGGTGAATGTTGAAAAATTCTCGGATGACTTGTGGATAGGGGTGAAAGGCCAATCAAACCTGGACATAGCTGGTTCTCCGCGAAAACTATTTAGGTAGTGCCTCGGACGAATTCCTTGGGGGGTAGAGCACTGAATGGATGCGGGCGGCGCGAGCTGTACCAATTCTAATCAAACTCCGAATACCCAAGAGAACTATCCGGGAGACACACGGCGGGTGCTAACGTCCGTCGTGAAAAGGGAAACAACCCTAACCATCATCTAAGGCCCCCAAGTACTGGCTAAGTGGGAAACGATGTGGGTTTGCTTTGACAACCAGGATGTTGGCTTAGAAGCAGCCATCATTTAAAGAAAGCGTAACAGCTCACTGGTCAAGCGAACCTGCGCGGAAAATGTAACGGGGCTAAAGCCAGTCGCCGAAGGTATGGGTGTGCGTAAGCACGCGGTAGCGGAGCGTTCCGTAAGCCGATGAAGGTGAGGCGTGAGCCTTGCTGGAGGTATCGGAAGTGAGAATGCTGACATGAGTAGCGATAAAGAGGGTGAGAGACCCTCTCGCCGAAAGCCCAAGGGTTCCTGCGTAAAGCTAATCTGCGCAGGGTTAGTCGGCCCCTAAGGCGAGGCCGAAAGGCGTAGTCGATGGGAATCAGGTGAATATTCCTGAACCAGTTGGAAGTGACGGATCTGGTAAATTGTCAGGGCTTATTGGATTGCTCCTGGCAGTGAACAGGTCCCTGGAAATAACTCCAACGGAGACCGTACCCGAAACCGACACAGGTGGGCAGGTAGAGTATACCAAGGCGCTTGAGAGAACTATGCTGAAGGAACTCGGCAAATTGCACGCGTAACTTCGGGATAAGCGTGACTCTCTTTTGGGCAACCAGATGAGAGTGGCACAAGCCAGGGGGTAGCGACTGTTTATCAAAAACACAGGGCTCTGCGAAGCCGCAAGGCGACGTATAGGGTCTGACGCCTGCCCGGTGCCTGAAGGTTAAAAGGAGGGGTGCAAGCTCTGAATTGAAGCCCAGGTAAACGGCGGCCGTAACTATAACGGTCCTAAGGTAGCGAAATTCCTTGTCGGGTAAGTTCCGACCTGCACGAATGGCGTAACGACTTCCCCACTGTCTCCAGCATAGGCTCAGCGAAATTGAATTCCCCGTGAAGATGCGGGGTTCCCGCGGTCAGACGGAAAGACCCTATGAACCTTTACTGCAGCTTCGCCTTGGCGTTAGCAGCAACATGTGTAGGATAGGTGGGAGGCTATGAAACCGGGGCGCCAGTTCCGGCGGAGCCATCCTTGAAATACCACCCTTATTGTTGCTGACGTCTAACCGCGGCCCGTTATCCGGGTCCGGGACATGGCGTGGCGGGCAGTTTGACTGGGGCGGTCGCCTCCCAAAGTGTAACGGAGGCGCGCGATGGTGGGCTCAGACCGGTCGGAAATCGGTCGTCGAGTGCAATGGCATAAGCCCGCCTGACTGCGAGACTGACAAGTCGAGCAGAGACGAAAGTCGGCCATAGTGATCCGGTGGTCCTGCGTGGAAGGGCCATCGCTCAACGAATAAAAGGTACTCTAGGGATAACAGGCTGATTTTGCCCAAGAGTCCATATCGACGGCAAAGTTTGGCACCTCGATGTCGGCTCATCACATCCTGGGGCTGGAGCAGGTCCCAAGGGTTCGGCTGTTCGCCGATTAAAGTGGTACGTGAGCTGGGTTCAGAACGTCGTGAGACAGTTTGGTCCCTATCTGCCGTGGGTGTACGAGACTTGAGAGGATCTGTCCCTAGTACGAGAGGACCGGGATGGACACACCTCTGGTGGACCTGTCATGGCGCCAGCTGTGCAGCAGGGTAGCTAAGTGTGGAATAGATAACCGCTGAAAGCATCTAAGCGGGAAACTAACCTCAAAACAAGGTCTCGCTGAGAGCCGTGGAAGACCACCACGTTGATAGGCCGGGTGTGGAAGTGCGGCGACGCATGGAGCTTACCGGTACTAATAGCTCGATAGGCTTGATCGTTCTTCAGTCAAACCCATGCACAAGCATGGCTCTACTTCAGACACTGATGTCTTCTTCACAATCACTGCCCTCGAAAGAGGGCTGTCGATATCCTTTTCGCTGACCTGGTGGCTTTGCCGGGGGTTCCCCACCCGATCCCATTCCGAACTCGGTCGTTAAGTCCCCCTGGGCCAATGGTACTTCGTCTCAAGGCGCGGGAGAGTAGGTCGCCGCCAGGTCCGCCAAAAGGATATCAATCACAAGTCCACGAACCCTCCCTCACAATCAACAAACACCCTGACGCGGGGTGGAGCAGCCCGGTAGCTCGTCAGGCTCATAACCTGAAGGTCACAGGTTCAAATCCTGTCCCCGCACCCAGTGGTTTCGTCCGATTTTCGCGCTCCGTCGATTTTCGCGGGGCGTTTTCTTTTGGCCAGAAACACAATTCATAGTTGCATTTTAGTCGCACTCACTGCCTGAAGCGCGAATTTTTCTGGCCTTCCGTAGCGTTGGACCAATTTTCTCCGCTCAAAGCCCATAGCGCGGACCGAGGTTTTGCGTCATGACTTCCCACGGAAGGACGCGGGCCGACTATCAGCCCGTCGATTGAGGTGTTTGAGGATAATATGGCGAACGGTGTCGTTAAGTGGTTCAACCCGGCCAAGGGCTTTGGCTTCATTCAGCCCGAGGACGGCGGCCAGGACGTGTTCGTCCACATCGCCGCGGTTGAGCGCTCGGGTCTGTCGGGCCTGAACGAAGGTGATCAAGTCGCGTACGAACTGGAAGAAGACCGCCGCTCGGGCAAGACCTCGGCGGGTCAGCTGCGCGTGACGGGCCATGGCGCCGTTCCCGCCGGCGGTGGCGCTGGTCGCGGTCCGCGTCCCCCGCGCAGCTTTGACGCTCCGCGTGGCGGCGGCGGTGGCGGTTTCTCGGCCGGCACCGGCGAGAGCGGCACGGGCGTCGTGAAGTGGTTCAACACTACCAAGGGCTTTGGCTTCATCCAGCCGGACAACGGCGGCGGCGATGTGTTCGTCCACATCTCGGCCGTGGAACGCGCCGGTCTGCGCGGCCTGAACGAAGGCCAGCAAGTCGGTTACGAGCTTGAACAGGACCGCCGCTCGGGCAAGACCTCGGCCGGCAACCTGCGCATCCTCTAAGCGCCAACGAAAAGGCCGCCCAGACGGACGGCCTTTTCGAAAGACTTTCGAGGGCCCCGCCCGACGTTGATGCGTCGGACGGGGCTCTTTTCGTTTCCGCGAGGCGGGCTAGCCGGAAGCCCGCTCCGATACGGCCTGATTCACGGCCAGGGCGGTGAGATTGACGATCCCGCGCGCGGTGACGCTCGGGATCAGCACGTGCAAGGGCTTGGCCATGCCGAGCAGGAGAGGGCCCACCAGAAGGGATTCCGTCGCCGCGCTCAGCAGCGTCAGGCCGATATTGGCCGCGTCCAGGGTCGGCATCACCAGCAGGTTGGCCGAGCCCTTCAGCGGGCTGTCGGCCACCATGCGGTCGCGCAGGTGCTGGCTCAGGGCGGCATCGGCGTGCATTTCCCCGTCGACCTCCAGCTCGGGCGCCTGGGCGCGCAGTAGGGCCAGGGCGTCACGCATCTTGCGCGCCGTCGGCGAGTTGCTGGCCCCGAACGAGGAGTGCGATAGCAGGGCCGCCTTGGGCGTCAGACCAAAGCGCCGCACAGCCTCGGCCGCGAGTTGGGTGCATTCGGCGATCTGCTCGGCGGTCGGGTCGACATTGACGTGGGTGTCGCAGAAGAACAGCGTGCCCTTGTCCAGGATCAGCGACGACATCGCATAGACGCGGCTGACATTGTCGCGCTTGGGGATGATCGGCAGAGCGTACTTCATGTGCTGCCACCAGTCGCCGCTGCCGCCGACCAAGGCGGCTTCGACATGGCCTGAGGCCAGCAGCATGGAGGCCGCCACGGTGCGGCGACCCGTGACCCGCCGCTCGGCCGCGATCGGCGGCACGCCGCGACGCCCGACCAGATGCTGATAGTCGGTGATGAGGGGGGCAAACAGCGCCTTGTCCGCCTGAGGATCGACGATCTCGACCTTGCCGTTCAGGCGCAGACCCAGCTCCTCGATCTTGCCGAGGATCACGTCGCGGCGGCCCACGAGCACTGGATAGGCCAGGCCCTCGTCCACGACCGTCTGCACGGCGCGCAGCACGCGTTCGTCTTCGGCCTCGGCGTAGGCGACCTTGACCGGCTGCTTGCGGGCGCGCTCGAAAACGGGGCGCATCAACTGTCCGGAGCGATAGACGAACAGCTCCAGCTCGGCCTGGTAAGCGTCGAAGTCGGCGATCGGGCGTGTGGCCACGCCGCTGTCCATCGCCGCCTTGGCCACGGCCGGGGCGATCTGCAGGATCAGGCGCGGGTCGAAGGGCTTGGGGATGATGTACTGCGAGCCAAACACCGGCGCGGCGCCGCCATAGGCGCTGGCGACGACCTCAGAGGCCTCGGCGCGAGCCAGTTCGGCGATGGCTTCGACGGCGGCGACCTTCATCGCCTCGTTGATCTCGCTGGCCCCGACGTCCAAAGCGCCCCGGAAGATGAAAGGGAAGCACAGGACGTTGTTGACCTGGTTGGCGTAGTCGCTGCGGCCGGTGGCCATGATCGCGTCGGGGCGGCTCTCATAGACCAACTCCGGCAGGATCTCCGGCTCAGGATTGGCCATGGCCAGGATCAGCGGGTTGGGCGCCAGCAGCGGCAGCCATTCAGGCTTGAAGACGCGCGGGGCCGAGAGGCCTAGGAAGATGTCGGCCCCGGGCAGAACCTCGGGCAGGGTGCGGGCGTCGGTCTGCCGGGCGTAACGGGCCATGTTGTCGGGCATGTCCGGTTCGCGGCCGGCGTGCACGACGCCCTTGATGTCGGTCAGCGTGACGTTTTCGACCGGCAGGCCCATCGAGACCAGCAGGTCGACGCAGGCGAGGGCGGCCGCACCGGCGCCGGAGGTCACCAACTTGACGTCCTTGAGCTGCTTCCCCTGGACGAGCAGGGCGTTGCGGACGGCTGCGGCGCAGACGATGGCGGTGCCGTGCTGGTCATCGTGGAAGACCGGTATGTTCATCCGCTCGCGCAGTTTGCGCTCGATGACGAAGCACTCGGGAGCCTTGATGTCTTCGAGGTTCACCCCACCGAAGGTGGGTTCCAGCGCCGCCACCACCTCGATGAAGCGGTCGGGATCCTTGGCGTCGACCTCGATGTCGAAGACGTCGATGCCGGCGAACTTCTTGAAGAGGACGGCCTTACCTTCCATCACCGGCTTGGACGCCAGCGGGCCGATGTCTCCCAGACCGAGCACCGCGGTGCCGTTCGAGATCACGGCCACGAGGTTGCCGCGCGCGGTGTAGTCGCGGGCGAGGTCAGGGTTCTCTGCGATGGCGACGCACGGCGCGGCGACGCCGGGCGAATAGGCGAGGGCTAGGTCGCGCTGGGTGGCCATCCGCTTTGTCGCCTCGATCGCCAGTTTCCCGGGGCGCGGCAGCCGGTGATAATCCAGGGCGGCTTTGCGGAAATCCTCGTCCATCGATCGGTCCTCTGGGCGGCCTGCGCGGCGCGGTTAGCCTGCCTCGTCTGCGTGCGAAGCGTGAAGAGCTTTGCTAGCGATGTTGGCGCGGCAATTCCAACCCTTCGCCGCCCGATCCTCGTTTTTTGTTGGTAGCGCTACCATTGTGCGAGCGCGATCAGCGGCGTTTTCGGGTCTCATAAGTAATAAATCTATTATATAATGCCTGTGCTTCGGGCGCCCGTCGCCGCCTTCCTTGGCGCTCCTCCTTCCAGAGCGGCCTTGTCGGGCGCGGCGCTGGACAGGGCGTCCGGAGCGACCCAGCATCGCTCTAACGAGCACTTCAAGGGACAGCGCATGAGCGGGCTGACGACACATATTCTCGACCAGGCGTCCGGCAAGCCGGCGGCCGATGTTGTCGTGAGGGTGTCGCGGCGCGAGGGCGACACTGTCCGAAAGCTGGCGGAATTCCGCACCGACGCTGACGGCCGTGCGCGACTTGTCGCCGGAGAGGCGCTTGAGATTGGTGGCTACCGTCTGGAGTTCGCGATCGGCGACCATTTCAAGGCTTCGGGCCTGACGGTTAACGACCCGCCGTTCCTCGACGTGGTGGTGATCGACTTCGCTGTGTCCAGCCTCGAGCAGCATTGGCACGTGCCGCTGCTGGTTTCGCCCTATGGCTACTCGACCTATCGGGGGAGCTGATGGGCGCGGTCATCCGGTTCTTGCTCGACGGCGAGGTTCAGGAGGTGCGGGGCGCCAATCCGACCACCACCGTTCTGGAGCATCTTCGCGGCCCCCTACGCCGAACGGGTACCAAGGAAGGGTGCGCCGAGGGTGACTGCGGCTCTTGCACCGTCCTGATCGGCGAGGCTGACGGCCAGGGCACGATGTGGCGCGCGGTGAACAGCTGCATCCAGTTCCTGCCCATGCTGCACGGCAAGGCGCTGATGACGGTGGAGAGTCTGGCCAAGGACAAGGTTCCGCATCCCGTCCAGCAGGCCATGATCGACAAGCATGGCTCGCAATGCGGCTTCTGCACGCCGGGCATCCTGATGTCGCTATATGGCCGGGCCGTGGGCGCTAAGGGTGCGGAAGGGCCGGTGGGGGAGGTGCTGGCGGGGAACCTTTGCCGCTGCACCGGCTATGGCCCGATCATCGAGGTAGCCAAGGGCGTGGAGGCCGAAGCGCCGCCTGCGGTCGACCTGTCGGCGGTCCGTGACGAGACCATGCTGGCCCTGCGCTATGAAGACGAGATCCACGGCATCACCCGCACCTGGCTGGCGCCGCGCACGGTCGAGGAACTGGCAAAGGCTTATGCCGCCCATCCCGATGCGACCATCGTCGCCGGCGCGACCGATGTGGGGCTGTGGGTCACCAAGCAACGCCGCCCCCTACCGGCCCTGATCAGCGTCGCCGAGGTGGCCGAGCTCAAGTCGCTGGAGGATACGGCCGACGGCCTGCGCATCGGCGCCGGCGTGCGCTATGTCGACGCGATCGAGGCGGTGGCGAAGCTCTACCCCGATCTCGGGGCCATGATGCGGCGCCTGGGTTCGACCCAGGTGCGTAACAGCGGCACGATCGGCGGGAATATAGCCAACGGCTCGCCGATCGGCGATATGCCGCCGGCGCTGATCGCGGCGGGCGCGCGCCTAATGTTGCGTCAGGGCGACGAGCGGCGCGAGCTGGCGCTGGAGGACTTCTTCCTCGATTACGGCCAGCAGGACCGGCGGCCGGGCGAGTTCGTCGAAGCGGTGCTGGCGCCGTGTCTGGAGGCGGGACGCCTGTTCAAGGTCTTCAAGCTGTCCAAGCGTTTCGACCAGGATATCTCGGCGGTGTGCGGCGCGTTCTTGCTGGCCATCGAGGACGGCGTGGTGACCGACGCGCGCATCGCGTTCGGGGGCATGGCGGGCACGCCCAAGCGGGCCAAGGCCTGCGAGGCGGCCTTGATCGGCCGGCCGTGGACGGAAGCGACCATCGAGGTGGCGATGGCCGCGCTCGACGCCGACTACAGCCCGATGAGCGACATGCGCGCCTCGGCCGCCTATCGCGCCCTGGCGGCGCGGAACATGCTGCGCAAGGTGTTCCTGGAGGCCCAGGGCGTCGAGGCCCGCGTCACGCCGGAGAGCGCCCATGGCTGATGCCGCCGCGACCGCGCCGATAACCAAGCCGCCGCAGGGTGTCCATGCCCCCTTGCCGCATGACAGCGCCGCCCGCCATGTGGCCGGCTCCGCCGTCTATATCGACGACATGCCCGAGCCTGCGGGTCTGCTGCATGTGGCCTTCGGCCTTAGCACCAAGTCGCACGCGAAGATCACACGGATGGACCTGTCGGCGGTCCGCGCCGCGCCGGGCGTGGTGCTGGTGATCAGCGCCGAGGACATTCCGGGCGAAAACGACGTCAGCCCTGTCATCCGTGACGACCGACTGTTCGCTGACGGCGAGGTCTATTGCGTGGGCCAGAGCCTGTTCGCGGTCGCGGCGACCTCGCTAGCCGCCGCGCGCGCTGCGGCCGCCAAGGCCGTGGTCGATTACGAGGACCTACCCGCCGCCGTCGATATTACCACCGCCCGCGCCATGGACCTGAAGATCGAAGCCAGCCAGCGCATGGCGCGCGGCGACGCCCAGGCCGCGCTCGCCGCTGCGCCGCGTCGCGTGCAAGGCCAGTTCGCGATCGGTGGTCAGGATCACTTCTATCTCGAAGGCCAGATCGCCCTGGCGACCCCGCGCGAGGATGGCGACGTCCACGTCTGGTCGTCTACCCAGCATCCCACCGAGGTGCAGCACCTGATCGCCCGCGTGCTGGGCAAGCCCGACCACTGCGTCACCGTCGAGGTGCGCCGCATGGGCGGGGGCTTCGGCGGCAAGGAGACGCAAGCCTCGCTGTTCGCCGCCGCCGCCGCCCTGGTGGCGGTCAAGACCGGGCGACCGGCCAAGTGCCGTCCCGACCGCGACGAGGACATGGTCATGACCGGCAAGCGGCATGACTTCGAGGCGGTCTACGACGTCGGCTTCGACGATGGGGGCCGCCTGACCGGTCTGTCTTTGGAGCTGTCGTCGCGCTGCGGGGCCACGACGGACCTGTCGCCGGCGATCAACGACCGGGCGATGTTCCACGCCGACAACGCCTACTACCTGCCGGCCGTCGAGATCGTCTCGCACCGCTATCGGACCCACACGGTCTCCAACACCGCGTTCCGAGGCTTCGGCGGGCCGCAGGGCATGATCGCGATCGAGCGGGTGATGGACGCCATCGCCGCCGCCACGGGGCTGGACCCGCTGGAGGTGCGTCGGCGCAACCTCTATGGCGGCGAAGGGCGAAACCTCACGCCCTATCATCAGGTGGTCGAGGACAATGTCGCCCCGCAGCTGATCGAGGAGCTGGCGGCCTCGTGCGACTACGCGGCCCGCCGTCGTGAGATCGAGGCGTTCAACCGGTCTAGCCCCGTGCTGAAAAAGGGCATCGCCCTGACGCCGGTTAAGTTCGGGATCTCGTTCACGACGACACACCTGAACCAGGCCGGCGCCCTGATCCACCTCTATGCCGACGGCTCGATCATGCTGAACCACGGCGGGACCGAGATGGGGCAGGGGCTGAACACCAAGGTCGCCCAGATCGTCGCCCAGGCGTTCCAGGTCGACATCTCGCGGGTGAAGATCACCTCGACCGTCACCGACAAGGTGCCCAACACCTCGGCGACCGCCGCCTCGTCGGGCGCGGACCTCAACGGCATGGCGGCGCTGAACGCGGCCGAGACGATCAAGGCGCGGCTGGTGGACTTCGCGGCCGCCAAGTGGGGCGTGGCCGCGACCGAGGTGGCCTTCACGCCCGACGGCGTGCGGGTGGGCCGCCAGACCCTGGCGTTCGACGCCGTCGTGCGCCAGGCCTATCTGGCCCGGATCTCGCTGTCGGCCACCGGCTTCTACGCCACGCCCAAGATCCACTACGACCGCGCCACCCATACCGGCCGGCCGTTCTACTACTTCGCCTATGGCGCGGCGTGCAGCGAGGTGCTGATCGATACCCTGACCGGCGAGATGAAGGTCACGCGCGCCGACATCCTGCACGACGTGGGCAAGTCGCTGAACCCGGCCCTGGACCTGGGCCAGATCGAGGGCGGCTTCATCCAGGGCATGGGCTGGCTGACCACCGAAGAGCTGGTGTTCGACGCTCAGGGGTGCCTGCGGACTCACGCGCCCTCGACCTACAAGATCCCGACCTGCGGCGACCGCCCGGCGCACCTGGACGTGCGGCTCTGGAAGGCCGGACGCAATGTCGAGGCCACGGTTCACCGCTCCAAGGCCGTGGGCGAGCCGCCGCTGATGCTGGCGATCTCGGTGCATTCGGCGATCACCCAGGCGGTGTCGAGCGTCGGGGACGGTCGGGTTTTTCCGCACCTTGATGCCCCAGCGACGCCCGAGGCGATCCTGATGGCGTGCGAGGATGTGCGGAGGCGGGCTCATGAATGAATCCCTCTTCCATAGGGAGAGGGAGGGGCCCGCCGCGAAGCGGTGGGAGGGTGAGGGGTTACGCCCTCATCCGCTGAAACCCCTCACCCCTACCCCTCTCCCTAAAGGAGAGGGATCATGAGCAACTGGGCCCGCGCCGCTCTGGCGCGCCTCGACGCCCATGACGAGGCCGCCCTGGTCACCGTTCTCGCCACCGAGGGGTCTGCTCCGCGTGAGGCCGGGACCAAGATGGTCGTCTGGCGCGGCGGTCAGGCCGGCACCATCGGCGGCGGCAATCTTGAGTACCGCGTCGCCGACCAGGCGCGGCGCATGCTGGACGGCGGCCAGGCCCATTTCGCGATCCAGGACTATCCGCTGGGGCCGCTACTGGCCCAGTGCTGCGGCGGCCGCGTGCGGCTGTTCCTCGAGCGTCTGAACGACAACAGCCGCGACTGGCTGACCGACGCGGCCAAGCGCATGGACGCGGCCCAGCCGTTCGAGGTCCGCACCCGGTTCGAGCCGGGTCTCTTGACCAAAACCGTCGCGCCGATCCTGTCCACCGAGGCCGACGGCCCGCTGGTGACCCTGGCTGGCGCGCCCGCCACCGCGCGCGGGGTTCGGCCAGAGCTGGGCGATGTCTTGGTCGAGCGCGCCGACGCGCCGCGTCCGCCGCTGCTGCTGTTCGGCGCCGGCCATGTGGGTCAGGCGATCGCCAAGGCGTTCGAGCCACTGCCGTTCCGCCTCTTCTGGTACGACAGCCGTCCTGAGACCGCCGACATTCCCGGCGTCACCGTGCTGGAGCCCGCCGAACTGGCGGCCAAGGCGATGGGCGCGGGGGCGGACGCCTATGGCCTGGTCCTGACCCATGACCACGCGCTGGACTACGCCCTGGTCTCGGCCGGTCTGGCGGGCGGGGGATTTGGCTATTTCGGCGTTATAGGCTCGAAGACCAAGCGCGCGCGGTTCATGAAACGGTTGCGCGATGATGGTTTCTCGGAAGCCGTGCTGACCCGCCTGACCTGTCCGATCGGTTTGCCGCACCTGAAGAGCAAGGCGCCTGAGGTGATCGCCGTGTCGGTGGCCGCCGACCTCCTGATGCGCCAGGAAGCGGCGCGCATTCGCAATGACGAGACCGCCAGTGCAAGCGTTTAGGGCCTCCATCCTCCACCTGCTGGACGATCCCGCCAAGCAGACGGAGGGCGCGGTCGCCTTCCACGAGGACGGCCTGCTGCTGGTCGAGGACGGCCGCGTGATCGGCTGCGGCGCCTATGCCGAGCTCGCCCCTTGGCTGGGCGGCGCCGAGCCCGAGGACCTGACCGGTCATCTGATCACGCCGGGCTTTATCGACACCCACATCCACTTCCCCCAGGTCGATGTCATCGCCGCCCACGGCAAGCAGCTTCTGGACTGGCTGGAGCAGCACACCTTCCCGGCCGAAGCAGCCTTCGCCGATCCCAAGCACGCCGCCGACACCGCCGCCTTCTTTCTGGACGAGCTGCTGCGCAACGGCACGACGACGGCCCTGGTGTTCGGCTCGGTGCACAAGGTGTCGGTCGACGCCCTGTTCGCCGAGGCCTACGCGCGCAACATGCGGCTGATCGCGGGCAAGTCGCTGATGGACCGCAACGCGCCGGACGGCCTCACGGACACCGTCGAGTCCAGCCGCCATGACATGCAGGCCCTGATCGCCGACTGGCACGGCAAGGGCCGCCTTGGCTACGCGGTCACGCCGCGCTTCGCCATCAGTTGCAGCGACGCCCAGCTGGCCATGGCCGGCGAGATCCTGGCCGAGCATCCCGACGTCTGGATGCAGACGCACCTCTCGGAGAACCTGCACGAGATCAAGGAGACGGCGCGGCTGTTTCCTGACGCGAAGGACTATCTGGACGTCTATGACCGCTTCGGTCTGCTCCGCCAGCGCTCGGTCTTCGCCCACTGCGTCCACCTGAAGGGCGACGCTTTCCGGCGCCTGGCGGCAAAGGGCGGGGCGGTGGCCTTCTGTCCGACCTCGAACCTGTTCCTGGGCTCAGGCCTGTTCCCGCTGGAGGAGGCCTGCTCGCACGGCGTGAAGGTCGGCATGGGCACCGATGTCGGCGCGGGCACCACCTTCTCGATCCTCCACACCCTGGGCGAGGCCTACAAGGTCGGCCAACTGCGCGGCGATGCGCTGGACCCCTTCCAGGCCCTGTACCTGGCCACCCTGGGCGGGGCGCGGGCGCTGGATCTCAACGACAAGATCGGCAATCTGGCCCCCGGCAAGGAAGCCGACTTCGTCGTGCTGGACCTGGCGGCGACGCCGCTGATCGCGCGGCGCCTGGCAGGGGCGAAGAGCTTGGCCGACAGGCTCTTTGCGCTGACCGTGCTGGGTGATGACCGCGTGGTGGCGCGGACGTATGTGGCGGGCGTGGAGCGGCATAGGCGGGGGTAGCTTTGAGACCTGCCCCTCCGCGCTGCGCGCTCCTCCCCCGGAGGGGGAAGAAGGATCATCTTCCGCCCGTCTTTGGGGGCGGACGACCCGCGAAGCGGGTCAGGTGGGGGGAGTCACCCGTACTTCGCCCTCATCGTTTCCGCGTACAGCGTCAGCAGTCGCGCGCCATCCACCGCCACGGTGGCGGCCTGGATCGGCTGGTCGTCCCAGGCTGAGGGGCCGAACAGTTCACCCTCGGCCTTCTGGCAGGTCTGGCCCAGGGCGATGCCTTCGGTGACCACGCGCACCGAACCCCGGCGCACGGTGAAAAGCGTCGGATCGATCACATAGGCTACGGCCGCAGCGTCATGGACGCAGCAGCCGACGACGCCGTCGCGCTCGCCATAGAAGGCCGCATAGGGCTTGGAGATGGCGTTCAGGAAGGTCAGGGCGTCCGAGCCTCCCGTAGACAGCTCGTCCATATAGTCGGGTGACATCACGACCTGGGTCGTCACGTCCAGGCTGACGGCGGTCAGGCTCCAGGGCGCGGTGAAGACCTGGTCGGCGGCTTCCGGATCGTTCCAGATATTGGCCTCGGCCACCGGCGTGACATTGCCAGGCTTGCCCGCCACGCCGAACGCGCCGCCCATGATGACGACGGACTTCAGCAGGTGGGCGACCTCGGGGTCGGCCTGCAGCGCCAGGGCCAGGTTGGTCAGCGGGCCAACGGCGCACAGCACCACCTCGCCCGGATACTGGCGGGCCAGATCGATGATCGCCTGGTGAGCAGGCTTGGCCTCCGGCTGGGCGGGAATCAGGCCCGTCAGCTCCACATCGCCCAGGCCGTTCACGCCGTGCACGAAGGTGGGCGAGGGGTTGCGCGGACGCGTCAGCGGCTTGTCCGTGCCCTTGTAGACCGGCGCCGTCAGGCCGAAGCGGTCCTTGAGGTACAGCGCGTTACGGGTGGTGGTCTCGATGTCGGAATTGCCGAAGATGGTCGTCACCGCGATCAGGTCGAGGGCGGGGCTCGCCTCGATGAACAGCAGCGCCATCGCGTCGTCGATGCCGGGATCGGTGTCGAAGATGATCTTGGTCGTCATGGAAGGGCTCTAGCGTTTTTCTTGTTCTGGAGCGAGGCGCTGATCGCTCCCGCCCTGCATCAGGGATACGTGGGCGCACACGACCTTCCAGCCGTCGGCGGTGCGGACCCAGGTCTGGCTCTGGCGGCCGATCTTGCCGGTGTCTTCACGGCGGAATTCGACATTGGCGATCGCGAAGTCCGCGCCAAAGGTGGTGACCTCGGTGCGAAGGCGCGTGCGGGGCGGCGAACCACCGGCCCGGCCGACGCGGAAGGCGGCGATCTCGTCAAAGCCCCAGAGGTTCTCCGCCACGCCCAGGCGCACGGTATGCGGCGAGGCCCAGAAGGCGCCGTCCAACGCCGCGACGTCATTGGACATCAGCGCCACTTCGTAGGCGTCGACCAGGGCGGTGACCTCGGCCAGCACGGCAAGATCGTTGACGATCATAGCGCCCCCGTCGGCGGATGGGCCGCCACCACGCCGGCGTGTTGCAGGCGCAGGGCGGCGGCGAAGGCCAGGTCCTCGCGCCAGGCCGGCGCGATGATCTGCACGCCGATCGGCAACTGGCCGGGACGGTTCACCGGCGCGGCGACCACGGGCAGGCCGACATAGCTGATCGGCTGGGTGAAGGCGCCCAGGTTCTTGCGCACCGACACCGGAACCCCGTCCATCTCCATCGTCGCCTGGCCTATCGGCGGAGCCGGACACACCGAGGCGGGCGCCAGCAGGATGTCGTAGTGCTGGAAAGCCTCGCGAACCTCGTCGCGGAAGATCGTGCGGAAACGCTTGGCGGCCTCGGCCACGCCCTCGGGCAGCAGGGCGCCGGCCAAAAGGCGGTCGCGGACGGCGGGGTCATAGTCCATGGCGCGCTTGGCCAGATCATCGTGATGCAACTCGCCGCCCTCGAACGCCGTCAGGCAGAAGGCGGCGGCGCGGGCGGCCTGGGCGCTCTGCAGGGTGACGGTGTTACTGGCTTCCAATGCGTCACCGACGCGACCCAGCGCCTCGAGCACCTCGCGAAAGGCGCCCTGCTGGAACCAGCCGCCCAGCACACCCACGCGCAAGGGCTGCTCGGCCAGGGCGTCGAGCCGACTCGCCAGCAGCTCGGCCTCGCGGACGCAGATCGGATCGCCGGCCGGATCGGCGCCCTGCAGCACGTCGTAGGCCAGGGCCAGATCCTCGACCGAGCGCGCGAAGGGGCCGACATGGTCCAGGCTCTCGACGAACGGGAAGACGCCCTGGCGCGACAGGCGGCCATAGGTGGGCTTGAGGCCGAACACGCCGCACAGGCCGGCGGGAATGCGGATCGAGCCGTTGGTGTCTGAGCCCAGGGTCAGGGGGACGAGGCCCGCCGCCACGGCCGCCGCCGAACCGCCCGACGAGCCGCCGGCGATCCGCGTCGGATCATGCGGATTGCGCACCGGGCCGTCATGCGCGTTCTCAGTGACGAAGCCGTAGGCGAACTCGTCCATGTTCAGCGCGCCCACCAGGATGGCGCCGGCGGCGGTCAGGCGTTGGACCAGGGTGGCGTCGCGGGGCGGCGGTGCGGCGTCGCGACGGATCTTGGATCCGGCCAGGGTGGGCAAGCCTTCGATATCGAAGAGGTTCTTCACGGCGAACGGCACACCGGCCAGCGAGCCGACGGCGCGACCCGCCGCGATGTCAGTGTCGACGGCCTCGGCGGCGGCGAGAGCGCGTTCGGCGGTCACCGCCGTGAAGGCGTTGATATCGCCGTCCAGGCGCTGGATGCGCGAGAGGGTGGCTTCGGTCACCGCGCGGGCGGTGACCCGGCCGGCGCGGACCTCGCCGGCGATCTCGACGACGCTGCAGAAGCTCACGGCTGGAAGGTCTCCGAGGCCTCGCCGGCCGCATCGCCCAGCGCGGCGACGAAGAGGGCGGTCTGGCTCTTGAGCAGGACGAGGTTGTCGATCACGCCGGGCAGAGCTGGGGCGGGCGGTTCGACGCCACGCTCGGTGGCGCGGCGCCGCGCCCAGGCGGCCACCTCGTCGTCGTCGAGGGCCAGGAAGGCTGTCGTGTCCGCGTCGAGCGCCATGGGCGGGATTCCATAAGTAAGAAAAAACTTCATACACCCGGGTTCGCCGGACGCGCCAGTCCCGCTTTCTCGGCAACCGTGATCCGCTCAAGCGTGCGGCACTGGGGCTGTGGATCGCTCGCCTGGAAGGCAGGTTGAGGTCAAGCCACGTGAGCATGGCGCTTCGCCTTAGGCCCCATCGCCGGTTCGGCTCAGATGCGTTTGTAAGGAAGGACTTACTTGATGGCGCATCACCGCCTGGCCTCTACGCCCGACACCGTCCGCTTTGGCATGTTCGACGCGGCGTTCGATCCTGTGCTTGTGGTGCAGTCAGGCGACAGGGTTACGGTCGAGTGCGTCTCGGGCGGCGTCGAAGTGATGCCTCCGGCCGGGTCGCCTTACGCCATCCCGCCGGCGCTCCAGGCGATCCACGATAGCAACCCGCCTCGCATCGGTCCGCACATCCTCACAGGGCCGATCGCCGTCGCTGGCGCCGAGCCCGGCGACATGCTGGAGGTGCGGATCGAGACGATCGAACCCAACAACGACTGGGGCTATTGCGCCGTGCGTCCGCTGGCCGGAACGCTGCCCGAGGACTTCCCTGAGCGCTATGTCAGCCATATCGCTGTCGACGCCGCCCGCGGGGTCTGCAAGCCGGAGTGGGCCCCGGAGATGCCTCTGGCGCCGTTCTTCGGGACGATGGGCGTGGCCCCGCCCGCGAAGTATGGCCGTCTCTCCAGCCGTGAGCCGCGCGAGCACGGCGGCAATATGGACAACAAGGAGCTGGTCGCCGGCTCGACGCTCTATCTGCCGGTCTGGGTTCCGGGCGCGAACTTCTCGGTCGGTGACGGTCACGGGCGCCAAGGCGACGGCGAGGTCTGCGTCAACGCGCTGGAGATGGGCCTCACTGGGACCTTCACCTTCGTGCTCCACAAGAAGGCGCATGGGGCCGCAGACGCCGGCGCCTTCGCCTGGCCGCGCGCGGAGACGCCGACGCATCACATTCTGATGGGCTTCCACGAGGATCTCGATCTGGCCATGAAGCAGGCCCTGCGCCAAACGATCGACTTCATCACCGCCCGCACCGCCCTGACGCGTGTGCAGGCCTATCAGTTCTGTTCGCTGGCGGTGGACTTCCGGGTCACCCAGACCGTGAACGGCGAAAAGGGCGTTCACGCGCTGCTGGCCAAGGGAGTGCTCGTCTAACCCGGCGGGGTCCGTTTACCCTTAATATTCCCGTCAACGTAGAAAGGGTTTCGGCACGCGACTTGCAGCCGATAGGTCACGCTGAGGTTGCAGTGTGATTTCGGGAGCGGGTGATGGATTTGCGCGGTACGCAGGGCGCCGACACTTTGGTCGGCGGCGCCGACGATGATGTCATCTACGGCTTCGAAGGCGCCGATACGCTCAAGGGCGGCGGCGGCAACGACGTCCTCGCCGGCAATGAGGGCAATGACGTCCTGCAGGGCGGCGACGGCGACGACTATCTGCTGGGCGGTGCGGGCAACGACACGATCGACGGCGGCGCGGGCAACGACTGGGCGGCCTATGAGGACGCCGCAGCCGGCGTGAAGGTCGACCTCACCCTGAACGGCGCCCAGAACACGGTCGGGGCCGGGACCGACAAGCTTATCGGGATCGAGAACGTCTACGGCTCGGCCTTCAACGACACCCTGATCGGAAGCGCGGCGGCCAATATGATGGTCGGCGGCGCAGGCAATGACACGGTCAGCGGCGGCAAGGGCGACGACACCCTGTGGGGCTCGGACGGCCATGACACGCTGGATGGCGGCGACGGCGACGACTACTTGGTCGGCGGCGCGGGCGATGACCTGATCAAGGGCGGCGCGGGCTGGGACTGGTCGTCCTATGAGGACGCCGCGGCCGGCGTCACCGTCGACCTGACCAAGACCACGGCCCAGAACACCGGCGGCGGTGGGACCGACACCCTGAGCGGCATCGAGCACCTCTATGGCAGCAAGTTCGCCGACGTCCTGACCGGCGACGCTAAGGACAACTACCTGTGGGGCGACGCCGGCGACGACAAGCTCTACGGCGGCGCGGGCGATGACCACCTGTCCGGCGGAGCAGGCGTCAATGTCATCGACGGCGGCGAAGGCTGGGACACGGTCGACTACGCGTTCAGCGAGGTCGGGGTGTCGATCAATCTTTCGGGCGCGCCGGCGCCGCAGATCCCCATTCCGGACGGCGTGGACGCGCTGGTCTCGATCGAGGCGGCGATGGGCTCGACCCATAACGACTACATCGTCGGCAACGACGCGGAGAACTATCTGTTCGGTGACGCGGGCGACGACGTGCTGTTTGGCATCGGCGGCCACGATGTTCTTGACGGCGGCGAGGGTAACGACGTTCTGCGCGGCAGTTTCCGTAAGCCTGGGGATATGCTGCTGGGCGGCGCGGGGCGCGACCAGATCATCGTCTGGACAGGCCCAGGCAGCGAGGGCGACGCAACCATCGTCGATGGCGGGACCGGGGTCGACGACCTGATCTTCTCGTCAATCGTCGACATCACGCTGGATCTGTCGAAGACCGGCGACCAGGTGATCGCGCCCGGCGTCCACATGGTCGTCTCGAATATCGAGAACGTGATGGGAGGCTCCGGAAATGACCGCCTCACGGGCGACGCGGGCGACAACAAGATCGTCGGTCAGGCCGGTGACGACGTTCTGGACGGCGGCGCGGGCTTCGACATCGCCTCATACGAGGGTGACCAGAGCGTTCGGGTGGACCTCTCCAAAACCGGACCGCAGAATACCGGCGGCGCCGGCGTTGATACGCTCCGCAACTTCGAAGGCCTGAAGGGTTCGCTGAGAGCCGACGTCCTAATCGGCGACGCTAAGGACAACACAGTCGAAGGCGGCCTGGGCGACGACATCATCGACGGCGGGGCCGGCGCCGACACCGCGATCTTCATCGGCAACGCCAACCAGTACACCTGGAACCGGAACGCCAACGGGACCTGGACGGTCAAGGGACTCGAAGGCACGGACACGCTGCTGAACATCGAGACGCTGAAGTTCAGCGACAAGTCGGTGACGCTGTCGCCGTCGGCGACGACGGTGACAGTGGATGATGTGCTGAGCAGCAAGTCGCCGCTAATGGGCGACAGCGAGGCCAACATCCTGACGGGTCGCGCTCTGGGCGACACGATCTACGGCTACGGCGGCGCTGACGTGATCACTGGGGGGAAGGGCGCGGATGCTCTATACGGCGGTGAGGGGAACGACACGTTCGTCTTTGCGGCGGGTGATACGACCTGGTCTGCGACCAGCGACGTCGGCGTGGATGTGATCCTGGACTGGGAGGCCGGCGACAAGCTCGTGTTCGGCGCGCCCGCTATGTCGTTCGAGGTTGGCAAGTTCACCGCGAATAGCTGGCAGGAAGCCCTGGCGGACGCGTCGCTTCACGTCGACACGTCGCATAAGGCCTTTTTGGCGTATCAAGTAGGGGGCGACGTCTACGTCCTCTACCAACCGAACGCCTCGACTGGCGTCTTCGAGAACGTGGTCAAACTGGCCAACACCACGCTCGACAAGGTCAGCATGGCGACCTTTATCCCGAGCATCGGTGTTTCCTTCGAAGGCGATAGCGCCGCCAACCTTCTGTGGGGAACCGGGTTCGACGACACCATTGATGGCAAGGGCGGGGACGACGTGATCTGGGGGGGCGCCGGTTCGGATAAACTGACCGGCGGCGCGGGAGCAGACCGGTTCCAGTTCTTGAACGGCGACAGTGGGTTCAGTGCAAAGTTGGATACAGGTGTCGATGTCATCACCGACTTCGAAGTCGGTGATCGGCTCGCATTCCAGTGGAATTTCGGCACGCTCAGCCTGAGCGAAATTCAGATCAACACCGGAAACCTGGGCAGTCCGACCAGCGCTGTCTTCCAGCTCGTTATGCAAGGTTGGATAAACCAGCGCGCTACGGGAGCCGGTCCGCGCTTCATAATCTTCGGGTCCGAAGGCGACACGTATGTGCTCGCTGACGTAGATGGTTACATCGACTTAAATGGGCAGACGCACGATTGGATGTACGACACGACGATCAAGCTCCAGGGCTTCAATCCGGCAAACTTCACGGTCGACATGATCACAGGGGCTTAGTCCACCACCCCTCCCGCAACCGCGACTGCATCCTTACGATGTCGTTACGTCGGCGTAAGGGTGTGCCGCTCTTCCGCAAGGCGTTCGGAGTCCGTCCAACTAAGGACGGGCCCGCACCATTGGAGGGAAGTGTATGAAGTCGTTGTTGCCCGCCGTCGCCTTGCTCGCGCTGGCCGCCTGCTCACCCCAGCCCGCCGCCGACAAGAAGGCCGAGGCGCCCGGCGCCGCGCCGGCCGCCGCCGCGCCCAAGCCGCCCAAGGCCGACATCCCGGCCGGCGACTACACGCTGGACAAGAGCCACGCCTCGCTGACCTTCAAGGTCAGCCACCTGGGTTTCTCGAACTACACGGCCAGCTTCGCCGATTTCGACGCCAAGCTGCGCTTTGATCAGGCCAACGCCGCCGCCAGTTCGCTGGAGGCGACGATCGATCCTAAGTCGCTGACACTGCCTGCGCCGCCGCCCGGCTTCCAGAAGGATTTGACCGGTCCGCAGTGGCTGGACGCGGCGCGGTATCCGGCGATCACCTTCAAGTCGACCAGGATCGAGACCACCGGTCCCGACACCGGCAAGGTCACTGGCGATTTGACCCTGCACGGGGTGACCAAGCCGGTGACCCTGGATGTGACGTATAACGGCGGCTATGTCGGCCATCCGATGGATCCGAACGCGCGGATCGGCTTCTCGGCCAAGGGGGCGTTCAAGCGCTCGGACTTCGGGATCGCCTACGGCGTTCCGGCGCCCGGCACGACCATGGGCGTCGGCGACGAGGTCCAGGTCGAGATCGAGGCCGAGTTCAGCGGCCCGCCGCTGAAGGCCGCGTCCTCCAGCTAGCGCTTCGGCGCCCCCCGCGTCAGATAGCCTTCCAGCAGGGCCAGGGCGTGGTCGAGCCGCGCCCGGCGCCATTCCGGCGCGCTCATGTCGGTGTTCAGCGTGGCCGACAGCGAATAGCCGTTGGCCAGGTGAAAGCGGCTCATGGCCGCGATCGTCACATAGATCTGCACCGGGTCGAGATCAGGCCCGAACAACCCTTGCTTCTGACCGCTCTCGATCAGCCGCTCGATCGTGCGGCGCAGCGGGAAGGCCGTCTCAGTGACGACCCGCGATTGCGACGCGAACTTGCCGTGCTGCAGGTTCTCGTTGCGCAGCAGGCCCTCGAAGCGCGGGTTCTTCTCGAAATAGTCGAAGGTGAAACGCTGCAGCTCCAGAAAGCCGTCCAGCGGCTTGTCGAAGTCGATCTTCAGCTCGGCCTCGCGGGCCCGGAGGTCCATGTAGGCGCCTTCGAGAACGGCCATATACAGGCCCTTCTTGTCCCCGAAGTAGTGGTAGAGCATCCGGATATTGCACTTGGCCGCCTTGACGATCTTCTCGATCCGGGCGCCCGCGAAGCCGGCCTGGGCGAACTCCTTGAGGGCCGCGGCGAGGATCGCCTTGCGAGTGCGCTCGGCGTTACGCTTGCGCGGCGCGCCGTCCGCAGCCTCGAGGGCGGCGTCGGCTTGCGCGTCCAGGACGGCGTCGGTCACGGGATCTTGGCTCCCTGTTTGATCCAGGCGCCCAGCTGGGCCCGCTCCTCATCGGTCATGCCGGTCTCGTTGCCAAGAGGCATGCTGGTCGAGAGCACCGCGCGTTCGTTGATTTTCGCCGCATAGGTCTTGATGTGCGCCGGCGTGTCGAAGGTCGCGCCCAGCGGCGGGGCCGAGAACCCCGCGTGGGTCGGCGTAGCGGCGTGGCAGGTCACGCAGTGTTTCTGGACGATGGCCTGGGCGGTGGTGAAGGGCACCTCGCTGGTGATCTCAACCTTGTCCTTGGGCTTCATCGACGCGATGGCCGTGGCGCCGAAGATCAGCATGGCGCCGTAGAACAGGAACTCGTGCCGGATCTTCCCGAAGTGGCGCTGGATGAAGAAGTAGCGGATCGCGATCGCGCCGGCGCTGATCATGGCCAGCAGCAGCCAGGCCTTCGGGTGTCCCGAGACGGCCGGATAGTGGTTGCTGATCATGATGAAGATGACCGGCAACGTCATGTGGGTGTTGTGCACCGACCGCTGCTTGCCCATGGCGCCCAGGCGTGGGTCGACGGGGCGGCCGGCCAGCATGTCGGCGACGATCTTGCGCTGGTTGGGGATGATGACCAGGAACACGTTCCCGACCATGCAGGTGCCGATGATCGCGCCCACATGGATGAACGCGCCTCGGTCGGAGAACAGTTGCGTCAGCGCCCAGGTCGCGGCGGTCAGGATCGAAAACCAGACGACGCCGAACAGCTTGCCGTTCTGGCCCAGGGGCGAGCGGCACAGGGCCTCGTAGGTCGCGAGGCCGCCGAAGATGAAGGCCAGGCCCACGCCGATCGCCTGGGTTTGCGTGAAGGCGTGCCTGACCGGGTCGATCAGATAGACCCCCGCCTGCCAGTAATAGAGCACGATCAGCAGCGCAAAGCCCGACAGCCAGGTGGTGTAGGCCTCCCATTTGAACCAGTGCAGGTGCTCGGGCATGTGCGCAGGGGCGTTCAGATACTTCTGCGAGTGGTAGAAGCCGCCGCCGTGTACGGCCCACAGCTCGCCCTTCACGCCGTCCTTTGGGGGATCGGGATCGCGCAGATTGTTGTCCAGCCAGACGAAGTAGAAGGACGCGCCAATCCAGGCCACGCCCGCCACCACGTGCAGCCATCGCAGGGCCATGCTGGCCCAGCCCGCGAAATCGTAGTCCATCAGTTGGTCACCGCGTCGAGCAGTCGAAGCTTGGAGATCAGGCCGATCTGGATGATGGCCTCGGCGATCTCGGCCGCCTCGTCGTTGGAAAGCCGCGTCTGCATGGCCGCCAGGATCGCGGCCTTGTCGTTCAGCCGCACGCAGATGATGAACGGAAAGCCGAAGCGATCCCGATAGGCGGCGTTCAGGTCATGGAAGCGCGCGAACTCCTCGGGCGTCAGCCGGTCAAGGCCCGCGCTGGCCTGCTCGGCGTTGCTCTCAGCCGTCAGCTGCTTGGCGATCGCGGCCTTGCTGGCCAGTTCCGGGTGGGCGCGGATCAAGGCCAGCTTGTCGGCGGTGGTCGCGGTGTTGAGCACCGCCATCATCGCGTCGTGCAGGGCCTCGACGCTGGCGAACGGACGCTCGCTCCAGGCGCGCTCGACCACCCAGGGCGACAGCTCGAAAGCGAACCCCAAAGCGGTGGCGAAGCCGGTCTGGTTCATGCTGTTGAGCCGAGCCAGGGTCAGGGGCGGGGCGCCGCTCATGGCAAAGCTCCTCTCCCTTCCCCCTCGATGGGGGAAGGGCCGGGGATGGGGGTGAGCTCAGTGCTGTTCAGGTTGGGTCCGAGAGGCGCGAACGGGGCATTGATCAGCTTGCTGGCGGACGCCGCAATCACCCCCATCCCAACCCTTCCCCCATCGAGGGGGAAGGGCTTGGAGAACATGCTCATGCCTTGCCCTCCTGATACGGATGCGTCGCGATCCAGTGCCGCGCGATGTCGATGCGCCGGGCCACCCAGACGCGGTCATGGTTCGTCACGTGCTCCAGGAAACGCCGCAGGGCGCCGATGCGGCCGGGCTTGCCGACCACGCGGCAATGCAAGCCGACGCTCATCATCTTCGGCGCGGTTTCGCCCTCCAGGTAGAGGGCGTCGAAGGCGTCGCGCAGATAGGTGAAGAACTGCTCGCCGGTGTTGAACCCTTGCGCCGCCGTGAAGCGCATGTCGTTGGCTTCCAGCGTGTAGGGCACGATCAGCTGCGGGCGGCCGTGCTGGTCGTCCCAGTAGGGCAGGTCGTCGGCGTAGCTGTCGGCGTCGTAGAGAAAGCCGCCTTCCTGGGCCACGAGCCGCGCGGTGTTGGGGCTGGTGCGCCCCTGGTACCAGCCTAGCGGGCGTTCGCCGGTCAGGCGTTTCTGGATTTCGATGGCCTGCTGGATGTGCTCCAGCTCCTGGTCTGGCGTGAAGTGCTGATAGTCGATCCAGCGATAGCCGTGGCTGGCGATCTCCCAGCCGGACTTCATCATCGCCTCGACCGCCTGGGGATGGCGCTCCATGGCCTGGGCGACGCCGAACACGGTCAGCGGCAGGCCGAACTCCTCGAACAGGCGTCGGATGCGCCAGAAGCCGGCGCGCGAGCCGTATTCGTAGAGGCTCTCCATCGACATGTGCCGCATCCCCTGGATGGGCTGGGCGCCGACCATCTCCGACAGGAAGAACTCGGAGACGGGATCGCCGTGCAGGATTGAGCGCTCGGCGCCTTCTTCGTAGTTCAAAACGAACTGGACGGCGACGCGGGCGTCATTGGGCCAGCGCGCGTGCGGCGGATGCTCGCCATAGCCGATGAGGTCGCGGGGATAGGTCGCAGTCATGCCTTCTGCCCCCGCTGGGGGCGGACGACCGCGCGCAGCGCGGTCAGGTGGGGGCGACTAAGGTGACTACTCACTGACTTGCCCCCTCCGCGCTTCGCGCTCCTCCCCCGGAGGGGGAAGAAGGTGCTGATCGGCCCGCTCATCCGTACACCTTCGCCGCCGCGTCGACGCCTGCGCCGGCCGGAGCGCTGAAGCCTTCCCAGCGCAGCACGGCCTCGAAGGCCGCCAACGTCTGCAAGACCGCGTGTTTGCGGGCGTTCACGCCCATCGTGCCGATCCGCCAGATCTTGCCGGTCAGGGGGCCGAAGGCCGAGCCGATCTCGATCTCGAAGTCGGTGCGCATACGCGCCTTCACGCGGTCGTAGTCGACGCCGTCAGGGACCCAGATGCCGGTGACGTTGGTCATCTTGTGCGCCTTGTCGCCATAGATCGACAGGCCCATGGCCTCCAGGCCAGCGGTCATGGCCGCGCCCGCCTTGGCGTGGCGCTCGAAGCGCGCCGGCAGCCCTTCCTCCAGCACCAGCCGCGCGCATTCGCGGGCCGCGAACAGCATCGGGGCGCATTCGGTGTGGTGGTTCAGGCGCTTCTCGGACCAGTAGTCCATGATCATCGCCAGATCGAAATAGTTCGAGGCGATGCGGCGGCCGGCGCCCGCCGCGCCGCCGGTTCCGACGAGGCCCTTCTCGACATGGCGACGCGAGAAGATGTGCTCGGCGGCCTGGTCGCTGATGGTGATCGGGGCCGAGCCGGAGGGGCCGCCCAGGCACTTCTGGAGGCCGGCGGTGACGATGTCGGCGCCCCAGGCGTCGACCGGAACGTCCATGCCCGACAGGGTGGCGGTGGCGTCGACATACATCAGCGCCCCGTGCGCGCGGCAGATCGCGCCGATCTCGCTAAGCGGCTGGGCCATGGTGGTCGAGGTGTCGCCGTGGACGCAGGCCACCAGGCGCGGCTTGACGCGCTTGACGGCGTCCTCGACCGCCTGCGGATCGACCACGGTCCCCCAGGGGGCCTCGACGAAGGTGACCTTGGCGTCGCAGCGCTCGGCGATCTCGGCCAAGAGCAGGCCAAAGCGCCCGGCGTTGACCACCACGACGTCGTCGCCCGGCTGAAGGGTCGAGACCAGCGCCGCCTCGATGCCGGCGCGCGAGGTGCCGTCGATCGTGAAGGTCCAGCGGTTCTTCGTCTGGAAGACCCCGCGATAGAGGGCCATGACCTCGTTCATATAGCCGGTGAACTCGGGGTCGAACTGGCCGAGCAGCTGCACCGACATGGCCCGCAGCACGCGCGGGTGCACGTTGATTGGGCCGGGGCCCATCAGCAGGCGGGCAGGGTGGTCGAGCTCGTGAAAGGCGCCAAGGGTGTCTTGGGTCATGCGCGTTCGCGTCGTTCTAGCTTGTCGATGAAGGTGAGCATGGCGCGGGCCGCCAAGGCGCAGTCGGCCTCGGTGACGGCCTCGGCCGGATTGTGGCTGATCCCGCCCTCGCAGCGGATGAACAGCATGGCGGTGGGGCAGAGGTCGGCCATCACCATGGCGTCGTGACCCGCGCCCGAGGGCAGCCGGCGGACGGGCAGGCCCAGGGCGGCGAGGCTGTCTTCCAGCAGACCCATCAGCGACGGATCGCAGGGACTCTCGGCCAGGGCCTGCATCAGGGTGACGGTCGCCGAAAGGCCCCGCGCGGCGGCGATGGTGTGGATCTCGGCAGTGACCGCTTCGACGGCGGCGTCGCGCGTGGACGAGGTCTCGGCGCGGATGTCCATCGAGAACTCGACCGCGCCCGGAATGACGTTGAAGGCGCCGGGTAGGGCGGTCATGCGGCCGACCGTGCCGACCAAGCCGTCGGTTCCGGCGCGGCAGATCCGCTCCAGCGCCAGCATGGCCTCGGCGGCGGCGGGGCCCGGGTCCTTGCGCAGACCCATGGGCGTGGTGCCCGCGTGCCCGGCCTGACCCTCGATACGGACCATCAGGCGCTTCTGGGCGGCGATGGCGGTGACGACGCCCAGGGCCAGGCCCTCGGCCTCCAGCACGGGGCCTTGCTCGATGTGGGCTTCCAAGAAGGCCAGCACGTCTTCGGGCCGGCGCGCGGCGCTGGCGATCCCGACCGGATCGCCGCCGAATTCCGCCAAGGCCTCGGCCACCGACACGCCGTCGGCGTCGCGCATCTCCAGAGCGCTGACGTCCAGCACGCCCGCGATCGCGCGGCTGCAGCTCATCGAGGCGGGGAAACGCGAGCCTTCTTCGTCGCCGAACGCGACCACTTCGATCGCGAACGGCAGGCGGCGGCCGGCGCGATTCAGCGCCTCCACAACGTCGATTCCCAGCATGATCCCGAGCGGCCCGTCATAGCGTCCACCGTTGCGGACGCTGTCGATGTGCGAGCCGATGATCAGGGCCTTCGCGCCCGGCGCTTCACCCTCGTAGCGACCGATGAGATTGGCGACGGCGTCGCGGCGGACGCTCATGCCGGCTTCGGCCATCCAGCCAGCGAGGGCCTCCAGCGCGGCCTCGTGAGCCGGTGTCAGGAAACGGCGCGTAAGCTGGCCTTCGATCTCGCTGTAGGGCGCAAGACCCAGGGCGTCGCAGCGCGCCTTGGCCCTTACCCCGATGTCGAAACCGTCTGTCACGTCTGGCTAGGCCCCCGCTTCGTCACCAACCCTAGCAGGCTGCGCCCGCGGGTCCCGTGTCACAAGCCTTTGTGGGGCGAGTTGGCGAAGGGCGCCCGCGCGAGCGCCACGCCGCCGTCACGGGCGCCTCTTCATAAGTCATAATTTGCTTACTTAGGAAGGGCGTTCCGACAGAACGGGGCGGACGGGATCATCCGCAAGCGCCAGGCGGCTTCTTGGGAAGGCTTCTGGCAGCTCGTCGCGCAGGAAGGCCATCATCTTTTCACGGACTTCGCAGCGCAGATCGAAGGTGATCGGCGCATTGCGCGCGCTGATCAGACAGCGGATCTCCATCACGTCGGGGCGCAGGTCGGTGACAGCCAGATTCACGACCTTGCCGTCCCACAGCGGCGAAGCGCGCGCGATCTCCTCCAGCTTGGCCCGCAGCCGATCGACGGGGGCGGCCGGGTCCACATACAGCATCGCCGTCCCGATCAGCGCGGCGTTTTCGCGGGTCCAGTTCTGGAACGGCGTCTGGATAAAATAGGTCAGCGGCAGAACCAGGCGTCGCCAGTCCCACAGGCGCACGACGACATAGGTTGCGGTGATTTCCTCGATGTTTCCCCACTCCTTTTCGACGATCACCGCATCGTCGATCCGAATGGGCTGGGTCACTGCGATCTGGATGCCCGCGATCAGGTTGGTCAGCAGGGGCTGCAGGGCCAGGCCGACGATGAGGCTGGCGGCGCCGCCGGCGGCGAGCAGGCTGACGCCCCACTGTTTGACCCCGGGTACGGTCATCAGGGCCAGGGCAAGGGTGAACAACCCGACCAGGATCGCCATCGCCCGTCGAAGAATCCGCACCTGGGTGATGTGCTTGCGCGCCAGAAGGTTGTCTTCGACATCCACCTTGAAGCCGCGCAGATAAAGCGCCGCCGCGATGTCCAGCGCGGTCATCGCCATCCAGCCAACCAGCAGAATGAACAGGACGAGCAGGACGTGTCGCGATGCGTCGGCCTGGCCGGCGGAAAGCGGCGCGGCGGAGACGGCGGGACCCAGCGCGGTGACCACAAGCGCCATGCGTGTCGGGCGCCGGGTGCGGGCGATCAGCGCCTGCCAGAAGGCGTCGCGCCGCGAGAGGGTTCGCCGCACCAATCGGACCAAGGCGGCGTGCGTAGCGAGGGCCGTAAGCAGGGCCAGAGCGATCAGAAGCAGGCTTATCAGCCAGGGCGGGGCCCAGGCGAAGCCGGTGACGAGACCAGACAGGTCGGCGGTGAGGGCGTCCATGACCAAGGCGAACGCCTCGCCGAGGTCATGGCTCCCTTGCGAACGTCAGCGCGCAGCGAACCAACGCGCCGCCGCATAGCCGGCTGACGCCGCGACGGTGGTGATGAACGTCCCCCAGGCCATGTCGACCAGGGTGATCGTTGTCGACCAGGTCTTCATCGTCGCTTGATTGGTCAGGTCATAGGTGGCGTAGGCGACCAGGCCGAACACCGCCGCGTGGACCAGAAGCCGCTTCCAGCCGCCCTCGCGCAGCGCCGGCATCACGGCCAGGATGACGATCCCCGCCACATAGAGCAGGTAAAAGACCACGGCCGGCGGCATCGACGGCTTGTCGGCCAGCAACTCACCGATGCGAGGCTGGTAGAGGCGATTGACCATTTGGGTCAGCCAGATGATGTCGAGGACCAGCATCGCCAGCGCGGTCCCGACATAGGCGACGGCGAACTGGATCATTGGGCGGTCTCCGTAGGGATCGGGCGCATCCGGTAGTGGCTGACGCCCCATTCCTCGCCGCCGCGATGGCCGAACAGGCCGGCGGTCGCCAGGAAGAACAGGCGCCAGCGGCGGCGCCAGACGGAGGCGTGCTTGCCGTAGACCTCAGCCAGGATCGGATCGATCGTGGCGCGGCGGGCATCGAAGTTCTCAAGCCACTGGCGGGCGGTGCGGGCGTAGTGCTCGCCGCTCCAGCGCCAGTCCCGCTCGACCGTGAAGAGATCAGGGAATTGGCGCGGCAGATCATGGCTGGGCATGACGCCGCCGCTGAAGAAGTACTGGGCGATCCAGTCGGCGGGATCATCGACCTCGAAGCGGTAGGGCGTATTCTTGTGCGTGAACACGTGCAGGAACAGCAGGCCGTCCGGCTTCAGCCAGCCCCGCACCCGGGTCAGCAGCGCGCGCCAGTTGGACATGTGCTCGAACATCTCGACAGAGACCACGCGGTCGAAGCGCTGGTCGGTCTGGAAGTCGTTCATGTCGGCGGTGATGACCTTCAGGTTGGTCAGGCCCTGCTCTGCAGCGCGGGCTTCGATGAAGGCGCGCTGCGAGGCCGAGTTCGAGACCGAGGTGATGGACGAGTTGGGGCACCGGGCCGCCATCCACAGCGACAGCGAGCCCCAGCCGCAACCCAGTTCCAGGACCGACTGGCCATCGCGCAGGTCCGCGTGCTCGGCCGTCTCGCGCAGAGCCGCCGCTTCGCCTTCGGCCAGGGTGGTGGCGCCCGGCGGATAGAGGCCGCTGGAGTATTTCAGGTTGGGGCCCAGCACCGCCTCGAAGAACGGAGCCGGCAGTTCGTAGTGCTGCTCGTTGGCGTTGGCGGTGTGGGTCGCGATTGGACGCGTTTCCATCTCGCGGGCGAAGGACGAGGTCGCGTCGGCCGGCGCCTGTTCAAGGCGGCGTCGCGCGTCGCCCACGAGAAAGTCGATCGCCGCGCGCGACACGACGTCGGGCATCGGCGCGTCCTCAAAGGCGTGGATCGCGGTCTTCACCAGGCTCATGGTCGTTCTCCGGGAGGCTTGAGAACGGTTACGCACGGACAAGGCGTTCGGATGCGTCCGGAGGTCGCAGCGGAGCGTAACGGGTTGCAGGCGTCGTCGTGTCGCCTTGGGAGATTGTCTTGGCCGCTGTTGTTCCTCGCCAATCCATCGCCGTGATCGGCGCTGGCGTTTCTGGGCTTTCCGCCGCGTGGCTGCTGTCGCACCGGCACGATGTGACGCTGTACGAAGCCGACAATCGCCTGGGCGGACACGCCAACACGATCATCGCCGAGGGCGTGGCGGTCGACACCGGCTTCATTGTCTACAACGAGCCGAACTATCCGAATTTGACGGCGCTGTTCCGCCATATCGGCGTCGAGACGACCGAGACCGACATGTCTTTCGGCGTTTCGCTCGACGGCGGCGCGCTGGAGTATTCGAGCACCAAGCTGCTGGCCCAGAAGCGCAACGCCGTGAACCCGCGCTTCCTGAAGATGCTGCTGGACGTCGTGCGGTTCTATCGCGAGGGCCGCAACATTCCTGCCGATCTGGAGCAGGGCGGCCTCTGCCGGCTGGACGACTATCTGCGCCGCCAGGGCTTTGGCCGGGCGTTCCAGGAAGACCACCTGCTGCCCCAGGCCGCCGCCATCTGGTCGGCCTCGCTGCGTGACATCCGAGAGTTTCCCGCCGCCGCATTGCTGCGCTTCTTCGACAATCACGGCCTGATGCTGCCGATCGACAAGCGTCCCATCTGGCGCACCGTCGTGGGCGGCTCGGCGCGCTATGTCGAAAAGCTGGCGGCCGGGGTTTCAGGCCCGATCCTGACCGGCCGTCCCGTCAAGGCGATCCATCGCGGGCCGGATGGCGTGAAGATCGAGGATACGACCGGCGAGACCCGGGCGTTTGACCACGTGGTCATCGGCGCGCACGCCGACCAGGCTTTGTCGATGCTGGCCTCGCCGACCGCCGAGGAACGCGACCTTCTGGGCGTCTTCCGCTACAGCCGCAACCGGGCCGTGCTGCACAGCGATCCGGCCCTGATGCCCAAGCGTCGACGCGCTTGGGCCAGCTGGAACCATGTCGGCCGTCGCGGCGAGGACGGCGAGGGCGGTGTCACCTACTGGATGAACATCCTTCAGCCGCTGGGCGTGGACCGCCCCTACTTCCTGTCGCTGAACCCCATGCAGGACCCCGCCGGCCTGATGCACGATCAGGTCTACGAGCACCCGCTGTTCGACGGTCCGGCGATGATGGCCCAGCGTCGCCTGTGGTCTCTTCAGGGGCGCCGGCGCACCTGGTTCTGCGGCGCCTATTTCGGATCGGGCTTCCACGAAGACGGCCTGCAGGCCGGGTTGGCCGTCGCCGAGCAGCTGGGCGGCGTTCGTCGTCCCTGGCTCGTGCCCAACCCGTCGGGCCGCATCGTCCTGGACGTGGCCGAGCCCGCCGCTGATCGTGAGTTGGTTGCGTGATGAGCCGCTCGGCGCTCTTTGCGGGCCACGTCGTCCATGATCGGACCCGCCCTAAGCGTCATCATCTGCGCTACGGCGTCTTCATGCTGCTGCTCGACCTCGACGAGGTCGAAGCGCTCAGCGCGCGGCTTCGCCTGTTCTCCCGGCGGGGCTGGAACCTGATCGGGTTCCATTCGCGTGACCATCTCGACGATCCCGGAGCGACGCTGCGGGACGAGGTGCTGGCCAAGCTGTCGGTCCATGGCCTAGCCGAGGGGGTGACGAGCATCCGGGTTCTGACCATGCCCCGCATCCTGGGCAAGGGCTTCAACCCGCTGACGGTATTCTTCTGCTACAATGCCCAGGACGGCCTGGTCGCCACCGTCCACGCCGTGCGCAACACGTTCGGCCAGCGCCACGACTACGTGATGCCGGCCCGCCTCGGTCGCGACGGCTGGGTGGAGCAGACGGCAGACAAGGCCTTTTACGTCTCGCCGTTCCTGCCGATGGACCTGCGCTACGGCTTCGAGACGCGCCCGCCGAGCGAGGACGTCCATGTGGGCGTCGACGTGCTGGACGAGGCGGGCATCGTGCTCTCCGCCACGTTTGAGGGCGAGCGCCGCGCCTTGACCGATGGCGCGATCCTGAAGGCGCTGATCGGCCATCCCTGGCAGGTCGCCGGGGTGCTGGTGGCGATCCACTGGGAAGCCCTGAAGATCATCCTCAAGGGCTTCCGCTACTATCCGCAGGACAAGGCCACGCGCGGGCTGCGTCGCCCGGCGGCCACCTGAGCGCCTCTAAGCCATCCAGGCTTCGAGGTCCCTCAGCGCCCGCAGGCTCATCAGCCGCTTTTTGGCGCGGCCGCGCTCCTTCAGCGGGATCTTCTTGCCCTCTTCGTCAACCTTGGGCGCCTCAAGCGGCGGCAGCAGACCGTAGTTGATGTTCATCGGCTGGAAGCTGCCGGGGCCGACGCCCGCGTCCAGATGGCCGCCGGTGATGTGCTCGACGAGGGCGCCCAGGGCGGTGGTCGGGGGCGGGGCGTCGATGGGCGCGCCCTTGCGGTCGGCGGCGGCGAAGCGACCCGTCAGCAAGCCCATCGCCGCGCTCTCGACATAGCCCTCAACGCCGGTGACCTGACCCGCGAAGCGCAGGCGCGGCATGGCCTTCATCCGCAGCGATTTGTCCAGCAGCTTGGGCGAGTTGATGAAGGTGTTGCGGTGCAGCCCGCCCAGGCGCGCGAACTGGGCGTTCTCCAGGCCCGGGATCATGCGGAAGGTCTCGGCCTGGACGCCGTGCTTCAGCTTGGTCTGGAAGCCGACCATGTTCCACAGGGTGCCCAAAGCGTTGTCCTGGCGCAGTTGGACGATGGCGTAGGATTTCACGGTCGGGTCGCGCGGATTGGTCAGGCCGACCGGCTTCATCGGACCATGGCGCAGGGTCTCGCGGCCGCGTTCGGCCATCACCTCGATCGGCAGGCAGCCGTCGAAATAGGGGACGTTCTCCCATTCCTTGAACTCGGACTTGGGGCCGGCCAGCAGGGCGTCGATGAAGGCCTCGTACTGGTCCTTGTTCATCGGGCAATTGATGTAGGCGGCCGCGTCGCCGCCCGGGCCTTCCTTGTCGTAGCGCGACTGGCGCCAGGCGACGTCCATGTTGATGGACTCGAAATGGATGATCGGCGCGATGGCGTCGAAGAACGACAGCTGCCCTTCGCCGGTCAGGTCCAGGATCGCCTGGGCCAGGGCGGGCGAGGTGAGGGGACCGGTCGCGACGATGACGTTATCCCAGTCGACAGGGGGCAGGCCGGCTATCTCCTCGCGGACGATCGTGACCAGCGGGTGCTGCGACAGGCGCTTGGTGACTTCTGCGGAGAAGCCGTCGCGATCAACGGCCAGAGCCCCGCCGGCCGGCACCTGGTGCTGGTCGGCGCAGGCCATGATCAGGCTGTCCAGCTTGCGCATCTCGGCGTGCAGCAGGCCGACGGCGTTGAACTGCCAGTCGTCGGACCGGAACGAGTTGGAGCAGACCATCTCGGCCAGGCCGTCGGTCTGGTGGGCGTCGGTGATGACTTTGCCGCTGGCGTCGTCCTTGCGCATCTCGTGCAGGATCACCGGAACGCCGCTCTGGGCGATCTGCCAGGCGGCTTCGGAACCGGCGAGGCCGCCGCCGATGATGTGCACAGGCTGATAGGTCGAGTTCGTGGTCATGGCGCGCCCTATACCCCCGGCTGTCGTTTGGCGAAACCTCGTGTAGGCTCATGATCCTGGGCCGGGCCCTGCGCGCCGGGCGAGCATGGGGAGGGGACATGGCGACGTTTTCCGTAACCGAGGCGGCGACGGCCGGCTTCGGTGTCATAGGCCGCAAGCCTTTGGCGGTGGTCGGCTGGGCGCTGGCGCTCGCGATTGGGATGATCATTCCCGCGATCCTGGGCTTCCTGGCGCTAGGGCCGCAGGTGCAGCAGATGATGCAGATGGCCATGACGCAGAAGGAGGGCGCGCCCGATCCGGAGTTCATGCGTCAGATGCTTCAGGCGCAGTCGGGGATGACGGCCGCGAACCTGCTGTTCTGGCTGTGGTCGACCTTCCTCAAGGCGGTGTTCTGCGCCGCCGTCTTCCGCGCGGTCCTGACCCCCAAGGCGTCTTCCTGGGCCTATCTGCGTCTCGGTTCCCGCGAGATGTGGCTCACCCTGCTCCTGCTGGTGGAGCAAGTGCTGATCATGATCGTCGCCTTCGTGGTGGCCCTGGTGATCGCCGTCCTGGCGGCCGTTGCGGGCGTCAGCGGCGGCGAGAACGGCGCGATGGCGGCGGTCACCACCGCCTTCGCGGGCGCGGCGGTCGCCATCGCGGTTCTGGTCTGGTTGGCTCTCCGCCTGTCGATGGCCGCGCCGATGACCTTCGCCGACAATCAGTTCCGGCTCTTTGAGTCCTGGGCGCTGACGAAGGGCCAAGGCTGGCGCCTGTTGGGCGTGGCGTTGCTGGTCGTGGTGTTCGTGATCGGGGTCGAGATCCTGATCGGCGCGGTGCTGCTGGGCACGGTCTTCGCCGCCGGCGGCTCGCTGGCGGCGCTCCATGGCGAGGCCGGCTTCGAGGCGTTCATGGCTCGGCCGCCCCTGACGATCCTGCGGGATGTGTGGCCTTGGGTCGCGGTGATCGGCGTGATCGGCGCGCTGTTCAGTGCGGTGGTGCAGGCCATCTTCTACGCGCCGTGGGCGGCGGTGCATCGGGCGCTCACCTCGGAGGCCTGATCGGCCGTGGCCTCTGCGTGACGGTGCGTCGAAATCCTGAGTTCGATGCGCACCACCATCGCCAGACGCGCGGGGAGCCCTTAGATTATCGGGGATAGCGGCGACTCATCCGGTTTCTCGGAGTGGGCCCCGCACCTGAGGACGTGATCGAATGACGGAAGGATCGGCGGGCGTTGGCGCGACCTTGCGCGCGGGCCTTTCCGATGTGGGCGGGGCCGTTCGCGACTGCTGGGGCGCGCTCGCCCTGGCGGCGATGTTGAGCATGACCGCCAGCGCGCTGCCGTCCGGCGCGCGGTTCGTGGTCGCGCTCGTCGCCGGTGTCATCGCCCAGGGCGCGCTGTTCCGCCGAGCCTTCGCGCGCGCTGGCGGCCTCAAGGGGCTGCGCTGGGGCGCCGACGAGTGGCGCCTGCTGGCCGCTCAGTTGATGATCCTGGGCCTCTTCGTCCTGATCGGCTCGATCCTCTTGATCATCGTCGGCGGCGTGGCGCTCGGCGTGGCGCGGACGGCCGCTCCGAACTTCGACCCTTCGACGTCCGAGGCCTGGCGGGCGGCGTTCGCCCAGGCCGGACCGGCCGGACTGATCGTCGCCATCGTGCCCCTGGCCAGCCTGTTCATTCTGATCTGGCTGGGGCTGCGCCTGTCGCTGTCGGCTCCGGCCACGGTCGACCAAGCCGGTGTGCGCGTGCTCAGCGCCTTTCCGCTGACCCGAGGCCGGACGCATATTCTGCTGGTCGTCGGTCTCGCCATCTCGGTTCCCGTCATCGTGCTGAGCGCCCTGCTGGGCTTGGCGCCCGGACAGGGCGCGGTGGTGACCGGGTTGATGGCCGTCTGCACCTATTTCTACGCCATGCCGGCCTGGACCGGCGCGCTCGCCCACTTCTACCGCCACGGCGCGGCTCAGCAGGACGCCTGAATGTCTGTTCGTCCCGTCGATGCGGCCCTCGAGGGCCTTCAGACCATGCGCCGCCGGCCGCTGATCGTGCTGGCCTGGGCGGGATTCTCCCTCGTCATGCTGCCCATCCTGGGGCTGCTGGTGAAGATCGGCCTGGGCGATGAGGGCCGTCAGGTTCTGGCCGGTCGTGGCTCGTCGGCCGACCCTCGGGAGATGCTGGACCTCGTCATGCACCTGGGCGGGGTCATGGTGCTGCTGATCGCCCTGGCCCTGTTGCTGGGCGCGGTCCTGCAAGCCGCGATTATTCGTTCGGTCATCGAGCCGCGGAACGATCGCTTCGCCTACCTGCGGCTGGGCAAGGAAGAGATCCAGCTTTTGATCGTGTCGCTGATCACCTGGGCCACGGCGCTGCTGTGCACGGTTATTCCGTCGGGCGTGGTGGTCTTGGGCTCCTCGCTCCTGTCGGGTGCGGCGGCCGCCTGGTTCGCGTTCCTCGGCGCCCTGGCGGTGATCGGCTTCTCGCTTTGGGTGGCGGTGCGCCTTTCGCTGCTGGGGCCGCACGCCTTCTCGCACCACCACATCGACATCCGGGCGGCCTGGATCCAGACGCACGGACAGTTCCTGCGTCTGCTTGGCATGTTCGTGCTAACGATCGTGATCTGGCTGCTCATCTCCCTGCTGGGCGCGGCTGTGGCGAGCGTGATCGGGAAGTCACTGACGGCGGCGGTCAATCTCGGCGCCAGCGGGGTGGCGGGCAGCAACTCGTGGCTGATCCTCAGCCTTCTGGCCAACCTCCTGCTGGCCCCGATCTTCCTGACGCTGCAGACGGTGATCCTGGTGGCCGCCCCGGCCCGCGCCTTCGCCCAGTTGAATCAGGACGAGATCGACGCGGGCCTGCACGCCTAGTTCACGCGGTCGCACTGGGGCGGGCGGCCATCCGCTCGCGCCAGGCCAGGACGTGCTTGGCTTCCGCCGGTGTCGAAAGCCCCGTGAAGTCGGCGAAGTCCAGCGTGGTCTGCCCGGTGATGTCGGCGATCGTATAGGTGTCGCCGGTCAGGTAGGGCCGGCCGTCCGACAACTCGCGATCCAGCCAGAGCTGCGCCTTCTCGACCACCTCACGATTGGATTCCCCGAACTCGACGTTCTGCTTCAACAAGCGCGCGGTCAGCGGATGGGCGTGGCGCCAGAACATGCCGACGGGGACCATCAGGCGAAACTCCATGCGACGGGTCCACATCTCAATATGCGCCTGCTCAAGCGCGCTGACACCGAACAGGGGCGGGTCAGGGTGCAGCACCTCGAAGTAGCGGCAGATGGCGATGGTCTCGCTGATCGTGGTTCCGTCATCCAGTTCCAGCACCGGCACCTGCCCCAGACTGTTGCGCGCCAGGTGTTCGGGACTGCGATGCCCGCCCTCGCGCATGCCGATGCGGATTTCCGGAACCTCCACGCCCTTTTCGGCCAGGAAGATACGCACCCGGCGCGGGTTTGGCGCGGGCATGGCTTCGCCGTAGAGCTTCATCAAACCTCCCTCGGCCGCTTCAGCGGGCCGTTCAAACGAACGTTAGAGGTGAGCGCGGCGGAAGCAAGCGCTCCGGCGACGATTTCACACGCCGCGCCCTGTTGAAGCGTCGCGAACCTTGTTAGGCGTAGGACGACTCCCGGTCCCACCACTCAAGAGCAAGTCATGGCGAAGTTCTCGGCCTCCGACGCGGCCTTTTCCGGTTTCCGCCTGGTGCGGGAAAATCTGAAGACGGTCGGAATCTGGATCGTGGTGATGACCGTGGTGTCGATCATCGCCAACGCCCTGACCATCAAGTTTTTCGGGGCGCAGATCGAGGCGGCTACGGCGCTGATGACCGATCCAAACGGCGCGCAGCCCGAGGAGATGGCAAAGATCGCCGACCAGATGACGCCGACTCTGCTGTGGACTCTGCCCTACAACCTGTTTGTCCAAGGCGTCACCCTGGCGGCGCTGAACCGCGTGATCCAGCGCCGCAGCGACAGCCGCTTCGCCCATCTGCGTCTTGGCATGGACGAGGTTCGCCAGATCGTCGTGTCGATCCTGACTGGTCTTTTGTTGATGGCGGTGGTGTTTGGCGCGGCTCTGCTGACGGGCGTTCTGGCGGCGGTCGGCGGCGGGGCGGTGGGCGTCCTGGTGTCTCTCGTCGCCATCTGCGGCGCGATCTATCTGATGGTCCGCCTGTCCCTGGCCAGCGCCATGACCTTCGACAAGGGACAGATCATCTTTTTCCGATCCATGCAGGTCACCAAGGGCGCGTTCTGGTCGCTGCTCGGGGCCTACCTGGTCGCGGCCGTGATGAGCGTGATTGTCTGGCTGCTGATCTTCATCATCGTTTATGCGGCGGTGGCCATCGTGACCGGGGACTTCTCGACGGCAGGCAATGCGCTGCGCGCCGACACCAGCTCGCTCAGCGCCTATTTCACGCCATCGGGCATCGTCCAACAGCTGTTCTCGGGCTTCATGGCGGTGCTGAGCGCCCTGATCGTTCTGTCGCCCGCGCCCACCATCTATCGTGAACTGACCGCCGGCCAGACGACCCCGGAAGGCTGGGGCGGCTAAGCCGTCCCAGACCTTACAGGCTTCTAGGCGCGCTTGGCGGCTTTCAGCTGCGCCACGCGCGCCTTGCGGCGCTCCTCGTGGCGGTCCAGCAGCTCCTTCAGATAGCGGCCGGTCCAGCTGGCCTCGACCTTGGCCACGTCCTGAGGCGAGCCCACCGCGACGATCTCGCCGCCGCCGTCGCCGCCCTCGGGGCCGAAGTCGAGCAGCCAGTCCGCCGTCTTCACCACGTCCAGATTGTGCTCGATGACGACCACGGTGTTGCCCTGGTCGACCAGCTCATGCAGCACCTCGAGCAGCTTCTTGGTGTCCTCGAAGTGCAGGCCGGTGGTCGGCTCGTCGAGGATGTACAGCGTGCGGCCGGTGGCGCGCTTGCTGAGCTCCTTGGACAGCTTCACGCGCTGGGCCTCGCCGCCCGACAGGGTCGTGGCCTGCTGGCCGACCTTGATGTAGCTGAGGCCGACGCGCTTGAGCGTTTCCATCTTGTCGCGGATCGGCGGCACGGCCTTGAAGAAGTCGGCGGCCTCCTCGACCGTCATGTCCAGCACGTCGGCGATCGTCTTGCCCTTGAACACGACATCCAGGGTCTCGCGGTTGTAGCGCTTGCCCTTGCAGATATCGCAGGTGACGTAGACGTCGGGCAGGAAGTGCATCTCGATCTTGATGACGCCGTCGCCCTGACAGGCCTCGCAGCGGCCGCCCTTGACGTTGAAGCTGAACCGGCCCGGGCCATAGCCGCGCGCCTTGCTTTCCGGCAGGCCGGCGAACCAGTCGCGGATCGGGCCGAAGGCGCCGGTATAGGTCGCCGGGTTCGAGCGCGGGGTGCGGCCGATCGGCGACTGGTCGATGTCGATGACCTTGTCGAAGTGCTCAAGGCCCTCGATCCGCTCGTGCGGGGCGGGGGCGTCGCTGGCGTTGTTCAGACGGCGCGCGGCGGCCTTGTACAGGGTCTCGATCGTGAAGGTCGACTTGCCGCCGCCCGACACGCCGGTGATGCAGGTGAAGGTCCCGACCGGGATCTCGGCCGTGACGCCTTTCAGGTTGTTGCCGGTGGCGCCGACGACGCGCAGCATCTTCTTCTTGCTAAACGGCCGGCGCTGCTCAGGCACCTCGATCTCGCGGGCGCCGGTCAGGTACTGGCCGGTCAGGCTCTTGGGATTGGCCATGATTTCGGCGGGCTTGCCCTGGGCGACGATCTCGCCGCCATGGACGCCGGCGGCCGGGCCCATGTCGATCACGTAGTCGGCGGTCAGGATGGCTTCTTCGTCGTGCTCGACGATCAGCACCGAGTTGCCGAGGTCCCGCAGGCCCTGCAGCGAGGTCAGCAGGCGGGTGTTGTCGCGTTGGTGCAGGCCGATCGACGGCTCATCCAGCACGTAGAGAACCCCGGTCAGGCCCGATCCGATCTGGCTGGCCAGGCGGATCCGCTGGCTCTCGCCGCCCGACAGCGTGCCCGAGCCGCGCGACATGTTCAGATAGTCCAGGCCCACATCGACCAGGAACCGCAGGCGGTCGTTGATCTCCTTCAGAATCCGCCGGGCGATCTCCATCTGCTTGGCGGTCAGCTGGTCTTCCAGGCCGCTGAACCAGTCCCGCGCGGGGCGGATCGCCATCATCGAGACCTCGGCGATGTCCTTGCCGGACACCTTCACTGCCAGGGCTTCCGGCTTCAGGCGTTTGCCGTGGCAGGTCTCGCAGGGCGTGTCGGACTGGAAGCGCCCCAGCTCCTCACGCACCCAGCTGGAGTCGGTCTCGCGCCAGCGGCGCTCCAGGTTCGGCAGCACGCCTTCAAAGGGCTTTTCGACCTCGTATTTGCGGGCGTTGTCGTCATAGACGAACTTGATCTTCTGGCCCTTGGAGCCATTCAGCACCACGTCGCGGGCGTCGGCCGACAGCTTGTGCCACGGCTCGTCCATCGAGAAGCCGTAGTGCCGCGCCAGGGCCTGCAGGGTCTGGGTGTAGAGCGGTGAGGGTCCCTTCGCCCAAGGGGCGACCGCGCCCTTGTGCAGGCTCTTGTCCTTGTCGGGGATGACCAGATCGGCGTCGAAGGCCAGCTTCGCGCCCAGGCCGTCGCAGACCGGGCAGGCGCCGGCCGGATTGTTGAACGAGAACAGGCGCGGCTCGATCTCGGCGATCGTGAAGCCGCTGACCGGGCAGGCGAAGCGTTCGGAGAACAGGATGCGCTTGGGCTCAGTCTCGCCCTCCTCGATGGTGGCGAACTCGGCGACAGCCAGGCCATCGGCCAGGCGCAAAGCCTGCTCGATGGAGTCGGCCAGGCGCTGCTCCATGTCGGGCTTGGTCACCACGCGGTCCACGACCACGTCGATGTCGTGCTTGAACTTCTTGTCGAGGGCCGGAGCGTCCTCGATCGGATAGAACTCGCCGTCGATCTTCAACCGCTGAAAGCCGGCCTTCTGCCACTCGGCGATCTCTTTCTTGTACTCGCCCTTGCGGTCGCGGACGACGGGGGCGAGCAGGTAGAGACGCGTGCCTTCGGGCAGGGCGGTGATCTTGTCGACCATCTGGCTGATGGTCTGGCTCTCGATCGGCAGGCCGGTGGCGGGCGAATAGGGGACCCCGACGCGCGCCCACAGCAGGCGCATGTAGTCGTGGATCTCGGTCACCGTGCCGACGGTCGAGCGCGGGTTGCGGCTGGTGGTCTTCTGCTCGATCGAGATCGCGGGCGAGAGGCCTTCGATCAGATCGACGTCGGGCTTGCTCATCAGCTCCAGGAACTGGCGGGCGTAGGCCGACAGGCTCTCCACGTAACGGCGCTGGCCCTCGGCGTAGATCGTGTCGAAAGCCAGAGACGACTTGCCCGAGCCCGACAGGCCGGTCAGCACGACCAGCTCGCCGCGCGGGATGTCGACGCTGACGTCCTTGAGATTGTGCTCACGGGCTCCGCGAACGCGGATGAAGTTCAGTTGCTCAGCCATGATGTCCGGAACGTTGGACCGCGAGGTGGGTCGCGGCGCAGCGGCTATATGTAGGGCTCATCGCGCGGATTAACACAAGAACAAGATGCGAACAAATGTCGCGCGCGTGAGCCGAGGCGGCTGCTGACAGCCCGTGTCAGCAGGGCGGGCGGCTGACCCGGGCGTTGGCAATCCCTAAACCCTGTTTGGAAGCGGGTTCTTCAGGCTGGACGTGGTTCAAAGGCCAAGCGCGCGCAATGTCCCCACGCGCGCCAAGGGAGACCGGTCATGGCCAAGAAGGCCGCCGCAAGCGGAAAGCAGGAAGCCAAGCACGACGCCTTCGACGCCCTGAAGGGCGTGGAGGCTAAGCCGCGCTCGATCGTCATCGATGGTCTGGTCTTTATCGGTGGGATCGGGTCGCTGCTCTACGTCCTCCACACCATGGCGCCCAGCTAGGTCGGCCTTGGTCACGCTTGCGGCGGATTGTTTGCGAGCGTACTGAACGTCCTTCGTATCCGATGGAGGCTCCCATGATCAGCAAGACGGAAGACCGCTTCGTCCTTTCCGTTTCCCTGACCGTGGGTTCGCATGTCCTTCGTCACTCTGGATTCCGTCGCCGCCGCCACGCCTGACGGCCGGCTTCTCTTCGAAAATCTGAACCTCTCGATCGGGGCCGAGCGCATCGGTCTCGTCGGACGCAACGGCGCGGGCAAGAGCACCTTGCTGGCGCTGATTGTCGGCGCGCGGGCGCCGTCCGCCGGGACCGTCGCTCGGACCGGTTCGGTCGGCCTGCTGGATCAGGTTCCAGATCTCTCCGATCAGGCCCGGCTGGTCGACCTTCTGGGCGTCGGCGCGGCCTGGGATCGCCTGTCACGGATCGAATGCGGCGAAGGCGACGCGGTCGACTTGAACGAGGCCGACTGGACCTTGCCGACGCGGCTCGAGCAGGCCTTGGCCGAGGTTGGCCTGACCGAGGTCGTACCCGAGCAGCCGGTCGCGGCGCTGTCGGGCGGCCAGGCGACGCGCGCGGGTCTGGCCCGGCTGCTGATCGCTGCGCCCGACGTGCTGCTGCTGGACGAGCCCACCAACAATCTCGACGCCGAGGCCCGCGATGCGGTCGGGCGGCTGCTGTCGCGCTGGCGGGGTGGCGCGGTGGTGGTCAGTCATGACCGCGCGCTGCTGCGCGGCATGGACCGGATCGTGGAGCTGTCGTCGCTCGGCGCGCGGTCCTACGGCGGCGGCTATGATCTCTATGCCGAGCGCAAGGCGCTGGAGGCCGAGGCCGCCCAGCGTGAACTTGACCACGCGGAGAAGGAGGTCCGGCGTGTGGCCCGCGAGGCTCAGGTCGCGCGCGAGCGCAAGGACCGCCGCGACGCAGCCGGTCGTCGTTTCGCCGATCGTGGCGGGACTCCGAAGGTCCTTTTGGGGGCTATGGCCGAGCGGGCGGAGAACAGCGGGGCAAGGGCGGGCAAGCTCGCCGACAAGCTGGCGGCCCAGGCGGAGACCGCCAGGGCCTCGGCCGAGGCGCGGGTGGAACGCGCGCGGGCCCTGGGCTTCGAACTCCCGTCGAGCGGCCTGCCCGAGGGCCGCACGGTGCTGACCCTCGACGATCTCGGCTTCGCCTGGCCCGGCCGCGAACCCGTGATCGACGGCCTGTCATTCCGGGTTTGTGGACCCGAACGCCTGGCGGTCAGTGGGCCCGACGGCGCGGGAAAGACCACGCTGATCCGCCTCGTCACCGGCGATCTGGCGCCGACGCACGGGACGGTGAGTCTCGGCGTGCCGGTGGCCCTGCTTGACCAGCGCGCCGCCGTACTAAGGGACCAGGAGACGATCCTGGAGAATTTCCGGCGACTGAACCCGGCGTCCAGCCTCAATGACGCCCATGCGGCGCTGGCCCGCTTCCTGTTCCGCAACACGGCGGCCCACCAGATGTGCGGAACCTTGAGCGGCGGCGAGCGCTTGCGCGCGGCCCTGGCCTGCGTACTGTGCGGCGCCACCCCGCCGCAACTGCTGGTGCTGGACGAGCCGACCAACCACCTTGATCTGGCCTCCATCGCGGCGATCGAGACCGCGCTTTCGGCCTATGACGGCGCGCTGCAGGTTGTCAGCCACGACCAGGATTTCCTAAGGGCGATCGGCGTGACACGACACATCCGCTTGGGAGACCGCCGCCATTGAGCCTGGACGTCGAGGCCTTCATTCGCGAGCGGTTGCCGCTCGAGCCCGTCCTGGGCGCGCCGGAGGTGCGCCTGCATCGCGCCGGGCCGCACAGCGGCCTCATGCGCTTGGCCGAGGCGGATCCAGACTTCGAGCCACCCTACTGGTCGCGCCCCTGGGGCGGGGGTCTGGTCCTGGCCCGGCACGTGCTGGATAACCCCGACCTCGTGGCCGGCCGGCGTGTGATGGACCTGGGCGCCGGCTCGGGTCTGGTGGCCATCGCCGCCGCGCTGGCGGGCGCGGCCAAAGTCGTCGCCGTGGACGTGGATCCCTACGCGATCACCGCAGCGCGACTGAACGCGGCGGCCAACGGCGTGGCGTTGTCGTATCTGCGGGCTGATCTGACGCGCGGGGCGCCGCCCGATGTGGACCTGATCCTGGTGGGCGATCTGTTCTATGCGCGAGGTCTGGCCCGCCGGGTGGAGGCCTTTCTTCGCCGTTGCCAGTCGGCCGGGGTGTCCGTGCTGATCGGCGACCCCGGGCGGGAAGCGCTGCCGGCGGCGCGTCTGCACGTCGTCGCCGAGCACCCGGTCGTCGACTATGGCGATCCGGGCGGAGCGGTCAGGAACGCCGCCGTATACGCGCTGATCTAGCTAGGCCTTGCGATTCAGCGTGATCGCCGCGCCGTGCTGCGGACGGTCGGCGACCACGCCGCCGGCGCCATAGGTGGCGGCCGGCGCGGCGCGCTGGCTGGCGATCTCCTGGGCCACGGCATGAACCAGGCCCTCGGTGACGGTCTTGGCGGCGTTCACCGCCCGCGCCTGGCGCGCCAGAACGGCGTCGAACGCTTCGGTGGCCCGCATCAGACGCTGGCGAAGCTCAAGGCGCGCGCTTTCCACCAGCCCGACATTGGCCCGCACCCGCATCGACTCGTGGCGATAGACATTGGCGAGCTTGGCGGTCTCCTCGACGTATTGGACGGCCTCGTGGGGGCGATGCGTCTCGAAGGCGACGGCTTCCTTGGCGATCAGATCGGTCAGGCGCTCGGTCAGCAGGATCAGTTGGTGGACGCGATCGTCGGCGTCGACGGCGGCGATGGCCATGACTCTACTCCTTCAGACCCTGAAGCTTCAGCATTTCGCGCTGGATGGTGGAGGCCAGGCCCACCCCGCCGGCCTTGGTGATTTCCTTGGAGATCGCGTCGGTCAGGACCGACTTGAACATCTCCTCGCCGTTGCCGCCGCCGAAGGGCGCGGAGGTCTTCACCCCCTCGAACATCTGCTGCGTCATCACTGACAGGAATGAGGCCTCGAAGGTCTTGGCGGTCTCGGCGATCCGGGCGCGTTTGACCTTCTCCTCGGCCGACACGACGAGCTGCTTGGCGGTCGCTGCTGCGGCGTCGATGCGAGGGGGCAGGCTGGTCAGGGCGGAAAGCAAGCTCATCACATCACCTCGATATCGGCTTGCAGCGCGCCGGCGGCTTTCACCGCCTGCAGGATCGAGATCATGTCGCGCGGGGTGACGCCGAGCGCGTTGAGGCCCCCAATCAGACCCTTCAACGACGGCGCGCCGCCCAGGGTCAGGAACTGCTTACCCTTCTCTTCCTCGACATTGACCGTCGACTGCGGGACGACCGCGGTCTGGCCCTGGCTGAACGGCGCCGGCTGGCTGACGGCGGGGTTTTCCTGCACCGAGATGGTCAGGTTGCCTTGGGCGATGGCCACCTTGCTGATCCGCACGTCGTCGCCCATGACGATGACGCCGGCCACTTCGTCGATCACCACCTTGGCCGGGCCATCGGGCTCGACGGTCAGGTTCTCGATGTTGGTCATGAAGGTGATCATGTCCATGCCGGGCGGGGCGCGGGTGGCGATGATCGTGGGGTTCTGGGCCTGAGCGCAGCCGGGGAACTTGGCGTTGATGGCGTCGGCGACGCGGCGTGCGGTGGTGAAGTCGGGATTGCGCAGGGTCAGGCGCATGATGTCCATGTTGACCATCTGGAACCCGGTTTCGCGTTCGATGACGCCGCCGCCGGCGATACGGCCGGCCGTCGGTACGCCCTTGGTGACCGAGCTGCCCGAGGCGCCGCCCGCCGAGACCGAGCCGGTCTGCACCGTGCCCTGGGCCACCGCATAGGTCTGGCCGTCGGCGCCTTGCAGGCTGGTGACGATCAGGGTGCCGCCCAGCAGGCTCTTGGCGTCGCCCAGGGTCGAGACGGTGACGTCCACCTTCGACCCAGCGGCCGAGAACGGCGGCAGATTGGCTGTCACCATGACGGCGGCGGTGTTCTTGGTGTTGAGGTTGGCGTCGCGGACGTTGACCCCCTGACGCTCCAGCATCGCCTCCAGGCTCTGCTTGGTCATCGGCGCATTGCGCAGGCTGTCGCCCGTGCCGTTGAGGCCGACGACGATGCCGTAGCCGATCAGCTGGTTCTCGCGAACGCCCTCGAAGGCGACGATGTCCTTGATCCGCGACTTGGCGAACGCCGGCGCGGCGACCAGGCAAGAGGCGGCGACCAGGGCGGTCAGAACGGTGCGAAAGAATGAACGCGGCATGGCTGTCCCGTGGCGGGGAGACGTCCCCACGCCGCTCCATGCCAGAAGCGGGCCAGTTTCATGAGCGTGTCCAATCCCTTGTGACTCAAGGGATTTCGGGATGGGCGTCGGTTCCGTCGGCGCCTCGCGGCAGATTCTGCCCGGCATTAACCATACTTCAAGCGCCGGGGCTGATAGTGGTTGCTGTGGCGAGGTCAGTGACTCGCGCGCGTGGCTTTTGGAGCTGTCGGATGAAGGTTTCCAGCACGGGGGGCGTCTCGGCGACCGGCGCGTCGCGAGCCAAGCCGGCCGGTGGTTCGTCGAGCTTTTCGTTGCCCTCCGTCAACGCCGCCAGCGGCGCGGCCAGCACCGCCTCGGTCGGTGGCCTGACCGGCGTGGGTTCGGTCGACGCCCTGTTGGCCCTCCAGGCGGCCGGCCCCGTCGGAGGCCCCCTGGAGCGCCGCAAGCGTGCGGTGCGCCGCGCCGACGATATCCTCGACATCCTGGGCGAGGTGCGGATCGCCCTGATTGACGGCGACATCTCGCACGCGACGCTGGACCGCTTGTCGCGCGCCCTCCGTGAGCAGCGCGACGCCACCGACGACCCCCGTCTGGAGGGCGTCTTGAACGAGATCGAGACCCGGGCCGCCGTCGAGCTGGCCAAGCTCGAAGCCCGCGGGCGCTGACATGCGCGGGGCGAGGCGTCAAAACCGGATGTCGACTCGCCACGCTCTGATCGCTCGCGCGTTTCACACCCGTCGCCGTCGCGATTTTGAACCTCACGGAAGAAAGCGCGCGTCTGAACGCGCCGCTCACGCGAGGTTCATTGAACGCGGCTCACCTTTTGGTATAAGCACCCGGCCTTCGAGGGCTGAGTTCATTGGGGCGTGAGGCGTTAATGCAAACGGCCGCAAGTCTGCTAGAGAAATCCGACTACCGTCCTTCCGAGGACGAGCCTTTTATGAACGAGCGGCAGCTTGAGTATTTCAAGCAAAAGCTGCTGGCATGGAAAGAAGAGATCCTCCGCGAATCTCGCGAGACGGTTTCCCATCTCCAGAAAGAAACCGAGAATCATGCCGATCTGGCCGATCGCGCGTCCTCGGAAACCGACCGGGCTCTTGAGCTCCGCACTCGTGATCGCCAACGCAAGCTGATCTCCAAGATCGACCAGGCCCTGCGCCGCGTCGAGGACGGCTCGTACGGCTATTGCGAGGAGACGGGCGAGCCGATCGGCCTGGCCCGACTGGAAGCTCGCCCGACGGCGACCATGAGTGTCGAAGCCCAGGAACGCCACGAGCGCCGGGAACGCGTCCACCGCGACGACTAGGTCCTCGTCGTTGGCGCCAGCCAGGCGCGGGGTGATCAAATGCTAACGGCCCGGGGCGCAACCCCGGGCCGTTTTTTCGTCTCACCCATCCCAGAAGCGCCGGGCCCGCAGGTGCGGGCCCGCGCCTCCAGGCTACTTCGCCGGATTGCCGTCGGCGTCGATGATACGCGGCTCGACACCCATCGCCTTCAGCTTGGGCTCGACCGCAGCGCGGTCGCCGACCACGACCCAGATCAGTTCTTCGGGCTTGATCACCTTCTTGGCCGCCGCGGTCGCCGCGTCGAGCGTGACCGAGCGGACATAGTTCGAATAGTTCTCGGGATAGCTGTCGGGCAGGTTGAAGTTGACCAGCTCTGAGATCGACCCGCCGACGCCGGCGGCGGTTTCCCACGAGCCGGGCAGCGACAGGGTCAGGCTGTTCTGGGCCTTGGCCAGTTCGGCGGCGGTGATCGGCTTGTCGCCGATGATCCCCAGAAGCTCCTTGCGCGCCTCGGCGAACGACTCGGCGGTCTTGTCGGTCTGGACCGGCGCCAGGGCCATGAACAGACGCGTGCCGCGCGCGCCGGTCACCAGGCTGCGGGCGCCATACGACCAGTGCTTGTCCTCGCGCAGGTTCATGTTGAGGCGCGAGACAAAGTCGCCGCCGAACAGGGTGTTCATCACGTCGATCGCGGCTTCATCGCTCGGATCGCGCGGCGCGACCAGGTTGCCGACCATCAGCATCGACTGCTGGGCGCCGGGCTTGTCGATCAGGTAGACCGCCGCCTTGCTGGGAGCGGCCGTGACGGAGGGCTTGGCCCTGGCCTGAGCGCCGGTCCAGCCGCCCAGCTGCGCTTCCAGCTTCGGCATGATCTGTTCCAGCGTGGTGTCGCCGACGATGATCAGGGTGGCGTCCTTGGGCTGCAGCCACGCCTTCTGGTAGGCGATCAGGTCGTCTCGCGTGATCGAGCCGACGCTGGCCTCGGTCGACAGCACGCCATAGGGGCTGGACGGGCCATAGGCGAGCACCGGCAGGATCCGCGAGGCCATGGCGTTCGGGTTCTGCTTGGCCTGCTGGATGCCGGCGATCGACAGGCGCTTGCGGCGGGTCAGGTCGTCGGGCGTGTAGGCCGGATTGCGCAGGATGTCGGCATAGAGCGCCAGGGCCGGATCAAGCGTGGTGGTCAGGGTGTTCAGCGAGACCGTCGAGGTGTCGAGGCCGTTGCTGGTGCGCACGGACGCGCCCAACTGCGCCAACTCGCGGCTCAGGGTCAGGTTGTCGCGATTGGTGGTGCCCTCGGTCATCATGCCGACCGCCAGGGACGAGACGCCGGCCTTGCCGCTCGTCTCGGCCGCCTGGCCGGCGTCGAACAGCAGGCTCAACTGGACCTGCGGCGTCTCATGCCGCTCGGCCAGCACGACCTTCAGACCGTTCGAGAGCACGCCCCGGTGCAGCTTCACGAAGCTCGGCGGCTTCTGGGCCCCGACCTCGGGCATCGCCTTGCGGTCGGCGCCGACGGTCGCGGCCTTGTAGTTGGGGAAGGGGCTGACGGTGAGGGTGAAGTCACCGTCGCTCAGCCACTTACGGCCGGCCGCGACCAAATCCGAAGCCTTGGCCGCCCGCACCCGGTCGAGGCTGCGCTTATAGGCGCCGGCGTCGCCAAGATAGACCTGGTTCTGCGCCAGGATGTCGGACTTGCCGCCGAAACCGCCGATCCGCTCGGCGCCGCGCACCACGTTGGCCAGGTTGTTGGTGCGGACCTTGGCGACCTCCTCGGGCGTCGGGCCATCGCGCAGCAGGCGCTGGAATTCCTCGTCAAAGGCCTTTTCGACCGCCGCCGGATCACCGCCCGGCTTGACGGTCAGGGTGACCAGGAACTGGCCGCCGATCTCGCTGGGGCTGACACCGGCGCTGACGGCGGTCGCGGTCTGGTCGGTGAACACCAGGCGCTTGTAGAGCCGCGAGGTCTTGTCCGAGACCAGGACTTCGCCCAGCAAATCCAGATAGTCGGTGTCGGCCGCGCCGAAGCCCGGCGTGTTCCACACCTTGTAGATGCGCGTCTGCGGCACGCGATCCTGCATCTCGGCGCGCTGTGAGCCGGTCCGCTTGGCGATCCATTCCTTTTGGCGCGTCACGGGCGGGCCCGACGGGATGTCGCCGAAGTACTTTTCGGCCTTGGCCTTGGCCTCGGCGACGGTGATGTCGCCGGCCAGCACCAGCGTCGCGTTGGCCGGTCCGTAGTAGTTCTTGAACCAGGTCTTCACGTCGTCCAGCGAGGCGGCGTCGAGATCGGCCATCGAGCCGATGACCGAGTGGCCGTACGGGTGATCCTTGGGATAGGTGCTCTCGGTGATGATGTCCCAGACCTGGCCGTAGGGCTGGTTCTCGCCCTGGCGCTTCTCGTTCTGGACGACGCCGCGCTGCTCATCCAGCTTGGCCTTGTCGATGGCGTTGACCAACCAGCCCATGCGGTCGCTTTCCAGCCACAGCACCTGGTCCAGCGCCGCTGTCGGTACGTTCTGGAAGTAGTTGGTGCGGTCCTCGTTGGTGGTCCCGTTCATGTCGGTGGCGCCCAGCTTCTCCAGCGCCTTGAACCAGTCGTCGTTGAAGTGCTCCGAGCCGTTGAACATCAGGTGCTCGAACAGGTGGGCGAAGCCGGTCTTGCCGACCGGCTCGTTCTTGGAGCCGACATGGTACCAGATGTTCACCGCGACGATCGGCGCCTTGTGGTCCTCGTGGACGATGACGGTGAGGCCGTTCGACAGCTTGAAGGTGGTGTGCGGGATGTCGATGGTCGGCAAGGCCGTGGCCATCGCACCGGTGACCTTCGCCGCAGCCTTGGGCGGGGCGGCTTTGGCGGGCGTGGCGGCCAGCGCCGGCGAGGCGGCGACGAGGGCCGCGATGGCGGCGGACGCGAACAGCTTCTTCATGGTCATTCCAGCTAGGAGTACGCTCCCCGATGAGCGCGGGCACCGTAGGTTGCGTTCGGTCCGGCTGGCAAGCGCCCATAGCCACGCTCTAAGGCCGCTCGCCTACCAGAGTGATTTGGCCGCGCGCTCGGGCCAGGCACGGTCATAGGATTCGCCGCCCACTTCGCCGTCCGTGACCGCCGCCAGCATGGCTCCGGGCGAGGGCAGGGACATCGGGTCCACCTGGCTCTCCGCCTTCCACAGGCCTGAACGCACGATCGCGCGGGCGCATTGGAAGTAGGCTTCCTCGACGGTGACGACGATGACCGTGCGCGGCGTCTTGCCGTCGACCGCGAAGCTCTCAAGCAAGTCCGGAGCAGCGCTCAGAACCGCGCGACCATTGACCCGGAAGGTCGTGCCCGACCCGGGGATCAGGAACAGCAGCGCTACGCGCGGGTCACGCACGATATTGCGCAGGGAGTCGATGCGATTGTTCCCACGACGGTCCGGCAGCATCAGGGTCTTGCGGTCGGCGATCCGCACGAAGCCCGGCCGATCGCCACGCGGACTGCAGTCGAGACCTTCCGGGCCGCAAGTGGCCAGGGCGACAAACGGCGAGGCCTCGATCAGGGTCGCATACTGCGGCGTGATATAGGGGGTGACCTTGACCGTCGAGGCCGGCGTGGGCGCGGGTTGGTAGAGCGCTTCAAGCGCCTCCAGGGTGGTGATCTCGTGCAATCGCGTCCTCCCCTACACCGGCTCGAGGCGTTCGGAGCGGGCGGCCCAATCCTAGGCGTCGAAGGCCCGAGCGCAAGCCTCGGCCAGATGGCGCGGCGAGATCGGCTTGTCGACGACCGGCTTGAGGTGGTCTCGCACCTGATCGGCGTTGCCCGTCACATAGACCACCGGAATATGTCCCAGTTGTCGCTGAATGGCCTCGACCGCCTCGACGCCGGTGCCGCCGACGATCCGATAGTCCGCAGTGATCAAATCGGGAGGATTGGCCAGCGCCAGCGCCAGAGCATCACCCGGGCTGTCGGCGATGTCGAAACTGGTGAAGCCCTGCTCCGCCAGGAGAGCCTCGACCTCGAACGCGACGAGGATTTCGTCCTCGATGATCAACACGTGTCGGGCCTTCTCGTGCTCGGTCATCGCCGCAGCCTTCTCCGTCGTCCCGATTCCCATTTCAATGTGGTCTTGAGGCCGTACGCTAGTCGCTTTTTCGTGATCTGATGAAAAGCTTACGTCTTCCGCGTCGCTCTGGATGTGTCGGGGCGTAAAGCAGGCTATGGAAGAGAAAAACAAGCCTTAGCAGGAGCGCCCCTTGTCTTTGATCCTCACCGAGAAGCGCGGTCACATCGCCATCCTGACCTTGAATCGCCCGGACGCGATGAACGCGCTGGGCGCCCCAGGCGACGGCGACCAGGTGGCGGCGGCCTGCGAGGCGATCAACGACGATCAGGACATCCGCTGCGTGATCCTGACTGGCGCAGGCAAGGCCTTCTCGGCCGGCGGCGACGTCAAGGCGATGAAGGCCCGCGAAGGCGCGTTCGGCGGTAACGGCGTCAAGGTCCGCGACGGCTATCGCAAGAACATCCACCGCATCGTCCGCGCCATCTATGGCCTGGAGGTTCCCTCGATCGCGGCGGTGAACGGCGCGGCCATCGGCCTGGGCTGCGACGTGGCCTGCATGACCGACATCCGCATCGCCGCCGACACCGCCCGGTTCGGCGTCACCTTCCTGAAGCTGGGCCTGATCCCTGGCGACGGCGGCGCCTGGTTGATGCCGCGCACCATCGGCATGAGCCGCGCGGCCGAGCTCTTGTTCACCGGCGACGTCATCGACGCGACTAAGGCCGCCGAGTGGGGCTTGATCAGCAAGGCCGTCCCCGCTGGCGACCTGATGGGTGAGGCCCTGGCCCTGGCCGAGCGGATCGCCCAACAGCCGCCACACGCCCTGCGCATGGCCAAGAGCCTGCTCAAGCACGGCCAGACCGCCAGCTACGACACCCTGATGGAGATGAGCGCGGCCGCCCAGGCCATCGCCCACCACACCGAGGACCACATGGAAGGCGTCGACGCGATCCTCGAAAAGCGCAGCCCTGTGTTCAAGGGCGCCTGAGGATGGGTAAGGAGGCGAGCGGCGTCTGGGGCCAGCTGTCCGACGGCGAGAGCGAGGGCAAGCTCCTGTGGGAGCCGCCCAAGCTCATCTTCCGGGGCGCCGTGCGCGGCATCTATCAAGGCCACGCCCTGAAGAACGTCCGCGCCGACGGCGACGACCTTGTCTTGAGCGACGGCACGCGCTTCACCCTGGAGCCCGGTCAGGCCGCCAAGTGGGTCCACGCCATCCTCAACCCGCCCTCGCGCCTGGACAAGCTGGGCGTGAAGCCCGGCATGACGGTGGTGATCGACGGCGTGGACGACGAGGCCTTCCTTGAGGAGCTTTCGACCCGCGTGGAGCCGGTCGAGGCCGACGAGGATATCGACATCCTGTTCCTGGCCGCCGAGGACCTGGCCGATCTTGACCGCATGGACGACTGGAAGGGCGCCCTGGCCGACAAGGGCGCGATCTGGGTCGTCTCGAAGAAGGGCAAGGGGGCGCCGCTGAAGGACACCGACATCCTGGGCGCCGCGCGCGGCCTGGGGTTCTCGGACACCAAGGTCTGCGGGTTTTCGAGCACGCACACGGCGCTGCGGTTCGTGAAGCGCAAGGGCGGGTGAGGGGGCGTGGGCCGGGGCGCTGTTCTCCGCTCCGCTTTCAAACTGTTGGCCATCTCAAATAGACCGACCTCCCCGGCGAACGCCGGGGCCCAGATTCATCCGGAGCGGCCGGGGGTGATGCGACATCGCGCGGCGCTTGTTGGACAGCCGCTGGTGGGCTCGATCTGGATCCCGGCATTCGCCGGGAAGGTCGGGTTTTTGGGGGGAGGCGAGAGACAGTTCGCGATCCTTGGCGGCCGGGAAATCCCTCTTCCAAAGGGAGAGGGAGGGGCCCGCCGCGTAGCGGTGGGAGGGAGAGGGGTTACGAGGTTTGACGGCGTGCCGGCGCTCCGTCGGACGCCATAACCCCTCTCCCCAACCCTCTCCCTTTGGGAGAGGGAGCATGGTCGCTTCCCCACCCTTCTCAGCCCTCCGGAACGTCCGCTTCCTATGTCCGCATCGGGTTCGCCGGTGACCCGCTTATTTACCGGCGGCCAAGAGCCTGTGCCGCGAGGCAGCCAGCAGCAGCAGTCGCCGCCGCTCCGCCTCGCCGCGATAGAGAAAGTCGTGGGGCAGTCCTAGTCGCACACTGGCCTGGCAGGGCGGAGAACTCCGGATCGCGATCTTGTCGGCCAGTCTCCCGGCCGCCTTCAGCGCCAGGCCTTCGGCGAGGCTTAGGTCGTGCTCGCGCCCCAGCGCCAGCGTCCGCCGCACCGGCGGCGGCAGAAGCGAGACGGCGGCCCGCGCCAGCGCGCGATGCAGGGGTCTTGGGACGACGGGCGCGGCCTGCCCGGACGCGATGGTCTGCAGGAACTCATCGACGATCGGATGCGGCTCGAAGCGCGGCGCCAGCGCCTGCAGCATCGCCATGAATTCGGCCTCCGAGCCTGGCGAGACCGTCGCGCCATAGAGATGGGCGACGAGCGCGGCCTCCTCGTAGAAGCGGTTCTTCTCAGCCTCGCTCAACGGTTCGACAAACCGGTCATAGGCGGTGACGAAGCCATAGACCGCCGTGGCGGCGACCCAGTTCAGGAGGTCGGGGTCCAGCGCCCGGTAGGCTTCGCCGTCCGGCGTCTCGCCCGACACGCGGGCGTGCATGTTGTTGACGCCCTGGATCACCCGCCGCGCCGCCGAGACGGGGCCATAGACCCCGATCAGGGCCGCGGTTCCGGTGCGCCTCGCCCGGCCGAGCGGATCGCTCTTGAAGGTCGAGTGATCCCACACCCCCGACCGGATGCGCGGCTCGGCGAACTCCAGCAGCACCGCCGCCACGCCCCCGACCGCCAGGGCGATCGGGTTCTTGTAGACGCGCCAGTGTACGGAGCCGGGGTCGAGCAGAGCCGGCTCGCCGAGCGGATGGGCGTAGTCGATCTTCCAGCCGAGATAGGTGGACGGGTGGGCCATCAGCGCTCCTTGCGCCGTAATCTCGGCGCTCAGCGGGCGGGCCGCAACCGATCCGCCTAACCCCTGTCCAGCCGATCAGGCCGGTTCCAGCACCTTCTCCGGCGCAGCCTTCACCGAAGCGCCGGTTTTACGGCCGAACTGCATCACGCCGTCCTCGACCTTGCCCATCCGCAGGGTCATCAGGTCCAGCGCGTAGTTCTGATGCACCTTCCAGGGCTTACGCGTCCCCTGCTTGGGGAACTGGCCGATTGAGCGGGTGATATAGCCCGACGAGAAGTCCAGCCACGGCGCGGCCTCGACCTCGCCGTCGAGCCGCGGCACGCAGTAGTCGGCGCCCGTGCGGTCCATGTGGTTGAGCAGGCGGCAGACATACTCGCTGGTCAGGTCGGCCTTCAACGTCCAGCTGGCGTTGGTGTAGCCGAACACCGAGGCCAGGTTCGGCACGTCGCTGAACATCATGCCCTTGTAGCTCATCGACTGCGACAGGTCGGCGACCTTGCCGTCGACCACGACCTCCATGCCGCTGAGCAGCTGAAGCTGCAGGCCCGTGGCGGTGACCACGACATCGGCGTCCAGGGTCTTGCCGGACTTCAGCTGGACGCCCGTCTCGGTGAAGGTGTCGATGTGGTCGGTGACCACCGAGGCCGCGCCGCTCTTCAGCGCGTCGAACAGATCGGCGTCGGGCACCAGGCACAGGCGCTGGTCCCAAGGATTGTAGCGCGGGGTGAAGTGGGTCTCGACGTCATAGTCGGGGCCCAGGTGCTCGCGCACCATGGACAGCAGGCGCTCCTTGGTCTTTTCCGGCTTCTTGCGGGCCAGGTTGAAGAACAAGAGCTGGAACAGCACGTTCTTCCAGCGGGTGATGCCATACGCGGTCATGGCCGGAAGCTTCGATCGCAGCCAGTTGGCGATGCCGTCCTCGGCCGGGCGCGACACCACATAGGTCGGCGAGCGCTGCAGCATGGTGACATGGGCGGCGGTCTTGGCCATTTCGGGCACCAGGGTCACGGCGGTGGCGCCGCTGCCGATGACCACGACCTTCTTGCCGCTGTAGTCGAGGTCTTCTGGCCAGTGCTGCGGATGGACGATGCGGCCCTTGAAGCGCTCGGTTCCGGCGAAGTCCGGCGTATAACCGGCCGAATAGCGGTAGTAGCCCGAGCACATGTGCAGGAAGCGGCAGGTGAAGGTAACCGGCTTGCCGTCGTGTTCGGCCTCGACGGTCCAGGTCGCGGTCTCACTGGACCAGCTGGCGCGCTTGACCAGGTGCTTGAAGCGGATGTGGCGGTCGATGTCATGCTCGCGGGCGGTCTCGCGGACATAGTCCAGGATCGACGGGCCGTCGGCGATGGCCTTGGCCGCCTTCCAGGGCTTGAAGCTGTAGCCCAGGGTGTACATGTCGCTGTCGGAGCGGATGCCGGGATAGCGGAACAGGTCCCAGGTGCCGCCGATCGCCTCGCGCCCTTCGAGGATCGCGTAGGTCTTGCCGGGGCAGTGCTTTTGCAGGTGGTAGGCCGCGCCGATCCCTGAAAGCCCCGCGCCCACGATCAGTACGTCGACATGTTCCATCGCCATCTCAGTTTCCGCCCCCTGGCAAGCGCCGCGCGCCCGCATGTTCCAACCGCGTCCGCCCGCCGGTTGACCCGGCGTGGTGTATGTGAACGTTGTTCACCAACAAACGACCGTTTTGACCGTACGTCAACCGTGACCCGTCGACGCGAAGGCGGGTTTTGATTGCGTACGAATGGGGCGGCGGCTTAAGCGGTGTCTCATGTCCCTTCGCGACTTTGGTCTTCTGGTGCTGATCTGCCTGGTGTGGGCGGGCAGCAACATCATCTCCAAGCTGGTGGTCGCCCACTGGGGCGTGCCGCCGCTCTATTACGCGGCCGTGCGCTTTGCTCTGGTGGCGTTGCTGACCTTGCCGTGGCTGCTGCCCGCGCCTCGGCCGACCTGGCGGATGGTGCTGGTGGGCCTTCTGATGGGCGGCGGCAACTTCGCCCTCCTGTTCATGGGCTTTCAGACCGCCTCGCCGTCGGCCGCCTCGGTGGTGATCCAGGTCGGGGTGCCGTTCACGACCCTGCTGTCGGTGCTGATCCTGGGCGAGAAGATCCGCTGGCGCCGAGGCCTGGGCATCGCCCTGACCCTCCTCGGCGCGGTGGTGGTGATGTGGAGTCCCAAGGGCATCGAGCTGTCGGCGGGGCTCTGGCTCATCGTGGCGGCGGCGTTCACCGGCTCCCTGGGCGCGGTGATGATGAAGCAGATCGAGGGTGTGAAGCCGTTGCAGTTCCAAGCTTGGGTGGGCTTCTCCTCGCTCTGGCCCCTGGCGGCGATGAGCGCCTTCATGGAGCCGGGGCAGGTGGCGGCGGGCCTCCACGCTGGCTGGCCGTTCGTCGCGGCGGTGGTGTTCTCGGCCGTGGTGGTTTCGATCCTGGCCCACACGGCCTATTACGGCCTGATCCAGCGCTATGAGGCCAATCTGATCGCGCCGCTGACCCTGATGACGCCGCTCTTCACGATCGGCATGGGCGTGGTGGTCACCCACGACCACTTCGATCTGCGGATGGGGATCGGCGCGGCCCTGGCGCTGCTGGGCGTTCTGATCATCGCGCTTCGGCGGAATCAGGTCATGCCCCTGCTGATGTCGCTGCGGAGCCGCCTGCAATGAGCCTGTCCCTGATCGAGGCCCCGTCGCCCAATTTCGACGCCCGCAAGGCCGTGCCCGACACGGTGATCCTGCACTATACGGGCATGGAGACCGGCGAGGCGGCGATCGAGCGCCTGCGCGATCCCGAGGCCAAGGTCAGCGCCCACTACTGCGTCGAGGAGGACGGCCGCATCGTGCGCCTGGTGGCCGAGGAGCGTCGGGCCTGGCACGCCGGCGCGGCCTTCTGGAAGGGCGTCAAGGACATCAACTCGGCCTCAATCGGGATCGAGATCGTCAATCCCGGCCACGAGTTCGGCTATCGCCCGTTCCCCGAGGCCCAGATCGCCGCGGTGATCAACCTGCTGGCCGACATCCGCTTGCGCTGGATGATCCCCGATGCCCGCATCCTCGGCCATTCCGACGTCGCGCCGGCGCGCAAGATCGATCCCGGCGAGCTCTTCCCCTGGAAGCGCCTGGCCGAGAGCGGCCATGGCCTGTGGATCGAGCCGCCGCCTTCGCCCGGCGCGCCTTTGGGCCAAGGCGAGGAGGGGACCGGCGTCTTCGCGCTGCAGGCCGGTTTGACGCGCCTGGGCTATGACTGCGCGCCCAGCGGAAAGTACGACGAATGGACCGCCACCGTCGTCTCGGCCTTCCAGCGCCACTGGCTGCAGAGCCGCTTTGACGGAATCGCCGACGGGGAGACCCGCGCCCGTCTCGTGGGCCTGCTGCGGGCGGGCGCCGACTGATGCATCCGGCCCCGGCTTTCCGCGTCGAGGACCGTGCGGTTCTGCTCGATTTCCTGCGCGCCCATCCGTTCGTGACGCTCGCCGCCAGCGTCGGCGGGCGGCCCTTCGTGGCCCAGTCGCCGATCGTCATTCGCGAGCTTTCCGGCGAGATCGCGCTGGACTTCCACCTGTCGCGCGGCAACGTCCTGACGCCGCACCTGACCCAAGGCTTCCCGGCCATCGCCTTGGCGACCGGCCCGGACGCCTATGTCAGCCCCGACTGGTACGAGAGCCCCGATCAGGTGCCGACCTGGAACTATCTCGCCGTCGAGGCCGAGGGCGCGGTGGCGCCGCTGAACGACGAGGAGCTGACCGCGCTGCTCGACGACCTGTCGGCCCAGGAAGAGGCCCGGCTAGCGCCGAAGACGCCCTGGACCCGCGATAAGATGAAGGTCGGCAAGTTCGAGGCCCTGCTGCGTGGCATCATGGGCGGGCGCTTGTTCGTCGAGCGTCTGGAGGGGACCTTCAAGCTCTCGCAGAACAAGTCGGACGCCGACCGCCTGGGCGCGGCCAAGGGCCTGGGCGACCATCCGATCGCGGGGCTGATGCGCTCCTGACTCCCTCTCCCAAAGGGAGAGGGCGGGGCCCGCCGCGAAGCGGTGGGAGGGAGAGGGGTTATGAGGTTTGACGGCGTGCCGGCGCGCCGTCGGACGCTATAACCCCTCTCCCCAACCCTCTCCCTGTGGGAGAGGGCGCCGGTCGGATGTCTGTTGACCTCGCGGCCCGGCAAGGTCATTGAACCCCCGGACCAGATGGTCGGGCGGTCGCGTCGTCTTCGGACGCCGAGGAAAGTCCGGGCTCCACGGTGACAAGGCGGTGGGTAACGCCCACCGGGAGCGATCCCAGGGATAGCGCCACAGAAAGCAAACCGCCTCCCGTTCGCGGGCGGTAAGGGTGAAAGGGTGGGGTAAGAGCCCACCGCGGACCTGGTGACAGGGACGGCATGGCAAGCCCCGCCTGGAGCAAGACCGAATAGGGACCCCGCGTCGGCCTCGCGCCGACTAGGCCGTCACTGGCCGAGAGGGTCCGGGTAGGTCGCGAGAGCCGTCCAGCAATGGCCGGCCTAGAGGAATGATCGTCGCCGTCTCGCAAGAGGCGGAACAGAACCCGGCTTACAGATCATCTGGTCCATTTTCGGCGGAGGCGGGGAGCGCCCCCTCCGACGCGCGGCGACGCCGCGATCCACCTTGCCCCGTAGGCGGGAACGCAAACCGAAGTCGAATTGAGTGCGCTGTCACCGTTATCGACGGTTATCTGAATTCCACCTCCTGTTGAACTGTCAATGATGTCCAGCGTTGTCGGTGCAAATATCGCCAAGGCGTGATTTAAATATTTCAATGCGTTTGCTAATCGCAAGCGCGATTGTTGCGGAAATGAATATAAATACTATAGCGTGAGTGTAATGATAATTATTATTGTGGGAAATTGTTAGGTGCTTCCCGAGGCCAATGTTGAACGCTACGTGAGCCGACATCGCCACCAGCACCGCGTGCCATGTCTTCCCGGTAAGTAGGCCGAATACGATCGCCGTTGCTGAGGCGACATGAAGAGCGGCTGCCGGCGCGTAGTCGATCAGGCTGTGGCCGATATTTTGGTATCCGACCGCGCGACTTGCGAACTCGGCCACGGCAACGCCAAGCCCAGCAAAGGCAATGGCGACCAAGCCGCTGGAGCGCATCTTCAAGATGAAGCCCGCAGCACATAGCCGCGCCAACTCTTCCGCGATCGCCGACAATGCCAATGGCGAGATTGCGTAGAAATCGCTGGCGCGGAAACTATGTGGCAACGGTAGTGCTAGGCCTAAAAAGAGAAGAATAGTTGTAAGCGCAATGCTCAATAATATCCAAAATATTATTCCGATCATCCCGAAAACGCAGGAGCGCATAACTTTTATCTCCACAGAAGGGGGGGCGGTTCTCCCTCTCGTCTATTAAATTAAGTGCCGCCTAGCGTGCCTCCTGGGCGATATTTGGAAGAACTACGATGGCAGTGTGCTTAAGTTCCGACAGTTCCCTACAGCCCAGGCTCGCGCTTGGCTCGACGTCAATCTAGTGCGCTGTCACCGTAATCCGCAGCACCGACAACGGCCCTGAGCGTGCTGGCCGACAATCCCGCCGTCACGCTGGCCCTGGGTATCGCAACCATGGTGCAACTGATCCTCTCCACCCTTCTCATCTTCCTCTTCGGTCTGGCCGTGAAGCGCCGCTTCCAGATCAGCTAGGCGACCGTCCGGCGACCCTCTGCGTCGGCTGCGCCGCCACCTCTTCCACGTGGAGAGGGTTTTCCCCTGCCTCGCAATGGGCTCAACTGACACTGCGGGCGTCGCCTAACTCATCAGTTCTGTGTATGTTCTGTGGATTAACTTTCCACCTCCGTGAGCAAGGGGTGCAACATCTTTGAAATTGCGATGAATTGCTCTGGAGTGTCATTGTATCCCAGTTCATCCCATGTTAACCCAATTCTCGTCGGAGCGAGGGTGGTGGCTCGCTGACCGGCTTGGGTCTGGCGGGGTTTAAGCTTCAGTGTTTCTCTCGACGTTCGAGAAACAGCTCGACAGCAAGCGGCGCATTGTCGTGCCGCAGGAATTCCGCGCGGCCGTCTCGGGTCCCTTTGACGGCATCTTCTGCTTCCCCTCGATCGAGGCCGACTGCCTGGAGGCGGGCGGCAAGGCGCTGTATGATCGCTATCAGGCGGTGATCGAGGAGATGCCGTTCGGCGATCCCGTCCGCACGGCGCTGGAGACCAGCATCCTGGGCGGCATGGCCCGGCTGACCTTTGATACAGCTGGTCGCATTACGCTGCCCGACCATCTGTGCGACATGTTCGGCCTTACGGATTCGGTGGCCGTCGTCGGTATGGGTGAGCGTTTTCAGATCTGGTCGCGCGAGGCCTTCCAGGCCCATCGCGCGCAGCAGCGTGATCTGGCGCGCGAAGGCCTGGCGGCCCTGCGCGCCCAGCAGCGCGCGGCCAAGTTCGGGGGCGCAGCGTGAGCGCCGCGCCGCACATCTCGGTCCTGCTGGACGAGGTCGTCCAGGCGCTGGACGTCAAGCCCGGTGACGTCGTCGTCGACGGCACCTTCGGGGCGGGCGGCTATACCCGTGCGGTGCTGCCGACCGGCGCTGGCGTCGTGGCCTTTGATCGCGATCCGACCGTCCGCCAGTTCGCCGAGGGCCTGCCGGCCGATCGCTTCCGCCTGGTCCAGGCCCGCTTCTCCGAAATGCTGGACGAGCTGGGCCCGCAGAGCGTCGACGGCGTGATGCTGGATCTGGGCGTTTCGTCGATGCAACTGGACCAGGCCGAGCGCGGCTTTTCGTTCATGCGCGACGGGCCGCTGGACATGCGGATGGGCGATACCGGCCCCACCGCAGCCGACCTCGTCAACACGCTGGAACAGACCGAGCTGGCGCGCATCCTCTATGTCTATGGCGAGGAGCACGCCTCGCGCCGCATCGCCAGCTTCATCGTCCGCCGCCGCGAGGAAAAGCCGTTCGAGCGCACCCTGGACCTGGCCGAGGTGATCGAGCGCGCGGTCGGTGGCCGCAAGGGCGCCAAGGTCCATCCGGCCACGCGGTCGTTCCAGGGGCTGCGCATCGCGGTCAATGACGAGCTGGGCGAGCTGGAGGCGGGCCTCGCCGCCGCCGAGCGGGTGCTCAAGCCCGGCGGACGGCTGGTGGTGGTCACCTTCCATTCGCTGGAGGACCGCATCGTCAAGGCGTTCCTGGCCGAGCGGGCCGGGCGCACGCCGGGCGGCTCGCGCCATGCGCCGCCGGTCCAGGCGGGCGCGGCGCCCAGCTTCCAGCTGATCTCCAACAAGGCCATCGCCCCGAGCGAGGCCGAGCTGGCCGTCAACCCGCGCGCCCGGTCCTCGAAACTGCGCGCGGCCGTTCGCACCGATGCTCCGGTGTGGGAGGGCGCGGCATGACGATGTCCGGCGTCTTCAATCGACGTGTCCGGGGTTTCCGCGTCGTCGAGGTCGCGGGGCTTTGCATCCTGCTGACCCTGGTCACCACCGTCTATCTGGCCAAGACGTTCGCGGGCCGTGAGCGCCAGGAGATCGCCCGCATCGAGCAGGAGATCGAGGAGGAGGCCGCGCGCAAGCGCCTGCTGGAGGCCGAGGTTGCGCACCTCGAACAGCCTCGCCGCATCGAGCAGCTGGCGCGGATGATGCAACTGAAGCCGATCGCGCCGGATCGTGAAATCACCGAAGACGCTCTGATCGATGTCGCGCGCCGCCGCGAGCTGCCGAAGGCGGCGGTGTCGGCCGAGCCGATCACGCCTGAGGCCTTGGCCGCCGACGCGCCTGAACCGCTGCCCGACGATGCGGCGGTTCCTGCGGCCCCCACGCCGGGGGCGCCGCGATGAGCCTTTCGAACCTGGGTCCTGGCGGCTTCCAGTCGCCGCTCTGGCGGTGGGTGATCGAGCGCGTCTGGCGGCTGGAGCACGCTTTTGAGCGTTCGCGCGCGGCGGCGCGTCCCGAAGACGACACCCGCATCCGTATCTTTCTGGTCATGGGTTTCTTCGGCCTGTGCTTCGTCGGCGTGAGCCTGGGGGCGGGCTGGTCGGCGTTGTTCTCGCGCGCGGGGCAGGGCAACGCCTACGCTCAGGGCGTGGAGGGCGCACGCGGCGATCTCGTCGATCGCAACGGCAAGCTGCTGGCGGTGGATCTCGCGCACTACGCGCTCTACGTCGATCCGCGGGAGATCTGGGACGCCAAGGAAACGCGCACGGCGCTGGGCCGGGCGCTGCCGCAGGTGCCGGGCAAGCGTCTGGACAAGGTGGTGTACGGCGATCACCGCGCCTTCGTCCTGGGCGGCCTGACGCCCGACGAGAAGGACGCGATCTTCAACCTGGGTCTGCCGGGCGTGTCGTTCGAGGAGCAGGAGCGGCGGATGTATCCGCTGGGCGCGACCGCCGCCCACCTGATCGGCTTCGTCGACAGCGGCGGCAAGGGCCTTGCCGGCGCCGAGCGGGCGCTGGACGATCCGATCCGCCGCGCGGCGGGCGGCGAGGGCGGTCCGACCCAGCTGTCGATCGACATCCGGGTGCAGGCCGCGCTTGAGGACGAGTTGCGCAAGGCCGCAGAGGAGTTCACGCCCAAGGGCGCCGTCGGTTTGGTCACCAACGTCCACACCGGCGAGATCCTGGGTATGGCCAGCTGGCCGGACTATGACGCGAACAAGGCGGGGGAAGCCACCGACGACCAGCGCCTGAACCGCGCCGCCGCCTCGGTGTACGAGATGGGCTCGACCTTCAAGGCGTTCACCGTGGCGATTGGGCTGGATACGGGCGTGGCGACGGCGTCGTCGACCTTTGACGCGCGAGAGCCGTTCAAGCTCGGCTACCGCACGATTCACGACTATCACGCCGCCCGGGCCATCCTGACCCTGGTAGAGGTGTTCAAACACTCCTCGAATATCGGCACGGCCATGCTGGCCGAGCGGATCGGCGGCGAGCGTCTGAGCCAATATTTCACCAATCTGGGCCTGACCAAACCGGCCAAGGTGGAGCTGAAGGAGTCGGCCCGGCCCCTGACGCCGCGCAAGTGGGACCAGGACGCGGTGGCCTCGACCTCGTTCGGTCACGGCATGAACGTCAGTCCCCTGGCCCTGGCCCAGGCGATGAACGCCCTGCTCAACGGCGGCGAGATGATGCCCCTGACCATCCGCAAGCTGCCGCCGGGCGTTCGTCCCGAAGGCAAGCGCGTGTTGTCGGAGAATACTTCGGCCGAGATGTTGAAGATCATGCGGGCCAATGTGGTGCCCGGCGAAGGGGGCAGCGGCGGCAAGGCCGACGTGCCGGGCCTGTCGGTCGGCGGCAAGACGGGGACCGGTGAAAAGTACGATCCCGCGATCCGGGGCTACAATCATCAGCGGCAGGTGTCGTCGTTCGCCGCGACCTTCCCAACGGACGGGCCGGTCGAGGCCGACCGCTACTTTGTCCTGATCCTGCTGGACGAGCCGAAGGGCAACGCCAATTCGTTTGGCTTCTCGACCGGCGGCTGGGTCGCCGCGCCGGCCGCAGGCCGGGTTATCGAACGCATCGCGCCGTTCCTCGGCGTCAAACGCAAGACCGAGCTGGTGACCATCGCCAGCCAGCCAAAGACGGCCACTCCGGAGGCGGGGCTATGACCAGACGATTGTCCGACCTGTTCAACCGTCCGTTCGTCCATGATCCCGTGATCGCCGGTGTCACCGCCGACAGCCGCAAGGTCACGGCCGGCTGGCTGTTCGCGGCCCTGCCGGGGACTAAGGTCGACGGCCGCGACTTCGCCGAAGGCGCGGTCGCCAAGGGCGCGGCGGCGATCCTGGCGCCGGAGGGCGGGCTGGAAGGTTTGGGCGTGCCGGTGGTGCGCTCCGAGGACGCCCGCCGCGCCTACGCCCTCGCGTCGGCGGCGTTCTGGGGCAAGCAGCCGGCCATGTGCGTGGCCGTCACCGGCACCAACGGCAAGACCTCGGTGGCCGGCTTCTGCCGCCAGATCTTCGCCAAGCTGGGCCACAAGGCCGCCAGCATGGGCACTCTGGGGGTCGTTGTCAGCCAGCCGGGCCAGCCCGACCAGCAGCTGACGCCCCCGGGGCTGACCACGCCGGACGCCGGTGACGTCGCCGAGATGATCGCCCGCCTGGCCGACATGGGTGTGACCCATCTGGCGCTCGAGGCCAGCTCGCACGGCGTCGACCAGCGCCGCATCGACGGCGTCAAGCTGAGCGCGGCCGGCTTTACCAACTTCACCCAGGACCACCTCGACTATCACGGCTCGATGGAGGCCTATCGCGCCGCCAAGCTGCGCCTGTTCGACACCCTGACGCCCGTCGGCGCCACGGCGGTGCTGAACGCCGACAGCGAGGCGTTCCCCACTTTCGCCTCGGCCGCCGTCACCTCGGGCCAGAGCGTCTTCTCCGTCGGCGAGGACGGGCAGGGCCTGCGGTTGTTGTCGCGGACCCCGACACCGGCCGGCCAGGACCTGCTCGTCGAGGCGGAGGGGGGCGTTCATCACCTCAAGCTGCCGCTGGCCGGCGCTTTCCAGGCGTCGAATGTGCTTGTCGCGGCGGGCCTGTGCATCGCCGCCGGCGAGGACAGCGCCAAGGTGCTCAAGGCCCTGGAAAGCCTGGAAGGCGCGGCCGGTCGCCTGCAGCGCGTGGGGCGCGGCCCCAAGGGGGGCGAGGCCTATGTCGACTACGCCCACACGCCCGATGGCCTGCAAACGGTGCTTGAGGCGCTGCGGCCGCACACCGCCGGCAAGCTGATCGCGGTGTTCGGCGCAGGCGGCGACCGGGACCGGGGCAAGCGTCCGTTGATGGGCGCCATCGGCGCGAAGCTTGCCGACATCGCCATCGTCACCGACGATAATCCGCGTTCGGAAGATCCGGCCTCGATCCGCGCCGCGATCCTGGAGGGCGCGCCGGGCGCCCGCGAGATCGGCGATCGCCGGGCCGCCATCCGCGCTGCGGTCGAGCTTATGGTCGAGGGCGACGTGCTGGTCGTCGCTGGCAAGGGTCACGAGCAGGGCCAGATCGTCGCCGGCGTCGTGCATCCGTTCGACGATGTGGCCGAGACCCTGGCCGCTCTGGAGGGCGTCGATGCCTGACGCCCTCTGGACCGCTGATGAGATCGCCCAGGCGGTTGGCGGCCAGGTGGCCGGCGACTTCGCCGCCACCGGCGTCTCGATCGACACCCGCTCGGTGGAGCATGGCGACCTGTTTGTGCCGCTGGTCGGCGCACGCGACGGTCATGACTTCGTGGCCCAGGCGGTAGCGAACGGCGCGGCGGGCGTCCTGGCGGCCAAGGCCGTCGACGCCCCGGCGGTGATGGTCGCCGACACCTTCAAGGCGCTGGAAGCCTTGGGCGTCGCCGCCCGTGAGCGCGCGCCCCAGTGCAGACGCGGCGCGGTGACGGGTTCGGTCGGCAAGACCAGCGTCACCCGCGCCATCGAGGCGGGCCTGCGCCTGGCCGGCAAGGCCCACGCCTCGGTCAAGAGCTACAACAACCACATCGGCGTCCCCCTGACCCTGGCGCGGATGCCGCGCGACACCGAACGGGCGGTGTTCGAGGTCGGCATGAACCACGAGGGCGAGATCGTCCCGCTGTCGGGCTTCATCCAGCCGCATGCGGTGGCGATCACCACCGTTGGCCCCGTCCACATCGAGAACTTCCCGGACGGCGAGGCCGGCGTCGCCCGCGCCAAGGCCGAAATCTTCGCGGGTCTGCGGCCCGGCGGCGTCACTGTGCTGAACGCCGATAACCGTTGGTTCGACTACCTGAAGGGCGAGGCCGAGAAGGCTGGCGCGACCGTCTGGAGCTTCGGCGAGGCCGCCGGGGCGACCGCCCGCCTGACCGGCTTCCAGGTGGAGGGCGCGGGCGCGACCGTTTCGGTCGAACTACGCGGCGAGACCTTCAGCTTCCCGATCCGCCAGACCGGCGTCCACTGGGGGCCCAACAGCCTGTGCGTGCTGCTGATGCTGGAAGCGCTGGGCGTCTCGCGCGACACCGCCCTGGCGGCGCTGGCGGCCTTCGCGCCCATCGAGGGGCGGGGCGCCGAGAAGACGATCCGCATTCCTGGCGGCGCCTTCACCCTGGTCGACGAGAGCTACAACGCCAACCCGGTCTCGATGCAGGCCGCGCTCAAGACCCTGGGGGCGCGCAAGGTCGCCGGCCGCCGGGTGGTGGCGCTGACCGACATGCTCGAATTGGGCGAGGACTCCGAGCGGTTTCACGCCGGGCTTGCGGACCCGATCGCGGCCGCGAACATCGACGTCGTTTTTCTGGCGGGCGTCCACATGAAATCGCTGTGGGAGGCGCTTCCTCCGACTCGGCGGGGCGGCTACGCGGAGGTTACTGAAAAGTTAACGTCGGTGTTGGCGGGGGCGATCCAGCCTGGCGATGTGGTGATGGTGAAGGGGTCGAACGGCTCCAGGGCTGGCGCGCTCGCCGTCGCTCTGTCCGCGCTCGATCTTGGGGAACAGGGCTGATGCTGTACCTTCTGTACGAATGGCTGACGCGCTCGCAAGAGCACTTTCCAGCCCTGAACCTGTTGAAATACCTGACCTTTCGGTCCGGCATGGCGATGCTCACCGCCTATATCGTCGCTGTGGCCATGGGCTCGCGCTTCATTCGCTGGATGAAGGCCAAGCAGGGCAAGGGCCAACCGATCCGCACCGACGGCATCGCCCGTCACGTCACCGAAAAGGCCGGCACGCCCACCATGGGGGGCTTCATGATCCTGGCCGGGCTGTTCGTCGGCGCCCTGCTTTGGGCGGACCTGCGCAACGTCCATGTCTGGGTGGTGCTGCTGGTCACCGGCAGCTACGGCGTGCTGGGCTTCATGGACGACTACGCCAAGGTCACCAAGCAGACCACGGCCGGTCTTTCCAGCGTTCAAAAGCTGGTGGCGCAGTTCATCGTCGCGATCATCGCCACGGTCATCCTGGTCCTGTTCGCGCCCAAGTCGCCGATGACGCCGGGCATGGAAACCAGTCTGGTCTTCCCGATCTTCAAGGCGCTGGTGATCAATCTGGGCTGGTTTTACGTCGCCTTCGCGGCGTTCACGATCGCCGGCTTCTCCAACGCCGTGAACCTGACCGACGGCCTGGATGGCCTGGCCATCGTGCCGGTGATGTTCGCCGCCTCGACCTTCGGCCTGATCGCCTACCTCGTCGGCAACTACAAGTTCGCCGACTATCTGAACCTGCACTTCGCGCCGGGCGTCGGTGAGCTGGCGGTGCTGTGCGGGGCGATCATCGGCGGGGGCATGGGTTTCCTCTGGTACAACGCCCCGCCGGCCAAGATCTTCATGGGCGACACCGGTTCGCTGGCTCTAGGCGGCGCGCTGGGCGCGATCGCCGTCTGCGCCAAGCACGAGCTGGTGCTGGGCATCGTCGGCGGCCTGTTCGTGGCCGAGGCGCTGTCGGTGATGATCCAGGTCGCCTACTTCAAGAAGACCGGCAAGCGGGTCTTCCTGATGGCGCCGATCCACCACCACTTCGAGAAGCTGGGCTGGGCCGAGTCCACCGTCGTGATCCGCTTCTGGATCGTGTCGATGATCCTGGCCTTCATCGGCCTGGCCACGCTGAAGCTGCGATAGGGGGCGAGCCGATGATCCCCGTCCGCGGATTCGAGGACAAGACCGTTGCGGTGTTCGGCCTGGGCCGCACCGGCCTGACGGCGGCGCGCGCCTTGATCGCGGGGGGCGCCAAGGTCGCCCTGTGGGACGAAAAGCCGGCCAGCCGCGAAGCGGCCGCCGCAGAGGGTTTTCCAGTCGTCGACCTGGAGGCCGCCGACTGGAGCCAGTTCGCCGCTCTGATGCTGTCGCCGGGCGTGCCGCTGACCCATCCCAAGCCTCACTGGACCGTCCAGAAGGCCAAGGCCGCCGGAGTCGAGGTGCTGGGCGATGTCGAGCTGTTCGCGCGCACGGTCAACGCCGCGCCGGCCCACAAGCGCCCCAAGATCATCGCCATCACCGGCACCAACGGCAAGTCGACGACGACGGCTCTGATCGGTCACCTGTGCGCCTCCGCCGGGCGCGACACGCGGATCGGCGGCAATATCGGTCTCGGCGTTCTCGGCCTCGAGGACATGCACGGCGGCGCGGTCTATGTGCTGGAGTTGTCGTCCTACCAGCTGGACCTGACCTCCAGTCTGCACGCCGACGCGGTGGTGCTGCTGAACATCTCGCCCGACCATCTGGATCGTCACGGCGGCATGGACGGCTATATCGCCGCCAAGCGCCGGATCTTCCTGAACCAAGGCAAGGGCGACACGGCGATCATCGGGGTCGACGACGCCTGGTGCCAGCAGATCTGCACCGAGATCACCGCCGCCAATCGCCGCACCATCTGGCCGATCAGCGCCGGGAAGGCGATGGGCCGGGGCGTCTATGCGCTGCAGGGCGTTCTCTATGACGCGACCGGCGAGCGCGTGGTCGAGGTCGCCGACATCCTGCGCGCCCGCAGCCTGCCGGGCCGTCACAACTGGCAGAACGCCGCCGCCGCCTACGCCGCCGCGCGCGCCATCGGCATTCCGATGCAGGACGCGGTCGACGGTCTGATGACCTTCCCGGGCCTGGCGCACCGGATGGAAACGGTCGGCAAGCTCGGCAAGGTGCGTTTCGTCAACGACAGCAAGGCCACCAACGCCGACGCCGCGCGGCAGGCGATGTCGTCCTATCCGAAGTTCTATTGGATTGCCGGCGGTGTGGCCAAGGCCGGCGGCATCGACGACCTGAAGGACCTGTTCCCCCGCATCGCCAAGGCCTACCTGATCGGCGAGGCGGCCGAGCCCTTCTCCTGGACGCTGGCGGGCAAGGCCGAATGCGTGCTCAGCGGCACGCTGGAGCGGGCGGTGCAGCAGGCCTATGCCGACGCCGCCGCCAGCGGGGAGGAGGCGATCGTCCTGCTGTCGCCCGCCTGCGCCTCCTTCGATCAGTTCAGCGACTTCGAGGCGCGCGGCGAGGCGTTCCGCGCCGCCGTGAACGGCCTTTCGGCGAGCGGCGGCAAGGCCGCCGTCGCTTAAGGGATGACCCCGCCGGCCGAGGCCCCCGAACCGGAGAGCGCCAAGGCCGCTTCGACCCCTTGGCGTTCGGTCCTGCGGGTCGCGGCCATCGACCGCGCCAGCCTGAGGCAGGCCGGTCGCCAAGCCCTGCCTTGGCTGGCCTGGCTGCGCCGGCGGACCCGATCTTCCGAACTCTGGGTCATCGCCGTCGCCACGGTGGTCGGTCTCGTGGCCGGCGCCCTGGCGGTGCTGCTGGGCGCGCTGGCCCATGGGACGCAGGTGTGGATCTTCGATTTCGATCCCAACCAGCGTCTGTCGGCGCAGGCCCGGATCGAACCCTGGCGCCTGCTGGCCATCCCGCTGGGCGGACTCGTGCTGGGCCTGTTCACCGCCGCGATCCTGCGCTTTCGACCCAGCCACGCCGTCGACCCGGTCGAGGCCAACGCCTTGCACGGCGGGCGGCTGTCGGTCCGCGACAGCCTGTTCATCTGCATCCAGACGCTGATCTCGAACGGATCGGGGGCGTCGGTTGGGCTAGAGGCGGCCTACGCCCAGGCCGGGGGCGCGACCGCGTCCTGGGTCGGACAACGGCTGAGCCTGCGGCGGGGCGACCTGCGGATCCTGGTCGGGGCGGGCGCCGGTGCGGCGATCGCCGCAGCCTTCGGCGCGCCGCTGACCGGCGCCTTCTACGCGTTCGAGATCGTCATCGGCGCCTACACCGTCGCCAACATCGCGCCCGTGGCCGCCGCCGCCCTGGCGGGCGTGCTGGTCGCCAAGGCCCTCGGCTCGACCCCCTACCTGATCAAGACCTCGGTCGTCGCCATTTCCTCGCCCGCCGACTACGCGCTTTATGGCCTTCTGGGTCTGCTCGCGGCCGTCTTCGGCGTGATGTTGATGCGCGCCGTGGCGGTCGCCGACCGATGGGCGGCCAAGGCCCCGCTGCCGCGTTGGTCCAAGCCGGCGATCGGCGGCGTCGCCCTGGCGGCCCTGGCGCTGGCGACGCCGCAGACCCTTTCGGGCGGTCACGGCGCCCTGCACCTGGACCTCAACAGCGACCTGCCTCTGAAGGTCCTGCTGGTGCTGATCCTGATGAAGTCGGTGGCCTCGATCGTGTCCCTGAGCGCGGGCTTTCGGGGCGGGCTGTTCTTCGCCGCCCTGTTCCTCGGCGCGCTGACGGGCCAGGCGTTCGCCGAGGTGGTGAACCTGACGGCCGGGGACGGTCGCCTCGACCCGATCGCCGCCTCGCTGGTCGGCATGGGCGCGCTGGGCGTCGCCATCGTCGGCGGTCCCTTCACCATGTCGTTCCTGGTGCTGGAGGCGACGGGCGACTTCACCGTCACCGGCGCGACCCTGGCCGCCTCGCTGATCGCCAGCGCCGTCGTGCGCGAGACGTTTGGCTACTCGTTCTCGACCTGGCGCCTGCACCTTCGGGGCGAGACCATCCGCAGCGCTCACGACGTCAGCTGGATGCGGAACCTCACCGCCGGCAAGATGATGCGCCGCGACGTGAAGACGATCCCCTCGGCCACCACCCTGGCCGAGTTCCGCCGCCGTTTTCCGCTCGGCTCGACCAAGCGCGCAGTGCTGACCGATGAGACCGGACGCTACGCCGGTATCGTCGCCACGGCGGCCGTCTACGCCGAGCCGGCTGAACGCGAAGCGACCGTCGCGTCTCTGGCCGCCCATACCCGTGTCGCCCTGGCGCCGGAGCTGTCCATCAAGGCGATCATGACCGCTTTCGACGAAACCGGCGCCGACGAACTGGCCGTCGTCGACGAGGGCGGCGAGGTGATCGGCCTGATCACCGAAGCCCACGTGACGCGGCGCTACGCGGAAGAGCTGGAAAAGGCGCGGCGGGAGTTGACGGGAGATACGGGGTAGGGGGCTTCTGAAGACTCGGACGGGACATCTAACTGGACCGACCTCCCCGGCGAATGCCGGGGCCCAGATCCATCCGGAGCGGCTGGGGTTGGTGCGACATCGCGCGGCGTTCAGTGACTGGCGTCAGTGGGTTCGATCTGGATCCCGGCGTTCGCCGGGAAGGTCGGGCTTTCGGATGGAGCTGGAGTCTTGGCGCGCCGTTTGACTGACCTCGGCTAGACTCGCTTTTCAATGTCCCATGATTGTATGGTTTTCATGGGCTCCATCTCTGGGTGTTTGAAAGCGAGTGGCATAGAAATGCTTCCACCTCACAATGACGCCTCGCGTTTCATCAGCTTGGCCGGGCTCGCCATTCTCGTCGTGTTCATCGGTGTCTTGCTGTGGCAGACGCTCCGTGGCGACGACATCACGGTCGGGGTGAGACCGGGTGGGCGCTTGCCTGTTGTTTCAAGCGCTTCTGGGAACTGACAGCCCTCGGCGAGCTCCCAACCTCCGCCCCTCACCCCAGCGGCATGAACGCGTCGGCCTTGTCCAGCGAGGCCAGCGGCGCGTCGATGGCGCACCGCAGGCCGTCGGCACGATAGTCGACGGAGACGGTTGCGGAGAGCTCGCCCGGTAGCGCGGCTTCGACGATCCGCGAGCCGAAGCCACGGCGTTCCGGGGGGCGCACGGAGGGGCCCCCGCTCTCGCGCCATTCGATATGCAGGCGGTCCTCGGGTTCGACCGTCCAGGTGACGTCCACATGGCCGGAGGGGGCGGACAGCGCGCCGTACTTCAGGGCGTTGATCGCCAATTCGTGGAAGGCCAGGGCCATGACGACGGCGGGCTTGGGCGAAACCTTCAGGTCAGGACCCTTCACAGTCAGTTGGGACGGGTTCGAGCGGTAAGGCGTCACCGCACCATCGACGATCTGGCGCAGACTCGCGGCGGACCAGTTCTGGTCCGTCAGCACGTTGTGCGTGGCGGCGATGGCCATCAGCCGTCCTTCGAGCGCGTCACGCACGGAAGACTCGACCCCGGCGTTGCGCAGCGACTGGTTAGCGATCGACTGGACGGTGGCCAGGGTGTTCTTGACCCGGTGGTTCAGCTCGTTGACCAGCAATTGGCGATGGTCTTCGGCCAGGCGCTCGCCGGTCACGTCGCGCGAGGTCGCCAAAACGCGGATGACCCGTCCGCCATCGAGGATCGGCGACACGGTGGTGTCCCACCAGCGCGGCGCGCCCTTGGCTGTCGGGCAAAACGCCCGGAAGGCGACGGCGTGGCCGGCCATGGCCGCGCGCAGCGCCTGTTCGACCGCCGCCCGGCTCTCGGGCGGCCACATGTCGGGCCAATACTGATGTCGATTACGGCCCTCGAAATCCTCGATCTCCAGAAGCAACTTGCCCTGGGTGTTCATGTATTCGAGGTGGCCGTCGGCGCTGATGACGCGGATGCAGTCCTGACTAGCCTCGACGACGCTGAGGAAATAGGCCCCAGCGCCCTCCAGAACAGCCTTGTCGGATGCGTCGTCTGCCACGCCACGTCCCTGCCCGATACGGGCAATGATCACGTCAAGCGCGAAGAATACAAGCGTCGGTTTTGAGCCCTGGCGCTTTTCGGCTCGGCTCGGCTCGGACCGGCCGAGACGCCGTGTTCAGTCGAAGAGTTCGGCCAGTTCGTTCAACAAGCTCTCTCGCCAAGTCTCCAGATTGGCGACGCTGCGCGCGCGATCTAGAATGTCACGCGCTTTTTCAACGTCCTCGGCGTCGGCCTCGTCGACGGTTTCCAGCGCCTGCAGCGCTTCGTGCGCGGCCTCATAGCCGCCCGAGGCGACCAGTTCGACCAGCAAGGCGACATGGTCCGAACAGTCGAGGAAACCTAGCGCGTGGATCAGCGGCCCGCGCTTGTCGGCCAGGTCAGGGCGCTGGATCAGTCGCACCAGCAGCGCTTCAAGGCCGGGCGTTCCCGCTTGCGCCAGCCGCAGGGCGAGGGCGTTGCGCTGGTCGGTATCGGCGGTGGTTTCCAGGAGGCGGATGTCGTCGGAGGCGGCCATGGCTTCCTCATCACGCGCTTTTCGCCGCATGTCCACGGGGTTAGACCGGTCCGGCAAGGTTTGATTAACCCTCCGACCCGACTCTCCGCCCATGGCCTCCAACGCGACACATGCTTTCGCCCGCACCGACCGCACCGCGCTCGGCCTGTGGTGGTGGACGACGGATCGCTGGCTGCTGGGCGCGACCGCGATTTTGGTGACCTTGGGCGTGCTGCTGTCTTTCGCCTCCAGTCCGGCGGCGGCCCAGCGGATCGGTATCGACAACCAATTCCATTTCGCCCAGCGCATGTGCCTCTTCGCCAGCGCTTCGACGGTGCTGATGCTTGGGGTGTCTATGCTGTCGCCCAAGGGCATCCGGCGCGCGGCGTTTTTCATCTATCTCGGGGCGATCGCAGTGATGATCGCCCTGCCGTTCATCGGCCACAACGCCAAGGGCGCCACGCGCTGGCTACAGTTCGGCGGCTTCACTCTGCAGCCGTCGGAATTCATGAAGCCGGCCCTGATCGTGCTGATCTCATGGATGTTCGCCGAGGGCCAGAAGGGCGAGGGGGTGCCGGGCGTATCGATCGCCTTCCTACTGTATTTCATCGCCGTGGCGCTGCTGCTGATCCAGCCCGACGTCGGTCAGACGGTGTTGATCACCATCGCCTTCGGCGCGGCCTTCTGGATGGCGGGCGTGCCGATCAGCTGGATCATGGGGCTGGGCGTTGTGGCCGTAGGCGGGCTGATCTCGACCTACTTCCTTTTCGACCATGTCCATGCCCGGGTGCAGAAGTTCCTCAGTCCCGACCAGGCCGACACTCACCAAATCACGCGCGCCGCCGAGGCCATCCGCGCCGGCGGCCTGTTCGGGCGGGGGCCGGGCGAGGGGGTGATGAAGCGTCACGTGCCCGACCTGCAGACCGACTTCATCTATTCGGTAGCGGCCGAGGAATACGGCCTGATCTTCTCGTGGTGCCTGATCAGCCTGTTCGCCTTCGTCGTCGTGCGCGGGCTCTACAAGGCGATGAAGCTGAACGACCCGTTCGAACAGGTCGCGGCGGCCGGATTGTTCGTCCTTGTGGGTCAACAGGCGCTGATCAATATCGCGGTGAACTTGAACATGATCCCAACCAAGGGCATGACGCTCCCGTTCATCAGTTACGGGGGCTCTTCGATGCTCGCGATGGGTTTGACGCTGGGCATGGCCCTGGCCTTGGTGCGCAAGCGCCCCGGCGCCTATGGCGCGAGCGGCGAGTTCGGCTTCGGCCGCGCTGACGCCTGATGAGCAAGCTGGCCGTTGTCGCCGCCGGGGGAACCGGCGGCCATATGTTCCCCGCCCAGGCCCTGGCCGAGGCGCTGGCCACGCGGGGCTGGCGCGTGGCGCTGGCCACCGATGATCGCGGCGCGCTGTACGCCGACAAGTTCCCGGCGCAGGAGCGGCTGGCCCTGTCGGCCGCCACGGCCAAGTCGAACGATCCGCTGGGCATGCTCAAGGCCGGTGTCGTGGTGATGCAGGGCGTGATGCAGGCGCGCGCGGCGTTCAAGCGTCTCGACCCGGCCGTTGTGGTCGGCTTTGGCGGCTATCCGGCGCTGCCGGCGCTGCTGGGCGCGCTGTCGCAAGGTCGTCCCACCGTCATCCACGAACAGAACGCCGTTCTGGGCCGCGTGAACCGTTTCCTCGCCCCGCGCGTCAACGAAGTGGCCTGCGCCTTCCCGACGCTGGAAAAGGCCACGCCGGCGGTGAAGGCCCGCGCGCATGTGGTCGGCAATCCCGTTCGCCCGCCCGTGCGGGATCTGTTCGACGTGCCCTATCTGGCGCCCGAGGTGCAGTTGCGCCTCCTGGTCACCGGCGGCAGCCAGGGCGCGCGCCTGCTCTCCGAGCTGATCCCCGAGGCGGTGGCCAAGCTGCCCGAAGAGATGCGCGGGCGCCTGAAGGTGTTCCAACAGGCCCGCGCCGAGAGCATGGAGCAGGCCCGCAAGGTCTATCGCAACGCCATGGTCGACTGCGAGGTCGCGCCGTTCTTCCGCGACATGGCCGGCTATCTGCGCCAATCCCACCTGGTCATCGGCCGCTCTGGCGCCTCGACCTGCACCGAGCTGGCGGTGGCCGGCCGCCCCTCGATCCTGGTGCCGCTGAAGATCGCCGCCGACGACCACCAGCGCTTCAACGCCAAGCTGCTGGAAGAGGCCGGCGGGGCGGCCGTGTGCCTGGAGGACGAGCTGACCGTCGACGTGATGGCCGCCGCGCTGAAGGCGCTGCTGTCCAAGCCCGAACGCCTGGAAAAGATGGCGGCCGGCGCGCGGTCCGTGGCCAAGCCAAACGCGGCGGAAGAGCTGGCGGATCTGGTGGAGAAGACGGCGCGCCTCTGACTTGAGCCTGCGCAAAGCTGTCACCCACGTAGCAGCTTAAGGCGAACGCGCGGCGGCGAGGACTGCCTGCGCAAATGAGGTTCGCCCATGTTTAGGACTTTGATGATCGTCGGCGCCATCGCGGGCGTCGCCCATGCCGCCTCGGCCTCCGCTGCGGAGCTCACGGTCAAGATGCGCAACCAGGGCGCTGAGGGGCCGATGGTGTTCGAACCCTCTTCGGCCAAGCTCAAGCCCGGCGATACCATCCGCTTCGTCCCCACGGACGCGGGCCACAACGTCGAGACCATTCCGGGCCTCGCGCCGGCCGGCGTCCCGCCTGTCAAAGGCGTGATGGGCAAGGAGGTCGTTGTGAAAGTGGCCAAGCCGGGCGTCTACGGCTTCAAGTGTCTGCCGCACTGGGGCATGGGCATGGTCTTCGTCGCCAAGGTGGGCGACGCAAAGCTCGATCCTGCGGCCTCGAGCGCCGTTCTCGCCTCGGCGCCGCCGTTGACCAAACGTCGCCTGACGGCGGCTTTCAACGCGATCAGGTAGACCGCGCGGGGCGTTACGGTTCTGCGCCTGTTTCGATCAGCGGGCGGCCGATCCGCACGGCTTCCTCGATGCTGCTCGCCACCGGGACCTTGGTGAAGGGCTTCCACCCGTCGCAGACGACCTTGGCCACCCCTTCTTCGGCGCTTCCCGCCGGCAGGGGCTGGGCCGGACGGAGCGCGCCGGTCACGGGACCCTCGCGGCCGCCCGCCCGCACGCTGCCAAAGCCCGCATGGGCGATGGTGCGGGCGTCGCAGTCGATGACCTCGTGCCGCCAGCCGCCCCAGAACTCTTCGGCGCCGGCCTTGAAGCCGCCTTCGGTGACCTGCAGCACGCGCAGTTTGGCGGTCCGACCCGTCCACTGGACGCCGCCCATGTCGACGAACATCGCAAAGCGGCCGACATCGGCCAGGCGCAGCTCAAGCGGGGGCGGAAGCGTCGTCGGGGAGGCGGTTTGGGCGAGCACCGGGCTTGTCCACACAACCAGCGCCAACAGGGCGTTTCGCGCCGCGCGCAAATGGTCTAATCGGCTTTTCATGATCCAGCGTCGACGCCCCGTACCCTTCGAACTCGGCCCCGTGCACTTCATCGGCATCGGCGGCATTGGCATGTCCGGCATCGCCGAGATCATGCTGCGTATCGGCTACACCGTTCAGGGCAGCGACGCCAAGGCCAGCGCCAACACCGAGCGCCTGGAAAAGCTGGGCGCGCGCATCTTCATCGGCCATGACGCCGCCCACGTCGAGGGCGCGTCGGCCATCGTCTATTCGACCGCCGTGAAGGCCGATAACCCCGAAATGGTCGCCGGCCGCGACAAGCGCCTGCCGCTGGTCCGCCGCGCCGAAATGCTGGCCGAGTTGATGCGCCTGCAGTTCTCGATCGCGGTGGGCGGCACGCACGGCAAGACCACGACCACGTCGATGGTCGCCACGCTGCTGGACGCCGGCGGGCTTGATCCGACCGTCGTCAACGGCGGCATCATCAACGCCTATGGCACCAACGCCAAGGTCGGCGAGGGCGACTGGATCGTCGTAGAGGCCGACGAAAGCGACGGCTCGTTCCTGAAGCTGAAGTCGACCGTGGCCATCGTCACCAATATCGACGCCGAGCACCTGGACCACTGGGGCGACTTCGACGCGGTGAAGAAGGGCTTCCAGGACTTCATCCAGAACATCCCGTTCTACGGCTTCGCCGCCGTCTGCACCGACCACCCCGAAGTGCAGGCCCTGACCGCGCGGATCGAGAACCGCCGCCTGGTGACCTACGGGACCAATCCGCAGGCCGAGGTGCGGGTTTCCAACATCGAGATGGGCCCGGACGGCGCCAAGTTCGACATCGTGGTCTCGCCGCGCGACGGCGAGGTCGTCCGCTATGACGGGCTGAAGATGCCGATGGCCGGCCACCACAACGTGCTGAACGCCGCGGCCGCCGTCGCCGTAGCGCGCGAGCTGGGCGTCGACGTCGCCTCGATCGCCAAGGGCCTGGCGGGCTTTGGTGGGGTCAAGCGCCGCTTCACCACGACCGGCGTCGCGAACGGGATCCGCGTGGTCGACGACTACGGCCACCACCCGGTCGAGATCGCCGCCGTGCTGAAGGCCGCCCGCGCCGTGTCGACGGGCAAGGTGATCGCCGTGGTCCAGCCGCACCGGTACACCCGCCTGCGTGACCTGATGACCGAGTTCTCCAGCTGCTTCAACGACGCCGACACGGTGGTCGTGGCCGACGTCTACACGGCCGGCGAGCAGCCGATCGAGGGCGTCAACCGTGACGCCCTCGTCGAAGGGCTCAAAAAGTTCGGCCACCGCCGGGCCCTGCCGCTGGAAAGCCCGACGGCCCTGCCGCGCCTGATCGCCGCCGAGGCGACCAGCGGCGACCTCGTCGTGCTGCTGGGCGCCGGCGACATCACCACGTGGGCCTATGCGCTGCCGGGGCAGCTTGAGGCCCTATCGCAGTGAGCTGGAAGACCCAACTCCCGACCGTCCGCGGCAAGCTGCTGATCGACGAGGCTCTGGCGCCGTTCACCTGGTTCCGGGTCGGCGGTCCGGCCGACGTCGTGTTCCTGCCGGCTGATGAGCAGGACCTGTCGGACTTCCTCAAGGCGCTGGATCCGACCGTGCCGGTCATGGCGATCGGCGTTGGGTCGAACCTCCTGGTCCGCGACGGCGGCGTCGAGGGCGTGGTGATCCGCCTGGGCAAGGGCTTCAACACGGTCGAGCCGCTGGGCGACAACCGCATCAAGGCCGGCTCGGCTGTCCCTGACGCCATCCTGGCCCGCAAGGCGGCGGAAGCGGGCGTCGCGGGGCTGGAATTCTATGTCGGCGTGCCCGGCACGATCGGCGGCGCGGTGATCATGAACGCCGGCTGCTACGGGTCCGAGACCGTCAATGTGGTCAAGTCGGTGCGCGTGATGGATCGCGCCGGAGTCGTCCGCGAACTGAGCGTCGAGGACCTGCACTACACCTATCGCCATAGCGTCCTGCAGGACGGCGAGCCGGTGATCGTGCTGGACGCGATCTTCGAAGGAACACCGGACGAGCCGGAGGCGATCAAGGCCCGCATGGCCGAGATCACCGCGCGCCGCGAAACCACCCAGCCCATCCGTGAGAAGACCGGTGGCTCGACCTTCAAGAACCCGCCGGGCCACTCGTCGTGGAAGCTGGTCGACGAGGCCGGCTGGCGGGGCAAGGCTTTTTCGGCGAGCGGCAAGGGCGGCGGTGCAATGTTCAGCCCGTTGCACAGCAACTTCCTGATCAACACCGGCGAGGCGACGGCCGCCGACCTGGAGGGGTTGGGTGAGGCGGTCCGCGCCGACGTCAAGGCCAAGACCGGCGTCCAGCTGGACTGGGAAATCAAGCGCATCGGCCGGGCGGGGTAGGGCGGCCAACGCCGCTGGCCCCCACCTGACCACGCTCCGCGTGGTCGTCCGCCCCCAAAGGGGGCAGAAGGAAACGCGGGCCTTCTTCCCCCTTTGGGGGAGGAGCGCGTCAGCGCGGAGGGGGTGAGTAAGAGGATTGCAGCCTCCATCCCATTGCTGACTCCCCGCGGCGCGAACCGGTGTTATGACTCCCGCGCCTCTGGGGAGAATCCGTGCTCATGTTCCGTCGACTATTGATCGCTTCCGCCGCCGTCGCTCTGCTCTCGGGTGGCGCTCAAGCGCAAACTGTTGCGCAGAAGCAGGGCATCAAGGACTACTTCGCGGCCGAGGCCGTAGGCCCGATCGCAACCGCCGAGGCGCTGCGCGACAAGGCGCTGCGCGACTATCTGGCCTGGGACATCACCGAGGATCTCACCACCAATATCGGCCCGCGCCTGGTGGGCTCGCCGGCCATGGCCAAGGCCAAGGACTGGGGCGTGGCCAAGTTCAAGGCGCTGGGTTTCACCAACATCAAGGTCGAGGAGTTCGCCAAGCCGTCTTGGACGCGCGGCGAGGAGAGCGCCGAGCTGGTCGCGCCCTACGCCATGAAGCTGGGCGCGGTGGGCTTGGGCCGCACCGTCTCGACGCCGGCCGGGGGGATCGAGGCCGAGGTCGCGCTGTTCAAGACCTTCGCCGACATGATGGCCGCGCCCGAAGGCGCGCTGAAGGGCAAGATCGTGGTCATCACCCAGCCGATGGTCCGCACCCAGGACGGCGCCGGCTATGGCGTGGCGGGGATCTCGCGCCGGGTGGGCCCGGTCGAGGCGGCTAAGCGCGGCGCGGTCGCCATGCTGATCCGCTCGATCTCGACCTCCGACTCCACTGTCCCGCACACCGGCGGCACCGCCAGCGGCGAAGGCGTGGTGACGATCCCGGCCGCCGCCATCGGCGTCCCCGAAGCCGAGCAGCTGGAGCGCCTGGCCGCCCGCAAGGTCCCGATGCGGGTCAAGCTGAAGCTGGAGTCGAGCGTCAATCCCAACAACGTGGCCTGGAACATCTCGGGCGACATCAAGGGCTCGGAAAAGCCGGACGAGGTCATCGTCATCGGTGGCCACCTGGATAGCTGGGACGTCGGCACCGGCGCGCTGGACGACGCCACGGGCATCGCCATCACCACGGCGGCCGCCAAGCTGATCGGCGACCTGCCCAAGCGCCCCAAGCGCACCATTCGCGTCGTGATGTGGGGCTCCGAGGAGAGCGGCGGGTCGTCGGAGGCCTATCTGGCCGCGCACAAGGACGAGCTCAACAAGATGGTGCTGGCCGGCGAGAGCGACTCCGGCGCGGACCGCATCTACAGCCTGCAGGTTCCGGCGGGGTCGCTGGAGCATCCTGTCGTCAAGGCCGCCGCCAGCGTGCTGGCCCCGCTGAAGATCTATGTCGACCGCGCCCCAGCGGCCGGCGCGGGCGCCGATGTCAGCGGGATCGAACGGGCGGGCGTGCCGGTCATCAAACTGAACCAGGACGCCAGCCGCTACTTCGATTACCACCACACCATGGACGACACGCTGGACAAGGTTCGCCCCGCCGAACTGGCCCAGAACGTCGCCGCGTGGGCTTCGTTGGTCTATCTGGTGGCCGACAGCGACGTGGATTTCCGTGCGCTGAAGCCGGCGGCTCCGACCCCGACCGCGAAGTAGGCTTCGGCTACAATACAGTGTCATCCCGGACGGCCCGCAGGCCCGATCCGGGACCCTGGGGCCAAGCGCGATGCAGCGGCCCCTGGGTCCCGGCTCTTCCCCCGGCTTTCGCCGGGGTGCGGCCGGGATGACGCGGCTTTGTTCAGCGTCTTGCTGTTGGCAGGCGCGCGCGGGCTGACTAGGAGTGGCTGAACGTCGCAGCCCTCCTGAAGAGTCTCCCGCCAAATGACCCAGCAGCCCCTGTCCGGCCGCCATATCGCCGTCCTGCTCGGCGGCCCCTCGTCGGAACGCAAGGTCAGTCTGGTGTCGGGCGCCGAATGCGCAGACGCACTGGAGCGGCTGGGGGCCAGGGTCACGCGGATCGACCCCGGTCCGGATGTGGCCCAGGTGCTGACGGCGACCAAGCCGGACATGGTCTTCAACGCCCTGCACGGCGAATGGGGCGAGGATGGTTGCGTCCAGGGCGTGCTGGAAACGCTGAAGCTGCCCTACACCCACTCGGGCGTGTTGGCCTCGGCCCTGGCGATGGACAAGGCCAAGGCCAAGGCCGTGCTGGCGGCCGCTGGCGTGGTCGTGCCGGGCGGCGGTCTCTTCAACCGCCATGATGTCGCACGCGACCATGTGTTGCAGCCCCCCTACGTGGTGAAGCCGAACGCCGAGGGCTCTTCGGTGGGTGTGTTCATCATCAAGGAAGGGGCCAACCGGCCGCCCGAGGAAGTGGGGGCACCGTCCTGGACCTTTGGCGAAGAGGTGATGGTCGAGCCCTACATCCAGGGGATGGAACTGGCCGTCGCCGTCCTGGGTGAGTCAAATGGCCCCAGGGCCCTGGCGGTGACCGATATCCGTGCATCCACAGGTTTTTATGACTACGAGGCCAAGTACTCCGAGGGCGGCTCAATCCACGTCCTGCCGGCCCCAATCCCCAACGCTGTAAGGGATCGCGCGATGCGGATGGCCGAGCTGGCGCATACCGCTCTTGGTTGCCGAGGGGTAACCCGGTCTGACTTCCGTTATGACGACATTAACGACCTTCTGGTCCTTCTAGAGGTCAACACGCAGCCCGGCATGACGCCGACCTCGCTCGCCCCCGAGCAGGCCGACCACGTCGGGATCCCGTTTGACCAGTTAGTTTTGTGGATCGTGGAGGACGCTTATGCCCGCTGTAGTGCGGGGGGGACCGCCTAAGCCTAGGCGACCCCGGGCCGAAGCGCCCGCAAGTCCGAGCAAAGGCAAGCCGGCGCCCCGCAAGGCGCAGCCGGCTGCGAAGCTGCACGCCGCGCGGGGCGTGGGCCTGTCGCCCACGGTGGCCCTTAGCGTGGCCGGCGCCGCCTTGGGTCTTGGCCTTGTGGTGATGCTTGCGACCGGCCACCGCGCCGAGCGTCTCGGTGCGACCATGGTGCGCGGCGTCGACAACAGCTTCGCCTCGGCCGGTTTCAAGCTGAAGACCGTCCATATCCGCGGCGCCTCGGCGACCGCGCAAGCTGACATCCTGAAGGCCTCGGGCCTTTATCTCGATCAGCCGACCCTGGGCATGGACCTCGCCGACATTCGCGCGCGCGTGCAGGGCGTGGGCTGGGTCAAGGACGCCAAGGTCGTCCGTATGCTGCCCGATACGGTGCTGATCGCCGTTGAAGAGCGGCCGGCCTTGGCGGTGTGGCAGAACAAGGGCCGGATGAAGGTCATCGACGGGGAAGGCCAGGTGATCACCGAGGCCGACCCCGCGCGCTTCCCGCAACTGCCGCTGGTGGTGGGGCAGGGCGCCGACCAGGCCGCGGGCCTGATCCTGCCGGCCGTGGCGTCGCGTCCGCGTCTGCGCGACCGGCTGGAGGCGATGGTCCGTGTGGACGATCGTCGCTGGGACCTGCGGTTGAAGGACGGCTCGCTGATCCAGCTACCGGCGATCGACGAAGAATCCGCGCTGATTCAATTGGATCAGCTCGACCAACGGCAGCGAATCCTGGACATGGGTTTTGCGCGGATCGATCTGCGCGACCCCGAAATGGTGGCTGTGAGACCTCGCGACGTGGTGCTGCCCGGGCAGCCTGCGGCCGACGGGGCGTAACTGACGTGATGGGCTGAGGTGGCAATAGCAATGTCGCGAATGGAGGATCGGAAACAGGCCCGCGAAGGTCTGAAGGCCACGCTCGTGCGCCAGCCCGCCATCGCGGCCGTCGATCTGGGCGCGTCGAAGGTGACGTGCTTCATCATGAAGGCTGATGGCATTCATCGGGACAACCGCACCCTGACCACAGCCGGCGTCGGCTATGTGCAGTCGCGCGGCGTGCGCGGCGGCGCGATCGTCAATCTGGATGAGGCCGCCCAAGCCATCGCTCAGGCCGTCGAACGCGCCGAGACTGTCGCCGGCGTCAGCGTTCAGGGCGTCAGCGTCTGCACCGCCGGCGGCCAGCTGGCCAGCCACCGCGTTCACACCCAGGTGTCGCTGGGCGCGCGTCCGATCGGCGACGGCGACCTGTCGCGCGCCATCGCTTCGGCCCTGGCCCAGGTCCGCATTCCCGGCCGCAAACCGATCCACCTGCTTCCCATCGCCTGGTCCGTCGACGGCCAGCGCGGTATCCGCGACCCGCGCGCCATGTTCGGCCGCGCTCTGGGTCTTGAGCTGCTGGTGGTCTCGGTCAACGAGAACATCTTCCACACGTTGGCCCACTGCGTGGAGCGGGCGCACCTGTCGTTCGAAGGCATCGTCGCCGCGCCGTTCGCCTCGGCCCTGGCGGCCCTGGAAGAGGACGAGATGGACCTCGGCGCCGTCTGCATCGACATGGGCGGCGGCTCGACCTCCGTGGCCGTGTTCAACAACGGCGCGCTCTGCCACGTCGACAGCCTCGCTGTCGGCGGCGGGCACGTCACCCAGGACATCGCGCGCGGCCTTCAGACCTCGGTCGTCGGCGCCGAGCGCATCAAGACCCTGCACGGCAGCGCCATCGCCTCGGCCAACGAGGATCGCGAGATGATCGAGGCGCCGCCGCGCGGCGACGATCCTGGCGCGGGTCCGGTGATCGCCCCGCGCAGCCTGCTCAAGGGCATCATCCAGCCGCGTGTCGAGGAGACCCTGGAACTGCTGCGCGAACGCCTGAAGGCTTCGGGTGCGCCGGTCGAGCCGGGCGCGGGGATCGTGCTGACGGGCGGCGCCAGCCAGCTGGCCGGCGTGCGCGAAGTGGCGGTGCGCGTCTTCGACCGTCCGGTTCGCCTGGGCCGTCCACGTAGGGTTCCTCATTTGGCCGACGCCGCCTCGGGGCCGGCCTTCTGCGCCGCCGCAGGGGTTCTGCACCGCACGGCCTTTGGCCCGCGCGAAGCCGTTTCCTCCAAGGCCCTGGCCGGCGGCGTGGCGCGCAAGCGGCCAATCGATCCGAACGCCAGTCCCGTCGCCAAGGCCGCCGCCTGGCTGCGCGACAATCTCTAGGCCGCGACAAAAGCGCGCGAAGTCTTAAAGCGTGAGTAACACTACAGTTTAACTTTCGGGGCCCGGTCGAGCGTCTTGACCGGGCCTTCTGCTGCGTGGAAGTGGCGGTAGACGGAGGTTTTGAGCCTCAGCGGCGTTCGGTCGCACGCGCCTGTGGATCCCGTTAGAACCTTTGGTTCATTGAGGGATTCTGTTGATAGACCACAATTTATCCAACGGCCCCGCTCGACCGGGCCACGACTCAGATTATGCAGTTAACCGCCGATTAACGATGGTGGTTGTTCTGTTAACACGATCGTCGAGGCATCCCCGGCGATTAGGTGTCGCCGAGGTCTAATTTGACGATTTCGGCGTAAGGACGCGAGGGTCCCATGGCTATTTCTCTTTCCGCGCCGCGTACGACCGAGCTGAAGCCGCGCATCGTGGTTTTCGGCGTTGGCGGCGCTGGCGGCAACGCCGTGAACAACATGATCGAGGCGGGCCTCGAGGGTGTGGAGTTCGTGGTGGCCAATACTGACGCTCAGCAGCTTCAGTTCGCCAAGACGGACCGTCGCATCCAGCTGGGTGTTCAGATCACCCAGGGCCTGGGCGCCGGCGCGCACCCTGAAGTGGGCATGAGCGCGGCCGAAGAGAGCTTCCCGGAGATCGGCGAGCACCTCGACGGCGCTCACATGGTTTTCATCACCGCCGGCATGGGCGGCGGCACCGGCACCGGCGCGGCGCCGATCATCGCCAAGTGCGCCCGTGAACGCGGCATCCTGACCGTCGGCGTCGTGACCAAGCCCTTCCACTTCGAAGGCCGTCACCGTATGCGTCTGGCCGATAGCGGCATCCAGGAGCTGCAGCGCTACGTCGACACCCTGATCGTCATTCCGAACCAGAACCTGTTCCGCGTCGCCAACGAGCGCACGACCTTCGCCGAGGCCTTCGGCATGGCCGACCAGGTGCTGCACTCGGGCGTGCGTTCGATCACCGACCTGATGGTGCTGCCGGGCCTGATCAACCTCGACTTCGCCGACGTACGCACGGTCATGACCGAGATGGGCAAGGCGATGATGGGCACGGGCGAAGGCACGGGCGAAGACCGCGCCCTGATGGCCGCTCAGAACGCCATCGCCAACCCGCTGCTGGACGAAGTCTCGCTGAAGGGCGCCAAGGCCGTGCTGGTCAATGTGACCGGCGGCATGGACATGACCCTGCTGGAAGTCGACGAGGCCGCCAACGCGATTTCGGATCAGGTCGATCCGGAAGCCAACATCATCTTCGGCGCGGCCTTCGATCCGTCGCTGGAAGGCGTGATCCGCGTGTCGGTGGTGGCCACCGGCATGGACGGCGCTTCGATCGCCCAGATCGAGCCCAAGCCTGTGTCGCGCAACACCTCGGCGGCTCCGTTGATCGCCGAAACCACGCGTCCGGCGCCGCAGCCGGAGCCGGCCCGTCCGACCGCACGCTATGAAGCCGCGCGTCCTGCCGAACGTCCGGTCGCCTTCGCCCCGGAGCCCGCTCCGGAGCCGGAGATCGTGATGTCGGCGCCTCAGGCCGAGCCGGAGGCCGAACTCTATTACGACGAGCCGACCGTAGCTGAAGAACCGCGTATTTCCGCGGCTCCGGCCCGGCCGGTGACCCGCATCGTCGACCCGCTGGTCGATGAAGCCGGTGACGAGCCGCTGTTCCCGGAGAGCAACTACTACGAGGAGCGTCGTCCGCAGAAGCAGGGCGGGTTCTTCTCGATGTTCGGCGGCGGTCGCCAGCGGTACGAGCAACAGGCCTCCGCGCCGCAGCCGCAATCGCGTTCGGCCCAGAGCGCGCGTCCGCAGATGCAGCCGATCGAGACGCCCCAGGCCGACGACGCCGAGGACCTTGAGATCCCGTCGTTCCTGCGCCGCCTGGCGAACTGAAAGACCCCCAAGACCTGAACAGACGCCCCGGGATCGCTCCCGGGGCGTTTTGCTTTGTGCGCTCGCCTTGCGACTCTCGCCCGCCTTGGTCACAGTTCGCGCCGCGATCGCGAGGGGAAATCTATGCGCAAGCTTTTGTTCGGCCTGTCGGCCTTGACCTTGGCCGTGGCCAGCGCGGCGGCCGCGCAGGACCCCGGTCCCGCAGCCCCTGTTCAATACGAAGTCGCGTTCTCCAACGCCACGCACCGGGAAGCCCAGATCACCGCGATCTTCCGCAAGGTCCCCAAGGGCGCCTTGCAATTGCGGATGTCGCGGTCGTCGCCTGGCCGCTACGCAATCCATGAATTCGCCAAGAACGTCTATCGGGTCAGCGCCGTCGACGGCGCGGGCAAGCCGCTGAAGGTCGAGCGCGCCGAGCCCTACGGCTGGTCCGTTTCAGGCCACGACGGGACGGTGAAGGTCACCTACACCCTGTACGCTGATCGCGGTGACGGCACCTATTCGCAGGTCGACACGACCCACGCGCACCTGAACATGCCGGCGACCTTCCTGTGGGCGGTCGGCTATGACGACAAGCCGATCCGTGTGCGTTTCGAACGCGCCGATCCAAGCTGGAAGATCGCCACCCAGCTCCCGCCGGTGGCCGGACAGGCCGACAGCTTCTGGGCGCCCAACCTTCAGTACTTCATGGACAGCCCCACCGAGCTCAGCGCCATGACCGTGCGCGAGTGGACGGTGACCGACAAGGGGCGCGATTACACCTTCCGCCTGGCTCTGCATGATCCCGGCACGCCCGAGGACGCTGACAAGTTCGCTGAGAAGTTGAAGGCCATCGTGCCCGAGCACATCAAGGTGTTCGGCGAGCTGCCGAAGTTCGACTATGGCCAGTACACCTTTATCGCCGACTACATGCCGCAGATCACCGGCGACGGCATGGAGCATCGCAACTCCACCTTCATCAGCCAGCCGCGCTCGCTGTTCCGAGGCAATTTCAGCCAGCTGGGCACGGCCAGTCACGAGCTGTTCCACGCCTGGAACGTCGAGCGAATTCGTCCGGCCGAGCTGGAGCCGTTCGACTTCACCAAGGCCAATCCGACCCCGTCGCTATGGCTGGCCGAGGGCTTCACCCAGTACTACGGCCCGCTGCTGATCCGTCGGGCGGGGCAGTCGACCACCGACGAGTTCCTGACCGGGCTGTCCGGCACGTTGAACGGCGTGGTCAATGGACCCGGCCGGCTCTATGGTTCGCCGCAGGAGATGAGCCTGCGCGCGCCGTTCGTCGACGCCGCCGCCGCGCTGGACCCTGTTAATCCGAACATCTTCACGTCGTACTACCCCTACGGTGCGGTGATCGGTCTGGCCTTGGACCTGCAGCTGCGCGGGCGCGACAAGCCGCTCAGCCTTGATGACTTCATGAAGCAGATGTGGCGCGCCCACGGGGTGACCGAAAAGCCCTACAAGCCGGCCGACATCCGCGCCGCCCTGGCCAAGACGACGGGGGATCAGGCCTTCGCCGACGCGTTCTTCAAGGCCAGCATCGAGGGCTCGGCCCTGCCGGACTTCGCGCCGCTGCTGGAGCGGGCGGGGCTGAAGCTGCGCCAGAAGTCGCCCAAGAAGGCCTGGCTGGGAGCCGGCCGCGTCAAGGTCAGCGGAACCGACCTGCTGCTCGATGCGCCGCCCGTACCGAACAGCCCGCTCTACGGAGCCGGCGTCGAGGTCGGCGACCGGATCGTCAGCATCGGGCGCTTCGTATTCGCCAACGAGAGCGACTGGACGGACGCGTTGGACCGCCTGAAGCCGGGCGAGTCCACGACTGTGAAATTCATCCAGCGGGGCCAAAGCCGCGAGGCGCCGCTCACGGTCGCCGCCGATCCAACCTTGGAGGTGGTGCGTTTCGAGAAGGCCGATCTCAAGCCGACCGAGGCGCAGCTCGCGTTCCGAAAGGCGTGGTTGGGCGCGGAGACCGAGGCGGCGAAGTAGGGCGCGCCGGGCCAGTCCGACGGGTCTGTTACTGTATAACATTCCCACTTGTCGGGCGCGCCGAAATTGTCCAATATGTTATAACATAACATTTTGGATCTTCCCATGAGTGCTGTGTCTTCCCCGGCGGTCGCGAGGGTCGACCGCCGATTGCCGGTCACGGTCCTGTCGGGCTTTCTCGGCGCCGGCAAGACGACCCTCCTGAACCACGTCCTGGCCAACCGCGAAGGCAAGAAGGTCGCGGTGATCGTCAACGACATGAGCGAGGTCAATATCGACGCGGCCCTGGTCGCCGAGGGCGGCGCGGACCTTTCGCGCACCGACGAAGCCCTGGTCGAGATGTCGAACGGCTGCATCTGTTGCACGCTGCGCGAGGATCTGCTGAGCGAGGTGCGCCGTCTCGCCGCCGAGCGTCGTTTCGATTACCTGCTGATCGAGTCGACGGGCGTTTCCGAGCCGATGCCGGTGGCGGCCACCTTCGATTTCCGTGACGAGGCCGAGCAGAGCCTGTCGGACGTGGCCCGGCTGGACACCATGGTCACCGTGGTCGACGCCTTCAACTTCCTGCGCGACTACAGCTCGCGCGATCGGCTGGCCGATCGTGGCGAGACGGCGGGGGAGGGCGATACGCGCACGGTCGTCGACCTACTGGTCGAGCAGATCGAGTTCGCCGACGTGATCGTGCTGAACAAGACCGATCTGGTCTCGGCCGACGACCTGGGCCAACTCGAGGCGATCATCGCCACGTTCAATCCGCAGGCGCGGATCGTCCGGTCCGAGCGCGGCGCCGTAGCTCTGGACGAGGTGCTTGACACCGGCCTCTTCGATCCTGTCCGGGCCGAAGGCGCGGCGGGCTGGCAGAAGGCGCTGATGGGGGAGGTCCTGCCGGAGACGGAGGAATACGGGATCAGCCACTTCGTCTATCGGGCGTCCAAGCCCTTCCGTCCCGAGAAGCTGAAAGCCTGGCTGGAAAGCGAATGGCCCGGCGTCATTCGCTCCAAGGGTTTCGTCTGGCTGGCGACCCGGACGGATCGGGTCGGCGGCTGGAGCCAGGCGGGGGCGGTCACGCAGTTTGGTCCGCACGGCCGCTGGTGGGCCACGGCGCCTCGGGATCAGTGGCCCGACGATCCGGCCTGGCGAGCGGCGATCGAAAAGGTCTGGAAACCTGTCCATGGCGACCGCCGCCAGGAGATCGTGCTGATCGGCCAGAACATGGATCGGGCGGCTCTGACCCGCGGCTTCGATGCCTGCCTGCTGTCGGACCTGCAGTTCGGCTTTGGTCCCAAGGCCTGGGCCAAGCTCCCTGACCCGTTCGCGCCTTGGTGAAGACCGCGCCGCCCGTGGACGCCGAGGGCGTCCTCCAGGAACCGACGCCCGAGTGGGTCGCCGCGCGTTTCGGGGTCAGCCGCGAGGAAGCCGAGTGGACCCTGGTCCTCTATCGGTTCTCGATGCTGCACCCCGAAGGGCCGGAGCCCGGGCGCTTCTTCTGCGAGGCGCTTTAGCTTGCGGACGTCCCGAAGCTCGCGGAACGGGCGCGGGCGGTGCGGAACGCGCCCGTGACGCCGAAACAGATCGATGCCGCTAGCAGGACGATCGTCGTGGCCACGCTGGCCTCGGGACCAAAAGCACCGCCCGTCAGCCACCACGGCGCGCCAGCCTTGGGGGCCAAGTCGATGACGAGGCTCTGCACCGCGATCCGGCCGCCGCTGACTTCGAGGCCGAATCCGACGCCCAGAAGCCAGTTCCAGGCGGTATGCCAGGCGCAGACGCCCCACAGCGACCCTTCCTTGATCGCATAGAGGCTGATCATGACGCCAAACAGGATCAGGTTGACCAGGGCCAAGGCCAGGTCCTTCGACGGCGCGATGTTGCCGCCATGCATGACGGCGAACAGCACGCTGTTGATGACGACGGCGGCGACAAGACCGTGGCGCGAGGCGACCAGTTGCATCAGCCAGCCGCGCATCAGCAGCTCTTCGGTCCCGCCCTGGATCATGAAGCCGCCGAGCAGGGCCAGGATCGGCAGGAAGAGGATCGGCGACGGCGCGGTCCAGACGCCGCGCCCCTCGATCCGATAGCCGCCGGCGATCCAGATCAGCGCGATGACGGCGAGCAGGAAGCCACAGCCGACCAGCAGGCCGCGCATGTATCGCCGGACAAACGCGCCATTGAAGCCCAGAACCCGCGGCGTACGCCGCTCGAACAGCCAGACCCAGGCCAGCAGCAGCAGGGCGGTGAAGCCGAAGCCAGCCAGTTGGATGACGAGTGGTAGCCACTGGGTCGCGAGATCGGCCTGATGGAAGCCCATCGGCTTCAATACGGCGAAGATCGTGGCCAGTTGGCCCAGAACGAAGAAGACGATGATTAGCGGAATGGCCGCCGCCGTCCATGTGCGGCGATGCTTGGGCGCTCTAGGCCCGTAGAGTTCGACATTCTTCAAGGTGAGCCCCCGCTCGTTCGGTGTCCGCCGGTTATGGTCGGCGCCAAGGCTGCGCTCGTCGCCCAGAACGCGACGTCTGGAAACTTAATTATGTCTCATGAAGTCCCGCGCGTCCGTGCGAACGCGCGGCTTCTAGATCAAAAGCTCGATCAGAACCTGGACACGGTCGCCCGCCGTGACGCCGGCCCGACGGCGAACCTCGGCCTTCACGGGTAACAGGAAGCTCTTTGAGCGATTGTCGGGAAACACCGAGGTGTTCCAGGTAACCCCGCCGATTTGGGCTCGCACCCGAACGGAGCCGAAGCCCTCCGCCGGTCCGCTCAAGGCGCGAAGGCTCGCCGCGACTTCGCCGGGGAGGGTCGTGAAGAACCAACCGCCAGCTCCGGACGAGCGCCAGATCTCGGCTTCGAAGGTGTATTGCATGGCCCTTCCGTCCTTTCAGGGCGGAAGATGGAGGGCGGCGCGTCGAGGCTTGTCAGCATCCGACGCGCCGCCGTCCGGTTAGTCGATCTTGACGAACGGCGTTCCGCCGCTGGTCACCTTGGGCATCTCACCGTTCCACTTTTCGATGGCCAGCTGCTGCAGGACTTGCGGATTGGCGCGCAGGGCCTCGCCCTTGATGCGGATGGCCTCGGCCTCGCCCCGCGCCTTGGCGACGGCGGCGTTGGCTAGGGCGGTTTCCTTGGCTTCGAGCGCCTTGGCCGCCAAGGCTTCCTGCTCGAGCTGGGTCTTGGCCTGCATCTGCTGGATGATCGCCTGCGGGTAGCGGATCGAGCCGATCCAGTCGAGCTGGCTGATGTTGACGCCATGGCGGGCCCACTTGCCGGCCACGCGGGCATAGGCCTTCTGGATCACCATCTGGCGTCCGCCGCTGTAGAGCGTCTCGACCCCGACCTTCTCGGCCTCGGCCGCGACGGCCGAGCGGACGTCGTTGCGGATCGGGCCGTCCAGCAGCTGGTCGAACGACAGGCGGTAGGTCTGGTACAGGTTCGGGGCTGAGGCCGGATTGACCTGCAGCGTCACCGAGATGTCCGCAGTCATCGGCAGGCCGGTGTTGTCCGAGAAGGTGATTTCCTCGTTCTCGTTGCCACGCTCGTCGGCTTCGCGTGTGTAGCCATAGGTGCGCTGGATCACCGGATACTGGATGATCCGCTCGCCAACGCCGCGCAGATACCAACGGGCGGGCAGGGGCTCGGGGTCGACGCCGGCCGACGAGCCCAGGGTGCGAATCTTCACGCCGACATTGCCCGGCTCGACCGTCGAGCTCTGGGTGACGACGACGCAGGAGCTCAGCAACAGCAGCACGACGCCGACGCTGATGGCCAAGGCCTGCTTGCCCTTGCTTTGGAAAGGCGACTTGAAGGGGGGCTTATTGCTGGAGGGGATGGCGAATGGGCTCTCGGGCATGCGGGGGTCCTCGCTCTAGATTTTCCACAGATGGTAGAGCGGTAAGCGCGACCGTGCGCAAGCGGTGTCTCCCACTCGCCTCGTAATTCCGCTAGCCTGACACGATCTGCCAATTTTATCCGAAAACCGGTCACGATGAAGCTGACGCGCGCCGATCGTAAGATTCTTCAGATCCTGCAGGAAGATGGCAAGATCTCGAACGTCGAGCTAGCCGAGCGGGTGGGCCTGTCGCCCAGTCCCTGCCTGCGCCGCGTCAAGCAACTGGAGGCGTCCGGCCTGATCAGCGGCTATGTGGCCCTGCTGGACCGGCGCAAGGCCCGGCTGGATGTGCTGGCCTATGTCGAGGTGCAGGTCGATCGCCACAGCGAGGAGGCCGCGGAGGCTTTCAAGCAGGCGGTTCTGCGCGAGCCCGAGGTCGTCGGCTGCTACGCCATGACCGGGGGGTACGACTACCTGCTGCGCGTGGTGGTGCCGAGCCTGGACGCCTATGCCGATTTCACCATGAAGCGCCTCCTGAAGATGCCGGCCGTGAAGGACGTGCGCTCCTCGTTCGTGCTGGACACCATCAAGGACCAGACGGCGCTGCCCTTGGATCATCTGCACTGATGCGTGGCCAAATTTCGCATCCTGTGGCTAGTGAGATTTGATTCAGGTCATAAACTGCCAATTCTTCGGACAAGAGTGGTCACAATCGACAGGTTCTGACATCGGCTTGGCGTTAAGCTCCGCAGGCTGGTTGTCACGGCGCTTCGGCGCTGCTCGCAGGAGGTCGCATGTCTGCTTATTCGGTGTTCGCCGGGCTGAAGCCCCAGGCCCCGGACGCGCTGCTGTCGTTGATCGGCCTCTATCGCCGCGACCCGCGTCCCGAGAAGATCGACCTGGGGGTCGGGGTGTTTCGTGACGACGCCGGCGCCACCCCGGTTCTGGCCTCGGTCAAGGCGGCCGAGCGCCTGCTGCTCGAAGGCCAGTCTACCAAGGCCTATCTCGGCCCCGAGGGCGACATCGGCTATCTCGACCTGCTCAAGCCGATCATCTTCGGCGACCGGATCGACCACGAGATGTTCGCCGTGCAGACGCCTGGCGGCACCGGCGCCATCCGTCTGGCGTGCGAGCTGCTCAAGGCGGCCAAGCCGGACCTGCGGATGTTCATCGGCGTCCCGACCTGGCCCAACCACACCCAGATTCTCGACCAGCTGGGGATCGAGACCGTCGCCTTCCGTCACTACGACCAGCGCGCCCAGCGGCTGGCTTTCGACGAGATGATGGCCACGTTGGAGACGGCGCGGGCCGGCGACGCGGTGCTGCTGCACGGCTGTTGCCACAACCCGTCGGGCGCCGATTACAGCCTGGACCAGTGGGCGGCGATCGCCGAGCTGGTGGCGCGCAAGGGGCTGACCCCGCTGATCGATCTCGCCTACCAGGGCCTGGGTCTGGGTCTGGAGCCCGACGCGGCAGGCATGCGCCTTGTTCTGGCGGCCGCCGAGGACGGTCTTCTGGCCTATTCCTGCGACAAGAATTTCGGTCTCTACCGCGAGCGTGTCGGCGCGCTCTACACGCTGACGCGCGACGCCGAGACACTGGACATCACCGCCAGCAACATCCGCGCCCTGGCCCGCACCAACTGGTCGATGCCGCCGGATCACGGCGCGGCGACTGTGCGGGTGATCCTTGAGTCCGAGGCCCTGACCGCGCTCTGGCGCGACGAGCTGGAGGCGATGCGCGCGCGGGTCGCGGGGCTGCGTCAGGGTCTGGCCAAGGCGAGCCCGGTGCTGGCTCCGCTGGCCGGCCAGCACGGCCTGTTCGCCCTGCTACCGCTGTCGCCGGCCCAGGTCGCCGCGCTGCGCGAGCGCCACGGCGTCTACATGGCCGGCTCGGGCCGTATCAATCTGGCGGGCCTGACCCCCGACACCATCGATGTTTTCGCGCGGGCCTTCGGGGCCTGTCTGCAAGGAGAACCCGCATGACCCTCGTCACCGAACAGAACCCCCTGGGCCTCGACGGCTTCGAGTTCGTCGAGTTCACCAGCCCCGATCCGGCGGCCATGAAGGCCCTGATCGAGCAGCTGGGCTTCGTCGCCGCCAGCACTCATCCGACCAAGGCCGCGACCCGCTACAAGCAGGGCCGGGTCAACCTGATCGTCAACGAGGAGGCGACCGGCCAGGTCGCCGACTTCCGCGCCGCGCATGGCCCGTCGGCCAACGGCATGGCCTTCCGCGTCGAGAACGCCGAGCAAGCCTATGCCGACGCGATCAAGCGCGGCGCCAAGGCCGCCGACGCCTCGCGGTCTCTGCTGGGTTCGGACGCCAAGGTGCTGGAAGGCATCGGCGGCAGCTTGCTCTATCTCGTCGACCGCTACGGCGATGCGGGCACGATCTACGACGCCTGGGATCAGGTTCCCGGCGCCGCTGAAGCAGAAGCCGCCAACAACGTCGGCCTGGATCTGCTCGACCACCTGACCCACAACGTCAAGCGTGGCCAGATGCGGACGTGGTCGACCTTCTACAACCAGATCTTCGGCTTCGAAGAGCAGAAGTACTTCGACATCAAGGGCCAGGCGACCGGCCTGTTCAGCCAGGCGATGATCGCGCCCGACAAGGCCATCCGCATCCCTCTGAACGAGAGCCAGGACGACAAGAGCCAGATCGAGGAGTTCATCCGCCAGTACAACGGCGAGGGCATCCAGCACCTGGCGATGACGACGGACAACATCTACGAGACCGTCGAGAAGCTGCGCGCGCGCGGCGTGAAGCTGCAGGACACCATCGAGACCTATTACGAGCTGGTCGACAAGCGCGTGCCCGGCCACGGCGAGGACCTGGAGCGCCTGCGCAAGAACCGCATCCTGATCGACGGCGCCGTCGGCGAGGAGGGCCTGCTGCTGCAGATCTTCACCGAGAACCTGTTTGGTCCGATCTTCTTCGAGATCATCCAGCGCAAGGGCAACGAAGGCTTCGGCAACGGCAACTTCCAGGCCCTGTTCGAGAGCATCGAGCTGGACCAGATCCGTCGTGGGGTGATCACGGTCGACGCCTGAGGATGCGGCCTCAAAATACCCTTCGGCGTCATCCCGGCCGAAGCGTAGCGTAGAGCCGGGACCCAGGGGCGGCGCGCACAGCGTTCCGTGACCCCTGGGTCCCGGATCGCCCTTTTCAGGGCGTCCGGGATGACACGGGAAAAGTGCTGAACAAGGCACGGGAACGCACATGGACCTCCGCTACCAAACCGGCTTCGGCTCCTATTTCGAAACCGAGGCGCATCCCGGCGCTCTGCCGATCGGGCGCAACTCGCCGCAGAAGGTTCCGTTCGGCCTCTATGCCGAGCAGCTGTCGGGCTCGGCCTTCACCGCGCCGCGTCATGAAAACCGCCGCACCTGGCTCTATCGCCTGCGGCCCAGCGCCGGCCATGGGGCCTACCAGCCCTATGCGCAGGACAAGCTGGTCTCGGCCTTTCCCGGTCCCGCCACGCCCAACCGCCTGCGCTGGAGCCCGCTGGAGATCCCCGCCGCGCCGACCGACTTCGTCGACGGCCTGGTGAGCCTGGCCGGCAACGCCGACGCCGCCACCCTGGGCGGGATCGCCGCGCACGTCTATCTGGCCAACGCCTCGATGAAGAAGCGGGCGTTCTACAACGCCGACGGCGAGATGCTGATCGTGCCGCAGATGGGCGAGCTGACCCTGGTCACCGAGATGGGCGTGCTCAAGGCCGGCCCCGGCCACATCGCGGTGATCCCGCGCGGCGTGCGCTTCCGGGTCGAGGTCGAGGGCCCCTCGCGCGGCTATGTCTGCGAGAACTACGGGGCGGCCTTCCGCCTCCCGGAACTGGGCCCCATCGGCGCCAACGGCCTGGCCAATCCGCGTGACTTCGAAGCGCCAGTGGCGGCCTTCGAGGACATCGACGCGCCTACTGAAGTGATCCAGAAGTTCCAGGGCGCGCTGTGGGCCGCGATCTGGGATCACAGCCCGCTGGACGTGGTGGCCTGGCACGGCAACCTGACGCCGTACCGCTATGATCTGTCGCGCTTCAACACGATCAACACGGTCAGCTACGACCACCCCGATCCATCGATCTTCACGGTCCTGACCTCGCCCAGCGACACGCCCGGGACGGCCAACTGCGACTTCGTGATCTTCCCGCCGCGCTGGATGGTGGCCGAGGACACGTTCCGGCCGCCGTGGTTCCACCGCAACGTGATGAGCGAGTTCATGGGCCTGATCCACGGCGCCTATGACGCTAAGGAGGGCGGCTTCGTGCCCGGCGGCGCGTCTCTGCACAACTGCATGAGCGACCACGGCCCCGACGTGGCCAGCCACAAGAAGGCGACCGAGGCGGTCCTGGCCCCGCACAAGATCGACGGGACCATGGCCTTCATGTTCGAGAGCCGCTGGGTGTTCCGCCCGACGGCCCTGGCCCTGGAATCTGCGGCGCTGCAACCCGACTATGACGCCTGCTGGACCGGCTTCCCCAAGGCCCGCCTGTCCTGATCCAAATCCTGTATGCGATCTCCCGTAAGGACGCGCGCCGGCCTCGAACCGGCTTGCGCGCGGTCCGGCGATGTGGGGGGATGGCTGAAAATCCAAAGTCCCGGAGGAAAACCGAATGAAGCTCGCGTCTCTCAAGGGTGGTCGCGACGGCCGTCTGGTGGTGGTCTCCAACGACCTGGCCTGGTTCACTGACGCCGGGACGATCGCGCCGACCCTGCAGGCTGCGCTCGACAACTGGGAGCGCTGCGGGCCCATGCTGGCGGGTCTGGCCGAGAGCCTCGAGCACGGTTCCGTGCCCAAGGAACGCTTCCACGAGCACGAGGCGCTGAGCCCGCTGCCGCGCGCCTATCAGTGGGTGGACGGCTCGGCCTACGTGAACCACGTGCAGCTGGTGCGCAAAGCGCGCGGCGCCGAGATGCCCGACAGCTTCTGGACAGACCCTCTGATGTATCAGGGCGCGTCGGACGGTTTCCTGGCCCCGCGTGATCCGATCCCGCTGGCCGACGCCAGCTGGGGCTGTGACCTGGAGGGGGAGGTGGCGGTCATCGTCGACGACGTGCCGCTGGGCGCGACCCGCGAGGAGGCCCTGGCCGCCATCCGCCTGGTGATGCTCTGCAATGATGTCTCGCTGCGCAACCTGATCCCGGGCGAGTTGGCCAAGGGCTTCGGCTTCGTGCAGTCCAAGCCCGCCAGCGCCTTTTCGCCGGTCGCAGTGTCGCCCGACGCGCTGGGCGAGGCTTGGAAGGACGGCAAGCTGCACGGCGCGCTCTTGATCGAGCTGGACGGCAAGGACTTCGGCCGCGCCGACGCCGGGGTCGACATGACCTTCGACTTCGGCACGCTGGTGGCTCACGCGGCCAAGACCCGTCCGCTGTGCGCCGGCACCATCGTCGGCTCGGGCACGGTCAGCAACCGCGACGCCGACGGCGGCCCCGGCAAGCCGGTCAGCGAAGGGGGGCTCGGCTATTCGTGCCTGGCCGAGGTTCGCACGGTCGAGACCATCCTGCATGGCGCGCCCAAGACGCCGTTCCTGCTGGGCGGTGACACGATCCGCATCGAGATGAAGGACGCCAAGGGCCACTCGATCTTCGGGGCCATCGAGCAGACGGTCGAGCGGATTTGACGGACGAGACGGCGCCCGTCGCAGCTGGACGGATTTGGGAAACGCGGGCCGGGATCAATCTTGGCCCGCTGGATCTGATCCCCGACGGCGGCGCGCGAAACTATGTGCTGCAGATCGGCGAGGCGCGCTTCCACGGCTTTGTGGTGCGCCGGGGCGAGGCGGTGTTCGGCTATGTCGACCGCTGCCCCCACGCCGGCCTGCCGTTGGCTCAGGAACTGGACCGTTACCTGACGCCGGACGGCGACCTGATCGCCTGCTCCTGGCACGGGGCGGTGTTTAGCGTTGAGGACGGCGCTTGCGTGGGCGGGCCCTGCGTCGGCGCTCGGCTCAAGCCCTGGCCGGTCGAACTAAGAGACGGGCGGGTGGTGACGGCCTAATCGTCGCCTTCAGGCCCGTCGCCCATACGCCAGCCTCCGCCTAAGGCCTGATATAGGGCGATCACGTTCAGCAGCCTTGCCTCCCGTACCTGAGTGACGGTCAAATCGGCTGCAAAAAGGCCGCGTTGAGCATCGAGCGGTTCAAGATAGGCGGCGTATCCCGCCTCGAAACGTCTTTGCGCGTGGGCGAGGGCCTTGGCGTTCGCATCGCGTTGCCTTTGCGTCGCGATTTCTTGGGCGGCCAACTGGTCCAACCCTTCCAGCGCGCTCTCCACCTCGCCGAAAGCAGTTAGCGCGGCCTTGCGATAGGCGAATGCGGCCTGGTCCCGGCGCGCCGCCGCGCCGTCCGCCTGGGCGCGCAGGCGACCGGCGTCGAACAGAGGCGCCAGGACGCTGCCCCCGACGCTCCAGACGGTGAGCGGATCGAGGTGACGCACGAACAACTCGCCCGCGGCGGCCGAGAGACGGACCTGGGGCAGGAAGGCGGCGCGCGCTGAAGCCAGGCTCGCGTCCGACGCGGCCAAAGTCGCCTCGGCCTGGGCGAGGTCTGGGCGACGTCGGAGCAGCGTCGATGGCAGCGGCGCACGAGGTGTCGGCACGGTCAGAGCGGCGAGCTCCCCTCGCGCCACCGGCCCACTGTTGCGTCCAAGAAGGATATTGAGGGCTGTCTCTTGCCGACTGATCGCCAGCGCGAGCGCCGGCGCGCGTTGCGCCGCCGCCTCGAGTTCGGCTAGCGCCTGTTGGCGCTCAAGGTCAGCCGTCTGACCCACGCGCGCCCGGTGGTCGGCGCGGGCGGCGGCCTCCCGCCGAGAAGCCAGGGCCGCCTCGGCGGTGGCGCGCTGAGCGTCTAGGGACAGCAGGCTCACATAGGCTCTGGCCACGGCGCCGGCGATCGAAAGGCGGGCGGCGTCTCGCGCGTATATGTTGGCCTGAAGGCTGGCGCGTGCCGCGCGATCGGCCTCGCGAATTCGACCCCAGAGATCGGCCTCATAGGCGACCTGGATCTGCGGCTGAGCAACGGTTGTGGTGCGCGGTGTTCCGAACGGGCTAAGTTCTCGGCTCTTCTGCGCGCCCAGGGAGAGGTTGATCGAAGGGGCCAGGGCCGATTGCGCCTGTTGGCGCAGCGCCTCGGCCTCGCGCACGCGCGCTTCGGCTATGGCAAGGTCGGTATTGTTGGCGAGGGCGACCGCGATCAGGTTGGCCAGATGTTCGTCGCCGAATGAACGCCAAACGTCGGTCACCGAGGTCTCGGTTTCCACCGTGGCTGGCGCTCGCCACGCCGTCGGCGCCTGAACTGTGGCGGCGGGCGGGGGACTAGAGCCTGGCGGCGTCGCGCAAGCCGCTAGAATGGGGAGGCTGGCGAAGGCCAGGATCATGCGCCGCATCAGCGCGCTCCCGCTTTGGCCGTGTCGACCTCGACCTGGACCGACATTCCAGGGCGCAGCCGTTCCAGGTCGCGCTGGCCGGCGTCCAGCAGAATCCGCACCGGCAGACGTTGGGCGATCTTGGTGAAGTTGCCCGTCGCATTCTGCGGCGGCAGCAGGCTGAACTCCGATCCCGTCGCCGGCGAAATCGACTCCACTCGGCCGGTGAACGCTTGGTCGCCCAAGGCGTCGACCGTAACGCGAGCGATCTGGCCAGGGCGCATCCGCCCGGACTGGCGTTCCTTGTAGTTGGCGATCACCCAACGTTGCGGCGGCACCAGCGCCACCAACTGGCTGCCAGCGGTGACGTACTGTCCGAGCCGCACGCCGACCTGGCCCAACTGACCGTCTGTCGGCGCCACCACGCGGGTGTTGGCCAGATCGATTTCGGCGAGCCGGACGGCGGCTTGGGCGCCGGCCACGGCCGCCTCCAGACCCTGCCGCGAAACGCTGACGGATCGCACATCCTGACGCGCGATCTCGCCCGCCGCCTGGGCCGAGACCAGCGTCGCCTCAGCGGCTCTGAGGCTCGCACGCGCCTGATCTCGCTCGCGCTGAGAAACCGAGCCATCGCCGACCAGCTGATCCATGCGCGCAAGGTCGGCCCGCGCCCGTTCCACTTGAGCGCTCGCCGAGCGGATGTCGGCAAGTCTGGCTTGAACGGCGGCGTCACGCGAAGCGCGCGCCTGGGCGGCGTTGGCCAGATCGGCCTGACGCGCCGCGAGCGTGGCGCGCGCTTGTTCGAGGCGCTGGATGTAGAGCCGCTGATCGATCTCGAACAGGGATTGGCCGGCGCGAACGGTCTCGAAGTCTCTGGCCATCACCTTGACGACGTAGCCGCTCGACTGAGGTGCGATGACGGTCACCTGGCCGCGCACATAGGCATTGTCGGTGCGCTGCACCGATCCGGCGAACGGCGGAAGCTTCCAGAGGAACAGGATCAGCAAGATCAGCGCGACCGCGCCGAGGACTGTCAGGCCCAAGGCGCGCCGGCTTGGAGGCGCTGGCCTTGCTGAGGATGCGCTGGCGGTCGCCCGGTCTTCGGGTTGAGGTGTGGCGGACGGATCGGAAGATGAGGCGTCGGTCATGGGGTCTCTGCGGTGGCGAGCGGAGCTGCGGGCGGCGCGTCGGCGGCGCTGCGGGTGCGGAGGGCGAGTCGGACAAACAGGAAGCCGGCGTAGGCGAACTGGAGAAGAGCGATCACGCCGATGACGAGGAAAACGTCGTTGAAGGCGAGGATATTGGCCTGCTGGGTGACCTGTTGTCCGAGTAGCGCGGTCGCGTCGATCGTGCGCAAGGCGGGGTCCGCCTGGGTGGAGGCGTAGACGCCGCCATAGCTCTGCAAGGTCGCCGCGATATTGGGGTCTGTGGCGGTCAATCGCTCGGCCAAGGCCACGGCGTGATGTTGCGCACGGACGGTCTGAAGCGTGCCAAGCAGAGCCGCACCACCCAGGCCGCCGAGATTCTGGGCGACGCCGAACATCACCGAGAAGGTGATGATCGAGCCGAGGCCCCGGCTCAGCAACTGACCGATGCCGAACATGAATGAAGGTCCCAGGAACATGGCGGCTGCGAAGGCCAGCAAGGCCTGGCTCACAAAAAGGTTGGCGGGTCCGATCTGTGGCGTGGCGCGGGCGTCGAGAAACGCGCCTGCGGCGATGAGCAGGATCGAGAGGAGAAATTGCGGGGCCAGGGTCTTGGTGTTCAGCGTAGCAGCGCTGATCACGACGCCTGCGGCCGTCGCCGCCAGCACGACCATGTAGAGCAGGCGTTGTTGTTCCGGAGCAAAGCCCAGGGCCTGCATCAGGCCGGCCGCGCCGACGCTCTGTTCGGACAGGATGACGCGAACCAGGGCGATGTTGAAGGCGAAGCGCAGGAAAGTCCCCGTCGCCACCCAGCGCGTGTCGATCAGCGGATGGGCCCGATGATGCTCTATCAAGGCTCCTGCGGCCAGAAGCACGACGGCGCCGACAAGGCTCCAACCCAGCCACGGCGCCTCGAACCACCACACAATCCGGCCGAGCCCCAAGACGGCGACGATCAGGCCGAGCCCCGCGCCCAGCAGTCCGAAGGAGAGGATGTCGGTCGACTCGAAGACGTGGATGCGCGCGCCTTGCGGCAGCCGAAACAGCACGACGGCGGCCAGGCTGGCCAGCGCCAGGCAGGCTTCCAGCGCGTAGAGGCCTTGCCAATAGGCGGCGTCCAGCAGATCAGGCGAGATCACGCGCGCCAGAGGGCCTCCCAGCTGCGAGACGCCGACGCCGAGCACCAGGGCGCCGATCCGGAACGAGGCCGGGAACGCCTGCAACATGTAGAACATCGCCAGGGCGCTCAGCGCTGCGGCGCCGACACCGCTGATCGCGCGGAGGAACAGCGCCATCGGGTAGGTGTCCAGGCTCAGATGAGCGAAGGCGGCCACCGTATAGAGGGCCAGGAACACCAGGGTGAAGCGTCGAATGCCGAACTGCTGGCGATACTTCACCAGCAGCAGGTTCATCGAGATGTTGGTCATGATGTAGACTGTCGTCAGCCAGGCCCCTTGCGTCGGGGTCAGGCCTAGCGCGCCCTGAATGGCCGGCAGATTCACCTGCACCAAGGCCGAGCCCAGGGATCCGGTGACGCCGATCAGCAGGGCGATCAGGCCATGGATAAGCCGGAAGGTGCGCGGAAAGTCCGGCGTTGACGGGGAGCCCGGGAGAAAGGGGCGCTCGTGGGGCAGCCAGTCCGGCGTTTCTCCAATGGGCTGGCCATGGGTGGGCATGCGCAAGGGCTCAGGTTCGGCGGGCGCTCATGCGTCCTCGTACGGTGCAGGGAGCGATTTTGTACGGTGAAGGTTCCCAACGCTTTGCGCGATGTTCGTTGGCCATGCCCCAGACAAAAGAACGGCCGCCTTCCAGGAGAAGAAGGCGGCCGAGTCATTGGGAGGAAACGCCCGAAAGGGCTGTGTTTCCTATAGCGAGGTCCGTTCGGCTTGACAACGTTGTCACGAAAATAATTTCGCCGAACGGTGAAATTGGTGGCGACGGGGCGAGCCTACTTCTTCTTGGCGGCCTGGACTTCGATCTCGACCAGCATGCCGTCAGCGACCAGGGCGCTGATCTGGCTGGTGATCCGGGCGGGCTTGTTGGGCTGGGCGGCGGTGCCGAAATAGGTCTTGTAGCCCTCCATCATACCCATGAAGTCCATCTTGCCGTCCTTGGCCGGGTCGCCGACCAGCAGCACGCGCATCATGACGACATCGGCCATGGTGGCGCCCTGGCTCTTCAGGGCGGCTTCGATGCGGCCCAGAACGCCCAGGGTCTGGGTCTTGGTGTCGCCGAACTTGGCCACGCCGGTAGCCTTGTCGTCGATGACTGGCGGGGTCATGCCGCTGACATAGATCATGTCGTAGCCGGCCGGTACGGTGACGACGCTGGCGATAGCCGACTTGGGATCGCCGCCACGGACGATGTCCTGGGCGTGGGCGGCGCCGGCGAGGGCGCAGAGGCCGGCGGCGAGGGCGACGAGGCGTTTCATGAGTATTCTCCCTTGGAAATTGAAGGATCAGTGAGCCTGGAGCCCGCGCGAGGCGGTCTTGGCGCCGCCGCGCGCCGCGGCGATCTGCTTGGGCGCCAAGGCCGGCGCCTTGTTGCCCCACGACGAGCGGACATAGGTCAGGATGGCCGCCAGATCGGCGTCGGACAGGTCGTCCTTGAACGCCGGCATGCCCGCGCGGCCATTCAGCACGGTGGAGGCGACGATCTTGGGATCTCCCTGGACGAGGGGCGATCCGGCCAGGGCGGGGAAGGCGCCCTTGACGCCCTTGCCGGTGACCTGGTGGCAGGCCGAGCAGTTGTCCATGTACAGCGACTTGCCATCAGCAGCGGCCACGGCCGGCGCGACGAGGCCGGCGATCAGACAAAGCGCTGCGAGACGGGGGGCGGCGAGGCGGTAAACGACGGTCATGCGGTTCCTCGGGACTCGGGGTGTTTCAGGCCTGCTGCACGCGGGCGTGGATCTTCGCGATCTGAGCCCAGGCCGACTCGATGGCGCCGGCCTGCCAGCCACCAAGGTAGCTGAGGTGCTCGCCAGCGAGATAGAGCCGCCCGTCGGGCTCGCACAGCAGCGGATAGGCGCTCTTGCGCCCCGCCTCGCCCCATTCGGCCCAGCCGCCCAGATTGTGCTCGGCCAGGTGCCAGCTGAAGGAAAAGGCGTTGTCGAAGTTTTCGGCGTATTCTGGGAAGATTTTCTGGCCCGCCGCCACGGCGAAGGCGGCGCGGTCGGCCGGGCTCTTGGCGCTGATCCGCGCCGCTTCGCCGCCAAACGCGTAGTAACCCAGCAGCACGCCCTTCTGGCCCTGCCAGCCATAGGAGGGTAGGGAGATCGAGTTGATCCCGGCCAGGTCGGTATAGATATGGCCGCCGTAGATGTGGTGCTTGTCTTCCCAGAAGCGGCTCTTCATCTGGATGCCGATCTTGTTGACCGGGGCGTAGGCCACACCGCCCATCGCCGCCTTGAACGGGGCGGAGGCGTCGAGGTCGATCTGCTTGAGCACGCTCAGCGGAATGGTGCAGACGCAGTAGTCGGCGGTGACTTCGCCTGGCTTGCCATCGGCGCCCTTGAACGCGACGGTGACCCCGGTCGGCGACTGTCGGATCTTTTCGACCACTGTGGAGTAGCGGATCATCGGCCCGACCTGCTTTTCGAAGGCCTTGGCGATCCGGTCCATGCCGCCGATCGGCTGCAGCATGGTGCGCTGCTGCTCGAAGCCGGTGACCGAGCTCAGCACCTTCCAGGCGTTGCTGTCGAGGACGTCCTTGAAGGCGAAGGGCGGTAGTTCTTCGCCTGGCGTCATCCCCGCGCCTGGATGCACGGAGAAGCCGCGGCCCTCTGTGCCCTTGTAGGCGAGGTCCTTGGACAGGCGGCCTTCGTTGACGAGGTAGGCGACAAAGCGCTCGCGATCCAGGCCTGACAGCGGGGCGTCCAGGGCTCCCAGGCTGGCGGCCTTGGCCACCAGTTCAGCGGTGTAGCCGCGAATGTCAGCGGCGACCTCGCCCTTGCGGATGGGCTTGCCGTTCAGCGGGCCCTTGCCCTTCTCGAAATAGATATAGGCCGCGTCATTGTCGTTGACAAAGCTCTCCAGCGGCACGCCGAATTGCTTGGTGTAGTGCAGGGTCGAGCGGTGGTGATACGGGATCCGCCAGGCGCCGTGATTGATGTACTGGCCCTCGTCGAAGTCGCAGGTCTGTTGGTTGCCCATCAGATCGGTGTGCTTGAAGCCCTTGCGCGCGGTCTGGCAGCGGCCGCCAGCGAAGTCGCGGGCCTCTAGGATCTGAACCTGATAGCCCGCCTTGGACAGTTCGTAGGCGGCGGTCATCCCCGCCAGGCCCGCGCCCAGGATCACGACCTTGGTGTTCTTGGCCCCGCCGCTCAGGGCAGGCGGCGTCTCGGCCGCCGAAGCCTGTGAAAAGCCCAGCGCCTCCATGCCCGACAGCACCAGAGACGTGCCGCCAATGGCGGCCAAGCTTTCAAAGAACCGGCGGCGCGTCAGTACGCCGCCGCCCGAAGACGCGTCCAAACCACTCATCAAATCCCGCCCTTGTGTCTTGGGCCGGCGCCCCCTCGCGTCCGGCCACGGTCGCCGACGGGCTAGCCGCGCCGGACAGGGAGCATCTCGAAATCAGCCGCCCCCGCGCGCAATCCATTTTGGCGGCGCCCCCGGCCTCACCGCCGATAAGCCTCGCCATTGGGCGCCGCGCACCCAGGCCTGAGCGATCGATGAGCGTGTGGCATAAAGGACGGTGCGGACGAAGGAATCGGCTTCTCAGCGTCAGGTTGTCGCCGTGAAGGAGTGCTGATGACGATCCCCCATTCAAACCTTCGCCTTCGCTTGGCGCTGGCTGACGACATGCCCGTGCTCTCGGCCTTGATGGATCGGGCGATCGGCGAGCTGCTGCGCGACTTCCTACCGCCCGAGGGCGTGGCCGCCTCGTACGAGATCATGGGTCTGGACACACAGCTGATCGCCGACGGCACCTATTTCGTCGTCGAAGACGCGGGCGAGATCGCCGGCTGCGGCGGCTGGAGCCGGCGCGCCACGCTGTTCGGCGGCGACCACTCGGCGGGACGCGACGCGGCGCTTCTGGACCCGAAGACCGACGCCGCGCGGGTCCGCGCGATGTACACGCACCCCGACCACACCCGAAAGGGCGTGGGCCGGATCATTCTCGACGCCTGCGAGGCCGCCGCCCGCGCCGAGGGCTTCAGCCGCGTCGAGATGGCCGCCACCATGGGCGGCGTGCCGCTCTATCGGGCGTGCGGTTATCACGACATCGAGCCTTTCGAGGCCGTGACGTCGACGGGCTATCGCGTGCCGCTGATCCGGATGGGGAAGGGGCTTTAGCGCCCAAAGCGTACAGCCAAATAGCAGAAGGGCCGGGGTGTTCCCCGGCCCTTCGCATGTTGAAGTCTGGGCGAGCGTTAGAAGGTCGCCGAGACCTTGGCGTACCAGAAGCCGCCTTGCCAATCGACGATGGTGTCCGAGCGGTAGATGCGGCCGTTGGTGGCCGACTCGCCCGTCATGTCAGGATCGGGATAGTTGGCGAACAGGTTCCGCGCGCCGATCGCGACCGAGTAGTTGTCGGTGGCCTGGTAGGACAGTTCCATGTCGAAGAACGTCTCCGGATCCCACTTCTGAACGATCGGGTTGGCGACGCTGAACATGTTCTTGTACGGCCCCCAGATGTTCAGGCGGCCGGTGGCCTTGAACTTGTCGATCTGGTGGGTCGCCGAGATCACCGACCGCCAGCGCGGCGCAGCGTTCTCGAAGTCATGCACGCCTTCGGCGTCGAAGAAGTTGGCCGAGAAGACCTTGTCGATCTTGAACTTGTTGTAGTTGCCGCTCACCGAGAGGTTGGTCGACTGGCCGTTCTCCCAGGCCTTGCGGTAGGTGGCCACGACGTCGACACCGGTGGTCGTCGAGTCGAAGGCGTTCTGGAAGAACTGCACCTGACCGATAGTGTCGGCGCCGGGAATGCTGGCCGAAACCAGCGCCGTCCGGATCGCCGGGGTCACGGTGATCGGCGTCGTGGCGTAGAACTGGTCCTTGATCTTGATGCTGTAGGCGTCGACCGTGAGCGACAGCCCCTCGAACGGCGTGGCGGTGAAGCCAATGGCGAAGTTGGTCGACTTTTCAGGCTTCAACTCCTTGGCGCCCAGGAACTGGGCCACCGGATTGGTCGCCGGGAAGAGACCCGAAGCGATGATCGCGCCGTTCTCGACCCGGGTCGACACGTTGGTGGTGAAGGCCTGGCCGGGGGTCGGGGCGCGGAAGCCGGTGCCCACCGAACCGCGCAGACCGAAGTTCGGGGTCACTTGGTACTGGGTGGCGGCCTTGCCGTTCCAGGTGCTGCCGAAGTCCGAGAAGTGTTCGCCGCGCACCGCGAAGTCGAGGAACCACTCTTCGGTCACGTTGCCGGAGGTTTCCAGATAACCAGCGTAGGAGTTGCGGGTCAGCTTGCCGGAGTAGAGCGGCGTGTTGCCAGGGAAGCCGTTCGAACCGACCGCCAGGGCGTTGTAGACCGGGTCGATGCCCGCAAAGCCGTCGGCGTTGGTCGAGAGGTAGTTGGCGCAGTTCAGACCGGCCGTGGCCGGCAGGGCCAGACCGGCTGCGGTTGGGGTGCGTGTGGTGGCGTTACAGAACTTGAAGGGATCGGGCACGGCCCAGCTCCCAGCGACATACGACGGGACATCGCCCGGCTCGATCTCATAGCCTTCCTTGCGGTATTCGGCGCCGAAGTTGATCGTCACCGGGGTCTTGAAGCCGAGCCCTTCCCAATCATAGGCGAAATCGGCGTTCGCGGCGGACTCGCTCGAGATCAGGGCGCCGTCATAGAACTTCTTGGGCGAGGCCGGTCCCATCGAGGGGTTGACGGTGTCCCACAGCGTGTAGGCGATCTTGTCGTTGCCGTAGCGCGCCGACAGATCGTAGCTCAGACCATAGCTCGTCAGGCCCTTGAAGCCGCCCGTGAGGCTGTAGTCGGTCACGTCGCCGCCGAACATGGGCGTGAAGCCGGCGGGGAAGATCGAGCTGAACTGGAAAGTCGAACCGTCCTGCAGTCGGATCGGCGTGGCGTTCACGGCGTTGCTGACCGGCGGGCGATAGTTGAAGTATTCGACTGCGCTGCTCTTGGAGTAGTTGGCGAAGGCGTAGACCGACAGATTGTCGCTAAACGCATAGCCGGCGTTGACGACAGCGCGGGTGGCCTCCGCGTCGGGCTGACCCCACTTCTGAACATAGTCGTTGATCAGCGCGCCGTAGGCCGGATTGGTCGCCGCGTAGCTGGCGACGCAGAAGCCGGCCGACTGGTTCGGAATGCCGACGTTACAGTACTGACGACCGCGATTGACCTGGTTCTGGCTGGTGTATTCGACCGTGGTGTTGATGAAACCGTTCTCGCCGAGCGGCAGGCCGAGGTTACCGGTGACCAGTACATCCTCGCCGTCGCCCAGGTAGAATTGGCCGTACTGGGCTGTCAGCGAACCGCCGCTGGGGCTGTCCTTCAGCTGGAAGTCGATGACGCCGGCGATGGCGTCCGAACCGTATTGCGCGCCGGCGCCGTCGCGCGTGACGACCACGTTCTTCAGGGCCGAGGCAGGGATCGTGGCCGCGTCGGGCGCCTGGGCGCCGGTGCCGCCGATCGTGACCAGCGCCGAGCGGTGACGGCGCTTGGAGTTGACCATGAAGAGGGTCTTGTCGGTGGGAAGGCCGCGCAGGCTGGCGGGGCGAATGAAGGTGGCGCCGTCCGAAATCGGCTCACGGGCCAGAGTGTAGGACGGGACCAGCGTCTTCAGGATGTCGTTGGTGTCGGTGAAGGTCGAGGCCTTGATGTCGGCTTCGCCGAAGGAGTCGACCGGGACGGCGGAGTCGAGAACCGTGCGCGGTTTGCCGCGGGCGGTGACGACAACTGTTTCAAGCTCCGAGGCTTGGCTCGGCGCGTCGGTCGCAGGCGTCGCTGCCGAAGAAATCTCCGCACTGGCGGCGGGTTGGCAGTAAACGAAAGTAATCGATAGCGCGGAAATACCCGCGAGAAGCGCGGGTTTAAAACGCCGAGTCATAAGTAGCCCCCTCATTGTGTTTATTGACGCATGTCGATTCCCTTCTCCATGGCGTTTTTCTCCCGTCGATTATATTTTTGAACGCGGGCACTAAAATTTATCGACGCACTGTCGATCTATTCATGAGGTTTCAAGCTGTGGCGTTCGGCAATGGGCGCGAGGCAGAAAAGCGCGCAAGCCGCGCGAGCGCCTCTTGGGCGCCCCTTTGCGCGGCGTCTGTTCACGGATTTTAGGCAGATCGCCCCCGCGCGATCCCCGCGAAGGTGGCGACGAGGCGGTGGTGCGACGCCAGGTTCAGGCGCAGAGCCGCAGCGGTTGAGCCATTTCGTCGGTGTCCTCGGTCTCGAAGAGCTCGAAGGCCTCTTCCCAGGGCATGAGGCGCGACTCGCGCAGCTCGGCGTCGTCGGTGACCCGGACGATCTGGTCCTCGCGGTCGTTCCAGACCAGGCCGATGTCGGTGACCCGCTCGACGTCGCGGCCCAGCAGCAGGAACATGTCGGCCTTGGCCGCACGCTCGTGGCTGATGCGGCGCAGGGTGCGCCCGCCGCCCAGGTCGCGATGGATATCGGCGAAGTCCAGCACCGCCGAGATCATGGCGGCGTTGACGGGAGCGACGGTCCAGGCGGGGCAGGCGAAGCGGGTCATCGGGGATCCTTGGGGTCTCCAGGGGCGATGATCGAAGATTGTCCGCGCATTGCGACAGAAACGGTCGTATGACATTGGCATGAGACACGAGAAAGCCACCCGCCTGCTGGATCTGGCCCGCATGTTGGCGGGCTCGGCCGAAGGCTTGACCCTGGACGAGATGGCTTCGGCCCTCGGTGTGGGACGCCGGACCGCCGAACGGATGCGCGACGCGGTCTGGGCGGCCTTCCCGCAGATGGAGGCCTTGGACGATCCGCCGACCAAGCGCTTCCGCATCCCGTCGGGCCTTGACGGCGTCTTCCAGACCCCGACCGCCGAGGAGTTGGCCGCCCTGCGTGTGGCCGCCGACTCGCTGAAGGCCTCCGGCGCCGACGCGCGCGCGGCGTCGCTCTACGCGCTGGAGGCTAAGCTGTTGTCGGCGCTGCGCGGTTCGGCCCGCCGCCGGGTGGCCCCGGACGTTGAGGCTCTTGTACAGGCCGAGACCATCGCCGTTCACGCCGGTCCACGTCCGTTTGAGGACCAGGCCGTGCTCAGCGCGATCCGGACGGCCATCAAGGGGCTGCAGGCGCTGTCGTTCCGCTACGAGGGCGGCTCCACGCCCGGGCGTACGCGTGAGGTCACCCCGTTGGGCGTGTTGTTCGGGCGCTCCAACTACCTGGTCGCGCTGGAAGGGCAGGGCGGCAAGCCGCGCTCCTGGCGCCTGGATCGCATGAGCGATCTGACGGTGCTCGACAGGCCCGCGCCGCCGCCGGCGGACTTCTCATTGCAGGCCTTCGCCGACGAGAGCTTCGGCATCTATCACGACGAGATTCAGGACGTGGTGCTGCGCATCCACAAGAGCCGGGCCGAGGACGCCTTGCGCTGGCGCTTCCACGCTACGCAGAAAGTCACCCCGGAAGCGGACGGCTCGGTGCTGGTCACTTTCCGGGCCGGCGGCATGCGCGAGCTGTCCTGGCACCTCTTCACCTGGGGCGACGCCGTCGAGATCGTCGCGCCGCAGGCGCTGAAGGACATGATGGTCCAGGAGCTACGTGAGGCTGGTCGCGCGCACGGGGCGTGGTAGGAGCGGATGCATGAACTACCGCCACGCCTTTCACGCCGGCAACTTCGCCGATCTGCACAAGCACGCGATCCTGCTGGCCATGCTGTCGGCCTTGCAGGAGGAGAGCCCGGCGCTGGCGGCGATCGACACGCACGCGGGGGCGGGCGGCTATGACCTGGCCGGCGAGATGGCGCGGCGCTCGGGCGAGGCCCAGGCGGGGATCTTCCGGCTGAAGGCGGCGATCGACGCGCCGTCGGTGTTCCAGCCTCTGCTCGACGCGGTCGCGCTGATGAACGGCGGCAAGGCCGGCGACCTCTATCCTGGCTCCCCGCGCCTGATCGCGCGCGCGCTGCGTCCCGCCGATCGCTATGCGGGCTGCGAGCTTCGCGACGACGATGTCGTCTTGCTGCGCAAGACACTGGCGCCGCACGCCAACGCCCGCGCCTTGCAGGCCGACGGCTTCGAGACCGCCGCCCGGGAGGCTGGCAAGGGCGGCCGGGGCTTTGTCGTCATCGACCCGCCGTTCGAGCGGCCGGACGACTACGACCGCATTGTCGCCTCCACCCGCGCGATCCTGACGCGCGCGCCCGATGCGGCCTTGGCGATCTGGCTGCCGATCAAGGATCTGGAGACCTTCGACGCCTTCCTGCGCGGGATGGAGACCGTCACGAACGACCTGTTAGTGGCCGAGCTTCGCCTCCGCCCCCTGACGGACCCGATGAAGATGAACGGCTGCGCGATGGTGATGATCGGCGCCCCCGGGGCGGTCGACGCGGCCGCCGCCGAGGCGGGCGACTGGCTCGCCGCGCGGCTCGGTGAGCCTGGCGGCCGTTCGCGCGTGTGGCGGACCTGACATGGCGCGGGCCGGGCCGACCTTCGCCCAAGCGTTGCCGGTCTGGCTGAAGGTGGGGGTACTCGGGTTCGGCGGTCCGGCGGGCCAGATCGCGCTGCTGCACCGCGAGGTGGTTGAGACGCGCGGTTGGGTCGACGACGACGATTTCAGCCGCGCCCTGAGCTTCTGCATGCTCCTGCCCGGCCCTGAGGCGCAGCAGCTGGCGACCTGGCTGGGCTGGCGGCTGCACGGCGTCCGGGGCGGGCTGGCGGCGGGCCTGCTGTTCGTCCTGCCGGGCCTGGCGGTGATCCTGGGACTCTCGGCGCTGTACGTCACCCATGGCCGCTCCGCCTGGGCCGGTCCGGTCCTGCTGGGCCTGAAGGCCGCAGTGGTGGCCTTGGTCGTTCAGGCGCTGCTCCGGATCGGCCAGAGAACCGTAAAGGACCGCGTGTCAGCGGCCGTGGCGATCGGCGCCTTCGCCCTGACGGCGTTCACCCTTCTGCCGTTCCCCTTGGTGATCCTGGCGGCCGGCGCGGTGGGATGGCTCCTCGGCGGGAAAGGGCAGGCGGCCGGTGTCCCTGTCGCGCCCGTGAGGCTGGGCGGCGTGCGCATGGCCCTGGTCTGCCTGGCGGCCTGGCTGGCGCCGATCGCCCTGGCCTGGGCGATCGCGCCGGGCTCGACCCTGGCCTGGATGGGCCTGACCTTCGGCGGGCTGGCGGCGATCAGCTTCGGCGGCGCCTATGCGGCCCTGGCCTATCTGGGACAGGCGGCGGCGGGCTTTGGCTGGCTGTCGGCGAGCCAGATGCTGGACGGGCTGGGCTTGGCCGAGACGACGCCGGGCCCCCTGGTTCTGGTGTTCGTGTTCGTCGGTTTCGTCGGCGCCTTCCAGGCCGCGCCGCCCGACAGCGCCTGGCTGCTGGCGGCGCTGGGCGGGTTGATGGCGGCCTGGACCACCTTCGCGCCGTCGTTCCTGTGGATCTTCGCGGGCGGACCCTGGATCGAGCGGTGGGGACGTCAACCTAGGCCCGGACGGGCGCTGGCGATGGTGTCGGCGGCGGCTGTAGGCGTCATCGGTCAGTTGGCGCTGTGGTTTACGATCCATCTGCTGTTCCGGAGCGGGCGAACCGTCGAGGCCGGCCCCCTGCGGCTGCTCGTTCCCGACCTCGGCGCGGTGAATCCCGGCGCTTTGGGCCTTGTGCTCCTGGCCCTGGGCCTGACGTTTGCTATGCGGCTGCCCATGCTGGCGATGATCGCCGTGACGATGGGCGCGGCGGTTCTTCTGCGGGTGATCGGATTCAATTGACGCTAGGTTAGTTTTTTGCGCTTGCGAACGCGAATTCCGTGTTATGTTGCACCGCAATAAATCGCGGTTGCCAGGAGCGCGCCATGGTTTCCCTCTTCAGCTTTCTCCCTGAGTACCCGGTCGACAAGGTCGAGCCCGAAACCGCGCCCCGCGTGGCGGTGGGCGCGGCCTCGCCTCTGTGGTTGATGTTTGGCGGCGCTGCAGCCGCCGGCGCGGCCTATTGGTGGTGGGCCTCGCGCTGGCGCGAGGCGGTGAACCTCGAAGCGCTGATGGCCCTGGCGCCGGAGCCCGTGGCGCCGGTCGAGCCTGAAACGGTTCTGGAGGCGGCGGCCGAACCGGTCGTCGAGGCGATGACGGAGACCTCCGAGGTCGTCGAGGCCGTGGCGGAGACCATTTTGGCTCCGATCGAGGCCGCCGTTGCTGTGGCAGCCGAGCCGGTCGAAGAGATTGGCGCGGCCGACGAAACCCTGGCGTCGCCTTTTGAGGCGTCCGAAGCGACCGAGGTGTCGCCGATCGCGCTCGAGGCGTTGGTCGTTGAACCGGTGGCCGAAGCGGAAGTCGAAGCCGAGACGGTTAAGGCGGTCGAAGTGATGGAGTCGGTCGGTGACGACCTGACCCGTCTGGTCGGGATCGGTCCCAAGCTGGCGGCGTCCTTGGCCGAACTCGGCGTGACGCGCTTCAGCCAGATCGCCGCCTGGACGCCCGACGAATTGGCCTCTATCGACCAACTCCTCGGCCTGAAAGGCCGCGCCGAACGCGACGCCTGGATCGCCCAGGCCAAGCGCTTCGCCGAGCCGGCGCAGGCCTAACCGCAACCCTCTTCCCTCTCCGGGGAAGCAGCGCGAGCGCGGAGCGAGGCGAGGACAGGATCGCCTCCTCAGCAGTCATCGCATCCCCAGCCCTTCACCACGCAGGGGAAGGGAGACTCCCTTGTCGTCGCCCGTGGCCCGCGACCAATCGCCTCGGCCAGGCGATTAACCGGGATTCACCACGCACAGGTACGCCGCCTTAACCATCACCGACCATACTGTTCTGGAATGGGACTGGAGGGGCGCATGGGGCAGCACGTGGAAACCCTGGTGATCGGGGCCGGTCCGGCCGGCCTGACGACCGCCTATACCCTGGCCAAGGCCGGGCGCGGCGTGACCGTGCTGGAGATGGACCCGACCTATGTCGGCGGAATCAGCCGGACCGTCGACTACAAGGGGTTCAAGTTCGACATCGGCGGTCACCGGTTCTTCTCCAAGAGCAAGGAGATCGTCGACCTCTGGAACGAGATCCTGCCCGACGATTTCATCGACCGGCCGCGCCTGTCGCGGATCTATTACCGCGAGAAGTTCTACGCCTATCCGCTGAAGGCTTTCGAGGCCCTGGCCAATCTGGGCGTCTGGACGGCCACCAAGTGCATGGCCTCGTTCGGCTGGGCCAAGCTGAACCCGATCGAGAACCCGACCACCTTCCACCAGTGGGTGCGCAACCAATTCGGCGAGAAGCTGTTTTCGATCTTCTTCAAGACCTACACCGAAAAGGTGTGGGGTATGAGCTGCGACGAGATCTCGGCCGACTGGGCCAGCCAGCGGATCAAGGGCCTGGACCTGGGCGCGGCGATCATCGACGGCGTCAAGCGCTCGCTCGGCCTGCGCGGCAAGGCCGCCGAGGGCGGACCCAAGACCCTGATCGAGAGCTTCCGCTATCCCCGCAAGGGCCCCGGCATGATGTGGGAGGCCTGCGCCGACAAGGTGATGGCCCTCGGCGGCGACGTCCGGATGGGCCGCAAGGTCGACGGCCTGCACTACGACAAGATGGCCAAGATCTGGACCGTCGCGGTGACCTGCGCCGACGGCCGCAGGGAGATCTACACGGCCAACGAGGTGGTCTCGTCTGCGCCGATCCGCGAGCTGATGCAGTCGATCAGCCCCACGCCGATCAGCGTCTTCCATGCCGGCGAGCTGATGTATCGCGACTTCATCACCGTGGTCCTGATCGGCAAGCCGCAGAAAGAGCTGCCCGACAACTGGATCTATATCCATGACCCGTCGGTGAAGGTCGGCCGTGTGCAGAACTTCCGCTCGTGGTCGCCGGAGATGATCCCGGACGGCGTCTCGACGTGCCTGGGCCTGGAATACTTCTGCTTCGAAGGCGACGGTCTCTGGACAACCTCTGACGAGGACCTGATCACCCAGGCCAAGCGCGAGATCGGCAAGATCGGCCTGATGGAGCCCGCCGACGTCTACGACGCCTGCGTCGTGCGCCAGCACAAGGCCTATCCGGTCTATGACGACGCCTATGCCGAGCACGTGAAGATGGTCCGGCTGGACCTGAAGATGCACTTCCCGGGCCTGCACCTCGTGGGCCGCAACGGCATGCACAAGTACAACAACCAGGACCACGCCATGATGACCGGCCTGCTGACGGCCGAGAACATCATCGCCGGCGAGATCATCCACGACGTCTGGGAAGTCAACGAGGACGCCGAGTACGGCGAGGCCGGTGTCTCGGGCGCCCGCGAGGCCCTGCGCAGCGAGCGGGCCGTGCCGACCAAGGTCGCCGCATGATTTTCACCCTGGCCGGACCGATCTGGCGCCTCCTGCCGGTGGGCCTGCGCGAGCTGATCCTCTATGGCATGGCCAGCGCTGCGGCGCTGGCGGTCGACTGGGGGCTTCTGGTCCTGTTGACCTGGATGGGCGTCGACTATCTGGTCGCCTCGGGCGTCGGCTTCTGCGCCGGCATCGGCGTCGCCTACGCCCTGTCGATCCGGATGGTCTTCGCCCATCGTCCGATCGCCGAGCGCTGGCGCGAGTTCACCGGCTTTCTCGGCGTGGGCCTCGCCGGCCTGCTGCTGACCCAGGGCCTGATGATGGTCTGGGTCGAGGCGTTCGGCATGGCGCCCGCCGCCGCCAAGGGGCCCACGGCCTGCTTCGTCTTCCTGTTCAACTTCACCGTCCGTCGGGCGCTGCTGTTCCGCGCGCCGCGCACCGACATCGCTGCGTCGTGAACCGCTCAGAGCCTGTCGGTTTCCGATGGAGCCAGCGAACCCGACACGCAGGCTTTGAGTCGTAGGTTATGAGCGTAACTGGCGCTGAAACCGGTTCCCAATCTGGGCGGCCCGCTCTGGCGCGCTTCGCCGACAGCCGCTGGCTCGGCTGGCTGGCGGCGTTTGGCCTCTTTCTGCTCAGCCGTCCGTTTTCGGGCGTCCACCACGACGGCCGCCTCTATGTCGGTGACGCCCTGGCCAAGCTGGACCCCGCCGGCGTCGGTCAGGACCTGATCTTCGTCCACGACGGCCAGTTCGGGTTCAGCCTCTATACACCGCTGCTGGCCCGGCTGATCGCGATCCTGGGCCTGTCCGGCGCGACCCTGGCGATCGTCGTCGTGACGCTGCTCGCCTGGTTCGCGGCCCTCGTCTTGTTGATCGAACGCCTCCTGGCCGACCGCTCACCAGGCGAGCGATGGGTCGCTCTGGTCTTCGCCGCGATCCTGCCGCCCCTCTATGGCGCGATGAACGTCATCGGCTTTGGCGAGCCTTACGCCACGCCGCGCGGACTGGCTGAAGCTGTGGGTCTGCTAGGCATGGCCGGCTATCTGTCGGGTCGGCGAATCCTGGGCCTGTGCGCCTGTGGGCTGGCCATGCTGTTCCATCCGATCATGGGCCTGTGCGCCGCCGCCGTTATCGGGCTGGCGGTCGCCCTGGAGGATCGCCGCTGGCTATGGGCGGGCTTGGCGGCGCTCGGCGTTTTCACCTTCGCCGGACTGCTTCGCCTGCCCTTGGCCGACCGCATCGTCACGGTCATGGATCCAGCCTGGCGCGCGATCGTCGAGACGCGCAGTCCGATCCTGTTTCCCTCGCTCTGGAGCGCGGAGACCTGGGGGCGGATCGCCGTACAGGCCTGCACGCTCGCGGCGGCCGCGTCGCTGCTGACCGGCGCGCCCCGACGGCTGGCGTTGGCCGCGCTGGCGGCCGGACTGGCCGGAGTGGCCGCCGCCGCACTGCTCGGCGATCGTTTCTCGCTGCTGCTTTTCCTGCAGGCCCAGACGTGGCGCACGCTCGAGCCCATGGCGGTGCTGTCCGCCATCAGCCTTGCCTTGGTCTGCATCGCGGCCCCGAGGAGGGGCGCGGCCGGCCTGATCGGACTGGCTTTTCTGGGCATGGGCTGGATGTTTCGCAACATCGGCGACCTTGGATTGCTGGCCGGGCCGATTGGGCTGGTGTTCTGGCTGCTCGCCGACCGGGCGCGCCTGTCGCGGCCGAGACTTTACGGAGCGATCGCGGTCGGCGTTTTGGGCGTGGCTCTGCTGAGCTATGCGGCGCTGCGGACTTTTGCCTTGGGCCAAACTCTCGCCCGTCTGCCCGACACCTGGCCCTTCAGCCACGGGCTGGTGTGGAGCAGCGACCTGCCGACCCTGCTTATCGTGGCCGTGCTTGGGCTGTGGATGGCGCGGTCGTGGACCGCGCCTGTCCGAACGATGCGCCTGGCCGGCCTGCTCGTGATCGGGCTTCTCGTCGCCCTGCTATGGGACGACCGATCGGCCTATGTCCGCCAGCGGGACTTGGGTCGAGACCCGGCCTTGATGTCGATCATCGCGTCGAAGTCCGGCGATATTCTCTGGCTGGCCGGTGATGTCGAGCCCTGGGTTCTGGCGGGGCGCCCCAGTTGGGGCAGCAAGGTGCAGAGCGCCGGTATCGTGTTCTCGCGACCGCTGGCGATGGCCCTGCACGACCGGGTGGCGCGGCTCGAAGCCTCAGGGCTGGCAGGACGCGACTGGATTCGCCCGCTGACCTTGGACTCTCTGAAGCCGCCACGGCCCGAACCGAGGAAGGTGCGCGCGTTCTGCGAGGCGCCCGACGCCCCGGCGTGGATCGTCTCACCGCTGTGGGACGGGGAGGGGGCGCTGGACCCGCGTCTGAGCGCTCGCACCTGGTCACCAAAAGCGCCTTATGTCGAAGACCTCTCCGACGCCTCGGGCCGGCGCTGGAGAACGGCGCGGCGTTACGCGGTGATTCCGTGCCGAGGCGCTTGAACCGACTCCGGACGCGAGCGGCGCGCGGTCAGGCGGCTTGCGCTCCAGCAGATGAAATGCACGAGCGCATCAGCCAGGCCGACGATCGCGGCCAGCACGAAAACGCTCGAAATCGCAAGGATCGCCAGTACCGACATGGTGGTCTCCCGTTCGCTTGATCAAGGCGAAACAGGGTCTGCGGGTTCCCGGCTGGCGGGCTGAAAACCGGGAAAATCAACGCATATGGTTGACAACGTTGTCACGTTTCCGGTGAATGCGGCATCCGCGCGAAGACGGATCTGACATATCGTCACTAGGGAGTGGTGCAGTGATTGCGGTGCTGACGTTGAACCTCGGAGGTGTCGGCCAATGACCGACGCCGCGATCGCCAAGGCCACGACCAAGGGCGGGGGTGTCAAACTTGCCGTCGTCTACGTGACCTGCCTCTTCTTCATCTGGGCGCTGGTCACCAATCTGCTCGATCCGCTGCTGAAGACCATGAAGACGGTCTTCACCCTGACGCCGGTTGAGGCCAGCCTGACGGGCTTCGCCTTCTTCATCGCCTATGGGATCATGTCGCTGCCCTCGGCGGCGTTTCTCTCCAAGCTGGGCTACGCCCGCTCGGTGATGGTCGGCCTGGGCGGCATCGTCGCCGGCTGCTTCATCGCCATCGCCGCGGCCAAGCTTCACGTCTTCGGCGTCTTCCTAGTCGGCCTGTTCGTGATGGCTTCGGGCGTCACTCTGCTGCAGGTCGCGGCCAATCCGCTGATCGCCTCGATGGGCAAGCCCGAGGAGTCCTCGTTCCGCCTGAACCTCTCGCAGGCCTTCAACTCGCTGGGCGCGGCCTGCGGCCTGTGGTTCGGCGCGAACTTCCTGCTGAAAGGCGACATCTTCAAGAAGGACGTCGTCATCACCGACGCCATGCGCGAACAGGCGCTGGGCTTCGTCAGCAACGTCTATCTGGCCATTGGTCTGGGCCTGGCGCTGTTCATCCTGCTGATCTTCATGGTCCGCCAGAAGATCACCGACGCCGCCCCCAAGACCGGCCAGCTGGTCAACCCGTTCACGGCCCTGACCTCCAAGTGGGCCAACCTCGGCGCGATCGGCATCTTCCTCTATGTCGGCGCGGAAGTGGCGATCTCGCTGCACCTGCTGCTGTTCCTGGAACAGGCGCACATTCTCGATATCTCGTCCGAGCAGGCTGGCAAGCTGACCACCTTCTACATGGTCTTCGCCATGATCGGGCGGTTCGCGGGCTCGGCCCTGCTGAAGACGATCAAGGATTACATCATGCTGGCCGTCGTCGCCGTTGGCGCGATCGCCCTCTGCATGGTCGTCATCCTGACCAAGGACATGACGCCCAGCGCCCACGCCGGAACCGTGAACCTGCTGCTGGCCTCGGCGCCGGTGACGTCGGGACTGATCCCGGCCTTCGCGGCCCTGCTGATCGGCCTGTTCAACTCGATCATGTTCCCGACCATCTTCACCCTGACGCTGCAGCGTTCGTCGGCGCCGACCTCGGCGACCTCGGGCCTGCTGTGCATGGCCATCGTCGGCGGCGCCTTCCTGCCGCTGGCCTTCGCCAAGATCGAGGAAATGACCGGGTCCATGGCAATGGGCTTCGCCGCGCCGCTGGCCTGCTACGTCTATGTTCTGTGGTTCGCCTTGGTCGCCAAGAAGGCCCCGACCCACGAGATTCAGGAGGGCGTGGCCGGCGGCCACTAGCCTTTCGCCCGAAACTGCCCTGCAAGCGCCCCCGGGAGGTTTGTCCTCCCGGGGTTCTTTTTGCGCCGGAGGTCGCCCGGCGCGGAGCGCGGTCGCCGCGTTTTTAGGCGCTTCAGTTTTCCTGGGGCCGCCCCCCGAAAAACCTCACTCGTAAATCCCAGCGCACAACACGACATTGCCGGCTTACGATCGCCGAGGAACGTCATGGCCGCAGCACAAGCCAAGAGCAGCCGCTTCATCAGCGGCTTCGGAGCACAGGTCCTGATCGCCATGGTCGCGGGCCTGGCCCTGGGGCTTCTGGCCCGTAACCTCGGGCCGGCCGAGGGGCAGGGCGGCTACGCCCTGGCCGAGACCCTGCACCAAGTGGGACAGATCTTCGTCCAGCTGCTGCGGGTTCTAGTCCCGCCGTTGGTCTTCACGGCGATCGTCGCCAGCATCGCCAACATCGCCCAGATGCAGAACGCCGCCCGCCTGGTGTGGCGGACGCTGTTCTGGTTCGCGGTCACGGCCCTGATCGCGGTGGTGATCGGGATCGCGCTGGGCCTGATCCTGCAACCCGGCCTGCACGCCAGCCTGGACGCCGCCGCCGCCAAGGCCCCGAAGACGCACGGCTCGTGGCTCGATTTCCTGACCGGCCTCGTGCCAGTGAACATCCTGGGGCTGGCGGCCTCGACCAAGATTTCCGACGCGGGCGCGGCCAGCACCTCGCTGTCGTTCAACGTCCTGCAGATCGTGGTGATCTCGCTCGTCACCGGCGTCGCGGCCCTCAAGGTCGGGGAGGCGGGCGAGGCGTTCCTGAAATTCAACGCCTCGGCCCTGGCCATTGTTCGCAAGGTGCTGTGGTGGGTTATCCGCCTGACGCCGATCGGCACGGTCGGCCTGTTCGGCAACGCCGTCGCCCAGTACGGCTGGACGACCCTGGGGCAGCTGGGCGCCTTCACCGGGGCCATCTACGCCGGACTGGGCCTGGTTTTGCTGGTCGTCTATCCGAGCCTGCTGGCGCTGAACGGGCTGAATCCCGTCCGCTTCTTTCAAGGAGCCTGGCCGGCGATTCAGCTGGGCTTCGTGTCGCGCTCGTCTGTGGGCACGCTGCCCGTGACCGAGACCGTGACGGAGACGCGTCTGGGCGTGCCGCGCGCCTACGCCGCCTTTGCCGTGCCCCTGGGCGCGACCACCAAGATGGACGGCTGCGCGGCTATCTATCCCGCCATCGCGGCGATCTTCGTCGCGCAGTTCTTCGGCGTGCATCTGGCCTGGTCGGACTATCTGCTGATTGTGTTCGTCTCGGTCATCGGCTCGGCGGCGACCGCGGGCCTGACCGGCGCGACAGTGATGCTGACCCTGACGCTGTCCACCCTGGGGCTGCCGCTGGAAGGGGCGGGGCTCCTGCTGGCGATCGATCCGATCCTCGATATGGGGCGTACGGCGGTGAACGTCGCGGGCCAGGCGCTGGTCCCGACCTTGGTCGCCAAGCGCGAAGGCATCCTGGACCTGGACGCCTACAACGCCCCGGACGTTGCGGCCGACGCAGCGCTGCACGCGGCCGAATAGGCGAGCGCGGTTGCGTGGTGGCGCTTTAGCGGCGAGTTTGCGCGCCTCGTGAAGCGTCCCCGGGGGATTCCATGGCCTTGAAGACGAAGACCGGCGGCCCTGCGGGGCCCAGCCGACGCGGATTCTTGTCTGGCGCGGCCGCGTTGGCGGGTCTGGCGGTGACGGCGCCCCCGGCTTTCGCCCGGGCCTCTGGGCGCGTCGAGGCGCTGCTGGCCCAGATGACGCTTGAGGAGAAGGCTGGCCAGCTTTCGTGCTTCGCCGACATGATCCGTCCGCCGATCGGCGACATGAATCCGCTGGTCAACATCCGTAACGCCCAGACGCTGACGGCCGAGGTCAAGGCGGGGCGGATCGGGACCCTGATGAACGGCGTCGGCGCCCAGGCCGGGCTTGAGACCCAGAGAGCGGCGGTCGAAGGATCGCGTCTGAAGATCCCGCTGCTATTCGCCGCCGACGTCATTCACGGCTTCCGCACCGTCTATCCTATCCCGCTGGCCGAGGCGGCCAGCTTTGATCCGCATCTGGCCGAGCGGACGGCTCGGGCGGCGGCGGTCGAAGCCTCGGCCTCGGGCCTGCACTGGACGTTCGCGCCGATGGTCGACGTGGCGCGCGACCAACGTTGGGGGCGTGTCGCCGAAGGCGCGGGCGAGGACGTCTATCTGGGCGAGGTCATGGCCGCCGCCCGCGTGCGTGGCTTCCAGGGCAAGGATCTCAAGGCCGACGACAGCATGCTGGCCACGCCCAAGCACTTCGCCGGCTATGGCGCGGTGATGGCCGGCTTGGAGTACAATTCTGTGGAGCTCTCCGAGGCCAGCCTTCGCGAGACGCATCTGCCGCCGTTCCAGGCGTCGTTCGCCGCCGGGGCCCTGACGACGATGTCGGCGTTCAACGACATTAACGGCGTCCCGGCGACCGCCAACCGCCGCCTGCTGACCGACGTGCTGCGCGGCGAGTGGGGCTTCAAGGGGGTCGTCATCTCGGACTACACCGCCGACCAGGAACTGGTGGCGCACGGTTACGCGGCCGATGATCGCGACGCCGCCCGGCTGGCCATTCTGGCGGGCATCGATATCAGCATGCAGAGCGGGCTCTACATCCGCTACCTGCCGGAGCTGGTCACGTCGGGTGCGGTCCCCGTCGAGGTCGTGGACCAGGCGGTTCGACGGGTGCTGGCGCTGAAGGAGGCGATCGGCCTCTTCGACAACCCGTATCGGTCCCTCGACCCCGAAGCCGAGGCCAAACGCACCGCCACCCCGGCGATGCGGGCGCTCAGTCGCGAGTCCGGCGCCCGGTCGATCGTGCTGTTGAAGAACGAACAGAACCTGCTGCCGCTCCCCAAGGCGGGAAAGCGCCTCGCGCTGATCGGACCCTTCGCCGACGACCGGGACAACGTTTTGGGCGCCTGGGGCGGCTTCTTTGCCGACCGCCGCCTGAACGTGGATCTTGCTACGGGACTGCGGGCGCAACTGGCCGATCCGGCCAGTCTGATCGTCGAGCGCGGCTGCGAGGTCGAGACCACCCTGGCCGGCGGGTTCGAACGCGCGGTCGCCGCGGCCCAAGCGGCCGACATCGTGCTGCTGGCGGTCGGCGAGAGCCAGGACATGACGGGCGAGGCCAAGTCTAGAACCGACATCCGGATTCCGCCGGTTCAGCAGCGCCTTGCCGAGGCCGTCGCGGCCACCGGCAAACCCGTCGTCGTGCTGTTACGGCACGGGCGCGCTATCGCGCTCGAGGGCGTCGTTCGCGATGCTCCTGCGATCCTGGCGACCTGGTTCCTGGGCAGCGAGATGGGCAATGCGGTGGCGGACGTGCTGTTCGGGACCGTCAATCCCTCGGGACGGCTGCCGGTCAGCTTCCCGATCGACAGCGGTCAGCAGCCCTTCTTCTACAACAGCCGGACCACCGGGCGCCCCGCGCCTACGGATGCGAACGCGCAGGAATACAAGGCGCGCTGGCGTTCCATCCGCAACGACGCGCTCTATCCGTTCGGGTTCGGCCTAGGTTACGCCCCGTTCGTTTTGTCCGACCTGAAACTGAGCGCCACGAAGCTGGCCTGGAGTGACACGTTGCATGTCAGCGCCCGCGTACGGAACGCCGGACAGGTTCACGGGGATCACGTTATCCAGCTCTACATTCGGGACCGGGTCGCCAGCCGGACCCGTCCGGTGCGGGAACTGAAGGGTTTCCAGCGGATCTCGCTGGCGCCGGGCGCCGAGCGCGAAGTGCGCTTCGAGCTCAAGCGCGAGAACCTGATGTTCGTGGGTGACAACGACTACTGGACGGCCGAGCCGGGCGTTTTCGACGTCTGGGTGGCCAATTCAGCGACCGATGGCCTGTCGGCGAGCTTCGAACTGGCGCCAGCCGAACGCGCTTAGCCGAATCGAAATCTTAATCGAACCCGGATTTCAGCCGACCGGGCGGGTCCAGAAGGTCTGCGCGCGCCGCGAATATTAGTTCTGCGTCAACAGATTTGACGATGGCAGGTCCAGGCTTCGTCGAGGCTTTTAATCCCGTGATGCATTGACCTGAAAGGGTTTTTTGAAGTGCGGGACCTTTCTGCGGAGAGGTTCTTCGGCGCGGGCGGCGGCAAAGTTGATCTGCGGCCGCGTGTCTCGTTGAAAGGTGTTGGAAAGGAAATATGGTTACCGCGACGTAGCCGTGGTCTGGCTATATTAGGCGCTCGCGTACGAGGGCGTCTTCAGCACTGCTCGGGCGCGCGATGGGGGCGTCCACCAGCAAGGATGGACGTATGGCGATCTCCAGTCTTTCCGCGGCGCAGATCTCGGCCCTTTCGGTCACCGCGATCCAAGGGCTGACCACCACGGACATTCAGTCCCTCAACGGAACGCAGATCGCCGCCATCAGCGCGACGGGCATCGGCGCGCTCGCCGACACTCAGGTCGCCGCGCTCTCGACGACCCAGGTCAAGGCGCTGACAGCGACGCAGATCCCGAAGTTCGCGACTTCGGTGGTTTTCGACGTCACCCAGCTGACGCAACTCTCCACCCAGCAGGTCTCGGCGCTCACCTCCACCCAACTGGCGGCGCTCGACACCTCCCACATCGCCGTGCTCAGCGCGACGCAGATCAGCGCGCTCTCGGCCAGCAACTTCTCGGGCCTGGACTCCACCCAGGTGGGCCAGCTCAACGAGACCCAGGTCAAAGGACTGACGGCCAGTCAGGTCAAGGGCCTGACCGTCACCGATATCGGCGAACTGGCCAGCACGCAGCTGGCCGCCCTGGCCACCGATCGCATCGCCGCCCTCAGCGTCACCAACCTGTCGGCGCTGGATTCGACGCAGGTGGGCGCGCTCAGCACCAGCCAGGTGGCGGCGCTCTCGACGACCCAGCTCAAGGGCTTGACCACGACGGACATCGGCGAGTTGGCGACGACCCAGGTCGCGGCGCTGTCCGCCGCCCAGGTCGGCGCGCTGTCGCCCACCAATTTCTCAGCCCTCAGCGCCACCCAGGTGGGCGCGCTGTCGGTGACTCAGGTCAAGGGCGTCACGGTTGACCAGATCAAGGGTCTGACCACCACCGATATCGGCGAGTTGGCCGACACCCAGGTGGGGGCGCTGAGCACGTCCCAGGTCGGCGCGCTGGCGACCACCCAGGCGCAGCAGCTTTCGACGACCCAGCTGGCGATCCTGGCTTCGACCCAGGTCGCGGCTCTGGGCGCGGCCAACTTCTCGGCGCTGAACGCCACCCAGGTCGGCTCGCTGAGCGAGACGCAGTTCAAGGGGCTGACGACCGCCCAACTCGGCGCGCTGACCGCCGCCGATATCGGCGAGCTGGCGACCACTCAGATCGCGGCGTTGTCGGCCTCTCAGCTTGGCGCTCTGACCGCCACTGCGGTTTCGGCGCTGGACGCGACGCAGGTCGCCGTCCTGTCGACGACCCAGGTCAAGGGCCTGGCGACGACGCAGTTGAAGGGTCTGTCGGCGGCCGACATTGGCGAACTGTCGAGCACGCAGATCAGCGCGCTGTCGACGACCCAGCTGGCGGGCGTCACTGCTACGAACGTGTCGGCGCTGGACGCGACCCAGGTGGCTGCGCTTTCGGCCACCCAGATCAAGGGGCTGACGGCTGACCAACTGAAGGGGCTCAACGCCACCGACATTGGCGAGTTGGCCGACACCCAGGTGGCGGCGCTGCTGGTCGATCAGATCAAAAACCTGTCTGCGGCCAATGTTTCGGCGCTGAACCAGACCCAGGCAGCGGCCCTGACGACCACCCAGGTCGCGGGCCTGACGGCTTCCCAGGTCAAGGGGCTCACCACCACCGACATCGACGAGCTGTCGGCGACGCAGCTGGGCGCGCTGACGACCGCGCAGATCAACCTTCTGGCCTCGACCCAGGTGCAGGAGCTGTCGACCACCCAGATTGGCGGCCTGTCCTCCACCCAGATCGGCGCGCTGACCCCGACCAACTTGGCCCTGCTGGACGCCACGCAACTCGGCGCGCTGACCGCGACCCAACTCAAGGGCCTGACCAGCGCCCAGATGGCGGGGCTGACGACCACGAACCTCGGCAATTTGGCCGACACTCAGGTCGCGGCGCTGTCGTCGACGCAGCTCGGCGCGCTGACAGCGACTGGCTTTTCCGCCCTGAACAGCACCCAAGTCGCGGCCCTGTCGGAAACGCAGGTCAAGGGCCTGACCGCCTCGCAGCTGAAGGCGCTGAACGCCACCGACATCGGCGAACTGTCCACCACTCAGCTGACGGCGCTGTCGACCGCTCAGCTCGGCGCGTTGACGGCGACCAACGTCTCGGCGCTGGACGCCACCCAGACGGCGGCCCTGACCACCACTCAGATCAAGGGTTTGACGGCCGATCAGCTGAAGGGCCTGACGACAACCGACATCGGCGAGCTGGCGGACACCCAGATCGCCGCCCTGACGGCGGATCAGATCAAGAATCTGTCGGCGACCAATGTCTCGGCCCTCAGCCAGACCCAGGTCGCCGCGCTGAACGGCACCCAGATCAAGGGTCTGACGACCACCCAGCTCCAGGGCCTGACGACGACGGACATCGCTGAGCTGTCCGCGACCCAGGTTGGCGCTCTGGCGACATCGCAGATTTCCGCGATCAGCCTGACCAACATCAAGAGCCTCTCGACCACTCAGGTCAGCGCGCTCAGTGCGGCCCAGATCGGCGCGCTGTCAGCAACGAACTTCTCGGCGCTGGATGCGACGCAGATCGGGGCTCTGAACGAAACCCAGGTGAAGGGCCTGACGACCTCGCAACTCGCCGCCTTGAACGCTACGGACATTGGTGAGCTGGCGACGACTCAACTGGCGGCGCTGGCGTCGACGCAGATCGGCGCGCTCTCGGCGACGGCCTTCTCGGCGCTGGACGCGACCCAGACCGCCGCTCTGTCCACGACTCAGGTCAAGGGCCTGACCGCCACCCAGTTGAAAGGCCTCACGGCCGCTGACATCGTCGATCTGGCCGACACCCAGGTCGGCGCTCTGAGCGCGACGCAGCTGGGAGCCCTGACCTCGACGGGCTTCTCGGCCCTCAACGCAACACAGGTCGCGGCCCTGACGACCACTCAGGTCAAGGGTCTCACCGCCGACCAGCTCAAGGGGCTGACGGCTACGGATATCGGCGAGCTGGCTGACACCCAGGTCGCGGCGCTCTCCGCCGACCAGATCAAGAACCTGTCGGCGGCCAATGTCTCGGCGCTCAGCCAGACCCAGATCGCCGCGCTGAGCAACACCCAGGTCCAGGCGCTGTCGGCCACCCAGTTGAAGGGCCTGACGACCACCGACATCGACGAGTTGTCCGCCACCCAGGTCGGCGCGCTTTCGGCGGCTCAGATCACGGCCCTGGCCTCGACCCAGGTGCAGGAACTGTCCACGACCCAGATCGGCGGGCTGTCCTCGACCCAGGTGGGTGCGATCACCGCGACCAACCTCAGCCTGCTGAACGCCACCCAGCTTGGGGCCCTGACCTCGACCCAGATCAAGGGGCTGACCGCCGGCCAGATGGCCGGGCTGACGACGAACAACATCTCGGCCCTGGCCGACACCCAGGTCGCGGCCCTGTCGTCGACCCAGCTGGGCGCTCTGAACGCGACGAATTTCTCGGCCCTCGACGGCACGCAGGTCGCCGCCTTGACCGAGACCCAGATCAAGGGCGTGACGACCACGCAGCTGAAGGCTCTGACGACCACGGACGTGGCCGAGCTTTCGTCCACCCAGGTTTCCGCGCTGTCGGCGGTCCAGATCGGCGCGCTGACCGCGACAAACTTCTCCGCGTTGAACGCGACGCAGGTGGGAGCGCTGAACGCCACCCAGATCAAGGGAATCACGGCTGACCAGATCAAGGGTCTGTCGACGACCGATGTCGCCGAGTTGGCCAATACGCAGATCGGGGCGCTGAGCGCCGACCAGATCAAGAACCTCTCGGCCACCAACCTGTCGGCGCTGGACGCCACCCAGACCGCCGCGTTGACCGTCACCCAGATGAAGGGCCTGACGAACACCCAGCTCGGCGGGCTGACGACGACGGATATCAGCGAACTGGCCGACACCCAGATCGGGGCGCTTTCCTCGGCTCAGATCACGGCGCTGAACGTTCAAGACCTCACCACCACCCAGATCGCCGGTCTGAGCTCCTCCGTGATCGGGGCGATCGGGCCGACCAAGTTCTCGGCATGGAACGCCACGCAGGTATCGGCGCTGAACGCCACCCAGATCAAAGGTCTCACCACCAGCCAGCTCTCGGCCCTGACGCCTACGGATATCGGCGAACTGGCCGACACCCAGGTCGCGGCCCTGACCGCGACCCAGCTTGGCGCCCTGTCGGCGACCGGTTTCTCGACGCTTGACGCGACGCAGGTGGCCGCGCTGTCGACCACTCAGGTCAAAGGCCTGACGGCCACCCAACTGAAGGGCCTGACGACGACGGACATCGCCGAGCTGTCCGACACCCAGGTGGCGGCCCTGACCGCGACCCAGCTTGGCGCGCTGACGGCGACCGGGTTCTCGGCGCTCGACGCAACCCAGTTGGCGGCGCTGAGCACGACCCAGATCAAGGGGCTTACCGCCGACCAGTTGAAGGGGCTCTCGGCCACCGACATCGGCGAGTTCTCGACCACGCAGGTCCAGGCGCTGACGGCCGACCAGCTTAAGAACCTCTCGGCGACCAATGTCTCGGCCCTCGTCGGCACCCAGGTCGCGGCGCTCAGCAACACCCAGATTCAGTCGCTTTCGGCCACGCAGCTGAAGGGTCTGTCGGTGACCGATATCGACGAGCTGTCGGCGACGCAGATCGGCGCGCTCAGCACGGCGCAGATCGCGACCCTGGCGGACACGCAGGTCGCGGAGCTGTCGACAACCCAACTCGGCGGTCTCACGGCCACCCAACTCGGCTCGCTCAGCAACACCGCCTTGAAGGCGCTGAACACGACGCAGATGCAGGCGTTGTCGGCGACCCAGATCAAGGGGCTCACCGCGACCCAGCTGAAGAGCTGGGGCGCGGACGAATTCGTCGAGTTCTCGACGCAGATCACCAACCTGGCCTCGACGCAGATCGGGGCCCTCACCGGAACGGCGCTGGACAGCCTGAGCACAACGCAAGTCCAGAGCCTTTCGAGCACGCAGGCCCAAGGTCTGGTCGCCACGCAGATCACAGGTCTGCCTTCGCCTGGGTTCCTCCATAATCTGGACTCGACACAGGCCTCGGCCCTGTCGACCTCGGTCATCGCGACGATCACCGCCACCAGTCTGAACGCCCTGACGACGACGGCGACGCAGAGCCTGACCGCCACCCAGCTCAAGGCGCTGACGGCGACTCAGGGCAAAGCCATGGCCGGCGTGTTCATCAACGACATCAGCGAAACCCAGGCGGGTCAGCTAAGCACCAACTTCCTCTCGGCGCTGACGATGTTGGATGGTCTTTACGAGACCCAAGTCCAAGCGCTGACCACGACCCAGATCAAGGCCCTGACGACGACCCAGATTTCGTCGCTGTCCGGCGCGTTCCTGGCACGCATTAACGAAACGCAGGGCGCGGCGCTGACGACTGCGCAGATCGCGGCGTTGGCCTCGACCAATCTGGCGTCGCTGGACACGACGACCGTCAAGGCGCTGAGCACGACCCAGCTCGGCGCCCTCAGCAAGGCGGCGTCCAACGCCTTTGTCGTGGCGTTCCAAAACGATCTCGAAGCGACCCAGATCCCCGGTCTGAGCACGACGACGATCGCGGCCATGTCGAACGGCATTCTGGGTTCGTTCAGCACAACAAACCTGGCCGCTCTGACAGGCACCCAGATGTCGGCCATGTCGACGACCAATCTGAGGGCTCTGGATGAGACCAAGGTCGGGGCGCTGACCGCGACGCAGGTGAAGGGCCTCTCGGCCACTCAGATCAATGGCATGACCTACTATGCGCAGACCTTCAACGAGACCGTCATGGCCTCGCTGAGCGCGACGCAGGTCGGCGGCTTTGACGCCACGGCGCTGCAGTACATGGACGCTACGGACTGGGGCGCCCTCAGCAGCACCCAGATCAAGGGTTTGACGGCGACCCAGGTGAAAGGGCTGACCACCAACGCGGTTGGCCTGCTGGCCGATACGCAAGTCGGTGCTTTGACCACGGCTCAGGTCGCGGCGTTCAGCACGACGGGCTTCTCCGCTTTGAATGCGACCCAGGTGGCCGCACTGTCGAGCACGCAGGTCAAGGCGCTTACGGCTGATCAGCTCAAGAACCTGTCGACCACCGACATGGCCGAGTTCACGACGACACAGATCGCGGCGCTCACCGCCGATCAGCTTAAGAACCTGTCGGCGACCAATGTCTCCGCGTTTGCCGACACCCAGGTTGCGGCGCTGAGCAACACCCAGATCCAGGCGCTTTCGGCTACACAGCTGAAGGGTCTGTCAGTGACCGACATCGACGAGCTGTCGGCGACCCAGATCGGCGCGCTGTCCGCCGCCCAGATCGCGGCTCTGGCCTCGACGCAGGTGCAGGAGTTGTCGACGACCCAGATCGGCGGTCTCACGGCCACGCAAGTGGGGGCGATCCCGGCGACAAACCTGAGCCTGCTCAACGGAACCCAGTTGGGCGCCCTGACGACCACACAGGTCAAGGGCCTGACCGTCGCTCAGCTCGGCGGCCTCAACACCACCAACATCAGCGACCTTGCCGACACCCAGGTGGGCGCGCTGAGCTCGACGCAGCTGGGCGGCCTGACCGCGACCGGCTTCTCGAACCTCAACGGCACGCAGGTCGCCGCGCTCAGCAGCACCCAGTTGAAGGGTCTGACCGCCACGCAACTGAAGGGCCTGACCACCACCGATATCGGTGAGCTCGCCGACACCCAGATCGCAGCGCTAAGCGCGGCCCAGATCGGTTCGCTGTCGTCGACTAACGTCTCGGCGCTGAACGCGACCCAGGTCGCGGCCTTGACGACCACCCAGATCAAGGGTCTGACCGTCGATCAGATAAAGGGTTTGACGACGACGGACATCGGCGAATTGGGCGACACCCAGATCGCCGCCCTGGCCACCAGCCAGCTGGCCGCCCTGTCCACGACCAACATCTCAGCCTTCAACGCCACGCAGACGGCGGCGCTGACCGTAACGCAGGTCAAGGGGCTGACGGTTGATCAGGTGAAGGGCCTGTCGACGACGGATATTGGTGAGCTTGCCAACACCCAGGTGGGCGCGCTGACCAATTCGCAGATCACCGCCTTGGCCACCACCCAGGCCCAGCAGCTGACGACCACCCAGTTGTCGGCCTTGAGCGGGACTCAACTGGGGGCCCTGACGGCGACGGTCTTCTCGACGCTCGACGCGACCCAGATCGGTTCGCTCAGCAGCACTCAGGTCAAGGGTCTGGTCAGCAGCCAGCTGGCAGGTCTGACGACGACCGATATCGGTGAGTTCGCCGACACCCAGATCGCGGCGCTGGCCGTCACACAGTTGACCGCCTTGTCGGCGACGAACGTCTCGGCGCTGACCGCCACCCAGACGGCGGCGCTATCGACGACCCAGGTCAAGGGGCTGACGACGACGCAGCTGAAGGGGCTGAGCTCGACCGATATCGCCGACTTGACCGCGACCCAGATCGGCGCGCTGGCCTCAACCCAGCTCGGCGCCCTGACCACCACGGTGATCGACAGCTTGACCACGACCCAGATCGGCCAATTGCAGCCCACGCAGCTGCCAGGTCTGACGTCGACCCAGCTCGACTATCTGTCGACCACTAATATCGAGGCGATGACCAGCACGCAGGCGAATGCTCTGACCAGCACTCAGGTGCAGAGCCTGAGCGACGCTCAGGTGGCCTCGTATCTGAACGTCACCTAACCGTGGCCTCCGCCGATCGCTCCGTTCGGAGCGGTCGGCGGATCGCTCTTCGGCCGATGGTCGAGGTTTCGGCCCCATGCCATCATCGCCCAGGGCTGACTCGCGCTCTGCGTTTCCCTGTGCTTGTCCGCCGCCTATCGCTTTCAGGAAGACAATGGCTGACGTCGACACCCTGGAAATGCTCAGCAAACTAACCGCCGAAGGCTGTTCGCTCGGCGACGTCATCACGCTTGCCGGCGATCTCGCCACCCAGGGGCAGCCGGCCCTCGCGGACCAGGCCTACAAGATTTGGGTCAAGTTCAACGCCGAGCATCCGCAGCTGTCCGTGGCGCTGTTCAACCGCTCGGTGTTGCAGGCCGCGCTCGGCGATAACGTCGGCGCCGCCACCTCGCTCGAGCAGGCCATAGCCATCAACCCTGACTTCATGCCCGCCTATGTGAATCTGGGCGGACTCCAGGAGCGGGCGGGGCTGAACGAGCTGGCCATCGCGACCTGGGAGGCCGGAGCCAACCGGCCGTTCGTGCTCAGCGGCATGGGGGTCAGCTACGCCTTCACCTGCCTCAAGCAGATCGCGCGTCTGCTGGGCGACATGCACCAGCCTGCGCGGGCGGAATTGGCGCTGCAACGCGCGGCCGACATTGATCCCAGCGCCATGGACGTTATCGGTCAGCTGGTCGCCACGCGCCTGTCGCAGTGCAAGTGGCCCGCCGTGCAGCCGAACGATCGCCTCAGCCGTGAAGCGCTTTTGAACGGCGTCAATCCGCTGTCGATCGCGGCCTATTCGGATGATCCGCTTCTGCAACTTGGCGCGGCCAACCAGTTCATCGAGCGCGAGGCCAAGACCACGCCCGAGCAGATCCGCGCCGACCGCCGTGATGCGCCGATCGACCTCACCGGCCGCCGGCCGCGGATTGGCTATATTTCATCCGACCTGCGCGACCACGCCGTGGGTTACCTGATGGCCGAACTATTCGAGGTGCACGACAAGTCGAGGGTCGAGGTCTTCGCCTATTACTGCGGACCGGAGTCCAGCGATGGCCTGAACACGCGAATCCGCGCGGCGGCCGAGCATTTCACCGATATCCGCCTGATGAGCGACGACGAGGCCGCCCAGCGCATCGCCGACGACGGCATCGACATTCTGGTCGACGTGAACGGCCACACCCGCGACGCCCGCACGGCCGTCTTCGCGCGGCGTCCTGCGCCGATTATCATCAACTGGCTGGGCTATCCCGGCACGATGGGCAGCGACTATCACCACTACATCATCGGCGATCCGTGGATCATCCCGCCGGAGATGGAGCTCTATTACTCCGAGGCCGTCCGTCGGATTCCCTGCTATCAGCCCAACGACCGCCGCCGCGTCGTGGCCAGCGAGGTCCCGACGCGCGCCGAGGCGGGCCTGCCCGCAGACGCCTTCGTGTTCTGCTGCTTCAACGGCACGCAGAAGATCACGCCGCACGTCTTCGACCGATGGATGGAGATCCTCAAGCGCACGCCCGGCAGTGTGCTCTGGCTGCTGGAAAGCAACCCGGAGACCAACGCCCGCCTGCGCGACAGCGCCGAGGCGCGCGGTGTGGATCGGACGCGTCTGGTCTTCGCGCCGAAGATGCAGAACGCCTTCCATCTGGCGCGCTATCGCCTGGCGGACCTGTTCCTCGACACCACGCCCTATGGCGCCCACACGACGGCCTCCGACGCCCTCTGGATGGCTGTGCCGGTGCTGACTTGGTCCGGCCGCTCGTTCGCTTCGCGGGTCTGCGGCAGCCTGGTGCGTAGCGCCGGCTTGCCTGAATTGGTCGTCGACAGCGCTGAAGCCTATGTCGAAAAGGCTGTCGAGATCGGTTCTGACCGTGCGCGCGCCCAAGCCTTGCGCGCGACGCTGGAGGCCAATCGCGACACCTGCGTCCTGTTCGACATGGACCTGTTGGCCGACAAGCTGGAGGCGCTCTACAGCGAGATGATCGCCGAGTATCAAGCCGGCCATCGCCCGAAGCCCAACCTCGCCAATCTCTCCACCTACCTGGAGATCGGGCTGTCGCTGGATCGCGATGAGCGGGAGGTCCAGAGCGAGTCCGATCTGCACGCGGTCTATCGTCACGAGTTGGCGCGGCGTCACGCCGTCAAGGCCATGGCGCCGGATGGGCGTCTCTGGGAAGGCCAGGATCGGTGAACCACGACCAACTACAGGCCCTAAAGCTGGACGGCTATGCGCCGCGCACGATGCTGGACGTCGGCGCGCATGTCGGCAGCTTCACGCGCGGCTTCCTGCAGGTGTTTCCCGACTGCGCGCCGACGCTGGTCGAGCCCAATCCATTCTGCGAGCCCGATCTGGCGGCGATGCCGTTCGAACGGCACATGGTCGCCGCCTCGGACGAGAACGGCGAGGCTGAGCTGTTCCTGACCAAGGAATGGCTGCAGTCGACGGGGACATCGCTCTATCGCGAGAACACCGACTTCTTCCGCGACGATGTGATGATCCGCCGCGTCGTGCCCAAGGCGCGGCTGGATGATTTGCTGGCGGGGCGTCGCTTCGACTTCGTGAAGATCGACACCCAGGGCGCGGAACTGGACGTGCTGCGCGGCGGCGAGACCGTCCTGCGCCAGGCCGACTACATCCTCCTCGAGATCTCGGTCGTGAACTTCAACCAGGGCGCGCCGCCGGCCGAGCTGGTGTTCGCGCAACTGAAGTCTATGGGCTTCGTCCCGGTCGACGTGACCGATTTCCACCGCTTGCGCGGCGTGCAGGACGGCGGGCTTCTACAGCTGGATTTTCTGTTCAAGCGCAGGGCCGCGCGTCCCTCGCAGTTCGCGCAACTGTCCGGACTGAACGATCTTGGCCCGCTGGTCGCCCATCTGCGGGCGCGCAAGGCGGCGGATCCCGCATTCAGCGTGCTGCTGATCGGCGGCGGGCCGCCAGGATGGCCAGAGGACCTCCGTGACGCCACGCTTGGGGGGGCAAACGGGGCGCATGCCGGTGATCTGTCCGATCCGGAGACCTACCGAGGCCTGCTGGCGCAGGTCGCGCGCGAGGGACGCTTCAACTATGCCGTCGCGCCGCATGTGCTCCAGACCCTGGCCCGTCCGTCGGCGTTGCTGGAGCGTCTGCCGCTAATCGCTGAAGCTGGCTGGATCACCACGCCGTCGCGCTATCTCGAGATGCTGCCGGTTGAAGGCCCGCATCGCGGCTTCGCCCATCACCGGTGGGGCGTGGACCATGAGCAGGGCGCGCTGATCCTGGCGCCCAAGACTCCGCTCGTTGAGCGCATGGCCTTTCCGGCTGAAGCGCACTGGCGGCAGGCCACCGACCGCTTCGAGCTGCAGGTCGGCTGGCGAGGCGGCCTGCGCTACGAGATCCTGACAGGGGAAGGCGTACTTCCGACCCAAGACGCCGGGAAGGCGCTGCTCGGGCGCTTCTTCGAGGGCGTGAGCGCCGATGACGCGGCGCCGGTCGCGACGACGGAAGCCCCGCTCGACATCGCGGCGGAGTTGGCTAGGGCAATAGCCGCCGCGCGCGACACGGACTCCGGCCTGCATCCGCTGGGGCGCATGAAGTACTATCATGACGCCGTCAGCCTGATCCTGTGCGAGCCGCTTGCCGCCGAGCGTCTGGCCTTGTTCGAAGCGTTGCTCGACGAGGCGGCGGCGCTGCGGGTCGAGCCTCCGACGCCGGAATGGCGCGACTGGGTGATCCACTATCAAGTGGTCATGGAGGCGTTGACCGGCGCCGAACTGGACGCGCCTACGCCCGACGCGTTGGACGATGGCCCTCAGGTCTTTCTGACCGGCGATGGCCGCACGCTCGACGGCGAGGGGCTGAAGGCGCACGCCGACGCCGTGGGCGCCCAGGTCGTGTTCTTCGCCGCGGCCGACGCGCGCTATGTCGAGCTCTACGGGCGCTGGCTGGCCTTGTCGGTCATCAAGCACAGCGACGTGCCGTTCCTGGTGGTGATCCACGTGATCGGTGGGGCCGAACGCCTCGCGGAGGCTGCCGCAACCGTTGGCGTGAGCGACCCCCGCCTCATCTTCACCGGTGACACCTTCGACGCCTCGGCCATCACTACCCGGTGTTACGAAGCCCCTCCCAAGGGGCTGATCGAGATCCCTGTCGCGCACTACCAGTCGGTGCGTTTCCAGCGCCTGGGCGGGCTGCTGGATATGCTGCAAAGGCCCGTCTTCGTCTCCGACATCGACCTCTTGCTACAGCGAGGCGTCGAGGACCTTTTGGACCAGTGGCGCGACGCCGACTTCGTCATCAACGAGAATGAACGCAACACCCAGGCAGGTTCGCGGATCACCGCGAACCTGCTGTTGGCGCAGCCGACGGCGACGACCGCGATCATGCTGCGCTGGCTGCGGGCCTATCTGGATGAGCGGCTGTCGCGAGAGACCGTCACCCGCTGGATCGACCAAGTCGCCCTGAACCTGGCGCGACATCACTTGGCGCTGAAGGTCCCCGACGCGAAGATCGGCGCCTTCGACACCTTCAGCGACATCAACAACGTGATGTTCAGCGCGTACGTGCCCGGCCACCCCTTCCGGTTTCTGTCGCTTTACCACGGCTTCGACACGTCGACGCTGGAGGAGTAGGGCGCTCAGAACGCGACGCGGGCCCGCATCAGGGTGGCGTCGCCGCAGCGGGCCCACAGGTCCGCGCCGTCTTCTGTCAGGCGCCCCTCCGCCGTGACCGTCTCGCCGGCGTAGGCGGGTTTGAGCGCGCGGAACGAAAAGTGGCTGATCTCGCGGGGAGGCATGGCGTCGAGCAGCAGCAGGGCGATCAGAGGCCCATGCACGACGAGGCCGGGATACCCCTCGGCCTGAGTCGCATAGCTCAGGTCATAGTGGATGCGGTGGCTGTTCGAGGTGGCGGCGGAGAAGGCGAAAAGCAGCACGGGATCGGTCGCCGTGGCGCGGCTCCATGCGGCCACGGGAGCCGGCTCGCTGTCGGCCACGCGCGGCGCGGGCGCAGCGCCCGTGTAGACGAGGGTCTGACGCTCCCGGACGCGGACCTCGCCAGCCTGTGAGATCTCGCGATTGACGGTGACGAAGGTGAGGGGGCCGCTGGCGCCCGGCTTTTCCTCGATATTGGCGATGGTCTCGACCAGGTCGGTCTCCTGACCCGCCAGCAGCGCGCCGGAAAAGGTCATGTCGGCCGAGGCGAACATCCGGCGCGGCGCTTCGATCGGCGGGAGGAAGAGGCCGCGACGCGGGTGGCCGTCGGGGCCGAGGTCGGCGCGGGACACAGGTTCGGCGAGACAAGCCCAGTGCCAGGCCGGCGGGACCTCGGAGGGCGGCGGTCGATCCAGCAGCGCCGCCAGCCTGGCGAGGTCGGCGGCCTCCAGCACGGCGGTCCTCTCGCGTGTGCGCCCAATCCAGTCCGCGTACGGCGACATCAGTACGAGCGCGGCAGGCCGAGCACGTGCTCGGCGACATAGGCCAGGATCAGGTTCGTCGAGATCGGGGCCACCTGATAGAGGCGCGTCTCGCGGAACTTGCGCTCGATGTCGTACTCCTCGGCGAAGCCGAAGCCGCCGTGAGTCTGAAGGCACATGTCGGCCGCCGCCCACGAGGCTTCCGAGGCCAGCATCTTGCCGATATTGGCCTGCTCGCCGCAGGGCTGGCCCGCGTCGTAGCGCGCCGCAGCGTCATAGATGGTCAGGCGCGCGGCGTGAGTCTGGGCGTAGGCGCGGGCGATCGGGAACTGCACACCCTGATTCTGGCCGATGGGGCGTCCAAAGACCACGCGGCTATTGGCGTAGTCGCGCGCCTTGCCGATCAGCCAGGCGGCGTCGCCCAGGCACTCGGCCCCGATCAGGATGCGCTCGGCGTTCATCCCGTCGAGGATGTAGCGGAAGCCCTTGCCTTCCTCGCCGATCAGACTGTCGGCGGGGATGACGAGGTTGTCGAAGAAGACCTCGGTCGTGGCGTGGTTCAGCATGGTGGCGATCGGCTTGATCGTCAGGCCCTTGCCGAGCGCGGCGCGCATGTCGACCAGGAACACCGACAGGCCGTCGGCCTTGCGGGAGACCTGATCCTTGGGCGTCGTGCGGGCCAACAGCACCATCAGGTCGGAGTGCTCGGCCCGGCTGGTCCAGACCTTTTGGCCGTTGATGACATAGGTGTCGCCCTCGCGGCGAGCGAAGGTCGAGATCGAGGTCGTGTCGGTGCCGGCCGTGGGTTCGGTGACCCCGAAGGCCTGCAGGCGGATCGAACCATCGGCGATGCGCGGCAGCCAGGTCTTCTTCTGCGCCGTCGAGCCGTGCCGCAGCACCGTGCCCATGGTGTACATCTGGGCGTGCAGGGCTGCCGCGTTGCCGCCGCTAGCGTGGACCTCTTCCAGGATCGCGGCGGCGGCCGTCAGGCCAAGACCGCCGCCGCCGTATTCCTCGGGTATCAGCACGCCCAGAAGGCCTGCCTTGGTCATGGCGGCCACGAACGCGGTCGGGTAGGCCTTCTCACGATCCAGGCCCCGCCAATAGGGCGGGGGAAAGTCGCGGCACAGGGCCCGCACCGTATGGCGCAGAGCCTCGATCAGTTCGGGATCGGCGAGCGACACTAGACGCGCTCGAAGGCCAGCGCCGCGCCCTGGCCGACGCCGATGCAGAGGGTGGCGAGACCGCGCTTGCCGCCGCTCGCCTCCAGTTGACGCAAGGCAGTGAGCACCAGCCGCGCGCCGGACGCGCCCAGCGGGTGGCCCAGCGCGATGGCGCCGCCATTGGCGTTCACGTGCGCGCCATCGTCGGACAGGCCCAGCTGCCGCAGCACCGCCAGACCCTGGGCGGCGAAGGCCTCGTTCAGCTCGACGGTGTCGAAGTCGCCGATGGCGAGGCCCGTCTTGCCCATCAGCTTGCGGACGGCGGGAACGGGACCGATGCCCATGACGCGCGGCTCGACCCCGGCGGTGGCGTAGCCGGTGATCCGGGCGCGCGGCGTCAGGCCATGGCGCTTCACCGCGTCCTCCGACGCGATAATCAGGGCCACCGCGCCGTCATTGACGCCCGAGGCGTTGCCGGCCGTCACCGTGCCGCCCTCGCGGACGATCGGTTTCAGCTTGGCCAGGGCCTCCAGGGTGGTCTCGCGGGGGTGCTCGTCGCGATCGACGATCGTCGGACCGGCCTTGCCGGGGATCTCCACGGGCGTGATCTCGCCGGCCAGGAAGCCGTTGGCCTGGGCGGCGGCGGCGCGGGCCTGGCTGCGCAGGGCGAAGGCGTCCTGGTCCTGGCGATTGACGCCGTAGTCGTCAGCGACGTTCTCGGCGGTCTCGGGCATGGAGTCGACGCCGTACAGCTTGCGCATGGTGGGGTTGATGAAGCGCCAGCCGATGGTGGTGTCGAAGATCTCGGCGTTGCGGGAGAAGGCGCTATCGGCCTTGCCCATCACGAACGGCGCGCGGCTCATGCTCTCGACCCCGCCGGCGATGACGAGGTCGTTGTGCCCCGAAGCGATGGCGCGCGCGGCATAGCCGACGGCCTCCAGGCCCGAGGCGCAGAGGCGGTTGACGGTGACGCCCGGAACCGAGACAGGATAGCCGGCCAGCAGCAGCGCCATGCGCGCGACGTTGCGGTTGTCCTCACCGGCCTGGTTGGCGCTGCCCAGCACCACCTCGTCGATGGCGGAAAGATCCAGGCCGGGATTGCGTGCGGCCAGGGCCTTCAGCGGGATCGCCGCCAGATCGTCGGCGCGCACCTTCGAGAGAGCTCCGCCATAGCGGCCGATCGGGGTGCGGATCCCGTCACAGATATAGGCGGTGGTCATGCGAGCTCTCCCATCGTCGCGATCAAACACTTGTTAGATGCGCGAGGTCTGAGCCTCAACGGTTTTCGAGTTGCGAGCCGAAGGAGCGGCCCGTCTCAGCGTTTGACCGAGGTCGGGGCGGTCATCCGCAGGATTTCGCGGCTGCGACGGGTGATACCGTAGAGCGTTCCCTTGTCGCTCTCATCCCAGTCAATGGCTTGCCCCTCGGCCTCCATCGGCAGGGTTTCCAGATGGTCGAGCACACCGCCGCCATTCGGAACCGCCACGACGTAGAGTTCCGGCAGGTCGTGGCCGCTGAGATAAAGGCGACCGTCGGGACCCCAACCGCCCCCCGAGATGCTCATCGGCTTGATGCGCTCCAGGATCGTGGCGGGCAGGGCCCAGCCTTCAAGTCGCCGCCATTGGTCGTCGAACTTGACGAGGGTCGTATGGCGGTGGTCGCGCGGGGGCTCGCCGCCCTTCGCGTCATAGTTGGCGAACATCGCCCACCAGAAGCCGTCCTTGCGGTCCACCCAGGTGATCGAACCCGTACCCAGGCCCAGAGAGACGCTCTTGCGATGCGCCAGGCTCATGGGATCGAAGAACTCGACCGTGCTGACCTGCGGCGTGCCCGGGAAGTTGGAGCTGGCGCACACCAGATCCCTTCCGATCACGGCGCAGGAATTGATGTGCGGAAAGCGCGACCGCTCGCCGGTCCATTCCCCGCGTTTCTCGCCCGTCTTCTTGTCGAGACGAACGATGTTGAAGTTGCTGACCGCGTAGAGGTCGTGCGGCCCGACCGCGACGCCTTGGCTCGCGTTGCTGGCGTAGCGGCGAACCGTCTCGAAGCCCGCCGTGCTCGGCGATACGGGAGTCGGCGCGGCCTGAAGCGCGACCACTAGAGCTAGGACGAGCGACACGACCCTACCTCTCCGCCTAGAAGTTCACGGCCGCGCCGACCCAATAGGTCCGGCCGTAGTTCGCCCACTCTTGAAGATTGCGGCGGCCAGGGCCAGTCACTTCCTGACGGCCGGTGTTCGACAGGTTCTGGCCTTCGACGAACAGGCTCACGTGCTTGTTCCAGCGCCAGGACAGGCTGGCGTCGAACACGTGGCGACCCTTCCAGTACTGGTCGGAATTGACGTTGGCGTCGTTGATCGTCTCCAGCTGGCCGCCGATGTAGTTGTGCGACACGCGGGCCTCGAAGGGGCCGCGCTGATAGTAGACCGCCGCGTTGGTGGTGATCTCCGGCTGTTGGAACAGGCCCGTGACGCGCGGACCGGTCGAGGTCAGGAACGTGAACTCGGTGTCGAGCCAGGTGACGTTGCCGTTGAAGCCGAACCCGTCGAACGGCGCCGGCAGGAAGGTGAAGGCCTGCTGCACCGCGAACTCGACGCCCTTGATCTTGGCCGTCTCGGCGTTGCGCGGCGTCGAGATCAGGACCGTCTCCACGCCCCGGCCGACGTCCAGCCGCTCGCTCGACGACAGGGTGAAGATCTCGTTCTTGATGTCCTTGGAGAACAGGGCCAGCGAGATCATGCCGTCAGTCGGATAGAGCTCGACGGAGATGTCGAAGCCTTCGCTCTCGCGCGCCTTCAGGTTGGGGTTGCCGCGCGAGAGAGTCGGCTGGCTGCCGTCGAAATTCAGGTTCTCGGTTGCGGCCAGAGAGCCATAGTCCGGTCGGCCGATGGTGTTGGTCCAGGCCGCGCGGACGATCAGGTCCTCACGCGGCTTCCACTGCAGGTGCAGGCTGGGCAGCCAGTTGTCGTAGCTGCCGTTGTTGGACACCGGGGTCAGCACGCCGCCGGTGTTGCGCACCGCGTCGGACTCCACCTTGGTGTGCTCATAGCGCAGGCCGCCCAGAAGGGTCAGGTCGCCGACCTGATAGCTGGCCTGTGCGTAACCGGCCTGCACGTCCTCGCCGACATCGTAGTTGCCGGTCGGCGCGGCCACGGTGGTTGTGAAGCGGCCGCGATTGGCGCGGAAGAAGGCGGTGGCTGCGTCCGCATCGATGCGCGGATCAAGACGGTAGCGACCGGCGATCAGCTCGGCCGGGCCAGGCTTGTCCACTTCGGCGAGGGTGTAGGTGAAGCCCGATCCAGCGCGATAGGTCACCTGACTGTTGCGCGAGTCGCGTTCGCTGGATCGCAGAACGCCGCCGAACTTCACTCGCCAGTGGGCTTCGTCGTCATAGGCGAAGTCCAAGCGCGCCTCGCTCGTGCTTTCGTTGGCCTTGGTCAGCGCGTCCCGGTGCTGCTGCAAGACGTAGTTGGCCGGATTGCGCAGCGCCGCTTCGTTGATCGGGTTGAAGGTCGGGAACAACGGATTGGTGGTGTCGTAGGTGAAGGCGTAGTTGGCGCCTTGGGCGTCGACAGTACGGAACTCTACCGAGTGATTGGGCACCTTGAGGCCGGCCAATGAGTAGACGAAACCGCCTTCGGCTTTCCAGTTCGGCGCAAAGGACCAGGCAAAACCCGTGCGGGCCAGGCCGATCTCGCGGGTCGTGATCGGCTGGTTCAGGTGGATGATGCCACGGCCGCGCGCGAAGGCGCCGCTGGTCGGGGTCTGGTTGGCGACATTGCCCAGCGGTTCGATCCGATACTCGATCCGCTCTTCGTCATCCTCCATGCGCGAGGCCAGCACCGAGGCGTCCCAGCGGAACGTATCGCTCGGGCGGTATTCGAGCTTGGCGTTCAAGCCGCTGCGCTGCTTGGTGTTGTTGTACCAGAACAGGCGCACCTGAGTGGGCACCTGGAAGCCGTTGCCCGTCGCCGCGCCCGACAGCACCGGCGCCCCGGCGGCGGTGTACTCCCGAACGCTGGGCGAGGCGGCCTCGACTTGGGGGATGTCGTAGTCCAGTTGCTCGTGAGAGCCGCCGACGACGACACCCCATTGATCCTCGGCGCCGAAGGTGCGACCGGCGGCGAAGGCCAGGCGATACGAAGGCTTGTCGTTTCGGACATCGCCGCTACGCTCATACTGGCCGTAAGAGGCCATGCCGTTGAAGAACGGGCGTTTGGCGTCGAAGGCGCTGCGAGTCGTGACGTTGATGACGCCGCCGATGGCGTTGCCGTCATTCTCCGGCGTCACTGTCTTAATGACTTCCAGGCGGCCTGCCATCACCGAGGGGACGATGTCCATCGGCACGGTGCGATCGCTCTCGTCTACAGAGGCCACGGGCGCACCGTCGATCGTGGTGCGGTTGTAGGTCGACCGCAGGCCGCGGACGACGGGGAAGCGGGGCTCGCCCTGGTCTTCCATGACCGAGATGCCGGGGATCCGGCGCAGGGCGGCGGCGGTGTTGTGATCCGGCAGCTTGCCGATGTCGTCGGCGGAAACCACGTCAGACACGACGAACGCTTCACGCTTGACCGCGATGGCGGCGCGCTGGGCTTCGCGCTGGCCCGTGATCACCACCTCATCGACGGTCGTCGCGTCCTGCGCGGAGGCGATGACCGGGGCGCTCAGGGCGCTCGTCGCCAACAGACCTGCGATCACTTTGCGAGACACAAACTTGGACACGAGCCGACTCCCACCGCTGATTGGGGCCGGTCATAAGGAGGCTCGACGACGCCAAGGCTAAGGTTTCGTCGCGCTTTGGCGACGGAAAAACGAAGGTTCTGTGTCTGGGGGGGGAGTCCGGTTGTGACGTGTGGTCAAACCCCTGGGCGCCTTAGTCTCAAGCCAGGCCGATAGCGCCTGGCGCTTCGCCCGCGCCCAGACCGGACACTTCAGCCGGCGTCTTGAGCAAAATCGATCTCTAGCTCATCCGTTTGCTTGTTTGGGCGCGGACGGGTGAGGCTCAGCCCCCTGAAGATCCGCGCAATGCAGAAAGGCGACGGGATAACCCGTCGCCTTTGCAAAGCCCGTCGACAGCCTGATCAGGGCTTTGCGAGCACTGTACCCTGCAGGGTGGTCGTCTCGGGAACGGGCGGCCCGCCAGTTTTGTAGCTGGCGATCAGCTGCGCCTTCTCCGCCGCCATCTGCTCCCCCAGCGCGTCCATGTCGAGGCCGGCCTTGCGGGCCTGGCTGAACATGCCTTCGACGCGCTGTTCTTCCTCCTTAACGTGGTGCTCGATCATTTCCGACAGCACCTTGACCTTGGCGTCGTAGAACGCGTCATCCGGACCGCCAGCCTCGATCTCGGCGATCAGCACCTTGGCGCCGTCATGCTCGACATAGGCCTCCTTGAGCAGGTCCTCCTCCACCTTGCCCTCGCAGGCCGGGTAAAAGATGTCCTCTTCGAGCTTTGTGTGGACCGTCAGCTCCATGCAGATCTTTTCGGCCAGGACCTTTTTCTTGCCGTCACCCTTGGCGGCTTCGAATTGGGCGAAAAGGTCTTCGACCTTTCTGTGGTCGGCCTTCAGCAGGGCCACGGCGTCGAGTTTGGGGGCGTCAGCCATCTTCGTGGTCTCCATAAAACAGCCAGGGAGACTGTTGGAAGGGGTAACGGGGGGCTTGTGGCCTTGTTCCAAGAGCGGCAGGTCTTGCGAGACGTTCTCGAACGCCCCCGTGGGATACCCGCCTTGGATGTCCTGCTTCTCGAACCTCAGACGCGGCGGGGGCGCTAAGTGTCCTTTCTGACGATCAAGACCTCGACCTGATCGTCCTTCTGATGGAAACGGATGTCGACCCGCGCGGCGCCGAGCGGAAGATCCTCGATCTCCAGCCGATCGATCCCAATCGGGAGGCGCGGCTGGGTGACGCTGACCGCGCCGGTCCATCCATCGACCGTCACGCCCAGGCACGCCTGCAGCATCATGAAGATCGATCCGGCCGCCCAAGCCTGCGGCAGGCACGCGACAGGGTACGCGACCGGCGGTTCGCCCGCAGCCCGCTTGAAGCCGCAGAACAGTTCGGGAAGACGCATCTCGAAGCTAGCGGCGGTCTCGAACAGGCCTGCGGTCAGCCGCACCACGCCGTCGCGCTCGCCGTAATTGGCCATGCCCTGCGCGCAAAGGCCCGTATCGTGAGGCCAGATCGACCCGTTGTGATAGGACATCGGATTATAGCGCGGCTGTCCCTGGGCCAGGGTCCGTATCCCCCACCCTGCGTTGAAGTCCGGCGCCAGAAGAGTCTGGATGACCGCCTGAGCCCTGTCAGGGCTGGGCAAGCCCGAGAACAGCAGGTGGCCAGCATTGGAGCCGCGGACTTCGCAGGGCTTGCCCTGGCCGTCGATGGCCATGGCGTAGAACTGCTGGTCCTCCATCCAGAACCGGCTCTCGACCACGTCACGAAGCTGATGGGCGCGGGCGAGCCAGCCCTGGGCCAGTTCGGCCTCGCCCCGCCGTTCGGCCAGCCGCGCCATGCCCTTGAACGCCGCGAAGGCGTAGCCCTGTACTTCGACCACGGCGATGGGCCCCGCGGGAAAGCGGCCGTCGGCATGAAAGACGCTGTCCTCACTGTCCTTCCAGTTCTGGTTCGACAGGCCCGTATCGGCGCCGCGCGCATAGTCGATCAGGCCATCTCCGTCGCTGTCGCCGAAATCCTCGATCCACGCGATGGCCTTCCGCAACGACGGCCACAGCGCGTCGACAAAGTCCAAGTCGCCCGTGCGTTCGGCGTAGGCGCAGGCCAGGGCGACAAACAGCGGCGTCGTGTCGACCCCCCCGTAATAGCGCCCGAACGGCAACTCACCGAGCGTGGTCATCTCGCCCCGCCGGGTCTCGTGCATGATCTTGCCCGGCGCGCTGTCCTGAAAGGCCGATATCTCCATCGCCTGATGTCGAGCCAGATAGGACAGGACGCCACGGGCCAGACCAGGCTCGATCCACAACACCTGCCAGGCGGTGATGATTGCATCGCGTCCGAACGGTGTCGAAAACCAGGGAATGCCGGCGTAGGGGTAGGGCCCTGTATCTAGCTCCGTCGTCAGCAGGGCGAGATCAGCTCTGGATTTCTGGATCCACTCGTTGAACAGACGGCCCGAACTATGCACGCGCGCGCCTCGACGCGTACGCCGCCGCATGTCCAGGCGCGCCTGCGCGGCGGCCGCCCGCCAACGCTCGCGGCAGGGCGCGGGGGCCAGGACCGGGCCGATCTCGAGATAGAGCTCGAAACGATCTTCGCTGGAGAGCATGAACAGAAAGTCCGCGCGGTTCGCGGTCAATCGACCCGGCGGCTCCGAAAAACTGATGACGCTGCCCCGCTCGATGTTGTCCAGGCCCACATAGTCGAAGGCCACGCTGCGCCCCGCCGCGCGGGCCGGCGACCGGCGGCCGCGCGCGATGCGTTTGGAGCCCCGAACCTCGAACATGTCGGCGAAGTCGGCGTCGAACTCCAGCGCCACGGGCGCCATAACCAGGTCGCGACCGTAGTTGGTGAAGGTTAGGCGCTCATAGCACCGGCGGTCCCACAGGAAACGCTTCCGCTCGACATGGATCACGCCATGAGGCGCGGCCCCCGCCCCCAGCAGGGGTAAGTCCTGGTTGGTGTTGTGGCTGCTGAAGAAGACGTTGTCCTGCGACACCGCCGCGCTCAACAGGGACGGTTGGTGGCCGCCCAAAGTCAGCCTCAGCCTGGAGATCAGCCGCGTGTCGTTATGAAATAGGCCATCGCCCGCGCCGACGATGTCGCCGAACGCGTCGGCGACCATGAAGGTGTCATGGTCCTTGAGTGCGAACAGTCTGAACGGCGAGCGTGGTTCGCGCGCATCTAAGTGTTCGCTGGGCGCAGTGTCGACGGGAACCGGTTGATTCATCTCCGGACCTCCTTCCAGGGTCAGGCGATGCAGGCCAGGCTCAGCGCCGGACGCCCGGCCTTAAGCATGTCATCATAGAGTTCAATGTAACGACGAGCCATGGCGACGGCGGAAAACCGCAGGTCAAAGCAATCGCGGATCGTCTTTCGGCTCAACGCGTCAAGACGTCCTACCGCCTTCGCCGCTTCTTCTTCGCCGTTGACGATGAAACCGGTCAGACCGTCGACCAGGACCTCCCGGACCGAGCCATGGTCGTAAGCGATCACCGGTGCTCCGCGCGCCATGGCCTCGATCATCACCAGACCAAAGGGCTCCGGCCAGTCGATCGGGAACAGCAGGGCTTCCGCCGCACCCAGGAACTGCGCCTTGTCGCGGTCACCGATCTCACCGACGAACTCGACGAGCGGATCGGAGAGCAACGGCTCTATGACCTGGTGGAAATAGGCGCGATCAGCATCATCGACCTTGGCCGCCAACTTGATCGGCATGCCCACGCGACGTGCGATATCGATCGCGCGGTCTGGCCCCTTCTCGGGCGAGATGCGCCCCAGGAAGGCAAGATAGCCGCCGGCGGCGGCCGGCAACACTTCATCCTCGATATGCATGCCGTGCAACACCGTACCGAGCCAGTTGGCGTCCGGAAGGGGCGTGCGTTGGGCGTCCGAGATCGAGACCACGCCGAACTGCGAAAAGCGTTGATAGACGCCAGCCAGATCCTTCAGATCCAGGCGGCCGTGCAGCGTGGTGATCGTCTTTTCCGGCATGTCGGCGAACATGCCAAACTGGATCATGTCGGTATGAAAGTGGATCAGGTCGAACTCGTGCGCCCGTCGCCGGACTTCCCACAGCATGCTCATGTGCGCCGCGAGGTCTGATTTGAGCGGCGCTGGGTCCAGGCGCAGAGCCTGGTCGCGCACCGGGGCCAAACGGGCCCGCGTGCGGGCCTCGGCGCTGGCGAAAAGGGTGACGTCATGGCCAAGCTCGACCAGGGCGTCGGAAAGATGGGCCACAACCCGTTCGGTGCCGCCATAGAGGCGCGGGGGCACGGCCTCATAAAGCGGGGATACTTGGGCGATACGCATGGGGAGACGTCCTTGGCTCACCGGGCAAGCCGCGCGGCTCAAGACCCAACCGCGTCAGTGGCGGTGAGTTCCCGTCTGCTCGCCAGGAAATCGAATCGCCGTCTTTGGCCTGCTTCCAGAAACGCGATATCCGGCGCCCGGCCGAGAAGGCGCCCCTCATCACATCGCGAGATGGCCCAGCGCGACCGATCTCTTCCGGATGTTCAAGTCCCTTCAGGAGGCGTTCAAGCGGCCTTCAAGCTGGCCGACATGGCCAGCGTTCGGTTGAGCAGGGGAGATCATGCGACCGGTTCGGCGACAAAGCCGTGCTCGCCTGAAATTCGGATCTGGCAGGCTTTTCCCTGCCCAAAGCAGACTTGAGCGCGTTTGGCGGCCGAAGCCTTGACGATATCCTTGTCGGCTGACGTCGCAAAGAAGATCCCTTCCTCTTCGGCCGCCCACAGGCCCGCCTTGCGGCAAACTGTGATGACAACGCGCTGGACGATCGGCTTTTTCATCGAAATGTTCCTTGCCCCGTAGGGGCGACATCAAAGGCGCCGGACGCGCGGCAACCCATCAGCGCTCGGATTTTAGTCTTCACGGCGCGGAGAGCGTCCCGCTTGCAAGGCCGCATCCGAGGCCTTCTGGCCGAGCTTTTCGGCGAGCCAGCCGACCTGTGCTGTCAGCGCATTGAGCTGACGCTGAACGTCATCGCAGCTCCGGCGAAGCTGTTCGCATTCTTGTCGCAGATACTGAAGGTCGTCGCTCATGCCCGTGCTTTCAGTGTCTCCAAACGGGGAGGTCTGCGCTGCGGCCGGCGGTGACGCTCGTACGAGGCCATCGGGCGGACGTCATGCAAGGCCGTTGGGGCCGAGCGCGTTATCGCTCTCGCATCGTTCCAGATAGACCAGCCCCGCAGCCGTTGGCCGCCAACCGCCCCGGCCGTGCTGGGCCAAACCCAGCGTGGCCAGCTGCTGAACTTCGCGGATGTTCACCGGATCAAGATGGCCAGTGCGTATCCGCCGCTCCAACTGCCTCAAGGCTCGCAGCGCGTCGCTGGCAAGGCTGTGCTCGCCGCGATCACACTCGGATTTTGCAACGAGCCTAAGATCGGGGGGCGTTGATGGACTCTCAGGATCAGACATGGCTGGGCTCCAGTTTCAACGTCTTGCGGGCGCGACAGAGGGGATCGATTTTTGACTGGTCCGCAGATGGGCGATCATCCAGCGGCGCAGGTCACGTCCTCGCTCTTCGGTCCCGCGTTCATCGTCCGGCAGACCGAGCGCCGTCATCAGAGTCTCATGCACCAGAAAGTGCGCGGCGTTGTGATCGGGCTGCAGTCGGTCGGCAAGAGGATGGAGGTCGCGGGCTTGCGTGATGAGCTGGGCGTTGCGTTGGAGGCGGGGCAACATCTCGGCGAACCTTCATAAAGGGCTCGACAGCGTATCGACGCGCCAAAGCGAGCTCAGAAAAATCATATCGATAAAAAATTCTACACACCTCCATCGACTATTTCAGTTTTCGGAGGATATTTTACTGTTTGACAATGCGCTTATTTTCCCAAATCGTCGACACAATATTTATTAAATATTTTTCCGTTCCACGCGAGAACTCGCTCTGGTGGCGGGATTAATTCGTAACGGCGGCCACGCGTCGCTCGCTTTCAGGATCAACCATGCGCTTCGACATTGAAGCTTCGCTGACCTACGACTTTCCAGCGCCTTGCGAGGTGTTACTCTTGGTTGAGGCCTCGCACGGGCATGGGCAGACGGTATTGGCCGAGGCCCTAACGTTCTGGCCGCCTGTCACAGCGACGCGTATCGACGACGCCGTGACTGGTGAGCGCCGAACAGTGTTTACGGCGACGGGCCGTGTAAACGCGCTCTATCGCGCAACCGTAGAGGTCGCGCCCTCGGAACACGATTTCCTCAACGCCCCTGAGTTAGCGATCCATCACCTGCCGGGCGACACGCTAGCCTATCTTCGCACAAGCCGTTACAGCCCCTCGGATCGCCTCATGCGGTTTGTCGAGCGGGAGTTCGGCGCGTTGAGCGGCGGGACCAAGGTGGCGGCGATCGTCGCTTGGATCGCCAGTCACATCGACTATCAGGCCAACGTCAGCCACTCGGCGACAACGGCTGTCGACACCTTCATCGACCGCGCCGGCGTTTGCCGTGACTTCAGCAACCTGATGGTTGCGCTTTGCCGCGCGGCCAATGTTCCAGCGCGGGCCGTGAGCGCCTATGCCTGGGGTCTGGACCCGCCCGACCTGCACGCCGTCGCCGAGGTCTATCTGGGCGGTCGCTGGTGGCTGATTGACGCCACCGGCATGGCGCGCACCGAAAGCTTAGTCCGCGTCGCGACCGGGCGGGACGCGGCCGACATCGCCTTCATGACCATCTTTGGAAGCGCGGCCCTTTGTGAGCAACACTTCAAGATCGCCAGGATGGACGGATAGGATTGCAATCTGGGACCCATCTTACAGGCCGAAACCGCCGGGAGACCGGGGTCCGTGGCGTGACACGTTCCGGTCAAGCTCCGCAGGTCCGCGCCGGGCGGGGCAGGCGATACAGCGTCGGGCAGTGACGCTCGGTTCATTCGAGGATGACGACTGGCGGATCGCCTGATGGTCTCAAGCGAAGAGATGCGCCTTCAGGGGCAGGATCGCGGCGCCGCGCGCCGAGGGCTCGTCTGCGACCCCCGCCGGCATGATCGGGGGAAGCGGGCGCGGCGCGCCCCGTCGGGGGGACTCGAAGGGCGCGATATCCGGAATTAAGGCCTGGGCCAAGGTGGTGGGAATGCGTCCGCCCAGGACTATGACTTCCGGGTCCGCCACGGCGCCCAAGGCTGAAACGATGACGTCGAGGGGCTCGCGCACACGCGCGCGCCAAGCTGCGACACCCGGCATATCGGGCGCGAACCTCGCCGTCAGGTCGGAGATCGAGTCGACGTCGACGCCCGCATCGCGGACCATTTCAAGAAGCAGGCTCATCGTCGGGCGATCATCGAACAGCCGCAATGGCAGGGCGCCGGCCACTTCGCCCGCGTTGCCGCGGGCGCCCCGCACGAGTTCGCCGTTCAAGACCAGGGCGCCGCCTACGCCGGCGGCGAAGTGAACATAGGCGAACGTCGGGTGGGCGCGACCTACGCCCAGGAAGCCCTCGGCGAGTGCGGCGGCCGAAGCGTCGTTCTCGATGATGACAGGCAGGCCCAGGCGGCTGGAGAACATGGCGCGCAGGTCGATCAGCGCGAAATCGTCCAGCGGCGCCGGCGGATTGAGGCGGCGCCCGTCCTCGACGAAATAGCCGGTCACTGCGACGCCGACGCCCAGCAGCCGTGAACGGTCCGGCACGTGCTGGTCGCTCATGGCTTTCAACAAGTCCTGCACGCGGGCCAAGACGGCTTCCGCGGACATGTCCCGGCGAGGCTCGAAGTGATTGTCGAGCACTTCGCCCCGCAAGTTCATCAGAACCACGGAGAGAGCGTCGGTCATCAGCGAGACGCCAAAAGTGAAAGCGCCAATTGGGGCCAACTCTATGCCAAATCCACCTGACGGGTTCCCGCGCGTGCTGATCCGCTCGCCGCGCCGCACGAGGCCTCGCGCTTCCAGGCCCTCGACCAGGCGTGAGACTGACTGGATCGTAAGGTGCGTCTCGCGGGCTAACTCGGCGCGTCCGATCACCCCATGACGCAGGATCAGGCTCAGCAGCGCCCGCTCGTTACGGCTCGCGGCCACGTCGAGGCGACGGGAGAAGGCGGGCTGCGCGGCGAGGCTGGTCTTGCTGGTCATCGTCCGATGTGTGGCGCGGACATCTCGGTTTCGTCAAACCCAAGACGCTAGCTTATTGTCACAAAATAGTTAGTTTAAGTGAGTAATGGGTTCGGGGTCACTTTTTGGGGGTTCCGATGAACACGTCCTTCCGCTTTCGCAGCCTCTTGCTGGCGTCCGCAGCGACCTTGTTCTCGCTCGACGTCGCCATCGCGCAGACGTCGGTCGCCGCCACTCAGGACGCTGTGGACGCAGTCGTGATCACCGGCGGGCGGCTTCAGAATCGGCTGGCGATCACTGAGCGTCGCGACAACCTCCAGGTTACGGACTCCGTTACGTCGGACGACGTGGGCAAACTGCCGGACTTCAATATCGGCGAGGCTCTGGCGCGCATTCCCGGCGTCGCGGTGCAAAACGATCAGGGCGAGGCGCGCTTCGTCACGGTCCGCGCGATGAACGCGAACTATAATTACACACAGGTGGACGGCGTCTCGATCGCCGTGCCTGACCGTAATGGCCGTCGGGTGTTTATGGATGTCATGCCCGCCGCCCTGGCTGCGAGGATCGACGTCTACAAGACCTTCACGCCCAATCTCGAGGGCGGCGCGATCGGCGGAGTCATCGATATCCGCACCGCCAGCGCCTTTGATCGCTCGCGCCGCGGCCTGCGCGTTTCCGCCGAGATCGGCCAGTATGACAACAATGAAGGGTACGAAGGCGCGGGGCCCTCGGGAGCCATGAGCGTCTCTTACGGAACGACATTCGGCGCCACCGACAAGTTCGGCATGGTGCTGTTCGCCAACTACTACAAGCGCGACTCCTACTCTCCGCAGACCGAGTACGGCAGCACGCGCTACTTCTACAACGCCAATGGGACAAGCGCGGGCCAGCCGGGGGCCAATACCGGGACCTATCCTGGCACGGGACTGGCCGTCCCAGGCGAGCGCCGGTGGATGTTCTATCACAACGACCGCACCCGTCTGGGCGGGGGCGCCAAGCTGGAATACCGCCCGACCGGCGACGACTACGTCTTTCTCCGTGGCTTCTGGAACACGGCTACTGACAACGAGGCGCGCCAGACCGACCTGTGGACCCACGGCGGGAACGGAACGCTCTCCAACCAGACCGCGACGAGTGGAGAACTACGCAACGCTTCCAACCTTTCGATCCAGCAAAACCTCGGTCAGTTCGACTTCGAGCGCACCGTCTGGGCGCTGACCACGGGTGGCGATCACAAGCCGGGCGGAGGGGAACTCTCCTGGCGGCTGAACTACTCGGGCTCCCACTTCGAAAACTGGGAGGACTGGGCTGAGTGGCGCCAGAACGGCGCCAATGTCGCCTTCGCCTTCCAGCGAGCCGGCGACCACTACGTGTTCACGCCCCTGAACCCGACAGCCTTCAACGACTACAAGCTCTATGCGCCTTTCCGTCGCCAATACGATGGTCGCGAGCTGAACGAGGACATCTACGAAGCAAAGCTCGATTTCGGGCGTCCGATCGACGACCACTGGAGCGTCAAGGTCGGCGGTCAAGTCCGCCGCATCGATCGTGCGTTTGACGAGAACCGCAATCGCTACCTGCCGGCGGCCGGCAACACCTACACCCTCGCCGCCGCTAACGTCCTGAATCCGAGGGTTTGCCACCAGATCCCGGGCGCCGGCCAAGGCCAGTGCATCCTCATCATCGACCCCGGCGCTTCCAACGCTCAGTTTCTAGCCCACCTGGCCGCCAATCCGGGGCAATGGACGCTGGACACCATGTCTACGGATGACAACAACCTCGACTATAGCCTGCGAGAGACGGTCACCAGCGGCTATGGCCTCGTGCGCTACAATGGCGAACGGCTGAACCTGGTGGCGGGCGCGCGCTATGAGAAGACGTCCACCCGAGCCGAGGGACGTCGGCAGGTCGGAAGCGCCTGGACCGACACGCGTAACGAAGGCGGCTACAGTGATTTCCTTCCGTCGCTCAACGTGAGCTACGATCTCGCCGACGCCGTAAAGCTGCGCTCGGCCTACTCAAAGTCGATCGGCCGCGTGCCCTTCAACGCGGTCGCTCCGGTGGGCGAGCGCCTGAATGAGACCGCCTCGCCGATCACCCTGGCGCGCTCAAACCCGGATCTCTTGCCGCGTCGTGCGGACAATGTCGACGTCGCCGTCGACTGGTACTTCGGCCAGGGACGTGGTCTGCTGTCCGCCAGCCTATTCTACAAGAAAATCCGCAATGAGTTTTTCACCGCTTCGGCGGTGACGAGCGTCGAACTGAATGGCCAGCAGATCGAAGCGCTGGTCACCCAGCCGAGAAATGCCGGCAGCCCGGTCGATGTCCTGGGTGTCGAACTGAACCTGGTGCGCGAACTCGACTTCATCCTGCCCCCAAGCTTGAAGGGCTTCACGGTCTCGACAAACGTCACGCTGCTCGACACCAACTTCAAGCAGATCATGACCGACGGCTCGGAGGTCGAGTTGGCCACCATGGTCGGTCAGCCGAACACCACCTACAACATTGCATTGTCGTATGATCGGGGACGGATCTCGGGGCGACTGGCCTACAACTACACGAGCATCCGGATGTCCGAGCGGGTGAACAACACCACAGCCTATCGCAATCGCTATGACGGCGCCGACGAGTCCCTGGACTTCAAGGTTCGCTACAAGGTCAACGACAAGCTTTGGGCGCAGTTCACAGCCTCCAACCTGATCGGGGCGGAGCGCACCGAATGGATCGGCTGGAATCGTGAGCTTCCCATGGTGGCCGCCGACTACGGCGCGGCCTACTTCGTCGGCTTCAACTTGCGCTATTGAGATCGCCGTGAATTGCAAAATCATCCGCCGTCTGACGGCGCTCGTTGTCGCTGCGGGTCTGCTGGCGGGGTGCGTGAGCACGCCGGCTCCGCAAGATCGGCTCAGCCTCCTGCGCGGCCGCTTCCTGGATCCAAATGGACCCGTGATGGTGGTCGCCCACCGGGCCTGCTGGACGTCGACGGCCGAGAACTCGCTGGCGGCCATCGACCGGTGCCGCGACCTTGGCGTCGACATGGTCGAGCTCGATGTGCAGCGCACCCGCGATGGTCAGCTGGTCCTGATGCACGACTCCACGGTCGACCGCACGACCAACGGAACCGGCCGTGTCGCGGACCTGACCCTCACCCAGATCAAGGCTCTGCGGCTGAAGGCGGGGGCGGGCGGTCCGGCCGCGCCTTTAACCGGGCAATCCCCACCGACCTTCGCCGAGGCGATGCGCGCCGCGCGCGGTATGCTGGTCAATGTCGACGCCAAAGGCGAGGTCAATTTGCAGGCCGCCCAAGAGCTGGAAGGGATGGGTCTCATCGATCAGGCTGTGATCAAGAGCGCGGCCCCCGCCGACGATCCGGCGCTCCTCGAGGTGCTAACCGGCAGGACATTGTTGTTCATGCCGATTTTGCGGGAGCGCGACGGGCGATCGCTGGCGGTCGAGGCCGACCGTTACGCGCAAAGGCCGCCGGCCTTCGAGATCGTGTTCACCAGCGAAGCCTTCTTCCGGTCCGGCGCGCCGGCGCTTCGCTCGCGTCCCGCAAGGGTCTGGGTCAACACGCTGCAGCCCGGCCATGCTGCGGGCCACGTGGACGCTGACGCGGTGAAGGCCCCTGAAGCTCACTGGGGGCGCTTGATCGACATGGGCGCCAACATCATCCAGACCGACGCCCCGGCCGACCTCATCGCCTGGCTGAAACGTTGCGGCTGTGGCGGCGCGCGGCCGTAAAGCCGATCCAACTCATCAGGATAAGCTGCAATCCGTCATGGCGGCCGGAGCGCTCAATCGTCTGTGTCGCGCCGCCGCGATCACAGGCTGACGAAGAGCGCGCCGGAGGCGCGCAGGACGCCTACCCGCCTGCGCCCCTCGCGCTCAGTCTCCGATCGCGGCTGCGGGGCCATGGCCTAGAACGACGCCCGCAGGGTGACGCCCCAGGTGCGCGGGTCCCCCGGCTGACCGGCGATCAGGCCAGTGTTGCTGGGACCCACGGCCAGGAACTCGAAATAGTTCTCGTCGAAGGCGTTGCGCACCCAGCCATAGAGATTGAGGCCCTCCGGCGTGCGGAAGCCGGCCCGGAAGTTGGCGATCGCATAGCCGTCGACCCAGGTGTAGGCCGAGGGCGACGGATTGGATGAGAACTTGCTCCGATAGCTGCCGTCATAGCCGACATAGAACTCGCCGGTCTTGCCGAGAAAATCGCCCGGAACATTCACCTCGGCGCCTAGCGCCACGCTCCACTTCGAGACGCCGGGCAGGCGCTGGCCCGAGACGTCGCAGTTGGCCGGGCTGAGCGCGCCCGCCACGCCGGCCGCGCCCGGAACCTGGGTCCCGGTCGCCACCGTGCCGCCCGACAGCTCCGGCGGGCACGGCGCATCCACGAAGCGCACATACTTGGCGTCGGTGTAGGCGGCGTTCAGATAGGTCGAGAAGCGGGCGTTGGGCCGATAGGCCGAGTCCAGCTCCACGCCCTGCGTGCGCACCTTGCCGGCGTTGGCCAGGTAGCCGCGCAGCACGCCCAGTTGTCCGTTGCTTACCGTGGCCTGGTAGTTCTTGATGTCGCTGCGGAACACCGCGAGGTTAGCCGTCAGCGTGCGGTCCAGCCACTGGGTCTTCAGGCCGCCTTCGACGTGATTGATGTCCTCGGGCTTGATCGCGCCCGCAGCTTCGATCGGCTTGCCCGCCGCGTCGGTCGGCAGGCCGTTCTGGTTGATGCCGCCGGTCTTGAAGCTCTTGGCGTAGGTGGCGTAGGCCAGCAAGTCGCGATTCAACTGATAGCTGGCCGACAGATCGTAGGTGAAGTTCCAGTCGTCGAAGCTGGGGGCGCTGACTTGCGGGGTATAGACCGCCAGCTGGGCCGCGCGCCGCGCGCCGGTGTCGGTGAGCAGCACGGGCGCGCCCTGGCCGTCGATCACCTTGCGCTCATAGAAGCCCGACTTCTCGTCGTAGTTCAGGCGCGCGCCGGGTGTCAGGGTGAAGGCGTCGGTGACTTTCCAGCTGAGCTGGCCGAACACCGCGAAGCTCGTGCTCTTCAGCCACTGGGTGTTGAGCGCCGTCAGGCCCGCCAGGACACTGGAGTCGTTGGACAAGGCGTTGCTGGGGTTGATGTTCCAGCGGCTGGCCGCCGCGCCCTGCTGCTCGGTGCCCTGGGTGTCGATACGCTGGTGGAAGGCGAAGGCGCCGACAACTAGATCATGCGCGTCCCAGGAGCGGTTGAAGCGCAGTTCCTGGCTGTACTGGTCCTGCTGCGAGGGGTTCTGCGACTTGGCCACGATCGACAAGCCCAGGAAGTCGCGGTCGTTCTGCGGCTTCCAGTCCCAGAAGCGCCAGGCCGTGACCGAGGTCAGGGTTCCGCCCGCGACGTTCCAGACCACCTTGGCCGAGGCGCCGCCGACCTTGTTGCCGGCGTTGAGCTCGGCGTCGACGTCCGTGACGCGGTCGAAGGCGTTGGTGCTGGGGACCGCATAACCTAGGGCCGAAGTCAGGGCCGCGTACTGACGGTTCAGCGCCCGTTGGGTGGCGCCGGTGCGCACATAGATCTGGGCGAAGCCCTCGGGGTCCTGGCGGCTGTAGTCGGCGGCCAGGGTCACAGCCAGATCGTCGCTCGGCTTGAACAGCAGCTGGCCGCGCAGGCCCAGATTGTCCTGCTCATTGATGTATCGGCGGCTGGTGACGTTATAGATCGTGCCGCGCCGATGGGTGCTGGACACCGCCAACCGTGCGGCGACCTTGTCGCTCAGCGGCCCGGAGATAGCCGCCTTGGCCTGCTTATAGTCCAGATTGCCCAGCGAGATCTCGGCGTTCGCCTCGAAGTCGAAAGTCGGCTGGCGGGTAGTGATGTTGATCGCGCCGGCGGTCGTGTTCTTGCCGTACAGCGTGCCCTGCGGACCGCGCAGCACCTCGATGCGGTCCACGTCCAGGAAGTCGAAGGTCGCCGTAGCGACCCGCGAATTGTAGACATCGTCGACATAGATGCCGACGCCCTGCTCAAAGCCGTCGCTGGTCAGGCCGAACGGCACGCCAAGACCCCGGATGTTGACCGAGGTGTTGCGGGGATTGGACGAGTAGAACTGCAGGGTCGGCGTCAGTTGCTGCAGACGACCGACATTAAATGAGCCCGTGCCGTCCAGGCGGTCGCCGCCGACCACGGAAACGGCCAGCGGCACCGACTGTACGGTCTCTGACCGGCGGCGGGCCGTGACCGTCAAGGCCTCGACCGTCGCGCCGGCCACGTTGGAGCCGTCGGTGACAGCGCCCGGGACCCCGGAATCGGAGCCTGACACCGTCGTGCCCTCGGCCACGCCGGCATAGGCCCCGCTGGCGCCGCCGCAGAGCAGCGCCGCGAGCAGCAGGGCCTTGGTGGCGTCTTTACGCTGGATGAAGGACATGTCCGATCCCCTCGGTTGAAGTCTGGGGGAAGCGATATCCCTTAAAGCCCATCGGACTAATTGGGTTTAATTGAGGTAGGCGTTAGCTATTCTCGTAACGCCGTTCTTGCGTTCGTACCGGGGCCAGGCGACATAACTTGGCGTTGAGGTCGATGACGCGCCCGGTCTGAATGTCGCCTTCCTGGAAGGACGCCAACGACGGCAACTGGCGCTACACGGACGCGCAAAGTTATCAGACGGTAAGTCGGCCAGGTCGGAAACTAGCCCCGACAGCCAAGCGCGTTTTTGAGATCAATTCAGGGGCATTTCAGGGGCGGCGCCCCAAGTCGGCTTCAGCGGAAGCCTAGATCTCCTTGCGGAGAATGGTGGGTGTACAAGGATTCGAACCTTGGACCCGCTGATTAAGAGTCAGCTGCTCTACCAACTGAGCTATACACCCATTCGACGGTCCGAAGCACTTGCGAGCCCCGGCGGCGAGGCGCGGAACATACGCAATGATTTTGGGAGCGCAAGCGCTTTTTTCATGGCCAGACGAGATATTAGCGGCGCGGTCGATTTCGCCTATCTGGAGGGGTTCGCGGCCGGGGATTTCGCGGTTGTTGACGAGGTGCTGGCGCTATTCCGCGAACAGGCCGCGCTGTGGGCGCCGATGCTGGATCAGGCCCATCCCGGCTGGAGAGACGCTGTCCATACCGTCAAGGGCGCGGCCCGGGGCGTCGGGGCCTTCGCCTTGGGTGAGGTCTGCGAGCGCTGTGAAGCGGGGCAGGAGAGCCTCGAGGCGGTCAAGACGGCGCTGGACGTGGCGCTGCTGGACATCGCCGCCTACGCGCATGAACAGGCGCTCCGTTCGCTGAAGGGCTAGCCCCCAAAAAGAGGGGCCGAAGCTTGCGCTTCGGCCCGCAGGGGAGTGGAGGGGAAGGCGCGCTTTAGAATGTGGCGCGCAGGGTGAGCTGGTAGGTGCGCCCGTCGTAGTCGATGAAGCGGGGCAGCATCGGATCGTTCTCGTATTCGGCGCGCTGGGCGTTGGTCAGGTTGAACGCGTCGACCGAGACCGTCATGCTCTCGGTGAGCTTGTACGAGGCCGAGGCGTCCAGCTGGCTGCGGGCCTTGACCGTCCGGGCGTCGCCGACGAACGAGTTGCCGGCGGCAAGATCGTACTTGTCGCGCCAGTTATAGACGAGGCGGACGCCGCCCCAGCCGGCTTCGTAGTACCCGATCACGTTGAGGTTGTTCTTCGACACGCTGGGCAGGGTGATCTTCTTGCCTGCCGTGTCGACCCCGTCGATCTTGGTGTACGAGTAATTGAACGCGCCGCCGAAGTTCTTCCAGAAGCCCGGCAGGAAATCCAGGTTCTGCTGGATGTTGAACTCCAGGCCCGTCACGGTCATCGGCGACTGGTTGGTCCGGCCGCTGACGCGCACCTCGGCGTTCTTCAGGATGCCGCCCGAGCCGACGAAGCGGTTGGAGCTGACGCACTTGGGCGAACCTGCCGAGGTGTCGATCGTCAGCGTGCCAAGATCGACGTCGATGCCATCGATCTTGCCGCTGGCCGGGCATAGCACAGACGGATCAGTGATCGGGCCGATGAAGCCCTTGATCTCCTTGCGGTAGGCCGCGAGCGAGACCAATCCGCCTGGACGGTTGTACCACTCCAGCGACGCGTCGAACGAGTCGGCGGTGTAGGGCTTGATGTCGGTGGCGCCGAGCGTGACCGTATAGACTGGGTCGGTCGGCGGGTTCACGTCGACGGGCACCTGAACAAAGGTCGTCGGGACGTTGTCGCGCGGCTGCGGACGCACATAGGTGCGATAGGCGGCGGCGCGGAACACCAGGTCGTCCCGCAGGTCGGCCATGAAGATCGCCGAGGGCAGCCAGTAGTCATACTCGTTCTTGCGCGTCGAGGTGCTGAGCGAGTGGTTGATGGGGCCGGCCTGACCGGAGAGGGCGGTGGTGCAGTTCTTACAGTTCAGGGCGACGATTTCTTGCTGGGTGCGCTCGTAGCGCGTGCCGAGCGTGCCGCGGAACGGAATGCTGAACAGGTCGCCTTTAAACTTCGCCGCCACATAGGCCGAATAGACGTCGTTCTGGTTGCTGAAGTTGTTGTTCCAGTAGTTGCCGTCCGTGTAGTTGTTCACGAAGCCGTACGGCGTGAGGAAGACGCCCGGCGCGCCCAATTGGAACTGATCGGGGAGGCCGTTCGGGTTCAAGGCGGTGCGTAGATTGGTGTTGAGCGGCGTCAGGGCCGTCAGCACGCGTTGCACGTCGACGGTCATCCAGTTGGCCGTCGCGCCTGGGGCTTTGCCGCCAAAGAAATCGTTCGCGTAGGACAGCTGCGAAGCCATGTCCGGCGTGATGTTCTGGGTCTGGGCGCCGAGGGCCGTGTTGCGAGAGCCGCTGGAGGTGAACTTGGCCGTTTCTGCGCGGCCGCCGAACTGCAGCACGGTGAAGAAGCCGTCGAGGGTGCGCTCGAAATCGACCTGGAAAGCGTCGAGCGTGTTGTCGGCCTTGCCGTTCGTGCCGGTGACGCCGAAGCGGTCGGCGGCGGTGGTGGCGCTCTGGCCTGGCATCGGCGCGCCAGCCTGGGTGGTGGCGGTGGCGGTCGCCGGGATCGGGAAGCCCCCGTTGGGCAGGTGGGTCGGTTTGGGGGTCGTCAGGTTGGCCGAGTAGTTCGACAGGTCCGAGCCGCCCAGGTTCACCAGCGCCACGATGCCGTTCAGGCCAGCGGGGCCGAGGTTGCGATAGGGGTTCTGGACGACGTCGAACTCGATCTGGTTGGCATAGGCCTTGGCGCGCGAGACGGTGAGGGTGGCCGTGGCCTTCCAATCGTCGTTCTTGAACTCGAGGGTCGGGTTGATAGCCCAGGTCGAGTTTTCCGCCGGTTCTGAGCGGACCGAGTCGAACGTGTTGATATTCTCGGCCTTGAACGAATTGATGTAGGCGCGGTCGCCGTTCGGCGTCTTGACGATGAAAGGCGTGCCGATCTCGCTGATCTTGGCGACGGCCGAGGTGGCGCCCAGGCCCGTATTGGTTCCGTTACCAGCGCCGGCGTCGATGTAGAGCAGATGGTTGGTGGCCTCATCCAGCTTGCGCTTGGTCATGAAGGCGTTGGCGCCGAACTTCCAGGACTCGTTGATGCGGTATTCAAACCCGGTGGAGGCCGAAAGGGTCGTGCCGCGATTGAACTTGACCAGCTGGCGCGTCTGGCTGGGGTAGTAGACGCCGCCCGGATACTGGGCCAGCAGCGCGTCGTAGACAGGGTTCGAGCCGGCGGCGGCCTGATTGCCCAACTGGATCGCACCCAGGCGGTTGCCCCACGAATTCACCGTGATCGAGTCGCGGCGGAACTTTTCGTCCTTCCAGGCGACTACGCCGAAGACCGCGAAATCGTCGGTCAGGTGCTTGTTGTAGCCCAGCGAGGCCAACGGGCTGCCGAGGCTTCCCAGGTCATTGTACTCGTAGGACAGCTTGGCGAAGCCGCCGTCCTTGCGCGACAGGGCGGGGTTGATCCGGAGGTCGACATTGCCCGACAAGCCGCCGGCCAGGTTCGACGCCGACGGCGTCTTGATCACGTTGATCGCCGTGAAGATGTCCGAGTTGAACGCGCCCAGCGGCGTTGAGCCGTTCAGGATCGGATCGGCGAAAGCGCCGCCGTTCAGCGTGGTGCGGGCGAAGCTGCCGGGCAGGCCGCGCAGGCTGATCGTGGCGTTCCGGCTGCCGGCTTCGCGGTTGATCTGGACGCCCGGAATCCGTTGGATCGCTTCGCCGACATTGAGGTCCGGGAAGCGGCCCAGGCCGTCCGACGAGATGCCATCGGAAATTTCGAGGGTTTCGCGTTTGGTGGCGATCGCGTTGGCGTAAGCTTGGCGGAAACCGGTGACGACGACCGCCTCGACGGTTTCGGCTTCGGACTTCTGACCTTCGGCGGTCTGAGCGTGCGCGGCCGATCCAACGGCCAGCGCGGCGCAGGACGCCAGCAGCGCGGCGCGAAGGGCGAAGGTGTTGCGAGCATGGATCATGAGTATGCCTCCCCCGGCGCACTCAGATGGCGCCTTCAAGGGAGTTATCCGACCAGTCTATGCGCTTGTCAACAATTGGTAATGCCAATTCGTCCCGCAAGTCTCTTGCGGTAAGGCCAAGGCGCGGCGCGGCTCGTCCGATCGTTAGTCAGAATCGCGATGGGCGAAAGGGCGGCAAACCACCTGATCTCCCTGCTGCCCCCGCGTGTTCATGTCGGTTGGCGATGCGAGGTCTGGGTTGCCTACATTAATGGTATGACCAGATGGGTGTAGGCGACTTGACCTCTGGTCGCGCCGAATCCTTTCAGAATAAAGGAAGGGTAATTGGCGGCGGACCGCCGCCGCGGCTAGAACAGGGGCTCTGACATCAGGAGCCTTTCATGCCGACCAGTCCCTGGAGCCATCAGCGCAACGCCAATGTCGCTGACGACATCGACTTCGAAATCAAGGGCGAGGACCTGCAGTTCGTCGAGATCGAGCTTGATCCGGGCGAAAGCGCGGTGGCCGAGGCCGGCGCCTTCGTCTGGAAAGACGCCAGCGTCCAGATGACCACTGTGTTCGGCGACGGCGCGGCCGACCAGGGCGGCGGCTTCATGGGCAAGCTGCTCGGCGCGGGCAAGCGCCTGATCACGGGCGAGAGCCTCTTTACGACCGTCTTCACGCACCACGGGACGGGCAAGGCGCGCGTGGCGTTCGCCTCACCAACACCGGGCACCATCCTGCCGCTGAACCTGGGGCAGTTGGGCGGGACGCTGATCTGCCAGAAAGACAGCTTCCTGGCGGCGGCCCGCGGCGTCTCGATCGGTCTTCACTTCCAGAAGCGGATGATGACCGGCCTCTTCGGCGGAGAAGGCTTCATCATGCAGCGGCTGGAAGGCGACGGCTGGGTGTTCGTCCAGATGGGCGGCACGCTAGTCGAGCGCACCCTGGCGCCCGGCGAGGAGTTGCACATCGATACGGGCTGTCTGGCCGCCTACACGCCGGATGTGGACTTCGACCTCGTCATGGCCGGTGGCGTTAAGAGCGTGTTGTTCGGCGGCGAGGGGCTGTTCTTCGCCCGCGTGCGCGGTCCCGGCAAGGTCTGGATCCAGTCCCTGCCGTTCGCGCGTCTGGCCGGCCGCATGCTGCAGGCCGCCAACCACCAGGGCGGCAATCAGGGCGAGGGCTCGATCCTGGGCGGCTTTGGTCGGATGATCGACGGGAACTGAGGCGGCGCACGACGCCCCCTCCTTCTCGCTACGTATCCGCAGCGATCCACCTCCCCCGCGTGCGGGGGAGGAAGGGTTCTATCCTTCCCCGTGCAACGGGGGAGGTGGCCCAAAGGGCCGGAGGGGGCGCTGATCGCTACCCCTTCGTCCGGTCCCAGCTGTCGTATTCATAGGCGATGCAGCGGTCGATCAGCGTGCGCCACACTGGCTCCGCGATCGCCTCAGACAGCCCCGCTTCGCGCGCGGCGGCCTTGACCTTGGTCACCACGTCCTCGATCCGCGCGCGGTCGAAGACCTTGTTGCGGTCGGCCTTGATGCGCGCCGCCGCGTCCATGTAGCCCTGACGCTCGGTCAGGAGCTGGACCAGGGCCCGGTCCAGGGCGTCAACGCCCCGGCGCACATCGGCCATGGTCTGGCAGTCGGCGGGCGCGAGGCGCTCATCGACCGTGAGAGTCGTCGTTTTCATGCGCCCCTTTAAGCGGTTTTGGGGCGGTCGGACCATCCCAAAACCTGACGATTGCGGCGTCAGATGCCCGCGCCGTTATCCATCGTGCGCAGCGCGGCCTCATGGGCCTCGGCTTCGGCCTTCAGCCAGTTCACGAAGGCCTTCACCTGCGGCAATCGTCCCTTCGCCTTGGGGTGGACCACGTAGTAGGCGAAGTCGACGGCGGTCGAAGCCTCGAACGGGATGACCAGGCGCCCGGAGTCGAGGTCGGCCTGGGCCAGGGTGCGCTTGGCCAGGGCGATGCCCCGGCCGTTGGCGGCGGCCTCGATCACCAGGCTGGACTGGTTGAAGCGCGGACCCCGCGCGCCATCGACGCCCTTGATCCCTCGCGCGGCCAGCCACATCGCCCAGTCGGGGCAGCTGTCGTCGGCGTCGGGCGAGCCGTCGTGCAGCAGGATATGGTGGGCCAAGTCCTCCGGCCGCTCCAAGGCGTTGTGCTCAAGCAGTTCCGGGCTTGCGACAGGCACCACCGTTTCCTGCAGCAGGCGGATGACCTCCAGACCTGGGTAGCGGCCGGACCCGTAGCGGATGGCCATGTCAACCTCGCCGGTGGCGAAGTCCACGACCTCCATACCCGCCGACAGCCAGACGTCCACCTGCGGATGGGCCTGCTCGAACTTGCCCAGACGCGGCACCAGCCACTTGGCGGCGAAGGACGGGGCGGCCGTCAGGGTCAGACGACGGCCGTCGACGGCCGCGGTCAGCAGGCTGGCCGCCTCGGCCAGGCGATCGAACGCCTCGCGCAAGGCGGGCAGGGCGGTCTGCGCCGCGTCGGTCAGCAGCAGGCCCTTAGGTGTGCGCTTGAAGAGGGCCGCGCCAACATAATCTTCGAGGTTTTGGATCTGCTGGCTGACTGCGCCGGGGGTCACCGACAGCTCGTCCGCCGCCCGGCTGAAGTTCAGATGGCGTGCGGCCGCCTCGAACGCGCGCAAGGCGTTCAGGGGCGGCAGGCGACGGCGCTCGTTGGGTCTTTCCATGAGTTTTACTGAACGCCCCGGCAGAAGTCCTTGTTTGCGAATTGGCCCCTTCGAGCCGAGTTTGCAAGCGTTCGCTGGCGGATTGGCCCTTTTCGTCGGCGAGTGCGAGCGGGGTTGTCCTTAGGGGCGACCCCGCCTTGCGTTCCACCGCTTTATTCCGAGCGGCTTGATAGAGGTTCTAAACCCATGGCCCGCCAGCCGGCCCGAAATCGCGCTCCCGGACTCGTCGTCGTCGGTGGAAAACACGCCGGTCGCGCGCTCGGTGTGGTCTGGCTGGTGGGGGCTGGTCCCGGCGATCCGGACCTCCTGACGTTCCGAGCGTTCAACGCCCTGCGGGCCGCCGACGTCGTGGTGCACGACGGCCTGGTCTCGGACGAAATCCTCGACCTCGCCCCGAGCCGCGCCCGGCGGATAAACGTCGCCAAGCGCAAGTCGCGCCACATCCTGCCTCAGGACGACATCAACCAACTGCTTGTCGCGCTGGCGCTTGAGGGGCTGACCGTAGTCCGGCTGAAGGGCGGTGATCCGTTTCTGTTCGGTCGCGGCGGCGAAGAACTCGCGGCCTGTCGCGCAGCAGGCGTCGACTGCCACGTGGTGCCGGGCGTCACCGCCGCCCTCGCAGCCAGCGCCGGAGCCGGAGCTCCGCTGACCCACAGGGGCTCGGCCCAGGCGGTGACCTTCGTCACGGGTCATGCAGCGCACGGAGAGCCTGACCTCGACTGGGTCGCGCTGGCGCGTCCGAACCAGACGGTCGTCGTCTATATGGGCGTCTCGACCGCCGCCTTGATCGCCGAGCGCCTTGTCGCCGCAGGCCGCGCGGCGTCGACGCCGGCCCTGATCGTCGAGAATGCGAGCCGCCAGGACGAGCGCCGACTTCTGACGACCTTGTCCGGACTGGCCAAGGCCGCCGCTTCCGTGCGTGGGCCCGCGCTGCTGATGGTGGGCGAAGCCATGGCGATAGCGGATGTCGCGGTTCCCGCAACGGACTCCGCACCGACCGTTTCTCTTGAGCGGAGCGCTCGCTGATGAAAGCCGTAGTCGCCAATCGCCTGATCGACGGCGAGGTCGTGTTCTGGAAATCCGGGCAGTGGGTGGAGCGCTTCGGCGACGCCGAGCTGTTCGACTCTGAGGCGCCGGTCGAGCAGGCCGTCGCGGTCGGCAAGTCTCAGCCGACCGTCGTGGTCGACGTCTATCCGATCGACCTCGTGCAGTCCGAAGGGCGCTGGGCGCCGCTCAGCTATCGCGAACGCATCCGGGCGCTGGGCCCGACCAACGAACCCACGCACGGCAAGCAGGCCGAGGGTGGCGACGTCGTCGAGGCGCTGCGTCACGCCGCCGGCGCGGCGCGCTCGACCGGTCGCGTTGACCTGATCCGCAGGAAGTAGGGCGGCATGTACCAGTACGATCTCATCGACAAGGAATTCCTGGCTGACCGCTCGGCCGAGTTCCGAGGACAGGTCGCCCGCCGTCTGTCCGGCGAGCTGACCGAGGACCAGTTCAAGCCGCTGCGGCTGATGAACGGCCTCTATCTGCAACTGCACGCCTACATGCTGCGGGTCGCGATCCCGTACGGCTCGCTAAATCCGACCCAGGCCCGCCGCCTGGCCGAGATCGCGCGCGACTATGACAAGGGCTATGGCCACTTCACCACGCGCCAGAACATCCAGTTCAACTGGATCAAGCTGAAGGACGCGCCCGAGATCCTGGACAAGCTGGCGGAGGTGGATCTCCACGCGATCCAGACCAGCGGCAACTGCATCCGCAACACCACGTCCGACCCCTATGCCGGCGCGACCGCCGAGGAGGTCGACGACCCGCGCGTCTGGTGCGAGGTGATCCGCCAGTGGTCGACCCTGCACCCGGAATTCTCGTTCCTGCCGCGCAAGTTCAAGATCGCCATCACCGCCTCGGCCAGGGACCGCACGGCGGCCAAGGTCCACGACATCGGCCTCTTGCTGCGCCAGGGCCGTGACGGCCAGCAGGGCTTCGAGGTGATCGTCGGCGGCGGGCAGGGGCGCACGCCCTATGTCGGCCCGACCATCAAAGAGTTCCTGCCGACCGACCGGCTGCTAAGCTATCTGGAGGCGGTCCTGCGCGTCTACAATCGCCATGGCCGCCGGGACAACATCTACAAGGCCCGGATCAAGATCCTGGTCGCTGCGCTGGGCGCCGAAGAGTTCGCCCGCCAGGTCGAGGAGGAATGGAGCAAGATCGACGCCGCGCGCGCCGACCTGCCGGCCTCTGAACTGGCCCGTATCCGCGCCGCCTTCGCCACGACGCCGTTCGAGACGCTGCCGGCGCGTTCCGAAGCGTTCGAGGCGGCCAAGGCCAAGGACGCGGCCTTCGCCCGGTTCGTTCGCAACAACGTCCGCCCCCACAAGCAGCCCGGCTATGCGATTGTCGAAATCTCGCTGAAGGCCCAGGAGCAGACACCGGGCGACGCCTCGGCTGACCAACTGGACGTTGTGGCCGATCTGGCCGAGCGCTACGGCTTTAACGATCTGCGCGTGACCCACGCTCAGAACCTGGTCCTGCCGCACATCAAGCTGGACGACCTGCCGACCGTGTTCGCAGCGCTGCAGGCGGCCAATCTGGCGACGCCGAACATCGACCTGGTCAGCGACATTATCGCCTGCCCGGGCCTCGACTACTGCGCCCTGGCCAACGCCCGCGCCATCCCGGTCGCCCAGTACATCGCCCGCCAGTTCGCGGACCTGGATCGCGCCGAACAGGTCGGCGAGCTGAAGATCAAGATCAGTGGCTGCATCAACGCCTGCGGCCACCACCACGTCGCCCACATCGGCATCCTGGGCGTCGATAAAAAGGGCGAGGAATTCTACCAGCTTTCGCTGGGCGGCTCGGGCGCGGAAGACGCCTCAATCGGCAAGATCCTGGGTCCGGCCCTGCCGGCCGACAAGGTCGCCTCGGCCGTGGACCAACTGGTCGAAGCCTATCTGAACGCCCGCGTCGACGGAGAGCGCTTCCTCGACACCTATCGTCGGGTCGGCCTCGAGCCCTTCAAGGAGGCGGTCTATGCCCAAGCTGATTGAGCTCGTTGACGGTCAAGCCCGCTGGGCCGAGGACAGCTTCGCACATCTGGCTGACGACGATGCGATCCCGTCCGCTGGCGACGTGATCCTGTCGCTGGCCCGCTTCCAGGCCGAGGGGGACGCTCTGCTGTCCTCCAACAGCCGTCGCGTCGGCGTGCGGATCGAGCCCGACCATGAGGTCGAGGTCCTGGCCTATGACCTGCCGCGCATCGCGGTGGTGGCCCTGGCCTTTCCGAAGTTCCGTGACGGTCGCGCCTATACCTCGGCTCGGCTGCTGCGCGAACGGTTCGGCTATCAAGGCCAGATCCGCGCCGTGGGCGATGTGCTGCAGGAGCAGGCGGGTTTCATGGTCCGGTGCGGCTTCGACGCGTTCGAGCCCGCTGACGGCGCGACGCCTGACGTGCTGACCAAGGCGGCCAGTCGCTTCCGGCATGTCTATCAGCGCGCGGCCGACGATCGCCCGATCGCCTTGGATGAGAGGGCGGTCTGATGGCCTACGACCAGACGAGCGCGACGGCTCCCGGCCTGGCCGCCCGGCTGGACGCCGAGCTGCGCGAGGCTCATCCGAGCGAAATCCTGCGCACGGCCCATGAGCGCTTCGGCGACAAGCTGGCGCTGGTCTCGTCGTTCGGCGCGGAGTCGGCGGTGCTGCTGCATCTGGCGTCGCGTGTCTCTCCCGCCATCCCGGTGCTCTTTCTCGATACCGGCATGCTGTTTGGCCAGACGCTGGATTACCGCAAAAACCTCGCGGCCCGCTTTGGCCTGACCGATGTCCGCGACCTGCGACCGGCCTTCGCCGATCTGGCGACCCAGGACCCCAACTCCGACCTCTGGCGCACCAGCGTCGACGGCTGCTGCCATATCCGCAAGGTGCTGCCGCTGGACCGGGCGCTGGGCGGTTTTGACGCCTGGATCACCGGCCGCAAGCGCTTCCATGGCGGCGATCGCCTGAGCTTGCCGGTGGTCGAGGAGGCTGACGGCAAGATCAAGTTCAACCCGCTGGCCAACTGGTCCAAGGCCGAGCTTGACACCTATGTCGCCGAGCATGACCTGCCGGCCCATCCGCTGGTGGCCCAAGGCTACGCCTCGATCGGCTGCTGGCCCTGCACCCAGCCGTCTGAAGACGGTCGCTCGGGGCGTTGGGCCGGCCAGGAGAAGACCGAGTGCGGCATCCATGTCGCCCGCGCGCCCGGCGTCGCGCCGAACGTGGGCGGGGATATTTGACGCTTCTCCCTCCCCCTCAATGGGGGAGGGCAGGGTGGGGTTGATCCGACGGGTGATGCAGCGCGCTGCATCCCGTTCAGCGGTCACCCCTATCCCCAACCCTTCCTCCATCAAGGGGGAAGGGGGCCAAATCACTCCCCCGGTCGATACGTCCGCACCGCGTGCTTCTTGACGTCCTCGGGATAGAAATAGACGTCCCGCAGGTTACCGACGCTGTATCGCAGCGCCTGGTCATTGAAGTGCGGCGAGGCTGGATCGCCGCTCTCGCCACCGACCGAAACGGCCCGGGCGCGGACCTTGTCGCCGAACTGCACGACGGCCACGAAGCTGTTGCCCAGGGTGCCGTAGTACTTCTTTGTGCCCGGCCAACGCTTCGCGCCGAACGAGGCCAGCGAGCCCCACTGCGCCGAGGTGAAGCCGACGGGGATACTGGGCTTGTTGTCGTCGAAGGTCTGGACGATGGCGCCATCGTTGCGCTGGAAGCGGTTGATCTCGCCCCACGGCGTCTTCCATGAGCCGAAGTCGGCGGTCAGGCGGTCGGAGGCTTCGGCCAAGGCCGCCAGCTTGTCGGCCGCCGAGAGCTTGTCGGCCATGTAGTCGTAGGTATTGAGCCCCTCGGCCTTGGCGGCGGGCGCGGCCTTGGCCCACATCGCCTCGCCCCAGAACACCGCGAGCGAGGTTTCTGTCGAGCGCTTAGACCACTTGCGGTCCCAGGCGGCCAGGTCGGCCACCTGGGCGGCGACCTTGGCCTTGACCGGATCGCTGTCCGGCGTCGCGGCGTAAGCGGTCTCGAGCGTGGGGATCAGGCGCGCGAAGGCGGTCAGGTAGGGATCGTAAGCCTTCTCGATCAGACCGCCCAGCGTGAGGTTCTTCACGTCCTTCAGGACCAGTTCGGCATGAAGCCCGCGCGGGTTTTCTCCGAACGTGTCCATGTATTTCGGGAAATTCGCCTGCTTGGGGCTGTAGGGCCCCGCCGCCGTATAGGGCCAGTTGTTGGTGTTGAAGGCCCAGCCGTTCGGCGGGTTCAGCACCTGCGGGGCGTCTTTCAGGGCGTGCAGTCCCTTCCAGTCTGTCGCCGGGTTCGAGCCGTCGACGGGCTTGGTGTAGTCGAAGCGATCGTCGCGGATCGGGATGAACTGCGGGTGCAGATAGGCGATCTCGCCCTTGGCGCTGGCGAACAGGGTGTTGTTCGAGGAATTGGCCTTCAGCTCGGCCACCTTCATGAACGAGGCGTAGTCGGTCGCCTTGGTCCGCAGGAACGACTGCTGAAGCGCGGCGACGGGCTTGTTCATCAGCGCGATGCTGATCCACTTGCCGTCGGCCTCTCGCACGATGGGACCGCGATGGGTCTTGAAGACCGTGAACTTGCGCTCGGCCATCGATCCGTCGGCGGCGCGATAGGGGACGGTGATCACCTCGGTCTTCAGCGGGCGAAGCTGGTCGCCGTACTTGTAGAAGCGCTGGCCGTCTTTCTCGACGATCGTTTCGGCGAACTCGTCGACGACGTCGACGCCGCTGGAGGTGTGCATCCAGCCGGCCTTGGCGTTGAAGCCCTGATAGATGAAGAACTGGCCCCAGGTCGTGGCGCCGTAGGCGTTGAGGCCCTCGCCGCTGGAGACCTGCATCTCCGAGCGGAAGAAGAAGCTGGTGTGCGGGTTGATCAGCAGCATCGCTTCACCGTCGAGGGTCAGCTTTGGCGCGATGGCGATGCCGTTCGAACCGCTGGGCTCCTTAAAGAGAAGGCCCTTCTCGTCGGCGGTCATGGCCATCTGACGCTTGCCATAGAAGGCTTCCAACTGCGTGAGCGCCACCCGTTCGATGTCGCCGCCGATGCTGCCTTCGGAGAAGCTGAGCGCCATCCACGGCTCGAAGCGCTGGATGACGCGCGGCTGCACCGCCGGATGAGTGTCCAGATAGTAGTTCAGGCCGTCGGCCCAGGCGTTCATCAACGCCTTCAGCCAGGCTGGGCTCTTGGCGTAGTCGGCCTTCAGCACCGCCGGGTCGATGAACAGCTTCTGGCGCAGGTCGGCCCAGATCGCCTTCTCGCCCTCGGCTTCTGCGGTCCGGCCCAGCGATGTCATGAAGTTGGTCTCGACGCGGTTGAAGTCGTCCTCGGCTTGGGCGTAGGCCATGCCGAACACCGCATCGGCGTCAGTCTTGCCGTGGATATGGGCGATGCCCCAATCGTCGCGGATGATCTCGACCTTGGCCGCGCGAGCCTTCAGCCGAGACAGCGTGTCGCCGGCCTGCGCCGAGCCTGCGCAAAGCGCGATGGCTAGCGCCAGAATGCTGATCGTGTGGCGACGCATGGACTATCCCCAAAGACCTGATGTTCCCCAGATGCAGAGGATTCAAGCCGAGTTCGGGAAGCAACGCCAGTCCGCTTGGCGGAGTTGAGCCGCTATTGCGGGGGGCAGCCCTTGAATTCGCCGACCTTGGAGACCGAGAGGCTGGAAAGGTCCAGGTCGCGCAGGGCCTTCATGGAGTTCGCGCCAAAGCCGCTGAACAGGTCGAGCTTGAGGCCCTTGATCGCCCCGCCGATGTCCGAGGCGTACCAGTAGCCGTCATGCTTCTCGCCGTTCGGCATGGGCAGACCGACGGTCTCCTTGATGAAGATCACCGTGCGCCGCGGGATCACCTTCGGATCGACGGCGACCGTGCGCATGGCGGCGACCTTGCAGCCTAGCGAGTCGAACGCACGGATGCCCTTGGCGCCGGCGTGATACATCGTCGCCCTCATCTTCCACTCCACCGAACCCGGCAGAGCCCCGCCACTGAGCGCGGAGGCGATGATGTCGCCGAGTGGATCAGTCTGGGCGGCGGCGGCCGGCGCAGAGTCCGCCCCAGGGGCGGCTACGGCGATGGCGGGAGCGGCGAACGCGGAGATGACCGCGGTGGCCAAAATTCCGGCGAGCTTGCGTCGCATCGAGGGTGTCCTCTTATCGGCGGTCTGTCGGGCGGGGTCTGGATAGTCCGATCACGGCTCCGTGACAACCCTGTGAGTCGATATGGCGCGCCGCAGCCTCGCGTCGCGCGGGAAAAACCGGCATCGATTCAGAGGGTTGAAACTTGGCCTTGGAGGAGTCGTTTTTTCCTCTGGAGCCTTCCAAGGGGACAAACATGGCGTTGCGGATCTATGGCGACTCGATTTCCGGCAACTGCCTGAAGGTAAAGTGGACCGCCGACCGCCTAGGTCTTGCCTACGATTGGATCGAGACCAATGTGCTGACCGCCGAGACGCGGACAGCCAAGTTCCTGGCCTTGAATCCCGCCGGCCAGGTCCCCCTGGTGGTGCTCGCCGACGGGCGGCCGCTGGCGCAATCCAACGCGATCATTTTTCACCTGGCGGAAGGATCGGCTCTGATCCCCAGCGACGCATTCGATCGGGCGAAAATGCTCGAATGGATGTTCTGGGAGCAGTACAGCCACGAGCCGTACATCGCTGTGGCGCGGTTCCAGATGCGCTACCTCGGTAAGCCGGCCGAGAGCCTGGAGACGCGTTTGGTGGAGCGCGGGGCGGCCGCTCTGGCGCGGCTCGAAACACAGCTGAAACAATCGCCGTTCTTGGTCGGAGAGAGGGTCACTCTGGCGGATGTCGCTCTGGTGGCCTACACCCGCGTTGCGCACGAGGGTGGGTTCGATCTGTCGCTCTATCCCGCCGTCGAAGCCTGGGTAGGTCGCGTCGAAGCCGACCTCGGCATAAAATAGTCTTCCGGAGTTTAAGTCCTTGCGCCTGTCGTCCAGCCTGAAAGTCCTTGCTCTCGCCGCCGCTCTGGCGACGCCCGCCACCTCGGCGCTTGCCTGGGGCGCTTCAGGCCATCGTGTTGTTGGTGTGGTCGCGGCGAGCAGCCTGCCGTCGGACGTCCCGGCTTTCCTGCGCACGCCCACCGCCATCGCGGCCATCGGGGAGTACGCTCGCGAGCCGGATCGCTGGAAGGGCTCGGGCAAGATCCACGACACCGATCGCGATTCCGCTCACTTCCTCGACATCGATGACCAGGGACGCATGTATGGCGGCCCGATGTTCACCGTGGCGACCTTGCCGCCGACGCGTGCGGATTACGAGACCGCTCTTCGGGCTGTCGGACAGGACGCTTGGAAGGCCGGATATCTGCCCTACGCGATCATCGACGGCTATCAGCAGCTGGTGAAGGACTTCACCTATTGGCGCATCCTGACGGCGGTGGTGAAGATCGAGAAGGACGCCACCAAGCTCGCCTACTACAAGGCCGACCTGAAGCGTCGGGAAGAGCTTCTGCTCCGCGACCTGGGCGTTTGGGCGCACTATGTGGGCGACGCCAGCCAGCCCCTGCACCTGTCGGTGCACTACAACGGTTGGGGCGATTACCCCAACCCCAACGGTTACACCAACTCGCGCCAAATCCATTCGCAGTTCGAAGGGCCGCTGGCCAAGGCGGTCGGTGACCAGGCGTCGATCCAGGCGCTGGTTCCCGCTTATCAGGCCTGCGACTGCTCGATCGAGACCCGCGTGGTCGGCTATCTGAGCGAGACCTGGAAACAGACCGAGCCGCTCTATCAGCTTGAGAAGGCCGGGGCGCTGGTGGCCACCGACCCGCGCGGCAAGGCCTTTGTCCAGACGCGCATCGCGGCGGGCGCCACGGCGCTGCGCGATCTTGTCGTCGACGCATGGAGCGCCAGCGCCAAGGGTACGATCGGCTATCGCCCTGAAATAAGCGTCGCCGACGTCGAGTCCGGCAAGGCCGATCCATGGCTTGATCTCTACGGCAAGGACTAAGCCAGCGATGCTGGCTTTCGGCGCGCCCGTCGCGGGGCTGAACTACAAGGATCGTCCTGCGGCGTTCGGCGTGGCCGAAAACAGCCTGGGCCAGATCGCCCTGGCCCAGGTCACCAAGCCTGGAAAGGCGCCGTACTTTGACCTGCCCGGCGGCGCGGTCGACGGCGAAGAGACCGAGGCTGAGGCCTTGGTCCGCGAGTTCGGTGAGGAGACCGGACTGGTCGTGCAGGCGGGCGCGTTGATCGAGCGCGTCTCGCAGTTCTTCCTGAAGTCCGACGGACAACCGGTGAGAAATTTCGGCGGGGTCTATGCGGTGCGGGTCACGGGCCTGCAGCCCGACCTCAAGGTCGAGGATGACCACGCGCTCGTCTGGCTGGATCCTCGCGACGCCGTTGTCGCCCTGCGCCACGACGCCCATGCGTGGGCTGTCGCGGCGTGGATGCGGCGGGGCTGAGCCTGCGGACCTTCGCAGGATCTGGAAGCGGCCTAGTTGGAGGCCAGGTTGATATCTGCGCCGGCCCGGCGAGCCAGTTTCAGCTCCGCCCGTTGGCGATCGGTCAGCGCCGCCTGCAAGTCCTCATTGAAGTCGATCAGGCAAGCCCGGGCCGACAAGCCGCGAAAGCCCTTCGCCTGGCAGGCCTCGATCACGGCGGCTTGGGCGCGTTTCTCGAACTCGCGCGCATCGGCAGGGCGCGACAGGTTCAGGTCGCCGACCTTGATCCGGATGGACGGCGCTTCCGCCGGCGTCGCAGCGTGGGCGGCGGTCAGGCCGATGATCGGCGTGGCGGCCAGGGCCAGGGCGGCGGCGACAGCGATGCGGTTGACGAGTTTGCTCATGTCTTGATCCTCGGTTCAGGTGGTCGGCGTGGCGATCCGTTGAGCGAGGATGTAGAGCGGTCGGGCGGCGAACACCCGTTACGACTGCTTCATGACGTCGAATTAAGTCTATGAAAAAGAAGTCATAATTCGGAGGGTGGCCGCGGCGTCGAGGTGCTGGCGCAGCTTTCGTAAATGATTAACCGCAAAACTTGGGTCTTCGTTAGCGCGCTTTTGAGACAACCCCTTCATCAACTTTGTTCGCCAGAAGGGATGGGCGGCTATGAAATTCTCGATCGCGATCGCCGCGGGTATCGCTGGCAGCTTCTTCGTCGCTCAGGCGGCCTCGGCCGCCGGTGGCTTCGAAGACCAGATGAGCCGCTGCCTGCAGCAGTTCGCTAACACGCGCGACGCCGCGCAAGTCATGCTTGAGTGCAACGCCGACGGCGGCAAGCTGTCGGACTGCAAGGTCGTGGACAACAGCGCGGCGGGCAAGGGCTTCGATAAGGCCGCCATGTGCATCGCCGAAAAGCTGCCGATGGGCGCCAAGACCGGCACTGTGAAGGTTCCGTTCCGCTTCCCGGGCGGCGCGTAAGCGTCTGTCCCGAGGGACCTCGAAAAGCCCCCGTCGACATGGTCGGCGGGGGTTTTCTTTTTAGGCCGCCACGAAGTCGCGCGATGACTTCTGCTGGCTTTGTCGGACGGGCAGGGTGAAGCTCACCGTCGTGCCTTCGCCCGGCGTCGAGTGCATCTCCAGCACGCCGTCGTGCAGGGTGATCAGCGACTTCGTCAGGGCCAAACCCAGTCCCGTGCCCTGGGTTGTCTTCGAGAATTGGCTTTCGACCTGCTCGAACGGCTTGGCCAGCCGCGCCAGATCCTCCTTGGCGATCCCGATGCCGGTGTCGGTGACCGAGACCTTGACCAGATCGCCGAAGGGATCGCGACGCACTTCGGCGCGGACGGTGACGCTTCCCGCCCGGGGCGTGAACTTGATCGCGTTCGACAGCAGATTCAGCAGCACCTGCTTGACCGCGCGATAGTCGGCCTCGATCTCGGGAAGTTGCGGGAACTCGATGTTCAGCTTCAGGCCCGCAGCCTCGGCGCGGTTACGCACGAGCCGCACGGCGTCCTCGGCGACGTCCTCCAGGTGCATCGGCTCGAACTTGAGGTTCATCTTGCCGGCTTCGATCTTGGACATGTCGAGGATGTCGTTGATCAGGGCCAGCAGGTGTTGCCCCGACGAGTGGATGTCCTGGCTGTAGCCCTTGTAGCGCTGGTCGCCCAGCGGCCCGAACATCTCGTTCATCATGATCTCGGAGAAGCCGTTGATGGCGTTCAGCGGCGTTCGCAGTTCATGGGACATGTTGGCCAGGAACTCGCTCTTGGCCTTGTTGGCGCTCTCGGCCTTGACCTTCTCGGTCTCGTACTTGCGGGCAAGCTCGGCCAGTTGCTCCTGGCTGCGCTCAAGGCCCGTGACAGCGTTCTGAAGCTGTTCCTCGTTGCGCCGGCGGGCTTCTTCCTGGGTCTTGATCGCGGTGATATCGGCGGCCGTCATGACCAAGCCGCCCTCGGCCGTGCGGCGTTCGCTGATCTGGATCCAGCGGCCGTCCATCATCTCCGCCTCGCGTACGCCCTTGGCGCCGTCGGGGGCGGGGTGCTCCTGCTTGATCGCCAAGGCGGCGAAGCGATTGACCTCGGCGCGGGCGGCGCCGGGCTTCAGGATCTTGGGCTCCAGCGAGAAGACGCTACGATAGTTGCGGTTGCACATCAGCAGCCGGCCCTGCCGATCCCACAGAACGAAGGCTTCGGAGACGCTTTCGATGGCGTCGCGCAGGCGGTTCTCGGCGGCCTGGGCGCGGGCTTGGGCGATCCGTTCCTCGGTGACGTCCAGCGCCACGCCGATGATCCGGGCGTGGCCATCGCCGCCGGGCTGGCCGAAGCCCTGACCGCGCGCGTCGATCCATAGCGACCGCGCGCCTTGCTCGTTGGCCGGCACGCGGAACGACACATCGAACGCGCCGTACATGGCCGCATTGGCCAGCGCCTGTCTCACGCGTTCGCGATGATCGATCGAGATGCGTTCCAGCAGGTCCTGACCCGAGACGACGCCGCCGCCGCCCCACCCGAACATCGCGCCCGTGACATCGGAGAGGTAGACTTGATCGCCGTTCAGGTCCCACTCCCAGATACCGCAACGCGCGGCCTCGACCGCGAGACGGAAGCGGCGCTCGCTGTCCACGAACTCACGGTGCGCGACCTCGGCCTTCCGGCTCTGGATCATCAGCAACAGCGCCAGGGCGATGCCGACGCCCAGCGGCACCAGCAGGTTGAAGGCGCCTTCCATGACCTGTTGATCGAGGTTGGCCATGGACCGGGTGGGGGCGGCGGCGATGGCCAGCAGGGCGCCCTCGGCGACCGGTTGTACGGCGACGTCCAGCACAACGCCATCGACGCCTTGGCCGCGAACGGCGCCGGCGCCTTCCCCGATATCCTCGATGGACACCGCAAAGGCTTCCCGCAGCGCCCCTGCGCCTTGAACGTTACGGCCTTTGGCGGCGATGAGCTGGCCGCCGGCCAGGGCCAAAGCGCCGCTCTCGTCCTTCGCAGGTTCTGCAAGGAGGCGCGACGCATCACCACTGGAGATCACATAGGCGCGGGCGTTATCGAGGGAGGTCGCGGTGGCCACGTAAAGGCGACCGGTTTCGCCGATCGACCCAACCCAGGTGCTTCGCCCCGCAGCTCCCGCAGCTTGAGCAGCCGATTTCCAGTCCGCGCCGTCGTCGCGGCCCGCGATCGAGACGACGCCGGCCTGACTGACCACGGCGACCGCGGCCGCTTCGCCGCCGGCGGCGCGCAGGGCGGTCTCGGCGGCGTCCATCGTCGCGCCGGGGTCGCGTTTCAACAGGTCCGAGGCGGCAGAAAGTCCCGCGCGCTGCGCGGCGAGATTGGCGTCCACACGCCCGGCGATCAGTTCAGCCTTTGCGGCCAGAGGGGCGCCCCCGGGCTGCACCGACGCCTCGCTCTGCAAGCGTTTCACGCCAAAGGCGGTGTAGACGGCCAACAGGAGCAAAGCCGCCAGGATCACGATGCGAACCAGCGCCTGCGATGGCGCAGCCAAGGACTTCGCGCGCATGGCGGTAGGCGCGGTCGGTCCGGCGTCTGCCGTCCCCCCGTGTCTGGCCATGCCCCTTTTCAACGCGTCCGGCTCACGTGGATCCCCATGGCGAGTCACTTCGCCAGACGGTGAATCTAACGTACCGCCACGGTTCGCGTCACCGCCGAACCGGCGATTTCCAGATGTGTGAGCCTATTGGTCGCAATCTAGGGGCCGGCCTTCGCCAGGAAGACCGGTCAGCCGAGCGCCTTGGTTGCGAGCTCCAACACGTTTTTGGATAAGTTGGGGTGCGCGGCGATGCGCTCCAGCTGAGTCCGCATCAGCCCTCCGAGCTCTGGCTTGTAGCGTCGCCAGCCGCCAAGAGGCTCGACGAGGCGCGCCGCCGTCATGGGATTAAAGGCGTCGACCTTGAGGATCTCGTCCGCCAGGAACGCATATCCGGCGCCGCTGGGGTCATGGAAACGCGCCGGGTTGAAGTTTGCGAAGGTCGATATGAGGGCGCGCAGCCGATTGGGGTTGGTGGGCTCGAAATCCGGATGGCGGGTGAGGGCGATCACCCGTTCGAGCGCGTCGGGGTTGGGATCGCGCCCTTGAACCGCGAACCATTTGTCCAGCACCAGCGGCTCAGCCTTCCAGGCCCGGTGAAAGGCTTCCAGCGCTTCGTCGCGGAAAGTTCCGCCGAGCACCACCAGCGGATAGAGCCCGCCAATAAGGTCCGTCATGTTCAGCGCCGCATCGAAGTGGCCCTTGAGCCGCGCCAGGTTTTCGGCGTGCGGATCGGCCGCGAGCGCCTCGGCGCAGGCGTTGCGAAGCGCGCGCCGGCCAGCTGCTGAAGCCTCGGCCGAGAACGCGCCGGTGCTCTGCATCTCGCCATGCAGGCGACGCAGCAGGTCGCCCAAGTGCACGGCGATCCGCGTGCGCAGATGGTCGCGAGCCTCGTGCAAAGCGGCGGGATCGGCGGCCTCGATCATCAGCGTCAGGTCAGGCTCGGACGGCAGCGCCAGCAGCAAGGCCTTGAACGCCGGTTCGGCGGTGTCGTCGACCAGCGCGCGGCCCAGGGCTTCGGCGTAACGTTCCTCGCCAACCTCATCAGGCGCACCTGTGGCGCGGGACAGGATCAGGTCTCGGGCCAGGGTCTGGCCGGCTTCCCAGCGATTGAAGAGATCCGGGTCAGAGCCGAACAACACGTAGCGATCCGACGGCCGCGCGTCGGTCGACAGGTTCACCGGCGCGGAGAAGCCGCGCAGCGCGGAGAGCACGGGCGGCTCGGCGATGTCGTCCCAGCGGACCGTCATGTGCGCTTGGTCCAACAGTACGATTTCGGTGTCGCGCAGGACCGCGCCTTCCGACGACAGCAGACCGATCGCGACCGGGATCGGAAGCGGCTTCTTTACAGGCTGGCCAGGTGTGGGCGCAGTGGTTTGAGACAGGGTCAGGGTCAAGGCCCGCGCCCCGGCGTCGTAGGCCGTCTCGATCGTCACAGAGGGCGTACCGGCCTGTTCGTACCAGCCAAAGAAGGCCGAGAGGTCCCGGCCCGACGCCTCGGCGAAGCAGGCGATGAAGGCCTCGACGGTGGTCGCCTCGCCGTCGTGACGCTGGAAGTAGAGGTCGCAGCCCTTTCGGAACGCGTCCGGCCCCAGGATCGCCTTCAGCATCCGGATGATCTCCGCGCCCTTCTCGTAGATGGTCGCGGTGTAGAAGTTGTCGATCTTCAGGTAGCTGGAGGGGCGGACCGGGTGAGCCAGGGGGCCGGCGTCTTCGGCGAACTGACGCGCCCGCAGCGCGCGCACGTCCTTCATGCGCTGGACCGCGGCCCCGCGCATGTCGGCGCTGAAGCCCTGGTCGCGGAAGACCGTGAAGCCCTCCTTCAGGCACAGCTGGAACCAGTCGCGGCAGGTGATGCGGTTGCCGGTCCAGTTATGGAAGTACTCGTGGGCGACGACCGCCTCGATGCGCTCGTAGTCGACATCCGTGGCTGTTTCCGGGTCGGCCAGCAGCAGGGAGCTGTTGAAGATATTCAGCCCCTTGTTCTCCATGGCCCCGAAGTTGAAGTCGCGCACGGCGACGATCATGAACAGGTCGAGGTCGTATTCCCGACCGAAGACCTCCTCGTCCCACTTCATCGCCCGCTTGAGGCTGTCCAGCGCGTAGGCGGCCCGCGACGCATGGCCCGGGTCGACGAAGACGCGCAGCGCGACCTCCCGGCCGCTCATGGTGACGAAGGTGTCCGCCAGCACGTCGAGGTCGCCCGCGACAAGCGCGAAGAGATAGCAGGGCTTTGGGAACGGGTCCGTCCACTCGGCGAAATGGCGTTCGCCATCGAGCGGGCCCGAGGCCACCGGGTTGCCGTTGCTGAGCAGGTGAGGGAACTTGGCGTCGGCCTCGATCCGCACGCTGTAGCGCGAAAGCACGTCTGGCCTGTCGGGGAAATAGGTGATCGTGCGGAAGCCCTCGGCCTCGCACTGGGTGCAGAAGCGCCCGCCGGACATGTAGAGGCCCATCAGCGCCTTGTTGGCGGCCGGATCGATCTCGACCTCGGTGGTCAGCACGAAAGCGTCGGGCGTCTCGGGCAGGGTGAGATGTTCTGCGTCGACGCCGTACTGGCTGGGCGCGAGCGTCTGGCCGTCGATGGCGACCGACAACAGTTTCAACCGCTCGCCGTTCAACACCAGGGGTTCCGATGTCGCGCCTGTGCGACGCACCGACAGCTCGGCCTTTACCCGCGTCTGGTTCGGATGCAGGTCGAAGACCAGCCGCGTATTGTCGATGGCGAACGGGAAGGGGCGGTAGTCCGCGAGGCGAACGGCTTGGGGCGTATCAGTGCGCATGGACCCTACTTAGTCCTGCGCGTTCGCCTCGGCGAGGGGAGCCTGGCGGCTCGGGTTGAATTATTGGTCGCCGGCGGGCGGGGGCGGCGGAGCCTCCTGCAGGTAGCGCTCCACCAGCATGACTTTCTGAGCCAGCGCCGCCAGGGCCGGCGGTGCGTCCTCGGGACTCTCGGACACCAGGGCCACCAGCTCACGGGCGACCGCGCGCAAGCGGGGCGCGCTGGCGATCAGTCTGGCCTGATACTCCATCTTGTAGGGATCTCGGTCGTACTCCGCTCCGGGCGTGCGCCAGCCGCCCCAGTCGTTGGGATCGGTGACTACGACGGGGTAGGTGCCCGGATAGGGGTGGTGGGCGCAATCGCCCTCCTGCTGCCACTTGTTGCGGGCCCGCAGCACGCGCCAGTTGGCGTCGGAGCCGTCATCCTGCGGCTCGATCTTGTCCTCGGGCTTCAGTTCGTGGCCTTGGAACTCGCGTCCCAGTCCGACGTCGTAGGTGACCCGGACCGGTTCGTCGAAACCCTTGGCCCAGATAGGAACGATCCGCTCGATGATCGCCCAGCAACCGACGCTGTCCACCCACACGCGCTGGTTCTTCTGGAAGAGGGTCTTGGCCATGGGCGCGATGGATCCGCAGTCGTGAAGCTGTCGCCATAAGAACCTGAAATTCTTGACGCCGGGTCAATCTTTCCCTTCGCGTGAACGTCGTTCAGTGTGCCCTGCGTGACGCGCCACAGAGCGCGGCCAGGGAGGTTCCAGTGGATTTCGACTATTCGGACGATCAGAAGTTCCTGAAGGAGGAGGCGCGCAAGTTCCTAGCCGGAAATTGCGATGTGGGCGTGGTGCGCGGCGTGCTCGACAACGCCGACCGCTCGTTCGATGAAAAGCTCTGGAAGGGCGTCGCCGAGCAGGGCTGGCTGGGGGCCTCGATCCCCGAGGAACATGGCGGCCTGGGTCTTGGTCGCGTCGAGCTTTGCGCCATCGCCGAGGAACTGGGACGCGCGGTCGCGCCGATCCCGTTCGCGTCGACGGTCTATTTCCTCGCCGAGGGCGTGATGGCCTACGGTTCGGAGGCCCAGAAGGCTTCGATCCTGCCCCGCATCGCGGCGGGCGAGGTGATCGGTTGCCTGGCGACCTCGGAAGGTCCAGGCGTGGTCGGCCCGGCGACGCTGCAGTGCCGCGTCGAAGGCGGCAAGCTCTCGGGGACCAAGATCCCCGTCACCGATGGCGATGTCGCTGATATCGCCCTGGTCCTGGCCTCGGAAAGCGGACGTCCTGGCCTTTTCCTGGTCGACCTGAAGGGCGCGGGCGTGTCCCGTGAGACGCTCAAGAGCCTGGATCCCACGCGAGGCGTCGCCAAGATCGTGTTCGACGGCGCGGCCGCCGAGCGTGTCGGCGATGCGGGCGCGGGCTTCGAGGTGGTCCAGGGGATCATGGATCGTGCTGCTGTGCTTCTGGCGTTCGAGCAGCTCGGCGGCGCCGATCGGTGCCTGGAGATGGCCAAGGAGTACGCCTTGGGCCGTTACGCTTTCGGCCGGGTCATCGCCGGCTATCAAGCCGTCAAGCACAAGCTGGCCGACATGTACGTCAAGAACGAGGTCGCGCGCTCGAACGCCTATTACGGCGCCTGGGCGTTGAACGACGACGCGCCGGAGCTGCCGATCGCGGCCGCCGCGGCGCGCATCGCCGCCTCGGACGCCTTCTGGTTCGCCAGCAAGGAGAACATCCAAGTCCATGGCGGCATGGGTTTCACCTGGGACGTCGACTGCCACCTCTTCTACCGCCGTTCGCGCCAACTGAGCCTCGTGGCCGGGGCGCCGAAGGTGTGGAAGGAGCGGCTGGTGGCCGAACTTGAAAAGAAGAACGCGGCTTAAGGAGCGGAAAATCATGGATTTCAACGATTCCACCGAAGAAGCCGCCTATCGCGAGAAAGCGCGCGCCTGGCTTGCTGAAAACGCTGCGGCGCACCGCGCCAAGTGGGGCGAGCTGAAGCCGAATACGCCCGAGCACATGGCCGCCGCCAAGGAATGGCAGGCCACCAAGGCCAGCGCCGGCTATGCCTGCATCACCTGGCCGGCCGCCATCGGCGGGGGCGGCGGCACGCCGATCCAGTCGGTGATCTTTGGCCAGGAGGAGACCAAAGCCGGTCTTGGCTACGGCTACTTCACGATCGGACTGGGCATGTGCGTGCCCACCGTGATGGCCTTCTCCGACGGCGAGACCAAGAAGCGTTTCGTGGGCCCCGCCGTGCGTGGCGAGGAGATCTGGTGCCAGCTGTTCTCCGAACCAGCCGGCGGCTCTGATGTCGCCGCGTTGCGCACCCGGGCAGTCAAGGATGGCGACGAGTGGGTGATCAACGGCCAGAAGGTCTGGACCACCGGCGCGCACTATTGCGACTACGGCATCCTGCTGACCCGGACCGATCCCGACGTGCCCAAGCACAAGGGCCTGACCATGTTCTGGATCGACATGAAGGATCCGGCGGTCGAGTGCCGTCCGATCCACCAGATGTCGGGCGGACGTGAGTTCAACGAGGTCTACTTCACCGACCTGCGCGTCAAGGACAGCCAGCGTCTGGGCGAGGTCGGCGACGGCTGGAAGGTCGCCCTCGTCACTCTGATGAACGAGCGCCTCGCTGTTGGCGGTTCGACGGGCCCCAACTATCGCGAGATCATGAAGCTGGCCCGCGAGCTCTCGGGCATCGCCGGCCCGGCGCTGAAGGAGCAGGGATTCCGCGAGAAGCTGGCTGACTGGTACGTGCAGTCCGAAGGCCTGAAGTTCACGCGGTTCCGCACCATGACCGCGCTTTCGCGCGGCCAGACGCCGGGGCCGGAGAGCTCGATCGGCAAGATCATCTCGGCCAACCAGCTGCAGGAGCTGGCCAATACGGCCGTGGAGATGGAGGATCAGTACGGCATCCTCTCCGATCCTGACGTCGCGCCGGCCGAGGCCGCTTTCCAGCAAAGCCTGATGTGGGCCCCGGGCCTGCGGATCGCGGGCGGAACCGACGAAATCCTCAAGAACATCATCGCCGAACGGGTCCTCGGACTGCCCGGCGACGTTCGAGTCGACAAGGATGTTCCGTTCAAGGACATGCCGACCGGACGCTGATTTCGTCGGACTTAAACGCGACTTTCCCATGTGCGAGTCGGTGGCTAGCCAGTTTAGCCGCCGACTCGTTTTCGTTCTGGATAGTTATTTTATCCCTGTCTCGCCGCGCGGAAGTTCCGCGAATTCGCCTGTCGCGCGAACCGGAGGCGTCGCACAAAGTCTTCATGGTCGGGCGGACTGAGCTGACCTTGACAGTGGCCCGTCCCGGGAACATGAGAGATCATTGATTTATGGTTAACGGCGACGGCTGAAGGGGGATTCATGCGCGATGCCGGGGACGCAATTGCGCGCCTTCGCAGGCTCCGCGACAAGGCGGAGAGCCTGGTCGCCAGCCGCGCTGTTCTCCTGCGCCGAGCGCCCGTCAGCGTCCTGGTCGCGGCTGTAGTGATTCCCCTGGTGGGCTGCGACACAGGCCCCAGCTTCTGGTTCCACAAACGGGCCAGCGCCTGCCCGCGTCCTCAGGCCGCTCAGGGAGTTTCGGGGCAGTTCAATCAGCAGCAGCAGGAAATCCGGTCGCTTCGGCAGGGCGGTTTCCGAGGCGATTTCTTCGCCCAGCTTGAACTCGCGCGCCGCTACGAAGGCCAGCGCGCCGTCGACAAGAATCTGGAAGATCCGGTCGAGGCGGCTGTCTGGTACGGCATGGCGCTGGCCAATTCCGGCGGCTATGCGCCGATCGCCGCCTATGAACGCCGCGGCAAGGACTCCCGCGCCGTTTCCCGCTTCGACGACTGCCGCGCGTTCGAGCGGCGCAGCGCCTATGGCGCGCTGGATCGGCTGCTGTCGCGCATGTCGACCGAGGAGCGCGAGCGGGTCCGCAATCGCATGATTTACATCCTGTCCAGCCAAGGCGCGGATGGCTTCCGCACCCTTGCGCGGATGCACGACGGCTATTTCGGTCCGTTCGGCGAGCCCTCGGACAATCTCCAGGCCATCGAGGCTTACGGCAAGCCCAGCCAGCCCGGCGCGCCGGCGGCGCTGGACCTGTTCCGGCGCAATGATGTGGACGCCTATCTCTACAACTATCTGGCGGTGCAGACCGGCGACGTCTCGGCTTACGTGATGCTGAAGGACTTCGAGCGTTCGTCCCCGCAGAGGGCGTCTTACGGCTCCTTCGTTGAGACCAAGGCCAAGCGCTGGATCCCGCCGTACGAGTTTTATCCGCCCGACTCGCCGGACTCCGGCGTGCCGCATTCCGACGAGGCGGACCTGTCGGGCGAAGCGCGTGAGGCGGCGCTGTCGCGGCTCACCGAGCTTCCGTTCGTCCATGTCGGCGAAGCCCTGGCCTATCTTCGGGTCATCCCGACGGCGATCCTGGACGAGAAGCTTCTGGGGGTGACCGAAGCTCAGACCTTCCAAGGCATGATCGGGCGCCCGAACACTGGCCGTCTGGCGCCGATCGAGAAGGTGCGCGCGATCCAGTACGCCGCCGTCAACGGCTCTTCCAAGGCTCAGCTCGTGCTGGCGGTGATGTACTCCGAGGGTGTCGGCGTGCCGCGGGACTACGCTCGCGCCTATCATTGGTACGAAGAGGCCGAACGGCAGGGATCGGCGGAAGCCAAGTACGCCATGTCGACCTTCTTTTCGCTGGGCCTTCAGGGCGTGGCCGATCAGGATCGCGCCAAGGCGGTGGTCTATCAGATCGACGGCGCGCTGGCCGGTTTCAAGCCTTCGGCCTGGCGATTGCAACAACTGTTGGCGCAGGTTTCGCGTCCGCCGCGTGCGGCGGGCGAGCGTCCGCTTCCACGTCCCGCCTATGGCGCCGAGTATGACCGCGCGGCGCCGCGCGCCGATGATCGCGACCCGCGACAGGATCAGCCCGGCCCCGACCGAGGCGGCCGTCCGTACAACGAAGGGAACTACTAGATGCGCCGCCTCAGCCGCCTGCTGGCGCTTTGGGCCGCTGTGACCCTCGGCGCCGCTCTCGCCGCCTCGCCCGAGCTGGCCGTCGCCTCGCCCGACGCCAAGATCGATCAGCAGATCCGTCCTTGCTTCGGGCTCCTGCTGCAGCCCAATCTTTCCCACGGCTGTAAGGTCCGTGACGTGCGGCCGAAGCCGTGTCCCCGGGGCACGATCCGCGCCAAGGGCCGCTGTGTAGTCCCTTACAGCAACGGCGGCGGCTACGCTTATGTCTCGCGGGAGATCAACTGCGACTACGCCTATCCGGGCCAAATCTCCGACACGCTTTATCGCCTCTATGAAGGCGATGTGCTGACACTGACCTCGACCAATGGCGGCGCCTGCGTCGACTCGCTGAACATCACGAAGGCGATCAGCATCGTGGTGCGCGACTATTCGCCCAGCCGCTCACGTCCGATCCTGATCGCCAGCAGCGGCCAGCCCTGCATCAAGATCCAGGCGGGCGTGCAGTACGTGGTGCTGGACGGTCTGGGCATCGAAGCCACTCGCGCCGGCGCCGCCTCGTGCATCGTCGGCCGCGCCACCGAGATCGCGATGCGCGGCGTGACCGTGCGGTATGACGGCGAGGGCTCGGCCTTCGACGTCGGCGACAGCCGGATCGAGCTGGCCCAGACCACCTTCATCGGCCGCACCCGCCAGCCCGTGGTCAAGGCCACCGGCACGATCATGGCCGCCGACGTCGAGATCGCCGCCACCGCCATTGGCGCGGCGCTGGAGACCTCGGGCGACAGCCGGCTGCGCGATGTCCGCGTCGTGCGTCTGGGCGACTGGACGGGGTCCTCGCGCACCCGCAACTCGGCGGGCTTCATCATCGCCGGCATGAACCGCCAGCAGCTGGTCCAGATCGATGGCCTCTATGTCGACGGCTTCTCGCGCGGGATCTATGTCGGCGGCGGCGACGAGACCGCGCTGCTGCGTCCGGTGGTGCGCGACAGCGACTGGGCCGTGACGCTCGAAAACGCCAACCTGCGCGTGGTTGAGGGCGAGCTTGAGGCCGTGGATGTGGGTATCTACGCCGCGTCCGGCGTGGTGTTCGCGTCGAACAACAAGATCATGGGCGTCATGCGCTCGGGCATCTACGCCGACGCCGGCGGTCAGGTTCGCGCCGTCGACAACCGCGTCTATGCGCGGCCTGAAGGCTGCCGCGCTTTGGTCACGGGTTTTTTCAACGGCGAGCTGACCTGCCGTCCGTGGTTCGAAGCGCCGGAGCTCTATCGCACGCCGCGTGACCGAGCTCGGCTGGATTTCGACAGCTATTGGCCCGCGCCCGCGATCACCGCCGGCGTCACCGCACAGGGGCCTGCCGAACTTTCCGGCCCGCCGCTCGCCGGCGCGCCCGTTTCCGCGCCTCAACAAGGGGGAGCTCCGCGATGAGCCAGTCTTTCCGTGGCCCGCTGGCCGCTTCCCTCTGCGCTCTGGTGACCCTGTCCAGTCTCGTCACGACCCAGGCCTGGGCCCAGAGCGGTCCGGGCGGCGGTCCCGGGCGTGGACGAGAGGTCTGCGGCTCGCCGATGACGGGCGCAGCGCCCGACATCATGAGCTATGACAGCGCGACCGGGACGCAGGTCTTCGTCAACAGCGGCCGGGGGACCGGGACGGACGTCTCGGCCTACAACGCCCAGAGCGGTTCGGCCGCCCAATTCGCCGGCGATCTGAGCCGCCCGGGCTTGGTGTCCTCGTGCTCGGTCGACGGCTTTAGCCGGCAGGCCTATGGCGTTGACGCCACGCGCCCTGGCCAGGTGGTCGTCTCGGGCCGTGACGAACGCGGCGAGCGCTGGGCGTTCACGCGCGCCGACGGCAAGGTCGAAGTCTGGGACCCGCGCGGCGACAACCGCTGCTTCAAGACCGGCCTTGGGATTTTCACGCCGTCGGGCGGCTATGGTGTAGCCCTGGCGACTCCGCCGGGCGCCGTCGGTGTCGGGATTGCGGCCGGGCAGCACTTCGGCGGCGTCGGCGTGGGCGCCAACCGAAACTTCGTCGGCGCGGGTCTGGTGGGATGCTGAGAGCTGCCGTGGCTGTGGGTCTGTTGGCGGCGAGCCTGACGGCTTGCGCCGCGCCGCGTCCCCATGGTCCGCCGCCGCCGTCGGCTCCGAACCGGGCCAAGGTGACGCCGCCGCCGCCGCCGATCGAGGCGATCCGCCCGCGTTACTGATGGCAGCGCCCCGGCTGTCGGAGATCTCCCTATGCTGAAGTTTCTGTCGCTCCTGGCGCTGGTGCTCGCGCCGTCTCTGGCGTTCGCCGAGGTCTCTCCCCAGCAGCGAGCGGTCGAGGCGGTGATCGCCGACAGCGCCGCCGGCTGGAACGCCGGCGATGTCGCGCGCTTCATGGCCAGCTATTCCGACGCGCCGGAAACCAGCTTCGTCACCGAGGAAGGCCTCGTGCGCGGCAAGGCCGCCATGCTGGAGCGCTACAAGGCCAAGTACGACTTCGGCGATCCGGCCAAGCGCGGCGTCCTAAGCTTTGAATCGGTCGATTTCCGCCTACTGGATCCGACCCACGCGCTTTACGTGGGCCGGTGGGCGCTGGCCTATCCCAACGGGACCTCAGCCAAGGGATACACCAGCCTGATCATGGCCCTGGAGCCCGGCGGCTGGCGCATCATCGCCGATCACAGCAGCTGAGCGCTCACGGCGCGATCGTTGTCTTGAAGGTCGGCGCCTTGCGGTGCTTCGTCGCCTGCTCGTAGGCGTAGCCCAGGTTCAGCAGCAGCTTCTCGCTCCAGGCCGGACCGATGAACGACAGCCCGACCGGCAGGCCCGACACGTCGCCCATCGGCACGGTCAGGTGCGGATAGCCGGCCACGGCGGGCAGGGTGGTCGACGAGCCGCCGTAGTTGTCGCCGTTCAGCGGATCGATGGTCCAGGCCGGGCCGGTGGTGGGGGCGATGATGGCCACCGCGCCCGTGTCCTTCAGGATCTTGTCGATGCCTTCAGCACCGGCCAGGCGCTTGGAGTCCGCCAGCGCCTTGAGGTACTCGGGGTCCTCAAGCCCCTTGGTCTTTTCGGCGCGCTCGAAGCTTTCCTGGCCGAACCATTCGAACTCCTTCGGGGTCATCTTGTTGAAGGCGATCAGGTCGGCCAGCGTGCGGCTCGGGACCTTCTTGGGATCGGTCGAGGCCAGATAGGCGGCCATGTCGGCCTTCAGTTCGGTATAGAGCACCACGCCCTCGGCCTTGCCGATCGGGCCTTCGTCGAAGTCCTTGACGTCGACCAGGGTCGCGCCCTGGGCCTGGAGCTCTTTCAGCGCCCGCTCGAACACGGCGTCGGTCTTGGGCGAATAGCCGGTGTAGAACCGCGCCACGGCCAGCGTCACGCCCCTCAGCGCATCCTTGGAGAGGCCTTTGGCGTAGTCGGTCTTGCGCGTGTCGGCTTCTTTCGTGGCCGGATCGGCGGGATCGGAGCCGGCGATGATGGTCAGCACCTTGGCCGCGTCCTCGACCGTCAGGGTCATCGGGCCGGCGGTGTCCTGGCTGTGGCTGATCGGCACGATGTGGGTGCGCGAGACGAGGCCCACGGTCGGCTTGAGGCCCACCAGGCCGTTGATCGCCGAGGGGCAGGTGATCGAGCCGTCGGTCTCGGTGCCGATGGCCAGGGGCGCCAGGCCCGCCGCCACTGCCGCGCCCGAACCGCTGGACGAGCCGCAGGCGCTGCGGTCCAGGGCGTAGGGGTTGCGCACCGTGCCGCCCACCGCGCTCCAGCCGCTGATCGAGTGGTTGGAGCGGATATTGGCCCATTCCGACAGGTTGGCCTTGCCCAGGATGACGAGGCCCGCGTCGCGCAGCCGCTTGGCGACAGGGGCGTCGCGGCCGGTGATGTTGTCCTTCAGCGCCAGCGAGCCGGCGGTGGTGGGCAGGGGATCGGCGCTCTCGATATTGTCCTTCAGGAGGATCGGAACGCCGTGCAGGGCCGAGCGGACCTTGCCGGCCTTGCTTTCGGCGTCGAGGGCCTTGGCGTCGGTCAGGGCGTTCGGGTTGGTGGCGATCACGGCGCGCAGGACGGGGTTGCGCTGCTTGATGGTCTCCAGCGCGGCCTTGGTCGCCGCCTGGGACGTCTGGGCCGAGGCGTTACCGGCGAGCAGGGCGATGGCGGCCGCGCCGGCCAGGATGGCGAATTTGGTCATCAAGCTTTTCCCCCAACGCGGCCGCGACTCCGGCGGCCAAGCGGGCGGAGCATGGGGTCAAAAATCCCGGTTCGCCAAGCGCCAACCGCCACAGTCGTGCGTGATCAGACGAATATCGCCACGTTCTGTCGCGCCAGGACCAAGGGGCGGCCCTTGGCGTCCCACAGGTGCATTTCCTGGGTCGAGTAGCCGTCGCCGATGGTTTCGGCGCGGGTGCGCAGCAGTCGCCAACCGTCGTCGTCAGCCTGCGGCAGGCCTACGATGTCCAGCGACCAGGTCATGGTCGAGATCGGCCCAAACTGCGGGAACAGCGCCATGGCCGGGGGCGGGGGCATGTCGGCCAGGGCCACCAGGGCCGAGATCGAGGTCGCGGCCGCGTCGCGGTGCCGGATCCACAGCAGGTATTCGGGCTCGCCCCCGGCCAGGGGACGCGTACCACCCGCCTTGCGAACCTCGAACTGCGACGAGAAGTGCGGTGCGCCCTGGCGGTTTTCCGGGAAGAACAGCTCGCAGGCGTTGGCCGGGGAGACGGGCGGGCAGAGGACTTCCTCGTAGGACAGAGCCGAGGCCCGCGCCGCGCCAAAGGTCAGCACACCGTGCGTGGCCACGCCCTGCTCGCCGATCAGGTCGACGGCGACGAACAGAGTCGACTTGCCTTGGCGCAGCGGCCGCACCGAGATCGCCAGCTCGCCCGAGGCGGGACCCACGAACGCGAACTGCGCCGAGCGCAGGGGAGGGGCCTCTGGAAATGTTCTCAACGCCGCTTCGACGCACAACGCGCCGCTCAAGCCGCCATAGGTGGTGCGGCCTTGCTTCCAATCGTCTGAAACGTGGGCGGAAAAGCCGGTGTCGGTCGGAGCGATGGCGGCGACGAGGTCGGTGTAGAGAGTCATGTGGCGAGTGTTCGTTTTCTTTCGCTACGGAAGTCAAGGGAGGTGCGGGGGGAATCCTTCCCCGTGATGGGGAGGGGGGCGGTTTTAGCGCCGGGGATAAGTTCGGCCGTAAAAGTGAGAAGTGATTGATTTTGCTGGATTCTGCGTCGCCAATTCCGAACGCCCACACCCGCCAATCCCCGTAAGCTCATGTCATCCCGGGCGGCGAAGCCGACCCGGGACCCAGGGGTTGCAAGAGCGCCGCGCTTCGTCACCCTCTGGGTCCCGGCTCTCCGCTACGCTCCGGCCGGGAGGCGCGTGTGTTTACGACCGTTCCCAGGCGGCCCTCAGCAGCGTCTGTACGGCGTCATCAACCTCGCCGGCCGAGCCGAAAACCAGCTTGGCCTTCAGTCGCTCGGACCAGCCTTCGTTGCGAGGCTCTGCGAGGCGCGGCGCGGCGTCCGGTGACAGAGCGAGGCCCAGAACGACGCCGCCGCCCTTGAGCGGCTTGGCGGCGGCGAACTGGCTTTTGCGCGACCAGGCGGTGTAGCCCTTGCGTTGGCCGGTCACCACGTCGGGCAGATCGGCGATCACCGCCTCAAGGGCGGTCAGCACAGCGGTCGAAGCCGCGTCGGTCCACAGCGCCGCGCGCAGGCCGGCGGCGTCGTCCCAGCCCATCTCCGAGGGGAAGGCCACGCCGAAGATGGTCGCCGCCCGGTTCTGGTCGATCCCGTAGGTCGCCTTCAGCCAATCATTGCGAGCCTTGGGGCGGGTTTCCGGGCATTCGCGCCGGACGATCTCGACCCATTGCTCGAGGGTCTTGCCCGTCTCGCGCTCCAGGTTGGCGCGGACCGAGGCGAACCACTTCTGCTGCTGCTCGGTGAGCCCCTGCGGCTGGCTATCCATGGTTTGCGCGCCCCTTCGCGTTTGCTACGACCTGTGCGTCACAGGGAGACGGTCATGAGCCTCGACGGACGCTACGACACGGACAACATCTTCGCCAAGATTATCCGGGGCGAGATCCCCAGCGTGAAGGTGTTCGAGGACGAGAAGGTCCTGGCCTTCATGGACGTCTTCCCGCAATCGCGCGGCCATGCGCTGGTGATCTCCAAGGTCAGCCAGGCGCGCAACCTGCTGGAGGTCGAGCCCGACGTGCTGGCCGACCTGATCGCCGCGACTCAGAGGCTGGCCAAGGCGACGGCGACGGCGCTCAAGCCCGACGGCGTGGTCGTCACCCAGTTCAACGGCGCGCCGGCGGGGCAGACCATCTTTCATCTGCACTTCCACGTCATCCCCCGCTACGAGGGCGAGGCGCTGGGCCGTCACGGAGAGGGCGGCATGGCCGATGTCGCCGAGCTGAAGGCCCTGGCGGACAAGATCAGCGCGGCGCTTTAGTTAAAAACAAAAGGCCCGGATCGCTCCGGGCCTTTCGCTTTGAGGGTTGGTCGCGCGCCTATTCGGCCAGCGCGGGTTCGGTCTCGTCGGTCTTGCCGGCCTTGGGCGCGGTCGAGGAGTCGATCTCGAAGTCGATCTTGCTGTCCTTGAGCACGACCTTGACGTGGCCGCCGCGGACCAGGCGTCCGAACAGGATATCGTCGGCCAGGGGCTTCTTGATGTGCTCCTGGATGACGCGACCCAGCGGACGGGCGCCGTAGAGCTCGTCGAAGCCGTTCTTGGCCAGCCAGTCGGCCGCGTCGTCGGACAGTTCGATCGTGATGTTGCGGTCGGCCAGCTGGGCCTCCAGCTGCATGACGAACTTCTGCACGACCTGACGGATGATGTCGGCGCTCAGCGGTTTGAAGGCCACGACGGCGTCCAGGCGGTTGCGGAACTCCGGCGTGAACAGGCGCTTGAGGGCGGCCTCTTCCTCGCCTTCGACCTTGGAGCGGCCAAAGCCGATCGAGTTGCGCTGGGCGTCGGAGGCCCCCGCATTGGTGGTCATGATCAGGACCACGTTGCGGAAGTCGACCTTCTTGCCGTTGCTGTCGGTGAGCGTCCCATTGTCCATAACCTGCAGCAGGATGTTGTAGACATCCCCGTGCGCCTTCTCGATCTCGTCGAGCAGGACGACGGCGTGCGGGTGCTGGTCGACCGCATCGGTCAACTGACCGCCCTGGTCGAAGCCGACATAGCCGGGAGGTGCGCCGATCAGGCGGCTCACGGTGTGGCGCTCCATGTACTCCGACATGTCGAAGCGCAGCATCTCGATGCCGAGCGTCTGGGCCAGCTGCTTGGCGGCTTCGGTCTTGCCGACGCCCGTGGGGCCGCTGAACAGGTACGAGCCGATCGGCTTGTTCGGTTCACGCAGGCCGGCGCGGGCCAGCTTCATGGCGGCGGCCAGTTGGCTCAGAGCCTCGTCCTGGCCGAACACGGCGCGCTTGAGGTCGCTTTCCAGCTCCTTCAGCGCCTCGGTGTCCGACTTGCTGACCGACTTGGGCGGAATGCGGGCGATCTTGGCGACGACGCTTTCGATCTCCTTGACGCCGATGGTCTTCTTGCGACGGCTTTCCGGCAGCAGCATCTGCGAAGCCCCGGCCTCGTCGATCACGTCGATCGCCTTGTCCGGCAGCTTGCGGTCGGTGATGTACTTGGCCGACAGCTCAACGGCGACCTTCAGGGCGTCGCTGGTGTACTTCAGCTTGTGGAAGTCCTCGTAGTAGGTCTTCAGACCCTTGAGGATCTTGATGGTGTCTTCCACCGTCGGCTCGTTGACGTCGATCTTCTGGAAGCGGCGGACCAGGGCCCTATCCTTCTCGAAGTGCTGACGGAACTCCTTGTAGGTGGTCGAGCCCATGCAGCGCAGCGTGCCCGAAGCCAGGGCGGGCTTGAGCAGATTGCTGGCGTCCATCGCCCCGCCGCTGGTCGCGCCGGCGCCGATCACGGTGTGGATCTCGTCAATGAAGAGCACCGCGTTGGGATGGTTCTCCAGCTCCTTGACCACCTGCTTGAGGCGCTCCTCGAAGTCGCCGCGATAGCGGGTGCCGGCCAGCAGCGCGCCCATGTCGAGCGAGTAGATGGTCGCGCCTTCCAGGACCTCGGGGACCTGGTGGGTGACGATCTTGCGGGCCAGGCCTTCGGCGATGGCGGTCTTGCCGACGCCGGGATCCCCCACGAGCAGCGGGTTGTTCTTGGTGCGGCGGCACAGGATCTGGATCGCGCGCTCGACTTCGCTGGCGCGGCCGATCAGCGGATCGACCTTGCCCTGGCGGGCCTTTTCGTTGAGGTCGACGCAGTAGGCCTCCAGAGCCTCGCCGCCGGTCTTGGCGTTCGATTTCTCGCCGTCTTCCTCGGTCTGGTTCGAGCCGGCGCTCGCGCCCTTGACGCTCTTGGGTTCGGACGCGCCGGCCTTCTTGGCGATGCCGTGGGCGATGAAGTTGACCGCATCGTACCGCGTCATGTCCTGCTCCTGCAGGAAGTAGGCGGCGTGGCTTTCGCGTTCGGAGAAGATGGCGACCAGCACATTGGCGCCGGTTACTTCCTCGCGGCCGGACGACTGGACGTGGATCACCGCGCGCTGGATCACGCGCTGGAAGCCGGCGGTCGGCTTGGCGTCCTCGTCGTCGTCGACGACCAGGGAGGACAGTTCGACATCGAGATAGTTCGACAGGCTCTTCTTCAGCGCGGCGAGGTCGACATCGCACGCCCGCATCACGCCGGCGGCGTCCTCGTCATCGGTGAGGGAAAGCAGAAGATGTTCCAGCGTGGCGTATTCGTGCTTACGCTGATTGGCGTAGGCCACGGCGCGGTGCAGGGACTCTTCCAGGGGGCGCGAAAAAGAGGGCAACGGGGGAGGCTCCTCAGTCCTTTTCCATGGTGCACTGCAGGGGGTGCTGATGGCGTCGCGCCGAGTCGATGACTTGGGCGACCTTGGTTTCTGCGACTTCGTAAGTGTAGACACCGCAGACACCGACACCGTTCTGATGAACGTGCAGCATGATGCGAGTAGCGTCTTCACGCGACTTGTTAAAGAACCGCTCGAGCACGTAGACGACGAACTCCATGGGAGTGTAGTCGTCGTTAAGAATTAGAACTCGATAGAGCGAGGGCTTTTGTGTCTTCGGCTTCACTTCCGTGACGACCGACGACCCAACGCCGTTACCTTGCCCGCCTTGCTTCCGCTCGGCCATCGACTTGTTCTCTCCCGGCGGGCAAATCACCCGCCTGCCTGGATTAGATATGGAAACGCGGCGGCTTTGGAAGAGCCCGAAGCGCCGCTGCGCCGCTTTAGCACACAGGCGCCTCGGTTTTCGGCTTCACGTTTGGGAGAGCGAAGGCCGCGCGTGAACGGTTCCAACGATGAAGGGCCCAGATGGTGGCCGAGGTCCCGTCATGCAAGTGGGCGCCCGCTCACCGCCCCTTCAGCGCGCGGCCGGTGACGACGGCGGCGGCTCCGAACTTGCCGCGCAGAGCGTCGATGGCGGTCTCGCTCTTCAGGGCGCGGCGCTCCTCGTCCGCGAACATGTCCGCGCCGGCGGTGTCGGCGTCGACGAACTCGGTCAGGCCTGCGCCGATCAGGCGATAGGCCAGGCCCCGCGGTTCGGCGGCCAGCAGCTCGCGGGCGACCTGGAACAGGGTGCGCGCGGTCTGGGTGGGCACCGCCAGGGTGCGCCGGCGGGTGTGGATCTTGAAGTCGGGCGTGCGCAGCTTCAGCGTCGCCACGCGGCCTGCCACGCCCTCCTTGCGCGCCTGCTTGGCGACCTTCTCGCAGAGGGGCCACAGCTCGTCCTCGAGGTCCTCGCGCTTGTGCAGGTCGTCGTTGAAGGTGGTCTCGGCGCTGATCGTCTTGCGGGCCTGGTCGGGGTCGACCATCCGGCTGTCCTGGCCGTGCGCCAGGCGATGCAGCCGCATCCCGCCCGAGCCCAGGCGGTTGGCCAGCAGCTTGAGGTCGGCGGCGGCGATGTCGCCCACGGTGCGCAGGCCGATCTCGGCCAGGGAGGCGACGGTGGCCGGACCCACGCCGGGCAGGATGTTGACCGGCTTGTCGGCCAGGAAGGCTTGCGCCTCGGCCGCGCCGATCGCCGAGAAGCCGCGCGGCTTGTCCAGCTCCGAGGCGATCTTGGCCAGGAACTTGTTGGGCGCCAGGCCCACAGAGACCGTCAGGCCGATGTCGCGCTCGATCTCGGCCTGCAGGCGGGCCAGCATCTGGGCCGGCGTCGCGCCGTGCAGGCGTTCGGTGCCCGTCAGGTCGATCCAGGCCTCGTCCAAGCTGAGCGGCTGAATCAGCGGCGTCAGCTTGTCGAGCTTTTCGTGGATGCGCCGGCTCTCTTCCTTGTACTTGGCGAAGTTGGGCTTGATGACTACGGCGTCGGGGCACAGCTTCAGCGCCTTGAACATCGGCATGGCCGATTTGGCGCCGCTCATCCGGGCGATGTAGCAGGCGGTGGTGACCACCCCGCGCTTGCCGCCGCCAACGATCACCGGCAGGTCGCGCAGCGACGGATCGTCGCGCTTCTCCACGGAGGCGTAGAAGGCGTCGCAGTCCATGTGGGCGATCGAGAGAGTCCCTAGCTCCTCGTGGAACACCGTGCGCGGCGAGGCGCAGGACGGGCAGCGCGGGGCCTTGGCCTCGCCCGTCCATCCGCAGTCGCGGCACAGGGACTTCATGACGATTGCTAGGCCTCGGGCGGCCAGAGCCAGACGGCGCCGCGCACGCCGGAGCTGTCGCCGTGGCGGGCCTTGCGGACCGGGGTCTCGAAGACGTCCGAGAACACATGCGGCGCGATCGCGTCCGGCAGGCGTTCATAGAGCGCGTCGACATTCGACATGCCGCCGCCCAGGACGATGACGTCGGGGTCGATCAGGTCGCAGACCACGGCCAGCGCGCGGGCCAGACGGTCGACATAACGGTCCAGCGCCGCTGAGGCGGCGCGGTCTCCAGCGCCGACGGCTTCCATCGCCGCTTGTCCCGTGGCGAAACCGGCGTCTCGGGCGAAGGCAGGGCCGGCGATCCAGGTCTCCAGACAGCCCTTGCGGCCGCACCAGCAGGCGGGACCCGGATACTCTTCGGGCTTGGGCCAGGGCAGGGGTGAGTGGCCCCATTCGCCACCCACGCCGTTGTGGCCCTCGATGATCTTTCCGTCGACCACGACGCCGCCGCCGCAGCCGGTGCCGAGGATGGCGGCGAACACCACGCGGGCGCCTTGACCCGCGCCGTCGGCCGCCTCCGAAAGGGCCAGGCAGTTGGCGTCGTTGGCCAGGCGCACGGGGCGGGCGAGCCGCGTTTCCAGGTCTTCGCCGAACGGGCGGCCGTTCAGATAGGTGCTGTTGGCGTTGCGGATCAGGCCCGTACGGGGCGAGATCGAGCCGGGGATGCCAAGGCCCAGGCGCGCGCAACTGCCGCCCGCCATCGACTCCGCATCCGCGACGAGGCCGGCCACCACTTCCAGGGCGTCGTCGTAGTTCCCCGGATTGGGTTTGCGCACGCGCGCCACGAAGTCGCCGGCCGCGTTGAGCGCGGCGACCTCGATCTTGGTGCCGCCGAAATCGACGCCGAAACGGATCATGAAAACAGGCGCTCCTCGATGGCGATCTTCAACTGCGGCCACTCATCGATGCGGACGTGGCGGTCGGGCGCCGAGGGGGCGAACGGCCGCAAGCGTTCGTCGCTGACCATCTGGAAACGGCCGACCTGGGGGGCCTTTTCCGCCACCGATTCCAGCTGCGGCAAAAGGTCGTCGATGAACACCACAGGTCCGGCGGTGCGCGAGGCCAGTTCCGCGGCCGGCGGGCCCTTGGGGCCGCTGTTGATCACCAGGGGATAGTCGAAGCCGTGGGTTTTCAACCACTTGGCGCGCGCTAGGCGGCCGTGTTCGGGCGCGTTGGTCAGAATCACGACCTGGGCGCGGGTCGACAGGTCGGCCAAGGCGTCGGCCGCGCCATGGGCAGGATCCAGATCATCGGCGCCGTCACGGAAGAAATCGTCGAACAGGGCCTTGCCTGCGATCAGATCCAAGTGTTGGCTTTCGCCGGGGCGATAGATGTTCTGGAACAGGGCGAAACGATCGACGCGAAGCTCGAAGCCGTGACGGGCGACGAACGCGCCAAATCCGCGCATGAACTGCGCCAGGACTTCGTCGACGTCGACGATGACCAGGGGCGCGGCCGGGGAAATGGCGCAAGTCTGCAGGTCGGAGGATCGCGGTTCCATGAGCTCTGGTCGTTGGGTCTAAACGCGATTAGCGCGGGCTTAAGGATATCCGTGCGATCAGGTTCTGGAAGACGGCGCGAATCCCTAGGCGTCGCCACGTGACCGCATGGTCGGGGTAAGGATGACGAAGAAGGTCCTCATCGTGGAGGATAACGAGCTGAACATGAAGCTCTTTCATGATCTGCTCGAAGCCCAGGGTTACGAGACCCTGCAGACCCGCGAGGGTCTGTCGGCGCTGTCTATTGCCCGCGACAACAAGCCAGACCTGATTCTGATGGACATCCAGCTGCCCGAGATCTCGGGCCTGGAAGTCACCAAGTGGCTGAAGGAAGACGACGAGCTGGCCCACATTCCGGTGGTGGCGGTGACCGCCTTCGCCATGAAGGGCGATGAGGAGCGCATCCGCGAGGGCGGCTGCGAGGCCTATATCTCCAAGCCGATCTCGGTCGTGCATTTCCTCGACACCATCAAGCGCCTGCTGGAAAGGCAGCCTGCATGAGCGCCCGGATCCTCGTCGTCGACGACATCGAGGCCAATGTCCGTCTGCTCGAGGCCAAGCTGACGGCCGAGTACTATGAGGTTTCCACGGCGCTGGACGGCCCGACCGCCCTGGCTATGGCGGCGCGGGACCTGCCCGACATCATCCTGTTGGACGTGATGATGCCCGGCATGGACGGCTTCACCGTCTGCCGCAAGCTCAAGGACGATCCGGCCACCCGCCACATCCCGGTGGTGCTGATCACCGCGCTCGACGGGCGCGGCGACCGTATCCAGGGGCTTGAGTCCGGCGCATCGGACTTCCTGACCAAGCCGATCGACGACGTCATGCTGTTCGCCCGCGTGCGCAGCCTGACCCGGTTCAAGCTGGTCATCGACGAGTTGCGCCAGCGCGAGGCCTCGGGCCGGCGCATGGGCGTGATCGCGGGCGCCGCCGCGCGTCTGGACGGCGTGGGCGGTCGGGTGCTGATCGTCGACGACAACGAACGCCAGGCGCAACGCATCGCCGCCGAGCTGGGCGTCGAGCATCGGCCGGTGGTCGAAAGCGACCCAGAAAAGGCCAAGATCAGCGCCGGCGGTCCGGTCGACCTGGTCATCGTCAACGCCGTGGCCAAGGGCTTCGACGGCCTGCGCTTCACCGCCTCCTTGCGGTCGGAGGAGCGGACCCGTCAGCTTCCCGTACTGGCCATGGTGGACCCCGACGACCGCGGCCGGATGGTCAAGGCGCTGGAAATCGGCGTGAACGACATCCTGTCCCGCCCGATCGACCCGCAGGAGCTCTCGGCGCGGGTCAAGACCCAGATCCAGCGCAAGCGCTACACCGACTATCTGCGCAACAATCTGGATCATTCGCTGGAACTGGCGGTGACTGACCAACTGACCGGTTTGCACAATCGTCGCTACATGACCGGCCAGCTGGACTCGCTGGTCAAGCGCGCGTCCCTGGGCGGCGACCCGGTCTCGGCCCTGCTGATCGACATCGATTTCTTCAAGAAGATCAACGACACCTTCGGCCACGACATCGGCGACGAAGTGCTGCGCGAGTTCGCCCTGCGTCTGGCTTCCAACGTCCGCGCCATCGATCTGCCCTGCCGTTTCGGCGGCGAGGAGTTCGTGGTGATCATGCCCGACACGGCCCTGGCCGACGCCCTGCGGATCGCCGAGCGGATCCGGATGCACGTGGCCGGCTCGCCGTTCACGGTGGCGCACGGCAAGGAAATGCTGAACGTCACCATCTCGATCGGCGTCTCGGCGACGGCGGGCGAGGGCGATACGCCTGAGGCCCTGCTCAAGCGCGCTGACGAAGGCGTGTATCAGGCCAAGGCGTCCGGCCGAAACGCGGTGGTCGGCAAGGCCGCCTAGCAGCCGGCGCTTACCCTTTTTTTGCGCCGCAAACCCTTAGAACCTTGCGTCCTCGTAGGCTTCGCGCGAAATCGCTTGCTATGAAGAAGATGCTTACCTGCGGCGTGATCGCCGCCGCCGTCTCCGTCGGCTTCGCAGCTCAGGCCCAGTCGGCCAAGCCCGCGCCGAAGCTGGTGGTCGTTATCTCGATCGACCAGTTCAGCGCCAATCTCTACGCCCAGCACCGGGCCGAGTTCACCGGCGGGCTGAAGCAGTTGAGCGGCGGGATCGTCTACCCGAACGGCTACCAGTCGCACGCCTTCACCGAGACGTGTCCGGGCCACTCGACGCTGCTGACGGGCAAGCATCCCAACAAGACCGGCATCAGCGCCAACGACTGGTACGACAAGACCACGGGCAAGACTGTCTACTGCCTGGCCGATCCCAGCGTGACGCTGGCCGATGACCCCAAGGGCCGTGCGGTCTCGCCAGCCAACATGGTGGCGACCACCTATGGCGACTGGTTGAAGGCCGTGTCGCCCAAGAGCCGCGTATTCGGCGTCTCGGGCAAGGATCGCGGCGCGATCACCATGTCGGGCCATGTCGCTGACGGGCAGTTCTGGTACCAGCCCGGCTTTGGCTTCACCACCTATGTCCGTCCGGGGCAGACGGCTGAAGAGCGCCTGAAGCCTGTCGCGGCGTTCAACGCCAAGCTGGCGGCGGACCTCAAGAAGCAGCCGTTCGTCTGGGACTACGCCCGCAGCCCGCTGGACGCGGTGTCCGGCGGCGGTTCGGCCAAGCGGTGCAAGGCCCTGGAGGCCGACTACGAGACGGGCGGGCGCAAGTGGCGCGCGGCGCTGCCGATCCCGGCGGCGACGAACGAGGCCGACAAGCGCCGCGACCTCTATGCAAGTCCGTACACGGATCAAGTGACTCTGGAGTTGGCGACCGCCCTGCGTGAGGCTTATGGCCTGGGCGATGGCCCCCAGATCGACGTCCTGACCATCAGCCTCTCGGCGACCGACTTCATCGGTCACCGCTATGGCACGCGCGGACCGGAGATGTGCGACCAGATCGCTCGCCTCGACGACCGCCTGGGTGTCTTCCTCAAGAGCCTGGAGAAGGTGAAGGGCGGCGTGCTGGTCGCGCTCAGCGCTGATCACGGCGGCGCCGACATGGCCGAGCGCCTGCATGACGAGGGCTATGACTACGAGCGCGTGATCGGCAAGCCCTGGATCGCCAAGCTGAACTCCCAGGTCCGCGCGCAGTTGGGCCTGTCGTGGGACCCGCTGAACGCCGAAGGGGGGCTGGACCAGATCTATGTTGTCGGGCCCGACCGCAAGGCGGTGTCCGATGTCGAGCGCGCGCGCATTACCGCCGCCGCCCTGCCTCTGATCAACAGCGATCCTGCCGTCGCGGGCGCGTTTGACTCCAATGCCATCTTCACGCTCGACCCCGCGCCCACCGACGCCTCTCCCGAGGAGCTGTCACTGGCCGAACGCCTGCGTCGCAGCGCCTATCCGGGCCGGGTCGGCGACATCCTGGTGGCCTTCCGCCCCGACCGTGTGCCGGCGACCGCCGGGCCCACCTATGTGTCGACCCACGGCAGCCCCTGGGACTACGACCGCCGTGTGCCGATCCTGTTCTGGTGGAAGGGCGCTGCGCCTCACGAGCGCGTGCTGCCGCTGGACACGGTGGACATCGCCCCGACGCTCGCCGCCGTCACCGGCGTCAAGCCGCCGGCTGATATCGATGGCAAGTGTCGCTCGCTGGTCTACGGCCAAGGCTGCTAAGCGCCTTAGACTCCAGCGCCTTCGAAAGGGGGCGCTGGGGGTAGACGTTGGCAAAATAAAACGCCCGGCTATCGCTAGCCGGGCGTTTCGATGTCGTAGCGCTGAAAGCGATCTTACTTGATCTTGCCTTCGCGGAATTCGACGTGCTTGCGGATGACCGGGTCGTACTTCTTCAGCACCATCTTCTCGGTCTTGGTGCGGGCGTTCTTCTTGGTGACGTAGAAGAAGCCGGTGTCCGCCGTCGAGTTCAGGCGGATCTTGATGGAAGCCGGTTTGGCCATGGTCGAATCCCTGCGGTGGTCGCGCAGGTTCCCGCGCGTTGGAAATGAGAGGCGCGGAACATACTCATCGGCGGCTCAAAGTCAATTGCCGGCGGGACACCGCTTGTAAGGAAAGTCGGCCGAGCGCTCCTGACCGTTCACCGAGCCCTCGATGCGGGCCACCAGCGTGTCCTTGTCGGCCAGCCGGTAGAGAATCCGCTGCGGGAAATCGTTCTTGGGGTTCTCGAAGGTCACGGCATTTGCGGTCAGATCCTTCACGGCGAACGCGGTCTCGGCCTGACCAGACGGAATCACCACGTAGCGCAGCGTCCCGTCGTCGCCTGGGACGATGCGCATGAATTCGTACTCGCGCAGCTTGCCGTCGCGCACGCTGCGGCTCATGCCGATCATCGCGCCGCCGGCCGGCGCCAGCCACTGTTCCTCAATCTTCGTGCCGTTCGGGCGGACCAGCGTCCAGCAGCCGCCGAGAAAGCCCAGCTTGTTGATGTCGCTGGGCGCAGCCACGACGCTCAGAGCCATGAGGGCGGCGATCATACGGAACCTCCCGATCAGCGCCCGTGCCGCTAGAGGTGGGTCAGATGGCGCTTGCCGTTCAGGAAGCGCATGAACGGCGCCGGCCGTCCAGTCTCCGCCAGCCGCTGGCCGATCTCATGGACGACGAAGCGGGTGATGTTGGGCAGGTCCAGGGCCATGGCTTCCTGGAAGTCGACCCAGGCGATCTCGTCCAGCTCGCCGCAGTCGGGCCGGCGGTCCAGAGACAGCAGCGACTCGGCCGAGGCCATGAAGAAACGCGCGTCGAACCGGCGGGGGCGATAGGGCGGGGTGATCGCCCGGGCCACGAAGCTGAGCGGCGCCAGGTCGGGCAGGGCGCCTTGGGCCAGGAACGGCCGCCAGGGACCGGCGCCCGGACGCTCCGGCGCGGGCTTGGCCAGGAGCAGCCCGGTCTCTTCGAAGGTCTCGCGCACGGCCGCCAGCGCCAGGGCGCGAGCCAGGCGCGTGGGCTTGGGGTGACGGGGCTCCAGTTCAAGCCGCGCCGTCACGCCGGCGTCGAGTTCGGTGGCGCTGGGGGCGTCATAGTCGGTGCGGTCCACCCGTCCGCCCGGAAACACCCACTTGTCGGGCATGAAGGCGTGGCCGCGGTTGCGGCGGCCCATCAAAAGGCGCGGCTGGGGACCGTCGGTGCGGACGATGATCAGGGTGGCCGCATGGCGCGGTTTTATGGCCACGCCGGTCTCGCGCGTCGCGCCGTCGTTGATGGTGTCGAATTTGGCGTCGATCGGCGGCAGGTTCATGGGCTCACGTTAGTCCCATCCGCGCGCCTGCATAGAGCGACGTGGCGTCAAGGCAGCTTGCGCTTGACCCCTCGTGGCGACGCGTCCCAATCTCGCGCCGCTTTTGCTGGAGGGGTTGTGATGATCGGACGGGTTTCGACGCTGGCGCTGGTCGCCGGCTTGGCGATGAGCGCGCCGGCGATGGCCGCGCCGTCCGCCGCCAAGGTCCAGGCGGCCGCCAAGGCGGTCCAGCCCAAGGTCGTCGCCTGGCGGCGCGACATCCACGAGAACCCCGAACTGGGCAACCAGGAGGTCCGCACGGCCGCCCTGATCGCCAAGGAGCTCCGGGCGCTGGGCATCGAGGTGCGCGAGAACGTCGGCAAGACCGGCGTCGTGGGGGTCTTGAAGGGCGGCAAGCCCGGCAAGGTCGTGGCCCTGCGCGCCGACATGGACGCCCTGCCGGTCGAGGAGAAGACCGGCCTGCCGTTCGCCTCCAAGGTCAAGGCCACCTGGGAAGGCCGCACGGTGCCGGTGATGCACGCCTGCGGTCACGACACGCACGTGGCCATGCTGCTGGGCGCGGCCACCGTGCTGGCCGGCATGAAGCAGGACATCAAGGGGACCGTCGTCTTCCTGTTCCAGCCGGCGGAAGAAGGCCCGCAGGCCGGCGAGGAGGGCGGCGCCAAGCTGATGATCCGCGACGGCGCGCTGGACAATCCCAAGGTCGACGCGGTGTTTGGCCTGCACATCGGCCCCGGCGACGCCCACGAACTGAACTACCGCCCCGAGGGCTTCTACGCCTCGTCTGACCGCATCACGATCACGGTCAAGGGCCGCCAGACCCATGGCGCCCGGCCCTGGGCGGGCGTCGACATGGCCAGCGTCGCCGCCGACATTATCCAGGCCACCAACCAGATCGCCGCGCGCCAGGTCGACGTCGGCGCCTCGCCGTCGGTGCTGACCATCGCCACCATCAATATGGGCTTCCGCCAGAACATCATCCCCGAGGACCTGAAAATGGAGGGGACCATGCGGACCTTCTCCAAGGCCCGCCGCGAGGACCTGATCGCCCGGATGCAGAAGTCGGTGGCCGCCATCGGCGACCGCTACGGCGCCAAGGCCGAGGTGGTGTTCACCCAGCCCTATCCTGTCACGTACAATGACCCGGCCCTGTCGAAGTGGGTGAAGGCGACGCTTGAAAAGGCCTCGCCGGGCAAGGTCGACGACAACGCCGCCCTGGTCACCGGCGCCGAGGACTTCTCCATGTACGCCGAGAAGGTTCCGGGCGTGTTCATCCAACTGGGCGGCCGCAAGGCCGATGTGCCAGCCGCGACCGCGCCGGCCAACCACTCGCCCTATTTCGACGTCGACGAGGCGGTGTTCGAGACGGGTGTGAAGGCCGAGGTGCTGATGGCGCTGGATTATCTCGACCAGAAACAGAAATGACGGCGGCGGCGCTTCGGCGCCCCCAATGGTCATGGAGTGAACCGTGCTTGCGCAAATCCTTCAACTGACGCCGACGTTCATCGTTGGCCTGATCTATGCCGCCATCGTGTACGTCGTGGCGCGCAAACGCGGCCTCAACCCTTGGGGCTGGACCCTGGGAGCGCTAATCCCGGTGTTCGGGATCATTGTCTCGGCGGTGTTCATGCTGCTGACGTTCTTGTCGATGCTGGATCGCCTGAACGCCCTCGAAGGCAAGGCTAAGCCGTCGGAACCGGCCGAGGCTTGAGCGCCGCGAACCAGGGCGTGATCCGGCGCAGGGCCTCTTCGACCTCGGCCGTCGAGACCGCGAAGCTGAAGCGGATGAAGTGCTTGCCCTCGACAGGGTCGAAGTCGACGCCGGGCGCGGTGGCGACGCCGGTGTCCTTCAAGAGCTGCTCGCAGAAGGCCAGCGAGTCGCCGGTCAGGTGTGCGATGTTGGCCCAGATGTAGAACGCGCCGTCGGGCGGGGCGATTTCCTTCAGGCCCAGGGCGGGCAGGGCCTCCAGCATCAACTGGCGATTGGCGCGATAGACGGCGATGTGGCCTTCCAGCTCGTCGATGCAGTCCATGGCGGCCAGGCCTGCATGCTGGGAGAGCGATGGGGCGGTCAGGAACAGGTTGCCGACATAGGCCCGGGCGCGCTCCAGATCCTCGCCGGCCGGCGTCAGCAGCCAGCCCAGCCGCCAGCCGGCCATGCTGAAGTACTTGCTGAAGCTGTTGACGATCAGGGCGTCGGGCGCGAACTCCAGCATCGAGGGCGTGCGGCCGGTGTAGCTGAGCCCGTGATAGATCTCGTCGCTGATGATCCGAATGCCGCGCTCGCCGCAGACCTTGGCGATCGCCTCCAGTTCGGCGGGCGCGATGATGGTGCCGGTCGGGTTGGCCGGGCTGGCGACGATGACGCCAGCGGGCGCGGGATCCAGCGCCGCCAGGTGCTGGGCCGTCAGCTGGAACCGGTGTTCAGGCCCGCAGGCGATCTCCACCGGCTCAAGGTGCAGGGCCTTCAGGGTGTTGCGATAGGCGACATAGCCGGGGCGGGCCAGGGCGATGCGATCGTCCGGCTTGAACACGCTCGACAGCGCCAGCACCAGCGCCGGCGAGGCGCCGCAGGTCAGGATGACCCGTTCAGGCTCGACGGTGACGCCGTAGAGCGTCTGATAGCGCTGGGCGATCTTCTCGCGTAGCAGCGGGCTCTCCCAGTAGCCCATGGCTTCCTGGTCGAGAATCTCGTGAGCCTTGGCCAACGCCTTGCTCGGCGCGCCCGTCGAGGGCTGCCCGAACTCCATGTGGATGATCGATCGGCCTCCCATCTTCAGCTGGTGGGCCAGGCGGCTGATGGCGATGGCGTGGAAGGGTTCGATCTCGGCGCGCATGGCGACTGCATAGCTAGGTTTGACGCGGCGCGCATCCCGCATGAGAAGAGGACATGCTCGCCCTTATTCTCGCCGCCGCCCTTGTCCAGACCCCCTTGCCGCTGAACATCGGCGGCCGCGTCGCGCCCGCGCCGGGCGGCGCCCACGACTTCGGCTGGCCCGGGGTCTATTTCGAAGGCCGCTTCATCGGTCCATCCGTCGAGATCGCGGTCGATACCGGCGAAGAGCATGTGGCCGTCAGCATCGACGGTGTCCGCAAGGCCGAGCTGACCAAGTCGGGCCAGATCCGCCTGAAGCTGGACCGCTTGGGGCCGGGCGAACACGTCGTGCGGCTGGACAAACTGACCGAGAGCCAGTCGGGATCGTCGCGTTTCCAGGGCTTCTTCGTCGGCGAAGGCGGCAAGGCGCTACCGGCGCAGGCCCGACCGCGCCGGATCGAGTTCATCGGCGACTCGCACACTGTGGGCTACGGCGTACGCTCGGCCAGTCGCGACTGCACGCAGCAGCAGGTCCACGACCTGACCGACACCAGCCTGGCGCTCGGGCCGATCCTGGCCCGGCGACTGGACGCGGACTACCGCATCGAGGCGTTCTCTGGACGCGGCGTCGTGCGAAACTACAACGGCTTGGCGCCCGGCGAGCCGCTGCCGGTCCTGTTGCCGCGCCTGATCCCCGGCCAGGACCAGCCGCGCGTCGCCGCCGATGACGGCTGGAGCCCCGACCTGCTGGTGATCGGCCTGGGGACCAACGACTTCTCGACGCCGCTCAAGCCTGACGAGCCCTGGGCCGACGAGGCCGCGCTGCGCAAGGACTACCGCGACCGCTATGTGGCCTTCATCGAGGGGCTGAAGGCCAACCGGCCCAAGGCCAAGGTCTTCCTGATCGCCGGAGACACCTTCGCCGAGGATGTCGCCGAGGTCGCCGACCGCACCGGGGCCAAGGCCGTGCGGATCACGGGCATGGACCGCAGCGCCTGCCACGGGCATCCGTCGGTGGCGGACCAGATCATGATGGCCGACCGGCTCGAGGCGGCGATCACGGCGAAGTAGTTCCTCCCCCGCATCGCGGGGGAGCATCTAGTGTCTCCGGGCTACCGCCGCTTCCCGCGCCGCACGCCCTTGGGCAGGCCGCCGCGTGGCTTCACCGCCGCCTGGCGACGCGCCCCAAGCCGAGGCCGAGGCATCTTGGGGTCGGGCGGCAGCGGGTCGCTGAGCATTTCGAACAGCAGACCGCCCGTGACAGGCGTGGCCTCGACCAGCTTGACCTCGACACCCATGCCCAGCGGCCAGCGCTTGCCGGTCCGTTCGCCGACCAGGGCGTGCATCTTGTCGTCGTGGACGAAGAACTCCTGGCCGAGGCTCGAGACCGGCACGAGGCCGTCGGCGCCGGTGTCGGCCAGCTTGATGAACAGGCCGAAGCGGGTGACGCCGGTGATCCGGCCCTCGAAGGTCGCGCCCACCCGGTCGGCCAAGAAGGCGGCGATGTAGCGGTCTGTGGCGTCGCGCTCGGCGGCCATCGCCCGACGCTCGGCGTGGGTGATGACCTCGGCGGTGTCCTTGATCTGGGCGATGTCCTGGTCGGTCAGGCCATCGGTCCCGAGGCCCAGGGCTCGGATCAGACCCCGGTGCACGATCAGGTCGGCATAGCGGCGGATCGGGCTGGTGAAGTGGGCGTACTTGGCCAGGTTCAGGCCGAAGTGACCGATGTTGTCGGCGCTGTAGTGGGCCTGCATCTGGGTGCGCAGGACCACCTCGTTGATGATCGCCGCGTTCGGGCTCTCGCGGGTTTCGTCCAAGAGCTTGTTGAACCGCGAGGTCTGCGGCGCCTCGCCCTTGCTCCAGCGGATTTCCAGAGTCTGCAGGAAGTCGGCGAGGTTCTGCACCTTCTCCAGACTGGGCGTATCGTGGACCCGGTAGATCAGGGGCGAACGCTTGGCCTCAAGGCTTTCGGCGGCGCAGACATTGGCCTGCACCATCATCTCCTCGATCAGCTTGTGGGCCTCAAGGGAGGCGCGTTTGGTGATCGAGGTGATCTCGCCGCCCTTGATGATGATCCGGCGCTCGTCGCTCTCGATGGCCAGCGGCGAGCGGGCGTCGCGGCCGATCTTCATCGTCCGGTAGGCGTCCCACAGGGGCTTGAGGATCGGTTCTAGCAGCGGACCGGCCTTGTCGTCCGGTTGGCCGTCGATCGCGGCCTGGGCTTGCTCGTACGAGAGCTTGGCGGCCGAGCGCATCAGGCCGCGCACGAACCTGTGGCCCTTCTTGCGGCCCGACTTGTCGAACACCATCCGGACGGCCAGCGTAGCGCGGTTCTCGCTCTCGCGCAGTGAGCACAGGCCGTTCGAGAGGGTCTCGGGCAGCATCGGCTCGACGCGATCAGGGAAGTAGACGCTGTTGCCTTTCTCGCGGGCGTCGCGATCCAAGGCCGAGCCGGGCCGGACGTAAGCCGCGACATCGGCGATGGCGACCCAGACGACAAAGCCGCCCTTGTTGGTCTCGTCGTCGTCGGGATGGGCGTAGACGGCGTCGTCGTGGTCGCGGGCGTCCACCGGGTCGATGGTCACGAACGGCAGATCGCGCAGGTCTTCGCGGCCCGCCAGGGTCGGCTCGACGGCGGTCTTGGCCTCGGCTTCGGCGGCTTCGGAGAAGCCGGTCGGGATGCCGTGGCTGTGGATGGCGATCAGCGAGGCCGCGCGCGGGTCGTTCTCGGTGCCGACCACCTCCAGCACCTTGCCGGGCTTGGGACCATAGCGGCCGCCGTGCGTGCCCACCTGGGCCAGGACAAGGTCGCCGTCCTTGTATTCGTGGGCCACGCTGGGATCGAGAACCAGGCTTTCCTTGGACTTGCGATCCACCGGCTCGACGCGGACTTCGCGGCGGTGTTTGCGGATGACGCCCAGGATCTTGTGGGCGCTTTGGCCCAGCTTCTTGATCAGCTTGGCCTCGAATTCGCCGGTCTCCAGCCGCTCGAAACGGACGAGTAGGCGGTCGCCGAGGCCCGGCGCGCCGGCGGCGGCCTCGCCCTTGCCGGGCGCGAGGCGGACATTGGGCACGTCGTCGTCGGACTTGGTCAGCTTCACATAGAGCTCGCCGTCGCCGTCGCGCTCGACCACATCGGCCACACCGACGGGCGGCAAGGAGCCGGCTTCGGCGAAGCCCTTGCGGCCGCGCTTGGCCAGCGCGCCTTGGGCTTCCAGCTCGCGGATCATCTCACGCAAGGCCCGGCGGTCGGCGCCCTTGAGGCCGAAGTGCCGGGCGATGTCGGCCTTGCCGGTCTCGCCCGCGTCGCGCAGGAACGCCAGCAGCGTCTCGCGGTCGGGCAGGCCAGCCGGCGGCTTGGGCTTGAAAGTCTTTGTCGGGCGAAGTTTAGCCATGTCCTGCCTTAACGCGTTCGGCGGACTTAGGGAAACGCGGGGTGGGCGTCTTGGTCCTGCCTCAGTACAGATCCTCGATCGACTTCGGCGCCTGAGGCTCGGCGGGCTTGGGTTCAGCGGCCGGTGCGGGCGCGGTCGGCGGCGCTTCGACCACCGGGGCGGGGGGCGGGGCTTCCTGCTCGACGGTCTTGACCTCGACGGCCTTGGGCTTGGGCGTCTCGACCGGCGGCGGCTCGTAGGCGAAGGCGGGGGCGGCGTCCTTGACGGGCGTGCCCGACACCTCGGCCAGCGGGGCTTGGGAGGTCACGGAGCCGCCGCGATCCAGTTTCATCGCGTTGGTCAGGCCCATGGCGAAGCCGCCGATGCAGCACAGCGCCAAGGCCACAAGCACCACTTGCAGCGGCAGGGGACGTTCCAAGGTCGTCATGGGCGAAGTCTACTCCCGTCCCTTAGCCCTGAACAGCCTTCAGCCCTCGTCGTCCCAAGGCGCGTCGCCATCATCGGACGCGGCGGCTGCCTTGGACTTCGGCGCAGCTTTCTTGGCGGCCGGCTTCTTCGCGGCAGGCTTCTTCGCCGCCGTCTTCTTGGCCGGCGCGTCGCTTTCCGCCTTTGCCTTGGACTTCGAAGCCGCCGCCTTCTTGGCGGGCTTCTTAGCCCCGCCCTTGGCCGCGCGTTCGGCGATCAGGGCCAGCGCCTCTTCCAAGGTGATCGCGGCCGGGTCCTTGCCCTTGGGCACATTGGCGTTGGTGTCGCCGTGCTTGATGTAGGGGCCAAAGCGGCCCGACAGCACGCGGATCGGCTTGCCGTCCTCGGGGTGATTGCCCAGTTCGGCCAGGGCCGCCGCCGCCGCGCGCTGGGGACGCCCGCCGCCTGCGCGCTTGTCGGCCAGGATGGCCACGGCGCGGTTCAAGCCCACGTCGAACACCTCGTCGGCGTTCTCCAGATTGGCGTAGGTGCCGTCGTGCAGCACGAACGGCCCAAACCGTCCCAGGCCCGCCGTGATCGGCTTGCCGTCGTCCGGGTGCTTGCCCACCTCGCGCGGCAGCGAGAGCAGGCGCAGGGCCTTCTCGAGATCCATGGCCGAGGCGATCCAGCCCTTGGGCAGGGACGAGCGCTTGGGCTTGTCGCCGCTGCCCTCTGCCGCCAGCTCCTCGACATAGGGACCAAAGCGCCCGTTCTTCAGCCAGACCGCCAGGCCCGTGGCCGGGTTGAGGCCCAGCTGCTTGTCGGCGCTCTCGGCGTCGCCTTCGCCTTCGGACACGCCCAACTGGCGCGTATAACGGCACTCCGGATAGTTCGAGCAGCCGATGAAGGCCCCGAACTTGCCGGTCTTCAGCGACAGTTGCCCCGAGCCGCAGGTCGGGCACAGGCGCGGGTTCGAGCCATCGCCCTTGTCGGGGAAGATGTGCGGGCCCAGCGCCTCGTTCAGGGCGTCCAGGACGTTGGTCGTGCGCAGCTCGGCGATCTCGCCGACGGCGGCGTGGAAGTCCTTCCAGAAGTCGCGGAGGAACTGTTTCCAATCCAGCTTCCCGTCCGAAACGAGGTCGAGTTGCTCTTCGAGCGCGGCCGTGAAGTCGTACTCGACATAGCGCTTGAAGAACTGCTCCAGGAACGCGGTGACCAGGCGCCCCTTGTCCTCGGGGATGAAGCGCTGCTTCTCCATGCGGACATATTCGCGGTCGCGCAGCACACCCAGCACCGAGGCGTAGGTCGACGGACGGCCGATGCCCAGCTCTTCCATCTTCTTGACGAGGCTGGCTTCGGAGTAGCGCGGCGGCGGTTCGGTGAAGTGCTGGTCGGCGCGGCTTTCGATGACCTTGGCCGCCGCGCCCTCGGTGATGGCGGGCAGGCGGGCGCTGTCCTCGTCGCCCTCGTCGTCGCGGCCTTCTTCATAGACCGCCAGATAGCCGGGGAACTGCACCACCTGGCCGGTGGCGCGCAGGCCGGTCTGGCCGTCGGCGCTGGTCAGGTCGACGGTCGTGCGCTCGATACGGGCGCTTTCCATCTGCGAGGCGATGGTGCGCTTCCAGATCAGCTCGTACAGGCGGCCCAGCTCTGGCTCCAGGCGCAGCGAGCCGGGATTGCGGGCCAGGCTGGTCGGGCGGATGGCTTCGTGAGCCTCCTGGGCGTTCTTGGCCTTGGACTTGTACATCCGCGGGGAGTCCGGGACGTACGCCTTGCCATAGACCGAGCCGATGACGTCGCGGGCCTCGAAGATGGCTTCGGGCGCCATCGAGACGCCGTCGGTCCGCATATAGGTGATCAGACCCACCGTCTCGCCGCCGATGTCGACGCCCTCGTACAGCTTCTGGGCGGCCTGCATCGTGCGCTGGGCCGAGAAGCCCAGCTTGCGGGCGGCTTCCTGCTGCAGGGTCGAGGTGGTGAAGGGCGGGGCGGGCGAGCGCTTACCGGGCTTCTTCTCGACGGCCTCGACCTTGAACACGGCGGCCTCGACGGCCGCCTTGGCGGCCAGGGCCGAGGCTTCGTTGCCCAGGTCGAACTTGGTGAGCTTCTTGCCCTCGTGCTTGACCAGACGCGCCAGGAACGGGTCGGACCCTGCCGAGACGTCGGCGTCGACGGTCCAGTATTCCTGGGTCCGGAAGCGCTCGATCTCCAGCTCGCGATCGACGACCAGGCGCAGGGCCACCGACTGCACGCGACCGGCCGAGCGGCTGCCCGGCAGCTTGCGCCACAGCACGGGCGAGAGCGTAAAGCCGACCAGATAGTCGAGGGCGCGGCGGGCGAGGTAGGCCTCGACCAGCTCCATGTCAAGATCGCGCGGGGCCTTCATGGCCTCGGTCACGGCGGTCTTGGTGATGGCGTTGAAGGTGACGCGTTGGACGGTCTTGTCCTTCAGCGCCTTCTTCTTGTTGAGCACTTCCAGGACGTGCCAGCTGATCGCCTCGCCTTCGCGATCCGGGTCGGTGGCCAGGATCAGGCGGTCGGCCTTCTTCATGGCGTCGACGATGTCGCTGACGCGCTTGGAGGCTTTGGCGTCGACCTCCCAGCTCATGGCGAAGTCGTTGTCCGGCTCGACCGAGCCGTCCTTCGACGGCAGGTCGCGGATGTGACCGTACGAGGCGAGAACCGTGTAGTCGGACCCGAGATACTTGTTGATGGTCTTGGCCTTGGCCGGGCTCTCGACGACGACGACGTTCATTCTGACTCTTGTTCAGGAAAAAGAGATCGCCCTGCAGGCGAGCGGCGCGAAAGTGGGGGCTTCACTAGGGGTCTGTCAACGAAGGACCCGGAAAACAGTCAGGCTTTGGTGTCCGGTAGGCGCTTGTTAAGCCCCTTGCGCGACACTGACGTGGCAAGTTCCACCTGTGCTGACCCCGATGGACCTGACCGTCAACCGGATCGCCACCGAGGCCTATGTCTCGCCGATCCGCCCGATCAAGCCCGTGACCTCCAACGCCGAACGCGCGGAAATCGCCGACCGGCTGAAAGAAGCCGTGCGCGCCGCGCCGGCGGCGGGGACGGGGTTGTTGGTGGATCTGAGCGTTTAGAGCGGTCGACCGCGCAGGGCTTCGCAAGACGCGGGCCCTTCTCCTTCTTTAGAGAAACCCAGTGCCCGGACTTCGCGATGAAGGAACGGCGGTAGGGACCATTCGCGATGAACCCGCAAGGTGTATCCGCCGCTGGGACCGCCCCCCTCGGTTCTGACGCAGGTCAGTCCAGGAGCTAGGGACGTGGTGTTCGCCTGAGCCTCGAACTCGCCAACCGTAAACCGCAGGCCTAGCGCGCCAATCGTACCCAGGAAGTAGCCGAAGGCGACAGGGATCAGCGCTGCGGCAAGGACAATTCGCTTGGCAACGGAGGAAAGGCGCATGGCGCTGAGCGAAAGCACCAAGAGGACATAGGCCCCATAGGCGATGGCCAGCACGACGATGTTCGCGGTCAGGGAGACGAACCGCACGCCGAACGCCGCCGACAGGATCACCAGTCCAATTCCGGCGCCCAGAAACCACATCATGGCCCTGCGACGCTCTGTTGAGAGGCGGTCTCTTGCAGCGAGATGCAGCCCCACGGCCACGACGGGCGCGCCGAGCAACAAAACCCAGGCCAGGATCGCGGGGCTCATGCTGAATGCTCCTTGGTTGCTACCTTGAATTGATTGTTACGTTTGGCAAGCTCGACCATTCGCCCCTTTCCTGACGCGGAAGCGTGGTGGCTTCGCCGCCTGAGCCAACACAGGGGCTCGTGGCTTGGCGAGCTGGATGACGCACTGGAGGCGACGCGGGGGTAAGGGCTTGGCGGTGGTCGCTAGCGTCTGCGCGCATCTCGCCGCCTTGACCCTGCTCTTGAGGGTTCAGCCGTCGCCGCCAACCCCTTCTGGGACTCCGCCCGTGGTCGTATCGCTGGTCGAGCCACCACCGCCTCCGCCTCCGCCGCCACCGCCGCCACCGCCCGCGCCGCATGACGCACCCAAGTCGCCGGTGAAGGCGCCTCATAAGCCGCCGTCGCCGGAAAAACCCAAGGACACCGCCCGAGCCGCGCCGCGCTCGCCGCTGCGGGTGACCAAGGCGCCGGTCCCCAAGGACGTGATCCCGCTGCCGGCCAGCCCGAAGCCGGCGCCGTCGCGCGTCATGGGCCTGGGCGAGGCCGAGCTGATGGGCGCGGCGACCGCCGGCTCAGGATCTGGCGGCGGCGGGGGCGGGGCGGGCTGCGACATGGTCCGGCTGCTGCAGGAGGGTCTGCGCAAGAACCCGCGCGCCCGGGCCTCGCTGATGCGGGCCCACGCCGCCACCGTCGGCGCCGGGCGCGCGCCGCTGGTCTGGAACGGCGACTGGCTTCGCACCGACGGCGAGGAAGGCGACGGCCTGTCGGGTTTGCGCGAGATGATCATGCTGGAGGTCGCCTTCGCCCCGGCCGCCTGCCGCGCCGAGCCGATGCGCGGGCTGGTGCTGATCTCGCTTAACGACGGCCCCGGCGCGGCCCGCTTCGCCCTGGGCGGCGGCCACTGGCGGTGGTCGGACCTGCTGTTCGCCAAGGGCGCGCGACGTTAGGGGCGGGTCTTCCGCAGCACGTAGAGCCCGCCTGGGATCGCAGCGTCGGCCTGCCGCCGCAGCGGCGTCTGGAGATGCTGGATCACCTCCAGCCCGGCGCCCGCGCCAGCCGCGCGAACATAATCGTCGCCGTGCGCGTAGCGCGCCGAGGGCAGCAGTCGCCACCCCGTCTGGCCCTGCTCGACGCTGAAGGCCAGCAGGCCATCGTCGCTGAGCGCTTCAGCCGAGGCGGCCAGGATATCGCCCAGGTCGCCGAGGTAGCTGAACACGTCGGCGGCGACGATCAGGTCGAAGCGTTCGGTGGTCTCGCGCAGGAAGGCGACGGCCTCGGCGTGGACCAGCGCGTCATAGCCGCCGCGTTCGGCCGCCTTGGCCAGCATGGCGGTGGAAAGGTCGACACCGGTCAGGCGGGCGACGGCGGCTCGGAAGGGCGGACCCGCCAGGCCCGTGCCGCAGCCGAGGTCCAGCATGTGCTTGAACCGGCGCTCGGCGACGCCGACCATCTCGGCCAGGATCGCCGGGGCCTGGTACTCGAGGTTCTCCACCAGCTGGTGGTCGAAGCGCTCGGCGAAGGCGTCGAACAGCGCTTCGACATAGGCGGGCGGGGCGCGGTCGATCTCGGGATCGGTCAGCACCCGCAGCTCGTGGGCCTGGACCGCGTCGCCCGGCGTGCGGGCCTCCAGCCATCGGCCGAGCTTGCGCGCGGCGTCCAGGCGCTCAAAGGCCACGAGGGCCGAGAAGCCTTCGCGCGCCACGGTGTCGAGATCCTCGGCCACCGGCCCGGCGATCCGGCCATAGAGCGCCAGGGCGTTGTCGGCGTCAGCGCCGTCCAGCGCGGCGTAGGCGGCCGAGCGGGCCCAGGTCAGGCGCGCGCCATCGTGGAAGCCGTCCTCGGCTTCCATAGCCGCGAACGTCTCGGCCGCCTGCGCGAATGCGCCGGTCATGTAGAGCGCCTGGGCCAGGCAGAGAAAGCGGACGGGCTCAGCCCCCGGCTGAGCGGCGCCGCCTTGCAGGGGCGCCACCGCTTCGGTGAAGCGTCGCAGCCCCATCAGGGTCAGCCCCAGGCCAAAGAGCGCTTCGCCCTCATGCGGCAGGACCGTCAGCACGGCGCGGAAGCCGGCCTCGGCCTCGTCCAACCGTCCCTGGCCATGGGCTTGAACCGCCTCGTCGAAGGTCCGCTGCAGGGTTTCGGCGTCCACGAATCTCTCCGGTGCGTCTGACGCCAGCGTATCAGCCGGGATCCGGAGCGGAAGCTTAGGCCCCCGCGACCAATCCGCCGTCGAGAAGTTCGGCGCGGCCGGCCAGGCTCAGCTCCACCAGCGCCGCCATCACCGCCGAGGCCGGGGCGGCGGCGGCGCGGACGAGGTCGTCGCGCGAAACGGGCGTGGGCGAGAGCAGGGCGGCGATACGCTCGCGCAGAGCGTCGTGGTCGATGTCCATGTCGGGCGCAGGCTCGTAGCGGTGGTCGTGTTCACGCAGATGCGTCTGGCCCGACAGCGAGCGCAGCACGTCCTCGGCGCCTTCGCACAGGATCGCGCCCTGGCGTATCAGGTCGTTCGTGCCCTTTGAGCGCGGGTCCAGCGGCGAACCCGGCACGGCGAAGACGTCGCGGCCCTGTTCGGCGGCCAGGCGCGCGGTGATCAGCGAGCCCGACTTCAGCTCGGCCTCGACGACGATGACGCCCAGCGACAGGCCCGAGATGATCCGGTTGCGGCGTGGAAAGTCCTTGGCCTGGGCGCGGCGGTCGGGCGCGCTTTCCGAGACCACGCAGCCCTCGGCGGCGAGACGGGCATGCAGCCGGTCGTGCTCGGGCGGATAGATGTCGCCGACCCCGCCGCCCAGAACCGCCACCGCGCCGGTGGCCAGCGAGCCTTCGTGGGCGGCGCCGTCGATGCCGCGCGCCATGCCCGACACAACGACATGGCCGGCGGTTCCCAGATCCGTGGCCAGTTGGCGCGCGAAGCGCTGGCCGGCGGCCGAGGCGATGCGGGCGCCCACAATGGCGAGGCTGGGCTGGGACAGCAGCTCCGCCCGTCCCAGCGCCCAAAGCACGGGCGGGGGAGGATCCAGGGCCGCAAGCCGTGGCGGGAAGTCGGGCTCGCAGCCGCAGATCAGGCGCGCGCCCAACTTGTCGCCGGCCTCGAGCTCCTGCTCGATCGCCTCGCGCGGCGGCAGGGACAGCGGTACGGCGCGGCCGCCCTTGCGGGAGAGGTCGGGCAGGGCCGACAGGGCCCGCTCGGGCGTGCCGTAGCGGGCGATCAGGTGGTCGAAGGCGACAGGGCCGACGGTCTCGGTGCGCGCCAGGCGCAGCCAGGCGAAGCGCTGGATGTCCGAGAGCCGGCCGGGCGTCACGGCGCATCGGGCGCGGGCGGAGCGTCCTCCGCCGGCTTCTTCTTGCCGATCTTGGGCTCCTGGCCCTTGAGCAGGCGCGCGATGTTCTCGCGGTGACGGATGAAGATCAGCACGGCCATGAACAGGCACAGGCCCAGCATCGGATAGGGTTGGTCGAAGGCCAGGGCGAAGGGCGCGGCCAGCACGGCAGCGGTCAGGGCCGCCAGCGAGCTGATGCGGAACAGGAAGGCCATGGCCAGCCAGGTCGCCCCGGCGGCGACGCCCACCGGCCAGGCCGCGCTCAGCAGAACGCCATAGAAGGTGGCCACGCCCTTGCCGCCCTTGAACTTCAGCCAGACGGGGAACAGGTGGCCCAGGAACGCCGAGCCGCCGGCCAGGGCGATCACCGCCGGATTGCCGTTGGTCAGGTAGCGGGCCAGCAGCACGGCTACCACGCCCTTGCCCGCGTCGCCCAGCAGGGTGATGGCCGCCAAGTCCTTGCGGCCCGAGCGCAGCACATTGGTCGCGCCGATATTGCCCGAGCCGATCTGGCGGATGTCGCCGGCCCCACCCAGCCGCGTGGCGATCAGCCCGAACGGGATGGAGCCCAGCAGGTAGCCGCCGACGATGGCGATCCCGAGGGTGAGATAGGCGATGGCGGCGAGATCTTGCACGGTTCGACCCTAAGGCGAGTTGCGCGCGAATTCAACCGCTGCGCAAGCGAAAGCTGTGGGAGAAGTTTAGGGCAGAGTCGGACACTAAGCGAGTTTCCTTCTCTTCCTGCGGGAGAGGGGCGTGGCGAGACGGATGGGCGGTTACCAAGCGCAACAACACTTCTCTTCAATTGGCGGCCTTGCGCATCCTCGCGCAAGACGTGCAATGGTGAAGCAGGCTATGTCGGCGTCGGGGCGGGGATGCCCTTCAAGCCCAAGTCACTGAAGCAACGGTCAAAATGAGCGATATCAAACTCTTCCGTATCGGTGCCTCGCCGGTGGCTGAATTGGCGCCGCAGAGCTACCAAGTCGAAAAATCTCTACAGAGCCTTTTTGAGGCAAACCTCGAAACACTTCTTGGAATCCGGTTTGTCGCTTCTGAGTACAGCACAGGGCCAGTTCACGGTGGACGTATAGATACGCTTGGTCTCGATGAGGATGGAAGTCCTGTCATCATTGAGTACAAGCGATCCGTGAACGAGAACGTTATAAATCAAGGTCTATTTTATTTAGACTGGCTAATGGATCACAAGAAGGAATTCATGTGGCTGGTCATGGACAAAATGGGTAAGGAGGTGGCCGACAAAGTTGAGTGGTCGGCGCCTCGACTAGTCTGCATCGCTGGCGATTTTACTCGTTACGATAGTCATGCTGTGAAGCAGATAAACCGCAGCATTGAACTCATGCGATACCGTCGCTTCTCAGATGAAATGCTACTGATCGAGCTCATCCACACGCCTCGGGTAGCGTCCCGAGCGTCGACGATACTAGAAGTCACATCCCAGGAATCCGCCGCACCGGCTACGGGCGGTAAAGACCCCTATCTAAGCTCAAAAATTGAATATCGGCTGAGTAACTCTGCTGGAGAGTTGCGAGATCTATGGGATTCGACCAGCAATTTCCTGATGGGTCTGGGCGACGACGTTCAGCTTAAGGAGCTAAAATTTTATCACGCCTTCAAGCGCATAAAAAATTTCGTGTGCCTAGAGATATATCCTAACGCGAAGACGGTAACGGCCTATGTAAAGATAAGTCCTGATACAGTATCTCTTGAGGCGGGATTTACTCGCGACGTCCGGAAAATTGGACACTTCGGCACGGGCGACCTTGAGGTCACGATGCGGAACTTTGACGATTTTGCAAAAGCGCAGACACTGTTCCAACGTGCCTACGAGGGCGGGTGAACGAACTTAAACGAGCGCATTCTATCGAATACTCGTTTGGGCGCATTCGGTCCGACGAGGGCTTGGTCTGCTCACCTACTATGCCACTGGCATCCAGAGCTCTAACCCTCCGCCCGATGCACCACACGGCCATCCACTACCGTCATCAACACCTGCCCCTGCAACCGCCGCCCGTCGAACGGCGAGTTCTTCGACTTCGACAGCAGGCGCGCGGCGTCCACGATCAGCGGCGCGTCGATGTCGCAGAGCACGAGGTCGGCCGGCGCGCCCGGAGAGAGACGGCCCCCGCGCAGGCCCAGCAGCTGGGCTGGGGCCAGGGTGACGGCGCGGATCAGGTCCAGCAGCGGCAGGCGCTCCTCATGGTACAGCGACAGCAGGGCCGGCAGCAGGGTTTCCAGGCCCACGGCGCCGGGCGCGGCCTCGTCGAACGGCAGGCGCTTGTCCTCGGCCGGGGCCGGGCTGTGTGAGGAGACGACGATGTCGATCAGGCCCGAGGCCAGGGCCTCGATCAGGGCTTGGCGGTCGTCCTCGCCGCGCAGGGGCGGGTTCAGCTTGGCGAAGGTGCGGTAATCGCCGATGTCCAGCTCGTTGAACGACAGGTGGTTGATCGACACCGAGGCGTTGATCCGCAGGCCCTTGCCCTTGGCGCGGGCCAGGGTTTCCAGCGCCTGGGCCGAGCTGATCTGGTCGACCAGCAGCTTGCCGCCGGTGGCTTCCAGGAGGGCGACGTCGCGCTCCAGCATGATCCGCTCAGCCATGGGCGAGATCGACGGCAGGCCCATGCGGCCGGCGAACTCGCCGCCGATCGCCGCGCCGCCCCGGCCCAGCCACGGGTCCATCGGCCGGTGGGCCAGCAGGGTGTCGAAGCCCTTGGCGTAGGTCAGGACGCGCTGCATGACCTTGCTGTCGACGATCGGTTTGCCCGCGTCGGTGACATAGACGCAGCCGGCCTCGCGCATCAGGCCGATCTCGGCCATCTGCTCGCCCAGGAGGCCCTTGGTCGCCGCGCCGGCCACCAGGATGCGGGCGCTGTCGACGTCGCGGGCCCGGCGCAGGATGAAGTCGACCATGCTGGGGTCGTCGATCGCCGGGGCTGTGTCGGGCTGGACGACGAACGAGGTGACGCCGCCGGCCGCGGCGGCCTTGGCGGCGCTGGCCAGGGTTTCCTTGGTTTCGGCGCCGGGCTCGCCGGTGCGGACGCGCAGGTCGATCAGGCCGGGGGCCAGCAGCGCGCCGCCGCAGTCCACGACCCGCACGGCCTTGGAGAGCTTGCCGAACTCGCGGCCCTTGGCCACGTCGGTGATGACGCCTTCGGAGACGATGACGCCGCCGGGACCGTCGTAGCCGCTCTCAGGGTCGACCAGGCGGGCGTTGACGAAGGCGAGGGGCTGGGGGGCGTTCATGCTTGCAGGCCTCGCGAACCGAAAACAAACATCCGATCCTCCCGGCGAATGCCGGGACCCAGATTCATACGATGATTTTGGGGTGATCGCGCCATCGAGCCCGACCTCGGATGGTTATGCTCGCGGGTTCGATCTGGGCCCCGGCATTCGCCGGGGAGGTCGGGAAAATGGATGCAGGCCGCGATCATCGCCCAGCCTCCTCGATCCGCGCCGCGAGGCTGGTGAGCACCGCCATCCGGGCGGCGACGCCCATTTCGACCTGGTCCTGGATCAGGCTGACGGCCGGGTCGTCGGCGACGTCGGAGTCGATCTCGACCCCCCGGTTCATCGGGCCGGGGTGCATGACCTTGGCGCCGGGCGCGGCGCGGGAAAGCTTTTCGCGGTCAAGGCCATAGAAGCGGAAGTACTCGCGCGTGGACGGCACGAAGGCGCCCTGCATCCGTTCCAGCTGCAGGCGCAGCATCATGACAACATCGGCGCCTGCCAGGCCCGACTTCATGTCGTGGTGGACGGCGACGCCCCAGCGCTCGGCCTGGGCCGGCATCAGGGTGGGCGGTCCCACCAGGCGCACGCTGGCGCCCAGGGTGTGCAGCAAGGCGACGTTCGAGCGGGCCACCCGGCTGTGCAGCACGTCGCCGCAGATCGCCACCGTCAGGCCCGACACGCGGCCAAAGGCGCGGCGGATCGACAGGGCGTCGAGTAGAGCCTGGGTCGGGTGCTCGTGCTGGCCGTCGCCGGCGTTGACCACGTGGCCGCTGACCTTCTGGCTGAGCAGGCTGGCCGCGCCCGACGAGGCGTGGCGGACGACCAAGAGGTCAGGCCGCATGGCGTTTAGGGTGACGGCCGTGTCGATCAGGGTCTCGCCCTTGGCGACCGACGAGGTCTTGGGGTTCATGTTGACGACATCGGCGCCCAGACGCTTTCCCGCCAGCTCGAACGAGCTCTGGGTGCGGGTGCTGTTCTCGAAGAACAGGTTCATCAGCGTCCGACCCTTGAGGATGTCGAGGGTCTTGGAGGTCTGCCGGTTCAGGGCGACGAAGGCGTCGGCAAGATCCAGCAGATCGGCGGCCTGCGGCGCGTTCAGATCGCCTGCGGACAGGAAATGGCGCTTGGGAAAGGCGAAGACGCGGGCGCGGATCGTCTCGATCGCCTCGCGGGCGGGGTCATGGGCGGAAGCCGTCATGAGCCCGCGTCTTAGGCGGCTTTGACCGTTAAGGAAAGGGCGGGCGACCCGGCGCGCGCCGAAGGGGGTGGATTAGGAACCTATTCGATCGCCCGACTTGTTGCCAGCCTCCGGAGGCGCATACTGTAGGCCTTCGCGTTCCACTGGGGCGCGCCGATCGGGGTCGGCCATGCTGCTGCTCATACTCGCTGTCTTGCAGACCTCCGCGCCGGCCGAGGAGGCGCGCGCCAAGCTTCAGTCGTGCCAGACGACCGACAAGGGCTGGGTCTGTCACTATCAGTTGCCGACCGAGATGACGGTGAAGCCGTTGGAGGGGCCGCCGCCGGTGGTCGCGCCGCCTGCGTCGGTGGAGCTGTCGCCAGCCCCGCCCGCCAAGCCCGAACCGGAAGCGCCGGTCGCCGACAAGCCTGCGGACCTGTCGCGCCAGACCCGCCTGATCGCCCGCTGCGGCGACGCCAAGTGGTACTCAGTCTGCCTGCCGGGCGAGCGCAAGGAAGCCCAGCTTCTGAAGGAGGCCGCCGCCAAGTCAGCCGCTTTGCGAGCCAAGGTCACAGGTCTTTTGAGCGAGAATCGCTGCGATGAGGCGGTGAAGGCCGCTCTGGAGGGCGGTGACCTGCCTCTGGCCCGTGAGGCCCGGGCGTTCTGCGCGCCGCAGCGCTGAGGTTCAAAAGAAAGAGGAGGGGCCTTTGGGGCTCCCTCCTCTCGAAACACTGAACTCGAAGAGCGCTTAGCGGCGCGGCGGAGCCGGCTCGCAGCGCACGCCGTCGGCGCAGCCCGAGAAGTGGATCTGCGGCGCCTCGACCGTGACGGCCGACGGACGCACGAAAACTTCCGGACGATGCAGGTAGATCTGCGGCGCGGCCACGCGGACCGGCGGCGCGTCGACATAGACCGGCGGACCCTGGATATCGATGCGGCCCGACGGCACGACCACCGGCTCGCCATAGACGCGGACGCCGGGCGCCGCGACGCGGATGTCACCCCAGCCCGTGGTCGGGCCATAGAACACGACCGGACGCGTGCAGAGGCAGTCGTCCGCTGACGGAGGCGGCGGCGACGGAGGACGCGGCAGCGGCGGATAGGTCGGCGGCGGCGGAACCGGCGGATAGCTGCGAGCGGCGGGCGCCGGCGCGTAATTACGGCCATCCGCGAGCACGGGGCTCACCGACATGCCGGTGATGGCCACGGCCATCAAACCCATGAAGACCTTCTTCGTCACGCGAGCCCCCTCGTTTGCCCTCAACCCCAATTGCATCGTGCAGGAACGAACCTGGAGCCCTGTCCTGACGCGCAGATCTTAACCTTAACCAAATGTAAAACGATGTTGTCCCAAAAATTCACCTCGGGGGCGAATTTCTTCTTCGCAACGTCGATACCGACGGAGCGAAGACCCCAAAAAGGGTTTCAGCCACGCGGGCCCTAATGAGACGCCGACGGGCGACGCGCCGGCCCCTCACAAGCGATCGTCCGCCAGTCAAAGCTGGCTTCGCGCAGGACGCGGCGCGTCATCACCAGCCGATAGGTGGCGGGCGCCGTGTAACGTTCGGTCCGGGCAGGCGTGACGAGGACAGACTCGGAGACCGTCTTGTAGACGGCCGGCGCGCCGGCGGTGGCCTCGCGAACCAGGACCTCTTTCTGCTCGAGGCGGTAAACCGCTTCGAGCGTGCGCGTCTCGACCCGGGCTGGTTGGTCCAGCACCTGCTCGGCCTGGTCCTCGTACTGCGCGGGCAGATAGACCTTCTCATAGCACTTGCCGGGTTCGGGATTGGGCGGGCAGTCGCCGCCGTCGCCCGCGACGGTCACATCCGCCGCCAGCATCGCCAGCAAGGCCGCCGCGGTCGCGACCGCGCGACGCTGGTCTGTCTTGTGCTTGAAGTCCACGCCCGCCCCCGAGTTCGCGATCGACCCAGATTAACCAAACCGGTTTGCTGCGGAAAAGCCCAAGGTTTCTCGCTACGGGCGAAAGTCTTGATGGACCGGGGATTTTAGAGCCCTCGCAGGCGCTCCAGCGCGCCCTGCAGGATCCAGCCGGCGGCCATCTTGTCGACCACCTCGTCGCGGCGCTTGCGCGAGATGTCGTGCTCGTCGATGAGAACGCGGGTGACGGCGGCCGTCGACAGGCGCTCGTCCCAGAAGGTGATCGGCAGGTCAGGCTTGAGGCGCAGCAGGTTGCGGCCCAGCGCCCGGTTGGACTGGCAGCGCACGCCTTCAGTCCCGTCCATGTTCATCGGCAGGCCGATGACGATTCCGACGGCGCCCCGGCTGTCCATCAGCTTGAACAACTGCTCGGCGTCCTTGCTGAACTTGGTCTTTTCGATCAGGGCCAGCGGGCTGGCGACGGTGCGGGTGACATCGGATACAGCGACGCCGATGGTCTTCTCACCGGGGTCCAGACCCACAATGGCGGCGTATTGCGGGAGGGCGGCGGCGAAGTCTTCAATGTCGAGAACGGGCATAGCTCTCCTTATCAGGAGCCGCGCCGCTTGAAACCTTGTCTCCAGCCTAGTAACCGACGCGTTCGAATTTCAGGAGATCCCCATGGCCATTGACGCCGCCACCGTGCGGAAGGTCGCGCGCCTCGCCCGCATCGCGACGCCCGAAGAGCGCCTGGAGCCGCTGGCTCAGGAACTGAACGGCATCATGACGTGGATCGAACAGCTGGCCGAGGTGGACACCGACGGCTGCGAGCCGCTGACCAGCGTGGTCGCCGCCGGTCTCCCGCTGCGCGAAGACGCCGTCACCATGGGCGGCGACCCCGCCAGCGTGACCCGCAACGCGCCCAAGTCGATCAACAACTTCTTTGTCGTGCCGAAGGTCGTCGAATAATGAGCCTGACGAACCTGACCCTGAAGGCCGCCGTCGACGGCCTGGCCGCCGGTGAGTTCACCTCTGTCGAACTGACCAAGGCGCACATCGAGGCCATCGAAGCCGCGCGCGGCCTGAACGCTTACATCCTGGAAACGCCGGAGCAAGCGTTGGACATGGCCGCCAAGTCCGACGCCCGTCGGGCGGCTGGCCAGGCCGGGCCGCTGGAAGGCGCGCCGCTGGGCGTCAAGGACCTGTTCTGCACCGAGGGCGTGCGGACCACGGCCTGCTCCAAGATCCTGGAAAACTTCGTCCCGACCTACGAGTCGACGGTCACGAGCCAGCTGTGGCGCGACGGCGCGGTGATGCTGGGCAAGCTGAACCTCGACCAATTCGCCATGGGCTCGTCGAACGAGACCTCCTATTTCGGCCCGGTGACCAACCCCTGGCGAGCCCAGGGCTCGACCAAGGCTCTGACGCCGGGCGGCTCGTCCGGCGGTTCGGCCGCGGCGGTCGCGGCGGACCTGTGCCTGGGCGCCACGGCGACCGACACCGGCGGCTCGATCCGCCAGCCGGCTGCGTTCACAGGCACGGTCGGGATCAAGCCGACCTACGGCCGCTGCTCGCGCTGGGGCGTCGTCGCCTTCGCGAGCTCCCTGGATCAGGCCGGCCCGATCGCCAAGACCGTGGAAGACGCGGCCCTGCTGCTGACCTCGATGTCGGGCCACGACCCCAAGGACTCGACCAGCCTGGACATCCCGGTTCCGGACTTCACCCAGTTCGTCGGCAAGTCGGTCAAGGGCCTGAAGATCGGCATTCCGAAGGAGTACCGTGTCGACAACATGCCGGCCGAGATCGAGAAGCTCTGGCAGGACGGCATCGCCTGGCTGAAGGAAGCTGGCTGCGAGATCGTCGACATCAGCCTGCCGCACACCAAGTACGCCCTGCCGGCCTACTACATCGTGGCCCCGGCCGAGGCGTCGTCGAACCTGGCCCGCTATGACGGCATGCGTTACGGCCTGCGCGAAGAGGGCGCGAACCTCACCGAAATCTACGAGAACACCCGAGCCGCCGGCTTCGGCGACGAGGTCAAGCGCCGCATCCTGATCGGCACCTATGTGCTGAGCGCCGGCTATTACGACGCCTACTACCTGAAGGCCCTGAAGGTGCGTCGCCGCATCGCCGAGGACTTCGACAACGCCTGGACGCAGTGCGACGCGATCCTCACCCCCACTGCGCCCTCGGCGGCGTTCGGCCTGGGCGAGAACAGCAACGACCCGATCGCCATGTACCTGAACGACGTCTTCACGGTGACGACGAACCTGGCCGGTCTGCCGGGCCTAAGCCTGCCCGCCGGCCTCGACGCCAACGGCCTGCCGCTGGGTCTGCAGATCATCGGTAAGCCCCTGGACGAGGCGACGGTGTTCTCCGTCGCCGGGGCCGTCGAGAAGGCCGCCGGCTTCAAGGCGAAAGCCGAGAAGTGGTGGTGATGTAGAAAAGGGCGGCTCCGGATCGGAGCCGCCCTTCTTCTTTGCGCTTAGGCCGCCGTTACATCGGGTTCACGGGATCGGGCGTCGGCGTCGTGGTCGTTTGGGGCGCGGCCGGGGCCGGGATGACGAGCGGAGCCGGTTCAGCGATCGGCGGCGCGCTGACGGTTGGGGGCGGGGCCGAGACCGTCGCGCTGACGTTGGACGAAGCGCTAGAAACGTCCGGTGTGCTGGCCTCCACCGGCGCGGCGATGGCGCTACGGGCCGGAGCGCGGGCTGGGGCCGAAGCGCGCGGCGTCACGGCGCGGGCGACAGGAGGCGGCGCCGGGGCGGCGAGTTCGTTAGCCGCCAGTTCCGTCGGCTGCGGAATCGGCGTGGCCGGGCTTTCGATCGGGACCGCGCGGGCCGCCGGTTGGCTTTGCGCCGCAGCGGCCTGCAGAGACTGGGGATCGGTCGGCGTGTCGGGGCGATCGCCCATCGCCATCCAGACCAAGCCGCCCGCCACCAGGGCCAGGACGGGGGTGCCCACCATCAAGGGCAGGTTGTCGCCGGTCTTCTTCTTGGGCGTCCGCGCATAGACGGGTTGCGACGGAAACAGAGCCGAAGCATTCCGGTCCGCCATAACGGTGGGTTCGGGCGCATCGAAGTTGAGCGTCGGGCGGCTTGTGTAAGCGGTGGCCATGTCTACCTCCGTGAATGAGAAATTCGTGGAATCGAACGGCGTGATAACTCAGCGGTTCCCAGCGCCTCGCAATGGCGCCGGATTTGACTAGAAACCGCCATTTTCTCGCTCGCGGTTTAATACTTCCCGCTCCGCTAGGGAGAGGCCCGCCGCGTAGCGGCGGAGTGTGGCCTGTCTGCGCGACGGGCGGCGCCAAGGCCTTGCGGAAGAGTGCACGCCCGTGCCGCGAGAGCTTTTCCGCGCGCCCTTGCTTGATGTAGAGAGACCGCCATGACGCAAGAATCCAAACAGATCCAAGGCCGCACCGGCCCCTGGGAAATGGTCCTCGGTCTAGAGGTGCACGCCCAGGTCGCCAGCAAGTCCAAGCTCTTCTCGGGCGCCGCCGTCGGTTTCGGCGCGGGGCCGAACGAGCAGGTGAGCCTCGTGGACGCGGCCATGCCGGGCATGTTGCCGGTGCTGAATCGGTTCTGCGTCGAGCAGGCGGTAAAGACGGGCCTGGGCCTGCGCGCGCAGATCAACCTCAAGAGCCGCTTCGACCGGAAGAACTACTTCTATCCCGACCTGCCGCAAGGCTATCAGATCAGCCAGTTCGACCAGCCGATCGTCGGCGAGGGCGTCGTGACTGTCGAGCGTGACGACGGCACGACCTTCGACGTCCGCATCGAGCGCCTGCACCTGGAGCAGGACGCCGGCAAGTCGCTGCACGATCAGGATCCCAACGCGACCTACGTGGATCTGAACCGCGCCGGCACCGCGCTGATGGAGATCGTCTCCAAGCCCGACATGCGCACCTCCGAAGAGGCCGCCGCCTATGTGAAGAAGTTGCGGACGATCCTTGTGTATCTCGGCACCTGCGACGGTGACATGGAGAAGGGCAACCTGCGCGCCGACGTGAACGTCTCGGTCTGCCGTCCGGGCGACTACGAGAAGTTCCGCGCCACGGGTGACTTCAAGCACCTGGGCACGCGCTGCGAGATCAAGAACGTCAACTCGTATCGCTACATCCAGCAGGCGATCGAGTACGAAGCCCGTCGCCAGATCGAGATTCTCGAAGACGGCGGGAAGGTCGACCAGGAGACCCGCCTGTTCGACCCGAACAAGGGCGAGACGCGCTCGATGCGCAGCAAGGAAGAGGCGCACGACTACCGCTACTTCCCCGATCCGGACCTGCTGCCGCTGGTGCTCGACTCGGCCTGGGTGAAATCGATCGAAGAGACCCTGCCGGAGCTGCCGGACGCCAAGAAGGCGCGCCTGCAGAGCCAGTACGGCCTGTCGGCCTATGACGCCGGCGTGCTGATCATCGACGCCGACCGCGCTGACTACTTCGAGGCCGCCGCCAAGGGGCGTGACGCCAAGCTGGTGGCCAACTGGGTGACCAACGAACTGCTGGCCAAGCTGTCGGCGGCCGGGACCTCGTTCAGTGACTCGCCCCTGCCGCACACCGACATCGCCCAGTTGGTCGAGCTGATCGAGAACGGCACCATCTCGTCGAAGATCGCCAAGGAGGTCTTCGAGCACATGTGGGCTGGCGAAGGCCGCCCCGCCGAGATCGTCGAGAAGCGCGGCCTGGTGCAGATCAACGACACCGGCGCCATCGAAAAGGCCATCGACGATCTGATCGCCGCCAATCCTGACAAGGCCGAGGCGGTGAAGGAAAAGCCGCAGGCGCTGGGCTGGTTCGTCGGCCAGGTCATGAAAGCCACCGGCGGCAAGGCCAACCCCGGCACGGTCAACGAACTGCTGCGCAAGAAGCTCGGCGTCGAATAGGCGCCCGACCACTGCGAAACGGACGAGGGCCCGCAGCGTTAGCTGCGGGCCCTTCTTCGTTGATGCGAACGGTTTCGATTACTGCGGAGTTTGCGGCGCTTCGGGTGGCGTGGTTGCGGGGGTGCTGCCGGCCTTCTTGGGCTTTTTGGCCTTCTTGCCGGCGAGATCGCCGGGCGAGGGAGTCGTTGTCTGATCCTCAGCCACCGGTGCGGTGGTCGAACTGGGCGTTGCGGCCGAGTCTGCGGGGGCGGCGGTCTCCGGCGGGGCGGGTGCGTCGGGTGACGCCGGGAGCGTCGTCGAGGCCGGCGGAGTCGTCATAGACGGCAGGGGCGTCGTGGATGGCGTGGTCGTCTGGGGAGACGTCTGAGCCAGCGCCGAGCCGGCATAGGCCAGGGTGGCCAGGGTCAGGGCGGCGGTGGCGGCGCGCAGGGTGTTCATGGGCGTGACCGTGTTGCTGCAGCGTCGATGTGTGACGCAAGGCCTACGCTGGCGGGGCAATACGGTCGAAATAACCTCGGATTCGGGCCATGACGCCGCATCCGGGACGCTGATGCGGCGCGGATGGCGGTAAAACGGCGCCCCAGGCAAAGCCCAGGACGCCGTCGAAAGGCCCGTAAACGCTTTGAGGTCTAGCGGTTGGCGATGACGTCGAAGATCAGGCCCGTCGCGATCGCCGCGAGCACGTAGTCATTGCCCGTGCGGTACCAATAGTAGCCGCGCGGCGGCGAGCGCAGGTCGTAGCGGTAGTAGTCGTTCACGACGTAGCCGTGCCCGCGATAGTAGCTCGGCAGATAGGCGCCGCGACGCCAGGCGCTGTAACCGGGGCGATAGCCGGGATGCCCATAGTAGGCCACCGGCGGCGGGCCGTAGTACCAGCGGCTATTGTAGTAGTAGCCGTTATGACGGCCGCGATCCCAGCGGTCGCCGCGATCCCAGCCGCCACGGCGGTCGCGATCCCAGCCGCCTCGGTCATGGTCACGGCCTCGATCCCAGTTGCGGTCCCAATCGCGCTCGCGGTCACGGTGTTCCCAGCGGCCACGGTCCTGAGCGGCGGCCTCGGTGGCGGTCAGCGCCATGGGGCCGGCAACCGAGGCTGCGGCGGCGATCGTCAGCAGCAGACGTTTCATCTCGTCTTCTCCTTGTGGTCGGGCGAACACCCGGGGGCGGCGCCAAAAACTTCCCTCGACCTTGGAACGCACGATGAGCGGCTCTGGCTGAACCCAGCCTGAATGGGCTTGTCAGCGATTTGCCCTGTCGCCCTCTTGGCGTGCGGGCGGGCTTCGGCCGATGGCCGGTCAGACCCATCGGCTGTACGCGGTGCTGAGCAAGCGCCTCGACGGTCGCAAGTTCATCTGCGGCCAATTGTCCATCGCCGACTTCATGATCTGGCTCTGGATTGCGGCTCGGAAAAATCAGGGCATCATCCTGGGAGAGTTCCTGCACCTGAAGGTGTGGTTCGAGCGCGTCGGCGCGCGTGAAGCCGTTCAGAAGGGCTTCAAATTGCGGTCGGAACTGCGCTCCGGCGGGCGGCAAGCCTCTGGAAAGGCTGCGGAAGACGCTCGCAGAGTCCTGTTTGGCCGGAGGAGGGCGTTAACGCGCTGTATACTGGGGTTTACGTCCAGTAATCACCGCTAATAACCAGTGTATTCGACATAATTTTCATGATGTTTCGCCGCTTAACTATATGTTCAGTGGCGGTGGACTTTTCTTCTCTCAGGCTCTGATCCGCCAGAACGGCGGGGCCAGCCCGAGAGAGGAGATGTGCCATGATGTTGATGAACGAACCGCCGGCCGTCGTTTCCACGCTGCCGTTGCCCACCGCCGAATCCACCGGCGACGAACTGTTCCGCATGGGCCTGCTGTATTCGACCGGTCAGGGCGGCGCGCCGCTGGACTATGTGTCGGCCCACATGCTGTTCAACCTGGCCGCCATGCGCGGTTCGATCGAGGCCAAGGTCTATCGCAAGGAACTCTCGCAGGAGATGGCCAGCGAAGACGTCGCCGAAGCCCAGCGTCAGGCGCGCGAGTGGTTGGCCCACGGCTGAGCCTGGGTCGCCAGGCTCACGTCGCCTCGTTGCCGCGACGTCCTAACGGATGTTGCCGTTGATCGCGTAGCTGAAGCTGACCGGCAGCAGGTCGCGGAAGTACTGCTGCATGAACAGGCCCGTCTCCGCCGCGCCGCTGCGCGGCACGTAGACGATGTCGAAGCGGCGCAGCGGCACCAGGTCCGCGCCGCCCGGGCTGGTCAGACCCTTCAGCAGGTCGGCCGTCCGCATCATCGCCCGCCCGTCGGGGCCGCGGCGAATGATGATCACCTGATTGCGCTTGGCGCTGGTCTTGAAGCCGCCCGCCTGGATGATGGCGCGCAAGGCGTCCCCGTCGCCGGCCATGTCGTAGACGCCGGGGTTTCCGACCTCGCCGCCGACGAACACCTTGAGCGGCGCCGTCGCCTTCACTGAAATCTGAACCTGAGGCCGCAGCAGCGTGCCGGCATAGGCCTGGCTCAGCGAGCTCTGCAGTTCGCCGATCGTGCGGTCCGCAGCCATGACCGGCGCGACCAGAGGCACGGTGATCCTGCCGTCGGGCTGTACGGTGGCGCTCTTGTTGAGCTCCGGCGCCGAGGGCACGGTCATCTCGATCTCGTCGCCCGGATAGAAGCGATAATCGGGCTCTTCCTCGCTCCAGTCCGCATAGCCGATGTTGGAAAAGCTTGCGGTCGGCCGGGGCGCGGGCGTGATCGGCTCTGCGTCGAGATGGCCGCACGCGGTCAACCCGCCGGCCAACAGGACCACGGTCAAGGCCGTCGTGAGATGCGTGCGGCTCTGCATGCGGCAAGTCTTAACAGGAATGGGTAACGAACCCTTAAGACCGCCAGCCCCAGGGTGCGAGACAAGTTAGATCGCCCGGATTCGCATGTCGACGAGCGCCTGGATCAGCGTGCCGCACGACTCTCCGCCGCCCATGGCGGGGGGAAGCGCGGGCGCGCGGGCGCGCTACGCCCCGAGCGACTTCGTCACCCTGCTGTGGCGCGAGCGTTTCCTGATGCTGGCGGTGTTCCTGGTGATCACCTTGGCCGGCGTCGGCTTCGCGCTGAGCCTGAAGAAGAGCTACGAGGCTCAGTCCAGCCTCTTCGTGCGGCTGGGCCAGGAATATGTCTACGAGCCCCGCGCCGGCGACGCCGGGCGCGGCGCGGTGCCCAATACCGACGAGGTGATCCAGTCCGAGGCGGAGATTCTGGGCAGTGGCGAGCTACGTGAGCGGGTCATCCGCAAGATCGGCTTTGGCAACATCTTCCCGAACGCCGCCGCCAAGTACGCGGCCGCGACGCCGGAGGGGAAGCGCAAGCTGATCGCCGAAGGTCGCGACTCGATCGCCAAGAGCATGAAGATCGAGACCGCGCCGGATAACTCGATCATCCGTCTGGCCTACAAGCATCAAGACCCGGAAATGGCGGAGAAGGTCCTCAATACCCTGCTTGAGGAGTACCTGATCTATCGTCGCACGCTGCTGATCGGCGGCGACAACCGGGTGCTGCAACGCCAGCGCGACATCTTCTCGCAGAAGCTGTCGGACGCTGACGCGGCCTATCAGTCGTTCCTGACCACCAACGATATCGGCGACTTCACCGCCCAAAAGACCGCGTTGACCCAGCTGCAGGCCCAGGTGGAGCAGCAGAAATACTCGGTCGACGCGCAACTTCAGGATCGCATGGGACGCTTGGCGGCCGTGGAGGCTGAGCTGGCGCGCACGCCGGCCGAGACCATCCTCTACCGCGACACCGATATGTCGGCCTCCACAAAGCTGGCCCAACTGAAGCTGGACCGCGAGGGGCTGCTGTCGCGCTACACGCCCAATGCTCAGCCGGTGATCGACATCAACGCCCAGATTGCCCAGCTTGAGGCGGGGTTGGCCGCCGGCCGCACTGCGGGCGAAGGTGCGCGCCGCAGCGGTCCGAACCCGATCTGGCAGACCCTGGCCACCACCCGAAACGACCTGCGGGCCGAAGTTGCGGCGCTGCAGCAGTCGCAGGCCGCCTACGCCCAACAGGTGACGGACGTGAATTCGCGCCTGCTGCGTCTGGCGCAACTGGAGCCGCAGTTCAACGAGCTGTCGCGCGACCGTGACGTGCTGTCCTCGAACGTCCGCGATTTCACGGTCAAAGAGCAGCAGGATGAGGCCCAGCGCCAGATGTCGGCCGAGAGCAGCGACAACATCCGCATCGTCCAGCGCGCCGTCGCGCCGTCGATCGGCAAGAGCCTGAAAAAGCCGGTTCTGGCCCTGGCGATCATGTTCGCGGCCTTCACAGCCTTCTGCGCGGGCCTAGTGCGGATGTTCCTGCGGCCGGGGCTCCAGACGCCAGCCTCGGCTTCGCGCACTCTGGGCATGCCCGTGCTGGCCACGGCCGCCGTCAAACGGTGAGCGCTTTCGTCGCCTTTCGCCCGTAGGGTTAATATCGCAACTTGCGAAGTCCTGGCCGCGTAGCGATTCGGTAGATGGTGGATTTGAACGTCGAGATGACGGAGTTGTGGAGCGCGCTGGGCGCGCCCCCGGCCGGCCGTCCGCACGTCGTTCAGTTCGTGGCGGCGCGGCGCGGAGAGGGGACCTCGACGGTCGCCCGGGAATTCGCGCGCTTCGCCTCACGAAGGGCCGGTCGCAAGACGTGGCTGGTCGACCTTGATCTGGTTGAGCCTAGTCAGTATCGCGCCCTGGCGGCCGATCCCCAGCGCTATGGCCCGCTGGGCCCGCCCGTGGCGGCCTCGCCGGACGATTCGGCCCCCTTCACCGTGCAGCCGCCCGCGCCGCGCCCCGAGGGCGGGGTGTGGCCCGATGCGAAGTATCTGGTTGGCCACAGCGTCGGCGGCCCGCGCCTGTGGGTCGCGCGGTTCAACCGCGAGGCCTTGCGGGGCCGTCAGCAGGCGCACCTGATCCCTTCGCCGGACTATTGGAAGGCCCTGCGCAAGCACGCCGAGATCATCGTCGTGGATTGCCCGTCGGTCGACCGGTCCCCGGCCGGCCCGACGATCGCCCGCCATATGGACCTGACGGTTCTGGTCGTCTCGGCCGACCAGCCCGACGTGCGGCAGCCAGCCTTGCTGCGCGACGCCATCACGGCGGCCGGAGGGCGGTGCGCGGGGCTGTTTTTCAACAAGGTCTCGTTGCAGCCGCCGGCGTTCCTGAAGGCGATCCTGCCGTGACCTATGCGCCCGCCCCGGTCGGCTGGAGCGCCGCGCGGCCCCAAGCGGTTTCGCCCTCGCTGCTGACGGTCATGGCGGCGGTGGTCATGCTGCTGATCTACAGCGCCGGCTGGCAGCTTCCGCTGTTTGGCGAGAAGGCTGACGAATCGGCGTCTGGCCTGCTCCGGGTGGCCTTTCTGCCGGCCTATGGCCTAGCGTTTCTGCTGATCATGGGCCGGCCGTGGAACATGATCCGGGTCACCGTTCGGCAGCCCTTTCTGATCCTTCTGATGGGCGTCATCGCCGCCTCGATCTACTGGTCGATCCAGCCGGACGTCTCGATCCGACGGGGCTTCGCGGTCGGCTGCACCACGCTGTCGGGGCTGGCGCTGGCCGCCCGGTTCCGCTGGGCGGAGCTGGCGCGGGTCTATGCGATCGTCTTCTGCATCCTGATCGTCGCCAGCTATGTCGTCTGCCTGGCCGTCCCGTCCATCGGGGTGATGACCGAGCTCTTTCCGGGCGCCTGGCGAGGCCTCTGGATGGAAAAGAACTCCCTGGGCGGCCTGATGGCCCTGGGGGTCTGCCTGCTCGGCGCCACGGCCTTGCTCAATCCATCCACCGCCAAGCTGTTCCTGCCGTTCGCCTTCCTCGCGCTGGGCCTTGTGCTGATGTCGCAATCCAAGACAGCGCTGGCCTCATTGATGCTGGGCCTGATGGCGCTGGGTTTCGTGTGGATCGTCCAGCGCGGACCCGCCTACGGCGCGGCGGCGACCTGGGCGGGGGTGACGGGCGCGCTGCTTCTGGGGATGTTCCTGCTGCTGGCTTCGGACGTCTTCTTCTCCATCCTCGGCAAGGACGCCACGCTGACCGGCCGCACCGAGATCTGGACCGCCGCTATGCGCCAGATCGAACAACGCCCCTGGCAGGGCTACGGCTACGCCGCCGTCTGGAGCGACAAGTCGGGCTGGGGGCCTCTGGCCTGGATCGTCAACGACGCCAAGTTCATTCCCCAGCACGCCCACAACTCTTGGATCGAGCAGTGGATCGGCATCGGCCTGTTCGGCCTCGGCGCCTGGGGCCTTTTCTATCTGCAGACCATGTCGCTGGCGCTGGTGGCGGTCTACCGCGAACGCGGCGCGATGCTGGCCTTCCCGTTCCTGGTGGTCTTCACGCTGGTCAGCCTGACCGAGAGCATCGCCGTGGTGTATAACGACTTCCGCTGGGTGCTGTTCGTCTCGCTGGCGGCCAAGCTGGCCTTCTCCGACCGCGCGCAGGACGACGCTTAGAGTCCGATCCGGCGAGCGCCCTCAGCGACTGTCACGACATCGAAGCCATCGGCGACGGCACGGTCGATCAGGCGCTCCAGCGCCGCCGTCGTGCATCCCCACTGCGAGGGCTGCTCAGCCACGTCATGCGTGTAGAGGATCAGCCAGGCCTTGCGGGTCTTGGCCTTGTCGAGCCAGGCGCCGGCGACGGCTTCACCGGCCTCGCCCTCGATGCCGACCGCCGGGGCCTGGTTGAGGTCGGCGCCGTCCGTGATCAGCCCGTGATGCAGAGCGCGCAGTGTCTTGAACCGCCCGCTCAGCGCCGTCTTGGCGGGGGAGGCGACATCGCCATAAGGGTAGGCGAAGCTGACCGGCTCCCCGGCCCCCCAGGCCGCCAGGCTTTCGGCGTTGCGGTCCACGTCCTGCAGAGTGGTCGCGCGGCTGGACTGGCCGCAGTCGAGGTGGGAGTAGGTGTGGCAGGCGATCTCGTGGCCGGCCTGATACAGGCGTCGGGCGTCCTCGCCCGTGGCGAACCGGCCCATGGGCCCGTCGCGCCCGGCCAGGCCGGCGGCGAAATAGTAGGTGCCGCGCAGGCCCCGGGTTTCCAACGCCCTGGCGCCCGCCTCGCAGGCGGTGGCGGGCGCATCGTCGAAGCTGAACGACACCATCGGCCGCTCCAGCGCCACCCGGGCCGGGCGACGATGAGCCAGTCGGATCAGACGACGACGCAGCTTGCCCTTCAGGCTGCGGTCGGGCTCGTAGGCGTCAACCTTCTCGAACTCCACCTGCATCAGACGGCCTCGCTGTAGAGCGCCGCGCGATAGAGCCGCATGGCGAAAGCGCGGAGGGAGACGGGCGCGGCCTCCGAGAGCGCCATCTGTTTCAGCATCGGCCGCCATACACCGTGCAGCGGAACCGACTTCAGGAGCTTGGCGACCTTGTAGCTGGGATAGGCGCGGACGACCTCTCGATGGCTGGCGACCACCCGCGCGAAGTTGGCGGCCGACTGCTCGTACTTGGCGGCCATGACCGGCGCGGGGTCCAAGCCCAGATGGGTGGCGGTGTTGTCGATATGCAGAATGGGATGCTGGCGCGCGACCCGCATGGCCCACTCGACATCCTCCCAGCCCCAGCCCGAAAAGCCCTCGTCGAAGCCGATGGTCTCGAACACGTCGCGATGTACCAGCAGGTTCGAGGTGAAGACGTGTTTCTCCGGCGCCTTGGCGCGCTCGGGCGCGGGCGTGCAGTCGCTCTTCAGAGCCATGGCCCGGTGCAGGGCGTGCTCGGGGCGCGGGGGTGTCTGGTCGAGCGTGAACCCGCCGAACGCCACCGCTGCGCCGCTGTCGGCAACCGCCGTCCAGCGCTCCAGGAAGTCGGGCGTGTCGGGCAGCATGTCGCTGTCGAGGAACAGCAGGTGCGCGCCGCGCGCCTGCGAGGCCAGGCGATTTCGGCCTCGGGCGCGGCCTTCGTTACGCGCCAGCCGGATAAAGCAGGCCGGAACCCGCATCCGCTCGATCCGGCGCGCGATCCGTTCGGCCAGGACATCGTCGCCGCCACCATCGTCCAGCAGCACGACCTCCACCGGGGCGAGGGCCTGGTCCAGCGCCTTCAGCAGCGCGCAGGGATCGTCGCGGAAGGTGGGGATCAACACCGAGAGCCGAGGCTGGGCGTCGGCCCAGGCGGCGTTCTCCAGGCGTAGCGCGTTCATGGGCGCGTTCATGCGGCTTGCGCCTTTCGACGGAGGATCAGGGAAAGCTTGCCGCGCAAACCCGCGACATCGAGACCCAGCACCAGGGCGCCGTAAACAGCGGCTCCGACACCGGCCTTCAGGACCAGTTCCAGCAGACCGCCCGGTGACGGAAGCGCCCAGACACAGGCGGCCATGACCAGGCTCGCGCCGCCCGCCTTGAACAACACGTCCCACGGGATGGGGAGGGGACAGGCGCGGCGGCCCAGCGCCCAGGCGGCGACCGCGCCCAGCCCGTAGCTGACCGTCGTGGCGATTAGCGCGCCGTCCAGTCCCAGGCGAGGGATCAGAACGAGGTTGAGCGCCACGTTGGCCAGCGCCGGCGCGCTCATGCTGACGATCAGCAGCGGCGTGCGGCGGGCCAGGGTGAAGGCTTGCAGGAGATAGTAGGTCGTCACGCCCGACAGCCAGCCGCTAGCGGCGATCCAGGGGGTGACATGGCTGGCTTGCGCCCGCATGACTTCGCCGACCATCAGGTCCGCCAGGGGGCGGGCGACCAGCGCCAGGCCGACGGCGGCGGGCAGGGTGAGCAGGGCCATGACGCCGGCCTGTTCGCGCGCCGCGTCTTCCAGGGCCGGCTGTCCGCCGCGCTCCAACGCCTGGATCAACGCCGGCCCACCGGCCATGCCCAGCCAGATAAAGACGACATCAAGGGTGCGGCTGCCGAGCGAATAGCCGGCGTGGTAGACGCCGACGGTCGCCTCGTCGAGGAAGGCCGCCAGCAGCAGGCGGTCGGTGCTGGCCAGCACCAGGGCCAGGATCAGCGACAGCGCCACGGGCGCCCCGTAGATGAAGTAGCTCCGCGCCAGCGCCTTGTCGAAGCGTCCGCCGGCCATGAACCTCAGTTCGCGCGGGAGCACCATGGCGACGCAGACGAGCGAGACGACCCCGATGCCAAGCAGCGGCGCCGCGCCGCCCAGGCCTGTAAGCGCGAAGCCCAGGCCCAGGGCGAACCCGCCGGCGGTCTGGACCATCGACAGCAAGGCCGCGCTTGAAACCTCGCCCGCCGCGCGGCGACGCTCCTGCGCCAGCTTCGCCAGGCTGTTGACGAGCACGGCGGCGAAGCCGGCCGCCAGCGCGATCCGCAAGGGCTGTCCCATGGGCGCCAGGGTGAGAACGGCGCCGCCGATCACCGGAACGGCCAGGGCGGCGCCCAGCCAAAGGCGATAGAGGGTGGCGAAGTGGTCGGCGATCCGGCCATCCTCGGCGCGCGTCGCCAGAAACCGGGCCATGGCCGCCTCGGTCCAGGTCAGCAGGGCCGTCTGGGTTAGGCTGAAGACCGAGAACGCCAAGGCGTAGACGCCGTACTGGGCCGGATCGAGCAGTCGCGTGAACAGGACGATGGTGAGAAGGCCCACCACGCCCTGAACGATATTGACCGGCAGGTAGCCGAGGACGCCACGCCAGAACATGCCGGGCGGCCTAGCGCACGGCGGACCGATCCCCCAGCAGGCAGGGGATGGTCATGGCGATAATGTAGAGGTCCAGCCACAGCGACTGGCGCTCGATATACTCCACGTCCAGCGCCACGCGCAGGCGGACGCTTTCGGGCGTGTCGACAGGGCCTCGCGAGCCCTTGATGGCCGCCCAGCCCGTCAGTCCGGGCTTGATGCGGTGGCGATGGGCGTACTGAGCGACCAGCTTGGCCGACTCCACGCCGCCGGTCTTCATACCGATAGCGTGCGGGCGGGGGCCGACGATCGACATCTCGCCCTTCAGCACGTTGAACAACTGCGGCAGTTCGTCGAGGCTGGTCTTGCGGATGAAGCGGCCCAGACGGGTGACGCGCTCGTCTCCATAGGTGACCTGGCGCGTGGCGCAGGCGTCGGCCATGTCGTGGCGCATCGAGCGGAACTTCCACACGAGGATGACCTCGTTGTTGAAGCCGTGGCGACGCTGACGGAAGAAGATCGGGCCAGGACTGTCCAGCTTCACGGCCAAGGCGACAACCAGCATGATTGGACCGGCCACCAGCAGGCCCAGGCTGGCGACGATCAGGTCCTGGGCGCGCTTGAGCAGCGCCCGGCGGGCCGAGGCGGGCGAACCGGACAGCGGGCTGTCGCTACCTGCGGCGATGCGGGCGAGCGCGGCGTCGTCTTCAACCACGCCGCCAACGTCGATGAACAGGTGAAGCGGGTTGGGCAGAACGTCCAGTTTCTCGACCAGCTGGCGCACGCGCGCCTGGGCGGTCGAGGCCACGGCGATCACGATCCGGTCGACATAGGGCATGATCCGATGGTCGAGCAGGGCGGATGTGTCGCCCAGGACAGGAACCCCCAGGATGTTCTCGGGCGCGCGGTCCAGCCGATCGTCGAAGACGCCCAGCACATTGACCTCGCCGGTGCGCATCGCCGCCTCGATGAGGCGCTCGGCGTTCTTGGTTGCGCCGACCACGACGATGTTCGGCGTCAGGCGACCTTGCGCGCGGCCGCGCGCGATGACTGTCCACCACGCCAGATGTGATACGCTCAAAGCTCCGGTGGCCGCCAACAGCGCCCAGACAGCGGTGGGCTCCGACCGTCCGGAGACGACGACGAGACCCGTCGCGATCAGGAGGCTGACGCCCAAGGCTAGTCCAGCCCGCGCCATGTGCGCGGCTAAAGACTGCTTGCGCGGAAAGGCGTAGGTGTCGAGGAGTCTCAGGCCGATCAGGGTCGTGACGGCCCACACGCCGGCGGCGACCGGATGACCCGCCACGGTGATCGCGCCCCCCAAGCCCGCAGCGAGCACGACGTCCAGCCCCCGCGCGGCGCGCGCGAGGAGCCGTGTCTCAAGTCTGGCCCGCGATGGCACCAGACGACCCGGGCGGAACGGACCTCGCTTGGCCGGCCCCGGTCCAGGCCCGTTCGCCGCGCCACCGGTGAACGGCGAAGCCGACTCCGGCGCGACGCCGAAGGCCAGGTTTTCGACGGTGGAGACGGGGGAAGACACGGTACGCACAGGGCTCGTCATTGAAAAAACCGCGTTCAGCCTAGCGGCCCCATCTGAGCGTGGCGTTAACATCGGAATTTTCCGACATCCGCCGTTGTCATCGCGAACCGAACACGCTATCGAACCGCTCCCTCTCAGGAGGAGACGTGGCCGAGAGGCTGAAGGCACCGCTTTGCTAAAGCGGCATACCTCAAAAGGGTATCGAGGGTTCGAATCCCTCCGTCTCCGCCAACACCTCGAATAAGTCATTGTTTTTCGGGTGAAAATTTCCGCCGATCAGCATCGGCCCTACTTCAGGTCCCACTTGTTGAAACAGATATCGGCCTTCGTTTCGTAAGCGGACCCGACGTCGAATCGTTTCAACGTCCATTTCCCGCAGCAAGCTAGATGCCCCCAGGGCTTTCCACCCACGCCGATGGCTCAGCGCCTGAGGGCTTGGATGACGACAATCAGGATGCTGCCATCGGCTTCGGGTTTCGGGCGCCCCCTGAAACCCTGCCTCGTGGGGAACAGCGGGTGTGCAAGCGGAGCTCCGCCTTCGCGGGGAAGAGGCCGCATGGAGCGCGGCGAGGGAGGCTGGGCGGAAGGCGCTCGTAGTGCGCGGAGGGCGGGCTAGGTTTTCGCGGGCACCTCCCACGCCCGAACTCGCGCTTCCCCCTCGTCGATGCTGATGGAAATGAAATCGGGACGCGGATCGGGCGGTGGCCTAGCTGGATCGTTCTGTCGGCCAAGGTAGCCGTGGTACGTTGACACAAGACCAGCGGCCGATTTTTTGCCCCAATGGGGCGTGAGGAGATCGCCAAGGTGTCAAACGGCGTCCAAAGCTGACCCCCAATATGCGTCCAAAGTTGACCCCTCTACGCTCTGTTCCCGGACCGGCGGCGAGGCGCGTAGCGGTCAGCTAGCGCAGCGCGTCGCCGCCTAGTGAGCCACTGATCTTTCAGCTGCCCGGAGGGGGTCTGGGGGAGGTTGAACAAGTTGTGGATGACGCTGGGCGCGCCGGTCAGGCGCGGTTCCTGAGCCGCCAGCTGTCATTGCCGGTCTCGACGATGTCGCAGTGATGAGTCAGGCGGTCGAGCAGCGCCGTGGTCATCTTGGCGTCGCCGAAGACGGTGGGCCACTCCCCGAAGGTCAGGTTGGTGGTGATGATCACCGAGGTGCGCTCGTAGAGCTTGCTGATCAGGTGGAACAGGCGCTGGCCGCCGGACTGGGCGAACGGCAGGTAGCCCAGCTCGTCGAGCACCACGACGTCCAGACGTGAGAGCTGGGCGGCCAAGGCGCCGGTCTTGCCGCGCCGGGCCTCGTCCTCAAGGCGGTTCACCAGATCGACGGTGTTGAAGTAGCGGCCACGGGCGCCGGCCCGCACGACGTTGGCGGTGATGGCGATGGCCAGGTGGGTCTTGCCGGTGCCCGTGCCGCCGACCAGGACGATGTTGCGGTGATCGGCCAGGAACGAGCCGCTGTGCAGGGCGCGGACCAGGCCCTCATTGATCGGCGAGCCGTCGAAGGTGAAGCGCGCCAGATCCTTCATCGCCGGCAGCTTGGCGGCGGTGATCCGGTAGCGGATGGAGGCGGCCTGGCGGTGCGCGGTCTCGGCCTTGAGCAGGTCGGCCAGCATCTCCAAGGCGGTGCGGTTGCGCTGCAGGCCCGTGGTCACCGCGTCGTCGAACGCGGCGGCCATGCCCTTCAGGCCCAGCTGACCCAGGGCCTCGATCATCTCATGCCGCTGCACGGGGACCTCGCAGCAGGTCGTAGCGGGCGCAGTCGGCGATCGGCGGATGACGCAAGGCCAAGGCCTGTGACGTGGTGATCGCCTCGGGCCTGGGCGGTTCGCGCCGTCGGGCCAGGATGTTGAGGATCACCTCGTCACTGGCGGCGCCGGCGTCGAGGGCCTCGCGGACCGCGTCGTCCACGGCGTCCAGGCCGTCGTCGAGGACGCTGGCCAGCACCCGAACGAAGCGCCGATCGGCCTCGTCGCCCGAGCCCAGTCGCTTGCGCAGCCGGGTCAGGGCGGGCGGCAGAGACCAGTCCTGGAACGGCGCGCCGTTGCGCAGCGCCCCAGGCTTGCGTGCCAGGACAGGCAGATAGTGCCAGGGGTCATAGACGGTGTGGTCGCGCCCAAAGCCGCGGGGATGATCGGCCACGACCTCGCCGTCGCACAGGACCATGACCCGGTCGGCATAGGCTCGGATCTGCACCGCCCGGCGCGCCGCCCTGGCCTCCACCGAGTAGCGGTTGCGGTCGAAGTTGATCAGGCAGGTGGCCTGGGCGACGGCCTCGACCTGGTGGAAGCCGTCGAAGGGCCCTACGAACGGCGCCAGGAACGGCCGCTCAGCCTCGAACACCTCCTGGACTGTGCGGTCGCGATACTCGGGGTGACGGTCGTTGCGGGCCCGGCGCTCGCACTCGGCTTCCAGCCAGCCGTTCAGCTCCTCCAGGGTCCTGAACCGAGGGCGCGGCTTGAAGATGTTGTCGCGGGCGTAGCCGACCTGGTTCTCCACCTGGCCCTTCTCCCAGCCCGAGGCCGGGGTGCAGGCCACAGGCTCGATCAGGTAGTGGGAGCACATCTGCTCGAAGCGCCGGTTGAAGCGCCGGGTCTTGCCGGCGAACACCGCCTCCACGGCGGTCTTCATGTTGTCGTAGATGCCCCGCCGGGTGACACCGCCAAACAGCGCGAAGGCCCGGGCATGGGCGTCGAACACCATCTCCTGGGTCTCGCGCGGATAGGCCCGGATGTAGAAGCGGCGGCTGTGGCTGAGCCGCAGGTGGGCCACCTTCACCGTCAGCGGCGTGCCGCCGATCTCCACCTGGTCGTGGCTCCAGTCGAACTGGTAGGCGTCGCCCGGCGCGAAGCTCAGGGGCACGAAGGCCTCGACCGGCGAGCTGACGCCCCGGCGCTGATCAGCCCAGCGGCTCGCGTAGCGCCGAACCGCATCATAGCTACCGTCGTATCCCTCACGACTTAGTAGGTCGGCGATCCGTGTCAGCGTCAGCCGGTCTTTACGAGGGCCCGAGGCATTGGCCTCCAACATGCCCTCCAGGCGCTCGATGAAGGTCCCAAGCTTGGGGTGCGGCTGCTCGCGCCGCTCGTAGACCAGAGAGGTCTCTCCCGATCTCAAGACCTTGCGCACCGTGTTGCGCGCCAGGCCCATCTCCCGCGCGATCGTCTTCACGCCCTTACCCCGCGCGAAATGCTCGCGCCGGATCTTCGCCACCGTCTCCAATACCAACATCCCTGTCTCGATCCGCAGCTCCACAAGCCGCCGATCTGGCCATCAAAGCCTCAAGGATAGGGGGTCAACTTTGGACGCCTATCTCCCCGAGAAGGGGGTTAGTTTTGCAAGCCGGAACACACGCCAAGCCACACCGCGCCCTCAAGCTTCTCGGTGTCGCTCATGACCGCTGGCGCGATATGGGCCAGCCCCTCGTCCGCCGTAGCGAAGAAGTACCGGGTCTTGGCTTGCTCGCTTTGGCTGACCCTTTGAACAAAATCACTAAGCTGGGTGATGTCCCAGGCAGCGTTGCGAACACCGGCAATCGCATCCTCACGATTGCGGCCGCGCAGGCCCTTCATTAGCCCGCCTTTCGGGCCATGGGGGGCGAAGTAGTAGAGGGCGAACGCTAACGCCGATCCGGCAAGCATGAAATCCTCGAACATCCAACGCATCAGCTCCCTCGCCCTATCGGCGGGCGCGCGGTCTGACAGCCCTAGCTCGGCGACTTTCAGGGCGGCAATGTAGTTGCGTCGCCAGCGCCTAAGCGGCAACGCCAAATCGATGTCTTCGGCAGACGTGGGTTTACCAAGCTCCAGTCTCTGCCGCCGCCCCATAGCAAGATCAATCCAGGCCTGGACGTTGTTGTGATCGGCCGGGCGAAACCAGCGAAGTTCCTCGTGCGCAGTGGCGTTGCTCTCGCGATGGGCCAGCTCGTGATAGGCAATGGAGGGTTCAACTTGAATATCCATGGCCTGGCAAAACGCCATCAAGTCCACTGCAAGGCGCGTAGGCTTGTCGTCCTTAGCTGGAGCGCCATGCTGGGCAATGGCAGCTAACCGAGTGACAAGGTTGCGGTCGGGGAGCATCTGGAACTGCCAACCCTCCATTTCCCGCATGTAGAGGATCGCTCGATAATCCAGCATGCCGACAGATGCCGGCGTGAACCCAGGCGTAACGCCGCCGGTCGCAGCCAGCCTGGCCCCGAGAGCTTCAACGTCGGCGATCGGGAAGCCCGGTGGAAAGCGAAACAGAAGAGAGCCATTCATTTCCGCTCCTACCCACTGTTCGCCTTCGATTTGCCGGTGCAGCTCAGACAAGGGTACTAAAATTTTGAACGGCGCTGGATCACTTCCAGAAGCGTCTCACCGACTTGGGTTGATGGTTCTTCATAACCACGAAACATCGCAAACATCGGCGCCATAAGCTGTTCGACGACCGGTGCCAGTGCAGAAACCGGCGTATCGGCCGAGAAGCTGACCTTACATATTGGTGAGACATCATCGGCGGACACGTATTCACTCGGCCCGCGCATGAACCACTCATCAACATGCCGGCCAGCGAGACCCGACCATCGAAAAGCCCAATGAAGCGTATGCTGCTCATCAGCGATATTCAGGGCAGAAGCGAAGGCAAGTCCGGTAGCCAGAACCTCGACAACATCGGTTAGCGCCTGACGCTCGCCAAGAACCGTGCGGGGACGTCCACCATTTCTTCGAGCGATGACGTCGGGAAGAAGGAGCCTCCGTTCGTAGAACTTCCCATTCGGGTCAAAAACATTGAATGTCAGTAGGTCGAATATTTCGTCGGCATAAATCAGCGCCTCCCAACAACCATCACGAACTTGTGGCGCATACTTAGGTCCGGCTGCTGTTGTGTCTAACCACGGCGGATAACTCGTAAAGCGCGGCGCACTCGCTAACATCCGATGCAAGAAATCTTGAGTGGGGCCAAATCTGTTTGGCGAAGGAGAGATTACTAGGGCGACTTCCCGCCCACCCAACGCTCTCAAATCCGCAGCCCGCTTAGGCAACTCCGCACTCGCGAACGCCACATCAAATCGAACGCGCCCTCGCTCAAGAAAGTCGCCGACCTCATCTGGTGATGGGATGGCCTTAACGGTCGCAACTAGCTCGGCCAGGGCGGGAGCCACACCTCCCAAATGCCGCCGGATAAACCGACCAATATCAGCCTCACGGTTGTCGAAGCAGACCTGCATCAGGCGCTCCCAATCCGGATCACTAGCTGGCGCGGTGCTTGGCCGGCCGTTGCTCTCTAGCGTACGAACGGGGACCTCGCCGGCCGCCAGCAGGGTAACGGCTGCGTTCGCACGTTGCTCGACGATGGAAGCCTTGACCCGAACCGGGGTGCGGATACCGGTCGGCACCTCGATCCGAGGATGGTCGCCTGCTGCCGATCGCTCGTAAGTTACGGCGATCTCGAAACGCTCAGATGCATACTTCGATACGACATCCTGAACTCGGTCGATATGGTAGGCGATCGTCACGTCGAAGCCAGCAGAGTCGGTTCGCAGATTCCCGTCATTGTCGTATCCGACGAGCAAGCTCCCGCCACCGTGGTTGCGAAGCGCTATGAGCGTTCTAACGATCACCGCCAAATGCGCGGGCCGGGCCGGATCGAGCCAGGACTTCAATTCCAGCGCCAAGCCTTCGGTGACGCCGGTAATTGAAGGGGCGATTTGATTCATTGTGATGAGGCTTACTTCCAGCGAGCTGAGATCGACGACCCATCAGTCAAGTCACCAGTGGATGGCATCACAGCCACCGCTGAGCCGTCTCGCAAGTTTGTCAGTTGATGAGACCACATAAGCTGCCCTGGACGAACATTGCTCCTCAGCATGTCGCCGGCCTCCCACTTGCTCAAAATTCCCTGGGATCCAATCGGCACGGCCCTCCATGCCGAGCCGTTCGAGCATGAAATAATGCCGCCTCTCGTTATCGATACGAGATGGATTGAACTATCTTCCATGCCTCAGAAATCCCGAGCCGTTGCAAAACAGTCGCCATCGAATACCTTGTCCCCTGGCCTTGCAAGGAACGACGTCGTGCCGTCAACCACCGCTCAACACGTGAAGGACCACGCCTTTTCCTGTAATGGGCGCAATTTCGTCGCCAGAGTTTGGTTCGAGCCGACTACCCAAGAGATTGTTGTTGAGCCGTATGAGGCGGGGAATCGGGTGATTTTGACCTATCCAGACGGCGCTAAGCTAATGCCTCGATGGACCGCCACGCTAGTGACAGCCTTGGACGTTCAACAAATCCTAGGTCTTGATGCCATCGAATACCTCTTGAATGACGCGGAACGAATGGTGGCGGAGTTGGCCTAGCCTCAGACCAAGGTGTGCTCCATCTGTTGCCAGTGATTTCCGCCTAGCTATAGGCGACGCTTCTGCGATGAAACTAAACGGCGCACGCCACAGCTTAGTCCACGAGCTCTACCTGCGCACGGCGGACGAGACTTATATCGTCGCGCGGTGGTGTGGAAACGTCGGTTTAGGTACAGACTTCCTCTGGAATAGCGCGCACGCCCTAGAGAAGTACCTGAAGGCGGCACTGCTGCTGAATGGTCGCCCGATCCGCGATTTCAATCATGACCTTGTCGAGATGTACGACGAGCTGACAGAGATCGCTGGGGAGCTGCTTCCAACACTGCTCACCCGCCCCCCGCCGTTGGACATCGGCAGTTGGCATGAAGAAGCGCCACGCGGCTTTTTGGAACGACTGGAGCAGGCCGGTAGCCCTAGCAATCGCTACCTTTTGCTAGGCTACGACTACCGCTACGACGACCTGCACAAGCTGGACGCTATGGCCTATGCGATACGTCGGCTGGTGATCGGCCTGGACGATCTGGTTCGCGGCGCCGATGTGACCTTCCGCGAGGTCTTGCGGGATTCAGGATATCTCGATTTCACGCCGGATATGCCGCTGAGCCGGCTGATCCGCGAGAACGGGATGTCGGAAGTCCGGCGCTCAACGTTGAACCTCAACTTTGCCTTTGCACCGAGGTCGTTCGACCACCTGGCTGGCACCAGCCGCGCTGCGTTCGTCGAGCCCGTCATTTATCGCCGCATCTTCGAGCCGCTCTCCAGCGACAACCGAGAGATTGCGCTGGGTGGTGTGCTCGCGGCGCAATGGTTGCTCGACAACGTCTCGCTGCCTAACTCCACTCAGTCCCGCCGCAAGGAGCGCGCGGCCAGGATCGCCAAGGCAACGGGCTTGCCGTCCACACCGGTAGAGCCGGGATTGCGCAGTGAGATTGAAGCGGCAACAAAGGAAGCGATTGCCCGCCACGGCTTCGTTCTGAGCCCTGAGAACGAGTGGAAATTGGGGCCGCACTTGCCCTGAGGCCAATTACACGCCATTTTAATGGTAGGCCGATATGATCGGTCCAGGAGATTAAGCTTTATCCTAATCCGCGCCCGAGCCGCTTTGCGGTGCAAGCGCACGTCGAGAAGCGGATACCTGGTAGGTGATGCAATCGGCGTAGGCGACGGTCATTCGTGACCCGCTTCTCCGGGTAGCTTCAGGCTCGACCTGAGGGACCTAGGGGATGTTGAGGTTGGCTAGCCCAACTAACCGGCTGGAGAGGAAGATAAAGCGGCCTTTAAAGGACGGGCAGCGATGCTCGTCCTTTAATTTTTCAGGCCTCGCGCACGTAGTCGTCGGGATAGACATTAGCGTGCGATCCGCTGAACGCCTTAGGCCCAGCCTCGGCGCAGTCGAAGATCTGGTTGGCCAGTAGCTTGCCATCGGTCCATTGAACGTCGTGTTGAAAGCCCTCGGGAATGGGCGTCCCGAACCTGAAAAGGCTCTCGAGCTTCTGCCTCAGGATAGGAACGTCCGGCGTCTCCGACGGCAACTCCCACACGCGACCATGCTGGCCATACTCGGACTTGGCGAACACCAATCCACGATCGTCGTAGGCGAATGATTTGTTCCGGCCTTGGGTTCGTTTGTAAAACTCTTCCAATTCCTCAAACTTGAACCGGCGAGTTTCGACGACCGCTTCTATATCGGAAGCCGTGTTGGTCGGGTTATCGAGCCACGCGCGATAGTGAGCCGCCAGGCGGTCGCCGCCGGCATGATAATTACGACCTGGGAGCATTAGGGCATCGTCGTTTCTGCGCGCCTGAAGCCGGAGATGCAGGCTCATCATCTCAGGAGAATCAGCCGCCGCTAAAGCCTGCTTGATCAGCGTCAGGAGGGTTTCTGGATAGTGCCGCCAGTGACGACCACCAGGCCATTCCCAACGATCGTCCGCGAGCTTCATCGGCAAGACGGAGTGGCCGAACGCATCAAGGAGTCTGCCTGCCGATGGATCATCGACATACGCCAGCACCGCCCGGTTTGGCTCCGGCACGGCCTTTCCTTCGGGAGAGCGGCGGTGTTTGGCGAACTCGAAGGCTGCACGCATCGACTCGATGATCGCCGTGTCTTGAGCATAGAGACCCCCATCCTTTTCGGCGAACGGTCGGCAAACAGCCCGCCAAGGGGGGGTCTGCTTTTCGATCGCCCCGACCACGGAAGCGGCCAACGCGCCGGACACGCCAGTGACAATGACTAGCGGAGCGACGGTGTCGATGCGTTCGTTGTTGCTGCGACGCCCGCTCATCAGGGCCTTTTCAACAGCAGCGCAGCGATGTCGGCCGGAATAACAAAGCGGGAAAGATAGTTTGGATCTTGAGCCGCCAGAAGCCGCGCCAAGGCGCTGGAGCTTTGCCCCCGCGAGAAGGTCTTCGGGTCGAGCTTGCAGGCTTCACACCAAGCCAAGAAGCCCTTCCACAAAGCATCCTTGTCCTCGGGGCTAGCGTTTTTAAGAGCTAGCCCAGGCCTGCGGTATTCCTCTGCGATAGCTAAAAAGCCAGGTCGAACCAGCTCGTGGGAATGAAACCGAGCGTAGCGGAACGGCGGCGCAGAACGAACCGCCACGACTTCGTTGGCCTCGGTGCGCAGACAGAATGCAATTTGGACCGACGTCGGCAGGCCGTCGAATGCGCTGCTGTGCGACCTCACCGCAGCCTGGGTTTCGTTGATCGTTCGCTCGATTTCAGGACTGCGACTAGCCGGAACGACGGCCTCGCGACCGCGCGTCTCTGCCGGCGCGACGACCTTCAAACGGTCGATCGCCAGGGCGATGGCCTGAACAAGCGTACCGCCCTCGTCACGGATCGCTTTGATCAGCTCCGGATGGAGCTGGCCGAAGCGCGAGAGCAGCAGCGGCTTTTCGGGATTATCGGCGTAGTAGGCCTCGACGACCTCTACCACCTTTTCCACGATTTCCTGCTTCATCGTCTCGGTTGCCCCGATCATTGCTCAACTGGACTTCGATCCCACGACGGCACTCTCCGCTCAAGGGCGTCGCTTACCGGGAAAGCATTTCGGTCACGAAAATAATGAGCGAAGCGCGTGGCTCGCCAGCAATATGCGCGCATTTCCCGTGATAGCTTATCACCGAGAGCGTCCATTAGACGAGGAACGCTCTAGTCTCATATTCTTAGGAGGCGTCGTTCTGCCGTTGCCAGTGGGAGCGACCGGCAACGACAATTCTCTCCACCGCTCTGGATCGGCGACTGACAGCAGGCGCTCGCCTGCCGACCACATGTCACGGCGGAGCACGTGCGCCGCTCTTCTTTCCGGCCAGGCCCAGCCAGCGGGCGCGGCATTTACGATCAAGGTGGATGCACTTGCATACAGCACCGCGCCACCGACGACGCCAATAGTCGCCGCCTGAACAAGCCGCCAGTTCTGCAGGCTGGCCAGCCGCGCACGATCAATCCACCCGTTGAGATCGCGGGCGGCGCGCTGAAGCGCTTCTTGAGCTTGATGAACCGCTTCTCGATCCTGCCGCCGGACCTCATCGCCAGCCGCCGCGACCTGCCGCGCGATCTCCGCCGGGCTCATGGTGAGGGTAGGACTCGCCACCAGCTTTCCCAATCGACCGACTGCGATTGACACGCTCTTGGCGATCTCGCCCAACGTCTCGCTGTAGTCTGGCACCGACGCTCGTTCGGCGGCTAGCCCTGCCAGAGCGACATTCAGCAAGGCCACCTCCCGCCGCAACGCCTCGAACGCCACCGCCGCCGGATCTACCGGCGCTTCTGATCCGATGTTCTGATCCATCACGTCCTCCTGCCTTTCAGATGCCAAGTCCCCGGCCGCGCCCGATGCCGAGGTAGTCCGAGAGCCCCTGGCCCACGCTCCGCCCAATCTCTGCGGGGAGCCCAAGCTCGGGCCGGCGGGTGCGCAGCAACGACTCCACCTGCGGATCGCGCTCCAGGCTCTTGGCCATGGCGCCCATGCGGTCCTTGACCTGACCGGCGCCGGTCATGTCGCCCGCGCGGTGCAAGGCCGTGCGCTGGCGCTCCAAACCCTGCCAACGCTCGACGAAGCGGTCGGCGCGTAAACGCGGATCGGCGCGAACCTCGGCCTCAAGCTGAAGGACTCGGATCGCTCTTTGGGTGCGGCCCGACGCTGTCTCGCCGGCCAAGGCCGGATCACGGACATAGGCCCCCTCCAGATCCTTGGCGGCGTGCGGACCGATCTTCCCCATCGCCTCGCGCGCCTGCTCCAGTGCCTGCCGCTGATGGGCGAGCACCGGCAAGCCGCGGTCGTTCATGCGCATGACGTCGCCCGCGGCGCGGGCATGGCGCTCGATCGCCTGGCGCTGCGCAAGCTGGGCATCATCACGCGCCGGCGCCGCCGGCTGATGCGCGGGACTGGCCGGCTTGAACCCTGCGAACATGCCGCGCTCGCGCTGCTGCGGCTCCTTGGGCCGCATCGACGGCGGCACACGGATGTCGCGTCGCTCAGCGAAGTCGCTGGCCATGTCCTTGGCCCGCTCACGCGACAGGACGCGGGTCAGCTTGCCCAGATCTTCGAACTCGTCGCGTCCGTAGTGAAGTTGCACGCTGTCGCGGTGCCGCGACAGGGCGACATAGGCGCCATGACGATCCATCCCCGGCGTCGCCAGCACATGGGTCCGATCGACCGTGACGCCCTGACTCTTATGGATGGTGGCCGCATAGCCATGATCGACTTGGGCGTAGTCCTTCAAGTCGAAGGCGACGGATCGCTCGGCGTCGAGCCGCACGGTCATCTGGGTGGGCGAGACCTGCTCGATCTCGCCGAGCATGCCGTTCTTCACCCCGAGCCCACGATCGTTCTTCAGAAACATCAGCCGATCGCCGACCGCAAACTTGCGCTCGCCGCGCTCGGCATTGACCGTCACGTCCTCGCCCAAGGCGCTGGCCTGACGCAGCCGCCCGCGCGCGGTCAGATTGAGATCGCGCACCTCGTCGTTGGTGTGCGTCAGGATGATCCGGCTCTTGCCGGGCTCGGCGATCCGCTCGCGATCCCAACGCTCGACCAGATCCTCGCGCGCCTGATCGCGGGTCTCGGCCGCGTGGACCATGCCGTGCGCCTCGTAGGCCGCTAGCGCCTCGCCCGTCCGGCCGGTGGCCAGATGCCTGGTGGCGTCGCGCTGCCACTCTTCATATTGCCGGCGAACCTGAGTGATCTCCACGTGCGAATGACGCTCGGCGATCGACCGGAATGCCGCGCCGGCCTCGATGGCCTGGAGTTGCTCGGGATCGCCGACCAAAACCACCTTGGCCCCAGCCTTCTCGGCGGCCGACAACAGCCGCTCCATCTGCCGCGAGCCGATCATCCCGGCCTCGTCGATCACCAACACGTCGCGGGCGTCCAGCAGCTCGCGGCCCTGCGCCCACTGGTGCTCCAGACTGGCGATGGTGCGCGACGCGATGCCTGATCCGCCCTCCAGGTTCTCGGCGGCGATGCCCGACAAGGCCAGGCCCTGGACGCGATAGCCGGCGTCCTCCCAAGCCTCCCGCGCCACGCCCAGCAGCGCCGACTTGCCCGTGCCCGCATAGCCAACCACCACGCCCAGATCGCGGGCCTGGGTGACGTGCTCGAACGCTGCCTTCTGCTCACCGGATAAGACGAGACCGCGCTGTTCGGCGCGCGCCAGGGCGCGGCGTTGATCCAGTTCGCTGACCCGGTGCGCCCGACGCTCGGCCATCACGGCGGAGGCACGATGTAGGCGGTCCTCGACCGCGATCATCTCGCGGCTGGTGAACCTATCCTGGCCGCGTCTGTCCTGGCCCAGAGCGAGAAGTTCGGGCGAAGCCTGCACCGCGCCAATGGCCCGGTCGAACTGCTCCTTCCCGTCCGAATGGCGGTGAATGAACATCGCCAGATCGCGGCGGGTGAAGGTCGCCTGCTGCTTGGTGATGGCGTCCAGGGCGATGCGGGGATCGGCGATGATCCGCTCGCCGTTGGCGCGCGCGATCTCGTGGTGTTCGTCGAGCCGATCGGCCTCCAGGCCCTCGTCGGCTCTACGTCCGGCGGCCGGTCCGATCTTGTTCTGCGGCTCAAGGTCGATGCCCTGATCTTCCAGGCTGCGATGATCGATCCGCGCATCGATGTCGAGCTGCGCCAGCCGCTCGTTGACGTGGTCAGCCCAGGCCTCGCGCCAGTGCTCGACCAGTTCGGTCCGGTTCCAGTCGCGGACCTTGGCGCCGAACCCGTCCTCGCCGACCTCCCGCATCGACAGCATGACGTGGGCGTGGGGCTTGGCCAGGCCGTCCGGTCCGATGTCCCAATGCACATTGAGGTCGGCGACCATGCCGCGATCGACCATCTCGCGCTGCACGAAGTCGCGGGCCAGCTCGATGCCTTGGGCCTGGTCCATCTCGCGGGGGATGGCGAACTCGACCTCGCGAGACAGCTGGGCGTCCTTGCGCTTCTCGCCGGCCTCGACCGTGTTCCAAAGCGCCGCGCGGTCGGACAGATGCTCGGGCGCGCCATCCGGCAGCATGACCTCGGAATGGACGACGCCGGACTTGTTGGTGAAGTCGTGGTCGCGATCCAGCCGCTCGTCGTGCAGCCGCGAGGCGGAGCGATAGGCGGCCGAGGCCACGGCGCTGGCCCCGGTGGCGCGGCTGATGACTTTGACGGAGAAGTGGTAGATCGCCATGGCGACAGACCACTTACCTTCCTGAGCGCACGTCGGCACGACGTATAAGCGCGCCCTCCAAGATTAAAATCTCGGGAGGGACCGGACTGTCTCAGTGTGTTCCACCGATCTTACAGCATTCCGAGACCGGCTGCTTTATCCTGAGTGCATCCCGCCATCATGGAGACTGCGATGCGAAAACCTCGTGACTTCGACGCCGAACTGAAGACGCTGGAAGACAAGGCAAGGACGCTCAAGGAGCGAAAGGTCAAGCAGCTCGGCGAACTGGTGATCGCCACCGGGGCCGATGCTCTGGACGTCGAGACGTTGGCGGGAGGACTGCTTGGCCTGGTCGAGACAAAGGACGCGGCCCGCAAGGCGGAGTGGCGCAAACGCGGCGCGGAGTTCTTTCGCAGCGGGAAGGCAGAACCTGCGCGCGCTGCTGGTGGCGACCAATGACGCGGCCAGGAGGTCCATGGCGACGCGACACAGGCTTGAGGCGCGGCGGGCCAGGACCGACACGCGGGCCTGGGTGATGCAGCGGCGCGAGCGGACCCATCACCTGATCGAACTCGGCGGCCTGGTGCAGAAGGCCGGCCTCGTCGATCTGACCGGCGACGATCGCGCCGCGCTCTACGGCGCGCTTCTGACCCTGGCGATGATGCTCCAAGGCGAAGACCGCGAACACACGCTCGCCCTCTGGCGTCGCGGTGGAAAGCGGGCGTTCGAGCAAGATGCTGCCAACCGCCCCGTATGATCGATACGGCGCTGCTTCATCCTGGTCAGGCTTCTTTTGCGGACGGGCGATATGGCAAAAGGGAGACAGCCCGGCTCATTCGCTGAATCCATGCAACAGAAACGTCCATCTCGGGTTGGTCGTGTATCCGACTTTCGCGTTTGGCATTTTCCAGCGTTTGTTGGCAGGGGGCAGCATGACGACCACCGAAGAGACGGCGGCAACAAAACCAATCGTCCTTGTCGTTGAGGACGAGGTGCTCGTGCGCATGCTGGCTTGCGAGATTCTGGCGGATGGCGGTTTTGACAACCTGGAGGCCGTCAACGCGCAAGAGGCGCTGGTGCTCATTGACGCCAGGCCAGACATCGCCGTGATGTTCACCGATGTCGATATGCCTGGCGAGATCAACGGCCTGGGATTGGCGCATCTGGTGGCGATGCGAGCGCCGCACGTAAAGATCCTTGTGACCAGTGGAGCAGCGGCCCTGAGAGCGGGCGATCTGCCAGCCGGAGCGCGGTTCGTGCGAAAGCCCTACTCGCCGTCCACGCTTCTGGACCTACTGGCCGAAATGCTCGCCCCGGCTCCTTAAGACGCTTTGTCTGAATCGGCCTCTTCCGCCATTGCGCGAACCAGGTCGAGGATCTGTCGGCGAACACGACCCTTGCCAATCTTCGGGAAGATCGCCGCCAGTTCCAGGCCCTCGGACGTATTCAGAAAGTCCGTGATGACCCGATTGGCGGCCTCGCCGACATCGTCGCTCTCATCGGTGACAGGGTCGGCGAGGCCGTCGAAGAAGTACGACACCGGGACCTGGAACGTCTTGGCGATCTCGTAGAGCTTTGATGCGCTGACCCGATTGGCGCCGCGCTCGTACTTCTGAACCTGCTGGAAGGTCAGCCCCAGCGCGTCGGCCAGATGCTCCTGGCTGACGCCGAGCATCTTGCGGCGCATGCGAACGCGACCGCCGACATGGAGATCGACCAGATTGGGTGTTCGAGCTTCAGGGATAGAGGTCAAGTATCGGCTCCGTCAGGTTTCGGCTCGAAAAGGGCCACGCGATCACAAGGCAGCGGTTCAGCGGAAGAACGGCTTGCGCCGCTCCATTTCAAGCCCGTTCTCCAATGAAGCTGTATTGGCGGCGGATTCGACGGGTCCGGATCGTTCCGTCATGCTGGGTGGATGGCCAAGCACGACCCTCTCAACGACCTTTGGCAAGTGGGCTGGAGCAAGCCCATCGGCTACCTTCCACTGCGAGCGATCGAGTCATGCGGCTCGTCCGCGACGCAACTCTCGGCTTGGGCTGAGAAGAACGACCTCAAGCATGCCCTCGTCACGGAAGACGAAGGCCATGTCGTCAGTGGCGCGGTCTACATCTGGCATGAAGGCGCGGTGCAGCGCCTGCTCAACCTCAATCCAAACATTTTGACGCGAAGCGGCTGGCCTACTGAGGCCGATGCGTTCGTGAAGACGGTCGCGACGCGGACGGCCGAAGGCGAAGACATCTACGATTTGGTGGGCGCCATGTTCGACGACAAGCGGATGGTGCAGACTCCCCGTGTTCACCGCCCGCGCTAAGGTCATCATGCCTGTAGCGACTTGATCAGGCCGCCAGATTTCGGCGACCTGATCCTCTGGCTGACCTTAGGCGCTTTTGGCGCGCGCCTTCGTGGCCTTGACCGGCGCCTTGGCCTTGCGACCGCCCTGCCCAAGACCGAGGGCTTTGGCCATCGCGCTGCGCGCTTCACTGTAAGCCGGCGCCGTGGTCGGGTAGTCATTGGGCAGTCCGAACTTGGCCTTGTACTCGGCAACGGTCATTCCGTGCGTGGTCAGATGGCGCTTCAAGGTCTTGTAGGGCTTGCCGTCGAGAAAGCTGATCAGCGCGTCGGGCGTGATGCTCTTACGGATCTGCCCGGCAGTCGGCTTGACGGTTTCCTCGGCCGCTTCAAGCACCGGGGCCTCGGCGCCAGACAGGGCGGCGTGAACGGTCTTGATCAGGTTCGGAAGATCAGCGACCGCCACGGAATTGTTGCCGACAAAGGCGGCGACCACATCGGCGGTCAAACCGATCATCGCGGCGTTCTTTTCATCCATAGTGCAGCCCTTCACTTCGAAAATAAGGGCGGAACCGTCGCACTGACTCGGGAAGTTAACAACCGACCGTTCAGCCGTAATTGTAAACTCTGGGCCAAGAGCCAGAACCTTCCTTAAGTGCATGCCGAGCCCTGGCCGGGCGGTCCGATGGCGGTCAAGGGCGGCTTGCCGTCGCGTAGCGAGGCGCGCGAAGCGCGCACCCTTGAGGGCCATCGGACCGTCTGGCGTCCTTGCCGCAGGCACGGAAGTTCTGACTGAAGGGCCAACCCAAAACGCGAACAGCGCCCGTGCCGGGGGAGAGCACGAGCGCTGCGCTTTGCGACGCGGGGGCCGGCGGGGGGAGACCGGCTTGTCTCGCTGTCGAACCTCAAATTGGTGGGGCAGAGAGGCTTTGCAACGGCGCGATTGGGGTCATTTTGCGTTCGGCGGCGTCGGGCGGGTCTCGACGACAGGCGCGCCGCAATGGGTGCATCGGACGTGCTGCATCTCGGCCACCGCACCCTTGAACAATTCAAAGCCGTCGCCGCGTTCATGGTCCATGACCTTCACGGCGACCTGAAGCTTGCTGGCGACACCTCGCATGTCGCGCGCGACCAGGGCCGGGAGGGCGTCGAGCCCTTGGCGCCGCTGCTCAAACAGTCCCTTCACCTGCCTGTCGATGGCGTCCATTTCTTCGGTGGGCGACAAGGCCTCACGCTGGTCGGGCGTCATCTTGTGCCACCGCTTTTCTTTCACGAGCACGTTCTCCAGGTCCGACCACCGCGACAACAGCCGGTCGATCTCGGCGTCGAGCGCCAGCCATGCGTCACAGCGCGCCGTGACGTCATTGGACAGTGAGGTGGGGCCAGCGCTGGCCAGGATCGGCGTGGCGCTGGCCGCCCCGATCAGGACGCGGCGGGAGACCGCGAAGGGGTCATCCTTGCTGTCAGACATGGCGATCCTCCGGGCTGGATGCAGCAGCGCGTCGCGGGCGGACGCGCTCGACAAAGTCGATGGTTGAGGTGACCTCGTAGAGCGCTGACGCCATGTGCGCCTGGACGACTTCAACGGTGAGGCCCAGGTGACGGCTGATCAGGGCGTAGTCGAGCGCCTGGACGCAGCTCAGCAGGAAGACGTCTCGCGTATCGCCACGCAGCGCCATCACGGCATAGGACGTCACCTGCTGGCTGTTGTGCGGATCAAACCCCTGGCCGCGCCACAAGCGCCGGTATTGGCAACGCCACCACTGCGAGGGATCGAGCAGCCAAAGTCTCCCATGGCGGCGCATCATTCGCCCTCCATGTTCATCAAGCAGGACTCGCCGGCCGACGCCTCGCCATCGACGACGGCGCCCACGGCGGTGATGAGGTCTCGCACCGTTTCGCAGGCCTCGAACCAACACACCGACGCGGTGACGTCCGGCGCCATCGCTGAAATGGCATGGACCTCGTAGTAGGGGCTGAGTAGCGCGGCGAGCGCGGGAAGCTCCGCAGGCGCGCCGTTGAAGCCGGCGCGTCGAGCGCACTTCAACGCCTTGATCAGATCGTGGCGGATGTGAATCCGGTTCCAGTCGTCTCGGACTCCCCGGTGCAGCAGATAGGCCTTCAGCCCCAGTTCGATCGCGATAGCCAGGAAGTAGCGGGTCGCCTCCGGGTGGCGATCTAGCGCCGTCTCGGCGGCCTCATGAAAACTCGCTGCGTTGCGGCGGAAAGTGTACGCCAAAAGCCAATCGGCGTCGCCGCGTCGTCTGGGCGCCCGGCGGTTCATTTTGGCGCGCCAAGCTTGGCGAGGTCGCGGACGGCCCGAACGATCAGCCCATGCGCCTCGGGGTGGTCTTCTTCGAAGATCAAGCGCCCCGCCACCGCCAGGTTGGCAATGATCGCTTCGACGCTCTTGGCCGGGGCCGGTCGCATCGCCTTAAGAAGTGCATTGCTGTCGGTCTCCAGCACATCCAGCCTCGCCTCGATCTGCGCCAGCCTCGCGCCCTCGGGGACTGCGGCCCGTTCATCGGGCGACAGGCGAAACCAACGGCGATGCCTGATTAGCCAACCTTCGAGGGTGCCCCACTCGGCCAGGAGCTGGCGGTGCTCAATGTCCATGGCGATCCAGCGCTGGCAGATGGCCAGGTTGTGATCGCCAGCCGCGCTTATTGGGGTCAGCCCAGCAATCAAAGGCCCGATCGCAACCCCAGACATGGCCGCCCGGCGAGAGATCGCTGACTGATTCTCAGCGCCAGCTTCGCCTTCGCTGTTGAGCTTTGGCACTCGACGAGATCGCATCATTGCCTCCATAACCGATACCGCTTATACCTAAGCGATATCGGTTATGTCAATTTTCCGGCGATGAAGAATGTGATTGGGTTGGAAGGCGGTCGCGCACCCGATAGGCATGAGCCTATGGGACGCCCCGCGCTTGGATTGAAGCAGACGACAGTCCGGTTGCCGGTTGAGACCGTGCGCCGCATCGAAGCTTTGTTGGGGCCTCATCAGCTAGCGGCGTTCATTCGCGAAGCCGTCGAAAACGAGCTGAAGCGGCGCGAACAGCGCGGCTGACACCACCGGTTCACCACGGCTAGAGGCGCACCGTTCCGGTTGGACCCTTGCTCAGGCACGGTGAGCCTACGCTAGAGGGCGCCTAACGCCTGTCTTTCTTTCCCAGAGTACGATCCGGTCCGTCGCGGCCTTGCGGCCTCCGTCTATCAATCCAATTCTGGTCCATCAAATGCCCCGAGATCCCAGTCTATGGAGCTTGTCGCGATGGCTGAACCCGACCGTATTCTTCGTATCCGAACCGTGCTGCAACGCACGGGCCTGAGCCGCTCAACGCTCTACCGCAAGATCCAAGACGGCTCCTTTCCCCGCCAAGTCCAGATCAGCGTCCATGGCGCCGGTTGGCGAGAGTCGGCGATCAACCATTGGATCGCCGACCCCGCCGGCTTTCGGATGGAAGAAAGGACAGGAAGGGCCTGACGGAGATCGCCCCCTCAAGGGCGGCTTCGCCGTCGCCAACGGCGATGCGCTTCGCGCCCCCTTGACCGACCGCTCTCCGCCAGGCTGGGGCTCGGCGTGCGGCTTAAGCCGCGCTCCGCCTACCAATAGGCGCTCCTTGAATAGAGGACGCCAGCCGACTGGACGGTCAGCGCCAGCCGATAGACACCTTGAAGGCCTGCTTATCGCCAGGACGCCGGATCCCGCTCTCGCCCCTCCTGAGGCGTTCGGAAGTTCCGCTTTCGCACGGCAGGCCAACCCAACCGTCCGCGCCAGATGTCGCTGTTCTACGGCTTCACCTCGAACCGATAGCGCCCCGGCATGTCGTGGTCCTCGGTGACGATCTCCCACGAGACCGTGTAGGCGCCGGGCTTCAGCTTGGCCTTGATCGGGATGATCAGACTGAAGCTGCCCTTGTCTGTCGCCAGGGCGCCGATCGCGATGGGCTTGCCGTCGGGGCCTTCGATCTTGGCGGTGCTGAGCGGCAGTTCAAGTTGCTCGCTGAACATCACGCGCACCTCCTTGGGCGAGGTCTTCAGCTTGGCGCCAGCTTCCGGGCTCCGGGTGATGACTTGCGGATGGGCCAAGGCGGTCGTGGCCATCAGCAGTCCGGTGACGGTGATCGCGGCGAGCAGTTTGGGTCTGAACATCGGGGTTCCTTTCGGGGGAAATGAGTGCGGGCGCGAGGGCGTTAGCTGGAAGCCTTGGGCAGTATCTTGGCCTTGTTGCCGGGTTCGCCGGGCGGGACGAGCTGGTAGAAGCCGCTGATCCTCAGCTTGACGACCACGGCCTTGGCCGACTGGTTTTGCAGATACCAGCCGTGGATGCCGTCCATAGGCGCGATCAGTGAGCCACTCGATGAAGTCCCCGTGGCCTGGCGATATTCGATCACCTTGACCTTGGGAGACGGCGGGCTCTCGCCGTGGAAGTCGGAGTAGAACTCTTCGGGGACGGTGACCCCATCCACGCTCCAGCTGTAGACCAGGCTGTCGCCGGTCTTCATGCGGACCTTGTATTCCAGCTCTTCGCCGCCCCGGCCGGCGTCGGCGGTGTTGAGCGGGATGTCGATGACGTCGGAGCGATAGGCCGTGGTCGTATAGCGCGCGACGCTTTGGTCGGCGGGGGCCGTGGTGACGACCTCCTCTTTGGGCGCGGCCAGCTTCGACAAGCCCGTCAGCTTGCCGACACCGATCGGGTCCTTGCCGAACTCGGCCGGCAGAACGACGCCGACGAAGAGGATCGCCGCGATGGCCGTGGCGCTCGCGACGATGATCGCCAACCGTTTGCGATCGGGCGGCGTAATCGTGGTGTCCGGAACCATCTAGGCTCTCCCTTCGAGGACGTAGCCGGCCAGCTGGTAGGCGACCAACACGAAGCCGGCGGCCATCAGCGCGCCGTTGGCGGCGATGGCCTGCTTGTTGAAACTGGCCCTGGCGCGCCACCAGATGATGGCCCCCAGGATCACAGCCAGCGCGATGAGCTGGCCCAACTCCACGCCGATGTTGAAGGCGATCATGTTGACCAGCAGGCCGTCGGGCGACAGCTCCAAGGCTTGCAGCTTGGTGGCCAGGCCAAAGCCGTGGATCAGACCAAAGCCCAGGACGGCAAGGCGAGTGTCCGGCTGGACGCCGAACACCGTCTTGAAGCCGCCGAGATTGTCGAAGGCCTTGTAGGCCACCGACAAGCCGATCACCGCATCGACCAGGAACGGATTGACGTTGATCTTGCCCAGCACGCCGGCCAGCAGCGTGATGCTGTGGCCGATGCTGAACAGGGTGACGTAGAGGGCGACATCCTTCAGCCGGTAGAGGAAGAAGATCACGCCTAGCAGGAACAGCAGATGGTCGTAGCCGGTGACCATGTGCTTGGCGCCCAGATAGAGGAACGCGATCGGCTGGGGGCCGCTGTTCTCGGCCACGAAGGCCGCGTCCTTGCCCTGGACGCCGTGCGCCAGCGCCATGTCCGCCGCGCCCTGGAGCAGCAGCAGGATGAGCGCCAGACCTAGCAACACCGCGCCGTCACGCAGGCGATGCAGAGCGTGAGGCGATAGCCGTTCTGTGGTGTCGGCCATCATGCCATCTGCTCCTGGGGCGCGGAGCCGTTCCTCTTGCCTAGTTGCGAACTATTTGCAAGTCGGTAGAGGGCGGGCAGGACCAGCAGGGTCAGCAAGGTCGAGGATATGATCCCGCCGATCACCACGGTCGCCAGCGGACGCTGCACCTCGGCGCCGGCCCCGACATTGAAGGCCATCGGCACGAAGCCCAGGCTGGCGACCAAGGCGGTCATCAGCACCGGCCGAAGCCGGGTCAAAGCGCCCTCGGAGATTGCCTCGTCCATCGACCGGCCCTCGGCGAGCAGGCTGCGGATGAAACTGACCATCACCACGCCGTTGAGCACAGCCACGCCCGACAAGGCGATGAAGCCGATGCCCGCCGAGATCGACAGCGGCAAGCCGCGCAGCAGCAGCGCCGCCACGCCGCCGGTCAGGGCCAGGGGCACGCCGGAGAAGACGATGGCGGCGTCCTTCACCGATCTGAACAAGGCGAACAACAGGCCGAAGATCAGCAGCAAGGCGGCCGGCACGACCAACTGAAGCCGCTTGGCCGCCGAGATCAGCTGTTCGAACGTGCCGCCGTAGCTGACCCAGTAGCCGGTCGGGATTTCCACCTCGGCCCCGACCTTCTGCTGGACCTCGGTGATGAACGACCCCAGGTCGCGACCGCGAACATTGGCGGTGACCACCACGCGGCGCTTACCGTCCTCGCGGCTGATCTGGTTAGGGCCGATGACAGTCTCGACCTTGGCGACATCCTGGAGTGGCACGAAGCCGCGCGCACCGTCGGCGGTGGCCGGCAGCGGGACGCGAAGCCGTCCCACGCCATCGACATTCCCGCGTATGGCTTCCGGCAGGCGGACCACGACATCGAAGCGCCGATCACCTTCGAAGACTTGGCCGACGACCGCCCCACCGATCGAGGTGGCCACGACCTCCTGCAAGTCCTGCACGTTCAGCCCCAGGCGCGCCAAGGCGGCGCGGTCGGGGGTGATCTGCAAGACCGGCAGACCCGTCACCTGTTCGACCCCGACGTCCTGGGCGCCTTCAATCCCCTCGACCACGCTGCCAACGCTTTTGCCGATTTCGAGAAGCTGGTCGAGGTCGTCGCCGAACACCTTGACGGCCACGTCGGCGCGCACCCCCGACAGCAGCTCGTTGAACCGCATCTGGATCGGCTGGGTGAACTCATAGTTGTTGCCGGGGATGGTGGCGACGGCGGCCTGGAGTTCGGCGACCAGCTTGGCGCGTGGCTTGCGTGGATCAGGCCAGTCCTTTCGATCCTTCAGCATGATGAAGGTGTCCGCAACGCTGGGCGGCATGGGATCGGTGGCGACCTCGGCGGTGCCGATCTTGGCCACCACCCGCTCGACCTCGGGCATCTGCTTGATCCGCGCCTCCAGCGCCGTCTGCATGCGGACGGCCTGGGTGAGGCTTGTGCCGGGGATGCGCAGGGCGTGCATGGCGATGTCGCCCTCGTCGAGATTGGGCACAAACTCCGAGCCCATCCGACTGGCCGCGAAGCCGGCGATTACCACCAGCGCCACGGCGCCGGCCACGAAGGCGATCCGCAGTCGCAGCGCCATGGCTAAGGCCGGCTCATAGAGGCGGCGGGCTCCGCGCATCACGCGGCTTTCCTTCTCTTCGACCTTGCCGGTGACGAAGGTCGCCACGGCGGCCGGCACGAAGGTCAGGGACAGCACCAAGGCGGCGGTCAGGGCGATGACAACCGTGATCGCCATCGGGTGGAACATCTTCCCCTCCACCCCGGTCAGGGCGAAGATCGGCACATAGACCAGGGTGATGATCAGCACGCCGAACAGCGACGGCTTGATCACCTCGCCGGCCGCGCTGGCGGTCAGGGCGAAGCGCTCGTCCTTGCTGAGCAGGCGCCCCAGACGATGCTGGGCCTCGCCAAACCGGCGCAGGCAGTTTTCGACGATGATCACCGCGCCATCGACGATCAGGCCAAAGTCGAGCGCGCCCAGGCTCATCAGATTGCCCGACACCCGGCTCTGCACCATGCCGGTGATGGTCAGCAACATGGAGAACGGGATGATCGCCGCCGTGATCAGCGCCGCCCGGATGTTGCCCAGCAGCAGGAAGAGCACGACGATCACCAGCAGCGCGCCCTCGACGAGGTTCTTCTCGACGGTGCGGATGGCGCGATCGACCAGGTCCGTGCGGTCATAGACCGCCTCGGCGACGACGCCGGGCGGCAGGGCCTTGGCGGCCTGCTCCAGACGCTGGGCCGCCGCGCGAGCGACGGTGCGGCTGTTTTCGCCGACCAGCATGAACACGGTGCCCAGCACCACCTCCTTGCCGTTCTCGGTCGCCGCCCCGGTGCGCAGCTCCTTGCCGAGCCCGACGTCGGCCACGTCGCCGATGCGGATCGGCGCGCCGCCGCGATTGATGATGATCGTGCCGCGCAGGTCTTCGACGCCGCTGGCCTGGCCCGGAACCCGGACCAGATACTGCTCGCCGTAGCGTTCGATATAGCCGGCGCCGACATTGCTGTTGTTCTTGGCCAGGGCGTCGGTGACGTCGGCCATGGTCAGGCCGTAGGCCGACAGGCGCTCGGGCCAGGGCGTGACGTGATACTGCCGCTCGAAGCCGCCGATGGTGTTGACCTCGGTGACGCCGGGCGTGTTGCGCAGCTGGGGCCGGATCACCCAGTCCTGCAGGGTGCGCAGGTCCTCAGGGCTGTAGGCCTTGCCGTCAGGACGACGCGCGCCCGGCTTGGCCTCGACCGTGTACATGAAGATTTCGCCCAGGCCCGTGGAGATCGGGCCAAGCTCGGGCGTCAGGCTGGAAGGCAGCTGGGCGCGGGCGGCCTGGAGCCGTTCGTTGACCAGCTGCCGCGCGAAATAGATGTCGGTCCCGTCCTTGAAGACGACGGTGACCTGGCTCAGACCATAGCGTGAAACGGAGCGGGTATATTCCAGCCCCGGCAGGCCGGCGATGGCCGTCTCGATCGGGAATGTGAGGCGTTGCTCGGCCTCCAGCGGCGAGAAGCCTGGAGCCTCGGTGCTGATCTGCACCTGGACGTTGGTGATGTCGGGGGTAGCGTCGATCGGCAGGCGCTGGAAGCTCCAGACGCCGACGACCGCCGAGGCGAGGACGAGCGCCAGGACGATCCACCGAAAGCGGATCGACAGCGCGATGATACGGTCAAGCATGGCTGCGCGCTCCTAGTGATCGTGGCTCGCGCCGGACTTTTCGATGTCCGCGCGGATCAGGAAGGCGCCGTCGGCGACATATTCGGTTCCAGGCTCAAGCCCGCCCAGGACCTCGGTCCATTCGGGCGTCTGGCGGCCCAGCTCCAGCATCCGCACCTCGTAGGTGTCGCCCACCTTTGCGAAGACCACCGTGAAGTCGCGGAAGCGCTGGAGGGCCTTGGTGCGCACCGCCAACGGAACGTGGCTGGAGGCGACCTGGAACGAGCCTTCGACGCCCATGCCGGGCCTGAACGCGGCTGACCCCTCGGGCAGGTGGACGTGGGCCATCAGGGTCTGACTGGCCAAATCGGCGGTCGGTAGGACGGCTTCTACCCGCGCCATAAGTCTGGTGTCGCCCGACAGGCTTCGCACCTCGACCGGCTGGCCAACGCGCACTTTCTCGGCGTCGCGGGGATAGACGAAGAACTCCGCGTGCAGCTTGGTCGGATCGGCGATGACGAAGATCGCCCGCTCGCCGGCCACGTCGCCGACATTGAGATTCTTCTCGACGATGATCCCGCTGATCGGCGCGAAGATCGAATAGGTCTGAAGGCTCTCGCTGGACTCCACGCGCGCCAGCAACTGGCCCTTGCGGACCTGCGTCCCCAGTTCGCCACGAAGCGCCATCACCCGTCCGGGATACCAGGCGCGAACCTCGCCCTTGCCCTCGGGCGTGATCTCCACGCGACCGGCCATATCGACCAGCTGGGCGACATCGGCGGCGCCGGCGATCTCCGTCTTCACGCCGCCCGCCTTGGCGGCCTGCGCGCTGATCGTCGTGCGCCCCTCGTAGGACGCGTAGGTCCATTGATGGCTCTGGCCGCCCTGGCTGGCGCGCACTTTCACGTCGAAGGAGTGGGGCTCATGCACCACGCCCGCGCCGCGCAGATAGTCCTCCTGCGGTGCGAAGCTGAACCGATCGACCTTGCCGCCCAGGCGGGTCAGTTCGACCGACAGCTGGACCTGACGCGGATCGACCGGCTTGTCCTTGCGGTAGGCATAGACGTGGAACTCAGGTTCGACGCCATCCTCGAAGATCGTCATCTCGATGGCCAGGTCGCCGTCGCGCAACATGCGGCCACGATGCGGGCCGCGCTCATAGTCGCCGGCCTTGGCGGCGTGGCCTTCTGTTTCGGCGGCGGGCTTGGCGCTATCGCTGCAGGCCGTGAGCACCAGGCTGGAGGCCATCAACAGGGCAAGGCGCACGGAGGCGCGCCGGGTGTAATCGCGGTTCATCGGACAGTCTCCGAAGTGGGAATGAGGGCGGCATGGCGGCCAGTCAGGCGGGCCAGCAGGGCGCGGTCGGTATGGAAGGCCTTGAGGGCCTCGAGGCGCCGGCTTCGGGCGTCGATCAGGACCTTCTGGGCCTCGATGACGTCGAGATAGCTAAAGCCGCCCCGATTGAAGCCGTCGCGAACCAGGGCGACGGTGCGTTCGGCGGCGGGCAGAACTTCGGCCTCGATACGACGGGCCTCACTGGCTCGTGCGGCGAGGTCGGCCTGAAGCCTGGCGATCTGCCGCTCGCGCAGGACCTTGCCGCTGAGCAGGTCGGCGTCGGCCGCTGTGCGTTCGGCCTGGGCGCGCTCGATGGCGCCGCGATTGGTGTCGTAGCGTGCCAGGGGGATCGAGCCGCCCACCACGACGGCCATGTCGCGACCTTCGTTGAGGTAGCGCAGACCGGCGCGCCAGGTCGGGTCCTGAACGGCCTTGGTCTCCTCCAGCCGCACCCGAGCCGTAGCGGTTTGCCGTTCGGCGTCGAGCAGGGCCATGTCCACGGTCGAGGCCTCGCCCGCTATGTCCTGGGCGGCGGACGTGTCTTCGAGCACGGCGGCGTCGATCTCGAAATCGACGCCGCCGTTCCAGTAGCCAGCCAAGGTCCGGCGCGCGGTGTCGGCTGTCATCTGGGCCTGCGACAGGGCGATCCTGGCCTCGGCGACCTGGGCGTCGGCGCGGGCTCCGGCAAATAGCGGGTCGCGGGCCGCCTTCACGCGGCGATCGACTTCGCCCCGGGCGCGCTCGGCGATGTCCAGGCGGGTTTTGGCCAGGCGAACCTGGGCTTCAGCCGCCAGGGCTTCGACCCAGGCCAGTTCGACCTCCTTGAAGAGGTCCAGCACCTTGGTCTGGTGGCGCAGTCGAACGAGGTCGATCTCGGTGCGCGCCAAGGCGGTTCGAGCCTCGCGCTTGCCGCCACGTTCAAGGCTCTGCTGGTAGTAGACCGTCGCCTGGGCGCGATCGGCGAGGGAATAGGGACCGGTTCCGGTCAGGTCTTCCAACTCGACGCCGACCACGGGATTGGCGCGAACGCCGGCTTGCCGAGCGCCTGCGTCGGCGGCCTTCAAGCGAGCCTCGACAGCCGGTCGGGTGGGATCGGCCTGGGCCGCTCGGGCGAGCGCCTGGTTCAGGGCCAGGGATTGGCTTTGCGCCGCTATGGGCAAGGCCACGATGGGCAGCGCGACGGCGAGCGCCGACGCGAGCAGCCAGGATCGCGCGCGGCGACCGTGGATAGGACGGGACATGGATTTCTCTCGAACGGAGGCAGGCGCGGCGCAGGGCCGCGTCGGTCAGGCGACGTGTTCGAGGCTGGCCTTGGGGGGGCGTTTCTGCGGAGAGGGCTCTGCGCTGGCGAGCGAAGCCCCACCGTCAGGCCAAGGTGCGGCGGAGGCGGCCCAAGGGCTCACCATCGCCATGTCCGTCACGAGACCTAAGAACGAAGGGGCATCGTGGTGGTGATGCGCGCCTTGCGGGGGAGAAGGATCACGATCGTCGTCAACCGCGAGCAACGCCATATCGTCCGCGTCGTCATCGTGGTGATCCTGGGTCACCTGCTGGTCATGATCGTGGTCGTGATCATGACCCGACAGATCGACCGTAAGAGGGCCAGCGAAGGCATTGGCCACGTGGGCCTGACCGCTGGCGTGCAAGGCTCTATCCACCATCGCGACCGGCGCCTGAACCACGAGCATGGCGATCAGCATCACGGCTAGAGCCGTCACGCCTTTCCCAAGCCGATTGTTCAGATGCTGAAGCAAGAGTCCCTCGAAGCAGTCGTGAGCGGCGACATAGTCGTCGCAAGCTAGGCTTAGATCAATGCGTCTCGGTCAACGCAGGATCGCGGCCACAGCTTGCCAGGCCAAGATCAAGCCCACCACGGTGATCAACGCGCCGGAGGCGTAGGGCGCGCGGCGGGCGAAAGTCGAGAACGTCCCGGCGAAACGCTTCTCCGCATGGCGCATGCCGATAGCGGCCACGACCCCGACAGTGACCATGGTGATGGCCAGGCCGATCGAGAAACACAGCACCAGAGTCGCGCCGAGGGCGACCTGCTTGAGCTGAAGGCAGAGCAGCAGGACGGTGATCGCGGCCGGACAAGGGATCAGGCCCCCGGTCAGACCAAAAAGGATGATCTGGCCCGTGGTGACGTCGCGGCCTGCGAAACGTTTCTTGATGTCGTTGGCGTGGGCGCGCTCGTGGGCGTCCTGGAAGCCGGGGTCGGATACGTCGAGGCCTCCATGGTCGCGGCCATGGTCATGCTCGGCGAAGACGACATCGAAGTCATGGCCGTGCGAGCCGTGCGCGATCGACAGCCGGGCGTCGAACGCATGCGGCTCGGGAATCGTATCAACCGATTCCAGGAAGGCGCCCTTGTCGATGAAGGCGAAGGTCTGCACCGTGCCGTCGGGACGTGTGGTGGTGACGGTCAGTTCACCGGCGCTCGGCGCATGCCCGCGCTCGGCGGTGACCCGGAAGCACGGCGGCACGCCGTCCTCGAAGATCGCCAAGGCGACGACGCCCTGGCCGGTGTCGATGCGCCGGACCTCGTCGTCGTGGCCGTGATGGTGATCATGGTTGTGTTCGTTGGCCTCAGCGCGGCCTTCACGCCAGGTGCGCCAGACCATCCACAGGGCCACACCGATGATGATCGCCGCCGAAGCCAGCTGGAACCAGGGCTCAGCCGTATTCAGGTCGAGGTTGCGCCCGAAATAGAGACCCGCCAGGCCGATCACCCAGACGATCAGGGTGTGGGACGCGGTCGCCGATAGGCCCAGCAGGATCGCCTGCCACCCAGTACCGCGAACGGCGACGATGAAGGCGGCCATCATCGTCTTGGAGTGGCCCGGCTCCAGGCCGTGAAGCGCGCCCAGCAGCAGGGCCGAAGGGATGAACAGCCAGGCGTGCCCGGCGCCCTGGGCGAGAAGATCGGCAAGGGAAGTCATCGGCGCCTCAGAGGTACTTGGTGATCTGCTTCAGCTCATCCATCGCCTTGGCCGCGTCGCGCGGCTCGTCTTCGGCGGCGTGAGCCAGGCAGTGATCGATATGATCGTGGATCAGCGTCTTCTTGGCGGCGGCCACGGCCTTCTCGATGGCGTGGAGCTGCTGTGCCAAGTCCAGGCAGGTGCGCCCCGCTTCGATCATCGCGATGGTCTTGCGCAGATGCCCTTCGGCGCGCTTCAGGCGATTGATAATCTCGGGATGGGTTTCGTGGACGACGTGAGCCATAGTAGACAATCCTATCCCCCAGGAGGGGATCTAGCAATTAGTCTTGGTGCTCTACGCTGCGCTTGCTCATGTGCCAAATTTAAAACGTCGTCTCTCCACCCATCTGGGAAGCTGGCGACGTCCGCTTATAGACGGCCAGCGGCGTGGCCGCTGGCCGTCCAGTGTGCTGGCGCCCTCTAGCTTGAAAGCCAAAAATGGAACGTCAGTTCAGTCCGCTCTGCCCCGGCGTAATTGCACGACCTTGTCTGCCTTCTGAGCGGCGCAATAACCCGTCCAGGCCTCCATCAGCTTTCGGCGCTTATCGAACAGGTCGCCGCGCCGGTAGGCCGCCTCGGCCTTGTTGGCGATGGTGTGGGCCAGCGCCATTTCGCAAACCTCATGCGAAAAGCCCGTCGTCTCCGACGCCCAGTCGCGGAACGTGGAGCGAAAGCCGTGGACAGTGATGTCCGACTTCATACGGCGGATGAGCATCGCCATCGCCATCGACGATAGAGGCTTTCCTGGCTTTGGCCCGGCGAACACGTAGCCCTTGCCATCGGCAAACTGCGCTTCGACAATCTCCATTGCGCGAGCCGATAGCGGCACGCGGTGTTCCCTTCCGGCCTTCATGCGCGTCGCGGGTATAATCCAAACCTTCTTGTCCAGATCGATCTCGTTCCAAGTCGCGCCCAACACCTCGCCAGAACGGGAAGCTGTCAGGATCGCGAACTCTAGCGCGCGCGCCGCCACGGCGCCGCGTGTACGCAGATTGGCCATGAAGTCGGGGATTAGACCGTAGGCCAACGCAGCATGATGGCCGCGCGCAAGTCTCTGGCGCTTGGGTAGGAGCTGGTTGAGGTGGCCGCGCCAGCGAGCCGGGTTCTCGCCTGTACGCAAACCTTTCGCCTTTGCGGCGTCCAACACGTTCTCCATCCGGCCACGTAGGCGTTCGGCGGTTTCCGGCGTGCGCGTCCATAGGGGTTGCAGCACGTCCAGAATATCCTGAGTGGTAAGTTCGTTGACCGGCCGCTCACGGATAGGGGCCGCGTACTTGGTCAAGGTCATTTTCCACTGTGCGGCGTGCTTCTCGTTTCGCCATGACGGGCGCATCGCCTCGACATAGGCGTCAGCGCAAGCGCCGAAGGTCTGCGCCTGGTCATCCTTCGCGCGCTCAACCTTGGGATCGAGGCCGTCCGCGAGCATGGTCCGGAATGCTGCCGCCTCGACGCGGGCGTTGGCGAGCGACAGATCGCGTCCGCCGCCCAGGCCCAATTCCGTGCGTCTGCCGCCGCGCGTGTAGATGAACACCCAGCGTCGCCGGCCGCTGTCATCGATCGAAAGGTACAGACCGCCGCCGTCGGAATGCCGACCGGGCACCTTCAGCTTCGCCGCTTGGATCGCGGTCAGTTTGTGGAGTGATCGTCCCATACCAAACCTCCAACTTAGGCCGGCCCCACTTTCAAACAGTCCCTCGGCCCCACTTCGGGCAACCCCGGTCTGTCGTCCTGACGAAATCGGCCGCGCTCGATTTTCGGCCCCACTTTGGGCCCCACTTTCGGTCCTGTTTTGTACCTGAAATTTGATGAGACGTCGAGAGACAACGCGGGAAGGTATTTCCAGATTTCTTTATAAAATCAGATGTATAATGGAACGCGGTGAGCGCGCATGATGCGGTATGGGACTACTGGTTTGGCGGACTCCGTCTCCGCCATCCCCTTGCACATGGTCCTGTCTCCGCCAGCGTCGCTAACCCCGTGGGTCCGCGCGCCGACTGTTCGGTCAGGCGAAGCGCAGTCTCTCGTGAGCGGTGTTGGGCATGGTGAGGGCTGGGCGGCCGTTCCGCCGGTCAAGATGAAGGTTTCTTGAAGTTTCAGCGGTTCGGCGTCGCCGCCGCGTCCCTTGGTTCTGAGGCCGCTTTGCAGGCCCAACAACGGGGATCGCATATCATGACCGCTCTTTCCTTCCGCCACAGCCTGATGCTGACAGCCGCCGCGCTGTGCCTGGGGGCCACCCCCGCACTGGCTGACAACACGGATCAACCGATCGCCACAGCCGCTTCCGACAGCGTCGTCTCCGAAGTCGTGATCGCCGGCCAGCGCCGCAGCCAGGCGCGCGCGCTTGAAGAGCAGCGCGACAGCCTGACCGTCGCCAACGTCGTTTCGGCCGAAGAACTGCAGGCCCAGCCGACCGCCAACCTGGCCGACCTGCTGTCGCGTCTGCCGGGCCTGTCCTCGGCGGTGGACCAATCGCGTAACCAGGCCGGCACCGGCGAGGCTCAGTACGTCACCATCCGCGGCCTCGACAGCGCCTGGAACGCCTACTCGATGAACGGTGTTCGTCTGGCTCAGACCGACTCCAAGGCCCGTACCATCTCGATGAACCTGCTGTCGCCGTTCGCCCTGTCGTTCGTGCGCGTCGACAAGGCCCCGACCGCCGAGATGGACGGTGACGCCCTGGCCGGCACGGTCGATTTCCGCACCGCTTCGGGTTTCGACTTCGCTTCGAACTACAACCGCCTGCGTCTGCAGGGGCAGTTGGCAGACCGCGCGATCCAGCGCGACGTCGACGGTCTGGGCTACACCGCCCAACTGGAACTGGCCCGCACGTTCGGCGACGCCGAGCAGTTCGCCGTCTATGGCAACCTCTACTATCAGGACAAAGACAACGCCGGTGAGTCGCGCGCGGTCCAGCAGGACTATGTGAAGAAGGACTCCACGGCGCCGGGCCTGATCCGCGATCAGGGCGCCAATCTCTACGCCCGTGGTCCGCAGTGGAATTTCTACCGCAACAGCGTCAAGCGTCAGGGCGGGACCCTGTCGCTGGACTACAAGACCGACGCCCAGAGCCTGTATGGCCGCTTCACCTATGGTGAGTTCAAGCTGCTGACCAACATGGACCAGTCGTCGGCGCGCCTTGGCCTGGCGACCGCGCCTAGCGGTTCCAAGGAACTGGTCGACTTCCTGACCTCGGTGCGTCCGTCGTCGGCCTGGCAGACGAACGGCGACAGCGATCCCAAGGACGTCAAGTTCTATGGCGCGATCCCGGGCCAATACAGCCGCACCGAGCACTCGACCCAGACCCTGACCACCGCTCTGGTCGGCGGCGAGACCAAGCGTGACGCCTTCACCCTGGACTACGCGGTGTCGTACTCGAAGGGCCGCACCGAATATCCGTTCCGGATGCAGGCCGGCTTCTACGCTTTCCCGTTCATCGGCACGCCGGACCAGGGCGGCAAGGCCGTGGCGCCGCTGCTCACCGACATCTCCAATCCGAAGGATCCGCGCGCGGTTCTGCCGCCGGAAGGCCTGCGCTACATCGGCCGCACCGACATCACCCGCCAATGGTACGTGACCTACGGCCACGAATACGCCGAAGAGTCCAAGACCGACGTCAAGGCCAACCTGTCCTGGGATCTTGACCATCCGATCGTTAAGTCGATCAAGGGCGGCCTCAAGTACGAGACGGCGGATCGTGAGTCGAACGATGTCGGCACCGACGACGATAACCGCTTCTACTTCTACAAGAAGGACGCCAACGGCAACTGGACGACCAACCCCGCGCTCCTGAGTAACGGCAGCAACCGTTGGGCCGCACAGGGCGATTATCTGTTCGACCTGCCCGGCAAGACCCTGACCAGCTTCATGATGGGCGGGCTGCAGGTGCCGATGCGTCTGGTCGATCCGGAGTACCTGAAGAAGCAGGCCTACCAGTACGCGGCAACCATTCCGTGGACGGATGAAGTTCTGAAGCGGAATCTGCTCTCGGGCGAGGAGACTCGCGCGTCGGCCTACCTCCAGTCCACCCTGACCTTTGGCGACGCCCTGACCGTCGTGCCGGGCGTGCGCTACGAGGACAACAACTTCAAGGGCGCTTACTGGCGTCCCGAGAGCGTCAAGGGCGCGGACGGCAAGACCACCACGACGCGGGTTCGCGCCTCGTCGGATCGCGGCATGGGCATCGTGCTGCCCAGCCTGGTGGCCAGTTGGCGTCCGAACGAGGAGATCGTGGTGCGGGGCGCGGTGCGTCGCGCCTATACCCGTCCGGCCTTCGACCAGATGATCGGCGCCACCAGCATCTCCAAGGACGCCGACGGCAAGATCATTGCGATTAGCATCGCCAATCCGGACCTGCAGCCGGTGACGGGCGTCAACTATGATCTCAGCATCGAAAAGTACGGCCAGGACGGTCAGTACCTGATGGCCTCGATCTATTACAAGGACCTGAAGAACGTGATGTTCGTCTCGGGTTCGACCAACACCGGCTCGGACTACAACGTCTGGACGGGCGACGTGATCAAGGACGCCGGCGGCGCCGAGATCACCCGCCTCGACAACGCCAAGAATGGTTCGGTGCTGGGTCTTGAACTGGGTCTGCGTCAGCGCTTCACCAGCCTGCCGGGCTTCTGGAACGGCTTTGGCGTCAGCGGCAATGTAACCTTCCAGAAGACTGAGGCCGATATCCGCATCGGCGGTCTGGGCAAGGATCTGAGCCGCCGCCTGATCAATGCGCCCGACAGCATCGTCAACGCCTCGTTGTTCTACAACAAGCACGGCGTGCGGGCCGAACTGGCCTATAGCCGCGTGGGCCTGATCTACAAGGATGTCCGCAACAACAACGACGACACCTGGGTCCAGCCCATGCGGCGCCTGAACTTCAACGCCAATTACCAGCTGCCCTACGGTCTGCAGGTCGGCGTTGCGGTCGAGAACATCCTCAACGACCAGTCCTATTGGGCCACTCAGGGCAAGGCAGAGACTCTGCTCTCGCACGACCGCAAGGGCGGCTATGTCGAGACCGGCCGCACCTACATGATCAACACGTCCTGGACGTTCTGATCCCTCCTCTCGGGAGCGCGCTCGGCTTTACCGCAGAGCGCGCGCTTGGGACCTCTGCTTGAGTAGTTTCTGTCTGTTTTCCGATGGTTCCGTCTGAACCGGGCAGATCCTTTGGCGCGGCCTTCCCCTCGGCGCGCCTTTTCCTTCGAGGCCGGGGGCGTCGCGTCGCCGGCCTCGCTTTTCTGCGGACATGGATTGGGTGATTTCAGAACCGGGCGCGGAGGGCGAAGTTGAACTGTCGGCCTGTGTGAACGCGGCTGGCGATGGCGCGGCTGTGGCGGCCGACATGCGCGTCATAGGCCAAGGCGTCATCCAGATTCACCACCCCGGCCTCGACCTGGGCCCGTTCGTCGATCCGGTATCGGACGCTCAGATCGGTCGCGATCACCGGCCGGATCCAGAGATTGTCCCAGTCGCCCGGCGCTTCCAGAGCGTTGTACTCCGAGAGCATCGCGCCGGTGTAGCGGGCGTTGAAGCGCACGCGCCATGGACCGCGCTCATAGGCCGCGGCCAGGCTGCCCAACCAGTCGGGCGCCGATTGCAACGACGTCGACCGGCCCAGCTCAGCACTGCCGAGGTCCGCCTGGGTCCATTGGCGACTGACGCTGCCCGACAGTTCGAGCGTCGAGGCTGGATCGAAAGCGGGGCGCAGCCGGCGGACCCACTCGGCCTGCAATCCACGGACCGTCGCGACGCCGCCGTTCTGCGGGGTTATCAGCCGGGCCAGGCCCGGCCGGGTGCGTGGCGCGGCATTGCTAAAAACGCCCCCGCTTTCAAACAGGATATTGTCGAGACGTTTTGCCCAGGCCGAAAGGCCCCAGCCGCCGTTGGGCGTGGTTCGCAGCCATTGCAGATCCAGATTGACGGCGGTGATGGCCGCCAGGTCTGGGTTGCCCTGGGTCAGAACCTGACCGCCTTGCTCATCGGTGCTCAGGGTCGCCCCGCCGCCCAGCTGGTAGAGAGCCGGCCGGCTATAGGAGCGCCACAGTCCGGCGCGCAGGACGCGGCCGCCGTCGGGGCGCCAGGTCACGAACACCGAAGGCAGGGTCTCGCCGAACCGACTGTGGTCGGTGCGCCATTCGCCCGGCTCCTCGCCCGACGCCAGGATCTTGGCCAGCCAGTAGCGGCTCCGCACCAGGGTGTCCTCGCGGCGCACGCCGACGGTCAGTTCCATCAAGTCCCAGCGGGCGGTCACCATGCCGTAGGCCGCCGCGACGGACTCGCGACCGAACTGACTTCGGCAGTTGAGGTTGTTGATGGGCAGCGCCCCACAGCCGTCCAGGCTGCCCGGGCCGACCGCGCGGGCGAACCAGGCGTCGAGCGCCTCATGGTCGACGCGCGGCGCGCGCCAGTCGTAGACACCGGGCCAGACCGCCGGCCAAGTCCCGCCGGTCGAGACGCCCAGCGCCCGCCAAGTGAGCCCGGCCTGCCCCAGGACCACGGCGAAGGGGGGATTGGTCCAGTTGCGGCTGGTCACCTCACGTCGGCTGGCCGAGAACGACAAGCCCGCCTTGAGCGTGACTGGACTCTCGCCATCCAGCCACTCGGCGTCGACCGCCGCCTGGGCCCGATCCTGGGCGCTATGCTGCTCGGTCCGCTGCCCTGCGCGGCGCGCCAGAAGCCGCGTGTCGGCTTCGTCCAGATCGGCCTGGAGTTCCGGGGTCAGGCGCGGCCGTGGAAAGCCGCCGGTGTAGTCGATCAGCAGGCCACCATACGTGCGCGCCGTCCGTCCCTGATTGAAGGCGTCGTTCTGGTTCACCCGGATCGAGGCCTCAAGCCGATCCGGGCGATCACTGGTGGCGCGGCTCAGGGTCACGCGCGGGGTCAGAAGCCACGCGCCCGTACGGCCGGCCAGCTGACCCGAGCGCATTTCGCGGCCCGCCAGGGTCAGGACCGTCAGCCCGACCACGTCGGGATTGGTCTCGTACCAGACCCGGCTGGACACCTCGCCCAGCGACAGGCGGTAGCCTCCGGCGGGGTCAGGCGTCCAGCTTCGCGCGCCGCCCACCAACTGGGTCAAGGTCGAGTTCTGTTCGGTGTGCGAGCGCAGGTCGACGAATGTCAGGCTCAGGGCCCGGTCGTCGTTGGGACGCCAGTCGGCCGTGAGCATCACGGAGCGGCTGCGTTCCTGGACTTCGGAGACGCCGGCGTTGAGCGCGGTCAGGGTCAGACCCTCCTCGGGACGCGCGGGATCGCGGGGCGCGCCATGGAACAGCGGGCCGGGCGTCGCCGACCAGGCCCAGGCCCAGCCTTGGTCGTTCTGGGCCGACATCACCCCCGCCATCTCGGCGCTGATCATGCGACGCGTAGCGCGCCGCAGGCTGAGCGCGAGCCCCAGCTGGTCCTGGTCGCCGAACCGTCCGGCCATGACCACGCCCTGCCCGCCGCCGCGACCCGGGGCGTCGTACCGGCGGGCCAGAGACGCCGAACGGGTCGAGACGGTCACCTCCAGCCAGCGGCGTTCTGGAAAGTCGGTCGACCGAAACGGCCGGAAATCGATCGCCCCGGCGATCAAATCGCCTTCCAGGTCCGGCCGCCCGGTCCGGTGGATCAAGACCTCGGAGAGTCCCTCCGGCGGGATCATGTTCAACTGCACGCCGCGCGAATGCGGCAGGCCCTGGGCGACCGGCGCGCCCTGCATCAGGGTGACGCTGAGCTCGGGATTCAGCCCTCGGAGACCCACGAACAGACCTTCGCCCCGGGTAGCCGAGTCGACGCCGGAGACAAACGAACGTCCGGTGGTCAGCACCGTGGTGTCGGGCAGGGCGGCGATGGCGTCGGTGATGTTGCTGATGGCGCGTCCCTCGTAGCGGTCGCGCGACAACACGCTGAAGGTCAGGGGAGCGGCCAGGGCGTCGTCGAAATCGTCCGCCGCCCCGCGCGACGGACGCGGTCCAGGGCGGGCGGCGAGTACGGTCAGAGCGGTCAGCAGCGTGGGGCTCTCCGGCACGGGCGCACGCGTGGCGGAGCGACTGTCCGTTTCGGTCGGGCGAGCGGTAGACGCGGCGGGCTGCGGTCGCCGGACGATCACGAAGGTGCGCGAATCCAGACGCCGCGCCGTCAGGGGCTGCCCCTCCAGCAGGCGGGCCAGAGCGGCCGGGGCGGCCGCGCCGACATCCGGCGGCAAAGCGACGCGCGTGTGCGGCAGGTCTGCGGCCGAGAACAGGATTTGCAGTCGTCCTTGTTCGGCCAGACGCCGAAGCGCCTGCTCCAGCGGCAGGATGACGGTCGTGACTTCGGGACGCGACGCCGTCGGCCGAGCGGCCGCGCTCGCTTCGGTCACCGTCAGGGCCAGCGCCGTCCCCAGGCACAGGCGTCCCCAGGTCTCGCCAAATGGTGCGCCGCCGCTCGCCAAGTCCGTCCTGTCGTGCTGGTCCCCAGAGTTCCTCTAGCGGTGCTGTGTAATGGCTTTCTGACATCGGCCCCTCTATGCTGCTTCACCCGGCGATCTCCTCCGTGCCAAACGCGCAGTCGCGCCGTCTGGGACGCGGGAGAGGCGCGCAGCGGCGCGGACGCGACGTGATAACTGGAACGGATGCAGTTCAGGATCTGGTCGGCCGCTTCGACGGCCGATTGCGCCGCTATGTCTCTCGGTTCCTGGAGCCGGTCGATATCGACGACGCCCTGCATGACATCTACGCACGCTTGGCGCGGCAAGCGGCGCGCATCCCGCCGCCCAGCTTCAACAGCACCTATGTGTTCAAGACGGCTGATGGCGTCTTGCGTGACCTGCATCGCCGACGGCAATCGCGCGACGCAGGCCGCCATGTCGAGTTGACCGAAGACATCCCTTCGGACACGCCTACACCCTTCGAGTCGACGCGCTGGAAACAGAACCTGGACATCTTGCGCGCGGCGATCCTGAGTCTGCCCCGTCAAGAACGATTGGTGCTGATGATGCACCGGGTGGAAGGGCGCAAACTCACCGAAATCGCCGAAAGCCAGCGAATTCCGCTGCGTACGGTGCAACAGCTTCTCGCCCAGGCCTTGGCGCGATGCCGTGGAAAGCTCAAGGAGGACGGATGGTTCGAGCAGTGACGCCCTTGCGCCGTCCAGAACCGGCCGCGCCCCCGATCGTCGAGGCGGATCTGGACGCCGCCGCGCGGCTTGTCGACGCCCTCGCCGCCGAGGAGGCGGGCGGCCCCTCTCCCGTGGTGGGCCGGTCCGACCCGGCGGTCGCGGAGACGGAGGCGGTTTGGGACGCCCTCGGCGCCCTGGAGGCCGAGGACTTTAAGCTTGCCGCGCCGGCGCCCGCACCGCTGTGGCGGCGTCGCGAGATCCAGATTGGTGGATTCGCGGCCCTGGCCGCCTGTCTGGTCGCCGCAGTCTGGCTCCAGGGGCAAGCCGGGGTTCAAGTTTATTCCACCAGCGCCGGTGAACGCCGGGTGGTGGCGCTGAAGGACGGCTCTCGCCTCGAACTGAACACGCGCTCGCGCCTGGAGGTTCGGATCTCGGCCCGCCAAAGGCAGGTGCGGCTGGTTGAGGGCGAGGCGCTGTTTACCGTGGCGAAGCGTCCGGATCGCCAGCCGTTCACCGTCGACGCGGGGGCGGCCAGCATTCGGGTGACCGGCACGCAGTTCAACGTCCGCAAGACGACCGATCAGACCCGAGTGGATCTGCTGGAGGGCCATGTCGAGGTGCGCGGCCGGCGCGATGCGCCGCTGGCGCGCCTGAGCGCGGGCCAGGCCGTGCGGGTGAGCGCCTCGGGCGACCTGACTGTCGGCGCACCGGCTGATTTCGCAAGGGTGCAGGACTGGCGCGCGGGCCGCGTGACCTTGACTCGGGCCCGTCTCGACGCGGCGGTGGCCGACATCAACCGCTACGCCGCCAAGCCCATCGCCCTGGCGCAACCCGCGCTCGGCGATCTGACTGTCGACGGCGTGTTCGAGGCGCGCGACACCCGCGCCTTCGCCCGGGCGGTGGCGACCTTGCACGGCCTGACGTTGCGCGAAGACGACCATCGTCTGGTGCTGTCTCGCTAGACCGCTCGCGTTCAGTCTAGGCTCCGTGGGGGCGTTGTTTCCTGACGAGCGCGGCGAACCTGTCGGCGACGGTTTGCGAGAGCCAGTTGACCGGGTTCTCGCCCGGCCGGTTGCGGCTGGACATCCACACGGTGACGCAAGCAGAGGCGAACAGGCCCGCAGGGACGCCAACCGTCGCCAGCGCCGAAAAGCCTGTCGCCGTGGTGAGGGCTTGACCCATGACCAGCGAGGTCTCGAAGAGGAACAACAGCAAGCCGCCAATCACCATGGCCGACCCCGCCCCGGCCCGCTTGGCGCTCAACGCGAAGGGGACGGCCATCAGCGGCAGCAGCGGTAGAATCAGCGCGCGGGACGAGCGTGTGAACAGTTCGGCGAGCAGCGCCTGGCGGGGCAAGGCGGGCGTCGCCTTACCAAAACCCTGCTGGGCCAATTCCAACAGAGTGAGTTCGCTGACCTTGTCCCCGCGGATCCGCAGAGACTTGGCCTGTGCGACCGGCAGGTCAAATCGAAATCGCGTAAAATCAGCGACATAGACTTCATTGAGGGGTGTCGTGCTGACCTGCCGGCCATCGCTGAGCACCAGGGTGGCCTTCTGCTCTCCGGGGGCCTTCAAGACCTCGGCTGAGGCGGCGGTCAGAACATCCTCCCGGCCGTCGGGGCCGAGTTGCCGGATGAAGATCCGCCGCAGGTGACGTCCGCTGGCGTCGGCGGTGTCGGCGGTCAGCAGGATGTCCTTGCCCGCCGACAATAGCGCCTTCGGCCGCACGTCGCCGTTCCAGCCTGCGTTCGCCACCGCGTGGAGCACCGCGTGATAGGCGTAGCGACTGTAGGGCTGCACGAAGCCGAAGAGCACGATGCTGAACACCATCAGCGCCGCTCCTAAAGCCACGAACGGCGCGGCGAAGCGGTCCAGGGAGACGCCGCTGGCCAGGATCGCGTCGATTTCCGAGCTCTTGTTCAGGCCGTTGACGACGACGAACAGGCCGATGAAAAAGCCGCCGGGCAGGGTGAGGCCGACATAGTGCGGCACCAGGTTCACCAAGAGCTCCATCAGGAACCTGAAGCCCTCGGCGGTTTGGGACAGCACCTGGAACGACCGCATTAGCCGTTCCATCAGGAACATCACCATCGTGCTGACCAAGACCGCCGACATCGGTGTCAAGGTTCGCCGCAGCAGGTAGCGGTCGATCGTATTGGGGATCATCGGGCGACGAGGCTCAAAGAACAGGCAGGCCGTTCGGCTGAGGCTCGACGTAGCCACCCCGTCTGGACCGAGCCAGGCTCGGGGCGCGCCAGGTCGGCGTGCGCGCGGCGTGGCGGTCCAGGGCCTCGGCATAGACTTCGAACACCTCGTCGAGGATGTTTGTCCAGCGATAGGCCGCGCTGCGATCCAGCGCCTCGGCCGCCAGGCGCCGCCGCTCGCGCGTGTCGACCAGCAGCGCCGCCAGCGCGTCGGCGTAGGATGTCCGCTGGTCGTGCGCACAGAGCAGGGCGTCTTTCCCGTCACGCAACAAGGCGCGGGTGTTGGGCGCGTCGGCGCACACCATGGCCAAGCCACAGGCCATCGCTTCGAGATTGACGTTTCCGAACGTCTCGGTCGTGCTGGGATTGAAGAAGATGTCCCCGCTGGCCAGCGCGCTCGCCAGGGTTTCGCCCGATAGGAAACCGGTGAAGACAGCCTCTGGCATACGGGTCTCGAACCAGGCCCGCGCGGGGCCGTCGCCGATCACCAGGACCTGTGGCGCGTGGCCGGCCGCCTTGAGTTGCGCGATCGTGTCCGCGAAGGCCTCCAGGCCCTTCTCCATCACGATGCGGCCCAGGAACACGATCACGGGACGATCCGGGTCGAAGCCCTGCTTAAGGCGCCAGGACGAATCGCGTCGGCCCGGATGAAAAAGCGCGGGGTCCACCCCGCGAGCCCAGGTGCGTACGCGGGTTGAGGGGGCTTCGGTCCTCAGTTCTTCGGCGATGGCTTCGGTAGGAGGCATCACGTAGTCGCATTCGCCGTAGAACTTCCAGAGCTGACGGCGCGCGAGCGGGCGCATGAAGCCCAGCCCGTAATAGTCGAGATAGCTATCGAACAGCGTGTGAAGGCTGGCGACCACGGGCACGTTCAACCGGCGACCGAACTTCAGCGCCGCCGAGCCCAGGAAGTCCGGCGCCGACAGGTGGATCAGGTCGGGGGCGAAAGCCTCGATATCCCGGCGGATGTGCGCCGGAAGGCCAAGCGCCACACGGTAGTCGCTCCGGAAGGGGACCTTGACCGAGGGCACCGAGACGAGATCGCCGACGGGCGCAAAGGCCGGGGTCTGCGAGGTGGGCGAATAGACCCGCACCTTGGCGCCCCTGCTGCTTTGCAAGTGGTCGACCAAACGGTTCAGGGACTTATTGGCGCCATCTAAGGTATAGTTGTAATTGCCGGAGAATAAAGCGATCCGCATCGACCGCGTTTCGCCCGCGCCCATCAGTCTCTGGCTTTCCATGCTTGCCCCTTCGCGTGTCGACTTGGCTCTCCACCAAGACGACGCGCTCGCCCCTTCACCACACGGATTGTGATCACCGGATGAGGCGTACACCGGCTCATGTCGTGTTTTTGTGAAGGTGGCCCCGCCAATCCGTCACACAGTTGTCTTAGCGGTGCTTTGGAAACGCATTTTGAGGAAGTTTCGAGACGCCATGCGCCTTGTGGATGTCGCCGAGTTCTATTCACCGACCGGCGGCGGCGTGCGAACCTATATCGACCGCAAGCTGCAGGCGGCCGAGCAATTGGGCCACGAACTGTTCGTCATCGCGCCGGGGCCGCGCGATAGCTTCGAACAGCGCGGGACGGGTGGAGTGATTCAGGTCCGAAGCCCCACGCTACCGTTTGACGCCAACTACCATATGTTCTGGGACGCGGCCCCAGTGCACGCCTGGCTGGATCGACTGACGCCGGACCTGGTCGAGGCCTCCTCGCCTTGGCGAGGCGCTTGGATTGTCGCCCGCTGGTCCGGCTCCGCGCGGCGCGCGATGTTCGTGCATTCCGATCCGGTGGCCTCGTATCCGCAGCGCTGGTTCGCGCCCGTCGTCGGTCCGGAACGGGTCGATAGCCTGTTTTGGTGGTTCTGGCGGTATCTTCGCCAACTAACCGCGCACTTCGAGTCCGTCGTGGCTGGGGGAGCCTGGTTGGCCGACCGGCTGATGGGGCGGGGCGTGGACGCCGTCACGAGCATTCCGCTGGGCATTGATCGCACGGCGTTCTCGCCGTCTCTGCGTGACGAGGCTCTAAGGTCGCGCCTCCTAGGGGCCTGCGCTTGTCCCTCCGACGCCCGACTGGTGCTCGGCGTCGGCCGGTTTCACCCCGAAAAGCGCTGGCCCATGGTCATGGAGGCGGTGACGCGCGCCGGGGCCGGGACGCCGCTGGGTCTCGTTCTGATCGGCGACGGCGTCGACCGCGCGCGCGTGCTTCGCGCCGCCGCCGGCAAGCCCCATGTCCAGATCCTGCCGCCGATCCATGATCGGCCGCGTCTGGCGGCGCATCTGGCCAGCGCCGACCTTCTGATACATGGCTGCGAGTCGGAGACCTTCGGACTGATCCCAGCCGAGGCCATGGCGAGCGGCCTGCCCGTCGTGGGACCCGATCGGGGCGGCTTCGCGCATCTGGCGCGGCCGGAGACGTCAGAAGTCTACCGTTCGGGCGACACCGCCGCAGCGACAGCGGCGCTTGAGCGGCTTCTTTCGCGCGATCCGCAGACCCTGAGGGCCGCCGCGCTCGAGGCGTCGGCCAGGGTGCGGCGCGACATCGACCACTTCGCCGAGCTCTTCGAACACTACGCGTCTGTCGTCGCGAAGGCTCGGGCATGACCGACCCAAAAGACCTTGAGGCGCCCGATCAAGCCGTCCAGTCCGCCGTCGGCGGCGGCGCCTCGCGGCGATGGGTGTGGCTTGGCGGTCTGCTATCCGTTGGCATGGTGGCGGCGATCGTTCTGCAGCTTGGCGGCGCCACGTCCGAGGTGCTGGACACCATCGGCCGTTTGCCGCTGCTGGTCTGGCCCGCGCTTGTGCTGCTGTATCTCGTCCAGCCGCTCTTCGACTTCGTGATCTTTCGTCGACTGTGGAACATGCCAGTGGCCGGCATCGAGGCCTTGCTCCGCAAGAACATCATCAATGAGGTCGTGCTGGGCTACAGCGGCGAGGCCTATCTCTATGTCTGGGCGCGCCGGGCGACGAGCGTGGTCGCCGAGCCCTTCGCGGCGATCAAGGACGCGAACATCGTTTCGGCCCTGCTGGGCAACCTGTTGACCCTGGTCCTGGCGGCGGTCAGCGCGACGCAGCTTCGCGACCTGGATTTCGCCCGCCAGTTGGGGCCGGCCCTGTGGTCGGGGGTTATCCCTTTAGCCATCTCCCTGGGCGTCCTGTTCTTCGGGCGGCGCGTGTTCTCGCTTCGGCTCGGCCAGCTGGTCTACGTTGGCGTGGCCAGTTGCTTGCGGCTGGCGATCTGGACCGGGCTGACCGTCCTTGTCTGGCGTCTGGCGATGCCGGAGGTTCAGCCTGGCCTGTGGATCGTGCTGCTGGCGATCCGCTATCTGATCTCGCGCATCCCTCTGATTTCGAACAAGGATCTGGTGTTCGGCAATCTGATGCTGCTGTTGCTGGGCGCGCACTCGACGGTGGCGACCCTGCTGGCGGCTTTGGCCTTGGTGACGCTGGTCATGCACCTGGTCGTCACGGTCGGACTGGGCGCGCTCGACCTGGCGCGACGGTTCCGGCGCGCTTCGGTCAAGTCCAAGGCGGAGGCGGGGTCATGACCGATTGGCGAGCGAGGATCCCTGGACGGGACATCTGGCGCGTGGGTCTCGTCCAGGCGCCCATCGCTGAGGTCGCTCGGCTCGGCTTTTCCGCCGCGCCGGCGGTCCGCTGGCTGGCCGAGGAAGCGCGGCTGAAGTTCGTGGCCGACCCGTTCGGCCTCTGGCGTGACGGGCGCCTGTATTTGTTCGTCGAGGCCTACGACTACCGAAGCCGCCACGGGATCATCGAGGTGATCGAACTTGATGGCGCTTTCTCGCCGGTCCGGCGCTCGGTTGTTCTGCGCGAGCCCTGGCATCTGTCCTACCCTCACGTCTTCGAGGCCGACGGTCAGGTGTGGATGCTGCCTGAGGCCCATCGATCGGGCGCGCTGACGCTCTATCGCGCGGCCGCGTTCCCAAACGTCTGGGAGCCCGTGGCGCGTCTGAAGCTGGACACGCCGGCGATCGACGCCACCCCGTTCCGCCACGGCGGGCTCTGGTGGCTGGCCTATTCCCCCACCGGACCGCAGCGCTGGAAGCAGGGCCGTCTTCACCTGGCCTTTGCGGAGCGTCTGAGCGGTCCCTGGCGACTGCACCCCGGCAATCCGGTCCGCAACAATCTGGCGTCCAGTCGTCCCGGCGGCACGGTCTGGATAGAAGACGCTATGCCCGTCCTGCCGGTGCAAGACTGCACGCTGACCTACGGCGGCGCTATCCGACAGCTGAAGTTTCTGCGGCTGGACCCAGATCGATTCGAGGCCGAGGCCAGCGCGCCGTTGGCGCCGCCCTCCGACGTTGGGCGCTATGCGATGGGACTGCACACCCTGTCGGCCGCAGGTTCGGTCACCCTGTTTGACGTCAAGCGCATCGATCGCTCGCTTTGGCCGTCGCGAAGAGAGGCCGCGTCTTGCGCGTCCTGACCTTCCTTCACAGTTTCGAGCCGGGCGGGGTCGAGCGGATCGCCCTGCGCATGGTGCGGCAATGGCGCGCGCGGAACATCGATGCGCCGCTGTTCGTCGGCCGTCTCGACGGCGACATGCGTGAGGATGTCGGCGCAGGCCTGGAGGTGATCTGTCCGCCGGGCGGTGGTCGGCACGTGGCCCACCTGGAAACGCTCTGGATGATCTGGACGCTGCCCGCAGTGGTGCGGCGGCTGCGGCCCGATGTCCTGTTCTGCGCGGGCAACACCTATGCCGTGGTCGCGGTGGCCCTGAAGATCCTGCTGGGGCGCGATTGTCCGCCCATCCTGTTGAAGATCAGCAACGATCTGGACCGTCGCGACCAGCCCGGCTGGTTTCGGATGGTCTACCGACTGTGGCTCCGCGTTCAGGGACGGCTCATTAGCCACTTCGTGGGCATGGAAACGCCGATGGCCGAGGAGATCCGCGACGGCCTCGGCGTTTCGGCCGACCGGATCACGATCATTCCCGATCCCGCCTTGTCGCTGCCCTTGATCGAGCGTTTGCGGACGCGCCCCAGCGTTCCGCGCGTCGAAGGCGTCGGGCGTCGCTTCGTGTGTGTCGCGCGGCTCACGCGGCAGAAGAACATCAGCCTGATGCTGCGCGCCTTCGCGCGCGGCGCTCAAGAGGGCGATACGCTCAGCGTGATCGGCGACGGCCCGGAACGCCCGGCGTTGGAGCGCCTCGCCCACGATCTTGGACTGGAGTCGCGCGTACGGTTCGACGGCTATCAACCCGACCCGGTGCTCCAGCTGCCGCTGTTCGACGTGTTGTTGCTCTCTTCGGACTATGAGGGCGTGCCCGCCGTCATTCTTGAGGCCTTGGCGGCGGGATTGCCGATCGTGGCCACCGATTGCAGCCGCAGCATGCCGACCCTGCTGTGTCACGGGGCCTTGGGTCGACTGGCGCCTGTCGGCGACGAGCAAGCGCTGGCCGACGCCATCGCGAGCGTCGACGTCTCGTCGCAGGACCAGAGCCTGAGCCGGATCCAGGCTGAGCGTTTCACGATCGAGGGGGCGTGCGAGGCGTATCTGCGCGCCATGGCCGGACTCCGCTCCGAGCGATTTCGTTGACGCTGGCGGGAGCGCGCGCTTCAGACCGCGCGCTCCCGTCGCCCGATGAGATCCTATTTCAGTCCGAGCTTGGCCGCGATGTCCGCCCACGGCACGAGCTTGAAGTTCTGCGCTTCGGGCGGGGAGATGTTGCGGCCGTCCTGCGCGACGAAGGCGCCGGCCTCCAGGCCCGCGCCGAACGAGGCGCTGCTGACGTCCAGGCCATCGGTTTCGGAGACGCCATCCACGCCGTTGCCGCCATTGGCGGTCACCGCGAAGCTGCCGACATAGGCGTTTGCGCCCTCGCGCCGGAACACGGCGTAGGTGTTGTTGCCCTGGCTGGAGACGACCAGATAGCCCTTGCCGTGGGGCTGCGCGTACAGGCCGACACCTTCCAGATCGTCCTTGAGCGCGGGGTTGTCGGCCACGCGGGCGATCGCGGTCCTGGCCGAACCCGCCTTGGCGTCAGCGCCCAGTTTCCACAGCGCCACGTCCTCCTCGGCCACGTAGAGCGCGCCGGTCTCGTCGTCGGCGACGCATCCTTCGGTCTGAGAGTCGAAACGGACATCGCGCACGGCCTTGGCCACCACCTTGCCCGCCGCGTTGGCGGTCAACTGGAACTGGCGCACCAGTCCCTCGGGATCGGAGATGAACGCGAAGGTTCCGCCCTTGCGGTCGCGGTACATGCAGAGGCCGTAGGGGTCGCTGAGGCCGGTGGCCTGGATGCCGTCGGCGACGCTGCTCAGCAGCCGGGTTTCCGGATCGATGGTGTAAAGGGCGACGGCCTTGTGCGTCCGGTCGCTGGCCGCGACCAGGGTGACGGTCTTGCCGCCCAGCTTGAAGCCGCCCCGCAGGTCGACGTTGTTCATCTTTCCGTCGGGAAGATACTGCAGGCGCTTGCCCGACAGATCGTAGACCAACATGCCGCCCTTCTTGTCGGTGGCGATGATGGCGCTCTTGGCCGGATCCGTCGGATGAACCCAGATCGCCGGATCATCCGCCGCGTCGCCGTCGTGGCCCACGGGTTCAGTTTCCATCGCCGCCTGGGTTAGGGCGACCCGGCTCTTGGCGACCGGAGGGGCGTCCTGACCGACCGGCAGCTTCAGGGCGGCGGCGACATCGGCCCACGACACCACTTTACTGTTGCCGCCGGCTTTGCGGTCGTCCGCGATCAGCAGGGCGCCGGCGGGAAGGCCCGCGCCGACCGGCGCGCGCAGGCCAAACAGACCCGAGGGGCTCTCGATCGCCGGCGCGCCGTTCTCGCCGACCCGGAAGGCGCCGACGAAGCGGTCGTCGCCGGAGCGGTCGTAAACGTTGTAGTCGCCCGCGTCGGCGTTGGCCGCCACCAGATAGTTCGCGCCCGGGCCGCCGTTGATCACGGCCAGGCCGGCGACCTCGCCGGCGATATGTCCCAGGCGGTTGGCGTCGACCAGGGTGGGAACGGGGTCGGCCTCGGGGTCGGCGTCATAGCGCCAGATTCCCACGGCCTCCTGCGCCACGTAGAGCGCGCCGCTGGCGTCGTCGGCGACACAGTACTTCGCTTCGGACGAGAGGCGAAGGCGGCGCAGGACGCGCCCGTCAATCTGACCATCCGTGGTCGGATAAAGCAGCCATTGGTCGAGTTGGCCCTCGCGTCCCATGACGAACGCGTAGAGCGCGCCGTCACGCGCGCTGCGGTGCAGGCAGACGCCTTCGCCGGAGAAGCCGAGCTGGATCGGTCGGGCGTCGACCGCGGCGATCTGCCCCGTCGCATAGTCCCGACCGAACACGCGCAGGCGGCCGGCTTGGCGATCCAGCGCCACGACCAGCGCCCGCGCGCCGTCATCGCGGGCGTCGACCGCATAGACCTCGCCGCCCGGCACGGCGGCCGTGCGCCGACCGTCCAGGTCGTAGATTTCAAGCCCGCCAAGCTCACCGGTCGCGGCGATCACGCTCTTTCGCGGATCAGCCGCGTCGCGCAGCAGGACCACTCCATTGGCGCCGCCGCGGGCGGTGGGCGCGGTCGTGCTGATGACACCAACGGCGGGCGTCGTCTGGGCCAGCGCCGGCGCGGCGGTCATCAGCGCCAGCAGGCTGGCGGCGAGTTTCAGTCGAGTCATGGCAGCGCCCTTCTTGTCCCTAAATCTGGTGGGCTGGAACTAGACCGCAAACGCTGACGGGAAGCTGACGGAACCGCGACAGATTCTACACCGGGCGTAGACAAGTCCGGATGACGCGGTGATCGCTCGGAGGAGCCAGGGCCGGTTCGCTCCACCACCCGCCGCGCCGTCCGTGGTGGCGCTCAACGCCTTGACGCTGTCGCTAGTGCCTCCGAAGTTGGCGCCAGGGGCAGCAGCTTGCGGCTCCTCCCACTGTTTCAAGCGAATGCCATGAAAGTCGGGTAGGGCGCTTCACTCAAGGGCGCGCCGCCGATCTCGCGCGCCAGGGGACGCTACGCAATGCTTGATCTTGTCACTGTCACGCCCGAGGAGTTCGCTGACCTGCGCGCCAGTCTGCCGGCGATCACCGACCGCTACCTGTTCGACGTGTTCGGCATCAGCGAGACGACCTGGGTCAAGCTACGCAAGGGCCTGCCGATCAAGCGCGTGACTCTGGAGCGGGCACTGGCCAAGCGCGAGCGCTGGCGGGCCCAGGGCGGAGCCAGTCGGGTCGCGGCCTGACGAGACGTCGTTCGCGTAACCTCGCCCTGTCTCGGAGCGGCCAGACGCCGACTGCGATCCGGGCGTTGCGGCGCGTCAGCCTCGTGTCAGGATGGACGTGGAATCGTTAGGTCCATGATCCAGCCCCAATCCACGCTCCGCGCCGTTCTCATCGCGCTGGTCGCCTCGACCGCGATGACCGGCTCGTCCGCCCTCGCCAGCGAAAGCAAGAAGAAGAACCACGAAGTCGCGCGTCAGGCGCTGCTTCGCAAGGAGGTTTTGCCGCTGACGCAAATCCTGGCGATCGCCGCGCGCCGGGCTCCTGGCGAAGTCATCGAGGTAGAGCTGGAAGACGCCGGCGGCGGACGTCTGAAATATGACCTGAAGATCCTGGCCAAGAATGGGCGTGTGCGGGAACTGGAGCTCGACGCCAAGACCGGCGCGACCCTGAAGCTTGAGGACGACTGAGTGCGGGCTCTGATTGTCGAGGATGATCCCGTTGTTGGCCTGGACCTGACCAAGGCGCTGAGCGGCGCCGGCTTCGTGGTCGATCTTGCGCGCGACGGCGAGGATGCCTCCTTTAGGGGCGAGGTCGAGGACTACGCTGTCGCGATTCTGGACCTGGGCCTGCCGCGCCTCGACGGCCTGTCGGTGCTGCGACGTTGGCGCGCGAACAACCGGACCTTCCCCGTGCTGATCCTTTCGGCGCGCGGCGACTGGACCGAGAAGGTCGAAGGCATCGAGGCCGGCGCAGACGACTATATGGCCAAGCCTTTTGAAATGGGTGAATTGCTGGCTCGGGCCAGAAGCCTCGTGCGCCGAGCCGCCGGTCGTGTCTCGCCCGTGATCGAAGCCGGCCGTCTGTCGCTGGACACCCGCGGGATGACCGCCACGCTGGACGGCGCGGCGATCCGGCTCTCGCCGCTGGAGTTCCGCCTGCTGGACTGTCTTGCCCATAATCCCGGCCGCGCCGTGTCGGCGGGAGAGCTCGCCGAACAGCTATACGGGGTCGCAGACACCGCCGACACCAACGCGATCGAGGCGCTGGTGACCCGCCTGCGCCGCAAGGTGGGGCCGGACGTCATCGAGACCCGGCGAGGCTTCGGCTATCTGCTCGCCGGCGGCGACGCGTGAGGCGCGGTTCACTGCGATGGCGGCTGATCGCGGGCGGCATGCTGGCGATCCTGACGGCGCTAGTGGTCGCTTGGCTGGCCATGATCTGGCTTTTCGATCGCCACATCGTTCGCCGGGAAACCGCCGAGCTGAGCCGTACGGGCGAGGCGCTGGTTGCCGGACTGAGGCTGAAGCCAGACGGCGCGCCGATCGTCGATGCGGTTTTGCCCGATCCTCGGCTCTCCAGGCCAGCAGGCGGGCTTTATTGGCAGGTGTCCACGCCGCAAGGCGGCGACCGGTCGCTGTCGTTGTGGGATCAGACGCTCAGCCCGCCGTCTGTCGCGCCCGTCAACGGTTGGGGGGCGCGTGTCGTGGCGGGTCCCTTCGACGACGAAATCCTGCTGGTCGAGCGGTCGGTGCGGCCCGATCGCGGCGGACCGGCCGTGCTGATCCAGATCGCCACCGACGAGAAGGTCTTGCGCGCCGCCCGCGGGGCGTTCGGCCGGGACCTCGCGCTCTTCCTGATCGGTCTTTGGGCGGTGCTGTCGGCAGCCGCAGCCTTGCAGGTCACTCTGGGCCTGTCGCCGCTCAAGCGCGTGCGCGACGATCTGGCGCGGCTGCGCAAGAGCCCATCGGCGCGGATGTCGGAGGTTCATCCGGTAGAGATCGCGCCGCTGGCCGAGGCCATCAACGCCTTGGCGGAGGCCCGAGAGGGCGACCTCGCCCGTGCGCGCCGGCGGGCTGGTGATCTGGCGCATGGTCTCAAGACCCCGCTGGCGGCCCTGGCCGCCCAAAGCCGTCGCGCGCGGGAGGCTGGCGCGGTCGAGGCCGCCGATGGGCTGGACGATGCGATCGCCGCCGTAGGCGCGGCCTTAGAGGCCGAACTCGCCCGCGCCCGGGCGGCGGCGGCTCGCGAGACCACGTTCGTCACAATGAGCGCGCCGGCGAAAGTCGCTGAGCGCCTGATCGCCGTCCTGGAGCGCACCACGGAGGGCGAGCGCCTCATTTTCGAGGTGGAGATCGCAGACGACATCACAGCGCCCGCATCTCAGGACGTGCTCACCGAAATCCTCGGCGCCCTGATCGAGAACGCCGCCCGCTATGGTCGACGTCGCGTGCGCGTCTCCGGGGGCGTGGCCATGGGCGGGTGCTATCTCGCTGTCGAGGACGATGGTCCAGGCTTGGACGAAGGCCGGGCCGAGGCCGCTCTGGCGCGTGGCGCCAGACTGGACGAGGCGGGACCCGGACACGGCTTGGGGTTGGCCATCGCCCGTGATCTTGCCGAGGCGTCAGGAGCTGTGCTGCGTATGGATCGCGCGCCGCTCGGCGGTCTTCGAGTCATCGTTCTGTGGGAGACCCCCGCAGGCTGAATCTACGGCCCAAGGGGGACGCGGCTGATTTTCAGGTCTACTTGACGACAGGCCGCGTGAGCGCGCGGGCGAGCGTCCCGCTCTGTCCCGACCCGCCCGCCTTTACTCGAAGTTTTCCTTTATCGCGGAGGGTGGCCCATCGAACACTCGGCGGGCCCATGGCGCTTCCTTCCTTCGCTCAGTCCGTTTCGCCGTCAAATGGCGGCGAAAGCCGCATTCTCTCCCACCTGGAACAGGCGCGGGGGGCTATTGAGGGGCGTTTTCTCGAGGTCGGCGACGTGCTGTCCCGGATCGTCGATGGCGCTAACGTGCTGATCGACTCCTTGGACCGAACCCGCGAACGGCTCACCGGTGACACGGTTCGCGCTGCGACAAATCAGCTCACGGACGCGTCGATGCGGCTCAGGAGCTTGCCGGAGTCCCTGCGCGAACGCCGTGATCGGATCGGCGATTTGATGCGCGCGGGCGGTGATCTCACCGTGCATATCGAGGATATGCGCCAGCATCTGGCCTACCTGCGGGTCTTCGGCGTCAACATCAAGATCACTTCTGGCGGGATCGCTGCGGCAGGTCCTGAGTTCGCCATCTTCGCGCAGGAAATCTGTGATTGTATCGAACTGGGCAGAGGCCAGCTCGACACCTTCCGGGCCGACCTTGCCAAGCTCGACGAGGTTCTGAGCGCGGCGGTGGCGCACGAGGAGCGGTTGCGGCGACGTTGCGAGGAACTGGTGCCGGCGATCCCTGACGCGCTGGTTTCGGAAGCCTCCGCAGTCAGCGCTCATCAGGCGACGGTCGCCGAGATCAGCAGCAATGTCGGAGAATTGGCGCGCGGTCTTCGCAAGAAGATCGGCGCGGTCCTGGGCGCGCTGCAGATCGGCGACATCACGCGCCAACGCATCGAACACGTTCAGCATGGCCTGGGGTTGCTGGAGACTTTCGCCGAGGCCCAGGCGCTGCCGGCGGAAGCGCGGGGTCGCCTTGAAGGGTTCATGCGCCGATTGCTGGCGGCTCAACTGGCGGCGACGACCCGGGACTTCGAGACAGAGGTTTCCAGGATCGGCCATAATGTCAGCGCGATCGCGGGCGACGCCGACCAGATCATGCGCCTGCGCGATCACGCTCAGGGACGGGCCTCGGACGGCGAGGGCAGCTTCCTGGCCGGCCTCGAAGCCAGCCTCGTCCAGGCTTCGGCGCTGGTGCAGGACATTGACGCCGGCGAACGCCTGGCCGAGGAAGTCAGCCGTTCGGCCGCGAGCGCCGCCCGCGCGCTGGCGACCCAGATCCAGGCCATCCAGAACATGCGCGCCGACGTACAGATGATGGCGCTGAACACCACCCTGAAATGCGCGCGTATCGGCGAGACCGGCAAGCCGCTGGGTGTCATCGCCATCGAGCTGCGTCAGCACGCCGGCCATCTGGAAACGTCTGCGGCGCGGACCCTCGCGGCCCTTGAGGGGCTTTCAATGAGCGCCGGCGCCTCGGGCGGACGCGACGGAGCGGGCGGAGCCACGCTCGTGGCCGAAGCGCTGCAGTCGGCGGTGGAACACTTCCGCAGCACCGGCGAGGAGATCGATGGCGATCTGGCCGCCGCCGCCCGCGAGGGGGAAGGGGTCGTCGACCTGCTTCGGCGGGCCGTCGCGCGCTTCGACTTCCACGGTCATGTGGGATCGTATCTCGACAAGGCGGCGAGCGAACTCGCCGCCGCCGGCGCCGACAACGCGCCCGTGGACGATCTGATGCCTGTTCTGGGGCCGATGCTTCAAAGCCTGGCGCGCACCTACACGATGGTGCAGGAGCGCGAGGTTCATGCTTCCATGACGGCGGATCTGGGCGAGATGCCGGAGCCGGCCGCGCCGGCCGTTCTGGTGGACGACGACGTTCTGTTCTGAGGGGCGCGTTCGAATTCTGCAGGCGCTCGGCGGAGGCCTGCCCGAGCGCTCCGATCTAGCGCTTGGATACTCTCAGGATCTCTGCGGCCAGGGCCTGCAACGGCGCGATCCGATCGACGCAACCGCGCGCTATGGCCTCCTTGGGCATGCCGAAGACGACGGACGTCGCCTCGTCCTGAGCGATTGTCATGGCGCCGGCGTTCTTCATTTCTTCCATGCCCCGGGCGCCGTCGTCGCCCATGCCGGTCATGATCACCGCGATGGCGTTCGAGCCCGCCGAGCGGGCGGCCGACCGGAACAGCACGTCCACCGACGGCCGGTGTCGCGAGACGAGCGGCCCGTCCTTGACCGAGACGTAGTAGCGGGCGCCGCTCCGCTCCAGGAGGGTGTGCTTGTTGCCGGGCGCGATCAGCACCCGACCGCGCAGCACCGTATCGCCATCCTCGGCTTCCTTCACCGACACCGCGCAGAGGCCGTCGAGCCGCTTGGCGAACGAGGCGGTGAACTTCTCCGGCATATGCTGGACGATGACGATCCCGGGGGAGTCTGCGGGAAGGCCTTCAAGCACCTGCCTGAGCGCTTCGGTCCCGCCGGTGGATGCGCCGATGCAGACGACCGTCTCGGTGGTGCGCGCCATGGCTCGGCCGTCGGGTGGGGGAAGCATGGCGTCGGCCGTGAGCTTCCGTGCGGGTTCCTGGATGGCGTGCGACAGGGGCACGGGCGCGCGGCGCGCCCCGGCCACGCGAGCGCTGGCGGCGGCCTTCACCGCATCGCAGATGCGGATACGCGACTCGACCAGATGCTCCGCCACGCCCATGCGTGGCTTGAGGATGACGTCGACCGCGCCGGCTTCCAGGGCCTGAAGCAGGGTCTCGGAGCCCGCCTCGACCAGGGACGAGCACATGACCACTGGCACCGGGTGCTGGCTCATGATCTTGCGCAGGAAGGTGATGCCGTCCATTCGGGGCATCTCGACGTCCAGGGTGATGACGTCGGGGATTTCGTCGCGGATGCGACGGGCGGCGACGAAGGGGTCGGAGGCCACCCCGATCACCTCGATCTGCGGATCAGACTCCAGGATGCTGGCCAGGGTCTGGCGGACCGTGGCGGAGTCATCAACGATCAGAACGCGGACTTTTCCGATGATCGGCACGGGCTAGCACCTCTGGAAGACTGTATTGGCGACCTGTCGGACGGGGAGATCCAGGCCGACGATCGACTCCGAATGACCCAGGAACAGGTGGCCGTTCGGCCGCAGGTGGCGACACAGCCGCGAGAGCACCTTCGCCTGGGTTGCTTTATCGAAGTATATCAAGATGTTGCGGCAGAAGATGATGTCCATGTCCTGATCGAGGGGGTAGTCTTCCTCCATCAGGTTGAGACGGCCGAACAGGACCTTTTCTCGCAGGCTGGGCGCGATCCGGACCTCGTGCCGAGAAGCGTCCCTGGATTGGCGAACATAGCGCCGCCGAAAGGCGACTGGAACGGGGTCAATCATCGAGGCCGGATAGCGGCCGTCCAGCGCTTGAGACAACACCTCGGTGCAGATGTCGGTGGCGAAAATGGCGTAGTCTAGCCCGCGCTGCTCCCTGCAGAACGCGTCCAGCACCATCGCCAGGGTATAGGGCTCCGCCCCCGTCGAGGCGGCGGCGCTCCAGACCTTGATCTCACGCCGTCCGGCCTTGGCCAGCCTGGGCAGCAGCGCTTCTTGCAGATAGGTGAAGTGGACGGGTTCGCGGAAGAATTCGGTCTTGTTGGTGGTGACGGCGTCGATCAGATGCACGGTCTCGGTGTCGAGCCCATGCTCCTCGAATAGAAAGCGGCAGTAGTCGTTGACGTTGTCGTAGCCGTGCACACGCATGCGCCGACGAAGCCTGCCCTCGAGCATGGTCTTCTTGTTGCCGGGCATCTTGATGCCGCTGTAGTCGTGGATGAAGACGGCGAGGCGGTCGAAGTTCTTAGCGCTCAGCGGCTCGCCGTTCACGTCGGGCTGCAGGGCGAGGGCGGCTTGAGACACGGCGATCCTTAGGCGAACGCGGGACGCTTATGGTTAGGCGGCTTGCGCGATGAGTGCGGCGTCCTGCCCGGTCAACAGTCGGGCCAGGTCGAAGATAACGACGAAGCCGCTGTCCCGGCGCACGACGCCTTGGATGTAGTCCGACCGCCAGGGGACGCCGATGTCGGGCGCAGCCTCGATCTGGCTTTCGGAAAAGGCCGCGACCTCGATCACGCGATCGGCCACAAGCCCTAGCGAGAGCGTGCGATCATCGATCGGCACGTCCACGACCAGGATCCGGGTCGTCAGCGTCGGCGCGACCCCCGGTAGGCCCAGCTTGCGGCGAAGATCCAGGGTGGGGGTTCCCCGGCCGCGCACATCGGTCAGGCCCAGCATATAGCCAGGGCCTTCGGGGATCCCGAAGGGCGGCGCGAAGTCCAGGATCTCCCGGACGTAGGCCACGGGGACGGCGAAGACCTCCGCCCCCAGACCCAGGGTGACGTATTGACCATCGGCGGCGCGGCTCAAGTTCCGTACTCCTTGAAAGCGGCGTCGTCGGCGTCCGCGCTTCCGTGCGCCATGTCCAGGGCGAAGCCCGCAGCGCGGGCCTGCTGGGAGGCGACCGCGCGAGTCGAGGCGGTCTTCGGAGGCGCTTTGCGCGCGGCGGAAGGGACCGGTCGTTTGACCGACGGTGGGGCGGCGCGACGGGCGGCGCCCGCGCTGTCGGTGCGGAAGAAGGCGATGGACGCCTGCAGTTCCTCGGCCTGGGCGGCCAGCTCTTCGGAGGTCGCCGACATTTCCTCGGAGGCCGAGGCGTTCTGCTGGGTGACCTTGTCGAGCTGCTGGATAGCCTCGTTGATCTGCCCGGCGCCGATGTCCTGCTCGCGGCAGGCGGCGCTGATCTCGGAGACCAGTTCAGCGGTCCTGCGGATGTTCGGCACCAGGGTGGTGAGCATCTCGCCGGCGGCCTGGGTGGCCTTGACGGTGTCGCTGGACACGGCGCTGATCTCGGCGGCGGCGGTCTGGCTGCGTTCGGCCAGCTTGCGGACTTCCGACGCGACGACGGCGAAGCCGCGACCATGCTCGCCGGCCCGGGCGGCCTCGACGGCGGCGTTCAGGGCCAGGAGGTCGGTCTGGCGAGCGATTTCCTGAACGATGGTGATCTTCTCGGCGATGGTCTGCATGGCGCCGACCGCGTTGCTGACCGCCTGGCCCGAGGTCTCGGCTTCGATCGCCGACTGGCGGGCGATCTTCTCGGTTTGCGTGGCGTTGTCGGCGTTCTGCTTGATGTTGGCGGCCATCTCTTCCATCGAGGCCGAGGCCTGTTCGGCGGCCGAGGCCTGCTCGGTGGCGCCCTGGCTCATCTGCTCGGACGTGGCCGAGAGTTCCTGGCTGCCGGCCGAGACGTTCTCCGAGGCCGAGACCGCGTCGGCGACTACGCCACGCAGGCGGTCGACCATGCGCTCAAGGGCCAGGCCCAGGATATCCCGATCCGAACGCGGCCGTGGCTGCACCGTCAGGTCGCCGTCTGCGATCTTGTCGGTGAGGGCGGCGGTTTCACGCAGATTGGCGGTCATCCGTTCCAGCGCCAAGCCCAGCGTGTCCTTGTCGGAGTTCAGCTTGATCTGGACGGTCAGGTCGCCATCCGCCACCTTGTCCGCCAGGGACGCGCTAGCCTGAAGGCTGTCGACCATGCGCTCAAGCGACATGCCTAGCGTGTCCTTGTCAGACAGCGGCTTCGGCCGCACGCTCAGGTCGCCGCTTGCGACCTTGTCGGCCAGCGCAGCAGTCTCCCGCAGGTTGCCGGTCATGATGTTGAGATAGTCGATCAGGTCCTTGATCTCGTCGTTGGTGGTTACCGTAACGGTGTTGTTCAGATCGCCGATGGACACGGCTTGTACGGCTTCGCTGGCCTTGCGCAGTCCCAGGGTGACCGTCCGCGAAATCCAGAAGGCTGCAGCCACGCCGAGGGCCAGGGCCAAGGCCATCAGGCCGATGAAGATCAAGCGCGCGTCGGCGAAGATCTTGTCGCCAGTCGCGCTGGCGGCATTGCCGCCGGCGACATTGAGTTCGACCAGCTTCAGCAGTTCGCCCGACATCTCATCGTAGGTTGCCTGGCTGTCCTCAAGCATCTGCGCCGCCGCCACGTTCTGGTTCTGGCGGGAGAGGACGAGCGCCTTGTCGGCCTCCTCAAGGTAGTCGTCGTACTTGCGCGAGAAGGATCCGTAGAGAGCCCGCTCCTGCTCCGACGAGATCAGCTTCTCATACCGCGTCCGGGTTTGGGCGATCAAACCCGTCAGGACCTTGATCTGCTTTTCAATATTCGCCATGTCGGCGGGGTCGGTTGAAGCGACGTGGGCATAGTGTCCAAGCCGTAGGTCGGAAGTCGCGGTGTTGATGCGATGGATCGCATCGATGCTCGGCATCCAGTTTTCAGCGATGATGGTCGACTGATCATTGACCGTCGCCATCTTGATCACGCCCGTGGCGCCGAGGGTTGCTGTCAGCAACAGAACGACGGCGAAGGCGCTGGCGAGCTTCAACTTGATCGTTGCGCGCATTGGGTTTTATTCCTTGGGCGAGCGTGCGATTGGGAGAGCGATCTCAGGCGTACTCGCGGAAGTCCGCGTCATCGGCGTCCGGCCCGCCCTTGGTCAGGTCCAGAGCGAAGCCCGCAGCGCGGGCCTGCTGGGCCGCAACTGGTGTGCGTGCGGGCGATTTGGGCTTGGTCGCGGTCTTGGTGGATGCCGAGGTGCGCTTGACCGAAGATGTCGGCCGAGCGGCGGGACGACGGGCGCCGCCTGTGCTGTCGGTGCGGAAGAAAGCGATGGAGGCCTGGAGTTCCTCTGCCTGGGCGGCCAGTTCCTCGGAGGTCGCCGACATCTCCTCGGAGGCCGAGGCGTTCTGCTGGGTGACCTTGTCGAGTTGCTGGATGGCTTCGTTGATCTGGCTGGCGCCGATGTCCTGTTCTCGGCAGGCGGCGCTGATCTCGGCCACCAGTTCGGCGGTTTTGCGGATATTGGGCACGAGGCTGGTGAGCATCTCACCGGCGGTCTGGGCGGCCTTGACGGTGTCGCTGGACACGGCGCTGATCTCGGCGGCGGCGGTCTGGCTCCGTTCGGCCAGCTTGCGGACTTCCGAGGCGACGACGGCGAAGCCTCGGCCATGCTCGCCGGCCCGGGCGGCCTCGACGGCGGCGTTCAGGGCCAGGAGGTCGGTCTGGCGGGCGATTTCCTGAACGATGGTGATCTTCTCGGCGATGGTCTGCATGGCGCCGACCGCGTTGCTGACCGCCTGGCCCGAGGTCTCGGCTTCAATCGCCGACTGGCGGGCGATCTTCTCGGTCTGCGAGGCGTTGTCGGCGTTCTGCTTGATGTTGGCGGCCATCTCTTCCATCGAGGCCGAGGCCTGTTCGGCGGCCGAGGCCTGCTCGGTGGCGCCCTGGCTCATCTGCTCGGACGTGGCCGAGAGTTCCTGGCTGCCGGAGGAGACGTTCTCCGAGGCAGAGACCGCGTCGGCGACCACGCCACGCAGGCGCTCGATCATCACGTTCACATGGCCTAGCAGATCGCCGATTTCGTCGCGGCTGGTGATTTCGACCGTCCTGGTCAGGTCGCCGTCAGCGACGGCGCTCACGGCTTCCGACGCGCGGTTCAGGCCCTTGCTGACGACCGCCGCGATGTAGATGGCGGCGCCGACCGCAGCCAGAAGCGACACGATCGAGACGCCGATCAGGACGTTCCGCGTCCCGGCGAAGTCTTCATCGGCCTTGGTCGACGCGGCGTCGAGCTGTGCCTTGGAGAGTTCAACCAACTCGTGCGCTCGTGCGCTCGCTTCGGTCACGACCTTGCGGCCTTCGCCCATCGACAGCGTCGCCGCAGCGCGATCGTCGCCCGCCAGGGTCAGCTGTACAACCTTGGCATGGACTTCGTTCAGCTGTTCGAAGGCAGTTCCCAGCGCCACCCACTTGGGGCGTCCCTCGGCCGTGGCCAGTCCCTCAGCCTTGGTCAGCACCGCGTCGAACGCCTGGCGCTCCTTGTCGAATGACGCCTCGAGCTTGCGAACCTCTTCGGGCGAACCCACGAGGATCATGTTCTTCTCGTTGCGCACCATGTTCAGCAGGTGGATTTCAAGCTGTTGTGCGGCTTCGAGACGCGCGGTGGGGCCCTTGATGATGGCGTCCATCTCGGCGCTGGCCTTGGACAGGCTGTTGAGTCCGAACAGGTTGCCCATCAGCAGCAGGACGATGATGAACCCGAAGGCGGCGGCGAGTTGTAGCTTGATGGTGAGGCGCATGGGGGACTCCGGCCGTTCAGCGGACTTGGGGCGGATGGAAGGGCGTGATCGAGGCTGTCTGGCCCCGTGCGGCGAAGATCTGATCGAGGTCGGGGATGACGATGAGGTCGCCGTCCCGTCGGGCGAGGCGGTGAATGAAGTCGGCGCGCCAGCGCATGCCCACGCGGGGGACGTCGGCGGTGCTATCCTCGGTGATGGCGGTGACCTCGTGGACCTTGTCGGCGCGCAGGCCGATCAGGGCGGGCTCGCCGTCCAGCGGGTGCTCGATGACCACGATGCGGTTGTCGATGGTCGTCTCGGCCAGCGGCATGTCGAAGGCGACGCGCAGGTCGACCAGGGGAATGATCCGGCCACGGAAGTTGATCACTGCGCTGACGAAGGCCGGCGCGCCGGGGACTTCGGTCTCGGGCAGCAGGTCCAGGACTTCCCGGACCAGCGTGGCCTCGAGTGCGAAGGTTTCGCCGTGCAGGTCGAAGGTGAGGGCTTCGAGGGTGCTCATGAGGGCTCCTATCCGGCCGCGCGCAGGTGGGCGTCGTGCCGCTGGCCCATCTGGACCAGGGCGGGGATGTCGAGGATCAGGGCCACGCCGCCGTCGCCCAGGATGGTCGCGCCCGAGAAGGCGCCGACATCGGCGTGGAAGCTGGACAGCGGCTTGATGACCGTCTGGTGGTCGCCCAGGATCTGGTCGACGACGAGGCCGACGCGATCCTGGCCGGTGGCGACGACGACGATCTTCTGGTGCGGATCAGGCGCGCTGTGGGACTTGAACTGGTCGCGCAGGCGGATGAAGGGCACCAGCTCGTCACGCAGGGTGATCAGGCTGCGGCCGGTCGAGCGCGCGTCCTGGGCGGGGGAGAGCTCCACGCACTCCTCGACCGCGCCCAGCGGGATGACATAGCGGCTGGCGCCGACCCGCACGAGCAGGCCGTCGATGATCGCCAGGGTCAGCGGGATCCGCAGCGAGACGACCGAGCCCTGGCCGGGCTCGCTGCTGATGTCGATTGCGCCGCGCAGGCCCTCGATGGTCTTCTTGACCACGTCCATGCCGACGCCGCGGCCCGACAGGTTGGTGATCGCCGCGGCGGTCGAGAAGCCGGGGGCGAAGATCAGCTGCAGCAGCTCCTGGTCGCCCAGCACCGCGCCGGGGGCGATCAGGCCGTTCTCCTCGGCCTTGGCCCGCACGCGGGCGCGGTCGATGCCGCGGCCGTCGTCGGTGATGGTGATGACCACCTCGGCGCCGGACTGGCGGGCGGCCAGCATGATGCGGCCCACCGGCGGCTTGCCGGCGGCGGCGCGCTGTTCGGGTCCTTCCAGGCCATGGTCGGCGGCGTTGCGGATCAGGTGGATCAGCGGGTCGGCCAGACGTTCGATCACCGTCTTGTCCAGCTCGGTGGTCTCGCCCTCGGTCGACAGCTCGATGCGCTTGCCGGTGTCGCGCTCCAGATCGTGGATCAGGCGGCGGAAGCGGCCGAACAGCTGGGCGATCGGCACCATGCGGACGATCATCATGGTGTCGCGCATCTCGGCGGCCAGGCGCTCGATCTCCTCGGCGACGGCGCGCAGGGCGACGTCGCTGCTGGAGGCGGCCAGCTGCTTGAGGCGCGACTGGGCGATGACCAGTTCGCCCACGCGGTCCATCATCTCGTCCAGGCGCTCGGCCGGGACACGCACGGTGTCGCCGGCCTTGGCGGCGCGGCCGGCTTCGGGCCCGGCTCCCGGGGCGGCGGTGGCGGCGGCGGGGACGTCCTGAGGCGCGGCCTCGGCGACCAGCGCCGGGGCGGGCGTTTCCTCCCGGGTCGCGGTCGCGGCCGGGGCCGGGGCCGGGGCCGGGGCCGGGGTGAGGTCCTCGACCTCCAGGGTCATGTCGTCGATCACGAAGATGAACACGTCATCGATCGCATCGCGGCCGTGGGCGGTGGTCAGCACCACCTCCCAGGCCAGGTGACAATGGGTCGGAACCAACTCGCCCAGCGGCGGCACCGCGTCGGTGATCACCCGGACCGTGGCCTCACCCAGGTCTCGCAGCTCGTCCAGCAGCGGCAGGGGCCGCGCGCCGTTGACCAGCGCGTCGGCCGGCAGACTGAAGCGGATCTTGAAGGTCTTGAGCGCTGGCGTGGTCGACGCGTCGCTCGGCGCGGCGCCATCCACGGCGGCCTGGAGATCGGCCAGCAGGGCTTCGCCGACTTCGGCGGCGACAGGTCGCCCTTCGGCCAGCGCGCGGATGTGGTCCTGCGCAGCCAAAACCGCTGCGATCAGGGCGGGGGAGGCGGGAACCTGGCCCTTGCGCACCCGGTCGAAGGCGGTCTCGCAATGGTGAGTAAAGGCGGCCAGGGCGTCGAAGCCGAACATCGCGCCCGAGCCCTTCAGCGTGTGCAGGCCCCGGAAGACCGCGTCGACCAGGTCGCGATCGTCCGGGCGTCCGGCCAGGTCGAGCAGGCCCTGTTCGACCTGCTCCAGCATTTCCTGAGCTTCCTGGCGGAAGGTCTCGACCGGATCGACGCCGCTCACTTGGCGAGGACCTTCTGGACGACGCGGACCAGCTGGTCCGGATCGAAGGGCTTGGTGAGCCAACCGGTCGCGCCGGCCGCCTTGGCCTGCGCCTTGACGTCGGCGTCGGACTCCGTGGTGAGGAAGATGATGGGGACGCCCGCGCCGGCCGGTCGCTGCCGGAGCTGACGGATCATGGTCAGCCCGTCCATCACGGGCATGTTCAGGTCGGTGACCACAAGGTCGAAGCCCCCGGCGGTAGCCTTGTCCAGGCCCTCGGAGCCGTTCGCCGCTTCGGTCACGCTGTAACCTTCAGAGCTCAAGGCGATCTTGATCGCCGCTCGGATGCTGGCGGAGTCGTCGACGGTAAGGATCGCGGTCATTGCGGTGTCGTCCCTTGAAGCCAGAAATCGACCCGCGCCGGGTCCGATGAGTCGAGGAAGCCGCCGCGCCGCAGCAACTGAAGGACCGCGCCGTCGGCGGGTTGGCTCAGGCGGATCTCCCGCCCTTCGATCGCTGCGGACCGCCGCGCGGACTCGATCAGCTGAGGCAGCGTGATGTCTGCGTCAGTGACGCGGGAAATATCTATCGCAATCGGGAGTTTCTGATCGAACGCGGAAAAGATCAGGTCGCGAACGTCAGAGATATTTCCGATAACAATAGAATCTGAAATTGAAACCGAGAATTTTTCTTGGTTATTCATGGTTTTGACCTGAGAGGCGGTGATCTATTGAGATCAAATCTTAAAAAGATTTCGTGATAACGGTGCGCTCTGGCCCTTAAATTTGTATGAAGGGATCAACCTTGAGACGTGCGACAATGTGTCCTCCCGCGCTCGTGTCTGTTGCGCGGCGCTGGCCCGACCTGCGCGAGGTTCGGGATTAGCCATCGGCGATGCTGAAGCGCGCGCGCCGGCGGCTTCAAGGACTGAGCTCAACCCAGAGTCCAAATGGTCTCGCCACAGCGCCAGCGGGGGGAGGCGTCTTTGATATTTCGTCTGGGACAGAAAGTGGATCTTCGAGCCCGGCGGAGCGGACTGGGCCACGCGCTTGGAAGAGACCTGACGGCGCGTGTATTAAAACCGACAAAAAAGTGCGGCTATTCCGTCATCTAACTGTCGTCCTGCGGTGATCCGCAAGCGCTACAGGCCCCCTCAAGGAGCGTCACCATGACGCCAAATGGGGATATGCATGTTCAACCGCTCGAAAGTGGCGCTTTTGCGTCGCGCTAGTCTGCTGGCGATCTCGGTCGTCGCGATCTCCGGCGTCGCCCACGCCGCCGATGTCGTGGCCGATGAAGCTGACTCGGTGAGCTCCGTCGTTGTCACGGCCCGCCGCCCCCTGGCCGAGAGCCAGGCTGCGGCCATGCAGATCCAGAAGAACTCGGACTCGCTGATCAGCGTGCTGTCGGCGGACGCCATCGGCGACCTGCCGGACCAGAACATCGCCTTCGCCGTCGGCCGTCTGCCGGGCGTCGGCGTCGAGCGTGACCAGGGTCAGGCCCGCTACATCAACCTGCGCGGCGCCCCCGTCTACTGGACCACGCTGTCCTTCGACGGTCTTAGCGTCGTCAGCCCTGAAGGCCGCGCGACGCGCTTCGACAACATCCCCTCGGCGATCGCGAGCCTGATCACGGTCGAGAAGGCCATCGTCCCGTCGATGCCGGGCGACACGGTCGCGGGTAATGTCGACATCCGCACCCGCCGCGCCTTCGACTACAAGGGCCAGAAGATCACCGGCAAACTGGGCGTCGGCCGCGTGAAGCTGGGCGGCGGCGACGAGCTGGACAGCAACCTCGTCTACTCGAACATCTTCGGCGACAAGCTCGGCATCGTGGCCCAAGCCTCGTACTATTCGCGCGAGATGGCGACCGACAACTGGGAGACCGATCCCTATCTGACGAACACGGTCGATCCGAGCAAGCACTTCGCCCGTGAGCATGAGAACAAGCACTATCGCCTGACCCGTCGCAACATGTCGGCCTCGATCCGTGCCGACTACAAGTTCGACGAAAACAACTCGATCTTCGTCAGCACGATCAACACCTACTATAACGACGACGAACTGCGCGATAACTTCCTGTTCCGCCTGGATCAAGGCACGGACGCCGCTGGTAACAGCTACACCAGCACCGCCTACATCAATGGTAACAACCCGGTCTCGGGTACCGTCTATGGCGCGCGCATCAACGCCCGCATCGACTACCGCGACACCAAGGAAGCGATGACCACCAACACGGTGGGCGGCGAGCACCGTTGGGACAAGCTCAGCGCGTCGTGGCGCCTGAACTATACCTACACTCAGGACGGCCGCGACACGCCGGTCACCATGGCCTTCCAGAGCCCGTCGACCTTCTCGCTGCGTCCCACGGTCGAATACGACTTCCGCAATGGCGACGTGAACACCGTGCGCCTGTTCCAGACCGGCGGCACGAGCACGGCGCGCACCAAGGGCGCTCAGGTCACCAATATCGAGGACTTCCAGTTCCCGCTGCAAAGCGCCGGCATGCTGAAGGGCGGCGACTTCACCGGCGCCTACACGGCCAAGGCCGACTTCGACTACGAGAGCGAACTGTTCGGTCGCGAGACCAAGTTCGAGTTCGGCGGCCTGTGGACCTCGCGCACCAAGAAGTCGCGCGAAAGCAGCTTCACCCGGAGTTATTCGGGCTCGGGCGTGCCGACCTGGGCGCAGTACGCCACCAACATCGATTACCTTGGCAGCCAGAACCTGAATTACACGTTCCGCTACACCAATAAGGACGGGACGACGAACTTCGTCGAAGAGTTGGTGAAGACGGGTCAGGCGACCAAGGACGACACGCGTGGCAACTACTGGCGCGTGGGCGAGACGATCACCGCCGGCTATGCGATGGCCACCACCCGTTTCGACTGGGGCAACATCGTCTACGGCGTGCGGGTCGAGCATATCGAGAACGAAGGTCAGGCCTTCGTGAACTTCCCGGCTTCGGGCACGACCCCGGCCGGCCTGCGCCTGGTCAAGGTCTCCAGCGACGACACGCTCTACTATCCAAGCGCGCACCTGAACTGGAACCTGCGCGAAGACGTGAAGCTGCGCGTCGGCCTCACCACCTCGGCCTCACGCGCCGACTTCGACGACCTGCGCCCGAACTTCACCTTCAGCGACTCCAACCAGACGATCTCGGGCGGCAATCCGGACGCCAAGCCTGAGCGCCAAGTGGGTCTCGACACCTATCTGGAATGGTACGTTGATCGTGAGACCTTCGTATCGGCCGGCGTGTTCTACAAGGACTTGAAGGACGTTCTGGTCCAGACCTCCAAGACGTTCGGCGACACCTCGCTGAACTCGGGCGGCGTCGACCGTTCGGGTTACGCCTTCTCGAGCATCGGAAACGCCGGCGAAGGCCATATCAAGGGCCTGGAAGTCTTCTTCACCGGCACGGCCGAGAGCTTTGTCCAGTCGCGCAACCTGCCCGCTTGGCTGGGCGGCTTCGGGACGCGCCTCTCGGGCACCTGGACCTCGTCGGAAGTCACCCTGCCGTCGGTCAGCGGCGTTCCGGCCCGCACCATCTCGGTGCTGGGCACCTCGGACGCGGTCTACAACGTCCAGGCCATCTACGAAAAGTACGGCCTGACCATGCGTCTGGCCTATCAGTACCGCACGCCGTGGGGGCAGTCGGTGGGCTCCTACCGCGTGATCAACGGCGGCGTCTTCGCCTCAGGCAATGGCGACATCTTCTGGGATAGCGACGAGGAGCTGGACTTCTCGGCCCGCTACCAGGTCAACAAGAACATCGAAGTGTTCTTCGACGCCAGCAACTTGACCAACGCCGGCGCCCGCCGCTATGCCGACCAGAGCCGCTATACGATCGAGTATGAGAAGTTCGGCCCGCGCTACGTCGCTGGCGTGCGCTTCAACTTCTGACGTCGGTAGGTGATCGCCCGGTCCAGCGACCGTTTGGTCCTGGATCGGGCGATGAGCGAGGTGTTCAGGAATGGAAACGTCACATCGCTCGATTAAGAAGGCGCATGCCTAAGCATTCGACTCATCGCCGACCCGGCCTCTCGCGCGCCGCCCTGGCGGTTGCGCTTTGCCTCGCGCCAGCGGTCTCGACCACGGCGTCCGCGCACCCTGGACACGCCATCGAGCCGGTCGGACCCACGCGCCCTGTCGCGCGCGCGGTCAAGCCCTCGGAGCGCCGGTGGCTGGCGGGCGATCATCACGTCCATAGCTGGTTCAGCGTCTCCCTGAAGCCCGGCGCCGACCCCTCGCAGCCGCCGACCCTCATCAAGGCGGGTGACGCGGTCAATCCGATCACGACCAACGCCCGGATGGCGGCCAAGCATGGTCTGGCCTGGATGGTGGCCACCGACCACGGCGGTCCCAACCACTCCAAGCTGAACCGGGACGAAGCCTATCCGGAGCTGCTGCGGTCGCGCATCGAAACGCCCGGCGTGCTGCAGTTCTGGGGCATGGAGCTCGACACGCCCGCCGCCGAACATTCCAGCCTGATCCTGCCGCGCTCGCCTGAAGAGCGCGATGCGCTGTTCGGCATAGAGAGCCGCTATAATCGGCGCGAACCCTGGCCCGCCGATCCGGCGCGCGACCAAGAGGCCTTCATGCTCGAGGCCCTGCGCCACATGAAGGCGCTGAAGAAGCCGCCCGTCGTCATCGCCAACCATCCGTCGCGCAGCGCGACCGGCGTGGGGCGCTATGGCCTGGTTTCGCCGTCGGAGTTGCGCAACTGGAATGACACCGCGTCCGATGTGGCGGTTGGGATGGAGGGAGCGCCTGGCCACCAGGCTTCGAGCCTGAACCCCGACGGCTCCATCAAGCCGAAGGGCGATCGCGGCGGCTATTCGCGCGCGCCGACCATGGGCGGCTTCGACCAGATGACCGCCAAGCTGGGCGGCTTCTGGGACTCGATGCTGGGCGAGGGGCGTCGCTGGTGGGTCACCTCGACCTCGGACTCGCACCGCCACTACACCGACGGCGGCGACGACTTCTGGCCCGGCGAGTACTCCAAGACCTATGTGAAGGCCGCCCAGACCTATGACGACGTGCTGGACGGTCTGCGCAACGGCCGCGTCTTTGTGACCTTGGGCGATCTGGTGTCGGAAGTCGACGTTACCGCCAGCGCTCCGGGCGTCAAGGCCGAGATCGGCGGCCGCCTCGAGGTCCCCGCAGGCTCGGATGTCACGGTGGTGATCCGCGTGCGCGATCCCGCTGGAAAGAACTTCGGCGGCCGCTCCCCTAGCGTCGCGCGCGTCGACCTGATCCAGGGCGACATCCGCGGTCCCGCCAGCGACCGGACCGCTGACGCCAATCCCACCACGCGGGTGGTCCGCGCTTTCACGCCGACGTCCTGGGTGCGTGAAGGCGAGGTGCTGTCGATGGTTCACGTGCTCAAGGATGTCCGGGGTTCGGTCTATGTCCGGGTCCGGGGGACCAGCGGCGACGAGGTGGAGCCTCTGCCCGATCCGCTGGGCGAAGACCCTTGGTCGGACCTGTGGTTCTACGCCAACCCGATCTTCATCACCGTGAAGCCCTGACGCATCACGCCAAGGAAAAACGCCGCCCTCGGAAGGAGAGGGCGGCGCGATCTAGGCTTTGGGGAGAAGGTAGGCGGCCTAGAAGTTATAGCGCAGGCCGACGATGAACTGGCGGCCGCTGTGCGTGTAGACGTTCAGGCGGTTGCTATCGCCGACATATTGGTCGTTGAACTCGTCGGTCAGGTTCACGCCTTCGACCGAGAGCTTCAGGTTGTCGCGAATGTTCCAACTGGCCTGCATGTCGACATTCAGGGTCTCGTTGGTGCCCTGGACGGTGTTGCCGTCGCTGCCGGGCACCTGGGTCAGGTAGCCGTCGCGATAGGCCAGCGAGCCCCGCACGCTCCACTTCGGCGTCTCGTAATAGAGCGTCAGGTTGGCGGCGTTCTTCGACAGGCCCACCAAGGTGGCGTTGACGGTCGGCGCGCCCGGCGCGGTCGAGGTCAGATACTCGATCTTGGAGTCCACGTAGGTATAGTTGGCGATGACGCCGAAGTGGCTCCAGAAGCCCGGCAGGAAGGTGAAGGGCTGCTGGACGTTGATCTCGAAGCCTTTCAGGTCGCCGCCGTCAGAATTCACGGGCTGGGTGACCTGGAAGACTTGATCGGCCGTGGCGCCGGTGCCCGTCAGCAGGGAGTCCGGCAGGCCGAGGGTGTTGTAGACCGCCTCACGCCGGAGCGTGGCCACGAAGGTGTCGATGCGCTTGAAGAAGAAGCCGGCGGCGACCATCGTCCCTTGAGCGGGGTACCATTCCAGCGAGACATCCAGGTTCTTGGACTGGGTCGGGTCGAGGAACGGGTTGCCTGAGCTGTAGTTGCGGTTGGCGCCCTGCACCGAGACATCACCGCCGGGCGATAGGGAGCCGATGCCGGGACGGGCGATTGTCTTTGCCGCGCTGAAGCGCGCCACGAACGTATCGGTCACGTCAGCGGCGAGGTTGAAAGACGGCAAGGTCAGGTCGTAGTCACGCTTGACCTCGACGCGTTTGATCGCCCCGCTGACAGCGGCGTAGCCCGCAGACTCCTGCTGGGTGTGAACCCGGCGTACACCGGCGTCACCCCGGAAGGGCATGCCGAAGGCCTCGAACTTGAAGTCGGCCTGGATGTAAGCGCCGGTGTCCTGCTCCTCGACCGCGCCGTATTGGCCACGCGCCGAGCTGTTGTTGGTGTTGGTCAGAGCGTAGATGCCCGTGTTGCTGTAGATGTTCAGCAGCGCGTTGTACTTGTCGATGTCCGGCGCGAGCCAGGCGGTGGCGTTGCCGGTCGGCATGTCGAGGTTCTTGCCGAAACCGCTGAACACCTTCGACACCGAGGCCAACTCGGCGGGCGTCAGGGTCTGGCTGACGGTCTCGCTGGTCCGGTAGGCGCCGTAGCTGTCGTATTCGAACTTGCGCCAATCCAGGCCCGCCTTGATCCGCAGGTTGTCGTTGGCTTCCCACTCGCCATAGACCTTGGCCGTCGAGAACTGGTTCTCGACGAATTGCGGGCGGATACGGACCTCGGACGTGCCGTTGATCGCCGACCAGTTGGCCGGATCGGTCGGGTCGAAGCCCAGCAGGATCTGCGGCGCGCGGCTGTTGCGGAAGTCGTAGGTGTAGTTCTGGCTGTTGGCCCGGTCGAAGGTGATGATCGTCGAGATCGGCTGCGTGAACGTGGAGTCCGCATAGCCGGCCAGAGCGCCGACCACGAGCCGCGAGCCGAAGTTGTGTTTCGCCGAGAGCGTGAACTGCTTGAACTCGGTGTTCAGCTCGTCATAGGCCGACTGCGTGCGCAGATCGACGTTGTCCATCCGGGCGTAGACGAGGTTCCCGTTCTGGACGACGCCGTCCCGGATGATCGTCTGCGGCTTGCCGACGCCAGACCGCGAAAGGCCGATCGCCTGAAGTTGCGCTTCTTTGCGGATGCCGTGCAGATAGGCGTACAGGGTATCGAGCGTGATCTCGGTGTCGGGCGTCGGCTTGAACTGGAACGAGCCGGTGATCCCAAGGCGCTTATTGTCGATATCGTAGCTGACATAGGACGGGATGCGCGGTGCGAAGATGCCGGTGGTCGCGTCAGTATTGTTGATCTGGGCGATCGTGTAACCCGGCACCGTCGAGGCGGCGTTGAAGCCGCCGTTGCTGCCGCCGACCGCCCAGCGCGTGATGTTGGCGCCTTCTTCCTTCAAGCGGCGCTGTTCGTAGGCCACCGAGACCAGCGCGCCCAGCTTGCCATCGAAAAAGGTGCGGCTGGCAAGAGCCGAGACACGTGGCGTGGTCTTGCCCGACAGGTCGTTGTAGCTGCCGCCGACCGCCATCACGAGTTGGGGCTTGCGGGTGTCGAAGGGGCGGGCGGTCGTCAGGTCCACGGTGGCGCCTAGCGAGCCTTCTTCAACATCCGCGGAAGCGGTCTTGCGGACGGCGATGCTGTTGAAGAGGTCGGACGCGAAGACGTTGAAGTCGAACCCGCGGCCACGGTTGGTGCCGCCGCTGTTGGCGGTGCCGCCGGTGGTGGAGATCGCCTCCATGCCGTTGATGCGAACGCGTGTGTACTCAGAGCCGAGGCCCCGTACGGTGATCTGGCGGCCTTCGCCGTTGATGCGCGAGATCGAGACGCCGGGGATACGCTGCAGCGACTCCGCAAGATTGAGGTCGGGGAACTGGGCGATATCCTCGGCCTTGATCGCGTCCACAACGCCGCTTTCGTTGCGCTTCAGGTTCATCGCGCTCTGCAAGCTGGCGCGGAAGCCGGTGACCACGACGGCCTCGACCGTGTCGTCGGTCTGCGGCGCAGCGGTTTGAGCGGTGGCGGCGGTCGCGAGGCTCAACGCCAGGGCCGAGGCGCTCAGCGCCAGAACAGCGCGCGCGGCGGGGTAGCGGTTGGTCGACATGATCCCTCCCAGTGCCCGCATTTGGCGGGTCTCATTGGTGGCGAAGGCGGCCAGGACCCCCTTCTTCGTTGGCTCAAGATAGGAATGGGTTCTTGTCGAGGGCCAATCTCAATCAGGTATGAACCGATGCGCGTTCGGCACGGATCGACGACGTCAATCGCTTTAGGTTCGCCCAAAACCAGCTGCCGCGATCGAGTTTCCGACTAGGGGCGGGCGCCGGGGCGACGAAATCGATGCGGTCGGCGCCTTGATCCATGTCCTGTGTGGATCGGTCCATAGGCGATTTGACTTAGACGCCCGCCGCGGGCGCCTCTAGCGTCAATCCTATCAACGCCGACGCGAGATCGGCTCTTTGGGAAGGGATGCGTATGACCGACTCCACCAAGCGGACACGTGTGCGCTGGCTGATCATCACGGTCCTCTTCATCATCACCACCATCAATTACGCCGACCGCGCGACCTTCTCGATCGCCGGCCAATCGGCGTCGAAGGAGCTGGGGCTGGATCCGGTGGCCATGGGGTACATCCTGTCGGCCTTCGCCTGGGCTTACGTCCTGGGCCAGATTCCCGGGGGGGCGTTGCTCGACAAGTTCGGCTCCAAGCGGATCTACGTCATTTCGCTGGTGGTCTGGTCGCTGTTTACGGCGCTTCAGGGGTTCGCCGGGTTCTTCACGGGCCTGGCGGCGGCCTCCGTGTTCTTCGCCATGAGGTTCGCCGTGGGCTTGGGCGAGTCGCCCTCGTTTCCCGCCAACGCCCGCATCGTGGCGGCTTGGTTTCCGGGATCGGAGCGGGGCACCGCCTCGGCGATCTTCAATTCAGCCCAGTACTTCTCGCTGGTGGCCTTCGCCCCGTTGATGGGCTGGCTAGCCCACACCTTCGGCTGGCGCTCGGTGTTCTGGGTGATGGGCGTGGTCGGGCTGGTCGCCGCCGTCGTCTTCGTCAAGCTGATCCACAGCCCATTGACCCATCCTGCGGTCAACAAGGCCGAGGTTGACTTTATCGAGGCCGGCGGGGGACTGGTGCGCATGGAGGAAGCCTCGGCTTCGAACGGCGCGGCCTTCACCTGGGCCAACGTCAAGCAGGTGTTGTCCAGCCGGATGCTGCTGGGCGTGTATCTGGGGCAGTACTGCATCAACGTGCTGACCTACTTCTTCGTCACCTGGTTCCCGATCTACCTCGTGAAGGCGCGGGGCATGTCGATCATGGAGGCGGGCTTCACCGCCGCCGCGCCCGCGCTGTGCGGCTTCATCGGCGGTGTGTTCGGCGGGATCATGTCGGACATGCTGCTCAAGCGCACCGGCTCGCTCGACATCGCCCGCAAGACGCCGCTGCTGATCGGCATGCTGCTGGCCACCTGCATCATGGCCTGCGTGTGGATCGAGCAGGAGTGGCTTGTCGTGGTGGTGATGGCGCTGGCCTTCTTCGGCAAGGGCGTCGCTTCGCTGGGCTGGGCGGTGGTTTCGGACACCTCGCCCAAGGAGATGGCCGGCGTGACGGGCGGGGTCTTCAACACCTTCGGCAACGCCGCCGGCATCGTGACCCCGATCGTCATCGGCTACATCGTCAAGGCCACGGGCTCGTTCGACGGCGCCTTGATCTTCGTCGGCGTCCACTGCGTGATCACCATCCTGGCCTATTTCCTGATCGTTGGGAAAATCCAGCGGCTGGAACTGAAGGCGGCTTAAAGCATGACCACCCGTCGCTTTTTCCTCGCTGGCGTTTCGGCGCTGGTGCTGGCGGGCGGAGCGGGGCCCGCCGCGGCCGCGCCGGTCGCGACGATCGCCACGCCGATGGCCCCGCCCGAATGGGCGCTGCTGCAGCGCCAGTTGCTCAGGGCCAACGAGGAGGCCTGCGCGGCCTTCTTTGCGCGCTATTTCGACGAGCGGGGCTGGCTGCAAGCCGTGGCGCGCTGGGGCGCCAATGACGGGCCCGACGACGCGATCGAGAACGTCAACGACTGGCCGACGCTGCACGCCCTGGGCGCCGATGACAGCGTACTGGCCATGGCCAAGAAGGCTTTCGAAGGCAATGTCGCCCAGTACACGGCGGCCCGGACCCAAGAGGTGCCCTTCACGCGAGAGGGCATGTACTTCCGCGAGTTCCCGGTCATGACCGACTGGCAGCACCTGTCCGAAGGGCTGTCGGTCTTCAACCTGCTGGGTCTGTCGGACCCCTACGATGTTCGATACCGCGACCGGGTCAAGCGCTTCTCGGGATTCTACACGGGCGAGGACAAGACCGTCGCCAACTACGACACGGAGCGGAAAATCATCCGCAGCATGATCACCGGCAGCAAGGGGCCGATGCTGCGCCAGGCGACGCCGCTGGACTGGGCCGGAGACCGTTTCGATCCGACCCACTTCTTCATGGAGCACGGCGAGAGCACCTACGAGGAGACGCTGCGCCACTACGACGAGTATGGCGACGTGGTCGGCGACGCGCCTCTGAACCTGCAAGCCACCAGCCTGGTGCTCAACGCCTATATGCTGGACCAGGAGCCCAAGTACCGCGACTGGATCGTCTCCTATGTCGACGCCTGGATCGAGCGGGCCAAGGCCAATAGCGACGTGCTGCCCAGCAAGATCGGGCTGGACGGCAAGATCGGCGGCCCCAAGGGTCAGTGGTGGAGCGGGACCTATGGCTGGGGCTTCAGCCCCGTAGCGCCGCACACGGGAAAGCGCGAGGACCGCAACCGCGTGCCAAGGTCCGTCGTCGGGTTCCTCAACGCCTATCTGCTGACCGGCGACGATAAGTACCTCGATGTCTGGCGGCGCCAGAACGCCGTGATCAACGCCCAGAAGAAGGTCGTCGACGGCAAGGTCATGACGCCCCGCATGTATGGTCCTAAGGGCTGGTACGGCTATGCGCCCGGCGAATACCGGCTGAACGGGCTGGAGATCTGGTACATGTCGCAGACGGCGTCGGACCGGGCGCGGGCCGCCGACCACCCCTGGCTCGCCTTCCTGGAAGGACAGGACGCGACCTATCCGGTAAAGGCGCTGCGAGCCGATCTGGAGCGTGTCCGCGCTCGCGCCCAGGCGCTGCGCGACGACAAGACGACGCCTGACACGCGTCTGGCGGACGCCACCTTGAACATCAATCCGGCCAGCGTCACCGCCCTGATCCACCTGATGGAAGGCGGGATCCACATTGCGCGTCCGCCGTGGTCGCCGACCTCGCCGGCGCAAGGCGGCGCGCTGCACTACGCGCGCCTGCGTTGGTTTGATCCCGTGCGCCGCCGCGCGGGTGTCCCTGAGGACGTGGCGGCTCTGGTTGAGCGGCTCGCCGATGACGAGACGGTGGTGACCCTGGTCAACACCAACCAGGTCAGCGCCCGGGAGGTCACTGTACAGGGTGGCGCTTATGGCGAGCATCAGATCCTCAGCGCCCAGATCGGCGATGCGCCAGCCAAGGCGGTCGACGCCTCGGCGTTCTCGCTAAGCCTGGCGCCTGGCGCGGGGGCGACCTTGACCCTGAAGATGAAGCGCCACGCCAACCCACCGAGCCTGAGCTTCCCGTGGGATAGGCGCTAGGTTCCTTCCTTGAGGAACGGGGCGGCGGCGAACAACTCCCGCTCAGCCTTGCGCGGATCATCGACCATCCGCGAGGTCTCGTTGATGACCAGCGTGGCCCGACGCGGCAGGTCGTACTTTTCCCAAGCGGGGATGGCTGCGCCATTGGGATCGCCGGTTCGCGCGAAGTTGACGAAGGCGGCGCTCATCTGGTCGCGCACCTTTTGCGCGGCGGCCCCAGTCCCGGTCATCGACCCCTTCGCGTCCAGGGTCCCGAACACCAGCGGGATGTCATAGCCATGGAAGGCCCCCATCTTCGGATCGGTCTGGGCGCCGAAATCCAGCTGGTACATCCAGGCCGGGGCCCCGATCCCCGCGCGCCGTTCGGCCTGGATCAGGTGGCCGGGCCAGGACCGTCCCGCCGTGGTGATGGCGAAGAAGCAGTCCGACGGCGTGTAGTGGGGATAGAGTCGGCGGTACTGGGCGACCAGGTATTCGGGCGACAGGTCCAGCACCAGCTCGTTGTCGAGCTTGCCGGGCAGCTCCGCCCAGGTCATCGCGAAGTTCTTCGGATCGCCGCCCAAGAACGCCTTGGTCTCGTCGTGGGTGTTGCCGATGATCATCGGGATATGGGCGCTTTCGCGCGGCGCGTCCGGATAGAACGGATGCCGTGAGAGCACGCGGTGGTCGACGACGGACCAGAAGACGATGCTTCCCTTACGCTCGAGCGGGTCGCGCATCTTCAGCGCCTCGACCAGTTGTCCAGCGGGCAGGGTCTTCAGGCGCTCGGTCTGGTCGGGCTTGAGGCCCAACTGAGCCATGAAGGCCTTGGCGCGGATCGTGGCGTGGATCGGCCCCATCGCCGTCACGTGCTGGCCGCTCATGGTCGCGACCTTGTGGTAGAGGCCCGCCGCGCGCGGCATGGCCATCAGGGTCACCAGCTTGGCCCCGCCGCCGGACTGGCCGAAGGTCATGACATTGCCAGGATCGCCGCCGAAGGCCGCGATGTTGTCGCGCACCCACTCCAGCGCCAGGATCAGGTCGAGATTGCCGACATTGCCGCTGTCGGCGAGGTCGGGATCGCCCAGGCGGGCCAGATAGGCATAGCCGAAACAGTTGAGGCGATGGTTCACCGTGACCACGACCACGTCGTGGGTGCGCGCCAGCCAGGTTCCGTCATAGAGCGGGCTCGATCCCGAGCCGTTGGCATGGGCGCCGCCATGCACATAGACCATCACCGGCCGCCGCTTTCCATCGGCGAGGGCGGGGGTCCAGACGTTCAGGAACAGGCAGTCTTCGCTGGTGGCCTCCTCGGCCCTGGTCTGGGGACAGGCCGGGCCATAGGCCAGCGCGTCGACGACACCCTTCCACGGTTGGGCCGCCTGCGCCGGCTGGAACCGCCGCGGGGCGGTGTCAGCGCCATACCGCACGCCCTTGAAGACCTTGATCCCGTCGACCTCCAGCCCGCGTACCCGGCCCGCCACCGTGTCGGCGATCGGGGCGGCGCGACCACTCGCATGGACCTGCGGGGCGACGGCCGCCGCCAAGGTTCCGGCCAGGACGGCGCGGCGATCGAGGGTCATGATGTCTCTCCCGGGGCTTTTGTCGTTGGGCGCGGGCGCGCCGGGGAGAGGCCTGCGCGTCAGCGCGCGGCGGGCTCCGCCGGCGACGCCTCGGCCAGGCAAAGGTCGATGAAGGTCTGGAGGATCGGGCTCTCGTTGTCCTTGCGCCAAGCCATGTAGAGCTCGACGGGTCGGTCTGGCGTCGTCTCGACGGGCCGGAACTGCACGTCGTCGAAATTGAGGCTCATCGCCGCCTCGGGGACGATCGCCGCGCCGAGCCCCGCGTGGACCAGGGCCAGCATCGAGTGGATCTGGGTGACGTGCTGCACGTAGTTCGGAGTCACGCCGTTGGCGTCGAACAGGGTCGTCAGCATGTTGTAGAAATAGCCGGCGCCTTCAGGCGAATACATGATCAAAGGCTGGTCGTCGAAGTCGGCCAGGGTAAGGGAGGCCTTGGCCAGGCGCGCATCTCCCGTCGGCAGGGCCGCGACCAGCGCCTCGGAAAGCACGCGCGCGGTGGCGAACTCGGCCCGTTCCATCGGAGGGCGGACCAGGCCGATGTCGATCCGGCCCGTCAACAAGGCCTCGACCTGTTCGCGCGTCACCATCTCGCGCAGGGTCAGATCGGCGTTGGGCAGGCGGGCTTTCGACAGGATCACCAGCTGGGGCAGAAAGTTGTAGCCCGAAGCGGCGGTGAACCCGATCGCGATCTGGCCCGCGTCCCCGCTGGCGATCCGGCGCGTGGCCAAGGCCGCGCTCTCGGCCAGGCGCAGGATCCGGCGAGCCTCCAATAGGAAGGCGCGGCCTGCGGGCGTTAGGCGCACCGAGCGGCTGGTGCGGTCCAGCAGGGTCACGCCCAGGATTCGCTCCAGAAGCTGCACCTGCCGGCTGAGCGGCGGCTGCGTCATGTTCAGCCGCTGCGCCGCTCGACCGAAGTGCAGCTCCTCGGCCGTGGCCACGAAGCAGCGAAGCTGGCTCAGTTCGAACATCGGAAAGCGCCCGTCGACAACACCCTGGAGGCGCGAAGCTAGACGCTCGTTCGGACCGATCGCCAGCGTCTTCTTGCCGGGCAGAGGCGCGAAGGCGTTCATGGCGGCGCCAGTGCGCCGTCGATCCGTCGCTCGCCGAAGCGAAACGCCAGGCGCACGCCGGTCGATGCGTCAAACGCATGGACAGTGCCGGCTTGGCCCTGACGAGCCGCACCGGCGATCAGAGACTCACCCGTGAGCGGCACGGCGAACATCGACCGGGTTCAAGCGGGCGATCAGGCCCTGCAGTTCGGCGTATTCGGCGGGAGTCAGTTCGGTCAGGGGCAGGCGCACGGGCCCGGCGTCGCGGCCCACCGCCTTCATGCCCGCCTTGACGATCGAGACGGCGTAGCCCCGGCCGCGATTGCGCAGCGCGATATAGGGCAGCACGAAGTCGCGCAGGCCCGCCATCACGGTGTCCCGATCGCGGGCGCGGACCGCCTTGTAGAAGTCGAGCGCCCATTCGGGCAGGAAGTTGAAGATGGCCGACGAATAGGTCGTCACGCCCATCTCCAGATACGGCAGGGCGAAGGTCTCGGCCGTGGGCAGGCCGCCGATATAGGTTAGGCGGTCGCCAAGACGAGCGTAGTTCCGCATCATCAGTTCGAGGTCGCCGACCCCGTCCTTGAAACCGACGAGATTGGGATTGCGCGCGCAGAGTTTCTCCAGCGTGTCCTCATTGAGGATCGCGTTGTCGCGATTGTAGACGATCACCCCCAGCTTAGTGGCCTTGCAGACCGCCTCGATGTGACCGGCCAGACCGTCCTGGGTGGCGTTGGTCAGGTAAGGCGGCAGCAGGAGCACGCCATCGGCGCCGGCCGCTTCGGCGTCGGCGGCCAAGTCGGTGGCGATGGCCGTGCCATAGCCGCAGCCGGCTATCACAGGAATCTTGCCCGCCGTTTCGGCGACGGCGGCGCGCACCACCTGGCCGACCTCGGTCGGGCGCAGCGAGAAGAACTCACCGGTGCCGCCTGCGGCGAACAGGCCCGCCAGGTCACGCTCCAGCATCCAGCCGCAGTGCTCGCGATAAGGCGCTTCTTGGAATTGGTGATCAGCATCGAAGTGGGTGACAGGGAACGACAGCAGGCCGCCGCCGAGCTGGCGGGCCATTTCCGTCGGCGACATTCGGCTCATGAAGTCCTCTCCGAGCGGCGGCCGTCGCTCGGGTCGCTCCCGAGAGGCCGCTTCTTGATCGTCACGGTAGAGAGGGGCGGTGTCGCGGTCTAAGCCAAAGGCGCTATGGACCGATGCGGGAATTGGCTTGATCCGCAGACGGTGACGGAGTCCGGCCTTGACCGCTTCTGGTCGGACGGCCAGTCCTAGCCAAACCGTCCTAAAGAGTAGCTCGTGCCGTTAGACGCTCCGCCAGCCCAAGTCGCCGCCGTCGTTGTCGAAGCGCCCCGGCTGCCGCCGCTGGCGGGGCAGGAGGCCTTCTCCACCGCGCGTTACGACGCTCAGGCCCTTGGAGCGACGGCGCGACTGGACGCCGTGCTGAGGACTACACCCGGCGTTTCGCTGTTTCGCCGGACGGGCAGCGACGCCGCCAACCCGACGATCCAGGGCCTCTCGCTTCGCGGTGTCGCGCCATCGGGGGCGGGCCGCGCTCTCGTCACGCTGGATGGCGCGCCGCAGAATGATCCGTTCGGCGGTTGGGTGATCTGGACCGCTTTGCCCGGCGAAGGGCTATCCGGCGCGACCATCGTGCGGGGCGCCGGGGCGGGGCCCTATGGCGCCGGCGCGCTGACAGGCGTCGTCGCGCTCAGCGAACGGGCCAGCGGCGGCGGACTCTCCAGCTTGAGCGCGCAAATCGGTGCGCGTGACAGCTGGCGCGCGGCCGGGACTTTCGGGACCGAGCGTCTGCTTCTTACCGCCAGCGGCTTGCGCACCGATGGCTACTATCCGGTCCGAGATGGTCAGCGCGGCCCGGCCGATACGCCCACGACCCTGGAGGACGGCTCCCTCGCCGCCAGGCTTCAGGGCCAGATGGACCGCGTGCGGTGGGCGGTCCGTGCGGGCGTGTACCAAGAGCGGCGCGATGCGGGGCTGGCGGGTGCGCGTTCGAACGCGAGCGGCGGCTCGCTGGCGGTCACCGTGGCCGGCGACGCTTGGCGGCTGCAGGCGTGGGCGCGACGGAGCGATCTTGAAAACACCTCGGTGTCCGTCGCTGCCGGTCGGGTTGCGACAACGCCGGCCAATGACCAGGTCTCAACCCCCGCTACAGGCTATGGCTTCAACGCCGCCTGGCAGGGGACAGCCGGGGACTGGTCGTGGGAAATGGGCGGTGACGCCCGGGCGGCCGAAGGGCGGGTGAACGAGCGCTTCCGCTATCAAGCCGGCGCGTTCACCCGGACGCGTGAGGCCGGCGGGCGAACCCTGGTCGGCGGTCTCTACGCCGAAGCCGCCTTGGCGCGAGAAGACCTGTCGTTCACGGCGGGCGCGCGGCTTGACGGCTGGCGCTCCTACGGCGGTCTCCGGCGCGAGAGAGACGCAGCGACGGGATCACTGACCCTGGACGCGCCGATCGCCGACGCTTCCGGTCTGACCCCGACCGCGCGGGCTGGCGTGCGCCAACGTATGACGGGCGACATCTGGTGGCGGGCTGCAGCCTATGCCGGCTTCCGCCCCCCGACGCTGAACGAGTTGCATCGTCCGTTCCGGGTGGGCAACGACGTCACCGAAGCCAATTCAGCGCTCAAGCCCGAGACCCTCTATGGTCTCGAAGCTGGGTTGGCGGGGGAGGGCGCGGTTCGCTGGACGCTCTCGGCCTTCTACAACCAGCTCAGGGACCCGATCACCAATGTGACCGTCGGGGTCGGGCCGGGCGCCTTTCCCCTTGCGGGCTTCATCCCAGCCGGCGGGGTGCTGCGTCAGCGGCGCAATGTCGGTGAGATCAACGCCCATGGGATTGAGGGCGATGTCGAGACTGAGCTGTCGCGCGCCTGGAGCCTGCGCGCGGCCTTCTCCTGGACCCACGCGCGGGTCGACGGTGCGGCGGCGGCGCCTCAACTCACGGGCAAGCGTCCCGCTCAGGCCCCCGCCCTGACCCTGACGGCCGGGACGCGCTGGCGCCCCCTGGAGCCGCTCAGCCTGACGGCCGATCTCCGCTATGAGGGGATGCGTTTCGAGGACGATCTGAATCTGCGCCGGCTCAAGGCGGGGGCGGGGCTGGACCTGCGGGCCGGGTGGCGGCTCTCGACGTCCAGCGAGCTCTTCATCGCCGCTGACAACGCTCTGGACCGTAGCTTGGCGGTCGGTCAGACGGCGGACGGGGTGACCAGCTACGCCGCGCCCCGGACGGTGTGGGTAGGCTTTTCGCTTCGGCGATAGGTTCCGCCGCGAGCGTTCTAGAGGCGCAGCCAGACCTCCTGTCGGGACATCGACACAGGAACGGCGCATCGCCACCGCCGTTGTGTTCCCACTGATCCTCGGGATCGCCCTTCTCGGATACTTGGGAGCGCACGCCTTGTACGGTGGAGAACGTCTCGCGCGCCTTGGCGCCTTCAACCCCCGGGTCCCCGATGCAGAAGCCCTGCATCGGACACTGGCCCATTGGAATCACACCCGGCTGGCGCCGGCCGAGCCTAGCGAAGCGTGGCGCGAGGATCTGGCGACCGAGCAGCGGATGCGCCTGTTGGAAGGCGAGTTCGTGGAGGCTTTCCGCGTCCATGTCGCTCCGCTCGTTGACGCTGCTCCATGCGACCCGGACGGCTTTGTGGCTTGGTTCGAGGCGCTGAAGGACCACGGGCCCGGCCAGTGGGACCCATTGTTCGATTGGCTTGAAGGCAAAGCGTCGCTTGAGGACCTCAAATGGTTCCTGACGCAGGAGGCCGCAGGCGAGGCCGGGTTCGACGATCTGGTCGCGATGACCCAGGTGAAGATCTCCGATCGCGCCAAGCTCGAGCTGGCGCGAAACTACTGGGACGAAATGGGACGCGGAAGCGCGCGGGGCATGCATGGCCCGATGCTGACGCGGACCACGGCGATGCTGGGCCTGACCCCGACCATCGACGCCACGCTTTGGCAGTCGCTGTGCCTAGCCAACACCATGACCGCTTTCGCGACCACCCGCCGCTATGTCTGGCACTCGATCGGCGCGTTGGGCGCGGTGGAGTTGACGGCGCCGACGCGCGTGGCCTGTGTCGACGCCGGCCTCAAGCGCGTCGGCGTATCGCCGGAGGCGCGCAAGTACTTCGCCCTCCACGCCCACCTGGATGTCGAGCACTCCAAGGCGTGGAACGCCGAGGCGCTGGTTCCGCTGGTGGCGGAAGACCCGCGCCGCGCCCGCTACATCGCCGAGGGCGCGGTCATGCGTCTCATCTGCGGCGAGCAGTGTTTCGAGACCTATCGCGCGCATCTCTGGGCCCATGTCCACCCCCTGGTTTACGCGGCGGAGTAGGGCGGGTGACGCGGCGGCTAAACTGCTCAAGGCAGGCGTCTAGTCGCCGGCCTTCCGCGACCGCAATCGGCCTTTGCAGCGGTCCGAGCACGTCTTCACCGCGTCCCAGTCGCGCGCCCACTTGCGGCGCCACGAAAACGGCCGTCCGCAAGCCGCGCACATCTTGTCGGGGATGGTGGCTTTCGGACGCTTCGCGGCTTTCATCGGCTTTGTCGGTTCCTGAGGGCGCGCTGATGACTACGCGCGGAGGCTCGTTCCGGATGATTTCGGCCGAGAGGGAACGCGCAGGCGCGCCGACGACTTCCGGATCGGTAGCGTGGGAGGAGCCTCATGCCGAAAGACACCGCTTTTGAGAAATCGGCCGAGGCGGTTCTCGTCTATGTGAACCATGACGAACCTGGGATCGGACGCGTCCCGACAAAGACTGGCTTTCGGTACCGAGACGCCGAGGGGCGGCCTGTCCGCGACCCGGACACGATCGCGCGAATTACGACACTTGCGATCCCGCCGGCCTGGACCGAGGTTTGGATCTGCCCGCTCGCCCGGGGCCACATTCAGGCCATCGGCCGCGACGCCAAGGGGCGCAAACAGTATCGATATCACGACGCCTGGCGCCGTGATCGGGACGGTCTGAAGTTTGAGCGGATGATTGCCTTCGGACGCGGCTTGCCGCGCCTGCGGGCGCGCGTGGAGAAGGATCTGGGACGGCGCGGCCTCCCCCGCGAAAAGGTGATCGCCGCCGTTGTCCGCCTGATGGAGTTGACCCTGATCCGCGTCGGAAACGAAGCATACGTCAAGGAAAACAAGAGCTTTGGGCTGACTACCCTGCGTGATCGCCATGCGACGCTTTCGGGGGTGGGCGGGGTCTTCGAGTTCAGAGGCAAGAGCGGGAAGGTCCATAAGACCGGCTTCCGCGACCGCCGGCTCGCACGCATCGTCAAGGCTTGCCAGGACATCCCCGGCCAGCGCCTGTTCCAGTATCTCGACGCGGAAGGGGCGCGCCGGTCCGTCGAGTCCGCCGACATCAACGCCTATATCCGCGAGAGCCTGGGCGGGGACTTCTCCGCCAAGGATTTCCGCACCTGGGCGGGCACCTTGGGGGCGGCGCGAGCGCTGTGTCAGCGTCCCAAAGCGAGCAGCGCGACGGAAGCCAAGCGCAACGTGACCGACTGCGTCAAGGCGGTGGCAAGCCTGCTGGGCAATACCGCCGCCGTCTGTCGCGGATCCTACATCCATCCGCTGGTGCTTGAGGCGTATGAGCAAGGGGCGTTGCCTTTGAAGCCCGGCCGTTCGCCCCGCGCTTTCGAGCTGGCGGTGATCCGTTTCCTTGAGGCGGCCCGGGCCTCTCGCGTCGCACGCTGACGGAACGCCTCATCTCGCACCGCCGTTGAAGGGGATCATCGAGGAGAACCGCTCATGGTCGCCGGCCGTCCCACCTGGCAAGGGCATTTGCGCTTATCGCTCGTGACCTGCCCGGTCGCGCTGTACACCGCCACGGACTCCCAGAGCGATGTGCGGTTCAACATGCTGCACAAGACGACGCACAACCGCATCCGGATGGTGCCCACCGATCCTGACCTGGGGCCGGTCGAGCGCGCAGACATCGTCAAGGGCTACGCCTACGAGAAGGACCAGTACGTCGTCATCACTCAGGACGAGATCGACGATGTCCGACTGGAGAGCACGCGAACCATCGACATCGAGCGTTTCGTCTCCGCCAGCGAGATCGACCGGCTCTATTGGGACAATCCCTACTTTCTCGTTCCCGACGGTAAGCTGGCCGCCGAAGCCTATACGGTGATCCGCGAGGCGATGAGCGAGGAAGGACAGGTGGCCCTGGGGCGGGTCGTCATGCATCAGCGCGAGCGCCTGCTGGCGATCGAACCGCGTGACAACGGTATGGTCGCCTGGAGCCTTCGCGCGCATCGCGAGGTTCGCGACGCGGCGGACTATTTCGACGATATCCCCGACCAGAAGGCCGATCCGGGCATGATTCAGATCGCCCAGAAGATCATCGCCCAGAAGGAAGGGCCTTTCGATCCCGAGCAGTTCAACGACCGTTATGAGGACGCCCTGCGCGAGCTGATCGCGGAGAAACGCAAGGGCAAGGGCCGCAAAGTCTCAGCGCCGCCGCCCGAGGAAACCAATGTGGTCGACCTCATGGACGCCTTGCGCAAGAGCCTGGGCGATGCGCCGAAGGCGCGAAAGCCCACACGCGGTAAAGCGACCAAGCCGGCCAAGAAGGCGAGTTAGCGCTTGGTCTTTTCCAGCTTGCGGATCGCCGCCGCCAGGGGCCTGGCGCTATCAGCAAAGGTGTCCCAGGCGTCGAGGCTCTTCAAAAGGCCAGGGGCGGTTCGCAGGTTGAAGCGCGAGGTCTCCAAGCCCTTGCGAACCTGCGTCCAGTTCAGCGGCCAGGACACCGGTGCGCCGGGACGGGCGCGTGGCGACAGCGGGGCCACGGCTGTGCTCATCCGATCGTTGCGCAGATAGTCCAGGAAGATGCGGCCGCCCCGATCCTTCTTGGCCATGGTGATCAGATAACGGTCCGGACTTTCGGCCGCCATGCGGGCGCAGACCTCACGAGCGAACGCCTTAGCCGTTTCCCAATCTAGACCTTCGGCCTTGATGGGTGAGACGACGTGCAGACCCTTTCCGCCCGTCGTCTTGCAGAACGGTGTCAGACCCAGCGCCTCGAGCCGGTCACGGATCTCCCGCGCCGCCTCGACGACGGCGTCGAACGGCACATCCGGCGCGGGATCGAGGTCGAAAACGAGCCGTCCGGGAACCTCGGGCGCGTTCGGCGCACAGTTCCAGGGGTGCAGCTCGGTCGCGCCCCACTGGGCGGCGGCGACCAAGCTCTCGACGGTATTGAAGACCAGATAGGGTTTGCGATCGCCGCTGACCGTCACGGCGTCGATCAACGCTGAGACTCCCTTGCCCGCGTGGCGCTGGAAGAAGGTCTCACCCGCGATACCGTCTGGGGTTCGGATGACCGAGCAGGGCCGTCCTTTTATGTGTTCAAGCATCCATGGACCGACCGCGGCGAAGTAGTCGGCGAGCTCTCGCTTCGTTCCCGGAGTCCCGTCGCCGGCGTCGGGCCAGAGCGGCTTGTCGGGATTGGTGATCGTCACGCCCAGCACCAGGGAATTGCCGCGCGAGGCGGGGGACGGGGCGGGCGTGGCCAGCTCCGCGTCCGCCGCCGGCGCCGGGGCTTCGGCCTCGACGGCCTTGGCGGGCTTGTCCTCGCGGAGCCCTTTGAACGACGCTTGCCGCACCGATCCTTCTCCCGTGAACCCAGCGAACTCTATCTCGGCGACCAGTTCGGGTTCCACCCAGTGAGTGCTCGGTCCCCCGCGCGGCGCGCCCTTGCCGGCAAAGGGAGACGCTTCGCGCGTCAGACTCTTTAGCGCCGGTACGAGTTTGGCGAGCTTTTCGCGGCCAAAGCCTGTTCCGACACGACCGACATGAACGAGATCCCCGTCACGATAAACGCCGACGATCAGTGAGCGGAAGGCTTCTCCCGTGGTGGTCCAGCCGCCGATCACCACCTCGTGGCCCGCTCGGCACTTGGCCTTGGTCCAGGCCGCGCTCTTGCCCGAGCGGTAGGGCGCGTCCAGCCGTTTGGAGACCACGCCTTCCAGCGACATTCGACACGCCGATTGCAGCACCGCCTCGCCGCCGCTGGTGAAGTGTTCGACATAGCGCAGGCGATCGCCGGTCTTCGGCAGGAGGGTCTTCAGCCGTTGCTTGCGCTCTTGCAGCGGCAGGTCGGCAAGCGCTTCGCCGTCGGTGTGCAGAAGATCGAATGCGAAGAAGATCAGGTCGTCGGTGTCCTGTTCCGACAACGCCGCCTGCAATCCGGCGAAAGAGGGAGAGCCTTCGGCGTCGAGCGCGACGACCTCACCATCGATCAGCGAGTCCGGCAGGTGGGCGGCGTCTTCGATCAGTTGAGGAAAGCGGTCGCTCCAGTCGAGGCCTGTGCGTGTCCGCAGCGTCGCGACGCCGCCTTGGACGCGCAGTTGCATCCGGTAGCCGTCGAACTTGATCTCGTGTGCCCAATCGCTGCCGGCGGGCGGGCGATCGACCAGCTTGCACAGTTGCGGTGGGACGAATTTCGGCATGGTGTTTGAGCGGTTCGCGGGCGCCTTCCGCTTGGGCGGCGTGGCCGCTGCGTCTTCCCGGTCGCGGGCTTTCGGCGAGGCCGTGGTGCTCCACACCGCGTCTGCAGGTTGGCGCGTCTCGGCCATAAAAGGCGTCGGCGCGCGGCCCTTGCCCGAGGCGATCTCCTCCATGGTGCGGCCCGAGGCGATCGAGAAAGCCGAAGTTTCCAGGAAGTCGGCGTCTTCGTCGCGCGCGAAGGCGTCGCGGTGCTTGATCAGCAGCCAGTTCGCCCGTTTGCCGCCGCTGCGGTCGCTCTTGATCCGGACCAGGACCCAGCCGCCCTTCATCCGCTCGCCGGAGAACACCAGCTTGATCTCGCCGCGCTTGAGCCCCTTTTCGAGATCGAAACCGGGTTCCGGCGCCCACCATCCGCGATCCCAGAGCATGACGGTTCCGCCGCCGTACTGTCCCTTGGGGATCACCCCCTCGAAGTCCCCGTAGGCGAGGGGATGGTCCTCGACCTGCACGGCCAGGCGTTTGTCATGAGGATCGCGCGAGGGGCCTCGCGTCACGGCCCAGGACAGGAAGACGCCCTCATGCTCCAGCCGTAGATCGTAATGAAGGCGCGTCGCATCGTGTTTCTGGATCACGAATCGCGCCCGGGCGGACGCCGCGACGCGGGCCTCGTCCGAAGGTTCGGACGTGACCGTAAAGTCGCGTTTGGCCCGGTAACTCACCAGCGTCCGCTTGGCCACTGCGGCTATTCTCCGTCGAACACTTCAGGCCTTCGGTCGTCGACATCGCGGCCGTCGCCCGCGTCCATGTCACGCTCCAGCGCGACGATCTCGTCGTCGTCCAGGTCCTCGCCGATCAAGGCGTCATCGTCGTCGGCGTCGCCCTCGGCCTGGGTGACGTCGAGCACATTTGGCAGTTCCTCGAAGGTTCGCAGCTCGCCGTCTTTGCCGACGACGTCCTCGTCCAGGGTCTCGGCGCCGTCCTGCTCGTCCCATCCGCTATCGACATCGGTCATCGGCTTCGCTCCTGCTTGCGTCTAGGGAATGGGCAGGGGGCCAAGGGCGTTCCGCGCGAAGACGATTGTCGGCGTCGGCCTTGCTGGTCAGGTTGCAGACCGCGTAGGTAGGGGCGAATGACCGACAAGACGCATATTCTCGTGACCGGCGGGGCCGGGCAGGTGGGCTTGGAACTTCTGCGCGCCGCTTGGCCCGAAGACGTCGTGCTTCATGCGCCGTCCCGAACCGAGCTGGACCTGACAGACGAGGCCTCAATCCGCGCCACCTTCGAGGCTACGCCGTTCGCCGCCGTCATCAATTCGGCCGCCTGGACGGCCGTGGACAAGGCCGAGAGCGATGTCGCCGCCGCCTTCGCCGCAAACGCCCTGGGCCCCGCGCTGTTGGCCGATGCGACACGGGCGCGGGGCGTTCCGTTGATCCAGGTCTCCACCGACTACGTGTTCGACGGCGAGAAGGCTGAGCCCTACCGCGAAGACGATCCGGTCGGGCCGATCGGGATCTACGGAGCCTCGAAGCTGGCCGGCGAGACGGCGGCGCGCCTGGGCAATCCCCGCTCGGTCGTGCTGCGCACGGCCTGGGTGCTCAGCGCCCATCGCGCCAACTTCCTGAAGACCATGCTTAGGCTGGCCGCCGACCGGCCGATCTTGAGGGTGGTCGACGACCAGCACGGCTGTCCGACCTCTGCGCGGGACATCGCCGAGGCGCTGAAGACCATCGCGCTGCGGATGATCGCCGATCCGCAGGCGCCAACCGGCGTCTACCATTTCGTCAACGGCGGCGAGGCGAGCTGGGCCGATCTGGCGCGTGAAATCTTTCGTCTCAGCGCCGCCAGCGAGGGCGTTCATGCTGAGGTTCAGGGCATTCCAAGCAGCGAATATCCCACGCCGGCCCGTCGTCCGCGAAACTCACGCCTGTTGACCAACAGGATCGGCGCGGACTACGCCATCCACCCCCGGCCCTGGAAAGAGGCCGTGGCCGACATCATCGCGGAACTGACCGCTCAGGGAGCCCCTGCATGAAGGGCATCATTCTCGCCGGCGGCTCCGGCACCCGACTGCACCCGATGACCCTGGTCACGTCCAAGCAGCTGATGCCGATCTACGACAAGCCGATGATCTATTATCCGCTGTCGACGCTGATGCTGGCGGGGATCCGTGAGATCCTGATCATCTCGACGCCGCGCGATACGCCCAACTTTGAGGCGCTGCTCGGGGATGGCTCGCAATGGGGGCTGGAGATCCAGTACGCCGTCCAGCCAAGCCCCGACGGGCTGGCCCAGGCCTATGTGATCGGCGCGGACTTCGTGGGCCGTGATCCCTCGGCGCTGATCCTCGGCGACAACATCTATTTCGGCCACGGCATCACCAACCTGTTCACGCGGGCGATGGCGCGGCCGCATGGCGCGACCGTCTTCGCCTATCACGTCAACGATCCCGAACGTTATGGCGTCGTCGAGTTCGACAAGCAGATGACGGCGCTCTCGATCGAGGAGAAGCCGGCGGTCCCGAAGTCGAACTGGGCGGTGACGGGCCTCTATTTCTACGACGGTGACGTGGTCGACATCGCGCGGGACCTGAAGCCCTCGGCGCGGGGCGAGCTTGAGATCACCGACGTCAACCGCGCCTACCTGGAGCGCGGCGACCTGTCTGTCGAGCTGATGGGACGCGGCTATGCCTGGCTCGACACCGGCACGCCCGACAGTCTGCTGGAGGCCGCCGAGTTCGTGCGGGTGCTGGAAAAGCGCCAGGGCTTCAAGATCGCCTGCCCCGAAGAGGTCGCCTACCAGAAGGGCTTCATCGACGCGGCGCAGGTCGAGCGCTTGGCCGACGCCTTGGGAAAGAGCGCCTATGGCGCCTATCTCCGGACAGTCATCGGCGGCGGTCCGCGCTAGACGGCTAACCGGCGCCCGCATCGGGCGCCGGTCGTTTCGATCCTACATCGGTCCCACGCCGCCAGGCGTGGTCTGGAAATCGAAGGCCGGCTCGCGCGCGCGACGCGGGTTCGGAACGCCTTGGCCGCCAAAGCCATAGGTGAAGCCGATGAACACGGCCCTGAGGTTGAGATCCATGTCCCTGCGGTTCTTCAAGGCGGGCGTGTCGATGACCGTCTTGTCGCCGAAGGTCTTCAAGGCGTCCTGCACGGTCACAACGCCCGACAGGCGGTCGTTGAACTTGTGTCGGTAGCCCAGCAGCAGCATCCCGGTGGGCTCCTTGTAGCCTTGCGGCGTGAGGCGCTTGCCGGTGGCGAAGCCGCTGATCTGCAGGAAGTCCTTTGGCGTGGCTTGTATGTTCAACGCCGCGTAGCCCGAGACCGTCCAGGTCGAGCGCTTCTCGGGGAAGCCGAGGTCCGTCGCACCGATTTCCGTCCAGGCCGTATTGCCGCTGATCGTGTAGGATAGCTTGGGTGAAAGGCGGGCGTTGGCGACCAGTTCAAGACCCCCGCTGCGGCTCTTGGCGAGGTTCGCCTTGGTGGTCAGCAGCACCCCATCCCCGATGTCGCGGACCACGTCGGTGACGCCGTCGCGCGCCTCGCGCCAATAGAGCGTGCCCAGGTAGTAGTTGAAGCCCTTGCGCACCTGATAGGCCACCTCGAAGGCGTCGGTCACCTGCGGCTTCAGGCGCGGGTCGCCCTGCCGGTAGCTGTAGGGGTCCTGATAGATTCGGTAGGGGTTCAGGTCCTGGGCGGTCGGGCGCTGGATGCGGCGGCTGTAGCTGGCGTTGACCTGGCGCAGGTCGTCCACCCGGTACTGCACGTGCAGCGACGGGTAGGCGCGCAGGTAGTCATAGCCATCCTTGAGCCGCGAGGTGATCTGGTTGGTGTCGACCGTGACCTCCTCGATCCGCAGGCCAGGCATCACCGTCCAGTCGCCCATCGGGCGGCTATAGGTGGCGTAGACCGCATGAACCGCCTGGTCGTACTGAAAGCGGTTGCTCAGGGAGGGATCGACGCTCAGCGCGCCGCCCTTGGGCCCGCGAGCGCCGTAGTTGTCGTAGTCGTTGTCGTCGATCTGGAGCTCGTAGCCGGCGACCAGCTTGGCGCCGTCGGGCAGGGGGCGCTTGTACTCGGCCTTGAGGCGGGTCTGCACCAGCTCGTCGCCGATCCGAACGCTTTCGACGGTGTCGGAAATCGAGGGCAGCTGGTTGAAAGCCTCGGCGAAGCTGGTCTGGCGATTGCGCGTACGCTCGACGCCGGCGTGCAGCGTGAACTCGTGGTCATCGCCGGCCAGCTTGCGGCGCAGGTCGCCCGTCACACCCGCAACCGATCGCCTCATGCCGCCGTCGCTCAGGCGCTGATAGCGGACGCTGGGTGCGCCGCCGGGCGTCTTGCCCTCGTAGGCCGAGCCGGCTTCTGAGTCGTAGCGCATATCGTTGTAACGGGCCTCGGCGCTCAGCCGCGTGCGCTTGTCGAGGTCGTAGTCGACTCCGGCGCGGGCGTTGTGCGACTGCCCGCGGCTGGTGAAATTCACCTTCTGCCGGCTGGTCGCGTATCGGCCGCTGACCGGGTCCAGGCGCTCGCGCTCGTCGATGATCTCGCCCTTGGCCTTGTCGCGACGCCAGCCGGCGTCGGCCGAAACCGTCAGGGTCTTGGTGTTACGGGCGAGGCTTAAGCTGGCGTTCTTGCGGCCTTCGGTTCCGAAATTGCCCCGCACCGAGCCGGTCATGCCGACGCCGCGCTGCTGCTTGGTGATCAGGTTGATGATCCCGGCCGTCCCCTCCGGGCTGAAGGCGGCCGAGGGGTTGGTCATCACCTCGACCCGTTCGAACTGGCTGGCCGGGATCTGTTGCAGGACCTGGCCGCGGTTTTCGCCCTTGAACATGCCGGACGGCTTGCCGTCGATCATGATCGTGACATTGGGATCGCCCCGCAGGCTGACATTGCCCTGAACATCGACCTGGACGGACGGGACATTCCGCAGGACGTCAGCGACCGAGCCCGTGGTCGCCTGCAGGTCCTTGCCCAGGCTGTAGCTGCGGCGGTCGATCGAAGTCTTGATGTCCTGCGCAGCGGGGGCGGTGATCGTCACGCCCTGAACCTGGTTGGGCTGATCCTTCTTCGAAGCGGGGGGGGACTGGGCGAAGGCGGCGGTGCCGAGCGCGGCCAAGCCCGTGGCGGCCAGCAGGGCGACGCGTCGAGTCGGGGTGGTCATGGAAGTCTCCTCTGTTGGCGAGGAAACTGCCTGCGACCGGCAAAGCCTGGCAGTGCCGGGCGTCAGGCGCCTGGGGTGACGTTTGTCACCTCCGACGAGATCGCAAGGATTTAAACCATTTTCGATCCGATAGGCGTCTCAGGCCTATCGAGAAACGTCCTACGGCTCCGCCGTCAGCGGCTCGAGCGATTGCGGGACGCCCGCCTCGGCGCCGGAGAAAATCAGCGTGCGGGTGACTCCGGCGCGGCGGATGTTCACCTGGTTCACCTCGTCGGCGTACACATCGGCGAACATCGCCGAGATGACGGCGACCTCAGCGCGGGTCTGGTTTGCAGCAACCCGACCCGAATATTCGAAGCGCACCTCGTCCGCGCCCAAGGTCATGTCCTTCAGCGTCAAGGCGACCGTCTGGTTGGACACCGCCAGCAGGAAGCGCTTGTCCATGTAGAGTTTCAGCGCCTCGACCGCCTCGGGATCGTCGAGGCTGGCCTGGGCGTCGGGCGCGATCAGGGCTAGGGCAGGCTCAGCGTCATGGGTGGGAACCCGATGGCTGACCCTGACCTCGCCCGATTTCACGTCGATCTCCACGACGCTCAGCGCGCCGTGGCCGCGGTGGGCGGCCGCCGGGAGCGGGGCGAGCGCGAGGCTCGCCGCCGCGAACAGGGCGACCGCGCGCTTGATCACTTGGGACCGTCTTCCTTCTTCGGCTCTTCGGCCGGGAACGTGCCCAAGCCGCCCGGCTCAACCTTCAGGTTGGCGTCCTTCATGCGGTTGGAGCTCTCGGGGAATTTCGGCAGCCGCAGCGTCATCGGCGTGATCGCGCCCTCATAGACGTTGTTGCCGCGATCCGCGTCGGCGGTTTCCCACTTCGGGTCCAGTTCAGCCCCTTTCAGCTCCTTGCCGGTGACGTACTGCCACGTCACCTGCTTGGAGCTCTTGCGCCAGATTTCGGCCGGGATACGGACCGTCTCGCTGGTGCCGTCGGTGAAGTCCATCTTCAGGATCACCGGCATCACCAGGCCGCCGATGTTGCGGAAGGTGAAGCGGTAGAAGTTGTCCTTGAAGTCCTGAGCCGCCAGTTCCTCGGGCGTCATGTCGGCGCGGGCGGTCTTGGCGCGCTTGCGGGCGCTGTCAAAGACGGTGAACTGGTCGGTCTGATCGTAGAAGTCGCGCACCTTCGGATCGCGCTCCACGACCGTCTGGCCTTTGTTGTTGGCCGCCGTGAGCGATTCAGGCTCCTTGGCGTCCGCAGCCTTACGCACGCCGGACTCCACGTCGGGATCGCCGCTGTCGAGGCGTGCCTTCACCACCTTGTCCAGCGAGATGTCGACGTGGTCGGTCGAGTAGAACCAGCCGCGCCAGAACCAGTCGAGGTCGATGCCCGACGACTCCTCCATCGTACGGAAGAAGTCGTAAGGGGTCGGGTGCTTGAAGCGCCAGCGGTTAGAATATTCCTTGAACGCGCGGTCGAAGAGCTCGCGGCCCATGATCGTCTCGCGCAGGATCACCAGGGCGGTGGCCGGCTTGGAGTAGCCGTTGGGGCCAAACTGGATCACCGAGTCCGACTGGGTCATCAGCGGCACCTGGTCCTGGCTGACCATGTACTCGACGATGTCCTTGGGCTCCCCGCGACGCGCCGGGAACTTCTTGTCCCACTGCACCTCGGCCTGGAACTCGAGGAAGCTGTTGAGGCCTTCGTCCATCCAGGTCCACTGACGTTCGTCTGAATTGACGATCATCGGGAAGTAGTTGTGGCCCACCTCGTGGATCACCACCCCGATCAGGCCGTACTTGGCGCGTTCGGTGTAGGTCAGGGCGCCGGTCTTCTTGTCCTTCACCGGCCGCGGGCCGTTGAAGCTGATCATCGGATATTCCATGCCGCCGACCGGGCCGTTGACCGACTGGGCCACCGGGTAGGGATAGGCGAAGGTGAAGTCCGAATAGACCTTCAGGGTGTGGGCGATCGACTTGGTCGAATAGGCGTCCCACAGCGGGCGCGCTTCCTTGGGGAAGAACGACATGGCCATCACGACGGGATGCTCGGCCTTGGGGTCTTCCTGCTTCACGCCCAGCGCGTCCCAGACGAACTTGCGCGAGCTGGCCCAGCCGAAGTCACGGACATTGCTGGCCTGGAAGATCCAGGTCTTCTCGGTCTTGGCCTTGCCCTTCTCGGCCGCGGCGGCCTCTTCGGGCGTGACGACATAGACCGGTTCGCTGGCGGTGCGGGCCTTTGCGAGGCGGTCGCGCTGGGCTTGGCTGAGCACCGCGCCCGGGTTCTGCAGCACGCCCGTCGACGACACCACGTGGTCCGACGGAACCGTCAGGGCGACGCGATAGTCGCCGAACTCCAGCGTGAACTCGCCGGCGCCCAGGAAGGCCTTGTTGTGCCAGCCTTCGTAGTCCGAATAGACCGCCAGGCGCGGGAACCACTGGGCGGCTTCGTAGATGCAGTTGCCGTCTTCGCCCTTGCCGGTGAAGCACTCATAGCCGCTGCGGCCGCCGATGACCTTGTTCTCGACCAGCGGCAGTGACCACTCGATGATGAACTTGGTTTCGCCGCCGTTGGCCCGCACGGCGGCCGGCAGGTCGACGCGCAGCAGGGTGTCGACCACGGTGAACTTCAGCGGACGGCCCGAGGCGTCCTTCACCGACTTAATCGTGAAGCCGCCTTCCCACTCCTTGAAGCGCTGGATACGGCGAACCTGGCCAAGGCTGATCGCGTCGCCCGAAACGGTTTCGGTCAGCTTGCTGATCGAGTCGCGCTTGGCGTCCTGGTCGAGCAGCAGCCACAGATAGGGCAGGCTGTCGGGCGAGTTGTTGCGATAGGTGACCGTCTCGCGACCCGTCAGGGTCTTGGTGTCCTCGTCGAGGCGCACGGCGACGTCATAGTCGACCTTCTGCTGCCAGTAGCGATAGCCCGGCGCGCCCGACGCATTGCGATAGTCGGTCGGGGTTGGCCAGTCCTCGCCTTCGAGCTGACGGAACTTGTCATCGAACGGCGCCTTGGTCTGCTTGATGGCGTCGGCGTGCGCGACAGTGACGGAGAGCGCGGCGGCGATGACGCCGGCCACGGCGTAGCGAATGGAACGCTTGGACAAGTTCGATAGCCCCTCAACTCAGAATACTGAGAAAACCCCGCACGGACTTTGACGGGGCTGGAGGCGAAAATCATCCCATTTTCGCGGAGCGGATCAAAAATTGATCTTGATGCCCGCGCGGATGGCGCGAGGTTCCACCGGGTGGAAGTGAATATCCTCAACCCCGCCCGCCGGCTCTTCCGGGAGGCGCGAGGCGTAGAAATAGGCGATGTCGTCGCGCCGGCTGTTGGTGAGGTTGAGAACCTCCACCATCAGGCTGCCGGGGCCGATCTCCTGGACGAACAGGGCGTTCACGAGTCCAGTCGGGCGCGAACGCACCGAATTGTCCTCGATCAGCGGCGCGGCGCCCAGGCGACGATAGGTCAGGGTCAACGTCGAGGTCGGACCGAGCTTCCAGCTGGCTCCGCCTGTCAGCACCGAGGCGACGGCGTTCGGGATACGCTCGCCATTGGTGAACCTGGCGTGCGTTCCGGCGTAGGACGCGGTCAGGTTCAACCGTGGTGTGGGCCGCCAGTCGGCCAGGAGTTCGATCCCCCGCCGGCGGGTCGCGCCCGAGGCCTCGGTGAAGCCGGCGTCGCCGACATAGACGAGCTCGGAGTCGACATGCAGCGCCCAAGCGGCGGCGGTGAGGGTCAGATCCTCCCGGCGCCAGCGCAGGCCCAATTCGGCGCCATCGGTCGGCGATAGCAACGGCGCGCGATCGGCCGGATCGCCGGTGATCGGATCGACCGTGATCACCGCGCCCCGCGCATCGTTCGAGTGGAAGCCGCGCCCGGCGTCCGCATAGAGCTCGAAGGTCTTGGAGATCCGCCAGGCGAGCGTGACCTTGGGCGAGAGCAGCACATCGCTGATCGTCCCGGCGTTCCGGCGATCACCCGCCTCGACGTCGGCGCCCATCGCGTCGGCGCGTAGACCCGCCGTGGCGTCGACCGGGCCCAGGCGTTTGGAAACTTCACCCCAGACGCCAGTCGACCATTGGGTCAGCGCATCCTGGCGAACCGTCGCGCGCCGTTGCCGGGCGGTGGTGCGGTAGAGGCCGACTTTTCCAATGTCGTCGATCCGGGCGGACGCCCCGGTGCGGGCGCTCCAGCCGTCGGCCAGTACCCAGCGTTTGGTGAGCGAACCGCCATAAATCCAGCGCTGGTCGACCTGTTCGAACTGGTCGCCGTTGACCGGATCCTCGAGGAAGTAGGTGAAGTTCGAATAGATATCGAGCGTGTAGCGCTGGACATAGACCACGGTGTCCAGCCCCCGCAGCAGATCGCGCCGGCGGGCCGAGAGCATGTAGCGCGAGGTCTTTCCACCATCCGTCTCGTCGATCGCGCCGAGGCGATCCAACTGGCCGGAGGCCACGGCGCGGCGCGGTACCTGGTCGGTGGCCTTCCAGCGCGCGTCGTAGGCGAGGGCGGTCATTGACCAGCCGCCAACCAGCGCGCGCCCGAGCAGGTTGATCTTCCGAAGGTCCTCGGGCTGCGTCCACGCGCCGTCGTTGGTGGCGAGGTCGGCGGCGACGAGAACGTTGCTGGTCAGGGCCTTCGAGCCGACGGCGCGATAATAGCCATTCTCGCCGGCCCAAGCTTGTAGGCCGTCGCCATGCAGGTGATCGGCCGTCTCGAACGCCACCGCGCCTGCTGTCGCGAAGTCACCGTTCTCGGCGGCGTAAGGCCCTTTTTTGAAGCTGATGTCGTGGACAAACTCAGGTGTCAGAACATTGAGATCCAGATAGCCCTGCCCATGGCCGTGCGACGGCAGGTTCAGCGGCACGCCGTCCAGCGACGCGGCGAGGTCCGTCCCGTGATCGAGGTTGAAGCCGCGCAGGAAGTACTGGTTGGCCTTGCCCGCGCCCGAATGTTGGGTGGCGGCCAACCCCGGCACCGCCTCGATCAGTTCGCCGGGGCGGAGCAGGGGGCGCGAGGCGAAGTCGGCATAGGCGATACGGCCTTCGCTGGCCGACGTGGCGCGGCCCAGGTCGTTGGCGCGCCGTCCCCAGACCGAAATCGCCTCCACCTCCTGCGCCAGGGCTGGCGTGGAGACGGTGGCCAGGAGCAGCGAGAGGGAGGCAAGGCGGACGTGCATCGGGCCCTGTTAGGTGAGGCTCCGGGGGCGGGCAAGGCGCGCATGAAAAAATGGATCCACCGCAGGTTGCTCCGTCACACCAAGTTTTAACGGCGCCATGGCATCAAGGCGTAGCTGAAGGGCATGGGGGCCGTAGTTTGAAACCAGTGGCGCTACAATCGGCGACCGAGCAAGGCGCTGCGGCCATGGCCGTGGACGCTCCGGCGCAGAGCCTGGGGCGCGGGATGCTCGCGCTCGCGCTCGTCGGCTATGTGGTTTGCGCTCTGGCCGGCTGGTGGTTGGCCCTCAGGCTGATCCCGGCCGAGCTGAGTGTGACCGTGCTCGGGCGCACCCTGCACACGGCGTCGGCGCACGCCCATCTCAACAACATCTTCCTGGTGTTCTTGCTCCTGCCCACGGTTCTGGGCATCGAGGCCGCCGTCGTCGGCTGGTCCAAGAGCTCGCTGCGACAGCTGCTCTTCTCGCGCACGCCATCGCTGAACACCGATCTGACTGTGTTCGTGTTGGGCCAGGGCCACGTCCTGGACATCGTCGGCCGGGTTCTGATGCTTGGCGCCTCGATGATCTCGGGCGCATGGGTTCACGAGGCCATTCGGGTCCGAACCGGGCTGGATCTGGGGCCGCCCGCCCTGCCGTTCGTGCTGCAGTTGCCCTTCTACTTCGCGATCTACAGCTTCTTCGACTACTGGACCCACCGGATCGACCACACGAAGAACTTCTGGCCGCTACATCGCTATCACCATTCGGCCGAGGACTTCGCCGTGGTGACCTCCGTGCGGCAACATCCGGCGGCCTTCACGGCGGTGTTCGTCGTCAATCTGCCGCTGGCCGTGCTGGGCGCGCCGCCGGACGTGATGATCTATGTGAACGTGCTGGTGATCGCGATCGGCTTTCTGGTTCACTCCAAGATCGACGCCGACTGGGGCTGGGTCGGGCGCTGGCTCATCCAATCCCCCAACCACCACCGAGCCCACCACAAGCTCGACATGACCCATCCGACGGGCCACTTCGCCGTCGCGCCGATCTGGGACCGTCTTTTCGGCACCTGGTACGAGGACAAGCCCGATCCGAACCTGGCGATCGGCGTCGATACGCCCTACCGCCACGGAGTCTTCGTGCCGCGCGACATGGCGCGGGACTATGCGCACTTCTGGCTCGGCTGGCTGGGCCGTCCCAACGACGGCCCCAACTCCGACTTTGGGATCTTCCGCCGGCGCTAGGGCCCTTTCCGATCCGATAGGCGTTCGAGAAGGCTCTAGGCGGCTTTCAACAGGCCGTCGAAATACTCGATGGTCTTCATCAAGCCGACGTTCAACGGCGCGGTAGGCGTCCAGTCGAGAACCTGCTTGGCCAGGGTGATGTCCGGCTGACGCTGGCGCGGATCGTCTGAGGGCAGGGGGCGATGAACGATCGCCGAGCGGCTGCCGGTCAGTTCCAGAACCAGTTCGGCGAGCTGCTTCATCGTAAACTCGACGGGATTGCCCAGGTTGATCGGACCGGTCACCTCGTCACCGGTGTCCATCAGGCGGATCAAGCCCTCGACCAGGTCGTCGACATAACAGAACGACCGAGTCTGATTGCCGTCACCATACAGGGTGATGTCCTCGCCCTTCAGCGCCTGAACAATGAAGTTCGAGACCACGCGCCCGTCGTTCGGATGCATCCGGGGGCCATAGGTGTTGAAGATCCGCGCCACCTTGATGCGCAGCTTGTGCTGGCGCCAGTAGTCGAAGAACAGGGTCTCGGCGCAGCGCTTGCCCTCGTCGTAGCACGAGCGCAGGCCGATCGGATTGACGTTGCCCCAGTAGCTTTCGACCTGCGGGTGGATGGTCGGATCGCCATAAACTTCCGAAGTCGAGGCCTGGAGGATCTTAGCCTTCACCCGCTTGGCCAACCCCAGCATGTTGATGGCGCCGTGGACGCTGGTCTTGGTCGTCTGAACCGGGTCGAACTGGTAGTGAACCGGGCTGGCGGGGCAGGCCAGATTGTAGATCTGGTCGACCTCGACATAGAGCGGCATGGTCACGTCGTGGCGTAGCAGCTCAAAGCGCGGGTTCGACAGGTTCTGCGCCACGTTCAGGCGCGAGCCGGTATAATAGTTATCGACGCAGAGGACCTCGGCGCCTGTTTCCAGCAGGCGATCGCAGAGATGCGAGCCCACGAAGCCCGCGCCGCCGGTGACCAGGATTCTCCGCGTGTGCATCGGCCAACCCGCCTCCCAGGGACTCAGCTCTCGCGACCTTTATAGCCGGGCCTAGTCCAGGACTGCCACCGCGCCATGTGACGCGGTGGGCGCGGGTGACGTTTGTCATATCCAGCGCGTGACGCCCGGCACTGATGGCGGACCTCGCGTTCGGCGATCTTGGTTCCACAGAGACGGAGCCGACCATGTCACCCCAATCCCCCCAGCCGCCGATCGCGATCCTCAGCAAGGTTCTCAAACGTCGGGGCGCGACCCTGGCGTTGAACGGCCTGGATCTGGCCATCCGACCCGGCCAATGCGTGGCCCTGCTGGGGCCGAACGGCGCGGGCAAGAGCACCAGCGTCGCCCTGTTGACCGGACGGCTGCGTCCCGATGCCGGCGAGGCGTTCCTGTTCGGCGGAGACCCTCGGACCCTGGCGGGTCGTGGTCGCATGGGCGTGATGCTGCAGACCGCCGGACTGCCCAATACGCTGAGCGTCCGCGAACAGATCGACCTCTTCCGAGGCTACTATCGCAAGCCGCGCCCCCTGGAAGAGATCGTCGAGCTGGCGGGTCTGGAGGGGCTGGAGCGTCGTCGCTGCGGGGCGCTGTCCGGCGGGCAGCAACGCCGGGTGCAGTTCGCCCTGGCCATCTCCGGACGTCCCGACTTCCTGGTGCTGGACGAGCCGACGACGGGCATGGACATCGACGCGCGCCGCGCGCTCTGGAGCGCCGTGCGGTCTGAAATCGGGCGGGGCGCGGCGGTGCTGCTCACCACCCACCATCTCGACGAGGCTGAGGCCCTGGCTGATCGCATCGTGGTCATCGACCACGGCCAGGTGATCGCCGACGGCACGCCCGAAGCCATCAAGGCCCGCGTTTCGGGCGTGGCGATCCGCTGTCGGACGCGTCTTTCGGACGCGGAGCTTGCGTCTCTTGCACGGGTCACCGGCCTCAGCCGAGACGGCGGCAAGGTCACGCTGCTGACCACCTCTGCCCCTGCCACCCTGCGCGAACTGCTCGCCCGTGATGAGACCGTCGACGACCTGACCGTTTCGGGCGCGTCGCTAGAAGACGCTGTCACCCGCCTTGTCCAAGCCGGCCAAGCGGCCGCCCATCAACGCCAACCCGAGGTCGCCTGAGATGCACACCCTAGCCGTCTACGTCCGTGAAGCCCGCGCCCAGGTCCTGGCCACTTGGCGCACGCCGCAATTCATGATCCCCAGCGTCATACTGCCCCTGCTTTTCTACGGCTTGATGGGGCTGGGTCTCAGCAAGGGGCGTGAGCCCGTCGCCCACATGATGCTGGCCAACTACGTGATCTTCGCCGCCATCGCGCCGGCGATGTTCGGCTTCGGGGCCGCCGTCGCGGCGGAGCGCGAGGCCAAGCTGGTTGAGCTCAAGCAGATCGCACCCTTGCCGGCTGGGGGCTACCTGGCCGGTCGCCTGGCCGCCGCGCTGGCGCTGGTCGCCGTGGCGATCGGGTTGCTGGGCGGTCTGGCCTATTTCGGGGGCGTGAAGATGGACGCCTGGCGCTGGGTCGCGACGCTGGGACTTGGCCTCTGCTCGGCTGTTCCCTTCGCGCTGATCGGCCTGAACCTTGGCCTGCGCATGGGCTCTCAGGGCGCCACGGCGCTGACCAATCTTCTGTTTCTGTGCTTCAGTCTGTTCGGCGGCCTGTGGATCCCGCTTCAGGCGATGCCCGCCTGGTTCGGCAAGATCGCCCAATTCACGCCGTCGTACCATTTCGGCCAGCTGTCGCAGATGCTTTCGGGCATGCAGCCGGTGACCGATGTCGAGCGCCATGTCTCGATACTTGTCGCCATGAGCTTGGCGGCCCTGATCGGGGCCTGGGCGGCGTGGCGGCGACAGGCGGCTTGACCATGACGAAGGGCGCGCGCGAGATCGCCGACATGAACAAGGACAACAAGTCCAGAAACACGTCCGGGACCGGCGCGCCCGATCCCCATGCCCCGGTCGCCGGCGAGTCTTTCGTCCGGCGACACTGGAGCCTCGTGTTCCTGGTCTATCTGCCGTTCTACTTCATCTCTTGGCTTTATCGCCGGCCAGAGACGCTTGAAGTGGTTGCGTCGCTAGCCGGGCTGGTTGTCTTTCTGGGACTGTTCGCGAGCATCCATATTCGCAAGGGGCCACCTCGGCTGTGGCAGGTTCTGGCCATCTTCGCCGTCGGCATGGCCTTGTCACCATTCAAGTCGACCTGGAGCGTCTACACGATCTACGCCATGGCTTACGGCGCCCGTCTGGCGCCTCGGCGAATGGCCCTGCGCATGCTGATTGGCATGGAGGTCGTGGTTCTCTTGATTGGCGTGTTGTTCCTTCGGGACGCGTGGCCGATCTGGACCTCGGGGCTGTTGTTCGGCGCCATCACCGGGTTCGCCACCCTGATGCAGGCCGATATCGAGCGGAAGAACGAGGCCCTGGCCATCGCGCATGAGGAGGTCCGCGCCTTGGCCAGCACCGCCGAGCGTGAGCGGATTTCGCGAGATCTCCACGACCTTCTCGGTCACACTCTGACCCTGGTGGCGGTGAAGGCCGAGTTGGCGGCTCGGCTGGTCAGCCGCGACCCCGCGGCGGCTGAACGTGAGATGCAGGCGGTGGCCGCCACCGCCCGTGAAGCGCTCTCGGAAGTCCGCACCGCTGTTGTCGGGATGAAGGGGGCCTCCATCGCCTTCGAGCTGGACAAGGCCCGGCAAGCCCTGGCCGCGGCCGGCGTCGAGGCGACCGTTTCGGCGCTGACGGCCGATGGTCATCCTGGGCAAGAGGCGGTTCTGGCGATGGCCTTGCGCGAGGGAGTGACCAACGTGATCCGCCACGCGGGCGCTTCGCGCTGTGAGATCAGCCTGTCGCCCAGCGCTTCGGCACTTGTGCTCACCATTGTCGATAACGGTCCGGGCGCACGACTCGTCGAGGGCTCGGGTCTGAAGGGCATGCGCTCACGCCTGACCGCCATCGGCGGGACCCTTGAGGTCAAATCCGACAAGGCCGGCACGCGCCTTGTCGCCACGGCGCCGCTGCGCGCCCAAGGGGAGGGCGTGTCTTGATCCGCGTCGTCATCGCCGAAGACCAGAAGATGGTCCTGGGAGCCCTCAGCGCCCTGCTCGAAATGGAAGGCGACATCCAGGTTGTCGGCCGCGCGCCCGACGGCGCCGTGGCGCTGGACCTTGTCCGCGCTGAGAAGCCGGACGTTCTGATCTCCGACATCGAAATGCCCCACCTGACAGGGATCGACGTCGCCGCGCGCCTCAAGGCCGACGGCGCCAGCACGCGCGTACTGATCGTTACCACCTTCGGCCGGCCCGGTTATCTGCGTCGGGCGATGGAGGCGGGCGTGAAGGGCTATCTCCTCAAGGACGGCCCTAGCAGCGTGCTGGCGGCGGCGGTCCGGACCATCGCCGCCGGCGGACGGGCCATCGCGCCGGAATTGTCCGAAGCGGTGTGGGACGCCGAGCCAGATCCCCTGACCGACCGCGAACGCGAGATCCTGCGGCTGGCCGAGGAGGGCCGCTCCAACAAGGACATCGCCGACGTGCTCGATCTCTCACCCGGCACGGTGCGCAACTATCTGTCGGAGGCGGCGCAGAAGCTTGGCGCGGCGAACCGTGTGGAGGCGGGGCGTATCGCGCGATCGAATGGTTGGCTGTAGCTTGGCGGAATGATCGTTTCTTCGACCACGGACTTTCGCGAAGCCGCGCGCCGCCGGCTGCCGCGCTTTCTGTTCGACTATATCGACGGCGGCGCCTACGCCGAGCGGACGATGGCGCGCAATATCTCCGACCTTGCCGACATCGCGCTTCGTCAACGGGTCTTGAAAGACGTCTCGGCAGTCGATCCGTCCACCACTCTGTTCGGCGTCCATCAGGCCTTGCCGGTCGCCCTGGCGCCGATCGGGCTGACGGGCATGTACGCCCGCCGGGGTGAGTGTCAGGCGGCGCGGGCGGCGGCGGCCAAGGGCGTGCCGTTTTGCCTGTCCACCGTTTCGGTCTGCGATGTCGACGAGGTGCGCGCAGCCTCGCCTGCGCCGTTCTGGTTCCAGCTCTATGTGCTGCGAGACCGGGCCTTCATGCGCGATCTTCTGGCCCGCGCCAGCGCCGCGGGCGCGACCACGCTGGTCTTCACCGTCGACATGCCCGTGCCTGGCGCCCGCTATCGCGACGCGCATTCGGGCATGTCGGGGCCTTACGCCCCCGCGCGGCGCCTTCTTCAGGCGGCTTTGAAGCCAGGGTGGGCCTGGGAGGTTGGCGTGATGGGCCATCCTCACCGGCTCGGCAACGTCGCTCCCGCTCTGGGGCGAGCGTCGGGCCTGCAAGACTTCATGGGCTGGCTGGGCGCCAACTTCGACCCATCGATTCAATGGTCGGACCTGGCGTGGATCCGTGATGCGTGGAAGGGCCCTCTGGTCATCAAGGGCGTGCTCGACCCCGAAGACGCCAAGGCCGCCGCCGATATCGGAGCGGACGGCGTGGTTGTCTCTAACCATGGCGGCCGCCAGCTTGATGGCGTCCTCTCCAGCGCCCGCGCCTTGCCCGCCATCGCTGATGCGGTCGGCGATCGTCTGACCGTTCTGGCCGACGGCGGCGTTCGATCGGGCCTTGATGTGGTTCGGATGCTGGCCCTTGGCGCGAAGGGCGTCCTGATCGGTCGCGCCTATGCCTACGCCCTGGCCGCCAGCGGCGAAGCCGGCGTGACCCAACTCCTTGAGTTGATCGACAAGGAGATGCGGGTCGCCATGGCGCTGACGGGCGTGCGCGCGGTCTCCCAGATCAACAGCACGGTCCTCGCCGCGCCCCCGCAACGCTGAAGAAAGAGGGGCCTAGGGCCTCCACGCGAGCGCAGCGACCGTAGCCGATGGGTCGCGTTGCTGGAAAATCGCCGTTAGGGGCTTGCGTCGCGGCGTCGCGATCGGTTCTTGGCGGTCCGCGAAGACTTGCCGAGAGGCGGGTTCGTGCTCAGTTATGCGGTCGCGACCGCCGGGCCGCGGTCCAACGATTCCAGACGGGGCGAGTGAGGCCCCGATTCCAGCGAGATTCCAGAACATCATGCAGCCGGTAAAGACCCTCATTCTCAGCGCTGGTCAGGGCAAGCGACTGTCGCCTCTGACCGACGACCGGCCCAAGTGCCTGGTCGAGCTGGCCGGTCGCTCCGTGCTGGAATGGCAGTTGCGCCATCTGCATCAGGCTGGCGTGACCGAGGCGGTGGTGGTGACCGGCTTCCGCAGCGATCTGGTCGAGGCCGAGGTCGCGCGGCTGACTATGCCGGGCCTGAACGTGCGCACGCTCTACAACCCGTTCTACAGCGTCACCGACAACCTCGCGACCTGCTGGCTGGCCCGGGAAGAGATGCGCGGCGGGCCGTTCATGATCCTCAACGGCGACACCTTGTTCGAGCCGGCGATCGCCGAGCGCCTGATCAGCGCGCCGGACGCCCCAATCACGGTCACCGTCGACCGCAAAGCGGGCGGCTATGACGCCGACGACATGAAGGTGCTGACCGACGGCGACGCTCTGCGCGCCATCGGCAAGACGATCACGGAGTACGACGCCGAGTCGATCGGCTTCCTGCGCTTCAACATCGAGGGCTCGGCCCTGTTCGTGAAGACGCTGGAAGCGATCATGCGGACGCCCGAGGGCCTGAAGCGCTGGTACCTGAGCGTGATCAACGAGATCGCCCAGAACCATGACGTGGTGCGCGTGCGGTCGATCGAAGGCCTGGACTGGGCCGAGATGGACTTCCCGGAAGACCTCGTCCGCAATCGCGCCCTGACGGCGCAGTGGGCCGCCAAGGAGGCCGAGGCCGTTTAGGCCTCGCCCACCAGTTCACGAACCAAATCAAGGTCGGACGGCTTGTCGACATCGACGGCCGCGAGACCGTCTTGCGCCCGCACGGCGGCGGCCTTGACGTCGGCTAGGGCGCCCAGCCGCGCCACGGCCTGGTCCAGGGTCAGCAGCCCGAGCGCGTAGCGGATCAAGAAGCTCGGCCCCAGCATCGCGGCGATCTTCCACGGCTGCTTGCGCAGGGCCTCGACTTTGCGCCAGAGCGTGACCACCCCCATCGCCCGCTCGTCCCGCAGCAGGAACAGATTGCAGCCCGAATAGCGCCCGTCGCGGAACTTAAGATAGGTGCGCTTGGTCTGCGGCGCGGCGGCCTGGACGCGCGCCTCGGGGGCCAGCAGCACTGCGACCTCGGCCCAGTCGGGCGTGTCGGCGAGGAATTGAGTGATCCACTCAGGCTTGAGCAGGGCGTGGTCCACCGTGGTGATCAGCAACGGAAAGCCCAACCGCCCAGCGGCGTCGGCGACGCTTTGGCTGGGGCCCTCGGCGGTAGGCAGCGCCACAGCGCGCGTTCCCGCCAGCGCGGCCTTGATCGTCTCATCGTTGGCGCTGACCCCGATCTTGGCGGCGCCGGCCGCTTCCACGGCGCCAAGCACCCGCGCCAGCAGGGTCTGGCCCTGCAGCACGATCAGGCCCTTGTGGGCGACGCCTGCATAGGCTGCGGCGGGATCGACTTCTCCGGGGCGCGACCCGGCCAGGATCAGCGCCTTGAAAGGCTCGATCACAGGGCCTTCTCATAGACGCGATAGGTCTTGTAGTGCGTGCCGCCGACGTTCTCGGCGATGTGCGTCATGGCCTTGTTGGCCTCCAGCACCCACGAGATTTCATAGCGGTTGTAGCCCAGGCTCATCGCCATATCGCGGCTGGCCTTCATCATCCAGAACGGCAGCATGCGGCCGCGCTGGCTTGTCTGAAACTTCTTCTTTACGCCCATCAGGGGAATGCGGGCCGACTTGACGCCCTTGACCTTCAGCCGCCACAGCAGCTTGGCCCAGCCGAACGGCAGGAGCTTGCCATTCAGGTCGGCGATGGCTTCGTTCACGTTGGGCAGGAAGACCACAACGCCGGCGGCCTCGCCGTCGATCTCGGCGAACCAGACCAGGCGCTTGTCGATCACCTGCTTCAGGGACTTGGCCAGCTGGCGGGTCTCGGCCTCGGTGGTGGGGGTGAAACCCCAGTTGTCCGACCAGGCGTCGTTGAGGATCTCGGTGAGGGTCTGAACCTCCTGGTCGTAGCGGCTCATGTCCAGCTGACGCAGCACCACGCCTGAAGGCAGGCCGCGCTTGACCCGGCGCTGGGCGATCTCGGGGATGTCGCCGGTCTCGTCGGCCCTGTAGGCGAAGAGGTCTTGGGCCTTGGCATAGCCCTGCTCCTCGACCCGCTGGCCGGTATAGATCGGGTCGTGGCCCATCAAGACCATGGGGGGCGTATCGAAGCCCCAGACTAGCAGACCGACCTCTTCGTTGATCGACAGGTTGAAGGGGCCCACGGCGTGCGTGCGGCCGCGCGCGCGCAACCAGTCTTCAGCCGCGCGGAAGAGGACGTTGAACACCGCCGGATCGTCCTCGGCGGCGATCATGCCGAAGTGACCGTCGAGACGCCCCTCGACCGGTTGGGGCGTGAGCTGGTCTATCTGGGCGCTGATCCGGCCCACATCGCGCCCGCCGCGCGTGGCGAGGAACAGCTGCACCTCGGCGTGGTCGAAGAACGGATTGGTCTTCGGGGTCAGGGCGTCGGTCCGCTCCATGAACAGCGGCGTGATCCAGTTGGGATCCTTGGCGTTCAGGCGCGCGGGCAGGGCGATGAACCGTTTCAGCTCGGCCGGCGTCTTGACCGGAATGACCGAGAGGTCGGCGTTGGTGGAGTCGAAAGGCATCACCCCTCCAGGGCCAAGAAGGTTCGGACGGCCAGCGCGCCGAAGATCGCTGGCGCGGCCCAGACGGCCAGGAACGGCGACAATGCGCCGGACTCGCCCAGGGCCGTCAGCATCCCGTTGGCGACCAGGAACATGAGTCCGGCGGCCAAGCCGACGGTCAACAACACTGCGCCCTGGCCGCTTCGGAAATTGGCAAGAGCGACCGGAGCGCTCAGGAGCAGCATCACCAGCGAAACGAAGGGTGAGGCGAAGGCCGCCTGGAAATGGGTGGCGTAGAAGCTCTCGGGACGGTCGGAGCCGCCGTTCTCAAGCGCCCGCCGAGCGGATGCGGCCGTCGGCATGGCGTCCTCGCCGAACAGGCCTTGGACATCTTGCGGGCGGAGTGCGGTCGGCCAAGAGGTCGAGGCGGCGGTGGAGGCTTGCGCGAGATCGCCGGCGAAGCGGGTGGTCTTGGGCTGCGCCAAGGTCCAGGTCTGGCCGTCAAAGCGCGCCGCAGGCGCCTCGACCTTCTCGACGAGGATACCCTTGCCATCGCGACGGAAAATGGTGACGCCCGTGATCGTGCGCCCGTCGGCCGAAGCGTCGGCGCCGATGATCAGGTCTCCGCCCGCCCGGAATGTGCGGGGCGCGGGGGCTTTGCGCTCCGCCGCGGGGGTGGTGTTGCGCCACCAGTCCGCAAGCGTGGGATCGGCGCGTGGGGCCAGCACCTGACCGCAAAGGGCGTCCAGCAGCATGACGGCGACCACCGCCGGCACGGCCATGGCGATGATCCGATAGCCCGAAATGCCGCTCGCCCGCATGGCGACGACGGCGCTTTCCCGGGCTAGTTGTGAGAAGGCGAAAAGCCCCCCGGCCAGCACGGCGATCGGTGCGACCTGCTCGAAAAGCCGGGGCATGCGCAGGGCGGCGTAGTAGGCGACCCCAGCCATGCCCAGGCCTCGGTCCAGGATGTCGCTGGTGACGTCCAGCAGGTCCAGAATCTGAAGGACCGACATCAGGATCAGGGCCGCGCCGAGGATGCGGGTGGCCACCGTCTTCAGGACGTAGAGCTGCAGCTTCATGCGGCTTGTCGCTTCTTCGGCTGGGGCAGCAGTCGCAGGGCGCGCGTCACCAGGTTGTTGATCCGGCGCACCAGACGCGACACCGGCGTGTCGCCCGGGCGGGTCCGGCTGCCGACGAACAGCCAGACGCTGAAGCCGGCGAAGAGCATGAAGGGAACCCAGATCGCGGGGAAGGCGTCAGTCTTGCCAGCCTTGGCCATGCCTTGCCCCAGCAGCAGCGCGTGCTGGAAAGACAACAGCAACAGCCCCGCCATGATCAGGCCCGGCGCCCGGTTGCCGCGCTTCGAGGCCAATCCCAGCGGGAAGGCGAGAAGCGGCAGGAAGGGGAGGAAGGCGGCGCGGGCGATGCGGCCATAGAATTCGCCCATCAAGGCGCCTTTCGAGACCACGGGGTTAGGCGACTCCGCCTGTTTACGGAGTTCGCCCATCGTCAATTCGCGCTCGTCGCCGCCGCGTGCGCGTAGCAAGACGGCGGCCGCTGCGACCGGGGTCTGGGTGGTCAGGCTGTCGAAGGCCAGGTTCCGATAGGTCCCGTTGACGTCATGCGCGATGCGGCGACCGTCGCGCAGGTCCATGGTGATGGTCTTGCCGTTAGGGTCCATCGTCAGGTCTGCCGAAGCGGCGGTGATGATCTCTTCCTGACCCTTGGCGTCGAGACGGCGGATGAACACGCGCGTCAGGCGCTGGCCGGCGATGTCGGCGCTGTCGGCGGTCAGCAGAGAGCCCTTGTCGTCGATGAAGGCTCCGCCGGTCAGGCGCCCGTTCCAGCCCGCGTTGACCGCTGCGTGCATGACCGCGCGAAAGGCGTAGCGGCTATAGGGCTGCATGTAGCCGAACACGATGATGCTGAAGACGCTGAGGAAAAGCCCCACCGCCACGAACGGCGCGGCGATGCGCTCCAGAGACTGGCCGCTGGCGAGCAGCGCATCGACTTCCGAGCCGTCCGACAGCTTCACAATGACGATGAACAGGGCCACAAAGAAAGCCACCGGCAGGGCCAGACCCAGATAGTGCGGCACGAGGTTGGCGGCCAATTGCGCGACATAGCCGAAGCGCGCGCTGCTTTGCGACAAGACGTCCAGCAAGCGCAGGATGCGCTCCAGCAGAAGCGCGATCACTGTTACGCCCAAGCAGGCGACCAAGGGCCAAAACAGCAGGCGCAGCAGGTAGCGGTCGATCAGGCGCGAGCCGCCGCCGGAGGGGCTTTGCGCGCTCACGCGGGGTTCCAAGCCTTGGCGAAGCGCGCAGCCAGACGTTCCACGGCCTCTGGGGCCAGCTCGACCGCTGAGCCCAGCGCGGGGGCGGCCGGCCACCCTGCGTCAGGGAATGAAACGCCATCATGCTCGCGTGCGCCGGCGTATCGCGGCAGCACGTGGAAATGGACGTCCCTATCGACCATCATCAGCATCAGGTAGTTTATCTTCTCGTAGTCGACCTGGCTTTTGAGCAGGCGCTCGATCCCCGCCACCGCCAACTGCAGGTCGGCGAAGGCGGCGGGACTCACCTCCGAGAACGCCTGCACGGCTTCTTTGCACACCAGCACCAGAGACCCAAACGTGGGCTGCTTGGGGCGAACCAGGATAAGCCAATGTTCGGTCTCGGCGACCAACGAAGCGGGGTAGCCGAACGCGAGGGCTGTGGGATTGGTCATGAGAACGCCGAAACTTCCGACCTTTAGCGTCGGCGCATCACAATAGGGACGCGGCGACGGGCGGGAAAGGGTGATCCGCCGGGAATGTGCTGAGCCGGGGCGGGGCGCATCATTCGGCCGAGCCCGCTTTCAGCGCCAGATCGGCCAGGGTGAAGCGTCCCAGCTCTCCGATTTCCAGGGTCTGATCTTTTAGCCCTCGGGCGACGACGCGAACGTGGTGACCGTCCGCCGCACGCGGCTCGATCTCGATCTGGTGCCAGCGCGCGGGCGAATGTCCGCTCGGCTTGGCGGAGGCGGACGGGACGCCCAGAACTGGGATCGCCGCGCCGCCGGGACCTGGAACCGAGCCAACCAAGGCCTCATGCGCGTGGCCGTGCAGCAGGAGGTCCGCGCCACGCCGGGCCAGCACAGCCCGAAGCGCCTCCTGATCTTCCAGGCGCTTGCGCTTGGAGACCGCGCCGGGGTGCGGCGGGTGGTGAAGGATCACCAGCCGGAACAGGTTGGCATAGGCCGGATCGCCGAGCGCGGCGTCGAGGCGTCGAAGCTGTTCGTCGCCCAAGCGCCCGGTCGCCAGATGGGGGGCGGTCGGAACCGCCGAGCACAGGTTGAAGATCGCGACGGGGCCCCGCACGCGTACTTGCGGAAAGCTCGCCTCGCCGCCGTCGCCCAGCCAGGGCGACCAGATCGCAAAGCGCTCATGGCCGCCGACGCCGGCGAGCGCGTCGTGATTTCCGGGGGTCACGGTGTGGTCTGAGGCAGGGCCCAGGCTTTCGAGCCAGGCGCGTGCGGCGGAGGTCTCCGCCGGGGAGGCGAAGTTGGTCAGGTCGCCGCTGATGACTACGTGATCGGGCGCGACCGCCTTCATGTCTGCGACTATCGCCGCCAGAACTTCGGGACGATGGATCTTGCGCTTCTTGCGCCAGGCGATGCGGCTCAACAGACGCTTGGTGAACACGTCTCGCAGGCCGAACGCGCCGGGCGGCGGCGGCAGGTGCGGGTCGGACAGGTGAGCGATGCGATAAATGGACAAGAGGCGTCTGCGGTTCTGGTCGAAGAGGACGAAGCTGCTTATCTATCAGGCCGGGATTCAAGGGGTATAGCCGTCTTTGAGTGGTGAAATTCAAAATGGGCCGCGCGCGCTGACCGTAGGCCGCAGCGACGCCCGCATCTGGGGCATGAGCTCGGCCGAGCGCCTGTCGCGCATTTACCGTCGGCTGGATCTCGTCGAGACGCCGGCGGTGGACCTGTCGCACGCGGTCGTAGCGGTCGATGCGGGCTGGGTGTTCGACGAGTCGTTGATCAAGGCCTTGGCGGGTCGCGAAGGCGCGGTGCTGGTCGACGATGGCGGTCGCGCGGTGGCGGTCCATGCCCCGGCCGATCTGGCCTATGCCGCTTCCGAGGCCCTCGCTAACGGAAGAGACCCGTCTGGATTGGATCCGCGCTTCACCCGCCTCACGGCGCTTGAGCTGGGGTCGGCCTACAACAGTGCGCTGCGCAAGCGTGAGCCGCCTGTCCTCGAGCGCCTGACGCCCGAGACCGTGCGCGCGGTCGAGAAGCGCTTGTTCCAGGGCTCGTACAAGGGCGTCACGGACTTCGTCACCAAGTACGTCTGGCCGACGCCGGCGCGGATCGTCACGCGCTGGTGCGCCCTCGCCAAGATGACGCCGAACCAGGTGACCTTTATCGGCTTTCTGCTGGTGCTGGCTGCGACCTGGCTATTCTGGCAGGGGCAGTTCGGCTGGGGTCTGGTCTGCGCCTGGATCATGACTTTCCTTGACACGGTCGACGGCAAGCTGGCCCGCGTGACCCTGACTTCGTCGAAGTGGGGCAACGTCTTCGACCACGGCATCGATCTGCTGCACCCGCCGTTCTGGTGGTGGGCCTGGTTTGTGGGCGTCTATGCGGTCGGACAAGAGATCCCATATGCCGCTCTCAGCCTTGCCATTGTGGTTGGCGGCTACGTCGCCCAGCGGGTGGAGGAGGGGATCTTCCTGGCCCTGTTCAAGCTGGAGATGCACGCCTGGCGGCCGTTCGACAGCTTCTTTCGCCTCATCACCGCGCGTCGTAATCCGAACCTGATCCTGTTGACGGGCTGCGCGATGGTTGGCCGGCCCGACGTGGGCTTTACGCTCGTGGCGATCTGGACCGCCCTGTGCTTCCTCGTGCACGCCGTCCAGATCGTCCAGGGCCTGGCGGCCCCGAGGGGGTCGATCCAGTCTTGGCTCTCGAAATGACGCGCATCGGAGTTGTCCGCAATCCCCAGAGCCACGGCAACCGTATCCGGCCGCCGGAACCGGCGCCGGAAGGCGTGCGTCTGGTCGAGCCGATCGGCCGTCAGGCTCTGCGGGATGCGCTGGACGACTTCGCGCGCTATGGTCTGGATCTTCTGATCATCGACGGCGGGGACGGGACGATCCGCGATGTGATCAGCTTGTTGCCGCATACGTTCGGGGAGGCCCCGCCGCTTCTCGCGGTGCTGCCGTCCGGCAAGACGAATGTCCTGGCCATTGATCTCGGCGTGCCCGAGGTCTGGCGGCTGGAAGACGCGCTTCTCGCCGCGCGGCGGGAAAGCCCCACGATCAAGTCGCGCCCGCCGCTGAGGGTCAGCTGGGCCGATGACAGACCGTGTCTCCAGGGCTTCTTCTTCGGCGTCGGAGCCCCCGTGAAGGCGACCAATCTGGCGCAACGCGTGCACAAGGTCGGCTTCTTCCACAATATCGCCGTAGCTATGACCCTGGCGACAGCGGCGCTGGGCGCGCTGTTTGGCGGAGCTCGCGACGAGTGGCGAGAGGGCGTGCCGGCTCGTCTGGTGCTGGATGGAGAGGTCCAGGCCGAGGGTAATCGGTTCGCTGTGATCGCTACGGCCTTGAAGCGCCTGCCGTTCGGACTGAAGCCGTTTGGGGTTCCGCGCGAAGGATTGAAGCTTCTCGACGTCAACGCCCCGCCGCGCCGTTTGCACAAGGCTCTGCCCCTGGTTCTGAGCGGCAGGGTGATCCCGGTTCTGGAGAGCCTGGGCTATCGCCGGCGCGACCCCAATGACGTCCGTCTTTCGGGGGGCGCGCCCTTCGTTCTCGACGGCGAGGTTTTTGAGGGCGGAGATTTGACGATCCGTCTCGGACCGGCCTTGCGGTTCCTGGTCGGATGAGCCGCTTGCGCGACCTCGTCGCGGCCGAGCTCTCCCAGACGACGCCCGAACCAATCTCCGCCTTCGCGGCCCATCTGGCGAAGCGATTTTCGGGCGCGCGCGCGGTGTTGTTTTATGGCTCGATTTTGCGGACCGGCGACCTGTCCGGGGTGCTGGACTACTATGTGCTGACCGAGCGTGTCCCAGTCGGCTGGCGTGGGGTGTTCACGCGCCTGCTCTGGCCGGATGTCAGCTACCATGAGTTCGAGCACGGCGGCACGACCTTGCGGGCCAAGGTCGCGTCGATGACCTTGGCGCAATTCCAGCGCGCGACCGGTGGCGAGGGTCTCGACACGACGATCTGGGCGCGCTTCGTGCAGCCCAGCGCACTTGTCTGGTCCGGCGACGGCGCGCGTGAGGCGGTGATCGACGCGGTCACCGAGGCGTGTCGCGCGGCGGCGGGCTTCGCCCAAGCCCTGGGACCGACGGGCGGCGCGCCGCTCGCGCTTTGGGCGGCGCTCTTCCAGGAAACCTACAAGGCTGAGCTGCGCGTCGAGAAGGCTGGCCGCGAGGTGTCTATCCTGACCTTTGATCCGGATCGCTACCATCGGCTCATGGAGAGCATCTGGGCTGACGAGGAGCGGGGCCTCAAGCCGGATGAACGCGAAGGGCTGGTCAAGGCTTGGCGCCTTCGACGCGCGTTTGGAAAGCCTTTGAACGTCGCGCGCCTCCTCAAGGCAGCCTTCACGTTCCAGGGGGCGGCGCGTTATGCGGCCTGGAAGATTCAACGCCATACGGGCGTGGCGATTGAGGTCACGTCTTGGCGCGAGCGCCACCCGATCCTCGCCGCGCCGGGCGTGCTGCTCAAGGTGTGGCGAGAGCGCCGGCGAACCACCTGAGCCGATCCAAAGCAAAACGCCCGAACCGTGAGGTCCGGGCGTTCTGTCTAGCGATAGGACTGCTCTCAGGCGCGGGCGCGCTTGAGGGGTTCGATCACGCCCAGAGCCGCGCCGATCTCGCCATAGGTCTTGAGGACGGCGTCGATCTGTTCATCGGTGTGCGCGGCGCTGACGCTGGCGCGCAGCAGCGGACGGCTGTCGGGCGTGGCGGGCGGCAGGGCCAGGTTCAGATACACGCCGGCCTGCAGCAGCCCGTTCCACATGGCGATGGCGCGTTCCTGGTCGGGCATCGTCGCCGCGACGATCGGACTGGCGCTGGGGCCCGTCAGGAAGCCCATGGCGGTCAGGCCGTCGTACAGGCGCTTGGCGTTGCGGTTCAGGCGATCGCGCAACTCGGGCTGCTCGACCATGCGGCGCAGGGCCGTTACGGTCGACGCGACCACGGCGGGCGGCAGCGAGGCGGTGAACATGTAGGGACGGCAAACGACGCGCATGACATCGAAGTCATCGTGATCGGAGACGCAGAAGCCACCGATGGCGCCCAGGCTCTTTGAGAAGGTGCCGACGATGAAGTCGACGTCTTCCTCAACGCCCGCCGCTTCGGCGAGGCCGCGACCGGTCGCGCCCAGCACGCCCATCGAATGGGCTTCGTCGACGAGCAGATAACCGCCCATCTCGCGCTTTACGGCGGCGATTTCCTTGAGCGGCGCCACGTCGCCAATCATCGAGTAGATGCCTTCGACGACGATCAGGCGCTCGCCCGGGGCGTCGCCCAGGCGACGCAGGCGCTTGGCCAGGTCTTCGGGGTCGTTGTGGCGGAAGCGGATCACCTCAGCATGGCCAAGGCGCGAGCCGTCATAGATCGAGGCGTGGCTGTCGGCGTCGAGGATCAGATGGTCGCCGCGGCCGACCAGAGTCGACAGCACGCCGAGATTGGCCTGGTAGCCGGTCGTGAAGACCATGGCGTGCTTGCGGCCGTAGAACTTGGCCAGTTCATGCTCAAGTTCGACGTGGGTCTCGAAGCTGCCGTTGGCGATGCGGGAACCTGTGGTGCCCGTGCCGCGTTCCTGTACCGCTTTCACCGAAGCGGCGATGGCCTGTTCGTCGAAAGTCAGGCCCAGATAGTTGTTTGTGCCCAGCAGGATCGTGGGACGCCCATCGACGACCCCCTCGGTCGGCGAGTGGACGGCGTCGAAGCGCACCTTGAACGGATTGGCGCCGACGTCCTGGATAGCCTTGTACGCATCGCGATAGGCCAGGTGCTTATCAAATAGCCCCATCAGTTAAGCCCTAGTCCGGAGATCGTTGATCAGTTTGGAAAGGTCGCCAGCGGTCTCGACGGACGCCAGACGGTCGAGCGGGATGGAGATGTCGAAGGTATCCTCGAGCTCCATGATGATGTTCATCAGGGCGAGGGAGTCGACGGCGAGGTCGCGACCAATATGCGACTCCGCACGAACCTCGACGGCCCGTCCAAGAACCTTGCTCGCTGCTACCCCGATCTCGCGCAAGCTGAGATCCGTAACCGTATCCATTCTGAGTCAAACCTCCGGGAGCCCCACCCGTTACACTACTGTAGCGACGAGTCTGTCAGATTTCCGCCATATTTGAACTCGGCGGCGATATTTTTGGGTAACCAACCCGCTGCTCGGTACCAATCGACGGTGTGAGCGAACCCGTCGATGAGACCGAACATGCTGGGTACTCCCTCCGACATCGGAGCGCTAGATAGGGTCCAATCGGCGTGAAGCAACTCCCGCGCCTTGCCCCAACCAAAGACGGAAGGGGTTTTTGTGAGCGAAGACCAAGCATCTGCAAGGGCTCCAGCGGCGAGGACGCCCTGATCCGGAAGCCTGACCAGGCGTGGATTCGCCCCCATAACCCTCGCCGCGCCGCTCATGATTTCCGTCCAACTGTAACCATCGCGCCGCACATCGGACAGCTCCACGACGCCCAAAGTGGGTGACCGACAGAACGCCACGAGCTTTGCGGCCGCATCATGGACGTGAATCATCGCGATCCGGGACTTGGGCGAAAGCACGGGAAGCACCGGGCTGCGGGCCGCGAGTCGGAAGAGCGCCAGGGTCTCCGTGTCGCCCGGTCCATAGATCGCTGGCGGCCGCACGATCAGGGCGCTGGGATCGGTGGCGCGCACCGCTTCTTCGCCTGCGCGCTTGCTGGCGGCGTAGTGGGAGAGCCCGGGTTCGCGGGCGGCGAGGCTGGACACCAGGATGAATCGAGCGCCGGCCGCCTTGGCCGCCGCCGCCGCCGCCTGGGCTCCGTCCCGGTTGACGCCGTGAAAGGCTTCCAGGCTCCGGGCCTTGATCAGGCCCGCGCCATGAATGACCGTTTCCGCGCCCGAGGAAAGCCGCTCAAGCGCGCCGGGTGTGCGAAGATCGCCGGTGACAATCTCGACTTCGATATCGCTCCACAGCGGATGGATCGGGTCGCGCCGGACGAGGACACGAGGCGTCCAGCCGTCCTGCGCCAGGGCGCGGACGAGGTGTCGGCCCAGAAAGCCCGTCGCGCCGGTGACGGCGACGACGCCCCGCGCCCTAGTCGCCATAGGCGCCGGCCAGATAGGCCGCCTTGGCTTTCGAACGGCTTAGCTTGCCTGACGAGGTCTGGGGGAGGGCGTGGGCGCCGACCAGTTTGACCTTGGTTTCCACGCCATGCCGGGTGCGCAGAAGGGTGGCTACAGCCTCGCTCAGCGCGGAGCGGCTGTCGGCGTCACCGCCGCGCGCTTGTACGAGAACAACGATTTGGTCCTCGGGTTCGGCGGGGATCGCGAAGGCGCACACGTCGCCGCTGCGCAGGCCGTCGATCTCATTATCCGCCGTCCATTCAAGGTCTTGCGGCCAGATATTGCGACCGTTGAGGATGATCAGATCCTTGGCGCGACCGGTGATGACGATTTCGTCGTCGATTTTGAAGCCGAGGTCACCGGTGTCGAGCCAACCGTCGGCGGACAAGACGCGGGCGGTCTCCTCGGGATTAGCGAAGTAGCCGCTCATCACCGACGGTCCCTTGGCGAAGATACGACCCACGCCGCGCTGAGGCAGAACCTGGCCGTCATCGCCGCGCACTTCCAGGAAGTGGCCGGGCAGGGCGGGGCCGCAGCGCGCGAAATCTCGGGCGCGTTCTGAGTCCGCCGGCGCTTCGACAGCCAGAGAGTCCCTTTCGAGGCGCTCGACGTCCAGGGTTTCGGCCCTTAGGCCCTGGCCCAGCGGCGCCATCGACAACGCCAGGGTCGCCTCGGCCATGCCGTAGCTGGCGACGAACGCCTTGTCGGAAAAACCTGCCGGCGCGAAGGCCTCGACGAACGCTTTCAGGGGCGGCATGCGGATCATGTCGCCGCCCAGACCCGCGCTTCGCCAATGGGACAGGCTGTAGTTTTCAAGCGACTGGCCCTGCACGCGGCGGGCGCAGAGCTCGTAGCCGAAAGTGGGGCTGTAGGCGATCGTCGCCTTGTTCCGGCCGATCAGGTCGATCCACAGCAGTGGACGGCGGACGAAGGCCCCGGTCGGTAGCAGGTCGACCGACATCTGGCAGCTGAGCGGGCTGAGCAGGAAGCCGATCAGGCCCATGTCGTGATAGAGCGGCAGCCAGGAAATGGCGCGGTCCGAGGCCTTCACTTGCAGGCCATCGCGCGTGATGGCGACGCAGTTGGCCATCAGGGCCTTGTGGCGGACGAGCACGCCGGTTGGCGTGCGTGTGCTGCCCGACGAGAACTGGAGATAGCAGGGGTCCTCGGGCGTAATGGCCGGCAATGTCGCGCCAGCGTCCTCGGGGAGGTCGGCCAGAACTCCGGCGAAGGACAGCCCAGCGCGCGCGCCGATCTCGACGACCCAGTCCTTGAGGCCAGTCGGACCGATCAGGATGTTGGCCTTGGCCGAGCGGGCAAGGTTGGAAATCTGTTCAATATAGGCTTCGCGACCGCCCAGTGGGGTCGGCAACGCCATCGGTGCGGGCAGCAGGCCGGCGTACTGGCAGGCGAAGAAGGCGCGGACGAAATCGCCATCGGTCTCGGCCAGCAGCGCGACGCTGTCGCCGACCTTGGCGCCGGTCGCCAGCAACCGCCGCGCCAAAACCACCGCCTCATCACGAAGCTTGGCGTAGGGCAGGGCTTCCACCAGTTCGCCGCGCAGCGAGTAGAGGTTGATCCCGGTCTCGCCCGTCGCGGCGAAATCCAGGGCCTGGGTCAGGGTCGGGAAGTCGGCGAACCGAACAGTGCGGTCAGACGCCGTGGGCGTGATCATAACTTGGGCCTTCATCGTCTTATGTCGGACGCGGCGCGACGTTGTCCTCGGCCGCGAGTCGGGCGAGCCGGCGGCGCGCCATCAAATACATGCCAATCGCCATTGCCAAAGCCGACGCAACCAGAGCGGCGCCTGCGCCCGTCAGGCCGAAGGTCCTGATGAGCGGTACGAGGGCCGAAAGATAGGCCATGACAACGACGAGGCGAACCATCAGAGCCGCGCCCGCCGCGCGCATCGACACCAGCATCGGCTCCAGTGGTAGGGTCATGACGCCGATGGCCGCTGCGGCCACCTGCCAGTTCATGACGCCCGCAGCGGCGCCGAAGGCGGGACCCATGACCGTCTCGAGGATCCATCGTCCAGCGAGCAGACTGGCCAGCAGAAGCACCCCGGCCGCCGCGCCCCCGATCAGGGCGATCTGAACCGCCAGTTTGGTCATGGCCTGCTGTCCGCCAGAGGCGCGCATCTTGGCCAGCTCCGGGTAGAGCGCCGGCACCATCAGACGCGCGGGCTTGGCCATGCCGTCCGCCACCTGCTTGCCGATCCGCCAGAGCGCAGCCTGCGCAGGACCCAGCAAGGCGCCGACCGCCATGGTGAGCACATGGGTGAAGCCGACATCCAAGGTTCCGGAGAAGTTGGTCGCGAGGGCGAAGCGCCAGACCCCCGGTATGTCCTTGCTGGTAGGGCCAATGACGGTAAAGCCGGTGAGCAAGCCCCGCCGCGTCAGATCGCGGAGCGCGATGGTCGCGATGTAGAAGAACGAGGCGAAAGTTCCGGCCGCCCAGGCCAGTAGGAAGTACTGGATGGGCGCCTCAGTCAGGGCGCAGATCGCGCAGCCGACCATCCGGACCAACGAGCTGACCGCTTGTTCAGCGGCGAGATAGCGGAACCGGTCGAAGAGGCGCAGCAGCCCGACGCCCGTGGCCGAGGTCATGACGCCAATCGACAAGGCGTAAAGCGCGCCATAGCCGCTCATGCCCTCCGGCCAGCTCAGCTGACGCCAGAATAGCCAGGCCCCCACCACGCCCAAAAGCACGCCCAGGACGCCGCTGATCAAATCCAGAAGAAGCGAGAAGCGTAGGACCTGTTGGAAACGTCGCCTGTCGTTCTCCATCAGCGGCCCGGCGCCGAAGGTGATCATGGTCTGCCACGACTGGAAGTGCGCGACCTCGCCCAGGAACTGCGCGAAGGCGTTGATGACGACCAGAACGCCCATCAACTCCGCGCCAAGGCTGCGGGCGGTGAGAGCAATGTAGGCTAGGCCCACGATCGCGTTGACGACACGGCCGCTGAGCAACTGACCCGCGTTGCTGAGCACCTTCTTGAGCGGGGTCTCGATGACTTGCGTCATGCAGACCCCTCCGGCGCCGCAACGGCCATGGCGGCGGTCACCGACAGGCTTTGCCAAACCTGCCGGCGTTGCATGATGTTTATGAGGCAGACGCGTTGTGCGCTGGCCACGTCAGGGTCGCGGCTCCAGCCGCGTTTTGACGCGCCCTTTCAGCACGACCCGGTCGCCCTGGTCCGTCACATCATAGGCGTTGGCGCGCGTGCTGCCCTTGGGCCCCGAGCCCGCGATCCCGGCGTCGCCACTGACTGCACCCGTCCGCATGTCGATCAAAGCGCGAGGCGCATCAAAGTCATAGCCTTCGCTGCTGGTGATCTTCACGTCATCGGTCAGAAGCAGCGTATGCTCGGCCTCTCGATAGAGGCCCGTCTTCGCGGTCGCCTGGCTGGGGTTGGGCTGGCCGTAGCCCCGGACAAGCACGGGCGCGGTCAGGCGCACGAGGTTCTCGTCCTTCAGGTCGCGTTCGGCGCGGTCGGCGGTGATCAGGAACGGGCGACCGTCCTTCAAGACACCCGTGAAGCGCGGCTTGTCCAGGATCAGCGGCGCGCTGGCGGCCCGAGTCTGGACCTTGCTGGACGCCACACTGCGCCAGGACGCTTGAAGGATGACAGCGGCGCCGACGCCGATCGCGAACAAGGCAAGCGCCAGCCGCAACCGTCGAACCGGCGTTCGACGGTGGTTGCGCGCCCGTTCGGCGGCGCTGAGAGAGGAGGTGACGGCGGCGACGCCGTCGGATTGGGTGAGCATCGGGGGGAATGGATAGTCTCCCAGAGCCTTTCCCCCAAGACCTTTGTTACCGGGCGCATGCCGCGTGGCTGCGTGGGTTGCAGCCTCATGCTGGTTGTTTGGCGTCGCTAAGCGCGTGATCCCGCGCCGCACGCCGTGTAAGAACCGCGTCATGGTTCCCAGCGGTTCACGACATAAGGATTTCGGCGTCTTCCTGCCTGTCGCCAATGGCGGCTGGATCGTGTCCGGAACAACGCCGGTCCTGGATGGCCTCTACGCGCAGAACAAAGCTGCGGCGGTGCTGGCGGACGCGATCGGCATGGATTTTGTCATGTCGATGGGCAAGTTTCGGGGCTTTGGCGGCGAAACCGACCACTGGGGAACCTCGCTGGAGTCGGTGACCCTGATGGCGGCGATCGCCGAGGCGACCCAGAACGTTCGCATCTGGACCACAATCCATCCGCTTCTGCAGAACCCGGCCGTGGCCGCAAAGATGGTGGCGACGCTGGACCACATCAGCGGGGGGCGGGCGGGCCTCAACATCGTCGCCGGGGCGTACAAGGCCGAGTTCGACCAGATGAGCGCCTGGGACGATTCGCTGTCGCACGACGATCGCTACGCGCTGGCCGAGGAGTGGACGACCATCGTCAAGCGGCTGTGGACCGAGGACAGCGTCGACTTCGTCGGGCGCTATTTCACGATGAAGGACTGTCAGTCCAAGCCTAAACCGCTTTCCAAGCCTCGCCCGGAGTTGATCTGCGCGGGAATGTCGGACAGGGGCTTTCAGTTCTCGGTGCGGGAAGCCGACGCCTGCTTCATCGGCGGGCGTTCGCGCGAGGAGCATCGAGACGCCTCCCGTCGCGCCAAGGGCATGGCTGAGCGCTTGGGGCGAACGATCCGCACCTATGCGATGTGCACTGTCATCCATGGTGAAACCGATGAGGCTGCGCAGGGGTTCGTGGCGCGCTACGCCGATGGCGCTGACATCGGGGCGATCCTGGCGATGCTGAGCAGCTGGGGCGTACCGGCCGACCAGTTGCAGGCAACGGCCAAGCGCCAGGGCGCGTTCATGACCCAGACGGTGGTCGGCTCGCCCGCATCGTGCCTGGAGCAGGTCTCGGCCTTCGTCACGGAGTGCGAACTGGATGGCTTGATGCTGATTTTCCCCGACTATGCCGAGGGCCTGGCGATGTTCGGTTCGGAGATTCTGCCGACTCTGCGGAGGACGTTCGCGTGAGCCTGAGCGACTGGATCGCGCCGGGACGAACGGCGCTTGTCATCGTTGACATGCAGGTCGACTTCGCCGCTCCTGACGGTCTGTCCGCGCAGTGGGGCATGGATCTTTCGGCGGTTCCCGCCGCGATCGCGGCTGCGGAGCGTCTCGTGGAGGCTGCGCGCCAAGCCAAAGCGCCCGTGGTCTTCGTAGGGCTCTTCACGACGCCCGATACGGATTCGGAGGCCTGGTACGAGCGCGGACGGCGAAAAGGTCATGACCCCAACGAGAGTCCCGCGCTGTGCCGCGCCGACGCGCCGGGCAGCGCGTTCTACGGGCCTCAGCCGTTAAACGGCGACCTCGTCTTTCGAAAGACCCGTTACAGCCCGTTCTGGGACACCGACATCGCCGCCAGGCTCAGGGCTATGGGCGTCGACACCCTGGTGCTCGCGGGTTTGACGACCGAATGCTGTGTCGACAGCACCGCGCGCGACGCGTTCAACCATAATTTTCATGTCTTCGTCGTCAGCGACGCCTGCGCCGCCTACGAGCCTGACCTACACGCTGCGGCGCTGAGAATGCTCGACCTCAACACCGCCATTCTGACCGATGCCGACAGCGTCGTGCGAGTGTGGAACGCGGCGCTCTAGGTCGCCGGGGCGGACGGGGTCAGCGCCATGGCCGCTCGAATGTCATCTTCCAGCATTCCCAACCTGTCCTGGCCCCAATGCGCCTCACGCCCGCTGACCCGGAAGGTCGGCGCACCCCATAGGCCTGCCTGCAGCAGCGCAGCCCGATTGACCTCGGCGCGCTGGCGCCAGCTTTGATCCGCCAGCGCGGCGGCGGTCTGGGCGTCGGTCAAGCCTGCTTGGCGGGCGACATCGTAAAGGCCGGCGTCCTCGGCCAGGGCGATGCCGTCGGCGAAGGCGGCCTTGAGGCCCAGTTCCGCAAACTGTTCGCCTAGACCCAGATCCATCGCGTGGTGGAGGACGGCCAATGCGCGCTCAGCCCCCGCACCGACCGGATCGACGATGCGCCCAAAGGGCAGGCCCAGTCGCTCGGCTTCGCGTTTGCAGTCCAGCGTGATGTAGATCGTCTTGATCCTGGGCACGGCCAGGCCGCGCATGACCATCGGCAGGATCGGCCGCAATTCCAACTTGGCGCCATAGGCCTGGGTCAGCTCCCGGATGCGCGGCATGAACAGCCAGGAATAGGGGCTGCGGAACGAGAACCAGGCCTCTACCGTCGGCGGGGCGCCGAGCGGCGCCGGCCCAAGGGAGGGCTCCAGGGCAGGGGCCAGCGGCGGCGAACCGGCCTCGCGGTCCAGCCCGCGCGCTCCGAGCCGCGCTTCCAGATGTCCCAGGCGATCGACGCCCCAGAACCACTCGCCTTCGAAGTGAAACATGCCGCCCAGATAGTGTCCGAGCTCTGCGCGTCGGGCCGCGCCAGCGGCGAGCAAAGCGTCTGCGCGGCCTGGACTTGGAACTCCATTTGACGTCGCCCGTCCGGTGAGCGTCGTGTCATCGCCCATCCACAGGCTGGCCCCGGCGGTAGGCGCGACATCGTCGAAGCGTCCCTGATCAAGCGCTTCGGCGAGAACGGCCTGAAGATGCTTCACCGCTTTCGGGGCGGGCAAGGCGGCGTTGCCCGGAAACGCGAGCCCTCGGACCTGCGCCACCCGGGCCGCATCACGGAGGCCATAGGCGCGAAGCCGTTCACGATCGGGCGCGGCGGAATCCTCGGGCGGCGGAACAAGACAGATCTCGATCTCCGCCGCGTAGCGCGTGCGCAGCCTGGGCAGCATCTGCGCCGCCAGGTGAGAATAAGGGTCGTCGGCCTGGTGGAAGTAGCGGATTGTCGGCCGCTCGCCGCGCAAGCGGGCCGACAACGCCGCCGCGTCTCGGGCCCACCTCCGGCGGGTGGGACTGGTCAGGGCGGTAGTCACGCTTCGCATGATCAGGGCGCGCAGGGACAAGGCAGGGCCTCCAAGTCGATCGTTGGATGACATCTAGCGGCACGATGAATGTCAATATATGCTGCGCTTAACAGTGTGAAAGAGAAGGGGAGGCGCGCATGAAGGCCTGGAAACCGCTTGTCGCGGGTGTCGCTGTTCTGGCTGTCGCGGGCGCGACGGCGTGGCATTTCCGCTTTGACTTGATCGTGATGCTGGCCAAGGCCCGGCAGCCCAAGATCGTCGCCAACATGCCGGTGACCTGGGTCAAGGGGCCCGAAGCGGCGCCGGCAGATGCGCAGCGGCCGCCGAACGTGGTGTTCATCCTGGCTGATGACCTAGGCTACAACGACATCACGCTGAATGGCGGCGGCGTCGCCGGAGGAACCGTGCCCACGCCTGCGATCGACTCGATCGCCAAGGACGGGGTGACCTTCGCCAACGGCTACAGCGGCAACGCCACCTGCGCGCCTTCGCGCGCGGCGATCATGACCGGCCGCTACGCCACGCGGTTCGGTTTCGAGTTCACGCCGACGCCGGTGGCGTTCTCGCGGGTCGTCGGAGGGCATGCCGGAGATCCGCTGCATCCCTCTCGCTTCAATGAGGCCGAGGTGAAGAACATCCCGAAGGATGAAAACAGCCAGGCGGTCCCCAGCACCGAGATCACGATCGCCGAGGCGCTTAAGACCAAGGGCTATCACACCATCCACCTGGGCAAGTGGCATCTGGGCGGTGTGAAGGGTTCGCGGCCGGAGGATCAAGGCTTCGATGAGAGCCTAGGCTTTATGGCCGGCGCCTCGTTGTTCGCGCCGGTGGGCGACCCCAGCGTCGAGGAGTCGCGCCAGGATTGGGATCCGATCGACAAGTTCCTGTGGGGCGCCGCGCCGTTCGCGGTGCAGTACAATGGCGGTCCGCTGTTCAACCCCACCCACTACATGACCGACTACCTGACGGACGAGGCGGTGAAGGCGATCGACGCCAACAAGAACCGGCCGTTCTTCATGTATCTGGCCTATAACGCCGTCCACACGCCGCTGCAGGCGCCCAAGGCCGACTACGATGCGCTGTCGCACATCAAGGACCATCGGATGCGCGTCTACGCGGCCATGGTCCGCAACCTCGATCGCAATGTCGGCAAGGTTCTGCAGGCGCTGAAGGACCGGGGGCTGGACGACAATACGCTGGTGATCTTCACCTCGGACAACGGCGGGGCGAACTACATTGGTCTGCCGGACATCAACAAGCCGTATCGCGGTTGGAAGGCGACGTTCTTCGAGGGGGGAATCAAGGTGCCGTTCCTGCTGCGCTGGCCCGCCCAGCTGCCCGCCGGCGCGGTCTATCGTAGCCCGGTGGGCCACGTGGACATCTTCGCCACCGCCGCCGGCGCGGCCGGCGCGCCGACGCCGAAAGACCGGGTGCTGGACGGCGTGGATCTCGTTCCCTTCATCAAGGGGCAAGCCTCGGGCGACCCTCACAAGGCGATCTTCTGGCGTTCGGGCCGATACAAGACCGTGATGGCGGGCGGTTGGAAGCTGCAGGTGGCTCAGGAGCCGAACAAGTCCTGGCTCTTCGACCTCACCACCGATCCGACGGAACGCAAGGACCTGTCCAAGGCGCGGCCGGACAAGCTTCGCGAAATGCAGGCGATCCTGGCGCAACTTGACGGGCAGATGGTTAAGCCTGCATGGCCATCCTTGGTCTCTGGCGCGTTCTATATCGATCACCCCGGCGGCCAGAAGGCCAAGCCGAGCGACGAGTACATCTATTGGGACAACTGAGGGCAGCCGCCATCCTGATGACCCTGGCGCTGGCGGGCTGCGGCCGGCCAGCGCCCAAGGCTTGCCTGGCTGATCCCCCCGTCCCGGACCCGCAGAACCGCACGTTAGGCATGGTCCGGCTGGCGGGGGGCGCGTTCCAGATGGGGGCGGCGCCGCTGCGTCCGGAGGAAGGACCGCCGCAGACCGTCAAGGTTGCGCCGTTCTGGATCGATCGAACCGAAGTCACCAACGCCGCCTTCGCGCGGTTCGTCGAGGCTACGGGATATCGCACCGTGGCCGAACGACCGCTCGACCCCGCGCGCTACGCCCACGTACCGGCGGCGCAGCGGCGTCCGGCCTCGCTCGTCTTCGTGGGGGCGAAGGGGGCGAGGTCGGACGATCCTTCCCAATGGTGGCGGGTGATCCCCGGCGCCGACTGGCGGCATCCGGAAGGGCCCGGCTCGAACATCCGCGGCAAGGACGCCTGGCCGGTGGTTCACATCGCCTGGGAGGACGCCATGGCCTATGCCCGCTGGCTGGGTCGCGACCTCCCGACCGAAGCCGAATGGGAGTACGCCGCGCGCGGCGGTCTCGTGGGCAAGCGCTACACCTGGGGCGACCAGCCGCAGGATCCATCCAAGCCACGCGCCAACACCTGGCAGGGCGTCTTTCCAGCCCAGGATCTCGGCGATGACGGCTTCAAGGCCCAGGCCGCGCCTGTCGGTTGCTTCCCGCCGAACGGTTATGGCCTGCGCGACATGGCGGGGAATGTCTGGGAGTGGACCCGGGATTGGTTCAGGCCCGGCCTTGATCCGGTCAGCGTCATCGAGCAGGGCGGTCCGCCAGAGGCCCGGGCGCTCGATCCGGAAGACCCCAGCGCCCCCAAGCACGTGGTCAAGGGCGGCTCCTTCCTCTGCGCTGACGACTACTGCTTCCGCTATCGCCCTGCGGCGCGAACGCCGGGCCCGCCGGATAGCGGCGCTTCACACGTTGGTTTCCGGACCGTCCTGCGCGCTGAACGCTGAACGCTGAGGCTCGGTCTCGGGCCCAGGTAGCGAGGGCGTCGGGGCTGAGTCCGACGCCCTTCTCGTACCGCCAGGCGCGCTAGAAGCCTGGCCCGGGGCGGGTGCGGATATTGAGCTGGCCCGCCAGACCCGCCTTTCGATGGTGTTCGATGGCTTGCATTTCCGGCGAGAGCGCCATCGTCTGGAAGGCGGCGAGGGAGGGGTATTCGGCCAGGGCGACCGCGTCCCACATCTCCTCCACCTCGCCCAGAAGCAGCCCGGTGACCGCGCCGCTATAGCGGATGCGACCGCCCAGCGCCTCGACCATGGCCGAGACGGCGGCGCCGTAGCGGGCATAGGCCTCGCGGCCCGACAGCTCAGGTTCCGAGCCATCGGGATATTCGGCCTTCTCCTTGAATTTCAGCAAGTTGACCATGACGAATGGACCATCGTCAGGCGCGCCGAAGAACTCTTGGAATTGTTCGGGGCTGGGGAAGACGGTGTTGACGACCTTCATCTGACGGCTCCGGTTCAGGCTTTGGGCAGACCGGCGACGAGACCGTCCAGCAGCGACGCGATCTCCGAGGGGCTGTCCTCCTGCACGAAGTGGCCGCCCTTCAGCGTCGTGTGGGCAACGCCCTTGGTTCCGGGCACACGGGCCAGGAACATCGCCTCGCCACCGCGCGTGATCGGGTCGGCGTCGCTGAAGGCGGTGACGAAGGGCTTTTCGAATTTTTCCAGCACCGCCCAGGCGGCCTTGTTCTCTTCGACCGAGGCGTGTTCGGGCGTGATCGGCACCAGCGCCGGGAAGATGCGGGCGCCTTCCTTGTAGCTTTCGTCCGGGAAGGGCGCGTCATAGGCCGCCCGTTCTGCGTCCGACAGATCGCGCGCCGTGCCGCCGTTCAGGATGAAACCGATGGGCAGTTCCGGCGTGTTCTGGCTGAAGTTCAGCCACGCCTCGAAGCCCTCGCTCTTGCCCACGCCGATCGGCAAGCCAGTATTAGAGACCACCACGGCCGAGAAGCGTTCCGGGAACGCGGCCACGAGGCGCAGACCGATCAGGCCGCCCCAGTCCTGACAGAACAGCACGATGTCCTTGAGGTCGTTCTGGACCAGCCAGTCGCTCATCCACGCCACGTGGCGCTCGTAGGTGTAGTCGGCGCGCTTGGCGGGCTTGTCGGAGCGGCCGAAGCCAATGAGGTCCGGCGCCACGGCGCGACGCCCCTTGGCGACCAGGTCGGCGATGACCTTGCGATAGAGATAGGCCCAAGACGGCTCGCCGTGCATCAGCAGGATCGGCCGCTGATCCTTGGGCCCTTCGTCGACGTGGTGGATGCGCAGCGACGTGCCGTCGGCGTCGGTCACCTCCGTATAACGGGGCGCGAAAGTCCAGTCCGCCAAGCCCTCGAACCGCTCGTCCGGCGTCCGCAACACATCCATGGGATTTCTCCGACCATCGAGATTTGTATTGACACTATGCGTGCCATTATGTCGCCTATTGGTCAAGGACGAGATGGAGAGGGCGGATGCGTAAGGTTTGGATCGGGTTGGGCGTTGCGGCCGGCGTGATCGCGGTGGGTCTGGGAAGCGCCTGGTTGATGCGCGAGCGTCTGGCGCAAGCCGCTATGCGCAAGGTCTATGAGCAGGTCCTGGCCGTCGATACGATGAAGGACTTGCCGGATGGCCTGCATGTGGGTCTCTGCGGGGCGGGATCGCCGATGGCGGATCCCCTGCGGTCTGGGCCCTGCGTGGCGGTGGTCGCGGGCAAGGATCTCTTCGTGGTCGACTCAGGGTCCGGATCGACCCGCAACCTGCTGCTGATGAATATGCCGCCCCCGCGCGTGACCGGGGTGTTCATCACCCACTATCACTCCGACCACATCGCCGACCTGGGCGAACTGATGCTGCAGCGCTGGGCGTCGGGAGCCTCCAAGACGCCGACGCCGATCTACGGCCCGCAAGGGTTGGAGCAGGTGGTTCAAGGCTTCGAGCAAGCCTACACGCTGGATCGCGGCTACCGCATCGCCCACCATGGCGAGGCCGTGGCGCCGCCATCGGGCTTTGGCGGCGAGCCGCACGCCTTCGTGGCCAATCCGGCGGCGCCCGATATTCTGGTGCTGGAGAAGCCCGGCCTGAAGGTCTGGGCCTTCCCGGTGGCGCACCATCCGGTGGAAGGCGCCGTCGGCTATCGCTTCGAATACAAGGGGCGCAGCGTCGTGATCAGCGGCGACACGGGCCCTTCGGAACGCTTGGTGAAGGCCGCCAAGGGCGCTGACCTCTTGCTGCACGAAGGGTTGGCGCCGAACCTGGTGGCCGTTCAGAAGGAGGTCGCCGAGAAGCTGGGTCGCGACAACTACGCCCATATCTTCCACGACATCCTCGACTACCACACCGCCCCGGAGGTTGCGGCCCGCGAGGCCAAGGCGGCGGGTGTCGGCGCGCTCCTGTTCTATCACATCATCCCGCCGCTGCCGGTCCGCGCGCTGGACGGACCGTTCTTCGGCCGCTCGCGCCAGATCTTTGGCGGACCCGTCAAGGTTGGCCGGGATGGCGACTTCGCCTCGCTGCCGGTGGGTTCCAAGGAGATCAAGTGGTCGAACCGGCTGATTGTCCTCTAGTTCGCACTTGGCCCCACGCCGCTCGCGGGGCTAAGCAGAACCGAACAGACTGAGAGGATCCCGTTCGTGAGTTCTGCGCCGCGCTACCTTCGAGCGGGGGCCGATGTCGAGCCCGAAGCCCCCGCCGCGGACGGTCGCCGCCGGCGTTCGCAGGACAGTCGCGCCCGGATCGTTCAGGCCATGCTCGATCTTGTCCGCGAGGGGGAGATCTCTCCTTCCGCCGAGTTGGTGGCGACGCGGGCGGATGTCGGTCTGCGCACGGTGTTCCGACACTTCAAGGATCTCGAGAGCCTGTACCTTGAGATGTCGGCGGTGATCGAGGGCGAGCTGATGTCGCTGGTCCACACTCCGTTCAAGGGCGCGACCTGGCGCGAGCGGGTGCTGGAGCTCGTGGAGCGTCGGGGTTGGGCCTATGAGCGGATTGGCCCTTTCAAGCGCGCTTCGGAAGTTCTTCGCCACAGCTCACCGACCCTGGTGGCTGACAACACCAAGATGGTCGAGGTCTCCCGCGAGATTTTGCGCCGACAACTGCCGGTCGAGATCGCCAAGGATCGCGTCCTCTTCGAGGGGATCGACATGCTGCTCAGCTTCGATGTCTGGAACCGTCTGCGGCGCGATCAGGCGCTTTCGCCCAAACGCGCGACGGAGGTCTTGCAGGGCATGATCGGCCGATTGCTGGAGGTCGCCGGCGCAGCCTGAGGGGCGCTAAGGTGCGCCCCAGGGCCTGGACGCGCGACTGCTGCCACCTTGTGGCGGCAGCGTGGCGGTCAGCCTCTTTCTCGCACCGACGGGAACAGCGAAGTTCGAGCGACGTTGTCGTCGCTTAGGCGCCAGCGATCTTCGCTTGCCCCAGGAGCGCGCATGAAGCCGGACGATTTTCCCCTGATAGGCGCCGCTGTAGAGGCGCAAAGCCTGGTGGAGCGCTATCTGGCCGTGCGGCGTCGGACCGAGAACCTGGCCGCCCCGCTGTCGCCCGAGGACCAGGCCGCCCAATCGATGCCTGACGCCAGTCCGACGAAGTGGCATCGGGCTCACACCACGTGGTTCTTTGAGACCTTTCTGCTGACGCCCTTTTTGCCGGGGTACACGGTCTACGACCCCGCGTTCGGCTATCTCTTCAACTCGTATTACGAAGCGGTCGGGCCTCGACAGCCGCGGCCTCAGCGCGGACTGCTGACGAGGCCTTCGGTGGTAGAGGTGGGCGCCTATCGCGCATTCGTCGATGCGGCGATGACGCGTCTGCTGTCCCAGGCGCCGACACCGGAAGTCCTTGAGCGGCTGGAATTGGGCCTCGCGCATGAGGAGCAACATCAGGAGCTGATCCTGATGGATATTCTGCATCTCTTCGCCCAGTCGCCGCTCGACCCAGCTTACCGGGTGGCCGAGCCTCGGAGGTCTGGCGATGCCGGCCCTCAGCGCTTCCTGCGCTTTCAGGGGGCACTGGTCGATGTCGGCGCTCGGGAAGCGGGTTTTGCTTTCGACAACGAGCGGCCCCGCCATAAGGCCTATGTCGCGCCTTACCAGTTGGCTGATCGTCTCGTCACCAATGGCGAATGGCTGGCCTTCATGGAAGCAGGCGGTTATCGCCAGGTCGAGTTCTGGCTGTCCGACGGCTGGACCCTGGCGCAGTCCGAAGGCTGGGAAGCGCCCGCCTACTGGCGTCGCGAGGAGGCCGGCTGGAGCACCATGACGTTGGAGGGGCGGCGTCCCGTCGATCCTAACGCGCCGGTGCTTCACGTCAGTTACTACGAAGCGGCCGCCTACGCCGCCTGGAGCGGCCACCGCTTGCCCACCGAGGCGGAGTGGGAGGCGGCGGCGACCAGCGTCGAAGGTGGAGCGCTTCGGCAACTCTACGGTCACGCCTGGCAATGGACCTCCAGCGCCTACGCGCCCTATCCCGGTTTTCGGCCGGGCGCCGGAGCGCTTGGCGAGTACAACGGCAAGTTCATGGTCAACCAGATGACCCTGCGCGGCGGCTGTCTAGCGACCCCGCCCGGCCACTCAAGGCCAAGCTATCGAAACTTCTTCCACGCGGGCAGCCGCTGGATGTTCGCCGGCGTTCGGCTTGCCGAGGATGATCGCCCGCCGCTCCCGACGCCTAAGAACGCCTTCCTCGATGAGGTGGTGGCGGGTCTCTCCGGTGGGCAAAAATCGCTTCCGTCAAAGTACTTCTACGACGCGGAAGGCTCACGTCTTTTCGAAGCGATCTGCGAGCTGCCCGAATACTATCTCACGCGCACGGAAACGGCTCTTTTGTCGAAGATCGCGCCCGAGATCGCCGTTCTTGTTCCGCCCGACGCCGCGCTTGTGGAGTTTGGTAGCGGCGCGAGCGCAAAGACCCGGATCCTGTTGGACGCCGCGCCGCAGATCGCCGTCTACGCGCCGATCGACATCAGCCCGGAGGCCTTGGACTCGGCCGCGCGGCGCCTCCGCTCAGTCTACCCCAGGCTGGTCGTCACGCCTCTGGTCGAGGATTTCACGCGCGCCATCGTTTTACCGGACGCGGCTCAAGGTCGTGCGGCGGTCGGTTTCTTTCCAGGGTCCACGATCGGCAATTTCGCGCCGGCTGAGGCCGAGGCCTTGCTTGGGCAGGCGCGCGCGCTTTTAGGGGAGGGCTCAACCTTCATCGTGGGCGCGGACGTCGCCAAGGATCCGAACGTACTGATCCCAGCCTATGATGACGCCCAAGGTGTGACAGCGGCGTTCAACCGCAACATCCTTGCCCACATCAATCGCGCACTGGGCGGGTCTTTCGAGCTGGAGGCGTTCGCGCATCGCGCGGTTTGGAACGCGGACGACAGCCGCATTGAGATGCACCTTGAAAGTCTGCGCGATCAGGCCGTGACGATAGCCGGCCGGAGTTTCCCGTTCCGAGTGGGCGAGACGATCCACACCGAGAATTCTCACAAGTATCGCCCGGAGATGTTCGAAGCGATCGCGGAGCGCGCGGGCTGGCGTGTGATGCGGCGATGGACCAGCGAGGATCCGGCCTTCGCGATCTATGCCCTGACTGCGTGAGGCTTGCAGGTCTGCGGGCGTCTGAGCCGCGTCAATTGAGCGCCTCAAGCCAAGAAGTGCGCCCATCGCTCATCTCGCGGACGGGCGAAAGCGCGCCGGCTTCGAGATCCGAAGCCGGCGCGTCTGCTCAGAGGGTTGCTTAGAGAGACCTTTCGCCGGGGCGGGAGCCCCGCGACGACGATCCGCCCTTGCGGCCTGCGTTGGCCGCGAGGTCACGATCCTTGGCGAAGCTGCGTTTCTCGCTGGGCACGCTAGCTCCGCCTTTCCTGGCGATCTCGCGGCGGCGTTCCGGGTCCATGGCGGCGAAACCGCGACGACCGCGGGGACGTTCGCTATCGGTGTCCATGTGGGGCTCCTAGTCGGGACTGGTCACAGGCGGAACGCGCGAGAAGGCGGCGCTGTAAGGACGATCGTCTCCCGGATCGACCGGGGGCGAGCGTGGGGGCTCCTCGACCGGGGCGACGCCGGGCTCATACTCGGGCGGCTTGGGCTCGGGCGGGGGCGGGGCGTCGGGATCGGTCATGGCGTCCTTCCTGTGCGTTCCAGTGAAGTAACCGGTGAAGCCGCTTTCGGTTCACCGTCGGAACGGACTAATTACGTCGCGAGCCGGTGTTCAGCCGTTCAAGGAGTTGCTCAAAAAATGGCTGCAACGAAGAAGCAGATGGGGAGACGGGTGCTCGCCCATTGGCGTTTGGCGGCGTCTTTCACGGCCGGCTTGGTCGTCTGGAGCGTGGCGAAGTACTTTGACGCCCCCAGGGGTGCTCATGTTTTGCTGGGCTGGGACGCCGGAGCGATTATCTATCTGGCGACGACATGGTGGCTGTTCCTTACCGCAAGCGAGGCCAAGGTGCGGTCGCGGGCGGCGGAGGAGGACGAGGGCGTGCCCGTTCTGCTGTTGATCGTCCTGGCGGCGATCCTGGCGAGCTTGGGGGCCGTCGTCGACGCGATGATTACGGCCAAGGACAGTACCGACGACATCAAGTTTCTCGTCGGTGTGGCGGCCGGGTCAACGATGATGCTGTCCTGGCTGGTGCTGCAGTCGGCCTTCGTTCTTCACTATGCGCATCGCCATTTCGGGCGCGGCGAAGGCCAGGGCGGCATCCAGTTTCCAGGTGAACCACCCACCAGCTACATGGACTTCGCCTATCTGGCTTTCAGCGTCGGCGCGACATTCCAGGTCTCGGACAACAGCATCCTGACTTCGAAACTGCGCCGGCTGGTGACGGCCCACGCGGCGGCGGCCTATTTCTACAACACCGCCATTCTGGCTCTGGGGATCAACATCATCGCCAGTTTGGTCGGGGGATAGCGTCAGCCAGGTGGTCGCCCGCCGCGTCCGTTCGCGCCAATCGGACCACGCCCCCGCTCGGAGCCCAGGGCTCCGCCGCCCCGCCCCGGGCGCAAGCCGACCTGCGAGGGGGTCTTGGGAAGTTCCGCTAGCCGCAGCAGTCCGTCTCGGTCCTTGTCTAGCAAAGCAAAGCGGGCCTTCGCTGCTCTGGCCGCCTCCTCACGGGTTATCCGCCGATCGAAGTCTCCGTCCGAGGCCATGACGGGTTGCGGCTCGGCGATCAGGCCGTAAAGCGCTGCGCCTTGTAGCATGTTCGCGCTCCGTTGCCGGGGTCTGGGTTGTTCATCTCCGCCCTGCCCAAGTCCCCTCGGCCCTGGGCGCATCGGTTCTGGGGCGGGGCCGCCCAGTATTTCCGGCGCGATGCGGTTCTCGTAGGCGGAGACCTCAAAACCGTCGATGACGCCGTTGCGATCCGCATCAAGGACGACGAAGAAGCGCAGGGTGTCGGCGACGAACTCGTCGCGGCTCAAGGCGCCGTCGTGGTTAGCGTCGGCGCCCGCGAACCAGGTCACGACGGGATAGGGCGCGTCGGACGGCGCGCGAAATGGCTCGCCAGCGGGACTTATGAAGAGCTGCGGACTCTGTCGACCGGGGGCGTATTCGTCCCTGCGGTGGGCGCTGTGCGGTTCGAGCGGTTCGTGTGGCGCACTGGAGCAGGCTGACAGCGCAGCGGCCAATCCGACGGTCAGACCGAGTGAGCGTAGCAACATAGAGGTGTCTCCAAGCGGTACGGACTTGAAGATCACAAGCTTGGCCTTGAGATGGCCGGCGGCGCCGAACGGTTTTCCGGGAGGAAACAAACCTGACCCGTCGCCGCCGTAATCAGGCCGGCAGTTTCACCGTGGCGCGGAGGCCGCCGCCGAGTCGGTTGGCCAGGGTGACGTCGCCGCCATGCGCGCGCGCCAGAGAGCGGACGACAGCCAACCCTAGACCCATCCCGCCGGTCTCGCGATTGCGCGAGGGCTCACCCCGGTAAAACGGCTCAAAGACGCGCTCCAGGTCGGCCGGCGGCACGCCGGGGCCATCGTCGTCGATCTCGATGATCGCCATGCCGTCCTCGGAGAACGCGCGGCCCCGCGCTCGGCCGCCATACTTGAGAGCGTTTTCCACCAGATTGGAGACGAGGCGCTTCAGGGCCACCGGGTCGCCCTCGATGATGGTCTTCTCGGCCCGCTCGACCGTGGTGTCGCCCCCCGTCTCGGCGGCTTCGTCCATGACGCTTTCCAGCAGCGAGGACAGTTCCAGCTTGGTGCGTTCGGCCGGGCGGTTGGTGTCGCGCACGAACCCTAAGGTGGCGGCGATCATGGCCTCCATCTGGTCGATATCGGCGGCGAGCTTGGGCCGGACATCGTCTGGCACGGCCTCGATCCGGAACTTCAGGCGGGTGAGAGGGGTGCGCAGGTCATGGGCGATCGCCCCGACCATCGCCGTGCGATCCTCCACATACCGACGCAGGCGCTCCTGCATCATATTGAAGGCGTTGGCGGCGGCGACGACCTCGCCCGAGCCGGTGATGGTCAGCGGCGGGGTGCGGGGATCCTTGCCCAGACGCTCGGCGGCGTCGGCGAAGGCGGTGATCGGCTGGGCCAGCCGTCGGGCGAACAGCCAGGCCAGCGGGGTGACGGCGATCACCGACAGCAGCAGGATCAGCAGGATGCGCTGCTGCCAGCTATCGAAGCGCAGGGTGGGCTTGGGCTCCACGACCAGCCAGTGACCATCGCTTTGCCGGACCCCGACCTTGAAGTCGCCAAAGATCAGAGGTTCGTCACGAGCCTGGGCGTTCCGCGCATTGCCGCCGCCGCCCGGGGCGGCGCCTTCACGGGCGAAGGGCTCGCGCGAGCCGGGCTGAGCGTTGGTCGAGGGGGGGGCGCATCCGGCTTGGGCGGGGTGACGGGCGTGCGACGCACGAAGAAGCGCGGGCCGTTGTCGATCTGCAGTTCGACGCGATTGGCGGGTACGCCCAGCGCCTTGCCGATGCCGGCCTTGAAGTCGGCGCGCCGCGGCGTGTCCGGGCCGCCCGAGCGGATCGAGCCCTCACGCTTGACCACCAGCAGCCGTCCGTCGCGCGGCTGGACCGACTGCCCGGTCTTCAGCGCTTTGACGATCTCGCTGGAGCGATAGAACTCCGGCGGCGGCGGCGGCAGGGTGAAGATCACCGCGATCGAGATCAACTGCGCCGCCACCAGGGTGACGATCAACAGTTCCAGCGCCTGAACGAACAGCGGCGCCCCGCGCCGGGACAGGATCATGGCGTGCGCACGACCTTGGCGGTGAACATGTAGCCTTCGCTGCGGATGGTGCGGATCAGCTCGCTGCCGCCGCCATCGTCGAGCTTGCGGCGCAGGCGGCTGATCTGCACGTCGATGGCGCGGTCATAGGCGTCGCTGTCGCGGCCTCGCGCCAGGTCCAGCAACTGGTCGCGTGTCAGCACCCGCTGAGGGCGCTCCACGAAGGCGCGGAGCAGCGAGAATTCGCCGCTGGAGAGGTTCACCACGACCGATTGCGGCGAACGCAGCTCGCGACGGACGAGGTCCAGCCGCCAGCCGGCGAATTCGCAGGCCGCGCCCATGGCGTCGTCGACGACACGGGGTTCCTGGCGGCGGCGGAGTACGGCGCGGACGCGGGCCAGCAACTCGCGAGGATTGCAGGGCTTGGGCAGGTAGTCGTCGGCGCCGAGTTCAAGGCCGACGATCCGGTCGGTTTCCTCGCCCATGGCCGAGAGCATGATGATCGCCGGCCCATCGGCGGCGGCCGAGAGGCGTCGACAGATGGCCAGACCGTCTTCGCCCGGCAGCATGACGTCGAGCACGATCAGGTCGATCGGACCGCGCGCCAGCACCTGCTCCATCGTGCGCGCGTCCTGGGCGGTTTCGACGATGTAGCCGTGCTTGGCGAGGAAGTCGGAGACGACGTCGCGGATGCCGGGGTCGTCATCGACAATCAGGATCCGCGAGGATGCGCCACGGGCCGCGTCGAGGTCGCCTTGAACGGAGTTCTGGACATTTTCCATGCAATTTTCCTGTCACGTCCCCGTCGCGTTCAGATTTCACGGCTGAAACAGCCGCGCAACCCAGGCCGCGACCGGACGTCTCAGGTCTGTCAGCCGGGCGAGTTGTTCTTCGGGATCTGGAATCCCGCGCCCTGGGCCTTCATCGCCGCGACCACTCGATCCCCGACAAAGGGATTGCCACGACGCTCGGCGCCGAAGGTCGACATGGGGCCATGGCCCGGCACGAAGCGAACATCTTCGCCCAGCGGCCAGAGCTTCTGGGTGATCGAGTCGATCAGGTCCTGGTGGTTGCCCATGGGAAAGTCGGTGCGACCGATCGATCCCTGGAACAGCACATCGCCGACCTGGGCGAACTTGGTCTCGCGGTGGAAGAACACCACGTGTCCCGGGGTGTGGCCTGGGCAGTGAAAGACTTCGAACTCGGTCTCGCCCAGGGTGACCTTGTCGCCGTCGTCGAGCCAGCGATCGGTGACGAAGATGCGGGCCTCGGGGATGCCGTACATCTCGCCGCTTTCCTGGATGCGGTCGATCCAGAACTGGTCGTCCTTGTGCGGGCCCTCAATCGGCACGCCCGTCCGCGCTTTCAACTCGGCCGCGCCGCCGGCGTGATCCATGTGGCCATGGGTGATCCAGATTTTCTCGAGCGTCAGACCCTTGTCAGCGATGGCCTTGAGCAGGCGATCAACTTCGCCGCCGGGATCGATCACGGCGGCCTTCATCGTCTTCGTGCACCAGACGATCGTGCAGTTCTGCTGCAGCGGGGTGACCGGGGCGATCACGGCGGCGATCGGCATGGTCTGGGTCATGGAAACTCCTTGGCTGCGCGCAACATAGACGCAGGGCCAGCCCAAATGAAGAAGGCCCGGGATCGCTCCCGGGCCTTCTGTTGTCCACCAGGGTGGCGGATTACTTCACGTCGTCCACGCCACGACCCATCGCCTCGGCGGGCGAGTTCATGTCGGTGTCTTCGGTGATGTCGATGCCCTTGGCGAGCTTGGAGTGCCAGAAGCCGTAGGCGATGTAGATCACCGCGCCGACCGTGGCGTAACCGCCCAGGATCATCAGCGGCAGCGGATTGTCGTTCATCGCGTGAACGATCATCGGCTGGAAGTTCTGCCAAGCCAGGCCCAGACAGGCGAGGATGCCAAGCACGGCGGTGAAGATGCCGCCGGGAACGCGGAACGGACGCGGCAGGTCGGGGTGCTTGATGCGCAGATAGATCACCGACAGGCAGACGATCGAGAAGGCGACGGCCGTGCCCAGCGACACCAGATCGCCCAGCAGGCTGATCGGCAGGAACGAGGCGGCGATGGCGATCACGACGCCCAGCAGGATGGTGCCCATCCACGGGGTGCGGAACTTCGGGTGGATCTCGGCGAACACCTTCGGCAGCAGGCCGTCGCGGGCCATGGTGTAGAAGATGCGGGTCTGGCCGTAGCAAAGCACCAGCATGACCGACGACAGGCCGGTGATGGCGCCGATCTTGATGGCGAAGCTGATCAGGTTCAGCTTGCCGCCTTCGGCTGCGGCGTAGGGGATGTCGGCCCATTCCAGGCCCATGCGGTCGATGGCGACGGCAATCGGGGCCGGGCTGGCCAGTTCACGGAAGGGCACCACGCCGGTCATGACGGCCGCGACGGCCATGTAGATCAGCGTACAGATCACCAGAGCGCCCAGGATGCCGATCGGCACGTCGCGCGAGGGGTTCTTGGCTTCGGCGGCGGCGGTCGAAACGGCTTCGAAACCGACATAGGCGAAGAAGATGATGGCGGCGCCGCGGAAGATGCCGCTGATGCCGAACTCACCCGGCTGACCGGTCGGCTCGGGGATGAAGGGGTGCCAGTTCGCCGGATTGATGTACTGCGCGCCGACCGCGATAAACGTCACCAGCACGATCACCTTGATGACCACGATGGCGTTGTTGACGTTGGCGGACTCGCTGACGCCGATCACCAGCAGGGCCGAAACCATGGCGATGCCGATGGCGGCCACCAGGTTCAGCGTGCCGGTCATGGCGAACATCGTGCCGCCGCCAGGCGCGGCGACGGCTTGGATCAGCGGCGTCGCCCACATCGGGGCGTCAGCGCCGGCCACCTGGATCATCGGGAAATTGATCCCCAAGGCGTGCAGGGTGCTGACCACATAGCCCGACCAGCCGACCGCCACGGTCGAAGCGGCCACGCCGTACTCGAGCACGAGCAGCCAGCCCATGATCCAGGCGAAGACTTCGCCCAGGGTGCCGTAGGCGTAGGTGTAAGCGGAGCCCGAAACCGGCATGGTCGAAGCCAGTTCGGCGTAGCAAAGGCCGGCCAGGGCGCAGGCGATGCCCGCGACAATGAACGACAGCATGATGGCGGGACCGGCGTTGGCCGAGGCCACCTGACCCGTCAGCACGAAGATGCCGGCGCCGATGATGGCGCCGACGCCCAGGCTCATCAGGTTGATGGGACCCAGCGTACGCTTCAGCTGGCTATGGGCGGCTTCCTTCTGGATGCTCGCGATCGACTTTTTCAAAAATAGCCTGTTTCCGGCCATGTGTGCGTTTCCCCAACGACCAGCGAACCCCCGCCGGTCAGGCATTGGGGGCGGACGTTAGTCAGAGAGGCGTCATCGCGCAACGCCTTGCGGTGACGGATGCGATTTCAGGGGCTATGCCTCCACCCAATGCTGCCGATCGAGAATGTCCTGCCCGCGCTGAAGGCGGCGCTGCTCGCAAACAACGCGACCGTGCTGGTTGCGCCGCCCGGCGCGGGTAAGACCACGGCCGTTCCGCTGGCCTTGTTGGACGCGCCGTGGGTCGAGGGACGAAAGATCATCGTGCTGGAGCCTCGTCGTCTGGCCGCCCGCGCGGCGGCCGCGCGCATGGCGTCCAATCTGGGCGAATCCGTTGGTGACACGGTTGGTTTTCGCGTCAGGCTCCAGTCGAAGGTATCGGCCAAGACACGGATCGAGGTTGTCACCGAGGGCGTGTTCACGCGAATGATTCTCGACGACCCCGGCCTGGACGGGGTCGCCGCCGTGCTGTTCGACGAGTTCCACGAGCGCAGCCTCGACGCCGATCTCGGCCTTGCCTTCGCCCGCGACGTTCAAAGTGTGCTGCGCGAGGACCTGCGCCTGCTGATCATGTCGGCGACGCTGGACGGCGCCCGTATCTCCTCGCTCTTGAATGACGCGCCTGTCGTCGAGAGCCAGGGCCGCATGTTCCCGGTCGACACGCGCTACCTCGGCCGCGATGAGCGCCAGCGACTCGAAGAGCGCATCGGGCGGGCGGTCGAGCGGGCTCTGGCCGAGGAGAGCGGCTCGATCCTCGTGTTCCTGCCCGGTCAGGGCGAGATCCGGCGAGCGGAAGCCTGGCTGAACGAGCGCCTGCGTCGCCCCGACGTCGATATCGCGCCGCTCTATGGTGCGTTGGAGCCGGCGGCGCAGGATCGCGCCATCTCTCCCGCCCCGTCTGGCCGCCGTAAGGTCGTGCTGGCCACCTCGATCGCCGAGACCAGCCTGACGATCGAAGGCGTGCGGGTGGTGATCGATGCGGGCCAGGCCCGTGTGCCGCGCTTTGATCCGGCCTCGGGCATCACGCGGCTGGAGACGGTGCGCGTCAGCCGCGCCGCCGCCGACCAGCGTCGTGGCCGCGCCGGCCGCACCGAGCCCGGCGTCTGCTACCGCCTGTGGGACGAGCCCGAGACCCGGTCGCTGCCGACCTTCGCCCGGCCCGAAATCCTGGAGGCGGACCTGTCGCGGCTGGCGCTGGATCTGGCGCGTTGGGGGACGAAGGATCCTGGCGACCTGACCTTCCTGGATCCGCCGCCCGCCGCCGCCTTCGCCGAAGCGCGGGCGCTGCTGACCCGCGTTCAGGCCCTGGACGCGCAGGGCGACCTGACCGCCCACGGCAAGGCGCTGGCCGACCTGCCGCTGCCGCCGCGTCTGGCGCACATGGTCGCGCGGGGGGCGGCCTCGGGCCAGGCCCGCGAGGCGGCCGAGATCGCCGCAGTGCTGACCGAGCAAGGGCTGGGCGGTCGCGATGTCGACCTGCGGCGGCGGCTGGAGGGCCTTCATCGGGATCGCTCGCCGCGCGGTCGCGACGCCCTGGCCTTGGTGGAACGCTGGAGTCGCGCGGCCGGCAGGCCTTCGGGCGCAAAGTCGCTCGAAATTGGGCTGCTGCTGGCCGAGGCCTATCCCGAACGTGTCGCCAAGGCGCGCGGCAAGCCCGGTGAGTTTCAGCTGGCCGGCGGGCGCGGCGTCTATCTGGAGCCGACCGATCCGCTGGCCCGCGAGGCCTGGCTGGCGATCGGCGAGCTGGGCGGCGGCGACAGCCGCGACCGCATCCTGCTGGCAGCCGCCGTCGACGAAGCGGACCTCCGCGAGACCTTCGCCGATCGCCTGGTCGCCGAGGATCGCCTGGAGACCACCGGCGGCAAGGTGCGCGCCAAGCGGCTGCTGCGTCTGGGCAAGCTCGTTTTGGAAGAGCGGCTAATCGAGAACCCCGATTCCGCCATGATCGCCGGCGCGCTGACGGACCAGGTCCGCGCCGAGGGGCTGTCGGCCCTGCGCCTGGGCGAGCGGGGCAGGGCGCTGCTGGACCGCGTGGCCTTCCTGCGCGCGGTCGATGGCGACGCCTGGCCCGACCTGTCGGAGGCCGCCCTGATCGAACGCCTCGACGAATGGCTGGAGCCGCTGCTGGCCGGTCGCTCGTCGCTCTCCAGCCTGGACGAGGGGACTCTGCACGATGCGCTGAAGACGCTGGTGCCGTGGGACCTGCAGCGGAAGATGGACGCCCTGCTGCCCGTCCGCTTCGAAGCGCCGACCGGCAACACCTTCGCTATCGACTATTCCGCAGAGGGCGGGCCCCGCGTCGAAGTGCGGGTGGGCGAACTCTACGGCCTCTCCGAACACCCCAGCGTCGCCGGCGGCAAGGTCCCGCTGACGCTCTCGCTGCTGTCGCCCGCCCACCGCCCGATCCAGATCACCAAGGACCTGCCGGGTTTCTGGAAAGGCTCCTGGCGCGAGGTGAAGGTCGAGATGAAGGGGCGCTATCCCCGGCACGTTTGGCCGGACGATCCGGCGAACGCCGCGCCGGTGACGCGGGCTAAGCCGAGAGGGACGTGAGGGGGGTCTGCTAGCGACCCATACTTGCCCCCTCCGCGCCTTCGCGCTCCTCCCCCGGAGGGGGAAGAAGGGAAAGGCGCGCACCTTCCGCCCCCTATGGGGGCGGACGACCATGCGAAGCATGGTCCGGTGGGGGCCTGCGGCCTGTCCGATTTCCGCCCATAGCGGCCGTTTACGCCGCCGTCCGCTACCCCGTCACCGTATAGATCATGATCCCCGTGGCCACCGACAGATTCAGGCTATCCGCCCGGCCGCGCATCGGGATCTTCACGTTCACGTCGCACGCCGCCGCCAGCTCCGGCGGCAGGCCCTGTTGTTCGTTGCCCATCAGGATCAGCGACGGCTTCACATAGTCGGCGGACTTGTGGTCGACGGTGGCGGTCAGGAGCGTCCCCACCACGCTGCCGGGCCAGGTTTCGCGCCAGGCCAGGAACTCCGGGATCGTGGCCTTGGCGATCTTCACGGCGAAGATCGAGCCCATGGTCGCGCGGACGCCCTCGACCGAATAGGGATCGACGCAGTCGCCGACCAGGATCACCCCGCCGCAGCCCGCCGCGTCGGCGGTGCGGATGACGGTGCCGAGGTTGCCGGGGTCGCGGACGGCCTGCATGGCCACCCAGCAGGGGGCGCTCTCAGGCACGATGGCCGACAGCGGCGTGAATACCTGCTTGAAGACGGCGACAACCGCCTGCGGGTTGTCACGGCGCGAGACCTTCTCCAGGATTTCGCGATTGACCTCAATGACTTCGCCGCCGGCCTTGAGGCACGCAGCGACGGCCTTCTTCAGCATCGGATGGTCGGCGGCGTCGGGGCCGTACATGACGATCTTGGGCGCGTGGCCGCAGTCGATCGCCTCGATGACGATCTTCAGGCCCTCGGCGAGGAACAGGCCGCTCTCCTCGCGCTCCTTGCGCATGTGCAGGGCGCGGACGGCCTTGACGGTGGTGTTGGTCAGGGAGGTGACGGTCTTGGTGTTCATGTCCCTCAACCCTCCGAAGACCAGCGCGCGAAGAACGACAGGCCGATCTGCCGGTCGCCCTTTTCCTCGACGAGGGACAGTTCACCCCAGTCGATGACGCCGCCACGGCCTTGCAGCTCCTGGGCCAGCAGTCCCGACATCGCCGCGCCAGAGACGCGGGCGGCATAGGCGTTCATCAGCAGGAACGAGGCGTCGTCGCTGAGCAGGGCGGCGCAGTCCTTGGTCAGGGCGGCCAGGTCCTCGAACAGACGCCAGACCTCGCCGTCGGCGCCGCGGCCGAACTTCGGCGGGTCCAGAATGATGCCGTCGTACTTGTTGCCGCGCCGGACCTCGCGGGCCACGAACTTGCGGGCGTCCTCGACGATCCAGCGGATCGGCTTGTCGGCTAAGCCGGCGAAGGCCGCGTTCTCGCGGGCGAAACCGACAGACTTCTTGGAGGCGTCGACGTGAGTGACGGCGGCGCCGGCGGCGGCGCAGACCAGCGAGGCCACGCCCGTATAGCCGAACAGATTCAGGATTTTAGGCTGAGCCTTGAAGGCGCGCACCCGCTCGTCCTGCCAGGCCCAGTTGGCCGCCTGCTCGGGGAAGAAGGCCAGGTGGCGGAAGGGCGTGAACTGGCCATGGAACTTGGCCTTGCCCCAGGCCAGATCGAACCTCTCGATCGGCTTGCCCTTGAACCGCCAGCGGCCGGCCTCGTCCTCGTCGGTGGGGTCGAAGACGGCGTCGGCATTGTCCCAGACCTTTTGCTCCAGGCGCGGCGCCCAGAAGCACTGCGGCTCGGGGCGAACGACGGTGTAGCGGCCGTAGCGCTCCAGCTTCTTGCCGTGCCCGCTGTCCAGCAGGGCGTAGTCAGCCCAGCCGGTGGTGCGCATGACGATGGGGGCGGGAGCGATCTTCGGAGCCATCGCCCGCCCATACCGCCTTAGGGGGGCGAAGGTCCAGAGCGCGGCACATGCAGGGTCTTGTCCCATCGGTGGGGCGCGGTGATGAACTGATACAGCGCCTTGACCGCCGCCGCGCTCTGGCAGAGCCAATAGAGCGGCATGCCCAGCAGGTGCAGCCACCTGGGCTGTCCGCCCGCGCGCATCACACCGCGCGCCCCGGCGATCGCCGCTGCGCCCCAGCCCAGCACATAGAGCACAAGGTCCCAAGGCGGGATGGCCAGGGATGCGTCCGGCATGAAGTCGACAAGCGCCAAGGCCACGGCCACCGCCATGACAGGCCCATGCAGGTGCGACGAGGCGACCGACTGGGCCAGAGTCAGGCCAAGAGCGATGGCGTTTCGGGCCTGTCGCGGAACGGGCCCGCGCGCATGGACGGCGAGGGTCTGCATGTGTCCCTTGATCCACCGGGCGCGCTGGGGGAACCATTGGGCGCCGGTGGTCGGGGCCGTTTCCCAGGTGGGCCGATCGATGACGCCTAAGTGATAGCCCGCTGCGGCGAGCCGAAAGCCGACGTCCGCATCCTCGGTCACATTGTAGGCGTCCCAGGCGCCAATCCGCCGGAGTGCGGCGATCTTGAAGTGGTTGCTCGTTCCGCCCAGCGGGAACACCAGTCCCCATCGTGCGAGCGCCGGCAGCAGCACCTCGAAGTGGGCGGCGTATTCGAGCCGGAACTGGGATGGCAGGAACAGCGAGAAGCCTGGGTCTTCGATCCGCAGGGGCGCCTGCAGGCAAGCCAGGCGCGGATCGGAGGCCGCGAACCGCGCCGCCGCTTCGCGTAATTGGCCAGGATCGGGCATGTCCTCGGCGTCGTAGATCACCACCAGCTCGCCTCGGGCGCGTTCCAGCGCGTAGTTGCAGGCGCGGGGCTTGGTGCGCGGTGTCCCGGGCGGGACCACCAGCACCTGCACGAAACTTGGCAAGTCCAGGGCGCGGGCGACGGCGCGGGTGGTCTCGTCGTCTGCTTCCAGCACAATCAGCGCCTGCAATCGGTCGCGTGGGTAATCGATGGCGCAGAGGTTTTCGATCAGCTCGGGCAGGACCTCGGCTTCGCGGTAGAGGGGCGCGATGATCGTGTAGGCAGGAAGCTCGGCGTCCGGCAGCGACGGCGGCGTGTGTCGAGGCAGGGGCGTCATCGACGCCGCCAGCCGGGTGAGGCCGCCGAGAAGGAACACCACGAAAAACAAGTGGTGGACTGTCGCGAGAGCTGCCAGCGGCGCGAGGGCCGCGCCCAGGGCGGCGAGCGCGCCTGCAGCGCCCAAGGCGATCATCTGAGCTTGGGAAAGAGGCCGATGCGCGCCGTCGCGATATTGCGCCGTCGAGCTGTCAGCAGGCCCGAAGCCCTCAGGATTTTCAACGGACACAGGTCCGCTCGCCGGCGCGAGCGCCGGTTCCAGCCGTCTATCTTCGCGCGCCATGGATGCCCCTGGATACGCAGCTCGCCCCAACAGACCTGATAACGGAATCTCAACCGAAGCGTGTCAATATCAAAAAATGCTCGTTATAGACACATTCTGCGGCGCGCGGGCGGCGGTCGGGCCTTGGACACAGCGACTTGCGACGGCTGGGTGATTCCCGTTTAGTGTTCTGCTGGGGGACATGAGGGGAAGCTAGGTCCGTGACCGTCGTTTTGAAGAAGCCGCACAAGTCCGCGAGAAAGCCCAAGGGAGACGGACACTTACGCCGGGGCGAGATCCTGGCGGCGGCCGAGAAGATCTTTATCGCCGAAGGCTATTCGGGGGCGACGATCCGCAAGATCGCTGATGCGGTGGGCGTGTCGTCGACCGCCCTCTACATGCACTTTCGCGACAAGGACCAGATCCTGCTGGAGATCAGCAATGACGCGATCGAGCGTCTGCTGGACCTCAATATCCAGATCGCGAGCCAGCCAATCGATCCGGTTTCGCGCGTCCGTCTGATGCTCGAGGCGTACATGCGTTTCGCTCTGGACAATCCGAACACCTACCAACTGGTGTTCTGCAGCACCGGCGATCACGTCTCGGCGGACAAGATCGGAGAGACGATGGCGCTCGGCGACCGGTGCTTCGAGAAGTTCAGCGAACCGGTCCACGATATCGCCGCCCAAGGACGTCTGCGGTCAGGATCGGCGGTCCAGGCGGCCGAGGTGCTTTGGAGCGGCTGCCATGGTCTGGTCTCGCTGCTGATCACCAAGCCTTCCCGGGGCTGGTCCGAACCGGAACAACTGATGAAGGTGATGCTGGACGGGCTGTTGCACGGTCTGGTTACGGACTGAATTCGTGAGCGCCGCCAAGGCTTTGTGCGCCCTCGTGGCGGTAATGGCGTTTGTCCCGATTCCGGTGGTGGCCACGCCGCGCGTGATGTCGCTTGATTCGTGCGCGGACCAGTATGTGCTGGCTCTGGCGCCGCGCGAGGCGATCGTCGGCCTGTCGTACCGCGCGGTCGCCGCCGACAGCTACATGCGCGAGCAGGCCGTCGGTTTGCCCTTGCGCCGGGCGACCTTCGAAAGCCTCGTATCGGCGCGGCCGCAACTGGTGGTGCGGCTTTGGGGCGGCGACGCCCGGCTCTCCAAGGCTTTGCAGGCCAAGGGTGTAGCGACCGTGACGCTGGATGACGCTGCGGATTTCGACGGGGTCCGGGCGAACATCCGCAAGGTCGCCGCCGCACTGGATCGTAGTCCGCAAGGCGAAGCATTGATCACCAGCATGGACGCGCGTCTCAAGGTCGCCGCTGGCGCGGGGCGGGGACGCGAGGCGCTGTATCTGACGCCCGGTGGTTACACCGCTGGGGCCAACACCCTGATCGATGCGATGCTGCGGGCTGCGGGCTATGCGAACGCCACCAAGGCGCCGTACTTCGCACCGGTGTCTCTGGAGCAGATGGTCATGACGCCGCCGGCCGCCGTGGTGCTGGGTTTTTTCGATCGCGCCCGAGCCGGCGCCGACCGATGGGGACCGGGACGGCACGCGGCTCTGCGTCATGTCGTTCGTAACCGTACAGTGGCTTCGCTCCCCGCCGCAGTGGTCGGCTGCCCCGCCTGGTTCGCCGCCGACGGATCTGCAGCGCTGGCCAAGGCGGCGCAATGAGTCTGAACCGACTTTGTTTTCTGATGCTAGCGCTTCTGGCGCTGGCGGCCGGGCTGGCCGTGGCGCTCGGCGAGACCTCGTTCTCGCTGGCGCAATACGCCGAGGCCCTGACGCGCCCGTTGTCCCCGCCCGGCGAGGTCTTGTGGACGATCCGGGCGCCACGGGTGGCGGTGGCTGCGCTGGTGGGCATGGCGCTGGGGATGGCTGGCGCGACCATGCAGGGGCTTTTGCGCAACCCGCTCGCCGACCCCGGGGTGCTTGGGGTCTCGGCGGTTTCAGGCCTGGGCGCGGCTTTCGCCATCTCAGCGGGGTTCGCGGTCCTTCCAGGGGCGATCGAGCTGTCGGCGCTGGCGGGCGCGCTGATCGCCGGCGCGATCGTGGTCGCCGTGGCGGCGCGCTTTCGCGAGCCCGAGGCGCTGATCCTGTTCGGTGTGGCGCTGTCGGCCTTCGGCGGCGCGCTGACGGCGTTGGTTTTCAACCTCTCGCGCTCGCCGGTCGCGACTGCGGAGATGTTGGCTTGGCTTATGGGCTCGGTCGAAAACCGCGACGCGATGGACGCGCTGCGGGCGTTGGTTCCGATGGTCCTGGGCTCGGCTCTTTGCCTGCGCGCCGGCGCGGGGCTGCGGATGCTGACTTTGGGCGAGGAAGCCGCGCGGATGTCGGGCCTGCCGATGGGGCGGCTGCGGGTGTACGCCGTCGCCGGCTCGGCGTTGCTGACCGGGGCGGCGGTCGCCGCTTCGGGTGTGATCGGCTTCGTGGGCCTAGCGGCTCCGCACCTGGTGCGCTCACTCGTCAAGGACGACCCCAAGCGCATCCTCTGGCCCTCTGCCTTTGCTGGAGCCTTGCTTGTGGTGCTGGCGGACCTCGCCGCTCGGATGATCCCGACCGAGCAGGAACTGAAGCTCGGCGTCGTCACCGCTCTGTTCGGCGCGCCCGCCTTCGCGCTGCTGGCCTGGCGGGCGTCGCGGAGCTGGCGGTCATGAGCGCGCTTTGGACCTTGGTCGACCTGTCCATCCGTCAAGGACGCAAGACGGTGGTCGAAGACGCGACGTTTTCGGTAAAGCCGGGAGAGCTCGTGGGCGTGGTCGGTCCCAACGGCGCGGGCAAGACCAGCCTGCTTCGCGCCGGGCTGGGCCTGCTCCCGCTCCTCAGGGGCGAGGCGCGTTTGTCGGGGCAGGCGGTGACGAGCCTCGCGCCCACGGCGCGCGCGCGTCTTGTCGGCTACCTGCCGCAGGATCGGCGCGTCGCCTGGAACGTCTCAGCGCGCATGGTCGCCGCCTTGGGCGCCACCGACTTGCCGGAATCCGAGGCCGACGCGGTGGCCGTTGAAAGACTGGCGCGTGTGGGCGCCGGCGATCTGGTCGATCGCGGGGTGCTGGACATGTCCGGCGGCGAGCGGGCGAAGGTTCTGCTGGCCCGGATGCTGGCGACCCGCGCGCCGCTGCTGGTGGCGGATGAACCCGTCGCGGGGCTTGATCCGGACGCTCAGCTTCTGACGCTGGACCTGCTGCGTGGAGAGGCCGCGAGCGGCGCCGGCGTCGTGGTCACGCTTCACGACCTTGGTCTTGCCGCCCGCTGCTGCGACCGCATCGTGGTCGTGTCCAAGGGCCGTGTCGTAGCCGATGCGCCGCCACGGGAGGCCTTGTCGCGCGGCGTTCTGGCCGACGTGTTTTCTCTGGACGGCGAACTGATCGAGACTGCGGCGGGGCCTGTGCTGGCGGCCCGCCGCGTGTCGTGAGGATCAGGGCTGGGCGCCGCCCGTGTCGGCCGTGGCCACGGACGGCGTGTAGACATAGCCGCCCCGCTTGAGGTCCGAGGACAACGTCAGCGGCGCGACGCCGCCGTTGAGGCGCGCCCGATAGACCATCGTCGTCTCCAGCGTCCGCATCACGTAGTTGCGGGTTTCGGAGAACGGAATGCACTCGATGAAGTCCAGAGGATCGGTGGACGCGCCACGCGGGTCACCGCAAAGCCCCGCCCACTGCGCCGGGCGTCCCGGGCCGGCGTTATAGGCGGCGGCGGCCATGATGTAGGAGCCGCTGAAGGTGTTGATCATGTCACCCAGATACACCGAGCCCAGGCGCATGTTGTAGGAGGCGTCGCCGAGGCGATCGATCGAGTGAGGCTCGCCCAGTTTGCGCGCGACGAGCGACGCCGTAGCCGGCATCAACTGCATCATGCCGCGCGCGCCGACGCCCGAGCGGGCGGCCGGGTCGAAATTGCTCTCCTGGCGCGAGATCGAATAGACGAAAGCCGTCTCGGCCGCGCCGGGTCCGGGCGTGAAATGATGGTCCAGAAGCGGATAGCCGCGCTCGGCCAGGATGAAGCCGCGCTGGGCGGCGGTGCGTACCGCGCGCATCGCCAGGTCCTGGTCGCCATAGCCGCGCGCCATATCGACAAGCAGGGCCGTCTCCTCGGCGTTGGGAAGGGTGTCGTCGATATAGAGCACCAGACTGCGGAAGAGATCACGCGCCCCGATATCGGCCAACATACGCGCCGCGCGGACCTGTTCGCGGCCATAGAAGCGCGCGCGGTCTGCCTGGGTGATGACCGGATCGCGTTCGAGACGAATTTCCTGCAGCCCCGCCTTCTCGGCGGCGAGTTGGCCGTAGAAGGTCGTGATGTAGCGCGCACCCTCCGAGTAGAAGGCCTTGGCGGCGATCAGATCGCCTTGCGCCTCGGCCGCGCGGCCTTGCCAATAGAGGGCTCGGCCCCGGGTGATCGGCGAGGCGCCGACGGCGGCGATCTGGGCGAAATGCGCGGCCGCCGCGTCGGGGTTTCGCAACCGAGTCAAGGCGATCCAGCCGGCGTAGAATTCGGACTCGGCGATGTCGGCGGGCGCAAGGGCTTGGGTGTTCTCGGCCGCTGCGTAGGCGCCCCGGCTGTCGCCCGCCTTCAGGGCGGCGACGATCAGTTGCTTGCGTTCCTTCCAGATCGTGGTCGACGCTTCCTCGGTCGGCGGGGCGGGGAAGTTGACCACCATCGGCAGGGCCAGGGTGTCCATGCCCTTGCGGCGCAGATAGGCCGCGCGCTCGAAGACGACGCCGGGTGAGGCCTGCAGGTCGGGCGTCAGGTTATTGTAGAGGTCGTTGGCGGCGGCGGAGTTGGCGCGATAGGCCATGCGCACGCGCGCAGCAGCCTGCTGGGTGTCTGACAGCATGGCGACCATCTCGCGCGCCCCCGGCCCTTGCTGGCCGTAGAGCAGGATATCGGCGCGGCGGACGTAGTCGTCCGGCGTCAGCATCGCGCCGAAGCGGGCGATCATGCTGCGCTGGGCGTCGGCCTCAAACACCTTGTCGCGGAAGGTACGGCGGATCAGGTCGACGGCCGCCTGCTGCTGGCCCGTAGCCTGATAGGCGCTGGCCAGCGCCATGGCGCCCTCGGCGGTGGCAGGCTGGGCGCCGCCGAACCAGGCGATGATCCGCGCTGGATCGAGGCCGGAGGTCGAAAGCGCCTTCTCCGCCGCGGCGTCGCGGCGGGCGCCGCGCGGCCAACCGGACAGATCGCGTCGCGCGGCGTCCAGCTCGAAGAAGCTAAGCGCTTCAGCGTTGCTGTCGACCAGCTGCCATTGGGCGATCTTCTTGGCGATCGGATCCTGCAGGCTGTCCATGGCCATGCGCGCGCCCGACAGGTCACCGCGCTTGGCGGCCGCGAGCGCGGTCTGGAGATTGGCCGAGTCGGTGTCGCTGAGCGCGGTCGAGACCGCTGTGGGGGGCGTGGTGATCAGGCTGGGCGCGGCTTGCGCGGAGGCGTAGGAGGCCGTGGTTTGGGCGTCTGCGGCCCCGACCACCGTCACGATACAAGCTCCGCCGAGCAGAATCCGACGCATTCCTGAAACCAAAACGCTCTCCTTGCGGTCCTTGCGGACCTTTTACCCGATTTCGTCGCCACCCTATGCGACGATTCAGGCCTCAATAGGTTTCTAAAGTCCGGTCGCGGGCTTGACCCGGAAGGCCTGGCCCATCAAATCGCACCTGCCCCTTTGATCCGTACCGAGAGCCGGTTGCGGGACGGCGGGGCAGGGACATATTGTCCGCCTCCATCGTCCCGCTGCAACACATGCGGCCTCATGCTCACGGCAATTTGCAAGTCATGGTCCAGTCTCACTTCAAGGGCGTCATTCCGGCCCTCGTCACGCCGTTCCGGGACGGTGAGGTGGACGAAAAAGCTTTCGTCGCTCTTGTCGAGCGACAGATCGCCGGTGGCGTGCATGGCCTAGTGCCGGTCGGCACCACGGGTGAGACCTCGACCCTGTCGCATGAAGAGCACCGCCGGGTTGTCGAACTTTGCGTGAAGACGACGGCTGGTCGCGTGCCGGTGATCGCGGGCGCGGGCAGCAACTCGACCGACGAAGCGATCGAGCTGGCGCGGCACGCCAAGGCCGTGGGTGCGGACGCCTGCCTGGTCGTGACGCCGTACTACAATCGCCCCAGCCAGGAGGGCATGTACCAGCACTACAAGGCGATCAACGACGCCGTGGAACTGCCGATCTTCGTCTACAACGTGCCCGGCCGCACGGGCGTGGATATCAACAACGACACGCTGGCGCGCCTCGCCAAGCTGCCCAACATCGTCGGGATCAAGGACGCTACCGGCGACCTGACCCGCATCAGCTTCCAGCGCCTGATGTGCGGCCCCGAATGGGTGATGCTGTCGGGTGATGATCCGACGGCCCTGGGCTACATGGCGCACGGCGGCCACGGCGTGATTTCGGTCACCGCCAATGTCGCGCCGGACGCCTGTTCGGCCTTCATGAACGCCTGCATGCAAGGCGAATGGGAAAAGGGCCTCTATTGGCAGGATCGCCTGGTGCGTCTGCACAAGGCGCTTTTCCTCGACTCCTCGCCGGCGCCGACCAAGTTCGCCATGGCCCAGCTCGGCCTCTGCACGGAAGATGTTCGCCTGCCGATCACGCCTTGCGCTGAGGCTGTGCGTCCCGCGATCCTGGAGGCCATGCGTGAGGCCGGTCTGCGCTGATGTCCAAGCCGATCGCTGAAAATCGGCGGGCGCGCTTCGATTACTTTATCGAGGACACGTTCGAGGCGGGCATCATGCTCACCGGCACCGAGGTGAAAAGCCTGCGGACCGGTCGCGCGAATATCGCCGAGTCCTACGCGTCGGTGGAGGGGCGCGAGATCGTGCTGATCAACGCCGATATCCCCCCCTACGGCCATGCCAATCGCTTCAACCACGAGCCGCGTCGCCACCGGAAGCTGCTGCTGCATCGTCGCCAGATCGACAAGCTGATCGGCGCCGTTCAGCGCGAGGGACGCACCTTGGTTCCGATCAAGCTGTACTGGAACGACAAGGGTCTGGCCAAGCTTGAGGTCGGCCTCGCCAAGGGCAAGAAGCTGCACGACAAGCGCGACACCGCCGCCGAGCGCGACTGGCAGCGCGACAAGGCGCGGCTGATGAAGGGCGACCGCGGCGACTGAGGCTGCGGTCCACGACGAGGCTAACTGGCCCTCATGAGGAGAAAGCCGAGGGCCAGTCCGACCACGAAGCCGCCGACGCTGATCATCAGGAAGACGCGGAACTCCGTCCGCAAATAGTCACGCGTACTCTGGGCCATGTGCGGCTCCGGCGAATCCGCCCTTAGGCGGCGCGCGGCAGTTCGTAGACCCGCGAGCGGACGCCGCGATCGAACAAGTTGCCACAGATGGTGAGAGCCTGATTGTAGGCGGTCTCTACGGTTTCGAAATGCCCCGCCAGACGGCCGCCTTCGGTGACGATCCAACCTTCGGCGACATGGACGATTTCGATACGCTCGCAACGCGCGGCGTCGGACATGACGACGAGCTCCTGAACTGGAAACCACGCCCTTGAGGATGGACGCAAAACGTCCTTAACGCGCGCAGGCCCGTTTCCAATGTCAAAGATTGTAAAGCTATTAACCTTGCCCGCCTTCGCGAGCGCCTAGCCGTTTTCCAAGGCAAGGAGCGCGAAGGTCGCCAGCCAGTGCTCGCCCATATAGTCGCCGGCGATGTGCGGCACGGCTGCGGCCAGATGGGTCATCGCAGCGTTGACGGCGTGGGCCTGAGCGGGATCGTGCTCCGACATTGCGCCGGCTAGCAGTCGCCAGCACCAGGCGCGCGAGAGGTTCAAGCCGTCCAGATGCGCGATCTTGCCGTCTGTCCGATCGGCGACGCGCGCCGGCGTGAACAGCGTCGCGGGCTCCTTGTCCCCCAATCTGGGCAAGAAGCGGGGGAACCAGAGATCAAAGCGCTCGCGCGGCAACAAGCGTCGCATGGCCTCGGCCTCGATCAGGGCGGGCGACAGAAAGTCGTCGCCGGAAGGCTCCCAGCCTTGGCAGTCAGCGTCCTGCCCGTACCAGACCAGCGCGCGGTTCTGCAGCAGATCAAAGAACGCCTGATCGTCGGTCATCACCGCGAATTCACAGGCCAGGACGAGCGCGAAGGCGGTGTTGTAGTGCGTGCCGACCCGGACGGGGTAGTCGGCGATGGGCAGGAAGCTCTCGAACCTCTGCTTGAACGCGCTGGCCAAGGGGGCGTGAGTCCGCGCCCAGGGACGATCATGCCGCAGCAGTTCGGCCTGCAGCATGAGGCTCCAAGCCCAGCCGTAAGGGCGCTCGAATCCGCGACTTTCCGGCCGCGCCAGATAGGCGACTTCGTCGGCGACCTTCTCTTCGGTAAAGGCGTCGTCGAACAGGGCGATGATACTGGGCGCTTCGGGCATTTCGGGGCGAAGGCGCAGCACCGTGGCCAGCAGCCAGTAGCCGTGGACGCAGGAATGCCAGTCGAAGCTGCCGTAGAAGATCGGGTGTAGATCGCGCGGCGAGCGAACGTCCTCCGGCCCCGCCATCACGTGATCCAGCTTGTTCGGGTACTCGCGAGTCAGGTGCCCAAGCGCGATCTTGGCGAAGCGCGAGGCGGTGGAGCGGGCGAGGCTCATGGGTGGAAGGCCAGGGCGTTCATCAGGATCACGTTGACGATCAGCATCAGGACGGCCGTGGGCGCCTGGGCGCGGATAACGGCGTAGCGGTCTTTCAACTGCAGCAGCGCGGCGGGCACAAGGTTGAAGTTCGCGGCCAGCGGGGTCAGCAGGGTGCCGCAGAAGCCTGACAACATGCCGATGGCGCAAACCACGGCCGGGTCACCTCCGAAGCGGCCGATCACCAGGGGAAGGGCGATGCCGCCGGTCATTACCGGAAACGCGGCGAAAGCATTACCCATCATGATCGTGAAAATCGCCATGCCCAGGCAGTAGGCGGTGACGGCCGCGAAGCGGCTGTCGACCGGGGTGATCATCACCGCGATCTCGCCGATCGTCTTGCCCACGCCCGCCAACGCGAAGACCGCGCCCAGCGCCGCCAGCATCTGCGGGAGAAGGGCGGCCCAGCCGACGAGATCCATCAGCCGGCGGCCCTCCTGCACGGGCGCGATAGCTGGCTGCTTGAACATGATCTGCGACAGCACCGCCGCGACCAGGGCCGCCAAGGCCAGCGCGATCAGCGTCGCCTGCTTGGGATCGACAAGGTGCGCTCCTTGAACGGTAAGGTGCTTGAAGGTCAAGGAGCCGGCGAGGACCAGCACCGGGATGACCAGCGCGGGCGCGTAGAGCTTCACGCCGTGAGTGGCGGCCAGGCTCTCCCGCTCTTCGGGGCTGGTGGTCTTTGGCGCTCCGACACCGAGCTGGCCCGTCCCGGCGATTAGCGCCAGGCAAAGAACGAGCACGCCGTTGCCAAGGTCGCCGAGGTGGTCGCCGGCCAGGAAGCTTAGCGCGAAAAGACCCCAGAAGGCGGCGTTGCCGAACCGCTTCGGGTTCTCGCGGTCCACGGCGCTGAGGACGCTGAACGCCGCGAACATCAGGCCCGCGAGCAGATAGACGAGCGGGAGGCCGATCATGCGGCGTCCTCCGCCTTGGGCGTCAGGCGACGATCGAACATCAACAGTCGCGCGCCATGGATCAGGAAGGCGGCGATGGCGGTCGGGATCGCCCAGACCGACAGCGCCAGCGGTTCGACGGTGATGCCGCTCTGGTCGAGGAAGCCGACAATCAGCAGGATCGAGCCAATGGCCAGAAAGATGTCCTCGCCGAAGAACAGACCGATGTTGTCGGTGGCCGCGCTCATCGCCCGGACCTTCTGCCGCTGGTCGTCGGACAGCGGCTCGGCGGCGGCCTCGGCCATGGGCGCGAGCAGTGGGCGCACGGTCTGGGCTTGGCCGGCCACCTGGGTCAGGCCCAGGGCGGCGGCGACCTGGCGCAGAGCCAGATAGGCCAGGAGAATACGACCGGCCGTCGCCGCGCGCAGGCCCTGGATCGTCCGACGCGCCTGCTCTCGCAGTCCAGCGCGCTCCAGAACGCCGATGGCCGGCAGGACCAGCCAGGCGACGCTGACATAACGGTTGGTGTTGAAGGCCTTGCCGAAGGCGGCCAGCACCTCGACCGGTGTCAGGCCTGCGGCCAAACCTGAGGTCATGGCCGCTACGACGACCACCAGCAGCGGATTGAAGCGTAGGGCGAAGCCCAGCACGATCACCGCCACGCCCAATAGGGTCAGCATTCCCCGCGACTCCCCCTCATTCCGTGGGGGACCGTCCGACGGCGCGGCGTCGCTGGCAAGCCGGTGTCTGCTTGTCGAGGATGAGGTTCCGCTTGACGATCCGGGGGCTCGGCGCGACGCTTAACTCAACAATGATAACCTACGGGAGGCCCCCATGGCCGACGGTGCTCTGCCCATCACGTCCCTCAAGGGCAAGGTCAGCGAAGCGGAGTGGCAAGCGCGGGTCGATCTCGCCGCCCTCTATCGTCTCGTGGCCCTGCATGGCTGGGACGACATGATCTTCACCCACATCTCGGCCCGCATCCCAGGGCCTGAGCATCACTTCCTGATCAACCCCTACGGGATGTTCTTCGGCGAGATCACCGCCTCGAGCCTGGTGAAGGTCGATCTTGAGGGCAACGTGATCGACAAGACGCCTTACTATATCAATCCGGCGGGCTTCACGATCCACTCGGCCGTCCACGCCGCGCGTGAGGACGCTCACTATGTGATGCACCTGCACAGCGATCAGGGCGTGGCGGTCTCGGCGCACAAGGACGGACTGCTGCCGCTGACTCAACATGCGCTAATCGTCTTGCCTCAACTCGCGTATCACGATTATGAAGGCATTGCGCTCAACCTTGAGGAGCGCGAACGTATCGTGGCCGACCTCGGCCAGAAGAAGCTGATGATGTTGCGCAACCACGGCACCCTGTCGGTGGGCGCGACCGCAGCAGAATGCTGGTTGGGAATGTTCTTCCTGGAGCGAGCATGCGCGCAGCAGGTGATGGCGCTTTCGATCGGAAGGGACAACGTGCTGCTGGCGCCCGACGCCGCGCAGGACGAGGTCCGCAAGCAAACGGGCATGGGCATGGGCATGATCGGCGGCCTGGCCTGGCCCGGTTGCTTGCGCAAGCTGGACCGCGAGTCGCCGGGCTACGCGGACTAAGGGCTTTTCCGCACACCCTGAAAGCCGTCGCGATGCTCGTCATCGCGGCGGCTTTTTCGTGCCTGGTCGCCAGCGTCGCGAAGGCCGGCCCCTGGCCGGTCGCCCCCGGCAAGACCCAGGTCATCGGCAAGTACGAGCCTCAGAGCGCCGATCAGGGCTTCGATCCGGACGGGGTGCTTGTCGACATTGACGGACGACGCGACGAGTCGCTTTCGCTGCTCGTCGAGCATGGCTTGAGCCGAAGCCTGACCTTGCAGGCCAAGGCGGGGGTGACGCGCGGACATGACCGTTGGGTGAGCTATTCTGGGCGCGGACCCTTGGAACTGGGCCTTCGCTGGACGGCGCGGCGCGACGATCGCTCGGTGCTCTCGCTCTATCTTGGCGCGGCCGAGGGCGGGGTGGGGCGTAATGCGGGCTACGCGGCGCCCGGACAGGGAAGCCTGGATCTGGAAGCGCGGGCGCTTTATGGCCGCGCCGCGACCTGGCGAGGTCGATCGGTCTACATCGACATCCAGGTCGCGCGGCTCCGCCGGGAAGGGTTGGCGGACGAAACGCGCGTTGACACAACCCTCGGCTTTCGGCCGACGCGGAGGGTGTTGGTCCTGGCCCAGACCTATGCCGGACGGGCGCATCGGCTTGGCGTCGATACCGGCTGGCTGAAGAGCGAAATCTCGGTCGTCCGCGCGTTCGGAGATTGGAGCGCGCAGGTCGGTTGGCGAGACACGATGGCTGGACGGGAGACCGCCCGGGATCGAGGCGTTGTGCTGGCGATATGGCGTAACCTTTAGCGTGTTTCAGGTCTGAAACAGATGGTCATCCTGGTGTCACTGGACGCCGGTTTAGGCTGCGGTCATATCTCGCCGCGTTTGTCATCCTGCCGAGCTTACTCGGCGCCCGGAGCGTTTCCTTGATCCGTAGGCACTTCTTCCTCGTGGTGGCCCTGGCGGCTGTCGTTCTCATGGTCGGCGTAGGCGGCTTCAAGCTGGCGTTCGCCAACAAGGAAACGAAGGCGGGCGGCGGTGGTCGGGCGACCAGCGTGTCGCAGATGGTGGTCGGCGAGCGCTCGTTCACGGACCGCATCGAGGTTCTGGGCGCCGCCAAGGGGCGCCAATCGGTGACGATCACCTCCAACACGGCCGAACTGATCACCGCCGTGCGCTTCACGGACGGCCAGGCCGTCTCGCGGGGGCAGGTGCTGGTCGAACTGAAGGCCGAAGCCGAAGACGCCGGGATCGCCGAGGCGCGGGCGCGTCTGGCGCAAGCCGAGCGCGACTACAAGCGCTGGAAGACCCTGGCGGACAAGGGCATCGCGCCGCGCGCCACTGCCGAGCAGTATCTGGCCGCGTACGAGACCTCCAAGGCGGCGGTCGAATCCGCCCAGGCCAACAAGCTCGACCGCGTCATCCGCGCGCCGTTCGCGGGACGGGTCGGCATTTCGGATGTGGCGCCAGGCATGCTGATCAGCCCCGGCACGGCGATCGTCACCCTGGACGACACCTCAGTCATCCGCGTCGATTTCTCGGTGCCGGATCGCTATCTCGAAACCCTGCGGATCGGCCTGCCGATCAGCGCCAAGCCGGACGCGCTGCCGGGCGAGACCTTCCAGGGGCGCATCGCCCAGCTGGACACCCGCATCGATACGACCACCCGCGCCATCAAGGCCCGCGCCGAGTTTCCCAATACGAATGGCCGCCTGAAGCCTGGGATGCTGGTCAAGGTGGCGATCGACCAGGGCGTGCGCACCGGCGTCGCCGTGCCGGAGGCCGCCGTGCAGTTCGAGGGCGAGCAAGCCTCGGTCTATGTCGTCGCCAAGGGCCCCAAGGGCATGATTGCGCGCCGCACCGATGTCGACACGGGCATCACCGAGGGCGGCTTCGTCGAAATCCGATCGGGCCTGAAGAAGGGCGACAAGATCGTCGCCGACGGCCTTAACCGCATCCAGGACGGCGCCGCCATCGGCGGGGGCAAGCCTGGCGGGCAGAAGCCGGACGGCAAGGGCGGCGCTGACCGCAAGGCCGGCTGATGCTGTCCGATCTTTCCGTTCGTCGTCCCGTATTCGCCGCCGTCGCGGCGATCATTCTCTGCGTCATCGGCTTGGCGGCGTTCACGTCGCTGCCGATCCGCGAGCTGCCCAGCGTCGATCCGCCCGTGGTGTCGGTCTCGACCAGCTATCGCGGCGCCTCGGCCGAAGTCATCGAAGAGCGCATCACCCAGGTGATCGAGCGCCAGGTCGCGGGCATCCAGGGGATCGACCGCGTCAACAGCTCATCGCGTGACGGTCGCTCCAACATCAGCATCACGTTCAACCTGGATCGTGACCTCGACGCCGCCGCCAACGACGTGCGCGACGCCGTCAGCCGCGTGACCAGCAACCTGCCGGATCAAGCCGATCCGCCGCAGATCGCCAAGGCCAACGCCGACGCCGCGCCGATCATCATCCTGAACCTGACCTCGACCACGCTGAACCCGCTACAGCTGGCCGACTACGCCGACCGCTATCTGGTCGAGCGGATGTCGACCATCGACGGCGTGGCCCAGGCCAACCTGTTCGGCGCCAAGATCTATGCGATGCGCATCTGGCTCGACGCTAACGAGATGGCCGCGCGCGGCGTCACGGTGGACGATGTCGAGAGCGCGCTCAACGCCCAGAACCTGGAGCTGCCCGCCGGTTCGCTGGAAAGCGCCTCCAAGGACTTCACCATCCGCGTGGCGCGCAACTACGCCAAGCCCGAGGATTTCGCGCGACTGCCGCTGCGCGCCGCCAATGGCTCCGGCTACGTGCTGCGCTTGGGCGACGTCGCGCGGATCGAAGAGGGTCCGGACGAGCGTCGTCGCCTGTTCCGTGGCAATGGCGTCGACCAGGTCGGCATCGGCCTGACCCGTCAGTCGCAGGCCAACGACGTGGCCATCTCCAAGGCCGTCCGCGCCGAGGTCGGGGCGATCAACCAGACCCTGCCGCCGGGCACCAAGATGGTGGTCGCCGTCGACAACTCGGTGTTCACCGCCGAGGCGATCCACGAGGTGTGGATCACGATGGGTCTGTCGATCGGGCTGGTTGTGCTGGTCAACCTGCTGTTCCTGGGCAGTTGGCGTTCGGCGCTAATCCCGTCGATCGTCGCGCCGATCTGCATCCTGTCGACCTTCATCATTCTGGCGCCGCTCGGCTTCTCGCTGAACCTTCTGACCCTGCTGGCCCTGGTGCTGGCGGTGGGTCTGGTGGTCGACGACGCCATCGTGGTGGTCGAGAACATCCAGCGCCGCGTGGACGAGGGCGAGCCGCCTCTGGTGGCCGCCGAACGGGGGACGCGTCAGGTGTTCTTCGCCGTCGTCGCCACCACCATCGTGTTGGTGTCGGTGTTTGCGCCGCTGATGTTCCTGCCGGGCTATATCGGTCGCCTGTTCGTCGAACTGGCCGTGGCCATCGCCGCCGCCGTGGCCTTCTCGGCGCTGCTGGCGTTGTCACTGTCCCCGATGATGGCCTCGAAGTTGCTGCGACCCGCGCACGGCGAGGGCTGGCTGGCCCGGCGCGTCAACAAGGCCATGGGCGCGCTGAGCGCCTCTTACCGCGCCTCGCTGGAGCAGATCCTGGGCGGATGGTCGGCGGCGATCTCAGGCGTGCTCGTGGTGCTGCTCGCCGGTTTCGCGGCCTTGCTGTTCGTCAGCCTGCCCAAAGAACTGGTGCCGGCCGAAGACCGGGGACGTGTGGACGTCTCGATTTCGGCCGCCGAAGGCGCCGGCTACGACTATACGTCGGCGATCGGCCTCAAGATCGAGAAGGTTATCGACAAGTACCGCCAGGATGGCGTGTCCGAGCGCACCATCATGACCATCCCCCGCTTCGGCGGGAACTCGTTCAACAGCGCCAACGGCGTCGTCGCGCTGAAGCCCTGGGGCGAGCGTGACAAAACCGCCGATGAAGTCGCGGCGGAGCTCAACAAGGAGCTGGCCAAGTTCACCAGCGTCCGCGCCGTGGCCAGCGTTCGCGGTCCCTTCCAGCGGGGTGGCGGCGGCGGCGGTGGCGGCGGCACCAATGTCGACCTGATCGCTGTCGGCAACGACTACGTGCAACTGGCCGAATGGCTGAAGCCGATCCTGGCCGCAGCGCAGGATAATCCTGGCTTCGCCCGTCCGCGCCTCGACTACGAGCCCACCGCGCCGCGCCTTCTGGTGCAGATCGACCTCGACAAGGCCGCCACGCTCGGCGTTTCGGCCCAATCGGTCGGCCGCGCGCTGGAGACCATGTTCGGTTCGCGTCGCGCGACGACCTACATCAAGAACGGTCAGGAATACGATGTCATTCTGCAGACCAACCTGGATCAGCGCCGGAGCATCGAGGACCTCAATCGACTGAACGTCCGCACCAGCGCGGGTGGGATCGTGCCCCTCTCGACGGTGGTGACCACCCAGTTGCGCGGGGATACGCCGGACCGTCCGCGCGTGGATCGCCTGCGCTCCGTGACCCTGACCACGCAGCTCAACCCAGGCTATACGGTTGAGGATGCGGTGGCGTTCTTCAAGGATCAGGCGGCGCAGCGTCCGGTGCCCGGCGTCAGCATCAAGTGGGGCGGCCAGGCCAAGGACTATCTGGAAGGCTCGGGCGGTATCGCCATCGCCTTCGGCCTGGCCCTGCTACTGGTGTTCCTGGTGTTGGCCGCGCAGTTCGAGAGCTGGATCCACCCGGCGGTCATCATGCTGACCGTGCCGCTGGCGGCGCTGGGCGGGCTGTTCGGCCTCTTGGTCATGGGCTCGACCATCAACACCTACAGCCAGATCGGCCTGATTATCCTGATCGGTATCGCGACCAAGAACGGCATCCTGATCGTCGAGTTCGCCAATCAGCTCCGCGACGAGGGCCTGACCGTCCGCGAGGCGGTGATCGAGGCGGCGGCCCTGCGCCTGCGTCCTATCATCATGACCTCGGTCTCGGCCGCGATGGGCGCCCTGCCGCTGATGCTGTGGGCGGGCGCGGGGGCGGGCAGCCGCCAGACGATCGGGGCGGTGATCTTCACCGGCGCGATCTTCGCCACGCTGCTGACGCTGTTCATCGTTCCGGTGTTCTACGACCTGCTGGCGCGCTTCACGAAGTCGCCGGAGTGGACGGCGCGCCAGATCGAAGCGTATGAAGCCCAGGAAAAGTCGGGTGAGGGGCAAACCTCACCCGCATAAACCGGGTGAGGAAGCATGGCTGACGGCGCTCTGACGGCCAAGCGGCAGGAAATCGCGCTGCTTCGGCGTCTCGAGGAACGGATTCTCTGGTTGGCGGCGTGGACCATCCACAACGCCAACCACCTCCGGGAAAGTCGCGACGGCCTGAAGGTCGGTGGTCACCAGGCGTCCAGCGCCTCGCTGACCACGATCATGACGGCGCTCTACATGAAGGCCTTGCGCCCGCAGGACCGGGTCGCCGTCAAGCCGCACGCCAGTCCTGTCTTCCACGCGATCCAGCACCTTTTCGGACGCCAGAACCTCGACAATCTCAAGCGCTTCCGGGCCCTTGGCGGCGCGCAGTCCTACCCGTCGCGCACCAAGGACGTCGACGATGTCGACTTCTCGACCGGTTCGGTGGGCCTGGGCGTGGCCATGACCGCCTTTGCCTCGCTGACCCAGGACTATCTGGCCGCGCGCGGCTCGGTGAAGCCCGAGAAGATGGGGCGAATGATCTCGCTGCTGGGCGACGCAGAACTGGACGAGGGCAATATCTATGAAGCCCTGATCGAGGCCTGCAAGCACGACATTCGTAACACTTGGTGGATCGTCGACTACAATCGCCAGAGCCTGGACGCGACCACCCAGGACCGAATGTTCACGCGCTATGGCGAGATCTTCGAGGCGGCCGGGTGGTCGGTCGAGACGCTGAAGTGGTCCAAGCGCCAGCGGGAGGCCTTCGCCAAGCCGGGTGGGGACCGGCTGCAGGCCTGGATCGAGACGGCGCCCAACGATCTCTTCTCGGCCCTGACCTATCAGGGCGGCGCGGCGTGGCGCGAGCGGCTCAGCGCTGACCTCGCCGACAATCCCGAGGCCCTGGCCCTGATCGCGGCCTACAAGGACGTCGATCTCGCCGAGCTGATGACCGAGCTGGGCGGGCACTGCCTGGAAACCCTGCTGGAGGCCTTCGAGAAGGCCGGTCAGGACGACCGTCCTCGCTTCTTCATCGCCTACACCGTCAAGGGCCTGCGGCTGCCCTTCCAGGGGCATAAGGACAATCACGCCGGCCTGATGACCCCGGCCCAGATCGCCGAGTTGCGCGAGCGCCTCGGCGTGGTCGAGGGCGAGGAATGGGACCCGCTTTCGGGCCTTTCGGCGGCCGAGCGGACTGCGATCAAAGGCCTTATCGCGCGGGCTCCGTTCGCCGCCGAGGTCCAGCGCAATCACCGCGCGCCGTCGATCTCCACGCCAACGGCGGACGAACTGCTGGCGGCGGTGGCGGGCGGGGGCGAGCAATCGACCCAAGCCGCGTTCGGCAAGGTGATGTTCGAGATCGCGGCCCGAAAGGACGAGTTCGCCGGCCGGGTGGTCACGACTTCGCCGGACGTGACGGTCTCGACCAACCTCGGCGGTTTCGTAAACCGACGCGGCGTGTTCCAGCGGCGCGCCCACGATGACGTCTTCAAGCGGCGGCGGATTCCGTCCGCCCAGGTGTGGTCCAAGGCCGAGACCGGACAGCACGTGGAGCTTGGCATCGCCGAGAACAACCTGTTCATCGCCCTGGCAGCGCTGGGCCTGACGGCGCCGCTGTTCGGCGAGCGGCTGTTCCCGGTGGGCACGCTCTACGATCCGTTCATTGCCCGCGGTCTCGATGCGCTAAACTACGCTTGCTACCAAGACGCCCGGTTCCTGCTGGTGGCGACGCCGTCCGGTCTGACCCTGGCGCCGGAAGGTGGGGCGCACCAGTCGATCAATGCGCCGGTGATCGGCATGGCCCAGCCGGGCCTCGACACCTACGAGCCCGCCTTCGCCGACGAAACCGCAGTGCTGATGGCGCACGCGTTCGATCGCATACAGGCCGAGGACGGGGCCTCAACCTATCTGCGGCTGTCAACGCGGGTTCTGGCTCAGCCCGAGCGGACGGGCGAGGCCTGGCGACAGGGCGTGATCGATGGCGGCTATTGGCTCAAGGCTCCTGCGCCGGGCGCGCGATTGGCGATTGTCTATAGCGGGGCCCTGGCGCCCGAGGCGCTCGCCGCGTTCGAGGCGCTGGCCGAGGACATGCCTGAGGCCGGCCTTCTGGCGGTGACCTCGGCGGACATGCTGCACCGGGGCTGGACCGCCGCCGGTCGCGCCCGATGGACAGGGCAGGAGACCCGGACGTCGGCGATTGAGGCGCTGTTAGCGCCGCTGGCGCGCGATGCGGGGTTGGTGACGCTGACGGACGGCGCGCCGCTGGCCTTGTCCTGGCTGGGCTCGGTGCGCGGCCAGCGTGTGCGGGCTTTAGGCCTGGAGGCGTTCGGCCAGTCGGGCGATCTGCCGGATCTTTACGCCACGTATCGACTGGACGCCGACGCCGTGCTGGACGCCTGCGCGGATCTCCTGGCTTAGAACCCGCTCAGGATCGTCATCCCCGACAGCAACTCGTCGCGGAAGTGATAGGTCAGCCGTGCGCGAGTGTCTGACCAGATCTGGCCCTGCTCGGTTTCAACAGCGTACTGCGCCTCGACGGTCAGGGCGTCGGGTGTTTCTTCTGTGACCTCGATCAGTTGAATGTTCGGTCGGATCGTCGCGAAGACGCGGGCGAAATGGCCCATGACCGCCGCCTTGCCGACCAGGATCTCCCCGGTTTCTAAGGTGTTGGGCCACGTGGCGTCAGGATGGATGAAGCGGCGCAAGCCCTCTGCGTCGTGTGCGTTGAACACGGCGAAGGCGTCTTCGAGCACTGTCCGTAACGCGGTCATGGCGGCGACTCCCCGCTGTCGTCGACGTCCTGCGCAGTGATCCGTCCAGCATAGACGCGGTACCAGACGACGACGGGGCCATCCTGCCAAAGTCCGCCATCCGGACCCCTGGTCTCTGCCAGCATTCGCGCCCTGATGCGATCATCGCTCTCAAGACGGTAGTCGAGCAGGGATAGCGTGGTGTCGACAGTCTCGAAGAGACGCCGATGGTAGGCTCCAATGGCCTTGGCGCCGACGATTTCACCGCCTTCCAACATGTCGGTGAAGCGCGCGTCCGGCGCATAACAAGCGACGGCGGCCTCGGCATCGCGGGTGTTGATCGCGTCAATGAGGCGGGTCAGCATTCGTTCGACGCCGGCGAAGGTTGGCTCCGCATAGGCTTGTTCGCTGTCCATCCGCGAAACCAAGCCATCCCGCAAGGTATAACTGTGGCGCGCCCGTGTGCTTGACCAGACGGTGCCATCGGCGGCGCTGGTTATGACTTGGCGTGAGAGCACGTCCACCCGATGCGGAGCCGGCGTGAACAGGCTGATGGGCTCATAGTGCGCGCGCAAAGGCGCGGTCAGGCTCGAAAAATAGGTTTTCACGGACCCAATTCCCTCGAGCCGCCCGTTCTCCAGCTCGTCCGGCCATGAGACATCCGGCGTCATCATGGCAAAGCAGCGATCGAAGTCGCGGGCGTTGAAGGCTTCGTAGAGCCGCGCGATCCGGTCCTCGTCGGGCGTCATCAGCGTCGAACCATGTTCTCCGTGTACGACTCTTCCATGCGCCAGAACCGGTCGTCGAGGAGCGTGTAATAACGCCGCACGCCTAGTTTGCTGGCGGCTGGTAGCCCGTTTCCACCTTCAGATAGGCGATCAGGTCGATCCGGTCCTTCTCGTTCTTGATGCCGGCGAACGTCATCTTGGTGCCGGGCATGAAGCCTCGGGGATCCGCCAGCCACTTGTCGAGTTGCTGAGCGTCCCAGACGAAGCCCGCAGCCTTCACGGCGTCGGAGTAGCTGTAGCCTTCCTTGGTCCCGGCCTTGCGGCCGAACACGCCGTACAGGTTCGGACCCGTGAGATCGGGGCCGCCTTGAGCGATCGTATGGCAAGACCGGCAGAGCGCGAACTTGCTCTGACCGTTCGACAGGTCGCCCGTGTTGTAGGGGGCGGGGAGGGCGGCGAGCGCGGCGGCCTTCTCTGCGTCGGTCGGCGCCGGAGCGGAGGCCGGGGTGGGCGCGGCCGCCGGCGCATCGGCGGGAGCTTCGCTGGAGCTTCCTCCGTCCTTCGAGCATGCGGAAACGGCTACGCAAAGAGCCGCGACGGCGGCCAGTTTCAACGAGCGCATTGTGATCCTCGACTGACGTTTCGCCGCAGGTTCTGCGACGCCGCGACGCATTCCAAACCCTTATAAAATCTGGTCCGGCGCCTTGTCACGCAGTGATGGTCCTTAAGCGTGGGGGTTACGGCCAGGATGCGACAATTGCTGGTATCCCCGTGATTCTCATGACGAAAAGTGAGCTTGCAAAACGTGGGTCTGCACATAACCGTTTGACGGTCGTTAACCATAAATCTTACCCCTTTCCTCACGGAGCGGGCTGGCTCCGGGCAGGGCTGGAAGCAAGATCATGGACTGGAGCGAAGAACGCACGGCGACCCTGAAGAAGCTGTGGCTGGAGGGACTGAGCGCGAGCCAGGTGGCCCGCCAATTGGGCGGCGTCAGCCGTAGCGCGGTGATCGGAAAGGTGCACCGCCTGGGCATCACCGTCCGCGAAACCCCCGTCCGCCAGCGGGTGTCGACAGCTCGAGCGCCTTCGCGAATTGCCGTCCGTCAGCGCCCGTCTCGTGAGAGCGTTCCGCAACGTATCGCGCCGCGCTTCGAGCGCGTCGAGGAAGACCTGCTGCCGACCTCCGGTATTCTGGGCCTCGGCGCCCATTCGTGCCGGTGGCCGATCGGCCACCCCGAGAACGACGACTTCGGTTTCTGCGGCCGTCCCAAGACGAGCGCGCGGGGTTCGTACTGCGAGCAGCACAGCCAGGGCGCCTTCCGCCGTCTGGGGTCCACCCAGGCCGTCGAGGCCTGGGCCCTGAAGGGTGTGAAGGAAAAGCGCGTGCAGTCCCGCCTGGTCTGAACGCCGCCTGATCGTCTCCCTATCCCTTTCCCTCGACATCGATGAGTCTTCCGATGAACATGGTCCTGATCGAGAACGCCGCCGGCAGCAGCCAAGTGATCACCATTATCGAGGAGTTCGCCGGCCACTCGGTGTCGCGGGACCTCAATCCCGGCGATCACGCCGAAATCCCGGTCACCCAGTTCAAGTCGATCACGGTGCGGGAGACCTATCCCGACGACTGGCTTAGCCGCGGCCTCAGCCGCAACCGCGCCGCGGCGGCCTGAGCTCAGGGCGAGAGAGTTGAACGCCACGACCCCGCGAAGCCTTTCGCGGGGTTTTTTGTTTCCCTGCGGCGCCGACGATTGCATGGGCGTTAACCTTGTGACACACAAAGCGCCGTTTTGCGGGGCGGACATAAAGATGGGCGAGGGGGAAGAGCGCGTAGAGGCCGGGCCTGAGCATGCGCTGCCGTTGTCCAGCTATCTGAGCTACCTGCTCTACCAGACCGAACAGCACCGCCGCGCGGTCGCGGCCGATCTTCTGGCCAAGCATGGGCTGTCCTTCGCCAAATGGGTGGCGATGATTTCGCTGCGGCGCTTCGGGGACCTGTCGATGACTCGGCTGGCCAAGCTGGCGGCCACAGACCGCACCACCCTGACCCGCTCGATCGACAGCCTGATCGCCGACGGCCTTGTGGCGCGAGAAGCCTCGGCGCGTGACCGCCGGATCGTGGTCATCAAGCTGACCGACGCGGGCCGAGCCTTGCTTGAACGCATCCGGGGAGAAATCCGGCCTCTGAACCAGGCGGTCTGCGCCCAGCTGACCACCGAGGAGCAAGCCGCCATGACCCGATACCTGCAGAAGATGCTGGGCGGCCTGATCGTCGAGCCTGACTGGAAGCACGACGTCATCGCCTTCAGCGCGCCCGCACCGCCGGAGACGGCTTGAGGTCACGCCTTAGAGCCTCGCGCGTCAAAACGGGAACGTTTTGACGCGATAACGAGGCTCTAGATCAAATACTTAGAGCGTGCCTCGTGCCGAAATCGGCTCCCGCTTTCGGCGTCACGCTCTAATCGTCGAGCTTCACCCGCCCGCGACCGGACTTCACCGTCGACCGCTTTGATTTTCCCTCCAGCCGCTTGAGCTTGCTGGAGTAGGTGGGCTTGGTCGCCTTGCGGGGCTTGGGTTTTTCGGTTGCGCGGCGGATCAGGTCGATTAGCCGGTCCAGGGCGTCCTGCCGGTTCATCTCCTGCGAGCGCGAGCCCTGCGCGAACAGCACCAGCACCCCGTCCTGGGTCAGGCGGCTGCCGGCCAGGGTCTCCAGCCGCGCCTTAACGTCGTCGGGCAGATAGGGCGAGTTGCGGACGTCGAAGCGCAGCTCGATGGCGGTCGAGGTCTTGTTGACGTGCTGGCCGCCGGGTCCAGAGGCGCGCGCAGCCTTCCAGATGAGGTCGTCCTCGTCGATCCGCAGCCAGGACGTTATCTCGATCATCGCGGGCATGCGATCACCGGGGCGTCGCGCGCTTGGCCTTGACCATAAGCTGGTCCAGCGCCTGCAGGAATCGCGAGCGGTCAGCATTGGCGAAAGCGGCCGGGCCCTTGGTGACCTCGCCCATGGAGCGCAGGTGCTCGCCGATCGAGCGCGAGGCGAGGGCCGAGCCGATCGTGTCGGGACTGAACACGCGTCCGTTCGGGGCCACGGCCGCCCCGCCGGCCTTCAGTACGCGGTCGGCGAGAGGAATGTCATTGGTGACCACCACATCGCCTGGGCCGCAGCGCTCGGCGATCCAGTCGTCGGCCACGTCGGGGCCAGCCTCGACCACCACCTGCTCGATCACCGGCGTCTGGGGCACGCGGATCCAGCTGTTGGACACCACGAAGGTCTTGAAGCCGTGACGGGCGGCGACCTTGTAGCACTCGTCCTTCACGGGGCAGGCGTCGGCGTCGATGAAAAGCGTGGCGACCATCGCGCGAGACCTCGGACGAGGGAAATGGTGCCGGCTGAGGGGATCGAACCCCCGACCTTCGGTTTACAAAACCGCTGCACTACCGCTGTGCTAAGCCGGCTGATCGGCGCGAGGCCGAACGGGGGTCTTCCTTAGCGAGAGGCGTTCGTCTGGGCAATGGGGCGCAATCGCTTGGCGGTGGCGTTGCGAGTCTCGCGCCCAGAGGCTAGGGACGGGCAACGCAGGAGAACCCCCATGGCGCAGGCGAAACTCATCGACGGCAAGGCCTTCGCGGCCGATCTGAGGGCCAAGATCGCCGAGGAGGTCGCCGCCCTGAAGGCTGAGCACGGGATCACCCCCGGCTTGGCGGTGGTGCTGGTTGGCGAGGATCCGGCCAGTCAGGTCTATGTCCGCAACAAGGGCGAGCAGACGACCGCTGCGGGCATGTACTCCGAGACCCACCGCCTGCCGGAGACCACCACGCAGGACGAACTGCTGGCTGTCGTGGCCAAGCTGAACGCCGATCCCAAGATCCATGGGGTGCTCGTACAGTTCCCGGTGCCGCCGCACATCAATCAGATGGACGTCGTGGCCGCGCTCTCGCCGGACAAGGACGTCGACGGCCTGACCGTGACGAACGCCGGGCGGCTCGCCAGCGGCTTGCCGGCCCTGACGCCCTGTACGCCGCTGGGCTGCATGATGCTGCTGAAGGACACGGTCGGCGACCTGAAGGGCAAGAACGCCGTGGTGATCGGCCGCTCGAACCTGATGGGCAAGCCGATGGCCCAGATGCTGCTGGCCGCCGACTGCACCGTCACGATCGCCCACTCGCGCAGCCAGGACCTGCCCTCGATCGTGCGCCAGGCCGACATCGTCGTGGCCGCCGTCGGCCGCGCCGAGATGGTCAAGGCCGACTGGGTCAAGCCGGGCGCTGTGGTCATCGACGTCGGCATCTCGCGCTTCCCAGCCCGCGATCCGGAAGCCGCCGCCGCCGGCAAGACCCGTCTTGTCGGCGATGTCGCGTTCGATGAGGTCAAGGATGTCGCCGGCGCCATCACGCCCGTGCCCGGGGGCGTGGGGCCGATGACGATTGCTTGCTTGCTGGCCAACACGCTGACGGCGGCTAAACGTCTGTCGGGTATCGCCTGATGCGCGCGGCTTTGGTGCTGATCACCGCGGCCCTGGCGCTTTCGGCCTGCGGGTCCAAGGCCCCTCCGCCGCCCACGCCCGAGCAAGCCCTGGCGCTGCGGCCGGCCGACACGCGACTCGCGGGCCTGTACGAGACCTCGTGCCACGCCTGTCACGCCATGCCCGAGAGCGGGGCGCCCATGGTGCATGACCGCGCCGCGTGGGATCCGCGCTGGAAGCAGGGTGAGGCGGTTCTGCTGGACCACACGATCCAGGGCTTCAACGCCATGCCGGCCACCGGTCAATGCGCGACTTGCACGCCGGACGATTTCAAGGCCCTGATACGGTTCATGGCGGGGCGAGACGACTCCGCGACCTAAACACTCGGGGAGGCGGCATGATCTCGCGGCGCGGAGCCTTGATCGCGGGCGGCACAGGCGTGGCGGTGGTCGCTGGCGGCGCAGCGGTCGCTTACGGAGTCGCTACCGGCGATAAGCCAGAGCCGCCCGCGCCCGCTTCGGTCAACGCGCAGGGCAAGCTGCTCTGGCGCAACTGGTCGGGCGTGCAGAACGCCTATCCCGCCGCGCGACTGGCGCCCAAGGACGAGGGCGAGTTGGCCACGGCGCTAAAGGTCGCCCAAGCGCCGATCCGCCCGGTGGGGGCCGGGCATTCGTTCACCGCCCTGGCGCCGACCGACGGAACGCTCGTCTCGCTGGACTCCATGTCGGGTATCGTTGGCTGGGAGGGCGACGAGGCGATCGTTCGTACCGGTACGCGCCTGGGCGCGCTGGGGCCGCTGCTGGCCGAGAAGGGCCGAGCGTTGCCCAACCTGCCGGACATCAACAAGCAGTCGCTGGGTGGCGCGCTGGGGACGGCGACGCACGGCACCGGCATCAAGCTTCCAGCCATGCACGGCGACGTCACGGGGCTGCGGTTGGTTACGCCCTCGGGCAAGATCATCGACGCCGACGCCGCCATGAACCCGGAGGTCTTCCAGGCCGCTCGCGTCTCGCTGGGCGCGCTGGGGGTGATAAGCCAGGTGCGGATGCGGACCAGCGCCAATCGCCGGCTGCGCCGCCGCGTCTGGCTGGAGCCCTTCGAGGAGGCTATGGCCCAGGCGGACAGCCGCTGGGCCCAGCACCGGAACTTCGAGCTCTATGCCGTTCCGTTCACGGGGCTGGCGGTGAACATCAGCCACGACGAGACCGACGATCCGGCCGAGGCGCGCGGACCCGACCAGGATGTCGAGTTCCTGCAGGCCCTGCGCGGGCTTCGGAACCTCTTGGGGTTCGCCACGCCACTGCGTAAGGCGGCCGCCAAGGCGCTGTTGTCCTCGGCCAAGCCCGAGACCGCCGTAGACGAGGGCTGGAAGCTGCTATCGACTGAACGTCCAGTGCGCTTCAACGAGATGGAGTTCCACCTGCCCGTCGAGAACCAGCTCAAGGCGCTGGACGAGGTGGTCCGGGTCATCGAAACCGAACGCCCGGATGTCTTCTTCCCGATCGAGGTGCGGCGTATCGCGGCCGATGACGCCTGGTTGTCACCGTTCAGCGGCGGCCCGCGGGGTTCGGTGGCGGTCCACGCCTACTACCGCGACGACTTCAGCTTCCTGTATCAGCTGATCGAGCCCATCTTCCGCCGCTACGAAGGTCGCCCGCACTGGGGCAAGCTCCATACGCTGCGGGCCGGGCAATTGGAGGCGCTTTATCCGCGCTGGAAAGACTTCCTGGAGGTCCGCCAAGAGCTCGACCCCGAGGCGCGGATGCTAAATCCGTACCTCAAGAGCCTGTTTGGACTAATGTAGTCAGCCGGCGGAGCCGAGATACTCAACCACGCGCGCCTCGAGCTCGGTGCTGAGAGCCTTGCCGACCGGGTGGGTGTCGAGCTTGATGTCGTCGCGCACGCAGGCCTTGATCGCGTCGATATGGGCGTCGACCAGGAACATCGGCGCTTTCAGCCGGGTGTCCGGGTCGTCGATCAGCTTGCAGAGCGAGGCGGCGAGGCGGGTGACCAGGGGGAATTCGTAGGTGGCGCCAAGACCTTTCAGGTCGTGGGCGCGAAGATAGAGCGTTTCGACCGTCTGCGCGGTCAGCCCCTCAGTCTTCACAGCCTGCCGGGCGGCCTCAAGCTTGACGATTTCGTCGTTAAGCCATTGGGCGAAATTGCCAGACAGGCTCTTCAGCGCGGCCTCCGCCTTGGCGATCGCGGCCATGTCGATCCCGCCGCGCCCGCCCACCTTGAGCTTGAGCATGTTCGGCACTTGGATCACCTCGGCGGTGGTCTTATCAGTCACGTTCGCCTCCCCAGCGGCGGTACAGGTTGGGCATGGCTAACATAGCAGGCGTTAACATTAGATGAGACCATGGTTTTATGCGACCCAACGTCTCATCTTCCAAATCATGCCGAGAATTGTTCGGCCAGAACTCTCTCCTCAAGGCTCCGGCCTGCATCAAACAGCATCGCCAGCGATGTGCCGCGATCCTCGGAGATGTGGACCTCCATGACGTCGCGCACCTCGAAGTTGTCGGCCACCGCACTGACCGGCCGCTTGTCGGCCTCGAGGATCTCGAAAGTCACGCGCGCGGATTGGGGAAGCAGGGCGCCGCGCCAGCGGCGGGGGCGGAAGGCGCTGATCGGTGTCAAGGCCAAGACGCGGCCGTCGATCGGAATGATCGGGCCATGGGCTGACAGGTTGTAGGCGGTCGATCCCGCAGGGGTCGCCAGCAAGGCGCCGTCGCAAACGAGTTCGCCCATCCGAACCTTCCCGTCGATCGAGATGCGCAACTTGGCGGTCTGGCGGGTCTGGCGGAGCAGCGAGACCTCGTTGATCGCCAGAGCCCGGTGCTGGGTTCGCCGCGCGTCGATTGCGACCATCGCCAGCGGATGGATAACGGCCCGCTCAGCGGCGTTGATCCGCTCGAGCAGTCCGTCCTCACTGTACTCGTTCATGAGGAAACCGACCGAGCCGCGGTTCATCCCGTAGATCGGCGTCTGGCTCGCGATCGCTTCGTGCAGGCTCTCAAGCATGAAGCCGTCGCCGCCCAGGGCGACGATAACCTGTGCGTTCTCGGCCCCCACATCGCCATAACGCGCTGCAAGACGCTCACGAGCCTCTTGGGCCTCGGGGCGGTCGCTGGACTTGAAAGCCAGGCGAGTCACGAATGGTTGCGGCTGATACATGCGGCCAAGAGGCGGGAAGGCCGAAGCCTTGTCAAACCTGGGTCCTGTCAAACCTGTCCGACGGCCTGCCGGAAGGCCATGCCCGCGATGTCCGGCGTGAACGGGCCAAAGGCGTTGGCCGCACGACGAACGCCTTCTTCGCCGCCCCCCGGTCGGCCACCGTTCAACTGGCGGACATGCTCCAGGATCGTGGGGAAGACACTGCGATCGATGCCAACAGCCGAGCAGGCTAGCGCCAGCAATTCGGGGCGGCTTGAGTCGATCGCGCGGCGGATCTGGTTCGGCTCGAACTTCCCAAGTCGCGCCAGGGCCATGACGAACAGTGGCAGGCGCCCTTCACGAAGAACGCGCAACAGGTAACCCGGTCTGAGCTGTCCGGCCGAATCGAGTTTCTCGATCAGCGATCGCTCCATGTCCTGGCGAGCCTCGTCGATCTCGACGGGATCGGCCGGATCGTCACCGTCGCCCTTGTGCGCCGCCTGCAGCGCCTCACTGACGGCGGCTTGCATCTGCGCGGCGTCCAGATGGAAGCGCGCCGAAAGCGCGTCTCTCAGGGCTCGGCCCACAAGGAGATAGAGCTGCTCGGCCAGGTCGCTGGACAGCTTGGGGTGACGGGCGAGCGGCGAACGTAGCGCCACCACATCTCGCGACCGGTTCACCAGGCGTCGCATTGCGTCGGGCGAAACCTCCGCGCTGTCGTTGGAGGCCAGGGCTGTGAGGACGGCGGGTTCATCCTGCCCGATGATCGCCTCGACCACCGGGGCCTTGAGGTGCGGGCGGCGAGCAATCTCGATCTGGTGCTCCAAGGTGGCCTGCACGAGAAGCCGGATCAGGTCGTGATCCTGAAGCACGGGACTGCGCGCGATGATGGGCCGGGCGATTTCGATCTCGTCCAGCGCCATGATGTTGACCAGGGCCGGCGGCGCCCACTCCGCATCGGCCAGGCGCTCGGACAGGCGTCGCCGGATATCCCGCTCGGCCTCGACCACCAGGGTCATGAAGATGGAGTTCAAGAGCGCCTGGATATCAGGGTGTGTCGGCTCGCCTCGGGCTCGTCCCGCCTCGCAAAGATCGATGATGCCACTGAGCAGGCGTTCGCGATCGTTGGGATCGCGGCTACGCGCCAGCGTCATCAGCGAAGCGATCTCGACGGTCTGAATGGCCCCGCCCCCAACGAATCCGGAAGGTTCGACAAGGATGACCTTGCGGCCCTCAAATGAAAACATGCTTAAACAGGCCAAAGACGCCGACGCGATGACACGCGTCGAGACGTCCCGAGCTTGAGTGGAGGACCCGTCAATGGCGCAAGAACTGATCCTGGCTTTGGACCAAGGCACCACCAGCACGCGCGCCATCCTGTTCGACCGCGCCGGCGTATCGCTCGGCGAGGCGTCGAGGCCCTTGCGCCAGAGCTATCCGGCCGACGGCTGGGTCGAGCACGACGCCGAGGAGATTTACGCCGCGGCAGTCGCCGTATTGCGCGAGGTGAGCGAGGCGTCGGGTCGGGTGGCGGACATCGCCGCGATCGGGATCACCAACCAGCGCGAAACCGTGGTGGTGTGGGACCGCGCGACGGGGCGACCCATCCATCCGGCCATCGTCTGGCAGGATCGGCGCACGGCGGATGTCTGCGCGCGCCTGAAGGCCGACGGCTCTGAGCCGAAGGTCACCGAGGTGACCGGACTGCTGCTGGACCCCTATTTCTCTGCGACCAAGATCGCCTGGATTCTCGACAAGGTCCCGGGCGCCCGCGCTCGCGCCGAGGCTGGCGAGTTGCTGTGCGGGACCATGGACTGCTGGGTTATCTGGCGGCTGACCGGCGGCGCCGTCCATGCGACCGACGCCACCAACGCCTCGCGAACCCTGCTGTTTGATATCGGCGCACAGGCCTGGTCCCCAGAGATGATGGCGTTGTTCGACGTCCCCTCGGCGATGCTGCCGAAGGTGCTGGACTGTGTGGACGACTATGGCGCGACGCGGGCCGACATCCTGGGGCGCGAGGTTCAGATCCGGGGCGTGGCGGGCGATCAGCAGGCCGCGCTAATGGGGCAGGGGTGCGTCGCCCCCGGCCAGATGAAGGCCACCTATGGCACCGGCTGCTTCATGCTGATCAATACCGGCGCCGAGCGTCCGGTGTCTCGCGCTCGGCTATTGACCACGGTCGCAGCGCGGGTTGGCGGCAAAACGACCTACGCCCTGGAGGGATCGATCTTCGTGGCCGGCGCGGCGATCCAGTGGCTGGGCGAGGGGCTGGGGATCACCGGTGGCCCCCGCGCGGCCGAGGCCCTGGCGCGGGCAGCCAAGCCGGATCACGCGGTGGTGGTCGTTCCAGCGTTCACGGGTCTTGGCGCGCCTTGGTGGGACGCCGAGGCGCGCGGCGGAATCTTCGGCCTGACCCGCGACGCGGGCTTGCCTGAGATCGCAGCGGCGACTTTCGACGCCTGTGCGCTGCAGAGCCGGGACCTGATCGAAGCCATGCGCGCCGACGCCCCTTCGGCCTTTGGCGAGGCCGCGCAACTGCGCATCGACGGCGGTATGTCGAAAAGCGCCTGGTTCTCGCAGCGGCTCGCCGATCTGACCGGGCTTTCGGTGCGGCGGGCCAGCTATCAGGAAACGACCGCCCTGGGCGCGGCGTTGTTCGCCGGTGTTGGCGCGGGGCTCTACGGATCCATCGAGGAGGCGGCCGAGGCCAGCCCCGCCGCCGAAACCTTGGCGCCAGCCTTGGCCGAACATGCGCGGGAAGCCGCTTACGCCCGTTGGCTAGACGCGGTGCCGCGCGTGCGACTTTAGTCGATCGCTGGTTGCGGTGACATCGCTGTCATGGTCTCTAATCCGCAAACAATGACAAGCGGAGGCCGCCATGACCACTCGACGCGCCATGCTGGGCGCGGGTGTCGCTCTGATCGCGGGAGCGCATTCGACGAAGGTCAAGGCTGAAGCGGCGCCCTATCCGAGGATCGGCCAGATCCGCCGCCTATCGTCCAAACTGGATGCGGTGCTTGATGTGACCGCGCCGATTGAGAAACTGACCGATGGGATAATGTGGGCGGAGGGCCCGGCGTGGGTCGCGAGCGGCGGCTATCTGCTGTTCTCAGACGTACCTGGCAATGTGATGCACCGTTGGGACCCCAAAACCGGCAAGACCGACTTCCTAAGACCGTCCGGCTATGATGGTCCGCCCACCAAAATCTTCCGCGAGGCCGGCACCAACGGCGCGATCATCAGCACGGCGGGAGAGCTGCTGGTCTGCGACTGCGGCAACCGCGCGGTGGCGCGGATCGACCTTGTGACCCGCAAGAAGACGCTGTTGGCCACGACCTTCAACGGCAAGAAACTCAATAGTCCCAACGATCTGGTCGAGGTTCTTCGCGGGCCGCTGAAGGGCTCGCTCTACTTTACCGATCCGCCCTATGGATTGGAGGGGATGGACGCCTCGCCGGCCAAGGAGCAGACTGTCAACGGCGTCTACCTGCTGCGTCCGAACGGCGAGGTGGCGCTGGTCGACGGTTCGCTCAGCTTCCCCAACGGGGTGGGCCTGTCGCCCGATGGCCGGCGCCTGTACGTCGCCATTTCCGATCCCAAGCGTCCGGTGATCATGGCCTATGACCTGGGCGCCGATGGACTTCCGACCGCTTCACGGGTGTTCTTCGACGCCTCGGACCTGCTCAAGGCTGGTGGGCCTGGCCTGCCGGACGGGATGAAGATCGATGCTGTGGGGCGACTCTTCGCCAGCGGTCCGGGCGGCATCATGATTCTGACGCCCGACGCCAAGCTGCTGGGCGTGATCGAGACCGGCTTCCCCGCCGCCAACTGCGCTTTTGGCGAGGACGGGCGCACCCTGTTCATCACCTCCAACCACATCGTGGCGCGTGTGCGCACCAAGACCCAAGGCCTGGGAGGCTAATCATGGACGCGATCAGCAAGCGCACGTTCTTGGGAGCAGGCCTGGCGACCGGCGTCGCCGCTCTGCCGCTCGGGGCCTTCGCCGCCGAGCCCGGCCGCAAGCTTGGCTATGCGATCCTGGGTCTCGGCTACTACGCCACCCGGATCATCATGCCGCGCTTCGCCGAGTGCGAGCACTCGCGCCTGGCGGCTCTCGTCAGCGGCACGCCCGAAAAACTGAAGACCTACGGCGAGCAGTACGGGGTCCCCGAGACCCACCGCTACAGTTACGAGACCTTCGACCGGATCATCGACAATCCTGACGTCGACATTGTCTATGTGATCACGCCCAACAGCCTGCATCGCCCCTTCACCGAGCGGGCCGCCAGGGCCGGCAAGCACGTGATGTGCGAGAAGCCGATGGCCAACACGGTTGCCGATTGCGAGGCGATGATCGCCGCCTGCAACAAGGCCGGTCGCCAGTTGATGATCGGCTATCGCAGCCGCTTCCAGGCGCACAACATCGAGGCGATTAAGCTGGTGCGGGACGGCGCGCTGGGAAAAGTTCGCACCGTTGTCGCCGATCACGGTTTCACGATCGGCGACCCGAAGCAGTGGCGTCTGAACAGGGCGCTGGCTGGCGGCGGCAGCTTGATGGACATCGGTATCTACAGCCTGAACGCCGCCCGTTATCTGACGGGTGAGGAGCCCGTGGCGGTCAACGCCATGGAGTCCACCGATCGGTCCGACCCGCGCTTCCGGGAGGTCGAGGACATCATCAATTTCCAGCTCCTCTTCCCGTCGGGCGCGACAGCCAACGGCGTGTCGGCCTACAGCGTCAACTGCAACCGCTATCGGGTCAGCGGACCCAAGGGCTGGGTCGAGATCGATCCGGCGACCAGCTACCAGGGCCAGGCCATGCGGGCCCAGCTGGGCGCTCCGCCCGCGCCGCTCGAACCGGCGCGCCAGTCCAAGAACCAGTTCTCGGCGCAGCTGGATCACCTATCCGAATGCATCCTGACCGGCCGCGAACCGATTGTCGGGGGTGAGGAGGGCCTCAAGGATCTTCGGGTGATCGAGGCGATCTACCGCGCCGCGCGCGAAGGTCGGACGGTGAAGCTGTGAGGGCGATGGTTCTGATCGCCGCGCTGCTAGCGCCGACGGCGGCGCTGGCGCAGCAACAGGTCTCGCTGTGGCCCAATGGCGCGCCGGGCTTTGAGAGCCGTAAGGCGATTCCGGAGCAGGCCGCCGAGTACTGGGCCAAGAGCATCAATAACCCGTCGATCACGGCCTTTCTGCCGCCCAAGGATGTCGCCACCGGCGCGGCCTTGATCGTGCTTCCGGGCGGCGGCCACCGGATGCTGGTCATTCATCCCGAGGGCACGGACGTGGCCAAGGTGATGAACCCCAAGGGCGTGGCGGTTTTCGTGCTGAAGTACCGGCTCTTCCGGGAAGAGGGCTCACCCTACACGATCGACCACGCGCGCCAGGACGCTGTACGAGCGGTCCGTCATGTTCGCGCCCACGCAGCCGAGTTTGGCGTCGACCCCCGCCGCATCGGTTTGATGGGCTTCTCGGGCGGTGGCGAGGTGGTGAACCTGGCCGTCTACGAAGGCGCGGCGAAAGATCCTAAAGCGGACGCCGTCGACGAGGTCAGCGCCCGCCCGGACTTCCAGGTTCTGATCTATCCCGGCCCGCTGGGCGTGCCACAATGGGTCCCTGCCGACACGCCGCCTGCCTTCATCTTGGCGGCGGACGATGACGAGTGCTGCTCGGCGCCGCCGGTGGAGCTGCTGACCAAGTTCAGAGCCGCCAAGGTTCCGGTGGAGTTCCACCTTTTCCAGTCGGGCGGCCACGCCTTCAACATGGGCTTGCGGACTGACAAGGTCGCGATCAAGGCTTGGCCGGATCGGCTGGGCGACTGGATGGCCGACAATGGCTGGCTGAAAGCGCGCCAGAAACCCTAGCTGACAAGCGCCGCATCGGTGGCCCGCACCAGACCGTCAATGACGCCCGGCTCCGTCGAAGCGTGGCCGGCGTCCCAGACAATGTCGAACCGGGCTTCGGGCCATGCCTTGTGCAGCCGCCAAGCGCTGTCGAGCGGTGTGACGACGTCGAACCGTCCCTGGACGATCCAGCCCGGAATGCCCCGGATGCGGTCGATGTTCTTCAGGATCCAGTCGTCCTCGTCAAAGAACCCCTTGTTGGTGAAGAAGTGGCTCTCGATCCGCGCGAAGGCGATTGCGAAGTCTTCCTCGTTGAACTTGGCGGGACGCGCCTCGGGGCCGCGCAGCGAGATGGTGTCGCCCTCCCACTGACTCCAGGCGGCGGCGGCTTCGAGTTGCACGCGGCGGTCGGGCGCAACGAGGCGACGATGATAGGCGGCCATCAGGTCGCCGCGCTCGTCATCGGGGATAGGGGCCAGGAACCGCTCCCAGGCGTCGGGGAACAGCATTGAGGCGCCGTCCTGGTAGAACCAGCGCAGCTCCTTCTGGGTCAGCAGGAAGATGCCGCGCAGCACCAGGCTGTCCACGCGGTCCGGATGCTTGATGGCGTAAGCCAAGGCGAGGGTCGAGCCCCACGATCCGCCAAACACGGTCCAAGACTTGATTCCGAGATGTTCGCGCAGCCGCTCGATATCGTCGATCAGGCTCCAGGTGGTGTTGTCTTCCAGGCTGGCGTTGGGACGGGAGCGACCGCAGCCGCGTTGGTCGAATAGCGCCATGCGCCACTTGGCCGGGTCGAAGAAGCGTCGCATCGTCGGATTGACCGCGCCGCCAGGGCCGCCGTGCAGGATCACGCAAGGCTTGCCGCGCGGGTTGCCGCATTCCTCGTAATAGATCTCGTGAGGACCGCCGGTGGGCATCCAGCCGAACGAAAACGGCTCGACCTCGCGGAAGAGGCCGCGGCGACCGACGGAACTCATGGCGGCGGCGGAAGCATAACGATCCATGATGCGAACCTAGCGCGTTCGGCGCGGGGTTGTGAACGGCGGATCGCGCCGGGTTCATGCCTTTCGTCGGCTTCTGTATGCTGCGCGCATGACTCAGATCGCGCCCGAAGACTATTCCGACGACGAGCTGCTGGCGATGCTGAAGCCGGTCCAACTGGCCGAACTCGATCGCCAGATCGGCGAGATGTTCAGCGCCGAGGGGGTGGATCGGGTCGAGGCCCTGTTCGCCATGGCCAATGTCTATGCCATGCGCGCGGCCGAGCGTGACGAGACCTCCGCCCTGGCCATGCTGCAACTGGCCGCCGCCATGCGTCGACGCGCCCAGGCGATGGCGGCGGCGCGCAACTGACCTACAGCGGGAACCTGCGGTCCAGCCAGTCCAGGATCGCCGCGTTCACCTCGGCGGGTTTCTCCTGCTGGGTCCAGTGTCCGCTACCCTCGATCAGCACCTTCTCGAGGTCGCTGATCTGGTCGCCCATCCGATCAGCCATGGCGGGAGGGAGAACCACGTCCAGCTCCGCCATGATCATCAGGCAGGGGATGCCGTCCACCCGGCGCGGCAGGTGTTCTGAACGTTCCCAGTTCCGCGTGAAGTTGCGGTACCAGTTGATGCCGCCGGTGAAGCCGGTGCGCTGGAAGGCCTCGACGAAGAAGGCCAGTTCGTCTGGCGTCAGGAACTGATTGTCGTCCGTGGACGGCTCGTAGTGGGCCAGGGCGGTCTGCAAGGCGAGGCTACGCCGCTCGGCCGGTTGGGCCAGGAAGTCTTCTTGCGTACCCTTCGGCTTGCGCATGAAGTAGCGGATGGTCTTCTCGACATCTGCGCCCAATTCCGCATCGGCGACGCCCGGTTTCTGGAAGTGGACGATGTACATGTCCTCGCCATAGGCGTTGCGGTACATCTGGATGGGATCAAGCGGCAGACGCGGGAAGAACGGCGTGTTCAGCCCGATGATCCCGGCGACTCGGCTAGGATGCATCAGCGGCAGTTGCCACACGACGATGCCGCCCCAGTCGTGACCGACGAAGATCGCTTTCTCGACGCCCAGATGGTCGAGCAGGCCGACAAGATCGCCGGTCAGATGCTCCATGTCATAGGCTTCGACCGCCTCTGGTCCTGGCGTCAGGCCATAGCCGCGCTGGTCGGGCGCGATCACCCAGCGGCCGGCCGCAGCGAGCGCGGCAATCTGGTGTCGCCACGAGAACGCCAGCTCCGGGAAGCCGTGACAGAAGACGATGGGAGCGCCCTCGCGCGGGCCGGCCTCGTAGTAAGCCATGCGGATGCCGTTCACCTCGGCGAACTGCGGCGCGGGCATAGCAGGGGTCTTCGCAAGGGTGTCCGTCATGAGCGCTCGATCTCCCGCGATTGTTATGTGATTGGCGATAAGCTGCTGCGCCCGCGCCGGCCCGGCAAGCGTCATTTCCGGTTTCCGTAGGGGCGAAGGGGGGTAAAAGGCCTGCATGATCGAAGCCAGCCCGCCGCCCGCCCACGTTCCGTGGCGCCTTGTCCTGCTTCTCGGCGCGCTGACGGCCTTCGCACCGATGTCGATCGACATGTATCTGTCGAGTCTGCCGTCGATAGGGCGCACCTTGAACGCCGCGCCCGACCAGACCCAGGCGACGCTGGCGGCGTTCTTTGCCGGCATGGCCATTGGCCAGGTCTTCTATGGGCCCGCCTCCGATCGCTTCGGCCGTCGGCCGCCTTTGCTGGTCGGCATTGGCCTATTCATCGTCGCCTCTATCGTCTGCGCGCTCGCACCCAATATCGAGACCCTGATCGCTGCGCGGTTCCTGCAAGCGCTGGGCGGCTGTGCCGGCCCGGTCGTCGCCCGCGCCGTGGTCCGCGACCGCTTCAGCCATACCGACACCGCCCGCGTGCTGTCGCTGATGACCCTGATCATGGGGCTGGCCCCAGTGCTGGCGCCGCAGCTGGGCGGTATCGTCCAGTTCGTCGCGGGCTGGCGCGGCGTATTCTGGACCCTGGTGGTGTTCGGCGCGCTGATCGCGACGTGGGTCGTGGTCAGCCTGACGGAATCCCGCTCGGCCGCCACCGAGGCGCAGGCGCGTACCGAGAATCCTCTGAAGGCCTATGTCGCGCTGTTCGGGATGCGGCGGCTGATGGGCTACGCCCTGGCGGGCGCGTTGAACGGCGCGGTGTTGTTTACCTACATCTCGGGCGCGCCGGAGCTGGTGATGGGGACCTACGGACATAGCCCCCTGATGTTCAACCTCGTCTTCGCCTTCAACGCCGTGGGCATTATCGGCGCCAGCCAGGTCAATCGCTGGCTGTTGCGGCGCGCGGCTCCGGATCAGGTGCTTGCGCGGGCCAGCATCGCCTCCATCGTCGCCGCACTGCTGCTTACGCTCGCGGCGTGGACCGGCTGGGGCGGGCAATGGACGGTCTTGCCTTTGCTGTTCGCGGCGCTCTCGCTCTACGGCCTCATGGGCGGCAACACCATGGCGGGGGCGCTGAGTGTTGATCCGCGTCGCGCGGGCTCGATCTCGGCCTTGATGGGCTCGGCCTCGTTCGGCGCGGGGGCGCTGGCCTCATGGGCGGGCGCGGCGCTGCATGACGGAACGCCCCGCCCGGTGGCCGGCGTGATGTTCGCCTGTCTGGTCGGATCGGCGCTGGCGATCTTCCTGCTGGCCTTGCCGGGCGCGAAGAAGCTTCAGGCCTGACGAAGGCCAAAGCCGCGCCAGGCCATCAACGCCCAGCCCGCCATGAACGACAGGCCGCCGAGCGGCGTGATCATACCCAGGGCGCGCGGCGCGCCCAAGGCCATGGCGTAGAGCGATCCCGAAAACAGAAGAACGCCGACGAAGAACAGCGCGGTCACGACCCCCATGCTCTTGGCCCCCGCGCGATGAAGCGTGAACGCAGCGAAGGCGGCCAGGGCGTGGATCATCTGATACTGCGCGCCGGTCTTCAGCCACTCGACAGCCTTCCAGCCGTCGATCCCGTGCGCGGCGAAGGCGCCGAACGCCACCGCCAACAAGCCGTTCGCCGCCGCGAGGCCTATCCAGGTCCGAGGAGTCCAGCCTTCCATCGGATTTACGCTCCGTCACCGTTGCAATCGTCATCTGCGACCTTAACGTCGATCACCTGGACGTAAAGCCGGCCCATCAGAGCGTCGGCGCGAACAGGGGAGGAACGGCATGGCGCTCACCTGGGGCGACGACTATCCGATCCATCAGACGCCGGAGCCGGTCGCCTACGCCGGTACGGATCGGAACTTCTATGATCGCTACTTTTTCAACGGCTACGCGCCCGAGGGCGATGGGGGCGACCTGTTCTTCGCGGCCGCGTTCGGGGTCTATCCGCACCTGAACATCGCCGATGCTTCGTTCTGCGTGATGAAGGAGGGCAAGCAGGTCAATCTGCATGCTAGCCGCTGGCTGGGCATGGAGCGGATGGACCTGAGGGTCGGCCCGATCTCGATCGAGGTGCTGCAGCCGCTCCAGCGTTTGAAACTGGTCGTTCAGGCCCCCGAGCAAGGAGTCGCGGCCGAGATCATCTTCGAGGGCCGCGCCTTCCCGATCGAGGAGCCACGGTTCATCCGCCGCAACGGTCCCCGCGCCTTCATGGACTACACCCGCCTGACCCAGAACGGCCGCTACAGCGGCTGGGTCGAGGTGGATGGCGTGCGCTCCGCCATCGACGGGTTCGTCGGTACGCGCGACCGGTCGTGGGGCGTGCGGCCCGTCGGCGCGCGCGATCCTCAGGAGCCGGTTCCGCCCGTGCCGCCGCAGTTCTTTTGGCTGTGGAGCCCCTGCAATTTCGCCGATGGCAGCTTCTTCTTTCACACCAACGACGACGAACTGGGCCGCGCCTGGAACCAGCGCGCGGTATGGCTGGAGGATGGCGGGCGCGAGGAGGCGTTCGGGGGCTTTGCGCAATCGTCGTGCGCCATCCGCTGGAAAAGCGGTACGCGCCACGCCGCCTCGGCGAGCCTTGACCTGGGCGAAGGCGGTTCGGTGTCCATCGAACCGCAGACCGAGTTCTTCATGTTGGGCCTGGGCTATACCCATCCGGTCTGGGGCCATGGCCAGAACCAAGGCGAACTGAAGGTCGAGCGGGAAGACTTTGTGCTGGCCGACATCGATCGTCGTCTGCCGCATCACCTGCATGTGCAGGCGCTGAGCCGCGTGACCTATGTCGACGGCCAGGGGAGGTCTCGGCTTGGTCGCGGCGTCTTTGAACAACTGGCCATTGGCCCGCATGCGCCCTCCGGATTCGCCTCGATCCTGGATCTAGCCCCATGAGCCTGACCGATCGCCTTGAGGCGTATCTATCGCGTATCTGGTCGACGCCCGTCGCCGTGTCGGATCTCTCGCGCATTCCTGGCGGCGCCAGCCGCGAGACCTATCGCTTCAACGCCGTGGCCGAAGGCGAAACGCGTCCACTGATCCTGCGTCGCGACCCGCCGGGCAGCCTGATCGAAACCGACCGCAATCTTGAGTACCTCGCGTTCGCGTCCTTTCACGGCTCTCTGCCGGTCCCACGGCCGGTGGCGATGGAGCCCGAGGGCGCGGAGCTCGAGCGACCTTTCTTCATCATGGAGCGGGTGGACGGAGGCGCTGCCGCGTCTCCCTTCACTGTGCTGCCTTACGGTGAACATGCTCGGGGGATCGGCGAGCAGTTCTTTCGGATCCTCGGAACCATAGCCGGCGCGGATCCCACCAACCTGCCGCTGGCCAAGGCGGCCGAGCGGCCGGCGCCCGAAGACTGTTGGCGGATCGCGCTCGACCACTGGACCAAAGTGATCGAGGACGACCAGCAGCATCCCCAGCCGATCGTCTGGGCGGCGATCCGCGCGCTGCGTCGCCGCCCGCCACCGCCGGCCCAGACGGTGCGTGTGGTCCATGGCGACTACCGCACCGGCAACTTCCTGCACGATGGTGCGGGCAAGATCCTGGCGATCCTGGACTGGGAAATGGTCCATCTCGGCGATCCGCTGGAGGATCTGGGCTGGGCCATGGATCCGCTCTGGGGTCACTTCGAAGCCGATAAGGTTGGCGGCATGCTGCCGCGTGACGAGGCTCTGGCCCTATGGCGCGAGGCCAGCGGGTTGCAGGTGGATGAGACAGCGCTTGCCTGGTGGTCGCTGTTCAACGCGGTGAAGGGTCAGGCCATCTGGACGTCTGCGGCCAAGGAGTATCGTGACGGCGGGTTCAAGGACCCAGTCCTGGCGATCTCGGGTTGGTACACCGCGCGCCGCCACGACCAGATCCTGGCCGAGGCGCTGATGCGCATGGAGGGGCTGTCATGACGCCGAGCGTACCCGATATCCTGGTCGGTAACTTCATGTGCATGGCCGACCCCGGGCCGCCGGAACAACAGGGCGAGTTCCTGGCTGGCAAGGTGGCAGTGGTGGCGCTGCTTTCACTACTTGCGGCTCAGGAAGCCGAGCGCGGCGCGGCGGCGCGGGTGACCGAGAACGCCGCCATCCGCGAAATCCTCGCCGAGGCCGCCTTGGACTATAGTCTGCAAGGTGACTGGCCCGCCGACCCCGCCGAACCGACGATCAGTGGCCTGGATCGGGTGAACGCCGCCCTGCGGCTGGCGCTGATGAATCTTCACGAGATGGTAGAGGCGCGAGGGGACACGGTTCGCCATAGCAGCATACTGCGTCTCTATGCGCGAATGGCCGAGCTTCGGCGTCTCGACCTTCCGCCGTTGCCGGGCGCCCGTTAGGTTTGAAAAGGCAGCGTTCAATATGTTTGAGCGCTGACGCCTAATCAGCGGTGCTTGTTATGCTGCGTGACCTCATCCGGCTTGATGTCCAGCGGGCCGGGCGCAGCGGCGTTGTAGGCGGCCGTCTGGTTGAGATCGATCACGACGCTGCGGTGACCCTGCCAGATCATGTGGAGCGCCACATACAGCACGATCGCCAGGCCGATGAATCCGATCCAGCGGTGCTTGTGCAGCAGGTTGGCGATGGCCGTCGCGGCCACGCCCATCAGGATGATCGACAGAATTAGGCCAAACACCAGAATGCCGGGATGCTCACGGGCCGCGCCGGCGACGGCGAGGACGTTGTCCAGCGACATCGAGACGTCGGCGATCAGCACTTGCAGGAAGGCGGCCTTGAAGGTCTTGGCCGGGCGGGCGCGCGGTTCGGTGTTGGGGTCGTTGTCGATCGAGGCCATGGCGTCGGCCTCGTCATGCGTGGTTTGTTCGCGCAGCTCGCGCCACATCTTCCAGCAGACCCAGAGCAGCAGGAAGCCGCCGGCGAGAAGCAGGCCGACCACGCCGAGCAGCCAGGTGGTGATCAGGGCGAAGGTGATCCGCAGCACAACCGCCGCGCCCAGGCCGTAGAGGATGACCTTCTTGCGATCCTTGGCCGGCAAGCCCCCTGCGGCGAGGCCCACGGCGACGGCGTTGTCGCCAGCCAGCACGAGGTCGATCATCAGAACTTGCAAGAGGGCGGTCAGCGGGCCTTGGAAGGCGCCGAGCTGGGCGATCAGAGCGTCGAACATGTCATCTCAATGCGGTGACGCGCCCAACGATGCAAGGCGCAAAAGGCGTCACGGCCTGTCGCCAAAAGAAAAGAGCTCCGGATCCAGGGACCCGGAGCTCAATCTCTTTGACACGGCTCGTCCTAGTGGTGGGTGAGCTCGGGTTGTTTCTGGTGCGCCCCATGATCGTCGTGGCCGTGGCCATGATCATCGTGAGCCTCGGCATGGTCGGCATGGTCGGCATGACCGTCGTGGCCTTGGTGATTGTCGTGGCCGTGGTCGTGCGCGTCACCATGATCGTCGTGATGGCTGGCGGTCGTCGCGGCCAGCATCGGGTTCACATAGGAAACATGCTCGGCGGGCGCGTGAGGCTCGGGATGCGCGCCGGCGTGCAGCTCGTGGCCATTGTGATCGTCATGGCCGTGGGCCTCTTGCCCATGGCTGTGGTCGTCGTGCGCGTGAACCGGGGTCTCGTGACCATGAGCGTGGTCATGATGATCGTCATGGTGCGACAGGGTCGAAGCCGCCACTGCGCCTGCGGCCGCGCCACCGGCGGCGGCCATGAACGGGTTGACGTGCGACACGTGCGTGCTGGCCGGCGGCGCGTCGAACTCCATCTCGTTGCGGCCATAGTCGGTCAGCGTGCGATACTTCCGCTGGCGCTCGGCCTTGCGGCGCGCGGCGGCGGCGCTCCGCGACACGGCGACCAAGATGATCAGCGCCAGCAAGACCAACGCCGCGCCAAGCACGGTCTTGATCGGCGTCGGACCCACGCCCGGCAGCGAGATCTTGCCGTTCAGCGCGCCGAGATCCAGCTTGTTGACGCCCTTCTTGGCCTCAGCGGGCAGGGCGGCGACGCGCTTGCTGATCTCGCCGAGCGAGAAGCCTTGCGGCGCCTTCGCGCCGGTCATCTCGACGCCGAACTCCGACTTCAGCTGACCTTTCGCCTCCGGGCCCGGCTTGACCTGCCAGGCGAAGGTGGTCGGCTCGCCGGGTTTGACCACAGCGGTCTGGCGACCGTTCGGCGTGATTTCATAGCCTTCGCCCTCGAGTTCGGCGTAGGCGCTGGTCTTCTTGGCCGCCTTGCCCAAGCCGAGCTTGGCGGCTTCCTTTTTGATCATGTCGCCCAAGGTCGCGGGCAGCGCCAGGGTCACCTGGCCGGGCTGGCCCTTGCCCAGGCTCTCACCGGTCGCCAGCACGGCGCCGTTGGTCGCCGCCGGGGCGACCGCCGCTTGTAGCTGCTCGAGCTTGGTCGGCGGCTTGGCGGGGGCTGCGGGCGGCTTTGGCGGGATGGCCGCCACGACGGGCGGCTTGGCCAGCGGCGCGGCGGGCTGTGCAGGTTGAACGGCCTTCACCGGTGCGGGAGCGGGCGCGATCGTCTTCGGCGTCACAGGCTTGACCGCCGCGACGACAGCCGGCTTGGCGACAGGTTTCGACGGCGTGGCCGAACCCTGGGTCTGTACGGTGGCGTGAACGCGGTGCGGCCGCGCCGGCGCGGCGTAGTGTTTCGGGTTGGGGATCGGCCGCATGGCCGTGACCAGCGTCCCGTCGGGACGGCGCCAAGTCCGCAGACGCGAATTGTGCGTGGGCGCGGGCAGGGGGCGCACAGCGTCAGCTTTCGCCTGCGCCTGGGCTTGGTTCGAGGCTGACGCTGTCGGACCGCCCAGCAGACCATCCGGAGCTTCCGAAGCGCTGGGGGGCGGCGGTGCGCCCATCAGTTCCGGCGCCTGTGACGAACTCTGATGATCGCTCGGCGGTGGCGGCGCCGAAGCGGAGGGTTCGCCAGCGCTACATCCCACAAGCGCCAGAACACCGACCGCCGACGTCGCCAAAGCGACTAAGCGTACCTTACGTCCAAACATCGGGTCCCCCGATCCCATGTCAGATTCCTCCGCGAAGCAACGCTCGCGGACCACTGTTCGCGAGAAGAGCACGAGCTTGCGACGAAATCAAAACGGTTAAGGGAGATTCACGAAACGATTTCGTCCGCTGCGCGAACTTTCGAAGCTTCATACAGAGCGATCGCCGCTGCTGCCGATACATTCAGGCTCTCAAATCCGCCCGGCATGGGGATTTTACCCAAGGCGTCGCAGTGCTCGGCGACGAGGCGACGCACGCCTTCGCCTTCAGACCCCAAAACGAGGACGGTCGGTTGCGTGTCGAGCACTGACGCCAGGCTCTCTTCGGCTTCGCCGGCCAGGGCCACCGCTCGCCATCCCAGGTCGGCGAGCTCCTCTAGAGCGCGCGACAAGTTGACCACGCGCGCGTAGGGCGCCTTGTCGACCGCGCCGACGGCGGTCTTGGCCAGAACGCCGCTCAGGGCGGGGGCGTGGCGATCCTGCAGGATCACGCCTTTGGCCCCGAACGCCGCTGCCGATCGGAAGATCGCGCCGATATTTTGCGGGTCGGTGATCTGGTCCAGCATGACCAGAAAGCCCTTCGCCGGCGTTCCCAGTTCGGCGATCGTCAACGGCTCCGGCTCGTCAATCTTCAAGGCCAGGCCCTGGTGCACCGCACCCGGCGGAAGCTGCTTGGCGATCTCCTGACCTTCCATCACCTGCAGGCAGCTCAGTTTCTGTAGATGCGGGGCGAGTCGTTTGGCGCGGTCGGGCGTGGCCAGGAGGCGCTTCGGCGCAGGTCGGCGGGGATTGGAAAGGGCGGCTTCGACGGCGTGAGTCCCCCAGATCCAGTCCTTGGCGTCGCCTTGGCCTCTGGAAAAATCGTTCTGTTTCCGAGGCTTGGAACGAAAATCGCGTCCTTGTGCAGAAGGTCGCTTCCGGTCGTTGCGTTCGGAATGAGAGGACACTATAAGACGCGCTCCGATTTGGGGCCCCAAGGGTTTCTCGGCCGGCCGGCGCTGCTCTTAGCATCGTCCGTCACTGGTCCAAGAAGCTTTTGTTCCAGTTCGAAGTTCAGCGCTTGCCGTTGGTCATCGAACCGGATAAAGGCCGCCGGCTTCGGAACTCCATCGCGTGCTTGGGGGAATGTCCCGAGTGGCAAAGGGGGGGACTGTAAATCCCCTGGCGTAAGCCTTCGTAGGTTCGAGTCCTACTTCCCCCACCAGGCGCGCGGTGAGTTTCGGAAGGCAGCATGGGTGTCCCAGAGCCGAAAGACCGGGAGCCGATCGCGACCCCGCTAGCCCCGAAGGGTGATTGGGCGGGTATAGCACAATGGTAGTGCAGCAGCCTTCCAAGCTGAGGATGCGGGTTCGATTCCCGCTACCCGCTCCAGCTCCCCGAGAGTTATTCCCAACAACCCAGCCGCCGGCGCGAAGGTAGAGACGATGGCCAAGGAAAAGTTCGAACGCACTAAGCCGCACTGCAACATCGGCACCATTGGTCACGTTGACCATGGCAAGACGACGCTGACCGCCGCGATCACGATGACGCTGGCGAAGTCGGGCGGTGCGACGGCGAAGAAGTACGACGAAATCGACGCGGCGCCGGAAGAAAAGGCCCGCGGCATCACGATCAACACCGCGCACGTGGAATATGAGACGGCCAACCGTCACTACGCCCACGTCGACTGCCCCGGCCACGCCGACTACGTGAAGAACATGATCACGGGCGCGGCGCAGATGGACGGCGCGATCCTGGTGGTTTCGGCCGCTGACGGCCCGATGCCGCAGACCCGCGAGCACATCCTGCTGGCCCGTCAGGTCGGCGTGCCGGCTCTGGTCGTGTTCATGAACAAGGTCGACATGGTCGACGACGAAGAGCTGCTGGAGCTCGTCGAAATGGAAGTGCGCGAGCTGCTGAGCAGCTACCAGTTCCCGGGCGACGACATCCCGATCACCAAGGGTTCGGCTCTGGCCGCCGTTGAAGGTCGTGATCCGCAAATCGGCGAAGAGAAGATCCTGGAGCTGATGGCTTCGGTCGACGCCTACATCCCGCAGCCGGAACGCCCCGTCGACATGCCGTTCCTGATGCCGGTCGAAGACGTGTTCTCGATCTCGGGCCGCGGCACCGTGGTGACCGGTCGCGTCGAGCGCGGCATCGTGAAGGTCGGTGAAGAAGTCGAAATCGTCGGCATCCGTCCGGTCCAGAAGACGACCTGCACGGGCGTCGAAATGTTCCGCAAGCTGCTGGACCAAGGTCAAGCCGGCGACAACGTGGGCGTGCTGCTGCGCGGCACCAAGCGTGAAGACGTCGAGCGCGGCCAAGTGCTGTGCAAGCCGGGTTCGATCACGCCGCACACCAAGTTCGTGGCCGAAGCCTACATCCTGACCAAGGAAGAAGGCGGCCGTCACACTCCGTTCTTCACCAACTACCGTCCGCAGTTCTACTTCCGCACGACGGACGTGACGGGCATCATCAAGCTGCGCGAAGGCGTGGAAATGATCATGCCGGGCGACAACGCCGAGCTGGACGTCGAGCTGATCACCCCGATCGCCATGGAAGAGAAGCTGCGCTTCGCCATCCGTGAAGGCGGCCGCACCGTCGGCGCCGGCGTCGTCGCCAAGATCGTTGAATAACGATCATCGCGACCGTGCTTGAGTTCACCAGAAGCGCCTCGCGCTTCTGGCGGGCCAAGATCGTTGAATAATCCAACGATCTTCAGCGCACGCTGAACTGATCTAAGCGAAGGCCCCGGAGAGCATTCTCCGGGGCCTTTTGCTTTTCCGCTGAAAAGTCGAAAGTCGGGTCATGGCGATGATCACCGATCCCGACGACTTCTTCACCAAAGGCTGCGGGCGATGCTCACGGTTCGCCACGCCCGACTGCTCGACCCGCCCGTGGATCGATGGCCTGAACGCCCTGCGCCGCCTCTGTCTGGAGATGGGCCTGGAGGAGACCGCCAAGTGGGCCCACCCCTGCTACATGCACGCCGGGCGAAACATCGCGCTTCTGGGCGCGTTCAGGGGCGACTTCCTGATCAGTTTCCTGAACGCGGGTCTGCTCATCGATGACGCGGGTGTGCTGAAGGCGCCGGGTCCCAATAGCCAAACCCCGAGCGTTATTCGCTTCACCACGGTCACCGCAGTTGAGGCGCTCGCTCCCACGATCCGCGCCTATTTGCGCCAGCTGATGGATCACGCCGAGGCGGGAACCAAGCCGCCCAAGACGGCCCGCGAGATCGACATGCCCGATGAACTGACCGAGGCGCTCGACGCGGACCCTGTGCTGGCCGAGGCCTTCCACGCGCTGACGCCCGGGCGGCAACGGAGCTATCTTCTCGCTTTGAACCAGGCCAAGCAGTCAGCGACCCGGATCGCGCGGATCGAAAAATTTCGCGACAAGATCATCGCGGGTAAGGGCGCCTTGGAGCGATAGGGCCGTTCCGGCCCACAACGGGCGGGGTTAGACTAGGCTCCTGAGGGCCTGGAGTCGCTGACGCAGCGCCATAAACGAGACCGCCGCTGCGGACGCCTCCCACAAGACGTCCGTAACGGCGGCAGGGGTCTCCTGGACCCGCTCGCGCCCCCACATCGAACGCGATTGGCGCTAAGGGATAACGGTGTCATGCGGGCGTCGACCAGTTTCTCCCCTTGGGCGAACCTTCATATTGCCTTGCCCCGGCGGCGCGCTATCTACGCGCCATGGCGCTGCACATCATCAAGCTGGTCGTCGGCTGCGACACGATCGACGACCTCGTGGCCTGGCACAGGACGGGCGAGCCGTGGGTGATGCATACCCGCATGACGCCCAAGCGTATCCCCGAAGTATTGGATGGCGGTTCGCTGTACCGGGTGTTCAAGGGACAGGTGCTTTGCCGCCAGAAGATCCTGGCCATCGACACAGTCGGTTCCGGCGCCGCCTCGCGCTGCGAGGTGACGGTGGATCCGACCATTATCCGGGTGGCCCCGCAGCCGCGACGCGCATTTCAGGGCTGGCGTTATCTGAAGCCCGAGGATGCGCCGCCAGATCTTAGCGAGACCGAGGCCGCTGACCTGCCCGCTGATCTGGCGCGTCAGTTGCGCGAGCTCGGCGCCTGGTAACTTTGGCGGGCGCATTAGCTTTGTGGCAACCAGTGCGGGTGTTTTCTGTTCTACGAGGGAACAGGAGGGCCGTCATGAAAGCCGGTTATGCCGCCTTGGGCGTGGGAATGTTGTTCGTGGGACTGATTGGTGGGCTGCTGATCGCGCTGCGCCCCATCGGATAAGTCAATTGACCGCCATGTTGTCGATCAGGCGGGTTTTGCCCAGCCAGGCGGCGACAAGGATGCGCCCGGCCGCTCCGGCGATCGGGCCGGGACCCAGCCGGGAGAGGTCGCTGGCTTCTCGCACCTCGACATAGTCGACCTGACCAAAGCCGGCCGCCTTCAAGGCGGTCACCGCCGCCTGCTCAGCATCTTCGATGCGAGCGCCAGCGGCGACTGCGGCGGCCGCGGCCTTCATCGCTGTCGGCAGGGCCACGGCGGCCGCGCGCTCTTCCCCAGAAAGATAGGCGTTGCGTGAGGAGAGGGCGAGGCCGTCCTCCGCGCGGGCGGTGGGCGCGCCGATGATCTCCACCGGGATGTCCAGATCGCGAGCCATGCGGCGAACGACTTGAAGCTGCTGATAGTCCTTCTCGCCAAACACCGCGACGTCGGCCTGCGACTGGATGAACAGCTTGGCGACCACCGTCGCCACCCCGCCAAAGAACTGAGGCCGGGCGGCGCCCTCCAGCGGCTCGGACACGCCCGACACGCTCACCAGGGTTGAGAAGCCAGGTGCGTACATCTCTGCGGCGTTTGGGGCGAACATCAGATCGCAGTCCACAGAGGCGAGCTTCTCGGCGTCGACGGTTTCGCCGCGCGGATAGGCGTCGAAGTCCTCGTGAGGGGCGAACTGTTTGGGATTGACGAACACTGTGGCGATTACGCGCTGGGCGTGCTGCTGGGCAAGGCGCACCAGCGACAGGTGGCCGTCATGCAGGGCGCCCATGGTCGGAACGACCGCCACACGTTGTCCGGCGGCCTTCCAGGCGCGCACGTGCTCGCGCATCTCGGCGACGGTACGGACAATGATCGGGCTGGTCATGCGGGCCTCCACGCGAACTGGCGAGCGCTTATGGCCTTCCAGATGGCGAAGGTCCACCATCCCCCGAGGAGAAGGCTTATCCAGGCTGCGACAATAAGGTCTGTGGATTGAGACCTTTAGGCCTCTCTAGCGGCTGAAGACATCGTGTTAACGTTCAATTAAGAGTCGCTGAGTCGCGACGCAGAGGGACCCAAGCCATGGCCGAAACGCGCGTTATCGTCGTCGGCAACGAGAAGGGCGGCGCTGGCAAGTCGACCATCGCCGTGCACCTCGTCACCGCGTTGTTGTACGGCGGCGCCAAGGTCGCCGTGATCGACCTGGACCTGCGCCAGCGCACGTCTGCGCGGTTCTTCGAGAACCGTCGTGCGTGGCTTGAGAACAAGAAGATCGAGCTGCCCGAGCCGCTCGCCCTGAATCTCAGCGACAACGACGTCGCGCTGGCCGAACGGTCGGAAGAGGAGCAGGTGGTCGGATTCGAGGCCGCCTTCGCCAAGGCCTTGGCCGAATGCGACTTCGTGCTGATCGACACCCCCGGCGGCGACAGCGCCATCACCCGCATGGCGCACGGGCGCGCGGACCTGGTGGTCACGCCGATGAACGATAGCTTCGTCGACTTTGACATGCTGGGCACGGTGGATCCGGTGAGCCTGGAGCTGACAAAACCCAGCCTCTATTCGCTGACCGTTTGGGAGGGCCGCAAGCAGCGCGCTCTGTCGGGCCAGCGTCAGGCGATGGACTGGGTGGTGCTGCGCAACCGTCTGGCCACCACTGAAGCCCGTAACCGCAAGCGTCTTGAGGACCGCCTCAATGCGCTGGCCAAGCGCGTTGGCTTCCGGATCGGACCCGGCCTGCGCGACCGCGTGATCTATCGCGAATTGTTCCCGTTCGGCCTGACCATCGCCGACCTGTCGCCGCAGGTGCGTCCGGTGCCGGTGTCGCTGCAACACCTGGCGGCGCGCCAGGAGCTGCGGGCCCTGATGCACAGCCTGGGTCTCTCAGCCTATTCCGGCGAAACCATGCTGGCGGCGCAGTAGGCGCGCGGCTACACATTGAAGCGAGCGGGCGGCCAGGGTGACCTCGCCGCCCGTTTTCGTTCTTGGAGCGTCGATGATCTATCTGCTGCTGGGCGCGGTGATTATCACCTTCCTGCTCTGGCCGCGTGGCCGGACGCTGTTGAAGGGCGACGGCTGGCGCGTGGGGGCAGGGGCTGCGGCGATGGTCGCCTTCGCGGTGGCGGCCTATGCGACGATCCGAGGCGCGTGGGGCACGGGCATCGTGCTGGGGATTGTCGGTCTATGGAGCGCCACCGAGGCGCGGCGGCGGCCGATCGTACGCCGCGAAGTGGTCCACCCGCCCAAGCCAGAACTCAGCCTTGCTGAGGCCCGCGCGATCCTGGGGGTCGGGCCGGAGGCGAGCCTGGCCGAGGTCAAGGCCGCCTACACCCGCCTGATCCAGATGGCGCATCCCGACAAGGGCGGCACCGAGGGGCTCGCCGCCCAACTGAACGCGGCGCGGGATCGTTTGATCAAGCCGCGCGGCTAAGCTAGGGTTTCAGCATGATCAATCGCGAACGCTTCTGGCGCCGCCGCTCGTCAGGCCAAACCTGCTCGGTATGACGCTCTGAACCCGGTTCAGGACGGGCCGCGACCTGTGGCTCCCGATGTCATCTTCAGTTCGGACTTTGATCACTCCCATGACGACCCAGACCCAAGAGCGCGCCCAGGATTGGGCTGGCCGCTTCAGCGAACGTATGAGCCGCGTCCGCGCCAGTGAAATCCGCGAACTCCTCAAGTTGCTCGACCAGCCCGACATTCTCTCCTTCGCCGGCGGCATTCCCGACCCTGGCCTGTTCCCGGCAGAGGAGATCCAGAAGGGTTACGACGCTATTCTCGCCGATCCTGTCCTGTCGCGGCAGGCGCTGCAGTACTCGGTCAGCGAGGGCTACCTGCCGCTGCGCCAGTGGATCGCCGAGCGGATGACCCGCGATGGCATGCCGTGCGATCCGGACAACATCATGCTGACAGCCGGCTCGCAGCAGGCGCTGGACCTGATCGGCAAGCTGTTCCTGACCAAAGGCGACACGGTGATGGTCGCGCGGCCGACCTATCTGGGCGCGCTGCAGGCCTTCAATGGCTATGAGCCGGCCTACCTGGATCTGCCCGAGACGGCGCTGAGCCAAGGCGTCGACGAGGCGGCCCTGATGGCGGGGCGCGCGCCGCGTCCGCTGGGCTATTTCGTGCCTGACTTCGCCAACCCCACCGGTGTCAGCCTGACCCTGGCCGAGCGCGAGGCGCTGCTGGCCATGGCCGATCGCCTCGACATGACCCTGGTCGAGGATGCCGCCTATCGCGAACTGCGGTTCGTGGGGGAGCCGACGCCGACAGTCTTGGGCCTCGACATCGCCCGCGCCGGCGGGATCGACAACGCCCGGACGCTGTTCTTGGGCACGCTGTCCAAAACCCTATCTCCGGCCCTTCGGATCGGCTGGGTCTGCGGTCCCAAGCCGGTGATCGAGAAACTGGTGCTCCTGAAGCAGGGGGCGGACCTGCATGTCTCGACGATCAACCAGATGGTCGCTCATCGCGCGGTGAGCGAAGGTTATGACCAGCATCTGCATCGCCTGCGCGGAGCCTATGGCGCCAAGGCCCGGGTGATGCTGGCGGCGCTGGAGCGGACCATGCCCAAGGGCGTGACCTGGTCGCATCCGGAAGGCGGCATGTTCGTCTGGATCGATCTGCCCGAAGGCGTCGACGGGGCGGCGTTGCTTGCGCGGGCCATCGAGGAGGAGCGAGTGGCCTTTGTCCCGGGAGCGCCCTTCTTCGCGGAGAAGCAGACCCCCAACGCCATCCGCCTTAGCTACTCGCTGCCGACAGACGCGCAGATCGAGGAGGGCGTGCAGCGGCTTGCGCGCCTGATCACCAAGGTGATCGGCGGCGATTAAGCCTCGCGGAAGGGGCCTGAAAAAGGCGCTGAGCTTGATCGCTCAGCGCCTTTCTTTGTTACAGAAGGCCTGATCAGAGATCGTCTACGGCTTCAGCACCATGCAGGGCACGCGCTTGGCTTTCAGGGCTGAGCAAGCCTCGCGGGCGGCGTCGTTGGTCATGCCCTGGAACTGCGCCCGGAAGGTGCCGCCGGCGCCTTCGACGGCGGCCTCGGCGTCGTGCACAAGCTTCGAGAAGCGGCCGCGCACCAGTTTCAGCTGGTCGTTGGCCAGAGACTTTGAGCGGAATGCGCCGACCTGGACGGCCCATTCGCCCTTTGGCTTCTTGACGGCCTTGGCCGGGGTTGCGGCCTGGGCCCCCCGCAGGGTGGGGGAGACCTTCACCGGCGCCGCGCGTGGTGTGTCGGTCAGGACAATCCGAAGGCCGGCTTGGTCACCGTCGCCTTGCTCGACCGAGGGGCGCTCGACCGGGCCCGACGGCTCGTCTTCGTAGATGTTCGCGGCGATCGTGGTGCGCTCCCCCCGCGCGCGGCGCTTGATCACGTCAAAGCCGGTCAGCAACAGGTCTTCCATGTTGTTGTCGCGCCAGGCGGTCGAGGGGCCGCCCAGCACCACCGCGATCAGGCGGCGGCCGTCGCGCACGGCGGAGCCGGCCAAGTTGAAGCCAGAAGCGTTAGTGTAGCCCGTCTTCAGGCCGTCAAACCCCTCCATGCTGTCCAGCAGGCGGTTATGGCCCTTGATGTAGTTGCCCCGGAAATAGAAGCCCTTGACCGAGAAGTAGCTGTAGTACTGCGGGAAGTCGCGCATCGTGGCGCGCGACAGGATGGCCAGATCGCGAGCGGTCGAAATCTGCCGACTGTCGGGCAGGCCCGAAGCGTTGACGAAGCGCGTGTTGCGCATGCCCAGTTCCTGGCCGCGCAGGGTCATCAGGGCGGCGAAGCGTGACTCGCTGCCGGCCAGCCGCTCGGCCATGGCGGTCGCGACATCGTTGGCCGACTTGACGGTCATGGCCTTGATCGCCTCGTCGACGGTCATGCTCTCGCCGGGGCGCAGTCCGATCTTGGTCGGAGCCTGAGCCGCGGCGCGAGGCGACATGGTGATGCGGTCGGTCAGTTTCAGCCGACCCTCGCTCAGCGCCTCAAAGGTCAAGTAAAGCGTCATCACCTTGGTGACCGAGGCGGGATAGCGGGGGCTGTCCCCGCGCTTGTCATAGAGAACCTCGCCCGAATTGGCGTCGATCACGATCGCCGCGTACTTGGGCTCTGAGGCGTTCAGCTGGAGATAGGGGACGGCCGCCGAGACGGTCGAAGGCGCGAGCGCGCCGCTCAGACACGTCAGGGCCATGCCGGCGGCGGCGAGCAGGAAGCGGGCGGAGGTAAGCCTGGCGAACATGAAGCGACGTCCGTCATTTGAACTGGAAGCGGTTCCGCACCGCCACACGCGTAGAGCCTACCATGATGGATGCGGTGTTTCGCTAAAGTAAACAACTGGTGAGCGATCATGCCGCAGACGCCGAAAAACGAGGCGCGTGTTTCCCATGCTGCAGCTTGACCCTAGGTTATGGTGCGCTGCACAAATTTCTTGACTGCTGCACTGCAACATGACAAAACGGCGTTGTTCCAAGCGCAGAGGGGCGAGTTGCAGCTCGACCTTCCGCCCCGCCTCCTTTCCTCCCCAGGAGACTCCCCATGGCCGCCGCCGAAACCATGAAGACCACCGTCGAGCAATTCACCACCGCCTCGAACCAAGCGTTCAAGGACGGCGTCGAGAAGTCGCTGGCCGCGCTGGCCGAAGCCAACACCCACTCGAAGAAGAACCTGGAAGCCGTCGTCGCCTCGGTGACCGCCGCCACCAAGGGCGCTGAAGCCCTGGGCGCTCAGACCTTCGCCTACTCGAAGAAGGCCGCCGAAGACCAGGTCGCCGCCGCCAAGTCGCTGGCCGCCGCCAAGAGCGTTCAGGAAGCCGTCGAACTGCAGACCGCTTGGGCCAAGTCGGCCCTCGAAGCCTACATCGCTCAGGTCAGCAAGGCCTCGGAGATCGTCTCGGCCTCGATCAAGGACTCGGTGAAGCCGCTGAACGAACGCGTCAGCGCTGCCGTCGAAAAGTTCCAGGCCGCCCGCTAAGGCCTGACTTCGAGCGCGCCCGCTGGCGCGTTCGAGACACCCAGAGCTCGAAGGCCCGGATCGCAAGGTCCGGGCCTTTTTGTTTGGGTCGGCCCGCCCTGTCAGGGCCGTGCGGCTTAGACCTTTTGCAGGGCGGTGCGGCGCGGTAAGCATGCCGCCTGAAATCTGAGTGGAGCGCACGCATGTCGACCGTCGAGGACCGCCTGAAGGCCATGGGCGTGGAGCTGCCGCAACCGGTGGCGCCGGTGGCCAACTACGTGCCCTTCGTGCGCTCTGGAAGCCTGGTGCATATCTCGGGCCAGATCTCGATCGCCGCCGATGGCGGCATCAAGGGCACGGTCGGGGTCGATGTCGATCTGGAGACTGCCCAGAAGGCGGCGCGCCTCTGCGGAATCAACCTGCTGGCCCAGATGAAAGCCGTCTGCGAAGGCGACCTGGAGCGTGTGGTCCGGGTCGTGAAGCTCGGCGGCTTCGTTCAGGCCGGTCCCGACTTCATCGACATTCCCAAGGTCATCAACGGCTGTTCAGACCTGATGGTCGAGGCCCTGGGCGATAAGGGGCGGCACGCCCGTTCGGCGGTAGGGGTCTACAAGCTGCCCCTCGGCTTCGCGGTCGAGGTGGATGCGGTTGTGGAGATCGCCTGATGCCCCGGCGCGAACGCCCTCCGGTCGAAACCTTCGGAGCGGCGTGGGACGCGCTCTTTGATCGACCGATCGCCCACCGCGGGCTTTGGGCCCGCGACGGCGCGCCGGAGAACTCGCTCGGCGCCTTCCAGGCCGCCTGCGCTCACAACTACGGCATCGAGCTGGATGTTCAACTGACCGCCGACGGCGACGCGGTGGTGTTCCATGACGAGCGTCTGGAGCGGATGACCGGCGTCGAAGGGCGCGTGCGCGATCATACCGTGACCGAGTTGCGCGCCTTGGCTCTGAAGGGCGCCGACGAGACCATTCCTACTCTCGCCGAAGCGCTTACGGTGGTCGGTCACCGCGCCATGGTCCACATCGAGCTGAAGACGCCCTTTGGCGAGGTCGGGCCGCTGGAGAAGCGGGTGTCCGAGATTCTGCTCGACCATAACGGTCCGACCGCGATTATCGGCTTCAATCCCTATTCCCACGCCTGGTTTGCTGATCACCACCCCCAGATCCTGCGCGGCCTGGACAGCTACGGTTGGAACGACGAAGGCGCGCGCCATGTCGCGCCAGAGATCCGCAAGGCGATGGCGGGGCTTGAACATGTGGAAATCGCCCGACCCGACTTTCTGGCCTTGGGCCTCGACATGTTGCCGAGTCCCAAGGCCGACGTGCTCCGCGCCAAGGGCATGCCGGTGATCGCCTGGACAGTGAGAAAGCCCGAACAGTGGGACGCGGTGAAGGACCACTGCGACAACCTGATCTTCGAGGGTTTCCACGCGTGACATCCCGTCCCGTGGGGGTGCAGTCGTCGGTTCGCGTCCATCGCGCGATCAGCGAGATCGGTCGGGAGGCCTGGGACGCCTGCGCCGCACCGACCGGTGATCCGTTCGTCTCCTACGATTTCCTGGCGATCTTGGAGGAGAGCGGCTGCGTCGCCGCCCGAACCGGCTGGGCTCCGCAGCATCTGTCGGTGCTCGATGAGGCCGATCGAGTCGCCGGCGTCATGCCGCTGTACCTCAAGTCCCACAGCCAAGGGGAGTACGTCTTTGATCACTCCTGGGCCGACGCCTATGAGCGGGCAGGGGGGCGCTATTATCCCAAGCTCCAGTGCTCGTCGCCGTTTTCTCCGGTGACCGGCTCCCGTCTGATCGTCCGTCCCGATATCGACCTCGACGACGGACGCTCGGCGCTGCTGGGCGGCGCCCTGACCCTGTGCGAGCGCATGAGCGCTTCGTCTTTGCACGTGACGTTCCCGGTCGAGGATCAGTGGCGCTGGATGGGCGAGCGCGGGATGCTGCTGCGCCAGGATCAGCAGTACCACTGGGAGAACCGCGACTACGCCACCTTCGACGCGTTTCTGGGCGCGCTATCGGCCAATCGGCGCAAGACGATTCGCCGGGAGCGCCGGGACGCCCAGGAAGGGCTCGAGATCGTCGCCTTGACCGGCGCGGAGCTCACGGAAGACCACTGGGACGCCTTCTTCGCGTTCTACATGGACACTGGCGGCCGTAAGTGGGGCCGGCCCTATCTCAACAGGCCGTTCTTCTCGTTGCTGGGCCAGCGGATGGCCGACGAGGTGTTGCTGATCATGGCCCGGCGGCCGGGCGGCCCTTGGATCGCTGGCGCCCTGAACCTGATCGGCCGCGACTGCCTCTACGGCCGACATTGGGGCTGTGTCGAGGACGTGCCGTTCCTGCATTTCGAGCTTTGCTACTACCAGGCCATCGAACACGCGATCCGCCTCGGCCTGGCGCGCGTAGAAGCGGGCGCCCAGGGTCAGCACAAGATCGCGCGAGGTTATCTGCCGAGCCCCGTCTATTCGGCGCACTGGATCGCCGACCCGATGCTACGCGAGCCGGTTGCGCGCTATCTGGAGCGCGAGCGGGCGGCCGTGGAAAGCGATATGGAAATGCTCACCGAGGAATATTCGCCTTTCCGCGAGGAGCGGTAGCGCCGAGGCTCCACCCTCGACGAAGGCGGCCTTAGTGGATTGTGGGGGGAGCGCTGAGCCAGCTCTCGAAGGCGCGCGCTTCGACACGGTCTTGCTCGTCGTCGAGGCTCATCTCCTCCAGAAGGATGGCCGCCAGCAGCCATTCTTCGAGATCCTCAACTGTCGCGCGGCCGTCTTCGATTGCTTCCTTGACGGTGTCGAGCAGCCATTCGACGGCCACATCGGGGGTTTTGGTCATGACGCATGTTTCCTGAACCAGCGTCATTAACCTTACGCCCCGCTCGCTCCTGCGACCCTGCGACATAAGGTCGAGCTGCGGCGGCGCGATGTCGCACCGAGCCGACAGGCCCGCGCCGAGAGGACGCGGGCCGCACTCGGCCCTATCGGCTTTTCAGCTTGCGGTCGAAGAACTCCAGGTGAGTCTTGAGCACGCTGAGTCCCTTGGTCTTGCTGCCCGGCGCGCTATGGCGTTCACCCGGATAAAGAGCCATCTCGAAGGGGATCGCCTTGCGTTGCAGCGCCGCCATCAGGCGAGTGCTGTTTTCGAAGATCACGTTGTCGTCGGCCATGCCGTGCAGCAGCAGCAGGCTGCCGGGGGGCAGCTTGTCGATGCGGTTATTGATGTCCGAATAGGCGTAGCCGGCCTTGTTTTCGTCCGGCTTGCCCATGTAGCGCTCGGTATAGGCCGTGTCGTACAGGCTCCACTCGGTCGGCGGTGCCCCGGCGGCGCCGGCCTTGAACGGGGTGTTCTCGGCGGTCAGCAGCATCAGCGTCATGAAGCCACCGTAGGACCAACCCATCACGCCCAGCTTCTCGGCGTCGACATAGGGCTGGCTGGCCAGGAACTTGGCGCCCAGCAGTTGGTCCTCGACCTCGACGGTGCCGAGCTTGCGGTCAAGGGCTCGCATGAACTTGGCCGAGCGGTTGCCGCTGCCGCGGTTGTCCAGCTTGAAGATCACGTAGCCGGCTTCGAGATAGGTGCGCTCCGACGGGCTATGCCAGCTCTTCATCACGCGTTGGGCGTGCGGGCCGCCATAGACCGAGACGATGGCCGGGTACTTCTTGGCCGGGTCGAAGCCGACTGGCTTGAGGATCTCGTAGTGGAGCGTCTCGCCGTCCGCGGCCTTCAGCGAGCCGAACTCCGGCTGGGGCAGGTTGGCGGCGTAGGGCCAGTAGGGGTGACTCTCGGCCAGCTTGTTCTCCTCGATCCAGCGCACGCGCTTGCCGTCGGCCGAATAGAGGGCGGTTTGGGGCGGGGTCTTCGGATCGCTGTAGGTGCCCGCGAACGCGCCGCCGTTGTCGGCCACTTTCGCGCCCCACCAACCGCCGGCGGATGTCAGGGCTTTTGGCTTGCCCGGCTTGGCGTAGCTCACCTCATAGAGGCGGCGCTCAATCGGCGTATCGATCGAGGCCGAGAAGATCGCGACCTTGCGCGCCTCGTCCACGCCCTCCAGGCCGATGACCGGCCAATCGCCCTTGGTGACCTGAGCGATCAGCTTGCCGTCCGCAGCGTAGCGATAGAGGTGCTGATTGCCGTCCTTTTCCGAGCCCCACAGGAAGGTGCCGTCCTTCAGGGGGCGGAAGTCGTTGCTGACCTCGATGAAGTGAGGATCGGTGTCGGTCAGGATCGTCTTGCCCGCGCCCGTGGCGGCGTCGAAGGCCAGCAGGTCGAGCGTCTTCTGATCGCGCGACAGCCGTTGGACATAAACCGTCTTGCCGTCGGCCGACCAGGTCACCCGCGCGACATAGATGTCCTTGTTGGGGCCCAGATCGAGAGCCGTGACCTTGCCCGACGCCAGATCGCGGACGAACAGGTCCACCACGGCGTTGGGGCGGCCGGCGCGCGGGTAGCGCTGGTTGACCACCGTGGCGCCGCCGGGACCGATGTCGGCGCGCGGCACGATGTCGACGCCGCTCTCATCCACGCGGGTGTAGACGATGCGGGACTCGTCAGGGCTCCACCAATAGCCGGTGAAACGGTCGAGCTCCTCCTGGACGATGAACTCGGCCACGCCGAACGACAGCGCGTCCTTACCGTCGGTGGTCAGGGCGACCTCGGCGCCGCCGGCCACCGGCTTGATGTAGAGGTTCTGGTCGCGGACGTAGGACACATAGCCGCCCTTGGGCGAGACCTTGGCGTCGACCTCGTCGCCGGGGGTCTGCGTCAGACGCGTGATCTTCCCGTCTGCGACGGCGTCCAGATAGAGGTCGCCGTCCAGCGGGACCAGGATGAAGCGGCCTTGGCGGTCCCAGCTGTATTCGACAATGCCGCGCGCCGAGACGCGGGCGCGCTCACGACGCGCCTTCTCGGCTTCAGAGAGCTCCTTGTCGCCCGACGACAACGCGGCGCTGTCGATCAGACGATAGGGCTCGCCGCCCTTCACATCCGCCGCCCACAGATCCTGGATGTTCGCCGCCTCGGGCTTGCTCTTCAGATAGGTGACGCGCTTGCCGTCAGGCGACAACGCCACGCCCCTGGCCGTCGGCCCGCTGAGGCTGGGATCGGCGAAGACGCGTTCCGGGGTGAGTTTCTGCGCCAGAGCGGGCGAGGACAGGGCGAGAACGGCCGCGAGCGCCGTGAGCGAGGGCTTTTTCATGGCGCGGGACGCTATGCGGGCGCGCCGCGCTTGTCAGCAGTGAAGTTGTGTCGTGGTTGAAATGCGAAGGTGCTCAGCGGCACATCGCGTCAAGCGGCGCGAGATCGATGGGATTAGGCGGAACGGGCAGGCCCTTAGCGCGCAGCGCGGCGTCCAGCGTGGTGGGGCCCGGCGGCAACCCCGGGTCGGTGTCTGTCTTGTAGAAGGGGTGCTTCTGGGCCTGCGCGAGGGTCGTGAAGCCAAAGCCCTTGTCCTGGTAGAGCTTGAAAAGGCGCGGCGCCATGCGGGCGTCGAAGGCTCCGCCGTGCATCAGCAGCACATAGGGGATGTCCTTGCCAAACAGCGCGTGGCTCATCGCCCTCGCTCGGTCGGCGTCGGCGGCCGCGCCCGCCAGGAAGCGTTGTTCCAGTTCGGCGATGGCGGCTTGGTCGCCCTTGGCCATGCAGCGGGCGTAGGGCTCGTTATAGGCGTAGTCGCCAAAGCTCATCGTGACGCTGGCGATCTTGTAGTGGTTGGCGGCGAGCCAGGCCCGCACCGCCAGGCGCTTCTCCGGTGTGTCGCCCTCGGACAGGAACGGATAGCGCAACCAGCGCCAGTCCTCCGGGCCCATCAGAGCCTGCAATACAGGCTCGTTACGCTCGATCTCGGCGATGAACTGATCAGCCGTCAGGCTGGTGAGGTTCTGATGAGACCAAGTGTGGTTGCCCAGCGGCTGACCCGCGTCGCGCCACATTTGGAGCACCGGCGCCGCGCCGGGTTCCCGTTCGTTCTGCACCGCGTTGATGAAGCCGAAGGCAGGCGCCTTGGCTTCCGCCGAGGCCTTCAGAAGATCGGCGGCGACTTGCACGCGGGTGACGCCGGGGGGCAGGGCGCTGTGGGCGGGCAGGTCGTCCCAGGTGACGGCGATGACCGGCTTGTCCGCCGCTTGGGCCGCGCCCGCCAGCGTCAGGGCCAGGACGGCGGAAAGCAGGACGCGCATCGGTTAGTGGTTCTCAAACAGGCTCAGCGGAATGGCGTCGGCCATCGCTTTGTAGCCCGCCATATTGGGATGCAGGCCGTCATTGTCGTAGGCTGGCAAAAGGTGGGTCGGACGCGCAGGGTCGCGGAGCACGGCGTCCCAGTCGATCACCGCGTCGAAATTGCCGGGCGCGCGGATCCAGGCGTTGATCGTCTGACGCGCCGCTTCCGCCTCTGCCGGCGGGTGATAGTAGGCCGATCCTGAGTAGGGGAGGATCGTCGCGCCGATGGCCTTGATGCCCTTGGCGCGAGCCTTGGCGACCATGCTGGCATAGGCGCGGATCAGGTCCTGAGCCATACGCGCGTTGGTCGGCGCGTCCTGGCTTTTGTCGCGGTTCAGCACGCCCAGATCGTTGACGCCTTCCAGGATGATGAAGTGGGTGACGCCCGACTGCGAGAGGACGTCACGGTCGAAGCGCGAAACGCCGCTCGGCCCCAGCCCGTCGGCCAGCACGCGGTTGCCGCCGATTCCGAGATTCAGGACGGCGATGTTCTTGCCCTTGAGCCGCTCGATCAGCCCGTCGGTCCAGCGCAGATTGGTGTTCGGCTGGACGCCGTAGCCATCGGTGATGCTGTCGCCGAACGCGACGATGGCCGAGGCTTTCCGGGACGCGATATCGATGCCGGCGATCTGGAACCAGCGGTCAGCGGTCTTGGCGCCGGGGAGGTCAGTCGCTGCAGTGTGATCGCCGGTGAGGACATAGGACGTCGCCCGCGAGCCCGGATGCCCGGTCTGGACGCTGGGGGCGGCGGGGTAGTGGAGACTGACGACGAGGTGCGCGAGGGGCTCCACCTTCAGCGCAACCGGATCCGACCAGGTTTCGCCGCCGGCGGGGATCGTCACCCGGGCGCTCGCGGAGAAGGTGAGCGGGCGGTCCGTCGCGGGGTCGATGCGAGGTGTCGACGGTTCCGCCGAGACCGCTATGCGCGCTGCGTCGATGGTCAGCGGCTGGGTCCCGAAGAGGTTTGATAGCTTGACCCGCAGGGTGTCGCCTCCGATGGACACGCGCACGATCTGCCGCAGCGTGGCGTTGGGGTAATCCTCCGGCCCCAGGCTGTTCTTGGCGTCGGGCGCCAGTTGCGCGCTGGACCAGGCCCCGACCCAGCGCTGGGTCTCGGCCTTGACGGATAGGGGGAGGGCCAGGGCGAAGGCCAGACCTGCGGCGACAAGGGCTGACCGCTTGCACATATTCATGAACGTCTTCTCCCGCCCCGTCGTCTGTTTCGTTCGGTAGCGGTAACATTCGTAGGGCGCCCGGTGGGGCGCGTAAAGCGTCCGCCGTGAGGCGGGTACAGCGTCATCTCGTGCGACCGCTGGTCGCGGTTGATAGGAATCGCTTGCAACTGAACACATGTTAGCGCTATCAATCCCTTGTGAGGCGCCGAGCGCCTCTGCCCTTCCTGGGCGTTTCCTCCCTATGACTTTAAAGCCCGGTCTTGATGGCCGGGCTTTCTTTTTGCGCGCAACGCGCTCGCTGGTTTAGACTTCGTCGGTACGTTCGGAGATCCGTGATGCCCGTCGGCAAGCCGTCCAAGAAGACTGAAACCCTGGAAATCCGTCTGCCGCCGGAGACGAAGGCCGCCTTCATGGCCCGCTGCCAGGCCTCACGCCGTACGGCCAGCGAGGCGCTTCGCGGGTTTATCGAGCAGGACCTCGTCGCTCCGAAGGTGGGGCCGCGCCGTCGCAGTCTGGCTTGGCACGCGCTCGCCGCCGCAGTTGCGGGCCTGGCCGTGGGCGCGGTCGCCGCACCCTCGCTGGCGCGCACGGCGACGTCCGACGCGGCCTTCGAGCGCCTCGACGTCAACCACGACGGCGTCCTGAGCATCGAGGAGTTCCGCGCTCGCTAACGGATCGGCCGCGCGAACCGATCCCACTGAAGGTTCAGCCAGGTCCAGGGCTTGTAGAGCGCCGCGCCAGGCTTCCAGGAGGCCAGAACGAAACTGGCCTTGCCCACGATGTTCTCAGCCGGCAGGAAGCCAACGCCGACTTCGCCTGACCACCGGCTGTCGAGCGAGTTGTCGCGGTTGTCGCCCATCATGAAGTACTGGCCGGCGGGCACGACGTAGGTCTCGGTGTCGTCGCCTGGCTGGCCCGCACCGCCGTCGTAGGTGACGTACGCGCGACCATCGCCCTGCCGCTCGCGCACTTGCAGGACAGTACGGTCCGGCGCGTCGTGATCCTGCGTCAGGCCAAGCTGAGCCTGAGGCAGCGCGACATCGTTGACGAACACCTGGCCGCCCTGCACGCGAATGCGGTCGCCGGGGAGTCCGATCACCCGCTTGATCCAGGTTTGGCTCGGATCGCGAGGCAGGCGGAACACCACGACGTCCCCGCGCTCTGGCTGCCTGCCCAGCAGGCGGCCAGAGGGCAGCGGCGGATCGAACGGGACCGACGCGCGGCTCCAGCCATAGGCGAACTTCGACACCACGATGTAGTCGCCGATGACCAGCCCCGGCTCCATCGAGGACGAGGGAATGGTGAAGGGCTGAAAGACGACGACGCGCAAGGCCAGAGCGATCGCCAGGCCCGCTCCGGCAACGCGGAGCGTCTCAAGAATTTCGTGGCGAAGCGAATTTGGCGCTGCGGGTGGGGAGGGGGCCGTCTGGGTCATGGGACTAGTCAGACGCGACGAGCTGCGCTTCGCCAGCAAGACCGTGTGGGGACAGCCGGATTTCGTGTCCGGACACGCCGTTGAGAGGCGTGCTCGCCCCCAAAAAGAAAGGGCCGGACGACGTGCGTCCGGCCCAAGTTCGAGGGGAAAGAGAGTGACTTAGAAGGACTTCTTGATCGACAGGTAGACCTGACGCGGAGGCGCGGTCAGTACGGTCTGGGCCTCGCCGGTCGGGTCGCTGTTGACGAAGCCGCCCGAACCGATGGTCGAGATGTAGTCCTTGTCGGTGAGGTTGGTGACGTTGATCTGGATCTGCGTGCCCTTGGCCCAGCCTTCGCCCTCGAAGCGATAGCCGAGCGTCAGGTCCGCGACCGTCGTCGACGGCGCCAGGCCGCCGATGTTCTCGTAGGTGTAGTAACGCTCGTCGGTGTAGGCGACGCCCAGCTTGGCGAAGAAGCCGGCCTGGTCGAACGCGATCTCGCCCTTGAAGATGTTCTTGGGCGTGTTGACGACGGTCTTGCCCTTGGTGCGAGCGCGGATCGTGCCGTCTTGGGCGACGACGTCGTTCTCGTACTTGGAGTCGTTGTAGGTGTAGGCGCCGTAGAGGCTCCACGCGTCGGTCAAGCGATACGTGCCCGCCAGCTCAATGCCCTTGGTCTCGACCGAGCCCACGTTCGACAGCACCGGCGCGTTGCCTTGGATCGCCGAGCCCTGAGCCACCGCCAGCAGGCGATTGTCGAAGGTCACGTGATAGGCCGCCGCAACGCCTTGGAAGCGTTCGGTGCGATAGCGACCGCCCAGCTCGAAGGTCTTGGAGCTTTCCGGCTTCAGCGTCCGGGCGATGTAGTTGACGCGGTCCTGGTTTTGCGAGGCGAACGGACCCGACGTGGCCGCCGAGACGTAGGCGCCCAGGTTCTCGGTGTAACCGCCGAAGACTTCAAAGTCCGGGGTGGCTTTGTAGACGAAGCCGATCTGCGGCAGGAAGTTGTCCTTGCTCTCGATCGTGCCCGCCAGCGCGCTGCCGACGACGGTGTTCACAGTGTTTTCGACCTTGATCGCCTTGAAGCCGAAATTGACCTTCAGCGCGTCGCTGATCGTCCACTCGTCCTCGATGTGGCCGGTCGTGGTCTTGGTCTGGAACCCATACTGCCACTGGGTGAAGAACGGGTTCGACTGGAAGTCCAGCGGGTTGCGCGACGGCGCGGCGGCCGTCTCGGCGTAGAAGCGGCGAGCCTGATTGAAGTTGTTCACTTCGTGCCAGAAGCCGCCGCCCAGGCGGTGGGCGCCGATATCGACCGTCAGGCCGGCCGTCAGGCCGCCGCGGTCGATGTCATACTCGGTGGTGCGGATCGACAGCGGCGCGGCGGTCGAACCAGCCGTGCCGAAGCCCGGGCTCGGGACGTAGGGCGTGTACCACAGGCCCTGACCCTCGTTTTTGTGCTGGTAAGCGGTGGCGTCCAGGGTGACGCGGTCGGTGATGTCGAGGTTCAGCTTCGCGCCATAAAGGTCGTCGTTCCGAACGCCGGCGCCGGCGTAGTAGGCGTCATCGACGGTCTTGAACGGCGCGGGCAGGGCGGCGCCCGGCGTGTTGTAGGCGCGGGCCGCCGCGATCGCGAGGCCCCAGTTCGGCTGGGTGTTGTCCCAGTCGCGGCCAAGGCGCCTGATCATGTCGAACGACAGATCCTGGTAGTCCTGCTCGCGACGCTCCGAGCGGTGGTAGAAGCCCGTCAGGTCACCGCGCTCGCCGAGCGGCAGCACCAGCTTGGCGTCGTACTGACGCTGCTTCTGCTCGCCGCCGCCCTTCCACTTGTCGCTCTTCTGGTCGGCGACCGAGACGTAGCCGCGCAGACCACCCAGTTGGCTGATGGCGCCGGTCTCAAAGCGACCGAACACGCGGTGCATGTTGTCCGAACCGCCCGTCAGATCGATCTCGCCGCCCATCGTTTCGGACGGATCGCGCGAGAAGAACTGCAGCGTGCCGCCCAGGTTCGAGGTAGAAGCGGTGCCCAGCGCGCCGGCGCCTTGAGCCAGCTCGACGCGGCCGATGTTCTCGCTGGCGACGGCGCGGCTGATGTGCAGGCCGTTGTGGTTGCCGTAGCTCATGTCGCCCAGCGGCACGCCGTCGAGGGTGAAGCCCAACTGGTTCTGGTTGAAGCCACGGATCGAGATGCGGGTCGACCACTCGTAGGCGCCAAAGGCGTCGGCCGATTGGAAGGTGACGCCCGGCAGCTTGTCGATCGCCTTCAGGGCGCTGGTGCCGGCGGCCTGCAGGCCGATCGCTTCGGTGTTCAGCGTCTGGACCTGACGGCTCTGGCCCTGACCGATGATGATGACGGCGTCGACTTCCGAGGTCTCGGGCGGCGCGGCGTTGGTGGCGATGGGAGCGGAGGCGGCCGTGTCAGCGGCGAAGGCCGGCGCAGCGACCATCAGGAGCGCGCCAGCGGCGGCGCCCAGCAGCAGGTGGTTCTTCATTTCAGTCATCCCCTTTGTCCCGACGTTGAGAGGCGTCGGCTGTGGGGCTCGGCTAACAGCGCATGGCGACGTCACGGCGAAGCTTCCGTGTCGGGTTTCCGACGCTGGCGCGAAGGAACGATGACAGCCGTCCTGCTCCGGAAGGCTCAAGGCCGCTCGGCCGACGATTGCGCGAACGCCTCTGGACCGCTATTTCAGCGCCCAATCCCCGAAACATCGTCCCAGCGAGATCGCGAGCCTCATGGCGCAGCAATACATTTTCCAGATGCAGGGCCTGACCAAGGCCTATCCCGGCGGCAAGAAGGTCTTCGAGAACATCTGGCTGTCGTTCTACTCCGACGCCAAGATCGGCGTGGTCGGCGTCAACGGCTCGGGTAAGTCGACCCTGCTGAAGGTCATGGCTGGCCTCGACAAGGAATTCTCGGGCGAGGCCAAGGCCGCCGACGGCATCAAGCGCGGCTATCTCCCGCAGGAGCCGGTGCTGGATCCGACCCTGGACGTCTGGGGCAACGTCATCGCCGACTGCGAAGACAAGAAGATTTTCGACAAGTACAACGAACTGGCGGCCAAGCTCGGCGAGGACTACTCCGACGAGCTGATGGAGGAGATGACCAAGCTCCAGGAGATCATCGACGCCAAGGACCTTTGGGACATCGATTCCAAGGTCGAGATGGCGATCGACGCCCTCCGCTGCCCGCCGAATGACGCCAATATCGAGACCCTGTCGGGGGGCGAGAAGCGCCGCATCGCGCTGGCGCGCCTGCTGCTCAGCAAGCCCGACATGCTGCTGCTCGACGAACCGACCAACCACCTGGACGCCGAGTCCGTGGCCTGGCTGCAGCACCACCTGGAAGAGTTCCCCGGCTGCGTGATCCTGGTCACCCACGACCGCTACTTCCTGGATCAGGTCACCAAGTGGACCCTGGAGCTGGATCGCGGCAAGGGCATCCCCTACGAGGGCAACTACTCGGGCTGGCTGGAGCAGAAGCAAAAACGCGTCGTCCAGGAACAGTCGGAATCGGAAGCCCGCCAGCGCGCGCTCACCCGCGAACTGGAATGGGTCCGCAGCTCGCCCAAGGCCCGTCAGTCGAAGTCGAAGGCGCGTCTGGCCTCGTACGAGGAAATGGTCGCCGCACAGGAGAACGCCCGCGCCGCCCAGACCCAGGCCCACATCCAGATCCCGCCCGGCCCGCGCCTCGGCAACGTGGTGCTCGAAGTCAACGGCCTGGAGAAGGAGTACGGCGACAAGGTGCTGTTCAAGGACCTGTCGTTCCGCCTGCCGCCGAACGGCATCGTCGGCGTCATCGGCCCGAACGGCGCCGGTAAGTCCACCCTGTTCAAGCTGATCACCGGCCGCGAGCAGCCGGACCAGGGCACGATCAAGGTCGGCGAGACCGTCAAGCTGGCCTATGTGGACCAGTCGCGCGACGCGCTCGACCCGAACAAGACCATCTGGGAAGAGATCAGCGGCGGTACCGACGTGATGATCGTCGGCAAGCGCGAGATCAATTCCCGCGCCTACGTCGGCAGCTTCAACTTCAAGGGCGGCGACCAGCAGAAGAAGGTCGGCCTGCTGTCGGGCGGTGAGCGCAACCGCGTCCACCTGGCCAAGACGCTCGCCACCGGCGGCAATCTGATCCTGCTCGACGAACCGACCAACGACTTGGACATCGAAACCCTGCAGGCCCTGGAAGAGGCGCTGGAAGAGTTCGCCGGCTGCGCCGTGGTCATCAGCCACGATCGCTGGTTCCTGGACCGCCTCGCCACCCACATTCTGGCCTTCGAGGGCGACAGCCACGTCGAATGGTTCGAGGGCAACTTCGAGATGTACGAGGAAGACAAGAAGCGCCGCCTGGGCGCCGACAGCCTGATCCCCAAGCGTATCAAGTTCCAGAAGTTCGCGCGGTAGGGCGCGAGGCTCCAAAGGGTGAAAAGGGCGGTGGTTCTCCACCGCCCTTTTTCTTTGCCGCCGCCGTGGGCGCTTCGGGCCCACAGGCGGCGATCCGAAGGGTGGCAGCCGCAATGCGCGCCAGGCCGCGGGGGCGCCGGGAGCGGCGAGGGAATGGTCGCTCGGAACCGCCGACGCGGCGGAGGGTTGTTGGCTGGCCCTTTCTCGCCCCCACAGGAGTTCCCGCCATGACCGATCAAACCCTCGCCGGCCGCAAGGTCGCCGTCCTCGCCACCGACGGCTTCGAGCAGTCCGAACTGGAAAAGCCGGTCGAGGCTTTGAAGGCCGCCGGCGCCATCGTGGAGGTGGTCTCGCCGAAGTCGGGCGAAATCCAGGGCTGGGAGCATCACGACAAGGGGCGGGCCGTGCCGGTCGATCGCGAACTTTCGTCCGCCCGTCCCGAAGACTATCAGGCGATCATGCTGCCGGGCGGCGTGATCAACCCCGACGCCCTGCGTCTTGAGCCCAAGGCGATCGACTTCATCCGCCACTTCGTGACCGAAAAGAAGCCGATCGCGGCCATCTGCCATGGGCCGTGGACCTTGATCAACGCCGGCGCGGTCGAGGGACGTGAAGTGACCTCATGGCCGTCGTTGGAGGCTGATCTTACGAACGCCGGGGCCCGCTGGGTCGACCAGGAGGTCGTGGTCGACGACGGTCTGGTCACCTCGCGCAAGCCCGATGACCTGCCGGCGTTCTGCGCCAAGATGATCGAAGAATTCGCCGAAGGCCGACACTAGGGCTCTCGATAGGCTTGAGGCGCAGTGGCGCGGCCAGCGACAGGCCGCGCCGCTTTGGTCTGGGCAAACGCGACAGGTGGAGTAGCTTGGACGAAACACGCGTCTAGCGTCGGCTGGGCAGGTCGGCGCTTCGGAGGAAACGGATGCCGCAAACCGCCACCGAGAAGCCCCATGTCCTGCTCTCGCACGAAATGCTGATGCCGCTGCAGCCGCTGCTGGAGAGCATCTATGTCGTGCATCGGCTCTGGGACTACCCGGATCGGATGGCCTTCCTCGAAGGGCCTGGGCAGAGCATTCGAGCGATCGTCCATGCGGGCGAAATGGCGCTGAGCCGAGACATGCTGGCCGAGATGCCGCGCCTGGGACTCATCGCTTGCGTCAGCGTCGGCTACGACGGCGTCGACGTGCCGTGGTGCAAGGCGCACGGCGTCGCGGTGACCCATTCGACGGGGCTCAACGCCGCCGACGTGGCCGATCATGCCGTGGGTCTGGTTCTGGCCGCTTGGCGCGGGATCGTCGAAGGCGACCAGCGGCTGCGCGCCGGCCGGTGGTCTCACGCCGAGCGGATGGCACCCCGCCATGGTCTTCGCGGCCGCAAGGCGGGGATCGTGGGACTCGGCCACATCGGCGAGGCGGTCGCCCGGCGCCTGAGCGCGTTCGACATGAAGGTCGCCTGGTGGGCGCCGCGGCTCAAGGAAGCGGACTATCCTCGCGCCGAAAGCCTGATGGCCCTGGCGCGTGAAAGCGATGTTCTGGTCGTTTGCGCCCGTCCCGACGAGACCAATCGCCACCTGATCAACAAGGCGGTGATCGAGGCCGTCGGCCCGCAGGGCCTGATCGTCAATGTCGCGCGCGGATCGCTGATCGATGAGGGCGCTTTGATCGCGGCGTTGCGGTCGGGCTCGCTCGGTATGGCCGCCCTGGATGTCTTCGAAACTGAACCGACGCCGGCGTCGCGTTGGGCGGACGTTCCCCGCACCGTACTGACGCCGCACACGGCCGGCGCGACCCTGGACAGTATTCCGGCCATGGTCAGCCTGACGCTCGAAAACCTGCGCCGTTACTTCCATGGCGAGCCGCTCGCTACCCCGGTGGCGGCCTAGCCGGGAAACGGGACGGCGAAATCTTCAGGCTCCAGGCGTAGGCCGTTCGCCAGGAGGCTGACCGTCCGGTAGAAGCCGGCGAGCATCATCAACTCGATCCGGGCCTCTTCGCTGAAGACCTTGCTGAGGCGCGCCCAAAGTTCGTCATCGATGGCGGCGCGAGCGTTCACCGCGTCGCAGAAAGCGATCAGCAAGGCCTCGTTATCGCTCCAGCAGTCGGCGACGCCAGGAGCGAGGGTTGCGGCGAGACGTTCGGCGTCCAGACCGGCCGCCGAGGCGAAGATCGCTGCGTGGACGCCCCATTCGTAGCCGCAGCCGTTGAGGGCGCAGATGCGGTGGATGACGATCTCACGATCTCTCAGCGACAGGTGGCCCGGATCCAGTAAGCCGCTGCCGGTGAAGCGCGCAAAGAGCCGCTCGTCTCGGGCCAGGGTCCGGAACAGCGACAGGGGTTCATCGCCGGGCGTCTTCAGCCGGCCCAAAGCCTTGGCGACGGCGGGCGGGTAGGGCGCTTTTGCGGGCTCGATCCTGGGCGACATTTGAAATCCTCCGTGCTACAAAATTTGTATCATGCAAGATCGTGGCGATGCTACAAAAAATGAAGCGCCTCTTCCGGGCGGCCCCGTTCGTGGCTCGGACTCTGGCCGCCCCATCATGGCCGCCCTCGATCTGTTGGGGCGTCGCGGCGCCCTGCGGATCGTCTGGGAACTGCGGGAGGGGCGTGTTTTGACGTTCAGGGCGCTGCAGGCGGCGGCTGAACTGCCGCCCGGGACCCTGAACACCCGTCTGGCTGAACTGCGGGCGGCGGATATCGTCGCTGTCGACTGCGGATATCGCCTGAGCTCGCGCGGCGCGGACTTGATCGTCGCGCTGTGGCCTCTGCTAAGGTGGTCCGAGGATTGGGCGAGCGCGCTGGAGACCTGACGTGGCCAAGGTGCTGGGACTGGGCGGGATCTTCTACAAGGCGCAGGACCCAAAGGCGGTCCGTGACTGGTACGCGCGGGTGCTGGGTTTCGAGATCCACGATTGGGGCGGGGCGGTGTTCGAACATCCCCGCTCGACCTCGACGACCTGGTCACCCTTTGCGTCGGACACGCAGTATTTCGCGCCATCGACGTCGCCGTTCATGATCAATTTCATTGTCGATGATATGGATGGGCTCCTGGCTAGGGCGGCCGCCGAGGGCGTGGAGCCCATTGGGCGTCAGGACGAAGACGGCATGGGTCGGTTTGCCTGGCTTATGGACCCCGCAGGGGTGAAGATTGAGCTCTGGGAGCCCGTCAAAGGCGACTCCGAGGCATAAGTTTCTCTTGCCAAATCGGACATAAAGATATCTTTATGTCCCCATGAAGCTTACCGCCGAACAGGTTGTCGAGGTGCTGCGCGCGGCCGGCGAGTCCACGCGCCTGCGGCTTTTGGCCTTGCTGGCGGCCGAGGAGCTGTCAGTACTGGAGCTCTGCCGCATTCTCGACCAGAGCCAGCCGCGCGTGTCTCGCCATCTGAAGCTCCTGGCCGAGGCCGGCCTTGTAGAGCGCTTCCCGGACGGCGCCTGGGTGTTCTATCGCCTGGCCGCAAAGTCGCCCGGCCGGTTGCTGGTTGAGCAGGCGTTGGACCTGATCGACGAGGGCGACGAAATCATCCAGGCCGACGCCGACAAGCTGGCCGCCGTGCGGGCCGAGCGCTCGACCGACGCCCAGGCCTATTTCGCCCGCAACGCCGCACGCTGGAACGAGATTCGCTCGCTCTATGTCGACGAGGCCGAAGTCGAAGCCGCAATCCTGCGCGCTACCGGCGAGGGGCCGTTCGACGAGATGGTCGACCTGGGCGCGGGCGCGGGGCGGATGCTGACCCTGCTGGGCAGGCGCGCCAGCAACGCGCTGGGCCTGGATCTCTCGCAGCAGATGCTGAACATCGCCCGCGACGAGGTGGCCAAGGCCGGCCTCACCGCCTGCGAGTTGCGGCATGGCGACATCTTCCGCACCGGCTTGCCGGGCGGCTGCGCCGATCTCGTCACCGTCCACCAGGTGCTGCACTACCTGACCGATCCGGCGACCGCCGTCGCCGAAGCCGCCCGCCTCGTGACGCCAGGCGGCCTGCTGTTGATCGCCGACTTCGCGCCGCACGATCACGAATTCCTTCGCGAGGTTCACCAGCACCGCCGTCTGGGTTTCGACGACGCCGAGATCGTCGCCTGGATCCAGGCCGCCGGGCTTGCGCTGGAAAGCAATATCGCGCTCCCGCCTGCCACGGCCGAGGGGCTGACCGTCAAAATCTGGACGGCGCGCCGTCCCAGCAAGGCATCCCTCGAAAGGAGCGCCGCATGACTCTTCCGCCTACCCGTCGGGTGATTGGCCCCGTGGCGCGCGCCGGCGAACGTACGGGGCGTCCGCGCGTGTCGTTCGAGTTCTTCCCGCCTAAGACGCCGCAAATGGAGGAAAGTCTGTGGGCGGCGATCACGCGCCTGGCTCCGCTGGATCCTGCGTTCGTGTCTGTGACCTACGGCGCGGGCGGCTCGACGCGCGAGCGCACGCACCGGACCGTCAAGCGCATCCTCGACGAGACCCGCCTCAAGCCTGCGGCGCACCTGACCTGCGTTGGCGCCAGCCGCGACGAGGTCGACGACGTCATCCGCGAGTACTGGGAGACGGGCGTTCGCCACATCGTCTCGCTGCGCGGCGATCCGCCTCCGGGCGAGGGCGGCATCGGCGGGGTCTATGTGCCGCGCGCCGACGGCTACGCCAACGCCACAGAGTTGACCAAGGCCGTGCGCGGGATCGCGCCGTTTGAGGTGCTGGTCGGGGTCTATCCCGAGAAGCACCCTGAGAGCCCTTCTCTGGAGCACGACATCGACGTGCTGAAGCAGAAGGTCGACGCCGGGGCGACCCTTGGCATCAGCCAGTTCTTTTTCGACCTCGATGCGTTCCTTCGCTACGTCGACAAGGTCCGCGCGGCCGGGATCACGATCCCGATCGTGCCGGGGATCATGCCGGTGACGAACTTCGCGGGGCTGAAGAAGATGGCCGCCGCCTGCCAGACGGCGATCCCAGCTTGGTTGGGCAACCTGTTCGACGGCCTGGAGAACGACGCCGAGACCCGTCGCCTGATCGCCTGCTCGGTCGCCGCCGAGATGTGCGCCAAGCTGCAGGAGCAGGGGTTCGAGGACTTCCACTTCTACACCCTGAACCGGGCTGATCTCGTTTACGCCATCTGCCGGGTGCTTGGCGTGCGCGAGGTCTCGCCCGCCACCTCTGAGGTCGCAGCATGAAGCGCTTGCTCCTGATCGCCGCCGCCTCGCTGTTGGCTCTCGCGCCTGCCGCCTACGCCGACGACATGCCGGCCAACTGGACCAAGCCGACCAAGCCCTACCGGGTGGTCGGCAACATCTATTACGTCGGCACCGAAGGCATCTCGTCCTGGCTGATCACCTCGTCCGCGGGGCATGTGCTGCTGGACGGCGGGCCGAACGCGGAGACCGGCAAGCAGATCGAGCGGAACATCGCGTCGCTGGGCTTCCAGCTGACTGACGTGAAGATGCTGATCAACACCCACGCTCATTTTGACCACGCGGGCGGTCTGGCGCAGTTGAAGGCTGACACCGGCGCCAAGGTGTGGATCTCGCGCGGCGACGCGCCGGCCATGACGGCGGGCCACCACATCGGCGACAACGTCTATGGCGCGACGCCGATGCCCGCCGTGAAGCCGGATCGGACCTTCGGCGACCAGACCAAGCTGAAGCTAGGCGAGATCGCCATGGTCGCCCACCTGACGCCGGGTCACACCATCGGCTGCACCAGTTGGACGACGGCGGTGGTCGAGAAGGGGCGGCCGCTGAACGTGACCTTCCCGTGCTCGCTGTCGGTGGCCGGCAATGTGCTCGTGGGCAATAAGACTCACCGGACCATCGTCGCCGACTATCGCGCCAGCTTCGCCAAGCTGCGCGCCATCCCCACCGACGTCATGCTGCCCGCGCATGAGGAGCAGGGGAACCTGCTGGCCAAGCGCCAGAAGCAGCTGCGCGGCGACCCCAACGCCTTCGTCGATACGACCGAGCTTGCCCGATTCGTCGACGCCTCCGAAGCCGCCTTCAACAAGGAGCTCGCGCGCCAGCAGGCGGCGGGGCCCAAGCGATGACCGACCTCTCCATCCGCGCCAATCGCGTGGCCGCGCTCAAGGCCGCCGCGAAAGAAAAGATCCTCATTCTCGACGGCTCCTGGGGCGTGATGTTCCAGAAGAAGGGGCTGACCGAGGCGGATTACCGCGCCGAGCGTTTCGCCACCTACAACGGCCAGATGAAGGGCAACAACGACATCCTGTGCCTGACCCGGCCGGATCTCGTGGCCGAGCTGCACGACGCCTATTTCTCGGCCGGCGCCGACATCTCCGAGACCAACACCTTCTCGGGCACCACGATCGCCCAAGCTGACTATCACCTGAGCGAACAGGACGTCTGGGACATCAACATCGAGGGCGCGAGGATCGGCCGCTCTGTCGCCGACCGCTGGAACGCTGAGAACCCGGCAAGTCCGAAGTTCATCGCCGGCTCCATGGGGCCGCTGAACGTCATGCTGTCGATGTCGTCCGACGTGAACGATCCGGGCGCGCGCAAGGTGACCTTCGATCAGGTCTATGAAGCCTATCGCCAGCAGGTGGACGCGCTCTACCAGGGCGGGGTCGACCTCTTCCTGATCGAGACGATCACCGACACCCTGAACTGCAAAGCCGCGATCAAGGCGATCCTTGACTGGCGCGACGAGGGGCACGAGGCGCTGCCGATCTGGATCAGCGGCACGATCACCGACCGCTCGGGCCGCACGCTGTCTGGCCAGACGGCCGAGGCGTTCTGGAATAGCGTCAAGCACGCCAAGCCGTTCGCGGTGGGCTTCAACTGCGCCCTGGGCGCGGACCTGATGCGTCCGCACATCGCCGAGATGGCCCGCATCGCCGACACCCTGGTCGCGGCCTATCCCAACGCCGGCCTGCCCAACGCCATGGGCCAGTATGACGAGGAGCCGCACGAGACTGGCCACGCCCTGCACGAATGGGCCAAGGACGGTCTGGTCAACATCCTGGGCGGCTGCTGCGGCACGACGCCGGACCACATCCGCCACGTCGCCGACGAAGTGCGCGGCGTGAAGCCCCGCCAGATCCCCGAGCGCCCCAAGGCCATGCGCCTGGCGGGCCTCGAACCGTTCGAGTTGGCTTAGAGCTTCGCGGCCCTCTCTCCTCCCTTCCCCTTTGATGGCGAAGGGCCGGGGATGGGGTGACAGCGCATCAGAATTGAACGCGGTGGTCGGGACAGACCGCTGCGTCACCCCACCCCAACCCCTCCCCATCAAGGGGAGGGGAAAGAGCTATCTGGACTTCGACCGATCATGAGACCCGTCTTCGTCAACATCGGTGAGCGCACCAACGTCACCGGCTCGGCCAAGTTCAAGAAGCTGATCGTCGAGGGCAACTACGCCGAAGCCCTGTCGGTCGCGCGCCAGCAGGTCGAGGCCGGCGCCCAGGTCATCGACGTCAACATGGACGAGGGCCTGCTGGACAGCCAGCAGGCCATGGTCACCTTCCTGAACCTGATGGCGGCCGAGCCGGACATCGCCCGCGTGCCGGTGATGATCGACAGCTCCAAGTGGGAGGTGATCGAGGCGGGCCTGAAGTGCGTCCAGGGCAAGGCGATCGTCAACTCGATCAGCCTGAAGGAGGGCGAGGAAAAATTCCTCCAGCAAGCAAAGCTGTGCCTGCGCTACGGCGCGGCCGTGGTGGTCATGGCCTTCGACGAGGTCGGCCAGGCCGATACGGAAAAGCGCAAGGTCGAGATTTGCGAGCGGGCCTACAACACCCTGGTCGACAAGGTCGGCTTCCCGCCCGAGGACATCATCTTCGACCCCAACATCTTCGCCGTGGCGACGGGGATCGAGGAGCACGACAACTACGCCGTCGACTTCATCGAGGCCACGCGCCGCATCAAGCAGATGCTGCCCTACGCCCGCGTGTCGGGCGGGGTGTCGAACGTCTCGTTCAGCTTCCGCGGCAACGAGCCGGTGCGCCGGGCGATCCACTCGGTGTTCCTGTATCACGCCATCAACGCCGGCATGGACATGGGCATCGTCAATGCCGGTGACCTGCCGGTCTATGACGACATCGACCCGGTGCTGCGGGAGGCCGTCGAGGATGTGATCCTCAACCGGCCGCAACGCGATCCGAACCAGACCAACACCGAGCGTCTCGTCGAGATGGCCCCCCGCTACAAGGGCGAGAAGGGCCAGCAGCAGGTCGCGAACCTGGAATGGCGCAAGGGGACGGTGAACGAGCGCCTGACCCACGCCTTGGTCCACGGCATCACCGAGTTCATCGAGGCCGACACCGAGGAAGCGCGCCTGGCCGCCGAGCGCCCGCTGCACGTCATCGAAGGCCCGCTGATGGACGGCATGAACGTCGTCGGCGACCTGTTCGGCGCGGGCAAGATGTTCCTGCCTCAGGTCGTGAAGTCGGCCCGCGTCATGAAGCAGGCCGTGGCCTGGCTGATGCCGTTCATGGAGGCCGAGAAGGAAGGCCAGGAACGCCAGGCCGCCGGCAAGGTGTTGATGGCCACGGTGAAGGGCGACGTCCACGACATCGGCAAGAACATCGTCGGCGTCGTGCTGCAGTGTAACAACTATGAGGTCGTCGACTTGGGTGTCATGGTGCCCGCCGACCGCATCCTCGATGAGGCGCGCAAGCACAAGGTCGACATGATTGGCCTGTCCGGCCTGATCACCCCCTCGCTGGACGAGATGGTGTTCGTGGCGGCCGAGATGGAGCGCCAGGGCTTCGACATCCCACTGCTGATCGGCGGCGCCACCACCAGCCGCACCCACACGGCCGTGAAGATCGAGCCGGCCTACCGCCGGGGCCCCACGACCTATGTCGTTGACGCCAGCCGCGCCGTCGGCGTGGTCTCAGGCCTTCTGTCGCCGGGCGAGCGCGACCGGATCATCGCAGAGACCCGCGCCGAATACGTCAAGGTCCGCGAGCAGTATGCGCGCGGCCAGACGACCAAGGCCCGCGCCTCGATCCAGGAAGCCCGCCAGCGCGCCTTCGCCATCGACTGGAAGGGCTACACGCCTCCGAAACCCGCTTTCATCGGTACGCGGACCTTCGAGCCGTCGCTGGCCGAGCTGGTTCCCTTCATCGACTGGTCGCCGTTCTTCGCCAGCTGGGAGCTGATCGGCCGCTTCCCGCAGATCCTGGAGGACGACGTGGTGGGCCAAGCCGCCACCGACCTCTATCGCGACGCCCGCACCATGCTGGACAAGGTGGTTGAGGAGAAATGGTTCGGGGCCAAGGGCGTGATCGGCTTCTGGCCGGCCCAGGCCCAGGGCGACGACATCGTGCTCTACACCGACGAAACCCGGGTGGCCGAGTTCTCGCGCCTGCACACCCTGCGCCAGCAGATGGACAAGGGCGAGGGCAAGTCGAATGTGGCGCTCTCCGACTTCGTCGCGCCGATCGGGCGGGGCGCGGACTATGTCGGCGGCTTCGCCGTCACGGCAGGCCACGGCGAGGACGAGATCGTCAAGCGCTTCAAGGACGCCGGCGACGACTACAACGCCATCATGGCCTCGGCCCTGGCCGACCGCCTGGCCGAAGCCTTCGCCGAGTGGCTGCACCACAAGGCCCGCGTCGAGCTGTGGGGCTACTCTAACGAAGACGCCGACGTCGAGCGCCTGATCGCCGAGAAGTACCAGGGCATCCGCCCCGCGCCCGGCTATCCAGCCCAGCCCGACCACACCGAAAAGGGCACGTTGTTCAAGCTGCTCGACGCCGAGGCGGCTACCGGCCTGCAGCTGACCGAGAGCTACGCCATGACCCCCGGCGCGGCGGTCTCCGGCCTCTACTTCAGCCATCCGCAGGCGCACTATTTCGGCGTCGGCAAGATCGACGCCGACCAGGTCGAGGACTACGCCCGCCGCAAGGGTTGGGATCTGGCGACCGCCGAGCGCTGGCTGTCGCCGATCCTGAACTACGACCCGCTGGCCAGGGGGCGCGGCGCGGCGGCTTAGGATGGAGACGCAGCCTCCCTCGTGGGGAAGGATTGTCAGGCGCTGAGCCTCAACGCATCCTCCTCCCAACACATAACCGGAGGGGACTGCATGCAACGCTCAGGCGTGAGCCGGCGAGCGCTAGGGGCTTTGGCCCTAGGCGGCGCGGCGGCGGGGCTTTCGGGCTGCGAGGGGACTGGGGACGCCGACCTGACGCCCAAGAGCCGGCAATTTCCTAAGGACTTCGTCTGGGGGGTGGCGACAGCGGCCTTTCAGACGGAGGGCGCTCAGACCGCCGACGGGCGCGGACCCAGCGTCTGGGACGTCTTCGAAAAGGTCCCCGGCCACGTCAAAGACGGTTCCGACGCCACGTTCGCCACCGACAGCTACCGCCGCTACCAGGACGATGTCGACCTGATCGCGGGCGCCAGTCTCAACGCCTACCGCTTCTCGATCAGTTGGTCGCGCATCCTGCCGACCGGGGCAGGGGCGGTCAACGCCGCTGGCCTGGACCATTATTCCCGGCTGGTCGATGCGTTGCTGGCCAAGGGCGTCACGCCCTACGCGACCCTCTTTCATTGGGACCTGCCGCAAGGCCTGCAGGATAGGGGCGGGTGGGCGAACCGCGACACAGCCCAGCGATTGGCCGACTATGCGGGCGCGGTGGTCGAGAGGCTCGGCGACCGTCTGAAGAACTACATCATCTTGAACGAAGCGGCTGTCCACACGGTGTTCGGTCACGTATTGGGCGAGCACGCGCCGGGGCTCAAGGACGCGGCGCTGCTGGGGCCGGTCACCCACCATATGAATCTGGGTCAGGGACTGGCGATCCAGGCGCTTCGTGCGGCGCGGAGCGATCTGGCGGTGGGCACCACCATGGCTCTGCAACCCTGCCGCCCTGCCGGTGGGCCGCTGGCCTTCTGGAACCGCCTGGCCTCGGATGGGCTCGATCAGATCTGGAACCTGTCCTGGCTGGATCCTCTGTTCAAAGGAACCTATCCGAAGGCGATGGAGGAGCCGCTGAAGGGCGTCCTGCGCGATGGCGATCTGAAGATCACGCGGCAGGCCGTGGACTTCCTGGGCGTGAACTATTACGCGCCCGCCTATGTGCGGCTGGATCTTTCTGCCCCGAGCCGGATCGCCGCCGCGCCCGCCCCCGAAGGCGCCGAGCAGGATGCGTTTGGGCGCCATGTCGATCCCTCAGGCCTGTTCGAGGTTCTGGATCGCGTTCGGCGGGATTACGGCGCGCCCAAGATGCTCGTAACCGAAAACGGCTGCTCAGACCCCTTCGGCAGCGGTCCCGCTATTCTGGATGACAAGTTCCGCATCAAGTACCTGCGCCGTCATCTTCAAGCGGTGCTGGCGGCCCGCGAGGCGGGGTGCGACGTGCGGGGCTACTTCGAGTGGACCCTGATCGACAACTTCGAATGGGACCTTGGCTACACCTCGAAATTCGGCCTGAGCGCCATGGAGGCCGCGAGCGGCCGACGCATTCCGAAGGCGTCCTACGCCTGGTTCAAGGCCTTGGCCGAGAGCGGCGTATTGCCCTCGGCCCCCTGATCGGTGGCGGCTCAGTCCGCCTTGCAGATCAGGACGTCCTTGCCGCCGCGCTTGGCCGGAACCAGGCTACCCGCGCAAGGGACCGGATTGGCGGGGTCAACGATGACTTCAGTCGAGGCCGTCGGTTTTGCCGCCGGCGCTTTAACCGTCGGCTTCGCCGGGGCGGGGACCGACTTAACCGCAGGCTTGACCGGCGAGGCGGGAGGCGGTTCAGGCGCGGTCTCCGCCGGAGGCGCAGCCTCAGCCGCTGACGGAGCGTTCGCAGGCGCCTGAGCCTCCGTGGCCGGGGCTTGCGTCGTGGCCGAGACGGCGTTGTAGTTCAGAGCCTTGCCGAGGATGGAGGACTTGATTTCAAGCGCCTTGGCGCGCTTTTCGCAGTCGCCGGGCGGGCTCCAGCTCATCCACATCTGGGCCAGGCGCGCCTTGTCGATCGAGCCTGCGCCTTGCCAGATGGCCGCGCCGCGTTTGACCTGTGAGCCGCCATATTCTGAGATGGGGCGCGGGCTGGCCTTCTCGGCCGCCGTGATCGCCGAGGCGAAGGTCTTCAGGTCCTTCCGGGCCTGAGCGCGAAGCTCGGGATAGGTCTTCAGTGAGGCTTCCACGCCATCCGGACCGGGAAACGCCTTCTCGATCCGAGTCACCTCCGGCATCACCTGATCGTACAGCGAGGCGTAGCCGCCCAGAGCGCCGTAGCACCAGGCAACATAACCATACTCGTCCGACGGCGGCGCGTTGGGGCTTTGGGGACTCGCTTGGCCGTCTTGGGCCAGCAAGGCCAGGGCGAGGAAGAGGGCGTTCGCCATGCGGGCGTAGGTCCTTTCTGATTACCGGGTGTCTTCACTAGAGTATTTCGATCCGGATTGGGACCGTTGCGTGGCGGTGGCGCTTCACCGACAAGCGGAGCCATAACGATCAATCCCGCGTTCGGCTCCCGTGCGATATCGGCGCGGGCATTCGCCGCATTGCACTAAAGTCATGTGAACGATCATTCTCATTGTGCTAGAAGCGCGGAATGAGGTGATCCGGTCGCTCTGTCGTGCGTATCTCTCTTGTCCGTTGCTGGTTTCGAGGCGACCCATGTCCTTCTGGCGCAACATCGCGAGCATCGCCGCCCGGCGTCTGGACCTGGCCGACTGCACCGAGTGTCCCGGCGGTCTGCCCGGCGAGGATCCGGCGTTCTCTACGGCGGTGACGGCGCTCGGCGCTAAGCTGGCGAAAGTCGATGGTCGCGCCGATGGCGGGGAGTTCGCCGCTTTTACCGAGGTGTTCCAGCCTGACCCGGCCTCGGAGCCCAACATCCACCGCCTTTACGACTTGGCGCGCCAGACCACACACGGCTTCGAGAGCTACGCCAAGCGTCTGGCCAAGCGCTACTCGAGCTGCCCGCAACTGCTGGAAGACGTGGTCGATGGTCTCTTCCACATCGCCAAGTCCGACGGCTTTGTCTCCCAGGATGAGCTCGACTATTTGGAGCGGGTCTCGAATCTGTTCGGCATGTCGCCGCTGGCGTTTCGTCGCCTGCGCGCCACCCATCTGGGCGTGGGGCCCGACGATCCCTACGCGATCCTGGAAGTGCCGCCGGACGCCGACGACGCCACGGTGCGTTCGGCCTGGAAGTCGGCGCTGTCGAGCGCCCACCCTGATCGCGCCCGCGCCCGCGGCTTGCCGTCCGAATTCATCGAAGTCGCCGAGGCCAAGGCCGCTGCGATCAACGCCGCGTTCTCGACCGTGATGAGGGAGCGGCGGGAACTGGGCTTGGCCGCCGTAGGCTGACCGAGACAATCCGTCCCGCACCGACCTCGTAAAAAGGCTTTCCATCCTTTGCGAGGGAGTGTTCAGTTGACGTTCAGCGCTTGTGAACCAACTTGTTTGACCATGAGCGCCGACGAAAGGACCCCGATGAGCACCGTCGCTTCGCCCTTGCGAAACTTGGCCTGGCTGGCCGGCGCCCTGGCGACCTCGGTCGCGGTGGTCGTGGGCGCGGTGCTGGCGGTGATTTTCGCGGCGACCGTGGTCGTAGTCGGCTTTATCGGAAGCGCGCTGTTCGGCTTGGCCGCTTTCGCGTTCCGCGGGCGAAAGGTCGCCAAGTCCTCGGCGGATGACGGCTTGATCGAAGCGCGCAATGTCGGCGGCCACTCCTGGGTCGCCTATGGCTGGAACGAGCGTTCCTAACGAATTTCGATCTGATTGCCCGCCGAGGCGATAATCGCAGGCGCACTTCCGCTACGTCTGGCCTTGCCGCGCGCCGCGCACTCCCGCATCCTGCAATTCAAACAATTGTTGGGAGGAAGACATGATCGGCGTTGTCGCGACCTTGAAGGTCCAGCCGGCCAAGGCTGCGGAATTCGAAAAAGTGTTCCTGGATCTCGCCGCCAAGGTGAAGGCCAACGAGCCGGGCTGCCTTATGTACCAGCTGACGCGCTCCAAGAGCGAAGAGGGCGTCTACAAGGTGCTGGAGCTCTACGCCTCGACGGATGCGCTGAAGCACCACGGCGGCACCGACTATTTCAAGGCCGCCGGCGCGGCCATGGGTCCGACCATGGCGGGCGCGCCGGTCATCGAATATCTCGACGCGGTGGAGTAGGGCGCGATGGATCTGGCGTTCTCGGCCGAGGACCTGGCCTTCCAGCAAGAGGTGCGCGACTGGATCGTCACCGCCTATGACGACGATCTGCGCCGCCAGATGAGCCAGTCCAAGAACGGCTATCTGGACAAGGCCGGTCAGGTGAAGTGGCAGAAGAAGCTGGCCGAGCGTGGCTGGGCGGCGCCGGACTGGCCCGTCGAGCTGGGGGGGGCTGGTTTCACGCCCTCGCAGCGCTACATCTTCAACATGGAGATGAGTCTGGCGGGTGTCCCGACCTCGTCCCCGATGGGCCTGAAGATGGTCGCTCCGGTGATCATGGCGTTCGGATCGGACGCGCAGAAGGCTCAACATCTGCCACCGATCCTCAACTCCGACATCTGGTGGTGCCAGGGCTATTCAGAGCCCGGTTCGGGCTCGGATCTGGCCAGCCTGCAGATGCGGGCCGTGCGCGACGGCGATGACTACGTGCTCAACGGGTCGAAGATCTGGACCACCCACGCCCAGTGGGCCGACTGGATGTTCTGTCTGGTGCGCACCTCGACCGAGGGCAAGCCGCAGGAAGGCATCTCATTCCTGCTGCTGCGGATGGATACGCCCGGCATTCAGATCAAGCCGCTGCCGACCCTAGACGGCCCGCCGGACAACGAGCAGGAGATCAATCAGGTCTTCTTCGACAATGTCCGGGTGCCGGTGGCCAATCGTATCGGCGAGGAGAACAAGGGCTGGACCTACGCCAAGTATCTGCTCGAGTTCGAGCGCGGCAACGCCTATGCGCCCGGCCTGATGAACATGCTCAAGAAGGTCAAGCGCATCGCGGCCTTGGAGCGGGCCGACGACGGCGGTCGCCTGATCGACGATCCGGACTTCCGCAGCAAGATCGCTAACCTTGAGATCCAGGTGGAGGCGCTAAACGCCTCTGAACTGCGCATCTTCTCCGGACGTGGCGCGGGCAAGAACATTGGCCCCGCCTCGTCGATGTTGAAATGCGTCGGCTCCGAGCATCAGCAAGCGATCACTGAGCTGACGCTAGAGGCGGTTGGCAATTATTCCGCGCCGTTCGTGCGTGACACCTGGTCGCCCGCCAACGATGGCCGGGCGGGGCCCGACTACGCCGGCCCCGCTGCGCCAGCCTATTTCAACTACCGAAAAGCCTCGATCTACGCCGGCTCCAACGAGATCCAGCGCAACATCATGGCCAAGATGGTGCTGGGACTCTGAGGATCGACAAAAGGGGGCTCAGGCCTGTGTCTGGGCCCCTTTGGATTTGCCGAGCCAGCGGATCAGCAGCGGCGGTGCGGCTACGCCCACCACCACAAGCAGCGCGAACCAGATCTTGTTGAAATCCGTCGCAGGCAGTCCGCTGCCGAACCAAGCCAGAGCGTTCAGGGCCGCACCGACCAGCATCAAGGGGTAGGAAGCCTTAAGGTTGGCGATCAGACGTTCGGCAGGCCAAATCGACCGCATCAGGGCGGTCATGAACAGGATCACACCGATCAGCGCCTCGCCCACCTTGTGGTGAATGGTCGGGGAGGTGAGCAGGCCCTTGTAACCCGCGTGCGCCAGGATCGCGTGGCCGTGGTCCATGAAGTCCTTCAACAGGAACACCGCAGCGAAAATCCCCGCCGCCAGCATGATCCACCAGTTCGCCGGCTTGCCGCCCATAATCCGCCCTCCCATCTGAGCCGCGCGTTTGTCGCGTTCCCGTCGCGCCGACGCAAGCCTTCGCGCGCGGAACCGCCGCCGTTGCAGTTTTTCTGCCTTGGCTTAGGTCTCGAACGCGTGTTTGAATTTTTAAGACGATTTTCTCTCCCCTGGAGCCTTCATGTCGCTCGACGCCCTCTTCAAGCCCTTCGAGTTCAAGTCGCTGAAACTGCCTAATCGGGTGGTGATGGCGCCGATGACGCGGTCGTTCTCGCCGGGCGGCGTGCCGACCGATGAAGTCGCAGCCTACTACCGTCGCCGCGCCGAGAATCAGGTCGGCCTCATCGTGACCGAGGGCACCGGCGTCGCGCGCGCCGCCTCGCTGAACGACGCCAACGTGCCGCGTTTCCACGGCGAGAAAGAGCTCGCGGCGTGGAAGAAGGTGGTCGACGAGGTCCACGCCGCCGGCGGCAAGATCGCGCCTCAGCTTTGGCACGTCGGCGCTGCGAAGGGTAAGGACGTGCTGGGCAAGGTCGATAGTCCCTCGGGTCTGTCCAAGGCCGGCGGCAATCCCTTCACGGAGCCGATGACCGATGCCGAGGTGGCCGACACCATCCAGGCCTTCGCGACGGCGGCTGCGGACGCCAAGCGCCTGGGCTTCGACGCCATCGAACTGCACGGCGCCCACGGCTACCTGATTGACCAGTTCTTCTGGTCGGGCACCAATGTCCGTAGCGACGCCTGGGGCGGTCCGACGATCGGCGAGCGGGGCCGCTTCGCCGCCGAAATCCTCAAGGCTGTGCGCGCGGCGGTCGGGCCGGACTATCCGGTGATCATCCGCCTGTCGCAGTGGAAGCAGCAGGAATACACCGCCCGTCTGGCCCAGACGCCGCAGGAGATGGAGGCCTGGCTGCAGCCGCTGGCCGACGCCGGCGCTGACATCTTCCACTGCAGCCAGCGTCGCTTCTGGGAGCCCGAGTTCGAGGGCAGCGATCTGAACTTCGCCGGTTGGGCCAAGAAGCTGACCGGCGCGCCGACCATCACCGTCGGCTCGGTGGGCCTCTCGGGTGAGTTCATCGCCGCGTTTGGCGGGGAGGGCAGCCAGCCGACCTCGATCGACAACGTGATCGGCGGTCTGGAACGCGGCGAGTACGACATGGTCGGCGTCGGCCGCGCCCTGCTGCAGGATCCGGAGTGGGTCACCAAAATCCGCGAGGGCCGCTCGAACGAACTTAAGGCGTTCGAGCGCGCCGCACTCGGGACGCTGTACTAACCCCCTTGTTCCGGGGCTGTCCGGCTGGACGGCCCCGGCGCATCGTCACCTCCGATCTTGGGAGGTGAACGATGTCCTGGTTGCCTTATATGTCGGGTCTTCTGGCCGTGCTGGCCGTAGCCCTGCTGATCGCCGGCTCGTTCCTGCGCGAAGAGTAGTCCGGTCTAGGCGTTGAAGTTCAGCTTCAACCCCGGGCGAGGCCAGCGCGCCTTGTAGAGCTTGCCCGTCCCAGAGGCGGTGATCCATGCATCGCGCATGTCCGCGCCGCCAAAGCAGATGTTGGTCACGATCACGTCCGGGAAGGCGTAGTGCTCGGTGGAGCCGTCCGGCGCGAAGGCGGTGATCCCGCCGTTGATGATCGTCGCTACGCACACCTTGCCGTCCGCCTCCACCGCCAGACTGTCCAGCAATTGATAGCCCGGCAGGTTGCAGACCACATTGCCCGGCAGCAGCGGGACGGCCTCGGCGAGGACGCCCGGCGAGGCGATATCGAACGACCACAGCCGCCCCAGCATGGTGTCGGCCATGTAGACGGTTTTCTCGTCGGGCGAGAGTCCCACGCCGTTGGGGGAGACGAAGTGGTCGCGCCAGCGGGTGATCTTCGAGCCGTCGGGCAGGGCGTAGTACAGCGCACCGTACTTGCGGCCATCGGGCGTCGAACAGCCATGGTCGGTGAACCAGAAGCCGCCCTGTTTATCGAAGACCAGGTCGTTGGGGCCGACCAGCGGCTTGCCGTCGCATTTGGTGTAGAGCGTCGTGACCGCGCCCGTCTGCAGGTCCACCCGCTGAATGGCGCCGCCCGTGTGGGTGGGCGGCGTGGGACCGGGAATGTTCAGGCCGTTGGCCTCGAAGAACTGGAAGCTGCCGCCATTGTTGGTGACGTAGATTGCGCCGTCCGGACCGATTGCCGCGCCGTTCGGGCCGCCGCCGGTTTCGGCCACGGTTTCCTTGCGACCGTCCGGCCAGACGCGGGTCAGGCGCTGCCCCTGGATCTCGGTCAGGATCACCGAGCCGTCGGCCATGGCGATCGGGCCTTCCGGGAATTGCAGGCCCTCGGCCACCAGGTGGATATCCATGTCGCGTCTCCCTGAGCGCCTCTGACGGGCGGTCAGGAGACTATAAACGCACGTTTGAATCTGGCCAGGGTGACTTGCGCGCGACGCGCTTTCGCGGTGAGTCGGGGGCCCACTTGCGGACAAGGGATTCTGCGATGCGTTTATCTGTACTGGCGGCGGCGACCATGGGTTTGGTCGTGACGGGCTGCGGCGCCAAGGTTCCCTTCCTGCCCCGTCTGTCCGCTCCGCTGTCGACTCCCCAGCCTGCGGCCAAGCCAGCCGCGATGCCGACGCGCCCTAGCTGCCCGGCCTTGAAGGACGCCGATTGGAAGCCGGTGTTGGACAGCGCGGTCCACAAGGCCTTCGATCGGGATCTCAGCAAACGCTACGGCGATACTGCGGTGCAGTTCCGCACCGGCTGGGATCGTGACAACCAGAGCAACATCGTCATCACCGCGCACCGGATCGGCCCGGCCGGCTACGCCTTGCCCGCGCCCGGGCGAGGCGGGAAGGTCGCGGTCGTCTTTCGTGCCTGCACAGGCGAGGTTCTCAAGACCCGCAAGCTCGCCAATCTGGAGCGCAGACCTAGCGCCGCTCCAGCACCCGGAAAGTAAAGGCGTGATCATCACCGACGCCGGCGGGATGCTCTTCCCGCCGGACCTCGGTCCATAGCGCTTGATCGAAGTCCGGAAAGCGCACGTCACCCTCAACCTCGGCGGCGACCTCTGTCAGGTACAGGCGCCGGGCCTTTGGCAGGGCCAGTTCGAAGAGCGCCCGACCACCGATCACGCAGACCTCCTCCGCCCCGTCGTCGGCGGCCTGCTCGCGCGCGATCTCCACCGCTTCCATCCAGGTTTCGCAGGCGACCGCGCCCTCGGGTTCAAAGCTCTGATCGCGGGACAAGACGATATTCGTCCGCCCGGGCAGCGGCTTACGCGGCAGGCTATCCCAGGTTTTGCGGCCCATGATGATAGGCTTGAACAGGGTGTTGGCCTTGAACAGGGCCAGATCCGACTTCAGGCGCCAGGGCAGGTCGCCATCGCGACCGATCACCCCATTGGCGGCGCGGGCGACGACAATGGCGAGGGTGGGCATGCTCATGCTCCCTGATTAGCGAGCGTCGGCTCTGTGCGCCATGCCTTGATCCAAACCTGAACGTCGATAACTCTGCTGTCCGAAGAACAAGTATCGGGGAGGCGCGCGATGTCTGGTACGGCGTTCGAGATGCACATGGCCCGGACGGGCGGCGTCGAGGTGCTGCAGGGGCGCGAGGTCGCCCTGCCGCCACCCGGTTCCGGCGAGGCGCGCGTGACGATCGAAGCCGCCGGCGTCGCCTTCGCCGATATCGTGATGCGCACTGGTCTTTATCCCGGCGTGAAAGCGCCGGTGACGCCTGGCTATGACTTCGTGGGCCGGATCGAGGCGCTCGGTCCTGATGTTCAAGGCTTCTCGGTTGGCCAGCGCGTCGCCGCGCTGACGGTGACGGGCTCCTACGCGTCTCGGCGCAATATCGAAGCGCGCTACCTGGTGGCCGCCCCGGAGGATCCGCCGGCCGAGGCGCTTGTCGCTGGCGTGTTGAACGGCCTGACCGCTTGGCAGATGTTCCATCGTGTCGCGGGCTCGGCGGCCGATGAGTGGGTCTTGGTTCACGGCGCGGCCGGCGGCGTGGGCGGTCTGCTTCTGGAGTTGGCCCGCCTGTCGGGTGTGCGGGCCATCGGAACGGCCTCGGCGGGCAAGAAGGCGGAGGTCGAGGCCAAGGGGGGGATTCATATCGACTATCGCGCCGAAGCCGTCGCTGAGCGGGCGCTGGCCATCTCGGGCGGTGGCGTGGTCGCGGCTTTCGACCATGTGGGTGGCCCGCACCTGAAGGCCGCCTCCATGGCCGCCCTGCGCGATGGCGGGACGGCGGTTCTGTACGGCGGCTATGACGCGACGAAGGGCGGCAAGGCCCAGCCTGCCGCCATGCTCAAGATGCTGCTGGCTGATCGGCTCTCGGCGCTGAAGCTGTTCAGTAGTAGCCGAGGTGTGGTCGGTTACAACGTCACGTCGTGGCGCAATGCGCGGCCAGGGCCCTACCGCGAGGATCTGGCCCGGGTGTTGTCGCTGATCGCGGAGGGCGCGATCCAGCCGAAGATCGCCAAGGTCCTGCCGCTCAGCGAGGCGGGTGAGGCTCAGGCCCTGCTGCAGTCAGCCAAGCTGGCGGGCAAGATCGTTCTCAAGCCTTAGACCGAAACCTCGGCCTTGATGTGCGGGTGGGCCTGATAGCCCTCCAAAGTGAAGTCCTCGTACTCGAAGCCAAAGAGGTCGCGCTTGTCGGCGATCTTCATGGTCGGGAAGTCGAAGGGCTCGCGGGTCAGTTGCTCGCGGGCCTGGTCGAGGTGGTTCAGGTAGAGGTGGGCGTCGCCGAACGTGTGGACGAACTCGCCCGGCTCCAGGCCGACGACCTTGGCGACCATCAGGGTTAGCAGGGCGTACGACGCGATATTGAATGGCACGCCCAGGAATACATCGGCGCTACGCTGGTAGAGCTGGCAACTCAGCTTTCCGTCGGCGACGAAGAACTGGAACAGGCAGTGGCAGGGCGGCAGGGCCATGTCGTCGACGTCGGCCGGGTTCCAGGCCGTGACGATGTGGCGGCGGCTGTTGGGGTTCGTCCTCAGGTTCTCGACCAGGGTCGAAATCTGGTCGATCACCCGGCCGTCGGGCGTGGCCCACGAGCGCCATTGCTTGCCGTAGACCGGGCCAAGGTCGCCGTTCTCGTCTGCCCACTCGTCCCAGATGCGCACGCCGTTGTCCTTGAGGTAGGCGATGTTGGTATCGCCCTTCAGGAACCACAGCAGCTCGATGATGATCGAGCGCAGGTGCAGCTTCTTGGTGGTCAGGACCGGAAAGCCCTTGGCCAGATCAAAGCGGATCTGGCGGCCGAACACGCCCAGGGTGCCGGTGCCGGTGCGGTCGCCACGCTGCACGCCGTTTTCCAGGATGTCGGCCAGCAGGTTCAGATACTGCCGCTCGGGATGGTCGGCGGCGGCTTTCGGAAGGTCGAGGACGGCGGTGCTCATGGTCGCCACTGTGGCCGCGAATCGCCGGGTTGAACACTGCGGCGCCTTGGCTCCTCCACAGTCCTATCAGGCTCGTACCGTGGCGGCTTACCCCGCGAAGCCGCCTTCATCCAAGAACTCCTGCTCGGCCTCGGTGGTCTCGCGGCCCAGGCCCGGGTTGCGGTGGGGGAAGCGACCGAACCGGGCGATAATATCGCGGTGGATAATCGCGTACTTCATCGACTCCTCGTCGCCGGTGTCGGCCTGCAGCGCCGCGAACAATTGAACGCTGAATTCCTGGTCGACCAGAGACTCCGAGTGCTCGAACGGCAGGTAGAAGAATCGCCGAAGCTCCAGGGGAATCGAGGGATCCTGGTCGTGACCGGCGGCGATGGCCTCGCGGGCGAACATCCGCGCCAGCGGATCGGTGGCGAAGGCGTGCGGGGTGCCCCGATACATGTTGCGCGGGAACTGATCGAGCAGGATCAGTAGCGCCAGGGCGCCGTGAGGCGTCTGGTTCCAGGCGTCGTACTTACGCATTGAGGCGCGGTAGTGGGTCTGTTCGAACTTCAAGGCGATTGCAGCGTCGAAGGCCTGATCCTTGGCGAACCACTTGCTGGGGCCCGCATGGCGCCAGAAGCCTACGATATCGTTGGGGTGCGCGGTCATCCTGGCTCCGTTCAAGCGCGGTTCATCCGGCGAGTCCGATGTTGCTATCAAGGGACAAGCCCGGGCCATGCTTCAAGGCCCTTCGGAGCAGGAAATGAAACGTCTGATCACGACCGCAATGCTGCTTTCGCTGATTGGGGGCGCGGCTGCGGAGGCCGGCGCCGCCGGGGCGGTGGTCGCCCAACAGCAGCAGGCTCAGCGCGAGCAGCGCGACGGCGGCCCGCGCGGCGATCGAGGCGATCGTGGCGGCTGGCAGGGCGGTGATCGTGGCGATCGCGGCGGTCAGGGCGGTTGGAACCGGGGCGGTGACCGCCCGCAACCTCAACCGCAGGCGCAACCTCAACCGCAACAGCAGCAAGGCGAGAGCGGCTGGAATCGCGGCGATCGGGGAGAGCGTGGTGATCGGGGTAACCGTCCTGACGGGAACGGTGGCGGGTGGAGCCGTGGCGGAGACCGACCCCAACCCCAACCCCAACCTCAACCGCCTCAGAGCAACGTCGGCGGAAGCGGCTGGAACCGCGGGGACGATAACCGCGATCGGAGCGGCTGGAATCGCGACAACAACAATCGTGGCGGCTGGAACCGGGATGACAACCGAGGGCAGGACCGGGACCGCGGCAGGGACGATCGTCGCGGTCGCGACAACGATCGTTGGGACAATCGCGGCGGTTGGGACCGCGGCGGCTGGGATCGGGACGACCGTCGCCCAGGCTATGGTCAGTACCGGGACCGTGACCGCGGGCGTCAGCACTATGATCGCGGCTACTATCGCCCGAGCTTCCGGTCGATCCAGCGCTATCGCGCGCCGGCGTATCGTTATCCCAGCGGCTGGTACGCAAGAGCGTGGTCGTTTGGTGATTACCTTCCGCACGGCTGGTACTCGCCGTCCTACTATCTGGACGCCTGGCGCTATGGCTTGCCGCAGCCGCCGATCGGCTGCGAGTGGGTGCGGGTCGGTGACAACGCCCTGCTGGTCGACGTCTGGAGCGGCCAGGTGCTGAGCGTCTATTACGATCTGTTTTGGTAGTAAGACACGTCGATAGACCGAGGGGCGGAGGCATGAGCTTCCGCCCTTTTGTCCTTACGGCCGTTGTCCGCGAATTCGCGCTTGCGAAGGGGCTCGCGTGCAGCGCCACATGGCGCAGCTCCGCCAGAGCGCGTAAAAGCAAACGCAAAGGCTTTGGTATTTCGGTGTTCTGTCGGCTTCGCCTTGACGAAACGGCAAAAAAACGCTCAAACGCCCGGCCTTTGTCGCTCTGCCGTTGCGCTGTGCGGCCATGATTGACCAGTCTTGGAGAAAAAATATGCGCGTGTACTACGACCGCGATGCTGATCTGGCCCGTATCCTGGACCGGAAGATCGCCATCGTAGGCTATGGCAGCCAGGGCCATGCCCACGCGCTCAACCTTCGGGACTCGGGCATCAAGAATGTGGCCGTCGCTCTGCGCGCCGGCTCGCCGACCGCCAAGAAGGCCGAAGGCGAAGGCCTGAAGGTCATGACGGTGGCTGAAGCTGCCGCCTGGGCCGACCTGATCATGATCCTGGCGCCCGACGAGCATCAGGCCGCGATCTACAAGAACGAAATCGCCCCCAACATCCGTGACGGCGCGGCCCTGCTGTTCGCCCACGGCCTGAACGTCCACTTCGGCCTGATCGAGCCGAAGAACACCATCGACGTGCTGATGGTCGCGCCGAAGGGCCCGGGCCACACCGTTCGCGGCGAGTACCAGAAGGGTGGCGGCGTGCCGTGCCTGATCGCGGTGCACCACAACGCCACGGGCAACGCTCTCGACCTCGGCCTGGCCTATGCCAGCGCTATCGGCGGCGGCCGCTCGGGCATCATCGAGACCAACTTCCGCGAAGAGTGCGAGACCGACCTCTTCGGCGAACAGGCCGTGCTGTGCGGCGGCACGGTCGAGCTGGTCCGCGCCGGCTTCGAAACCCTGGTGGAAGCCGGCTACGCGCCGGAAATGGCCTATTTCGAGTGCCTGCACGAACTGAAGCTGATCGTCGACCTCATGTACGAAGGCGGCATCGCCAACATGAACTACTCGATCTCGAACACGGCCGAGTACGGCGAGTACGTGACGGGTCCGCGCATCATCACGCCGGAGACCAAGGCCGAGATGAAGCGCGTGCTGGAAGACATCCAGTCGGGCAAGTTCGTGCGTGACTTCATGCTGGAGAACGCCGTTGGCCAGCCCAGCTTCAAGGCCACGCGTCGTCGTTCGGCCGAGCATCAGATCGAAGAGGTCGGCGCTCGCCTGCGCGGCATGATGCCTTGGATCGCTAAGAACAAACTGGTCGATCAAGCCAAGAACTAAGTTTCAGTCCCCAAACTGATCCCACGAAGCCCTCGGCCCCAGGCCGAGGGCTTTTCGTTTGCCACTTGCACGGGGCGGGCTTGCGTGCATACTGAACCAGATGGTTCAGCAAAGCGCCGCCCGCCTTGATGTGTCTTTCGCCGCCCTGTCGGATCCGACGCGCCGGGGCGTGCTGGAGCACCTGGGGCGAGGGGAGGCCTCGATCACGGATCTGGCGGAGCGGTTCGGCATGACCCTGACGGGCATGAAGAAGCACGTCAGTCTGCTTGAGGAGGCGGGGCTGGTGATTACCCAGAAGGTCGGACGCGTCAGGCTCTGTCGCCTACAGGACGGCGGCCTCGAGGCTGAAGCCGCTTGGATCGAGCGGTATCGCCAGCGCTGGGCGCTACGGTTCGATGCGCTCGACGAGATCGTCGAGAACTTGAAGCAGAGGGACATCGCGAATGGCCGGAAAGAATGAAACTGTGGTGGAGCGAAGGTCGGATTGCGAATTGGTGGTGACCCGCCTTTTCGACGCCCCGGTCGAGATCGTCTTCGAGGCCTGGTCTAAGGCCGAGCTCTTTCAGCGTTGGTGGGTTCCCAAGGCGTTGGGCGTGCCTCTGCGAGCCTGCGAGATGGATGTCCGCACGGGCGGCGGCTATCGCTTGGAGTTCGGGCTCGACGCGGCCAACGCCATGGCGTTCTACGGCAAGTACACGGACGTGACGCCGCCCTCGCGGATCGTCTGGACCAATGAAGAGAGCGGCGAGATCACCGTGACGACGGTGACGTTCGAGGATCGGGCCGGCAAGACGTTGCTGACGCTCAGCGAGCTCTATCCCAGCAAGGAGGCCTGCGATGAGGCGCTCCAAGGTTCCGCCGCAGGTCTGCCGGTCCAGTTCGAGCAACTGGAGGAGCTTCTGCCGGAACTGGTGGCCTGAGATCGACAGGAAAGGGGCTGGCGTTTGTGGGTTGCGCGGTTCATCGCCGCACGGGAAGCTCGCCGCCGCTCCCGCCTGGGAATGACGAAGGAGACGCTCCATGAAACGCCTGCTCGCCGCCATGATCGCCGGCGCCGCTCTGTCGGTCGCCGCCGCCCCGGCCTTTGCCGAAGAAGTCGCTTACAAGCTGGATTCTTCACACACCGAGACCTTCTTCTCGATCGACCGGATGGGCTTCACGTCGATCCTGGGCCTGTTCGCCCAGTCGGAAGGCACAATCTGGCTGGATGAAGCCGCGCCCGAGAAGTCGCGCGTCGAGGCCACCGTCGCCGTCGGCAGCATTCTCACCGCCAACACCGCGCGTGATGAACATCTGAAGGCCGAGCGCTGGCTGAACGCCGCTAAGAACCCGACCATGACCTTCAAGTCGACCAAGGTGGAGAAGACGGGCGACACCACCGCCAAGGTCACCGGCGACATGACCGTTATGGGCGTGACCCAACCGGTCACCCTGGACGTCAAGCTCAACAAGATCGGCGTCGGCAACAATCAAAAGAAGCAGGCTGGGTTCACCATCACCGGCCAGATCAGCCGCAAGGCGTTCGGCCACACGATCGGGGCGGGCGCGATCGGTGATGCGGTCAACATCCGGATCGAAGCTCTGGCGGTTGCCCAATAGGGCTAGCCGAGGACAAACACGGGGCCCCAGGCCACCTGGTAGCGGCGTTCACCGGTCGATAGGTGAGGGCGCAGCTGCCAGGCCCCGGGCGTGAGCGCCGTGGCGGCGCGATCCTCCAGATAGGTCGCGGTCAGCACCTCGCCCCCGGGCTCGGACACCGAGAACTGCCGAATAGCTGGCGTCGCATAAGAGAGGGCCCGGGCGATCTCGTCCGTCGTCCGCACGCGTAGCGGCGCGGGACCGGCGAGACGAGCGCTGACCTCGGCGTAGGCGCCGACAGCGATGACGCGCGGCCCCTGACGGAACACCCCGTAGCCGACATGGGTGAAACCCGGCGCCAGCAGATTGGCGCGGTGGCCGGGGCTGGTCTTCCACTGGTTCATGATCTGGTCGTAGGTCACGGCGCTGGAAGCATTGCGTCGCATGGCGATGTTCTCGCCGGGCGCGCCCACCAGATCGCGCGCGAACAGGCCCACCCGTCCGGCGGGAGAGAACCCTTCGCGGGTCATGTGCTCGAAGACGCCAGTGACCGCGACATCGGCGGCGTGCGCGCGGGCGGCGAGCCTGAGGCCCTCGTCCCAGGCCAGCGGCGCGCGGCCCTGGCGCTGGCGGTAGATGTTGTTCAGATCGAGCAGGGTCTCTTCGAAGTCGGGATCGAAGTCACCTCCAGGCGGATCGGACAACAGCCCGCGCAGGCGGCGCTCGTAGGCGATCCAAGGGGCTGCCGGCGCCGCCAGGGCGGAGGAGGCCGCCAGGGCCAAGCCGGTGGTCAGCAAGGTTCTACGCGCGATAGTCCGCATTCGATCTCCGCGGCCCGAAATGAGGCCCAGCATTGACACCCGCCGCTCGGGACCAGACCTAAGGCGGTATGAAACCCGTTCGTTCCTTATGGCTGGCCGGCCCAGAGGCGTGGCTCCCCGATTTCGACATCCAGGCGTCGCGTCAGCGGGCGCTATGCCTTGAAGCCGGGCTCGAGGCCCTGGTCCCCGCCCGCATGCCTGTCGGCGATACGGGCGATGAACTCGAGGCTAGACAATTCTACGCGGCTCGCATGGCGCAATTGCGCCAGGCCGACGCCGGCGTCATCAACCTGACCCCATTTCGGGGCCCCACGGCCGACACCGCGACGGTGTTCGAGGCGGGCGTGCTGGCGGGATTGGGCAAGCCGACGTTCGCCTACATGAACGTGACCCACGAAATCCAGGCGGAGTATGTCGCGCGCGTCGATACCGCGCTCGGCGCGACTCTGGACGAAGACCGTATCTGGCGTGACGGCGACGGCTGCATGATCGAAGACCACGGTCTTCCTGAGACCGTCATGCTTTGGGGCGAGGCGCGTCGCCTTTTCGTGATCGTCACCGAAGATCCGCTGCGCGACCTCACGGGACTGGAATTGTGCCTAGAGGCGCTGGCGCTCTACGCCGAATAGGCGTCTGGCTTGACCTGCATCAAGGTGGGGATGGTGAATGGCTCCACCTTCGCCTTTTCGGAGGGTTGACGATGCATTTGGGGATCGGTCTGAGCCTTGCGCTATCGAGCCTGCTGTTAGGACCGACATCCGTTGGTCAAGCCGCGTCGTCTCCCGATCCCGTCGCCAGGGGCAAGGCGATCGTCTTGCGCGACTGTTCTGGCTGCCACGCCGTGGGGACCGCAGGGGACAGCCCCAATCCCAAGGCGCCTCCGTTTCGGACGCTTCAGGAGCGCTATGATGTCGAGGCGCTCGCGGAGGGTCTGGCCGAAGGCCTGACCGTCGGCCATGGCCCTATGCCCGAGTGGACCTTTCCGCCTGACGACGTTACCGCCATCGTGGCCTATATGAAGTCGATCCAGACCCGTAGCGGCGGGCCGACGACGCCCCCGTCCGACCCGCGCCCCTGACGCAGGGCGGGTTACCAAGACAGGTCGAGCGCACCGCGCAGAATCGCCTCGGCTCGCGCGGCATGTTTGCCGCCCTCGCGATCGTGCATGACCAAAGGCGGCAGAAGGACCAGCGGCGCTTTGCCAGTCTTGATCGCGCGCACGATCACCCGCTTGGCGGGCGCGTCAACGAAAGGGGCCACCGGGCGAATTCGGAATGATCCGGCCTTGGGCGCCAGGAGGTCCAGAATATCGGCCAAGCGATCGGCGCGATGGATCAGGGTGATCGTCCCTCCCTCGCGCACCGCCTTCAGACAGAAGGCTGTCCAGGCGACCAGTCCGCCGTCCGCCATCCATGCGCCGCTCTTGGCGGGGGAGGGCGCGCGCAGGACGCTTGGGTCATCGAAATAGGGCGGGTTGGCCATCACCGCGTCGAAGGCCGGCAGGCCCAGCGCGCGAAATCCCGCTTCGACATCGCCGGTCGAGATGCTGACTCTCGAGGATAGATCATTCAGCGCAATATTCTCGGCGGCGAGCGTGGCGGCCGCCGCGTCGCGCTCGACGCCGTGGAAGATCGCCTCCGGGCGGCGAGTCGCCGCCGCCAGCAACGCTCCGCCGACGCCGCAGCCGGGCTCGAGCACACGCTGACCAGGCCCCGCGTCGCAAGTCGCCGCCAACAGGGCGGCGTCCATGCCGGGCCTGTAACCATCAGGCGCCTGACGGAGCCGTACCCGGCCGTCCAGAACTCGATCCTCGGTCACGCCTGCGTCGTTCAATGCTTTCTAGGCCTTGTGCTCGCCTTGACCCTGACCTATCCCGCCACCATTGTCCCTCGCAATGGTTCGCGGGTGGCCGTCTTAAGGAGAGCATGGTTTTGGACGCAGCCGCAGCGACCCTGCCCCGGAAGTCGGGATCGGTGGATCGTCTCGTGCGCCTCGCCGAGGCCGACATGGCGGGCGTCAACCGCCTGATCACCGATCGCATGCAAAGCGACGTGGCGATCATCCCCGCCCTGGCCGAGCACCTGATCGCCGCCGGCGGCAAGCGGCTGCGGCCGCTGATGACTGTGGCCGCCGCGCGGCTGGCCGGCGCCGATAACGACCATTTCCAGAAGCTCGCCGCCGCCGTCGAGTTCATCCACACCGCCACGCTGCTGCACGATGACGTCGTCGATGGCAGCCAGCTGCGTCGGGGCAAGGTCGCCGCGCACCTGATCTGGGGCGGCGCCCAGAGCGTACTGGTCGGCGACTTCCTGTTCGCGCGCGCCTTTGAGCTGATGGTCGAGACCAACTCGATGAAGGCGCTGGAGATCCTGGCCCGCGCCAGCCGCGTCATCGCTGAGGGCGAGGTTCTGCAGCTGATGCGCAGCCACGACCTCAATCTCTCGCAGGCCGTCTATCTGGAGATCATCCAGGCCAAGACCGCCGAGCTGTTCGCCGCCGCTTCGGAGGCGGGGGCTGTGTCGGCGGGCGTCGACGCCGCTCAGTCCCAGGCGCTGCGCGACTATGGCCTGAACCTGGGTCTGGCGTTCCAGCTGGCCGATGACGCCCTGGACTACGGTGGCGCGACCGAAACGCTGGGCAAGAACGCCGGCGACGACTTCCGAGAGGGCAAGGCCACCCTGCCGCTGCTGTTGGCGATCGCCCGCTCGGGCCCGCGCGAGGCCGAGTTCTGGGAACGGGCCATTGGTCGCCGCGAACAGACCGAGGCGGACTTCCGCCGGGCGCGAGAGCTGATCATTGGTTCCGGCGCGCTTGACGCCACGCTGGATCTGGCCGCCGACTACGCCGACAAGGCCAAGGCCGCGCTGGCGATGTTCCCGGCCAACGATTGGCGCGAGGCGCTCGAGGAGCTGGCCGACTTCGCGGTCAGCCGCCGCGCCTAGATGACGGCCCGGAAGTCCATGATGGGCGGACTTCCGCCGCTGAAACCAGGCGAAAAGCCGCCGCGCTTGCAGACTGTGATCGCGACCTCGCCTGAAAATCCGGCCGGGGACCCCAATATCCGCCCGCACGAGGCTGGAGAAGCGGCCGGAAAGGTGATCGGCGGCGGGCTGGGCGTCCTGCTGGTCACGGTCTGCGTCTTGCTGCTGTTGGGTCCCGTACTGTGGGGGCCGAGCTGGGCGGGCCTGCGGGTCGCGCGGTTTCTGAGCGGACCCTGGCAACCCTGGCTCGCGGGCCTGGGCGCCTTCGTTGCGGTCGCCGTGCTTCAGACCTGGTTGCTGGTCCAGCGCCACCCGGCGCTGCGTTATCCCGTGGTGGCGTTGTTCTCCGTGCTTTGGGTCGGAGGGCTCTGGCTGGAGTTCAACTCCCCCCGACACGACTGGGTGACGACGGCGCCGACCCTCCAGATGCCGGGGCCCTGGTCGTGGGTTCTGATCGTCACGGGATCGATTATTTATGCCGGTATCTACCTGCTGGCCCTGGGGCCGGTGGTGAAAAGCCGGCGGGCGCGCCGATGGCAGTTGATCAAATAGGGCGGTGAATTCGGCGTAATCCACGCCGAAAGCCCTTCACAGCGACGCCTTGCGGAGCCACCTCTAGGCTCTCTTCTTGGGGCAACACATGATCCGCTTCATCCTGAACGTTCTCTGGCTCATCTTCGGCGGTTTGCTGACCGGTCTTGGCTGGCTGCTGGCCGGCGTCATCCTGGCGATCACCATCGTGGGTCTGCCCTATGCCGGCGCGGCCTGGCGGATCGCCGGCTTCGCCTTCTGGCCCTTCGGCAAGGAGATCGTCAGCCGTCAGATCGTCACGGGCCAGAAAGACCTCGGCACGGGACCGATCGGCGCTGTGCTGAACGTGATCTGGTTCCTGCTCGCCGGCTGGTGGTTGGCGCTGAGCCATCTGCTGGTCGCGGTGGCTGAGGCGATCAGCATCATCGGCATCCCCTTCGCCATCAAGGACCTGCAGTTGGCGCGCATCGCCCTGGCGCCGATCGGCGTCGCGGTGGTCAAGCGGTAGGAGCGTAAGGGGCTTCAGCGGCGTAGGGCGTGTGTCCAAGGCCCGCCGGCGTCCGACCGAAACCCCAGGGCTTCCCAGAACGCGCCTGCGGCCTGGGAAGCCCTGGCGTTGACAGTCAGTAGCCTGACGCTGTCGAAGCCTTCGTGGATCAGCGCTGAGGCGAGGGCGGTGGCGACGCCGCGCCGGCGCAGGGCGGGGCGGACATAGAAGCGGCGCAGACGCCGCGCGGGTTCGAGGGCGGCGGGTTCGGGTGTCATGGCGCCGATCCCCGCCAACTCTCCGGCCAGGAAGGCGGCGAGCAAGGCCTTGCCGTCGTCTTCAAAGTGCACGCCAGCCCGCCAGCTTTCCGCCAGCAGCGCCATGTTGCGCACGCCTTCGCCGGAGGCTTCGGCGACCAGGTCGCCAAAGCTTTCCGGCAGCTCGTCGAAAATGCGGACGAGCTGGAGCACCTCAGGTCAGCCCGGCGAGATCATCTTCTCCGGACGGACATACTGGTCGAACTCTTCGTTCGTCAGATAGCCGCCGCCGACGGCCTCCTCGCGCAGGGTGGTGCCGTTCTTGTGCGCGGTCTTGGCGATCTTGGCGCAGGCGTCATAGCCCAGCTTGCCGTTCAGGGCCGTGACCAGCATCAGGCTGTTCTCGACGCCCTTCTTGATATTGTCGACGCGCGGCTCGATGCCGACCACGCAGTTGTCGGTGAAGCTGATCGCGGCGTCGGCCACCAGGCGGACCGACTGCAGGAAGTTGTAGGCCATCACCGGGTTGAAGACGTTCAGCTCGAAGTGGCCCTGGCTGCCGGCGAAGGTCAGGGTCGAGTGGTTGCCGAACACCTGCGCGCAGACCTGGGTCAGGGCTTCGGACTGGGTCGGGTTGACCTTGCCCGGCATGATCGACGAGCCCGGCTCGTTCTCCGGCAGGGCCAGTTCGCCCAGGCCGGCGCGGGGGCCAGAACCCAGGAAGCGGATGTCGTTGGCGATCTTGAACAGCGAGGCGGCGACCGTGTTGATCGCGCCGTGGGTGAAGACCATCGCGTCGTGGGCGGCCAGGGCCTCGAACTTGTTCGGGGCGGTGGTGAAGCCAAGGCCGGTGATGCCGGCGATCTTTTCGGCCACCAGCTCGGCGAAGCCCACCGGGGCGTTCAGGCCGGTGCCGACGGCGGTGCCGCCTTGGGCCAGCTGCATCAGCATCGGCAGGGTGCTCTCGATCCGGGCGATGCCGTTCTCGATCTGCTGGGCGTAGCCGCCGAACTCCTGGCCCAGCGTCAGCGGGGTGGCGTCCTGGGTGTGGGTGCGGCCGATCTTGATGATGTCCTTCCACTCGGCGGCCTTGGCGGCCAGGGCCTTGTGCAGGTGCTTGAGGGCCGGGATCAGGTCATGGACCACCTGCTCGGCGCAGGCGATGTGCATGGCCGTCGGGAAGGTGTCGTTCGACGACTGGCTCATGTTGACGTGGTCGTTCGGGTGGACAGGCTTCTTGCTACCCATCTCGCCGCCCAGCATCTCGATGGCGCGGTTCGAGATGACCTCGTTCGCGTTCATGTTCGACTGGGTGCCCGAGCCGGTCTGCCAGACGACCAGCGGGAAGTGGTCGTTCAGCTTGCCTTCGATCACTTCATTGGCGGCGGCGATGATCGTCTCGGCGATCTTCGGGTCCAGCTTGCCCAGGGCGAGGTTAGCCTCGGCGGCGGCGCGCTTGACGATGCCCAGGGCGCGAACGACGGGCAGCGGCTGCTTTTCCCAGCCGATCTTGAAGTTGCCCAGGCTGCGCTGGGCTTGCGCGCCCCAGTAGCGGTCGGCGGCGACTTCGATCGGGCCAAAGGTGTCGGTCTCGATACGCGTGGCGGTCATGCGGCGTGTCTCCCAAAAACGGTCGAGCGCGGTCTAGACCTTGCGCGGCGGGAGGGCAATGTTCGCAAGCGCGAAGGAGACCCGCATGAGCCCCTATTTGGCGCTGCCCCGTTCAATCAATACCGGCAAGCGCAAGGTGCTTAAAGACGACCTGCTGGGCGTCGCGCGGGATCTAGGCTTCACGAGCGCCAAGACCTATCTGGCGAGCGGCAATCTCGTCCTGTGGGGCGACCACGAGGGCGGGCTGGTACTGGAGAAGGCGCTGGAGGACGCGCTCGAGGCGCGGATGGGTCTTAGGACCGACTTCATGGTGCGATCGCCCGCCGAGCTACGAGCGATCATCCACGGCAATCCGTTCAAGGCCGAGGCTCTTGACCATCCCAGCCACGTGATCGTCAATTTCCTGAAGAGGCCGCTGCCGGCCGAAGACGAGACGATCCTGCGCGAAGCGATCACGGGGCCGGAACGCTTTGTTGTCGGCGCCCGAGAGCTCTATCTGGACTTCCCGATCAGCATGGCCGACTCGGTGTTGGATCGGGACTGGAAGAAGACCAAGCGTTCGCCCGTCGGGACGACGCGGAACTGGAACACTGTGATGGCTCTGGCCGGGATGATGGACGCGTGAGCCAGGCGCTCGATGGCATGGACTGGACCCACCACGGAAAGGTCCGCGCCCGCGAGACGGGCGGCGAGCTGACCCTCGTGGTCGATGGCCTCACCACCCAGGGCAAGTACTACAAGCCGCTGATCTACGAGTTCTTTCGCAAGTCCTGGCGCGGCTCACGGCCGGCCTGGGGTGAGTTCAGCGTCGAGATCGGCATGGAATATGTCGGCGAGCCGCCGTGGATGGATCTCGACAACCTGGCCAAGGCCCTGCTGGACGCGATCAAGGGCTACGCCTTCCACGACGACGCCCAGGTCGCCAGATTGCTGGTCGAGCGACGGCCGGGCGAACGCGAGCGGATCGTGATCCAGGTGCGGAAGCTGACCTCAAGCCTTATGCGGCGCACGCTCGAAGACTGACGCCGCCACGGCCACGTACAGGACGACCAGAAACGCGCCGTAGCGCCCGGCGCTGACCGGATCGGTCGTCGGCATGACCTCGGCGTAGCGCGACACGACCAGCGCGCCGGCGACCAGGCCTGGCGTCGAGAACATCAGCATCGGAAACAAGCGGCGGCGGCGCGGTGTGTGCGTCAGCCGCGCCACCGCCTGAAAGGCGAAGGTCACGACCGCCGCGGCCGCGAACGCGTTCAGTGCATAGAACCAGAAGGCGCTTTCGAGAACGCCCCCACCGAAAGCTGCGTAGAACAGGGTGGCCGCCGACCAGGCCGCTAGTCCTGTCCCCCCAAACGCCAGACCGTCCAGTTTTGACACGTCGCGTCTCCTTATCCCGCTCCCAGAACGCCGATCTGCAAAGTCCGCGCCTGGGAAAGGAAGCTGGGCGCGGCGAGCCGAAGCCGCCGGCGCTAGCTCCAGGGCAGCAGGTAGCCCCAAAGGCCCAGGAGCAGGCTCAGGAAGGCCAGGAGCAGCGCCGTGAACGTGGAGGCGACCTTACGGCCCTCGCTCCAGCTGTCGACGCGACGCCCACCGCGCCAGGCCATGGGGAGGAGGCCCAAGGTCAGGACGCCCAGCGCCGTTGCGACGAGCGCGCAGGCCGAGCCGCTGAGCAGCCAGCCGCTGGGCCAGTCGAAGAAGGTCGTGGTCTGGTCCGCCGCCTTCATCGCGAACATGCCCATGCAGCCTGCGGAGATCAGCCAGAGCACCGACTGCATGACCTGCATCTGACTGGCGCGGGCCTGGGTCGGCGTCTGTCGCGCCTCGCGACGATTGCGGAACAGCGCGCCGAGGATCGTGGCCACACAGGCCAGGGCCGCCAGCGCAATCGTCCAGGACAGCAAGGAGGCGGAGCGCAGGAAACCGACCCGCTCATAGGTCGCGAAACCGCGCGCGGCGTAGAAGCGCGACGGCCGGTCGCCGTTGGTGTCGAACACCAGGGTGAGCGGACCATCCACCGCCTTGAACACGCCAGGCCGTCCGGTTCCGTTGAAGAGGGAGGTGACGCCGCCGTCGGTGACCGACAGACGTCCCTCTGGCGTGGCGCGCACCTGAGCGCGGCCGATGAGCCGGTTGGTGAAGCCTTCCAGCCCGCCATAGGCTCGGCGGGTGGTCAGATAGTCGCCTTCGTAGACCTTGGCCTGGTCATAGGTCAGGGCGCTGTTGGCCGGCACGGCCGAAGCAGGGGCGTAGAAGTGCTCGACGATCGTGGAGGGCAAATTCGCGGGAAGGTTTGCGCCGCTGTCGGTGTTGACCGAGACGAAGATCCCCAGCCCCAGCTCGGGCACGATCACCATGTTCGAATGGAAGTACAGCGTCGCGCCTTGATGTCCGAAGCCGCGACGCCCGCCCGGTAGGGGGACGTCCTGAAAGCCCGCGTTCCAGCCCGCCGCGTCGGGCGCTGGGCGATACATCGGCGTACGGAAGGCTTGAGCGGTCTTGGGGGAGAAGATCGTCCTGCCGTCAAGGGTTCCGCCGTTCAGCAGCAAGGTCATGTAGCGAGCGATGTCGGCGGCGGTGCTGGAGGCCGAGGCGGCGGGCGCAGCCTGACCCATAAACTCGCGCGGTTGGGTCTTCCATCCCATCGCTGTCCACGAGAAGGCGTCTGACAGGTCTGCGGCCAGGGGCTCCGCCATCGGCGCGGGAAGACCATCCCGCCATGGACGCGCTTCACGGAAGGTGGTGCGCGTCATGCCTGCTGGGATAATGATCCGCTCACTGATCAACTGCTCGAAGGGCTTGCCGGTGACATTGGACACCGCCGCGCCGGCGAGGGCGGCCCCATAGTTGGAATAGCTGGGCAACAAGCCAGGTTCGCGGACTCGGCGCGGGCGCTCCTGCCTTAGATAGTCGGTCAAGGGGCGGACACGGTTCGGGTCGCGCTCGAAGAGCTGCCCGAGGGCGCGATCCTCGAACCCGGAGGTGTGCGTCATCAGATCGCGCAGGCGGATCTGGGTCTTCTTGCCCTGGTCTTTCACCTGCAGCGCTTCGGGCAGGTAGAGATTGACCGGACCATCAAGGCGCATGCGACCGGCCTCGATCTCGTTCATCAGGGCGATCCAGGTGAAGGTCTTCGAGATCGAGGCGACCCGGAACAGAGTCTTGTCGGGATCGACCCGCTTGCGTTGGCCAAGATTCGAAAAGCCATAGCCCTTCTTCAGCACCACTTCGCCGTTCTGAACGATCGACAGGGTGACGCCGGCGATATGGTCTCGGGCCATCGCGCGTTGCACAACGCCGTCCACGAACGCTTCCAATTCGGGTCGCGGCAGGGCAGCCACCCCCGGCGCAGGCGGCATGGCCGGCGCTGGCGCCGCCGAAGCGAGCGTCACGGCGGGGATAGGCGTTGGGCGGGGCGCTACCGGGACCGGCGCGACTCGACGCGGTGGGCGTGTCCGGCGCTGTCGCAGACTGGAATACGGACGGACGGTGGATTCCGAGGCCGTGGCGGCGGGTGTCATCGCGGCTGGGGAGGCGTCCTGCGCCCACGCCTCCGATCCGCCAGCGGTGGAGCAAAGTGCGAGCATGGCCGCAATCAAGGCGGCCGCGAGCGAAACGCGCGACGTCAACGATGTCCCCTGGGTGAAGCGGAAACTTCTAGGGTTTGTGTAACGTGCTGACCGCCAGGGTCAAACCCGATCGCGCCTTAGGGTGCGTTCGGCGAGGTTCTGTTGAAGGCGTAGAGCGGCAGCAGCGGCCGGAGCGCGGGGCCGACCCAGATCTGAGGTTCCGAGGCGGGCTCTGCGCCCGTCTCCTTCTCCTTGCGCGACACGCAGGCTTGGACCCCCGCGCCGAGCGCAGCGAAGTCTCGGGCGCCGGGGGCGGCGGACAGGAAGCACTCGTCAAAGAACGGATACTTGTCGCTCTCGCCACACCCGAACGACGCGCGGTCAGGCCGGGCGGCCGTCAGGATTAGCCGGTCCGGCTTCTGCAAGGGCGGGATGAAGACGCCCGAGAAACAGGCCGAAATCACAACGATGCTAGGCCTGGCGGGGCAAGCCTCGTTCAGCATCGCCGCCAGCAGGTGTGGGCGAAGCAGTTCCTTGCCCAGAATCACGCCCTCGGGGCTGCCATGGGTGCTGATGTAGAAGAGGCAGCCGGACTTGGCGGTCTCTGCCCGTGTGCGAAGCGCTTCGTAGATGGTCTGGGCTTTGGCCCGCGCGGGGGCTTCGGCGGGATAGCGCTCGGGGCGGACCGAGAACTGCTGGATCGACGCGCTCTGGAAGCCCATGCCGGCCAGCGTCTTGGTCACGTCGCGGCGGGCGTTGTCGAAAGCTTCGGTCGGGCCGCCCGAGTGAGCATGGAAATCACCAGCGATGACGACGGCGGTCCAGTTGGAGAACGGTCCGCCGGCGAACGTCGCCGAGGCGGGCGAGAAGAGCAAAACCAGAAGTCCAATGACCGCCGCCGCCCTTCGCATCGCCTGCCCCTATTTCTTCTTGAAATTGGCGAAGGGGGTGGGCATCGCCGTGCCGGTGGATTTGGCCAGCAAACGACCCTCGGCGTCGTACAGCTCGCCTTCCATGAAGCAGATGCTTCGCCCCCATTTCACGACCCGGCCGACCCCGCGCAGCGAGCCCGGCATGGCCGGTCGCAGGAAGCTGGTCTTCATTTCCAGCGTAGGGACGACGTGGGTCATGCCGGAAGTGATCATACCGGCCACCGACATGCACTCGTCCAGCATGGCGCAGACATAGCCGCCCTGGACCTGGCCCATCGGATTGCAGAGCAGCTCTGCGCGTGCGGTAAAGCCGACCTCCACCTCGCGTTCGGCCTGACGGACGGCCAGCAACTCGAAGCCCAGCGTCTGGGAGCCGGTCGGTTGCCGCGTCGACGCACGGAAGCGAGCGAGGATCGCCTCGTCCGTCAGGGTTTCCGGCGCGTCCGAGGCGATATCGGTCATTTCTTGCGGAACTGGTCCAGGGAGACGATCTTGGGTCCGTCCTCGCCCGAAGCGGCGCTGGGCGCCTTGTCCTCAGGTTCGGGATCCGGCTCGGGCTCATCCTCGACGATGTCAGGCGCCGAGAACTGCAGCGCGAACTGAACCGACGGGTCGTAGAAGCGGGTCAGGGCCGCATACGGCACCGACAGGCGCTTGGGCTGGCCACCGAACTTCAGGGTCACCGAGAAGAAGGTCTCGCCCGGCGCGAGGTCCCAGTACTGGTGCTGCAGGACGATGGTCATCTCGTCGGGATACTTCGACAGCAGGTCCTGGGGGCCCGATACGCCGGCGGCCTTGGTCTTGAAGGTAATGTAGAGGTGGTGAGGTTCGGGCAGGCCACCCGGCGCAGCGGCCTTTTTCAGGGCCGCCTTGACCACGCCGCGCAGGGCGTCCTGAGCCATGGCCTCGTATTGCATGAGGTCTTCGGGCGGTTCGGTCTGGGACATGCTCGGCGTGAAACTTCGAACTGAAAACGAGATTCCGAACCTAGCGCGTCACGAGCCACGCGCAAAGCGGGCGACACCGGAATCCCTTTCGATCTGAGGCGAAGGGGGAGGGATTCTGTTGGCAGGCGCCCCCGTGCCCTCACGAAGAAGAGGAGGGAGCCTCGGCGATGCGGTGGAAAGTGGAGGGATTCTGTTGGCAGGCTCCCCCATGCCCTCACGAATAAGAGGAGGGAGCCTCGGCGATGCGGTGGAAAGTGGAGGGATTCTGTTGGCAGGCTCCCCCATGCCCTCACGAATAAGAGGAGGGAGCCTCGGCGATGTGGTGGAAAGTGGAGGGATTCTGTTGGCAGGCTCCCTCCGGGCCCCGCCTAGGGATCTGAACCCCTAGGACTTAAGAGGCGAATTCACCTGCACCGCATTACGCGGCGACGGCGAACTCTTCAGCGAAGTTATCGTTCGCATTTAGATAAAGGCCCGAAACGGTGGGCCAAGCCGAGAGAAAGCATACACCTTTACACGTCTGTCGATGCTGATCGGCCCCATGCAATCCCATGATAACTTGGGAGAGATTTGGTGGAGCCGCCGGGAATCGCACCCGGGTCCAGTCCGCTTATTACGTGCGCGTTTATCCCCATAGTTCGGCCGAAGCCGGACAGGTTGAATATAGGGGGCGAAGGGCGCGTAGGGAAGGGTCTCCGCCGCTTTGGCGATCACGGGCGCAGCGGGTGGCTCATCCCGTCAGGGGCAGGCTCGGCGGCGACGGGGGGCGGTTGAGGACGGTCGCTTGCCACGAGCCGTCCGCCTGATTGCAGCAGCATTCCGTAGGCGGCGGCTTGGCGGGTAAAGTCCGAGCGCCTTGGAACTGCGGCGTCGAAGCGGGCGTCGTGACCCAGGGCGGCGCCGACCATCGTCATCAGTTCCGGTGCAATCGACCCGATCTCGGCGTCGTCGCACGCACGCCGCAGGTGGCGGGCCTGACCTGGGACGAGAAGCGTGACATCCCACGAAACGCCGTTCACGCAGACCGCCGAGACCGCGCCGCCGCCATAGTCGACCGTCACCGACTGCGGCTGGCTCCAGGCAGGTGACAGAGCCAGAGCCTTCATCGCGCTCACGGCGGAGGGCGGCAGTTCTGCGTTGATGTCGACCCGACGACCGATTTCCGGCGTGCAGCAACCGAGACCGGCTCGAGCCTGCATGAACGCGCGGCCGTCGCGACGCACCGTAATTCGTATGACGGCTTGCCGTACGTCGCCGGAGGGGCGAGCCCAGGCTTCGACCACCTGTTCGCCGTCGCGGACGATCTGGGATTGAAGCGGTGGAAGCCCCCACAGGCGATAGAGCAGGGGATCCACGCCATTATTGATGGGAATGGGGCGTTCATCGCGCGCCCATCGGCGTCCGCCCAGTGGATCGAGAACGGCCGGTGGGCGCGGGACTTCCGGGGACCACCACGCGGCGGGGTCGGGCGTGGCGTCCTGCTGAGCGATGGCGAGAGCAAGCCCCGCGATCAGTCCGGTCAGGGCCATCGCCTGCCTCCGCTACATGCCTTCGAAGCCCCGCTCGATGGAAAGGACGCCGGTGCGTGAAAGTTCCACCAGGCCCAACGGACGCATCAGATCGAGGAACTTATCGATCTTGGACGGGGCGCCGGAGATCTCGAAGACGAAGCTTTCCAGCGTGGTGTCGACCGGCTTGGCCCGGAAGATCTCGGCGATCCGCAGCGCCTCGACGCGATCGACGCCCGACCCGCGCACCTTAACCAGCGCCAACTCGCGCTCGACGCCGTTGGGGTCGCGGGTGACGTCGTGCACGCGGCGGACGTTCACAACCTTGTTCAGCTGGGCTTCGATCTGATCGAGCACCTGACGCGTGCCGCGGGTCACCACGGTGATCCGGCTGGTGTGGGCCTTGCGGTCGGTCTCGGCGACCGTGAGGCTTTCGATGTTGTAGCCCCGCGCGGCGAACAGGCCGACCACACGGTGCAGAACGCCCGGCTCGTTGTCGACGAGTAGGGCGAAGGTGGCGGACTGTTCGACCTGGTCCTTGGAGCTAAGGTCGTAGGCCGAGGCGGGGGCGGGTTGGACGTTGGCGGTCATGGATCGCTTCTAAGCCAAAGGGTTGCAGAAGGGCGAGGGGTCTTAGACCAACCCCGCGCCGTCCTCGCCGATGACGTTGCCGATATCCTCAACCTCGCCCATGATCATTTCGTTGTGCGCCTTGCCCGACGGGATCATCGGCAGGCAGTTCTCGTGCTTCTCGACACGGCAGTCGAAGATCACCGGCTTGTCGCTGTTGATCATCTCCAGAATCTTGGCGTCCAGTTCCGCCGGGTCGTCGCAGCGGATGCCGACCGCGCCGTAGGCCTCAGCCAGCTTCACAAAGTCGGGCAGGCTGTCCGAATAGGAGTGGCTGTAGCGCTCGCCGTGCAGCAGTTGCTGCCATTGGCGGACCATGCCCATCCATTCGTTGTTCAGAATGAAGATCTTGACCGGCAGATCGAACTGGATCGCGGTCGACAGCTCCTGGATGCACATCTGGATCGACGCTTCGCCGGCGATGTCGACGACCAGGCTGCTGGGGTGGGCCAGCTGCACGCCCAGGGCGGCGGGCAGGCCGTAGCCCATGGTGCCCAGGCCCCCGGAGGTCATCCAGCGGTTCGGCTGCTCGAAGCGGAAGAACTGCGCGGCCCACATCTGGTGCTGACCGACTTCCGTGGTGATGTAGACGTCTTTGTCCTTGGTCAGCTCATACAGGCGCTCGATGGCGTACTGTGGCTTGATGACCGAGTCAGAGCGGCGATAGGCGAGGCACTGGCGCGCGCGCCACTGGTCGATCTGGGCCCACCAGTCGCTCAGGGCGGCCTTGTTGGGCTGCAGGTTCGCGGCTTTCCAGGCGGCGATCAGGTCTTCCAGGACCGAGCCGGCGTCGCCGACGATCGGCAGGTCGACGCGGACGTTCTTGTTTATCGACGACGGGTCGATGTCGATGTGGATCTTCTTGCTGCCCGGCGAGAAGGCGTCGAGGCGGCCCGTGACGCGATCATCGAACCGCGCGCCGACGCAGATCATCACGTCGCAATCGTGCATGGCGTTGTTGGCCTCGAAGGTGCCGTGCATGCCCAGCATGCCCAGCCAGGCCGGATCGGCTGCCGGGAAGGCGCCCAGGCCCATCAGCGTCGAGGTGACCGGTGCGCCGGTGAGGGCGGCGAACTCGCGCAGAGCTGCGCTGGCCTTGGGACCGGCGTTGATGACGCCGCCGCCGGTGTAGAAGATCGGACGGCGGGCCTGGGCGATCATTCTAGCGGCGTCTGCGATCCGCCCCGCGTCGCCTTTGGTGCGCGGCGCATAGGCGTGGCTTGAGGCGACTTCGGTCGGACCGTAGTATTCGCCCTTGGCGAACTGAACGTCCTTGGGGATGTCGATCAGCACCGGGCCGGGGCGGCCGGTGGTGGCGATCTTGAAGGCCTCATGGATGATCTGCGGCAGGTCGCGGACGTCTTTGACCAGGTAGTTGTGCTTGGTGCACGAGCGGGTCATGCCAACCGTATCAGCTTCCTGGAAGGCGTCTGTGCCGATCAGGTGCGTCGGGACCTGACCGGTGATGACGACCATCGGGATCGAGTCCATCAGGGCGTCCATGATGCCGGTGATGGCGTTGGTCGCGCCGGGACCCGAGGTGACCAGGACGACGCCCGGCTTGCCCGAGCTGCGGGCGTAGCCCTCGGCCGCGTGGGCTGCGCCTTGCTCGTGACGGACGAGAATGTGCTGCAGGCGCGGCTCGTGGAACAGCGCGTCATAGATCGGGAGGACCGCGCCGCCGGGATAGCCGAAAAGCACCTCGACGCCCTGGTCCACGAGGCCGCGAACCACAATCTCGGCGCCGGTCATGGCGCGATCGTTGGTTTCGGTCGGAGCTTGGCTCTCGATGGTCTGGTGGGCGGTCATGGGAAGATCCGGTGGAGATAAGAGGCGAAGAGGGGGCTGGAAAAGAAAAAAGGTCCCGAAGGACCTTTGCGCGCGCGACCGAGCTACGACGTGACTTCGAGGTCACCCCGCGAACGGCCGCTCCATAAGTACGATCATGGTTTTGCGCACTAGTCTTGCTCCAAAGCTACGGAATGGGTCATGACATGCGCAAGATGGAGCGTCAAGGCGCTCTTTGCCGCAAGGTTGTGCCTCTCGCGGTGATGTGACCTTGCCGGGATCGGGTTCTCCAAGGGGTAGGTTTCACCCCTCGGGGCGGCTGCTGGGAAACGCAGCGTCGCTGCAGTGATCTCTACGGCGACTTTTTCTCGCCAACGACGTCAGGTCTGCAGCGCTTCGAGGAGGAGTTTGAGCGCCGTATCCCGGAAGGCCTCCATGTTCGCGGCGCGATCGCCGTGGCCCGTCTCGATGACCAAGCTTAGCGAGACAGGGCCGGACACCGCCAAGCAGCAGTGGCCGGCGGCGTCGCCATAGGCGTTCCCCGAAGGGCCTGTGGCGCCCGTCTCGGCTATACCCCAAGTGGCAGCCATGCGCTCGCGTACGGTGCGCGCCATGAACTGGGCGTAGGGCTCGCTGGCCGAGCGCATCTCGCCCATCTCCTCCCTGGTCACGCCCATCAACGCCGCCCTGGCCTTGGGCGTGTAGACGATCGCGCCGCCGCGGTAGTAGGCCGACGCGCCCTCGACGCTCAGCAACGCGGCCGAGATCAGTCCGCCGGTGGAGGACTCGGATACCGCGATGGTCTCGCCCCGCGCCTTCAGCAGCGCGGCAATCTCTTCGATCAGGGTCACGGGCTGATCCTTTCCCAATCCGGCGTCTGGTTACGGAACCACGTCAGTTGCCGCTTGGCGTAGCGGCGGGTTTCCTGGCGTGCGGCGTCCAGGGCTCGGTCCAGCGTGGTTTCACCGCGAAGGTGGGCTGCGAACTCGCGGTAGCCGACGGCCTTCAAGGCGGGGAGGGCGGGGTCCAGGCCTCGGGCCTCCACGGCGCGAACCTCGTCCAGAGCGCCCTGTTCGACCATGACAGCCAATCGCGCGTCACAGCGCGCGTAGACCTCGGCCCGTGGCGGATCCAGGACAAGACCCTTCCAGGTCCCGGGGGCGAGGGCGGGCTTGGTGTCGGTCTGCCAGGCGGTCAGGGACTTGCCAGTGGCGATGGCGACGGCGTGTGCGCGAACCAAGCGCTGGCGGTCGCCCGTCTCGATCCGCACCTCGGCTTCAGGGTCCAGCGACCTGAGGATCTCGCGGAATTCGGACTCCCCCCGCGCCGCGTAGAGCAGGCTAGAGATCTCGCGTTGAGTTTCCGGCACCGGGGGCACGTCAGCGAGGCCGTGGGTCAGGGCGCGGAAATAGAGTCCAGTTCCGCCCACAATGATCGCGGGCTTTCCGCGGGCCTGGATTTCGGAGAGGACTTGAGACGCCGCCTCCAGCCAGCGTCCGACCGACCAGCCGATGGCCGGGTCGACGACCTGAAAAAGGTGATGCGGCGCCCGCGCGGTCTCTTCCGGCGAAGGGCCGGCGGTGAGCACGCGCAGACCCGCGTAAATCTGCATGGAGTCTGCGTTGACGATCTCGCCGCCGATACGCTCGGCCAAATCCAGGGCGTAGGCGGACTTGCCGCTTGCGGTCGGGCCCGCGATCAGCCAGATGCGGGACGCGATGTCCGAGCTCTCCACCATTCCGACCGTCCTCACCGTCGTGGGGGCAAACCCCGACGCTTACGCACAAGCCGTTTCGCGCGTCGAAGCGGCCCTGTCCAGCCGTCGCGAAAGCCTGGGGCCGCTGGCCGCAGACTTCTTTGTCGACGGCGGCGATGTGGAGCCCGTCAAGGCGGCCTTGGAGGACCTGGCTGTGGACTTCGCGATCCAGCCGGTGGTGAACCGCCGCAAGGGCCTGCTGATCGCCGACATGGACTCCACGATCATCAACGTCGAGTGCCTGGACGAACTGGCCGACTTCGCCGGGGTCAAGGCGCAGGTATCGGAGATCACCGAGCGCGCCATGCGCGGCGAACTGGCCTTCGAGGGCGCGTTGCGCGAGCGCGTCGGCATGCTGAAGGGGCTGGGCGTTTCGGCGCTGCAGGCCTGCTACGACGAGCGGGTCAAGCTCAACCCCGGCGCCGAGACGCTGGTGCGGACCATGGCCAAGCACGGCGCGCGCTGCGCGCTGGTGTCGGGTGGCTTCACGTTCTTCACGAGCCGCGTGGCCGAAGTAGCGGGCTTCCACCTGAACCGCGCCAATACCCTGATCGAACTGGACGGCGTACTGACCGGCGCGGTCGGCGATCCGATCCTGGGCAAGGAGGCCAAGCTGGCCGCCTTGCGCGAAGAGACCGCGGCGCTTGGTCTGACGCCCGCTGACGCCCTGGCGGTCGGCGACGGCGCCAACGATCTGGCGATGATCGAGGCGGCGGGCCTGGGCGTGGCCTATCGCGCCAAGCCGATCGTGGCGGCGCAAGCCGACGCCAAGGTCGATCACACTGACCTGACCACCTTGCTCTACTTCCAGGGCTACAACGCCGAGGAGTTCCACGCGTGAGTTTCCCCCGCCGCGTCGAGGCCGTGGTCTTCGACATGGACGGCCTGCTGCTGGACACCGAGATCGTCTATCGCGCAGCCATGATCGAAGCCGGCCAGGTGTTCGGCATCGGCTTCACCGGCGAGATCTACGCGGCGATGGTGGGTAAGACGACGCCCGAATGCGGCGTCATGCTGCGCGAACTTTTCGGCGAGACCTTCCCGGTTCAAAGCTATTTCGAGCGGGTCTGGGCCGATGTCGAGGATCTGCTCGAGGCCGAAACGCGCCTCAAGGCGGGGGTCATCGAAATTCTGGATTTCCTCGACGACCGGGGCCTGCCGCGCGGCATCGCCACATCAAACGGCAAGCCGGCGGTCGAGCGCTATCTGGGTCGCTTTAACTTGTTGCCGCGCTTCAACGCCGTCGTCGCTCACCATGACGTCACCCGGCACAAGCCGCACCCCGATCCTTATCTGGAAGCGGCGCGCCGTATTGGAGTCGATCCGCTCGCTTGTCTGGCGCTGGAAGACTCCCACCCTGGTGTCCGCGCCGCTCACGCGGCGGGAATGATGACGGTGATGGTGCCTGATATCCTCGATCCGAACGAGGAGATGCACGAAAAGTGCGTGCACATCGCCGACAGCTTGCACCACGTGCTGGATCTGCTGAAGGCCTCGGCCTGAACGATCAGGCGATCCGACGGCTCTCGGTATCGACCGGCAGGTCGATCGACCACGCGTCTAGGAACGCGATCAACGGTTCGACGGCCAGCGGCTTGGCGACGTGATAGCCCTGCGCAAGGTCACAGCCCATCAGCTGCAGGGCGGCGATCACCTCGCGAGTTTCGACGCCTTCGGCAGTGACCTTCATGCCGAGGCTGTGGGCCAGGTCGACCGTCGACTTCACGAGCAACGCATCGGTGCCGCCGGACGCTAGGGCCGTCACGAACATCTTGTCGATCTTCAGTTCGTCGGCGCGGATCTGCTTCAGATAGGCCAAGGACGACAGGCCTGAGCCGTAGTCGTCGATCGACACGCGGATATTGGCCTCGGCCAGTCGGGCCAACACCGCCAGGGCGATGTCCGGATTGCCGATAACCGCCGTCTCGGTGATCTCGAAACAGATATTGGCCTTGGCGGCCGAAACTTGCGCGATGGCGTGCTCGGCGAAGGCCTGATCGTCGATCAGCCGGCCCGAGATGTTGACCGACACCATCACCTCGTGGCCCGCCGCGCGCAGACGCGCTTGGTCCTCGATGGCTTGGGCGAGGACGTAGTCGGTTAAGGCCCGAATATGGCCTGTCTCCTCGGCCATGCCCACAAAGAGGTCCGGCCGCAGAAAACCTCGTGTCGGATGGTTCCAGCGAACCAGCGCTTCGACCCCGGTGATCCGACCCGAGCGCAGGTCGAGCTTGGGCTGGTGGTTCAGCAGCAGGCCGCCGTGGCGGACCGCCTCCAGCATCTCGCTCATCAGGGACAGGTTGGAGGCCGGATCGCCATAGGCCTCGGCGTCGAATACCATCAGCTTTTTATGGCTAGCGCGGGCCTGGTCCAGTCCGATCAGGGCGTGCTCGATCAGCCTCGCAGCGTCGCTGTCGCCGGCCCTGGCCGCCGCCATGCCGAAGGTGATGTGAACATCGACCGGCTCGCCGCCGATCTGCACCGGGGCTTCGAGGCTGGGAAGCAGACCTTCGGCTCGGGCCAGGACCTCATCGATGTGGGTGGCGGTCGAGATGACGCACAGGACCGAGGTGGTCAGTCGCCCCACGACCAAGCCGGGCGTGGTCTCGCCAACGCGTCGACCTAGCTTTGCGACGAGCTCCGTCGCCAGTTCGTAGCCAATCGCCGCGCGAACTTGGGTGAAGCGGTCGAAGCCGATCGTTCCGATGACCAGTTGTTCGCCCTCCGCCAAGCTGAGCAGGCGGGTCTGGATAGACCGTTCCAGCGCGCGGCGGTTTGGCAAGCCCGTCTCAGCGTCGTGCAGCGCTTGATGGACCATCTCCGCCTCACGCTCGCGGATCTCTCCGGCCATCAGGTTGAAGCTTTCGGCGAGTCGGCCGATCTCGTCGCGTGTGGTGACCTCGACGACGACATTCTCGCCGCGCTGCAAGCGGCGAGCCGCTTCATCCAACGCGGTGATCGGCTTGGCGAGGCCTCGCGACAGCGCCCAACTTGCGGCGGCGACGAGGGCCGCGCCGATCAGCCCGACCACGATGACCGCCGCCATCAGCGGGCGGTAAGGCGCCATGGCGAGCGCCATAGGATAGCGCAGCACCAAGGCCGCGCCGCGTGTTGGGTCGAGGGTGCGGATAGGCTGCACCAGCACCAGACTGTCGCCATCGCTACGAAGCCTGGAGGGGGCCAGGGACTTCTCTCGCATTGCTTTTGCGACATACGCCGCTAGCGCTTTTGCAGCGGGCGCTTGATCGGCGGAGACCCAGGCGTCGCCGCGCTGGGTAAAGACTTGGGCGTCCAGCCTGATCGCCGAGAGCTTCTCCAGCGCCTGCATCTCACGCTCGTCAAGCTTGGCGGCGAAGACGACCCAGCCTGTTAGGGTCGGCGACAGGATTGGCGCGGAGATCAATTGATAGGGCTGGCCATCGACGGCGAACACCCCCAGCGCGCCGTCCTCGGCGTCCAACGCGGTCCACAAGGTTTCGAGATCCAGACGGCGCGGATCAATGCCGACGACATCGCCATCAACGCCGACGGTGAAGGCGAGGTCCAGGCCCAGGCGCTGGCGCAGATTGGTGACGGCCGACTCCACGGTCGCCCGATCATGGGTGGCGACTGCGGCGCGGAAACCAAAGTCACGGGAGAGCAGCTCGGCGCCGTCCTGCAGGCGTTGCGTGCGAAGCGCCCATACCCGGTCGAACACCGTTCCGGTCGCGGCGAGCTCCTGGCGTACAGCGCGCTGGGCGTTGTTGGCGATCGCCACATAGACCGTCACGGCCACGACGCTCAGCGCCAGGGCGAAGAGCCCGGCGTAGAGGACGGTCAGCTTGGTCTGGAGGCGCTGGAACATCGCCGACCTAGTGACGGCCAGAGGGTTGGCGCAGTTCGACCGTAACGGCTTCGCGCACGGCCCCGGCGCCGACATTGGCAGTCGCCAGGGCTTTCTCATTCTTCATGGCGCGCAAATAAGGGTGCCAGACCTTGGCGGTCACCGCGCCAGCTGGAACATCGCGGACCGTGACGACGCCATTCGCATCGGTCTTGCCGGCGTAGGCGGTGTCCACCACGCGAATGAAGCTGACCATCTGGTCGTGGATATTGCAGCCAATGGCCACGACGCCCGGCGCGTTCATCCTCGCCGTGCGGTTCTCCTCGTGACCGTAGAGCTTGATCTCGAACTTGTTGCCTGAGGAGAACGAGTAGACGTGATGCCGAACCTTATCGAGGTTCGGGAACTGCACGTCGGCGCCGACTGGGACCACCAGCATGAACGGGTTGAACTGAATGTTCTGCTGCGAGATCCGGTATGCCCATGGGAACTTGATAGGGCCCTTCGTGGGCTGTCCGTTTGGATAGACCATGACCACTGCGTCCGGAACGGGCTTTCCATCGACGCTACGCACCGAGATGGTCAGATCGCCAGCGTGGGCATATCCGCCAATGGACAGAGCAATAAGTGATGTCGCCAGACGCTTCATACGTCTAGCTCTACCTAAGCGCCGGTGAAATCGCCGTTAATGCAGATTTTCCGACCAGCTGGAACTGGATTGGAAAGTTCATGGCGGTCGCCTAGTCGGAAACCTTCTGTAAAAGCTTTGGATAACAAGGTGTGAACGTCCGGTGCGGGACGTCGGACTCGCGATCAGCTCTCTTGGAGGGGCCTATGAAGCCAGTTTCAGTGGCGACCATCTTCTTGTTCGCAGCTCTGGCGGGCGCCGCGTCGGCTGGGGAGATCGAGACCGGCGGGAAGCTTCTGCTGACGCACGGCGTCAGCGCGCTGGAGGGCGGCGCAGGCGGGGGTCTGGCGACCTGGGCGGTGATCGCCGGTGGAGCGACCAATCGCGGTGTCGGCGGCGAGGTCCACTACACGCACGTCGGCGTTGATGACTACAAGCTGGGCGCCTTCGGCGCGGCGGTGGGCTATCGCGATCGCGTCGAGCTGTCGGCGACCCAGCAGGTGTTCGACACCGGCGCGACCGGCGCCAAGCTTGGTCTTGGGCGCGGCTTCAAGTTCAAGCAGACCGTTCTGGGCGCCAAGGTGCGGGTGATCGGTGACGCGGTCTATGACCAAGACCGCTGGCTGCCACAGATCGCGGTCGGCGCGCAGTACAAGGATAACAATCAGGACGCCCTCGTCCGGGCGCTCGGCGCCAAGAAGGATAGCGGCGTCGACTACTATGTCGCCGCCACCAAGATCCTGCTCGACAAGTCTCTGGTGCTGAGCGGCGCGGTGCGGCTGACCAAGGCCAACCAGACGGGGCTGCTCGGGTTCGGCGGGACCGATGGCTACAAGCCTCAGTTTGAAGGCTCGGCGGGCTATATGCTGAGCAAGCGGCTGGTGGTGGGCGCCGAGTATCGGACCAAGCCCAGCAATCTGGCGTTCGCCAAGGAGGATGACTGGATGGACCTCTTTGCGGCCTATGCCATCAACAAGAACCTGTCGGTGACCGCCGCCTATGTGGACCTCGGCGACATCGCCACCTTCAAGAACCAGCGCGGCGTCTATCTGTCGCTGCAGGCCGGCTTCTAAGCGGAAATGACCATGAAGACCTTCAGAGCCCTCATTCTGGCCGGGGGCGCCTCCATGTTGTTCGCCGGGGCCGCCTTCGCCCAGGACACGACGCCGCCCGGTGAAAAGCCGGTTGATCCCTACACGCAGTCGCCCGCCAACGCCGGCGCAGCACCCCTGTCTGATCCGGCGACCTTCCAGGCCTTCCATGGCAAGGAGGGCCTGGCGCGGATCGCCTCCGACCTGGTCGATCGCAGCATCGCCGACCCGAGGATCAAGGAGATCTTCGCCACCACCGACGTCCCGCGCCTGAAGCGGACCCTGACCGAGCAGTTCTGTTATGTGCTGGGCGGCGGCTGCGTCTATACCGGCCGCGACATGGCGTCGGTTCACAAGGACATGGGCGTCACCAACAAGGACTTCAACGCCCTGGTCGAGAACCTGCAGTGGGCGATGGACAAGGAAGGCGTGCCCTTCGCCGTCCAGAACAAGCTGCTGGCCAGGCTGGCGCCGATGCAGCGCAAGGTCGTTGAGCGTTAGGGCCGCTACGCACTTGAAATGACTGCTGGTCACGCGGATATGAGGCCCCCGACCAGGAGGCTCCGCCCGTGACCGCAACCCTCGAAGACGCCCGCGTGGCGCTGGACCGCATCGCCGACCCGGCCAGCGGGCAGGGGTTGGTGACGGCGGGTCTGGTCCAGGGCCTGGTCGTCCGTAACGGTCGCGCCGGATTCATGCTGGAGGTCCCCGCCAGCGTCGTGGCGTCCTACGCGCCGGTCCGCGAGGCCGCTGAGAAGGCCCTGGCTGGCCTGCCGGGAATCGAGCAGGCGCAGGTGGTGCTGACCGCCCAGGCCGCCGAGGGCGCGACCCGCGTTCGCAAGGGCGCCAAGATCACTGAGGACCCGCAGGCTCGCATGGCCCCGCCGCCGGAGGCGGAGAAGCCCAAGCACGTGCGCCATGTCATCGCCGTGGCGTCGGGAAAGGGGGGGTCGGCAAGTCGACTGTGTCGACCAATCTCGCCGTGGCCTTCGCCAGGATGGGCCTTCGGGTGGGCCTGCTGGACGCCGACATCTATGGCCCTTCGGCCCCCAAGATGATGGGCGTGGACGGCGATCCGCTGTTCGAGAACGATAAGCTCCAGCCGCTGGAGGCCCACGGCGTCAAGCTGATGTCGATCGGCTTCATCGTCGACGAGGGCAAGGCGATGATCTGGCGCGGGCCGATGGCCTCGTCGGCCGTTCGCCAGATGATCCACGACGTGGCCTGGGGTTCGGAGGCGCAGCCGCTGGACGTGCTGGTCGTCGACCTGCCGCCCGGCACCGGCGACGTGCAGTTGACCCTGGTGCAGAAGCTCCGCATCGACGGCGCGGTGCTGGTGACCACGCCGCAAGAGATCGCCTTGATCGACGCGCGCCGGGCGGCCTCGATGTTCGAAAAGACCGCGACCCCGATCCTCGGACTGATCGAGAACATGGCCTTCTTCGCCGATCCCTCGACGGGCGCGCCAATCCCGATCTTTGGCGAGGGCGGCGGGGTCGCCGAAGCCGCGCGTCTGAACGTTCCGCTGCTGGGCCGCGTGCCGATCGAGATCGCTGTCCGACTGGGTGGCGACCAGGGCGTGCCGGCGGTGATCGGCGAGCCCAAGGGGCAGGCCGCCCAGGTGTTCGTCGCCGCCGCACAGGTGCTCTGGGAAGCGATCGACTAAAGGAAAAGCCCGCCTGGATCGCTCCAGGCGGGCTTGTCGTTCCAGGGGCGCTTGGCCTTAGAAGCTGAAGCGCGCGCCGGCGGCCAGCACCACGGCCGAACCTTCGACATCGCCGCGCAGGCGGACGGTCGAGCTGGTTGCGGTGACGTCGGTGCGGTTGATCTGGCTCTTGTCGAACGCGATGTAGCTGAGCGCGGCGTCGAGCTTCAGGTTCTCGGTCGCGGCCCAGGTGGCGCCGGTGGCGTACATCATGCGGTCGCCGTCCGGCACGCGGGCGGTGCGGCCGATGTCCGGCGTCGGGGTCGGGTCGTACTGGACGCCGGCCCGCAGGGTCAGGCGCGGCGAGGCCTGATAGTCGACGCCAGCGGCGTAGGTCGTGACGTCCTTGTAGTTCTGGACGCTGGTCGAGCCGCCGCCCGGGAAGCTCACGCGGATGGCGTCGAACTCGCTCCAGCCCACGCGGCTGACCGAGCCGTTCAGGGTCCACTGGTCGTTCACCGCCCAGCGAGCGCCGAGGTTGGCGATCCAGGGCAGGGTGATCTTGGCCTGGCCGTCGACGGTGAAGTTGTTGGCGGCGGGGATCGGGGCCAGCAGGCCCGAGACCTTCACCGTGCCGTCCAGCTTGTGGTCGATCTTGCTGCGGTAGCTGGCGCCAATCGTCAGGCTCTTGGACGGGTGGAGCTGAGCGCCGACCGTGTAGCCGTAGGCCCAGCCGTCACCCTTCAGCGACTGCGCGCCATCGAGTTGCAGCGGCGAGATGTTGGGCAGGGCGTTGGTCAGTTCCGCGTCGGCGTACATCGCCGTGACGCCGACGCCGAGGTCCAGCATGTCGTTGACGCGATAGGCGACCACGCCTTCGACGTTCACGGTGCGCAGCTGGGACTTCAGCGCGTCGTAGCGGGTCCAGCTGTCGGCGTTGTACTCGGTGGTGAAGTTGTAGGGCGCGGCGACCGACAGGCCCAGCGACAGCTTGTCGTTGACCTTCCAGGCGCCGCCGAGGTTGGGGACGATCCCGTCATTGATCGGATCGAAGGCGGTGTTGGCGCCGCCGACCGGCGTGGTCAGACCCGTAGGCGGAACCGGACGGGTGATGGTCGAGCCGGTGTTGGTGACCTTGGAGTCGACCTGGATCGCGTTCAGGCCGAAATAGGCTTCGCTGCGGGCGATGCCGGCGATCGAGGCCGGGTTCCACCAGAGGCTGCCCACGCCCTTGTCGGCGACTTCGCCCGAATAGGCGCGGCCCGTGCCGCGAACCGATTGTTCCTGCAGGTAGAAGGCCGAAGCAGAGGCCTGGGAGGCGGCGACGAGCGCCACGAAAGCCACGCCGACGGCGAGGCGGGTACGCTTGAGAGACATTTTGACTTGCGACCTTCTTGGGGAGGAGGAGGTCCGCCGGACGCCGGCTGGCGCTCGAGGAGCGCGGCCTGTAACGCATCTAGTCAAATACCGTTGCTATTATTGATGCATGTTGTGAATTTTGTCAGCCGCGTAAAAGAAACGGGGGCGCGAGGCCCCCGTATCAATCGCTGTTATGTCAAATATGGATCGAACACTGGTTTTCGATCTGTGTTTTATTTGTGGCGTCTTAGCCGCCCGCCATCTTGCGGAAGAACTTCTGGCCCTGCTCGCCGCCATTGAAATAGGCCTTCTGGCCATCCTCGGCGGTGATCTTGTCCCAGCTGTCGCGGACTTCCTCGGCCGACAGGCCGCCTTCGCCCAGATACACGCCTTCGGTCTCGTAGATCCGCGACAGGGCGAAAGCGCCCGCGCCGGCGGTCAGGATGGCGCCGGTCGGGGCCTCGTCCGAGCAGAGATAGACGACGCCCGGCGTCACATATTCCGGGGCCAGCTTGGCCAGCACTTCGGGCGGCATCAGGCCTTCGGTCATGCGGGTGGCCGCGACCGGGCTGATGGCGTTGATCTTCACGTCGTTCTTGGCGCCCTCGAGCTTGAGGGTGTTCATCAGGCCCAGCACAGCCATCTTGGCCGCGCCGTAGTTGCTCTGGCCGAAGTTGCCGTACATCCCCGACGACGAGGTCGTCACGACGATGCGGCCATAGTTCTGGGCCTTCATGATGTCCCAGACCGCCTTGATCGGCTTGAAGGTGCCGAAGACGTGGACCTGCATGACCGCCTCGAAGTCGGCCAGTTCCATCTTGGTCAGGGTGCGGTCGCGCAGGATGCCGGCGTTGGCGATCAGGATGTCGATGCGGCCCCAGGCGTCCATGGCCTGCTTGACCATGTGGGCCACGCCGGCGTCGTCAGTGACCGACGAGCCGTTGGCGATGGCTTCGCCGCCGAAGGCCTTGATCTCCTCGACGACCTTTTGGGCCGCTTCGGAGCCGCCGCCCGAGCCGTCGACGCTGCCGCCCAGGTCGTTGACCACGACCTTGGCGCCGCGCCGCGCCAGTTCCAGGGCGTGCTGTCGGCCAAGCCCGCCGCCGGCGCCCGTCACGATCGCCACCTTGCCGTCGAAGCGGATGTCCGCCATGCCGAAGTCTCCCTCAAACGTGTGTTTGGTTTGGCGCGTTTGTGCGGCGCGGGAGAGGGGAGGTCAAGGGGAGTGGCTGTGTCATGATCCTCGCCGCTGCGTTGTTTCTTCTGCCCCCTTTGGGGGCGGACGACCGCGAAGCGGTCAGGTGGGGGCCTGCGGCGTCGGCGGGCCCTTTCCTGACTTGCCCCCTCCGCGCCTTCGGCGCTCCTCCCCCGGAGGGGGAAGAAGGTTGGCGCACAGCTTCGCGGCCTCACGCGGTTTCCCACTGAAGGTCTGGAAAGGGCTGCGGAGCGCCGGACATCCGTCCGGAGTGTGAGTTTGTAGATACCGTTTCGACGAAGCCCGACGCTCCGCGCAGCCGTTATCCGCCAGCGTCCCGGGAAGGTGGCCCTGTTCGGGCCTTACCGGGACCCGGGCGCTTCCGTTTCCGGCAGCGCCCGGCGATCGAAGAGGGACGAACCCTTTCCCTCGACCACGCCGACGGCGGGCGGGCCTGACCAGCATCAGGTCCCCGGACCGTTCGAGTATCCCCCTCGAACCTGTCCCCGCTCGACCGCCCCCCGCCGCCGCAAATGGTCGCTGGCCATGCGCCCTTTCCTCGCGACGAGGTGGAAGCATTGTGAGGGTGGTTTTGCGGAGGATGCGTCGATTTTGGATGGCCCCGTCGCTCGGTGGGATAAGGCGTTGATTGTGTTGGGGGCGGGTGGCCCGGACTCCCATGAGGAAAGGGGGCTCGCAAGCTGACGCCTGCGGCTTCTGGAAGGGGTGGAAGTCGGACAGGCCGCAGCCCCCCACCGGACCATGCTTTGCATGGTCGTCCGCCCCCATAGGGGGCAGAAGGTGCGCTCCCTTCTTCCCCCTATGGGGGAGGAGCGCCGAAGGCGCGGAGGGGGCGAGTATGGGTCGTGAACTGCCTCGAGCACGCCTCCGGAAAACCGACCTTCCCGGCGAACGCCGGGATCCAGATCAAGTCCGGCAGGGGAAACAAAAACGCCGCGCGGTGTCCCGCGCGGCGTTCTAAGCAGGCGTGGGCTGAGGGCGAGCCTTAGGCCTTCTTCTTGGCTCCGCCGGCCACCGGCGGGGTCGGCTTATCCCGCTTCACGCCGGCCTTCTGGCCGGGCTTCATGAACTTGACCAGCACGCGCTGGCCGACCAGCAGCGGGGCGCCGTCGGCGCTGACCACTACTTCGACGACGCGCTCGTCGCTGCGCTGGCTGGGATCGTCCGAGGCCAGCTTGCGGGCGCCGAAGACGGCGGCGCGGCGCAGGACCTTGCCGACATAGGTCTTGTCCGGATCGCCCTCGGGCTGGATCTCAACTTCCTGACCGATGGAGACATTCGGGATGTCGGCCTCGACGATTTCGGCGCGGGCGATGCGCTGGGTGTTGGGCTCGAGGTCGAACATGGCGGTGACGTTCAAGGTCGAGGCGCCCGAGCCCGGATTAGCCTGGCGGCGAGCGATGCGGCCGTCGGCCGGCGCGCGGATCACCGTCAGTTCCTGAGTATACTGAGCCTGGGCCAGTTGGGCCGAGGCGACGCTGATCTGCGCCTGCTGGGCGCCGATATTGGCCTGGGCCTGGGCGATCTGGTCGCGGGCGGCGTCCAGCTTCTGGGCCGCCACATAGTTCGAGGCGGCAAGGCCCTGCAGGCGGTTGAACTCCCGCTGGGCGGTGCGCAGTTGCACCTGATAGAGCGCAAGCTGCGCCTTGGCGGAGGACAGGTTCGCCGCTGCAGTCTGGGCGGCCAGGCGGGCGTCATCGTCTTCCTGCTTGGCCAGCGGCTGGCCGGCCTTGACGATGTCGCCCTCCTGGACGAACACCTCGCGGATGATGCCCTGGCGGCGCGCGGCCACCTGGATCACGCCGCCCTCGACGTCAGCCTTGCCCTGGGCGATGGCCGCGTAGGGGGAGGGCTCTTCTTGGGCAGCGGCGGCCTCGAGCTTCTTCTTTTTCTCGGCCTGTTGGCCCTTGGCGTAGAAGAAGCCGCCGCCGAGCAGAAGCACGACGACCAGGACGATGTAGAAGGCGGGTCGGCGCAGGAAGCCGGGCATGTGGAATTCCCCCAGAAAATCAGTGGCTGAGCGGCGCGGGATTGGCGTCGGGCGTTCTACGCACGTCGTCCAGGATCCGGCCGTCTTCGATGTGGATGACGCGGTCGGCATAGGCTTCGAGCCGCGGGTCGTGGGTCACGCAGATCACCGCCGCGCCGCGCACCGAAGCCGCTTCGCGCAGCAGGCGGATGACGACCTGGCCGTTCTCGCCGTCGAGGGCCGAAGTCGGCTCGTCGGCGAAGATCAGGTTCGGGTTCTTGGCCAGCGCACGAGCGATGGCGACGCGCTGCTTCTCACCGCCTGAGAGCTCCGAGGGGCGCTGGTTGACGCGGGGGCCAAGGCCCACCGACTCCAGCGCCGCCTGAGCGCGGCGGGCCTGTTCGCTGGGGCTGGCGCCCTGGTACTTCAGCGCCGTCATCACCTGCTGCTTGGCCGTGAGAGCCGGGAACAGGTTGAAGCCCTGGAAGATGAAGCCGCAGTGATCCAGGCGGAACTTGTCGATCTTGCCGCTGGACAGCGCCCACAGGTCCTTGGCTTCGAGCGCCGAGACCTTGCCCTCGTCGGGCTTCAGAAGGCCCGACAGGGCGGCGACCAGGGTCGACTTGCCCGAGCCCGACGGCCCCATGACCATGGTCACGTCGCCGTGCTTGGCGTCGAAGTCGATGCCCTTGAGCACCTCGATATAAGAGCGGCCGGTCTTGAAGCGCTTGACCAGGCCCTTGGCCTCGAGGGCGGTTTCGCCGCGCTTGTGCGCGTTGTCACGGGTCATCGCAGCAGGTCCGCGGGTTGGCTGTTCTTGAGGACGCCGAGCGACAGGAAGCCCGACAGCATGGCGATGGCGACGAGGAAGCCCGCCACGATGGCGACCAGAGCCGGCGGGAAGTACATCGGCACGCCACCCATGGCCGCCAGCAGCGACACACCCCAGGTCAGCAGACCGGCGGCGAACACGCCGACGATGCCGACCCAGAAGCTGAGCTCCATGACGATGTTGCGCAGGTCGCCCATCGACACGCCCAGAGCGCGCAAGGACGCGAACTCCTTGATGTTGGCCATGATGGCGCCGCGCAGGGTCTGCCAGGTGATGGCCACGCCGATCAGCAAGCCGAGGAACGCCGAGAAGCCCAGCATGATGCCGATGATCTGGTCGTCCAGCATGGCGCTGGAGTTGGCGTCCGCCAGCTCCTGGCGAGTCCAGGCTCGAAACTTGCCGTCGGCCTTCTTGTTGAGCTGCGCGGCGACGATTTCGGCCCGGGCTGGATCTTGGATCTCGACCATCAGCGGACCCACGCGCTGACCGACATCGGCCTCGCCCAGCATCCGCAGCGTATCGCGCGACATGACCAGGGTGGGCTGGATGATATTGGGATAACCCGTGGTCACCACGGCGATGTTGATGGTCTTGCCATTATAGATGGCCTTGTCGCCCTTCTTGACGCCCAGGCGCTTGAGGGCGGTCTGGTCGACGGCGACCGCATAGGGGCGGCGCAAGGCTTCGACCATTTCGGGCGTGTAGTCGGTGGGTACGGTCACATAGCCCGGGATCGCGTCGATCACCGTGACATTGACGAACTCGGTCTTGCGGCCGCCGCCCTGCGGGGGCGACTTTCCGCCCTTGGCCGCGGCCTTGGTGCGGGCCTCGATCTTGGCCTGCTCCTCGGGCGTCAGGATGTTCTGGAAGCGACCGCCCGAGCCGTCCAGCGGGGCGACCTGGGTCACTTCGGGGTGGCTGTAGACCAGCGGGATCATCCGGCGCGGCAGGCCCGAAGGACCGCCGAACAGCGCCTTGGCGCCGGGGCCCAGCACCATGATATCGGCTCGCGCGCGGTCGATCTGGGCGGTAAAGCCCTTGCCGATGCCGACGAACATGCCGACCTGCGCCAGCACCAGGAGGCCTGAAAAGGCCAGGGCGACGACGGCCGCCATGTAACGACGCCACTCGTATAGAAGTGTGGCCAAGGCCAACGACATTTGCGGACTCGCGCTCCCCAATCGACGGTTGCAGCAATGAACGGCGATCGGCGAGCGGCCAAGTTAAATCGGGGTAAGGCGAATTTCGGGGGTGAAATAGTCCCAGCAAGCAGCGGTGAAGTCCGGACCACGTCGCGCGCCAGGCGGCCCGCCCGGCCAGCGCTTCCGGGGTAATAGGCTTATGACTTGATCGATTTGCAGGCTGGTTAACCATTCCTTACGCAAGGCGCTTGCGTGCGACGCCGCAGTTGGTGTCAATCTCGCCTCTTGGTCGGCGTCGCGGGGGCGTCGCCTCAGTGTAAGGTCTTCGTCTTGATGTTCCGTCCCGAGAACGTTCAGGCCCTGGCGGGTCTGGCGCTCACCCTGGGCCTTTGTTGGCTCGTTTCCGAGAACCGCAAGCGGTTCCCCTGGGGTCTGGCCATCGGCGCCGTCGTCATCCAGGTCGCGCTGGTCATGGTGCTGTTCGGCCTGCCGCAGGCCCAAAAGCTGATGCAGAGCGTCAATGGGGCGGTTGAAGGCCTCGCGGCCTCGACCCAGGCGGGCACCGCCTTCGTGTTCGGCTTCCTGGCCGGCGGCGACCAGCCCTATCCGGTCAGCAACCCCGGAGCGGGATTTATCTTCGCATTCCGGGTGATGCCCGTGATTCTCGTGGTTTGCGCGCTTTCGGCGCTGCTCTGGCACTGGCGAATCCTCAAGTGGCTGGCGCAAGGCTTCGGCTTTGTCTTCCAGAAGACGCTGGGCCTGCGCGGTCCGCCCGCCTTGGCCACCGCCGCCACCATCTTCATGGGCCAGATCGAGGGCCCGATCTTTATCCGGGCCTATCTCGACAAGCTGAGCCGCTCGGAACTCTTCATGTTGATTGCGGTCGGCATGGCCTGTGTTTCGGGCTCGACCATGGTCGCCTACGCCACGATCCTGGCCGACGTCCTGCCCAACGCCGCCGCTCACGTGCTGACCGCATCGATCATTTCGGCGCCGGCCGGGGTGCTGCTGGCGCGGATCATCGTGCCGTCAGACCCGATGGAGAAGGGCGCTGATCTCGACCTCGCCACCGAGGACAAGACCTATGGCAGCTCGATCGACGCGGTGATGAAGGGCACGACCGACGGTCTGCAGATCGCCCTCAACGTCGGGGCCACCCTGATCGTCTTCGTAGCGCTGGCGACGATGGTCGACAAGATCCTGGGCGCCTTCCCGCCGGTCGGCGGCGAGCCGCTCAGCATCGCCCGCGGGCTGGGCGTGATCTTCGCGCCGCTGGCCTGGGCGATGGGCGTGCCCTGGAAGGAAGCCGGCACGGCCGGCGGCCTGCTGGGCGTGAAACTGATCCTGACCGAGTTCACCGCCTTCATTCAGCTGTCGAAGGTGGGCGAGTCGCTGCTCGACGAGCGCACCCGCATGATCATGACCTACGCCCTGTGCGGCTTCGCCAACATCGGCTCGGTCGGCATGAACGTCGCCGGCTTCTCGGTGCTGGTGCCCCAGCGCCGGCAGGAAGTGCTGGGCCTCGTTTGGAAGGCGATGATGGCCGGTTTCCTGGCCACCTGCCTGACCGGCTCGCTGGTCGGCCTGATGCCGCGAAGCCTGTTTGGGCTGTAAAATCTACTAAAAGTTGCCCTATCTTCTCCCTTCCCCTTTGATGGGGAAGGGTAGGGGATGGGGTGACGGCGTGTCCGAAGGAACACCGAGACCTCGGCATGCTCCCGGCGTCGTGAAGCGCGCCCGTCGTCTCCGGAATGAAATGACCGCCAGCGAGAGGGCCCTTTGGAAAGCTCTCCGCGCCCTCGATCGCCACATCCGCCGACAAGCGCCGATCGGGCGCTACGTCGTCGACTTCGTCCACCATGGCGCGCGGTTGGTGATCGAGGTCGACAGCGGCTGGCACGATGACCCCGAGGCCCAGTTGCATGACGCCGAGCGTGACGCCTGGCTCGCAAAGCAAGGCTATCGGGTGATGCGGGTCCGCGACGGGGAGGCTTTCGGCAATCCGTATCTCGTGGCCGAGCGCGTCGCGGCGGAGATTCAGCGATCACCCCATCCCAACCCTTCCCCATCGAGGGGAAGGGCTTCTACTGTTGGGCAAAAGGGGAGGACACCATGAAACTCTACGATTGCCTTCGCGCCCCCAATCCGCGTCGTGTCCGCTGGTTCATGGCCGAGAAGGGGATCGACGACGTCGAGATCGTCACCCTGTCGATCATGGGCGGCGAACACAGGTCGCCGGAGTATCGCGGCAAGGCGGGCCTCGCGCACATGCCGGCGCTGGAGCTGGACGACGGGACGGTGATCACCGAGTCGGTCGCCATCTGCCGCTATCTGGAGAGCGTCTATCCCGAACCGAACCTGTTCGGTCGCGACGCCAAGGATACGGCGATCATCGAGATGTGGCTGCGGCGCACCGAGATGATGGTCGCCACGCCGATGATGCAGGGCGTGCGCCACAGCCACCCCGGCATGGCGGCGCTGGAGGCGCAGGTCCCCGAGGTCGCCGCCTACAATCTGGAGAGCGTCAGAAAAAGCCTGAAGGTGCTGGACGACCGCCTAGCCGCCAGCCCATTCATCGCCGCCGACCGCCTGACGATCGTCGATGTGGTCGCCGTCACCAGCCTCGACTTCGGCCGGATGATCAAGTGGCGGCTGGATCCGGCGCTGGTTCACGTCAACCGCTGGTTCGACGCGATGCTGGCGCGGCCCGCCGCCGCAGCGGGCATGACCGCCTGAGGGACTAGCGCGAACGCATCCTCTTGATCACGCCCGAGAAGTTCAGCATCGGGCTGGACCCGGTCGAGATCAGGCCGCGCACGAACAGCAGCGAGCCGCCGGCGCGCACGACCTCGCCGGTGGCGGTGACCAGGTCGCCGGGGCGGGCTGGGCCGACGAACTCGCCATTCAGGCTGACCGTCACGGCGTGGGTTCCCGCCAGATCGCGCCAGGCGATGGCGAACAGGCAGAAGTCGGCGAAGGTCATCATGCAGCCGCCGTGCATGAAGCCGCCGCCGTTCATGTGCTTGGGCTCGGCGCGGAAGGCGCAGGTGACGCGGCCGGTTTCATCCTCGCGGAAATAGAAGGGGCCGGACTGGTCCTCGAACGGGTCCATGCCCTGCCAGGTGCGCCAGCCGGCCCATTCGCCGGTCTCGACCAATCGCGAGCTGCTGGAAACCTCGGCGCCGCCGTCCATGTCGTCCCCTCCGAAACTTATCGGGGTTCAGTTAGAGGCGTCGTCGCGCGCACGCAAGCCGCGCCTCGCGTTTGAGCGCGATCCATGGCATGGCGAGGCGCATGACCACCCCGATCCAAGACACCATTCTTTCCCAGCTGGCGGCGCTGCCCGCCGGCAAGTCGATCGACCCGATGAACGTCGCCAAGGCGATCCAGCCCGAGCGCTGGCAGCAGCAGCTGGGCCACGTGCGCACCAACGCCATCGAGCTGGCCCGTGAGGGCAAGGTCGTGATCCTGCGCCACAACAAGCCGGTCAATCCCGAGAAGTTTCGCGGCGTCTATCGCATCCGCCTGCGCCTGGAAGGCGATCCGACCAGCTTCGAAGAGACGGCCGGCGACGAAGAGTAGGCGTCGCCACGAGATCGTCTTGAAACGAAACTGAGTCCGTGGCCAATGGTCTCCCAAACTTGGGAGGCCATTGATGCTCATCTACGGTTCGTCGCTTTCGCCGTTCGTCCGCAAGACCATGGTGTTCGCCACCGAAAAGGGTCTGACGTACGACAACAAGGTGGTCCGTCTCGGCCAGCCTGACACCGAATTCGACGCCTGCAGCCCCTTCGGCAAGATTCCGGGCTTCCAGGACGGCGATTTCAAGATCTCGGACTCCTCGGCGATCATCACCTATCTCGACGCCGCCCATCCCGAGCCGAACCTGATCCCCACCGAACCCAAGGCGCGCGCCTGGACCGTCTGGTACGAGGAGTATGCGGACTCGATCTTCGTCGGCGCGGCGGGACCGATCTTCTTCAACCGGGTGGTGGGGCCGCGCTTCATGGGCGCCGAGCCGGACCTGGCGGCGATCGAAAAGGGGACCAACGTCGCCATGCCGCCGGTGCTCGACTATCTCGAGCGCACGATCCCGGCGAGCGGCTTCCTGGTTGAGGACCGTTTCACCCTGGCCGACATCGCCGTGGCCAGCCCCTTCGTGAACCTGGAACACGCTGGGTTCGACTTCGCCAAGTGGCCCAAGGCCAGGGCCTATGCCGACGCCATCCTCGCCCGGCCGTCGTTCGCCGACATCATCAAGCGCGAGCGCCGGATGCTCGGCGCGTAAGGCTCCGCTTGGGGCAGGGGACGGGATCGCTTACATCCCGTCCATGCCGCTCGAAGCGCTTCTTGAGGACATCGCCGCCTGCCGGGCGTGTGCGCCCTATCTGCCGCACACGCCGCGGCCGGTAACCCGCGTCAGCTCCGCGACGCGCATCCTGATCGCCGGCCAGGCGCCAGGGCGGATCGTCCACGAGACGGGCCTGCCGTTCAACGATCCCTCGGGCGACCGCCTGCGCCAGTGGATGGGGATCGACCGGGACACCTTTTATGGCCGGTCCGAGATCGGTGTCGCGGCTATGGCCTTCTGCTTCCCGGGAACCAACCCCAAGGGCGGCGACTATCCGCCGCCGCCCCGTTGCGCGGCGTTGTGGCGAACCCGGTTACTGGGGGCATTGCCGAACGTTGAACTGACCTTGCTGGTCGGTAGCTACGCCCAGAATTGGGCGCTGGCCGGGCGTACGGGCAAGACCATGACCGAGACCATCGAGCGCTGGCGCGAGTTTGGCCCGAACGTCCTGCCGCTGCCGCATCCCTCCTGGCGCAACACCGCGTGGCTGAAGCGCAATCCCTGGTTCGAGGCGGAGGTCACGCCCTTCCTTCGCGAGCGCGTCGCGGACATTCTGGGCCGATGAACCGTCGCGCCTTGATCCTGACCGCCTCGGCGGCCGCGCTGTCGGCCTGTGCGCCGCTGCGCCAGCGGCCCGAACTGGCGGCGCTCGGGTTTCGCGGCCCGCGCCTGACGGATGAGGCCTTCATCAGCTTCGACGGCGCCCGGCTGGGCTTGATGCGCTGGCTCCCGGCCGTGGAACCCGACTGGGTCGTGGTCGGGCTGCACGGCATGAACGACTATTCCAACGCCTACCGTCTGGCCGCCGCCTGGTGGGCGGGGAGGGGCATCGCGACCTATGCGCTGGATGTGCGCGGGTTCGGGCGCTCGCCCGAGCGCGGCGTCTGGGCGCCGGCCGACCTGGTGATCGAGGATGTCCGTCTGCTGGTCGAAGCGGTCCGTGAGCGGCACCCAAGGTCCAAGATCGCCCTGGCGGGAATCAGCATGGGCGGCGGCCTGGCGATCAGCGCCATGGCCACGTCCGACCCGCCGCGCGTCGACAAGCTGATGCTGTTCGCACCGGCGGTCTGGGGGTGGTCGAGCCAGCCTTTGCCGAACAAGCTGAGCCTGTGGATCACCGCGCACACCGCAGGCGGTTGGGTGGTCAAGCCGCCCGAATGGTTGGTCCGGGAGGTCATGCCCTCCGACAATATCGACGAACTTCGCCGCATGGGCCGCGACCCGTTGATGATCTGGGGCGCACGTTCCGACACGCTGTATGGACTGGTCGGCCTGATGGAGCGGGCGTGGCGCGCGCCGGGCGCGATCGCGGCGCCGGTCGCGTGGTTTTACGGCGCCAACGACCACATCATCCCGCGAGCGTCGACGGCCGAGGCCGTAGGCCGTCTCAAGCCCGGCGCGCTAACCGCCTACTATCCCAAGGGCTACCATCTGCTGCTTGTTGATCGACAGGCTGAGACGGTCTGGTCGGACGCCGAGGCGTTTCTGCGCGAAGCGCCCGCGCCGTGGCCGCCGTCAGGCGTTCCCGCCATTCCGGACAGCGCGGCCGCGATGACAGCGTTGGACCCGCCGAAGGCCGACAAGCGCAGGGTGTCGCAAGGTCAGCCTTCGGGCTTGTGAGCCAGGGCAAGCCAGCGTACACCGCCCGCCAACTTCATTCTGGCTGAGGCGAGACCGGCAGCATGACCTTGTTCGATTCCCCCGATTTCGAGGGACACGAAGGCGTTCACGCTTTCTTCGACGAAAAAACTGGTCTGAAGTCGATCATCGCGGTCCACTCGACCGCGCGAGGGCCCGCCGCCGGCGGCTGCCGGATGTGGGACTATTCCAGCGCCGGTGCGGCCCTGACCGACGCCCTGCGGCTCTCGCGTGGCATGTCCTACAAAAACGCCATGGCGGATCTCGACTTCGGTGGCGGCAAGGCCGTGATCATCGGCGACAGCCGCAGCCAGAAGACGCCGGAACTGTTCGAGGCCTTCGGTCGCGCCGTCGACAGCCTGGGCGGAAAGTACTGGACCGCCGAGGACGTGGGCGTCTCGCCGTCGGACCTGGAAAGCACGCGCAAGACCACTCGCTTTGTCGCCGGCCTCGAAGGCCATGCGGCCGCGTCGGGCGATCCGTCGCCAGTGACCGCCGAGGGCGTGTTCCGGGGCGTGCGTCTCTGCGTCGAGCGGGCGCTGAATCGCGACCTGAACGGCGTTCGCGTCGCCATCCAAGGCGTCGGCCATGTCGGCGCTTACCTTGCCGAGAAACTACACGCCGCCGGCGCTGAACTGATCATCGCCGACGTCAACCAGGTCGCCCTGGCCGAGGTGGCCGCCAAGACCGGCGCGACGATCGTTCCGACCGACGCGATCTTCGACGTCGAGGCCGATGTCTTCGCCCCTTGCGCGCTGGGCGGGGCGATCTCGAACGCGACCCTGCCTCGCCTGAAGGTCAAGGTGATCGCGGGGGGCGCCAACAACCAATTGGCGGACGCCATGATCGGCCAGACCGTGTTTGATCGCGGCATCCTCTACGCCCCGGACTATGTCATCAACGGTGGCGGCATCATCAATGTGGCGGCCGAGATCCGCGCTCTTGAAGCCGGCGGCGCGTTCGACGGTGGCTGGGTGGCGATCAAGCTCGACCGCCTGGCCCAGACCCTGGCGGAGGTGATCGATCAGTCGATCACCGAAAAGCGCCCGGCCAACCTGGTCGCCGACGAAATCGCCCGCGCGCGGATCGCGGCGGCGCGGGGCTAGGCCGTCCGAGACAGCCGATAAGGCAAGCAGCGACGGTCCAGCTTGGCTCTAGCGGCCCTGGATCGACACCGTGACCCCGACGACCGTGTCCTTGTCGGAATAGTCGATTGACTTCAGGTTGCGGCGGGTCGCCGACAGCGAGACTTGCTTGTTATCCTTGCGATAGCCAAGGCCGACCTGCCGGCTGCCGAAACGGGCCAGCTTGTCTTCGCTGAAGCCGGCGTTTCGCCAGCCGTTGATCGCGTCACGCACCAGATTGAGGCTGTAGGCCTTGCCGGAGCTGGCGGCGAAAATCATCCACCGCCCGCGCCGCAAATCCTCAGCCGAGGCGCTGGCCTTCGACATCAGGTTCGACGCGTTCAGGGTCAGGCGCTTTACGGCGGTGGGCTGCAGGCCCATCGGGGTGAAGGCGAGCGGCCGATCATTGACCTCGACCTTCAACAGCTTGCCGTAAGGGCGTTGTGTCTTGACTTGGGCCAAGGCTAGGGCCGGGCGGGACTTTGCCGGCGAATTCTCGGCCAGTATGCGCGCCGCCGGGCGCGCAGGCGCAGGCGCGGTCTCGGCCGGAGCTTGCGCGCGGTTCGCGGATGGCTCGGGCGTACTGGGCGCGGCGCCGGCCAAACCTGACTCCGCCGGGCCGCCGGCCAGCGCCACGGTCGCGACCGCCGGGATCGCAACGGTCTCGGCCGCGAGAGCGCGAGAGCGCTCACCGCCATAGCGCGCCGTGGCGATCGGCGCGTCGGGGTCGTCGCCGACGGCCGGCGGTCCGCCCGCCAGGGTCAGAGTCTGGTTGAATTCTTCAGGAACACGAGTCGACAGCGCCGTCGCGGTCCCTACGCCCACGAGACTGACTGTCGCCATCAAACATCCGAGCGCGACCCGTCGCATGCTCGCTAGCTCCCCCATTCCCTATTGGAAGGTTAAGAGCGGCGCAGCACTCTGTATAGGCGTTTAGCCTGTGGGTTGAACGGTTTCGCCTTGTCGATACCCGACTTTGGGGATCAATGACCCGGCTTGGGTTGGAAGCTGCGCGTCTCTTTAAGCTTCACGCATTCCGGCGCAGGCTTTCCGCCGTGCTGCGGTTTTGGAGCAGACTTCGGGACGGAGAGGTTCCTGTTGGGGTTCTGGTTCTGGAAGCCGCTGGTCATGGCTTTTCCTCCGGGGCGCACGCTACTTTAACACAGCCGCCTGACCGGTTTCGTCCAACAACTGGACGTCCACGGAGACGTGAAGACGAGACGCTCCGGGGGCGCCGATGATGGCGCCCGATACCGGAAGGGCCTGAGCGGGGGTTCGGGTCGCCGCGACACGGATCAGGTCCGGCGACTCCGCCAATCCGTTGGTCGGATCGAACTCCAGCCAACCAAGATCGGGCAGGAACACTTCACACCAGGCATGCGTGGCGCCGGCGCCGCGGATCTGGGCGCCGGGGGAATGGATGTAGCCGGTGGCGAAGAGCGCGGCGTAGCCGAGGCGACGCAGACCTTCCACCATCAACCAGGCCAGATCCCGACAGGCGCCGCTTTGCTTGCGCAGCGTCTCGACGGGGCTTTGAACGCCTTCTTCCTGCCGGGTGACATAGTCGAACTGCTGGTGGATCAGTTCGTTGACGCGCAACAGGAAAGCCAAGGCCGGCTCGTCGCGACACGCCGGAAGGTTTCGCAGCCAGCGCAGTAGTTCCGCGTCGGGATCGTCGGTCACCGGCGCGATGAATGGCTCCAGCGTCGCCCGGTCCTCTCGTGAGTAGACAATGGGCGTCAGGGTGTGCGGGTCTTCCGCGCGCTGCAGCGCTAGCGGCGCGGGGTAGCGGTCGATCACCAACTCGCTGACGACACGCATCGCGTTCGCGCCTTCGGAGGGCTGGAAAATGCAGACGCAATTGCCGTTGGCGTCATAGCTCCAGCGGGTGGCGCCCTGCGGAAACAGGCGAAGCGACGCCTGAACGATGCGCAGGGCGTGGCTATCGCGCGGTCGGATCATCAGCCGCTGGGGGCCAAAGCCGACCGGATGGTCGTAATCGTAGTGTGTCTCGTGAAGGATGCGCAGCCGTCCCATGCGCGGGCCAAACGCCCGACACGAACGCCTGTTCCGGCCGCGTCCCCGTTTAGGCTCGGAAGCCGGCTTCGGCGAAGCTCAGCATGCGATCCAGCAGGGCCACGACGTCCGCTTCGCTGGTCTGGCCTTCCGACAGGACATTGAGGCGGTCGAACTCCGCAAAGCGGTTGTTGTGCAGCATGCCCAGCGTGAAATGCAGCCGCCAGTAAACCTCTTCCGGCGAAAGATCGGGGCGGGCGCGAAGCAGGGCGTCCGAGAAGCGGCGCAGATGCGAGACATCGGTCTTCAGCACCTGGCGGATCTCGTCGGTGCCCTCGCTGCGGGCGCGGATCAGGAACTGCAGCGAAATCCGCCGCTCGTGGTCCGGCGCCAGCCAACGCAGGGGCGGGGTCAGCAGCGCCGCCAGGATGTCGCGCAGGGGCGGCGCGCCGGCGTTCCGGTCATTGGCTTCATGCAGCATCTTGGCCCGCTCGCGATTGAGCTCGGCCGTGCGCCGCTTGAAGATCTCGAACAGCAACGCATCCTTGGAGCCGAAGTGGTAGTTCACCGAGGCCAGGTTCACGCCGGCGGCGGCCGTGATGTCGCGCACCGAGACGTTCTGGAAACCGTGCAACGCGAACAGGCGTTCGGCGGCGACGAAAACCAGATTCTTGGTGGCGGCTTCGGTCTCGGCGGCCTCGACCTCATGCGAGGCGGTGGCGTCGTTGCTCGGACTCACTAGAGATTCCCCTTTACCCGCGGGGAAGTCTTACGGGCGTTCGAATTTGGCGCAAGCGTCAAGATCGTCAGTGCCGCGCGTAATGATCGCCCAGCCTTGGCGCTTTCCGCCAAATCGGCGCTGGGGGATGTCAGCTCGGAACGGGAAGCAATCGCTTGGCGGGCCGCCGCACGCGGCGACGCAACACTTGCCGGGCAAGGGGGCGAGCCAGGGCCGCCACCAGGATCAGCGGCGCGAGCAGCGCCGTCAGCACCTTGTGCCGCTTGAGCTGGGCGCGCTTGAAGAAGTAGCGGATCAGGCCCTTACCCTTGTGCCACTCGATCACGAGCGGGCTCTCGCGGCTGGTCGAACCCACGTGAACGATCCGCGCCTTGGGCTGGAACAGGACGCACCCGCCCGCGCGGCGCGCACGCCAGCACAGGTCGATGTCCTCGACATGCAGGAAGTAGCCCTCGTCAAATCCGCCCAGGCGCTGGAAGTCGCGCGCCGTCATGTAGAAGCACGCGCCGGATATGGTCGGCGTATCCACCGGGTAGGGCGGCGGGGGCTCGCCCTCCCGGTGGATCTCGAAGCGGCGCAGCGGGGGCAGGGTGGCGCTAAGCTTCGAGAGGCTGAGCAGGGTGGTGACGGGCGTGATCTCGCCGCGTCGTCCGCCCCGCTGTTCGGTGCCGTCGGTGTTGAACACGCGCGCGCCCACCACGCAGGGCGAGGGGCGATCGCGGGCGGCGTCTCGCAGAGCCGGGATGGCGCCGGGCGTCAGGAAGGCGTCGGGATTGAGGAACACGAGTTCCTGGCCCTTGGCCGCAAGGGCGCCCAAGTTCGCGGCGCGCGCAAAGCCGATGTTGCCCAGCCCCTGAAGCAGGCGCACCCGGCCCTCTCGCTGCGACAGGTCCCGCAGCCACGCGGCGTCGGCGGACGAGGAGCCGTTGTCGACGACGACGAACTCATCGACCCAGGGTTCCGCCAGCACATGCCGGACGCTCTCCATCAGGGCCGGGCCGGTCATATAGACGACCATCACCACCGAAAGGCGAGGCGGGGCCGTTGAGGCAGGGTCGCCAGAGCCTGCGCGAGCGTTCGTTGCGAGCATGGTTTTGCTTCGTTCAAAATAGTTGCGTAAAAACTGTATATGCCGTGTCGCCGGCTTGCAAGGCGGTTTAGGCGCACGCAACGGGTTGTTGCGTTTTTATGCAATGTGTAACAACTAGTGAGCGCCCGCGGGTGGGCGCGCGAACGGCGTTGCGATGTCACGAACGGCGATGAACCCCGCCAAGGCGGCCCTGACCAAGTCTCTGCGTCGCGAGGCCGGCCGTTGGCTAAAGGCTGCGCGTGAAGCCGCCGGGCTCACCCAGGCCGAGTTGGCCGAAAAGACGGGCCTGCGCTACTACACCTTCGTCTCGCAGGTCGAGAACGGCCTGGGACGCGTGCCGATCGAGGCTCAGGCGGTGTGGGCGCAGAGCCTGGGCCTGGATCCCAGCCAGTTCGCGCGGACCTTGCTGCGCTATTATGAGCCGGAGCTGTATCGGCTGCTGTTTGACGGCGCGGCCGAAGAGGCCGAGCCCGAACAGGCCGCGCGGGCCTGACCCGTATCGCCATGGGTGATATCCTTCCCTTCATCCCCCGGCCTCTGGCCTCCGACTGGTCCGCCAACGAGCGAGGCCTTCTTCAACTGCTGACCCAGCAGCTGAAGGCCAGCTATGGCGAGGTCGACGGCGTGTTCGGCCTCAGTGACTCGGGCGATCCCTGGTACGTCGTGACCGACGCCAACCAGGACGTTCTGGTGCATATCGCGCGCATTGAGGGCCAGTTCGTCGTTCACGACGCGGCCGTCGACATGTTCCACCAGGTCGGCAGTCTCTGGAGCGCGCTCCGGCAAGTGATGGCGTCCGGCGCGCCGGCGGATCCGAACGGCGTGGTTGTGGCGTTCAACCCGGCCAGCCGCGAGGCTCAGTCGTTCCTGTCGCTGGTCATCGCCGTTGGCCTATTCCTGGAAATCCGGGGCGCGGAGTTCGCCGACATGGCGTCCTCGATCGGGGACGGTTCGCCCCGCACAGGCGAAGCCACGACGGAGACGCTGGCCTCAAAGCTGATCGCGGCGCTGAGCCTAGAGGCCGACCGCGGCCAGATCGAAGCCCTGATCGCCGCCGTCACCGCGCGCGAAGCCGCGCCGCAAGCCCTCCCGCCGCCGGTCAAGGCCGAGAGCGTGGCGGCGCATGCGTTCCAGATCGAGTCGCCGAGCCTCGTGGCGTTCAAGCCGACCAGCGCGGCCTCCGCGCAAGCGGTGCCCTTCCCACAGGCCCAGCCCAAGTCGGCCCCGCCGCCCATCGGGGGATCTGGAGAACACGACGCCGCCGGAACAGGCTTCGCGGCGACCAAGGCCGTGCTGCGGGGAACCTCCGGCGACGATGTCCTGATGGGATCTCGCGCCGGCGAAATCATCAACGGCGGCGCAGGCGACGACCACATTAGCGGCGGCGGCGCGGGGCCCGGTCAGATCGACCGTCTCAACGGCGAGGCCGGAGACGACCGTATCGTCATGGACGCGCGGGTGGTGGCCACCGGCGGCGCGGGCGCCGACACCTTCCTGATCTCCGCCCATCCGTCCGCCGACGGGGGCGAGGGTCTGCTTGGGGTCGTGCTCGATTTCTCGGTCGCCCAGGGCGACCAACTCGCCGTGCTGGACGGCGCGCAAATGACCGTGGTGAGTTCCACGGCGTTCGGGGATGTTCTGAGCCTTCAAGGCGTCGCGCTGGGCGAGGCCAACATCGCCGCCCTGGCGGACGTCAGCCAGCCGACCCCGGGCGCGCGCGTGGGCTTCGACGTTAATGGCGACGGCCGCGAGGATGTCTTTATCCTGCTGGGCGGCGCGACGGTGACGGCTTTCCGCGTCGGCGAGACGATCGGGCCCGACCATGCGCCCGCCTCGACGCAGATGGTGCCCCTGGTCGGCCAACCGACGACCGAGGTTGGTACGTTCGGCGAACCGCCGCCTCGCGGCTGACGGGGGCTAACCCCGCACCAGTTCCCGCATCGCCTTGTCCAGGCCCTCGATGGTCAGCGGGAACATCCGGTCGGCCATGATCTGGCGCATCACGCCGATCGACTGGGTGTAGTCCCAGTGGCGTTCGGGCGTCGGGTTCAGCCAGATGCAGCTCTGGTAGATCTCGGTGACCCGCTGCATCCAGATCGCGCCGGGCTCTTCGTTCCAGTGCTCGACGCTGCCGCCCGGATAGGTGATCTCGTACGGGCTCATGGTTGCGTCGCCGACGAAGATCACCTTGTAGTCGGCCGGGAATTTGTGGAGCACGTCGAAGGTCGGAATCTTCTCGGTCTGGCGACGCTTGTTGTCCTTCCACACGGCCTCATAGAGGCAGTTGTGGAAGTAGTAGAACTCCATGTTCTTGAACTCGGTGCGCGCGGCGCTGAACAGCTCCTCGCAGAGCTTGATGTGACTGTCCATCGAGCCGCCGATGTCGAAGAACAGCAGCACCTTGATGGCGTTGCGGCGCTCAGGCCGTAGCTGGATGTCGAGATAGCCCTTCTCGGCGGTGCCCTTGATTGTGCCGTTCAGGTCCAGCTCATCGGCCGCGCCGGTGCGGGCGAACTTGCGCAGGCGGCGCAGGGCGACCTTGATGTTACGGGTGCCCAGTTCGACGCTGTCGTCGAGGTTCTTGTACTCGCGCTTGTCCCAGACCTTCACGGCGCGGCCATGGCGGCTCTTGTCCTGGCCGATGCGCACGCCTTCGGGATTGTAGCCGTTGTTGCCGAACGGGCTGGTGCCACCCGAGCCGATCATCTTGTTGCCGCCCTCGTGGCGCTTCTTCTGCTCGCGCAGGCGCTCCTGCAGGGTCTCCATCAGCTTCTCGAAGCCGCCCATGGCCTCGATCTGGGCCTTTTCCTCATCGGTGAGGAACTTCTCGGTCAGGGCTTTGAGCCATTCCTCGGGAAGGTCGGCGGCCAGGCCGTCATTGACCGTCTCCAGTCCCTTGAAGACGTGGCTGAACACCCGGTCGAACTTGTCGAGGTTCTTCTCGTCCTTCACCAGGCTGGCGCGCGAGAGGAAGTAGAAGTCCTCCACCGAGCGGTCGATGACGTCCTTGTCCAGCGCCTCCATCAAGAGGAGGTATTCGCGCAGGCTCACGGGAACCTTGGCCTGACGGAGCTCGGTGAAGAAGTTGAGGAACATCGGCGCGGCTTTCGAACAGATGTTCGGATTGTGGAGCGGAACGGCGAGCCGCGCAACGCCCCCTCCGTCTCGCCGCGTATCCGCGGCGATCCACCTCCCCCGCAAGCGGGGCAGGAGGACTAGCTTTTCCTCCTCCCCTGCGAAGCGGGGGAGGTGGCCCGAAGGGACGGAGGGGGCGCTCTGTCGCCCTCACCCCCGCCGCAGGATGAACTCCAGATCGTTCGTCTCGCCCACCGGGAAGAAGTACTCGCCGACCTTCTCGAACCCCAGACGGCCGTATAGCCGCTGCGCGCCAAAGTTCTCTGACCACACCCCGATCCACAGGCGACGCGGGCCGGCGGGCTCCAGCCAGTCGAGCGCGGTCTTCAACAGGGCCGAACCGCGACCGCCGCCCTGGTGGCTTTTCAGCACGTAGATCCGCTTGAGTTCGCCATCGTCCGGCGAGACCTCGTCATGCGGCAGATCGCACGGGCCGGCCAGGGCGTAGCCGATCGCCTCGCCGTCCTCGTCCTCAATCAGCCAGGTGGCCTTGTCGGGATGGAGGAGGTCATTGCGCGTCCGCTCCAGGCCGTAGGCGTAGGCCAGGAAGGTCTCCAGATCCTCGGGCGGATAGAGGTGGGCGAAGGTCTCGCTGAAGGTGCGCGCGCCCAGGCTCGACACGGTGTCGGCGTCATCGATTGTGGCCCGACGAATGGTGTACGAGGCGATGGTCGGATCGGCGTTCACGGTCTAGGAATCTCCCATGGCTCTCGCGCTTTATACGCATTTGGACATGTTGGACCACCGGCCCGGCGATGGGCACGTCGAGCGCCCTGAGCGCCTGCGCGCGGTGATCGACGCCCTGAACGATGATCCCAACCTGGCGCTCGATCCGATGGAGGCGCCGCTGGTCGAGGTCGAGGACCTGCTGCGGGTTCATCCCAAGGCCTATGTCGACGCCGTCTTCTCCGCCGCGCCCTCGACGGGGCGGGTGGCGCTGGATCCTGACACCGTTCTATCGGCGGGCAGTCTCGCCGCCGCGCGCCGAGCCGCCGGCGCCAGCGTGGCGGCGGTGCGGGCTGTGGCCCAAGGCGGCGCTGAGCGCGCCTTCTGCGCCGTCCGCCCACCGGGGCATCACGCCGAGCCCGGCGTAGCCATGGGGTTCTGCGTCTTTTCCAGCGTGGCGGTCGCCGCCCGCGCCGCTCAAGCCGTAGGTCTCAAGCGCGTGGCGATCGTGGATTTCGACGTGCATCACGGCAACGGCACCCAGGCGGTGTTCGAGCACGATCCGACTGTGTTCGTCGCCTCAATCCACCAGTCGCCGCTGTATCCTGGCACCGGCGATCCCAGCGAGACGGGCCTTGGCAACATCGCCAACGCCACGGTGCCCGCCCATGCCCCGCGCGAGACCTGGCGGGCGCGGTTCGAGGGCTTGATGGACAAGGTCGACGCCTTCGCCCCCGAACTTGTGATCGTCTCGGCCGGCTTCGACGCCCACGCCCGCGATCCCCTGTCGGCGCAAAGCCTTGAGGAGGACGACTTCGCCTGGGCCACCCGCGCGATACTCTCGGTGGCCAGGGCGCGCGCCAGAGGGCGGGTTGTGTCCTCGCTCGAGGGCGGTTACGACCTTCAGGCGCTAGGGCGTTCCGCCGCCGCGCATGTTCGCGCTCTTCAGGAGGGGTGAGAAGACGGCGCGGCCTTCGGGTCGCGGGGCTTCTCTTCAACATGGCCGACGCCATCATCGCTAACCCAACGTCCACGCCCGCGCGACCGGGCGTCATCACCTTGGCGCGCCATGGCGAGCCCGCCCTGTCGCGCAAGGTTCGGCTGAACGCGCCCGAATACGGTGACTGGTGGGCCCGTTACGAAGAGGGCGGCCTCAAGGCGGGACAGGCCCCTCCGTCCACCCTGATCGAGATCGCGCGGGAAGCCGGGGTGGTCATCGCCTCCACCCGCCTACGCTCGATCGAGACCGCCAGGGCTGTCGTCGGGGATCGGGCCTTCGCGACCGATCCGACCTTCATCGAGGCCCCGCTGCCGCCGCCGCCTTGGCCCCTGTGGCTGAGGATGTCTCCCAAGCGCCTGGGCTTCTTCGCGCGCTTCTGGTGGTGGTTCTTTGACAACCACGGCGGTCAGGAAACGCGTAAGCAGGCCGAGGCGCGGGCCGGGCAGGCGGCTGACCTCCTGATCGCGTTGGCCGAAAACGGCCAGGACGTGCTGGTGCTGGCCCACGGCTTCTTCAACTGGATGATCGCCGACGCGCTGAAGGCGCGGGGGTGGGCGAAAATCGTTGATGAAGGTCACGCCTACTGGAGCATCAAGCGCTTCCGTCGCGCCTGAGCTTCAAAGCCTCTTCCCTTAATCACGGCTTAGTTCTAGAGCGTGACGCCGAAAGTGGGAACCGGTTTCGGCACGAGTCACGCTCTAAGTGTTTGATTTAGAGCCTCGTTATCGCGTCAAAACGGTTCCGTTTTGACGCGCGAGGCTCTAGGCCGTTGCCCGCACCGCCTGTCGCCACTAGGCTGACGGCTGTTCACCTGAGAGTTGAAATGACCGACGCCGCGAACACGCCCGCTGACATCTCCGCCCTCAGCTTCGAGGAAGCGCTGTCGCAGCTGGAGCGCATCGTGCAGGAGCTGGAGTCTGGCCAGGCCGCCCTGGAGCGCTCGATCGACATCTATGAACGCGGCGCGGCCCTGAAGGCGCATTGCGAGAAGAAGCTCGAGGCCGCGCGCCTGAAGGTCGAGAAGATCGTGCTGGGGCAGGGCGGCGCGGTGGCCGCGGAACCGGCCGAGTTCAACTGATGCCCGGCGATCGTCCGGCGTGCGAGGGGAGCCCCTCATGAGCGACCTTGCCAAGCGGATCGTCCAGGCGGCCGACATCGTCACGGTGGCGCTGGACGAGCTGCTGCCACGCGCCGACGGTCCCGAGAGCCGCCTGACCGAAGCCATGCGCTATGCGGCCCTGGGGCCGGGCAAGCGCCTGCGGCCGTTCTTCGCCCTCGAAACCGGCAAGATGTTCGACCTGCCCGAGCGGCCGGTGCTGCGGGCGGCGTGCGCGCTGGAATGCATCCACGCCTACAGCCTGGTGCATGACGACCTGCCGGCCATGGACGACGACGACGTGCGCCGGGGCCGTCCCACCGTGCACAGGCAATATGACGAAGCCACGGCGATCCTGGCGGGCGACGCGCTGCAGACGGCGGCCTTCGAGATCATGGCCCACCCCGACACCCACGACGACGGCCATGTTCGCTCTGAGTTGGTGCGCAAGCTGGCGATCGCGTCGGGCGCGCGCGGCATGTGCGGCGGCCAGATGATCGACCTTCTGGGTGTCCGTGACGACCTGGGCGCGGTGGCGCGAATGCAGCGCTTAAAGACTGGCGCGCTGATCGCCTTCGCCTTCGAGATCCCGCTGATCATCGCGCGGGCCAAGGACGCCGAGCGCTCGGCGCTGATGGCCTTCGCACAGGACCTGGGCCTGGCCTACCAGATCGTCGACGACATCCTGGACGCCGAGGGCGACGAGGCGACGCTGGGCAAGGCCGCCGGCGGCAAGGATGCGGCCAAGGGCAAGGCCAACTACGTCACTTTGTTGGGGCTGGACGCGGCGAAGGAACGTGTGAGCCTTTTGGCCGAACAGACGCGTTCCCATCTCGAAATCTTTGGCGAACGAGCCGAACATCTGCGCGAGAGCGTTGATTTCGTGCTGGACCGTCGCAGCTGACCGCGCTTTTTACAGATATGTCATCCAAAACGCCTCTCCTCGACACCATCGCCTCGCCCGCCGACACGCGGGGGCTGTCTCTCGCCGAGCTGAAGCAACTGGCGGCGGAAGTCCGCGCCGAGACGATCGACGCTGTGTCGGTGACGGGCGGTCACCTGGGCGCCGGCCTGGGCGTGGTCGAACTGACGGTTGCGCTGCACCACGTGTTTGAGACGCCCAAGGACATCGTGATCTGGGACGTCGGCCATCAAGCCTACCCGCACAAGATCCTGACCGGCCGTCGCGACCGCATCCGCACCCTGCGGCAGGGCGGCGGCCTGTCGGGCTTCACTAAGCGAGCCGAGAGCGAATACGACCCGTTCGGCGCGGCCCACGCGGCGACCTCGATCTCGGCGGCGCTGGGCTTCTGCGCGGCGCGGGATGCGAAAGGCGAAGACAACAGCGTCATCGCCGTGATCGGCGACGGCTCGCTGGGTGCGGGCATGGCCTACGAGGCGATGAACGCGGCGACGGACACGACCAAGCGTCTGATCGTCATCCTCAACGACAACGACATGTCGATCGCCCCGCCGGTGGGCGGTATGAGCGCCTATCTGGCCAATCTCGTCTCGGGCGGCGCCTACCGCTCGGTGCGCAAGCTGGGCAAGACCGTGGTCGAGAAGCTGCCGAGCTCGATGCGCGAGGCCGCTCGCAAGGCCGAGGAATACGCTCGCGGCATGGTCACCGGCGGCACCTTCTTCGAAGAACTCGGCTTCCACTATGTCGGCCCGATCGACGGCCACGACATGGACGCCCTGGTCAGCGTGCTGAAGAACGCCAAGGCGTTCGGCGACAAGCCGGTGCTGGTTCATTGCGTCACCCAGAAGGGCAAGGGCTACGCCCCGGCCGAGGGCGCGGCCGACAAGCTGCACGCGGTGGTCAAGTTCGACGTGGTCACCGGCCAGCAGCAGAAGGCGGCCGGCGGCCCCCCCAGCTACACCAAGGTTTTCGCCCAGGAGTTGATCAAGCAGGCGGAGCAGGACGACAAGATCGTCGCCATCACCGCCGCCATGCCGTCGGGCACGGGCCTGGACCTGTTCCAGAAGGCCTTCCCGGATCGCACCTTCGACGTGGGCATCGCCGAGCAGCACGCGGTGACCTTCGCGGCGGGCCTGGCGGCCGACGGCATGAAGCCGTTCGCGGCGATCTATTCGACCTTCCTGCAGCGCGGCTACGACCAGGTTGTCCACGACGTCGCCATCCAGGGTCTGCCGGTCCGCTTCGCGATGGACCGCGCGGGCCTGGTCGGCGCCGATGGTCCCACCCACGCCGGCAGCTTCGACATCGGCTTCATGGGCGCTCTGCCCGGCATGGTGCTGATGGCCGCCGCCGACGAGGTGGAGCTGGCCCGCATGGTCGCCACCGCTGCAGCGATCGACGACCGCCCCAGCGCATTCCGCTATCCGCGCGGCGAGGGCCTGGGCCTGGACATGCCGGCCATCGCCGAACCGCTGGAGATCGGCAAGGGTCGCATCGTCCGCGAGGGGACCAGCGTCGCCATCGTCTCGTTCGGCACCCGCCTGACCGAGAGTCTCAAGGCCGCTGACCTGCTGGCCGCGCGCGGGCTGTCAGCCACCGTCTGCGACGCCCGCTTCGCCAAGCCGCTGGACCTTGACCTTTTGCTGCGCCTGGCGCGCGAGCACGAGGCCATCGTCACGGTGGAGGAGGGCGCCATGGGCGGCTTCGGCGCGTTCGTGCTGCAAGCCCTGGCCCAGCACGGCGCCTTGGACCGCGGCCTGAAGATCCGCACCCTGTGCCTGCCCGACATTTTCCAGGACCAGGACAAGCCCGACGCGATGTACGCCCAGGCGGGCCTCGACGCCGAGGGCATCCTGCGCGGCGCGCTGTCGGCGCTGGGCGTGGACAATGTCAGCGCGGCGGGCGCGGGCCGTCGGGCTTAAGTCTCTGCCGATACCCTGCGTCTCGGCCTTGGCTTCGGCAACCGTTTGGGGAGTTGAGGGATGGCGTCGGTGACGAGCTTGGGCGCAGCGTTTCGCGCGCTGTCGTGCGGCGTGCTGGGTCTGGCGATTTTCGCAACGGCCACCCCGACCGCCGCGCAGGTCTGGCGCTCCGACAGCGGCCGGGGAACCTACGCCAATCCGCCACTCAACGCCGACTATCCGGATCCCGACATCATCCGGGTCGGCGAGGACTTCTACTTCGCCTCGACGACCTTCGTGAACACGCCGGGCCTGGTGATCCTGCATTCCAAGGACCTGGTGAACTGGGACATCGTCGGCCACGTGATCCCCAGACTCACGGGCAATCCGAAATATGACCTCGTGGACGGGGGCGACTATCGGCACGGCGTCTATGCGCCAAGTCTGCGCTATCACAAGGGACGCTTCTATATCGCCGTCACTCCGGTGGGCGGTCATACGCGGATCTACTCCGCCGCTAAGATCAACGGTCCCTGGACCATGCGGGAACTGGATCGGGAAGCTTTCGATCCGGGCCTGTTCTTTGACACCGATGGCAAGGCCTACATCGCCACCGCGATCGGCTCGAACGGCACGATCACGCTGCTGAGCCTGAACGACGACTTGTCCGCCGTAGTCGACGCTCGCGTCGTTCACTTCAACAAGGGCGCGGAAGGTTCCAAGCTGATCCGGCGGGGCGACTGGTACTATCTGTTCAACGCCATTCCATCGCGCCTCGGGCTGACGGTCTCGCGCGCCAAGAGCCTGACCGGACCGTGGGAGACGCGACCTCAGATCGACGACAAGACGGGCGGGCACCAGGGCGCGCTGGTCGATCTTCCCGATGGGGGCTGGTACGGCTTTGTCATGCTGGACGCTGGCGCCGTGGGCCGCGTGACCAATATCGGCCCCGTCTTCTGGCAGGATGACTGGCCGGTATGGGGTACGCCAGAGGCTCCGGGACGCGTGCCCGCCACCGCCGCAAAGCCGATCCAGGGCCACGCGTTCCGCGAACCGCCCAGCTCCGATGAGTTCTCAAGCGGCGTGCTGGGCCGTCAATGGCAGTGGAACCATAACCCGGACGACCAGCGTTGGTCCTTGACCGAGCGGCCGGGCTTCATGCGCCTGAAGGCAACTTCCAGCGAGACGTTCTGGGCCGCTCGCAACACGCTCGTACAGAAGGGGCAGGGGCCGCGCAGTCGCGGCGTGGCCAAGCTGGATTTGCGCGGACTGGCGGTCGGCGATCAGTGCGGCCTTGGCACGTTCGGAAAGTTTTCCGCGCAACTGGTGGTGACCCGGACCTCAGACGGCCAGGGCGAGGTGAGCGCGCGCCTGATCGAAAGCACTGTCCAAGGCTCAAAGATCATCTCACTATCCCAGCCCTACACGGTCGCTTTGACGGACCTGTGGCTCTCCGTGACCATGGACTTCACGACCGACAAGAGCACGCTGCGCTATAGTCGGGACGGCAAGGCCTGGGTGACCTTGCCGGGTGACTTCCCGCTGGCGTTCGACTGGCGGACAGGCACCTTCCAAGGCGAGCAATACGGCCTGTTCTGCTACAATCCGACCGGTGGCGAAGGCCGGCTGGATATCGACAGCTTCACCTTGGAGAAACCATAGGGCCTCGAGGTCTAAACCCCGCAGGCCTTGAAGAACGCCTTTACCTGCCCCCGATCTCCGGCTGTCGCCGCCAGGCTGTGGCGCTCGCCCTTGGTCAGCACGGCAAGGTCGCCGGACCGGCGGAAGGCTGCGAGCGCCGGGGCGCTGGCCTCGCCGCGTGCCTCCAGAAGGTCGCCGCTCATCGGGTCCTGGACGGTCACGCCCTCAAAACGGCTCTCGGATCGACCGGACGCGAGCACGAGACCGGTGTCGGTCAAGCCCGTCGCCGAGACGTCGACCGCGTCCCGCCCAGGCTCACAGCGGATCATCAGCACCACGTCGTCGCTGTTTGGACGTCCGTAGGCGAGACGGGGCTGAACCGCGTCGTCGCCGACATAGGCCCACTGGTATCCCGTATTCGCCATCTTCTCGTGCGCGCAGCCGACTAGGGTGGTCGCGAGCGTAAGGGCGGCGAGGGCGAGACTGCGGGGCGACATGGCGGTGATCCTCCTGCCTGGATCAACGCCGAAGCCAGCTGAACGGCTCCTGAAACGGATCGGGCGCGGAAGCCTCTCGGCCGCCGCGCCCGACGAGGGTGTCTCGAAAGCCTCGCTTAGAACGGCGAGAACTTCTCCACCAGCGACTGGCCGGCCGGGGTCTTCTGCACGCGGCTGATGTCGCCGCGACCGCCGTAGCTGATGCGGGCTTCAGCGATCTGGGTGTGGCGGATGGTGTTCGCCGAGGAGATGTCCTCGGGGCGCACGATGCCGGCGACGGTCAGCTGGCGTAGCTCGGCGTTGGTGCGCACCTCCTGGGTGCCCTGGATGACCATGTTGCCGTTCGGCAGGACCTGGCTGACCACGGCGGCGATCGTCAGGCTGATCTTTTCCGAGCGGCTGACGCCGCCCGAGCCGGCGTTGGTGGTGGTCGATTTGGTTTCCAGCGCGTTCTCGGGATCGAAACCGCCCGGCAGGAACTTGCCCAGGCTCGATTCCATGCCCAGCAGGTGCGGCACACCGGCCTTCATGTTGGCCGTGCGCGAGCTGTTGCTCGCGTTCTTGGTGCTGGCGCTGTCGTCGATGTCGATCATCACAGTGACGATGTCGCCGACGCGGCTGGCGCGCTGATCGTTGAAGAAGGCGCGGGCGCCGACACGCCACAGCGAGTTGGCCGAGGCAGCCTGCGGGGCGGGCTCGCGGGCCGAGACATACTGTTGCTGCATCGGGGCCAGCTGGGCCGGGTAGCCGACCGGCGCCAGATCAGGGCCCTTCACGGCTTCCTTGACGGTGGAGCAGGCGGCCAGCGGGGCCAGGAGGACGGCGACAGCGAGAACGACGGGACGACGCATGATCAGGGCCTCTTAGCGAGCGGCGAAACGGACGGGTTGAGAACGGGCGAGCAAGGTCTGGGCCTGCGGACCGACGGCGGCGGTTCCGGGACCGACGGCGACGGCCTGGATGACCTTCTTGGAAAGGGTGTTCTGGACGGCGAAGACTTCGCCGGCGGCGGCGCCGGCCATGGCCTTGCCTTGCAGCGACAGGGAAATACCGCCGTCCTGATAGTTGATGGTGATCAGATCGCCAGTCTTGATGACTTGCGGCGCGGCGACATCACGCAGTCCGACCGCAGCGCCTTCACGCAGGGGGCGTTTGGCGGCCATGCCGATCACGGCGTCGGCGTCGCGCGGGGCGTCAGCCGGGGCGCCGGCCATCTTGACCCAAACCAGATCCTGCGGCTGGACGATTTCGCCGACCGCCAGGCTGCGGGCGTAGGCAAGAACTTCCACATTGGCGCTCGGAGCGCCCGCCAGGCCGGCGGCGGTCGCAGCGCGAGCGCCGCTCGAGACGCCACCATTGTCGGCGCCTTGGCGCACGATTATGCGGCGGACGCCGTTGGCGTTGGTCCAATCATAGCCCGCGCGGCGGGCCGACATCTGCACCTGACCGGCGTCGAGCACGGCGGTGGGACCCATGCGGGACGCCACGACCAGATTGGCGGCCGGCCCGCTGACGCCATCGAACAGGTCGCCCAGCGTGATGCGGCCGTCCGTGTCGGTGGTGTCCAGGCGCAGGGTCACCGGCGTTCCGGCGAAGGCGGGCGCCGACAGGGCGGTGATCACCAGGGTGGCGGCGGCGGCGAGGAGGAAGGTCTTCATGAGCTTACGACCGCAGCTGCGAGGTGGTTTGCAGCATCTGGTCCGCCGTCGAGATCACCTTCGAGTTCATCTCGTAGGCGCGTTGGGCGGTGATCAGGGCGGTGATTTCCGAGACCGCGTCGACGTTCGAGGCTTCGGTGTAGTGCTGCAGCAGCACGCCGAAGCCCGGCTCGCCCGGCGCGGCGATGTTGGCCGCGCCCGACGCTGCGGTTTCCAGGAACAGGTTGTCGCCGATGGCTTCCAGGCCGCCTTCGTTCAGGAAGTTGGCGAGCTGGATCTGGCCAACGGTCTGCGGCGCGGTCTGACCGTCCATCTTCACCTGAACGAGGCCGGTCTTGCTGATCGTGATGTCGGTGGCGTTCTGCGGGATCGTGATCCCGGGCTGCACCGTGTAGCCGTCCTCTGTGACGATCTGGCCTTGTTCGTTAGTCGAGAAGTTCCCGGCGCGGGTGTAGGCCGTCTCGCCCGAGGGCAGCAGGACCTGCAGATAGCCCTTGCCCTGAATGGCTACGTCGAGGGGGTTGTCGGTCAGGGTCGGCGTGCCTTGCTCGGTGATGCGATAGGTCGAGCCGGCCTTGACGCCGCCGCCCACCTGCACGCCGGTCGGCACGATGTTGCCGTCGCTGGACGACTGCGAGCCGGCGCGCTCGATCGTCTGGTACAGCAGGTCCTGGAACTCGGCCCGCTGGCGCTTGAAGCCAACGGTGTTCATGTTGGCGATGTTGTTCGAGATGACTTCGACGTTCAGCTGCTGAGCAGCCATACCCGAAGCGGCGGTGCGGAGAGCTTGCATCGGCTAGCGTTCCTTAATTGACCTTGCCCAGACGCTCGACGGCGCTGCGCGACAGTTCGGAGGTGTTGTCCATCATCTTGGCGACGCTCTCGTAGGCGCGCTGGATCTCGATCAGCTTCGTGATCTCGAGAACCGGTTGGACGTTCGAGGATTCCAGCATGCCCTGGTGGATCTGGGCGTCCGTGACGGGCTGCAGGGTGGTGTTGGCGGTGTTGCGGAAGAGGTTGTCGCCATCCTTGGCCAGGCTGGACAGATCGTCCGGGCGCACGACCGCGATACGGCCAGCCCGCAGCGCGCCCTGGCTGACGATGCCGTCCTTGCCGACCGTGACGGGGCCCAGACGAGGGTCGATGGTGATCTGGCCGCCGCCTTCGTCCAGAACGGGATAGCCGGCCTGAGTGACCAGCACGCCTTCCGGGTTGGTGGTGAAGCGACCGTCGCGGGTGTAGCGCTCGCCGCCGGCGGTCTGGACCTTGAAGAAGCCCATGCCGTTGATCGCCAGATCGTAGTCGCCGCCCGTCTTGGTCATCGGGCCCTGGCTGAAATTGCGGGCGACGCCGGTGTCCATCACGAACTTCACGGGCGCGGAGCCGTCCAGGGTCTTGGCCGGCTTGGCTTGCTCGGTGCGGACCATTAGATCCTCGACCTTGAAGCCCGTGGTGTTGGCGTTGGCGATGTTGTTGGCCACGATGTCGAGCTCGCGGCGCAGCGTCATCTGACGCGAGAGGCCGACATAAAGCGCGTTGTCCATGGCGAGTTAACTCGGGCGGCTAGCGCGACAAATGCGCCGAAAGCTGGAAAGCAATCTTCGTGCCAGCGCTAAAAGCTTATATTTTTCAATAAATAGAAAGGTTAACGGCGAGGGTGTGGTCGGACTCTGCCGGGCAGATTCAGCCTGCGACCAATTGGCCGCCAAAACACATCGTTAACCATGCCTCGCGCATGAGTACGGGTATAGATTCCAAGGAACCGCGCGCGTGGCCAAGAAACCCGAGAAGGAAGCTCCCGCTCCCGAAGGCGAAGAGGGCGCTGAAGGCGAAGCTCCGGCGAAGAAGAAGCCGCCGATCCTGATCATCGCCATCGCCGCCGGCGTGCTCGTTCTGGGCGGCGGCGGCGCTGCGGCCTTTTTCCTTCTGAAGCCAAAGCCCGCCGCCGAAGCCGGCGAGCACGGCGCCGAGAAGGAAAAGGAAAAAAAGGAAAAGAAGAAGGAAGAAAAGAAGGACGAGAAGAAGGAAGGCGAGAAGGGCGCTGAGGGCGCCGCCGGCACGCCGGTCATCAAGGAAGGTCCTGATGGGATCGTGTTCTACACGCTGCCGGACATCGTCGTGAACATGCAGACGGCCGAGGGCAAGTCGACCTTCCTGAAGCTGAAGCTGACCTTCGAGCTGCCCGACGAGGAAACGGCCGACGAGCTGACGCCGAATCTGCCCAGGCTGCAGGACATGTTCCAGACCTTCCTTCGCGAACTTCGCCCCGAAGACCTGAACGGCAGCCAAGGCACCTACCAGCTGCGCGTGGAGCTGCTGCGCCGGGTGAACCTCGTGGCCGCGCCGGCCAAGGTCAACGCGGTCCTCATCGAGGAGATGCTGATCAACTAGTCCTGGGGACGGGTTGGGCGAACGATCATGGCGGATGAACTCGACGATCAGGCGGCGATGGCCCAATGGGCCTCGCAGAACCCCCCGGGGGCTCTCGGTGAGGGCTCCGAGGGGACCAATGAGTTCGGCGATTTTTCCGGCGGCATGGGCGGCTGGGATGACGCCGGCGGCGATGGAACGTCTGAGCGGATTCTGAACCAGGACGAGATCGACAGCCTGCTGGGCTTCGATCTCTCCGGCGACGGCGGTGACGATCGCACCGGTATCCGCGCCATCATCAACTCGGCGCTCGTCTCCTACGAACGTCTACCGATGCTGGAAATCGTCTTCGACCGCCTGGTGAGGTTGATGACGACATCCCTCCGCAACTTTACCTCCGACAACGTCGAGGTCAGTCTCGACAACATCAGCTCGATCCGCTTCGGCGATTACCTCAACTCGATCCCGCTGCCGGCGATTCTGGCGGTCTTCCGCGCCGAGGAGCTGGACAACTACGGCCTGCTGACCGTCGACTCGAACCTGATCTACTCGATCGTGGACGTGCTTCTAGGGGGGCGTCGGGGCACCGCCGCGATGCGCATCGAGGGTCGTCCTTACACGACGATCGAGCGCGTGCTGGTGCAGCGGATGATCGAGGTGGTGCTGCACGACCTGAAGAGCGCGTTCGAGCCTCTACATCCGGTCAATTTCTCGCTGGATCGCCTGGAAACCAATCCGCGCTTCGCCGCGATCGCCCGGCCGGCGAACGCGGCCATCCTGGTGAAACTGCGCATCGACATGGAAGACCGCGGCGGTCGTATCGAGCTCTTGCTGCCGTATGCGACGCTGGAGCCCATCCGCAAGATGCTGCTGCAGCAGTTCATGGGCGAGAAGTTTGGCCGCGACAACATCTGGGAAGGCCACTTGGCCACCGAGCTGTGGACCACCCAGATGGAGGTGCGCGCCGTGCTGGACGAGCAGCAGGTGCCGCTGTCGCGGGTGCTGAACATGCAGGTCGGCGACACCCTGATGCTGAACGCCACGCCCGACAGCCTGGTCGAGCTGCGCGCCGGGGCCATTCCGCTGACGCGCGGCCGCATGGGCCGCCGAAATCATGCGATCGCCGTGCGGGCCGAAGCGCCGCTGACGCCGGCGGCGAAGAAGGCCGTGCAGAAGCTGAAATGAGCATCGTCGCCCTGGCCATGAACGGTTTCCTGGCGGTGCTGCTGATCGCGGCGCTTATCTTCGGCTGGCGCCTGGAGCGTCGGCTGAAGGCGCTGCGCGACAGCCATGAGGGCTTCGCCAAGGCCGTCGCCGATCTCGACCAGGCCGCCGCTCGCGCCGAACAGGGCCTGGCCGACCTGCGCGCCGCCACCGACGAAGCCGCCGAGACCCTGGCCGTTCGGATCGAACGCGCCCAGGCCCTGGCCGCCCAGCTCGAAGAGCGTGTGAACCGCCCCGCGCCCAACCGGTCCCAGGACGCCCCCGCGCGCGAGTCCGCGCAACGGCCTGCCCGCGCAAGTGAGGCTCCGCCCGCTGCTTCGGCGGGTGAGCGACGTCTGTCGGCGGCCGATTTCGAACGGCTGCTGGAGCGCGAGGACCGGGCCGAGCGCGCCGTACGCGGCGAGCCGATTCCGCGCCCCGCGCCTCGCTCCAGCCCCATCCCGGAAACGCCGCGTTCACGAGCGCGGATCGATGATGACTTGTTCGAGGGGCCTGGCGAAAGCCCGCGTCCTGGCAGCAATCCAAGAGCACCGCGCCGATGAAGAATATTCCGCGAATCCTGCCCCTGATCGGGGTCGCCGCCGGCGGGGTGCTGGCGATCAACGCGATGTCCGGCGCCAAGTCGCTGCCCGACCTCGTCAGCGGCGCGAAGGCGTTCGCCGAGGGCGTCGCCAAGCCGGAAGGTAAGGAAGCCGCCGAAGGCGAGGGCGCTCCATCCGCCGAAGGGGCCGCCCAGCCCGCCGCGGCAAAGGCCCCGCCGCCGCGCGTCTGCGCGCCGTCGGCCGACGCCCTGGCCCGTGAAGCGGGCCTGTCTCCCGCCGAACTGCGTATCTTGCAAAGCCTGGGCGCGCGCCGGGGACAGCTGGATCAACGCGAGCAGGACATCGACGTCCAGCTGCAGCTGCTGGCCGCCGCCGAGGCCAAGCTCGACGCCAAGATGAAGGCGCTCACCGGTCTGAAGGGCGACATCCAGGGCCTGTTGGGTCAAGTCGACGCCCAGAAGCAGGCCGAAGTGGATCGTCTGGTCGTCGTCTATCAGGGCATGAAGCCCAAGGACGCCGCGGCGCGCATGACGCTGCTGTCGGACGAGGTGCGTCTGCCCATCGCGGCGAAGATGAAGGAAAAGACCCTGGCGATGATCCTGGCCAATATGGCGCCGGGCGACGCCAAGATCCTCACCGAGCGTCTGGCCTCGCGCCTGGTCAACCCGGCGGTCGACAAGGGCAAGGCGGCGATCGCCGACAACGCCGCGCCCCGGGCCGGCGCGCAACAGGCTGCAGGCGGGCTGGCGGGAGCCGCGCCCGCCGCCGCCAAGCCGCCTGCTCCCCAGGCCGGTTAAGGGAGGCTCATGACTCTCCGCCAGCTCCTGCGCTCCAGCGTCGCCGCCGCGTGTATCGCGGGCACGCTGGCGCCGTCCGGCTACGCCGCCGCGCCACCGAGCGCGGCGCGCGGCGCCCTGGACGTGCGCGTGGCCCAGGCAGCGGCGTTCTCGCGGATCGAGTTCCACTGGGCTGGCGGCGCCCGGATGACGCCGGTGCGGCAGGGTCAGTCGCTGGTTCTGCGCTTCAGTCGGGACGCCAACCCAGATCTTTCCGCGCTGAAGATCGCCCCGCCGCGCTGGGTCAAGTCGGCGGAAGCCCGTCGCGTCAACGGCAAGCTGGAGTTGGTGATCACGCTGACGGACGACGCAGACGCCAAGCTCGGCACCGCCGATGGCGTCGATTTCGTCAATATCTACCCCAAGGCCGACGCGGCGCCGACCGCGACTCCCTCGCCGACGACCGCGCCTGCGCCGGTCGGCCGCCCCAATCCGATGCCGCGCGACGGCGTGGTGCGCGCGGGCATTGAGCGGCGCGATGGGCAAGTGACCCTGTCGTTCGACTGGGCCGCGCCCGCCGGCGCGGCGGTCTTCCGGCGCGGCGAGGCGGTCTGGATCGTCTTCGACACCCCGGCGCGGCTCGATATTTCCAAGCTGCCCGGCACGACGCCTCGCTATTCGAAGCTGCAGGTCTATCGCGGCGCCGACTATGTCGCTCTGCGCGTGGTCGCTCCGGCGGGTGAGCCTTTCGTCGCGGTCGGCACGGGGCCGTCCTGGCGGATCAGCTTCGGGGCGGGTCCTCAGCAGAGCCCGGACATCATCCAGGTCACACGTGCCGAAGGCGCGGCCTCGGCGGCGCTTTCTGCCTCGGTGGCCGGCGTTACGCGGGCCATATGGGTGGATGATCCGGCCGTCGGCGACAGGATCATCGTCGCGCCGGCCCTGGCTCCGGCGAAAGGCCTGCCGTCCCGACGCGAATATGTCGAGTTCGCGCTTTTGCAGTCGGTTCAAGGCCTTGCGGCGGAAGCCTATGCCTCGGACCTGATGGTGCAAGCCCAGGCCGACCAGGTTCGCATCGGCCGCCCCAAAGGCCTTGCCCTGTCGCCGGCCTCCGCCGCCGCGCCGCCCGAAGAGGCCAGCGCCGGCGCGCCGCAGCCGTTGTCGATGCCGGCGCTTGTCGACCTGGAGAACTGGCCCAAGACCGGGTCGGGGGGATTCCTGGCGCGTTACAACGCCTTGCAGGGCGCGGTGGCCGCAGCGGGCGACGAGCAGGCCGATGTCGGCGCACGGCTGGCCCTGGCGCGGTTCCTGGTCGGTTCGGAGATGTCGTTCGAGGCGATCGGGGTGCTGAACGCGGGCGCTCGCAAGCACCAGACCTTGGTGGGCAATCCCGAGTTTCGCGGCCTGCGCGGCGTGGCGAGGGTACTGGCGGGGCGCCTTTCCGAGGCTGACGCCGACTTCTCCTCGCCAGTGTTGGCCGATGAACCTTCAAGCGCGCTCTGGCGCGGCTATATCTCGGCCAAGAACGGCCAGTGGCTGGACGCCCGGACCCAGTTCGCAAACGGTTCGCGGGCGTTGGATCTCTTCCCGCCAGTTTGGCGTGCGCGCTTTCTCAAAGCCCAGGCCGAGGCCGCGCTCGGGGTCGGTGATCTGACCGGCGCCATGCAGGCGGTGGCCAAGGCGCTCGCCCAGCCCAAGATCTCGGTCGAGGATCAACTGGATATTCGACTTGTCCAGGCCCGGATCTTCGAGGCCAAGGGCGAGAAGGCCCGCGCTCAGCGCATGTTTACAGCCATCGCCGGGGCGCCGATCGATCGTATCGCCGCGCCGGCGATGCTGCACGCGACGCAACTGCAGTATGCGCGTGGCCAGATCAATGCGACCAAGGCCGCCGAGACGCTGAACCAACTTCGCTACCGCTGGCGCGGGGATGGGGTGGAGCTCGAAGTCATTCGTGCGCTGGGCAGGCTCTACATCGACCAGGGTCGCTATCGCGAGGCGCTCGAGGCGCTGCGGTCGGCGGGGCGGCGTCTGTCCGACCGTCCCGAGGCCGTGGCCTTGCAGAATGACCTGTCCGAGGCCTTCCGTCAGTTGTTCCTACAAGGTCTGGCCGACGGCATGCAGCCCATCCAGGCGGTGGGCTTGTTCTACGACTTCCAGGATTTGACTCCCATCGGCGCCGACGGCGATCAGATGGTGCGCAACCTCGTGCGCCGCCTCGTTGATGTCGATCTGCTCGGCGATGCGGCCAAGTTGTTGAAATACCAGGTAGAGAACCGCCTCAACGGCGTCCCCAAGGCCCAGGTCGCCACCGACCTGGCCTGGATCTACCTGATGGACAAGAAGCCCGAGGACGCGCTGAACACCATCAACGCGACCCGCACGACGATCCTGCCGCCCGCCCTGAACGCAGAGCGGCGTCTGGCGACGGCTCGGGCCCTTATGGGGCTGGGCCGTTACGACGCGGCGCTGGAGTTGGTCGAAACCGACACGAGCCGCGACGGACAGGAACTGCGCGGCGAGATCGCCTGGAAGCAGCGGGCATGGCCGGCCGCCGGCGCGCTTTACGAACGGTCGCTGGGCGATCGCTTCCGGACGGCCGGCGCGCTGAGCGCCGCCGAGGAGGCAAGACTTCTCCGCGCCGCCGTCGCCTACAGCCTGGCCGATGATAACGCCGCGCTCGGCCGGCTGCGGGCCCGCTGGTCGGGGTTCATCGACACCGCCAAGAACCCTGACGGCCTGCGTGTGGCGCTGCAGGGCATGTCGATGGAAGCGGTTTCGGCGTCCGACTTCGGTCGGGTCTCCGCCGACAACGAAGCGTTCAACGGCTGGATTGGCCGGATGAAGGAAAAGTTCCGCACCGCTCAACCGGCCGGTGCGCCCGCCCGGGCCGGCCGCTAGGGCGTTTCCGTTCCCAAAGCCGCGCTCAATTCGGCGGCTAAAGGCAGGTTCTTTCGGGCAACCGGCTCAAGCTTGCAAAAGCTCACTGCCAAAAGAGAATTGGTCTTATGGCGGGGCGTCGACGTTTGGCCTAGTTAGGGCCCGCGCTCTCCGATCCCGGGGGCCTTGGATCGCGGCCGCTTGCCTTTCTGCCGCAGTCATGTCATGACAACGTTGTCATAGGGTGGACGACATTGGCTAAGAACAACGACGACGGCGATAACGGCCGCGAAGTCTTGGTGCTGCTGGGCGGAGCGGGCGATCTGGCGCTCCGGATGCTGCTGCCTTCGCTGTATTTCCTCGAACTCGACCGTTTGCTGCCGCACGATCTGCGGATCATCGGTGTGGCTCGGGCCGACCACGACGCCGCCAGCTACAAGGCGCTGGTGCGCGAGCAACTGGGCAAGCGCGCCACGGTCGAGGAAGCGGTCTGGAATCGTCTCGCCGCGCGCCTGGACTATGTGCCGGCCAACATCACCAGTGAGGATGACACCCGCAAGCTAGCCGAGCGGATCGGCGAGCACGGCTCCTTGGTGATCTTCTTCTCGCTGTCGCCGAGCCTTTATGGCCCCGCCTGTCAGGCGCTGCAGGCCGCCGGTCTGACGGGGCCGCAAACCCGCCTGATCCTCGAAAAGCCGCTCGGCCGCGATCTGGAAAGCTCGAAGGCGACCAACGCCGCCGTCGCCGCCGTGGTCGATGAGAGCCAAGTCTTCCGCATCGACCACTATCTGGGCAAGGAGACGGTTCAGAACCTGACCGCTCTGCGCTTCGCCAACGTGCTGTTCGAGCCGCTGTGGGATCGCAACACGATCGACCACGTGCAGATCACCATCGCCGAGACCGAGAAGGTCGGCGACCGCTGGCCCTATTACGACGAGTATGGCGCCCTGCGCGACATGGTGCAGAACCATATGCTGCAGCTCTTGTGCCTGGTCGCGATGGAAGCGCCGTCGGGCTTCGACCCCGACGCCGTGCGCGACGAGAAGGTCAAGGTGCTGCGCAGCTTGCGTCCGTTCACCAAGGAGACCGTGGCGCACGACACGGTGCGCGGTCAGTACGTCGCCGGCGTGGTCGAGGGCGGTGCGCGGCCCGGCTATGTCGAGGAGGTGGGCAAGCCCACCAAGACCGAGACCTTCGTGGCCATGAAGGTGGCGATCGACAACTGGCGTTGGGACGGGGTGCCGTTCTTCCTGCGGACGGGCAAGAACCTGCCGGATCGCCGCACGCAGATCGTTGTTCAGTTCAAGCCGCTGCCGCACAACATCTTTGGCCCGACGACCGACGGCGAGCTGGTGGCCAACCGGCTGGTGATCGACCTGCAGCCCGACGAAGACATCTCGCTGACCATCATGAACAAGCGTCCGGGCCTGTCGGAGGAGGGCATGCGCCTGCAATCGCTGCCTCTGTCGCTGTCGTTCGGCCAGACCGGCGGCCGTCGCCGGATCGCCTACGAAAAGCTGTTCGTCGATGCGTTCCGGGGCGACCGTACGCTGTTCGTGCGACGCGACGAGGTCGAGCAGGCCTGGCGCTTCATTGATGGTGTCTCGGCCGCCTGGGAAGAGGCGAAGATCGAGCCGGCGCACTATGCGGCGGGCACCTGGGGGCCGCAGTCGGCCCAAGGGCTGATCTCGCCCGGCGGCCGGGCCTGGAAGGCCTGAGATGCCGTCTACGCCCGTCAAGCTAGAAGCCTTCGGCTCGCGCGAGGACCTCTATGACGCCGCTGCTTCGATCCTGGTTGGCGCGCTGACGACCGCCGTCGCCAGTCACGGTCGGGTCGGGTTCGCCGCCACCGGCGGTACGACGCCGGCGCCGGTCTATGACCGCATGGCGACCATGACGGCGCCCTGGGACAAGATCACGGTCACCCTGACCGACGAGCGCTTCGTTCCGGCCAGCGACTCCAGCAGCAATGAAGGGCTGGTGCGTCGGCATCTGCTGGTCGGGGAGGCGGCTAAGGCCTCGTTCGCGCCCTTGTTCTTCGACGGCGTCAGCCACGAAGAGAGCGCGCTGAAGGCGCAAGCGGGGGTCAATGCCGCTCAGCCATTCGGCGTGGTGCTTCTGGGCGTCGGCGCCGACGGCCATTTCGCCTCGCTCTTCCCCGGCAATCCTCTGCTGGAAGCCGGGCTGGACCTGACGTCCGACCGCTCGGTTCTGGCCGTGCCGCCGAGCGACCCCGCGCCGGACATCCCGCGTCTCAGCCTGACCCTCGCGGCCCTGACTCGCACGGATTTGATCGTGCTGCTGGTCACCGGAGCGGCCAAGAAAGCGTTGTTGGAAGGCGACGTCGATCCGGCCCTGCCGGTCGCCGCCATTCTGAAACAGGACCGCGCCAAGGTCCGCATCCTCTGGGCGGAGTAGATCGCCATGAGCCTGAACCCGGTCATCGCCGACGTCACCGCCCGCATCGTGGCGCGCAGCAAGGACAGCCGCGCGGCCTATCTCGCCAATATGGAGCGGGCGATCGAGAACCAGCCCGGCCGGGCCAAGCTGTCCTGCGCCAACTGGGCCCACGCCTTCGCGGCCTCGCCGGGTGTCGACAAGGTGCGCGCCCTCGACCCGAACGCGCCCAATATCGGCATCGTCTCGGCCTATAACGATATGCTCTCGGCCCACCAGCCGCTGGAAGCCTATCCGGCGCTGATCAAGGACGCCGCGCGCGAAGTCGGGGCCACCGCTCAGTTCGCCGGCGGGGTGCCGGCCATGTGCGACGGCGTCACACAAGGCCGTCCGGGCATGGAGCTGTCGCTGTTCTCGCGCGACGTGATCGCCATGGCGACCGCCGTCGCCCTGACCCATGACGCCTTCGACTCCGCGCTTTACCTCGGCGTCTGCGACAAGATCGTGCCGGGCCTCGTGATCGGGGCCCTGACATTCAGCCATCTGCCGGCTCTGTTCGTGCCCGCGGGGCCCATGACCTCAGGTCTGCCCAACAGCGAAAAAGCTCGCATCCGAGCGCTCTACGCCGAGGGCAAGGTCGGCCGCGCCGAGCTGCTGGAGGCCGAGAGCGCCAGCTATCACGGCCCGGGCACCTGCACCTTCTACGGCACGGCCAACACCAACCAGATGCTGATGGAGCTGATGGGCTTCCATCTGCCGGGTTCGGCCTTCGTCCACCCCAACACCCCGCTGCGCGAGGCCCTGGTCAAGGAAGCCGCGCGCCGCGTCGCCGCCGTGACCAACAAGGGCAACGAATTCATCCCGGTCGGCCGGATGATCGACGAGAAGTCGATCGTCAACGGCGTGGTCGGCCTGATGGCGACGGGCGGGTCGACCAATCTGGCCTTGCATATCATCGCCATGGCGAACGCCGCCGGCGTCCAACTGACCTTGGAGGACCTGGACGACATCTCGCGGGCGACGCCGCTGCTGGCGCGCGTCTATCCGAACGGCTCGGCTGATGTGAACCACTTCCAGGCGGCCGGCGGCATGGCCTTCGTGATCCGCGAGCTCCTGAAGGCCGGGCTCGTGCACGAGGACGTCCAGACGATCGCCGGCGCGGGGCTGTCGCTCTACGCGCAGGAGCCGGTGCTCGAAGACGGCGTTCTGAAGTGGCGCGACGGCGCCCATGAGAGCCTGGACACCGCCATCGTGCGCCCGGTCTCCGATCCCTTCAGCAAGGAGGGCGGTCTGCGCCTGATGGCGGGCAATCTGGGGCGCGGCGTCATGAAGATCTCGGCGGTTAAGCCCGAGCACCATGTCATCGAAGCGCCCTGCGCCGTTTTCCAGGAGCAGGAAGATTTCATCGCCGCCTTCAAGCGCGGCGAGCTGGATCGCGACGTCGTGATCGTCGTCCGCTTCCAGGGGCCGTCCGCCAACGGCATGCCGGAACTGCACAACCTGTCGCCGTCGATCTCGGTGCTACTGGATCGCGGCCACAAGGTCGCGCTGGTCACCGACGGCCGCATGTCGGGCGCCTCGGGCAAGACGCCGGCCGCCATCCACGTGACGCCGGAAGCCGCCAAGGGCGGGCCCCTGGCCTTTGTCGAGGACGGCGATGTGATCCGCGTCAACGCCGAGACTGGCGAACTGAACATCCTGGTGGACGAGGCGATCTTGCTCGCCCGTACCCCAGCGAACGTCCCGGCGTCCAAGCCGGGCTTTGGTAGGGAACTGTTTGGATGGATGCGAGCGGGGGTCGGCGCCGCCGACGCCGGCGCCTCCGTCTTTGCTTGAGGAAGCGCTAGGTCATGGACGGCAATCATAGCGGCGGGCTCGGCCTCGTCGGCGACATCGGCGGCACGAACGCCCGCTTCGCCTTGGTCGAGTTCGACGGTCCGGACCCGCGCCTGATCGAGCCCACCGCCTACAAGGGCGAGGACTACGGCACGGCCGAGGACGCCATTGAGGACTACCTGCGCAAGGTCGGGGTCAGGCATCCTGATCAGGCGGTGGTCGCCGTCGCCGGTCCGATTGACCATGGTCAGGTCCACATGACCAATCTCGACTGGCGGATTTCCGAGGATGGCCTGCGTCGCGCGGGAGGATTCCGGAACGCCAAGCTGATCAACGACTTCACCGCCCAGGCGCTTGCCGCGCCACGCCTGAGCCCCAAGGACCTGCGCCAGATCGGTCAACTGCCGACCTCGGGCGAGGGGGACTTGGCGATCCTCGGCCCAGGCACCGGTTTTGGCGTCGCGGGCCTGGTGCGCCGCCACGGCCAGGAAATTCCGCTGGCGACCGAAGGCGGCCACGTCGCCTTCGCGCCCGTCGACGACGTCGAGATCGAGGTGCTCCGCGCGTTGAGCAAGCGCCTGGACGGTGGCCGGGTCTCGGTCGAACGCATCCTGTCCGGGCCGGGCATGGAAGATCTTCACATCGATCTGGCGGCCACTGAGGGGCGGCAAGTCGAGGCGCTGAGCGCCAAGCAGATCACCGAGCGGGCGGTCGAGGGCTGCGGCGACAGTCTGGCCACGGTGAACCGCTTCTGCGCGGTGTTGGGTTCAACGGCGGGCGACATCGCTCTGACTCTGGGCGCGCGCGGCGGGGTGTTTATCGCCGGCGGCATCGCGCCGCGCATCATCGACATCCTTGAGAAGAGCGCATTTCGCGAGCGCTTCGAAAGCAAGGGCCGACTGTCGGGCTTCACTCAGGCGATCCCGACCCACGTCATCCTGCACCCGCACACCGCCCTAATCGGTGCGGCGGTGGCCTTGACGCCGGAGGGGCGGGCCGCCGTTTCGTAGTCGTCTTCTTGGGGCTCGCCATGACAGCCTTGTCATGGCTAAGTACGCGCCGAACCGAACGAATCGGGGCGGTGAGGGACGGAATTGAGCGCCAAAGTCACGATCCACGACGTGGCCCGCGAAAGCGGAGTCTCGATCAAGACCGTTTCGCGAGTCCTCAATCGCGAGCCCAACGTCAAGGCCGACACCCGGGACCGTGTACAGGCCGCCGTGGCCGCGCTGAACTATCGGCCCAACATTTCCGCACGTAGCCTGGCCGGGTCTAAGGCCTATCTGATCGGCGTCTTCTTCGATAACCCCAGCCCTGGTTACGTCACCGACGTGCAGCTTGGCGCGATCGCGCGCTGCCGCCAGGAGGGCTTCCACCTGATCGTCGAGCCGATAGACTCCACGGCGGACGTCGAAGACCAAGTAGCCCCGATGTTGGCGACGCTTCGCATGGACGGGGTGATCCTGACGCCGCCGCTCAGCGATCATCCTGTGGTGCTGGCCGCCCTGGAGCGCGAAGGTGTGGCCTATGTCCGCATCGCGCCCGGCGGTGAACTGGACCGGGCGCCGTGGGTCAGCATGGACGATCGCCTGGCGGCCTACGAGATGACCAAGCACCTGATCGAGCTGGGCCACAAGGATATTGGCTTCATCATCGGCCACCCGGATCACGGCGCCTCGCATCTGCGTCATCAGGGTTTCCTCGACGCCATGCGCGACAGCGGTTTGCTGGTTCGCGACAGTCGGGTGGAGCAGGGCTGGTTCTCGTTCCGGTCGGGTTTCGAGGCTGCGGAGAAACTCCTGGGCGGACCGGACAGGCCGACGGCGATCTTCGCCTCGAACGACGATATGGCGTTAGGGGTGATGGCGGTGGCCAACCGCCTGCGCCTGGACGTTCCGGCCCAACTTTCGGTCGCCGGCTTTGATGACACCCCCGGCGCAAAGATCACCTGGCCGCAGCTCACCACCGTTCGGCAGCCGATTCACGCCATGGCCGGCGCCGCCGCGGACATGCTGATGCAGGGCGTCGAGCGGGAGGAGGGGGCGCCGCCGCCCTCGCGGCTGCTCGACTTCGAGCTGGTGGTGCGGGAGTCCACCGGTCCCGCCTCGCGCTGAGCGGAAGGTTCGTGCGCCATGTTACCGTAATCATAATGTTCTTGACAGCGCTGTCCAATCTACGTGAGATCGCTTCGATCAAGACAGTCGCCCACGAAAAGGCGGCGTCAGGAGGAAACGCCATGACCTCGCCTGGCCAGTCCAGCGGCTGTCGCGCCCTGTGCGCACGATCACTCCCCTCCAAGCGGACCTGAACCGCTTTCTTCGCTCGGCGCGGTTCCCCGCAAGCGCCGCGTCGAGCGCCTTTCTTGCAAAAGCCGCGTCGTTCACCGGACGCCTCCAAAGGACTGCCCATGCTTTCGCGCCGTTTCGCCTTCGCTTCCGCCCTGTCCTTGACGATCGCCTGTGGATCGGCCGGCGGGACCTTGGCCCAGACGGCGGCGAGCGCCACCGCCAACCCCGCGGTGTGGCCCAAGGCGGCTAGCCCCAAGACCATAACGGACGCCAAGACCGAGGCCTTCATCACCCGGCTGATGAGCCAGATGACGGTCGAGGAGAAGGTCGGCCAGACCATTCAGGCCGACGGCGCCTCGATCACGCCCGAGGAACTTAAGCAGTACCGTCTGGGCTCGGTGCTCGTCGGGGGCAACTCTGCGCCGGACGGAAACGACCGCGCGAGCGCTCAGCGCTGGATCGAGTGGATCCGCGCCTTCCGGGCGGCGGCCTTGGAAAAGCGGGGAGAGCGGCAGGAAATCCCGATCATCTTCGGCGTCGACGCTGTGCACGGGCACAACAACGTCGTGGGCGCCACGATCTTCCCGCACAATGTTGGTCTCGGCGCCGCGCGCGACCCTGACCTGATCCGCCGCATCGGCGAGGTGACCGCGCGGGAAATGGCCGCGACCGGCGCGGACTGGACCTTTGGTCCGACGGTGGCTGTACCCCGCGACGAGCGTTGGGGGCGCGCCTACGAGGGCTATGGCGAGGATCCTGAGATCGTGAAAGCCTATTCGGGGCCGATGACGCTAGGCCTCCAGGGCGCGCTGAAGGTCGGCAAGCCGCTGGCGGCTGGACACGTGGCGGGCTCGGCCAAGCACTTCCTGGCGGATGGCGGCACCGAGAACGGCCGAGACCAGGGCGACGCCAAGATCTCTGAGGCCGATCTGGTCCGTCTGCACAACGCCGGTTATCCACCCGCGATCGAGGCCGGCATCCTGTCGGTGATGGTTTCGTTCTCCAGCTGGAACGGCGTCAAGCATACCGGCAATAAGAGCCTGCTGACCGATGTGCTGAAGGGCCGGATGGGCTTCGAGGGCTTCGTGGTCGGCGACTGGAACGCCCATGGCCAGGTCGAGGGTTGCACCAACACCAGCTGCGCCCAGGCCTATAACGCGGGCATGGACATGATGATGGCCCCCGACAGCTGGAAGGGCCTGTACGAGAACACCCTGGCGCAAGTGAAGGCGGGGCAGATCTCCATGGCGCGGCTTGACGACGCCGTCCGGCGCATTCTGCGCGTCAAGGTCAAGGCCGGCCTCTTTGAGGACAGGCGTCCGCTGGAAGGCAAGCTCGACCTGCTGGGCGCGCCCGAACACCGGGCCGTGGCGCGTGAGGCGGTCCGCAAGTCGTTGGTGCTTCTGAAGAACGAAGGCGTCCTGCCGCTGAAGAGCTCGGCTCATGTGCTGGTGGCGGGTGACGGCGCCGACGACATCGGCAAGGCCTCGGGCGGTTGGACCCTCACCTGGCAGGGCACCGGCAACAAGAACAGCGACTTTCGGCACGGCCAGTCGATCTATGCGGGTGTCGCCGAGGCGGTGAAGGCCGGCGGCGGCAGCGCCGAGCTGTCGGTGTCCGGCGACTTCCAGAAGAAGCCCGACGTGGCGATCGTCGTCTTCGGCGAAAACCCCTACGCCGAGTTCCAGGGCGACATCACCAGCATCGAGTACCAAGCCGGTGACAAGCGGGACCTGGCGCTGCTGAAGAAGCTGAAGGCGTCCGGTATCCCCGTGGTGTCGGTGTTCCTGAGCGGTCGCCCGCTGTGGACCAACCCTGAGCTGAATGCGTCGGATGCGTTCGTGGCGGCGTGGCTGCCTGGCTCGGAGGGCGGCGGCGTGGCCGATGTTCTGGTCGGCGACAGGGCCGGCAAGCCGCGCCATGACTTCCAGGGCAAGCTGTCCTTCTCCTGGCCCAAGCGCGCCGACCAGGAGCCGATCAATGTGGGCGATCCCGGCTATGATCCGCTGTTCGCCTATGGCTACGGTCTCAGCTACGCGAAGCCCGGCAAGGTGGCGGCGTTGACGGAAGACCCCGGGGTGGCCTCGGCGGCGACCAATGTCGACCGCTACTTCGTCGATGGACGCTCGCCGGCGCCGTGGATGATCAGCGCGTCGGGCGCGGCGTCGCTGAAGACCATCGACGCCGGCGCGCAAGAAAACGCACGCCAGGCGATCTGGAGCGGCGAGGGCCCCGGCGTCGTTGGCGTCAACGGACCCTCTGTCGATCTCTCCCGCCAGACCACGGGTGATATGGCCCTGCTGATCCGCTACCGCGTGGACGCCGCCCCGAAGAAGCCGGTGTCGCTCAGCCTAACCTGTGGCGAATCCTGTCGGGCGGCGGTAGACGTAACGTCAACGTTGTCAGGTGCGAAAACGGGCGAATGGCGTACGGCGAAGATCAAACTTTCCTGCTTCCAGGCCAAGGGCGCGGACATGGCGCACATTTCGTCCCCGTTCGGACTCTGGACAGCAGGCGCTTTGACGCTGTCATTCACCGAAATCCGCCTCGCCTCGAACGAGGGCGACGCCTTCTGTCCCACCTAGTCCTGGAAGGAGCGACGGCATGATCCGCGCCCGTCGCTCTCGTATCGTCGCCACCCTGGGTCCGGCGTCGAGTTCGCCCGAGATGATCGTCACGCTGGCCAAGGCCGGGGCGGACGTCTTTCGCCTGAACTTCAGCCACGGAGCGCACGAGACCCATGCGGCTGTCTATGCGGCTATCCGGGAGGCGGAAAAGATCGTCGATCGTCCGCTGGGCGTCCTTGCCGACTTGCAGGGACCCAAGCTGCGTGTCGGCAAGTTCGCCGATGGTCCGGTGATGCTGAAGCCGGGCCAGGCGTTCCGGTTCGACAGCGATCCGACGCCGGGCGACGCAACGCGCGTGCATCTGCCTCACCCGGAGATCCTGACGGCCATGCGGCCGGGCGCGACGCTGCTGCTGGACGATGGCAAACTGCGGATGACGGTGACCGAGGCGGGACCAGGCTACGCTGACACCACGGTCGTGAACGGCGGCAAGCTGTCGGAGCGCAAGGGCGTGGCGGTGCCGGATGTCGTCATCCCGATGTCGCCGCTGACCGCCAAGGACCGCGAGGACCTGGCCTTCGCCCTGCGCCTGGGCGTGGACTGGGTGGCGTTGTCGTTCGTTCAGGCGCCTGAAGACATGGCGGAGCTGCGCCGTATCGTGGAGGGCCGCGCCGCCGTGCTGGCCAAGATCGAAAAGCCGCAGGCGCTGAAAGTGCTGGGACCGATCCTCGATCTCTGCGACGGGGTGATGGTCGCGCGCGGCGACCTCGGCGTTGAGATGGCGCCCGAGGAGGTGCCGGTCGCCCAGAAGGAAATCCTTCGCGCCGCGCGTGAGCGGGGCATCCCGGTGATCGTCGCGACCCAGATGCTGGAGTCGATGACCAGTTCGCCCACCCCCACGCGGGCCGAGGCGTCCGATGTCGCCAACGCGGTCTATGAGGGCGCGGACGCTGTGATGCTGTCAGCCGAGTCCGCCGCAGGGGATTATCCGGAAGAGGCGGTCTCGATGATGAACCGCATCATCGAACGCGTTGAGCGCGATCCGCGTTGGCCCGAGCTGATGTTCGCCGAACAGAGCCACGGCGACGTCGACGCCGACGTCCTGGTGGTCGCCGCCGCCGGCGCGGCCAAGGCCGGGTCCACCAAGTGCCTGGTGGCCTTCACCACTACCGGGGCCACGGCGCGTCGCCTCGCGCGCGAGCGGCCCTTGCAGCCGGTGCTGGCCTTGTCGCCGGAGATCAATGCGGTGCGCCGCATGTGCCTGGTGTGGGGCGTGGAAGCGCGTGTCAGCGCTCAGCCGGACAGCCTTGAGGTCGTGACGACCGACGCCTCGAGCAAGGCGCTGGAGTTGGGCCTTGTGGCGCCGGGGGAGAGGCTGCTGGTCGTCGCGGGTACGCCGTTTGGCGCGCCGGGCGCGGCGAACCTTCTGCGTCTGGCGCACGCGCCTGCGCCGGCCCGCCGCCGCTAGGCGAACGACGCTGGCAACAGCCGTTCGTAGCCTCGCCTGACCGTGCCGTAGCACTCGCAGGCGAGGGCCTTGAGGCCCTCGCGGTCCAGGATGTCCACCACGCCGCGACGATAGCGGATCAGGCCCTTGTCCTGGAGCGTTCGCGCGACGGCCGTCACGGTCGTCCGCTGAACGCCGAGCATGTCGGCCAGGAACTCTTGGGTCAGGCTGACGGTATTGGTGTCAATCCGGTCTTGGTACGACAGGAGCCAGCGGCAGAACCGCGCCTCGACGGGGTGGAGCGCATTGCAGGCCACCGATTGGATCGCGTGCCCAAACAGCGCTTCGTTGTGTCGGTCCACCATGTCTCTCAGCGAAGGGCTGCGGCTCCAGACCTCGTGGAGGTTCTGAGCGGAGATCCGGAAGGCGGCGCCCGGGGCTTGGACGATCGCGCGGCTCAAGGATTGGCGCGGTCCGACGGCGGCCATCAGGCCCAGCGCACCCTCCCGACCGATGGTGGCGGACTCGATGGCCGAGCCGTTCTCCATCAAGGTCATCAGAGAGACCACGCAACTTGCCGGAAAGTAGACCTGATCGAGCAGATCCCCTGGGTCGTAGAGCAGGCGACCCTTCTCAAGTTCAACCTGTGCCAGCTGTGGCGCGAGGAGCGCCTTGTCGTCCGCAGGCAGGGCTGAAAGGAAGCGGTTCATCAAGATCGGCAACGGCCCAGTCATGCGGAATCGAACGTCATTCTACGGCAAGGGTTGCAAGCCGTAGATGAAGTCGAGAACAGATGCCGTCGCTTAGCCGACACAAGCGTATGGAGTGAGGTATAAAGTGAGAAGAGTCCACAGAAGCGGACTGTCATGCTCCTCGCTCCACTTCCGACCGATTTGTCGGGTTCCCGACTTAGCTGCTCGTGTCGAGCGCAGAATGTATATCTTTTCTCAATCACGATAAAGAAAGAGCCGCCCTTCAGGGCGGCTCGAGAGAGATCAGCGGATGGATAAGCCTAGGCTAGGTTGATGTGTTCCTGGCGGCCCACATCCGGGGTATCGCCGGTCAGATTGGCCTTCGCGATCTCCCAGGCGAAGCGAACGCCCCCCTTGGAGGCCCAAGTCTCGGCGTCGATCATATCGAAGCGCAACAGGGTCAGGCTGGGATCGTCCTTGCCGCGCGGAAACCAGGCCGCGACCATCGGGTTCCAGTAGCGCTCGATCCGGGCGCGGTCCTTGTCTTCGGTCAGGCGGCCGCCGATGCAGGCCTGATAGTCCTGATCCTTGGCCTGGACGATGAACATCGCCGCGTCGTGACCCTCGCCCACGGCGCGGATCAGGCCGTTGTCATCATTCGTGAAGAACCACAACGCATTGTCGTCGGGTTCGGCGAAGGCGGTCATGGGTTGGAAGTGGTCGCCGCTGGCCGGGACGCCGAGCATGCCGAACCGGACGTCGTCGATTTCCTTCCAGAGCCGGCGTTCAGCTTCGGCCTTGTCGTGAAGGGTGTCTTGCATGGGAGGTCTTCCTTGCGATCGGGGAATCGCAAGGAAGAACCGATGGCGCGGGCGGCGGTTCCGGCGCTTCAGGTTCCACGCCTTTTCCCAGGGCGAGACGAGCGTGTGGCCTGCTCCCACGCAGCAGGCCCGCCAGCTACCCTGAAGGCGGAGCCCTTGCGTCGCGCGGCGTGAAGATCGCGCCGCCGCGCGATCCGGCCGGAGGTCTATTTGGCTTTGGCGAAGGCGGAGGACATCCAGCCACGGGCGCCGTTTTCGTCGTCGACTTCCATCCAGACGCCGTTGCGCTGCCCGGTCGGATAGACCGAGGCGCCCGCCCTGACTGAGCCGACCACGGCCGCCGTCGGCGAGGCGGAGGCGCGTAGCGCGATATCTTGCGTCGCCGCCAGAAGGTTTGGCGCGCTGGTTGAGACAGGCGCGGTTGCAAGAGTGGCCGACACCGCCGTCGCGGTCGGGGCGCCAGCGCACTTGCCCTGATAGAGGCCGCCCATCACCGCGCGCCGTTGCTGAGCGATCTGGATGTTCTGGGCCTCGCGTTGGGCCTTGGCCGCCGCTGCGGCCTTGGCTTGCGCCGCCGCGGCGTTGGCGAACATGCCAAGGCCCGGTACGCGACCCAGCGCCCCGCTGTAGAGCGCGGCGTTCACGCCCAGGCTCGCCGCCGTCTCGGCCCCGCGCGCGGCCCCTTCGGCGCTGGCGATCGCGGAGTTGGAGGCGCCCATCAACTGATCCATGCGCACCATTTCCGCGCTGATCTGCTCGCAGGTCATCGACGCGTCAGTGGGATAGCTCATTTGAAGCGGGGTCTGGGCGTAGGTGGCCGTCGCGCTCAGGGCGAGGCCCAGCGCGGCGAAGGTAGCCAGGGTCTTGGTCATGTTCGGCTCCGGATGACGGGAGCCGGCGACCGTCTAAGCCCACCGCGGGCGGCCGGTCCGTCATTACGCGAACGACGGTATCCGGCGGCTGGCGCGGGGGCCTATCCCCTGAACGGGGGGGTTAGAAGCCCATCAAGCGGGCATAGCGGTCGCGATGGAAGCTGGCGCCGCCGAACAGGGCCTCGGTGACGCGCGCGCGCTTCATGTACAGGCCGGCGTCGTGGGCGTCGGTCATGCCAATGCCGCCGTGCATCTGAACCATCTCGTTGGACGCCAGATGCACCAGTTCGCTGGCCTTGGCCTTGGCCAGAGACGCCAGGGCGCGGCTGTCGGCGCCGGCGTCCAGAGCCTCCAGAGCGGCCTCGACGCACGAGCGGGTGGTCTCCAGGTCGGTGAACCACTTGGCCGCGCGGTGCTGCAGGGCCTGGAACGTGCCGATGACCTGGCCGAACTGGGTGCGGGTCTTCAGATAGTCCAGGGTGATATCGAAGGCGGCGCTGGCGCTGCCCAGCATCTCGGCGGCGAGGCCGGCATAGGCGCGATCCAGGGTCGGCTCGAGCACGGCCCAGCCCTTGTCGACCTCGCCGAGCACGGCGTCTGCGCTGACTTCGACACTGTCAAAGTCGATCTTGGCCGCGCCGCGTGAGTCGATCAGCGACAGGTGCGAGCGGGTCACGCCGGCAACGTCGCCCGCGACGAGGAATAGGGTCAGGCCGGCGGTGTCGCCTGGCTGACCGCTTGTGCGGGCCGCGACAATCAGCAGATCGGCGGCCTCGCCGTCCAGCACCAGGGTCTTGGCGCCGTTCAGCACATAGCCTGCGCCGCTCTTGGTCGCCGAAAGGGCGGTGCGCGCCGGCGTGTGGTGGGAGCCTTCGTCGATCGCCAGGGTGGCGACGGCCTCGCCGGTGGCGATCTTGGGCAGCCAGGCCTGCTTCTGGGTGTCCGAGCCGCCCAGCTGCAACGCCGAAGCGGCGATCATGGCGGTGGAGAGCAGGGGAGAAGCGGCCAGGGTGCGGCCCGTCTCTTCCAGGATCAGGCCCAGGCCCAGATAGCCGAAGGCCGAACCGTCATAGGCTTCCGGCACGATCACCCCGGCCCAGCCCATCTGGCCCATTTCGGCCCAGGCGGCGGGATCGAAGGTCTGCTTGCTCTTGCTGTCGCGCAGCTTGCGCAGGGCGCCGACGGGCGCGCTTTCGCTGGCCCAGCCCTTGGCGGCGTCGCGCAGCATCGTCTGTTCTTCAGTCAGGACGGCCATGTTCAGGCTCCTCGAAAAGTCTTGGTCTTGGCGCGCCGTTCCGACGGCGGGCGCGGGTTGCGGTGCGAAGGGGCTACTGGTGGTCCAGCAGACCCAGGACCCGCTTGGCGACGACGTTCAGATTCACCTCGCTGGTGCCGCCCTCGATCGAGTTGCCCTTGGCGCGCAGCATGGCGCGTGGCGCGGCCAGCTCCTCGGCGCTGAAGCCTTCGCCCTCCCAGCCCAGGCCCTGAAGGCCCAGCGCCTCGACGAGCAGCTCGGTGCGCTCCTGGTTCATCTTGGCGGCGGCGTACTTGATGATCGAGACGGCGGCGCTGGGGCCCGAGCCCTGCTTGGACTCCGCCTCGGCGCGGCGCACGGTCAGCATGAACGCGTGGGCGTCCATCGAATGGGCGGCGAGGCGAGCACGGAAATCACCGTCGGCGATCCGGCCTTCGCTGTCGACGCCGATCTCCTTCTTGGCGGCCTCCACGACCGACAGGCCGCCGCCGCCGCCAAAGCCCGAGGCGCTGATGTTCTGGCGTTCGTACTGAAGCAGGCGCTTGGCGATGTCCCAGCCGCCGTTCAGCTTGCCGACCAGCTGTTCCTTGGGAACCTTCACATTGTCGAAGAAGGTCTCGCAGAACGGCGAGGAGCCGCTGATCAGCTTGATCGGACGGGCTTCAACCCCCGGCGTGGTCATGTCGAACAGCACGAAAGAGATGCCCTCGTGCTTCTTGCTCGTGTCAGTGCGCACCAGGCAAAAGATCCAGTCGGCCTGGTCGGCATAGCTGGTCCAGACCTTCTGGCCATTGATCAGGTAGTGGTCGCCCTTGTCCTCGCACTTGGTCTGCAGGGACGCGAGGTCAGAGCCGGCGCCTGGTTCGCTGTAGCCTTGGCACCAGCGAATCTCGCCGCGCACGATCTGCGGCAGGAAGCGCTGCTTCTGCTCCTCCGTGGCGTATTCCAGCAGCACCGGGCCAAGCATCCAGACGCCGAAGCTCATCAGGGCGGGCCGCGCCTTGATGCGACGGAGTTCTTGCTCGAGCACCTTGTTCTGGGCCTTGGAAAGGCCGCCGCCGCCGTACTCCTTGGGCCACATCGGCGCGGTCCAGCCGCGTTCGGCCATCCGGTCCAGCCAGAGCTTGGCGTCAGGGTTCTTCCACACCATCTTGCGGCCGCCCCAGGGGGCCTCATCCTCGCCCATGGGCGCATTGAGCGACTTCGGATAGTTGGCTTCGAGCCAGGCGCGGGTGTCGGCGCGGAAGGCGTCGAGATCGGTTCCCCCGAAATCGGCCATGGTCTCTTCTCCCTAAGCGGACCGGTGTTGGCCGACACACTACGCCTAGCGGCGACGCGGGCAAGCTGTTTCAAACAATCGTTCGCATCTTGGCGCGCGACCCCGCCGGGCATTACGCTGTATAGAAGCGGCTGCTCCTGGATCCCTCGGGGATTCGCGATTTCGGGATCTGGATGTCCTCGACAGTTTTCAGGCCCGCGGCCCACGCGATCGCCCCCACCGTGGCGGCGATCCTGACCGCGTCGGCAGGCGTCATGCTGTTAGCCTCCGGCGCGACGCCTTCAGAGCCGACCCGTTTCCTGCTGCTGCTGGCCTTCGCGCCGGATCTGCTGATCGAAATCAGCCACTTCTTCTCCTCCATTCTGGGTCTCGTACTGCTGTTGCTGGCCTTTGGCCTGCGCGCCCGCCTGGGTGCGGCCTGGTGGGCCGCCTTGATCGTGCTGGGGGCTTCGGCCGTTCTCGCGATCTTCAAGGGCTTGAACTGGGAAGAGACCGCGATGCTGCTGGTCTGCTTCTTCCTCATCCTGCCATTTCACGACGCGTTTCCTCGCAAGGCGGCGCTGACGAAGATGGAGATCACGCCCGGATGGCTGCTATCCGCCGCAGCCGCCATTGTCGGCGCTTCTGTTCTGGGTTGGTGGTCGTTCCACCACACCGAATTCGCCGATAAGTCCTGGATCAAGATCCTTCAGGATCACGACGAAGCCGCCCGGGCCATCCGCTCGTCGGTCGCCGCCGCGATTGTCCTGCTGGCCGTTGGCGTCTGGCGCCTGATGGCGACGGCGGCGACGCCCTCTGTCGTTGATGACACCGACCCGGAGTTTGACCGGGTGCGCGCCATTCTGGCCAAGGCCGAAGGGGCAGAGCCCAGCGCCAACCTCGCGCTTCTGGGCGACAAGCGTTTCTTGTTCTCGGCCTCGGGCGAGACCTTCTTGATGTTCGGCGTTCGCGGTCGGTCGTGGATTGCGCTCGGCCCGCCGGTCGGCAAGCGCGAGGAGCGCATGGAGCTCTTCTGGCGGTTCCGTGAACTGGCCGACGCCCACGCCGCGCGCGCGGGCTTTTACGGGCTCGGGCCCGACGACCTGCCCGATACGGTGGACTTGGGTCTGGCGATCCAGAAGACCGGCGAAAGCGCGGCTGTGCCGTTGGAGGCGTTCAGTCTTGTGGGGCGACGCCGGGAAGTGCTGCGCCGGAACTGGCGCAAAGCCGGGGAGGGGGGCGCGGCGTTCGAGGTCCTGCCTGTCGGCGCGGCGCCGGCCCTGATGGATGAGCTGAAGGCGATCTCGGACTCCTGGCTCTCGCATCACGCCGGCGGCGAAAAGAGCTTTTCCATGGGCGGCTTTGATCCGCGTTACGTCGCCGAGTTCCCTGTCGCGGTCGTTCGCAGCGAAGGCAAGATCGTTGCATTCGCTACGCTGTGGACCACGGCCGCCAAGACCGCGTTTTCCATGGATCTGATGCGCTACTCCGACGAAGCGCCCAAGAACGTCATGGACTACCTGTTCGTCGAGTTGCTCCAGTGGGGCAAGGACGAGGGGTACAGCGCCTTCGAGTTCGGCGTCGCGCCGCTGGCGGGCCTGCAGGATCGGCCGCTGGCGCCGATCATGTCACGCGTCGGGCGGCTGCTCTTCGAGCGCGGCGAGGAAATCTACAATTTCCAGGGCGTGCGCCGCTACAAGGACAAGTACGACCCGGTCTGGCAACCGCGCTACATCGCCGCGCCTCAGAAGTGGGCCATCCCGTTCCTGCTGGCGGACGTCGGCTTGTTGTCGTCGGGAGGGGTGTCGGGATTGGCCAAAAGGCCCAAGAAGACGCCTGAGAAGGCCGCGACCTAATAGCGCGGCTGGCCGCCGGTCTGCACGCCCAGCAGGTTCACCAGATGCACCATCATGAGCATCAGGCCGACGACGCAGATCATCATCAACGGACGCCACGGAATCAGCCGCGGCCCCTTGAGAACATTGATGGGCCGAGCGCCAAGCCAGCCGAAGAGCACGGCGAGGATCAGGAACAGGATCGCGGCGGCGGCGGTGACGGTCAGGTCCATCCGCGCTTCTAAGCCTGCGACAATCCGCCTGGCAAATGGTTAACCTGCGTTAACCCTCTTGCTTTTGAACCGCGTTACAGAGTGATGGGACTCTGTCCTGATTCCTCCACAGTGAATCGCGCAGCCACTACATCTGGCGTTTTCGTCGCGTTTACACCCTAGGAATCGGTGACTAGCGTTTTCCCCAGATGCGGGGAGATCGATTCGCATGACGGCGGCGTCGCCATGGAGCGTTAAGGGGATTGACCCCAAGGCACGGGAGGTCGCGAAAGACCTCGCGCGTCGCTCCGGCATGACTCTGGGTGAGTGGCTCAACCGCATGATCATCGAGGGCGATGGTCTGGGCGCCGACGCGCGTCCAGGCTCCGACGAGGCCCCGAACCGCGCCTATCTCGAGATCGTCAAAGAGGACGCGCCTCCGCGTATCGAGATCGCCGAACATCCCGCCGATGAGGTTGGCCGCGTCGCGTTGGCGCTGGACCGTCTGACCCAGCGCATCGAGGCCGCCGAGGGCCGCAACGCCGCAGCCATCACCGGCATCGACCATTCCGTCCGTGACGCTCTGGCCCGGCTGGGTCAGTCGGAGCGTGAGCAGATCGCCGTCGCCGCGAGGTTTGAAGGCGCTGTCGATGAACTGAAGACTGAACAGGCCCGGACGACCGAACGCCTACGCCGGATCGAGGCCGAAGCGGCGGGCCCGCGCTCGGCCGAGGCGCTGCGCGCGCTGGAAGGGGCCTTGGGCAAGGTCGCTGGCCACCTTTACGAGGGCGAGGCCAGGACCCGCGAGGCCATCGCGACGCTGGAGGCACGGCTGAACCAGCAGGTCGCCAGCGATCCGAGCGCTCTGGTCGACGCCGTCGTCGCTCGCCTGGGTGAACGGCTGGAAGCCGCCGAGAGCCGCACCAGCGAAGCTCTGCGCGAGCTGGGAAGCTCGTTCCAGGCGCTGGATCAGCGTCTGGGCGCGGTGGAGAGCGCCAACCCCGCGTCGGGGGTTCAGGAGCGACTGGACAGCCTCGCGGCCACCCTCACGCAAAAGATGGAAGCCGCGCGCCTTGAGATGGCGGCGAAGCTTCGCGAAAGCGCTGACGGTCGCTTTGACCGGATGGAGCGCAAGCTGGGCGAGATGGCGGCCCATGTTCAGGCCGCCGAACAGCGCTCGGCTCAAGCCATTGAGCGGATGGGGCGCGAGATCGTCGGCGTGGCCGACGCCTTCAACCGTCGCGTTCACGCTGCCGAAAGCCGTAACGCCAGCGCCATTGAGCAGGTCGGCGGCGAGGTCGCGCGCATCGCGGCCAGCGTCGAACACAAGCTCAACCGCGCCGACAGCGTACAGGCCCAAGCCCTTGAAAAGCTGGGCGGTGAGATCGCCCGGATCACCGAAAAGCTGGCCGAGCGGATCGGCAGCGCCGAGCGTCGCAACGCCCTGGCCATCGACGATGTCGGCGAGCAGGTGGCCCGCGTCACCGAACGCCTGAACCAACGCCACGAACGCTCCAGCCAGGAGCTGGTGGATCGGATTCGCCAAAGCGAGGAGCGCACGCTCCGGATGCTCGAGGAGGCGCGCGAGAAGATCGACAGCCGTCTATCCGACGCGCAGCGCAAGCTGGAAGCGGCCGCGCCGCCGTCGGCGCCGATCGCCCCGGCCGCGCCGACACGACCCGCCGCTCCGACGCCGTCGCCGTTTGACGACAGCTACTTCAGCCAGGCCGCATCGTTCAGCACGGTCGACGACGAGGAAGAGGTCTTCGACCCGCCGCCGACGCCCGCCCGGAGCTTTGAGGTTGAGGCGTTTCCGGCCGTTGAGCCCGAGGACCGAGGTTTCGCTCAGGACGACTACGCCATCGCCGACGGCTTCGAGCCCGAAGGTCAGCGCTACGAGGTCGAGCAAGAGGTTTCCGACTTCGCGCCGGCCCAACCGACCCGCCCGATGTCGACTCGCGACATCATCGAGCAGGCGCGCGCCGCCGCGCGCGCGGCCGCCGCGTCGGAAGGCAAGAGCCCAAGCAAGGGCAAGGCCGACAAGGCCGCCAAGAAGGAAAAAAGTCCCAAGTCCAGCGGCTCGCTGTTCAGCGGCTTTGGCGGGTTCTCGACCAAGAAGTCCAAGGCGCGCCTGGGGGCGACCCTGAGCACGGCGTTCATCGTGTTCGCCGCCGCCGGCGCCTTGGGCGCGGGCGTAGGGGGGCTGCTGCTCCTGAACACGGAAGGTTCGAACACCGCGCCGAGCCGCGTCGCTCAGGCGATCGCCGGGCGCAAGGCGGATGTCGAAGTCAACGGACCCGAAGCTGACACCACGCCGGGCGCGCCGCGCGCAGCTGTTGCTCTGGCGACGGGACAGGTTGCGCCCACGCCGGTCGACGCGACCGCTGCGCCGCCGACGAACGAGTCGAAGGCTCTGTTCGAAGACGCGGTCCGCAAGATCGAGTCGGGTGACCGGACCGGTGTCGAGCTGCTGAAGCGCGCCGCGAACGGCGGCTATCCGGCCGCGCAGTTCTATCTCTCAAAGATGTACGAGGGCGGAAAGAACGGCGTGAAGGTCGACATGGCCCAGGCCCGGCGCTGGAGTGAGCGCGCGGCCAACGGCGGTGACCCGCGCGCCATGCACAACCTGGCGCTCTACTACTTCAAGGGCGAGGGCGGTCCCCGCAATTCGACCACCGCCGCGACCTGGTTCCGCAAGGCCGCCGACATGGGCCTCGTCGACAGCCAGTTCAATCTCGCGCAGTTGTACGAGAGCGGCCTTGGCGTCAGCCAGAACCCCGCCGAGGCCTACAAGTGGTACGTGATCGCGGGGCGGGCCGGCGACTCGACCGCCCGTGGCCGCGCCAACGCGCTGCGCTCGCAACTGACCGCGGAAGCTCAGCAGACCGCCGATCGCTCGGCCTTGGCCTTCCGTCCGCAGACGCAAGTTCAGACCGCAGGTCTATCGGCCGCCGCGCCGGCCGCCGCCAACGCCAATCTGGGTCTGGCTCAACGTGTTCTGTCGCAGCTGGGCTACTATCAAGGTCCTCGGGACGGTGTTTCGTCCCCGGCGCTGCGAATGGCGATCTCGGCCTACCAGCGCGATCAGGGTCTGCCCGCCACCGGCGCGGTGGATGGCGAGACGCTCAATCGACTGTCGGTCTACGCGCGCTGACAGCCTCGCGGGCTAACGCTTCCGACAACGCTAAACGGGCGCGAGGCGCCTGCCGAAAGCGGCGCACGGACAAAAGTCCATTGCATTCAATCGCCTTTCTAGGCCACTTCAGGTCATAAACCATCTAGCCGGTCGCCGAAGATCGTCCGTGGACCTATCGCGTCCGGTCGGTAATAGTCGCGATAGGGGCAGGGCAGGCGGCCACGGTCGTCGGCCGAAGGAGTTGTGGCATGAACGAGTCCGCGGGCGGGCGGACGCCGGTTCCTCCGGCGGCGTGGGTCTTTGGTCTTTCGACCTTGATCCCCTTCTTCTTGGCGTCGGGTCTGTTCTGTTACGGCCCCGCCGCGATTCAGAAATCCGCGCTGCTGGGGCTGCTGGCCTACTCTGCGGCGATGGTCTCCTACTTCGGCGGGGTCCGCACGGGCCTGGAGATCGAGAACCCCAGCCCCCGCTGGTCGGTGTTGGGCATTTCGCTGCTGTTTCCGCTCGCCGGCTTTGGCTTGCTGCTCGGCGAGCTGAAGTTCGAGCCCGCCTGGCAGCTGTCGGGATTCCTGCTGGTGTTCCTGCTGCAATGGGTCTGGGACGTCACCGACCATGAGGGACCAGGCTGGCGTCCGCGCATGCGCACCTTGTTGACCGCCGGGGCGGCCATCTCTCTAGCCTTTTCCCTGGAGCAGGCCCTGCACATGTGATCCGGCGTCAGTCGGGTCTCAAGGATTTCGCGCCCACCGCGTGCACCCGGCGCGGCCCCAGGGCGCCGGCCATGACCGGCCCCTCGAAGAGGTTCGAGAACGCCTTGTCCAGGACATTCAGACCCCCCGTATAGGCGCCGAAGGCTGGCAGCACGATGCGGGCGCCGTCCGTGACGAAGCAGCGCCGGCGCACCGTGGCCCGTCCGCTGGAAACCTTGGCCGCAGGATGCAGGTGGCCGGCCACTTCGCCGGGCTGCGCGCCGGCCAGGGGTTCATGCCGCAGAACGAGACCCGCGATATTGGCCTCATCGATAACATCGCCTGGCAGCGATTGCGGGCCCTCCAGATCATGGTTGCCGACCGCCCAGATCAGCTCGCGTCCCACAGCTAGCCCTTCGACGCGTCGGTAATCTTCCGTCGCTAGCCGAGTTTCGCCCTGGCCGTCATGGAAGCTGTCGCCGAGAAAGATCAGCCGCTCAGGCGCAAGCTGAGCGATCTCGCGATCGAGCCGGTCGAGAGTCTCGCGCGTGTCGTAGGGCGGCAGCATCTGACCAAACCGCGCGGCGTAGCTGCTGCCTTTTTCGAAGTGCAGATCGGCCACGATCAGCGTGCGCTCGCCCTCGATCCACATCGCGCCGGACCAGCGCAGCATCACCTCGACATTGGCCAGGGCCACGCGCAGGCCACCGCATGCGGAGGGTTCGAAGCGGGTCATGGCCGCGCCTCGGCGATCAGGTCTTCCTCGGCCTCGGCGAGGATCATTTCGCCGGCGGCGTCGCCTGGCGCGCGTTCGCGACCGATCTCCAGCATCATCGGCACAGCGAAGGGAGACACGCGATCGAGCGCCACGTGTCGGATATGGCCTCTGACCCGGGTCAGCATGTCGCCCAAGCGGGCGATGTCGAGAAGACCCGTCGCGGCGTCGAACCGCGCGCAACGCAGCATCAGGTGGTCAGGTTGGTGTTTGCGCAGCACGTCGTAGATCAGGTCCGTAGAGAAGGTGACTTGCCGGCCCGACTTCTCGGCGCCGGGGTGACGACGCTCGATCAGGCCGGCGATCAAGGCGCAGTGCTTGAACGATCGCTTCATCATGAAGCTCTCGTCCAGCCAGGCCTCCAGGTCATCGCCCAGCATGTCCTGGGCGAACAGCTCATCCAGGTCGAGCTCGTCCATCGGACGCAGCGACCAGAGGTTCAGCGCGTAGTCGTTGCAGACAAAGCCCAGCGGGCCCACGCCCAGGCGATCCAGACGCCGGGTCAGAAGCATGGCCAGGGTCGTGTGCGCCAGACGCCCGTCGAACGGATAGCAGACCATGTGGAATCGCTTCCCGCGCGGGAAGGTCTCCAGCAGCATCTCGCCTTCCGATGGAATGGCTGAGCGGGTCTTCTGCCACGACAGCCACTCCTGCACATCGCCGGGCAGGGCGCCCCATTCGCGCTCGTCATGCATCATTTGACGAACGCGCCCGGCCAGATAGGTCGACAACGGGAACTTCGAGCCGCCCCAGCTGGGCATCTTGGGATCATCGTTCGGCGCAGGCGAGACAAAGGCGTCTGCCCCGACAAGGCTGTTGTAGCGCCAGACCTGACCGGCGAAGACGAAAGTGTCGCCGGGCGTCAGTTGCTCGAAATAGCCTTCCTCGGCCTCACCGATCTTGCGGCCGCCCACCGGTTTGCGGCCCCCGCCGATCCGGATGTTGATCGTGGCCGGGGAGATGATGGCTCCGACGTTCATCCGGTGTTGCTGCCGCGCCTGGGCGTTGCGCGCGGTCCACAAGCCATCGGCGGTCTGCACGATCCGGCGAAACTTGTCGTAGGTGCGCAGGGCGTAGCCGCCGGTCGAGACAAAGTCGACGACGGCCTCGAAATCCTCCCAGCTCAGATCCGCGTAAGGTCCCGCAGAACGGACCTCGTCATAGAGGTCGGTCAGCTTGAACGGTTCGGAGCAGGCGCAGCCCATCACATGCTGGGCCAGCACGTCGAGGGCGCCGATGCGCGGCGGTTCGCCGTCGAGATGGTTTTCCAGGATCGCGTCGGCGGCGGCGCGGCATTCCAGCATCTCGAAGCGGCTGGCCGGCACGAACAGGGCGCGGCTCGGCTCGTCCAGGCGGTGGTTGGCGCGGCCGATACGCTGGACCATCCGCGAGGCCCCCTTGGGCGCGGCCAGCTGAATGACGAGATCCACGTCGCCCCAGTCGATCCCCATGTCGAGAGTCGAGGTGCAGACCACCGCCCGCAGCTCCCCGCGCGCCATCGCCGCCTCGACCTTGCGCCGCTGCTCCGCCGAGAGACTCCCGTGATGCAAGGCGATCGGCAGACCCTCGTCGTTCAGCTCCCACAGGCGTTGAAAGGCGAATTCGGCCTGGAAGCGGGTGTTGACGAAGACGAGGGCGGTCTTGGATCCCTTGATGATCTCATAGACCTCGGCCATGGCGTGCTCGGCCGTATGGCCAGCCCATGGGACGCGTCCGCCTGACACCAGCACTTCGACCACCGGCTGCGCGCCGCCTGAGCCGAGGACGAGGTCGATGGAGCAATCCTCCCCTTCAGGGAGAGGGCTTTTGTTTGCGCCTAGCCACTTCCTCACCAAGTCCGGATCATCGACCGTCGCCGACAAGCCGACCCGCCGCATCCTCGGTGCGAACTGCTGCAGGCGCGCCAGGCCCAACGCCAAAAGATCGCCGCGCTTGCTGGGCCAGATCGCGTGAGCCTCGTCGATGATGACGCAGGAAAGGTCGGAAAAGTACTCCCGCGCGCCTTCCCAGGCGCAGAACAGGGCCAGTTGCTCGGGCGTCGTCAGCAGGATGTCGGGCGGACGGACTTTCTGGCGGGCCTTGCGGCTCTCGCCGGTGTCGCCGGTGCGGCTCTCGGCTACGATCGGCAGGCCCATCTCGCGGATCGGCGTCAGAAGGTTACGCTCGACATCGACCGCCAGCGCCTTCAGGGGCGAGATGTAGAGGGTGTGGACGCCGGCGGGGGTGTTGCGGGGCGCACGCTCGGCCAGCTCGATCAGGCTGGGCAGGAAGCCGGCGAGCGTCTTGCCGCCCCCCGTCGGCGCGATCAGCAAGGCTCCGCGACCGGCCCGCGCCTTTACCAGCATGGCGAGCTGATGTTCGCGCGGGGTCCACCCGCGCTTGGCGAACCAGGCCTGGAACCGGGGGGGAAGGGCGTTCGCCGCAGACATTGGTGGCGATATAGCATGTTCCCTTTCTGTTTCATCCGTCTTTTGCGCGCGCGTCGCGCGAGTTCGGTTGCGTCGGCCGCTGCTCGCGGTTGTCTATGCCGATGCTGGCGAGGTTGACCTGACGGCCCCGGCGAAGATGGGGATCGTATGCGTCCGGGATGGGTGATCGCGCTGGTGCTCGTGGCCTTCGGGCCCGCCGGCGCGGCATGGGGCGAGGATTGGCGACCCCGGGTCGACTGCGACGCCGTCGAGCGTGCTTCCCTGCAGGGCGATACGTCCTTCTATGTCGACTTGGCCATCTGTCATCTGCGGGGCGAGGGGCGTGAGCCGGATGTCGCCCAAGGTCTCGTCTGGCTGCGAAAGGCTGTGGCGCTGGGCGACACCGACGCGATGGTCGAGCTGGGTAACCTCTATCTGCTCGGCGCTGAAGGGCTTGCGGCCAACACCCGCGACGCCGTGGCGCTCTATGTGCGCGCCGCGCGGCGGGGTGATCCGAACGCGATGTTCAACCTCGCCGTCATCCATCGTGGCGATCACGGCCTGCCCGAGAACCCTCGCCTCGCGCGGGCTTGGTATATCCGGTCGGCGGAAGCGGGATCCGCCACGGGCGCGTTTGGCGCCGGCGTGGCCTTGATGACGGGGTACGGCGGGCGCGCGGATACAAGGCGGGGCGTGCTCTGGCTGCGGCGGGCCATCGAGATGGGCTCGCCCGAGGCGATGAACGAGCTGGGTCGTCTGCACGCCGAAGGAACCGGCGTTCCGCCAGACCCGGCCAAGGCGATAGATTTCTATCGGGCCGCCGCGTGGAACGATCTGCCGGACGCGATGTATCGGCTGGGCGCTGCGCACTACAATGGGCAGCTGACGGCCAAGAACTACATCGAGGCGATGCGCTGGTTTCAGCTTGCCGCCGAGCGTGGCGATCATGACGCCTGGTTTGCGCTGGGGCTGATGTGCGAGACCGGCCGAGGCATCCCGGCCGATCCGGACCTGGCGCTGGAGATGTACCGCCGCGCGGCCGACAGCGCCGATCCTGCCTTGCGCGAAAAGTCTCAGAGGGCGATCGACCGCCTCCAGGGTCTTGCCGAGGACGATGAAGAGCCCGTGGACTGAGACGCGCCTGCGCGTTCCCATTCTGTTTCGAGCCGGGTTCTGGTAACGAACCTGGGTGACTGCTTCGCCGCCGACTCTGGATCTGGCTCCCGCCCTGGTCGTCCTGCCTGGACCGCGCGCCGGCTTCGCCGATGGCGGCGAGGCCCGCATGTTGCGTGCGCCAGACGCGCGCGACCTGTTCGAGCACGGTCCGGTGTTGGTGGCTCACGCGGCGATGACCGCTCGCCGCCTGAACCTGTCCCCGCCGCCGCGTTCTCCGCGCTTGTTCGATGTGCTCGAATTGCACGCCTTTGTCCGCCCGGCCGCGTTCTGCGCCCCTTCGGCGGTGGGGCTGGCCACGGCCCTGGGTCTGCGCGAGCCGCACGGTGCGGCCGAGCAGGCGCAGACCCTGCGCGAAGCGGCCGACGCCTTGCTGCGCGAGCTGGCCCTGACGCCAGTCCCGTCCCGCGAGGAGACGCTGGCGATCGCCGAAACCCTGGCCAAGGCCGGGTGGTCCTGGGGGGCGGCCGTGATTGGCGCTCTGCGCTCCGTACCGGTCGGCAACCAGTTTCGCGGATCGGGCCTCGATGTCTGGGCCCGGCTCGTCGAGTGGGAAGATCAGGCGCCGCCCGGCGAGGCGGGCTCGCGCCCCATCGACCCCGAGCGCGCCGGCGAGCGCCTGGCCGAACTGCTGCAACGGTCGGGCCTGGAAGAGGTCCGTGAAGCCCAGGCGACCTTCGCCAAGGAAGCCGCGTTCGCCTTCCAGCCGCGCGAGCGCGAGGGTGAGCCGCGTATGATGCTGGCCGAGGCTGGCACGGGCGTCGGCAAGACTCTGGGCTATCTGGCGCCGGCGTCGCTGTGGGCCGAGGCGAATGGGCCGTCGGTGTGGATCAGCACCTATACGCGCGCGTTGCAGCGGCAGATCGAGCGCGAGAGCCGGTCGATCTATCCCGATCCTAAGGAGCGCGCCCGCAAGGCCGTCGTGCGAAAAGGTCGGGAGAACTATCTTTGCTTGTTGAACTTTCAGGAACAGGTCAACGGTGCGCAGCTGGGCAATGGCGACCTGATCGGGCTGGCGCTGACGGCCCGCTGGGCCCGCGCGACTCGCGACGGCGACATGACCGGCGGGGACTTTCCCGCTTGGCTTCCCACCCTGACAGCTGTGCCGCCCTCCATGCAGGCCAGCCCCGCCAACCTCGTCGACCGACGCGGCGAGTGCATCCACGCCGGCTGCCAGCACTATCGGATCTGTTTTATCGAGAAGGCGGTGCGCGCCTCAAAGCGCGCGGATCTGGTGATCGCCAACCACGCTCTGGTCCTCACGCAGGCGGCCTTCGACGGCGCGCGGACCGCGCGCGGGCTGAAGGGTGACAACGAGACGACCAGCCTCAAGCGGATCGTCTTCGACGAGGGCCACCATCTTTTCGAGGCCGCCGACAGCGCCTTCTCCGCCGCCCTGTCCGGCGCTGAGGCGGCGGAGCTGCGGCGCTGGATCCGTGGGCCCGAAGGCCGAGGCCGTCGCGGGCGCGGCCTGGAGGCGCGCTTGCTAGACATCCTGGGCGACCGGGAGGGCGCGCGGGGCGCGATGAGCCAGGCCATCCAGGCCGCGGCCGCCCTTCCCGGCGAAGGCTGGTCGGGCCGGGTCGCGCCGCCTGACGGCCAGATCAACCCGATCGGCCCGATCGAGAACTTCCTGGTCGCCGTCATCGAGCAGCTGCGCGCCCGCAGCGGCGACCGGGGTGGGGCCGATCTTGGCCTGCAATGCGATGCTCGCCCGCCGATCGATCTCGTCCGCGAGCGTGCGCCAGAGGCGGCAAAGGCGCTGGCGGCGATCGAAGCCCCGCTGCTGGCCCTGGCGCGTGCGCTGGAGGACGTGCTGGACGAGGACGCAGAGCACCTAGGCGCCTCGGAACGCGCGCGGATCGAAGGCGCGCTGCGCGGGTTGGATCGGCGCGCGCGCATGACGCTGCCGGCCTGGCGCTCGATTCTGAAAGCCATCGAGGACGACGACGTCGAGCCGAGCGACAGCGATCCCGATTTCGTCGACTGGTTCGAGGCCACTTTCCTCTATGGCCGCGTGGTCGACGCCGCCTGCCGTCGCCACTGGGTGGACCCGACCGAACCCTTGCGCGCGGCGGTGCTTTCGCCGGCGCACGGCGTGCTGGTGACCAGCGCCACCTTGGTCGATCCCGCGCTGGAAGATCCGTTCGCCCTGGCGGAGATGCGCACGGGAGCCGCGCGGCTGCCCTCCGCGCCCAAGGTCCTTCGGCTGGTTTCGCCCTTCGACTACGAGAACAACGCCAAGGCCTTTGTGGTCACGGACGTGAACAAGGAAGATCCGCGTCAGGTCTCTGCGGCCATGCGCGAGCTGTTCCTCGCGGCTGGGGGCGGGGGGCTTGGCCTCTTCACCGCCATCCGCCGCCTGAAGGCCGTGCATGAGCGTATCGCCGCGCCGCTGGCCGATCAGGGCCTGGCGCTCTACGCCCAGCATGTAGATCCCCTGGAGGTCGGGGCGCTGGTCGACATCTTCCGGGCCGAGGAAGACGCCTGCCTGCTGGGCACCGACGCCATTCGCGACGGCGTGGACGTGCCCGGCCGCTCGCTGCGGCTCTTGGTGTTCGACCGCGTGCCCTGGCCGCGACCGGACGTGCTGCACAAGGCGCGCCGGCTACGCTTTGGCGGCAAGGGCTATGACGACGCGGTGGCGCGGGCGCGAATCAGCCAAGCCTTTGGGCGACTGATCCGACGCGCCGACGATCGCGGGGTCTTCGTGATGCTGGACGCGGCGGCGCCCACCCGGCTGTTCTCCAGCCTTCCCGAAGGGGTCACGCTGGAGCGGGTCAGTCTTGTCGAAGCCATTGAGGCGACCAGCGCCTTCCTGACCGCGAAGACGGTCTGAACCCACCTGCGCGATGCGTCCGGTCGACGTTCGGAGTCGTACCGCTCCTCGTCACGAGGAGACCTGTGCATGCGTGTTCGAAACCCCGTCGCCCTGGCTGTCGTGGCGTTCTCACTGCTGGTCGCGGGCCAGGCCTGGTCCTTTGAGCTTTCCGCCAAGGCCAAGGCGGCGCTCGCCAAGGGGGAGGCTTATGCCGAGGTGTTTCCGGATCCTGACGGCATCTCGGGGCATGTGAAGGGGGTGGTGGATATCAATGCGCCGCCTGAGAAGGTCTGGCGTATCATGACCGATTGCGCGGCGGCCAAGGTGATGATCACCACGCTTGCCGTCTGCCGCATCGTCGAGGGCGACATGGCCCGGGGCTGGGATATTCGCGAGCATGTGACCCGCAGGAACCTGGTGTTTCCCGGTATGCGGATCGTGTTCCGGTCCGACTACGAGCCCTACAGCCGCATCAGGTTCAAGCTGGTCGGCGGCGATCTGAAGGTCGAGCAGGGCGAATGGAAGCTGCAAGCCTTGGACGACGGCCGGCGAACCCGCGTCTTCTACGACAATCGCCTGGCGGTGGACTGGCCTGTCCCCAAAGCGCTGATCCGCGAAGCGCTACGCAAGGACACGCCCAAGGTGCTGATGAATCTCAAGCGTCTCTGCGAGTAGTCAGGTCCTGTCAGCTCGCGGTCACGTACTTGATCAGCGCGGCCATGTTCTCGATGTAAGTCCCCGTGGAGATGCCGATCTTGGGCGTTTCGGTGATGTAGGGGGAGGTGTCCGTCGCATCGCCGACTCGCGTCTGGCTGAAGTCGCCCGGCGCCGGCGTTGGCGAACCGTCGCCGATGTACGGATTGCTGGTCGCCTTCAGTTCGGTCGGCCACCAGCCTTCAGCGTTCAGCGACGCGATCAGGCCGGCGACCTTGTCCGGCGAGGTCTGGCCGGCGTCGGCCTTCAGCGTGTCCACGTTCAGGTCGGAGACCGAGATGTCTCCGGTCGTGAAGTACTTCGGCAGCGCCTTGCGCCCCCCCCTTGAGCGGCGAGTCCTTGCTGGCGACCTCGGGGGGCGTCGCCTGAAGCTTGGCCAGTCGCTTGCGCAGCCCCGCGACGTTCACTGACCGGAACGATGAATAGTGGATGACCGTGCCTTGCGGGTTCTGGTCGGCATAGTATTCGCCGTTGACGACATTGCTGCCCCGGCGGTGGATGTAGAGCGGCTTTCCCGTGCCGATCTCGATGAAGGTGGGATAGGGGCGGCCCTTCTGGATTTCCTGCGGCAGCTTGATGCTGTCCAGCCAGTCCAAGGCCTCGCCCAGGCGCGCCAGATACTTCGGGTCGCCCGTCAGTTCGTAGAAGTCCATGCAGGCGGCGATGTTGGCGCCGGTGGTGTGAGAGGCGAAGGCCTCCGGCTCGTAGCTGCGCGCGGCGGCGGGTTTCAGCGTGTCGACGTGGTGCTGCAGGCCCCAGGCCGGCTGCGGCTGTGGCTGCTGGCAGATCACGAAGCAGTCCATCGCCTTCCTGATCGCAGGCAGGGCGCGGGGATCGCCCAGGGTCTGCCAGACCATGATCAGGAACTTGATGTTCTCGCCGGCCACATCGTCGTTGAAGGTGATGTAGCCAGTGTAGTCCGCGTGGCCGTGGTTCTTGAAATCGGTCTTGAGCGGGAAGCGCTGGGGCCAGCCGCCGTTGGGATACTGGCTGTCCAGAACGAACTGCAGCGCCTTGTCCAAGGCCGGTCTGAAGCGCTTGTCCTGCTTTTCGGCGGAGAGGCGCAGCAGGAACTGGGAACTCTCCGCCGTGCCGGCGTCGTCGAAGGTGGCGTTGCCGTAGTAGTGCTGGAATTCCTCGAGCCGCCAGCCGTTCTTGCCGATGGTGTCGTACCATTTGCGGATCGACGCCTCGCCGGCGAGGTCGCCCAGGTAGTTCCAGCCGCCAGCGGGATGCTGGATGGCGATCAGGGCCTCGGCCGCCTTGCAGGCGGCGTCGTAGTAAGCCTCGTCGCCGGTGGCGTGATAGGCGTCGAGGAACAGGTGCCCCATCGTCGCCGTGCCCGGCGGCTGCACCCAGATCATGGTGGGATAGGCCTCCATCTCGCCCCAGCGGCGCGAGAAGTCGGGCAGATAGCTCCAGACGTAGCCACCCTTGTAGGCGACCTTGTCGACCATGAAGCGCGTAGCTTTGCGCATCGTCTGCAGCGCGGCCTCGCGGGTCGGCGCGGCGAGCGCACGGCGGGGCGACAGGACGCCGGCCGCAGCGAAGGCCGCCGCAGAAGTGGCCAGGAGGCGGCGGCGGGAGAGCGGGCTGACGGGCATCAAGAACTCCGATCGGCGCGGAGCTTACATCGAGGGTTGGGTGAGCGAACTCCCTGGCCAGCGATGGCTCCGTCATCTTTGACGTGACGTTGAGGCTAGTATGCTACCGGTGTCATCATTTTGACTATCCACTTTTCATCCCTGTGGGCACAGCGGAATCTGTCGATCTGGATCGTTCGTCGCGCTTAGGCGGATCTCCTGCGACAGGGAGACGCGTTGCCTGATGATCTGCGTTCGGCGAGGTTCTGCGCGTTCATTTGAGGCGACGCCGCCGCGCTCGGAGCAGCGTGGCCGACGCCGTCCTGTTGGGGAACAGGACGACGCCCCCGGGTCCGCAAAGGCCCGGGGGCGTTTTCATGCCGCCAGCGAAGCGGCGATGCCATTCTGGTGACAGAACGGTGATCACTCTGCGTCCAGCGGTCGCATGGTGTGCAGGTGTTTACGTCTTGTAAATCTATCGGCCATGGGGACACGCGACGACCACCTGACCGAAGCCGAGCGGCTTGAGCGACAAGCCGAGATCGCCGATAGCGCGCACGCGCGCGCCGCCTTGCTGCGCATGGCGCAAGCTTCGCGCGGCGCCGCCGCGTTGGTGGGCCTGTTCGAGGCCAGTTACGATGAAGCGCTTACGGTGTCGCGCGGTTAGCGCCTCAATCGGCGAGACAGACCTCGACGCAGCGGACCGCCAGGGTTTGCGTGGCGTCGAGAAACGGCGTCGACAATTCGGTCTGAGACAGGACCAGAGGCACTTCGGTGCAACCGGCGATGACCGCCTGGGCGCCCTTGTTGATCAGGCGGTGGGCGAGAGCGGCCATGGCCTCGCGAGAGGCCTGTCCCACATCGCCCCTCTTGATCCGGTAAAGCAGAGCCATGAACTCGACCTGCTCGTGATCGTCCAAGGTTACGACTTCCAGGCCAAGCTGAGAGAACCGGTCTCGATAGAGTCCGAGCGCCAGGCTCGTGCCCAAGACGCCCGCGACGCCGGCGCCCTGGGCTCGCGCGGCGAGCCCGGCCGTTTCCAGCATGTCGATCAGCGGCAGACCCGAAGCGCGCACCTCCTGTGCGTAAGCGTGCGCGGTGTTGCACGCGATCGCCAGCACCTGCGCGCCCGAAGCGCTTAGGCCAGCGGCCATCGCGGCCAGCACCGGTCCAGGATCGGAGCCGTCGACATTCCTGTCGGGGACCTTGGGATTGATATCCACTAGCACCCGCAGATGGTCCTGCTCTCGGCTTACTGGCGTCGCGGCTTGGAGTTTGGCCAGAAAGTCGAGGGTGGCGGCCGGACCCATGCCGCCCAGAACGCCTAGAACCTTGCTCATCCGAAACGCTCCTAGCCTAGCGCGGGCTCTAGCACCGTCTGATAGCCGAACAGCCCCTGGGCGCCGCCGGTATGCAGGAACACGACCCGTTCGCCCTTGAAAGCGCCTTTGCGCGCCTGATCGATGAGCCCCTTCATCGCCTTGCCCGAATAGACCGGATCGAGCAGCAGGCCTTCGGTGCGGGCGGCCAGGGCCAGGGCATCGATGACGCCTTGGTCCACGAGGCCGTAGCCTTCGCCCACATAGTCGCAGTCGGCGACGACCGCTTCGCGCCGGACCCGGCCCGCCGCGCCGATCGTCTCGGCCGTCGCGACGGCGAGGTTGTAGACGTTCTCTTCCTGCTTAGGCTTGGGCGCGCGCACGCCAAACCCCAGGATCGGGATGTCGACCGACAATGCGGCGAAGCCGGCGACCAGGCCCGCATGGGTGCCTGCGCTACCGGTGGCGGTGACCAGGCGATCGATCTTGAGACCCATCTGGTCAGCCTGAACCACCAGTTCGCGCGCGCAGTCGACATAGCCAAGCGCCCCGACGGTGTTTGAGCCGCCGCCGGGTATCACGTACGGCTTGCCGCCGCGCTGGCGCACGCTCTGGGCCGTGATCTCAAGCTCTGCGACCATGTCGGTCCCGCCCGGCACATAGCGCAGCGACGCGCCCATCAACTTATCGAGCAGTACATTGCCGTTGCCCATGTAGTCGCTGGCCTTCGACCCGGTGCGCTCCTCCAGGATCACTTCGGTCCTGAGGCCAAAGCGGGCCCCGACGGCGATGGTCTGGCGAACGTGGTTGGACTGCACAGCCCCCTGGGTGACCAGGGTGTCGGCGCCCTGGGCCAGGGCTTCGCCGAGTAGAAACTCCAGCTTGCGGGTCTTGTTGCCGCCACCGGCGAGGCCGGTGCAGTCGTCGCGTTTGACCCACAGGTCGACGCCCAGTTCCGCGCCGAGGCGGGGGAGGGGTTCCAGGGGTGTCGGCAAGTGCGCGAAGCGGGCGCGAGGAAAGCGGGCGAGGTGCATGGGCGCGGTTCCTGAACGAGTCGCGCTCTTGTTATCACGTCCGACGCGGTGGCCACCGCACGACTTCAGGGTTGCTGGGCTTCCGCCTTGGCTTCAATGCGTCGTCGGGCGCGCTCAGCCGCCCGGGCGCGCGCTTCGGGGTCTTTGAGCTGCTTCTTGATCATCTGAACCAGTTCGTAGGGAGGGTCAGTCGTCGGGGGGGATCCGCTCGGATCGCCCATGATCTCGGCCACGACATTCGCCGTGTCCCTGGCCCTTTCCTGATCGTACCACTGGCGAAGCGTGCCGCAGACCGTCTTTGGGATGATCGTGCCCCCCATGGTCTTTTTCACGCAGACCACGCGGTCGGGCTCAGCCTTATGGAGTGCGTTCAACTGCTCGATGATCTCCTGATCCGGCAGGGTCTTCTGGAGAACCTTGCGAGAAGCCTCCACCGTCACCGCATCCACTGGCGCATCCTGGGCGGTCTGGCCCGATAGGGCGATAAGCAAGGCAACAATTAGCATGGCGACAACCTGCGGGTGAGCTCTCCTGTATCGCCCAGTTTCGCACGCTCGCACAGGGGGCTCGCGGCTTGAGTTGAATTGGCGGGCGACCGGCGGCCTCGCTTCCGGTGTCCCTCTCAGTTCTTGACGGGGGCAAAGCATGCTAGGCTGACATCACGAAAAGAGCTGATCGACGTGCGTCGCAGAGGTGCGGGGTCGACCGCTAACAATGGGAGGAAGTCATGAGTCAGCGTGGCCTTCTGATGAGGGCGGTTCTGGTGGCGACGCTGCTGGGCGCTTCGTCGCTTTCGACCCTGGCCAGCGCGTCGACGCTCGTGATCGGGGGCGGGCTGGCCAAGGAGTGCTCTGACGCTGCGATCGACGGCCGATCGGACAAGGCGTCGGTCGTGACCTGCACGACGGCGCTGGAGACCGAGACCCTGAACTTCAGGGACCGCGCGCGCACCTTCGTCAACCGGGGCGTCCTCCAGATGCGGCAACGCGATTTCACCGGCGCCAGGGCCGATTTCGACACGGCGTCGAAGCTGGATCCCAATCTTGGCGAGGCCTGGGTCAATCGCGGCGCCGCCTATGTGGGAGAAAAGCGCTACCGCGAAGGCGTCGAGCAGATCGACAAGGGCCTCGCGCTCGGCGTCAAGGATCCGGAGCGAGCCTGGTTCAATCGCGGTCTCGCCAACGAAGGGCTGGGCGATCTGAACGCAGCCTATCGCGACTATTCACGGGCGGCCGCCTTGAAGCCGGATTGGGCGGCGCCGAAAACAGAGCTCGCGCGTTTCACGGTCAAACGGCCCTGAGACTGAAACCATCGAGAGACCCGGATGATCGTGTCCTGCTGCGCGAGGGGCGTCATATGATGCGTTCAGGCGCTGCCTGTTTGGCGATGATTTGGTTCCTGGTCTGGCCTCTTTCCGCCGGAGCGCAGGATCTGCGGGACCTTCAGGCGCGAAACGCCGCCGCCCACGCCCTTGAAGACATCCGTCGCGAGGCGGTGCAGAACCAGATCGCGGCGTCCAACGCTCAGGAGCGGGCGCGCACCCAAGTCATCCTGCGCGGCCTGAACTCAGGTTTGGTGACCGGACCTGTCGTGTTGAGGGAGTGGACCCCGCCGCCCGTGGATGCTGAAGCGATGCGGCGGGAACTGGATTTTGACGCCTCTATGGAGCGCCTGGAACGGCTCACTCAAGAGGCCCTGGCGCAGAGCAATGCTCGGATGCGGGCGATCCGGCCCGCTAGCGAGCCGAAGGAGTAGGGTTTCATGGAGTGGGAAGGCGGTCGTCGGTCGGGCAATATCGAGGACCGACGTGGGCTTGGACCTGTCGGGATCGCGGGCGGTGGGATCGGCGCGGTGGTGCTGGCGGCGATCGGATACTTCGTCTTTGGTGTCGACCCTCGGACGACGCTTGAGGCGACCCAGCGTCTGCAGCAGCCCGTCCAACAGGAAGGCGTGCGTGGTCAGGTCTCCGATGCGGAGGGCCAGTTCGTCGATGTGATCGAAACCTCGAACCGAGACGTCTGGACGCCGATCTTCCGTCAGGAAGGCGTGGACTACAGGCCGCCCGCCGCCATTGTGCTTTATGAGCAAAGCACGGGCACGGGCTGCGGCACGGGCCAATCGGCGATGGGGCCGTTCTACTGTCCCGCAGACCAGAAAGTCTATCTGGACCTGTCCTTCTGGCAGGAGCTGGAGGCGCGCTTTGGCGCCAAGGGCGAGTTCGCGCGCGCCTATGTGATCAGCCACGAGGTCGGCCATCACGTCCAGCACCTTCTGGGCGCTGATCAGCAGGCCCGGCGGCTGGGGGCTCGCGGCGAAGAGAGCGGGTCGGTCAGGCTTGAACTGCAGGCCGACTGCTACGCCGGGGTCTGGGCGGCGCGGGCCGGAGACGCGTCAGGTGGTGGTATCGTCATCAATCCCGCCGACATCGAGGATGGCCTTGGCGCGGCTGCGGCGGTGGGCGACGACACGATCCAGAAGCGCTCTCAAGGCCAGGTCGTGCCCGACAGCTTCACGCACGGTTCCAGCGCTCAGCGCATGCGCTGGTTCCGGCGGGGTTTCGAGCAGGGCGACCCGGCGGCTTGCGACACCTTCTCGGCATCGCGGCTCTGATCGCAGGGCCGCACTTGACCTCCACGTCAGCGGGCCTAGTCTCCGCCCTCTGTTCACCGGGGGGCCGCTCGCGCGGCTGAGATTGGGCTGACGCCCTGACCCGTAGAACCTGATCCGGGTCATGCCGGCGAAGGGAGGGAACGCGGACGGGAGCGTTTGTTTCGTCCGTTAGACCGCTCAAGCACGCACGTCCGGGTCTCCTTGGAAGCTTGAGGAGCGCCCGAAATGAATATTCAGAGCACCATCAAGGCCGTGGCCGAGACGATCTCGACCGGTCCGATCCCCGGTTCGCGCAAGGTTTACCAGGCCGGCGAACTTTTCCCCGAACTGCGCGTGCCGTTCCGCGAGGTGGCCGTCCACCCGTCCGCCAACGAGCCGCCAGTCACGATCTATGACCCCTCCGGCCCCTATAGCGACCCGACCGTCCAGATCGACATCGAGAAGGGCCTGCCGCGCACCCGCGAAGCTTTCGTGGTGGCGCGCGGCGACGTCGAAGAGATCACAGATCCCCGGCAGGTGAAGCCAGAGGACAACGGCTTCGCCCAAGGCAAGCACCTAGCCCCGGAGTTCCCGGACACTGGCCGCAAGATCTACCGCGCCAAGCCGGGCAAGCTGGTCACCCAGCTGGAATACGCCCGCGCCGGGATCATCACGGCCGAGATGGAATATGTCGCCATCCGTGAGAACCTGCGCCGTGAGCAGACCCGCCCGTGCGTGCGCGACGGTGAGGACTTCGGCGCCAGCATCCCCGACTTCGTGACGCCCGAGTTCGTGCGCCAGGAAGTGGCGCGCGGCCGGGCCATCATCCCGGCCAATATCAACCACGGCGAGTTGGAGCCGATGGCGATCGGCCGGAACTTCCTGGTCAAGATCAACGCCAATATCGGCAACTCGGCGGTGCTCTCGACCGTCGCCGACGAGGTCGACAAGCTGGTCTGGGCCACGCGCTGGGGCGCCGACACGGTCATGGACCTGTCGACGGGCCGCAACATCCACAACATCCGCGACTGGATCATCCGCAACAGCAGTGTGCCGATCGGCACGGTGCCGATCTATCAGGCGCTGGAGAAGGTCAACGGCGTGGCCGAGGATCTGAACTGGGAGGTCTTCCGCGACACTCTGATCGAGCAGTGCGAGCAGGGCGTCGACTACTTCACGATCCACGCCGGCGTGCGCCTGCCGTTCATCCCGATGACCGCCAAGCGCGTCACCGGCATCGTGTCGCGCGGCGGCTCGATCATGGCCAAGTGGTGCCTGGCCCACCACAAGGAGAACTTCCTCTACGAGCGCTTCGACGAGATCTGCGAGATCATGCGCGCCTACGACGTGTCGTTCTCGCTGGGCGATGGCCTACGTCCCGGCTCGACCGCCGACGCCAATGACGAGGCCCAGTTCTCGGAACTGCGCACCCTGGGCGAGCTGACCAAGGTGGCCTGGAACCACGGCGTCCAAGTGATGATCGAAGGGCCGGGCCACGTGGCCATGCACAAGATCAAGGCCAACATGGACGAGCAACTGAAGCATTGCCATGAGGCGCCGTTCTACACCCTCGGCCCGTTGACCACGGACATCGCGCCTGGCTACGACCACATCACCTCGGCCATCGGGGCTGCGATGATCGGCTGGTTCGGCACGGCGATGCTCTGCTACGTCACGCCCAAGGAGCACCTGGGTCTGCCGGACCGCGACGACGTCAAGACCGGCGTCATCACCTACAAGCTGGCCGCCCACGCTGCTGACCTCGCCAAGGGCCACCCCGGCGCGGCCATGTGGGACGACGCCATCAGCCGCGCGCGCTTCGAGTTCCGCTGGGAGGACCAGTTCAACCTGGGCCTCGATCCCGAAACGGCGCGCAAGTTCCACGACGAGACCCTGCCCAAGGAGGCGCATAAGACCGCGCACTTCTGCTCGATGTGCGGTCCCAAGTTCTGCTCGATGAAGATCAGCCAGGAGGTCCGCGACTTCGCGGCCGCCAAGGCGCCGAACGACGCCGAGCTGGGCATGGCGCAGATGAGCGAGAAGTTCCGCGAGCAGGGCTCGGAGATCTATCTGAAGAGCGAGTGACGTCGTTTTCACTGGCGTGGCGGCGGAGACGCCTCCACCGTCGCGCCCATGAAACGCTTGAGTCTTCTTGCGGCCGCAGCGGCCGTCCTGCTTGCTTCGCCGGCCTTGGCGGAAAGTCCTTTCTGGCCGGTGCAGCCGAAGAACGCGCCGGTGGCGGCCGAGCTTCGAGGCGCGTGGAAATCCAGAGGCTATGGCTGGATCGTCCTGTTTGGACCCGATGGCGCGCAGCTCTTCCATACCGCCGGCGGCGCCTGCTATCCCGATCCCCGCCGCGAGCCTGATCCGGATGAAGTCTTGAGCCTTTGGCGCGCCGAAGGCCCTGGCGTCATCAGTCTGACTGGTGACGCGGCGGGCACGCGATATCAGTTCGACCGACTGCCTAATCTGCCGACGGACTGTATCTCGGCGGCGGGCTGGACCCCCGACCGCATTGTCGCTTTCGCCGCCGACACCTTCGCCGAAGTCTATCCGCGCTCGGCCGAGCGCAAGCTGGACTGGGCGGCGCGCAAGACCAAGGCGCTGGCGCGGGTCAGCCCGAGCGCCACCGATGATCAGCTCTGGCTGGCGCTGACGGATCTGCTAAGCGGACTGGATGATCCGCATGTCGAGCTCCATGGCACGGTGCAGGGCGCGCGCCGCGACCTTGAACCCGGCGAGGCGTCGACCCTGTTGCGAGTCCGCGCAACCGATCCAGCCGGCGAGGAAAAGGCCTGGCTCCAGGCTTACCGCGAAGGGATCCTGACCGGTGTGCTGAAAGGGCAGGGGCGGCAGGCCGCCAACAATCGCGTGTTCTGGGGACGCGTCGACGATGTCGGCTATCTCAACATCGTCACGATGGGCGCTTTCGCACGGAACGCCGCTCCAGACGATCCTCGCCCGCTGGACGCGGTGCTGGACGAGGCGATGGCCGCGTTCGTCGGCGCCAGGGCGGTGGTGGTCGACGTCAGCAACAATCGAGGCGGCTACGACTCCATCAGCCGCCGCATCGCGGCGCGCTTCACCGACCAGCCCCGCATCGTCTACGCCAAGGTTCCGGTCGGGGGGAAGGCCTCGCCGCAGGTGATCCGGGTGGAGCCGTCCGGCGCGGTCGCGTTCACCGGGCCGGTCTATGTGGTGACCAGCGACATCACGGTCAGCGCCGGCGAAACCTTCACCTTGATGATGAAGGCCCTGCCGAACGTCACCCAGGTGGGCGGAATCACGCGCGGCGCCTTCTCCGACCAACTGCCCAAGCCGCTGCCGAACGGTTGGACATTGGCCTTGCCGGCGGAACTGTATCGGTCCGCGAAGGGGCAGGAGCTCGAAGGTCGCGGTTTGACGCCCGACGTCCAGATGACGGTCTTCCCGGAGGAGGACCTTTTGGGCGGGCACACCAAGGCCATCGCGGACCTCATCGCGAGGATCCGCGCGGGCGGCGTCGCAGCCCCAGCGCGCTAGGCGCGGCCGTCTGTCAGGCGTCTCGCGAGGCGTGCCCGACCCGACCCACTACCCATGCCCGCTATGATTGTGCCTTCTGCTTTCATCGTCGTTTAGCTGGGCTGGTCGGGAACGTATCGGTTGGCGAGCACGCTGAGGGCGAGCGCGATTGTTTCTTGATCGAAACATCGTGTCGTGTCGCACATCTCATTGCGTCAAATATGTCTATTTTTCAAAGCCTAGGCCGTATTTGGCGCGGATTGGGACACACCACTGTGTGCTTTCTGCTGCAATAGCTGAGCTTGTTCCCGATGGCTGTTGCGGTGGTCTCCGCCCAGCCGTAAGGAGCGGCAACTCTGCGTTGGCGCCGTTTGCGTCGGCGTCCCTCGCAACTCAGACTTTTGTGGGCCTGAATGACCCTTTCGACCGTGCTCCTGTATGGGCTGGCCGCTGCTTCGCTCAACCCGGCCGCCGACGGTTCGGCGCCGTCGCCCAGCGTCGCCGTGGCCGCCGCTGGCGTCGGGCAGACGAAGGCGCAGCAGAAGGACGACGGCCCCAACGAGGTCGAGGGTCTGGTCATTCAGGCCGATCCGCGCGGCAAGGTCGAGGGAAACATCCAGCCCGAGCTCGAACTGAACGAGGAAGAGATCAAGAGCTTCGGCGCCAACAGCATCGGCGAGCTCCTGAGCCTTCTGACGCCGCAGACGACCAGCACGCGGGGCCGCGATGGGGGCGGCGGGCCGGTGATGCTGATCAACGGCCGCCGGATCTCGGGCTTCCAGGAAATCCAAGGTGTCCCGCCGGAGGCGATCGAGCGCTTCCAGGTGCTGCCGGAAGAGGTCGCGCTGAGCTACGGCTACAAGGCCGACCAGCGGGTCGTGAACATCATCCTGAAGAAGAACTACAACGCCACCATGACCCAGGCGTCCGCGACGGTCGCCACGGACGGGGGGCGCACCTCGCTGAGCGGTGGCGGAAATCGGGTTCGCATCGACGGCGACAAGCGCTGGAATCTGGACCTTCAACTGCAGCGCGAACCCTATCTGCTGGAAACCGACCGAGACATCGTGCGTGCGCCCAACGGCCAGCCTTTTGATCTGGTCGGCAATATCGGTGGTCTGAACGGTGGCGAGATCGATCCCGCCCTTTCCGCCGCGGCGGGCGGTCTCGTGACGATCGCGGGCGTCCCGGACGCGGCTCAAACCGGCCGGGTCAGTCTTTCGGCCTTTTCGCCCCTGGCTGGGCGCTACAACACCGATGACCTGACCGCCAGCCGGTCCCTGATCTCAAAGTCCGATCGCGCGACCTTGCGCGGCTCGATGAGCCGGGACCTCAACAAGACCACGCAGCTCACCGTCACCGGCAATCTGGAAGACACCAGCAGCCACGCGCTGCTCGGCCTGCCTGGCGTGACCTTCACCCTGCCGGCCGGCAGTCCGTTCTCGTCGTTCTCGAAGCCTGTCACCGGCTACCGCTACATTGACGGGCCCGGCGCTTTGGCGCGGGAGACCGATGTCCTGCGGACGCAGCTGAGCATGGCCGCCAACGGCCGGGTAAACGATTGGCGCTGGAACCTGACCGGGGACTTCGATCGCGTTGCGACCGACACCACGACCGGACGCGGGCTGGACGCTTCGGCGTTCCAGGCGGCGGTCGCCGCCGGCGATCCTGGCCTCAATCCGTTCGGCCCCATCCCGACGAACCTGTACAAAAGCGTAGCCGCTGACACCGCCCATTCAGTCTCCACCTCGGCCAGCGCCGAGTTCGTGCTGAACGGCAATCTCTTCCAGTTGCCGGCTGGCGGACTCCAGACCACCTTCAAGCTGGGCGCTGACACCCGAACCCTGGACTCCAAGACCGTGCGGTCGGGCGTTACGGCTCAACGGAACGTCAAACGTAGCCGGGAGAACTTCCAAAGCAGCTTCACCCTGCCGCTGACGAGCACGCGCAACGATGTTCTGGCCAAGGTCGGGGACCTGTCGGCCAACTTCAACGCGGGGTATGAGAACCTCTCGGACCTGGGCGGCCTGACCACCCTCGGGGCTGGCGTCAACTGGACGCCGATCAAGCCGCTCAGCTTCATCGCCAGCGTGACGGATGAGGAGGGCGCGCCCTCCACGAACCAGATCAATGACCCGCTCATCGTAACGCCGAATGTCTCGGTGTTCGATTTCACCACGGGCCAGACCGTCTTGGTCACCCGGACAGACGGCGGCAATCCGACCCTGCGCAATGACAATCGCCGGGTCTCCAAGTTCCAGGTGAACTACAAGCCGCTGGAAAAGGTCGAGCTGACCTTCAACGCCACCTACACCCGCGCCGAGACGACCAATGTGATCTCGTCCTTCCCGGCCATTACGCCGGATCTGGAACGGGCCTTCCCTGATCGGTTTACGCGCGATGCGACGGGCCGCCTGCTGGCGATCGACGCCCGGCCCGTGAACTTCGCCAGCGCCGAGCGAGAGGATATCCGCTGGGGCTTCAACCTGTTCAAGCCGGTCGGCAAGCCGACGCCCGGGGCGGCGTCCGCGGCGGGCGGCGGTCGCTTCGGCGGCGGCCCTGGGGGCGGCGGCATGGGGCCGATGATGCGTTTCGGCGGCCCAGGCGGAGGCCCGGGCGGCGGTGGCGGCATGATGGGCGGAGGCGGTCCCGGCGGCATGATGCGGCCGGGGCAGGGCATGCTGCAGCTGTCCGTGTACCATACTTGGCGCCTGACCGACGAACTGACGACCCGCAAGGGCCTGCCCGTACTGGACCAACTGGACGGCGCGGCGATCAGCTCGCGCAATGGCCAAGCCCGACATGAAGTTCAGGTGCAAGGCGGCTATTTCAAGGACGGCCTTGGCATGCGCTTCAACGGTGTCTGGAAGGCTTCAACCTGGGTCAATGGCGGCGCCACGGGGGGGCAGACCTTGTACTTCTCGGATCTCGCCACGCTTGGCATGAGTTTCTTCGCCAGCTTCAACGCTCCGGCTCGCAAGCCGCTGGTGGACAAGTATCCGATCCTGAAGGGTGCGCAGGTCTCTCTGAACTTCGAAAACCTATTCGACGCCAAGCAGACGGTGCGGGATCAGAACGGTGTGACGCCGCAAGCTTATCAGCGGGACTATCTGGATCCGCTGGGCCGGACGGTGCGGCTGGGCTTCCGCAAGTTGCTTTAGCCGCGCGAGAGCGCATCCGCGCTCTCAACCCCTCCTTAAGCAGTCGAGCGCACGCTGAGGATCTGAGCGGCCGGCTAGCGGCCGGATCGGAGGCCGTCATGGCGACCATGACTTCCAGTACGCGGCGTACCGGCGACCACTTCGAACCGACCGACACGGACCCGCAAGTCCAGCGCCGGCTCCGGGGCTATCTTGAGCAGATCGACTACACCGCCTATGCGTCCAACAAGGCCGTGCTGGGCGCGACCTTCCCGCGGGTGGAGGGTGTGCAGTTCCAGCGACTGGCGGTGGCGGCTGCGACGGCGCGGGCCAGATGGGTGAGTGAGGCGGCTCAGATGGCTGAGGCGGGCGCGTCGCTTACCGAGGCCCAGGTCGCGCGGCTGGCGCACCTGCGAAGCACCTATGAGGAGCTCTCGTCTGTCTACGAGGCCACCCGACGTATGGTCGAGCGCGGTTACGTCGCCTACCGGCCCATTCCGGCGTAATTTATCCGGGCGATATTGACGTCGAGTTTTATCCGGGTAAAAGCGGGCCCGGAGGTTCGCTATGTCTGGACGCGATGCGCTGCGACGCGCTTACAAGGAACGCAAGGTCGAGGCGGGGGTCTATGCCGTGCGCTGCGCCGCGACCGATGAGGTTTGGGTCGGCGCAACGCCCGATCTTTCGACACGACAGAACGGAATCTGGTTCTCGCTACGGCTGGGTTCGCATCGTGAGCCTAGTCTGCAGGCAGCCTGGAACATCCACGGCGCCGACCGCTTCGCCTACGAGACCGTGGAAACGGTCGATTTGGACGGCCTGGACACGTTCGGCCGGGTCTCGCGCCTGAAGGACCGACGCGCCCATTGGATCGAGGCGTTCGGCGCGCGAGGGCTGAATTGATGGACGGGGTCTTTGTGGTGTTCCAGGGGGGGCGGCGCGTGGCGGCCGGCTCCCAGGTCGAGGCGGCCTTGGCGGCGCAGGCCTTGGCTGGCGAGTCTGGCGTGCTGATCTTCGACCCCCAGGGGCGATCGGTGGATTTCGACCTTCGGGGCGGCCCCGAGGCGGTGCGGGCGCGGTTCGCGCCCGAGGATGAAGCCCCGCGGGGACGCGGCCGGCCCAAGCTCGGTGTGGTGGCGCGCGAGGTCACCCTGCTTCCAAGGCATTGGGAATGGCTGGCCGCGCAGCCCGGCGGCGCTTCGGTCGCGCTGCGAAAACTGGTCGAGGCCGCGCGCCGAGCCTCGGAGGGACCCGATCGCATTCGAGCGTCCAGGGACGCGGCCTACCGCTTCGCGTCCGCCATGGCCGGTGACCTCGTGGGCTTCGAGGAAGCGATGCGCTGCCTGTTCGCCGGCGATGACGCCGGTTTCGAGGCTCGGATCGAGACTTGGCCGGGCGATATCGCGGCGCAGCTCAGAACCTATGCCGCCGAGGCCTTTGGGGCCGACGACGCGACCGCCTAAGGTCCCGAGCGGGCGATTACGTCGGTGAGCACCGCCTGATAGGCCGCGTCGAAGGCGCGCTTATCGTTTTCCGGTTTCGCCGGCCAAAGCGGGCGCAGGGCCGCAGTGCGAGCTGCGGTCTGCAGCAGCCACACCTTGTCGGCTCCGGCCAGCTTGGCGATCCGCGCCTCTACCTCGGTTTTCGGAAGGCCCTGATAGGCGAGCAAAGACCGCAGCGCCCACAGCGCTTGCTCTTCAGGGTTGGGCTTAGCCGAGCCCGGGATGCGATGGGCTGCCCAGCGTATCGCGTCCAGCAGTTGGGCGCGGTAGCGCGGGTCGTTCCAGGTACTGGGCGTGTGGCCCAGATTGGTATGGAACAGACGGCCCTTACCGAGCTGGCGCGCCCAGGTGACGGGTACGAACCAGGGGCGTTTCAGCGGCGTCTCGGTAAAGTCCAGCGCTTGCAGCGCCCGCACCCTGGTTGGGTCATAGTCCGAGTACTGATAGATCTCCTCGGCATAGGCGAACCGGCGTGGCCAGGCCTTGTTCACCGGGCTGGAGCCACCCAGCGCCTGAATGGTCATCGGTGTGCCCTCGGTCCAGGGATGACCCGCGAACCGGCCGTTGATGAAGGCGGTATAGGTCTGGCCCGGTCCCGAATAGTTCCAGTGCGTATCCGTGGCGCTATGCAGGCCTACAAAGCCGCCCTTGCCGCTCGCGACCCATTGCTGGATCGCCTGCCAAGCCATTGGCGCGATCGGCAGCTCGCCAGTCGTGTAGAACACCAGGACGTCGATGGTCTTGAGTTTCTCGGGCGTGATCTGGCGCGCGTCCTGGGTCGATTCCACGCTGAAGGCCCCGCTGCGCGCGCCGATCTCGGCCAAGGCGATTTCGGACGGCGTCGGACCGTTACTGTTTTTAGGGCGCGTGACGGGGGCGTGCCGCCAGCCGACCGACTGGTCAAGATAGAGCACGCGGATCTTTGGCGCGGCTTGCGCCGCCGAACAGGCGAGGGCGGTGACGAGCGCGACGAGGAGAATGAGGCGGTTCATGGCGAGTTCAGGCCTTGGGTTGCATCAGGTCCCAGCGATTGCCGGAATGATCCTCGAAAACCGCGACCGTTCCATAGGCCTCGTGGCGCGGTTCCTCGAGAAACCGGACGCCCGCCGCGCTCATGCGGGCGTAGTCGCCGACGAAATCATCCGTATGCAGAAATAGCCAGACTCGCCCACCGCCTTGGCGACCGATTGCTTCGGCCTGTTCGCCTGCGGCGCGGGCCAGCAGGAAGTCGGTCCCATCGTTACCCGGCGAGACGACCACCCAGCGCTTGCCGTGCCCCATGTCGGTGTCCTCGACCAAAGAAAAGCCAAGCTTTCCAACATAGAAGGCGATCGCTTCGTCATAGTCGGCGACAAGCAACGAAACCAGGGCGAGACGGCGAGACATCTTTGCGACTCCAGTGGATAGCCCGTCCTAGCACGCGTCTGCGATACCGCCTTTGCATCGTTTCAGACGTTGAGGGCGGATATGGTCCACCATCCGTCCTTTGAGGAGTTCACCGTGACCCCCCATCTCATCTCGGTCCTGGCCATGGTCCTGGCGCCCGTCGCGGACACCAAGATCACGCCCGTGGCGGTCAAGGATCTGCCATCGGCCGTCGTCGTCGTCGTCAAGAGTGCGGCGCCGGCCATGACCATCAAGGCGGCGGAGCTCAAGGAGCGCGAGAACCGTCGCTACTTTGATGTTGAGGGCGTGATGCCGGATGGTTCGGAGATCGAGTTCGACCTGCTTGAGAAGGACGGCGCCTGGACGATTGTCGAAACCCAGCGGGATATTGCTTGGCCCGATGCGCCTGAGCCGGTGCGCAAGGCCGCTGCGGCGTCAGCCAAGACGATCAGCCCCGTGCGGGTCATCGAGAGCAAGCAGAACGATGGCATGGTGATCTACGAGCTGTTTGCTGCGGGCAAGCCGAAGGAGCCCTCGATGGAGGTCAGCTTCAAGGACGGTCGGGCCAAGATCTTGAGCGAGGTGTGGCCGCACTAGCGGCCGCTCGTTGCCCGGCGGCTACCCGCCTGAGTAGCCGCCGATGATCGGCAGGATTTCTCCGGTGATGTAGCTGGCGGTTTGGGGGGAGGCCAGGAACACATACGCCGGCGCGATCTCTTCAGGCTGCGCAGCGCGTCGCATCGGTGTCTTGGCCCCGAATTGGGCGACCTGCGGCGCAGCCTTGTCGGCGGGATTGAGCGGCGTCCAGACGGGCCCCGGCGCGACGGCGTTGACCCTGATGCCCTTGTCGATCAGGTGGGTGGCCAGCGAGCGGGTAAAGGCATGGATGCCGCCCTTGGTCATCGAATAATCCAGCAGGTCCTTGTTGCCGAGCAATCCAGTGACCGAGCCGGTGTTGATGATCGACCCGCCGTTGGGCAGGTGCTTCACCGCCGCCTGAGCCATATGGAAATAGCCATAGAGGTTGGTGCGCAGCGTGCGGTCGAAGTGTTCTGGCGTCAGGTTCTCGAACGCGGTGACATGCTCCTGAAAGGCCGCGTTGTTGACGAGAACATCCAGTCGCCCGAGGGTCTCGACCGTACGTTCCACCGCGGCCCGGGCGTAACTGGGATCGGCTACATCGCCTGGCAGCAGGATGGCGCGGCGGCCCTCGTTCTCCACTGCCGTCTTCGTGTCCGCCGCATCGCGGTCCTCGTCCAGATAGGCGATGGCGATGTCGCAGCCTTCGCGGGCGAACAGCACCGCTACGGCGCGACCGATCCCGCTGTCGGCGCCGGTGATCAGCGCGACCTTCCCCTCAAGCTTTCCTGAGCCCTTGTAGAACGGCGCTTCGTACATCGGTGCGGGATCCAGGCGGCTCTCCAGGCCGGGCTTTGTCTGATGCTGCGCGGGATAAGGTGGCGCGGGATAGGCCCGTGCTCCGGCCTGCATGGCCTTGGGCTGATCCCGCTCGTCCTTTTCCTTCGGTTGGAAGGAGCGCGCCTCCCTGGCGTCGAGCGGCGCCTGGATGTCGCGATAGGCTTGGGCGACGCGTTCGCCTGTGTGTTCGAACTCCGGGGTGTGGGTCTTGGTCATGGCGCGCTCCTGCGGGACGGGATCGGGTAACCGTCGGGGTCGCGCGATGTTCCAAGCGCTGCTAAATGCGGGTTGCCCGAAAAACGGGCATGGGCCACCTTGCCCCCTTATTTGACAGTGGTGACGACCATGCCGCGCGACGCGGCCGGAACGGCGCTCTCCCCAGAGCGGCCGCGCGGCCCCATCATGACCGATCTGATCGAACTGCTCCGCCTGGCCGGGCCGGTCGTGCTGTCGCGCTTGGGCATCATGGTGATGGGCCTGACCGACGCCATCGTGGTCGGACACTTCTCGGCGCAGCAGCTGGGCTACCACGCCATGGCGTGGGCGCCGTCCTCGGTGTTCGTCACCGCGACCGTCGGCCTCCTGGTTGGCGTGCAGGTCATGACCGCGCGGGCGATGGGGGCGGGGAATCCGCATGAAACCGGCGCGGTGCTGCGGCGCGGCCTCGTCTACGCCGCCTGGCTCGGATTTGGGTCTATGGCCTTGCTGGCGCTGCTGGGGCCGATGTTCCTGCAGGCCATGGGGCTGAAGGACGGCCTCGCCGAGGGCGCGACCCTGCCACTGATCGTCTTTTCGCTGTCCCTGCCGGTCTATGCGATCTCGGTGGTTCTGACGTTCTGGCTGGAGGGCCTTTCCAGGCCCGGGCCTGGCGCGGCGATGATGTGGCTGGCCAATGTCGTGAACTTGGCGGCCAATCTGCTTTTGGTGCCGGGCGTGCTGGGCCTGCCGGCGCTGGGGGCGGTAGGCGGCGCCTGGGCGACTTTCATCGCGCGATCCGCGCTGGCCCTGGCGCTGGCGATCTTCGTCCTCCGCATGAAGGAGGCGCGCGACCTGGGTGTGTTCGACAAGCCCGTGCGTGACCGCCCCGCCGAGATCGAGCAGCGGCGCATAGGCTATGGCGCTGGCGCGTCCAACTTCTTCGAGGTGTCGGCCTTTGCAGGTATGAACCTGATCTGCGGCTGGATCAGCGCCCTGGCCGTAGCGGCTTACACGGTGGTGCTGAACGTCTCGGCGATCATCTTCATGGTGCCGCTCGGCGTGGCTTCGGCCACTGCGGTGATGGTGGGGCGAGCCTATGGCGCGCGCGACCCGGCGGGCATGACCCGCGCAGGCTGGATCGCCTTTGCGGTGATCGCGGTGATCGGCGTGCTGTTTGGCCTGCTGCTCTATCCGACCAAGCACTGGGTGGCCCTGGCCTACACCACCGACCCGGCGGTGCTGGCGCTGATCCTGCCGGCCCTGGTTCTGGCCTGCCTGTTCTTCGCGCCCGATGCGGTGCAAGTCGTCGCGGCCCAGGCGCTGCGCGCTCGGGGCGAGGTCTGGGTCCCGACGATCACGCACCTGATCAGCTACGCCCTGGTCATGGGGCCGCTGGCCTGGTGGCTTGCGATCCCCAAGGGCATGGGCCTGAACGGGGTGCTGATCTCGATTATTGTCACCAGTTTCCTGGCTGCGGGCTTCCTGCTGATGCGGTTCCGAATGCTGGACTGGCGCGATCGAAAGGCAGGGGGCGAGGCTTAGGCTCCCAGGATCCAGCCTTCTTCGCTCGCGGCCGCTGCCAGCGCTTCTTCAGCCAGACCCTTGGGCGCGTCGAACGCCGCGCCCAGCTTGCCGGCCTCGTCGAGCTTGGCGAAGTGTTCGGCCAGGCTGCGGACCTGGGCCAGGTCCTTCACCTCGCCCGGCGCCGGCGCCGGCTTCAGCAGCGAAGGATAGACCTCGGCGACGACGACCTCGACACCCTCGAGATCCGCCTCGGTCAGGGCCTTGAAGCCTGTCTCGAACGGCCAGACCCGAACGGCCTCACCGCGCGCGTCCTTCAGGCGGCGCACGGCGGGGATGCCCATGATCGCCTGACCGCCGACCGAGCCGTTGTAGTAGAGCTTCCAGATCGAGTGCGCGCCCTTGGCTGCCTGATCCGCATAGCGGAACTCGGGTAGGTCGCCCGGCCCATGCTCCCGCACCCGCTTTGGCTGCAGGGTCGTCAGCGCGTCCTTGGGCGGGCAACCCCAGAAGGGGAAAGGCCCGCCCGTCAGTCGGCGATTGATCTCAGAGCCGACGCCAAAGCGGTTGTTGGTGTTGTCGGCCTTGTCCTTGACCATCTTGGCCAGCTGGTCCCACACCGCGCGCCACGGCGTCTCGCCAGGCAGGGCCAGGGCCTGGGCCAGGCCGCGCGGAAAGCCCAGCGGGAAGTCGAAGCCCACCAAGGCCCGCTCGCCGCGCTTCTTCAGGTCGTCGAGGATGGCGGCCAGCTTGGTCTCTGCCTCGCCGCGCGTCGCCGGATTGAAGCTCTCGAAGCTCAGGCGGAAGCGGACATCGCGCTTGAGCACGCCGATCCAGATGGAGTCCGCGCCCGTGGTCGGCTTAGCCGCCGCGCTCCAATCGACGATGACATAGGCGCTGAACAGACGCGACACGGCACGCGGCTCCTTGGACGGAAACGAAGCCGCGCTTCTACCGCTCTGGGCCGCTCAGGACCAGCCCGGTTTGCGTGTTGTCAGATCAGGCCGCGTCGCGAATCTTGGTGGTGGGACCGATGGGGCGCCCATTGCGCGCGAACCAGCGGATCGGGGGTTCGCAGGCGGCGCCCACGGCGGCCCGGACAATGGCCGGCGGGCGGCGCTCTTCCGGGGTCATGAACAGGCCGTTGGCCTTCAGCTTCAGGCCGGCCACCTTGTGGGCGCCGAGCATGGTCAGCGGCACGGCCAGAACCAGACCGGCCAGGATCGGAGCCGTGGCGGTCAGCAGGTCCGGCGTGAACCAGAACGACGCCGCCAGGATCAGGCCCGAGAGGCTGATCCAGCCCATGGCGGCCCAGGCCTCCTTGAAGTCTACCTTGTCGGCGTCGCGGCGCTGGGCGGCCCAACCGCCGACCTTGCCGGCCAGGATTTCAACGATGGCGCGGGTCTGAGTGAACATCAGCATCGGCGCGACCAGGGCCGAGAACAGCATCTCGACGGCCAGACCGGCGGCCATGCGACGCTTGCCGCCAAAACCTTTCACCTCACCCTTGCGCGCCAGGACAAGAATGGCGCCCAGGATCTTGGGGCCAAACAGCAGGACGAAGGTGATGATCATCGCCCAGGCGGTGGCCTGGATTTCGCGCCAGTCGATCAGGGCGTGCGCGGCGGCCTTTAGATCAGCCATGGTGAAGGCGGCCTTCTTGAGCTCCGGCATCAGGGCGCGCGAGATCAGGCCGGCCGACAGACAGAAGAACCACAGCGGCGACAGGGCGTAGCTGAGCACGCCGATCACCAGGTGCATGCGGCTCATCCAGTGCAGGCCGGGCAGGGCGATCAGCGGCACGTGCTGGATGTTGCCCCGGCACCAGCGACGGTCACGCGTGGCGAAGTCTAGCAGGTTCGACGGGCTCTCTTCGTAGGAGCCGTCAAGATAGGGGGCCAGATGCACGCTCCAGCCGCCGCGGCGGAGCAGGGCGCTTTCGAGGGCGTCGTGGCTCATCACCTCGCCGCCGAAGGGCTTGGGGCCGGGCAGGTGCGGCAGGCCGCACGTCTCGGCGAAGGCGCGGGTGCGCACGATGGCGTTGTGGCCCCAGAACGAGCTCTCCGAACCCGACCACCAGGCCAGACCCGTCCAGGCGACGCGGCCGTACAGGCGCGTGGCGAACTGCAAGGTGCGGGCGAAGATCGTCTGGCCGTTGATGATCATCGGCATGGTCTGGATCAGACCCGCGCCCGGGTGACGCTCCATCGCATCGGCGAGGCGCACCATGGCCTCGCCGGTCATCAGGCTGTCGGCGTCCAGCACCAGCATGTGCTCGTAGGCGCTGCCCCAGCGGCTAACCCAGTCGGCGACGTTGCCCGCCTTGCGGCCGGTGTTTTCCTTGCGGATGCGATAGTAGACGTTGCAGTTGGCCTCGCGGCGGAAGCGCGCGAAGCAGGCTTGTTCGGCCAACGCCACCTGCGCGTCGCGCGTGTCGCTGATGACGAAGATGTCGAAGTTCCGAGCCGCGCCAGCCTCGGCGATCGAGGCGTCCATGGCGCGCAGGCGCGCGAACACCGCCGCAGCGTCCTCGTTATAAACCGGCATCAGGATGGCGGTACGCGTATGCAGTTTGGGCATCGGCGTTTCGCCGTCGATGCCCAGCGGATCCTTGGGTCGGCCCATCAGCACCACAAAGCCGATTAGGGCCGTACAGAACCACAGCGACAGCGCCAGGAAGAGTGGGGCCAGCAGAGTCAGGACGACGGCTTCCAGACGGGTCACGCCGCCCAGCGCGATGGTGTCGAACGAGGCCTTCCAACCCGCGACGCCCATGGCGATGGTCATCAGGCCCAGCATCCAGCGACGCAGGTTCATGTCCTGGATCAGGGCCGTGGCGCGCCGCGCGCCGCCCTGCCAGAAGCTCAGCGGTTGCACCGGCATGGCCAGGGGGGCTTCGGCCGGGATTTCGACCGTGTCACGGCGAACGACCTGATCGAGGCTCACGCTGGTGGAGGTGCGCACATCGAAGAGGGCGGAGCGATCGCTCATATCGTCAGATCTCGGACTTTTCCGGCAAGCCGGGCTCTCTCCGCGCGCTCCTTCCGCCGAGACCCCTTTTCGCTGGCCTGCGCGTTCGCTAGGGAACGGACAGGCGCGTTGAGCGCTTCGCGACGGACGAGAACCGGCGTGGAGAGCCGCCGGTGGCACTACAGTAAAACTTCGATCACAAATTCGCTACCAGAAATCACGCTGATTTCGCAGCTGCGAGAAGATTTCGTGACATCGCGGCGGACGCCGAACACCCCGTCCGCCGGAAGGAGTATATAAGATAATGAAATATATCATGATTGTCGCAGTTCTCGCGCTTTTCGGCCTAGCGGCTTGCGGAAGAGAGGCCCCCGAGACGACGTCTGAAGGCGGCGCGGCCGAGGCTGTTGCGTCCTCTGAAGGTCTGCCGAGCTTTGAATCCAAGGGGGTCATCACCAGCCTGGAGGGCCAGATTCTCACGCTCGATCACGAGGGCGCGAGCGCGGCCGGCCTGAAACCTGGCCGCGATGGTTTCCGCGTTTACGCCGATGTGTTGGCCGAGGCGCCGATCACGCCCGGATCGCGTGTGAGTTTCGCGTTCAAGAAGACGCCTCAAGGTCTGGAGATCGCCGAGCTTGGCGCGCGTCCCTGAATGCAGAACGGGCGGCTGGTGGTCCAGCCGCCCGACTGATCAGGTCTTCCTACGGCAACCGCCGCCCCAAGGCGGCTAGCCCAGCTTCACCAGCATCTTCCCGAGGTTCTCGCCGGTGAAGAGTTTGAGGAACGCCTCGGGCGCGCGCTCGACGCCTTCCTCGACCGTCTCTTTCCAGGTGATCTTTCCGGCCTTGATCCACTCGGCCATGTCCTTGGCGAACTGCGGATAGAGATCGAAGTGGTTGGAAACGATGAAGCCTTCCAGGCGCAGGCTTTTCCCCACCGCCAGGATGATGTTCGACGGGCCTTCCGGCTTACCGGTTTCATTGTACTGCGAGATCATGCCGCAAAGGGCGAACCGGGCGAAGGGGCGGGCCGAGTTCAGGGCCGCCTCCAGGTGAACCCCGCCGACGTTTTCGAAATAGACGTCGATGCCCTTGGGCGCGACCTTGGCCAACTCGGCCACCACGTCGGGCGTAGCCTTGTAGTCGATGACGTGATCGACGCCGATCGACTTGAGGAACGCCACCTTTTCAGGGCCGCCAGCCGAGCCGATCACGGTGTGGCCCTTCAGCTTGGCGATCTGGCAGACGATCGAACCGACCGCACCAGCGGCGGCCGACACGAAAACGACGTCGCCATCCTTCAGGGCCGCGACCCGCAGCAGCCCGGCGTAGGCGGTCATGCCGGGCATGCCGACCACGCCCAGGAAGGCCTGCGGGGGGATGCCGTGGGTCTCGATCTTGGTGATCGCGCCCATGCCGGCGGCGGCCAGCGACTTGGGATGGGCGTTGAACGCTTCACGCCAGCCAAACATCGAACTGACCATATCGCCCGGCTTGAAGTCGGGATCGTTGGAGGCGATCACCTCGCCGATCGCGCCGCCTTGCAGCGCTTCGCCCAGTTGGAAGGGCGGGACATAGCTGGGACGGTCGTACATGCGGCCGCGCATGTAAGGGTCGACCGACATCCACAGGTTCTTGACCTGGATTTCACCATCGCCCGGCGCGGGCAGGTCGACGGTCGCCAGGTCGAAGTCCGACGCCTTCGGCATCCCGACGGGACGGGCTTTCAGACGGATCTCGCGCGAGGTGGTCATGGGGGTCCTCCCTGCCTTGGACTTGGCCAAGGGTTGCAAATTTAAACAGATGTTTAGCGCGCCCTTACGCAAGTCGCCAGTGCTTCTAAGCGGCCCCGAAGCGGGGTAGAGAGCGGTCCATGACCCAGACTCTCAAAGCGGGCGTTGTCGGCGCCGGTGTGTTCGGCGGCTATCACGCCAAGAAGTACGCCGAGTTGGACGGCGTGACTCTGGTCGGCGTGTTCGACATCGACCTAGCGCGGGCCAAGGCCCTGGCCGAGCCCTTGGGTGCGGAAGGCTACGATGACATGGCGGCTTTCCTGGGTGCGGTGGATGTGGTCACCGTCGCCGCGCCGGCCGTTCATCATGCCGCGCCGGCCCTGGCCGCGCTCAAGGCCGGCAAGCCGGTCTATTCGGAAAAGCCGATCGCCGTGTCGCCTGAGGACGCCGACAAGATGGTCGCCGCAGCCGCCAAGGCGGGTGTGCCGCTGGCCTGCGGGCACCAGGAGCGGGTCGTGTTCCAGGCCATGGGCCTGTTGGACATCCCCGAACAGCCCTTGCGCCTCGAAGCCGTGCGTCGCGGCACGCCGTCGGATCGTAATCTCGACGTCTCGGTCGTGCTGGACCTGATGATCCACGATATCGACCTTGCCCTGGCGCTCTGCGACGGCGAGCCGATCGCGGTCGAAGGCGAGGGGGCGATCACGCGCTCGACCTCGCTGGACTGGGTGAAGGCCGAAGCCACCTTCGACAACGGCTTCACGGCCGTGTTCGACAGTTCGCGCGTCGCCGAGGCTCGGGAGCGGACCATGAAGGTCGTCTACCCCTCGGGCGAGGTCGAAATCGACTTCCTGCAGCGCACCTTCCGCAACACTACGCCCTATCCGCTGATCGAGAACTTCACCGAGACCCCGGCTGGCAAGGACCCCCTGGGCCTGTCGGTGGCGGGCTTCCTGGCGGCCGTTCGCGGCGAGACCCCTCGGCCGGTCGTGACCGGCGAGGAAGCCGCGCGGGCGCTCGATCTGGCGCTGGCGGTCGAGCAGGCGGTCGAGGGTTAAGCGCCCTCCGACCGCGCACACGACATCAGGCGGGGAACATCGTCGCCAGGGTCTGCTCCAGCACCACCAGCGGCATCGGGCCTTGCAGCAGCACGTCGTGGAAGGTCTTCAGATCGAAGCGGGCGCCGACGCGCTTTTTGGCCTCCTCACGGAGCCGCACCCATTCGACGTGGCCGATCTTGTAGCTGCATGCCTGGCCCGGCCAGACGCAGTAGCGATCGATCTCCCGCTGGACGCGCGCGCGGGGCATGCCCGTCTGACTGACCATGTAGTCGGTGGCCTGGGCTCGGGTCCAGCGCTTGAAGTGCAGCCCCGTGTCGACCACGAGGCGCACGGCGCGGAACTGCAGAGACTGCAGGTAGCCGATCTCGCCCAACGGATCGCCTTCATAGACGCCCATCTCGGCGGCCAACTGCTCAGCGTACAAAGCCCAGCCCTCGCCATAGGCTGCAAAGCCCATCCCGGCGCGCCGCAGCATGGGGATCTGCTGAGAGCCCAATGAGATGGATCCCTGCCAGACATGGCCGGGGAGGGCCTCGTGATAGGTGAGGGTGGGCAGGTTGAACTTAGGCCACTCGGCCGTGTCCTTGAGGTTGATGTAGAACCGGCCCGGCCGCGAGCCGTCGAGCGCCGGCGCCTGAGCATAGCCGTTCGGCGCGCCGTCCTCGATCTCCGGCGGCACCCGGACGATTTCGACGGGAGCCGCGGGCAGGGTCCTAAACACCGTGCCCATGCGGGCCCGGATGGCGGCGGTCTGGGCGTTGAGGTCCGCCAGCAATTGGGCGCGACCGGCGTCGGTATTGGCGTACTGCTGGTCAGGCCGCGCCGATAGCGCCGTGAGCCGCTGCGCGACGGTTCCTGTGGTCAGGCCCAGGCGGCGAAGGCGCGTATCGATCTGCGCTTCCAACTCGGCCACCTGTTGGAGCCCCAGGCGGTGGACTTCATCGGGCGTGCGACGGGTCGTGGTCTGGAAAGCCAGAGCGTCGGCATAGAAGGCGTCGCCGTCGGGCAGTTTCCAGGCGCCCGCATCGCTCGTGGCCTTGGCGCGCGCGGCTTCCAAGGCGGCGATTTGGCGATCGAGGGCGGGATACACTGCGGCGCTGACGATCGCCGCAGCGCGTCCGGCCCAGTCGCCCGTCAGACCGGTCTTGGCGGCGCGAGTGGCGAGCGAGCGGGTTACGCTGGCGTCCGTCGCCCCGACGGCGCGTTGTCGGCGCAGCTGCGCGAGGCCGGCGTCCAGCGCGAAGTCCGGCGCCAAAACGCCCTTGGCCGCGTCCAGCGCCAGGGCCTGCGTGTTTGCGTCCAGCGCCATCGCATAGGCTTCGAGGCGCGAGAGATAGGCCTCGGCGTCCTCCGTCGTCCGGACGGGATGGCGGGAATCAAGGAAGTCCGGGATCGCCTGATAGGCCCCGGTCAGCTGGCTGAGCACATAGGGCGAGTATGGCGCATAGCCAAAGCCGGCCTGGCCTTCGCCGAAGTCATATTTCATGCCACCATCAAGGGTCCGCCGATAGGTGTAGGTGGTCACCTCGTGGTCGACCCGAGCTGCGGGCGAGAGGTCCTCGGGCGATATGCGCGCGAGCGCTGCGAGGCGCTCCTTTCGCGCCGCGATCCAGGCGTTGCGTCCGGCCCGGGAGGCGTCATTGAGCTTGCCGCGCTGGGCGGCGCGTGGGCCGACGTCAAGCCCGCGTTCGGTAGCCATCTGCGGCGCGGCGTCGAGGTCGGCGTTCCAGAAGGTGTCAAGCAGCGCGCGGAGTTCCGCGTCGCGAGGGCCCGGTTCCGCGCCAAAGGCCGAGCGCGCGCCCAATAGCGGCGCCGCAGCCGCCGCGCCGAACAGAAACTGGCGTCTATCCATCTTGTCTTGTTTCCCCACTTGAACCTTCACGCTAAGCCCATTCGTCGCCCTTTCGCCATAGCCGAGAAGACGAAGAGGCGACTGTCGCCTTCAATGACCGCCGCGCCTGAGGAGAGCCTGTTTGTCGCACGACGCCTGGCCCGTCGATCCTTCCGCGATCGCGCCTTTCCTGGCGGCGATCGTGCTGATCGAGCTGACCCCCGGCCCCAATATGGGCTACCTGGCCGGTTTGTCGGCGGTCGAAGGACGTCGCGCGGGGCTGGTGACCATCACCGGGATCACTGCGGGCCTGCTTGTCTACATGCTGGCCTCGGTGGCGGGGTTGACGGAAATCCTGCGCCTGAACCGCCCGCTCTACGAGGTGCTGCGTTGGGCGGGAGTCGCTTACATTTTCTGGCTGGCGTTCGACGCTTGGCGAGGTGAGAAGCCGACCGACTGGCAAGGGGAGGACGGGCGTGCTTGGGTGCATTTCCGACGCGGGCTCCTGGCGAACCTGCTCAACCCGAAGGCCGCGCTCTTCTACGTGACCTTGTTGCCGGGGTTCATTCAGACCGGCCATGCATCGCCCACCGTTCAGGCGCTGATCCTAGGCGGTGTCCACATCGCGGTCAGCATCGTCGTGCATGGGGCCATCGTCCTGTCGTCGGACGGTCTGGCGCGGCGGTTGATCGCGACCGGTTCCAGCCCGCTCAGCCGACGCCTCTTCGCGCTGGCGCTGGCGGCTACGGGTCTCTGGATTGGCATCGAAACAGGTCGATAAACGCGGCCTAGTCGTCAAGATCGAACGGTAACTCGTCCTGGTCGTTCGAGGTCTCGCGGCGCGCCTTGGACACCGGTTGATAGGTTGGTGGCGTCGCTTGAGGGCGCGAAGATTGCGTGGGCTCGTCCTCATCCCAAGGCGGATCGCCAAACATGTCCGGCTCGCGATCCGGGGCCGGCGCGGGCGCGGGCACGGGCGCGACGCGCGACCCGGGGCGCGAGCCGCCGGGGCGGCGCGGATCGTCCAGCAAAGGCCGCCTCGCCAGAGGCGGTGGTGTGTCGGGCAGGGGCTGTGGCGGGGCGCGGAAATCGTCGTCGTCTCCCGGATCGACAGGCGCTAGGTCCTGCGGCGGGCTCGGCGGCGAGGCGACCGCCGGTTCTGTCGGTTTCGGCGCGGGACGTGGCGGCAGTGGGCGGCGCACGATCGCTTCGCAGCGCGCCAGCCAGCGATTGGCTTCCTGCATCAACTCAGCTGGAGAACGGCTCTCACGACGGAGTTCGTCGCCGGGCGCCCAAAGTTCAAGCGCGAAATCAGGGTGACGCGGATCGTCGAAGATCAAGCGCAGGGTGACGGTCTGGGCCTGCGGCGCGACATGATCGATCGCTCGACGGCCTTCGCCCCGAAACACGCGCCCCATCACCTGGCCGTCGACCAGAAGCTCGGCGCCGACAAGTTCCTCCAGGCGGTAGAGCAGGCACCATGCGCCTCGATCCCAGGCGACCGCGAGCAAGTTGGTCGAAAAGGAAAAGCCGGCTCCCCGTCCGCGGCCGCGGGCGAACACGATGCCCTCCGGCTCACTTCTTAGGACGTTGCGAAGGGCCCGGCGAATCCGCCGGTCTTCGTCGCCGTACCAGATGGCCAGGCTGCCGAGGAACGTCACCGCCGAGCCGGCGATGGCCACGAACAGCAGAAGACGCGCGAGTTCGCTCATGGTGGCGCGAAACTAGCGAGAGTCGTGACGAGGGGACAGGCGGGCTAGGGCGCGCGGCAAATGTCCTGGCCATTCAGCAGCGAAAACTGCAGCGGCGCGCCGCCCTGACCGCTTGAACTGGAAATCAACGCCGCCATGGAACGGCCCGCCACCTTTACGCAATGCAGTTCCTGGCGCATCGGCTTGGAACCCGGACCGCTATCCTGAACCACGCGCGTTGGCGCCTCTGCCGCCAGCAAGCCCAACGCCATCCGACGCAGGTCTTCGCCGTTTCCCTGTCCGACACGCATGTAGCAGCCTACCTGAGGCGGACTATCGGACATCAGGATCTGGCCCGCTCCCTTCATCACGTAAAGTCCGCGATCCTTTTCGGCCAGCACAATGGACGGGTTGGACAGTGTGGCAAGCTTCACGCCCTGGCGCGCCGCCGCGAGGCACCCGTGGGTCAGGGCGTATCGTGCGGCCTCCGTTGGCGAAGTCGCGGCGGCGGGTGGCGCGGGCGGCGTGCTCGCCGCCAGGGTGAAGCCCAACAAGGTCGTCATGAGCATCTGAAACCTCCGGGCGGCTCCAGAACCTTCTCGCTAAACCCTAGGTAAGTCCACTGCTCTAATCTCGAAAGTGACCGACGACCGGTACGTGGTCCGAAGGCTTTTCCTTGTCGCGCTCGTCGCGGTGGATGACGACGCCGGTCAAGCGGTCCGCCGCCTGGGGTGACAGCAGCAGGTGATCAATACGGATGCCAAGGTTTCGCTGCCAGGCGCCGGCCTGATAGTCCCAGAAGGTGTAGCCGCCCGGCGCGCCGTCAGCCTGCATATAGGCGTCGGCGAAGCCCAGGTTCTTCAGCGCGCGGAAGGCGGCGCGGCTCTCCGGCTGGAACAAGGCGTCACCCAACCAGGCCTGCGGGTTGGCGACGTCCTCGGCCTCTGGGATCACGTTGTAGTCGCCGGCGATCACCAAGGGTTCTTCGAACGCCAGTAGTCCTTGGGCATGGGCGTGCAGCCGGCGCATCCAAGACAGCTTGTAAGCAAACTTCTCGGTCCCGATCGGGTTGCCGTTCGGAAGGTAGATGCCGACTACGCGGAACGGTGTGGGCGCGGCGATGACCGCCTCGATATAGCGCGCCTGCTCGTCGACTTCGTCCTCGGACAGGAAGGGCAGACCTTTGCGGACGTCCTCGATCGGGTGCTTCGAAAGCAGCGCGACGCCGTTGTAGGTCTTCTGGCCGTGAACCGCGACATTATAACCAAGACGTTCAAAGGCTTCGGTCGGGAACTTCTCGTCGACGCACTTCAGCTCCTGCAGCACCGCCACATCGGGGGCTTCCGATTCGAACCACGCCAACACGCCTTCCAGGCGAGCGTTGATCGAATTGACGTTCCAGGTGGCGATACGCATTGACGGCTCCGAGATGCGGCGAGAGGCTAGGGCGCATGAAGGCCGCGCTCAAGTCGGGGAAGGTTTCTAAAGACCGCACTCAGCTAGCGCTGATGGCGTTGGCGACGTGTGTCAGCGTCGCCCTGGCGATCGTTGGAGCCATCCTGGCGATCTTCACGCCCCTGGTGTTCGATCGTGCAGGTAACGTGCTGAACCCCTTCGCTTGGCTCAGCTTCGCCTTTGCGGCCCTTTTCTGGGTTGTCTGTCTGCTCGGCCCTCTCGCCGGCTGGATCCTTTGGCGCAAGGGCGCGACGCAACTGGCCTGGGCCGCGATGGTCACACCGCTGGCCTGGGGCGCGGCCACGGTCACGCTTCTTGGCTTCGTGCCGGCCTGACGGATCAGATCGAGAAGCTGACGCCGCAACCGCAGCTGGACTTCGCGTTCGGATTGCGCACCCGAAACTCCGCGCCGGCCAGTTCGTCGACGAAGTCGATCTCAGAGCCCTTCAGGAGGGCCAGCGACACGACATCAACCAGGGCCGCGGCGCCATCGCGCTCGACCTTCAGGTCATCGTCCTCGACGGTCTCGACGAGATCGAAGCGATACTGAAATCCCGAGCAACCGCCGCCGTCGACGGCCACACGCAGCATGAGGGGGCGCCCCTCGGTCTCGGCGATGGCCCTGATCCGGCGCGCGGCGTTTTCGGAAAGCGTTAAGTCGATTTGGGTCATGGCTGTGGAAAACTCACCTTCGGCCTATATGAGGGTGTCGTGGCCTCTTCGGAAGGGGCCAAATCGTCCAATGCGATAAAGGCGGTCTATGTCTCAGACTCCGTACTACGTTCCGCGCGCGCCCTACGCCGAAGATCCCTCCAAGTCGAAGGGGCGTCGGTTCAAGGAGGACGAGAGCCGCACGCGTACGCCGTTTGCGCGTGACCGCGACCGGATCATCCATACCTCGGCGTTCCGGCGCTTGAAGGAAAAGACCCAGGTTTTTGTCGCTCACGAAGGTGACAATTTCCGTACGCGCCTGACCCACACGTTGGAGGTCGCGCAGGTGGCGCGTTCGCTAGCCACGGCGTTGGGCCTGGACGCCGACCTCGCCGAGACCATCGCCCTGGCGCACGATCTGGGCCATCCGCCGTTCGGCCATGCCGGCGAGGATGAGCTCGAAATCCAGATGCGCGAGTACGGCGGCTTCGATCACAATGTTCAGACCTTCCGGGTCGTGACTGAGCTGGAGCACCGTTACCCAGACTTCGTTGGCCTGAACCTGACCTGGGAAACGCTGGAAGGCGTGATCAAGCACAATGGGCCGGTCACCAACAAGCTGGGTAAGCCGTCCTGGAAGGCGATCTCCAAGTACGACAATGAGTACGAGCTGGGCCTGAACACCTGGGCCTCGGCCGAGGCCCAGGTCGCAGCCCTGGCCGACGACATCGCCTACAACAACCATGACGTCGACGACGGTGTGACGGCCGGCCTGTTCACGCTGGACGAGCTGATGGACGTGCCGCTGATCGGACCGATCTTGGCGGCGGTGAAGAGCGAGCGGCCCGACCTGGACGCGCGGCTGACCCATCTGGAGGCCGTGCGCCGCATGATCGGGGCAATGGTCGACGACGTGATGGGCGAGACGCTGCACCGTGCGGCCGCCAGCGGCGTCCAGTCAGCCGACGACGTGCGCGCGCTGGACCATGCCCTCGTCGCCTTTTCCTCGGACATGGCCGAGGATCTGGCGAGGCTTCGGGGCTTCCTCTACGAGCGGATGTACCGCCACTGGCGCGTCAACCGCACCCGCAGCCAGGCTCGCCGTATTCTGGGCGAAATGTTCTCGCTCTTCTTGCGCGAGCCGGAGGTGTTGCCCACCGTCTGGTTCGCCAAGTCGCAGAACCGCGACGAAGCCGGCCGAGCCCGTGTGGTCTGTGACTATATCGCGGGCATGACCGATCGCTTCGCGATAGAAGAACATCGCAAGCTGTTCCATCTCGACGTCTGGAACTGACCCTCTAGGGTCAGGCGCCGCACCGTTGAGGCGAACGGCCGATCGTCCGCCACCGGAGCGGGGCGGACGCTTCTGAGACGGGCCGGCCTTGGGTAACCTAGGGTCGCGCGCGTCTGATTCGATGCGTCGTTCCGTGCGCCGCTCGTCGGCGCGCCGAGTTTTGGAGCCTATCTGAGATGTCTGATCCGCACCGCGGGGCCTATACGCCGCCTACCGACGCGCCGTTGTCGTTCGATGCGCGTCAGCCCGTGCGCGGCGCGCGGCCGCTGCCCATGACCCTGATCATCAGCGCGGTCGTCCTCGTCACGCTGGTGGTGGCGGTGGTCATGATCTATCGCGGCGGCGTGCGCGGTCCGAACGATCCGCCGCAGACGGTTGGAACCGAGGTCGCGCAGATGAAGACGCCGCCGGCCGAGGGCAGCCAGCCCAAGGACCCGGCCTCGGGCCTTCAAATCTATCACAACGAGGATCCGCAACCGTCCGCGACCTTCGCCGCGCCGCCGGAAACGCCGCAGGCGCGTCCCGTCGCCCCGACGGCCGCAGCGCCCGTTGAGACGGCCAGCCTTCCCGCCGCCAAGCCTGCCGCGCCTGCGCCGACGATCGAGTCACTGGCCACGGCTGCAGCGACCGCGAAGCCGGCGCCAAAGCCTGTGCAGGTGGCTCAGACCGCCGCCCCGAAGCCCGTCGCTGCAGCTCCCACGACCCCGACGACCGCGCCAAAGCCTGCTACGGTTTCGACCGGTCCTGCCTCCGTGCAGATCGGCGCCCTGTCGTCGCCGGCCTTGGCGGACAAGGCCTGGACCGACGCGGTGCGTCTTGCTCCGGGCCTCGCGGCCGGGAAGGGCAAGAAGGTCGAGACGGTCGAAAAGAACGGGGCGACGCTCTATCGCACCTCGGTCACCGGCTTTGCGACCCGCGAGGCGGCTAAGGCTTTCTGCGAGGCGATCGCCGCCTCGGGCAAGTCCTGCTTCGTGAAATGAGCCTTCTGATGGGCGCGCCTTCCGCCGCTATTCTCGGCTGCGCCGGGACCACGCTCACGCGTGAGGAGATTGATTTCTTCAAGGACGTGAAGCCCTGGGGCTTCATCCTGTTCAAGCGCAATATCGCTGATCCTAACCAGGTGCGGGCGCTGACCGCCGCCCTGCGCGAGACGGTCGGCCGTCCCGACGCGCCGATCCTGATTGATCAGGAGGGCGGCCGCGTCGCGCGTCTGCAGCCGCCGCACTGGCGCACCTATCCGCCGGGCCGGGCCTACGGCGAGCTGGTTGCGAACGATCCGTTGGTCGCGCGCGAGATTACGCGCCTGGGCGCACGGTTGATCGCCCATGACCTGCATGCGCTGGGGATCAATGTCGATTGCGTGCCGGTGCTGGACGTACCCGACCCCAAAGGCCACGAGATCATCGGCGACCGCGCCTATGGCGACACGCCCGAGCAGGTGGCCACCCTAGGCCGCGCGGCGGCCGAAGGGCTTTTGGCCGGCGGCGTCCTGCCGATCATCAAGCACATCCCGGGGCACGGCCGCGCCATGGCCGACAGCCACCTGGAGTTGCCTGTGGTCAACGCCAAGCTGGCCGAGCTGGACGCGCGCGACTTCGCGCCTTTCCGGGTGTTGTCGGACATGCCGATGGCGATGACCGCGCACGTCGTCTACACCGCCATCGACCGCAAGAACCCGGCCACGACCTCGAAAAAGGCGATCAAGAAGATCATTCGTGAGTCCATCGGCTTCGACGGACTGCTGATGAGCGATGACCTGTCGATGAAGGCGCTGTCAGGCGACTTCAAGCAGCGCGCCAAGGACAGCCTTTCGGCCGGCTGCGACGTCGTCCTGCACTGCAACGGCGACATGGCCGAGATGAAGGCCGTGATGTCTGGCGTGGGGCGCATGGGCAAGGAGGCCCGTCGCCGCGCGCAGGCGGTCATGGGCCGCTTGGTCAAGGTTCCCGAACCTTTCGACGTGGCCGAGGCCCGGGCGCGTTTCGACGCGGCCTTTGACGGAAAGTACGCTTGAGCACGGGCTTTCAGCCCACATTCGACTTCGAGGCCGCCAACGAGGCTGCCGAGGATGGCGCAGCGCTCGTCATCGACATCGATGGCTATGAAGGCCCGCTTCACGTGCTGCTAGCCCTGGCGCGCAGCCAGAAGGTCGACCTGCTGCAGCTGTCGATCACCCGTCTGGCCGAGCAGTATCTGGCCTTCGTCCAACAGGCGCGTCGCGTGCGCTTCGCCCTGGCGGCCGACTATCTGGTCATGGCCGCCTGGCTGGCCTACCTGAAATCGCGCCTGCTGCTGCCCAAGCCCGAGCGCGCCAAGGCCGAGGAGCCGCCGGCCGAGGAAATGGCGGCGCAGCTGGCCTTCCGGCTGGCCAAGCTGGACGTGATGCGCAAGGCCGTGGAGGCCCTGAAGGAGCGTCCGATCCTCCAGCGCGATGTCTTCATGCGCGGGGACCCGGACGCGGTGAAGATCGTTTCCTCGACGCGGCTGGAGGGCGATCTCTATGGCCTGATGAGCGCCTACATCGCCCAGCGCAAGCGTGAGCACAGCCGCCATTATGCGCCAAGGCCGCCGACGGCCTATCCTCTGGAAGACGCTCGTGATCGCCTCCGGAGCCTGCTGCCCAAGATGGAGGACTGGACCGTCCTGACCTCGGTGGCGCCCATCGATCGGGTGCTGGAGGAGGATGATGGCCCCTCTCCGGCGTCGTATCTGGCCTCGACGCTCTCGGCTTCGCTGGAGCTGGTGAAGGAGGGGGTTCTGGAGGCGCGCCAGCTGGAGCACTTCCAGGACATCTACTTGCGGACACGGGCAGAGCCCTTGGAAATCGTCGAATGACCACCGCGTTGGATCCGCTTTTTGTCGAGCGCAGCATCGAGGCGCTGCTGTTCGCGGCGGCCGAGCCGCTAAGCGATGTGGATCTTGCCAAGCGCCTTCCTGAAGGGGCGGACATCGCCGCAGGGATCGCAGCGCTTCGCGCGCGCTACGAGGGGCGCGGGATTGAGCTGGCCTGCGTGGCGGGGCGCTGGCGGTTCCAGACAGCGGCCGACCTGTCGTTCCTGATGACCGAGGAACGCGAGGAGCCGCGACGCCTGTCCAAGGCCGCGCAGGAGACCCTGGCCATCGTGGCCTATCACCAGCCCGTCACGCGCGCCGAGATCGAGGCCGTGAGGGGCGTGCAGGCCAGCCGGGGCACTATCGATGTACTGCTGGAGCTGGGACTGATCCGCATGCGGGGGCGGCGGCGCACGCCTGGGCGGCCCGTGACCTTCGGGACCACCGACGCTTTCCTGGAGCACTATGGCTTGGCGACCTTGGCCGATCTGCCCGGGATCGCCGAGATGAAGGCGGCGGGGCTGTTAGAAATGAACCTGCCTCCCGGTTTCACCGTGCCCGATCCGCTCGGACTGCGGCCCGGCGAAGAAGAGGATCCTCTCGACCTCGATGACGCTGACGCGCCCGAATTCGCGCAGGATTTCCTAGGCGAGCCCGAAAAAGCCTGACGCGCCGGGCGACACCGCCGATAAGATCCGGCTACGCTTGGCTCTAAGCCTCGCGAACGCCTATATTGAGACAGAGATTGTAACGGCGCGGCTCACGGTCTAAAGCGCCGCTGTCGCAAGGAGCACCGACGCTATGGGTAGCATGAGTTGGATTCACTGGGTGATCGTCATCGGGATCGTCGCCCTGTTGTTTGGCGGTCGCGGCAAGCTCTCCAGCGTCATGGGTGACGCCGCCAAGGGCATAAAGGCGTTCAAGGACGGCCTGAAGGACGACACCAGCAGCGAAGTCGCCGATAACAAAGCCAAGGGCGCCTTGCCGCGTACCGAGGCCGAGGCGGAAGAGCTCCGCAAGTCGTAATCGCGGCGCGCGGAGCTTAGCTTCGTGCGTTGGTCCAACCTCGCGGGGAGTCTTCTGGCTCCTCCGCTCTAAGGCGCGTCCATGCTTCCTGATATCGGCGGCACAGAACTTCTCATCATCGCCGCCGTCGCCCTGATTGTGGTGGGTCCCAAGGATCTTCCCGTTCTGCTGCGAAAGCTTGGCCAATTTGTAGGACGCATGCGTGGCATGGCGTCGGAGTTCCGCGCCAGCTTCGACGAGATGGCCCGCCAGTCCGAACTCGACGAGCTGCGCCGCGAGGTTCAGGCCATGCGGTCGGGGCAGTTCTCCAACCCGGTGCAGGATGCAGCCGACGCCGCGCGGGACGTGAAGGTCGACGATGTATTCGCCGATATCGACGCCTCGCTGTCCAGCGGCGCGATGCGGGCCAACCCGTATGCCGCCGGCGAGGTCCATAACTCGATCCTCCCCACGGCCGAGCCGTCGGCCGAGATCGTCGAGGCCAAGCCCAAGCGTGCGCCCCGCAAGAAGGTCGCCGCCGAGCCTGCTGTGGTGGAGCCGGTCAAGGCGCCTCGCAAGCGGGCCAGCGCCAAGAAGGACATCACCGTGGAAGCGCCCAAGGCCGTCCGCGCGCCGCGTAAGCGCGCTAGCAAGGCCGGCGATTCCACCGCTTCGGATATCGTCTCGTGAGCAAGGCCATCGGACACGACCCCGAAGAGGAGATCGAGGCCTCGCGGGCTCCGCTGCTGGATCATCTGATCGAGCTCCGCACCCGTCTGATCATCTGCGTCGCGGCCATCGCTGTCGCCTTTGGTGTCTGCTTCGCCTTCGTGAAGCCGATCTTCCTGTTTCTGGTGCGCCCCTTCACCGTGGCTGAAGGTCTTAAGGCCATGCAGGACACGAGCGGTCAGCACGGCCCATTCGACCTGCTTCTGGCCCTCGTTGGGGTGAAGAAGGTTGCGACCGGCGCCCTCGCCAATATCACCTTGCAGGCCACCGCGCCGCTGGAGCAGTTCTTCACCAATATCAAGCTGTCGGCGTTCGGGGCGGTCATCCTGGCTTTCCCGATCATCGCCTGGCAGCTCTACCGGTTCGTGGCGCCCGGTCTCTACAAAAAGGAGCGCAACGCGTTCCTGCCGTTCCTGATCGCCTCGCCGGTGCTGTTCCTGATGGGGGCTTCGCTGGTCTACTACGTGATGCTGCCGTTCGTGCTGTGGTTCTCGCTGAGCCAGCAGATCGTGGGTGACGGCGTGAAGGTGGTTCTGCAAACCCGCGTCTCGGAGTATCTGACGCTGGTCACCACGCTGCTCTTGGCGTTTGGTCTCAGCTTCCAACTGCCCGTCGTCTTGTCGTTGGGCGGTCTGGCGGGGCTGATCACGTCGCAGATGCTGCGCACGGGACGTCGCTATGCGATCGTCGCGGTGTTCGTGGTGGCGGCCATCGTCACGCCGCCCGATCCGATCAGCCAGATCACCTTGGCGCTGCCGCTGTGCCTGCTCTACGAAATTTCGATCTGGTGCGTGTGGCTGATTGAGCGCCGCCGGAAGGAAGAAGACGAGCAGGCGGGTACGGATCTCGTCGCCTCGTAACAGAAAGGGCTCCGCGATCCTGTCGCAGAGCCCTCTTTATTTCCGGTCGGTTCGAGTGGTTTTAGGCTGCGGCGCCCATGCGCGCTTGCAGCTGGGCCTTGGCGTCGCGAACGGCGTCGGCGACGCAAGCTTGATAGCTGGCGACGCTGAAGCGCGGCTGGGCCTTGCAGACCGTTTGGGCGGCGACGCGGATTTCCGAGTGGATCTGGTCGCGGGTCTTGCCCTTCAGCGAGATGCGGACGACCGAGAGGGTTTCCGACGACAGGGCCTTACCGGTCTCGCGGGCGCGGACGATCATGGCCAGCTGGCGGTTGGCGCCGGCGACCGCGCTGTCGACGCAGTCCTGAGCAATCAGCTTGCCGTTGGCGGTGCAGACGGTGGCGGCGGCCGCCTTGATCGCGGTCTGAATCTCGACCGAATTCTTGCCGGCGATCGAGACGCGGACTTCGTTGGTCTTGGCGCTGGCCGGGGCGGCGACGGCGGCGGCGATGGCGAGGGCGGCGAGAGCGGCGAACGTCTTCATGGTGTTCGATTATTCCTTGAATGGTCGAGCGGGCCGGGGAGGGCCGATGAGAAGCGAGAAAGCGCACTGAATTGAGCGGGGCTTCTCGGCGCTCGGCGTTAAACCCGTGTGACAAAGCATGATTAATTTTCGCTAATGATTGGAATGTTGATGCCGAGGGGCGGCCATAAGGGGGAGATTGCACTTTAGGTCCCTGCGTTATGCGGTCGCAGTTGGCGCAAAATGCGCCTTCTGGCGCAATGAATGTTCCGGAGGGTTCGGCCTGGGCCTGATCAGGAAGGCGTTCAGACGGCGGTGCGCGATCCGGAAAGCTTGGCGCCCCCGCCGACGCGCCTTAGAGAGGGCGTTTCTTACCGCCTCTTCCGAGCTAGCGTTCGATGCACGACATCAAGGCCATCCGCGAAAATCCTGAAGCCTATGACCACCATTGGTCAGCCAAGGGTCGTTCGGGCGCGGCTGCTGAGGCCGTCAAGCTGGACGCGCAACTTCGGGCCGCTCAGACCTCCCTGCAGGAGGCCCAGGCCAAGCGGAACGAGAGCTCCAAGCTGATCGGCATGGCCAAGGCCAAGAAGGACGAGGCCGAAGCCCAGCGCCTGATGGCCGAGGTCGAGTCGCTGAAGGGCGTCATGGCTACGGCGGCCGAGGAAGAAGCCCTGGTCGGCGGCAAGCTGAAGGACCTGCTCGCCAGCCTGCCGAATATCCCCGCGCCTGAAGTGCCGGCGGGTGAAGATGAGCACGGCAATGTCGAACAGCGCGCCTGGGGCGACGCCAAGGCCCTGCCAGCCGGCAAGCTGAACGCGCCGAAGGATCACGTCGACCTGGGCGCGGCCCTGGGCGGCATGGACTTCGAGGCCGCCGCCCGCATGAGCGGCGCGCGCTTCGTTGTCCTGAAAAAAGAGATCGCCCGCCTGGAGCGCGCCATCGGCCAGTTCATGCTGGACCTGCAGACGGTCGAGCACGGCTATACGGAGGTGAGCCCGCCGCTGCTGGTGAAGGACGAGGCGTTGTATGGCACGGGCCAACTGCCGAAGTTCGCGGACGATCTCTTCCATACGACGGACGATCGCTGGCTGATCCCCACCGCCGAGGTCTCGCTCACCAACATCGTCCGCGAGCAACTGATCGCCGAAGAAGAGCTGCCCATGCGGCTTACGGCTCTGACGCCGTCGTTCCGCGCCGAGGCCGGTTCGGCCGGTCGCGACACCCGCGGCATGATCCGCCAGCACCAGTTCTACAAGGTCGAGCTCGTTTCGATCACCACGCCCGACCAGTCGGAAGCCGAGCACCAGCGCATGGTCGAGTGCGCCGAGACCGTGCTCAAGAAGCTGGAGCTGCCGTTCCGCACCATGCTGCTGTGCACCGGCGACATGGGCTTCGGCGCGCGCAAGACCTATGATCTCGAGGTCTGGTTGCCGTCGCAGAACATGTACCGCGAGATCAGCTCGTGCTCGAACTGCGGCGACTTCCAGGCCCGCCGCATGGACGCCCGCTACCGCAAGACCGGTGAGAAGGGCGGCCACTTCGTCCACACCCTGAACGGCTCGGGCCTGGCCGTCGGCCGCACCCTGGTGGCGGTGCTGGAGAACTATCAGGACGAGGGCGGTAGGATTCATATCCCGGCCGTGCTGCAGCCCTATATGGGCGGTGTGACGCACATCGGGGGGCAGGCGTGAGGATTCTCCTCACCAACGACGACGGCATCCACGCGCCGGGTCTGCAGGCGTTGGAGAAGATCGCGCGCGCCCTGACCGACGACGTCTGGATCTGCGCGCCCGAGTATGAACAGTCGGGCGCCAGCCGCGCCCTGACCCTCGCCGACCCGATCCGCGTGCGAAAACTGGATCCGCGCCGCTTCGCCGTCGAAGGCACGCCGACCGACTGCGTGATGATGGCGGTGCAGCAGCTGATCGAGGGCGCTGCGCCTGATCTCGTGCTGTCCGGCGTCAATCGCGGCCAGAACATCGCCGAGGACGTCACCTTGTCCGGTACGGTGGCCGGCGCCATTGAGGGCATGGCCCTGGGTATCCCGTCGATCGCCCTCTCGCAGTCGATGAACTATTTCCACGATGAGATCGTGGCCCATTGGGAGACGGCCGAGGCTTTCGCGCCGGGCATCGTCCAGCGCCTGCTGGAGGTGGGCTGGCCGGCCGACGTGGTCATGAACGTCAACTTCCCCGCTTTGCCGCCGGAAAGCGTCGAGGCGGTCGAGGTCACCCGTCAGGGCTTCCGCGACGGCCATCTTCGCCACATGGACAAGCGCACCGACCTGCGCGGCCGTGACTATTACTGGATGGGCTTCACCGCCAAGGCGTCGCAGCCGGCTGAGGGCACCGACCTGCGGGCCATCTACGAGGGGCGGATTTCCGTCACGCCGCTGCACATCGACTTGACGCATAACGAGACCGTCCATGCGCTGAAGGGCGTGCTGGGCGGTGCGCCCCCCAAGAAGGCCGGCGCATGAGCGGAGGGAAGGCCCGCGCCGCTGAGAACGCCAAGGCAGATCTGCCGCGCCTGATGCAGGCGCTGCGCGACCAGGGCGTCACCGACCCCCAGGTGCTGAAGGCCATCGAGACCACGCCGCGCGACCTGTTCACGCCGGATCTGTTCAAGGACCGCTCGTGGGAGGATTCGGCCTTGCCGATCGCCTGCGGTCAGACCATCAGCCAACCCTTCATCGTCGGTCTGATGACCCAGGCCCTGACGGTCGAGCCTCGCGCGCGAGTGCTGGAGATCGGCACCGGGTCGGGCTATCAGACGACGATCCTGAGCAAGGTGTCGCGTCTGGTCTATACGATCGAGCGCTACCGCACCCTGATGAAGGAGGCGGAGGCGCGTTTCAACACGCTCGGCTTGACCAATGTCATCACCAAGTTTGGTGATGGCGGCGAAGGGTGGGCCGAACAAGCGCCCTTTGACCGCATTATGGTCACGGCCGCAGCGGAAGATGACCCTAAGCGACTGCTTTCGCAGTTGAAGCCGAACGGCGTGCTGGTCGCGCCGGTCGGGAAGGGGCCTGTCCAGAGCCTTCGGCGCTATGCCGGGGATGGAAAAGGGGGCTTCCGGGTCGAGATTCTGTGCGACGTGCGCTTCGTGCCCCTGTTGGCCGGCGTCGCCAAGGATCAGTGAGTTTCTGGGGACGCGTCCATCACGCGTTCCGGATGTTAAAGGTTGGTTTACCCTGGCGGGGCGTTCTGGCGCTCCGGCGGGAAAGGAGAGGCTATGAGGCAGTTGTGGACGCAAGCGGCGGTGATCGCCCTGACGGCTGGAACACTCGGCGCTCCCGCGCACGCCGCCGGACTGGCCGCGCAGCGGTTCACGCCCAATTTCCCGATCACCCAACCAGCCGCGCCGCCGCCTGGCGAGGCCGTCTCGACGCCGCCGAGCGAACCTGAGGCCTTACCGGCGCCGACGCCGATCGCGTCCCAGCCCGCGCCCGCCGTCACCCAGGCCGAATTGCCGCCTCCGACCCAGCAGACCCCACCGGCCGAGCCTAAACCCGTACTGCGTGCGGCCCCGACCCGGACCGTGGTGACCACTACGGTGACCGGGCCAGTGGTCGAGGTGCAGGGCAAACCCCAGGTACGGGTCGTCGAGTCCGGCGACGCGCTCGACGCCATCGCGCGCGGCATGGGTTCCACCCGCGCCGAATTGGTCAAGCTGAACGACCTGCAGCCGCCGTACCGTCTAAAGCTTGGCCAGAAGATCAAGGGACCCGCGACGACCGCCAAGGCCTATGTTGTCCAGACCGGCGATACGATGTTCTCGATCGCCAAGCGGTTCAACGTCACGGCCGCCGCCCTCGCCGAAGAAAACGACCTGAAGGCGAGCTCGGCCATTAAGAAGGGCCAGAAGCTTCGCCTCCCCGACGGCTACAAGGACAAGGGTCCGATCAAGACCACCCAGGTGATCCCGGGGGCCCCCGCGGCGACGGTCGCCGAGGCCGAGCCCGCGCCGGCCACGCAACGTCCCGCGTCGCCCGCCGCCTCCGCCTCGCGCCCCGCGCGCCAGACGGTCTCGGAAGAGGCCCCGGCGCCGATCGCCACCAGCACCACGACCCTGAGCGTGACGGGTTCGGTCGTGAGCGTGGCGGGTCCGCGCCAGATCCACACCGTCAAGTCCGGCGACACCCTGACCGCGATCGCGCGCAAGTTCGACATGAGCGTCAGCGAACTCGCCGAGGCCAACAAGCTCGACACCGACAAGCCTCTGAAGCTGGGCGCCAAGATCAAGGGGCCGGCCACCACCCAGAAGGCCTATGTCGCGCAGAGCGGCGATACGCTGGCGGCGGTGGCCAAGCGCTTCAACGTCAGCGTGAAGGACCTGGCGGCGGAAAACAACCTGCGCGCCACGGCGGCGATCAAGAAGGGCCAGAAGCTCGCGCTCCCGGACGGCTATAAGGACAGGGGGCCGATCAAGACCACGACGACGGTCGCGGCCGCGCGTCCTGCGTCTCCGCCCACGAACACCCCCGCAAACACCTATGCGCGTGTCGACAGCAGCGCGCCGTCAGCGACCGCGCCGGCCCTGCCGTCTGGCCCCATCCCCTACACCGCCAGCGGCGCCACGCCGCCGCGCCCTAGCGCGCCTGTGGCGGCGCAGCCGATCACGCCTCCGCCGGCTGCGCGGCCGATCATCGAAAGCACCGCTGCGCCGACCGAGGCCGAGATTATTGCGTCTGGCAAGGGCAAGTTCGCCTGGCCAGTGCGGGGTGAAATCATCTCCGGCTTTGGCGTGAAGGGGACGGGTCAGCGCAACGATGGCCTGAACATCCGCGCGCCGCAGGGCTCTCCGGTGTTGTCGGCCGCCGACGGCGAGATCGCCTATGCGGGCAACCAGGTGCCGACGTTTGGCAATCTGGTTCTGGTCAAGCACGCCGATGGCTGGGTCACGGCCTATGCGCACCTCTCCAGCACGTCGGTGAAGATGCGCCAGCAAGTCAAACAGGGCGAGCAGATCGGTACGGTCGGCGCGACCGGCGGGGTCAATGAGCCTCAGCTGCACTTCGAAATGCGCTATGCGCCAACGGCCAAGGACAAAGCCAAGCCGGTTGACCCCGGACTGGTGCTGCCGCGCTGATCTCAAAGAGGCCCGCTTCGAAAGAGGCGGGCCTTTGTCGTTCGGGGTCTAGCTGGGCAGGGAAGCGCCCAGTTCACCCGCCAGATCGCGGACGAACTGCCAGGCGACCCGGCCCGATCGTCCGCCCCGCATCTGCGACCACTGCAAGGCCCTGCGGTCGAGATCCGCGACGTCGAGCTCGAAGCGGGCCGCATAGCTGCGGATCGCTTGCAGATAGGTCGCCTGGTCCATCGGCGGGAAGCCGATCCACAGGCCGAAGCGGTCGGAGACGCTCATCTCCTCCTCGGCGTTCTCGGCCGCAGCGATGGCGCCCTGGCGCTCGGCGTGGTCGCGCGGCATCAGGTGGCGGCGGTTGGAGGTGGCCACGAACAGCACATTTTCGGGCGGACCCGAAACGCCGCCCTCCAACGCTGACTTCAGCGCCTTGGCCGCCGCCGCCCCGTCTTCGAAGGAAAGATCGTCGCAAAGGACCACGAACCGTTCGGCTCGCGCCCGCAATAGATCAAAGAGCGGCGGCAAAGCCGCGACCTCGTCGCGATCCACTTCGATCAGCTTCAGGCTTGGATAAGCGTCCGCCAGCGCCACGAAGGCCGCCTTGGTGACCGAGCTCTTGCCGGTGCCCCGCACCCCCCATAGCAGCACGTGATTGCTGGGGAGGCCCTCGGCGAAGCGCCGGAGGTTCTCGACGAACCGCGCCTTCTGGCGGTCGATGCCGACCAGCAAATCCAGCGACAACGGATAGTCCGGGGCCGCGACGAACGCGCCGGTCGCGGGCTCGTGCCGGAAAAGGCGCGCCGCCGTGAAATCCGGCGCCTGCGGGGCGGGCGGGGCCAGGCGCTCCAGGGCGTCGGCGATACGGGCGAGGAGGGGGGCGATCGCGTCTGTCATGTGTGGCTGCATACCCTCACGCGCTCGCATTGCAAAAGAGAAGGCGAACGCATAGCTTCCGCCGGCTCAGCGCGACCCTATTTTAGGCGGCGCGCATATCGGATTTTTGGAGAGACCATGCCCACCGGTTCCACGACGGCGACCCTGATGAACATCCTGCCCATCATCCTGATGGTCGTGCTGTTCTACTTCATGCTGATCCGTCCCCAGCAGAAGCGCCAGAAAGAGCATATGAACATGCTCAACAACCTGAAGCGCAATGACACCGTCGTGCTGTCCAGCGGCATGATCGGCAAGATCGTCCGCGTCGAGGACCGGGAAGTGGGCGTCGAGATCGCTACCGGCGTGACCGTGAAGGTCGTGAAGGGCATGATCGCCGAGGTCCGCGCCAAGGGTGAGCCGGCGGTCGCCAACGACGCCAAGGGCTGATCCAAAACGCTCTCCAAGTGGCCGTCGGTCGAGTACTCCCGCCGAACGGCCTCGAACCTGCTGATCTGAGACCCGACCTTAGGCCCTCATGGCATAACGGTTGGGTCTCAGCGCTAAATCCAGGCGTCAAAAGGCGTCGCTCCGAGCTTTAATCCATGCTGACACTGTCTCGCTGGAAGATTGTCTTGGTCACCTTGTCGGTGATCTTCGGCATCCTCTTCACCTTGCCCAATCTCCTGCCGCAGAAGACGCTGGATAGCTTCCCGGGCTGGCTGCCCAAGCAGAAGCTGAACCTCGGCCTCGATCTGCAGGGCGGCTCCTACCTGATGTACGAGGTCGATACCGACGCTCTGCGCAAGGAGCGCCTGAAGAACCTCGTCGAGGATGTCCGCACCGTTCTCCGGGGCGAGCAGATCACCTTCGGCGAGCTGGCAGAGGTCAACGGCACGGTTCGGCTTCGCATCGCGGACGCCGCCAAGGTCGACGACGCCGCCAGCGTGCTGCGTCGTTCGGTCGGTTCGCCGTTCGCCGGTTCGGTCAGCGGCCGCGACGTCACCGTAAACAAGCGCGATGACCAGCGTCTGGAACTGTCCTTCATCCCGGAAGCGGCGGCTCAGGACGCGTCGATGGCTGTCGATCAGAGCATCGAGACCATTCGTCGCCGTATCGACACCCTGGGCACCAAGGAACCTAACATCACCCGCCAGGGCGCGGATCGCATCGTGATCCAGGCCGCCGGTGAGAGCGATCCGGAGCGGCTCAAGGCCGTGGTCGGCAAGACCGCCAAGCTGACGTTCCAGATGGTCGATGACTCGGTTACGCCCGAAGACATCGCCGCCGGCCGGATCCCGCCGGGCTCGGAGGCCCTGCCGAGCGACGATCGCTTTCAAGCAGCGTATGTTGTGCGCAAACGCGCCCTAGTGTCGGGCGACGAACTTGTCGATTCGCGCCAGAGCTTTGATGATCGCGGCGCGCCTGCAGTGTCGTTCAAGTTCAACGGCTCGGGTTCGCGCAAGTTCGGCGACGCTACCGCGCGCAACGTCGGAAAGCGCTTCGCCATCGTTCTCGACGGCCGCATCATCTCGGCGCCGACGATCAACGGCGCCATCCTGGGCGGCAGCGGCATCATCACCGGCTCGTTCACGGCCGAGAGCGCTTCTGACCTAGCGCTGCTGCTCCGTTCGGGCGCGCTGCCCGCGCCGCTGAAGGTCGAGCAGCAGAGCACCGTCGGCGCCGAGCTGGGGGCGGACGCCGTACGCGCCGGCGCGGTTTCGACCCTGGTCGCCTTCATCACGATCGTAGCCTTCATGATCCTGAGCTACGGCTTCCTGTTCGGCGGCATCTCTGTGATCGCCCTCGTCGTCAACGGCATGATGATTGTCGCCGCCATGTCGCTGACCCAGGCGACGTTGACCCTGCCCGGCATCGCCGGCTTGATCCTGACCCTGGCCGTAGCCGTCGACGCCAACGTTCTGATCTACGAGCGCATGCGTGACGAGGCGCGCGCAGGAAAGTCGCCGATCATGGCCGCCGACGCGGGCTTCTCACGCGCCATGGGCACGATCATCGACGCCAACGTCACAACGCTGGTGGCGGCCGCGATCATGTTCGCCTTTGGCGCGGGCCCGGTTCGAGGCTTCGCCTGGACACTGTCGATCGGCGTTTTCACTTCGGTCTTCACCTCGGTGATGATCAGCCAAGTCCTCATCGGATGGTGGTTCCGCGCCGCGCGTCCCAAGAAACTTCCGATCTGACGGAGCGCCCCCATGTCCTGGCCCCTGATCAAGCTGCTTCCGCAGAAAACCAATTTCCAGTTCGTCCGGTTCTCGCGCCTGATGGGCATCCTCAGCGCCGTGCTGGTCGTCGCGTCTATCGTCGGCTGCTTCTATCCCGGCCTCCAGCTCGGTATCGACTTCAAGGGCGGTACGGTGATGGAGGTTTCGACCGCGCCCCGCGCCGCCGACCTTGGCTTGATCCGCGAGACTCTGGATCGTCAGGGCCTTGGTGACGTCCAGGTCCAGCAGTTCGGTTCGCCGGACAAGGCCCTGGTGCGCTTCCAGACCCCTGCCGGCATGGAGGCTGACGCCACCATGACCAAGGTGCAGGGCGAGCTGCGCAAGTCCCTCGGCAATGAAGCCCGGTTCCTCAACCCCTCGGTCGTCGGGCCGAAGGTGTCGGGCGAGCTGTTCCGCAGCGGTCTGCTGGCCCTGGGCTTGGCGATCGCGCTGATGTTCCTCTACATCTGGTTCCGCTTCGAGCCGCAGTTCGGTCTCGGCGCCGTGGCCGGCTTGCTGCACGACCTGGTGCTGACCTTCGGCTTCATCGTGCTGTTCAAGATCGAGTTCAGCCTCAACACCGTGGCCGCGCTGCTGACGGTGATCGGCTACTCGATGAACGACACCGTCGTGGTGTTCGACCGCTTGCGTGAAAACCTCCGCAAGTACAAGAAGATGCCGCTTGGCGAGGTCATCGACCTGTCGATCAACGAGACGCTATCGCGCACCATCATCACTGGCGTGACCGCAATCATGGCGCTGGCGGGCCTGGCGATCTTCGGCGGCGACGCCCTGTTCGGCTTCTCCGTCGTCATGATGTTCGGTATCGCCGTCGGCACCTACTCGTCGATCTATGTCGGCGCGCCGATCATCCTACTGTGGGGCGTGAAGCGTAACGACGAAGAAGCCGCGCCGATCAAGCTCGGCGCGGCCTCGCGTCCCTGATGCGCCAGCCGCCGTCCATCGACGCCTGGGGCGGCGGCGGCTTTCGGGTCGCCGGCGTCTGGCGGCCCGGCTCGTTGTTGATCCTCGATGATCAGCCGCGCGACTGGGCAGTTTCGGCTCTTTCTAAGCTCACGCCGGAGTCGTTCGCAGAGGTTTTCGCGGCCGGCGGCGCGGTGGAGTTCGTGCTGCTGGGCGTGGGTGTCGCCAACGCGCTGCCGCCGCGCCCGGTCCGCGACGCCCTCAAGGCCGCCGGCGTGGGGCTTGAGTTCATGAGCACCGAAGCGGCCGCGCGCACCTATAACGTCCTGGCCAGTGAAGGCCGCAGGCTGGCGGCGGCGCTGATCGCGGTCTAGCCGTCGTCTCGCCGACTCTCGGTATCCCGGCTTTGCCCGACTCCGAAACATCCCTATGGTCCCCTTAAGGGAAATGGGATCCGAGGGGGAAACCGATGATTGGACTGCTTTCAAACTTCCGCAACACGATCATCGTCAGCTTTGTGCTGGCCCTGGTGATCGTCATTGGCTACGGCCACAGCCCGCACGGGCATGACAGCACCTACTTCCAGGCCATCTTCCGCTGGCTACACGTGCTGTTCGGCATCCTGTGGATCGGCCTGCTGTACTATTTCAACTTCGTGCAGATCCGCGTGATGCCGCAGATCCCGGCCGAGCTGAAGCCGGCGGTCAGCAAGTATATCGCGCCCGAGGCGCTGTTCTGGTTCCGCTGGGCCGCCCTGGCGACCTGGGTGATGGGCGTGCTGCTGGCCTACAATCGCGGCTATCTCGTGGAGGCCTTCACCCTAGGTCTCGCCGGTGGCTACACGCCCGGCGTCGACATGGGCTTCACCTTCATCGGCACCGGCATGTGGCTGGCGACGGTGATGTTCTTCAACGTCTGGGTCTTCATCTGGCCGAACCAGAAGATCGCCCTGGGCATTGTCGAGGCCGATGCGGACGCCAAGGCCAAGGCGGCCAAGACCGCCATGCTGTTCTCGCGCACCAACACCCTGCTCAGCATCCCGATGCTGGCCACGATGGCGATGAACCAGACGCTGTTTGGCTAAACGCGGCGCGAAAATGCTGTAAGGGGAGGGCCCGCCGCGACTCGCGACGGGCCTTCTTAGTTCTGGACACCATGGCCGACACCGAGACCCTCGACGACCTCGTGCGCCGCGTCGATCCCGACCGCTGGCTGGCGACCCGGTTCATCGCCGATGCGGCGGCGCGCGCCGATGTGATTGCTCTCTATGGCCTGAATTATGAGTTGGCCCGCGTGGCCGGCGGTGTGTCCAATGCTCTGATGGGTGAAATCCGTCTGACCTGGTGGCGCGAGGCGATGGAAGAGATCGCCGCCGGTAAGGCGCCCCGCAAGCATCCCAATGTCGAGGCCTTGGCGGCTTCCGGCTTTGATCCCAGCGCCCTGGCTGTCTTGACTGATGCTCGCTTTGTGGACCTCGATGAGGGTCCCCTGAAGGATGAGGCTGCGGTGCTGGCCTATATCGACGGGACGGCTGGAGCGCTGGCCGTGCTGGCGGCGCGACGCCTGGACTCCCGTGCTGATCCGCACGCCGTGAAGGGCGCGGCGCGCGCTTGGGGCCTTGCGGGTCTATGGCGCCTGAAGCAGGCGGGACGCTCGCGTCTGCCGGAAGACTGGACTCAAGAAGAGGTGGAGCAGCGGGTCCAAACGCAACTAAGGGCCGCGCGCGGTGAGGTGAAGCGCCTGCCGGTGGCGGCCTTCCCCGCCGTGGCCCCGGCGGCTCTTGCTCGCGCCTACGCGTCCGGGCGCGAGATAGGCGAGCTCGAGAAAAAGGCTCGCCTGACCTTCTCGGTAGCGACGGGGCGGCTTTAGCGCCGCCTCCGTCACGCCGCGTATTCGCGGCGCGCCAACTCCTCGCTTCACAGGTGAGCAGGAAGCGCCATCCCGCCATGAAACGGCGGAGCGGACGCTAGGCCGCGATCACTTCCCCGGGCGGGTGTTGCCTGTCCACTGGTCCAGCCAGTCCAACACTTCCTTGTGCCACTGCACCGAGTTCTGGGCCTTGAGCACCCAATGGTTCTCGTTCGGGAAGTACAGCAGCTTGCTGGGCACGCCCCGGCGCTGCAGGGCGGTGAAGGTGGCGAGGCCCTGTTCGACGGGGATGCGATAGTCCAGCTGGCCTTGAACGACCAGTTGCGGCTTGACCCATTTGTCGACGTGGAGCGCGGGGTTGAACGTCTCATAGGTTGTGCCGGCCTGCCACGGCGGGCCACCATTCTCCCACTCGGTGAACCACAGTTCCTCGGTCGAGTAGCCCATGGCGCGGGTGTCGAAGACGCCGTCGTGGTTCACCAGGCACTTCCAGGGCTGGTTCCAGTTGCCGGCGATCCAGTTGACCATGTAGCCGCCGTACGAGGCGCCGAGCGCGCAGGCGCGATCACCGTCCAGGAAACCGTACTTCGACAGGGCGAAGCTCCAGCCCTTCTGCAGGTCCTCCAGCGGCCGGTCGCCCCAGTGCTGGCTGATCGCGTCGGTGAAGGCCTGACCATAGCCAGTCGAGCCATGGAAATCGACCATCACCACCGCGTAGCCGGCATTGGCGTAGACCTGCGGGTTCCAGCGGTAGGACCAGCTGTTACTGAACGAGCCCTGCGGACCGCCGTGAATCAGGAAGGCGACGGGGTATTTCTTGGCCGGATCGAAGTTGGCGGGTTTCAGGACGAAGCCGTGGACCGTCTCATCGTTCCAGCCCTTGAAGTTGAACTGTTCCGGCTCGCCCCAGGCGACGTTTTTCAGCGCTTCGCTTGACACGCTAGCGACCTTCACCGCCGGTCCCTTGGCCGGCAGCAGGAACAGCTCGGACGGGCTCTTCAGCGAGTCCGAGGCGTAGACGATCCCGCTGGGACCGACGTCAAAGGCGGTGACGTGACCCTCGCCGGTCAGGGCGGTGACTTTGCCGGACTTCACGTCGATCGCGAAAAGCTTGCCTTGGCCGACATCCAGGGCGGTGGCGTAGATCGTCTTGCCGTCGCGGCTCCAGGCGATGGCGTCGGCTGAGCGATCCCAGTTCGGCGCCAGCTCGCGTTCCAGGCCGCTGGCGACGTCGCGCAACATGATTGCGAAGCGGTCCGCTTCAAAGCCAGGGCGCTTCATCGCGCGGTAGGCCGCCCACCTGCCGTCGGGCGAGAACACGGGCGCGGTGTCCCAGGCCTTGTTGGCGGCCGTCAGGTTCTGGAGCTTTTCCGAGCCGTCCAACGGACGAGCCCAGATATCGAAGTTGGTGGTCCAGGCTTCGTCCTTGCCCGCTACCTTGGCCGAGAAGGCGATCGCCTTGCTGTCCGGCGTGATCGTGAAGTCTTCATCGCCGCCGTAGGGTTTGGTCGGCGAGTCGCCGTCGAAACCCTTCATCACCGCCACGGGCTGCCCTTGAGCGACGCCGTTCGCATCCAGGCCGTAGGCGAAAAGGTGGTTCTTCGTCCCGTCGTTCCACGTGTCCCAATGGCGGACGAACAGGCGGTCATAGACAACGCCGGTCGCCTTCGTCGTCCCCTTGGCCGCGAGTCGCGCCTCGGTGCAGGCTAGGTCAGCGCAGTCGGGAAACACCGCCATCGCCACGACAATCGTCTTGCCGTCCGGCGCCACCTTGTACGCTTGCACATCGAAGGGAGCCGTCGTGACCTGCGTGGCGGTTTCGCCCATGGCGTCGGTTTTGAACACCTGCTCGGTTCCGCCGGCGCGGCTGGACGTGAAGTAGATCGTCTTGCCGTCGGCGCCCCAACGGCCGCTGGCCGCGCCACCGTCCGAGATTTTCAGCCGTCGCGGGGCCATCTTGGTCTTCAGGTCCGCCAGCCAAAGCGACATCGACGCCCTGTTGGCGGGGTAATCCATCGTCCGCACGCTGTAGAGCACATAGCGACCATCGGGCGAGACGCGGGGGTCGCTCAGCCGGTCAAGGCTGGCCATCTCCTTGGCGGTGAAGATGTCCGCCTTCGCCGGGATCTGGGCGGCAGCCGCGCCGACCACGGCGGCGGACAGGGCGAGGACGGAGGCGGCGACGCGCAAGCGCTTGATCATGAAACCCGATTTCCCGGAAACGGTTATGCTCACTGGCGGCGGAGCCTAGACCTGCTTCGCCTCCGCCGCTAGGCCCGCCGGAACGTCTCGCCCGAGCGCCGATCATCGATCCGCGTTCGATCTCCGGCCGCGCAGTCGCGTTATAAAAGTGAAATAAATACAGCCGCTTACGTGGTAACAATCCGAAACAGACTTTGCTTTGCCGCAGCGCGGCAACGCTCCTAAATGCTAAGTGGGGGCGAAAGGTCGGCTGCAGAGTCGTCCGTAGCCAATAAGGGTTTCGAGTGTCGGCTTCGGGTTATTTTCAGCACACGGTCGCCGGACCGGTGATCTTCGCGGGGATTGGCCTGCACACGGGCGCACATGTGCGCGTCGCCGTGCGCCCGGCGGTCGCCGACATGGGGATCGTCTTTGTGCGGACCGACGTACATGACCGCGACAACCGCGTGCCGGTCACTGCGGAAGCCGTCTGTCAGACCCAACTCGGCACGGTTATCAACAACGCTGACGACGTGCGCGTCTCGACGATCGAGCATCTGATGGCGGCGCTGGCGGCGCTGTCGATCGACAACTGCATCGTCGAGGTCGACGGTCCGGAAGTGCCGATCATGGACGGTTCGTCCGAGCCCTTCGTGCAGATATTGGACCGCGCGGGCCGTCGCCGGCAGGAAGCGGTTCGCCAATATATTGAGATCCTGGCTCCGATCACCGTGGAGGAAGGCGACAAGCGCGCCGCGCTGCTGCCTTCGGATCGATTCGAAGTCGCCTTCGAGATCGCCTTCGCGAGCAAGGCCATCGGCCGTCAGGCTGTGGATCTGGTGGTCGACGAGGACTCGTTCCGCGCCGAGCTGTCTGACTGCCGCACCTTTGGCTTCGTTCGCGACGTCGAGGCGCTGCGGGCGATTGGCTTGGCGCGCGGCGGCTCGATGGAGAACGCCGTGGTGATCGACGGTGACCGCGTGCTGAATCCTGAAGGTCTGCGGCGTCCTGACGAGTTCGTTCGACACAAGGCGCTGGACGCCGTCGGCGATCTCTACGTGCTGGGTAAGCCGATCATCGGCCGTTTCGAAGGCGTTCTGGCCGGACACGGCCTCAATAACGCCGTGGTTCGGGCGTTGCTGGCCCAGCCGCGCGCCTGGCGCCTGCGCGCCTTCGCGCCGGCCTTGGCGGAAGCGGTTTAAGAGCGTCTTCGAAAAGTCGGGTTCGGCCTTCGCATTTGCGCCTTTGACGGCGTGGTGTAGAAGCCTTGCACGGCGCAGGGGCGCGCGTTTGCTTCGAGGGTGAGAGACTCCGTGCTTCGTATTTTTCAGGGACGTTCGGCCGTCACTATCGCCGCTGTCCTCGTCGCCGCCTCGGTGGCGGGCTGCGCCGGCAAGGCCAAGAAGCCGACCCTCGCCTACGAAGAGCGTCCCGTTGAGCTCCTGTATTCCACCGGCGCCGACCGCCTGGATCGTGGGAACTGGAACGAGGCCGTCGACTATTTCCGCGAAGTCGAGCGCCAGCACCCGTATTCGGAATGGTCGCGCCGTTCGATTCTGATGACCGGCTATGCCCACTACATGGGTAACCAGTACGCCGAGGCGATCGGCGACGCGGATCGCTTCATCTCGCTCTATCCCGGCAATCCGTCGGCCCAATACGCCTTCTACCTGAAGGCCATCTGCTACTTCGAGCAGATCGTCGACGTGAACCGCGACCAGGCCGCGACCGAGCAGGCCCTTGCGGCGCTGCGCGACGTCGTTCAGCGCTACCCGAACACCGAGTACGCGACCGATGCGCGCCTGAAGATCGACATGGTCAACGACCAGTTGGCCGGCAAGGAAATGGCCATCGGTCGCTGGTACCTGAAGAACGGCCAGACGCTGGCCGCCATTGGTCGCTTCAAGGCCGTGATCGAGCGCCACCAGACCACGTCGCATACGCCCGAGGCGCTGTTCCGCCTCGTCGAAGCCTATTTGACGATCGGCCTCACCGAAGAGGCCAAGCGCAACGGTGCGGTCCTGGGCTACAACTTCCCAGGCGATCGCTGGTACCTGGATGCGTACCGATTGCTGAACGACAACGGTCTTCGCCCGGCTGTCGAGCCGCTGAAGGCCGGGGCCAAGCGCAACGCTCTGGAGCGCATCCTGTCGAAGGACAAGACCACGACCCTGGCTCCGCCCGGCGAGCGCAAGGCTCGCAAGGGCCTGACGGGCATCCTCGGCATGTAGGGGACGCGGGATCGTGATTGCGATCCCGTTTCGTTCCGCCTTTGCCCTTCCAAAAACCGCGATTCCCGGCGATCTTGCCCCCATGCTGATCGGCCTATCCATCCGTGACGTCGTGCTCATCGAGAGCCTGGACCTCGCCATCGGCGAAGGCCTTACGGCGCTGACCGGTGAGACCGGCGCGGGGAAGTCGATCATCCTTGACGCCCTTGGGCTGGCAACCGGCGCTCGCGCCGACGCCGGACTGGTTCGCCGGGGCGCCGCAGGCCAAGCCTCGGCCACGGCGATCTTCGCGCTGCCGGCCGATCATCCCGCCTTCGCGTACCTCGACGACAAAGGCCTGTCTTACGCGCGCGACGAGGACCTCGTGCTGCGCCGGCAGCTGTCGCCCGACGGTCGCTCGCGCGCCTTCGTCAACGACCAGGCCACCAGCGTCGGCGTGCTGAAGGACTTGGGCGCGCTGCTGCTGGAGGTGCATGGCCAGCACGAGACCGTCGGCCTGCTGGACCCCAAGACCCACCGTGGGCTGCTCGACACATTCGGCGGAGTCAGCCTGGGCGCGGTGGCGTCGGCGTGGAGCGCTTGGCGAGCGGCGCGTGACAAGGCCGAAGATCTACGCGATCTCGCTGGCCGCGCGGCGGCGGAGACCGAGGAGCTGACGCTGCGGCTCTCGGAATTGGAACGCCTGGATCCTCGCGAGGGTGAGGAGACCAGTCTGGCTGAGGAGCGGGCCCTGCTGAGCTCGGCCGAAAAGGCCATGGCCGACATAGCCGCCGCCCAGGACGCGCTGGGCGGAGACAATCTATCCGGCCGCCTGGCTCAGGCCTATCGCGCCCTGGAGCGCGCGCGCGATCGTGCGCTTCAGGCCGGCGCGCCCGCCGAGGGCGCGGCGATGACTCGTCTGTTGGCGGCCTGCGAAGCGGTCGACCGCGCCCTGGTCGAGGCGCAGGAAGCGTCGGCCGCCATCGATTCTGTCGCCGAAACCTTCGAGTTCGAGCCCGATCGCCTGGAAAAGGCTGAGGAACGCCTGTTCGCCCTGCGCGGCATGGCGCGAAAGCTGAACGTGCTGGTCGATGATCTCCCAGCCAAGCGCGCCGAGTTCGCCGCCCGCCTGCAGGCCATCGAAACCTCGGAAGACGCGCTACACGCCGCCGAGAAGGACGCTGCGGAAGCCCGCGAGGCCTATCTCTACGCCGCCGAAGCCTTGTCAGCCGAACGCCGTGCGGCCGGTGACGCCTTGGCCAAGGCCGTCGAGGCCGAACTGGCGCCCTTGAAGCTCGAGAAGGCAAAGTTCCGGGTCGCGCTCGAGCCTTTGGGCGAGGATCGCGCTGGGCCGTCGGGTCTGGATCGCGTGGTCTTCGAGATATCCACCAACCCGGGCGCGCCGTTTGGACCGATGGAGGCTATCGCCTCCGGGGGCGAACTGGCGCGCTTTGCGCTGGCGCTCAAGGCGGCCCTGGCCGGTCGCGGCGGGGGACCGCAGCCGCTGATGATCTTCGACGAAGTCGATCAGGGTGTTGGCGGCGCGGTGGCGGATGCGGTGGGTCTGCGTCTCAAGCGGCTGGCCGCGAACGCTCAGGTGCTGGTGGTGACGCACTCGGCCCAGGTCGCCGCGCGAGGCGATGCCCACTGGCGGATCTCGAAGTCAGGCGACGACACCTCGACCCGCACCAAGGTTGAGCCACTCTCGCCCGCGCAGCGCGAGGAGGAGATCGCCCGCATGCTCTCTGGCGCCGAGGTGACGGAGGCCGCCCGCGCCGCCGCCCGCGCCTTGATGGCGTAGCCTAGGCCTGACGAACTTGGGCCAAACGCGGCGCGACTGACCGGACTGCTCGTGACTTGATCCAGGTTTGCAGCGGCGCGTCGACCAGGCGCTCGAACAGCCAGGCGGCGATGATGCTCGCCGGGATCGTCACCGCCCACAGCGTCCACTGCGCAGGGAGGGACAGGCCAAGCTTGGCGTCGAGCAATCGCACGAGGCCGAACCACACCATCGCGGTCAGGGTGTTGGTCAGGAAAAGCGGGAACGACAGGCGTCCCGCCGCGCCCGCCCAGCGCCAGGCGCGCGGCTTTGAGGCGCCAGCCGCGTAGATCAGGAACGCCAGCAGGGCGAGGCTGAAATAGTCGAAGTTCCCCAGGGCCTGAACGCCGACGACAATCGCCAGGCTGGCCGCCGCCAGGGGCAGGGCTTGCCGCTCAGTCAGGCGCGTGACCGGCAAACGGGCGACCAGCACCCCGATCAGGAACAGGGGCACGCCGCGGATCAGGCCAAGGCGTAGCGGCAGCTGATAGCCGTGCGCGCCAAACGCCATCAGCGCGGCTTGGTCGATGATCACCCAAGCGCAGATACCCATGGCCAGCAGCAGGAGGGGCCGCGACGTGGTGGCGACCTTACGCCACACCATCGGAAACAGCGCATAGGCCACAATCAGGGCCGACAGAGTCCAGGTTGGAATGTTCCAGCCCGAGGTCCCCGGCACGAACCAGGCTTGAACCAGGAAGATCTGAGGCAGGAGTTGGTCCCACTGGAACCATTGCGGGTTCTGCGGCGCCAGGCCGATCGCCGAGGTTACCAGGAAGAAGGCGACGAACAGGGTCAGCATCACCAGATGCGGCGGCCAGATCCGCTGCACGCGGCGTTTCAGAAAGGTCCAGGTGTCGACGTCGCCCTTCAGGACGCGCGATCCGTAGGTTCTGGCCAGCACATAACCTGAGAGCATCAGGAAGAAGTCGGTGGCGAGATAGCCGCGGCCGAACGCCGGCGACAGGCTGAACAGCGACACCGGCGCGCGCTCGGCCACGTGGTAGAGCACGATGAACAACGCCGCCAGGAAGCGCAGGGCGTCCAGGGGGCCGTCGCGCGACAGCGCGGGCTGGGCGGGGCTTGTGCCGGCTTTGGACATCGGTGGCTCCTTCGCAGAGGTCACCGCAAGGACCACGCCAGGCCCTCCCGCCGCGCGGGCGAGGTTGCTAACGTGCCATCCCGTCTTCCGCCGGATTCGCCCTCGTGTCCCAGACCCCCGTCGCCGATCTCACCGAAGCCCAGGCCGTCGAGGAACTGGAGCGTCTGGCCGACCTCCTGGCGACGCACGACATCGCCTATCACCAGCAGGACAATCCGACGGTCAGCGACGCCGAGTATGACGCGCTGAAGCGCCGGAACCTCGAAATCGAGGCCCGCTTCCCGCATCTGATACGCGACAACTCCCCGTCGATGCGGGTTGGCGCGGCGCGAGCCGAGCAGTTCGCGCCGGTGGAGCACGGCGTGCCGATGCTCAGCCTGGACAACGCCTTCTCGAACGACGAGGCGATCGAGTTCGACGCGCGCATCCGGCGCTTCCTGCGGATCTCGCCGTCCGAGACAGTCGCCTACACGGCCGAGCCCAAGATCGACGGCCTGTCGGCCTCGTTGCGCTATGAGAAGGGCGTGCTGGTTCAGGGCGCGACGCGGGGCGACGGGCGCGTGGGCGAGGACGTCACCGCCAATCTGCGCACCATCGCCGACATTCCTCACCGCCTGAAAGGTTCGGGCTGGCCCGACGTCATCGAGGTGCGCGGGGAGGTTTATGTCGAGCTCGAAGCCTTCGCCGCCTTTAACAAGGCCGCCGAGGAGGCTGGTCAGCGCACCTACGCCAATCCCCGCAACTTCGCCGCCGGCTCGCTGCGCCAGATTGATCCCAAGATCAGCGCCCAGCGACCGCTGCGGTTCTTTGGCTACGCCTGGGGTCTGGTTTCGGGGTCGTTCGCGGAGACCCAGTGGGACGCGCTGGAGGCGCTGGCCGAATGGGGCTTCGTGACCACGGCGCCGCCCGCGCAGCGTGTCGAGAACGCGCAAGGGCTGCTCGACATCTACGCTCGGTTCGAGACTCTCCGGCCGACGTTGGGTTTTGACATCGACGGCGTTGTCTACAAGGTCGACGACTTGGAGCAGCAGCGCCGACTGGGCTTCGTCTCCCGCTCGCCGCGCTGGGCGATCGCCCGCAAGTTCCCGGCGCAACGGGCGCGGACCGTGCTCGAAGCCATCGACCTCCAGGTTGGCCGCACCGGGGCCATCACGCCTGTGGCGCGCCTGAAGCCGGTGACGGTCGGCGGCGTCTCGGTGACCAACGCCACGCTGCATAATGGCGACGAGATTGCGCGTCTGGATGTTCGCGTCGGCGACACCGTCGTCATCCAGCGGGCTGGAGACGTGATCCCGCAGATCGTCGAGGTCGCGCTGGACGCGCGGCCCGATCCCGCGCCGCGCCCCTACGAATTCCCGCACGTCTGTCCATGTCCCTTGCAGACGCCGCTGGCGCGCGAGGTAACCGCGTCAGGCCAGGAATCGGTGGTGCGTCGCTGCACGGGCGAGTTCGCCTGTCCGTTTCAGCGGGTCGAACACCTGCGCCACTTTGTATCCCGCCGGGCGTTCGACATCGAGGGCCTGGGCGAGAAGCAACTTCAGGCCTTCTTCGAGGAGGGCTGGATCACCGAGCCCGCCGACATCTTCAAGCTGGCCCGCGATGAGGAAAAGCTGGCCGTCCTGCGCGAACGCGAGGGCTATGGCGAGACCTCGGTGGCGAATCTTGTGAAGGGGATCGAGGCGCGCCGTACGATCGGCATGGACCGGATGATCTATGGCCTGGGCGCGCGCGACATCGGCGAGACCACCTCGACCGTGCTGGCCCGCAACTTCGACCGCTTCGAGGACCTGCAGGCCGCCGCCGAGGCCGCCGCACGGGCGCTACCCGGCGAGACCTATCTTGCGCTTTCCACCGCGCCGGGCGTCGGACCCAAGGCGCTGGACATGCTGATCGAAGCGGGGAAGGGCGGGCTCGTCGCCGATCCCTGGCCGCAGACCGACGATCTTGAGATCAAGATCGGTCACGCCGTTCCCAAGCTGACCAAGCCGGCGCGTGCGGCTCTGGCGCAGCGCTATGGAACCTGGACCGCCTTCGCCGAGGGGCTCGCCGCCGCCGCCACGGGCGCGCCGGGCGATGACTATCTGCACCTGGCCGCGATCGACGGCGTCGGTCCGGTCGCAGCCCAGTCCCTGGCGCGGTTCTTCGCCGAGGATCACAATCGCCAGAAGGTCGCCAACCTCGTCGCAGAGCTCGACATCCAGCCGGTGGCCAAGCCCAAGACCGACACCGCCGTGGCCGGCAAGACCATCGTCTTCACCGGTTCACTGGAGAAAATGACCCGCGACGAAGCCAAGGCGCAGGCCGAGGGGCTTGGCGCCAAGGTAGCGTCCTCGGTGTCCAAGAAGACCGATCTTGTCGTGGCGGGGCCGGGCGCGGGCTCCAAGCTCAAGACGGCGACCGAGCTCGGTATCCAGGTGATGACCGAGGACGAGTGGCTGGCGCTGGTCGCGGGCTGATCGCTTTCCGAATTCTTGCCGCGATTTCGTGCGAACGCTTGTTTTGAAGGGCGCGATCGCGCAACCAAGCGCTCAAGACGCACGCTGATCGCGTGAACATGGAGATTTCGATGATCCGCACCGCCACGATCGCCGCCGCCGCGCTAGGTTTGAGCTTCGCGACGGCGGCGCCAGCCTTCGCTGCGGACGTCACGGGTCTTTGGGCCACGCCCGGCAACGGCGGCCAAGTCGAGATCGCGCGCTGCGGCAACAGCCTATGCGGCAAGCTGGTCACGTCCGACCATATCAAGACCAATCCGAGCTTGAAGGACGTCAAAAACAAGGACGAGAGCCAGCGCGGCCGGACCTTGAAGAACCTGCAGATGCTCTACGATTTCAGCGGCGGCCCGACCAAGTGGACGGGCGGCAAGGTCTATAATCCCGAGGACGGCGGCACCTATTCGGGCACCATCGAGCTGATCAGCAACACCGAACTGAAGCTCAAAGGCTGCATTGTCGCGCCCCTGTGCAAGACGCAGAAGTGGACGCGGATACGCTAGGGGGCGTCCGCCCCCTCCGCGCTTCGCGCTCCTCCCCCATAGCGGGAAGAAGGGGCGCGGCGGCCTTCCGCCCGCTATGGGGGCGGTCGACCGCGAAACGGTAAGGGGGCAGGTCGCCGCTTAAAGCGGGGCGCAGGCCTCTTCCAGCCAGGCCCGAACCTCCGGCTCCACGCGCGGTCCGATCTCGCGCAGGACTCGGGCGTGGTAAGCGTCGAACTGAGCGATCTCTTCCGCACTGAGCAGCGACTTGTCGATCAGGCGACGGTCGATCGGCGCAAGGGTCAGGGCCTCGAAACGGTGCATGGGTCGCTCGCCGCCGGGCACGTCCTCTGCGGGCATGACGACCTCGAGGTTCTCGATGCGGATGCCGTATTCGCCATCCTTGTAGTAACCCGGCTCGTTGGAAACGATCATGCCCGGCTGCAAGGCGATGGTATTCGGGGCCTTGGAGATCCGCTGCGGCCCCTCATGAACGCCAAGGTAGACGCCGACGCCATGGCCAGTGCCGTGGTCGTAGTCGAGGCCGTGCGACCAAAGCGCAGCGCGGGCAAAGGCGTCGATCGCCGAGCCGGTGGTGCCGGCCGGGAAGCGCAGGCGCGCGATGGCGAGGTGGCCCTTCAGCACTAGAGTGTTGCGCTGGACCATCTCGGCCGTGGGCTCGCCGATCGCCACCGTGCGGGTCACGTCGGTGGTGCCATCGAGGTACTGGCCGCCGCTGTCGACCAGCAGCAGCGAGCCCATTTTCGCCCGCTCGTTGGAGCGCTCGGTCGGGCGGTAGTGGGGCAAGGCCCCATGGCCGTTGGCTGCGCCGATGGTGTCGAAGGAGAGGTCTTTGAGCACGCCGGTGGCCTCGCGGAAGGCTTCCAGCTTGGCGACGGCTTCCTTCTCGTCCGGCGGATTAATCTGACCTTCGGTGGCCAGCCAGTGCAGGAAGCGGGTGAGTGCCGCACCGTCGCGACGGTGCGCCTCGCGCGTGCCTTCCAGTTCGATGGCGTTCTTGCAGGCGCGCGGCATGGTGCACGGGTCCATTGCTCGCACCACCTTGGCGCCCGCAGCGGTCAGGGTGTCGAAATACCAGGCCGAGGACTGGGTCGGGTCGACTACGACGCTCTTGCCCGACAGCTCGGCCAGAGCCGCTTCCAGCTTGTCCGGGGTCTCCAGCGAAACCTGATTGCCCAGCCAGGCTGGCAGGTCGGTCGTGACCTTGGCCGGTTCCAGGAACAGCCGCGCAGTGCCGTCGGCGTTGAGGATGGCTTGCGACAGCGGTAACGGGGTGCGGATAACGTCGCCGCCGCGCACATTGAACAACCAGGCGATCGAGGCCGGGGCGGTGATGACTGCGGCGTCGGCGCCCAGCGCGGCGACCGACGCGCCGACGCGGGCGCGCTTGGCGCTCGACTCCTCGCCGGCGTGTTCGAGGCGCTGCGGCACCACGGGGGCCATAGGCTGGGCAGGGCGGTCCTCGCCCCAGGCCTGGTCGACCGGGTTGGCGGCGACGGGCTTGAGCACTGCGCCGGCGCGGCTGGCGGCGGCCTTCAGGCCATCCAGCGCGGCGGGGCTATGCAGGCGGGCGTCATAGCCGATGACTGCGCCCTTCGAGACGGTTTCCAAATAGGCGGGCACACCGCCCTCGACGAGGTCGCGGATCTCGAACACGCCCTGATCGACTTGCTCTCGGACCTGCAGCGTGTACCGGCCGTCGACAAAGACGGCGGCGCGGTCTTTCAGGATCACGCCCGCGCCGGCTGAGCCGGTGAAGCCGCTGGCCCAGGCCAGGCGGTCATTGGCGGCGGGCAGATACTCGTTCTGGTGCTCGTCCTCATGCGGCACGAGGAAGCCGTCCAGCCCCTGCGCCGCCATGGCCTGGCGGATCAGCGGGACGTGCTTGGGGCCGAAGGAGGGATCGGTGGATTCTTCGAAGGTCTGGCGCATGGCCCGGATTTAGAGTCTCGGCGCCTAAACGCCAAGGGTTGTCGGCGCCGCGCGGGCGATGCGTCCCGACGCCACATGGTCACGTTCCGCGGATAATGAAACTGTCTAGCTTCAATCACGGGGAGCGAAGCCCATGCACGACTGCTGTTCTCACAAGGTCGCCGGATTCTCGCGTCGGCAGGCTTTTGGCATGATCGCCTTGGGCGGGGGTGTCAGCTTGCTCTCAACTCTGGCGCCAGGCCTGGCGCGGGCGCGCGGTCATACGGACATGCTGCTGCTGACCTGCATGGACTATCGCCTCACCGAAGAGACCATCGCCTACATGGACGGGCGGGGGCTGCGCGATAAATACGATCATGTGGTTTTGGCGGGCGCCTCGCTCGGCGCCTTGACTGACAAGTATCCCAGCTGGGGCGAGACCTTCTGGAGCCACCTGGATGTGGCAATCAACCTTCACGCAATCCACAAGGTCATGGTGCTCGATCACCGCGACTGCGGAGCTTACAAGGTTATCCTCGGCGCGAACGCTGTCGACAGCCCTGACAAAGAGCTCGCGGCCCACACCCAGGCGCTCCACGCCCTCCAGAAGGAAATCAAGCGTCGCCATGAGCACCTTGAGGTCGAGCTTGGCCTGATGGCGCTCGATGGCAAGGTGCAGGAGATCGCCTGAACAGCCGCCTTAGGGACGTTGCAGCACCAGCGTCGCCCAGGCGTCGCGGTGGATGCGGGTTACGACCTTGAAGCCGCGCGACAGATAAGCGGCCTTCACCATCCGCTCCTGGGTGCGCAGCAGGCCTGACAGGATGACCGTGCCGCCGGGCGTCAAGGCGCGCTTGATGTCGTGGGCCAGGCTGATCAGTGGGCGGGCCAGGATGTTGGCGAAGACGAGGTCATACGGCGCGTTTTCGGCCACCAGACGATGGCCCAGACCCGAGGCGTGGACGAAGCGGGCGTTGGCCTTGTTGACCTGGGCGTTCTCCTTGGAGATCCGCACGCTGGGCTTGTCGATATCGGTGCCGACCGCCAGCTTGGCGCCAGTGCGCGCCGCGGCGATGGCCAGCAGGCCCGTGCCGGCGCCGACGTCGAGCACCTTGTTGAACTTCCGCGCCTTTATCAGGCGGTCATAGGCCTGCAGGCAGCCAACGGTCGTGCCGTGATGACCGGTGCCGAACGCCGCGCCGGCCTCGATCCGGAGGTTCACCGTGCTGGCCGGCAGGCGGCCCCGATCGTGCATGCCATAGACGAAGAAGCGGCCCGCGCGCACGGGCGGCAGCCCCGACAGCGCCATGGCCAACCAATCGGCGTCGGCCAGGGTGTCGCGCGAAACCTTCAGATCGTACTCGGCCAGCAGCGCCATCAAGCTGGCGTCTTCCTCGTCGGTCGTCGGAAAGGCGTCGATGCGCCAGACGCCCTTGTCCTCGTCCTCTTCCAGGATCGAGTAGGTCGCGCCTTCCAGGCCCGGATGGTTGTCGATGGCGTCGGCGGCGGTCTCGGCTTCGACGCGCGAACCACGGGCGACGATCTGCTGGGGCGTATAGTCGGTCATGCCGCTCCGTTAGCGGCAAAGTTGGCGAAAAGCGAGCCTTCAGCGTGATGTCATGCCGGTGGCCGCTGCGTCGGCCAGCATCATATTGTCGGGAGATCCTGATCGATCTTCAGGAAGAGAAAGGTCGAGGATATCGCCGCGCTCCGAAGCCCAGCGGCCGCCTTCTGTTGCGGTTGGCATATCAGCTGGGCCATGCCGAGCGGGGATGTAGGCAGGAAGCTCAGGCGGCGGGAGGAGGGGCGGCGGCTCGTAGCTCGCGTAGGTTGCCGGAGGCGCCTGCGTCGCTTTGAGGAAGTCGGTCCCGACCACATAATCGGGGAGATTGCCGGAGGGATAGACGATGGGCTCGACAGTCGCCTCCGCCATGGTGCGGGCCGGTTCCATCTGCGGCTGGAAGGGGCCTTCTTGCGCACCCGTCTGCATGGCGAGGCCGGCCAGCGCGCCGATAAAGGCGCAGGCAGGCGCCCCGAAGGCGACGGGCTTGGTTTCGCCGAAGGCTTTCAATGAGGCGAGCAAGTGATTTAGGCGTTCCATAGCGGCATAGCGCACCAAGAAGACTTTGGTTCTCGGCTCCTGGTTGGCGTCTATGCGTTAGGGTGACCGACATGACGAAGACCGCGCCCAGCCTGCTACGTCCCCGTAACGCCGAAGAACATGCTCGGGTCACCTATGCAGAGCTGTTCTTCGATCTCGTCTTCGTCTTCGCGGTGACCCAGCTCTCGCATGTCGTCCTCAAGCATCCGGACGGTCCTGGCCTTCTGCACGCGGCGGTGCTGCTGTTGGCGGTGTGGTGGTCATGGATCTACACGACCTGGGTCACGAACTGGCTGGATCCGGAGCGGGGACCGGTTCGACTGATGCTGTTCGTCATGATGGCCGCCGCCATGGTGCTGGCGGCCTCGATCCCCGACGCGTTTGGCGCGCGAGGCCTGGCTTTCGCCGCCGCCCATGTCTTCATTCAAGTGGGCCGAAGCGCGTTCTTCCTATGGATAGCCTGGAAGGACAAAGGGCACCGCGCCAACTTCCTCCGCATCACCGCCTGGCTGGCCTTTGCTGGCGTGTTCTGGATCGCCGGCGCTTTCGTCGAGGGACAGGCGCGTCTTCTGGTGTGGGGGCTGGCGATCGCGATTGAGTACGTCTCGCCCGCCGTCGGCTTCTGGACGCCTGGCCTGGGACGCACCAAGACCTCGGAGTGGAATGTCGAAGGCGGCCACATGGCCGAGCGCTGCGCCCTGTTCACGATCATCGCGCTGGGCGAGTCGATCATCGTTACGGGCTCGACCGTGATGGGCCTTGAGTGGGAAGCGCCGGTGATGGCCGCCTTCGCCGGCGCGTTCCTGTGCAGCTTGGCTATGTGGTGGATCTACTTCTCCTCCACAGCAGAGGCGGCCAGCAAGGCGATTGCGGACTCTAGCGATCCTGGCGCGATAGCCCGGGTCGCCTACACCTACGCCCACCTGCCGATCATCGCCGGGATCATCGTGACCGCCGTCGGCGACGAGTGGGTGATCCATCACCCGGTCGGCCACATGGAGACCAAGGTGGCGCTGGCCCTGATCGGAGGGCCCGCGCTGTTCCTGCTGGGCGCATTTCTGTTCAAGCGGGCCGTGTTCAGGCGCTGGTCGAGGTCCCGTCTGTTCGGCCTGATGGCGCTGGCGGGCTTGGGCGTGGCGTCGCCGCACCTTCAGCCGCTGGCTTTGTCCTGGCTGACGACCTTGGTTCTGGTCGCCGTCGGCGCCTGGGAGAGTCTGACGCCACGCCCGGCCGAGATTCCGCCCAAACACGACGGGGTTCGTCCTGGGCTCAAGCCCGAGGCGTGATCAGGCCTTTTCGACGAAGCTGTCGATGACCTTCTTCTCGCCGGCCTTGTCGAAGGCGACGGTCAACTTGTTACCCTCGATGCTGGTGACCTTGCCGTAGCCGAACTTGACGTGGAACACGCGGTCGCCGCGCGAATAGGCGCTGTTGACCGGCGCCGAGACCGCGACCAAACGGCCTTCGCCCTCGATCGGCGCTGACCGTGCGGCTGAGCCGGCGCGCACGCCGCCGCCACGCCAGGAGCCACCGCGTTCCGCGAAGCCCGAGGTTCGCTCCTGGGCCCGCTTCCAGCCGGGGCTGTCATAGCCGCTGCCGGCCTGGAAGGCGCTTGTGCCGGGATCGTCCCAACGCGAGGCCGCCGTCGACTGCATGCCTGGACCGCCGCCGTAGTAGCCTGTCTCCGAAGCCGCATCGACGTGGGCGATTGGCAGTTCGTCAACGAACCGGCTGGGCAGTTGGCTGGTCCAGCGGCCATAGACTTGGCGGTTGGCCACGAAGCTGATCCGGGCCTCCTCGCGGGCGCGGGTGATGCCGACATAGGCCAGGCGCCGCTCTTCCTCGAGCCCCTTCTCGCCCTTGTCGTCCATGCTGCGCTGGCTGGGGAACACGCCTTCCTCCCAACCGGGCAGGAAGACCAGCGGGAACTCCAGGCCCTTGGCCGAGTGCAGGGTCATGATCCAGACGGCGTCGCCGGTGGCCTCGCGGTCCAGGTCCATGACCAGCGACACATGCTCCAGATAGGCTTCGAGCGTGTCGAACGCGCCCATCGACTGAACCAGTTCCTTGAGGTTCTCCAGCCGGGTCTGGCTGGTCGGGCCCTTGTCCAGGCGCAGGGCGTCCGTGTAGCCGCTCTCCTCCAGAACCGTTTCCAACAGGCGCTGATGATGGACCGTCCCCACCAGCGAGCGCCAGCGGTCCAGATCGCGGATGAAGTTGCTGAGCGCTGTGCGGGTGCGAGCCGGCAGGTCGTCGCTCCCGATGATCACGCGCGCGGCCTCGACGGTCGAAATCCCTTCCAAGCGGGCGATCTGCAGCAGCTTCTGCACTGAGGTGTCGCCGATGCCGCGCTTGGGCGTGTTGACGATCCGTTCGAAGGCCAGGTCATCGTCCGGCGACTGGATCAGGCGCAGATAGGCGTGGGCGTCGCGGATTTCGGCCCGTTCGAAGAAGCGCGGGCCGCCGACCACCTTGTAGGGGATCTGCAGCATCACGAAGCGCTCTTCGAAGGCGCGCATCTGGAAGCTGGCGCGAACCAGGATGGCCATCTGGCTGTACTTGCGGCCGGCCTTCTTGGCGCGTTCGATCTCGTCGGCGATCAGCCGGCTTTCGGCTTCGCCGTCCCAGACGCCTGAGACCTTGACCTTCTCGCCGCCCTTGGCTGGGGTCCACAGGGTCTTGCCAAGCCGCCCCTTGTTGGCGGTGATCAGACCCGAGGCGGCGGCCAGGATGTGCTCGGTCGAGCGGTAGTTGCATTCCAGCCGCACGACCTTGGCGCCCGGAAAGTCGCGCTCGAAGCGCAGGATGTTGTCGACCTCGGCTCCGCGCCAGCCATAGATCGACTGGTCGTCGTCGCCGACGCAGCAGACGTTCTGGCGGCCCTGGGCCAGCAGGCGCAGCCACAGGTACTGGGCGACGTTGGTGTCCTGGTACTCGTCGACCATCACGTATTTGAAGCGACGCTGGAAGTCGTCCAGCACGTCGGGATGACCGGTGAAGATACTGATGTTGTGCAGCAGCAAATCGCCGAAATCACAGGCGTTCAGGATGCGCAGGCGCTCTTGGTACTGGCGGTAGAGGGTTATGCCCTTGCCGTTGGCGAATTCGCCGGCTTCCGACGTCGGGACGCGATCGGGCGTCCAGCCGCGGTTCTTCCAGCCGTCGATGATCTGCGACAGGATCCGCGGGGTCCAGCGCTTGGCGTCGATATTCTCGGCCTCGATCAACTGCTTCAGAAGCCGTTCCTGATCGTCGGTGTCGATGATCGTATAGTTCGACTTCAGGCCGATCAGCTCGGCGTGGCGGCGCAGGATCTGGGCGGCCACCGAGTGGAAGGTGCCCAGCCACCGCAGACCCTCGGCCTCGGGACCGATGATGTGGGTGATCCGCTCGCGCATCTCGCGGGCGGCCTTGTTGGTGAAGGTGACGGCCAGCAGCTCCCACGGCCGAGCGCGGCCCGTGGCCAGGATATGGGCGAGGCGCGTGGTCAGCACCCGCGTCTTGCCGGTGCCGGCCCCCGCCAGAACCAGGAGCGGTCCCTCGGTGGTCTCCACCGCTTCGCGCTGCTCGGGGTTCAGGCCGTCCAGATAGCCAGGCGCAGCGCCGGCGGGCGGGCGGGCTCTAGCCAGGTCCGAGATGCGCGGGGAGGGGAGGTCGCCGGGGAAGTCCTCAAGGGGGCTCGGCGAGTCGGTGTCGGGAAACATGGAACATATGTAGCACAAAGCGCGTGGGGCTTAAGCCCTTCACCGACCGTGGGATGATGCGCCTTCTTGGACGAACGGAACTTCCGGTATCGCGCGCCGTTGATCGGCCATCACAGACATGGCCGAAAGGCGCGGAGGTTCATATGGCGGACGGTGCCAGCAGGGGCGGAAATAGTGGCTTGGCGTTTATTGTTGGCGCCTTGGTTGTGGTGGTCGCCGTGCTGGCCTTCTTCGTGATGTCCGGCGGCTTCACCCAGCAGAAGAAGGTCGATGTGGACATCTCGGCGTCGGCGCCGAAGCTGCCGGACGCGCCGAAGCCTGCCGGAAGCTGAGGATCGCCATGCGGTCGCCGGCTCGCCCCTCTGACCATCGCCACGTCGCAAGCTCGCGTGGTGGCGGCTGGGTGGCCCTCGGAGTCGCAGTCGCCGTCGTCGTGGCGATCGCGGGCGCTTGGCGTCTCGGCGTCATGGCCGGCGACCAAGCGCAGTGGCGGCAGGGGCTGCCCGATCTATCGCGGCTCGCGCCGACCGCGCCGGGGCCCCAACCTCCGCCCCTGCCGACCCAAAAACGACCCCAGATCACCTTAGCGTACACGACGCGCTAGGCGCCGTTAGCAGCGCAAGAGGTTTCAGCCTCCCGCGCAGGACAGGGCGAACACCCGACAGGCCGACGCGAGCGGTCTCTCGCCTCGCTTCAGATCTATGCGCTGGATCAGACCTGCGAGGCTGAGGCCTTCCCGTTCGGCTGCGCGGTCGAGCACCGCCCAGAACTCTGGCTCCAGGGCGAGCGATGTCGCGTGGCCGGCGAGGTTCACGGATCTCTTTTTCAAACCAGCCAGGCGTCAGTCCTCACGCTTGGCGCCGTCGAGATCGCGGCGAAGCTTGTCCGCGCGCGCTGCATTCAGGGTCTTCTCGCCCTTGGTTCGGCCAAAGCGCACGCGATTTTCGGCGGCGCGCACCTTGTCGTCGGCCTTGGCCTTCGCCTTGCGCGCTTGGTTCAGATTGACGATGTCGGCCATGGGTCTCAGGGCTTCTTCTTGGCGACGGGACGGATGATCACAGTCTCTTGCAGCCGCAGCGTCTGGTCCTTCTTGAGGATCATCGGCGCGCGGCCTGGAAAGACGCAGTTCTGCATCGAGCGAACATTATACAACATCCAGCGCGTCACTGCTTGCCCGTTGGCCTTGCAGGCCAGGCCTACCGTCCAGGCCGGCGAATTGGAGCCGCCTGACCAAGCGAAGCCCATCGACTGTCCGGCGTCCAGGACCGCTCCGTTCGGGACGAGGGTCTTGCCGCCCGACGCGAAGGTCAGATGCTCGGGATCGACCAGACGGATCGAGAAGCCGCCGAACCCCCGGTCGTCCTCGCTGCCACCCAGCCCGAGCGCGTCGAGGCGAGAGGTAATGGTTGTGTCGAACTCCAGCCGCCGGACACCGGATTTGAGGGGACGCACCGTCACCTTGGTGACTTCGCGGGCGACGAAAGAGAGTTCGTCTCCGGAATTGACGATCCAGTCGACCTCGACCGTCAGCGTCCCACCGCCTTCGGCGTCGCCGAGGAAGCGCTTCTCGCGGACTGAGTAAGCCAGGTTCTTCATGTACCAGCCATCGGCGACGATCTTGCCGTCCGCCTGCACCTTCATCCACGCCCACCAGACGCCGCGCTGATGGGGGTGGTCGCCGGGCTTGTCCTCGGTCAGCGCCGTGCCATCCGGGGCGTAGAGCGGGCTGATATAGTTGGCTCGACCTGGCTCAGTCGCGGGATTGATCGGCTTTGTCCGATAGACGAGCACCGTCTTGCCAGCCTCGGTCAATGTGACGGTGTCGTCGGCGAAGACCGCATCGACGCGCTTGCCGATCGCGGGATCGGCCAGAACCGGCGAGGCGAGCGCCAGGATGGTGGCGGTGAGAAACGAGCGGAGGCTCATGGATTTCTCCGAAGCTTGGCGTGAACGTATCAAGAACAATCTCCGCGTGCATGGCAAGCGCGAAGTTTCGCGATGCGTGACCACTGATCTCACGACGGCTGCGCTTTCGCCGACTTGACCCCGGCCGGGAAGCAGCCGTCTATCCGCTGCGAAAACGGAAGGATGCGCCATGTACACGCTCTACGGCTCGCCGAGCACTGCCGGTACGGCCATTCACTGGCTGTTGCTGGAACTGGCCGTTCCGTTCGAGATTCGCTTGCTGGACTTCGACAAGGGCGAGCACAAGACCGCGCAGTACCTGACGATCAATCCGGACGGCGTCGTGCCGACCTTGATCGTCGATGGCGCGCCGGTCACCCAAATGGCGGCGATCGCCACGCTGCTCGCCGAGCGTCATCCTGAGGCGGGGTTCGCGCCCGCGCCGGGCTCGCCTGACCGCGCCGCCTATCTCAGTTGGAGCTTCTGGCTGGCCAACAGCTTTCAGCCCCATTTCAGGGCCTGGTTCTATCCGCACGAACCGGCGGACGGCGAGGCGCTGGAGGCCGTGCGGGCCGCTGCGCGCGCGAAGATCGAGGCGGGGCTCACGCGCTTGGACGCGCACCTCGCTGAAAGGGACTTCGTGGTCGGCGAAGGCTTCACGACGGTGGACCTTCTCGCGACGATCCTCTGCCGCTGGACACGAAACATGCCTAAGCCTGCGACGGAGTGGGAGAACCTAAAGCGCTATCTTGATCGAATGCGTCAGCGACCGGCGCTGCGCGAGGTTCACGCCCGCGAGGGTCTGACCGACTGGATTGGCGGGTAGACGTTGAAAATCCTCCCCCTAGCGGGGGAGGTGGCGCGAAGCGCCGGAGGGGGAAGGGCCTGAGCGCGTGCCTCTTCCCCCTCCGTCGTCTCTTCGAGCCGACACCTCCCCCGCTAGGGGGAGGGTTTGAAGTCTACTTCACGTTGGCGCAGAAGCGCTGGATGCGCGAGCAGGCGTCTTCCAGAACTTCGTTGCTGGTCGCGTAGCTGATGCGGAAGAACGGCGAGAGGCCGAACGCCGCACCGTGCACCACGGCCACGCCTTCGCTTTCCAGCAGCTCAGTGGCGAAGTCTTCGTCGCTCGCGATGACCTTGCCCGAGGGCGCGGTCTTGCCGATCAGGCCGGCGCACGACGGATAGACATAGAACGCGCCTTCCGGGGTCGGGCAGTGCAGACCAGTGGCCTGGTTCAGCATCGACACCACGAGGTCGCGGCGCTCCTGGAACAACTTGGCGTTCGGCTTGATGAAGTCCTGCGTGCCGTTCAGCGCCTCGAGCGCGGCCCACTGCGAGATCGAGCAGGGGTTGGAGGTCGTCTGGCTGATCATCTTGCCCATGGCCTTGATCAGCGGCTCGGGTCCGCCGGCGTAGCCGATGCGCCAGCCGGTCATCGAATAGCCCTTCGAGACGCCGTTCATCGTCAGGGTGCGGTCATAGAGCTTGGGCTCGACCTGGGCGATGGTGGTGAACTCAAAGTCGTCGAACACTAGGTGCTCGTACATGTCGTCGGTCAGCACCCAGACCTGTGGATGGCGCAGCAGCACGTCCGCGATCGCCTGCAGCTCGGCGCGGGTATAGGCGCCGCCCGAGGGGTTCGAGGGGCTGTTGATGATCAGCCACTTGGTCCTGGGCGTGATCGCCGCTTCGAGGGCTTCCGGGGTGATCTTGAAGCCGCTCTCGGCGGTGGTCTCGACCGAGACGGGCGTGCCGCCTGCCAGCAGGGTCATGTCGGGATACGACACCCAGTATGGCGCCGGGATGATCACCTCGTCGCCCGGGTTCAGGGTGGCGACCAAGGCGTTGTAGATCACCGGCTTGCCGCCTGGGGCGACGTGGATCTGGCTCGGCTTGTACTCCAGGCCGTTCTCGCGCTTGAACTTGGCGCAGATGGCGGCCTTCAGCTCGGGCATGCCGTCGGGGTCGGTGTACTTGGTCTTGCCGGCCTTGATCGCCTCGATCGCGGCGTTTTTGATATTGTCCGGCGTGTCGAAGTCGGGCTCGCCTGCGGAAAGGGCGATTACGTCACGACCGGCGGCCTTCAGCGCGCGCGCCTTGGCGCTGATGGCGATGGTGGCCGACGGTGCGATGCGCCGCAGGGCGGCGGACTCGAGCGACATCTTGCAGGACTCCCCTGGGTTTGCCTGGTCCGACTGAGGACCGTTTCAGGATTGCGGCGGTCTTACGCCCCCGTTCGCCGTGGTGCAACGCGGCAAGGTCCTGCTTCAAGACATTTTGGCTAAGTCCGCGCTCGGGGTTCTTGCGCGAGATGTCGCTCAAAGATACCGCTACCATTTGAGGGGGCTGTACCGGGGAACACGGACGATCCTCAGAGGAAACGCAGGGCCGCTGACCGGCCATGAAGGGCGGGGAAGTCAACTATGAAGCTGAAGCTTCTTTATATCGCGCTCGCCGCGCTGGCCCTGGCTATCGGCGCAGCCTCGCCGGGACTGGCGCGTCAGTCGGGCGACGGGGAAATCCTGCAAAAGGCTATCAACAAGCCCTCGGCGACATGGGGCGTCTACGGCGCGGGCCAGAAAAGCGCGCAGGTGAAGGACAAGGCGGTTCAGGGGAGCGCGGCGACCAAGGTCGAGATTCTGGCCGCCAGCGGCAAACCTTGGGACGTGGGGGCCTCGCAGCCGATAGCCGGCAAGATCGCTAAGGGCGACGTTCTGCTGGTGGCGTTCTGGGCCAAGGCCGAGGCTGTTGATGGCGGTGCGGCCAGCGCCGAGATTCCGGCTGTCCGAGTCCAGCAGGCCGCCGCGCCCTACGACGCCGCTTTGCAGGGGGGGATCAAGGTCGGCGGCGAGTGGAAGATGTACACCGTGCCGGGGCGCGCTCTGATCGACATCCCGGCGGGGACGGGCGCGGTCGGCCTGCATCTTGGATCCGCCAAGCAGACTGTTCTGCTGGGGGCTTTGTTCGTCCTGAACTTTGGGCCGGACTACGATCTGCGCAAGCTCGCGGGGGGCTAGGGTCGCCAACTCCGACGTATTGCGAGCGCTTATCCGGCGCGAACCCGGATGTCCTCTTGGCCGAGCAGCATTGGCGCCAGCAGCGTCCAAAGACGCGTAATTTCTTCGGCGGCGGGCGATCCCGGCTCCCACTCGCAAACCGACCGACCATGGGCGATCGATTGCTGAAAGGCCGCACGGGCGCGCAAGCCCACGCCGGCAAGCGGCATTCCGCTAAACCGAAGGGCTTCCGCCGCTTTCAGCACGGCAGGCGGCTCGACCCCGTTGCGGCGCGACGGCGCCTGATTCAGCACGATCAGCCCCTTCTTGCCTAGACGGCGCACGGCCTCGGCTGAGCGGACCACCGAGGCGATATCCAGGAAGGTCGGCCGACACACGAGCACGCAAAGATCGGCGCAGTTGATCGCTTGCAAGGCCTCGGCCTCCGGGGAGGCGGGCGTGTCGATGATGACCGCGTCGAAATCGGCGCTCTTGGCCTGCACCTGGGTCGAGAAGAGTTTGCCCGCGTTGATTTCGGCGAGAACCGGACCATCGCCTGCGCGGGCCCTCAGAGCGTCCGACGCCGAGCGCTGCGGGTCGATATCCGCCAACATGGTCCTAAGGCCGGAAAGGTGCGCGGTAATCGCCAGATTGACCGAGAGCGTCGTCTTGCCGGCGCCGCCCTTACGGGAGATGACAGCCAAGGTTTTCACGTCCGCTCTCCTTTTGGCGCCGGGGTCTGCAGGCTTAAGGGCCTGTGGATAAGTAACGCTGTCATGTTAAACGTGTGCAACACAAATGTCGCGATGGGCGAATCTTGGCGTCCCCGGATCGCGGTTTAGAGGTAGCGGTCGGAAAATCGCCTGTTTCGTTTGCAACTGTCCGACGAGCGCGGCTTGACCCCTGACGACGCTTGGGCGAGGAGGGCCCGTGATCCGCCGTATCCTCGACTTTGTGACCAATATGGACGCCCGCGCCTGGCGAACGGTGGCGGTTTCGTTCGTGCTGTTTGGTGGCGTGGGTGTCGTCTTCCTTTTTGGCGCGCAGGTGTTGGGCGTTAATGGCGAGGCGACGGTCGAGCATTGGCTAGGCGCGGCAAGCGGACCATGGGCGCTGCCCGTGGCGGTCGCCGCTTTTGCGGTCATGGCGTTCTTGGGCGTTCCGCAGTTCGTGCTGATCGCGGCTGCTGTCGTGGCTTTCGGGCCTGTGACGGGTTTTGCCTACAGTTGGATCGGCACGCTGGTCTCGTCACTGGTCGGATTCTGGCTTGGCCGCGTCTACGGCGCCCGCATCCTGCGAGACTTCGCGGGCGAAGGCGTCAACAAGTTCATGCGGATGATCGGCAAGAACGGCTTCATGGCCAGCTTGATCGTTCGCCTTGTGCCGAGCGCGCCGTTTATCGTCGTCAACATGGCCGCCGGCGTTACGCCCATGCGCTTGCGCGACTTCACGGCCGGGACGGCGATCGGCATCATCCCGAAAATCGCCCTCACCGCCTTCGCCGGCAACTCGATCGTTCAGGCCATGCGTGGCGGGGGAAAGCAGCATATCGCCATGATCGCGCTGGCGATTGTGATCTGGCTGGCGATGGGATTGCTCAGCCGCGCCTGGCTCAAGCGCCGGGAGGCTGGGGAAGCGGCAGAGGGCTAAGTCCGGCGGCGGCGTAGGTGGCTTCTCGCCAGGCGCGGACGATCTCGCCAAACCAGCGGGTGCGGGTCGCGTCATCCATGCCGTCGCTTTCCTCTATCCCCGCGGCCCAGGCCTCGATCACGAACGGCATGAAGGTGCGCGCGGCGTGGCGGCAGGTGGCGCGCGCCGCTTCCGAAGCGTTGGGCGGCGCGGCGACGAAGGGTTCGATCAGGCGGGTCAGCAAGTCTTCCAGCGCCGTGCGCCAGGCGACGGCCTCGGGCGCGGCGCGCGCGTCCCGCAGCAGAAGCAACGCCAGCTTGGGATTGACGCGTGACATGGTCACCAGGCGGGCGATGCTCGACCCATAGCCGCCCCAAGGTCGCCCCGCTTCGGCCTCGACCCGCGCCAGCATGTCGGCGAACAGCGCGTCGATGAGAGCCTGACGAGACGGGTAGAGCCGATAGATCAGGATCTTGGCCACGCCCATACGATCGGCGACGTCCTGCATCGTGGCGGCCTGCAGCCCCTTCTCGGCGAAAACCTCGACGGCGGCTTCCAGCACGGCGAGGCCGCGCGCTGCCTTGTCCACCCGGGGCTTCGGCTGGCCAGGACGGCCTCTGGGCGCGCCTGAGGATGGGGCTTTCGCGACGGGGCTCATCGGTGATATGTAGAATGAAACTATAAAGTTTCAAATAGGAGGGGTGAGATGCGCAGGGGGATGTTCGCGGCGACCGCGCTGGCGACGCTGTTGGCGGCTGGTGTGGCCATGGCCGGAGACCCGGCTTCTCCTATCACCGTCGAGCGGCAGAAGGCCTTCGCCCAGACCCTTCCGATGAACGACCGGCAGGACTTCGAGTTCGCCGACAAGGGTTTCATGGGCACCCGTGCAGACCCGGTCATCAAGCGCGCCGACGGGCAGGCGGCCTGGAATCTGGCGGCCTATGACTTTCTTAAGGCGGAACCGCCGGCGACGGTGAACCCAAGCCTCTGGCGGCAGGCGCAACTGCTGTCCAAGCACGGGCTCTACCAAGTCTCGGATCGCGTTTATCAGGTGCGCGGCTTCGATATCTCGAACATCACCTTCGTGCGAGGCGACACCGGCTGGATCGTCATCGATCCCCTGACCATGCAGGAAACCGCCCGCGCGGCCCTGGATCTGGTCAATGAGAAGCTCGGCAAGTTGCCGGTTACGGCGGTGGTCTATACCCACAGCCACAGCGATCACTTTGGCGGTGTGCGTGGCGTGGTCGACGAAGCCGACGTCAAGAGCGGCAAGGTGCCGATCGTCGCGCCGAAGGGCTTTATGGAAGAGGTCGCCGCCGAGAACATCCTGGCGGGTAACGCCATGAGCCGGCGTGCGCAGTACCAGTTCGGGGTCATGCTGCCGCCGGGCGTCGAGGGGCAGATCACCTCGGGCATCGGACAGAACATCGCCCGGGGCTCGATCACCCTGATCCCGCCGACGGTGATCGTCGACCATACCGGCCAGGAACTGACTCTGGACGGCGTCAAGGTTCGTTTCCAGTACACGCCCTCGACCGAGGCTCCGGCCGAGATGAATCTTTATTTCCCGGATTTGCGCATTCTGGACATGGCCGAGAACGCCAACGTCTCCATGCACAATATCCTGACCCCGCGCGGGGCGCTGGTTCGGGACAGCAAGGCCTGGGCCGAGGGATTGACCGAGGCGCTCCGCCTGTTCGGCGACGCTTCGGACATCATGATCACCAGCCATGGGTGGCCGCGCTTCGGCGGCGCGGTGGTGAAAGACTTCCTGGCCGATCACCGCGACGCCTACAAATATCTGCATGATCAGACCGTGCGGATGATGAATCAGGGGCTGACCGGCGACGAGATCGCGGCGAAGATCCAGCTGCCGCCCACCTTGGCCAAGAACTGGTTTAACCGCGGCTACTACGGCTCGATGAGCTTCAACAGCCGCGCCGTCTATCAGCGCTACATGGGCTGGTACGACGCCAATCCTGCGCACCTTGTCCCATCGCCGCCGGCCGACGCCGGCAAGCGCTATGTCGCGGCTATGGGCGGCGCGCCGAACGTCAAGGCGATGGCCAAGGAGGCGGTGACCAAAGGCGACTATGGGTGGGCCGCCACCCTGTTGAACCACGCGGTGATGGCCGACGACCGTGACAAGGAAGCCAAGGCGCTGTTGGCCAGCGTCTATGACCAGCTCGGGTACCAGACCGAGAACTCGCTGTGGCGCAACATGTACCTGACCGGGGCCGATGAGCTGCGGGACGGGGTGCGCAAGCTGCCGCCCTCCATGGCGCCGCTGGACATGATCGCGGCGCTCGAGAGCCAGATGATCTTCGACGTGCTGGCCATTCGGCTGAACGCTGAGAAGGCGGGCGACGCGCGCCTGCGGATGGTCTTTGTCTTCCCCGACCGTAACGAGCGGTTCCTGATCGAGGTCCGCAACGGCGTGCTGGTGGCTCAGCCGTCGAAAGGCGGGGAGGGCGCTGACGCGACGCTGATCGTCGATCGGCCCGTCTTCCTGGACTCGCTGTTCCGGGGAACCTCGCTGCTGCCAAAGATTCTGAAAGGCGAGGTCAAGCTGGAGGGAGATCGGGCGGCGATGAGCCGTTTGGCGGGGTGGTTTGACACCTTCCCGACAGACTTCCCGATCGTAACTCGCCCCAAGTGAGTGGTTTCGGGGAAGGAAGTTGCGCCGCCCGCGACGGATCGTTCGGGTGGCGCAAATTGCTTGCTCGATTCAGGGGCGCTGTGTAGAAAGTCCGGCATGACTGTCGCGCGCGACCTGCTTTCGCTTCGGCTTATCAGCCCCTGGGCGCTCTAGGGGCCGCGCATCGTCGTGGCCGGGCGCACAGGGGATGATTGAACCCGCAGCCCGCACGCAGACACACCCCTTTCGACGAGTACTCCCATGACCACCGTACCCGCTGGCGCTATCAGCAAGCGCGACAACGTCGTCGTATTTGACACCACCATGCGCGACGGCGAGCAGTCGCCCGGCGCCTCCATGTCGCTGGAAGAAAAGCTGGAACTGGCCAAGATCCTCGAGGAGATGGGGGTCGATGTCATCGAGGCCGGCTTCCCGATCGCCTCGAACGGCGACTTCGAGGCCGTCCGCCAGATCGCCGAGCTGATCACCGAGAGCACCGTCTGCGGCCTGGCCCGCGCCGCCGCCGGCGACATCGACCGCTGCGCCGAGGCCGTGCGCCGCGCCAAGCGTGGCCGCATCCACACCTTCATCTCCACCAGCCCCGTACACATGAAGTACAAGCTGCAGATGGAGCCCGACGCGGTTCTGGAGGCGATCACCCGCTCGGTCAGCCACGCTCGCAATCTGGTCGGCGACGTCGAGTGGTCGGCCGAGGACGCCACCCGCACAGAGCGCGACTTCCTGAAGCGCTGCGTCGAGGCGGCGATCAAGGCGGGCGCCACCACGATCAACCTGCCCGACACGGTCGGCTATTCGTATCCGTCGGAGTACGGCGAGCTGTTCCGCGACGTGATCACCAGCGTTCCGGGCGCCGACAAGGCGATCTTCTCAGCCCACTGTCATAATGACCTGGGTCTGGCGGTGGCCAACTCGATCGCCGCGATCGAAGGCGGCGCCCGCCAAGTCGAGGTGGCGATCAACGGCATCGGCGAGCGCGCCGGCAACGCCGCCTTGGAGGAGATTGTGATGGCCCTGCGCGTGCGCGGCGACCATCTGCCCTACGGCACGAACGTTGATCCTGTGCACATCACCCGAGCTAGCCGCTATGTCTCGGCCATCACCGGCTTCCCGGTGCAGTTCAACAAGGCGATCGTCGGCAAAAACGCCTTCGCGCACGAGAGCGGCATCCACCAGGATGGCATGCTGAAGAACGCCGAGACCTACGAGATCATGAAGCCGGAAGACGTGGGGCAGGGCGCCACGAACCTGGTCATGGGCAAGCACTCGGGCCGTCACGCATTCCGCGAGAAGCTTAAGGCCCTGGGCTACGAACTGGGTCAGAACGCGCTGAACGACGCCTTCGGTCGCTTCAAGGAGCTGGCCGACAAGAAGAAGCACGTCTTCGACGACGACATCGTCGCCCTGGTCGACGACGCCCTGGCCCGTGGCTCGGAAAAGATCCGTGTCTCGCGCCTGCGCGTCGTGGCGGGCACCGACGGCCAGTCGGCCGAACTGACCCTGGACATCGACGGCGTCCCCAGCACCGCCGAGGCGACCGGCGACGGTCCGGTCGATGCGGTGTTCAACGCCATCCACAAGATCGTGCCGCACAGCGCGGCCCTGCGCCTGTTCCAGGTGCATGCGGTGACCGAGGGCACCGACGCCCAGGCCCAGGTCTCGGTGCGTCTGGAGGAGGACGGCCGTATCGCCACCGGCGCGGCCGCCGACACCGACACCTTGACCGCTTCGGCCAAGGCCTATGTCAACGCGCTGAACAACCTCTTCGCCCGCAAGGAAAAGAGCCGGCCCGAGGCGGCGATCGCCAGCGGGTTCTAAGGTTTAGGCGTTCCGGCTCCGTCGGAACGCAGCCTTAACCGCCACCCCATCGCTTGAACCTGCCGGTAGGGCGGGTCGTGTGCGTCCGACTTCCAGCGGGAAGTCGGTCGATGGCGCATGCCTGCGCCCATGAAGAGGACCGCCATGATCTTTGGCGACAACACGGCTGCGGCGCCGGCCGCGTGGGCGCATATCCAGGCGCGTACCGTCGCGATGGGCTTCGATATGCCATCTGAGCCGAACACCGGCGCGATGCTCCAACTTCTGGCCGCTTCCAAACCCGGCGGACGGTTTCTGGAACTGGGAACAGGCACCGGCCTGGCCACGGCTTGGCTTCTGAGCGGAATGGATGGCGCCGCGCGGCTGATCAGCGTGGATGTTGACCTCGCCGTTCAAGGCGTCGCGCGCGAGGCGCTCGTGGACGAGCGCCTGATCTTCGTGGTGGCCGATGGCTTGGACTATGTACGTGGCCAACAGGCGAGTTCATTCGACATGATCTTCGCCGACGCCTGGCCGGGCAAGTACGACGGTCTGGACGAGACTTTGGCGCTACTCAAGTCAGGAGGGCTGTACGTGATCGACGATATGACGTCCCAGCCCAATTGGCCGGTGGGACATCAGGCCAGGGTCGACGGCTTGGTTATCGACCTCGAGCGCCGTCCCGATCTGGCCTTGGTGCGGCTGGACTGGGCTTCGGGCCTCGTCGTCGCCGCGAAGCGGTAAGGCGATGATCTGGATTCCCATCACCGTCGCCGCCGCTGCGCTTCAGGTGGCGCGCAACGCCGCGCAGCGGTCCATCATGGGCGACGCCGGACCCTGGGGTGCAACCCTGGTGCGGTTTCTGTTCGGGCTGCCCTTCGCCACCGTCTTCGCCGTGGCCGCATGGACCCTCACGCCCGGTGCGATCGCTCATCCGACGCCGGTCTTCTGGGCGGCGTGCTTCGCTGGAGCTGGTCTGCAGATCGCCGCGACGGCGGCTCTGCTGACCGCTATGCAGCGCTCGACCTTCGCTCTGGGCACGGCCATGCAGCAGAGCGGCCTGCCGTTCGCCCTGGTCTGGGGCGTGCTCTTCTTTGGCGACCATGTAGGCGTCGTCACCTGGGCCGGAGGGCTGATCGCCACGCTGGGCCTTGCGATCCTGACCTGGCCACGCGGCGAGGTCGTCATGCGCAAGGGCGCGGTTTGGGCCGGACTGGGATCGGGCGCGATCTTCGCGCTGAGCGCCAACTGTTTCCGGCAAGCCAGTCTGGCGTTCGAGCCAGCGCATCCGGCCGCCTCGGCGCTGGTCACCGTGATGGTCGTCCAGGCCATCCAGACGGCGGCCCTGACGGGTTACCTCGCTTGGCGCGATCGCGGGGCGCTCAGGGCCGTCATCGCCGCCTGGCGACAGTCGCTGGGCGCGGGGTTCTGCGGCGCGGCGGCGTCCGGGCTCTGGTTCACCGCCATGGCGCTGTCGCCCGTGGGCCCGGTGCGAGCTGTCGGGGTCGTGGAAATGCCGATCGCGGCGATCGCCGGGCGGCGTCTGTTCAAGGAGCGCCTGACGTTCTCGCAGATGGTCGCTGGACTGATCACGGCCGTCGGCGTGGTCATGGCGGCCCTCGGCTAGATTTCGCCACTTTCCGATGCTGGGCGGGTTTGGCGGCAAAAGCCTGCGTGACCCCCGCGAATAGACCTTGAAATCAACGCTTTCGCAGGGCAAACGGGCGGCGTCGGCGCGTTTTTGTCGCTCGGACGACGGCGCGGCCAGGGGGCGGCGCTCCCGTCTAGGGCTCAGACGCGCGGACCGGGTCGAAATCCCCCAAATGCGGGAATCATGTTGTCCTCGCATTGAATTGAAGTAGGAGCCTTTTCTTCTCCGCCGACCCCGTCTTTTGGACGGAATTGGCCCTAACTTCGACGACCTGCCCTTCGATCCGACCGCTCGTTACGCCCCTCCTACCCCTCAGTCAGGGCTTTCAATGTTCTCTTCCCTTTTCGGCGTGATCTCGAACGACATCGCCATCGACCTCGGAACGGCCAACACCCTTATCTATCAGAAGGGTAAGGGCATCGTACTGAACGAGCCGTCGGTCGTGGCGCTGCGCAATGTCGGCGGGCGCAAGATCGTCCACGCCGTGGGTATCGAGGCCAAGCAGATGCTGGGGCGTACGCCGGGCCATATGGAAGCCATCCGTCCGATGCGCGACGGCGTGATCGCCGACTTCGAAGTCGCCGAAGAGATGATCAAGTACTTCATCCGCAAGGTTCACAACCGCAAGGGCTTCGTGAACCCTAAGGTGATCGTGTGCGTGCCGTCGGGCGCCACCGCCGTGGAACGTCGCGCCATCAACGACAGCTGCCTGAACGCGGGCGCGCGTCGCGTGGGTCTCATCGACGAGCCGATGGCCGCAGCGATCGGCGCGGGCCTGCCGATCCACGAGCCGACCGGTTCGATGGTCGTCGATATCGGCGGCGGCACCACCGAAGTGGCGGTGCTGTCGCTGTCGGGCATCGTCTATTCGCGCTCGGTCCGCGTGGGCGGCGACAAGATGGACGAGGCGATCATCAGCTACATGCGTCGCCACCATAACCTGCTGATCGGCGAAACCACTGCCGAGCGCATCAAGAAGGAAATCGGCACCGCCCGCGCGCCGGCCGATGGCGAAGGCCTGTCGATCGATGTCAAGGGCCGCGACCTGATGCAGGGTGTGCCACGGGAGGTCCGCATCTCGGAGAAGCAGGCCGCCGACGCCCTGGCCGAGCCGGTCGGTCAGATCGTCGAGGCCGTGAAGGTCGCGCTGGAGGCCACGCCGCCGGAACTGGCGTCCGACATCGCCGACAAGGGCATCATGCTGACGGGCGGCGGCGCGCTGCTGCGCGGCCTTGACGCCGAAATCCGCGATCATACTGGCCTGCCGGTGACCGTGGCCGATGATCCGCTGTCTTGCGTGGCCCTGGGCTGCGGTAAGGTCCTTGAGCATCCGAAGTGGATGAAGGGCGTCCTGGAATCCACCCTGGCCTAGACTTAGCGTTCCGCTAGAGGCGCCGGGGGGCGCCAGGAGAGAAGTCCTTGCGCTTTCGCGAAGGTCCACTTGGCGACCTGAAGGTTCCGCTAACCTGGACGGCGGCGGTGGCGCTGATCGTGGCTGCGGTCATTGGCGTCGCCTTTCTGCTGGCCGATCGGCGCGAGACGCTTCAGGAGCAGGCCTATGGCGTGACGCGGCAGACCGTCGACACCGTCGCCCGGCCGGTCAGCGGAGCCATCGCCGCGCCCGGACGCTGGACGGGCCTGGGTCTCGACTATATCCGCAGCTACTTCTTCACCGCGTCCGAGAACCGCCGGCTGAAAGCCGAACTGGCCGAGATGCGCCAATGGCGGGATCGCGCCTTGGCGCTGCAGGACCAGAACGATCGCTTCAAGAGCCTTCTGGGGCTTCGCACCGACCCGCCGATCCCGATGGCGTCGGCCCGCGTCGTCAGCGACAGCCGTGGTCCGTTCGCCAACACCCGTCTCGCCGACGCCGGTTCCGAGCGGGGCATCGTCGTCGGCAATCCGGTGCTCAACGAGCGTGGCCTCGTGGGCCGCGTCGTCGGCGTATCGCGTGGGGTCAGCCGCGTGTTGCTGCTCACCGACATCGCCTCGCGCACCCCGGTGATGATCGACCGCACGAACGCCCGCGCTATTCTCACCGGCGACGGCGGCCCCAATCCCAAGCTTGAGTATCTGCGCGGCGTGGATCCTATCCAGCAAGGCGATCGGGTCGTCACCTCTGGCGATGGCGGCGTGGTGCCGCGCGGCCTGCCGGTCGGCGCGGCCGTGAAGGGCTTGGACGGCCGCTGGCGTGTGGTGCTGTTCGCCGACCAGGCCTCGATCGACTATGTGCGGATCCTGTTGTTCAAGGACTTCGCCCAGCTCGCCGATGAGCAGCAGTTGCAAGCCAAGGCCCTGCCGCCGGTCACGACCGAGGACCCCAAGACCTCGATCCTATCCGCCCCGGTCGCCGCGCCGCAGCCCTCTGCTCCGAAACCTCCCGCTCCGAAGCCGCCGACCAGCGCAGCCCAGCCGCAAGCCGCTGGAGCGCCGCGATGAGCATGAGCGGTGCGCGGCCTCTGAATCCCGGCCGCTGGCTGGGCGTGCCCATGCTGATGTGCATGGGCGCGACCATAGTCTTCGCCGCCCCCATTCGGATCTGGGGGCTGCAATTGCCAGAGCCCGTCTTCGCGATGGTGCCGGCCTTCGCCTGGGCGATGATCCGCCCGTCGATCCTGGCGCCGTTCGCCTTGCTGGTTCTCGGGCTGTTTCTGGATATCTTCTGGGGCGGTCCGACGGGCCTCTGGGGCCTGTCGCTTCTGGTCGCCTATGCGATGGTGCTGATCCTGCGGAACGCGATGACCGGCCAGAGCAGACCCATGCTTTGGGCCTGGTTCGCGGGCGTGACCGGGATCGCCATGATCGCCGGTTTCCTCTTCACCATGCTCGACAGCCTGGCCATGCCCAGCCTGCTGGCTGTGTTCTGGCAGTTCCTGGTGACGGCGTTGCTGTTCCCGTTCGCACACCGGCTCGTCGATCGCTTCGAGGACGCCGACGTGCGGTTCCGGTGAGGCGATGAGCGAACCGTCCATCTTCTTTTTCGAGGTCAACGAGCGCCAGGGGGTGTTCCACCGGCGCGCGTTCCTTCTGGGCGGGCTCACCGGCATGGGCCTGCTGGCGCTGGGCGGACGGCTCGCGCAATTGCAGCTGGTCGAAGCGCAGCGCTACCAGAAGCTTTCCGCCGGCAACCAGTTCAACTACCGCCTTGTTCCGCCACCGCGTGGCCTGATCATGGACCGCAACGGCGTTTCGCTGGCCTCCAACCGGCCCAACTTTCGGCTGATGATCAACAAGGACAAGGGGCTCGAGGCCGAGGCTGTCCTGGACGATCTCTCCAAGCTGGTGCCGATCGACGGCACGCGCCGCGCACGGATCCTCAAAGAGCTGGACCGGGCGCCTCGCAAGGCTCCGGTCGTGGTGATGGAGGATCTCTCGTGGGAGGAGTTCTCGCGCGTCAATATCCGCGCGCCGGAACTCCCCAATGTCACCGCCGACATGGGTGAGGTTCGCGTCTACCCGTTCGGCGGCGCCTTCGCGCACGTCATCGGCTATGTCGCCAAGGTTTCCGACCGCGATCTCAAGGCGGCTGAAGGCGACACCACTCAGGACCAGGACCTGTTGCATCACCCGGGCTTCCGGATCGGCAAACAGGGCGTCGAGAAGGCTTTCGATAAGGAGCTTCGCGGCCGCGCCGGCGCGACCAAGACCGAGGTCGACTCAGTGGGGCGTGTCGTCCGTCTCGACCCGGCCGGCGATATACCGCCCGTGGCGGGTAAGGCGATCCACCTGACTCTCGACGCCGATATCCAGAACCGTGCGCTCGAGGTGATGGGGGAGGAGAGCGGCGCCATCGTCGTGATGGACTGCCGCACGGGTGACCTGCTCTGCATGGCGTCGGCGCCGAGCTTCGACGCCAACCGCTTCGTGCGTGGCCTGTCCGGACCCGAGTACAAGGCGCTTGCCGAATATGAGCGAAAGCCGTTGCTCGACAAGGCGATCACCGGGGTCTACCCGCCGGGCTCGACCTTTAAGCCCACGGTCTCGCTCGCCGCGCTGAGCGCGGGCATCGACCCGGAGGTCCGGATCTTCTGTTCGGGAAGCTGGTACTACGGTGGGCGGACCTGGCGCTGTTACAAGCCCGGCGGTCATGGCTCACAAAACATGCACGAAGCCATCAAGAACTCGTGCGATATCTATTTCTACCAGACCTCGCTCAAGATCGGTCCGGACGCGATCGCCTCGGCCGCGCGGGCGATGGGCTTTGGCCAGTTGTTCGACATCGGCATTCCCGGCCAGAAGCGGGGCATCGTGCCGGACCGGGAATGGAAGAAGCGAGCGTTCAAGCGCAATCCGGCCAATCAGATCTGGTTCCCGGGCGAGACGCCCAGCTACGGGATCGGGCAGGGCGCTCTGACGGTCAACGCCTTGCAGCTGGCGGTGATGACGGCGCGTCTGGCCAACACCAAGAAGGCGCTGGTGCCGCGGCTGATCAAGTCGATCGGCGGCGAGGAGCGCCCACGCGGCTCGGATGTCCCAGACCTGCCGTTCGCGCCCGAGCACCTGGCCTATGTCCGAGCCGGCATGGCGGCTGTGGCCAACGACGTGACGGGCACCGCCTACCGCAACAGCCAATTGGGCCTGGGTGACGTGCAGATGGCGGGTAAAACCGGCACGGCCCAGGTTCGCAGCTTCGACAAGGGCGTTTCTCGCGACAGCAAGGATGTGCGCTGGCGCCTCAAGGATCACAACCTGTTCGTCGCTTTCGCCCCCTATGATGACCCGCGCTACGCGGTTTCGGTGATTATCGAGCACGGCGGCTTGGGCGGCGGCACGGCTGGCGCGCCGCGCGCGCGCGAGGTGATGCGCGTGGCCTTGCTGAAAGATCCTGAAATTCGCGCGCGGATCGAGAAACCCGCGCCCCTACCGGAAGCGGTTCCGGACGACATCATGGAAGGCGCCGCGCCCGAAGAGCCCATCGAAGGTCCTCCGCCGCCGACGACACCTCCAACGGCTCCGCAGGGAGGCCAGTTATGACCCTGAGCGGCGGCCTTTCCCGGCCCGGCGAGCGCGACCGGCCGACCATCAAGTTCATGGAGATCGACTGGACCTTCTGTCTGGTCCTGTGCCTGATCGCCGGCGCTGGCGCGCTGATGCTCTTTTCGATCGCCGGCGCGTCCTGGGAGCCGTGGGCGGCCAACCACCTGATCCGTTTCGGGCTCTACTTCATCATGATGGTCGTCCTGGCCATGTGTGACCTGCGCTGGTGGTTCATGGCCGCCTACCCGGTCTACGGGGTCGGGCTGCTGTTGCTTATCGCCGTGGAGGTCGCTGGCGATGTGTCGCTCGGCGCGCAGCGCTGGCTTTCGATCGGCGGTTTTCGGTTTCAGCCGTCCGAGATCATGAAGATCGGCCTCGTGCTGGCCCTGGCGCGCTACTACCACGGCTTGTCCGCGGACAGCGCCCGAATGTCATGGCGCCTGCTGATACCGGCCACCATGATCGCGCTGCCAGTCTTGCTCGTCGCGCACCAGCCGGACCTTGGCACCGCGTCGCTGATCGCGGCGACCGGGCTTTCCATCGTCGTCCTGGCCGGTCTCTCGTGGCGGATCATCATCGCAGGGATCGTCGCGGTTATGGTCGCTATCCCGCCGTTCGTGATGTTCGTGCTGCACGATTACCAGCGCCACCGCGTCATGACCTTCCTGAACCCCGAAGGCGACCCCTCCGGCAAGGGCTACCAGATCGTTCAGTCAAAGATCGCCTTGGGGTCAGGCGGCCTGCTCGGCAAGGGCTTTGGCCTGGGGTCGCAGAGCCAGTTGAACTTCCTGCCCGAAAAGCAGACCGACTTCATCTTCGCCACCCTGGCCGAGGAGTTCGGTTTCGTCGGCTGTTTCGCCGTGCTGTTCCTGTATGGCGCGGTGATCTTCATGGCGCTGCGCATCGCCTCGATCAGCCATAGCCACTTCGGGCGCCTGGCAGCCGGCGGCACGATCTCGACCTTCGCGGTCTATGTGCTGATCAACGGCGCGATGGTGATGGGCATGGCCCCGGTCGTGGGTGTGCCCATGCCGATGCTGTCGTACGGCGGCACAGTCATGCTGACGGTGATGATCGGCTTTGGCCTGATCCAGGCCGTGCGTGTCCACCGCTACACCGAGGTGACCAGCGGCAAGGGCTCGCTGGTCTAGTGAACGGGGGCGGGGAGGAACTGCTTCCCGTTGTTGTTACGCCGCGCCTTCGGCTCCGCTGTTGGCGTCCGAGCGATGCAGCGGCTCTGTCGGCCAACATGACATCCAAGGTGAGCCGTTGGCTCAGCTCATGGCCAGGCCCGACATCAACGGAACTCGCGCTACAACGCATCGTCGAGGCGAGGGCTGGCGTATGCGAAGGCTGGCACGTGAGCTACGCCATCGAAAGGCTGGCGGATGGTTTGGTGATCGGCGGCTTTGGCGGCGGCGCGAGAGACCAGCGGACCCGCGTCGAAATCGGCTACCATCTCGCGGAGGCGGCGCACGGCCAAGGCTACATGGGGGAGGCCGCCCAGGCAGGGCTTTCCGCCTTGTGGTCGCTGCTGCCGGCGGCCGAAACCATCGAAGCCCAGGCTCACCCTGATAACGCAGCCTCGCAAGCGATTCTGACCAAGCTGGGCATGAGGTTTGTTGGCGAGCGGCCAGTCTTCGCTTCCGCGCGGGACGCCTGGGAGCCCGGCTGCTGGTACGAGATTGACCGGCCTAGCTGACCAGCGCCGCTCCTGATCGCGCGGCTCCCAGTTCCGATTCCGGAGCGTGCTAGCCCGCCTCGTCCAGATAAGCCTTCACCCGCGCGAACAGGTCCTCGAACATCGGCGTCGTCAAGCGGCCGGTGTTCGTGTTGAGCCGCGAGCAGTGATAGCTGTTGAAGATCCGATAAGGACCCGCCTGGAACTCCGAGCCATGGCCAGGCACACCCGCCGAGGCTTTCAGGCCCAGGGTCTTCAGCACGTTGCGGCGCGAGACGTCGCCCAGAGTGACGATGACCTTCAGGTTCGGGAACATCTCAAGCCGCGCCTTCAGGAATGGCCGGCAGGCGTTTTCCTCCGAGGTTTCGGGCTTGTTGCCGGGCGGGGCGCAGCGGACGGCGTTGGTCACCGCCGCGTCGACCAGCTTCAGCGAGTCGTCAGGCCGCGCCTCGAACTGGCCGGTGGCGAAGCCGAACTTGATCAGGGTCTCGTAGAGGAGGGCGCCGGCGTAGTCGCCGGTGAACGGCCGGCCCGTGCGGTTGGCGCCCTTGCGGCCTGGGGCCAGACCCACGACGAGCAGGCGGGCGTTCCTATCGCCGAACGACGGCGCGGGGCCGTTGAACCAGTCCGGGTAGAGCGCCTGATTTTCGCGGCGATAGGCGACGAGCCGAGGACACAGCGGGCAGTCGCGCGGCGGCTCGGCGGGGTTGGGCACGACTTCGCCGACGATGTTTGAGGCCTGAGGCATGCTTAGTACTCGTCGTCGGCGTCGCGTTCGGCCGGGGTGCGGCTGTCCATCATCTGGCGGGGCGGCGTGCGCTGAGGGCGGCCGATGATGTTTCCGAGATCGGCGAGGTCGACGAAGTTGTCCGCTTGGCGGCGCAGATCATCGCTGGTCATCGGCGGCTGGCTCTTCATGGTCGAGACCACGGTGACGCGACGGCCCTTGCGCTGCACGGCTTCGACCAGGGCGCGGAAGTCGCCGTCGCCCGAGAACAGCACCAGGTGGTCGGCGGTTTCGGCCATCTGCAGCATGTCGACGGCGATCTCGATGTCCATGTCGCCGCGCCAGCGCTTGCGGCCCATGCTGTCGGTGAACTCGCGGGCGGGTTTCGTCACCAGGGTAAAGCCGTTGTAGTCCAGCCAGTCCACGAGGGGACGGATCGGCGAATAGTCGTCATTCTCGGCGATCGCGGTATAGTAGTAGGCGCGGATCAGAATTCCGCGCTTTTTGAACTCGTCGAGCAGCTTGCGATAGTCGATATCGAAGCCCAGGGCCTTGGCGGCGGAGTAGAGATTGGCCCCGTCGATGAACAGGGCCAGGCGGTCGGTTGGATAGAAGGTCACGATAATTCCTTGAAAAATCAGGTCGTTCGAAATGACTTGGACGAGGCCGTGATCGTGGCGCTCGGCTGCAATCTGCCCGGAGCCTATACGAGTCGCGAAGCCTTGTTGGAAGCCGCCGTGGCTGCGCTACCCGAGGTGGGTCTAGAGGTGGCGGCGTGTTCAGGCTGGTGGGTCTCGGCCGCCTGGCCGGACCCGGCGGGTCCGGAATATCTCAATGGTGTTGCGGTCGTACGGACCGACCTTTCACCGCGACAGGTCCTGGACGCGCTGCACGAGGTTGAGCGGCGGTTCGGTCGGACGAGAGAGCAGGTCAACGCCCCGCGCACGCTCGATTTGGATCTCATCGCCCACGGGCGCAGCGTCCTGGATGACGGCCTCGTCGTACCGCATCCGCGCGCCCACCAGCGACTCTTCGTGATGGGGCCGCTCGCCGAACTGGCGTCCGCCTGGGTTCACCCGATCACGGGTGAGTCGGCTTTCCGTCTGGCCGCCAACGCCACGGTGGGGCTTGACGCGCGCCCCATGACGGCGCTCGGCGCCTAGAGGGTGGACATTGACCCCCGAAGCGGGCATAAGCGCCCGCTCGCGAAAGCTGGATGATCGTGCGCGGCGTTGCGTGTCGCCGCACGGAAGCCTATTTTGCGATTGCTCATCGGCAGCCCGAGGAACTCATGGCCCGCGTCACCGTCGAAGATTGCGTCGAGAAGGTTCCGAACCGCTTCGCGCTCGTTCTGCTCTCGGCCCACCGCGCCCGCGGCATTTCGGCCGGCGCCGCCCTGATGGTCGACCGCGACAACGACAAGAACCCGGTCGTGGCCCTGCGCGAGATCGCCGACGACGTGATTGACCACGAAGGCCTGAAGGAACACCTCATCAGCACGCTGCAGCGCGTTGACGAGCATACCGAGGCCGAGGAAGAGGCCGAAACCCTGGCCCTGCTGGCTGATCCTAGCCACATGCAGATGAGCGAACTGGAACTGGTCCGCGCGCTGCAAAGCGACCGAGACGGTGGTCAGGAGGAGCGGTACTGAGCCCCGACGGCGCAGACCCTCTGACCCTTGAAGCGGTCGGTCAGACCGCTCCATCCGAACGCGCGCCCGATAACGAATCGGGCGCGTCGTCGTCTGTGGCCCCCACCGCCACGACCGAAGCGCCGGCCAAGTCGCGTCCAAAATTTCTTCGTCAGTATGAACTGATCGAGCGGGTCCACGCTTATGACCCGACCGCTGACGAGGCGCTGCTGAACCGCGCCTATGTCTATGCGATGCGGATGCATGGCTCGCAGACCCGGGCCAGCGGCGACCCCTACTACGCCCACCCGATTGAGGTTGCGGGCATCCTCACAGATTACCGGCTGGACACCGCGACCATCGTCACGGCGCTACTGCACGACGTGATCGAGGACACGCCGGTCACCAAGGAAGAGATCGCCAAGCTGTTCGGCGATGAGATCGCTGAGCTGGTCGAGGGCGTCACCAAGCTTTCCAAGCTTGAGCTGCAGGCCGAGCATATGCGCCAGGCCGAGAACCTGCGCAAATTCATCCTGGCCATCTCCAAGGACGTCCGCGTCCTACTGGTCAAGCTCGCCGACCGTCTGCACAACATGCGGACGCTGCATTTCATCAAGAACCAGGCCAAGCGCGAGCGCATCGCCCGCGAGACGCGCGACATCTACGCGCCCCTGGCCCGCAACATCGGCTGTCACCGCATCTGTATCGAGCTGGAAGAGCTGTCGTTCCAGCACACCAACCCTGTCGCGCGCGACGCCATCATCCGGCGTCTGGACGTCCTGCGCGAGGAGCAGGGCGGGGCGGTGGCCCTTGTCAGTCAAGAAATCTCGGCGCGCCTGGAGTCGGCGAACCTGCCCGCCCGGGTCTTCGGTCGCGAGAAGTCGCCCTACTCGATCTGGCGCAAGCTCCAGCGCAAGTCGATCGGCTTCTCCCAGATGTCCGACATCTATGCGTTCCGGGTGATCGTCGACAGCGAGGAAGACTGCTACCGCGCCCTGGGCGTCGTGCACCGCGCCTGGTCCAGCGTGCCCGACCGCTTCAAGGACTACATCTCGACGCCGAAGCGGAACAATTACCGCTCGCTGCACACCACTGTGGTGGGTCCGCGCGGCATGCGCATTGAGATGCAGATCCGCACCGAGAGCATGGATCGCGTCAACGAAGAGGGCGTCGCCGCCCACTTCCGCTACAAGGACGCCTCGTACGGCCTCGACCTTGAAGGCATGGAGGCCGCCGGCGGCCGCGACCCGCTGGCCAACCTTCGCCAGCTGGTCCAGGTGCTGGAACACGGCGGCGACAGTGAAGAACTGGTCGAGCACGCCAAGCTCGAGATGTTCCTCGACCAGGTGTTCGTGTTCACGCCCAAGGGCAAGCTGGTCAGCCTGCCGCGGGGCGCCATGCCGCTGGACTTCGCCTATGCGGTCCACACCAGCGTCGGTGACACCTGCATCGGCGTGAAGATCAACGGTGAGCTGAAGCCGCTGCGCACGGTGCTGGTCAACGGCGACGTAGTGGAAGTGGTTCGTGGCTCGAAACCTGTCGTGCCGCCGGACTGGCGCTCTCTGACCGTGACCGGCCGCGCCCGCTCGGCCATCCGCCGCCATATCCGCCAGACTGAGAAGGAAGAGTTCCTGCGCCTGGGCCGCGCGTCGCTGGAGCAGGTGTTCGAACGCGCCGGCAAGAAGCTGAAAGACGTGTCGCTGCGGCCGATCCTGGAGCGCTTCGTGCTGGAGAGCGACGAGGCGCTGTTCGACGCTGTCGGCCGTGGCCGAGTCTCGCCCAGCCAGGTGCTTGAGACGGCCTATCCGGGCATGAAGGACTCCGAGCGCGAGGCCGCGACGGCCCGGCGCAAGATCGAAGGCGGCCAGGAGGCGGCGCGCCTCTATGTGCGCGGCGGCGGTCTGACTCCTGGCGTCTCGCTACACTTCGCCCACTGCTGTAGCGCCGTGCCAGGCGACCGCATCGTCGGCATCCTGCGCGAGGACGGCGAGGGCTTGGATGTCCACACCATCGATTGCCCGCGCCTGGCCGAATACGAGGACCGCGAGGAGCTGTGGCGCGACCTTAACTGGACGCCCGAGGCTGAACGCTCGACCATTTCGCTGACCCGACTGCACGCCACCATCCAGAACGCGCCGGGCGTGCTGGGCATCGTCTGTACGATCATCGGCGAGGCGGGCGGCAATATCGTCAATCTGCGGATGCATCACCGACAGAGCGACTTTTTCGACACCGACATCGATGTCGAGGTGCGGGACGCCAAGCACCTGACAAACATCCAGGCCGCCCTGCGGGCCTGTCCGTCGGTCGAGACCGTGGATCGCACGCGGGGCTAGCCTTTAGGCTGTTTTGTTGATTTATTCTCGCCACAGGTGCATCGTCGCCGCCGGCTCCTAGCCGGGGGAGGCGACCATGCAAGATGTGCGCGTCTATTTCGCGACCAATCGGAACCATCAGCCTGAGAACAGCAAGCTGGTCTTTGGTCCACGCTTCAATGCCGACGGAGTCGCGGCGCTTCGCTATGGGCATGTCCAGTTCGCGGCCGGCGTCGAGACCCTGCAGGCGGCGGAGGTTGAGGTCTATGACGACGCCATGGGGGCGGAGTCCGACATCACCAAGGGCGGCGGCCGCCTGCTGGAGGCGTTACGGCGTGGCATGTGCGAAGAAGGGCGCGACACGCTGGTGTTCGTTCACGGCTTCAATGTCAGCTTCAACGGCGCGATCGAGGCCGGTATGCGGCTGGCCCGTGAAGTCGGCGTTCGCGAGACCGATGGCGTCGTTCGACCGGTCAATGTGGTGGTGTTCAGCTGGCCTTCGGACGGCGCGGCCATCCCTTACATGTCCTATTACAGCGACCGCGAAGATGCTCGGGCGTCGGGTCCGGCGCTCGCGCGAGCCTATCTGAAGCTCCGTGACTTCCTGGCGCAGTTGCCGCTGGAGCAGCGCTGCGGTCGCCGTATCCACCTGCTGGCGCACAGCATGGGCGCCTATGTGCTGCGCCACGGCGTTCAGGCGATCCTGGCTAAGGACGCGGACGGCCTGGTTCGCCTGTTCGACCAGATTCTGCTGGCAGCTCCAGATGAGGACGACGACACCTTCGAACTCGACACCAAGCTCAAGCCGCTGCCCCGGATCGGGCGTCAGGTGACGGTCTATTTCAATCCGTCGGATCTGGCGTTGGCGACCTCGGACAAGACCAAGGGCAATCCCGACCGACTGGGGTCGGATGGTCCGCGTCTGGTCGACCTGATCCCGAAGAAGGTCGTGCTGGTCGACTGCCGCAACGTCGCGCGCGACGCCGACATGCTGGTTGGCCACAGCTACTATTCGCGTAGCGCGGCCATGGCCTTTGACATTGCCTCGGTGCTGGAGGGCGTCGAACCCGAGCGGATTGGAAACCGTGTCTATATGCAGTCGCTACGGGCCTGGAGGATTGTCGAAGAGCGCGCCTAGCTCCGTTGGAGCGCGCTGACGGCGTCACGCGTGGCGGCGGTCAGCGGCGAGGGTAGGGCGTCCAGAGCAAACCAACCCCATTCATGAAGGGCGTGCGCCTCCTGGATGGCCGGTTCTCCCCGCCAATCGACCGCCAGATAGGTGATCGCCACCCAGTGATAGTCCGGCGCCACCATGTCGGTGACCGCCAGCACGCGTCCGGCTGTAAGGCGGATCCCCAGCTCTTCATGGATTTCGCGCTCGGCGCAGCCGCGCGCGGCCTCGCCCCAATCAAGCTTGCCGCCAGGCACGCCCCAATGATCGGCCTCAGGATTCTTGATCCGCTTGACCAGCAGCAGACGGCCCTGGTCGTCCAGGATCGCCGCGCCGCAGCCGACGCGGGGGCGTTGCGCTTCCTCGGTCATGGTTGCGGTAGGCCAGAAACGCCGGGCCGAGGCAACCGGCATTTGAAGACTCGCCGCCGTGGTCTATAGGCAGCGCTCATGACCAACGATGACGTCCTCGACGAATTCCGCGCCGCAGGGGCTCTGCGCGAAGGCCACTTCGTGCTGTCCAGCGGCCTGCACAGCCCGGTGTTCTTGCAGAAGAACCTGGTGTTCATGCGCCCCGAGCGCTGCGAGCGGCTCTGCAAGGCCTTGGCCGAGAAGATCATCGCCACGGTCGGTCAGGTCGACGTCGCCGTCTCGCCCGCCGTGGGCGGCATCATCCCGGGCTACGAGACCGCGCGACACCTCAACGTGCCGTCGATCTACGTCGAGCGCGAGGGCGGCGGTTTCAAGTTCCGTCGCGGTTTCCATCTGGAGCCCGGTCAGAAGGTCGTGATGGTCGAGGACATCGTCACCACGGGCCTATCGTCGCGCGAGTGCATCCAGGCGATCAAGGACGCCGGGGGCGACGTCGTGGCCGCAGCCTGCATCGTCGACCGCTCGGGCGGAAAGGCCGATGTTGGCGTCCCGCTGATCGCTCTGGCCAGCTTGGAGGTTCCGGCCTACCCGGCCGACGCCCTCCCTCCGGAGCTTGCCGCGATCCCGATCGAGGATCCCGGCAGCCGCCGGTTGCGATAGGGGCGACGAGAGCCACCCAAGCTCGCTCACAAACCGTGTCATCCCGGAAAGCGCGCAGCGCTTGTCCGGGACCCAGGGGCCGGCGCATCGCCGTTACCCCTGGGGCCCGGCTCTCCGCTGCGCTGCGGCCGGGATGACACGTGTTTTAGTGGCGGAGACTGTAGGCCCCCGCCTTACTTCGCGCCCGCCGGCGGCGTCAGCGTCTTGACCGGCCAAGCGATCCGAAGCTGCTCCAGGTACGTCCCGTACTTGTCCGGGTCGTAGTAGAACGCTTTCATCTCAGGCCGGAAGGTGGCCATGATGTTGGCGTTGATCTGCGTCTGCGGCTTATCCGTCGCCGACAGCATCGGCACGTACTTCTGGTCCTTGGTTTGGACGTTGGTGAAGTAGGCCTTCGACTCGGCCAGCAGTTTGGGCTGGGTAAGCAGGTCCAACGCCGTCATCGCCACCACCTTTGAGCCGGCGACCACGCCCTTGTGCGCGATCGGCGTGGCCATCGAGATGGCGTTGGCCCAATGGTGGCCCGGCAGGTCGGGGATATTGGACGGGTAGTTGATCGTGATCGTCGGCATGATCCACGAGATGTCGCCGATATCGTCAGATCCGCCGCTCTCTGGCTTCTCTTCCGGTGGCTTCAAACCCTTCAGCTTGACGTCCAGGCCCTGCTGTTTGGCGGAGCCGACGTTCTTTTGCACCGCCTTGGCGAAGGCCTGCTCGTCATCGTTCCATTTCGGCAGGCCGATCAGCTCAATATTCTTCTGGGCGGCCTCCGCCATCGGGCGGTTGAAGTGGCGCGGAGCCGCTGTGCCGACGACGGCGGAATCGACCTTGGTGTCCGTCATGTCCGCAGCGGCCTTGGCGATCTTGTCGCCGATCGCCCGGTTCTTCTTGATCGCGTCGAAAGTCTGCTCTCGGAAATAGTACCAGACGGTCGCCTCGGACGGGACGACGTTGGGCTGGTCGCCGCCGTCCGTAATGACATAGTGCGAACGCTGCTCGGGCTTCAGATGCTCGCGCCGCATGTTCCAGCCCATGTTCATCAGCTCGACGGCGTCGAGCGCGCTGCGGCCCCGCCAGGGGGCCCCGGCCGAGTGTGCGGACTCGCCGTGGAAGCTGTACTTCACAGAAACGAGGCCGGTGCCCGACGCCTGTCCCCAACTGGTCTGCAGGTTCGAGCCGACGTGGGTGAAGATCGTCGCATCGACGCCTTTGAAAACGCCGTCGCGGACCATGTAAGCCTTGCCGGCCACCAGTTCCTCGGCGACGCCCGGCCACAGCACCAGGGTCCCGGCGATGTTCTGCCTGACCATGATGTCCTTCACCGCCAGCGCGGCGACGACATTCAGGGCCTGACCGGAGTTGTGGCCCTCGCCGTGTCCCGGCGCGCCAGGGATGATCGGATCGTGCCAGGGCACGCCGGGCTTTTGCGAAGCCTTCGGAATGCAGTCGATATCGCTGCCCAGCGCGATCGTCGGGCCGCCCTGGCCATGGGTCCAAGTCGCCGTCCAGGCAGTCGGGATTCCCGACACGCCGCGCTGGATGGTGAAGCCGTTCTCCTCCAGCACCTTGGTGATGTAGGCCGAGGTCTCCACCTCCTGGAAGCCGAGCTCGCCGAACGAGAAGATCTTGTCATTCATGACCTGAGCCAGCTTGGTCCGGCTTTCGACCCCCGCGACGGCCTCGGCTTTCAGGCTCTTGAGCTTGCTGGTGGAAACCTCGGTGGCGAAGGCCCCTCGCGCGGTGACGAGCGTCAGCAAGCTCACGGTGATCGCGAGTGTGGTCTTTCTGCACATGGCCTGGCGCCTCCCCCAGCTGGAACCGCGATACGATCCGACGCCCACCAAGGTTTGTCCATCCAGGCATTGAGCCTCTGCCAAGCCCATCGGGGTCTGCTCAATTGAGGCGCGACGCGCTAGGATTCGGCGCCCGGCGGGAGTAACCCTGCCGCGAAGGCAGGAGGACCTGAGCGCATGAGCTTGCGACTGGGCGTCAATATCGATCACGTGGCCACGATCCGAAACGCGCGCGGCGCCTCCTATCCCGAGCCGGTCCGCGCGGCCGAACTGGCGCTGATCGCCGGCGCCGACGGTATCACAGCGCACCTGCGCGAGGATCGCCGACACATCAGCGACGCCGACATCGCCGTGCTGACCGACCTCTGCCACAAGCGCGGCAAGCCGTTGAACTTCGAGATGGCGGTCACCGACGAGATGGTCGGCATCGCGCTGAACGCGCGTCCGCACGCCGCCTGTCTGGTGCCCGAGCGCCGCGAGGAGGTCACCACCGAAGGGGGGCTCGACGTCATCAAGGGCCAAAACCGTATCGCCGACGCCACGGCGCGTCTGCGGACGGTCGGTGCGCGCGTGTCGCTGTTCATCGAACCCGATCCCGACCAGATCCGCGCCTCGGCCGCAGCCGGCGCTCAGGTCGTGGAACTGCACACCGGCGCCTATTGCGACGCGGCGCGGGCCGGAGAAGACGCGCGGGCCGGGGCCATCCTTCAGCGCCTGAAGGCCGGGGCCGCGCTTGCCCACGACCTGGGTCTCGAGGTCCACGCCGGCCATGGCATCGACTACGCCACGGTCAAGCCGATCGCCGCCATCCCGCAGATCGCCGAGCTCAATATTGGTCACTTCCTGATTGGCGAGGCCATCTTCGTCGGCCTGCCTGAAGCGATCTACCGCATGCGCTCCCTGATGGACGCGGCGCGCGTCGAACTCGAGGTCATGGCGTGATCATCGGTATCGGTTCTGACCTCTGCGACATCCGGCGGATCGAGAAGTCGCTGGAGCGCTTCGGCGAGCGATTCACGAACAAGGTCTTCACCGAGATCGAGCGCGCGCGCTCGGAGCGCAAGCCTGACCGGGCGTCGAGCTACGCCAAGCGGTTCGCCGCCAAGGAGGCGTGCTCCAAGGCTCTGGGCACGGGTCTCAAGCGCGGCGTGCATTTGGCGGGCATGGGTGTGGTGAACCTGCCCTCGGGTAAGCCGACCATGGCCCTCACGGGCGGCGCGCTGGAGCGGCTGAACGCGATGGTTCCAGAAGGCATGGAGCCCGTGATCCACCTGTCGCTGACCGACGATCACCCCTACGCGCAGGCGTTCGTGATCATCGAGGCCTTGCCCAAGTCCTAGGAGGGCGCGTGGCTGACTATATTCTGTTGATGCATGGCGACGGCCGCGCAGAGAGAGCGGCCGACTGGCAGACCTATCTGGACGGTCTGTCAAGCATGGGACGTTTGCGGGGCGGCAGCGCGATTGGCCTGGGCGCCAGCTACCGGAAAATCGGGGCGCCCGGTCCTGTATCCACCCAGTTGACAGGCTTCATCAGGATCGTCGCCGAAAGCCTGGCGGACGCTGAAATCTGCCTAGCCGGCAACCCCGTCTATGAGGCTGGAGGGACCGTCGAGATTCGCCTTTTGCCCGAGGACGTTTGACGTCGCGGCCCAAACCTCGCCATGAAGCTTGGCTACGCGCCGCTCTTGCCCGTCCGGCCAAGCCCGTCTAGCAAAGCCGTGCCGGTTCTCCGGCCTTTCATTTTCGAAGAGCTCCGCGCCCGCATGACCGACGCCGCCGACGATTTCACGCCGCCCGAAGAGAAGGGCGCGATCGCCGAGTTGATCGAGATCGTCAAGACCGTCGCCTACGCCCTGGGCATCGCCTTGGTGCTGCGCGTCCTGCTGTTCCAGCCGTTCACGATCCCGTCGGCCTCGATGGAGCCGAACCTCTACCAGGGCGACTACATCATCGTGTCGAAGTTCAGCTACGGCTGGAGCAAGCACTCGATCCCGTTCAGCCCACCGATCATCAAGGGCCGGATCTTCGATCGCGCCCCCACGCGCGGCGACATCGTCGTGTTCAAGCTGCCGCGCGACAATCGCACCGACTACATCAAGCGCCTGATCGGCATGCCGGGCGACAAGGTCCAGATCCGCGGCGGCCAAGTCTATATCAATGGCAAGGCCTTGCCGCGCAAGGCGCAGGCGCCGGCCCTGGTCGATACGGGCTATGGCTTCACCCAGCAGGTGCAGCGCTTCCAGGAGACCAATCCGGAAGGCCGCCAGTACAACATCCAGGATTTCGGTCCGGATAGCCGTGGCGACAACACCGGCGTTTATACGGTTCCGGCCGGCTGCTACTTCTTCATGGGCGACAACCGCGACAACTCGGCCGACAGCCGCTTCGATCCCGGCGTCTCGCCCTACAAGGAAAGCGCCTGCAAGTGGGACTACGAGATGGATCAGTACATCGGCGACGAGATCGGCGTCGGTTTCGTGCCGGCTGAGAACCTCGTTGGCCGCGCTCAGATCATCCTGCTGTCGTGGAACGCCGAGGCCAGCCTGTTCAAGCCCTGGACCTGGTTCCTGAACGCGCGTCCCAGCCGCTTCTTCCACGTGCTGAAGTGATCGCCACCCATGGATAGACGGGTCGCCGCCGTCGGCGACCTGGAGCGCCGGATCGGCCACAAGTTCGAAGACCGCGAACTGCTCGAACGCGCCCTGACGCACGCCAGCGTCGGGGACGGGGCCAAGAAGGTCCGCGACAATGAGGTGTTGGAGTTCATCGGCGACCGCGTCCTGGGCCTTTTGGCCGCCGAGGCCCTGGCCGAGCGTTTTCCGAAGGCCAAGGAGGGCGAGCTCGCGCCGCGCCTCAACGCCCTGGTCAGCCGCGAGACCTGCGCTCGCGTGGCCCGCAAGGCCGAGCTGGGCCCCGCGCTGCGCCTGTCGGCCTCCTCCAGCAAGATCGGCGGCCGCGAAACCGACTCGATCCTGGCCGGCGCCACCGAAGCCCTGATGGCGGCGCTCTATCAGGACGGCGGGCTGGAGACGGCGCGCAAGGTGTTCCTTGATCTCTGGGCCGACGAGTTCGACCGAGCCAAGGAGGGCCGCCCGCGCGACCCCAAGACCGCGCTGCAGGAATGGGCGCAAGGCAAGGGGCGCCCGCTGCCGACCTATCGCGTGCTGGACCGCACCGGCCCTGACCACGCCCCGGTGTTCACCGTCGAGGTCGTGGTCAAGGGCGTGGACCCCGCCATCGCCAAGGGCAAGTCGCGACAAGAGGCCGAGAAGGCCGCCGCCAAGCTCTTGCTGGACCGGGAAGCCGCCGGAGATTCCTGACGCCACGGCCCGAGCCGGTTGCGCTACCAGCGATATAATGGCACGGTCTGTGTCATTACTGCGGGGGCGGCGATGGCGAGTTTCTGGACTTGGGCGGCGGCGGCGATCCTCTACGCGGTGTTTCTGGCCTGGCATCAGAACTGGCGCGGCCGGCTTTCAGCGGATGAGATCGAGGCCACACTCGCGAAACTCCAGGCGCAAGGCGCGGGGGACAACGGTCGTAACGACCTATCGACGTTGAAGGCGTTCCTTCAAGCGGACGATGGTCGGCCCTTCTACATGCTCAACGTGGTGCGGCTGGCGCCCGGGCCGGTGATCGATCCGATGGGCCACGAAGGCTCTGCTCGCGAGGTCATGGCGGGCTACACACGAATGTTCCTGCCGGCCCTCTTGGCCCGAGGCGGATATCCCGCCTTTGCTGCTCGAAAGGTCGGCGGCTACTTCGATACGTGGGGCGTCGAGCCGGGCCCGGATTGGTCGTTCATCGCTCTGATGCGTTATCGAAGCCGGCGCGATCTCGCCAAGCTCGTCTGCGATCCGCGCTTTTCCGGCGCCCATGAGTTCAAGTTCGCGGCCATGCCGCAGACCTTCAACTTTCCGACCCATCGCCTGGGCGGGCTGATGATCCAGCCGCCCGTCTGGGTGGCGATCGTTCTGGGGCTGGCGGCCGCCATGACCCAGATCGGCTGGTTGTTGGTTGGCGCGGGGACGGTGCAGTGAGCCTCATCCCGCCCTCCACCAATTCCAGCTACGCCGGATCTCGCATCGCGGCCTATGGGCTGATGCTGTTGGGCGCGATGACCGTTGCTGTCGGCCTCATCCACTTTGCCCTGCCCGACGGCGGTATCGGCGTCATCGCGGGCGTGGACCTCTCGGTCGGCCGCGAAACGATCGTCAGCATGGCGGCCTGGATGGGGGCTTTGCAGATCGCCCACGGCCTCGCCCTGCTCATCGTGGGGTGGCGCTACCGGACCCTGGTTCCGCTGTTCCTGCTATTGACCGCGCTCGAGCGGAGCCTGATGGCGCTGGATGGCTGGCTTCTCAAGGGCCCCCGGGCTGGCCATCACCCGCCGGAACACTATGGTAGTGTGGCTATCGTCATCCTGTGTCTGGCCCTGTTGGGCCTTTCCTTGCGGACAGGGACCTCGAAGTCCTGAACGATCGCGGGATTTTCTGGCGCATTGGTGCTAAACGCACGCGCAATGACTGACACCACCTCCAAAACTCGCGCGGGTTTCGCCGCCATCATCGGCGCGCCGAACGCCGGCAAGTCCACCCTGGTCAACCGCATGGTCGGGGCCAAGGTCTCGATCGTGACCCAGAAGGTCCAGACCACCCGCTTCCCCGTGCGCGGCGTCGCCATCGAGGGCGACACCCAGATCGTCCTCGTCGACACCCCCGGGATCTTCAGCCCGCGTCGGCGTCTGGACCGCGCCATGGTTCGCGCCGCCTGGGCCGGCTCCGAAGAGGCCGAGGCCACCGTCCATCTCGTCGACGTGCAGGCCGAGCTGGCCAGCCGCGCCGACAAGGCCACGCCGGGCGAATACCGCTCGGCCCAGGACGTCCAGACCATCATCGAGGGCCTGAAGGCCGCCGACCGCAAGGTGATCCTGGCGTTGAACAAGATCGACGGCATCAAGCGCGACACCCTGCTGGCCGTGGCCAAGGACTTCTTCGACACCGGCGTCTACACCGACGTGTTCATGATCAGCGCCTCGACCGGCGCGGGCGTCGACGACCTGACGGCCAAGCTGGTCTCGATGATGCCCGAGGGGCCCTGGCTCTATCCGGAAGACCAGACCGCTGACCTGCCGGCGCGCCTTCTGGCCGCCGAGATCACCCGCGAGAAGGTCTATCTGCGGGTCCACGAGGAGTTGCCCTACGCGGCCACTGTCGAAACGACCGCCTTCGAGGAGCGCAAGGACGGCTCGGTGCGGATCGAGCAGACCATCCTGGTCGAGCGCGAAGGCCAGCGGGTCATCGTGATCGGTAAGGGCGGCCAGACGCTGAAGTGGATCGGCCAGGCCTCGCGCGAAGAGCTGTGCGACATCCTCGACCGCAAGGTTCACCTGTTCCTGCACGTGAAGGTCAAGGAAAACTGGGCCGAGGAACGCGGCCTGTTCAGCGACATTGGCCTGGATTTCGATGTTTGACGCGCCGGCCCCAGCTGTCGACCTGGGCGCCTATTTTCGCCGGATCGGCTATGACGGCCCGCGCGAGGCGACCCTGGATGTGCTGCGCGCGATCACGTTTCGCCATCCGGACGCCATCCCGTTTGAGAACCTCGACGTCCTTCTGGGGCGAGGGATCAGCATTGTCCCGGCCGATGTCGACGCCAAGCTGATCGGAGCCGAGCGGGGCGGCTACTGCTACGAGCAGAATGGGTTGTTGAAGCGCGTGCTGCAGGCGCTGGGCTTTCAGGTCGAAGGCCTGATGGCCCGCGTGCTGTGGATGGCCCCGGAAGGCGCGCCGCCGCGTCCGCGCTCGCACCAGGTGCTGGGCGTGACGATTGATGGCGAAACCTGGCTGGCCGACGCCGGCTTTGGCGGTTGCGTGCTGACCGCGCCGATGCGCCTGTTCTCGGATGAGGTCCAGGACAGCCCGCACGGCAAGTTCCGCATTGTCGATACGCAGACCAACGGCGTCGCCGAGCGTCAGGTTCAGGCCGACCTCTCGGGCCGGTGGTCGCCGCTCTATCAGGTGTCGCAGGGCGCCTGGGCCGAGGTCGATTACGAGCAGGCCAATTTCTACACCTACACCCACCCCAGCTCGCACTTCACCTGGAGCATGACGGTGGGACGCACGACGCCGACCGCGCGCTACGCCCTGAAGAACAACCGCTTCACCCACCGCGACGTGACCGGCGCCGTGGTCGAGCAGCGTGACCTTTCCGTCGAGGAGCTGGAAGCGACCCTGCGCGATGTGATCGGCCTGCCGGTGGAGGCCGACTGGCGGCCGGTGCTGGAAAAGGTTGTGGCCTGGGGAACGCCCGCTTGAGCCTGGAGTGGGAGGACGAAGCCTATGTCCTCTCGGCCCGCTCGCATGGCGAGACGGGGGCCATTGTCGAACTCCTGACCGAGGCGCGCGGTAAGGTCGCCGCGCACGTGGCCGGCGCGGCGTCGCGGCGGATGAAGCCGTTCCTGCAGCCGGGCGCGCGGGTCATCGCCCGCTATCGGGCCCGGGTCGAGGGTCAGCTGGGATCGGCCAGTCTGGAGCCGATGGGCGAGGGGCCTTCGAGCCTGTTCGACGATCGCCTGGCCCTGGCCGGCCTCTCGGCGGCGGCCGCTGTCGCCGCTGCGGCCCTGCCGGAACGCGAGGCTCACCCCGGCGCTTTCCACGCGCTTGAAGCCCTGATCCGCGTGCTGGAAATCCCCGACATCTGGCCGGCGGTCTATGTGCGCTACGAGGCGGGACTGCTGCAGGAGCTGGGCTTTGGCCTGGACCTTTCGAAATGCGCGGCGACGGGGACGTTCGACGATCTCGTCTATGTCAGCCCGCGAACCGGACGCGCTGTCAGCCGCGAGGCGGGCAAGCCCTATCACGACAAGCTCTTGCCGTTGCCGCCGTTCATGCTGTCCTCGCAGGGCGGGCTGGCGGAAGGCGACGTGAAGGCGGGTCTGGACATCACCGGCCATTTTCTTGAGCAGTTTGTCTTCGGACCCCTGAACCGCCCGCTGCCGCCGGCCCGGCTCTGGCTCTTGGACCGCCTGACCGACGCAGGACGACTTTAAGAAGCGTCACAAATGCGGTTTATCCCGAGGCGGAAGTTTCGGAGCCGCTTGATGTCTGTCCTTGATCGCTACGCCCTCAGCCGTCGCCGCCTGCTGTCCGTGTTCGGCGGCGCCGCAGTCTCCGCGCTCGCCATCCCGATGGAAAGCGGCAAGGCCCTGGCCCAGGCCGTCTTCTCGACCTACCCGTTCCAACTGGGCGTGGCCTCAGGCGATCCGTCACCGGACGGCTTCGTGATCTGGACGCGCCTGGCGCCGGAGCCCTTGGAGATCGGCTACGGCATGCCCAGCGCGCCTGTCGCCGTGGAATGGGAAGTCGGCGACGCGCCGAACATGCGCAACATTGTGGCTAAGGGCCGTGCGATCGCCCCGCCCGAGTTGGGCCACGCGGTCCATGTCGAGGTCAGCGGACTGCAGCCGGGGCGCGACTACTGGTATCGCTTCACTGCGGGACGGGAGCGCAGCCTGACAGGCCGGGCGCGCACCACGCCCGCCCTGGGCGCGGTCGTAGACCGGGTCCGCTTTGCGGTCGCGGGTTGCCAGAACTACGAGCAGGGCTTCTACACCGCGCACCGTCGCCTCGCGGCCGAGACGCCGGACTTCGTGTTCTGCTACGGCGACTACATCTACGAGGGCCGCGGCAACCGGGTCTGGAACAGCGCGGACGGCCCCGTCGAGAACGTCCGCCAGCATTTCGGCGGCGAGATCTACAGCCTCGACGACTATCGTCGTCGTTACGCCCAGTACAAGATGGACACCGACCTGCAGGCGGCTCACGCGGCTGCTCCGTGGTTCACGGTGTGGGATGACCACGAGGTCGACAATAACTGGGTCAGCGATCACGACCAGGACGGGGTCGATCCTAAGCTCTTTCTCCTGCGCCGGCAGGCGGCCGCCCAGGCCTACTACGAAAACATGCCGCTCCGTGCGGCGAGCTTCCCTTCGGGGCCTTCTCTGCGCATCCATCGCCGCGCGTCGTTCGGCGGCTTGATGGACATGAACCTGCTGGACACCCGCCAGTTCCGAAGCCAGCAACCGTGCGACGATCGCTACGGAACGACTTGCGCCGGCGTCGACGATCCTGCGGCTCAAGTGCTGGGGTCGGAGCAGGAGAAGTGGCTGTATGAGAGCCTCGGCGCGTCGAAGGCCACTTGGAACGTGCTGGCCCAGCAGGTCATGCTGATGGATCTTGATCGTCAGGCTGGTCCGGAGGTCGGCTATAACCTCGACAGCTGGGGCGGCTATCGCTCGCCGCGGGCGCGTCTGCTCAGCGAGATCCGCGATCGCAAGGTGCGTAATGTCGTGGTGCTTACGGGCGACGAGCACCAGAACTACGCTGGCGATGTCTATCTCGACGGGGCGAAGCCAGACGGCGCCCCTATCGCGGCCGAGTTCGTGGTGACCTCGATCAGCTCCGGCGGTGACGGGACGGACCAGCGCAGCGACATGGCCGCCATCCAGAAGGCCAGCCCGATGCTGAAGTTCAACAACGCCCAGCGCGGCTACGCCATCTGTGACGTGACGCCGAAAGCCTTCGTGACCGAATTCAAGGTGCTGGACGCCATCACGCGCCGCGACGGCAAGCTCACTACCCGTGCGAAATGGGCGGCGGAGGCCGGAAAGTCGGGGATTGTCAGGGCCTAACCGCTCGAATCATCGAGGGGGTTTCTGCTAGGCTCGCGCCTCGGAGTAACGAATCCCCTCGATGAACAAGCCTGTCCTTCCTCCTCCCGGCGGCCCCGACGACGGCGACCGCATTCTCGACGAGCCGCTGACCGAGGCGCTGTCGCGGCGCTATCTGGCCTATGCGCTGTCGACGATCGGCTCGCGGGCGCTGCCCGACGTGCGCGATGGCCTGAAGCCCGTGCACCGTCGCGTGCTGTACGCGATGAGCAACATGCGGCTGAACCCCGATGCTGCGGCGCGCAAATGCGCCAAGGTGGTCGGCGAGGTGATGGGTAACTTCCACCCGCACGGCGACGCCTCGATCTATGACGCGCTGGTGCGTCTGGCTCAGGAGTTCAGCCAGCGCATCCCGCTGGTCGAAGGGCAGGGGAACTTCGGCAATATCGACGGCGATAGCGCTGCGGCCATGCGCTACACCGAATGCAAGATGACGGAGGCGGCGACGCTTCTGTTGGACGGCATCGACGAAGACGCGGTCGACTTCCGCCCGACCTATGACGGCCAGGACGAAGAGCCGGTCGTGCTGCCCTCGGGCTTCCCGAACCTGCTGGCCAACGGCTCTTCAGGCATCGCCGTCGGCATGGCCACCTCGATCCCGCCGCACAACGCCGCAGAGCTGATCGACGCCTGCCAGCTCTTGCTGGCCAATCCCGACGCCACCACCGAAGACCTGCTGGAAAAGGTGCCGGGCCCGGATTTCCCGACCGGCGGCGTGATCGTCGAGTCGCGCGCCAGCCTGCTGGAAACCTACGAGACCGGTCGCGGCGGCGTGCGGATGCGCGCCAAGTGGGAGAAGGAAGACACCGGTCGCGGCACCTACCAGATCGTCGTCACCGAGATCCCATACCAGGTAAAGAAGTCGGACCTGGTCGAGCAACTGGCCGACCTGATCGACAGCAAGAAGGCAGCCCTCTTGGGCGACGTCCGCGACGAGAGCGCCGAGGACATCCGCCTGGTGCTGGAGCCGAAGTCCAAGAACGTCGAGCCTGAAGTGCTGATGGAGAGCCTGTTCAAGCTCTCGGCGCTGGAGAGCCGCTTCCCGGTCAACATCAACGTGCTGGACGCGCGCGGCACGCCGGGCGTGATGGGCCTGAAGCAGGCCCTGATGGCGTTCCTGGCGCATCGCCGCGAGGTGTTGACCCGCCGCGCCCGCCACCGCCTGGCCAAGATCGAAGCCCGTCTGCACATCCTGGACGGCCTGCTGATCGCCTATCTGAACCTCGATGAGGTCATTCGGATCGTCCGCTACGAGGACAAGCCGAAGGAAAAACTGATCGAGACCTTTGCGCTGTCGGACATCCAGGCCGACGCCATCCTCAACACCCGCCTGCGCCAACTGGCCAAGCTGGAGGAGATGGAAATCCGTCGCGAGCACGCCGAACTGGTGGAAGAGCGCGACGGCATTCTGGCCATGCTGGCCAGCGAGGCCAAACAGTGGAAGCTGGTCGGCGTGGGCCTGTCCGAGGTTCGCGCGGCGCTGCTCAAGATCAAGCACCCGCTCGACAAGGCGCGCCCCACGGGCGTCACAGGTCGCTCGGTGTTCGGCGAGGCCCCGCAGGTCGACGCCGACGCCGCCATCGAGGCGATGATCGTGCGCGAGCCGATCACGATCATCCTGTCCGAGCGCGGCTGGATCCGCGCGGCCAAGGGCAAGGTCGATGATCCGTCCGAGCTGAAGTTCAAGGAAGGCGACAAGCTGGGCTTCCTGGTCCCGGCCGAGACCACCGACAAGCTGCTGATCTTCTCCAGCGACGGGCGCTTTTTCACGCTGGGCTGTGACAAGCTGCCCAGCGCGCGCGGTCATGGCGAGCCGGTGCGGATGATGATCGAGCTGGACGACAAGGTGAAGATCATCGACGTCTTCCCGTTCAAGGCTGGCCGCAAACGCATTCTGGCCTCGAAGGGCGGCTATGGCTTCCTGATGCCCGAGGAAGAAGCCCTGGCCAACCGCAAGGCCGGCAAACAGGTCCTGAATGTCGGCAACGAAGGCGCGGCCTTCTGCCTGGAGGCCGTCGGCGACCAGCTGGCGGTGATCGGCGACAACGGCAAGATCCTGATCTTCCCGCTGGAAGAGCTACCCGAAATGCCGCGCGGCAAGGGCGTCAAGCTGCAGGCCTATCGCGAGGGCGGGCTGCGCGACGGCCTGTCGTTCAACGCCGAAACCGGAGCCTACTGGATCGACACGGCCGGCCGGCGTCGTGACTGGGCCGAGTGGAAGGAATGGGTGGGCCGTCGGGCCGGCGCCGGCAAGCTGGCGCCCAGGGGCTTCGCCACCAACAAGCGGTTCCGGCCCAAATGAGGACCGGACGGCTGCGTCGTCGCGCGTTGAGCCTTTTGGCCGGCGTCTTCGGCTGCGCGGCCGTCGCCGCGACCCCGGCCTTGGCCTTGCCGAAGGGCAAGCCGCAGGAAGGGGGCTTCAACGCCGAACGGCTCAAGCACCTCGACGATCACATGCAGTCCATGGTCGATCGGGGGCAGATCGCCGGCGGCGTGACTCTACTGGCGCGTCATGGGCGGATCGTGCATGCGCGGGCCTTTGGTCGCCGGGTGCTGGGCGGCGATCCGATGCCGATGGATGCGATCTTCCGCATCCGCTCAGAGACCAAGCCGGTGACCGGCGTGGCTATGATGATCCTCTTCGAAGAGGGCAAGTGGAAGCTGGACGATCCGGTCAGTCTGCACGTTCCGGAGTTCGCCAATCTCCGCGTCGCCAAGGGTGTCGATGAGACGGGGCAGCCAATCCTGACTCCGATTTCCAGACCGCCCACCATGCGCGAGCTGATGACCCACACAGCGGGTTTTGCCTATGGACTGGCTAATGATCCCAGCAGCCCGGCCGACCAGGCCTATTATCGGGCTGCGGTCCTGCAGTCGTCGTCGCTGACGGACCTGGTTCAGAAGGTCTCGGGGCTGCCGATGTTCGCTGAGCCGGGGCAGCTCTGGCGCTACAGCGTAGCCGCCGACATTCAGGGCTATATCGTCGAGAAGCTGTCGGGTCAGAGCCTGCCGGTGTTCATGCAGGAGCGCATCTTCACGCCGCTGGGCATGAAAGACACCGCCTTCTACGTCCCCGAGGAGAAGCAGGCCCGTCTGGCCGCGCTGTACGACGCTGATCCGACCACGGGGCAACTGGTTCCCGCCGTCGAGGGCGCCTGGCGCGACGTCAGTAAGCCGCCGGCCGCGCCGCTGGGCGGCGGCGGACTGGTGTCGACGGCCGGCGACTTCGCGCGGTTCGCCCAGACGATCCTGAACAAGGGCGAATTGGACGGTGTGCGGATCCTCAAGCCAGAAACCGTGGCGCTGATGACCCAGAACCACCTGCCGGAAGGGTTCGTGGTGACGACAAACGGCACCACAGGCGTGTTGGCGCCGGCGTCGCGGCCTTTTCCGTTCGCACCGGGGATGGGCTATGGGATCGATATGGCCGTCGCCGTCGATCCCGCCGCATCTGGCGCGCCGGTTGGGGCAGGAACCGTCAGCTGGGGCGGTAGCGCCGGGACTTGGTTCTGGATCGACCCGGCCAATGACCTCTTTTTCGTGGGCATGATCCAGCGCCTTGGTGGCGTTGGGTCCGGCCTCGACGCTCAGTCGCGGTCGCTGGTTTACCAGGCGATCGAACGCCCGTCGGCCATGCCTGTGCAGATCTCCAACAAATCTGCGGCTCGGGCCGCGATTTCGCGCTGACGCGCTCTCGTTCGCGACTCTAGGGCCTGGCGGCAAATTGCGGGTTCCAACCGTCGCGCCCTCGCTCTAAGGTCCTTCAAACAATTGTTTGGGAGGTTGGGTTGGCGATCCGGAAATGGGTGGCGGCGAGCGCCGTCGCGCTGCTTTTGGCGGGGGGAGCGCCGGGAGCCTGGGCGGAGACGAAGGCGCCGGCCATCGCCGCTGCTTCGCCTGAGAGCGCCGGGTTCTCGGCCGAAGGCCTTAGGAAGCTGGATACCCACATGCAGGGTCTGGTCGAAAAGGGCCACCTGCCTGGCGTGACCACCATGCTTGTCCGTCACGGCAAGGTCGTTAACTTTGAGGTCCACGGCAAGAAGGGCTTCGACGGCCCGCCGATGACCAAGGACACGATCTTCCGAATCTACTCGCAGACCAAGCCGGTGACCGGCGTCGCGATGATGATCCTCTTTGAAGAGGGCAAGTGGACGCTGGACGATCCGGTCAGCAAGTTCATCCCCGAGTTCGCTAATCTTCGGGTGTTTAAGAGCGTGAACGCAGACGGGTCGTTCGAGACAGTTCCCGCCGAGCGCCCGCCGACCATGCGCGAACTGATGAGCCATTCGGCGGGCTTCGCCTATGGCCTCGTCCCCGACAATCCCCTCGACAAAGCCTACGCCGACAAGGTGCTGGGCGCGCGCTCGCGCGATGATTTCGTCAAGGCGATCGCCGAGATCCCGCTGGTGGATCAACCGGGCAAGCGCTGGAAGTACAGCATCGCCGTCGATATCCAGGGCCTGATCGTTGAAAAGCTGACCGGCATGTCGCTGGGCGACTTCATGAAGCAGCGCATCTTCGACCCGCTGAAGATGAAGGACACGGGCTTCTGGCTGCCCGCCGAGAAGGCGGATCGACTGGCGTCGCTCTATCTCTGGAGCCCCAAGGTCAACAAGCTGGTCCCGGCGGATGGTTTTATGGTGCTGGACATCAGCAAGCCGCCCGTCATGGCGTCTGGCGGCGGCGGCCTCGTCTCGACCAACGCCGACTACGCCCGCTTTGCCCAGATGCTGCTGAACGGCGGTGAACTGGAGGGCGCGCGCATCCTGAAGCCCGAGACGGTCAAGCTGATGCGCACCAATGCGCTGAGCGACACGATCATGAATTCCAGCGAGCCGCCGTTCAACACGGCGCGCGGGCGCGGCTTCGGTCTCGACTTCGCCGTCGTGCTTGACAGCGCCAAGGCGGGTCCGCAGGGCGAGGGGACGTTTAGCTGGGGCGGCGCGGCCGGCACCTGGTTCTGGATCGACCCGAAGAACGATCTCTTCTTCCTCGGTATGATCCACATCCTCAACAAGGGCGGCGATCCGGCGATCAAGGACATCGACGATGACAGCGCCAAGCTTGTCTACGACGCCCTGATCGATCCGAAGAAATAACACCTTCATCCGATTTCCCCGGCGAAAGCCGGGGCCCAGATTCAGTCTGAGCGATTTGGTCGCTCGCGCCGTTCTCCCGGCCAATGAGGAGAGGTCCCGTGTTCGATCTGGACCCCGGCTTTCGCCGGGTGAGGTCGGGGTGGGGTAAAAGGGAGGTGCTGATGAAAGCCGCTGTCTATTACGAAACCGGTGCTCCCGACGTTCTGCGCTACGAGGATGTTCCGGATCCTGTCTGCCACGCCCAGGGCGTGGTCATCCGCGTCGAGGCGGTCAGCATTGAGGGCGGTGACACGCTCAATCGCGGCGGTGGCCAGATGGCGGGCGTGCCCCACATCGTCGGCTACCAGGCGGCGGGCGAGATCGTCGAGGTCGGCGCCGAGGTCACCCACCTGAAGGTCGGCCAGAAGGTCGTGACGGTGAACGCCTTTGGCTCCCACGCCGAGCTGCGTTCGGTTCCGGCGCGCAACGCCTGGCCGATCCCTGAAGGCTTCGACCTCCATAAGGCCGCTGCGATCCCGGTGCCGTTCGGCACGGCGCATGAGTGCCTTTTCGGCGCCGGGCGACTGAAGGCCGGCGAGACGGTGCTGGTGCAGGCCGGCGCGGGCGCCGTGGGCCTAGCCGCTATCCAGCTGGCCAAGCAGGCTGGAGCCACTGTTCTCGCGTCGGCGTCCAACGATGAACGCCTGGAGCGCCTCAAGCCGTTCGGCATGGATCACGGGATCAACTATCGCCGCGACGATCTGGTCGAGCAGGTCATGAAGCTAACTGGCGGCAAGGGCGTCGATCTGGTCGTAGATCCCGTCGGCGGCGCGACCCTGCCGGGCAGCCTCGCGGCCTTGGGCTATCGCGGTCGCGTCTCGCTGGTGGGCAACGCAGGTCGCGAGCCGATGAAGGTCGATGTCGGCTCGCTGATGGGCGGCAATCGCAGCCTGACCGGCGTGTTCCTGGGCGCCGAGATCATGACCGATCGCGTTCACGACATGATCCAGGACCTGATTGAGAAGGCCGCGCACGGCGAGCTTGAGGTCGTGATCGACCGCACGTTCCCGCTGTCCGAGGCCGCCGCCGCCCACGCCTACATCGAAAGCCGCCAAGCCGTCGGCCGCGTGCTGCTCATTCCCTGAGGCTGATCATGACCAACCGCGTGCTCGCCCATACCGGGGCGAAGTATCCGATCATCCAGGCCCCCATGGGCTGGATCGCTCGCTACCAACTGGCCAGCGCGGTCTCCCGCGCTGGCGGCCTGGGCATTATCGAGACCTCGTCCGGCGAGACCGAGAACTGCAAGGCCGAGATCACCAAGATGGCCGAGACCGGTTTGCCCTTCGGGGTGAACCTGCCGATCATGTTCCTCCGCGACGACGCCATGCTCCGCTTCGTCTGTGACAGCGGGGTCAAGTTCGTGACGACCTCGGCCGGCAGTCCCGCCAAGTTCATCGGCCCGCTCAAGGACGCCGGCATTGTCGTCTACCACGCCGTGCCGACCGTCGACGCGGCGGTCAAATGCGTCGAGGTCGGCGTTGATGGTCTCGTCGTCGAAGGCGCTGAAGGCGGCGGATTCAAGAACCCAGAGGAGGTCTCGACTCTGGTTCTGCTGCAGGCCATCCGTGAGAAGGTGGATGTGCCGCTCGTCGCCGCCGGCGGCATCTGCGACGGACGCGGCATGGCCGCCGCCTTCGCCCTCGGCGCCGAGGCCGTGCAGATGGGCACGCGCTTCGTCAGCTCGGCTGAGAGCCCTGTGCACGCCAACTACAAGGCTGCGATCACCGGGGCGAAGGAGACTGGCACCTGGGTTCTGAACAAGAAGGCCAGCCCCTGTATCCGGGCCATCAAATCCGAGCTGACCAAGGAAATCTACGACGCTGGCGTCATGCCGCCGGACGTGCTGAAGAACATCCTCGGAGTCTATTTCGGCGGCGACATGGAGGCCGCCCCAGCCCTCGCTGGCCAGACCGTTGGCCTCATCAATGAGGTGAAGTCAGCCCAAGACATCATCGACGAGACCGTCGCCCAGTTTCATCAAATCACAGGGCGTCTCGGCGCCCTGGCCGCCAGTCGCGGCTTCTAGAGGGTAAGACTATGCAGAACCTGTTTTCGCTTGAGGGCCGCGTGGCTCTGGTCACCGGTGGCTCGCGCGGCATCGGCGCGATGATCGTCAAGGGCTTCCTGACCCACGGCGCCAAGCGCGTCTACATCACCGCCCGCAAGGCCGCCGCCTGCGACGCGGCCGCTGAGGAGCTGAGCCAGTATGGCGAATGCGTCTCGCTGCCGGGCGATATCTCCACCATGGAAGGCATCCAGGGGCTCGCCGCCCGCATCAAGGAACGCGAGCCCAAGCTCGACATCCTGGTCAACAACGCCGGCGCCGCCTGGGGCGCAGGCTTCGACGAGTTCCCCGAGAGCGGTTGGGACAAGACGGTCGACCTGAACATGAAGACGCCGTTCTTCCTGACCCAGGCCCTGATCGGCGAACTGCGGGCGGCGGCCAAGGACCGGGTGGCCAAGGTGATCAACATCGCCTCGATCGACGGCCAGTCGGTCACCAAGGACGAGACCTATCCCTATGGCGCGTCCAAGGCGGGTCTGCTGCACATGACCAAGCGCATGGCCCTGCGTCTGGCGCCCGAGAACATCGCGGTCAGCTGCATCGCGCCGGGCGCCTTCGCCTCGGACATGAACAAGGTGGCGCGCGACCACGCCGACGCCGTCGCCAAGATGATCCCGGCCGGCCGCATCGGCGAGGCCGAGGACATGGCGGGCGCGGCCATTTATCTGGCCTCGCGGGCGGGGGACTATGTGGTGGGTGGCGCGGTGACGGTCGACGGCGGCGTCAGCTTCGCGCGATAGGCCTCACGGCTCCCCGTCCCGCAGGGGCGGGGAGCGCCTTTACTCCAGATCCTCGATCTCCGCCGGTTCGGCGTCGCTGAGGGGCAGGTCGCAGGCGTCCTTGAGGGCGCCAGGACTGCGCGGCGCGCGCGCGCCGCGCTCACGGGCCGACATCAAAGACCAACCGCCAGGCTTCAGGATCTCCAGCGGCGAGAAACGGGCCTTGTAGGCCATCTTCTCGCTGCCCGGCACCCAGTAGCCCAGATAGACGTAGGGTAGGGCGTTCTGCTGCGCCTGCACGATGTGGTCGAGAATGATGAACGAGCCGAAGCTGCGGCGCGGCTGGTCCGGTTCATAGAAGCTGTAGACCAGGGACAGGCCGTCGGCGAGCATGTCGACCAGCACGCAGGCGACGAGATCGCCAGGGCCGCGATCGACCGACTTGCGCCGGTACTCGATCAGATGCGTGCGGACCGCCGTATCCTCGACCATCGCAACATAATCGGGCCAGGTCATCTCGGCCATGCCGCCGTCGGCGTGGCGGGCCAAGAGATAGCGCCGCAACAGTTCGAACTGCTCAAGAGTCGCCTCGGCCTCGACCCAATGGCGTTCCAGGTCGTCGTTGCGATTGAGGATCTTCCGCTCGGATCGCGACAGAACGTATTCAGCGGCTGGCGCGCGGGCGGACTGGCAGGCGCGACAGGTTTCGCAGGCCGGGCGATAGGCGATGTTCTGCGAACGGCGGAAGCCGACCTGTGTCAGGCTGTCATTTACGATCGGTCCGTCTGACAGGGGAAGGTGCGCGAACACCTTCCGCTCTTCACGACCGGGCAGGTAAGGGCAAGGCGTGGGCGCCGTCAGAAAGAACCGAAGCTGTCGCGTCGGAAAATGCTGCGTCACGTCCGGCCAGTTCCCTTCATCTTGTTGCGGCTCAGAACGAGATTAGGGGGCATAGCGTTTCGATGCGCAAGCTTCACGCAAGCGCGGCGCGGCGAACGGTCACAGTCCGTCGGGCAGAACGGGCTTTTCGCGCAGGAGAACGATCGAAATCCGGCGGTTGCCCGCCAGGGTCGGATCGTCTGCGTAAAGCGGCTCCGAGTTGGCCTTGCCGGACACCTGATAGATGCGGTCGTCATCGACGCCCGCGCCGCGAAGAATCTGCCGTGAAGCGTCCGCGCGTTGCGCTGAAAGGGCCCAGTCGCCGTCCTGCTTCTTGCCATACGCGTTGGCGCTGGTGTGACCCGAGATCGTCACACGGTTCGGCAGTTGGTTGATCACCTTGGCCACGGCGCGGAGCAGGATCCGCGTGCGGTCATTCGGCTCCTTGGAGTTTTCCTTGAACATCGCGCGACCTTCCTGGTCGACCAACTGGATGCGCAAGCCTTCCGGCGTCTGGTCGATCAGGATCTGCTTCGAGAGCTCCGCGAGCTCGGGCATATCCTGCAGCGACTGGCGCAAGGACTGGGCGGCCGAGGCGAAGCTGTCCTGTTCCTTCTTGGCCAGGGCGTCGCGAAGCGCCTGCTCGCTAGCGGAGTCCAGATTGGCGCTCTCGCTGCTCTGCGCGTCCTTGCTCACGTCCTGCGGGGCTTCGGGGGCCATCTGCTGAACGACCGAGAGCTTGCCGTCGGCCTTGGCGCCGTCATCGCCGAGCGAGGTGCCGCCCAAGATGCCGCCGGAGCCGCTAGTGGTGGACGAGATCGAGGCCGGCGCGAAATAGTCGGCGATGCCCTGCTTCTGCTCGGGGCTGGTCGTGTTGAGCAGCCACATCAGCAGAAAGAACGCCATCATCGCCGTCACGAAGTCGGCATAGGCCACCTTCCAGGCGCCGCCATGGTGACCATGGCCGCCGCCCTTCTTGACCTTCTTGATGATGATCGGCTGTTCGCTGTTGACCGCCATCGTGCTTAAGCCTGCTTAACCTTAAGCCCGCAACCTGCCCAAAGGTCGTTAAGATGGGGTTGCCGGAACAGTCGTTGCGCGCTTTATCCGAGCCTTCTTTTTAGGAGCAGCGGTATGAAGACGGCGTTTATCGGCATGGGCGTGATGGGCTTCCCGATGGCCGGTCACCTGAAGGCCGCTGGCCATGAGGTCGCCGTCTACAACCGCTCCCCGGAAAAGGCCCGTCGCTGGGCCGAACAGCACGGCGGACGGGCGTTTGAGACCATTGCCGAGGCCGTGGCTGGCGCCGAGGTGGTGCTCCTGTGCGTGGGCAATGACGACGATGTCCGCGACGTCGTGGCGCAGGTCCTGCCGGCCATGGCCGAAGGCGGCGTCATCGTCGATCATACGACCACCTCGGCCAAGGTGGCGCGGGAGATGGCTGCGCTGGCGGCGCAAAGCGGCCGTGCGTTCGTCGACGCGCCCGTGTCTGGCGGCCAAGCCGGCGCGGAGAACGGCCAGTTGACGATCATGGCGGGCGGCGAACAGGCGGCCTATGACCGGGTCCTGCCGGTGATCGAGGTCTACGCCAAGGCTGTGCGGCGCATGGGCGAGGTCGGCGCTGGCCAACTGACCAAGATGTGCAACCAGATCGCTATCGCCGGCGTCGTCCAGGGTGTCGCTGAGGCGCTGCACTTCGCCAAGCACGCCGGTCTGCCGACCGACGATGTGCTAGCGGCGATCTCCAAGGGCTCGGCTCAGTCGTGGCAGATGGAAAACCGCTGGCCGACCATGGCGCAGGGCAAGTTCGATTTCGGCTTCGCGGTCGACTGGATGCGCAAGGATCTCGGGATCGCCCTGGACGAAGCGCGCACGAACGGCGCCAAGCTGCCCGCCACAGCCCTGATCGATCAGTTCTACGCCGAGGTCCAGGCGATGGGCGGCAACCGTTGGGATACGTCCAGCCTGGTCGCTCGCCTCGAGAAGGACCGTTAAGCCGCGAGCAGGTCGACCAGCGCATCGGCTCCCCAACACCCGGTGCGCGGCGCGCTTAGGATCGGCGCGTGATGTTCGAACGCGCGGAGCAGGTCCAGGGTTTGATCCAGGTCGGGGGCTTCCAGGCTTTCGCTTACCACGACCGCCGCGACGGCCAGGCCCCGCGCGCGAACAACTTCAAGCGCCGTCAGCAGGTGGCTGGCCGTGCCCAGATAGCTGCCCGCGATCAGCAGTACGGGCAGCCCAAGGGCGGCCATGAGGTCGAGGTTGGTCGCATGGTCGGTCATGGGCGACATCACTCCGCCCGCGCCTTCGATGAGGGCGAGGTCCACATCGCGTTCGGCAAGCCATTGTCGGCAGTCGGCGATGAGGTCGTCCATGCGCAGGGCGTCGCCTTCCAGCCGTGCGGCCAGGTTCGGAGCCAAGGGCGCTCTGTAGCGACGCGGAGACACTTCGGGCCAGGCTTGGGGGCGGCCCAGGGCGGACGCCAGCCGGGCCGGATCGCTGTCGTCGGGCGCTTCGGGGTCAAAGCCGCTGACCACGGGCTTGAAGGCGTCGACCCTCAGGCCTCGTGCGCGCGCCGCTTCCAGCAAGGCGCACGCCACATGGGTCTTGCCGAGATCGGTTCCCGTGCCGGCGACGAAAAACGCTTTCACGAAACAGCTTCCCGCAAGGCGGCGATAGCATCGGCCAGCCGGATGACATCCTCGTCGTTGTGGGCGGCGCTGAACGCGATCCGCAGGCGCGCCGTTCCTTCCGGAACCGTCGGCGGACGGATCGCGATAACGAGGAACCCTTGCTCCTGGAGTTTCGCCGAAGCGGCGAGGGCGCTTTCCGCCGAGCCCAGGATGACGGGCGCGATCGGGCTGCGGGCCTCCGGCAGCTGAAGCCGGCGGGTGAATAGCCGAGCCTTGGCTAGCGGCGCCTCGGTCATGGCCGGATCAGCCTCGATCAAATCCAGCGCCGCCAGGGCCGCGGCGACGGAGGCGGGGGGGAGGCCTGTGGCGTAGACCAAGGTTCGCGCGCGGGTCTTCAGCAGGTCGACCACCGCCTGGGAGCCGCACAGATAGCCGCCATACGAGCCGAGCGCCTTCGACAGCGTGCCCATCTGCAGCGGGATTTTCGCAGCCGGAAAAAGCGCGCCCGAGCCGCGCCCGCCGGCGAGAACCCCCACGCCATGCGCGTCGTCGCTCAGCAGCCAAGCGTCGTGTCGCTGGCAGAGATCAGACAACACGTCGAGCGGCGCGATGTCGCCGTCCATCGAGAAGACGCCATCCGTCGCGACAAGGGCGTGGCGCGCCGCAGCGCGCTCTGCCGTGAGCAGGCGTTCGAGATCCGCCGGATCGTTGTGAGCGAACTTCACGACCTTGGCGCCGGACAACTGCGCGCCCGCCCAGATGCAGGCGTGGGCCAGGGCGTCGACCAGCACGACATCGCCGGGACCGACCAGGGTCGGAATGACGCCGGTGTTGGCGAGGTATCCAGAGCCGAAGACGCAAGCCGCTTCGGTCCCCTTCAGCCGCGCCAGCCGCTTCTCAAGGTCGGACAGCAGGGGGTGATCGCCGGTGACAAGCCGCGAGGCCGCCGCGCCGGCGCCGTAGTTCAGCGCCGCCTCAGCCGCCGCAGCGCGAACCGACGGGTGCTGCGAGAGGTTCAGATAGTCGTTGCAGGAAAACGAGATCAGTCGCTTGCCGTCGCGCTCGACCACCGCGCCGTCGTAGCGGCGGGTCGGGGACAGGCGTCGCCTGAGGCTCTTTACGTCGAGGGCCGCCAGCTTTTGGCTGGCGAAGGCGTCGAGGCTCCGCATGTCATTTCCCTTTCCGACGATGGAGCCGGGGGATAGGCAAGGCGCCCCGAGTCCGCAAACGGAAAGCGTCATGTCCGACCCCCTCTGGCTGACCGAAGGCGCGCCGCATGTCTGGCGGCCCTATTGCCAGATGAAGACCGCCAGGCCTCCGCTGCCGGTCGTCGCCACGCGCGGCTCGCGCCTGATCCTGGCGGACGGCCGCGAATTGGTCGACGGCCTGGCGTCCTGGTGGACGGCCTGCCACGGCTATAACCATCCGCACATCGCCGATGCGCTGCGTCAGCAGATCGAGGCGATGCCGCATGTCATGTTCGGCGGTCTGGCGCATGAGCCGGCGTATCGCTTGGCCAAGCGGTTGGCGGCCCTGCTTCCGGGCGATCTCGACCACGTGTTCTTCGCCGAAAGTGGTTCGGTCGCCGTCGAAATCGCGATGAAGATGGCGCTGCAATACCAGATTAATCGCGGCGTAAGCGGTCGCACGCGGTTTCTGGCGTTCCGGGGCGGCTATCACGGCGACACTCTGGCGACGATGACGGTCTGCGATCCGGAGGAGGGTATGCACAGCCTGTTTGCCGGCGTCATGCCGGGCCAGGTGATCGCCGACTTGCCGCGCGATGCTACCTCGGAAGCAGCGCTTGACGCCCTGCTCGCGGCGCGGGGCTCAGAGATCGCCGCCATGCTGGTCGAGCCCTTGATTCAGGGCGCGGGCGGCATGCTGTTGCATCCGCCGGAGGTGCTCCGGGCCCTCCGGCGCCTCGCTGACAAGCATGGCGTGCTGCTGATCTTCGACGAAATCTTCACGGGCTTTGGTCGGACGGGGTCTCTGTTCGCGATGCAGGCGGCGAACGTCGAGCCGGACATCGTCACCTTATCCAAGGCGCTGACCGGCGGGACTCTCCCGCTCTCCGCGGCCGTGGCGCGCCGCCATGTGTGCGAGGCCTTCTGGTCAGACGATCCGCAGGCTGCCTTGATGCATGGCCCCACCTATATGGCCAACCCGCTGGCCTGCGCCGCCGCCAACGCCTCGCTGGACCTCTTTGAGGACGGCGCCTGGGCGTACGAGGTAGCGCGCGTCTCGATAGCGTTAACCGAGGGACTTGAACCCTGTCGCGCCGGCAAGGGCGTAGTCGATGTCCGCACGCTGGGCGCGATCGGGGTCGTTGAGTTCGAGGAGCCGGTCGCCGTCTCGGACCTCTGCGCGCGTTTCGCCGCGCTCGGCGCCTGGATCCGCCCGATGGGCAAGGTGGTCTATCTGACGCCTGCCTTCATGACGCCGGACGATGATCTGGCGCTGTTGACGCGCGCCGTGCGACAGGTTGTCGGCGTCGATTGACCCGGCTCGCCGGGTCTGGTCCAAGCGGAGCTATGTCCGGCAAGTCATCCCCGCTCTCGGTCCTGGAGTATCTGGCGATCTTCGCGATCATCATGACTTGGGGAATCAATAACGCCGCCGCCAAGGTCGCCACCGCCTATCTGCCACCCATGACCGTTGGGGGGCTGCGCTTCCTGGCCGCCCTGGTCTTCCTGTTCCCGTTCATTCGCCCGCCGTTTCCAGAACCCAGGAAGCTGGCCGCGATCGTGTTGCTGACAGGTCCGATCCACTTCGGCCTCGTCTATGTCGGTTTCGGCATGGGCCAATCTTTGAGCCCGCTGGTGGTGGCTAGCCAGCTCTGGATTCCGTTCACCGCGTTGGTCGCGTGGAGGCTGCTGGGCGAGACCATGAGTCTGCCGGCGGTGCTGGGCCTGATCGTCGCCTTCGTCGGTGTCGCCTGGATGACGCTGGATCCCCACACGTCCGGTGACCTACCCGCGATCGTGTTGATCGTCGCGGCCAGCGCTTGCTGGGCGGTGGCCACGATCCTGGTCCGCATGACGCCGGGCGCGAAGCCGTTGAAGGTGCAGGCGATCACCGCGCTGTTCGCAGCGCCGACGCTGTTGGCGATGTCGTTCACCTTCGAGGGGCGGGTGGTGGAGCGCGTGATGGCCGCGCCGCCCATCGCCTGGGTGTGCGTCGTGTTTGCGGGTGTGGTCTCGACGATCGGGGCCAGCGCGCTGCTGTTCTGGCTGGTTCAACGGCGCGAGGCGGGCCGCGTGACGCCGTACTTCCTGCTGACGCCGCTGGTGTCTTGCACGATCGGCGTGCTGTTCCTGGGCGACAAGCTAACGCCCCAGCTGCTGATCGGCGGCGCGGCGACGATGGTCGGCGTGGCGCTTGTGGCCCTGACGGAAAAGCGGGCGCGGGCCGAAGAGGCCTTGGCGGAAACGGCTTAGCCCTTCGGCGGCGGGCACTGTGACGCCGGCTCGCGGCGCAGCGTGGCGGCGGAGGCTGTTATCTCGACCTGTCCACCGTCGCCGCCATAGACGCCGGTGGTGAGCTTTCCCGAGACGCTGGGCGCTTCTCCCGTTCGGGTGCGCACCAGGAAGAGGCCGGCGATGTCCGCGAGATTGTCGAGTCCTAGGAAGGCTGCGCCAACCGTGGCGTGGCCTTCCAGTTCCGTGATGCCCGCGCCGGCGCCCGTGACATTAATGGTCCAGCCTGCAGGGACGTGACAGACAGCCAGCACGTCAATGCCCGTGACCCGAAGGGCGAAGGCTTGCAAGTTTTGGTCGGCGTTCGCCGGCGCCCAGGCGATCGAGATAAGTTCTGCCGTGGCGGGGCGAGCGGCCTGCTGGGGCGCAGTAGCTGCGGATGGCGGCTTCGCCCCGCTCTTGTCCTTTCCTGGGTTGTCACACGCGCCCGTCGCCACGAGCAGAGCCGCCACAAACGAAAGTCGCCAGGAACGCATGGGGCCTCCCGCCAAGACGGCGTCTCGACGGGAGGTTAGGCGGCTACTTGATCACGCCGCAAGCCACCCGCGCGCCGGCGCCGCCGATGGGCTGGGTCTTATGATCGTCGGGATTGGCGTGAACGACGATCGAGGAGCCGTCGGCGTCCAGCAGGGCAGGGCGGCCGCCGGCGCCCTTCAGGGACACCAGGGTCGAGTAGATTTCGGCCGTCGCCGAACCGTCCGCGCCCGCGAAGATATTTGGCAGATCACCGCTGTCGTTGGCGTCGGGGTTCAACAACCCATGCACCGTGGTCGCGGCCGTGTGAACGTGGGCGCCCGCCGACTTGAAGTCCGGAGCGCCGCAGTCGCCCTTCTCGTGGAAGTGCGCCGCGTGCCAGCCGGGCGTCAGCCCCTTGAGTTCGAGCTTCAGCAGCACGCCATGCGGGGCTTCGGTGATGGTCACGACGCCCGCGTCCTTGCCGTCGCCGGCTTTGACGGCGGCGGTCGCGGTGGTCTGCGCCAAGGCCGGGGAAGCGGCGACGGCGGCGGCGAGGCCAAGCGCGGCGGCGGCGGGGAGACGGATCATGCGATTTTCCTTCGGATTCAAGCGAAACGACGGGGATCAGCCCCCCGAAAGGTGGCGTCGACCCTATCCGAATGCTAACAGTTTTAGACAGTTCCGTGTTCGATTCTGACGGCGAAAAATCCCCTTGAACGACGATCACAACACCATCCCCGCAGACGGTCCGCGCGGGGATATCGCCCCGATCAATATCGAGGACGAACTCCGCCGCTCGTATCTGGATTACGCGATGAGCGTGATCGTCAGCCGCGCCCTGCCGGACGCGCGCGACGGTCTCAAGCCCGTTCACCGCCGGGTGTTGTTCTCGATGCACGAGCAGGGCCAGACGCCGGAGCGACCCTACGTCAAATCCGCCCGCGTGGTCGGTGACGTGATGGGTAAGTATCACCCACACGGCGACGCCTCGATCTATTTCACCCTGGTCCGGATGACCCAGCCGTTCTCGATGGGCCTGGTTCTGATCGACGGTCAGGGCAACTTCGGCTCGGTCGACGGCGATATGCCGGCAGCCATGCGCTACACCGAGTGCCGTATGGCCCCGCCGGCCATGGCCCTCCTGGCCGACCTCGACAAGGACACGGTCGATTTCGCCGACAACTACGATGGCAAGGAGCAGGAACCGACCGTCCTGCCGTCGCGCATCCCGAACTTGCTCGTCAACGGTGCGGGCGGCATCGCCGTCGGCATGGCCACCAACATCCCGCCGCACAATCTGGGCGAGGTGATCGACGCCTGTCTGCTGCTGATCGACCAGCCGGACGTGACGACCGATCAACTGCTGGATCTGGTGCCCGGGCCGGACTTCCCGACGGGCGGGGAGATCATCGGCCGCGCCGGACCGCGTCAGGCGCTGCTGACGGGCCGTGGCTCGGTGATCATGCGCGGCGTGGCCAGCGTGGAAGAGCTGCGCGCCGGCCGCGAGGCCATCATCATCACCGAGATTCCGTATCAGGTGAACAAGGCCAATCTGGTCGAGCACATCGCCGAGCTGGTCCGCGAAAAGAAGATCGAGGGCGTCGCCGACATCCGCGACGAGAGCAACCGCGACGGCATGCGCATCGTGGTCGAGCTGAAGCGTGACGCCTCGGGCGAGGTGATCCTCAACCAGCTGTACCGCTTCACCGCGCTGCAGAGCTCGTTCGGCGTCAACATGCTGGCGCTCAATCGCGGGCGCCCTGAACAGATGGGCCTGCACAAGCTGCTGCAGCTGTTCGTCGAGTTCCGCGAGGAAGTCGTTGTCCGCCGGACTAAGTTCGAACTGGGCAAGGCTCGTGATCGCGGCCACGTGCTGGTCGGCCTGACGATCGCCGTCGCCAATATCGACGAGTTCATCCACATCATCCGTTCGTCCAAGGATCCGACCGAGGCGCGCGAGCGTCTGGTGGCCAAGTCCTGGCCGGCCGGCGACATGCTGCCCCTGGTCGAGCTGATCGCCGACCCGCGCACAGTGCAGGAAGAAGGCGGCCTCATTCGCCTGACCGACGAGCAAGCCCGCGCCATCTTGGCTCTGACCCTGTCGCGCCTAACGGGCCTGGGCCGCGACGAAATCGGCAACGAGGCGGCGGCGTTGGCCGACGCCATTCGTGGCTACCTGGAGCTGCTGTCCGACCGCGCCAACATCATGGCCGTGGTTCGCGAGGAACTGGTCGAGGTACGCGAGAAGTTCGCCATTCCGCGCCGTTGCCAGATCGTCGACGGCGACGCCGACATGGAAGACGAAGACCTGATCGTCCGCGAGGACATGGTCATCACCGTCACCATGGGCGGTTACGTGAAGCGCACGCCGCTGGCCAACTACCGGACCCAGCACCGGGGCGGCAAGGGCAAGTCGGGCATGGCGACAAAGAACGAGGACGCGGTCACGCGCGTATTCTCGGCCTCGACCCACGCGCCGCTGCTGTTCTTCACCTCAGGCGGCAAGGTCTACAAGATGAAGGTGTGGCGCCTGCCGCTAGGCGTCGCCAATTCGCGCGGCAAGGCGTTCGTCAACCTACTGCCGATCGAGCCGGGCGAGACGATCACCTCGATCCTGGCCCTGCCGGAGGATGAGGCGACGTGGGGCGGCCTGGACGTAATGTTCGCCACCCGCTCGGGCAGCGTGCGTCGCAACAAGCTCAGCGACTTTGTGGACGTGCGCCGCAACGGCAAGATCGCCATGAAGCTGGACGAAGGCGACGGCATCGTCGGCGTGGCGGTCTGCAACGCCGATCAGGATGTGCTGCTGACCACGGCGGCCGGCCGTTGCATCCGCTTCTCGGTCGACGAAGTGCGCGTATTCGCCAGCCGCGACTCCACCGGCGTTCGCGGTGTGAAGCTGCTGGACGGCGATCAGGTCATCTCGATGGCGGTGCTGCGCAGCGTGGACGCGACTCCCGCCGAACGAGCGGCCTATCTGAAGTACCAGCGCGCCTTGTTGCGCGCCCAGGGCGAGGAAGGCGACGAGGCCCCGGCCACTGCGGACGACGGCGAAGAGGACGGCGAGGCCACCGAGCTATCGCAGGAGCGCATCATCGAGCTTGGCGCGGCCGAGGAAACCCTGCTGACCGTGTCGTCGGAAGGCTTCGGCAAGCGCACCAGCGCCTATGATTTCCGTCGGACGGGCCGTGGCGGTCAGGGCCTGGCGGCTCAGGATCTGAGCAAGCGCGGCGGCCGTCTTGTGGGCTCGTTCCCGGTCGATGAGAGCGATCAGATCCTCCTGGTCACCGACCAGGGACAACTGATCCGGGTGCCTGTTTCGCAAATTCGTGTTGCAGCGCGGAATACTCAGGGCGTAACCATCTTCCGTACCGCGCAGGACGAGCACGTCGTCAGCGTCGAACGCCTCGCCGATTCCGGCGGGGACGACAACCAGGGCGAGGACAGCGGGGCGGAAGAGACCCCGTAACCCTCGCAGCCAGTAGAGGGGGTTGCATGCGGGTCGGGCTTTATCCGGGGACCTTCGATCCGGTCACCAACGGTCACCTCGACATCATCGGGCGGGCCGTGAAGCTGGTCGACAAGCTGGTGATTGGCGTCGCGATCAATATCGGCAAAGGGCCGCTCTTCTCGCTGGAAGAGCGGGTCGAGATCCTGGAGCGCGAGACCGCTCATCTGAAGAAGATCGCCGAGATCGAGGTGCGGCCCTTCAATAGCCTGCTGATGCACTTCGCCCGCGATGTGAACGCCCAGATGATCGTGCGCGGCCTGCGGGCCGTGGCCGACTTCGAATACGAGTTCCAGATGACGGCGATGAACCAGCAGCTGGACCGTGAGATCGAGACGGTCTTCCTGATGGCCGACCCGCGTCACCAGGCGATCGCTTCGCGCCTGGTGAAGGAAATCGCGAGCCTGGGCGGGGATATCGGCAAGTTCGTGCCGCCGGGCGTGGCTCAGCAGCTGCTGGCGAAGGTTGGCAAAGCCTAGCCTTCGCCCCGATCCGGCCGAATTCCTGCGCTTCAACAGTCGCCGCACTTGTCGGGGAGGCCGTGTCGTTCTACGCCCGGCCGCGACTGTTCTGTTCGGGGTACTCCATGAAGTTCGCCACGACCGCCGCCGCGATGGCGTTGGCCGCCACCACGGTTTCCTTTGGCGCGGCCTCGGCCCAAACCGTTTCCGACTGGCGCACACCCGATCCCAACAACGTGCTGGTTGTCGAGACGAACAAGGGCCGCATCATCGCCGAACTCTACCCGGAGGTCGCGCCCAACCATGTCGAACGGGTCCGGACCCTCGCCAAGAGCGGCTTTTATGATGGCCTGACCTTCTTTCGGGTCATCGCCGATTTCATGGCCCAGACGGGTGATCCCAAGAACACCGGCGAGGGCGGTTCGGACCTGCCGGACCTGACGGCGGAGTTCAATTTCCGGCGCGGCGCGGAGACGCCGCTGGGCGCCGGCTTCAAGCTTGGCAGCAACGAGGCGGGCTGGGTGAAGGCGCTGCCCGTGACCAGCCAGCCATCGGCTCTGGCGGTGATGACGGCCGACCGGAAGGTCTCGACCTGGGGCAACTTCTGCACGGGAGTCGTCGGCATGGCCCGCGCGGGCGATCCCAACAGCGCCAACAGCCAGTTTTACTTCATGCGCGCCGCCAATGCGGGCCTCGACAAGACCTACACCGCCTTTGGTCGCGTGCTGCAGGGTGTTGAGGTCGTGAAGGCGATCAAGACAGGCGAGCCCGTGCCGGATCCGCAGGACAAGATGTTGAGCGTCAAGATCCTGGCCGACATGCCGGCCGACAAGCGTCCCACGATCCAGGTGATGGATACGCGCGGCGCGGCGTTCAAGGCCCTGGTGACCAAGCGCCAGGGGGAGCTGGGCGCGAGCTTCACCAATTGTGACGTCGACGTTCCCGCCCAGGTGAAATGATGATGATCGCCCGCGCCCTTTTGACCGGTCTGTGTCTGGCGGCTGTCGCTCAGTCGGCGATGGCGGCTCCTAAGGTTGTCAAGCTCACGGAAGCCGACTGGCGCACGCCGGCGCCTGAAACGGTCATGGTGATCGACACCAACAAGGGGCGCGTGCTGGTCGAATTGGTTCCGGAAGTCGCGCCCAATCACGTTGCGCGCCTGCAGGACCTGACCCGCGCGGGCGTCTATGACGGCCGTACCTTTTTCCGGGTGATCGACCGTTTTATGGCCCAGACGGGTGACCCGACCAATACTGGCGAGGGCGGTTCGGATCGCCCGAACTTGAAAGCCGAGTTCACGTTCCGGCGCACGGCCGAAACCGGCTTCGTACCAATGGCCGCCCCGGCGGGTCTGGAGGTTGGCTACGTCAAGTCGCTGCCGATCGTTAGCCAGAACTGGAGCTGGAGCGACGTGACCAGCGACAAGAAGGTCTCTGCCTGGGGCACATATTGCCCTGGCGTGATCGGCATGGCGCGAGACGACGACAACAACTCCGCCAATAGCCAGTTCTTTCTGATGCGCCAGCCGTACCCGTCGCTCGACAAGCGCTACACGGCGTTTGGCCGGGTGATCAGTGGTCTTGAGGCTGTTCGCGCCATCAAGACGGGGGAGCCCGTTCCAGCGCCTCAGGACATGATGCAGAAAGTTCGACTGCTCTCGGATATCCCCGAAAGCGAGCGCCCTAAGGTGCGCGTGATCGATCCCAAGGGGCCTTGGTTCGCCGCCGAGACCCAAAGGCTCCGGGCGACGAGAGGAGCCGATTTTTCGGTCTGCGATATCGAGCTGCCGGTCGAAGTTCGGTAGTACGGGACGGATTTCCGGCTGCGGTGGTGTTCACAGCGGTGCGTAATCCACGCTAGAAGCGCCCATAACACTCGTCATCCAAGGGAAGACCATGTCGGCCGACCTCGAAAACACCCTCATCCTGACGCTCGAGAGCGGTCCAGTCACGATCAAGCTGCGTCCGGATCTGGCGCCGGGGCACGTCGCCCGTATCAAGGAGCTGGTTCGCGAAGGCTTCTACGACGGCGTCGTCTTCCACCGCGTGATCCCGGGCTTCATGGCGCAAGGCGGCGATCCGACGGGCACCGGCCGCGGCGGTTCGGACAAGCCGGACCTGAAGGCCGAGTTCAATGACGAGCCGCACGTGCGCGGCGTCTGTTCGATGGCGCGTACGCCGAACCCGGACTCGGCCAACAGCCAGTTCTTCATCGTGTTCGACGACGCCACGTTCCTGGACAAGCAATACACCGTCTGGGGCCAGGTGACCGAAGGCATGGAGCATGTCGACGCCCTACCCAAGGGCGAACCGCCGCGGGCGCCGGGCAAGATCGTCAGCGCCAAGATCGCCGCTGACGCCTGATTGATCGAAGGGCCGCCCATAGGGCGGCCCTTTTTGCTTCGGAGGCGGCTGGATGAGTGTGGACGTGCATGGGGCGCTTCCGGCCGTCAGCAGGGCTTGGCTCCGTGCGGCGTATAGCCAGCAACATCGTCGCTATCACACCCTTGCCCATATCGAGGACTGCCTGGCGCGGCTTGACCAAGTGCCGGATCTTTCGGCGCGGGAGCGCGCGGTGCTGACCGAGGCGCTATGGTGGCATGATGCTGTCTATGACCCCTTGCGAACCGACAACGAAGACGTCAGCGCCGATCTCGCGGTTCAGGCCCTTGCCGCTGCGGGCGGCTGGGAAGCGGACATCTCCGAGGTCTCCCGGCTTATCCGGCTGACAAAAGGGCATTCGGTAGAGGGGGGCGACCGGCTCGGCGCGTTGATGGTGTCGATCGATCTGTCGATCCTAGGCGCGGAGCCTGAGGCTTACGCCGCCTACGCCAAGGCGATCCGCGAGGAGTACGCGCACGTGCCCGAGGACGTCTATCGCTTCGGCCGCGCGAGGGTGCTTCGGACCTTTCTCGACGCGGCGGTTCTGTTTCCCGACCCGGCGTTCGCGGCGGCGCTGGAGGCTGCGGCCCGACGTAATCTCGCGGCGGAAATCGCCGCGCTCACATCCGCCTGAACGTCACCACCACCGGCCGATGGTCCGAGCCAATGGCGGGGCCGCGCTCGATCCTGACCGCGCGCCATTGCTCGCCTGCATAGACGTGATCGATCGGGAGAAACGGAGCCGGCGCCGCCATGATCCGCGAGAACTTGCCTGCGGGCCAGGAGGGGAGGGCGCGAGTCCAGCGTTGCAGGCCCAGGGCTTCATCCTGACGCTTCAGCGTGAAGGACCAGGGGGTGGAGTTAAAGTCTCCGGCCAAGATCAAGCCTTTGCGGTCGAAGGCCGACGCCAGCTTCACCAGCTTACGGCTCTGCGCCTGCTGAGGTCCTGCGGGAACCGGCCATGTGTAATGGACGCCCAATACCGTGAACGGGCCCTTCGCGTCGGCTAATGTGGCCCAGGCGGCGGACAGGTACGGGCCTTCGAACGTCGCCCCCCGCGGGCGATCATCTTTTTGCGCGAAAAGATCCAGGTCTCGCAACGCATGCCCTTCTCGCATGAAGCGAACGGATAGCTGTCGCGTAGCGCCTTGACGATGGGCCGCGAGTCTCCGCCGCCTTCCTCAATGACAACCACGTCGGCGTCCTCGGCGAGGATCCAGGCAAGGCTCTTCTCGGGCGTTCGATTGCTGTGCCAGACGTTGAACTGAATGAGTTTTAGATCGCTCTCGGCGACCGTCGCGGGCTTGAAGCGCGAGGCCGCCCAGAGTTCGGGCGCCATCAGCACTGCGCAGGCTACGACGCCGACGACGCCCAAGGCGACCATCACCAGCCGTTCGGCGTTTCGTGCGAACGCCCCACCGAGCACCGCAGCCCCAAAGCTCATGGCCAGCCACAGCGGCGCAGCGTGGGTGAAGGCGTCCAGCCGGTCGCTGAACACGCCGCCGATACTGGTCACGGCCATCTCCGCGCCGACCAGACCGAGCATCAACGCGGTGCCGCGAACAAGCAGGCTCAAGAGCTGGACGAGCAGACGCATGGGTTGGCCTTACCACGCCGGTGAGGCGGCGAAAGAGCGATCTAGTCGCCCGCGAAATAGCTGAAGCTGATGTTGCGTATCCGTTCGGCGCCCACTTGCAGCCCCCCACGCAGGACGATGAGGTCGCCAACGCCCGGACCTTCCGCTTTCGCCGCCTTCAGCGCGTTCAGGTCGAACGCGCCCGAGAAGACGACCTCGCCGACGCGCGGGTCTTGGGCGCGGAAAACGACCGCATTTCCGTCGACACGATAGATCGCGGGCAGCAGGCGGAAGCTCACCGTTCGGTAGGTCTGGCCCAGTTCGTTCAGCGCCGTCGGGCTTGTCACGTCCTCGAACTCCAGGAAGATCGGGGCGTAGGCGCTGGGGCGCTTGCCCTGCTCCCAGGCCGCGAAATCCTCCGGCGTCCCGATGTTCAGGGAGGTGAGCGCCCAGTTTCCAGACTTTACGGGCGTGGCGCTGAAGTAATAGCCGAACGCATCCAGCTTCGGGTCGTGCTGGAAGCTCGCGCCCGAGGCGTCGGCGGAAACGACTGGCTTGCTTGGGGAGGCCGAGGTGTTCTGGCGCGATACCGTCGATGGCGCGGAGGCTGGTTTGGGCGCGTCGCAAGCGCTCAACAGCAGCAATGACCCCAAAGCTGACACGAGCAGACGTTTCACGTCTTTCCCCCAAGCGATGCCTACCTCGCCTGCAGCATGGGGACACATCATACCGCTTGTCCACACGCCTCGCTTGGCGGGCTAAGTCTTGACCTTCCGGGTTCATCGTGCGCTTGAAGCCCGCCCATGCGCCTTTCCGACTTTGATTTCGAACTGCCCGAGGACCGCATCGCCCTACGGCCCGCCGAACCCCGCGATGCGGCGCGGCTGCTTGTCGTGCGTCCGGGGCAGCCGCTCGCCGACCAAGTGGTGCGGGCGTTGCCCGATTTTCTCCGCCCAGGCGACGCCCTGGTTTTTAACGATACGCGGGTGATCCCAGCGCGTCTGTCAGGTCTGCGCGAGGGGCGCGCGACGGGCGGCGGCGACGGCGGTCCTGTCGCCGTCGAGGCCACTCTGCATCGCCGCGTATCGCCCGACCGCTGGAGCGCCTTCATGCGCCCAGGAAAGCGTCTGAAGGTCGGTGATCGCATCGCTTTCGGTGGACGGGAAGATCGCGCCTGCGAACTCAACCGGCTGGACGCCACCGTCGCCGAAAAGCGTGAAGGCGGCGAGGTTATCCTGGCCTTCGATCTCTCGGGTCCGGACCTTGATGTCGGCATCGCCCAGCACGGTGACATGCCGCTGCCGCCGTACATCGCCGCCAAGCGGGGCGAGGACGAACGCGACCGCGCCGACTACCAGACCGTTTATGCGCGCGAAGACGGGTCAGTGGCGGCCCCGACGGCGGGCCTTCATTTCACCCCGGCGCTTTTGAATGCGCTTCGGGCAAAAGGCGTTTCACTTCACTTCGTCACGCTCCATGTCGGCGCGGGCACCTTTCTGCCGGTCAAGACCGACGACGTCTCCGCGCACCGGATGCACGCCGAATACGGTCTGGTGACCGCCGAAGTCGCTGACGCTCTGAACGCGGCCCGTCGCGCCGGCGGTCGCATCGTCTGCGTCGGCACGACCTCCCTGCGGCTTCTGGAAAGCGCAACCGGCGAGGACGGGGTCGTAAGGCCCTTCGCCGATGAGACCGCCATCTTCATCACGCCGGGCTATCGGTTTCGAGCGGCCGATGTGCTGATGACCAACTTCCACCTGCCGAAGTCGACCCTCTTCATGCTGGTCAGCGCCTTCGCGGGGCGGTCGGCCATGCGCGCGGCCTATGAGCACGCCATCGAGACGGGCTACCGCTTCTATTCCTACGGCGATAGCAGCCTGCTGTTCAAAGACGAGACCCGCTGATGGCCGCGTTTCCCTTCGAGATCAAAGCAACCGACGGCAAGGCGCGGACGGGCGTGCTGAGAACGCCGCGCGGCGATATCCGGACGCCGGCTTTCATGCCCGTCGGCACGGCCGCCACGGTGAAGGCCCTGACGGTGGATCAGGTCAAGGACACCGGCGCCGACATCATCCTGGGCAACACCTACCACTTGATGCTTCGCCCGTCGGCCGAGCGGGTGAAGCGCCTGGGCGGTCTTCACAAGTTCATGCGGTGGGACAAGCCGATCCTGACCGACAGCGGCGGGTTCCAGGTGATGAGCCTGTCGGGGATCAGCAAGCTGACCGAAGAGGCGGTGACCTTCTCGAGCCATGTCGATGGCTCCAAGCATGTGCTGACGCCCGAGCGCTCGATCGAGATCCAGGCCGATCTGCTGGGCAGCGACATCGTCATGCAGCTCGACGAGTGCGTCGCCTGGCCGGCGGAGGAGGCCAGAGCGCGTAAGGGCATGGAGCTTTCGGCCCGATGGGCCAAACGCTCTAAGGACGCCTTTGGCACGCGTGACACCCAGGCTCTGTTCGGCATTCAGCAGGGCTCGACCTTCGAGCCGCTGCGTCGCGAATCTTCCGAGCGCCTGCGCGAGATCGGTTTCGACGGCTATGCGATCGGCGGCTTGGCGGTCGGCGAGGGGCATGAGGCGATGTGCGAGGTGCTCGACTACGCGCCGGGCCTGCTGCCGGAAGACCGTCCGCGCTATCTGATGGGGGTGGGCAAGCCGATCGATCTCGTCGAGGCGGTGGCGCGGGGCGTGGACATGTTCGACTGCGTGCTGCCGACGCGATCAGGCCGCCATGGCCAGGCCTGGACCTGGGACGGGCCGATCAATCTGAAGAACGCCAAATACGCCGAGGACGATACGCCTCTGGATCCCGATAGCGACTGCCCTGCCAGCCGCGACTATTCGAAGGCCTATCTGCGGCACCTCTTCAAGGCTGAGGAGATCCTCGGTCAGGTGCTGCTCTCCTGGCACAACATCGCCTTCTTCCAGGCGCTGACCGCCGCGATGCGGGTGGCGATCGCCGAAGGACGTTTCGAGCAGTTCCGACGCGATTTCGCCGTCCGCCATCTGGGGCGCTAGCTTTCCGGGCCCTTGGGAACCGTCGGAGCTTCTTCCTTGTAGATCGGGAACCGGGGGCGGCGCGGACCGTAAGGATCGGGCGGCGGAGGCATCCCTGGATCGACGACGGGCGGCGCGGCGAGCGGCTTGTGCAGGGGCGTGGCTGGCGGGTTGCAGCCGCGCGCCTCCCCCAGGCCCTTGAGATAGGCGCGACGAACGTTTCCCGACGCGATGGCGCTCTGCACCAAACGATCGTGCCGCTCTGCGCCGGTCAGCTTCCGCACCCAGCCCCGCATCGGTATCAAGTCCTGGGCGGTGCTGGCGATCGCCCCCAGCGCCGCGTCACCGGCGGCCTTGCGCCCGCGATCCATCAGGTCTTCGTTCTCCTGCGGCGGGTTGCGATCGATATCCTCGCCCAAAGCCACATCCAGCGGTTCGACCAGCGCAGTCAGAGTCCGACAATCGGCCGGGTTGGGGCGCCGGTAGGGATCATCCATCGCTTCGAGCAGGATGCGGGGGATCTTGGTGCGGACGATATTCACGTCGCGGAGAGGGGCGCTGACCGCGCCGCTGATTCCGTCCTTGTTCGCCTCGGACGTGGACTTGATTCGTCCGTCGTCAGTCGATGACTGCGACGGCGGGGCCGGTTCCTGCTGCCGCGCGACAGCGTTCGCGGCCAGGGCCGAACCGAAAAGAACCAGGACCAGGAAGGTTCGACGCATGAGTCACCTGACGCCTACACAGCTTGACCATCATCCGACGCAAAAACGGCGAAACCATGCTTGCGACGCGGCCGCCCCCCGACTATGGTCCGCGCCGCTTCCACCGGTCCCCGCCGGATCGTGAGCGGGCCGGTAGCTCAGTGGTAGAGCATTCGACTTTTAATCGAATGGTCCTGGGTTCGAATCCCAGCCGGCCTACCAATTCGCGCCCTCGGATAGGTGCGGTCCCATTCTCGGATGTGTCTTAGAGAGAGCTCGCCCGAGGTGCGCGCAGAGCGCGGTCGGGAGAGAGTTTTTCTGTGGCCTGGACGGGGCTTTTCTCATTTGCCCTATCGACAGGGTAGGGATTTAAGCGGCTCAGTTTTTTATCGCTTGTGTCCGTTCGGTCCGGGCGATTGATTCCCAAGTCGCGCCGTGGCGCGCCCGGAGCCTGGACGACGATCAGACGATGACCGCCGAAACCGCCCTTAAGCGGCCGCCAGCCCCGTCCAGCAAGAGGCCGTTGTTTCGGCGGCGCTCGGCCATTCCTGGCTTTGGCTTGACCATGGGCGTGACGGTGACGGTGCTGTCCCTGATCGTGCTGATCCCTCTCAGTGCGGTGGTCCTGAAGGCCGCGCAGCAGTCGCCATCAGAGTTCTGGGCGGTGGCGACGTCGGAGCGCGCGCTGGCGGCTTATCGTTTGAGCTTTGGCGCCGCCTTCGTGGCTGCGGCGATCAACGGCGTGTTCGGCGTCCTGACGGCTTGGGTGCTGGTGCGGTACGATTTTCCGCTGAAGACCGTTGTCAATGCGCTGGTCGATCTGCCGTTCGCCTTGCCGACCGCGGTGGCGGGCATCGCCCTGGCCACGCTCTACGCGCCGACGGGGTGGGTGGGACAATTTCTGACTCCGCTCGGGATCAAGGCGGCTTACAATCCCGTCGGTGTCGTGATCGCCCTGGCGTTTATCGGCCTGCCGTTCGTTGTTCGCACGATCGAGCCGGTCCTGCGCGACGCCGCCGCCGATGTGGAAGAGGCGGCGGCCAGCCTGGGCGCCAGTCGGATCCAGACCATCGTCAGGATCGTCGCGCCAGCGCTGGCGCCGGCCTGGCTGACTGGTTTCGCCATGGCGTTCGCACGGGGCGTCGGTGAATACGGCTCGGTGATCTTCATCGCCGGCAACATGCCCTACAAGTCGGAGATCGCGCCGCTGCTGATCATCATCCAGCTTGAGCAGTTCGAGTACGCCCGCGCGGCGACGATCGCGGTGGTGATGCTGACGGTCTCGTTCACCATGCTGCTCGTCATCAACGCCATTCAGGCCTGGGCGCGGAGGTTCGATTGATCAGCCGTGATAAGCGGACAGCGCGCCGCCCCACCGACGATCCCCTATGGGCCAAGTGTCTGCTGATTGGGCTGGTGCTGGCCTTTCTGGCCCTGGTGCTGATCCTGCCGCTGGTGGCGGTGTTCGCCGAAGCCCTTCGCAAGGGCCTCGGCGCGGCGATAGAAGCGGCGAGCAATCCCGACGCCCTGGCCGCCGTGAAGCTGACCCTTCTGACCGCGGCGATCGCGGTGCCGTTCAACGCCGTTTTTGGTCTTTGCGCCGCCTGGGCCATCGCCAAGCACGAGTTCTGTGGCAAGGCGCTGCTGATCACCCTGATCGATCTACCGTTCTCGGTGTCGCCGGTGGTGGCGGGTCTGATCTACGTGCTGATCTTCGGACTGCAGGGCTGGTTTGGCGATTGGCTGGTCGACAACGACATCAAGATCATCTTCGCGGTCCCCGGCATCGTGCTGGCGACGGTGTTCGTGACCTTCCCGTTCGTGGCGCGCGAACTGATTCCGCTCATGCAGGAGCAGGGCGTCAGCGAGGAGGAGGCCGCTGTGTCGATGGGCGCTTCGGGGCTCTACACGTTCTGGCGGGTCACCGCGCCCAATGTGCGCTGGGGTCTGCTGTACGGCGTCCTGCTGTGCAACGCCCGTGCGATGGGCGAGTTTGGCGCGGTGTCCGTAGTCAGCGGACATATTCGCGGCCTGACCAACACCATGCCGCTGCACGTCGAGATCCTCTACAACGAGTACGACTTCGTCGGCGCCTTCGCCGTCGCGGCTCTGCTGTGCCTGTTGGCGGTAGTGACCCTGGTGCTGAAGACCACGCTCGAAATCGCCCAGCCCGGTGTTCGCGGGCACGGCGGACACTGAACGGACCCGGACCCATGACCATTTCCATCCGCTCCGTCGAAAAGCAGTTCGGCCGCTATCCAGCGCTGAACAAGGTCGATCTCGAGATCGCCGACGGCGAACTCCTGGCGCTCCTGGGCCCGTCGGGTTCGGGCAAGACGACGCTGCTGCGCACGATCGCCGGTCTGGAGTTTCCCGATGCGGGGCAGGTGCTGTTCGACGGCGTGGATGTCACCTTTGCGTCCGCCGCTGCGCGGCGGGTCGGCTTCGTCTTCCAGCAATATGCGCTCTTCAAGCATATGACCGTGGCCAAGAACATCGCGTTCGGGTTGGATGTCCGAAAGGGCAAGGACAGGCCCCCCAAGGACGAGATCGCCCAGCGCGTCGAGGACCTGCTCAAGCTTGTCGAACTGGAGGGGCTGGGAAAGCGCTATCCTTCGCAGCTTTCGGGCGGCCAGCGTCAGCGGGTGGCGTTGTCGCGGGCCCTGGCGGTTCAGCCCAGCGTCCTGTTGCTCGACGAGCCCTTCGGGGCCTTGGACGCCACCGTTCGCAAGTCTCTGCGCCGCGAGCTTCGTCGGGTGCATGATGCGACCGGCGTCACCACGATCTTCGTGACCCACGATCAGGAAGAAGCGCTGGAACTGGCCGATCGCGTGGCGATCCTGAACCAGGGCCGCATCGAACAGCTCGGCACGCCCGATCAGGTCCACGATCATCCCCAAACGGCCTTCGTTTGCGGGTTCGTCGGCGAGGCGAACCGCTTTGAAGGGCGAGTCAGCGGCGGACGCTTCATGGCTGGGTCTGTGGCCCTACCGGCGACGGGCGCGCCGGACGGCCCGGCGACGGCCTTTGTCCGACCGCACGACCTGGTGCTCGACGATGCCGGTTTCGAGGTGAGGGTCGAGCGCGCCCATGTGCAGGGGCCGTTGACCGCCGTCAGCGCCACGACGCCCGATGGGCGCCGCCTGGAAATCAGCGCCGCCCGCGCCGATGCGGCCCGCTTCACCGGCTCTGTCAGGGTCGCCGCACGCAAGGCCCACGTTTACGCTGCTTAAGCACAGATCCGCTAAGTCTAAACGCGGGCCGGCGCGCGCGACCTCTGTGAGATCCGAAGTGTGCGCGGGCTTCGAGAACGACAGGTCGGTTTCTGGAAGCGGATTGTCATGGTCGAGACTTCGAGCGCCGAGCGGCGCGCGCATCCCCGGATGCCGGCGGCGCGCAAGATCTACGTCGTCGATGATCCAAGGTCCTGGAAGGCCTCGCTTCTCGACGTCGCCGAGAAGGGCGGCCGACTGTCGACCGCCGGCATCACGCCGCCGCCGGATACGTTCGTCTTCGTAGACGCTGGCGGTCGGCGAGTTCACCGCGCCAATGTCGTCTGGCGGTCGGGAACGGAGGTGGGCGTCCAGTTCACGGCGACGCAGCGCATCGGCCCGCGCGCCGGCGGTGCGGCCGGCGCGCTCGAGATCGCCCGCAGGTTCCTGGCCAGTTTGACTGCGGACGCGACGATTTAAAGCCTATTGCTGCTGCTGCTGCTGCTGGTGCAACTCCTCTCGCAAGGCCGTGTCGGGGCGTCGGCGCCCGCCCGCGAAGGTCGGGTGCGCCATGCGCAGGAATTCCGGTTCCGCCAACGCGGCGCGTGCGCGACGCACCGAAACGCCAACCGCCAGCTGGCTTTGAGCGTCACCCTTATAGACGCCCCGTGACGGTGTCACGTCGCCGTAGTCGCGACCGACCGCCACGGCCACATGCCGCTCGCCGGCCATCATGTTGTTCGTCGGGTCAAAACCCACCCAGCGCAGGCTGGGTAGGAAGACCTCGACCCAGGCGTGGGTCGCGTCGGGATCCGAACGGTCCCCGGCATCGCGATCGGTGAATAGATAGCCGGAGACATAACGCGCTGGGATCCCCCATCCCCGGCAAACCGCCAGCATGATGTGGGCGAAGTCCTGGCAAACACCTCGTCCGGCGCTGAGCGCCAGGTCGATGGGGCTGTTGGCGTCGGTCACCCCGGGCTCGTACTCGAACGCGCTGTAGATCGTCTCCGACAGGGTGCGCACGGCCGTAAGAGGATCTCGCCGCTTCAAGCCGTCCAAGTCGTGCTCATTGACGAACGTTTGAAGCGCGTCGGTCGTCTTCACGAAACCATGAGGTCGCAGGAAGTCGAAGCACTCGCCCCTGACGAACTCGCTGCGCAGGCGATCCCATTCGCCCATGTCCAGATGATCGGGACGCTCGCCTGGTGACTCGGTCTCGACCGCCGACCGGGCGATTATGGTCAGCTTGTCGTGGGGCTGAGGCACATCGAAGTGATAGACGGCGTTGCCGAAGCTGTCGGCGTAGGAGAACACCTGAGCTGCGGGGTTCAGGTCCAATTCGAAGCTGACTAGACGTTGCCGAGCCGTCTTCTGGGGCTGCATCCACAGCTCCATCAGGCTTTCCCGGACGGGACGCTCGTAGTGGTATTGGGTGACGTGACGGATTTCGAGCAGCACGATCCAGGATCCTAGGCGGGCAGACGCGTTTCGAGGGGGTAGGCCACGAAGGTCTCGTAGATGGCTTCGTGGATACGGGCGCATTCGTTCACTACGGTGGTCAGCAGCGGGCCCGCGCCGACGGCTTCCAGCTCGTCGACATCCGCGAACTGCAGACGCGCCTTCAAGCGACCGGCGAGCCGTTCGGGACCCGCGCGTTCGTTGGCGGAAACGCTCCTGGCCATGGCGCTGAGGTGCTGTTCGATCTGGGCGGTCGCAAAGCGGATGGAGCGCGGGAAGTCCTCGTCGAAAACTAGGAACTCCAAGATGTGCCGGGGTTCGATCTCGGCGGTATAGACCCGAAGATAAGGCTCCAGCGCGCAGGCCATGCGCAGGAGGCTGACCAGCGCGACGTGATCGGCTAGGCGGCCTTGCGTTGGCGACTCCGCGAAACAGACCTCCAGAAGTCGCGACACCAGTTGGGCGCGCTCCATGTAGATGCCGAGCATCATGAATCGCCAGCTTTCGCCGTGGCTCATGGTGGTGTCGGCCGCGCCCTTGAACAGGTGCAGGTCGGCGATGACGTCGTGCAGGAAGATGTCCGAGCCCGCCGCGAAATCCTTGGGCGCTTCGGGGTCCGTGACTTTCAGATACAGCAGATTGAGCCGTTCCCAGGTCTCGGTGGTGATCTGGTCGCGCACTTGACGGGCGTTTTCACGGGCTCGGGCCAGCGACGATACGACCGAGTTGGGATCGCCTCGGTTCAGAACCAGGGCTTGTGCGGCTTCGAACGAGCCAACTTCGGCTCCGTCGCCCGGTTCGCCCACGGCGGCCAGGGCGATCCAGACGGCCTGAGCGCCGGAGTCGGTCTGGTCGAGCGTGGCGTTCAACATGACCGAGGACAGGCGCGACAGATGCTCGGCCCGCTCGATATAACGGCCAAGCCAATAGAGGCTGTCGGCGACACGGGCGAGCATCATGGGCGGGCGCTCCCGGTCACATGGCCATTGGCGGGCGCGTCGTCGGCCAAGACCCAGGTGTCCTTGGAGCCGCCGCCCTGGCTGGAGTTCACCACCAGCGACCCACGCTTGAGCGCCACGCGGGTCAAGGCGCCGGGGGTCACGATGGTTTTCTCGCCTGACAGGATGAAGGGGCGCAGATCGACGTGGCGGGGCTCGATGCGGCCGTCCACCAGGCAAGGCGCAGTCGAGAGCTGGATCGTCGGCTGGGCGATATAGTTCTCGGGATCGGCCTTGATCGCTTGCGCGAAGTCGTCGCGCTCCTTCTGGCTGGCGTGCGGTCCAACGAGCATTCCGTATCCGCCGGAGGCGCCGACCGCCTTGACCACGAACTTGTCGAGGTTGGCCAGAACGTGACTCAACTGGCGCGGCTCACGGCAGAGATAGGTTTCGATGTTCGGCAGGATCGCGTCTTCGCCGAGGTAGTATCGGATGATGTCGGGGACGTAGGCATACACTGCCTTGTCATCGGCCACGCCGGTACCGGGGGCGTTGCAGATCACCACATTCCCGGCCCGATAGGCGTTGAAGAGGCCTGCGGCGCCAAGCGAGCTGTCGCGCCGGAAGGTGAGGGGATCGATGAAGTCGTCGTCGACCCGGCGATAGATGACATCGATCCTGCGCAGGCCGGTCGTGGTGCGCATGTAGACCATGTTCTCGTGGACGACGAGGTCGCGGCCTTCGACGAGCGGTACGCCCATCAGGCGGGCGAGATAGGCGTGCTCGTAGTAGGCGCTGTTGTAGACGCCGGGCGTCAGCACGACGACCTGCGGGTCGCCGCGCCAATCGGCGGCCATGCTTTTCATTGTCGATAGCAGCAGGTCCGGGTAGCGCTCGACAGGCCGAACGCCGGCGGCGCGGTATGTGCCGGGGAAGGTGCGCTTTGCCGCGTCGCGATTGGCCAACATGTACGACACGCCCGAGGGGACGCGCAGGTTGTCCTCCAGCACCGCGAACTGACCGTCCTGGCAGCGGATCAGGTCACTGCCGCACACATTGGCGTACGCCTTGTGCGGAACGTAGAGGTGCTGCATTTCGCGGCGATAGGACGGCGCGCCCAGCACCAGTTCGCGCGGCACCACGCCGTCCATCAGGATCTGCTGATCGCCATAGATGTCGGCGAGGAAGAGATTGAGGGCCCGCAGGCGCTGGGTCAGGCCGGCTTCGATTCTCGCCCATTCGGCCGCAGGAATGATGCGCGGAAAGAGATCGGTAGGGATGATCCGTTCGGTGGTGTTCTCGGCGCCGTAGACCGTGAAGGTGATCCCCTGGAGCAGGAACGAGCGCTCAAGCGTGCGCTGACGTCCGGCCAGCTCTTCCGCGCCGAGCGTCGACATTCGGCCATGCAGGGGATCGTAGTGCGGCCGAACCTCACCCTCTGGGGTGAACATCTCGTCGTAAGCTACGCCCGGCAGGTATGCGGCCTCCGTCATCGGTAGGGTCGGGGTGTCCGCTCGGGTTTGGGTCTTCGCCGCCACGCTTTTATCCGCTTGTCTTCGATCTTGGGCGCGTCCCACCGGCGCGCCGTCCAAACTCTAGAGCTTCGTCGCCGCTATGCGCCTCGGATTCGACACCCGCTGAGTGATTGCACACGACTGCTCATCATTTGGGCGCCATTCGGTCGCTTTGAGAAGCGTCGCCGACGCCGAAACGGTAGCATTTCCGAACGTGACACGAGGCGAACCCCGGACTACAGCAGGTGCGGGGGCGCTTCGCGCGGGGAACGAGATTTGGTGCTTGGGCGGACTACCCTGGCCGTGGCGACGGCGACTTGGCTTTGCGCCTCGGTCGCTTGGGCCGACGAGCCGATGGCCCAGATTCAAGGTGTCGACGACAGAGCGCTGCGCGAAGCGATTCAGCGGGCGTTGGCGGAATCCGATCAGCCTGCCCGCAGCCGCTCCGAGGCGCGACGCCGCGCCCGTCAGGCTGGCGAAGACGCGATCGCGGTTCTGCGCGCCGAGGGCTACTACGCCTATACGGTCGAACCTGACGTCAGCGACGGAGAACCTCCGGCCGCCGTGGTCAAGATCGCGCCGGGACAAGTCTTTCTAATCGCCGATCCGCAGATCGCCTGGTCAGGATCGCCGCCCGATGAAGGGGTCCGGCAGCGCGCCGCAGCGGCCATGCGGCTGACCGAGGGCGAGCCGGGACGGTCGGCGGACATCGTCGGCGCGGAGGGGCGGATCGTCGCGCAGGTCGCCAAGCTCGGCTACGCCGACGTCGCTCCGGAGCCGCGTGAGGTGATCGTCGACCACGCGGACCACACCGTTCGCCCGACGTTCAGGATCATGGCGGGCGAACTGGTCCGCCTGGACGGCGTCGAGGTCGTCACGAAGGGGCGAACCAACCCCCAATGGGTCGCGCGCCTGGCCCCCTGGGTCGCGGGCGATGTTTACGATCCCGAAGACGTCGCCGAATTGGAGCGTCGCCTCCGCGACACCGCCGTATACGACTCCATTTCCGTGACGCTCGCGGGGGCGGACAAGGCGACGGCGGAGGGACTGAGGCCCGTGGTCGTCACGCTCTCGGATCGCCGGGCGAGGACCATCGAACTGGGAGCGGGCTATTCCACCAGCGAAGGCGCCGGCGTCGACGCCCGCTGGATTCGTTACAATCAGCGATCCCGTGCGGACACCACCACCTATGCTCTGCGCTTCGCGAAGCTGGAACAGCGGCTTGGCGCCGAAATATCCCTGCCGCACTGGCGCCGGCCTCAGCAGACCTTGAAGCTGAACAGCTCGGTCTTCCGGAACGACACCGACGCCTACAACGAAACCGGCGCCACCATCGGGGTGGACCTGACCCGGCGACGCCAGACCACCGCCTATCGCACCTTCGGGGTCTCGTTCGATCTGTCGCAGACCAAGGAGCAGGTGAGCCGCAATGGCTCCATTGCGGGGCGCAAACTGAACCTGGCCACTCTGGCTGGTCTGGTCGCCTACGCCTGGGACTTCTCCGACAGCATCCTGGATCCGAAGCGTGGTTGGCGGCTGGAGACGCGCGCCGAGCCCACCTATGTCGCCGGCGACACCAGTGTCCCGTACTTGAAGTTGGCGGCGCAGGGTTCAGCCTACCTGCCTTTCGGCCGCCAAGACAGCACCGTATTGGCCGCGCGCCTGAAGGTAGGGGCGATCGCCGGCGGGAGCGTTCTGGATGTCCCTGCCTCCCGGCGCTTCTTCTCCGGCGGCGGCGGTTCTGTGCGCGGTTACGCCTATCAGGGGATCGGCCCTCGTCTGTCCGATAACACCCCGCAGGGCGGGGTTTCCTTGATCGAGAGCTCTCTGGAAGTCCGCCAGAAGATCACGGACCGCTGGAGCGGCGTCGCCTTCATTGACGCCGGGGCGATCGGCACGCAACAGACTCCGAAACGCGACGACCTTCGCGCCGGGGCGGGCTTCGGTATCCGCTATGATCTTGGATTTGGACCTATACGCGCGGACATCGCCGCGCCGTTGGGACGCCGCAAGGGCGACCCCCGGTTCCAGATCTATCTCAGCATCGGACAGAGCTTTTGAGCGGCGATCAGGACAAGCCGGAGCTGGCGGAAACCGTCGCCCAGGCCGCCGAGGCGGCGGGCGAGACCGCCGTCAAGGTCGCCCGAAAGGTGGGTTGGGGCGGCGCGGTGCTGATCGCGGTCGGAATCCTGGCCGCGCTTCTGCTGGTGATGGCGGGGGGGCTGCGGCTGGCGCCGATCACGCCGCAGGGGCGCATGTTCCTCGAAGCGCGGGCCTCCGGCCTGAAGCTAGGCCGCATCGGCAAGCTTCGCATCGAGGGGCTGTCCGGCGATATCTGGAAGGACTTCGGTGTTCGCCGCCTGACAATCTCCGACGGAAAGGGCGTCTGGCTCGAGGCTCACGACTTACGAGTCGCTTGGCGGCCTACCGAGTTGTTCGCTCGCCGCTTCCACGCCGAACGGGTCGATGCTCGCGATCTGATCGTGCTGCGTCGTCCCGACTTGGGCCCTAAAGGCAAGTCCGGCGCCGCGCCCGTCTCCGTGGATCTCGACGCCTTCGCCTTTCGCTTGCTCACGCGCCCAGCCTTCAGCGGCGCGGAGGGCGACTTCGACGTGAAAGGCGCCTACGAGATGGCGCGGCGCGGCGGCCAGCAGGGTAAGATCGCGGTCGCCTCCCGGCTTCATGTCGGCGATTATCTCAATGTCGAGTTCGACCTGGGGCGATCCAAATCGCTGCGCCTGTTGGCCGACGCCACCGAGGCCAACGGCGGCGCGATCGCGGGGGCGCTGGGGCTGCCGGCGAACCGGGCCTTTGACCTCAAGGCCAAGGCCAATGGAACCACCAGCCGCGCGGCCTTTGATCTCGTGGCGCGGTCGGGCGCCGACACCCCCCTTGAGGCGCAGGGCGCCTGGACCGAGCAGGGCGGATCGGCGCGAGGGCGGATTGACCTTGAGGCCTCGAGGCTCACCGAGCGTCTCGCCAGGATGTTCGGCCCACGCGCGGACTTTGTCATCGAAGGCCGCAAGGCCGCTGCTGACAGCCTCTCGGCGCTGAAGATCGCCGTCAATTCAGAGAATTTGGTCCTCCGCGGCGAAGGCCTCGCCGACTTGAGCAAGCGCCGCACCGGTCCCGATGGCCTGGCTTTCACGGCGCGCGTCGGCGCCCTTAGCCGTATCGTGACGATCCCGAAGATGGGACGCGGTGACGTGAGCGGCGTGTTCCGCCTCATCGACGGCGGGTTTGTTGTCGACGGGGTGGCGGATGTCAGCGATCTGGAACTTCTGGGTTACCGGCTCAAGCGCGCCCGAGGCCCCGCCAAGGTGACCTGGGCCAAGGGCGATCTTGAGATCAAAGCGCAGGCGACAACGTCCGGTGGGGGCGGGACCGGCTTGCTGGCGGTGCTCGGCGCCAGTCCCAAGGCGACGTTCGAGGCCGAGCGGGTCAAGGGCGGACGGTTCCTGATCAAGGCCGCGCGGATCGACGCGCCAAACCTGATCGTGACGGGGAAGGGCGGTCGGGGCCTGTTGGGCGGCCTGTCGTTTGACGGCGAAATGAAGGTGGCCAGCCTGGCGCCGGTGAGGTCGGGCGCCAAAGGGTCCGTGACCGCGCGGTGGTCGGCCTCAAGCTTTGTGGGACGCCCCTGGAGCTTCACGGTCGACGGCAAGGCCGTGAATTTCGCAACGGGTTATGCTGAAATCGATCGCCTGCTGGGCGTGACGCCGCGCCTTTCGGGCAAGGCCAGTTGGAACGCTGGCGTGCTGACCGTGGCCGAGGCCAAACTGGACGGCGCCAACGCGGCGGTGAAGACGTCGGGTCGGCTGGGTGAAGGACTATCCTTGGATTTCGGCCTCGACTGGACGGCGACCGGGCCTTTCCGCGCGGGGCCGGTCGAGGTCGCGGGCAAGGCGGCCGGCGATGGGCGTATTGGCGGAACGCTATCCGCGCCGAAGGCCGATCTGAACGCCGTTTTCGATACGATTGACCTTCCCCGCTTGCCGCTGAGCAAGGCAAGGCTGTCGCTGACGTTCGCGCGTGCGGCCAACGGCACGGACGGGATGGTCACGCTACAAGGCGACAGCGCCTATGGCCCCGCGCGCGGGCGTGCGTCCTTCCGCTTCTCGCCCGGGGGCGTCGAGCTAAGCCAGGTTGATGTCGACGCCGGCGGCGCCAAGGCGCAGGGCGCGGTCTCGCTACGCGACGGACGCCCGGCCACGGCCGATTTGCGGCTGGCGATCGGCCCCGGCGCCTTCCTGCCCCAAGGTTCGGTGCAGGGTTCGGCGCGGCTCGTCGATACGCCGGGGGGCGGTTCGCCGAGCGCAACGCTGGATCTCGTTGCGGAGAATGTGACCAGCGGATCGTGGAAAGTCCGCTTAGCGCGGATCAAGGCCGATGGTCCGCTTGCGCGATTGCCGCTGTCGATCGACGCGCGCGGCGAGGCTCCTGGCGGAGCTTGGCGTCTCAGCGGCGCGGGTGACTTGGCCCAGGCTGGGAAGATCTATGATCTGACCCTCAATGCGTCTGGTCGCGTCGGGCGAACTGAACTCAAGACCCTGGAGGCCGCGCGTGTTCGCTTCGGCGACGGGCCGACCCGGGCGCGCCTTCGTCTGGCCGTCGACAAGGGGCGGGCGGATATCGACGCCGATCTTGGCGGGGCAGCTACGATGCTGAAGGCCGAACTGAGCGGCGTTACCTTGACCGCGTTCGACCCGGATCTGGACGGTGACATCGACGGCGCGTTCAACCTTCACGGTCAGGGCGAGACACTGGCCGGGGGCTTCTCGATGCGGCTCTCCAACGCGCGGGAGCGCGGCGCCAAGATCGAGCAATCGCTGGATGCGAAGATCCAGGGGACGTTGACCGATAGCCAGCTGACGATCATCGCCGATGGCGACAACCGCCAGGGCCTCAAGGCCGAGGCTAACCTTGTGCTTCCCGTCGAGGCCTCGGCCATGCCGCTTCGTCTGGCCGTCAACAAGCGGCGAGGCGTGCAGGGGCGCTTTTCGGCGCAAGGTGAAATCAAGCCGCTTTGGGACTTGTTGCTGGGGCCGGAGCGCTCGCTGTCGGGCCGCATCAACCTGCAGGCAAGCCTGGGCGGCACGCTGGGCGACCCTCGCCTGATCGGTCAGGCTACGCTGGATCGCGGTGGTTTCGACGACGGACAGTCGGGACTTCGGTTGCGGAATGTGACCCTCCGCTCGGCCTTGGCCGACAACGCCATCGACGTCAGCCAGGCGATTGGCGAGGACGGGCAGGGCGGTTCGATCTCGGGCGCGGGACGGATCAGCCTTTCGCGTGGCGGCGAGGGCAATTTCAAGCTCGACATGAAGAACTTCCGCCTGATCGACAATGATCTGGCCTCGGCGGTCGCGACGGGACAGGCCAGCGTCAACCGCTCGGCGGACGGGAAGATCAAGCTGACGGGCGCTGTGACGCTAGATCGCGCCGACGTCTCGGCCCAGACCAAGACCCCGGCGGGCGTGGTGGCGATGGATGTCGTCGAGCGCAATCGCCCGGCGGACCTCGATCAGGGCCTTCAGCGCCGTCCGACGACCGGCGGAATGATCTTGGATCTGGACCTCAAGGCGCCGCGACGCATCTTCGTGCGAGGCCGCGGGCTCGATGTGGAGCTATCGCTGGACGCGCACGTCGGCGGCACATCGCTGGCCCCGCAACTCAGCGGCGTCGCCAGGATGGTGCGGGGCGAGTACGACTTCGCCGGCAAGCGGTTCGAGTTCGATGATGACGGCGTGGTCTATCTTTCGACCCAGCTCGATCAAATCCGGCTCAATCTCTCGGCGACCCGCCAAGACGCCGCGCTAACCGCCGTGGTCCGGATCCTGGGCACGGCGGCCAAGCCGGAGATCACGCTGACGTCCAAGCCGGAGCTGCCCAGCGACGAGGTGCTCAGCCAGGTGCTGTTCGGCGCCTCGGCCGCACAGTTGTCGCCGATCGAAGCTGCTCAACTGGCCTCGGCTCTGGCCGCGCTCGCGGGTGGCGGCGGTTTCGATGTCATCGGCAATCTGCGGAGCTTCGCGCGGCTGGACCGGCTCGCCTTCGCCGAGAGCGCCACCGGGATGACCGTGGCCGGCGGCAAGTATGTCACTGACGATGTCTATGTTGAAATCATCGGCGGGGGCCGCGAAGGTCCTGCGGCGCAGGTCGAGTGGCGGATTCGCCGGACGTTGTCTCTGGTCTCCCGCATTGGCGGTCAGAACGACGCAAAGCTTTCCGTTCGCTGGCGAAAGGACTATTAAGCACGCAAGGCTGTTGCGCGGGCGCCCGGTTACCTCGTCTGAGGTAAGTACGATTTGCCCGCGGCCCTTGGTTATCTTGACTGAGGGAGGGACGGCCTTTCATGCTTCTCACATCTGACGATCGCGACGTTCTGGAAGCTATTGCGCGAGATGGCGGCCGCATCGTCGATCGCGCGGTCGACTGGTGCGCGGTGAACTCCGGAAGCCGCAACCTGGAAGGGCTGGAGCGTCAAAGGCGGATCTTGCTCGACGCGGCCGCGAGCCTGCCGACCGCGCCGGTCGAAATCCCGTTGGCCGCCTCCCGAGAGATCGACGCCAGCGGCCGTGAGGTTGAGTTCCCCCATCCGCCCTCCGTGGCGGTGATCGTGCGACCCGAGGCGCCGGTTCAGGTCATTCTGACGGGCCACTACGACACGGTGTATCCAGAGAGCAGCCCGTTCCAGGTGGTTCGAACCCGACCGGACGGCGCGCTGCATGGCCCGGGCATCGCCGATATGAAGGGCGGGATCTCGGTGATGCTAGCGGCGCTGGAGGCCTTCGAGGCCCATCCTCTGGCTGGCAACGTCGGCTACCGCGTCCTTCTTTCTCCCGACGAGGAGATCGGTTCGATCGCTTCGGGACCCGTCCTGTCCGAGTTCGCGCGACTGGGGCATGTCGGCCTCACCTACGAGCCTGCGTTGGCGGACGGGGCCTTGGCCGCCGCGCGCAAGGGCTCGGGCAATTTTCACATCGTCATCCACGGGCGCGCGGCGCATGCCGGGCGCGATTTCGCGGCGGGCCGCAATGCCGTGATCGGCGCGGCCCGCGTCGCCGAGAAACTTCATGCTTTGAACGGCTTGCGCGACGGTCTTACAGTGAATGTGGCGCGGATCGATGGCGGCGCGCCCCTGAACATGGTCCCCGATGTCGCCGTCGTGCGGTTCAATGTCCGTTTTCCCGAGGCTGAAGCCGCAGCTTGGTTCCAGGCCGAAGTCGCTCGGATCGTGAGCGAAATCGACCCCGAGCTCCACGCGCATCTGCACGGCTTGATCACGCGGGGCGCCAAGCCATTCAACGTCGCCCAGCAAAAGCTGTTCGAAGCGGTTAAAGCGGCCGGCGCGCTCCTAGGTCAGGACATCACCTGGAAACCCTCGGGCGGGGTCTGCGAAGGCAACAACCTGTTCGCCTCCGGCCTGCCCAACGTCGACACCCTGGGGGTGCGCGGCGGCGATATCCACAGCGAGGCCGAGCACGCTTGGCCCGAAAGCTTCGTCGAGCGCGCCCAGCTCTCGGCGACGATCATGATGAAGCTGGCCAGCGGCGAGATCGACGCCAGAGCGATCCGCGCGGCCATGGAGAATGCGTGAATGCTAGTCGTCCGTCCTGCGGGATCCGCAGACTTCGAAGCCTTGATGGAATTGGCCATCCTTTCCGGGCGCGGGTTCACCAGCCTGCCCGAGGACGAGCACACCCTGCGCACGCGCCTGGACCTGTCGGAAGCCAGCTTCGCGGCCGGAGTTGCTCCCCCCGAGGCCTGGTACACCCTGATGCTGGAGGACCTCGAAACCGGGAGCGTCGAGGGGGTCGCGGGCGTCAAAGCCGGCGTGGGCCTCAAGCGGCCCTTCTTTTCCTTCCGTGTCGTGACCCTCGCTCAGTCCTCGCCGACCTTGGAGATGCGCTTCGATCACAAGGCGCTGGTCCTGGTAAACGAGTGTGCGGGCTGGTCCGAGGTCGGATCGCTGTTCCTCCGCCCCGAGAAACGTAAGGGCGGCGCTGGTCGGCTGCTGGCCCAGTCGCGCTACATGCTGATCGGCATCGAGCCGCAGCGCTTCGCCGAGATGGTGCTGGCCGAACTGCGGGGTTGGTTCGACGAGGACGGCCGCTGCCCCTTCTGGGAGCACGTCTCGCACAAGTTCTTCCGACTGGATTTTGATCAGGCCGATCTGATGAGCGCCTCGACTGATGGCCAGTTCATTCTAGACCTCGCGCCGCGCCATCCCATCTACACCGAGCTGCTCCCCGAAGAGGCGCGCGACGTGATCGGTCGCGTCCATCGTGACGGCGAGGCGGCACGTGCGATGCTGGAGCGCGAAGGCTTCCGTTACCAGGGCCTGGTCGATCTGTTCGACGCCGGGCCCACGGTGGCCTGTCCGCGAGACGACATCCGAACCGTGCGCGACGCCAAGCGTCTACGCGTGAAGGCCGGCGAGGACGCCTTTGGCGAAGAGGCGCTGATCTCCACGGGGGAGGTCGCCCGGTTCCGCGCGGTGCGTGCGCCGGTGCTGATCGACGGCGAGACGGCGATCCTTGGGCGCGACGCGATGGACGCCTTGGGCGTGAGCGAAGGCGAAGTGGTGCGGGTGAAGGCATGAGCGGCGAATTGTTCATCGACGGCAAATGGCGCGCCGGGCAAGGCGCGGCCCTGGTGTCTACGGACCCGGCGACGGGCGAGACGGTCTGGCGCGGCGCGACAGCGACCGGCGGTGATGTCACCGAGGCGGTCGAGGCGGCGCGCAAGGCTTTCCCGGACTGGGCCGACCGTCCGCGCGAGGAGCGGATCGCCATTCTGCGCCGCTATAAGGATATCCTGATCGAGCGCACGGCGGCCTATGCCGAGGCCTTGAGCCGGGAGACGGGCAAGGCGCTCTGGGAGACCAAGGCCGAGCTCGCCTCGATGGCCGGCAAGGTCGACCTGTCGATCCGCGCCTATGACGAGCGCACCGGCGTCACGGAGAACGCAATGCCGTTCGGACACGCGGTGTTGCGTCACCGCGCCCACGGCGTGATGGCCGTGCTCGGCCCGTTCAACTTTCCAGGCCACCTGCCCAACGGCCACATCGTGCCCGCGCTGCTGGCCGGCGATACGGTGGTGTTCAAGCCCTCGGAGGAAACGCCCCTGGCGGGTCAGTTGCTGGTCGAGGCCCTTGAGGCCGCCGGCGTGCCGGAGGGAGTCGTCAATCTTGTCCAGGGCGGACGCGAGACCGGTCAGGCGCTGATCGCCCAGGAGATCGATGGCCTGCTGTTCACGGGCTCGGCTGCGGCCGGGGCCTATTTCCGCCGCTACTTCGCCGACCGGCCAGACGTCATCCTGGCGCTGGAGCTAGGCGGCAACAACCCGCTGGTGGTCTGGAGCGCCGACGATGCGCCTGAGGCCGTAGCGGCCCTGGTCGTTCAATCGGCCTTCATCACCACTGGCCAGCGGTGCTCGTGCGCACGCCGACTGATCGTGCCGGACGACGCTTCGGGCCGGGCGGTGATCGAGGCGACGGCGGCTCTGGTCGAGCGGCTGACGATCGGCGCCTGGAACAGCCCCAGCGAGCCGTTTATGGGGCCGCTGATCTCCGCGCGCGCCGCCAGGGCCGCGCGTGACGTCGCAGCGGCGACGAGCGGCGATACGATCCTGCCCCTCGAGGGCGTGGCGGGGCTGGGTGAGGCGTTCCTGAAACCGGGAATGATCGACGTCACAGGCGTCGAGACGCCCGACGAAGAGCTGTTCGCGCCGCTGCTGCAAGTGCGCCGGGTCTCGAACTTCGACGAGGCGATGACCGCCGCGAACGCCACGCGCTACGGCCTTTCGGCTGGCCTTATCTCTAATGATTCAACGCTCTGGAAAAAATTTCTCAACCGAATTCGCGCCGGCGTGGTCAACTGGAACCGGCCGACCACCGGAGCGGCGGGGTCGATGCCGTTCGGCGGTCTGGGCGCCTCCGGCAACCATCGGCCCAGCGCCTATTACGCGGCCGACTACTGCGCCTATCCGGTCGCCAGTTTTGAAGCTCCGGAAGTGGCCGATACCTTCAAGGATATCAGAGGTCTGAAGGGATGACCTTAGCCTTCGAAGCCAACTGTGATGGCCTCGTCGGGCCGACCCATTCTTATGTCGGTCTTTCGCCTGGCAACCTTGCCAGCACCCGCAACGCCGGCGAGGTGTCCAATCCGCGCGGCGCGGCGCTGGAGGGGCTGTCCAAGATGCGGCGACTGGCCGACCTGGGCCTGCCGCAGTTCGTGTTGCCGCCGCATGAGAGACCTGCTCTAAGCCTCTTGAAGCAGCTCGGTTTTTCGGGCTCGGAGGAAAATATTCTCGCGTCCGCCTGGAAGGACGCGCCGGCTCTGGCGGCGGCGGCTTGCTCGGCCTCGCCGATGTGGGCTGCTAACGCCGCGACGGTCACGCCCAGCGCCGACACAGCCGACGGGCGGGTTCATTTCACGCCCGCCAACCTGCTGACCAATCTGCATCGCAGTCTGGAAGGCCCCCAGACTGCGCGGTCATTGAAACGGCTCTTTCCGGACGAGACGCTGTTCGCCGTCCACGATCCGTTGCCGGCGCAGCCCCACTTCGCCGACGAGGGCGCGGCCAACCACGTTCGTCTCTGCGCCGATCACGGCGCTGCGGGCGTCAACCTTTTCGTCTGGGGGCGCGAGGCCTGGGGCCATTGGGATGGCCGCTTCCCCGCCCGCCAGACCAGGGAAGCGTTCGAAGCGATACAGCGTCGGCACGACGCGGCGCGGGCGGTGTTCCCTCAGCAGGGGAAGTCGGCGATCGAGGGCGGCGCCTTCCATAACGACGTCGTCTGCGTAGGAACGCGCGAGTGCCTGTTCTTCCACGAGCGGGCGTTCGAAGATCGGGCCGCGATGGAGCGCGATGTCAGGATGGCGGCCGCTGGGCTTTTCGAGCCGGTCTTTGTCGAGGTGTCGGAAGCCGACTTGCCGATGGCCGACCTCGTCGCCAGCTATCTCTTTAACTCGCAGCTGCTGGTCGTTCCAGGTGAGGATAGGCTGGTGCTGCTGGCGCCGGCGGAGACGCGGGACAACCCGCGCGCCCACGCCGTGGCTGAGGGACTAGCGACGTCGAACGGGCCCATCGGCCGGGTCGAGTACGTCGATGTCCGCCAGAGCATGCGCAATGGAGGCGGTCCGGCTTGCCTGCGTCTGCGTGTCGTACTGACAGAGGCCGAGTTGGCGGCGGCGAACGCGTCGCAACGCTTTACGCCTGCGCTTGAGACTACGCTGACCGACTGGATCAGCCGTCGATATCGCGACCGCCTGGCGCCTGCTGACCTGTCCGACCCGAGACTCCTGACCGAGAGCCGTGAAGCGCTTGACGAGTTGACCCAGATCCTGGGTCTGGGCGGCGATTTCTATCCCTTCCAGAGGATGGCATGAGCATCACGGTTCGTCGCGCCACAGTCGCCGATCGCGACGCGATCTTGGCCGTGCATCGCGCTGCGGCCGTGACGCCCGGCGCCTTGGCCCGTACGCCCGAGGAGGTGACGCCAGCCTATGCCGAGGCCGCCATCGCCGCCGATGTGTGTCTCGTCGCGGTTGATGCGGACGGAACCGTTTGCGGCGAGATCCATGCGAAGCGGGAGACGATCGCGCTTTTCGCCCATGTGCTGGGCGGTCTTACAGTCGCTGTGCGCCCCGACTACCAGGGACGTGGGGTGGGGTCGAAGCTGTTCGAGATGTTGATCGCCTGGGCGCGCTCGGCGGAGCCTGAGGTCGTGCGGATTGAACTGGCGGCCGGCGCGGGCAATCCGGGTGCGGTTCGCCTGTATGAACGGTTGGGCTTTCGTCACGAAGGTCGCCAGCGTGCGCGCGGGCGGTTGCCCGACGGTCGCTTTGAGGACGACATCCTGATGGGTCTGTTGCTGCGCGAGGTCGATTAGTTCTCTGCGCGCAGCGCCGTCAGAGCTTCTGGGAACCGCCGCGACAGCGGCGCCTCCAGCGCACCGAGCTCGATCGTGTAGTCGCCTGAACCCTCGGGCCGCAGCCCCGTGACGCGCGCGCCGTTCACGAGCCAGGATTTGTGAGTGCGCACAAAGCCGTGGGTTGCGAGCCCGTCCTGCATCGCCGCCAGCGAGGAGCGCATCAGCGGGCGTCGATCATCCGTTAGAATGAACTCCACATAGTTGCCCGCCGACCGGATGGCGACGATGTTCTCCACCGAAACACGGATCATCCGCGCGCCGTCCCGAATGTCGAAGGTGGCCGGACGCGCCGGCGCCGCTGCGGCCGGTTTCTGGTCACTGCGCTGCAGAGCCAGCCAAAAGGCGCCGGAGGCCAGAAGATAGGCGAGAAAGTCCTTGCGAAACTCGTACGGAAACTCGGTTGAAAGCGGCCCGTAGTCGTAGGCCTCGCCCAGAAGCGCGGCATGGGCCCATTCGCGCAGCACCAGGAACCCCGCGACGTGGAGCGCCGAGTAGGCCAGCAGCGCCGCGAGGTGCGCCGGAAGGGCGATCCACCAGCGAGGACAGGTACGGGCGGTCCAGAGCGCCATTGCTGCGGGGATGGTGAAGATCACCATCGTCACCAGTGCGCTGCTGCCCTCCCAGATGATCGGACGGAGCGGACCCAGATCTGGCGAGTCGTGCTGGATCGTCAGCACGTTGACGATGCAGATGCAGCCGATCAGGCAGACGCCCAACAGCCAGGCTCTGAACAGCCATCGGCGTTCCTCGCCGGTCATCCCCAATAGACCGCCGTTCGGCTCCAAGGCTGTGCCGGATGTCCCAGCCAGCGCCCGCTGATCCCCCGGAGCTTGGACTGCGGCGGGCCGTCGCGGCAGGTCGGTGGCATCGCTCTTCACGTTGGAAGCCCCCTCATGACCTCGGTGACAGACCTCGACAGACGCCATGACCTCGATTGGATTCGGGTTGGCGCTTTCTTTCTGCTGATCCTCTACCATACCGGAATGTTCTATGTGCCCTGGGACTGGCACGTGAAGACACCGCATCCGGTCGAGGCCCTTGAGCCGCTGATGCAACTCACGAACCCCTGGCGCCTGACCCTGTTGTTTCTCGTCTCGGGGGCCGCGACGAGGTTCATGGCCGACAGGGTTTCGGTCGGGCGGCTGACGATGTCGCGGGTCGCACGGCTGCTGCCGCCGCTGCTGTTCGCGATGTTCGTGATCGTGCCGCCGCAGAGCTATTACGAGATCGTCGAAGCCGTCGCCGCGCGCCCTGGCGCCGGACTGGTCGCAGACCCGTACGGTGCGTTCTGGCTGAAATACGTCACGGCGTCCGGGCATTGGTGCGACGGCGATGACTGCCTGATCACGCCGACCTGGAACCACATGTGGTTCGTGGCCTACCTGTTGGTTTATTCGCTGGTTTTGGCCGTGATGCTGCTGTTGCTTCCGCGCCTGGGCGCGCGGCTACAGGGCGGCTTGGAGAGAAGCCTTAAGGGCGCCGGACTGTTTGTCTGGCCGATCGCTTTTCTGGCGGCGACGCGGATCATCCTTATGCCGCACTTCGAGATCACGCATGATCTGGTGCAGGACTGGTACAATCACGCGGTCTCGTTCACGGCGTTCCTGCTCGGCTTCGGGCTGGCCAAGTCCGAAGTCCTCAAGGCTCGCCTGATCAAGGTCCGCTGGGCGGCGCTGGCGCTTGCGCTCGCCAGCGGGGCGGGCTGGGCGACCTATGCGTGGATATACCGCGCTGACGACGCGAACCCACCGGAGACCCTGCGGATCGTCATGCGCTGCGTCTACGCCACCGATCAATGGTGCGCGATCGCCGCCATCTTGGGCTTTGGAGCGCGGCATCTGTCGAACAAGGGCGGACCGGCGTTGCGCTATCTGACCCTGGGCGTGTTCCCATTCTATATCGTACACCAGACCCTAATCGTCGTCATGGCGCATCACCTCGCCAAGCTGGGGCTGCCCCAGGCTCTAGAAGGCGCGATCCTGGTGGCCGCGACCTTCGCCGGGTGTTTTGCGACGTACGAGATCGTCCGACGCATCCCCAGTGTCCGAATTCTCTTCGGCTTGAAGGGTCAGCCAGCCCCAGCGCCGGCCAGCCGGCCGCCCGCCCTGGCGTAGGCTTGGGTGCCGCGTGTCAGAACGGTGTCGCCGGGAACGATTTCGGCGACACCGATGTCGGTGGCGGCGGCCAGCCGCTGGTAGATCGCGCCGAAATCGCGAAGGGTCACCTCCTGCAGGGTCTGGATCGAGTCGATCACGAAATAGACCTGCTGGAAGTCGTCGATCCGGTACAGCGTCCGCATCACGCGCTCCAGGTCGAAGCCGATACGGTTGGGGGAGGGGTCATCGAGGGCGAAGATCGACTCGGTCCGCGAAGACACGATCCCCGCGCCGTAAATCCGCAATCCAGCGGGGGTGTTCATCAGGCCAAACTCCACCGTGTACCAGTAGAGGCGCGCCAGATTGGCCAGGCGACCCAGGCCCAGGGCGCGGCGGCCCCCTTCGCCATAGGCCTGCATGTAGTCGGCGAAGACCGGGTCCGTCAGCATGGGCACGTGGCCGAACACATCGTGGAAGATGTCCGGTTCCTGCAGGTAGTCCAGTTCGTGCGGCTTGCGGATGAACTGGCCAGCCGGAAAGCGGCGGTTGGCGAGGTGGTCGAAGAAGACGTCGTCGGGCACCAGGCCTGGCACCGCCACCACGGTCCAGCCCGTCAGGCGCTTGAGCTCTTCGTTGATGCGGGCGAAGTCTGGAATGCCCGAGCGGTGCAGGTCCAACGCGTCCAGGCCCCGCAGGAACGCGTCGCATGCGCGACCATGCAGCATGTCGGTCTGCCGCTCGTACAGGGTGATCCAGACGTCGTGCTCGGCCTGGGTGTAGGTTTCCCAGCCCTGATCAATCGTCCAGTCGGGACGCGCGCCGGGGGGCGGTCCGTTGCTCAGGCCATCTGCGCTCATGCGATGACGCTACGCCCCGGATTTGGCAATTGCTGTTCGGAATTTTCGCTAAAACGCCAGATCGGCGGAGAAACGTTGTTCTCAAACGGGGCTCGTTCGCAACGAGATGCCGCCAATCTTGGCGGCAGCCCGCTCAGTGCGAAATTCGCGGCCGAAGCTTGTAGAGCCCGTGATCGAACGACTCGAAAATCACCGCCGTCTGCGGGTGGCCGACCGGCTCGCCGCTGTCGTCGGGGAGCAGGTTCTGCTCGGACACGTAGGCCACATAGCTGTTGTCCTCATTCTCGGCCAACAGATGGTAGAAAGGCTGGTCCTTGGTCGGCCGAATATCCTCGGGGATGGATTCCCACCATTCCTCGGTATTGGCGAACACAGGGTCGACGTCGAACACCACGCCCCGAAAGGGGAAGATGCGGTGGCGGACGACCTGACCGATCGCGAATTTGGCGAGTCGAGCATTCATGGCGATCAGATTAGCAGGCGCACCTGACTGATTCCTGAACGTAATCGTCGGAAGGCGGATGACAAGGCGGCGCCTTCCGGCGCGCGAGTGACATGCTATGGTCGACTCGAAATGAGACGTCGCAGCTGTTCGCGACGTCTGCGAGACAGGTGGTTAGGACCATGTCGGAGGCGCCGCGCGCGCCCGGCGCGCCAGGAGGGCGGCGCCGGCGGTCGCCGGAGGAGACGTCGTGCTATGCGGCGCTCGATCTCGGGACCAACAACTGCCGCCTTTTGGTGGCGACGCCCACGCCGCGCGGGTTCCGCGTGGTCGAGGCCTATTCCCGCATCGTTCGCCTGGGAGAGGGTCTTTCCCAGACGGGTCAGTTGTCGGACGCGGCCATGGATCGCTCTCTGGCGGCCCTGAAGGTCTGCGCCGAGAAGATTCGCCGGCGCAAGGCGATCCGCGTGAAGGCGGTCGCGACCCAGGCCTGCCGAGGCGCGGCCAATGGTCCAGAGTTTGTTCGCCGGGTCCACGAAGAGACAGGCCTCAAGCTTCAGATCATCAGTCCGCGCGAGGAAGCGCAGCTTTCGGTCGCCGGGTGCATGAGCCTGTTCGACCGTCAGCAGGACGCGGCCCTGGTCATTGATGTCGGCGGCGGCTCGACGGAGCTGTCCTGGGTGGACCTGAAGAGCGGTGGGTTGGACGCCAAGCCCCGACAGTTCGCGGCCTGGAAATTGCCGATCAAGGCCTGGCTGTCGATCCCTGTCGGCGTGGTCACCCTGGCCGAGCGCTTTCCCGAGGGCGAACGAGCCAATCCGGCCTGGTTCCGCGCCATGGTCGACGATGTGAAGGCCCGGATCGAGACGTTCCCGCATGCCGAGCCGATGCGGAAGGTGTTTGCGGAGGGCCGGGCGCATCTGGTCGGCACCTCCGGCGCCATCACCAGTCTCGCGGGTCTGCACCTGGGCTTGCAGCGCTATGACCGCAACGTGGTCGATGGTCTGTGGATGAACCGCACCGACTGCGACGCGGCCGCCGATCGCTTGCTGGCCCTCACCTCGGCGGAACGCGCGGCCGAACCCTGTATCGGGGCCGACCGCGCCGATCTGGTCCTGGCCGGCGCGGCGATCCTCCAGGCGGTCCAGGAGTTGTGGCCATGTTCGCGCGTGCGTGTCGCCGATCGAGGGCTTAGAGAGGGGCTGCTATTGTCCTTGATGTCCGATCAGCAGCGACGCCCGCGCCGGCGTCGTCGCGGCGGCGCCCCGAAGAAGTCCGAAGCCGCATGAGCGAAGATCCTCCCCGCCGTCGTATGGTCAAGCCGCCGACGGGCGGCAACGAAGGCGGACGTGGCAAGCCCGCGCGCCTGAAGACCGCCTATGGCCGCACCCCCAGCCAGCAGGCTTGGCTGGAGCGGCAGATCAACGACCCGTTCTCGGCCAAGGCCCGGGCGTTGGGCTATCGCAGCCGCGCGGCGTTCAAGATCAGCGAGATCGACGACAAGTTCCATTTCTTCCGCAAGGGCGCGAAGGTCATCGATTTGGGCTGTGCGCCGGGCGGCTGGCTGCAGATCGCGGTCGAGCGTGGCGTAACCACCCTGGCGGGGATCGACCTGTTGCCTGTCGATCCGGTGGCGCCGGCGCACCTTCTGGAGATGGACTTCACCGCCGACGGCGCGCCCGAGAAGCTTCTGGAGCTTCTGGGCGGCGAGCCTGACCTCGTCATGTCCGACATGGCCCCGAACACCGTGGGCCACCGCGAGACCGACCACCTGAGGATCGTCGGCCTGATCGAGATCGCCGCCGAGTTCGCGATCGATGTGCTCAAGCCGGGCGGCGCCTTCGTCGCCAAGGCGTTCCAGGGCGGAGAGACGGCCGAGATCATCGGCAAGCTGAAGCGGCATTTTGACAAGGTCCAGCATTTCAAGCCCAAGGCCAGTCGGCAGGACAGCTCGGAGGTGTTCCTGGTCGCGACGGGATTCAAGGGGCGGTGAGGCCGGGGGAGCGCGTGATCGGTGGGCTGATCGCGCGGCCCTTTCGCAATCTGGCCTTCGCCGTGGCGTTCGTGCTGGCGGTGGCGGGCGTCGCGATCCTGGCCTACATGCGCGCCGGCTGGTCGTTCGACGACGCCCTCTATATGGTCACCCTGACGATTTTCACGGTGGGCTACGGCGAGGTTCGCCCCGTCGACACCGACTACTTGCACGCCGTGACGATGGGCACGATGGTGTTTGGGTGCACCGGCGTCATTGTTGTCACCGGTGCCTTGGTTCAGGCGCTGACCCAGTCTCAGCTGGAACATTTCTTTGGGAAGCGCGTGGAACGCGACATCGAAAAGCTCGACGATCACATCGTCATCTGCGGCTTTGGGCGCATCGGCCTGATGCTCGCCAACGAACTGTCGGCTGCGGGCGAGCGCTTCGTGGTGATCGAGCGCGACGAGGCGCGGTGCCAGGAGGCGCGGGACCTCGGCTACCTCTGCCGGCACGCCGACGCCACCGACGAGGATATCCTGCGCGCCATGCGCGTTGAACGCGCCAAGGTGCTGGCGACCGTACTTCCAGACGACGCGGCGAACGTGTTCATCACGCTGTCGGCCCGTAGCCTGAACCCCAAGATCGAGATCATCGCGCGGGGCGAACGACCCACGACCGAGCGCAAGCTGGTCCAGGCCGGCGCGGACAAGGTGGTGATGCCCGCTCACATCGGCGCCGAGCGGATCGCCGAGATGATCCTCTATCCGCGCCTGGCCAGCTTTCTGAAGGAGGCCCGGGCGCCCGCCGCCCACCAGAGTGAAGCGCTGGCGCAGTTGGGCCTGGACCTCGGACTGGTCACGGCGCCGGCGTCCTTCGCCGCGCGGCGCGTCACGGTGGGCGAGTTCGAGCGGCGAGGGGGCGTGCTGGTCGTCCGGATCGAGCGCGCCAACGGGACCCTGATCGAAAAGCCCAAGCCCGACGAGGTCATCAGCGCGGGTGACGGCGTGGCGGTTCTGTCCAAGCTTGGTCGCCTGGGTCTGGACGCCATCGCGGACTGACCTAGGGGGCGGTTGAGGAAAAATCATCTCCAAATCGGCGACGTGGCGGGTCGACAACGGTCGACCTCACGGCTATATCCGCGCCGCAAAATGGAGACTCCGATGGAGATTCGCGAAGGGCTCACCTTCGACGACGTTTTGCTCGAACCCGCAGCGTCCGACGTCATGCCCACCCAGGTGACGACCGAGACCCGGTTCACGCGTGAAATCAGTCTGAACATTCCGCTCGTGTCCGCCGCGATGGACACGGTGACCGAAAGCCGCCTGGCGATCGCCATGGCTCAGGCCGGCGGCATGGGCGTCCTGCACCGCAACCTCACCAACGAGGAGCAGGCCGACCAGGTGCGCGAGGTCAAGCGCTATGAAAGCGGCATGGTGATCAATCCGCTGACCATCCATCCCGACACCACCCTGGCCGAAATCCGCGAGATCAAGGCCCGTCGCAAGATCTCGGGCTTCCCGGTGGTCGAGCGCGGCTCTGGCAAGCTGGTCGGCATCCTGACCAACCGCGACATGCGGTTTGAGGGCGACGACAAGGTTCCGGCCTCGGCGCTGATGACCCGCGAGAACCTGATCACCGTCTCGGAAGGCGTGGATCACCGCGAGGCGCGCGAGCTGCTGCGCAAGCACAAGATCGAGCGCCTGATCGTGGTCGACGACGCCTACCGCGCCGTCGGCCTGATCACCGTCAAGGACATCGAGAAGGCTCAGGCTCATCCTTTGGCCGCCAAGGACGACAAGGGCCGGCTGCTGGTCGGGGCGGCCTCGACCGTGGGCGACGCGGGCTTCGAGCGCTCAATGGCGCTGGTCGACGCGGGCGTGGACGTCGTCGTCATCGACACGGCGCACGGCCATTCCAGCCAGGTCGCCGCCGCGGTGACCCGCCTGAAGCGCGAGGCCAACCGCGTCCAGATCGTCGCCGGTAATATCGCCACCTACGACGCCGCCCGCGCCCTGATCGACGCCGGCGCCGACGCGGTGAAGGTCGGTATCGGTCCGGGCTCGATCTGCACCACCCGCATCGTCGCAGGCGTGGGCGTGCCGCAACTGACCGCGATCATGGAAGCGGTTCGCGCCGCCAAGGACAGCAACACCCCGGTGATCGCCGACGGCGGCATCAAGTACTCGGGCGACCTGGCCAAGGCCATTGCCGCCGGGGCCTCGACCGCCATGATGGGTTCGATGTTCGCCGGCACCGAAGAGGCGCCGGGCGAGGTGTTCCTGTACCAGGGGCGCTCCTACAAGAGCTATCGCGGCATGGGCTCGGTGGGCGCCATGGCGCGCGGCTCGGCGGACCGCTACTTCCAAAAGGAAGTCACCGACAACTTCAAGCTGGTGCCGGAAGGCATTGAGGGGCAGACGCCCTATAAGGGCCCGATCTCGCCGGTGCTGCACCAGCTGGTCGGGGGCTTGCGCGCGGCGATGGGCTATCTCGGCGCGCCGACGATCCCCGAACTGCAGCAGCGCGCCAAGTTCGTGCGCATCACGGGCGCGGGCCTGCGTGAGAGCCACGTCCACGACGTGATGATCACCCGCGAGGCGCCCAACTATCCGAGCGCGGTCTAGCCGATGCGGATGGCCTTCGAGCTGCAGATGATCGCCGTGGCGGTCGTCATCGGGATTCTCAACCTGCTCTGGGCGTCGGCCGCCGCCCAGCCGCAGCGCGGCTTGAAGTGGAATGTCGGTCCTCGCGACGAGAAGATCGAGCTGACCGGCATGGCCGCTCGGCTCACGCGGGCCTTCGCCAATTTCCGCGAGACCTTTCCGTTCTTCTTGGCCTTGGTCATCATCGACTACCTGGGAGGTCGCCTGGGGGATCTGACGGCCTATGGCGCGGCGCTGTATGTCGCCGCGCGCGCGGCCTATGTGCCGCTCTATGCGTTCGGTGTGCCCTTTGTCCGCAGCCTGGTCTGGCTAGCGTCGATGTTTGGGATCCTGATGCTGCTCGCGGCCCTGGTGGTCTGATGCGGGACGGAGGACGGGTTTCAGCGGCGATCGAGGTTCTCACCGAGATCGAGGCACGGCATTTTCCGGTGAAGATGGCGCTGAAGCGCTGGGGCGAGACCGCGCGCTATGCGGGGTCCAAGGACCGCGCGTTCGTGTCGGGTCTGGTGCTGGACGCGCTGCGCCGCAAGCGCTCGCTAGGCTGGATGATGGCGGACTCCAGCGCCCGGGGCGTGATGTTGGGCGTGCTGGCCTTCATGTGGAAGTGGCCGGTCGAGCGGATCGCGGAAGCCGCCGCTGAGGAGCACGGCTTCGGCGCCCTGACGGACGTCGAGCGTGAGCACCTAGCCACGCCGGTTTCCATCGAAGGCGCGCCGGCGCCCGTAGCGGGCGACTACCCCGATTGGCTGGAGCCGCACCTAGGGCGCGCTTTGGGCGCGGATCAGGCGGTCGAAATGCGCGCCTTGTCGGAACGCGCCCCGGTAGATCTGCGGGTCAACACGCTGAAGACCGATGTCGAACGTTGCGCCAAGGCCCTGGCCTTGATCGACGCCGCCCCGGCCGGCGTCTTGCCGACCGCCTTCCGCATTCCCGCGCCCGCCGCCGCCGACCGCACGCCGTCGGTGGAGGCCGTGCCCGCCTTCTCGAAGGGCTGGTTCGAGGTTCAGGACCTGGGCTCGCAGATCGCCGCAGCCGTGGCGGGCGAGGTGAAGGGCAAGCAGGTTCTCGACTTCTGCGCCGGCGGGGGCGGCAAGACGCTGGCCCTTGCGGCCGCCATGGGCAATAGCGGCCAGATCTTCGCGCACGACAGCGACGCGCGTCGCCTTGCCGACACCATCCGCCGTGGTCAGCGCGCCGGTGTTCGCAACCTGCAGATCCGCTCGCCGATCGAGGCCACGCCCCTGAAGGGCCTGGAAGGCAAGATCGACGTCGTCTTCGTCGATGCCCCTTGCACGGGCGCCGGCACTTGGCGCCGCCACCCGGACGCCAAGTGGCGTCTGTCGCCCGACCAGCTGGCCAAGCGCCAGATCGAGCAGGACAGCGTGCTGGAAGACGCCGCGACCTTCGTGAAGGCCGGCGGTCGCATGATCTATGTGACCTGCTCGCTGCTGACCGAGGAGAACGAGGACCGTGTCGCCGGCTTCCTCGAGCGCCACCCTGAATTCACCGTCAAACCGATCGCCCTGGACGGGGTCACCCATGTGACCCCGGAAGGCTATCTGCGCCTGACGCCCCATCGCGCGGGCACGGACGGCTTCTTCGCCGCCGTGCTGCAACGCGCCTCCTATACGCCCTGATCGCTCAAGTCCGACCGCTGGAGACCTCGCCCATGACTCAGAAAACCGACCACCAGCGCGTCCTGATCGTCGACTTCGGCAGCCAGGTCACCCAGCTGATCGCGCGCCGGGTGCGTGAGGCCGGCGTCTATTGCGAGATTCATCCGTTCGACAAGGCCGAGACCATCGTCGACGACTATCAGCCCAGCGCCATCATCCTGTCGGGCGGTCCGGCCAGTGTGCTGGAGCAGGATAGCCCTCGCATCGGCCGCAAGCTGTTCGACCTTGGCTTGCCGATGCTGGCCATCTGCTATGGCCAGCAACTTCTGTGCGACGTTCTGGGCGGCAAGGTCGAGGGCGGTCACGCGGGTGAGTTCGGCCGCGCCGAACTGACCATCGGTAAGCAAAGCCCACTGTTCGCCGGCCTGGCCGGCGTCGGCGAGGTCGAGACGGTGTGGATGAGCCACGGCGACCGCGTCACCGCGATTCCGGAGGGCTTTGAGGTCATCGCTACTTCGACCGGCGCGCCGTTTGCAGCGATCGGCAATGACGCCAAGAAAATCTATGCGCTTCAGTTCCACCCCGAGGTCTATCACACGGTCAACGGACCCGCGATGTACCGGAACTTCCTGTTCAATATCGCCGGCCTGAAGGGCGACTGGACCATGGCGGCCTTCCGCCAGGAGATGGTCCAGAAGATCCGCGACCAGGTCGGTTCGGGCAAGGTGATCTGCGGCCTGTCGGGCGGCGTCGACAGCTCTGTGGCCGCCGTGCTGATCCACGAGGCGATCGGCGACCAGCTGACCTGCGTGTTCGTCGACACAGGCCTGCTGCGCAAGAACGAGGCCGACCAGGTCGTGACCCTGTTCCGCGACCACTACAACATCCCGCTGGTCCATGTGGACGCCGGTGACCTGTTCCTGGGCGAACTGGCCGGCGTCAGCGACCCGGAGACCAAGCGCAAGACCATCGGCCGTCTGTTCATCGATGTCTTCGACAAGGAAGCCGCCAAGATCGACGGCGCGGAGTTCCTGGCCCAGGGCACGCTCTATCCCGACGTCGTCGAGAGCGTCTCGGCGCGCGGCGGCCCCTCTGCGGTGATCAAGAGCCACCACAATGTCGGCGGTCTGCCGGACTACATGAAGCTGAAGCTGGTCGAGCCGCTGCGCGAGCTGTTCAAGGACGAAGTTCGGGCGCTGGGCGTCGAGCTGGGCTTGGCCCCAGCCTTCGTCGGCCGCCATCCGTTCCCTGGTCCGGGTCTGGCTATCCGCATCCCGGGCGAGATCACGCCCGAGAAGGTCAAGATCCTACAAGACGCTGACGCCATCTACCTCGAAGAAATCCGCAATGCGGGCCTCTACGACCAGATCTGGCAGGCCTTCGCCGTGCTGCTTCCTGTGAAAACGGTCGGCGTGATGGGCGACGCGCGCACCTACGAGAACGTGCTGGCCCTGCGAGCCGTGACCTCGACCGACGGCATGACCGCAGACTTCTTCGAGTTCCCATGGCCCGTGCTGGGCAAGACCGCCACGCGCATCATCAACGAGGTTCGCGGCGTCAATCGCGTCGTTTACGACGTGACCAGCAAGCCGCCCGGCACGATCGAGTGGGAATGATTTTTGCCCCTCCGGCAGTATCCGATTGTACGCCAGGGTACGGCATAAGTATCTGAATAACAAAGATAAAACTGTCATCGTCTATCGCCATCTATCGAGGGACAGTGCTCCGGTTTGACGGTATAGTGGACGGTATGGGGGAACTTGTTCGGTTAGAGATTTCGCTATACCGTCATGGCCAAGAGAGCTGCTGACGGTATAGTTTTTGGCCTTAAGGCATTGAAAGAGCGAATGAAATTCACTTTCAGTGACCCCAGTTTTGGGCTGACGGTATAATCGGTGCCTCTCTGCTGTTTTTGGACAGATTTGGAGGTCTCCATGCTCACGGACACAGCGATTAAGGCGCTGAAAGCACAGAAGAAATTGTACAAGGTGAGTGACCGTGACGGTATGTATGTCGTGGTCCAGCCGTCCGGGGCGATCGTGTTTCGGTACGACTATCGACTCAACGGACGGCGCGAGACGCTGACGCTCGGCCGATATGGCCCTGACGGCCTCTCACTTGCCAGGGCTCGCGAGAAGCTGATCGATGCGAAGCGGGCCATTTCAGAGGGGCGGTCGCCTGCTCAAGAGAAGCAGCATGACAAGCGGCGACTGAAGGAGGCGAAGCGATTCGGCGAGTTCGGCGAAAAGTGGTTCCAGGAGTCGCGCATGGCGGACAGCACGCGGGCTATGCGGCGCTCCATCTACGAGCGCGACATTCTGCCGACATTCCGAAACAGGCTCCTAACGGAGATCACGCCGGACGATCTCCGTATGATGTGTGGGAAAGTGAAGGATCGCGGCGCTCCAGCCACGGCCGTCCATGTGCGCGATATCGTGAAGCTGATCTTTGCATTCGCCATCCTGCATGGCGAGAAGGTCGCCAACCCAGCGGATGAGGTTGGGCCTGCGTCCATCGCGACCTTCGTGCCGAAGGATCGGTCCCTATCGCCCGCGGAGATCCGCGTCATGCTCGGTCAGCTTGAGCATGTGCCGACACTGCCGACCATACGGTTGGGAATGAAGCTTTTCCTCCTGACGATGGTCAGGAAGAGCGAGCTCCAGGATGCCACCTGGGATGAGGTCGATTTTGAGAACGCCGTCTGGTCGATACCCAAGGAAAGAATGAAGCGGTCGAAGGCACACAACGTCTACCTGTCTCAGCAGGCCATCGACATCTTCATCGCGTTGAAAACCTGCGCCGGCAATTCGCGCTATGTCCTTCCGTCGCGATATGACGCTGACGCGCCAATGTCGCGGGCGACGTTCAACCGGATCACGACCGCCGTGGTCGCTAGAGCGAAAAAGGAGGGGCTGCCACTTGAGCCCTTCACTGTTCACGATCTTCGACGCACCGGGTCCACTTTGTTGAACGAACTCGGCTTCAACAGCGACTGGATCGAGAAGTGCTTGGCGCATGAGGACGGACGGTCCTCGCGTGGCGTCTACAACAAGGCGGAGTATGAGCACCAGCGCCGGCATATGATGCAGGAGTGGTCCAACCTGGTGGACGCTTGGGTCGCGGGTCGGAAGTATGTGCCGACCCTGCTCCCGGCCACGATGGAGCTGCTTGAGCTCGAGCCTAGTGTTTGACAGGCCGAGAGCGGCGCAATCTCACGTCGGGGCTTGGAGCGCGTTCGATAGCATTGGCCCGAGAGGCACGGCGTCGAGCGTCAAGCCAAGCTTCGACTTCTGCCAGATCCCAGACGACGCAACGCGAGGTGAGATAGAAGCGCTGCGGGAATTCTCCTCGCTGCTCCATGTCGTAGATTGTGCTGTCGGCAAGCGGCACGATCTCTCGTAGCTGATGCCGGCGAATTGTCCTGCGGGCGACATGCGGCGCAACGCTCATACCGTATCTCCACTTCTTTACTCTTGTGGAGATAGAAGGCGATAGATCTTCCGATTTGAAGCCGCCGCGTGAAGGGATGCGGTAATATCGGGCTATAGCGTGCACATCGGACGGGCCGTCTCAACGGGCAAGTGCCATCTAGGAGTGTCGGCTGACCCTTGGGTTCTTGTTTGAAGCGCCGTCATCCGTGGAATAGCAGCCCGATGAAAGCCGCGACTCACTTCAAAATCCGCCGTAGAAATACGTGTCGGTTCGAATCCGACCGCCCGCACCATCTACCCAAAGCGGCACCCTAAATGGGTGATGAGAGACGTTGTCTCGTAAGGAACCCCGTTCCCGATCGCCGCCTAAGTCCTCCGCTGCCCGGAAAGCTGATTGACTGCATCCTACAGACAGTTGGGATATGAGATCGCGACCTGCACGACAGCCCAATTATTCATTCATCGCGGCAACGCGATCTCCGAAAAATGCTTCCGGATGAAATCCAGCTTTGGATCGATGTAGCGCTGGCAGAAGGGCCTGCTTGGATCGGTGCGATAATAGTTCTGATAGCGCTCGTCCGAAGCTTTGAAACCCTTGAACGGGAGCACCAGAGTGTGGACAGCCTTGTCTGTTTCAGCGGCAAACTGCGCGATTGCCTTCTCGGCTTCTATCCGCTGACCGACTTCAAAGACATAGATGGCGCTTCGATATTTTCCGCGCGGTGAGCGAGCTCTTGTGGCGGAGTGCGTCCTTAGATGCACTTCGGCGAGCGTGGCCAATCCAATAGCCGCAGGGTCGAAACTTACGACCACACCTTCGGCCCACGTGTCGGCCGGCGTTTCTGATTGCAGAAAGCCCTGATCGACTTGGGAGACGCCTCGCAGCGCCTGAAAGACGCCCTCGGTGCACTAGTGGCATCCGCCGCCGAAGCCGACTTTCTCCATTCATCAGCTCCTATGCAGTCGGGTGATCCCGGCCGCCGCCGGCGCGGGCGATAAGCTGCCGAGGAACGAGATGATCCGCGGCGCCACTTGGTCGGCCATTTCGACGTGGGGATAATGGCCGGCACCTTCCACGATCATTGTCTCGGCATGCAGCCGGCTTGCTAGGTTCTGAGCTTCCTCGACCGGGTTTGGGAAGTCCGGATCCTTCGTCCCCATCACAACAAGCGCGCGAACGGCGCTGTCATCTAGAATGGCGGCCGTGTCGGCTTTCGAAAGCGAGAGCATCGTCAGCAGCGCCTGCATCCGTCCCGGCTCTCTGAGATTTCGAGCGATGGCCGACTTGATCGCCTCGTGGTCAAAAGCTCGCTTCGTTGGTGTGTTCCGGCTTGCAAAACTAACCCCCTTCTCGGGGAGATAGGCGTCCAAAGTTGACCCCCTATCCTTGAGGCTTTGATGGCCAGATCGGCGGCTTGTGGAGCTGCGGATCGAGACAGGGATGTTGGTATTGGAGACGGTGGCGAAGATCCGGCGCGAGCATTTCGCGCGGGGTAAGGGCGTGAAGACGATCGCGCGGGAGATGGGCCTGGCGCGCAACACGGTGCGCAAGGTCTTGAGATCGGGAGAGACCTCTCTGGTCTACGAGCGGCGCGAGCAGCCGCACCCCAAGCTTGGGACCTTCATCGAGCGCCTGGAGGGCATGTTGGAGGCCAATGCCTCGGGCCCTCGTAAAGACCGGCTGACGCTGACACGGATCGCCGACCTACTAAGTCGTGAGGGATACGACGGTAGCTATGATGCGGTTCGGCGCTACGCGAGCCGCTGGGCTGATCAGCGCCGGGGCGTCAGCTCGCCGGTCGAGGCCTTCGTGCCCCTGAGCTTCGCGCCGGGCGACGCCTACCAGTTCGACTGGAGCCACGACCAGGTGGAGATCGGCGGCACGCCGCTGACGGTGAAGGTGGCCCACCTGCGGCTCAGCCACAGCCGCCGCTTCTACATCCGGGCCTATCCGCGCGAGACCCAGGAGATGGTGTTCGACGCCCATGCCCGGGCCTTCGCGCTGTTTGGCGGTGTCACCCGGCGGGGCATCTACGACAACATGAAGACCGCCGTGGAGGCGGTGTTCGCCGGCAAGACCCGGCGCTTCAACCGGCGCTTCGAGCAGATGTGCTCCCACTACCTGATCGAGCCTGTGGCCTGCACCCCGGCCTCGGGCTGGGAGAAGGGCCAGGTGGAGAACCAGGTCGGCTACGCCCGCGACAACATCTTCAAGCCGCGCCCTCGGTTCAGGACCCTGGAGGAGCTGAACGGCTGGCTGGAAGCCGAGTGCGAGCGCCGGGCCCGCAACGACCGTCACCCCGAGTATCGCGACCGCACAGTCCAGGAGGTGTTCGAGGCTGAGCGGCCGTTCCTGGCGCCGTTCGTAGGGCCCTTCGACGGCTTCCACCAGGTCGAGGCCGTCGCCCAGGCCACCTGCCTGATCAACTTCGACCGCAACCGCTACTCGGTGGAGGCCAGGGCGGCGCGCCGGGCGGTGCAGATCCGAGCCTATGCCGACCGGGTCATGGTCCTGTGCGACGGCGAGGTCGTGGCCGATCATCCCCGCGGCTTTGGGCGCGACCACACCGTCTATGACCCCTGGCACTATCTGCCTGTCCTGGCACGCAAGCCTGGGGCGCTGCGCAACGGCGCGCCGTTCCAGGACTGGTCTCTGCCGCCCGCCCTGACCCGGCTGCGCAAGCGACTGGGCTCGGGCGACGAGGCCGATCGGCGCTTCGTTCGGGTGCTGGCCAGCGTCCTCGACGACGGCCTGGACGCCGTGGACGACGCGGTCCGCGAGGCCCTCGACGCCGGCGCCGCCAGTGACGAGGTGATCCTCAACATCCTGGCCCGACGGCGCGAACCGCCCAGGCCCGAGGCGATCACCACGTCACAGGCCTTGGCCTTGCGTCATCCGCCGATCGCCGACTGCGCCCGCTACGACCTGCTGCGAGGTCCCCGTGCAGCGGCATGAGATGATCGAGGCCCTGGGTCAGCTGGGCCTGAAGGGCATGGCCGCCGCGTTCGACGACGCGGTGACCACGGGCCTGCAGCGCAACCGCACCGCCTTGGAGATGCTGGCCGACCTGCTCAAGGCCGAGACCGCGCACCGCCAGGCCGCCTCCATCCGCTACCGGATCACCGCCGCCAAGCTGCCGGCGATGAAGGATCTGGCGCGCTTCACCTTCGACGGCTCGCCGATCAATGAGGGCCTGGTCCGCGCCCTGCACAGCGGCTCGTTCCTGGCCGATCACCGCAACATCGTCCTGGTCGGCGGCACGGGCACCGGCAAGACCCACCTGGCCATCGCCATCACCGCCAACGTCGTGCGGGCCGGCGCCCGTGGCCGCTACTTCAACACCGTCGATCTGGTGAACCGCCTTGAGGACGAGGCCCGGCGCGGCAAGACCGGCGCCTTGGCCGCCCAGCTCTCACGTCTGGACGTCGTGGTGCTCGACGAGCTGGGCTACCTGCCGTTCGCCCAGTCCGGCGGCCAGCGCCTGTTCCACCTGATCAGCAAGCTCTACGAGCGCACCTCGGTGATCATCACCACCAACCTGACCTTCGGGGAGTGGCCCACCGTCTTCGGCGACGCCAAGATGACCACGGCGCTGCTCGACCGCCTGACTCATCACTGCGACATCGTCGAGACCGGCAATGACAGCTGGCGGCTCAGGAACCGCGCCTGACCGGCGCGCCCAGCGTCATCCACAACTTGTTCAACCTCCCCCAGACCCCCTCCGGGCAGCTGAAAGATCAGTGGCTCACTAGGCGGCGACGCGCTGCGCTAGCTGACCGCTACGCGCCTCGCCGCCGGTCCGGGAACAGAGCGTAGAGGGGTCAACTTTGGACGCATATTGGGGGTCAGCTTTGGACGCCGTTTGACATCGTTGGATAGAGGCTGCTCCAGTATGTCGTCCAAAACCACGTCCGCCATGGCCCGGCGAACCCTATCGAAAGGACGAGCTTCTGGACGCTCGTCAGTGGAAGGTCTCGGACTATCGGACCGAGGAGCACGACACTGCGGACCAGGTCCGGACTCTCTCTCGCCGCCCTATAGAGCTGACCCGGCCGCGAAAGAGTTGCCAGTGATGGTGGCAGGGCCTGCGCCCAAGCGTCTCACGATAGAGATTGCGTCCAGGCCCACTGACCGGGCGGAGTAGTCAGTCCATCGCGCTGACGTTTCGCCGAATCCCCGCACATCCATCGTGACGACGCGGAATTCTGCCTGCTTTAGGTCGGGCCCTAGGAGCCGATATTCGGATCGCAGATCGCCCATCCCTGGAATGCACAGCACGATGTGCCCCGGACCGCCGGTGTCGTCGAAGGCGATACGGCCGCTGTCGACCTCAATGTACTCGGTGCGGACAAGAGACGAGGCCATCGAGTTTCCCTTCCCGTGAGATCGAGCTTCAGGCTGGTCGACCGACTTCGAACAAGAACCAGGCGCGTCGCTCCGCCTCGTCGGTCCAGGTGTCGATCAGGCCGGAAGTTGCGTTGTCCTTGGCTTTGTCCGCCACGTCCTTGGCGCGACGCAGTGACTCCACCATGTGTAGGTTGTCAGCGCGCAGCTCAGCGAGCATGTCCTGCGGCGTCACGAAATCCGCGTCGTTGTCCTTGATCGTTTGATGGCGAGCGATATCGCCGATCGATCGTAGCGTGGTGTTACCCGTCTTCCGGGCGCGCTCTGCGATCGCGTCAGTGGCAGCGAGTATCTCGGCCGCCTGCTCGTCGAGGAGCAGGTGATAATCCCTGAAATATGGCCCGGAGACGTGCCAATGGAAGTTCTTCGTTTTCAGGTAAATAGCATAGCTGTTCGCCAAGATGATCTTGAGAGCATCGGCGACAGTCATGGCCGCGCTTTCGTCGAGGTCAGATGGCGTCGGAGCGGGTGCGGAACTAGATTTCGTCATCGCTAGGACTTCCTCGATTGAATATTCTGCGGGATATCAGCGTCGTGCCTCCTCTGACGCTGCGGTGTAGAAGAAGGATTTACTGAATGATCCCGTCCAATAAATCGTCGCTATAGTTTCGATATCCTTGGTGGAGCCGAAAGGCGCTGCTGAAATTCGATGCCTAGGGACGCTGCGAGCGCCTTGTTCTTCAGGCGTCCGGTCGATAGCTCAGAACGAACGCTACAACCTTATCCGCCGACATCTCACACGGCTTGAGCGACGCCTTCCCGGAAGAGACGCGATAAAGATTGAAGCTGATAAGGTCTGAGCCTGCCAACTCCCGGGCGAAAAGACTGTTCCGTCGTCCATCCTTCGATCGACGCACGGTCACGCCGAACCGTCGACCGTCGTAGATGCCTTCGCTGTAACCTTCCGGCAGTTCCTTGAAGGCCGCATCAAACTTTGCCCGCTCCATCCGACCCCACCACACTCATCTGAAGGACGGTTTGAACCCCGTTGTTTCCCTAACGGCCAACGAGTCCAGAGTCAGCCGACCGCGCTCAGACTTCTAATGTCGGCCAAGCGTCATCCGCACGTTATCATCCCAAAGAAACCCAGCTTTGTGAGCGTTGGAAAATGACCGACCGCTACGCAACATCCACGCCTTTCCAGAAAGCAAAGTAGCCTCTAATCGCTTCAGCGCTGGCCGTTGGGTCAGGATAGGTCCAAGCGGCATTTAGGTTGCGCTCGCCGCCTACACGAATGTGGAAATAGTGGGCGGATCCCTTCACAGGGCAGACCGAAGTCTGCTCACTCCGTTCGAGCCGGCTGTGGTCGACGTCTTTGGGCGGGAAATAGTGATTGCCGTCGACGACTACCGTTTCGTCGCTCGTAGCGATGGTGGCGTCTTTCCAAATTGCTGAGACCATAAAAACCTCCTGTGTCGCCTATCGCCCTCGGGCCGGCAGGCCGAGGCGAAGCCCAGTCAGTTCGCGGGCGCCCCGCCCGCAAGAAGCTTGTCCAGTTCGCCATCGGCATCGAGCCGGGCGAGATCGTCGGAGCCACCGACGTGCGTTCCGTTGATGAAGATTTGGGGCACGGTGCTGCGGCCCGACGCCTTGATCATCGTCTTTCGGTGTGCCGGGTCGGACTCGATGTCGTGCTCGGTCCACTGCACGCCTTTTTCAGTGAGAAGTGCCTTCGCGCGACGGCAGAACGGGCACCAGCTCGTGGTGTAAAGGAGGATGTCTGGTTTCATTTCCTCGTCTCCGATCGTTCATGTGTGGGGTTGCGGCCGATGCTTGGGGGACGTCGACCTCTGCGAAGGTGTAGGCATGGGACCGAGCGGCGGGCTCAAGGGTTTCGGTTTCGAAAGTCCGATTGCGGATGAGTTGGGCCATCACGCTGCCATCCTTCGGACCGTGTCTAAGACGCGGTCCCGGCGATAAGGCTTTTGAAAGAAGACGATGTCCTGCGGCACGACCGCTGCTTCCGGCCACGGCCTGCCGGACGTGATGATGATCTGGATGGCGGGCCAGCGCTCGCGAATGCGGATGGCGAGCATGATTCCATCGATGCCGCCGGGCATGTTCACATCAGTGAAGACGACACGGATGTCGAGCCGATCTTGCAAAGTTACGAGCGCATCGGACGCATCCGACGCCTGAAGCACTTCGAATCCTGCTTCCTCGATCATGTCCGATGCGAACAGACGAAGGAGTGGCTCGTCTTCGACGACGAGCACCACGGGTTTCACCATTCCACGCATACTCCCATCAACCTTGAACCAGGTGACGCATGGAGGCGTGTAGATCAGCAGCTAACCCGGAGGGCTCGTAGCGGACATCGACGCCTCCTGTGCCGACAAGGCCGATGTTGATCAGCTTCGAACCAAAACCTCTGCGCGTCGGCGGGACGACGGGTGGTCCCCCGCGCTCACGCCATTGGATGCTTAGAAGATCGCTCTCCTGCCCGTTCAGTATGCCCCACGTCAGAGACACCTCGCCGTGATCATTGCTCAGCGCGCCGTACTTGCAGGCGTTGGTCAGCAACTCGTGCACTATCAGCGAAAAAGAGAGCGCCGCTCGCGGCCCAAGGGCCACCGTAGGGCCACTCATGTCGACCCGATCCGAGAATCCTATCGCGTCAATCACGGTCGCGGCGATCGTTTGCAAGTCAGCCTGCGTCCAACTCATTTGAAGCAAGGCGTCGTGCGCCGCGCTAAGAGCCATCAGACGGCGCTCAAAGGCGTAGACTGCATCGCGATCGGTGACGTTTCGCAACGTTTGGCTCGCGATGGCCTGAACCATAGTGAGCATGTTCTTCAAGCGGTGAGCGATCTCACCATTCACGATGACTTGCTGCTGCTCGGTGCGGAGCCTCGCGACCCCAGCCTCGAGCCGGTCCGCCGCGCTCCGCAGGAACGAGATTTCTTCTGCTGGCCACGGTCGGGGGTGCGCCGAATGGACAAAGAAGACGGCGATGGTCTTGCCTCGATCTCTCACTGGCATGTCGACCAGAGACCGAACGCCGACACGCACTGCGCTCTCGAGATTATGGAGCGTGCGGTCGTCGGTTAGGGCGTCCCAAACGATCAGGGGGTCGCCACCGACGAGCGGCTTGCGCAAGCTTCCGTACTCTTCGAGACGGTGGCGGCCGGCGATGCTCATAATCCCGGGCGCCGTCCAATCTGTTTCGACGTCAATGGTCTCGACGTCATCGTCGACGGATCCGAACCCGGCCCGGTCCGTGGCAAGCGCCCTGCCCACGATGGCGGCGGTAGCCGACGCCATCTCGGCGGTGTCGTGACTGCTTCGTATGGTCTCGCCGATCTCGACCAAGGCTGTCTGCAGCCCCGTGAGGCGCTCGCTCGCGTTGGCGACACGGCGCAGTTCAAGATTTTCGCTGGCGAGGCGAGCAAGTGCCTGAAGCATCGCCTTTTCCGCTTCGCTGAGCCCTTTAGGCCGCGGAGCGGTATCGATGACGCAGAGCCGACCAACGATCGCGCCGGATCGCAGCATGAGCGGTGCGCCAGCGTAGGCGCGAAAGTGCCTGACGCCGGTGACGAGCGGATTGCGCTTGGTCCGCGCGTCATTTGTGAGATCGACGATTTCCAAGAGGTCGCCCTGATCGATCTCGATCCGACAGACCGAGTGTTCGATTTCGGTCTCGCACACCTCGAGCCCGTACTTGGCCTTGAACCATTGACGGTCGGTGTCGAGGAGAGTGATGAGCGCGATCGGAACGTCGCAAGCCTTTGCCGCGACGAAAACGAGATCGTCGAAGGCTTGCTCTTCCGGCGTGTCGAGGACCATGAGGTCCGCAAGCGCCTTCGCCCGCTGTGCCGGCCCGAAATCTGTTTTGTCAGAGTTCAGGCTCACCAGAGCTCTCCCGGTCGGGGCCTTGAAGCCTGAACATGGCCGATCATGCGCTTTGGCTTAGTCACGTCAGTGCCCCCTCACGCGCGGCGGCCACTGCGATGACGGGCCCCCCGTGTCGCGGCTCTGATCGGCGGCGGCACCAATAGTCAGAACGATCTTGCCCTGGATGTGGCCTGCCTCTGCTCGATGATGAGCGGCAGCCGCTTCGGAAAGCGGGAATGTGCTGTCCACGGCGACGCGAACCGCACCGCTATCGAGTAGTTGAGCTAGCTTGGCCAACTGATCGCCGTTGGAACGAACCTGAGTCGCCGAAACGGTCACCCCCCGGCCGGCAGCCTCGTCATGTCCGGCAAAGCCGAGGGGAAAAATCGGGAACAGCGCGCCGCCCGGACGGATGGTCTGCAGAAAGCGGCTCGCGGCCGGGCCGCCGACAGCGTCGACGACGAGATCGACGTCGCGCACATCGTCTTCGGGCTTGGTCTGCGTGTAGTCGATGAACTCGTCAGCACCCAGTTCGCGGAGGAAAGCCTCGTGCCGGCTTGACGCGACAGCTAGTGGCGCATCCTCATAGCGGAGGACCTCGGGAGCGCCGAACTCATGGAAGCGGATCGCCTTCATCTCATACCCCCCAATCAGACGCGTTCGAGGAGGGCGACGGTGCCTTGACCGCCGTCGGCACAGATGCTGACGATCCCGAGAGACCCGACCGGCATGGCCCACAGCTCTTTGACGGCTTGGCTGAGGTCACGCGCGCCAGTCGCGCCGAAGGGATGCCCGATAGCTACCGAACCGCCGTTGGGATTGACGCGATCCCAGTCGAAGTTACCCATCTCGGGCGAGACGCCGGCCTTCTCTCGGACCCAATTCGGATCGGTGATGGCTGCGACATTGGCCAAGACCTGTGCCGCGAAGGCTTCGTGGATCTCCCAAAGGGCAATGTCGGAGAATGCCAGCTGATGTCGCGCGAGCAGACGCGGAATGGCATATGACGGTGCCATCAGAAGCCCCTCCGTGTGGAGGTCGACCGCAGATATTTCGAAGTCGACGAGCCGCACGTGAGCCGTGCCTTCGGGGAGCCTCTGCAAACCTTCTTCATTGGACACCCAACAGCCGGCCGCCCCATCTGTGATCGGAGAGCTGTTGCCAGCTGTCAGGCTACCCATGCCGCTCTCGCGATCAAAGGCCGGCTTCAGACCTGACAGCCGTTCGGCGGACGTGTCCGCACGCGGGTTTGCATCGCGGGCAAGTTCCGGCAGTGCAATCACGAGGTCATCGAAGAAACCGCTGTCCCAACCGGCGATCGCTCGCTGGTGGCTCTTGAGAGCCCAGTCGTCCTGTGCCTCACGCGAGATCCGCCACGCCTTGGCGGTCTCCTCCATGTGATCGCCCATCGTCCTGCCGGTAAGGCGGTTGGCCCATCCCTTCGTCGGGAGCACATAGTCGGTAGGAGCCAGCGCCCCCAAGGCGGCAAGTGCTGCTGCGGCATCCTGCGCGAACAAATCGGTGAGCCGCTTTGATGCCTCGGGGGTAAGCGCGAGCGATGGCCGGCTCATGACCTCAGAGCCGCCGACCATGATCAAGTTAAGGCCGCCACCGAGCATGCCGGCCGCAGCGAAACACGCGGTCATGCTGGTTGAGCACGCAAGAACAACGGAGAATGCCGGGACATTGGGATTGAGTTTCGCGTCTAGCCATACCTCACGAGCGATATTGCTCCAGCCCAGGTTTGGGATGACGCTTCCCCAGACAACGAGGTCGGGCTCGGCAAGCTTCCCCATCTCCTGAACGACGGGCACGGATAAGGAGACCGCGTCATAATTCGCCAGTGCTCCCCCGCCGCGCCCAAAAGGGGTCCGAAGGCCTGCGGCTACGAAAACTGGTTCTGCAAAGCGGCTCACAGTGGTCTCCCGAAAGACAAAGGTTCGAATAAGCGACGCGGCGTAGTGCGCTCAGGCTCCCCGGCCTGGGCCGTAGTTGAGCGCTTTCGTCTGGAGGGATTCGACCATTTCGCTGCCTCTACCCTCCATAGCGCTCAGTCTTAATGATCGAGGCGTCGAGCCCGGCCGCTAACGCGCCGTCCGTCGCGATGTTGACGAAACCGTTGGACCCGCAAACGAACACGTGGGCAGGATCTCGACCCAGGCGGGCGATCGTCTCCTTGACCATCTCGGCGTCGATCCGTCGGCCAAAGTCCGAGGCGCGCATTGGCGCTTCGCGCGTTATCGCGACGGCTAGGACCAACGCAGAATCACGCATCTCGATCGAGCGAAGTTCGCTGGAGAAGAGTACGTCGCGACTGGTCCGAGCGGACAAGAGCAGCGCAACTGGAACGGCCTGGGCCAGTGCTTGGCGCTGCCTGATCATTGCCATCAGTGGGACCAAGCCCGAACCTGCGCCGATCAGCAGCACCGGGTCGTCAGCAGGTTCGGGCCACAAAAAGTGGCCACCGAGAGGACCTCTAAGTTCGATTTCGTCGCCAGGAGCGGCGACGTCGTGGAAGAACGGCGAGACTTCGCCATCGGGCAGACGCTCTATTGCCAACTCGAGGATCGGGGACGAGGCAGCCGACGATGCAATCGAATAGCTGCGCATCGCTTGATAGCCATTGGGGGCGGTCAGGCGCACGTCAACGTGCTGGCCGGCGGTATGGAAGAAAGGCTCCCGTAGCAGCAGGAAAAAGCTCTTTATACTTGGGGTCTGCTGGACGATCTCGTCGATCACACATGACTGCCACGACGCGGGTTGCGCGTCGATCTCAGTCATGGGTGTACCGTTGTTCGCGCCACGGATCGCCGTAGATGTGATAGCCGCGCAGTTCCCAGAAGCCAGCTTCATCACGCGTCGTGAACTGCAGCCCATTCACCCATTTGGCGGACTTCCAAAAGTATAGATGAGGTACTAGCAGGCGCGCCGGTCCGCCATGATCACGGGGAAGCGGCTCGCCCGCATACCCAGTCGCGACCATCGCCTTACCGGCCAGAAGGTCGGCGAGCGGGACATTGGTCGAATAGCCATCGTAGCAGTGGGCCAAGACGAAATCGGTGGGCCGCTCGAGTCCTGCATCCGCGAGGATGTCTTCGATCAGCACGCCTTCCCACTTGGTGTCGAGCTTCGACCATGACGTAACGCAGTGTATGTCTTTAGTTACGTTGGTTTTCGGAAGGGCGTTAAACTCGCTCCAGGTCCAGACCTTGATCGGCTTTGGACCGATCTTGACCGTAAACTTCCAGTCGGATGTCTCGATACGTGGCGTCGGTCCCGCGGTCAGTACGGGAAAATTTTCTACGAGATGTTGACCCGGCGGAATGCGGCCATCGTGGTCGCCGCCTGAACCGCGGCCGGTGAAACCTCTGGTGACCATGCCGAACCCCCTTGCTCGTCACGACAGACCGGAACCGACTTAATCTCAGGCTACTGCGTAGATGATCTTCGCACTTGCATGATGCCGAATGGATCGACAGGCTGAAACTCAGACAACCGAATGCCGTATCAGTATAGATCTGTTTATCATCACTATGAATCGCGCTAATCGCACCTCGACTATAGCGGTAGAGCAGCATCTTTGCCCAATGTCTGCTCGCTATAGTTTCAATACCTTCCGACCAGCGTTGCACGCGTATGTGCGCCCGTGGGATGTTAGGCGAACGCCGCCGGCTGACGGACGGAGAAGGCACGGTCATCGCCTGCTTGCGGTTCACGTCATGAGGTCGCCATGCGCGCTCAAGCTGAAATCATCGCAGCGCTCGGCGTCTCTCAAACGTTCGATGCTGAACAAGAGGCCGCGAGCCGTATCGGCTTCCTTCGCGATTATTTGAGAAGGTCTGGCCAGCGAGCGTATGTGCTTGGAATCAGCGGGGGCGTCGATTCCCTGACCGCGGGCCTGCTGGCGCAATCGGCCGTGAAGGAGCTTCGCCGCACCGGGTACGAGTGCGAGTTTCTTGCGGTGCGGCTACCTTATGGCATTCAGTCGGATGAGCACGATGCTCAACTTGCTCTCTCGACGATCAAGCCTGACCGTACGGTGGCGATCAATGTGAGGCCCGCAACGGACGCTCTTTGGGCGGAACTGACGTACTCCGGATACGATCCAGTTGATCCTCACGACCGCGGCAGAGCGCTAGGTAACGTCAAGGCGCGCCAGCGCATGATTGCTCAATTCGCGCTCGCTGGAAGCCTGGGTGGCCTAGTGATCGGTACGGACCATGCAGCGGAAGCGGTCATGGGGTTCTTCACCAAATTTGGCGATGGCGCCGCGGATGTTCTGCCTCTCGCGGGTCTCAACAAGCGACGTGTTCGCGCGATTGGGGTTCACCTTGGCGCCCCGCCTGAGATAATCGGCAAGGTTCCGACTGCGGATTTGGACGATCTCATGCCGTTGCGCCCAGATGAGGATGTCTACGGCGTGACCTACGATGAGATCGACGATTACCTCGAGGGACGCGTCGTGGCGCCGACGGCTGTAGAGACAATCGAAGAAGCGTACCGAGCGACAGCCCACAAGCGTAAGCTACCTGCTGCGCCCGCTTTCCAGATTTGACGTCACCCAGGTCGAACGCACGCTCCGATTTGCTCCCGTCGAAGATATAGAAACTATGTCACGTCGCTATTGGAAAAGTTCAGCGTGGGAATTCATAGTCGATCACGCGAACGCTTTGTTTCGATGGGTATAGTTGAGAAGAGCATTGGTCTCATCGACCACGCGACCCTCTGGCTCAGGGAGCAGTAACGCATAGCAAAGCCGCTGTGGACGCGATGTTTCGCCAGGCATCGGGTGTCTGCATCGTGGTTGGAGAGAAGAATGAGCCCGGCCGAACGTCAAGCTCCTCAGCTTCGTGTGCAACGGTGGATCGGTGTAGATGGCGGCAACCTCGCCACGCCGATCCAACTATCGGATCTGGGCGTAGGCCCGAAGATCGTGTTCGCGTTTCAGCATTGGTGCCGTGGCTGCCATCTGCATGGATTTCCCACTCTGCAGAAATTGCACGGAGCGCTGGAATCCAGAGGTGTCGGGTTTGCAGTGATCCAAACGGTCTTCGAAGGTGCCCACGAAAATACCTTCGAGAAACTGCGCATCAATCAAGTCGAATACAATCTCCCCATTGCTTTCGGGCATGACGAGCCGCCAGCTGGCGCGGCTTTTCCCACATTCATGGAAGATTACAGAACACGGGGAACGCCGTGGTTTACCGTCATCAACGCCAACGGTCGCATCGTCTTCTCGGATTTTCATCTCGACGCGGATCGTTTGGTGGCGGAACTGGAGAGCACGTGAAAGATGCCACGTTGGCTCATTCTAGCCGCCACCCATATCGCCGCCGCCGCCGCAGGCTTTGCTGGTGGCATCTACATGCTCCCGATCCTGACCGCGCCGGTTTCGCCGACCGAAGCTGTCCTGCGCAGCTCGACGCCTGAAGCGCTTTATTCCGGAAGGCTTGTTCGGGATCTCGCCGGCAGCGACCTGCTGCATTGGGGCGAAGGTGAAGTGCGGGTCTTGCCTCCCCGGATCGCGCACATCGGCCGCCTCTCGCCGGGGCCGGACTACAAGCTCTATCTCACCCCACACTTCGTCGACACAGAGGAAGCGTTCCTCGCGATCAAGGACGCATCCGCTCGGGTGGGCGATGTGAAAACGTTCAACGGCTTCATCGTAGAGGTGCCCGCCGATATCGATGTTCGAGACTACAGCACCGTTGTCATCTGGTGCGAAGCCTTTGCTCAGTTCATCAGTTCCGCGGAGTATCAGCCTCCGCGTCAGGCTCGGAAATGAGCCAGGCGATGGACGACGTAAAGGCAGCGTGCGCGCGGGGACTCGTTTTGGCTCCGGTTGCGGCGCTGTTGTTAAGTGTCGCCACACTGCTCCTGGGCAATGGTCTGCTGGGTACTCTCCTGATTGTGAGAGCTGGTCAGGAAGGCTTCTCGGCCGGGACGATCAGCGCAATGATGTCCTTTTATTTCGCGGGCTTCACGATCGGCGCGCTGGTTTTGCCCCGGATCATCGTGTCTGTCGGTCACGTCAGGACCTTCGCTGGCTTCGCGGCGATCGCTTCGATGACTTCTCTCCTCCATGTCGCATTCGTAGACGCGAGCGCATGGATGCCACTTCGGCTTGTAACCGGCTTCGCCTATGCCGGCATGATCCTTGCGACTGAGAGTTGGCTCAACGCTCACGCTATTCCGTCCACACGCGGTCAGCTCTTGTCGATCTTCGGCGTCGTTTCGATGGGCTCGTGGGCTCTTGGCCAAGCACTTCTAAACGTGGCCCCACCTGCAGACGTGACCCTGTTCCTGATCGTCTCACTGCTGATATCGGCGGCGGTCGTCCCAGTCACTCTGCTGCCCAGCCATCCGCCGGCCGATGTTCGACAGGAACCCGTCGCCTTCCGCGATCTTTTCGCGGTCTCGCCTCTAGCATCGGTCGGCGTCTTCCTGGCGGGCCTGGCCATAGGCGGTTTCTGGGGCTTGGGACCTAACTTTGCACAGAGGATCGGCCTCGATGTGGGCGGCATATCCGCGTTCATGGCGGCAGTCCTTGGTGGGACGCTCGCCCTGCAATGGCCTCTCGGATGGCTATCGGACCAGGTGTCGCGAAACCTCGTCATCGCCGGCGCGGCCCTGGCTTCCGCAGCGTCCGCTATCGCCGTAGCGATGGCGGCGGACGCGCCTCTGCCTCTGCTACTCGCCGCGGGCGCGCTGTTCGGCGGCTTCGGCATTCCCATCTATTCGCTATGTCTAGCCGTCGCCAACGACGATCTTCCTGCGGGTCGGCTTCTGGGCACAGCTCGCGGGCTTCTTCTGCTCAACGGTATCGGGACCGCTGCTGGGCCGCTCATCGGGGGAGTAGTGATGGATTTAGTGGGGCCCGGCGGCTTGTTTCTCTACGCGGCGGCGTTGCTCACTGCGCTGGCGGTGTTGGCCGGTGCGCGCAGGCGTACTCACCGCGCCATCGAGACACGCGCCATACGCTGCCCAAGCACGGCGATGATCACCGGATCCCTCGATGCGATGATAACAACGCAAGCTAAGCCACAGAAATGATCATTCGCGGCCGAAGGCCAGTCAGCTGATGCAGACGCTTGGCCCAAACGAAGCGAAGCCCGCCATGGACGAGACAGTGTGTGCTCCCGCTCAAAGCGGGGCCCATGAAATGAAGCGGGGTGCTCTTGCCATCCTTCCCTTGGCGTTGGGAGCCAGCGTGTATGGCATGGCCTTCGGTCTTCTGGCTGTGCAGGTAGGCTTTCCGTGGTGGGGCGTGGGGATCATGAGCGTCTCTAGGGGCATAAACTCAACATCGGTTCGATGTAACGGCCCCGGGAGATAGCCGTTGGGTCGGCAAGGCTTTTGACGCTATCTGTCCGCAGCCTCACCCCCCAGATGTTGTGTGTGCCAACCGCTGGGCCGCGGCCGCCTAAGATCCGGATTGAATTTCTGTGGGGCTGCATAATGCAGCACGGCGGGTCCTCGCCTAGGCAACGGCCTCAACGGTGAGGTCCCGGCCGTTGAACTGCACGGTTTCACCCGCCCGCGCACCCTCGATCGCCTCGAAGATCGGGGCCATCGTGGAAATACCCATGAGCTCACGCCCATGACAGGTAAACCTACTCGTCGACACTGCGATCACGAAGTACTTGCCGGACAGCTTGATGACGGCGCCCTCCGCAACGGCTGACTTCGGCCCGAAATCGATCGCACGCAGCTTGTCGAGCTTATCCGCATAATCATCGAGAGTGTCGTCGAGCGCTTCAGCGAAATCGCTTGCGACCTCGGCTTGCGCCTGCTCGTCGTTCTCTATCGGCTCGCTCCGATCGAGGCGCGCGGTGGAAACGTAATCGAGATAGTTGTCTCGAGCGCTGTGTAGTGCGGCCGTCTCAAGCGACAGCATGGTCTCCCGAATGTGGTCTTTGTTCCAGTCCATCTTGTCCTCGTTACTTCGTGATTTGGAGCCGACGCACATCCTGGGCGATTGCTCGAGAAGCGGTCTCCGCGAACAGCGAACGAGTCATTCGTCGCTAATGACGTCTTCGCCCTGGTAGGGAATTCTGATTAGCCGAGGGTCCCGAATGATGCTCGTGACGAGCCAAACGTAGGACTGTTCTGCAGTATCGAAGCCGAGGATGCTGAATGCGCCCCCGAACGGACACGCTGGAAAGTCCGGAAAGCCCTCTCTCAACACGTAGCGCTCCGGATCGCGATCGAACTCGCTTTTATAGACCTTGCGCAGCCCATGCTTGCTCGGGACGTCCTCGTCGCCAGCCGGGGCTGTCTCGCGGTGCTCGATAAGCCGTTCAGACAGGTCGCGGTGACATATCTCGTCAAATACGTCGAACGCATCGATCAGCAGGCCTTTGTGCTCGGTCGCCGGATCGGTGATGGCGTAAATGTTGGACGCGTCTTCGGCCCCGTCCCCGCTTTCGAGACGCAATGCTGCGTCGACGCGAATGCTGCATGGATCGAGCGTTGATCCGAGTTCGAGATCGACGAGAGCGCCGTCCTTCACGCGATATTCTCGGTCATAGCCTTTCGCCACGAAGGACTGCACGGCATCCAGAACGTCTGTCACTTGGGTCGGCATAAACGCACCTCGAATTCGCATTGGAAGGATCGCGCCAGGGCGGAGAGCACGCAATGGCGCATCGACCAATCAGCGCGCGAAGCGTGGGCTTCCGTCATAGCCATTTTGCTCGCTTGAAGCGCACGAACAGGAACAGGCAGAACGTCAACATCAGTCCGAGCACGACGAAGTAGCCGTAGGCTGTATCCAGCTCAGGCATGTTCCTGAAGTTCATCCCGTATATCCCCGCTATGGCCGTCGGGACCGCAAGGATGGCCGCCCAGGCCGCGAGTTGGCGCGTGATGACACCTGTTCTCTGCGCTTCCAGCAGGCTGCTGAATTCGAAAACAGTGGACAACACCTGGAGGAGGCCGTCGACCATGGACTGAACGCGATCGACATGGTCCGCGACGTCGTTGAAGTAGGGGCGAACTTCAGCGCTGATGCATGGAAAGTGTCCGCGCACGAGCTTGCGCACCAGCTCCGCCATAGCGCCGAGCGTACGCTGAAAGCGCGTTAGCTCGCATCGTAAGCCGAAGATGCGGGCGACTTCCTCTCGCCCGAGGAAATCGTCGAGCGACCGCCTCTCCATCTCGAGAACGTCATCTTCGATCATTTCGAAGATGGGAAGATACTGATCTACGATCCGGTGCAGGATCGCGTGAAGGACGTAATCGACGCCCTTTCCGAACTGGGCGGGCGAGCCCTCCAGTTGCTCTCGAAGATTGCCCAATGCCCCGGCGTTGCCGTGGCGCACGGTGATGAGGTGGTTATGGCCAGTGAAGATCGCCGTTTTGCCGTAGCGTATGCGATCTCCAACCAGCTCGGCCGTCTGGGCGACGACGTAAAGCTCGCCATTGTAAACTTCGAGCTTCGGCGGGCACATCGGGTGCATCGCGTTGTCGATCGCCAATGGATGCAGATTGTAGGTCGCCTGAAGCGTCTTCAGTTCGCCTATTGACGGCTCGCTGAGCCCAATCCAGCAGAAGCCCGAACGGCTCTTGTCGAGCTCGACGCGCTCGTCGATCGCGACTTCGCGGATCCGCCGACCCTCGTTGTAGTAATACGCGGCGATGACGCTCATGCCGGCCTCGCCGGGATGAGCAGGCCCCGCTGCACAGCTGGCCGAGCAAGGCCGCGGTCTAGCCACGCTCGGACGTTCCGGTGATCGTCAAGGCGCAGCAGGTCGCCGGCGTCATAGCTGCCGACCAGGGCATTGACCCAGCCGAGCGTCGCAATGTCGGCGACGGAGTAGTCCTCGACGATCCAGTTGCGCCCTTCGAGCTGGCGATCCAACACCCCCAGGAGGCGCTTGGACTCGTCGGCGAACCGCTGCTGAGGCCGCTTGTCCTCATAGTCCTTGCCGCCCCAACGCAGGAAGAAACCCAGTTGACCGAACATCGGGCCGATCGCCGACATTTGGAAAAATACCCAACTGAGCGCTTCGTAACGCCTGGCTGCCGCCGCTGGGATCAGTTGGCCGGTCTTCTCGGCAAGATAGACGAGGATCGCACCGGATTCCCAAAGACCGAGCGGCTCACCGTCCGGACCGGATGGGTCAATGATCGCGGGTATGCGGCCGTTGGGATTTAGAGACACGAAAGCCGGGTCTTTGGTCTCATTCCGGCTGATGTCGATGAAGTGCGGCTCGTATGGGAGGCCGGTCTCCTCCAGCATGATGGAGACCTTGACGCCGTTTGGCGTCGGAGCCGCATAGAGCTGCAACAGATCAGTGTTGGAGGCGGGCCAGCGCTGAGTGATCGGAAACGATGAAAGGTCTGGCATGCTGGGCGATCCCACAACGTGATTTCAGCGAAGAAGCGTGACCGCCTGATTGGCTGGCTCGGGGACCGCATCGCTGGTCGATGCGGTCCCGATGCTTACGATCCAGGGGCTTAGCCGCGCTGGCCGTTGCAGCTATTCCGCTGCCTCTCCGGCGGTGCGCTGAGTGTCGCCAGCGTCATTACGTTTGGGGAGCACCCAGTTTGCGCGAGGGAAATGGCAGGTGTAGCCACCCGGCCGCTTCTCCAGATAATCCTGGTGCTCTGGCTCTGCTTCCCAGAAATCCCCAACGGGTTCGACTTCGGTGACCACCTTGCCGTCCCACAGTCCGGATGCGTCAACATCAGCGATCGTGTCTTCTGCGACGCGCTTTTGTTCGTCGTCGACGTAGTAGATGCCCGACCGGTATGAGAGTCCGCGGTCATTGCCCTGACGGTTCTTCGTGGTCGGATCGTGGATCTGGAAAAAATACTCCAGGATGTTGCGATAGTTCGTCACCTCGGGGTCGAAGATGATTTCGATCCCTTCGGCATGCGTGCCATGATTGCGATAGGTGGCGTTTGGCACGTCGCCACCGGTGTAACCCACGCGGGTCGAGACGATTCCGGGCTGCTTGCGGATCAGATCCTGCATACCCCAGAAGCACCCGCCTGCGAGAACAGCGCGCTGCTGCATGTTAGGCCTCCTCTACTTGATCGAGATATTCACCGTAGCCCGCGGCTTCCATCTCATCGCGTGGGATGAAGCGAAGCGCTGCTGAGTTGATGCAGTAGCGCAGGCCGCCGCGGTCGGACGGACCATCCGGAAACACGTGACCGAGATGGCTGTCGCCGTGTACTGAGCGAACTTCAGTCCGTACCATCCCATGCGAGCTGTCTCGAACCTCGTTGACGTGCGCCGGGACGATCGGCTTGGTGAAACTCGGCCAGCCGGTGCCCGACTCGAACTTGTCCGTCGACGCGAACAACGGCTCACCGGATACGACGTCGACGTAGATGCCCGCCTCCTTGTTATCGTTGTACTCGCCGGTGAAGGGCCGCTCGGTGCCGTCCTGCTGGGTGACCCGGCGCTGTTCCGGCGTCAGGCGCTCAATTGCTTCCTTTGATTTCTCAAACTTCATGATGGTCTCCAATACTTAGTTAGAGGTCCAGGCACACTACGTTCAGTTTATCTTTGCGGTGGTCGCCTCAACTATCGCAGCGGCTCCAGTTTTTATCCAATACGTCGTGTGTATAGTTTTGATACCGCCCGTGCACTTTGCTTGCGAGGTCAACTCCACTCGTAACGCGCTGCGAGTTGTGCAATTTTCCGTATCTCGACCGGCGCCGTGGACCCTGAAACGGTCGCGATCACCACCTCACGTTCCAGGGCGAAACCCTCAATCGGTCTGGTTACCAAGCCAGGCGCGGCAGCCGATCGTTCAGGCAGAATGCAAATCCCCCGCCCTTCAGCGACGACACGCTGGACCCAATCATCTCGATCTGAGCGAAAACGAGGGCGGACGAGCACCTCCCGCCGAGCGAAGTGATCGAGGATCTGATCGCGGAACTCGCATTTCAGCCGATCCACGAACGGGAAGGCCAGGAGGTCTTCGCCGCGAACGGTGTCGGTCTCCGCTAAAGGGTGATTGACGGAGCAGCCCAGCACGAACCGTTCCTTGAACAGGGGCCGGACATCGAGCTTGCGGTCCGGTCTCGATTCGCGGGGTAGGATGCAAGCATGGTACTTACCTGAGAGCACCTCCGACGTGTCTTCGCTCGACTGTAGCGAATGCAGTTTGATCTCGATTGACGGAACCTCTTCCAAGGCGCTGTCGAAAAATGTCGTGAAAGCCTTTGGGCCGACCGTCGGAGCGACCGCGACATCGAGAACGCGGTGTCGTCCCATGGCCCAGTTTTCCGAGTGATGCCTTACGCTTTTCATCGCGACCAGCATGCGGCGGAACTCGAGTTCGACATCCTGACCGAGGCCGGTGAGCCTGCTGTTCTTCCCGTCACGATAAATCAGCGGTCCACCAAGTTCTTCCTCCAGGCGGCGGATCGCGCGGGTCAGGCTTGGTTGGGAGACACCACTAAGACGAGCAGCTGCCGTGAAATTCAGCGTCTCGGCCAAGTTGATGAAATAGCTGACCTGATTGAGTTCCATAGCCCTTCGGCCCGTGCGCCTGACAGATGCTACCGCTGACTGAACGTCCCCCGCGGACGCCCTACAGAAGTATGCGCGACGCATATAATCATGACCGAGGGGCTTGTCTATATGCGCCACGCATATAAAAGAGATGTCCTGCGGTGCTGGGTTTGGTCGCGAATATGTCGATCGGTTCGGCCGAGTTTGCGCGCTGGCACGCTCGCACCGCGGCGTGTGGGAGGCTCGAAGACATGGCAGGCACTGCGTTCACGTTTCTCAACGCGGCAGGTTCACGGATTTCCGGGCGGCTAGAACCCCCGGAGGGAACACCTCGCGGCTGGGCGATTTTCGCCCATTGCTTCACCTGCGGAAAAGACAACCGTGCCGCAGTTCACATATCGCGCGCGTTGTCGCGCGCGGGCATCGGCGTCTTGAGATTTGACTTTGCCGGCGCTGGGATCGGCGAGCCGACCGCCGATGCTTTGAACTTCGCCTCGGACGTTCAGGATATCAGGTCAGGCGCAAAGGCGATGAAGGCCGCCGGTAAGACCCCCTCTCTTCTTATCGGGCATAGTCTTGGCGGCCTTGCAGCAATCGTAGCCGCGTCAGAGCTACCAGATGTCGCTGCGGTGGCAACGATCGGTGCGCCGGCGGACCTGCACCATATCCTGAGCATCTTTAAGCAAGATGACCTCGACGCCATCAGGGAAGACGGGGAAGCCTCGGTCGAAATCGCCGGTCGATCATTCGTGATCAGTCGTAGCTTCATCGAGTCTTTGCAAGCAATCGATGTGGAGACGGCCATCAACTCACTACGACGTCCGGTGCTGGTTATGCACTCCCCGGTCGATCAGGTGGTTGGGATCAACCATGCGTCGCGCATCTTCGTCTCCTCGCGCCACCCAAAGAGCTTCATATCGCTTGATACGGCGGATCACCTCCTCAGCGATGCAGGCGACGCGAACTACGCTGCCGCTATGGTCGCTGCCTGGGCCAACCGCTTTCTTCCGCCACTCGTGGACGACCTCCCGCAAGTTGAAGCGGCGAAGGGCGTGAGCGCCACGGAGACGCTAGCCGGAAAGTTCCAGCTTATGGTGCGCAGCGGCGAGCACACTTTGTTTGCGGACGAGCCGCCGTCGGTCGGCGGACTTGGCAGCGGATTGTCCCCTTATGAATTGGTGTCAGCCGGTCTAGCGGCCTGCACCGTCATGACGATGCGACTTTACGCGAACCGCAAGGGATTTCCGCTTGAGCGCGCGAGCACGACCGTCGAGCACATGAAAGTGGCAGATATGATGCCCCCCGATCGCTTCAAACGGACGGTCGTTCTGGAGGGGCCGTTGAGTGATGAGCAGCGTGCGCGGATACTTGAGATTGCTGATCGCTGTCCGGTGGACTTGACGCTCCTCCGAGGGTCGGATGTGCAAACCGAGTTGATAGACGGATTAGCATTCATCACGCCCACGAAGGTGGAGCCGTAATCGTGACTTCCGCAAAAAGTCACGGTCAATCAGTTAGCGAAACCATGCGTCGAGAACGCGCAATCCTTGCTGGTGGGTGTTTCTGGGGCTTGGAGGATTTGTTTCGGCGAGCCAGGGGGGTCGTAGGCACGCGCGTTGGCTACATAGGCGGAGAGATGCCTGACCCTACATATGCTCGTCATCATGGCCATGCGGAAGCGGTTGAGATCACATTTGATCCGGCGGTGACGAGCTATCGCAAGATCCTGGAATATTTCTTCCAGATCCACGACCCGACAACTTACGAGCAGCAAGGTAGCGACGTCGGTCCAAGCTATCGTTCGGCGATCTTTTACACGTCGCAGGCCCAAATGGACGTGGCCTTAAAAACGATCGCCGAGATCGAAGCGTCAGGCCGCTGGCCTGGCCCGGTGGTATCCGAAATCAACCCGGAGGAGCCGTTCTGGGAGGCGGAAGCTGAGCACCAACTCTATCTCGCCCGGAATCCCCAGGGTTATAGCTGCCATTTCGAGCGAGCGAATTGGCGCTTGGACAGGTCAGATCGATGAGTTCCAAACTGGCGCGGCTTTGTCTCATGTTCGGCTTCGCGTCTCGCGATGCGAAGCGAGGTCGTGATGCCTGAGTACGTGATCGCGGGCCTGTGGGGATTGCTGTCAGGCAGTGGGCTGCTTGTCGGCGCGATCGTCGCGGATGCCCTCTTTGGCAAGCTCACTCACCGCATGATTTCAGCCGTCATGGGCTTTGGCGGCGGTGTTCTGATAGCAGTTGTAGCCACCGAGCTCATTGGAGAACGGGTCTCGGACGATCTCGGGCCCACAGCGGTCATCGCGCTGCTTGCCGGCGCTGCGATCTTCAGCGGAGCCAATTTCTACCTGTCTCGGCGTGGCGCGAAGAATCGCAAGCGATGCGGTGAATGCACCGAGCAGCCGCGTGAGGGCGAGCAGCACGGGAGCGGCGCTGCGATCGCGCTCGGCAGCGTCCTTGACGGCATCCCGGAAGCGATGGTGATCGGGATGTCGGTCGCGAACGGCGGCGCGATCAGCGTTGCGGTGATCGCTGGATTCTTTCTCGCAAACGTGCCGCAGGGTCTGTCGAGTACATCGGGTATGAAAGTCGCCGGGCGATCTCGACGCTACATCTTCACGATCTGGATCGGCATCCCACTTCTCGTGGGCATTTCAGCAGCTTTGGGCAATCTGCTTTTTGGTTCGGCCGATACGCAAGCTCCCGCAATTCTTTCCTTCGCTGCGGGCGCGGTCATCGCGATGCTGGCTGAGGCAATGATTCCAGAAGCCTTCGAAAAGGCGCCTCCGTTCATCGGTTTCATAACCGTTGTGGGCTTCCTCGCAGCTTATTTGATCGCGCAGCACTGACGCCGCCACGTCAACAAGCTGGTTACGCGCCGTCGCTGCCTTCTCGATCCACGCCTCTTTCGTGCAGTTCGGCGTCGATTGGACAGTTGGTGCAGCCATCGTAGCAGCAGAGCCGACAAATCCGATATGAGTGCTCGAGGTTCTCCAAACGAGCGCGGAGGACGCGTTCGGCGATATCGCACAGGAGCTTCACTTCGGCAGGATCGAGGATCGAAAGACCCTCGGCGATGACTTCGTCCCGCGATGCGAGCACGCCGTCGCTCGCAACCTTCCCTGACTCAGTGAGATAGAGAGACCGCGTGCGTCCGTCTGTTGAATGACCCCGGCGTTCGATCAGCCCTTCGGCCGCTAGCCGGTCCACGAGACGAACCGTTCCTGCGTGTGACAGGCCCACGCCGACCGCGAGCATACGAATAGATAGCCCAGGCTTGTGCGCGAGCAGCGCCAATGCAGAGGCAGCAGGGCCAGCTTCCGGCGCCCGCGATGAACTAGCGCGAACGATGTCGTCGCTGATCATGAGTGCGAACGCCCCGAAAATGTTGCGATCTCGAGGTCCATCCATTGCCGCATCTATATGTGCGCGGAGCATAGACAGCAAGCCAAACTCTTACACGATTTGCGGAGAGACTGCGTTAGGAAAGCGCGCTTTTACAATGCTTTACAGTCGGTTACGGGACTCCCCCCCGCTGTAGCTATGAGATGTCGCAGCGCTCAAGACGCCCTTCAATCGATAGCTATCGGCTATGATGTTCGCGAGATTGACCGCATGACCACCGAGCCGGGACACGAATCACCTCGGTCGTCCCGCTAGACGTGGCGACCTCGTTATCCGCAGGCTTGCGCGACTCCTGCGCCTAGGCATTGGACCGCGTGTGCGGCGGAGCTACGTGTTCCGAGGTCAATCAGCATGCGATCGCGGACCTCGCCTGTTGCTCGTTGGGCAGCGAGCGCCTTTTGCGCATCTCTGTCCGGCACAAAGGCGATACCTCCTGTCAGGCGCGCAACCGTGACGGCGACCTGCAACTACACTTGGCTGAACGCAACGCCATGGGCGCACTGGCAACGTGTTGACGTTCTACTCTCCTCGCGATAGGTCTATGCGCGGCGCATACATACTCAACCGTTTCGGTCTTTCAGGGCCGTCGGCTTCAGCCGGCCGTCGGCGATGAGCGGTACGCCAGGGCGAACGCCGAGGAAGGCCGTCGATCAAGCGGCTTGAACTACGGACAAGCGGAGACGCGCATGACGATCAAGGTCGCAATAAATGGCTTCGGACGTATCGGACGCCTCGCGTTGCGCTCGATTGTCGAGCATCGCCGCCAAGACATTGAGGTGGTGGCCATCAACGATCTTGGTCCCGTCACCACGATGGCGCATCTCCTCAAGTACGACTCGGTGCATGGTCCCTTCCGGGGCTCTATCGCAGCGGGCGAGGACTGGATCGACGTCGGTTCCGGAAGGATTAAAGTTGTTTCGGAGCGTGATCCGGCAGACCTCCCGCATGCATCGCTTGGCGTCGATGTCGTGCTCGAGTGCACTGGGCTTTTCACGACGAGCGGAAAGGCACAATCCCACCTTCGGGCAGGCGCGAAGCGAGTATTGGTTTCAGCGCCTAGCGAGGGGGCTGATAAGACCATCGTCTTCAAGGTCAATCACGACGCTCTAACGCGAGATGACATAATCGTCTCGAACGGCTCTTGCACGACGAACGTGCTCGCGCCGGTAGCCAAGGTTTTGAACGATCTCTTCGGCATCGAGCGCGGATATATGACGACGGTGCACGCCTATACGGGCGACCAGCCGACATTGGACACCGTCCACAAGGACCTTTACCGCGCGCGTGCTGCCGCACTCTCTATGATCCCGACGTCTACTGGCGCCGCGAACGCGATCGGGCTCGTACTCCCAGAGCTGAGAGGGAAGCTTCACGGATCGTCCATCCGCGTACCGACGCCCAACGTATCTGTCGTGGACTTGAGTGTGTCAGCCGCCCGTGAAGTGTCGATCGAGGAAGTCAACGACGCCATTCGGCAGGCCGCTGAAGGGTCGATGCAGGGTGTGCTCGCGACGACCTCAGAACCCCTTGTTTCAATCGATCTCACCCACCGCAGCGAATCCGCCATCGTCGCTCTGCCGCAAACTGACGTCGTGGACGGCAGAATGGTTCGGGTCCTTGCCTGGTACGACAACGAGTGGAGCTTCGCCACGCGCATGGCGGATACGGCAGTAGCCATGGGCAAGCTGATCTAGCCGGCAGGATGCAGGCGGCTACGATAGGGATGCTGCCTGCTTCGCCGAGAACGACATTCGGGTAGGAGCGATCATGGGCATGACTGGACCATTGGCGCGCGCAGCGCGTGCTCTTGTTCAGTGGCCCCGCGCTCACGCTGCCTTAGTGGCGGGGCTGCAGGAAGACGCCATAGCGGATTTCGAAGCTGGCAGAGCGGGGCTCGATTTCGCCGACATAGCTCGGTTACGCGATGCACTCGAACGCGGAGGCGCGGTTTTTATCGACGATGATTCGAGCGGGGGGATCGGGGTGCGGCTTAAGTTCAATGCCAAGGATGTGCGCGCCATCAATCGAATGGAGGGTGAAGGTGGGCCGGTGGGCACCGACGACGTCTGAAGCCGAGCATTCGTCGCTGCCGGGCAAGAGGCCGTGAGCGCGAGAGAGCCGGCGATGACTATCATCAAGCTTCACGATACGGCTGCTCTTAAGAAGCGCGTGTTCGTTCCGAGCAATCCTGCCCGGGTCACGATGTATGTGTGCGGACCGACTGTCTACAGCCGCGCCCATATTGGGAACGCGCGGCCGGCCGTGATTTTCGACGTGCTTTCGCGCCTGCTGCGGCATGTTTATGGAATGGATGCGGTGACCTATGCCCGCAACGTAACTGACGTCGACGACAAGATCATCGATGAAGCGAGCGCGGAGGGTGTGCATCCGTCAGTTATCGCGCGGCGGTTTGAGGAACTGTACCTCGCCGACATGGGCGCACTAGGCGTGCGCCCGCCGGATATCGCGCCGAAAGCCACAGCCCATGTTCCTGGCGTGATCGCCATGATCTCTAAGCTTCTCGAGGGCGGCTTCGCCTATGAAACACACGGCCACGTGCTGTTTCATGTCCCGTCCGACCTGCACTATGGCGCGCTCGGACGCCGTGACCGCGATGCAATGATCGCCGGCGCACGGGTGGAGGTGGCTTCCTACAAAAAGGATCCGGCCGATTTTGTCCTGTGGAAGCCGTCACCGCCGGAGGCAATCGGGTGGGACTCGCCCTGGGGGCGTGGGCGCGCGGGCTGGCACATCGGATGCTCGGCAATGATTGCAGAGAATCTCGGCGAGACAATCGACATTCATGGCGGCGGGCTTGATCTGGTGTTCCCCCATCATGAAAACGAAAGCGCACAAAGCCGGTCGGCTCATGCAGGCTCGCCGTTGGCACGCTACTGGTTGCACAACGGCTTTCTGACGATGACGGACACTGCGGCCGGTGTTGGGAAGATGTCAAAGAGCCTCGGCAACGTTGTGAGCGTCGGCGAACTGCTGGAGCGGGGCCACGGAGGCGAGACGCTGCGTCTGGCGTTGCTGTCAGCGCATTATCGGCAGCCGCTGGAGTGGAACGAGGCGCTGCTCTCCCAAACAAAAACGATTTTGGATCGACTGTATCGGCGACTGAAGATGTTTAGTTTCATCGACGATGAGGAACTCGGCATCGATGACTGCAATCAAGCTGTCGTCGACGCCCTTGCCGACGACCTGAACACGCCGCTGGCGCTCTCAAAGTTGGTCGCGATCGATGACCCGAAATCGCTCATTGCGAGCGGCATGCTCCTTGGGCTGTTTTCGAGACGTGAACGTTGGTTTCGCTTCTTTTTAGACGGGCCTAGTGGGGAATCAGATCACGTCGCCCGTCTGATCGACGCTCGCACGGACGCGAAGAGCCGAAAGGATTTCGCCGAGGCGGACCGGATCCGCGCAGAACTCACAGACTTGGGTATCGCGTTGGAGGATGGACCTACAGGGACAACCTGGCGACGGTTGTGAACTCCTATAGTAGCGCTCTAGCGGCTTGGCAGTTCTGTAGCCTGCCCGTGGGACGGCTCGACAACACTCACTCGATATCGTATGCGCGACGCATATATCGAATGAGTTGCGATGATGGATGAACCCTCTGATCGCTTGATCAACATTTTCGGCGCGCTTTCGCAAGCGGTAGCGGATCGAGTGCGTATAGCGATCGGCGAGGCTTTCAGCGCTGGTGGCGAGACCGCTGCCGCTCTCATCGCTATCGGTCACGCGCCGGGCATGTCGATCGGACAGGTCCGCCAAGTCCTTCGACTGTCACACGCAGGCGCCGTCCGCGTCGTCGAGAGGCTGGAGGATCAGAAACTCGTAGCGAAGTCGCAATCGACTTCTGACCGTCGTGTGGCTCACGTTACTTTAACCGCCCTCGGCCAAGTAGAGAGAACTAAGTTGCTTGGCCTCCGTAACGCCGCTGTGGCGGAGCTACTCAGCAAGGTTTCAGTTGAGGATCGCGGCGCATTGGAGCGCGCGGCCGACTCCATCCTGTCGTCTCTACTGTGCGATCCCCTCGGGGGGGTTGCGACTTGCCGGCTGTGCGATCAGGCCCGTTGTCTCGACTGCCCGGTTGAAAGGCATCGTCCGTATCGACGGCAGGAATGATCGCACGGGCATCCATTTTGAAGTGCTTTCGCGGCTCTACAGTGCGGGAGCGCGCCGGCCGGGCAGCGCGTTCCGCGCGGCAAAGCCGATGACGATGGTCAGCGTCATCAGAAGGTAGGCGACTATTCCGCCAGGAGAGAGCGTAGGAACAGCCGCCAAGATCATTGCGTCGTTCCCGCCGGGTATGAGAGCTATACCGACACCCATGAGAGCGCCACCGACGATCGATCGAATTATGCCATAGCCAGTGGGCAGTGACGTGACCCCCTGAAACTCCTCCAGGAATAGCTAGAGTCCGCCCTAACGAAGGACGGACAGAATGAAGCGATCAAGGTTCACGGAAGAGCAGATCATTGGGATCCTGCGGGAGCAGGAGACCGGTGTGGCGACGGCGGAGGTTTGCCGACGCCACGGGGTGAGCTCGGCGACCTTCTACAAATGGAAGGCCAAGTTCGGCGGGCTCGACGTGTCGGAGGCTCGGCGGCTGAAGGCGCTCGAGGACGAGAATGCTCGGCTCAAGCGGATGCTGGCGGACGCGATGCTGGACAACGTGGCGCTGAAGGACCTGCTGGGAAAAAAGTGGTGACGCCCGCCGGCTACCGCGAGGCGGCTGGTCATCTGCAGGCCGCCTACGAGATGAGCGAAAGGCGGGCGTGCCGTGTGCTGGGCGTGGATCGGACGAGCGTGCGCTACCAGACGACGCGCCCGGACGACGGCGCCCTGCGCGACCGGCTGAAGGCCCTGGCTCAGGAGCGTCGCCGGTTCGGCTATCGCCGCCTGCACGTCCTGCTGCGGCGCGAGGGTCATGCGGTCAACAAGAAGCGGGTCCAGCGGATCTATCGCGAGGAGCGACTGACGGTGCGCCGGCGGGGCGGTCGGAAGCGAGCAATGGGCACGCGGCGACCACTAGACGTGCCGCTGGCGGCCAACCAGCGCTGGTCGCTGGACTTCGTCGCAGACCAGATGACGGACGGACGGCGCTTCCGCATCCTGACGGTGATCGACAACTGCACGCGTGAATGCCTGGCGCTGGTGGCCGACACCTCGCTGTCGGGCGCGCGGGTCGTGCGGGAGTTGGACGCCGTCATCCGGCAGCGGGGCCGGCCCGACACCATCGTCAGCGACAACGGGACGGAATACACCTCGAACGCGGTCCTGGCCTGGTCCGACGACACCGGCGTCGGCTGGCATTATATCGCGCCCGGCAAGCCCCAGCAGAACGGCTTCAACGAGAGCTTCAACGGACGCCTGCGCGACGAGTTGCTGAACGAGACGCTGTTCCGATCCCTGCCGCACGCCCGCGCAGTGCTGGAGGCGTGGCGACGCGATTATAACGAACGGCGTCCGCACTCGAAGCTCGGGTGGTTGACGCCACAGGCTTATGCAGAAGCGCTCAGCGGACAGATCGGCCGGTCCGCTGCGCTGGTTGGGGGCTGCGCTGACCGGCCTCTTGCCAACCCCGACAACCCCAGTTCAGATCAACCCAGGACTCTCGTTATGGCTGGATGAGAAACGGGGGTCACGTCAGCAGTTGAAGACGCAGATTGCCCTGCCGAAAGGAAGCCGTGAGAGCACCCGCGACCGATGAGATCACCGTAACAAGCGTGACCTCGCCTGATGGTGACATGCGGAGAGGAAGCCCGCGTTGAATCAAGTCAGCGAAGGTCCACGCTGGTGACAGTGCGTACAATAGACCGCCAGTTACGCCGAGGCCGATCATCGACGCGGCGAAGGGCCACGCCGGCCTCTTGCGCGCAACGCGCTTTATACAGACGAACACGATCGACAGCATAAGCACCAACAAAAGACCGGCAAGCGTCGCAAGGCCCAACAGAGTGGGAGTAGCAGTGAGGCTTGGCCATGACGCCTCATAGCCGAACCTTGTTTGATCGGCCGCCCATATACCGAAAGCCAAGCCAAGCGGCAGCGCTATAAGCCTTATCTCCCCATCGCCCAAGCGTGCCAATGACCCGAGAAGACAAGTGTCGTTGATCAGTGCGCCTAGCCCAAATGCGATTGCTCCAACTAAGAGAAGCCAGTTGATGCTAGTCGACGGCGTGAGAGTAGCGCCCAGCGCTCCAGACCAGACAAGCGGTATCGAGATAAGGCCCGCAGCTGCTGACGCCGCTAGAAATCCAACAAACATCCTCGGCGGGCGTCGCTTCTGGATTTCGTGAGCAGCGACGACTAGGCACGTTCCACCTTGATTGGCGGAATACCCAAACCAGAAGGCAAGCACGCAAAGCAGAAATTCGAGGGCTATCGAAGCCAATTGTAGACCTGCTCAATCATCTTGTCAGCCTCAACGGGCAACGTTTCGGCGCCGGGACCGCCCTGTCTGGCCCACGGGTCCTGAATGGACTTGTTTTCCGTAGCCGAGCAGTTGGCAGAGGCTGCTAGAGCCGGATTTGTCGAACCCATTAGCTGAAAGCAGCCGTTCGGATAGAGTGCCGAGGATGTCGAGATCTCCGCGCGACAACGCAGAGACACACTCATCGATGACGCGCTCTCGCGCTTTGAGTAAAGCTCCAGTCAGACGTTCCCCCGAACCGGTGAGGTGGATAAGTCGCGCGCGTTGGTCTGCATTATTCCGGCGTCGTTCCACCAAATCGTCCTGTACCAGTCTGTCGATCAGCCTCACTGTTCCAGCATGCGACAGCCTAATCCGGGTCGCTAGAACACTGATTGGAAGCCCAGGCTCCAAACTCAGAAATATCATCATCGCGGTCGCGGAGCCGCTGGGTGAAAGCGAGGCCGAGACGCTGGCGATGCTTTCGGCGACCGCCAGCGCCAGAGCACCAAAATGATATTTGGCGACCTCAGGCTCCATTCCGAAATAATATATGCGTCGCGCATAGACATCAAGATGGGAGAAATGTATGACCGACGCATACATCTCTCACGGATTCGGATATGGTCATGCTCAACAAAGGGCTCGGCTCGGATTCCACATCTGGGATCGATACGCATGCAACCTTTTCATGCGCGAGGCGGCTTGAGCGGGCGCGCTTCCGACGGCTCCGGCTTCTGGGCTCGATCTCCTGCAAGCGGGCCACAGCCATGGGAAAAGTGTCATGCCCGATCTGACGCTGGACCTTCGATACTTGAAGTACGCCGTTCAGGTCGCTGAGGCGGGTAGTTTTCGACGCGCGGCCGAGCGCCTTGCGATATCGCAATCCACCGTGAGCCGTCGGGTTCAGATACTTGAGCGCCAGCTTGGGTGCTCGCTATTCCACCGCACGCGATCAGGCGCTGATTTGACGCCCGAGGGGGAACGCTTCCTTCAGCAGGCGGTAGTGGGTGCGAGATTCCTTCGCGAAGCCGCGACGGAAATCCGCACTACACGGAAGCAGACGACCGGTGTCGTCAGGTTCGGAATGCTCGAAGCATTTCCCGCGTGCCCTATCATCGACCTTCTAGCGAGCTTCCGGCTCCGATACCCGACGATTGAGGTCAAACTCGAGGAAGGAACGTCAGAAGCAAACACACTGGGTGTCAGACGGGGGTTGCTAGACGCGGCAATCAGCCTGGGCGCGGCTAGAGACCCTGCGCTCCAAATCCGACGCCTATGTGAACCGGATCTGTTCGTCGCGCTGTCCCCAGGTCACAAATTGGCATCGCGGCCTAATCTCGTCTGGGATGACCTCTGCGGAGAAATCTTTCTGTCCCGCTCCGATGGGGCCGGACGAGAACTCGCTGCGATGCTGCGACGGATGGTCGGGGCGGTCGAGAGTGCCGTCCAACTTTCAATTCAACAGGTCAGTCGAGAGACCCTGCTGACGATGGTCGAACAGGGGTTTGGGGTTACCATCACGAGTGCGGTTCGCCGTCCAGACCTTGCTCTGGTGCCACTTCGATCCAGCCGGGCGCCGACCGCAGCAATGATCTCGTCTAGCGACAACGATAATCCAGCGCTGCCCCTTCTACTGAAGTGTTTCGACGCTCTACCCGGTATGAAAGTAGGCGCCGCCTAATCAGCCTTCCGCTGCGTGGACGCTCGCCGCGCCTTCGCGAAGCCGCGATCTGTAGCGATGAACCGCTGTAGCATCGGGACGATCAACCGAGCGGGTTCCACCGCCGGCTGGCCTTGCTCGCGGCCCAGGAGGTCCGCGTAATCGGCCAAGTCCTGATGCAGAGGGGCTGGCAGCTCGACCTGAACCTTTACGGGTTTATCGTCCGCGAGGGGACCTAGCTTGAGCTTAGACATATTCATTCCCCATAGGGTTCGAGCACGAGATCACGCGTTACGATGACGCGGACTGGGTAGCCTGGGCGAATTGTGAGAGTGGGCGCCACGTTGAGCTGACGGCGGACGATCTGCTGTCCGGCGTCATTGATCGTGTCCTGGCCGCCATTGCGGATCGCCTGGATAAGCCGGTCATCATTATCGACGGCAAGTTCGGCGCCAACGCTGAGGAGCGTCGAAAGTCCTGCCGCCTTGGCGAGATCCCACCAATGGTAATCCACCCCATCCTGCAGGCCGGCATATCCCTCGGCGTCGGCACCAGGCTGGCGCTCGAGAACGATCGAGCGACCATTCGGAAAGATCAGCCGGTTCCAGACAAGCAGCACACGGCTTTGCCCGAACTGCACATTGTTGTCGTACTGGCCGATGACGCGCGTGCCCTGTGGCACGAGCAGGATGCGTCCTGTGGGACTGTCGTAGATGTTTTCGGTCACCTGGGCGGTGATCTGGCCCGGGAGGTCCGATCGGATGCCGGTTATGAGTGCCGCCGAGATGACTGCGCCGGCCTGAAGGATGTTCGGCGACGCCGGAGCAACGACGCGATCGGGAGACACCGTTCGTCGATCGGTGGCCGCGTTGAGAAAGGCGTTCTGACGATCCTGTGCGGAGGGAGTTGCTGGCGGCGGCGCGAGGCCAAGGCTCGCCAAATCCGGTGCGGGCGGGAGTGCCGGGGCCGCCCCCGCCGCAGCGGGCGCACCCCGGCTTTCCGATCCGGAGAATAGGCGACTCGTCCGCGCGGTCTCGATCTCCTGTAGGCGCCGCTGCTCTTCCGGGCTGATGCCGGGATTGGGCGTGGCGATGCCAGGGGTCGGCACTGGCTGGCCGCGATCCTGTGTGCTGAGGATAGGCCGGCCGAGGTCTCCGGGAAGCGGCGGACCAAGCCGCGGCACGCCAGCATAGTCTCGCGGTAGCCCGGCCAGGCCATCGGCTGTGGAGCGGTTCTCGGTGGAATACAGCTCCTCATTCGGCCGGGCGCCGTCCCGCGTTTGAAGCGCGTAAATCAATGCGCCGCCAAGCCCGACGCTGGCGATCAGGCCGAGCCCTGCCAACACCTTACGCGACAGCCGCGTCACACGCGGCGGCTCGGCCCGCAGCCGCATTGGCGCGGGACCGGCGGGTTCGCCGGTCAAGGGCTGCGGATCGTCGTCCGGGGCATCCCCACTCCGGGGCGGGCTCTCGCTCACGAGGTCGGCCTCCCATCGGTGCGGGTGATGCGAACGCGCCGTTGCCGGTCGCCGGAGCCGAACCTCAGTTCGGCCGCGGCGAAGAGCCGATCGACGATCATGTGATGGCCGCGGACGCGATAGTTGACCAATTCGGAGGTGTTGCCTTCGGCGCCCACGACGAAGAGCGGGGGCATCTCGCCCTGGCCGATGCCGCGCGGGAACTCAATGAAGACCTGTCGGCCGTCGTCAAAGGCGCGGAGCGGCCTCCACGGCGCGCGGTCCCCCTCGATTGCGTAGCGGAAGTTGACGTTGGCGAGATCGACGCCGCTCGCCACGGGTTGGGCGGCTTGCGCCTCGGCATTCTGCCGACGCAATGCGATAAGCTGATCCTGTGGATACTGCCACGAGACCGATGCCATATAGGTCCGCTCGGTCGAGCGAAGCTCCATGTGATAAGTGCGCATGTTGGTGTTGATGACGAGGTTGGTCATCAGGTCGGCCCGTGTCGGCTTCACCAGGATGTGGACTTGGCGCGTCGCACCCGATCCGCTCTCGGTGTCGCCGATGATCCACCGTACCGTGTCGCCTGCGGCGACGGGTCCTGCGCCGACGAGCTGCTCGCCGGGCTGGAGCGCGATGTCAGTGATCTGTCCGACCGCCGTATAGACTTGGTAGAGCGCACCCTGCGTCCAGGGATAGACCTGCATCGAATTGATAAATCCATCACGCACCGGCTGGACGCGGGCCGCCTCGTTGGCCTGGTTGACGCGCGCCGTCGGGTTGGCCGGCTCGGGCGCGCGTCGCGTCTCCGGCACGCGCTGCAACTGGCCGGGTAGCGGGAGCGGCCGCGGCAGCTCGACCACAGTGACGGGCGCTGGTGGATCGACGGTCTGCACCGCGGGAGCCGCGTTGTCGTAGGATATTTCAGGCGGGGGGTTGGTCGTAGCGCAGCCGGCGAGTGCGGTTGTCGCCAGCAGGACCATCGGGATTGCGGCCCTGCGGAGAGCCGGGAATACGAATGTGTGTAAAGCCGGGCTTCCGGCTTTACGGAAAGACGGCTTCATTGCCCAAGCTCCCGTGACCAGTTGATGGCGTTGACGTAGATGCCGAGCGGGTTCGCCCTCAGCCGATCGGCGTTTCGGGGGACCTGCACGACGATCGTCAGGATCGCAGTCCAGCGGGTTGTCTCGGCGAGCTGGCCGTTCTCGTAGCGGCGCTCCACCCACGCGACGCGGAAGCTGTCCGGCGAAGCGCGGATGACGCTGGAGACGTCGACGGCGACCTGCTGGCGGCCGACCCGTGTGAACGGGTCGTTGGACCTGGCGTAGTCGTTCAACGCCATGGCACCGCGATCGGTCGTGAAGTCATACGCGCGCAGCCAGTTTTGCCGCACGATGATCGCGTCGGCCGGGATCGAGCGAACCTGCTCGATGAAGCGCGCCAAGTGGAAGGCGATCTGCGGATCGGTCGGACGGTAGTCCGCCTCGGCGGGAGCGACCGCTTGTGCCTGACCGAGTCGATCGACCTGGACCACCCAAGGAACTATCGTTCCCCGTGCCGACTGCACGACGAGCGCGGTGGCGAAGCCGGCCGACAGGATCAGCGAGCCGAATGCCATCAAGCGCCAGTTCTTGGCCTGCACGCGCGGGGCGCCGATGCGTTCATCCCAGACCTGGCCGGCACGCTGGTAGGGCGTCTCGGGTTCGGGGGCTTTGCCGTAGTGGGTAGAGGGTCGTTTGAACATCAGCGATCGCCTTCGGACAGGTTGACGGAGGAGCCGCCGCCGTGGGCGTCGCCGGAGCGGACAGCGTGGGCCGTGGCTTGCACGGCATGGGTCATGTGTTGGGAGCGGCGCATCCGCTGCGCCCAGGCGGGTGGCCCGCCGGCACCGGCGGAACCCGAGGACGCGGCACCGTCACCGGCAGCGTCACCGCCGATCGAGCCCATGGTGGAGGAGCCGCCCGTCGCCTCGAAGGCGGCCTTGCCGCCCGCGTTGAAGCTGGACTTCATGCTTTCGGCGGCGCGCGATGCGGCCCGACGCAATGGAGAGACAGCGGCACTTCCGCCAGCGCGGGCAACGCCACCGAGACCGGAAGCGACACCAGCCGCGCCCGACTGACCGGCAGAGCCAAGGCTGTAAGCGGTCGAAGCGCCGCCGGCGACCGCAGCGCCGCCACGAGCCGCAGCGGCGGCGCCGCCAGCCAGGGCTGCACCTCCGGATGCGGCGGCACCGACAGCGCCAGCACCGAGTGCGACCATTCCGCCTGCGGCTAGGCCGGTACCAACCGCAGCGCCAGCGCTGAGTTGCGGGCCGCCGGAAACGATGCCGCTGGCGATGCCGGGGCCGAAAATTCCCAAACCGAGCAGCGACAAAGCTGCAAGGACGATCGCCATAGCCTCGTCGATCGACGGGTTCTGCCCCCCGAACCCGGACGTGAACTCGGAAAATAACGTCGAGCCGATGCCGATGATGACGGCGAGCACCAGGACCTTGATGCCGGAGGAAATGACGTTGCCGAGGACGCGCTCGGCCATGAAGGCAGACTTCCCGAAAAGACCGAACGGGATGAGCACAAAGCCGGCCAACGTGGTCAGTTTGAATTCGATGAGCGTGACGAACAGCTGGATCGCGAGAATGAAGAAGGCGAGCAGCACCAGCACCCATGCGAGGAACATGCAGGCGATCTGGATGAAGTTCTCAAAGAAGGACCAGTAGCCCATCAGGCTGGAGATCGAGTCGAGCAGCGGCCGGCCAGCATCCAAGCCGGTTTGGGCGACCTTGCCCGGGCGCATCAGGTCGGCGGTCGAGAAGCTCGTGCCGCTTGCCTTCAGACCTAGACCGGCGAAGCTCTCGAAGATGATCCGGGCGAGGTTGTTCCAGTTGCCAATGATGTAGGCGAAGACACCGACGAACAGCGTCTTCTTCACCAGCCGCGCTACGATGTCGTCGTCGGCGCCCCACGACCAGAACAGCGCCGCAAGCGTCACGTCGATGACGATGAGGGTGGTTGCGATGAAGGCGACTTCGCCGCTGAGGAGGCCGAACCCGCTGTCGATATAGCGGGTGAAAACCTCGAGGAAGTGGTCGATGACGCCGGTGCTGCCCATGATGCTATCGCGCCTCGTCGAGCTCAGGCGTGGCGGGCGTCGCGGCTGGTGCGTTGCTTCGTTCGGACTGAGGCGTGAGGCCATCGCGCTGCGCGGGCGGCATGTCCGGCAACCGCTCGGCGGGCCGCGCGCCAGGCGCGAGGAAGCGGTGACGGTTTTCCGCCCAGGCGCGTAGGCAAGCTGAATCGCGCGGGCCGGCTTCGCCGAGCGCCTGGCAACGGATCAACTCGTCACGCAGCGGATCGCTCTGCGATTGAGTGGCGCGGCCGGACGGCCATAGCTCGGGCGGCTCCTCCTTCCGGGTCATCTCGATCGCCGTGGCGGTGACCGCGACCGCGACGAATACAACCGCCCCGACCCGCGCGAGCATCTTGCCGTCCATGACCACGTCCTCAGTTGCCGCTCGGGAACATGCGGGCGTTGCCGGGCTGATAGCCGCTGCCTGGCGTCAGAAATCGGCGACGCTGTTCGCGACCCTGTTCAGCCGCGGCGGCGCGCTCGGCCTCGGAAAGGCTCTGGGCACGCCCGTTGGCGGCGACGACGGCGGTGAGGTCGGCGAGCTGCTGGGCTTGAAGGGCGAGAAGCTGATTGCCGGCCTGTGTCGCCTGCAAGGCGCCCGTCGCGCCCTGGCTCTGGCCGACCAGTGCCGACATCTCGCCGCGATTGGTGTCGATGTTGCCGACGACGCCCGCCTGCACGCGCATGGCGTCCTGCAAACCGCCGACGGTGTTCTGCCAGCGCTCGCGCGCTCCGGCGACGAGCGCCTGATCGGAGGCCGACATCGAGGCGTTGCCGTAGGTCGACGTGAACGCCTGGTCGATGCGCTGGACATCGTAGGCGATGCCCTGCGCTTGTTGCAGGAGCTGCTGGGTTCGCTGGACGGACTGCTGAAGCTGCTGCAGCGAGGAGTAAGGCAGGCTCGCCAGATTGCGCGCCTGGTTGATCAGCATGGTGGCTTCATTCTGAAGCTGGGTGATCTGCTGATTGACCTGCTGAAGCGTGCGAGCGGCCGTCAGGACGTTTTGGGCGTAGTTGGTCGGATCGTAGACGACCCACTGCGCGGCTGCCGGCGGGGCGAAGATCGGCGACAGCGCGAGCGGCGCGGCGAGTAGCGCGGCGCTCATGCGCAGCGCGCGCGAGCGGGAATGAACGGAACGGGTCATGGGCGTGCCTCCGGATTATGTTGGGGGGTGACGTTGGTGAGGTCGGCTACGAGGTCGGCGGCCCAGGCGAGCCGGTTTTCGGCCAGCCACTCGGTGAGAAACCCGTCCGTGCCGCTACGGGCGTGAACCGCGGCGATCAGTGCCTGATGCTGTTTCGACGAGGCCGCGCAAAGCGCGAGCGCCACATCCGACAGGCCCAGCTCGAAGAGCCTGTTTCCCCTGCGGCTCTGGCAGTAGTAGTCGCGCTTGGGCATCGCCCGCGCGAGGATCTCGATCTGGCGATCGTTTAGGCCGAAGCGGCGATAGATGGCGGTGATCTGCGGCTCGATCGCGCGTTCGTTCGGGAGCAGGATGCGGGTCTGGCAGCTCTCGATGATGGCGGGCGCAATCGCCGATCCGTCGATATCGGAGAGGGATTGGGTGGCGAAGATAACGCTGGCGTTCTTCTTCCGGAGCGTCTTCAGCCACTCGCGGAGCTGACCGGCGAAACCGTCGTCGTCCAACGCGAGCCAGCCCTCATCGACGATGAGCAGCGTCGGCCGCCCGTCGAGGCGGTCCTCGATACGGTGGAAGAGATAGGCCAGCACGGCGGCGGCAGCACCGGTGCCGATCAATCCCTCGGTCTCGAAGACCTGAACATCGGCTTCGCCGAGATGCTCGGCCTCAGCGTCGAGCAGCCGACCATAGGGCCCGCCGACACAATAGGGTCGGAGCGCCTGCTTCAGGTCGTTGGACTGGAGCAGGACGGAGAGGCCCGTCAACGTGCGCTCCGCGACGGGCGCCGATGCCAGCGAGGTCAGGGCCGACCAGAGATGCTCCTTGACCTCGGGCGTGACCGTTACGCTCTCGCGGGAGAGGATCGCGATCAGCCAGTCGGAGGCCCAGGCCCGCTCCGCGACGTCGTCGATGCGGGCCAGCGGTTGCAGCGACACCCTGTCGTCGGCGCCGTCCGTTAGGCCACCGCCCAGGTCATGCCAGTCACCACGCATGGCGAGCGCCGCGGCGCGGATCGATCCGCCGAAGTCGAAAGCGAAGACTTGGGATTGCGGATAGCGCCGGAACTGGAGCGCCATGAGTGCGAGCAACACCGACTTGCCGGCGCCGGTCGGCCCGACGATCAGCGTATGACCGACATCGCCGACGTGGATGGAAAGCCGGAACGGGGTCGAGCCCTCCGTTCTGCCGTAAAGCAGTGGGGGTGCATCGAAGTGCTCGTCCCGTTCCGGTCCCGCCCACACCGCCGACAGCGGGATCATGTGGGCGAGATTCAATGTGCTGATGGGTGGCTGCCGGACGTTGGCGTAGACGTGGCCGGGCAGCGAACCTAGCCAGGCGTCCACGGCATTGATGGTCTCGGCCATCGCGGTGAAGTCGCGGCTCTGAATGATTTTCTCGACCAGCCGGAGCTTCTCGGCGGCGATGCGCGGATCGTCGTCCCAGACCGTGATCGTGGCCGTCACATAGGCCTGGCCGGCATAATCGGCGCCCAGCTCCTGCAGCGCCATGTCGGCGTCGGCCGCCTTGTTCGCCGCATCGGTGTCGACGAGCGCCGAGGCCTCGTTCGTCATGATTTCCTTGAGGATGGCCGCGATCGACTTGCGCTTGGCGAACCATTGCCGCCGGATCTTGGTCAGCAGCTTGGTGGCGTCGGTCTTGTCGAGCAGTACCGCGCGCGTCGACCAGCGGTAGGGAAAGGCCAGCCGGTTCAGCTCGTCGAGAATGCCGGGCGTGGTCGCGGTCGGGAAGCCGACGACGGTGAGGATGCGCAGATGCGCGTTGCCAAGCCGGGGCTCGAGGCCGCCTGTGAGCGGCTGATCGGCCAGCAGCGCGTCGAGATACATCGGCGTCTCGGGAACACGGACTCGATGCCGTTTCGTCGAGATGGTCGAATGCAGGTAGGTCAGCGTCTCGGCATCATCGAGCCACGCGCATTCCGGCATGAAAGCGTCGATGAGGTTGAGGATGCGGTCGGTGCGGTCGGCGAAGCCGCGCACGATCTCATGTGCGTCAACGCCGGTATGTTCGCGGCCCTCGTAGAGCCAGGTTTCGGCGCGCGCCGCATCCTCGGCCGGGGGCAGATAGAGAAAGGTGAGGAAGTAGCTGGACTCGTAATGCGCGCCGGCTTCCTCGAAATCGGCCTTGCGTTCGGCATCGACCAGCGCCGAGGCGCTGTTGGCGAACATGCTGGCGGGATAGGTCGCAGCGCCGTGCCGCTGTGCCTCGACGAAGATGGCCCAGCCGGAGCCGAGGCGGCGAAAGGCATTGTTGAGGCGGCCGGCGACCGCGACCAGCTCGGCCGGTACGGCGCTGTCGAGGTCAGGTCCGCGAAAGCGTGCAGTGCGTTGCAGGCTGCCGTCCTTGTTCAGTACGACGCCTTCGCCGACCAGCGCGACCCAGGGAAGGAAGTCGGCGAGCCGGGTGTTACGATTACGATATTCGGCAAGGTTCATCATCGGTGTCGCTCCTCAGACCGACAGGTGGCCGGGGATGCGCAGATGCTTGCGCACGACGTCGACGAACTGCGGATCGCGCTTGGCTGCCCAGACGGCCGCGAAGTGCCCCACCGCCCAAAGGGCGAGACCCACTAGCCAGAGGCGGAGGCCGAGACCGAGCGCGGCCGCCAGTGTGCCGTTGAGGATGGCGAGCGAACGTGGGGCGCCGCCGAGCAGGATGTGCTCGGTCAGCGCCCGGTGGACGGGCACGGAAAAGCCCGGAACCTCGCCGCCATGATCCGCGCCGTCGGCCATCAGACGAGCGCCCCGCCGCCGAACGAGAAGAACGACAGGAAGAAGCTGGATGCGGCGAAGGCGATCGACAGGCCGAACACGATCTGGATCAGCTTGCGGGCGCCACCCGACGTGTCACCGAAGGCCAGCGTCAGCCCGGTGATGATGATGATCATGACCGCGATGATCTTGGCGACCGGTCCCTCGATCGATTCCAGGATCGACTGGAGCGGGGCTTCCCACGGCATCGATGAGCCCGACGCATGCGCGGCCGGTGCCAGTGCGAGCGTGAGGAAGGTGACGGACGCCGCCGTGGCGATGTGGCGGCGAAAGCGCAAAGCATGCTTGATCATGACGGGTCTCCTGTGAGGGGTTGGCTTGCGGGCGTGACGCGGTAGTCGCCGTTGGGGCCGAGGCCCTCGATGCGGGCGAGTTCGGCAAGCCGGCGCGAGGCGCCGCGGCCGGAGAGCACGGCGACCAGATCGATCGTCTCGGCGATCAGCGCGCGGGGGACCGTGACGACGGCTTCCTGGATAAGCTGTTCCATTCGGCGCAGCGCGCCGATGGCGGTGCCGGCGTGGATCGTCCCCACGCCTCCCGGGTGGCCGGTGCCCCAAGCCTTGAGAAGATCGAGCGCCTCGGAGCCGCGGACCTCGCCGATGGGAATGCGGTCGGGTCGCAGGCGGAGCGAGGAGCGAACAAGATCGGAGAGCGAGGCGACGCCGTCCTTCGTCCGCATGGCGACGAGGTTGGGCGCGGCGCATTGCAGCTCGCGCGTGTCCTCGATCAGGACGACGCGATCCGAGGTCTTCGAGACCTCTGCCAGCAGCGCGTTGGTGAGGGTCGTCTTGCCGGTCGAGGTTCCGCCGGCGACGAGGATGTTGCGCCGATCGGCAACGGCCTGGCGCAGCGTTTCGGCCTGATCCGCCGCCATGATTCCGGACGCCACATAGTCGCCGAGCGTGAACACAGCGACGGCGGGCTTGCGGATCGCGAAAGCCGGCGCGGACACCACGGGAGGCAACAGCCCCTCGAACCGCTCCCCCGTCTCGGGCAGTTCGGCCGAGACCCGCGGGGCGCCTGGATGAACTTCGGCGCCGACGTGATGGGCGACAAGGCGAATGATCCGCTCGCCATCGGCGGGCGACAGTCGTTCACCGGTGTCGGAAAGACCCTCTGAAAGCCGGTCGACCCAGAGCCGCCCATCGGGATTGAGCATCACCTCGACGATCGCGGGATCTTCCAGAAACGTGGCGATCGCTGACCCGAGGGCTGTGCGCAGCATGCGCGCGCCGCGAAGGATCGCCTCCGATTTCTGGTGAGGTGCCGCCACGTCGTCCCCGTTCTCTTGCGGGTCCGCGATGCGCGGCCCTGGATCGGGGATGAGTAGAAGAGGCAGAAATCATGGCCTGACAACAACCATGATGTGGCAGTCGTACTGTGGCGTACAAAGACAGGAAAACGGCGGAACGCCCGAATACTTGTGATGCGCGGATCAGTGATTATTCCGCGTCACGCGCGGGCGGGATGTCTTCCGCAATCTCCTGTCTGAGCTTCGGTCCCTGCGCGAGTCGTCGGCCGAGCGCGGTCACGAAGGCTTCGTAGCGCTCGGCCGCCTTGGCGCGTGCCGCGACCTGGGCCGGCTCCGGCAACGGCGGATTGGACGTCAGCCAGAAACGGATGAATACAGCTAGCGTCTCGACCGATATGCCGAGGTCGCGCTCCATTCGCGCCAGGCGACGGTCGAGTTGATCGAGCCGCTTCGTCGTGGCTGCCTCCTGCCGCTCAGCGGCGTCCGGCGAGAGAAACGAAGCAATGCCAGCCTCGGCAACCAGCGATAGGGACAGGTCTCGCCGCGCCGCATGGGCCGCGAGCGCCTTCATGACATCCGGGTCGAGATACACGGAGAGGCGTTGCTTTTTCGGAGGCTTGCTCACCGACACATCCTAAAGTTCGATACCGTCGCCCGGATCGAGCGAGGCTTGGCGGGCGACTTGGCGCATCGTCTGCGTCATGCGGCTCAGGCGTGCGGCATCCTCGTCGACATCGTCACGGGGATCGATCTCGAATTCATTTTCGAGCACCGGCTTTCGCTCGACGGCCTGGGTCCGGCTCAGTTCGGGTTGATGCCGGCGTTCGGAATCCGTCGGATCGTCATCGGACCCGTCCTGCACTGCGATGACCGTGCTCAGCTTGGGAGCCGCCGGTATGGCGAGCGTGCTCCAGTCGTCGGTCATTGCGCTCGCCGGCTTGGTGAGTGTGGGCGGCGTGAGGATGCGTTCCTGAAATCTGCGATCCTCGTAGTAGCGGGCCTTCTTCGCCCGGATCGGCGGAATGCCGGCGACCATGACGATCTCGTCGGAGGGCGGGAGCTGCATGATCTCGCCGGGCGTCAGCAACTGTCGGGCGGTCTCCGAGCGCGATACCATCAAGTGGCCGAGCCAGGGCGATAGCCGGTGGCCAGCATAGTTTTTCATCGCCTTCATCTCGGTCGCGGTGCCGAGGGCATCCGAAACGCGTTTGGCCGTGCGCTCGTCATTGGTCGCGAAGCTCACGCGGACATGGCAATTGTCCAAAATTGAGTTGTTAGGGCCGTAGGCCTTCTCGATCTGATTCAGCGATTGCGCGATGAGGAAGGCCTTGAGGCCGTAACCGGCCATGAAAGCGAGCGCGCTCTCGAAGAAGTCGAGGCGGCCGAGCGCGGGAAACTCATCGAGCATGAGCAGCAGGCGGTGCCGGTTGCCCTTAGCCTGCAAGTCCTCCGTCAACCGGCGTCCAACCTGATTCAAGATTAGGCGGATCAGTGGCTTGGTCCGATTGATGTCGGATGGCGGGACCACGAGGTAGAGCGTCGTCGGACGCTTGCCGCCGACCACGTCAGCGATGCGCCAGTCGCAGCGGCGGGTTACTTCCGCGACCACCGGATCGCGATACAGACCGAGAAAGGACATCGCGGTCGACAGCACGCCCGACCGCTCGTTGTCCGACTTGTTGAGCAGTTCACGAGCCGCGCTGGCGATCACCGGATGAGGCCCGGCCTCGCCGAGATGGGCGGTCTTCATCATCGCCGCGAGCGTCGATTCGATCGGCCGCTTCGGATCGGACAGGAAGGCCGCGACACCCGCCAATGTCTTGTCGGCCTCGGCATAGAGGACGTGCAGGATCGCGCCGACCAGAAGCGCGTGCGACGTCTTCTCCCAGTGGTTCCGCTTCTCGAGCGAGCCTTCCGGGTCAACCAAAATGTCGGCGATGTTCTGCACGTCACGGACTTCCCATTCGCCGCGGCGCACCTCGAGCAGCGGATTGTAGGCCGCCGACTTCGCGTTTGTGGGATCGAACAGCAGCACGCGGCCGTGCCGGGCGCGGTAGCCGGCGGTCAGGGTCCAGTTCTCGCCCTTGATGTCGTGAACGATCGCCGAGCCCGGCCAGGTCAGGAGCGACGGCACGACCAGGCCCACGCCCTTGCCGGAACGTGTCGGCGCGAAGCACAGCACATGCTCCGGGCCGTCGTGGCGAAGATACTCGCGCTCATGCCTGCCGAGCACGACGCCGTCTGGACCGAGGAGGCCGGCGGCCTTCACCTCTTCAGGCCGCGCCCAGCGGGCTGAGCCGTAGGTCTCCACATTCTTCGCTTCGCGTGCCCGCCACACGGACATGCCGATGGCGACGGCGATGGAGATGAACCCGCCGGACGCTGCGATATAGGCGCCCTCGACGAAGATCGGCGGGGCATAGGCGTCATAGAAATACCACCACCAGAAGAAGGCCGGCGGATAGTAGATCGGCCATCCGACGAGCTCGAACCAGGGCTGGCCGAGCTGAGGCTGGAAGCCAAGACGATAGGCCGTCCATTGCGTCGCGCCCCAGGTCGTCATCAGCACGATCAGGAAGACGGTGAGGATCTGGCCCCAGAGGATCTTCGTCGCCGACATGGCGGGCACTCCTTTCTTAGTTGGGTTACATGCCGAGGCCGCGATTGCGGCCGAAGCTCCAGTCGACGCCGCCGGGGCCGCGCGAGACGCCCGAGACGTGCTGACCGTGCTGCCGTTCGAGGGAGGGCGACCAGGGCACGAGCTGGAACCCGAGGCCGTCGTCGATCATGGCGAAGCGGCCCGAGGCGAGCGCGAAGCGCTGGCGGTAGGTGCCCGCCACATACTCGCCCGATCCGGCCTTGGTGAACGGACGCCCGGTTTCGGCCGCGAGCTTTTCGCCGAGCGCTTCGACCTCGCGCTGGCGCAAGGTTTCGATGAGGCCCGGCGAGAAGCTGACGCCGCGCGTCTGCCGCTCGGCGAGGCCCTGGCCAACGAGATGCTCGGCACGTCGGTCCATCGCTTGGCGCACCTCCGCGCCGAAGCCGCCACCGCCAAGGGCTACCGGCTCGCGGGCGATCGCCTGCCGGTCGAGCCAGGTGGCGCCGGTCGCATGGACCTGCCGCTCAATATCGAGATCCGAGCGAACGGCGAGCGCGACACGCCGGCGGCCCTGCGCGTCGTCGAACTTGCGCAGCTCGACGATCGAACCCGGTGCGCTGTCGCCGGCGGCGTCGAGATCGGCGAGCTTGATGTGGTGGGTGCGCCCGTCGGTGCCGTCGACTACGGCATAGGCCGTGCCCTTCAGCTCGTCATCGAGGCCGCGGTCGACCAGCCGGCCGATGACCGGATCGTCGATGCTCTCGCCGGCGAGCACATAGCTCGCGGCGCCGCGTTCGATGCCGCGTTCAGTCAGGCCGCGGTGGATGCGCTTGATGATGTCGCCACGCTCGCCGAGCGCGCGCAGCGTCTTCTCGGCATTCTCCGATACGACCCATTGGCCGGGACCGACCTGATCGGCGAGGCCGAGTGTCTCCAGCTTGCGCAGCCGACCGACCTTCAGCGCGTGGAATTCGTCTGGCTGCCGATCGGGATGTGGGGCGAGGTCGGCGACGCCGGTGCGATAGCTATCGCGGGCAATCTGGCGATCGAGATCGGTCCAGCGTTCCGCCTCGACCTGACGCCCCAGGTTGCGGCGGATCTCGTGATCGGTGCGCGGTCCCAGCTCCTGGGTGACGAGGTCCTGCGCGCGGGCGCGCATGCCTTCCTTGATGTAGTCGCGGGAGATGACGAGGTCCTGGCCGTCGTCAGTCCGTCCCCGCAGGATGATATGGACATGCGGGTTGTCGGTGTTCCAGTGATCGACGCCGACCCAGTCGAGCTTCGTGCCCAGGTCCTTCTCCATCTGCCCCATCAGTTCGCGGGCATAGGTCTTGAGGTCGCTCATCTCGGTCGCGTCCTCTGGTGAGACGATGAACCGGAAGTGATGCCGATCGTCCTGGGTGCGCTCGGCGAAGGCCTTCGGATCGGAGTCCTCGGTCTCGGCACCAAACAGGTGGGCCTTCTCCCCATCCCGGGTGACGCCCTCGCGGCGGAGATAGCTGAGGTGGGTGGAGAGCGGCGCAGCCCGCGCGCTATGACGGACGACGCGTGTCTTGATGACCGTGTTTCGCGATCGGCTCGTGAGCAGCCGATTGGCCTGCACGGTCGCGCGCTGTCCGCGTCCAAACCGCGAGCGATTGCCCTTGCTGATCTGGCCGGAGCGCGAGACGCGTCCACCGGCTCGCTGCGCGGCTGCCAGCGCCTGCGCGATAAAGGGCCGCGCAGCTTGAGCCCGGGTCGAGCGGATGCGGCCAGGGCGAATGCGGAAATCGTCCTCTCCGCTCATGGCCAAGGCCCCGCACATCGCGCAAAGCCAAGGAAATTCCTCAATAAAACGCGAGAGCGCAGGCTGCGCCGATCAGGCGCACCTCGCGCAAATGCGCCATAAGTCCCTGAAAAAACACGACCGCACCAAGCCGCACCTCGCGCGCTTTTATCTCGCCATCGTGCGGTTGTGCTGACTGCTCCTCCTCTCCGGACCGCCATTTGCCCGCCAGACCACGCCACAATGCGAACGGGTGCGAACGCGGTCATTGCGGGCCACCGGCGACATTGCGCGCGACGAAAAGGCCATCGGTGCGCGAAGCCGCCGGGCCTTGATCGCGCTCCGGTGCAGACGCCGTGCTGTTACCGGGCGCGCCTTCGGACTGCGTTGGCGCGGCAGGTCCGCTGCCGGCCGACTGCACGACGAAGAGCGGCGCCCGCGTCCAGGCGAGCGGATCGGCAGCCGCCACCACGACTGGGCCGGCGAGTTCTCCGCCGCCGACAATTGGGGCGAGCGTCGTGACATAGGCGCGCGTCTCGGCCGGCAATGGGCGACCGGCGAGATACTCTTCGTAACGGCCCGGTCCGGCGTTGTAGGCCGCCAGGAAACCGGGCGATCCGTAGCGATCGTGCATGTCGCGCAGATACGCGGCGCCCGCCAGGATGTTGTCGCGAGGATCGTAGGGGTTGCTGCCGAGTCGATGGCGAACGCGCAGTTCGGCCCATGTGGCGGGCATGATCTGCATCAGGCCCATCGCCCCGGCCGACGAGATGGCGCGCACGTCGCCGGCGCTTTCGACGCGCATGACGGCGCGAATCCACGCTTCCGGGACGCCGAACCGCTGCGCCGCCTCGGTGATAAAAGCACCATAGGGATCACTGCGCGACGGCCGCTCGGCGGACGCCTGCTGTGCTCCGGCCGGGCTCGCCCCCGGCGCGGCGAGGATCAGGCCGGAAAGGAGAAGGAGGGCTGCACGTCGGAGGGTGATCCTCCCTCCGACGGCAGGCTGACGGCGCGCGGCGGGCATCGTTAGTCCCGCTCGCCGCGCTTCGGCGGGCGATTCCAGTGCAGGCCCCAGGCGGACTTGTCGTCGGCCGACTGGAACAGATTGGCGCGGATCGGATGTTCGAAGGTCGGATCGTCGAGCTGCAGCGAGACGTATTCGCCGGCCTTCTCGCCGGTGCGCTTCCAGCCCGCGCCGATCTCCGCGCCGGTCTCGTTGCTTATGGTGTCAAGCACATGGACGCGGTAGTCCGGCGCGTTCTCGGCATCGGACGGTTCGGCCGCGACGATGATGATGTCCTGATGCAAGGACAGCGTCGTCAGGTGGCCGATGAAGCCATCATTTTCGCGCATGAATTGACCGATCACGGGCATGGGTCGTCTCCTTCAGATTGCGGTGGGCAGGGTCATGGGCGGGCCGTCACCGCGTCGGCGCGCGCCAGACGAAGCGGCCATCGCCGTCCTCGTCGGTGTAGAGGGGGGTGGCCCGGCCGATCACGGCGGTGGCCGGAAGCGGGCCGAAATAGCGGCCGTCGAGGCTGTCGCGGACCTGCCAGTTCATCAGGAACAGTTCGCCGTTCGCGACCAACCGGCAGCCCTGCCAGATCGGGAGCGGGCGACCGCGACGATCGCGATCAAGGGCTTCACCCATCGGTACACCGTCGACCGTGATGGCGAGCCCGGACCGGCAGACCCGCTGTCCCGGTAGCGCGGCGACGCGCTTCAACAGCGGCACGCCGCGCGGCAGGTAGCCGCCGTCGGACAGGAAAGTGGCGAGTGGCTCGGGGGCATCCACCGCGACCAGATCGGTCACGGCGACCGGGCCGGGTTCTTCTATCGTGTAGAAGCCGACGGGCGTGCTGGCGGACGCGTTCCAGATCAGCTTCGGCGCGAACGATGCCACGGAGGCGATGCCGAGAAGCGACACGGCCACTGTCGTGACGATGGCATAGGAGAGCCGGGTCATGCGCCGATCTCCCGGCGCAGGAGAAATGCGCGATGCTGCCGAAGGCCATAAGCGCGTGGCGTTTCGCCGACGGTCATCCGGTTGTGGACGTGGCGCCAATGGTCCGGCGAAACGTCGATCGGGTCGATGCCGCGCGCCTCGATGGCGTCGATGAGCTGGAGCACGCGCTCGACCTTCGGCCAGCCATCGACATGCAGCAGAACCTCTGCGCCGGGCGCGACCGTCGGAACGGTCTGGCACGCTGCGTTGCGCTCGACCGTGCGCAGGATGTCGAGCCGCGAGAGGACAGTGCCGTGCTCGTTGGCCGCCCAGCGCACGAGCGCGAAGACGCTGCCGGGAGGGAAGAAGAGGATGCGACGGCGGCGGTCGAGGATCTGCTCGCGCCGCTCGCGGCCGAAGCGGACCCAGTACTCCGTGTGCTTCTCGATCCAGACGAGTTCGACCTGGGTGAACGCTTCGGGCGGCAGCTCGTCGGCAGCACGGCCGACGCGTTTTGGCACGGCGACAAGGCCGGTCATTGTCCTTCTCCTGACGGGGGTGGAAACTCGCGCTCGAACAGCGCACGCAGCATGTCGGCGACGGTCTGGCCGCGCTGAAAGGCGGCGATCTTGATGCGGCCGCGCATGTCGGCGGTGACGTCGATCGTCAGCCGGGCCGAGAAGTCCTCGGCGGGCTGACTGCGGGAGGCATGGCGTTCGGGCGCCTTGATCCAGTCTTCGGGATCGGCCGGACGCGCCGCAAAACTGCGCTTCGGGGACCGTTCGCTCATGCGCCGATCCTCGCGACTTCCGCTGCGAGCGCGGCGATCTCGCGCGCGCCAGGGCAATTCTCGTCCTGCTCGGCGGCGAGCCGGCCGGTCTGAACGACATCGGCGAAGACGATGCGCTGGCCGATCGTCGTCGAGAGCAAGGGCGGGTCGTGATCCGCCAGCGTCTCGGCGGTCTCGCGGGCCAGAACCGTGCGGGCCGCGCAGCGGTTCAGCACGAAGCGTGCGGCGAGCTGCGGGCGATAGATGCGCGCCTCGCCGAGCAGCGCGAGCATTTCGGCGGAGGCCCAGCCATCGAGCGGCGATGGCTGCACCGGGATCAGCACGAGATCGGCGGCGAGCAGCGCCGAGCGCATCAGCCCGGCGACACGGGGCGGGCCGTCGATCACGACATGGTCGGCGTTGCGGGCCAGTTCCGGCGCTTCTCGGTGGAGCGTGTCGCGGGCCAGGCCGACGACACCGAACAACCGCTCCAGCCCCTCCCGGCTGCGTTGCTGGGACCAGTCGAGCGCAGACCCTTGCGGATCGGCGTCGATCAGCGTGACGCGCTGTCCACGGCGAGCCCATTCGCCAGCAAGGTGCAGGGCGAGCGTGGTCTTGCCGACGCCGCCCTTCTGGTTGAGCAGCGCGACGATCATGACGATCTCCCGGCGATCGGGGACTCGTCCACAGCGGCCGAAAAACGCGGTCGCGTTAGAAAGATTCCGTAGGAATCTAAGTTAGATAAGTTAGAGGGCTCGCAAGCTACTGATTCACCGCGAGGAATCGATGATTCCGGTCCCCGATAGCACGAGAGTCCGGTCCCCGATGGCACGATAGTGCCGGTCCCTGATAGCACGAGACGATTCACAGCTTATCCCCAGGGCGAGAGTTGCTCCGGCGACGACGGCGCGGGATGCCGAGGGCATCCGGGTCGGTCGGCACGAAGGAGAGGATTTCCGGTCCGCCGAGGCCCTGCTCGATGGTCAGGCGGTAGCCCGGCAGAGGCTGCCGGCGGACGATGTCCCGCAGGTCGTAGGCGAAATGCTTGAGCGGCGAGAGCGAGCCGGACTTGGCGTGGAGATGCGGAAAATCGAAGCTCCAGCCGAATTCCTGCTTGCCGCCGTGCTTGCGCACGAGGCGATAGAGCCAGCGCTCCAGGCCGCCCGTCAGGCCGAAATAATTGCGGTCGATCGTCAGTACGAGCGCGTCGTCGAGCACGGCGGCGTAGAACCAGTCCGGCACGATCAGCTCGAGGCCGAGCGGGCGGCCTTTGCCGTCGGCGCGCTCTTTCCACTCGTTGATCCAGGAGAAGCGGTGCAGCCGCCGCTCCGTCGGCTGGCGGATCGACGTCGCGATGGTGGTCGACTGAAGTCGGTCGAGCGCGGCCTTCAGCCGCTCATAGTCCCGCAGGCTGACGCCGCGGCCGATGAACTGAAGAATCTCGTAGGGCGTGGTCGCCATCAGACGCGATGGGCGCAATCCGTGGTCTCGTGCCTCGACGATCTGGGAGGCCGCCCAGATCAGCACGTCGGCATCCCAGATGGTGGCCATGCCGTGCTCGGGGACGGCTTCGACACGGATGACGATGGAGCCGGTTTTGAAGTCGATAGGCGCCACCCGCTTGGACTTGCCGAGCGCGAAGAACGGGTACGCCATCAGGTCCTGCGCATCGCGCAGCGCGAGATCGCCGGGCAGCGCCCGGAAGAGATCGAGCTGCTCGCGTTCGCTGCTGTGATGGCGCGCCGACATGCCCGGACTCAGCGCGGGAAACGTTCGGCGACCGCAGGGGAGACGGCCTGGCGCTTGGCCGGAAGAACGGTGCCGCCGCGCGGATCGGAGGTCGAGGTGACGAGACCGCGATCAGCCCAGGCTTGAAGGTCGTCAACGGAATAGACGACGCGGCCGCCGAGTTTGCGGTAGGTCGGGCCGGTCCCGTAGGTGCGATGCTTTTCGAGGGTGCGCTCGGAAAGCCCGAGGAAGCGGGCTGCCTCCTGCGTTCTCAGGTATCGTGGCGGTAGATTGGCGGCTTTTTCGGCCATGATCGAACCTCCGTGGTCTCGCGGGTGGCCGCTGCGAATAAGCGGCGGGTTGCGAGCACGGTGGCGCGAAGACGGCGCCCCGGACGATGTCGAAGTAAGATGCTAAAATCGACACGCGAGCGGGTATCAGCGATCCCGGCGTGGGCGACGCAGCAATGTCCGATAGCCGCCGCGAACGAGCTTCATGCCGTCGCGGGCAAGACGGATGGTGATCTCCCGGATCGGGTCGCCGACCCAGGATGCTGCATCGATCTTGTGCTGGGGGAAGAGATGCTCCGCGACGGTGCGGTAGATGGCGCCGCTCGCGCGCGCGTCGATGGCGCGCAACATCTGGCGGGCGCGCTGACGTCTTTGTGGCGTCAGGCGTGGATCGGGCGGCACGCGCTTGCCGAACATAGCGTGCCAGAGGCGTTCAACCGCGGTCAGCCGGTCGGGTGTCAGTTCATCGAACATGATGAACGCGCCAAGAGGGCGGGCATCATCAACGCCGATCAGGGCGACGTCGTGGGGTTCGCCGCGCAGTACGAGCCGGATCAGACCAGGATCATGCTCGATGATGGCGTGGGCGTGAAGATCCTCAACGCGGAGGCGGAGATGTCTCGCCGGGTTAGGTCCGACGGTGAACGGAAGTGTCGCGGGATCGGTTTGCGGGGTCCAGAAGATCGGCTGGATTAGCGCCGAGTTGCGAGGGTCGGCGACGAAATCGCAACCCCCATCGTTCAGCGAATTCCTGAGCGATAGCTTCGGTAAGGCGCCCGGTGGCTACCAAGTCACGGTATGCGTTCCGATAATCGGGGTTACGACGCAAGAACTCCCAAGCAAGATCGCCGGGGGTCAACTTATCGATGTAGTCATAGGCGGCCTCGGACCGCCAATCTTCATCTTCGGACATCCTTCTCTGCCTCTGCGCAAATTCGTGCAACGCGAGTTATGCGGCAGATACGATTCCCGGTTGAACGAGGCGGGGGAAGGACGAAGTGGGCGCGACGTGATGCGGTTTGCGCATCACCTTAATGAAGGCGACACTGAAGAAGCTCGCAGAAGCCGCTTTTCGTCATCCATTTCGCGCGGTCGAGATGGCTGGTGTAGACGTGCAAGGCGCGCTCCGGATCGGCGCCCGCATCGAGATTGAACAGCACCGCGACGACCTCACGCCAATCCGCGCCCTCACTCTCGGCGTCGAGCAGCCGGACGTAGAGCTTCAGATGTGCGTGGTCATAGGCCGTGAGCGCTGCCCCGGACGGCGGCTGATCAAGAAAGTCGTCTTTGGTCACAACATCCCCCGATCGCGAGATGTATCCAATCCGGAGGGAATTGTTAACGATGATTTTATCGGAAGGATGACGCAAGGCCCGGCTGCGGGAGGTTGAGCCAACGCGGCGAGGTGTCGAACGTCAGGTTTCCTTCTTTGCATCGACGAGTAGCACTCCCTTGCCCTGATCGGAGTTCAGGAAGACGATGCCGGCGCGTTCGAAGGCCCTTCGTACCTCATCGCGCGTACTCTCAAAGACCTCGAGACCACTGGTGGATTCGAGGCGCTTGAGCGCAGTCAATGAGACCCGGGCCTTGTCAGCGAGCGTCTCCTGTGTCCAACCCAGCAACGCGCGTGCGGCCCGAAACTGTCGGGCGGTGATCATGCATGATCACCTCCCATACGGACCTACGCGCACGCCAAAACTACGACTATAATAGTCGTTCTCGGCGTGATTTTCTAGCAAGAAGTGCCTGCGAGGGCTCGGTGCGATCCAAAAACGCGGCGACTGATTCGGTCGCCTGGCTGTCACAACCGAAGGCCCCGACCTTCCGGCCGGGGCCTTGCGCGGAGCCTCAGTCGCCGCGCCGCCCGTTGGGGCGGGACCAGATCAGCGAGAAGGTGTCTTCGCCTTCGTCGTCGAACAGGTTGGCGTAGATCGGTGCGTTGAAGCTCGGATCGTCGAGCTTGAGGCCCAGATAGTCGCGGCCCTCGTTGGAGCGCTTGGACCAGGCGGCGCCGATCTCGGCGCGGCCGACCAGGACCCGGTGGCTGGGAGCGTTCTCGCCGGTGGCGCGCTGGTCGGGGACGATGCGTACGTTCTTGGCCTGGACGCTGAGGGTGACGATGTCGCCGGTGAACTCGTTCGAGCCGCTCTTCTTGAAGGTGCCGATGGTCGCCATTGTAAGTCTCCGTTTTCCGTTCCCGAGCCGCACCATTGCGGCCTCGATGGCGATCGGTTGGCCGGAGGCGATCGACGGCGCACCCCGAAGGGGCCTGACAGCTAAGGAGGGCTTTCTTGTCTCGCGAGGAATGACGGCGCAGCCGGCAGGGGAAGAAAGTTTGACGCGGCTGTTGCGTCATAGGCGATCGAGGCGAAGCCGGCCTTCGGCCAGATCAGGCCATTGGAGAGGCCGTTTGGAGCGGTCGCGTGACGGACAGAAAGGAAGAGATGGCGGCCCGCCGCTGCCGCCAAGATGACATCGCCACGAACCTCACCGGCGAGCTGTCGTCCTTTGTCTGGGCCGATCACGGCATCCTGACCCGGCCTGCCTCCGGCGGACGTCCCCGCATCAACGGATCTCGGTTCTCGCTACGACGGCTGACGCTTCGCCTGCGCCCGCCGTGGGTCGCTCTCAGGGCCGAACGACGATCCGCTTTCCAAGCCCCGCAACCGCCCATTCTCCTGACGGGGATCGCCGCTTCGATCATCGCGCTGGCCCGCACCATGACGACATGCGTGACGTCAGGCCCGCGCGAGGTCCCGGCCGGTGGGGCCGCTGGCCGTGGCCATTCCCGCGACCCGGACGAAGGCCGTGATGCCGACAGCGATGGCCCCGACGACGGAGAATGTGATCTGCCAAGCGTCCGACGGCATCAGGTGCTTCACGATGCCATGGGTGGCGTGGAAGCCCGCGACGGCGGCGGGCGCGACGAAGATGACGGCGACGCAGAGCTTCAGCCACATCGGCCGCGCGAAGGTGATGAGGAGCTGGCCGACCGCGAAGGTGACGGCCGCGGCGACGAGGCCGACCAGGATCGCGCCGGGAATGCCGGCGCCGGTGCCGTGGGCCCAGGCTCCTGCGGCGAAGCCGACGAAGGCCGGCAGCGCGAAGACGGCCAGCGTGAACAACAGCCAGCAAAGCAGGCCTATTGCTGCGAGGGATGCGAGTATAGCGAGGATGATCATAGTGGTGGCCTCCGTGCCAAAAGGTCTGACGGTTGCGCCTGCCACCACCACCACGGCGCGACCGCACTATAGCTGAAGGTCGACTGCGCCGGGAGCGGAAATCGCGGCGGATTTCCGCTTCGGCGGACCGGGTTGCCCCGGTCAGGCGAAAGGATCGATCTCATGGACAATCGCGGCGGTGTCGCCGTCGTACTCGCTGGCGGGCATCACGGAATGCGTGCCGTCGCCGGCCTGGAAGATGACGATGGCGGCCATCAGCGAGGTGGCGAGGCTGAAGGCGAAGGCATGTGCTTGCTTGAGGGACATCGACCCGGCTCCTGTTTCGAGCGGAGGACCATCCCCCGCTGACAGGCGCCCGAAGTGTCGGACTGGTCGCTGCAATCACCGCGCAGGCGCAGCCGCAGCGGCGGCATGCTCGCATAGCCGACCCTTTACGGGTTGATGGCACCAAGCGGCCAGTCTGACCAAGGATCAGCGCAGAGAAGCGGGTGTGGTGCTCGGCGCCGCGAGCCGGTCCTGTCCCGTCAGTCGGGAAGCACCTGCATTCGCCATGCCGGTGCGTTGGCGATGAAGTCCCGGTAGGCATAGTTGATAAGGTCGCGAACCAGCTCGAGCAGCCCGCCGACCGGCAGTCCGTCGAAGGGATCGCCATGCGCCATGCCGTTGCGCCGCTGGCTGAGGCTGGGCTTCGCGTCGCCGGTGACGAAGCCGATCGCGGTGCCGCCGGTGCGGACGGTCATCGGGATGTGCGCGTCGGTCAGGCCGTCGACGTCGACCATATGCTTCAGCAACGCCGCGAAGGGGCGGCTCTTCTTCGGAATCTTGTCGCCATATCGGTCCATCGTGGCGAGTTCGAGGGCGATCAGCGCCGCAAGCTCGCCGGCTTTCAGCACGTCGAGGTCGACCCAGCCCAGGAGGTAGAGCGTCTGCGCTCGTGCGAACTTCGCGCGCACGACGTCCGGGATGCGCTCGTCGATGCCGAGGCTGACGATGAATTTCCGCCAAGTCTCGGGATCGTTGAATTGAAGGAATCCACCGGGCATTCCCGGCGATGGCCAGGGAATGATGAGTGGTTCTGAGCGCGGCGGAAGGTCCAGGTCGAGATTCAGCGGCGTCTCCTTTCTGATATTCCGGCGCGCAATAATACTCGCGATCGGCAAGTATTGCGAAGTCTGACGGCGCTCACGCGCCGCCGAACTTCCAGACCGGGATGCCGAGCTTCTTGGCCTTGTCGGCGAGGTTGTCGTTGATGCCCGTGCCCGGGAAGTGCATCACGCCCTTCGGCACGATCTCCAGCATCTCGTCGTTGCGCTTGAAGGGCGCTGCGCGGCCGTGCTTCGTCCAGTCGGGCGCGAAGCCGATCTGCGGCACGTTGCGGTTCTTCGCCCAGAGCGAGGCGATCTTCTCCGCGCCCTTCGGCGACTTGCCGTGAACGAGGACCATGTCGGGGTGCTTCTCGTGCACCTGGTCGAGCTTGGCCCAGATCAGCGGGTGATCGTTGAAGTCGAGCCCGCCGGTGACGACGATCTTCGGGCCGGGAGGAAGAAGGACTTCCTGTTCGGCACGCTTCTTCGCCATAAGGAAATCGCGGCTGTCGATCATTGCCGAGGTGAGATTGCGATGGTTGACCTTCGATCCGCTGCGCGGGAGCCAGGGCTTGCCGACGTGGCGCTCGTAGTGCTCGGCGGCCTGGTCGCGCATGAGCTCGAAGGCGGCTTGGCGCTCGATGAGAGTCATGCCCTCGGCGATCTGGCGCTCGAGTTCGACCGATTTCACCTCGCTGCCGTCCTGTTCCCGCTGCGAGCGCTTCTGGGCCTGCTCGTTATCGTCGAGCTCGCGTGCGATCCGTTCGGTGGCGCGATGGAAGACGTTGACGGTCGACCAGAGGAGATCGTCGAGGTCGGGTTCGAGGCGTGTGTCCTCCAGCGTGACGATCAGCGCGTCGAAGATGTCGGCGACGGCGCCCGCGACTGCGTTTCCGTCCGGAAGAAGCCGCTGGTCCGGTTCGTCGGCGAAGGGCCGGTAGCCGTGGAGCTGCAATTCGTTGAGGACGTGGTCGGTGGGTGAGGATTCGTGGTGGGGTTCGAAGTCGTCGTGGTCGTCCATGGGATGCTCCGTCGGTAGGACCGCGACCGTCGCGGCCTTCATGGCGACGAAGCCCATCGGCGGGACGGCTCTGCACCCGGAGCGCAGCGAAGGGCAGGAGCGTCAGCGGAGGATGGCGAAGGCCGGCTATTTTGCCTCGCGATGGAAAGGCGCGGCACGCGCCGCCGGAAAATAGTCGGCCGCCGCCATTGCCGGGCCGGCCCGACTGTGGGCCGATCGCCCTCTCGAAGGCCGAGGCGCGGTCCTCTCAGACGGTATGGGGCATCCGGACGGGCCTGACGGCACCGCCGCCGCCTTCCTGCCTGCCGGCTATGCCACTAGCGCCATGAAACGCACCACGTCCTGCGGCCCGATCTGCATCCGGGTCTGGCTTCTGAGCGCGTCGATGCCGAGGGTGCGGAGATCCTCGTTGAAGTCGCCGAGCTGGGGCGAGATGACGATCGCCTCGATGCCGGCCGCGTTCGCCCGTTCGACCAGGCTGTCGCGCGCACCGTCACCGGCCGGATCGTCGTCGCGCAGGACGTAGAGCCGCCGCAGCGTGTCCGGGAACAGGATGGCGGCGAGATGGGCTGCGGAGAGCGCCGCCAGCATCGGCATGTCGGGCAAGACCTGCCTGACCGACAGTACGGTCTCGATGCCTTCGCCGGCCGCCATGACTTCGCCGCCCGTGCCGAAGCGCACCGCGTTGCCGAGAAGATCGCCCATCGCCCGCCTCGGCGTGTCGAGTGGCGCCTTGTCGCGGCGTCGCGGGTCGAGCCAGGTCCGATGCGCTCCGGTGATCCTGTCGCGGAGGTCGGTGACGGCTGCGATCATCGCCGGCCAGGTCTCGGTCGGAGAATGCTCGTCGGGCCGATAATAGCAGCGCGGGTGGAAGCGCAGGTTTCCGGTTCCGCGTAAATCCGTAATGCCGCGTTCGCGTAAGTACGATTGTACGAGCGTGCCGGTGATCGGCTGCGACATGCCGATCAGGCGGCGGGCTGCCTCGGGCGATCCGTGCGGCGCTGGCGCCTGACGTGGGTTCGCCGGCATCGGCGTGGATGCGGGCATGCTGAGGAAGGTCCGTGCCTCGTCGGCGACGTCCTTGAAGTCGATGAGGCCGCAGCTCTCCCGGATCACGTCGAGAAGATCGCCATGCTCGCCGGTCGCGGCGTCGGTCCATTTGCCGGCCGGACCTTTCGGAGAGTCCTTGAGCCGCACATACATCGAGCGACCGGGCGTGTTGCGCACGTCGCCGACCAGCCAGTAGCGGCCCTCGCGCCGCCCGCTGGAGAGGTAATGGCGACACACCGCCTCGGCCTGCCGGCCGAGACGCTGCGCGAGATCGGAAGCATCGCGACGCGACATCACGCGGCCTCCCGTTCGGAGATGCGCGCCACCGGATAGGTGTCGAGTAGCTTGGTGAGGATGCTCACGCCGCTGGCGTCGGCCGGTACGAAGAAGCGGAGCTTCCACGAGATGATCTCGCTGAACAGGCCATAGGCCCGCAGCCGCTCGCGCATCGCCTCGGTGAAGCCGGTCAGCTCCAGGCGATAGGCGCTCATGACGCGGGCGCGGCGAAGCTGGAGGCCCTCGGCGAGATCGAGGACCGTACTGCCCTCCATCAGCGCGGCGAAGGCATGTTCCGGCGTCAGCGTGCTCGCCCCCTGCGAGGCGGCGTTGGCGGCCCAGGCCGGCGAGACCCGGCGGCCGATGATGCGCTCGCCCGCGTCGGTCTGGAGCCGATACACCCGCGTCGACTCGTCCGGCAGGCGCTTCCAGATCGGCAGCAGCAGGCCAGCGACGATGTGGATCGTGCTGTCGGAGAACTCCGGGATGTCGGCAAGCTCCGCTTGCCATGCCGCGGCGAAGCGAGCGCGATCAGCTTCCTCCCAATGGCTTTCGTCCATCATGCGCAGCGGCGCATAATGCTGCTCCATCGGCCGGATCAGGCAGACGCGGCGTTCGATCTCGCCATCGTCGAGCATCATCGACGGCGCCGGCATCTGCACGGCGGAGCGCCCCGAGCGACCGTTCACCAGCGGGCGCGCGCGAGGATCGGCGAGATGGCCCAGTGCATCGGCGAGTGAGATCGGGCGATTGCGCTCCCGGCGTGTGATGGTGAGCAGCCGCGTCTCGGCGCCGGTGCCGGGATGGACGTGGATGACCTGGCTGTCGGTGACCACGAAGCTCTCGGCCTGCAACGTCTCCAGCCCGACGTCATAGTGACCGCTGCGGATCGCGCCCTCGATCTTCGCCGTCAGAAGCTGCTCGAACGCGGTGAAGAGGATACCCTGCAACTCGATGGTCAGCGCCAGCAGCCGGTTGAGGAAGGTCGTGATCGGCGGCAACTCATCCTTGATGCCGTTGTCGTCCATCAGCTTCAGGCCGGTGGCGGACTCGAAGCGATCGAGCGAGCAGCCCTCGACCTTGCCGCGCACGAGCAGCAGGTAGAGCTGGCGCAGCGCGTCGCGCGCATAGTGGGATTCGAGATTGTCCTCGGACCGGAACAGACCCTGACCGCCGGTCTGGCGCTGGCCGCGCGTGATGGCGCCGAGCGTGTCGAGCCGGCGCGCGATGGTCGAAAGGAAACGCTTCTCGGCCTTCACGTCAGTCGCGATCGGCCGGAAGAGCGGCGGCTGCGCCTGGTTTGTACGGTTGGTGCGGCCGAGCCCCTGGATCGCCGCGTCAGCCTTCCAGCCGGGCTCCAGGAGATAGTGGATGCGCAGGCGCTGGTTCCGGGCGGCAAGGTCAGCGTGGTAGCTGCGACCCGTCCCGCCGGCATCGGAGAAGACGAGGACGCGCTTGTCGTCGTCCATGAACGCGGCCGCCTCGGAGAGGTTGGCCGATCCCGCCCGGTTCTCGACCGTAAGGCGGTCGCCTTTGCGAACCACGCGCCGCGAGCGGCCGGTCACCTCGGCGACCACGTCCGTGCCGAACCGCTGGACGATCTGGTCGAGGGCTCCGGGCACGGGCTCCAAGGATGCGAGGCGCTCGATCAGCTCATCGCGGCGAGCGACGGCATCCCGGCTCTCGACCGGCTGGCCGTCCCGGTAGACCGGCCGCGACGACAGGTTGCCCTCGCTGTCGGAAAACGGCTCGTAGAGCTGTACCGGGAAGGAATGGGCGAGGTAGTCGAGGACGTATTCGCGCGGCGTGATGTCGACGCGGACGTCATTCCACTCCTCGGTGGGGATCTCGGCCAGCCGCCGCTCCATCAGGGCTTCGCCGGTCGAGACGATCTGAATGACGGCGGAATGGCCGGCCGCCAGGTCCTGCTCGATCGAGCGGACCAGCGTCGGCGTCTTCATACTGGTCAGCAGATGACCGAAGAAACGCTGCTTGGCGCTCTCGAAGGCTGAGCGCGCGGCGGATTTCGCTTGCCGGTTCAGCGTGCCGGTATCGCCGGTGATATTGGCGGCGCGCATCGCCGCGTCGAGATGATTATGGATGATGGCGAAGGCGCCGGCATAGGCATCGTAGATGCGGGTCTGTTCGGGTGTGAGCTGGTGCTCGACCAGCTCATATTCGACGCCGTCATAAGAGAGCGAACGGGACGTATAGAGGCCGAGCGCCCGAAGGTCGCGGGCCAGCACCTCCATCGCCGCGACGCCGCCATTCTCGACGGCTTCCACGAATTCCGCGCGGTTGGCGAAGGGGAAATCGTCGCCGCCCCACAGGCCGAGCCGTTGGGCATAGGCGAGATTGTGGACGGTGGTCGCGCCGGTCGCCGAGACATAGACCACGCGGGCGTTCGGCAGCGCGTGCTGGAGCCGGAGCCCCGCACGGCCTTGCTGCGACGGGGCGACATCGCCCCGTTCTCCCTTGCCGCCCCCGGCGTTCTGCATCGCGTGGGACTCGTCGAAAATGATCACTCCGTCGAAATCGGAGCCCAACCATTCGACGATCTGCTTGACCCGTGAAAGCTTCTCGCCGCGGTCGTCGGACCGTAGCGTGGCATAGGTGGTGAATAGGACGCCTTCGGGCAGCCGGATCGACGTACCCTGAGGGAAGCGCGACAGCGGCGTGACCAGCAAGCGTTCCATGCCGAGCGCCGACCAGTCGCGCTGGGCGTCTTCGAGCAGCTTGTCGGACTTGGAGATCCAGACTGCCTTGCGGCGGTCCTGGAGCCAGTTATCGAGGATGATGCCGGCAGACTGGCGGCCCTTGCCGGCGCCGGTCCCATCGCCGAGCATGAAGCCACGGCGGAAGCGGACCGCGTTCGGGGCATCGTCCGGCGCGGCGGTGACGAGATCGCCGGTCTCGTCCACGGTCCAGGCCCCGGCGAGATATTCGCCATGCGTCTCGCCGGCATAGATGATCGTCTCGAGCTGGGCGTCGGATAGGATGCCGTCGGCGACGATCGGCGCCGGCAGCGTCGGTCGGTAGCTCGGCTTTGGCGGCGCGACCGAGGCCATGGCGGCGGACTGCACCAGCTTGGTCGGATGCGGCTGTGCGCCGGCGATGCGGATCGACTGGAGCGCATAGGCCTCATAGATCGACTCCGACAGGCGGCCGGTCTCCGGCGGCGTCCAGTCGATGGTCTCATAGTCGAGCGGCACGCCTTCGAGCTGGGCGATACGGCGGGCGGGCTGGGCCGTCGCCGCGCGGGCGAGATAGCCTCGCACCGTGCGCGGCGTTGCGGCCGGTGTCGCGGCGGGACGCATGATCGAGACCGGCAGGCGTGCCGGAAGCTGCGCGTCGATCCAGCCGAGCAAGGTCGCGACATCGGGTGCGATCCCGGCCGAATCCGGGAAATGCTCGGGGTCCTCGGCCGGCGCTTTGTCGATGACGGTCAGGCGGGTCTCGATGGTCGTGCCGTGCTTGGCATAGACCGAGCCGGCGATCGCGGCGGTGAACACGACGCGGCCGCGTCCCTGCAGGCGCACGAAGGCGTCCCGCCAGGCCGGAAGCTCGGGCGAGAAGTTCGCGCCCGTGATGGCGACGAGGCGTCCGCCGTCGGCCAGCCGGGCCAGCGCCGAGGCGATGTGCCGATAGGCGGCGTCCGCGACCCGCCCGGTGACGTTCGCCATCACCGAGAATGGCGGGTTCATGATGACGACGCTCGGCACAGCGGCCGGATCGAGATGGTCGTCGATCTGGGCGGCGTCGAAGCGCGTGACGGGCATGGCCGGAAAGAGAGAGGTGAGAAGATCGGCGCGGGTCTCGGCCAGCTCGTTGAGGATGAGCGATGCGCCTGCGGTCTCGGCGAGGACGGCGAGCAGTCCGGTCCCGGCGGACGGGTCCAGCACGCGATCTGCCGGGGCCAATGTTGCCGCCGTCAGCGCGGCAAGGCCGAGCGGGATCGGCGTCGAGAATTGCTGGAAGGCCTGCGCCTCCTCGGATCGGCGCGTGTGCGTCGGTAACAGTCCGACGATCTTCACAAGCGCGGAGAGTCGTGAAGCCGGCGATGCGGCTTTACGGAAAAGCGGCTTTCCGTATTTGCGTAGGAACAGGACGGTCGCGACCTCGCAGGCGTCATAGGCGGCTTTCCAGTCCCACGCGCCGGCTGCGTCGGACGCGCCGAAGGCATCCTCCATGGCGCTGCGCAGCATGGCGGCATCAACGGTGCGGCCCTGTTCGAGGTGGGAGAGGATGCGTTCGGCGGCGGCGAGGATAGAGGCGGCCGGCGGCGTGTGGGGGACAAGCGGGAGCGAAGCCGCGTGAGCGGCTGGAAGCGGATCATGAAGCATGAGAGGAACCTCGGAGAGCGGAACAGGAGCGAGCCGGCCCGGCGCTCTCTCTCGACCGGACGGGCTCAAACCCGTCCCGGCCACCCTCTCACTCTGGCGCGGCCGGAACCCGGCCTGTCGCACCGGCTTCCGGCGGTGCGGATGGGACGCTAAGTTCTCGTAGGAAAACAAGCCGCTGTGCCTCGCACCATTCGCGCGTGCCGCGCCGGCTGAGTGAGCATCGGAGGCGAGATGAAGGGCAGTGCGATTGGCATTCTCGGCGCGGCCTGTCTGGCTGTCGGCTTCGGTGCGGGTTTCGTGCTCAGGCCGGTGATCTCGCCGGTCACTGCATCTCCGGCCGTCGCCGCCGGCGTCGCAGAGCCGAGCGAGGGCGAAGCGACCGCGGCCGTGCGGCGCCATCGCCTGTTCACGGGCACGTCGCTGGCGAACGCGACGCTGAAGCTCGGCGATTGCTCGCCGGGTGGGGTCGGTCCGGGCGTGACCTGCATGACGCAGATCGTGCTCGATCCGACCAGGCCGAACGCGAGCCCGCAAAACCGGCCAATCGGATTTGCCCGCGTCAACGGGCAGTGGGAAGTTGCGGTCTGGTAGCGGCGAGCGAGGACATTGGGCGCGCGCTCGCCTATGTCGACGCGTCCGGCGGGCTGTAGATTTCGAAGGGATTGCCATCGGCGAGATGGCCGAACGGTGTGAAGACGAACTCGCCGTCATCGCGGCCGACGGCGCAGATCACGTAGCGCGGTTCGCCGGTTGCTACGTCGGTGCATTCCATCAGCGCCAGGTCGCCACTGTTCGCGGCGCGCAGGAGCGTCTGGAAGTTGGCGCGGGCATGGTCGGGGATGCTCATCGCGCGCCTCCCCTGGCAAGCCGGTCGGCGAGCCAGCGGCCGGTGCTCGTCCATGCGATCGTCTCGCCGGTGGCAAGATCGAGCACATGGGTGCCGCCCGAGAAACCATCGACCACGGGATCGGAGGCGATGCCGGCCCATTGAAATCCCCAACGGCCGGTCAGCGCGAGGGCCTCGGCGCAGCGCGTCACGAAGGTGATCGCAAGCTGCGGATCTGCGGTGCCGGGATCGCGCAGCCAGAGCCGCGACGCACCGTGATCGGGTGTCACAGATAGATGAAACGGCTCGGCCGGCGGGTCTTCGCGGTCGTTCTCGGCCATCAAGGCGGCGTAGATGTCGAAGGCCCGGGCGACGTTGGCGGAGGTGCCGACATCGAGCAGGCAGGAATAGCGGGTGGAGAAATCGGTCATGGCGGGCTCCGGAAACGAAAAGAGCCCGGCGCTCGGGCCGGGCTCGGAGTGGGTTCGGGGTGGCGCGGCTAGTAGCCGAACTGCCAGGATGGCCAGGCCTGGCCGTCGTCGGCGGCGCGGATGGCGTCGGCGAGATAGGCGGGATCGCCTTCGACGACGACGGGGGCGCGCACCGGGGTTTCGTCGATGATCGTCACGCGGCCGACGATGCCGTCCTCGACCTCGACATGTACGGGAACGAGGTACTGGAAGACGACGCGGCGTGGCGACGGGTTGGATCGCGACATGGCGATGCTCCTTCAATCGGGGAAAGGACCGGAGCGGCCGAAGCCGCTCCGGGTGCTCGTCATTCGGCTGCGACAAGGTGCGCTTCGTCGTCGGTGGCCTCCGCCGTGACAACCTCGTCGTCGCCGGCGAGGAACGCGGGCAGCGCCGCATCGTCGTCCTCGCCGCCAGCCTCGACCTCCGGCGTGGACACCTCGGCATCGTCGATCAGGCGCAGCGGCTCGGGCAGCCAGCCGGTCTCGGCGAGCAGCCGCTCGGCCTCCTTGGCCATGTCGCCCTTCTTCAGGTGGTCGATGAGCTGCGCGGCCTGCTCTCCGACGCCCTCGCGAACCGCCTGCAGGATGCGGGGCTTGGTGACACGGTTGAGGTAATTGCCGAAGGTCGGGCGCCAGCCGGCCTCCACCAGATCGAGCCCAGTCGCCTTGGTCAGGCGGTCGGCCTGGGCGAGCCGCATGCCGAGCGTGTGCTGCGACACGCCGCCGGCGCTGTGCGGGTTCGGCCGCTCATAGAGCGCGTTGACGCCGTAGCTGACGCAATGCGCCAGCAGCGCCATCCGGCTGGCGTCGTCCAAGCCCGCGAGCCAGTCCCATAGGGCATCGTCGTCCTTCGGGATGTCGCCGGCCCAGGCGGCGTGACGGTCCTGCACCGCGCGGGCGGACGGGCAGTCCTTCAGCCCATCGTCCTGCGCCGGGAAGAAGACGTGCTTCACCCCGGCCTCCATGGCGCCCGTGTACATGCGGGTCATGAAGGTGTCCGACACCAGCTTGTGGAGCAGTGCGGTCATGGCGACGTGCGGGTTCTCCGCGACGGCGTTGCGCAGCGCGAGGGTGCGATAGGCCGTCAGCTCGATGACCAGGCGCTCGGGGAGCGGCTTGATCGCGTCGTCCTCGTCGTCCTCCGCCTCGACGGGCTGGCCGCCGATCGTGATGACGGCGCGCTGCACGGCCGGCGCACCGGGCTCATCCGACCGACCTTCGGTTTCGCCCCCATCGGCCTCGGCGCCGGGGTCGGGAGCCTCGTCCTCGGCCCGGACATAGCCGCGATCGATGGCGACGGTGCCGTCATGAGCGATGCTGATGAACACACCGGCGCGGGCGATGTCGGCGGCCTCGAATCGCACGGGACGGGTGTCGAAGGCCGACAGCGCCGTCTCGATCTCGCCGAGCCGCTGGTCGACCTCGTCGGGCAACTCATCGGCGTCCTCATATTCGGCCTCGAGCTTCTGGTACTCGGAGTTGAGCGCCGCGATCGTCGCCTGTTCATCCGCCGTCAGGTCGAGCGGTTCGCCCTGCAGCTCGCGCAGGCCGCGCGTTGCGTCGTAGGGGAAGCTGACCGCGACCTCGATCCACTTCCAGGCCTCGGCGGCGATGGTCTCTGCCGTCGCCTTCAGCTTCTCTGCGACCAGCCGATCGAGCAGCGCCGCATCCTGCAGCCAGCCGCCATCGTCGGACTGGAACAGGTCGCGCATGACGATGCCACCGGCCAGCTCATAGGCTTCGACACCGACGAAGACGGCGCGCTTGTCCGAAGCGCGCACCGTCGTCTCGGTGAGCATGCGACGGATTTGATAGGGCTCCTTCGACCAAGCGTCCTTGATCGCCTCCCAGACCTGCTCCTGGCGGGCATGGTCGTCGGTGACGGTGAAGGCCATGAGCTGGTCGAGCGTCATGCCGTCCTCGGCATAGACGTCGAGCAGGACGGGCGATGCGGCCGCGAGGCGCAGGCGCTGCTTGACCACCTGGACCGGGACGAAGAGCGCTGCGGCGATCTCCTCCTCGGTCTTGCCCTTCACCCGCATATCCTGGAAGGCGCGGAACTGGTCCAGCGGATGAAGCGGCGCGCGATCGATATTCTCGACCAGCGACACTTCCTCGGACAGGACCTCGTCGTCGCGCTTGCGCACGACGCACGGCACGGGGGCGATCTTGGCGAGGCGCTTCTGCTTGACCAGCAGCTCCAGCGCACGGAAGCGGCGGCCGCCGGCCGGGACCTCGAACATGCCGGTCTCCTGACCTTCGGCGTCGACCACGGGCACGACGCTGAGGCTCTGGATCAGGCCGCGACGCGCGATCGAGGCCGCCAGGTCCTCGATCGAGATGCCGGCCTTCACACGCCGGACGTTGGACTGGCTGAGCACCAGCTTGTTGAAGGGGATGTCGCGTGAGGACGACAGGATGATCTTCTGAACTGCAGTAGCCATCGGGGATTACTCCGCGACGGGCGCCGAGAGACTCTCTCTCAGCCCTAAACCCGTCACGAAGCGAAGCGCCGCCCTCTTCCTCTAAAGGGGGCAGCGCCACGGACCGGGAAACCAGAAAGGCACGGAAGCGCAGAGCCGGAGACACGCAAACCGCATCCCCGGCCTTGCGGAGATCAGGCCGCCCGATCGAGCAGCTTCTTAGCCTTGGCCTCCATGTCGAGACGGGCGTCCTGATGCGCCTTGTCGCGGGCAACGGCGGTGATGCCCTGCACGAAATCGAAGATCGACTCGGGCGGCCGGCCTTCCTCGGCCAGCACGGTGTCGATGATCTTGCTGGTCTCGGCCTTCGAAAAGCCGCGGCGGCGCAGGAAGTCGGTACGGTCCTCATCGGTGCGTGCCACGATTCTCTCGCGGGCTGCCTTTATGCCGTTTACGAAAGGCAGGGCTGAGGAGTTGGCGAAGTTCGCCAGCGCCGGCGCCGCCTCATGGGCGAAGCGGTTGGCGGCATATTTGGAGTGGCGGATGGTGATTTCCTCGAAATCCTCCACGCCCCATAAATTGCGATTCTGGCAGACCGCCCGCAGATAGAAGCTCGCCATGCCGAGCGTCTTGGCGCCCACCTCGGAGTTCCAGCAGTAGAAGCCGCGGAAATAGAGATCCGGCGAGCCGTCCGCCAGCCGTCCGGCCTCGATCGGGTTCAGGTCGTCGACGAGGAACAGGAAGACATCCCGATCGGAGGCATAGAGCGTCGTGGTGTCTTTGGTGATGTCGACGCGCGGATTGTAGATGCCGGTCGACCAGTCCAGCACGCCTGGCACCTTCCAGCGTGTGTCGCCCGTGCCGTTGCCGGCGATGCGCTGCACCGCCTCGACCAGCTCGTGGTCGAAGATGCGGCCATAGTCCGGGCCGGTGACGGCGCGCAGTTCGACACGGCCGTTATCGGTTTCGAGCGTCTTGATCTGCTCGGCCCGATTGGACGTCAGGCCATATTGCAGGTTGATGGCGGCGAGCGGCGCCGGGAGTTGGCGCAGATAGGCGGCCGGCGCGCCGACCAGGCCGGCCAGTTGGCCGAAGCTCCAATGGGTCGGGGCGATAGGCGTATCCGTGCCGGGAAGGATCAACGCCAGGCGTTCCGGGTCGCGGCGGTTCGCCTCCACATGGATGAGTGCGCTTTCCACGACACGCGTCCGGCTGCGGTCGGCCCGGTCGCGAACGGAATGCGCCAGCTCGGACAGAGATAGATAGCGCTCATCCGCTGGCCGGGAGAACCATTCGGACGAGACGCGGCCGATCTGCTCGCCACGGCTGACATCGACCTTGTAACCGCCACGCGCATCACTGCGCGCATCGAGGACCTGTATGTTCATGGGACCAATCTCCACGACGGGCACCGGAAGCTCTCTCCCAGCTCTCAACCCGTCACGGAAAACCGGTCCGCACTCTCACTCTCAGGGGGCGTTGCGGGGTCTCCCCGCAGAAGGGGTCGACCGAGACAAAGGCTCGGCCGCCGGGGAATGCTTTCCCCTCAAGGTCATCTCTGGAAGCCTCGACGGCCCACAACTAGGACATCGGCCGCGCGATCAGCTCCCGCAGGGGCCGCAAGCACCCCGTTGAATCCCCAGGATGGGTTCGATATAAAGTTCCTGTTTTGTTCCTGCGTTGATTGAGGGAAGCACAGCCGGTCGAGATGTCGCCCACACTGGTCTGGCCGGCTGGGCGGCTGAGCTTCGCATCCCACGGGTCGAAAGAATGGTTAGGAAACTCTGTGGTAGAGAGGAAACGGTGGCGCTTTTGGCCTGATTCCGATAGCGTTGGCGAAGCAAGCGAGAGCCAAAAGCATCTGAGCAGGCAACAGTATAGCGAGGCCCAACCAAAGAAAGGAGGCGAGCATGTCGACTAAGCAAATTCTCGCACTCCTGAACTCGCATATCGACGGGGATGAGGACCAGCTCCTGTCGATCGCCTTGCAGATCGCCGCTCAGGAAGCTCGCCAGGGCCGTGCGGATGACGCTGAGAAGCTGAAACGGCTTGTCCAGAAGGCACGTGATCAGCGAGGGACCGGCAAACCTGCCGGCGGACAGACCCCGATCCCGCTCGCCCGGCCGCGCGGCGAATTGCAGGGCCTCGTCGAGAGCGCCTATCCCAAGGTTGCGCTCTCGAGCATGGTGCTCTCCGATGAAATTGCCAAGCGGCTGGGCCGTGTCGTCCGCCAGCAGCAGGAGCGTGCGACCCTGCGTGAGCACGGACAGACCCCCGCCACGCACATGCTCCTTGTTGGCCCGCCCGGAACGGGCAAGACGATGACGGCCTCGGCCTTGGCCGGCGAACTGCGGCTGCCGCTGTTCACGGTCCGGCTCGAATCGCTGTTCAGCCGGTTTTTCGGCGAGACCGCCGGCAAGCTGCGCTTGCTCTTCGACCAGATTGCGCAGACCCGCGGCGTCTATCTACTTGATGAGTTCGACGCGATCGGCTCTCGCCGAGGCCACCCGAACGATGTCGGCGAAATACGACGGGTTCTGAATTCGGTGCTGGCCTTCATGGAGGAGCCAAATTCAACCGACAGTCTCGTGCTGGCCGCGACCAATCATGTCGAGATCCTGGACGAAGCTCTGGCGCGTCGTTTCGACGAAGTGGTCGAATATACATTGCCAGACGCGACGTCAGCGCGGGCCATCGTTGAACGTCGGCTTGGCAAGTTCAAGTTCGCGTCGACGGTATGGCCCGGCATTGAAAGCGTGCTCGAAGGCCTGAGCCAGGGCGAGTTGGTCCGCGCGGCCGATGCCGTCGTCAAGGACGCCATCCTGGAAGGCGCCTCGAAGGTATCGCCCGATGCCTTGCGTGACGCGCTCCAAAATCGACAGACTTTGAAGGGCAAGTTCCGTCGCCAACCCGGCCGTTAGGCAGGCTCCGCCGAACGGATCGAACGGAACGCGAATGAAGAAGTAGGAGCCTATGGCAGAGCCCGATAATTTCGACACGAGAGACCGCGCGCATATCTCGATCGACGTCTTTCGTGAGACCGCGGCCTATACCTTTCCCTCACGCAATCAGGAACGCAAACCCCTCCGGGGAGACTATACGGCGCATGCGACGCAGCTCCTCGACCAGCTCGCAGCGGCGCTGGGGACGGTTCCGGCTGCCGCTGCCGACCCGCGCCTGCCCATACAGGGGCTGAAATCCGGTACTGTCGTGGAGGTCACGACGCTGCCGCCAGCGGAAGACTCCCGGATCAAGGCCGTGAAGGTGCCCGCGGCGCTGGAGTTTCCTACACAGGACGTTGTGATCTTGCGATCGGAGCGCAACGAGGACCGCACCGAAAGCGCCTTGGTGTTCGTGCCGGATGATGCCCGCGCCTTCCTGCGCAATCGCATCGCTGACTATGGACGCGATCCCGGCAATCAGAGACGCCCCGATGCCGAGCGGTTCGAGGTGATCGAGGAAGTCAGGGCTGCAGAAGCCGTATCGCTGTTCACCGGCGAGGTGGATCTGGCTGCGCCCGACATCCTATGGTGGGAGCTCTGGGTTCGCCAGCCGGTCGCACTAGCGGATCGCCTGGTGGCGGCGGCCCGCAATGCGAACATCGATGTGCACGGCGATCGCCTGATCTTTCCCGACACGACGGTTGTCTTCATTCACGCGGTTGCTGCGGCGGTGGCAGCGTTCGCGGCGCGCGTGCCAGGCGCCATCACCGAAATTCGCCGCGCGACGGGAACGATCGAGCCTTTCCTCGACCGTGGGGAGACCGGTCTTGGACAGCATGACTGGGTGGAAGAGCTGGCGCAGCGCGTGAGCCCGCCGTCTCCTGACGCTCCCGTGGTCTGTACGCTCGACACTGGCGTGATGGCGGCTCATCCGTTGATTGCGCCCGGCCTGCGCGGCGCTTGGGCTTACGATCCCGCCTGGGGTGCGGACGATCACCAGCCGCATGGCGGTCACGGCACGCCGCTTGCGGGGCTCGTACTCTACGGCGACCTGGAACCGTTGATGAACGATGAGCGTCCTGTCGAACTCACCCATGGCGCCGAATCCATGAAGCTGCTGCCGCCCGGCGGGTTTCCGCCAACAAAGCCGCCCAGCTACGGTGTGGTGACCCAGGGCGCCGTCAGTTCGGTCGAGATCGAGCGCCCGGATGTGGTGCGGAGCTTTTGCATCGCCACGTCCGCCACCGATTTCCCTCCAAGCCGGCCATCGACTTGGAGCGGTGCGATCGACCAGATCGCGGCGGGGGCCATGCCAGGCGAGGCTGATGACACCGTCCCGGCCGCGGAACGACCGAAGAGGCTGATCGTCGTCGCCACCGGGAACGTCTCTGGTGGCATGGCGGTGGACGTCCTTCCTTCGCAGCCTCTGGAAGACCCGTCACAGAGCTGGAACGCCCTGACCATCGGCGGCTTCACGCGCAAGGAGCAGCCGCCGGCGCCGCCGCCGGTGTTGCAGGCCGCCGTTCCGGCCAATCACCGCAGCCCGTTCAGTCGTGGCTCACAGTCGCTGCCCGACGACCTGACGCCGATTAAGCCGGAAGTCTTGTTCGAGGCCGGCAATATGATGTCGGACGCGACCGGCTTCTGCGGCTGGGACCCGGCCGTCTCTCTCCTGTCGGCCGGCTCCGATGTGACGGCTGAACCGCTTGTCCCGTTCTGGGCGACGAGCGCTGCCGCCGGCATGGCCGGAAACTTCATCGGCCGCCTGCAGGCGGCTCGGCCGGACCTGTGGGCGGAGACGCACCGCGCACTGACCGTGGATTCGGCCCGATGGCCCGAACCGATCCGGAGAAAGTTCATCGGCACCGGTGCCCACTGGAAGACCGGGAAGGCGGCCACCAAGGGCAAGAAGCAGGAGATGCTTCGCGAGTTCGGTTACGGCGTACCGGACATCGAGCGAGCGATCCTGTCGGCGCGCAATGACGCCACGCTCGTCGCCCAGGCCGAGATTCAGCCCTTCGCGATCGGTGCGGACGGCCGGACCGGCGTGTTCAATGAGATGCACTTCTACGATCTGCCTTGGCCGAAAGCAGCGCTGGAGAAGCTCGAAAACGAGATTGTCACGATGAAGGTGACCTTGTCGTATTTCATCGAGCCGAACTTGGCGGGCAAGGCGGCGACCCGACCGGACACCTATCGTTCTTTCGGGCTGCGGTTTGACATGAAGAAGCGCACCGAGACGGCAGCGCGCTTCCGTAGCCGGATTTCAGCGAGCCAGGCCAAGGACGGCACCGAAGCCGATGGCGAGGCCAGTTGCTGGCTTCTAGGGCCAAAAGCTATCCAGGCGGGGTCGCTGCATTGCGATCTGTGGCGCGGCAGGGCGATCGAACTGGCAGGTCACGACGCCATCGCGGTCTATCCGGTCGGGGGATGGTGGAAGTCGCACGTCGGCCAGAAGCGGGTGGCTGATAAGGCGCGGTACGCTCTGGTCATTTCCATCTCTGCGCCCGGCCAAGATGTCGATCTCTACAGTGAGATCAGCACGCTTGTTGAGAACAAAGAGATAGAAGTGCTACTCGGTTAGCGTACCGATTAAGAGGGCGGGACAAAGCCGCAGTGGGCGGGTTGGGCGGGCATGGACGCTCTCGTACCGGTGTTCAAGGGGCACTTCACTCTTGAAGGCCTACGGCGTTACGCGAACAGGCGAGCGACCTCGGCCATCGGGAGGAAAAGACGGCGGCCGGCGTTATCCAAGGGAAGGAAGTCGTAGGCGCGGTAGAAAGCTCCTGCGGCTTCGTCCTTCGCGTCGACCAGGATGGCGAATGTGGTGATTTCGCTGCGCAGCGCTCGTGCGAAGGCGTCCAAAAGCATGTGCTCGCCCAGTCGGCGTCCGCGATGGCGCCGATCGACGGCGAGTCGCCCGAGCAACGTCGCCGGTACGACGGGGTAGCGCGGCAAGCGCTTCGTCAGCGTTGCCGGAAGGTTGGACAGAGCGATCGATGTTCTGGCAAGTGTCGAGAACGCGAGAGGCGTGAGATCACCCTCTACGAGGACGAAACAGGAGGCGACGCGTCGGCGAACGTCCTGACTGGCTTGGGTGCGGAAATATCGGTCTAGCGCGTCCACGCCGGACTCGAACCCGGCGCGATCGTGAGTGTCGTCGAGTGTCTGGATCAACAAGGGCTAGCGAGCATTCGGCTCATGCGCCGCGACCGACGCCATATAGCGCCGAGCGGCCGCGGAAAGTCGCGAGCCGGGCTCTCGGGGGTTCAGGAGAGCCTCGGCGAAAGCGCGGCTTTCATCAACCGCTAGCTTGACCGACTGCAGGTCCTCAAGGGTGCGCACGGCGGCCTCATGCACGCTCGAGATGACAAAATCCGTGAGCGTTCGGCCCTGCAACTCGGCAGCACGGAGGAAAAGTTCCTTCTGATCAGAGGACACACGCGCCTCCAATCGCTCGCTGCGGGCCGCGACCCGCCTTTTCGCCGCCGTATGTTTCATGGGCCATTGCCTTAATGATCGCCTGAAGGCTATTGTACGGCTTACAGCCGGACGCATCAAGGGGGTGAAGGCGAGCCTTTGGGCGGTTCAGCTTCTTGGTGCGCGGTAATAGGCGCACAAGACCATGAGCACGAACGACGATCAGACACCTTCTCGACCCGACCTTCCGGCCGGCTGGGCGGTGGTCCGCGTCGACCAGGCCGGCGCCGTTCGACTCGGCCGTCAACGGTCCCCGGATCAAGCCATGGGCGAACACCTGACCAAATATATTCGAGCCGCGAATATCACCCCTGCGGGTATCAATCTTGATGACCTGCTGGAGATGAATTTCACCCCGGCCGAGCAGCAGGTGTTCGGTCTTGAGGTGGGGGATGTCCTGCTGACCGAAGCCTCGGGGAGCGCTAGCCAAGTCGGCCGATCAGCGATCTGGCGCGGTGAGGTGCAGCCCTGCTGCTATCAGAACACGGTCATCCGTTTTCGCCCCCATCTAACCACGCCCGAGTATGCGTTGATCGTATTCCGACAAATGGCCGTATCCGGCGCCTTCGCTCAAGCCGCTCGAGGTGTCGGCATTCAGCATCTCGGCGCTTCGCGATTCGCAGAACTAGACTTTCCATTGCCACCGTTGAAGGAACAGGCGCGGATCGTTGCCATAGCTGACCAACGCTTGACCGAAATCCGCGAGGCCGAGACGCGACTCCAGTCCGCATTGCGGCTTCTGGATGAGCAGCTCCGAGAGGTGCTCGCTGCGGCCGTTGCCGGTGAGCTGGTCGCGCAGCGGGATGAAGAGCTATCCGAGCGCAGCCGCACGCCGGCGAGCGCGGCGCGCGCTGAACCAGATCTATTCGGTCAAAGCGAACGGGCGCCTAACCTAGAAGGCTTTGACCCGGTGCTTCCCGCGGGCTGGGCTTGGTCGCGCGTCGATGGGGCGGGCGAGGTGACCCTCGGCCGCCAGCGTTCACCCAAGCATGAACGCGGCAAGCACATGCGGCCCTATCTTCGGGTCGCCAACGTCTATGAGGATCGGATCGATACCTCGGACGTGCTCCGCATGAACTTCGAGCCTGAGGAAGTGGCCATCTATGAATTGCGCGACGGGGACATTCTGCTGAACGAGGGACAGAGCCCTGAGCTGGTGGGTCGCCCAGCGATCTACCGAGGTGAGGTGCCGGGCGCGTGCTTCCAGAATACGCTTATACGCTTCAGAGCGTATGAGCACGTGGACCCCAATTACGCGCTGTTGGTCTTTCGACACTACATGCATTCGGGTGTTTTCAAATCCATTGCCCGGTGGTCGACCAACATTGCCCATCTAGGCTCAGGACCTATTAAATTGCTTGCATGACGGGCGTTGCTCTGATTCCCGATAGGGATCGGGGAGGCGTTGATGAGCGATCTTTTGTGGTTGTCGGACAGGCAGATGGCGGTGATTGCGCCGTTCTTTCCGTTGGCGCACGGCGTACCTCGGGTGGATGACCGGCGGGTGGTGTCGGGGATCGTGTTCGTGATCCGGAACGGCCTGCGCTGGCGCGATGCGCCGTCGGCCTATGGGCCGCACAAGACGCTGTATAATCGGTTTGTGCGCTGGAGCCGCCTGGGGGTGTTCGACCGCATCTTCGCGGCCCTGGCCGGACAGGCGGGAGAGCCGGACGCCATCATGATCGACAGCACCCACCTGAAGGCGCATCGCACGGCGGCGAGCCTGCTCAAAAAGGGGATGTTCCCCGCCGCATCGGGCGAACCAAGGGCGGCCTGAACTCCAAGCTGCACACCGTCTGCGACGACCGGGGGCGGCCCCTGGTCATGCTGCTCACCGAAGGCCAGATGAGCGACCACAGGGGCGCCGCCCTCATGCTGGGCGCCCTGCCGCGCGCCCGCGTCCTCATCGGCGACAGGGGCTACGACAGCCGCGGCTTCCGCGACGCTCTCGCCGCCCGCGGAACCGACGCCTGCATCCCCTCAAGCCGCAGCCGCAAGATCCCAATCCCCCACGACCCGGCCGTCTATCGCCGCCGACACAGGATCGAGAACCTCTTCGCCCGCCTCAAGGACTGGCGCCGCATCGCCACCCGCTACGACCGGTGCGCCCACACCTTCATGGCCGCCATCACCATCGCCGCCATCATGATCTTCTGGATCAATGAGTCCTGAGCCTAGGCCTAGAGCGATACCGGGCGTTGCCGTTCCCGACGCCACCTTTGGCGGAGCAGGCGAGGATTGTGCAGGCGGCGCGAGATCGGCTGCGCATCACACAACAACAGATATCAGCCGTACGGACCTCGTTGGCTCGCCTGCCTGATCTCGAGCAGGAGCTGTTCGCTGCGGCCGTGGCCGGAGAACTCGCTCCTCAGGATCCCAACGATGAGCCGGCGTCGGCGCTCGCAATCAGGCTGGGCGGTCCGCCGCAGGCTGTGACCGCGGTGACGACGAAGAGCTCGGGAGGAAAGAATATGCCGCAACGTAAACCACGCCCATCGCGACAGGCGGAGCCAAGTCCTGATCTGACGTCCGTCCTCCGCGAGAATGGCGGGGTTCTTCCCTTGCCGGATCTGTTCGCATTAGCGGGATACAATCGCGACATGCCCGAGCATGTCGAACTTTTCTACCTCGCGCTTCGCGAGGGCATGAAAGGAAGCTTGCGGCTGAGAGGCGAGGCAACCGAGAACGCCGAAGTGGAGATCGTCGATGCGGCTTGAGAAGGTCAGGATCGGCTCCTTCAAAAACCTTCGTGACCTTAACGTCGTCTTCGACGAGCTCTCACCTTACACCGTCCTCGTTGGCGAAAACGGTGCCGGGAAGTCGAATCTGATCGAGGGCCTAGCGCTGGTCTTCCGCAACCTCGATCTCGATGTGGAGGCCCCCTTCGACTACGAGCTGCAATATGAGTGCCGTGACAACATCATATCGGTCAAGGCGAAGGCCGACCAGCATCCCAGCTTTCGGATAAGGCGGCCGGGCGAAGAGTCGTTCGCGGACTTATCCCGCAAGGCCTTCATGGCGGAGGACGCGGATGGGCGGCCTCGCCACCGGCCGGCGTTTGTGTTCGGCTATTACTCTGGGCCGAGTGATCGCCTAACGTCGATCTTCGAGAAGCATCGGGAGCGCTTTTACAGCTGGATCATCAAAGCGCCGGAGCAACGTGGGAAGGCGATCGCTGACCCGAATTCGCTGCGACGGCTGTTCTACGCCGAAACGCTGCACGGCCAGTTCGCCCTGATCGCCTTCTTCATGGAGGCGAGTGAGGCGTCGAAGGCCGACCGCGACTTCCTTCGCGACCACCTGCAAATCGAGGGTCTCGACAGTGTTCTGTTCGCTCTCAAGGAGCCGCCGTGGAAGCGCAAAGGCGGCGATCCGCGTTTCTGGAACGCCGTGGGCGAGGTTCAGCAGTTTCTTGCTTACCTTTACGACAAGGCACTGTTGCCGCTCCGTATGACGCGGCGAATTCCGATCGACTTGACCAAGAACCCGATCGTTCAGAGCTTATACCTGTTCCTCTCCAACACCGACGCGCTGGCCGAAGTTTACCGAACCTACGGCAACCAATATGCCTTCTTCACGGCATTGGAGAGCATGCACCTATCGAAAGTGCTCGGCGAGGTGCGCACTCGCGTCAAGATGACGCCGGAAGCTGGCGGCGGGAACGTGACCTACCGCGACTTGAGCGAGGGCGAACAGCAGTTGTTGCTCGTGCTCGGGCTTCTGAAATTTACCGCGAGGGATGAAGCTCTCTTCCTGCTCGATGAGCCGGACACCCATTTGAACCCCGCCTGGAGCACTCAGTATCTCAGTTTCCTCGACCGTTTCATCCGCGATCGGGACAGTTGCCATATTGTGATGTCGACGCATGATCCGTTGGTCTTCGCTGGATTGAAGCGCGAACAGGTGCGGATTTTTCGGCGTGACGAACAGGGGTGCGCCGTTGCTGACCCTCCTGACCAAGACCCGCGGGGCATGGGCGTCGCAGCTATTCTAACAAGCGATCTCTTCCGGCTGCGCACCACATTGGACCCCGAAACCCAGGCGGATCTTGATAAGCAACGCCTGTTGGCCATGAAGGAGAACCTCACTGATGACGATCAGGCCGAACTGGCGCGGCTGCGGGAGGTGCTGCGCGGGCGCGGTTTCGACCTGACGCAGCGCGATCCACTTTATCAGGAATTCCTGAAGGCCTGGACTGCCCAGGAGGACCCTCGCTGGCGCGAGACTGTGGAACTCACCCCTGAACAGCAGCAGGCGCGGAGCCGTTTAGCCGCTCGCATCGTCGAGGAGCTGCGTCGCGAGCAGGGCATGTCGTAACGCGATGCAGTACATTAATTTGGAAGATATCCTGCCCAACATCCGGCATCTGCTCGCCGATCTGCAAACGGCGCAAGACCTCATCATGGCCGAAGCCGACCCCCGCCGTCGGGCTGCGCTCATTGAGGCAAACCAGAACCGGTGGACTGCGTTGCGCGACGCCTTCGAGGGCGCGTCGGGCGGCAAATGCTGGTACACCGAGTGTGAGAGTCCTGGCGCGGACAACGACATCGACCATTTCCGGCCGAAGGGGAAGGTAAAAGAGGACCGGCGTCATCCCGGCTACTATTGGCTGGCCTTTGACTGGCGCAACATGCGGTTGAGCTGTCAGCGAGCGAACCGGCCACGGATTGCTCCGGGCGCCCGCGTTGCCGGCGGGAAATCGACCCATTTCCCGCTTCTCGCGACCGGTGTACGCGCAACCGAGCCAGGCGACGACATCCGTCTTGAGCATCCGGCTTTGCTGGATCCCACCGACCCCGGGGATCCGATTTTGCTGACGTTTTTACCGAACGGCGAGATCGATCTGTCTCCGCAGTATCGCGGAAATGCTGTCGCTGAAGCCAAGATCGCCGCCAGTCGATTGGGCCTGCACCTAAACTGGCCAAAGTTCGTGGAGGGCCGCATGACGCTCTACAACATTATTGAGCGCGACGTGGAGCGCGGCAAGCGAGAAGCGCCGAACGACTACCTTGGGATGCCGCAAGCCTCGCAAGCCTTCAAGGATGTGATCGGTGACCTCAAAAGGCGGCTGAACCCGAGGGCGCAGTACGCGGCTGCGGCCAAGGTCTACGTCGAATCGTTTCGTGATATTTGGTGGATTAACGACGTGGTGTTGAAGCTCTGATTATGGTGGGAACCCAGCAACGCGCCGATGGCGCACAGAACATTGTTCGTCGCCTCTGGCAGTATTGCAATATCCTGCGGGATGATGGCTTGTCTTACCCAGATTATGTCGAGCAGCTTACTTATCTGCTGTTTCTCAAGATGGCGGACGAGCAAGCGGGTGAGATGGTCCCAAAGGAGCTCTCGTGGGGCGTTCTTGCCAGCCTTGATGCGGTCGAGATGCACGCGCATTACACCCGTATTCTGCCCGCCCTCGGTGAGCTGGGAGGAATGCTGGGCCTGATTTTTGGCAACGCCAAAAACAAGATACGCGATCCCGCAAAACTGCGGCTCCTCATCGTTGATCTGATTGGCCAGACGGAGTGGACAGGCCTATCCGATGATCTGAAAGGGGACGCGTACGAGGGGCTGCTTGAGAAGAATGCACGCGACACCAAGAGCGGGGCAGGCCAGTATTTCACTCCGCGCCCCTTGATCGAGGCCGTTGTCGCTTGTGTGGATCCGCGTCTGGGCGAAGTCATCTGTGATCCAGCGTGCGGCACAGCCGGATTTTTGCTCGCGGCTCACGACTACCTCCGAGAGAATAATCCCGAAATGACGCCGCGGCAACGCAAACAGCTTGCCACCAAAGCGATCCGCGGGGTCGAACTCGTCGAAGAGGTTGCACGGTTAGCCACGATGAACCTGCTGCTGCATGGCGTCGGCGGCAATGCCGAAGATGAGCTGCCGATCGCGTGCGAGGACAGCCTGAAGGCACCACCAAAGATGCAGGTCGATGTGGTGCTTACGAATCCCCCCTTCGGCATCAAAGGCAGCGTGACCTATTCACAAGGGAAGTCGTCCCGGGTCGACGACAGCCTTACTATCGTTCGCCCCGACTTTTGGGTTCAGACCGCCAACAAGCAGTTGAACTTCATGCAGCACATCGTGGCGCTGCTGAAACCGGGCGGCCGTGCGGCGGTCGTCGTGCCAGACAATGTTCTCTTTGAGACCGGTGCCGCAGCATCGGTTCGCCGCCGCTTGGTTGAGACATGCCGGCTCCACACCATCCTGCGGCTTCCGCCGGGCCTGTTTTATGCCGCGGGCGTTAAGTCAAACGTCGTCTTTTTCGACAAGCCGGTTCGCGCCTCCGGCGGTCCTGCGGAATCGATCTGGGTCTATGACCTTCGGTCTGACAAGCGCTTTTCGCTCCGTACCAAGCCGCTGCAGGCTGAAGACCTTCGCGAATTCGTAACGCTGTTCAAATCGGATCATCGGGAAAGCGGCGATCGGCACCGGCAATTTGCGACGTCTCACGTCCTCGCGAACGCTGACTGCCGGCTCGATCTTACGTGGAGCGCGACTGGGGCGGCGCAACGCACGCCCGGCCTCGCTCGTCTCGATGAGCTGTCGGAGTTGGTCGCTGATGATCTCCGGCGGGCGCTGGAACTCATCACTAAGGCGAAGGCTTGAATAACGACCATCGCCTCGTTCCGCCTTTAGGTCCCCGAGTTTCGGCAGCATCGATGTCGCGGGTTATGCCGAAGCGATCGCGCAGGATCGTGCCTTCATCGACAGCGCAAACGGCAACTAGCCGGACGATCCGAAGCGGCTCGCCCATCGGATCGTCGCGCTTGCTGCGCAGTTTGAGCCGCCATCGCGGCTCGTGTTCGGTGACGCCCTGCAGTGGGCGGCGCAAAGCTCGAGTAATGCAGCAGGAGATTCTCCAATCCGCCAATGATAACTGACAGGTGAGGCCGATAACCGCTGTTGAAATGCCGGACTCAGCGAAGGCCAGCAATCCGGTATGCCGCGGAGCGGAGGAAAACGACATACATTGAACAGTTTAGCGGCGGCTGACGGTATAGTGGGGCGGAGGATGTAAGGGAACAGTCGTACCGGGGCGTACAGGCGGCGGGGGGTGCGAACGCGGTCAGGAGGGGAGTTGGCTTTCCGTGCGCCGCGATAGACCGCGAAGGATCAAATTCCGGAAACCAACCAAAAAGACCAGTGTTTTCAATAGCCGGTGTTTTTGACGGTGTGCCTGACGGTATAGAGAACGTCGGAAAATTTTTTTGCGCGCAATATCAATTGGTTATGGTACTAGGAAATAATCGAGTGGGAGTAGCGGTAAATTAATACCGCATTCGCCGGGTAAACTTGCGGCGACTGGCGCGCTCAGTCTGCTCCGTCGGGAACTCCGGTTGCGGCGACGTGTGAAGCGGCTGCGCCGGTCCTCAGCAGTCTACCGCGCAAACTCCGTGGCCAGCCGCCGAAGCGCCTGCGACATATGCTTCTCTACCGCGCTTCGCGAGATACCAAGCTGCTGGGCGGTTTCGGCGTGCGACAGGCCGTAAAACTTGTGCAGCCAGAACACGCGCTGGGTCCTATCGGGCAAATCCGTAATCACCTGAACCAACCGCTCAAGACGGAGGCGAGCGCCCACGGCGGCTTCAGCGTCCGGTATGTCGGCGATGTCGGCCCCGTGCAGGCTTACATGGCTGTCGCGCCGCCAGGCGGCGTCACGGACAGCCGCGCGGCGCCGGCTGCGCGCTCGGTCGACCAAGAGATTTGACGCTAGCCTGTATAGGTAGGCCGAGGAATTTTCGATCGGTTCGTGATCCACCCTTTGAACCTTGAGATAGAGGTCCTGCATCAGGTCCTCAACCTCTCCGTTCCCGCCGGCTCTGACGGCGAAGAAGCGACGCATGTCTTGGCGCCGAGCCAGATAGGCGAGGACGAGGGGCGGCGTCGACGGAGGGCGTGAAGCGGTCACGGCGTAGGGCGTTGGAAGAGCGGAAAGGAAGGGCGACGAGGGGGAGGGCGTCCCGTCATGCGCTCCAGCACGTCGGTCTCGCCGCCCCGGTCCGAAAGGCGATGCTTCAGCGCGCCGATGACGTGCAGAAGCGCCAGGCCCAGCAGCGTGTAGGCCAGGACCCTGTGCAGCCATTGAAAGACAGCGAAACCGGCGTTGCTCTTCGGCAGCAGTTCTGGAAGCGCCATGAACAGGAAGGGCACGCCGTCGCTGTCGATGTAGGAACTGGACATGGCGTAGCCCGTCAGGGGCACGATCACGGTCAGGACCAGCAACGCGCGATGGATCATGCGCGACAGGGTCGCCTCCCAGCGCGAGAGCCCGCGTGGCTCGCCGGGATAGGTCGAGCGCCCCCGCACGATCAGTGCGATGACGGCGATGATGAAGACCGTGACGCCCATTTGCTTGTGCACGGGGTAGAGCGCGAACTTGATCGGATCGGCGTCCGGCAAGGCGGTCATCCACCATCCAAGAGCAATCAGCCCAAGAACCAGCACCGCCCGCAACCAGTGCAGCCCCACCATGGCGAACGGATAGCGGCGGGGAGCCACCTCTTTGGCGAAAGTCATCGCAGGTCCTCTCTGGATTGCGGTCGGTCCAGTCCTCCGCCGAGTGCGGCGTAGAGCGCGACCATGGACGCGAGTTGGTCGTGCCTAAGCGACAGCAGGGTCTGACGCGCGGCGTAGTCGGCGCGTTGGGCGTCGAGCAGCTCAAGCCGCCCATCCAGGCCGGAGCGATATCGCAGGCTCGACAGATGCAGACGACGGCTGGCCGCGTCGGCCGCCCCCTTCTGCACATGAGCCTGGTTGGCGAAGGTGGCCTGAGCGGCCAGTCCGTCGGCGACTTCGCGGAAAGCGACCTGGATCTGCCGCTCATAGGCCGCGACGGCGATCGACTTGCGCGCCTCGGTCAAGGCCAGGCCGCCCCGCAACTGACCATTTCGGAAGATGGGCTGAGTGATCTGCGGCGCGAACGACCAGGCTCTGCTCGCAGGGTTGAACAGTGCGCCCAGGTCCGTGCTGGCCCCACCGAACGCGCCGCTCAAGCTGATGCGGGGCAGGAAGGCGGCGCGTGCGGCGCCGACATTTGCGTTGGCGGCGCGCAGCATGTGTTCAGCCTGCGCGATGTCCGGTCGCAGGACGAGCAGATCGGCGGGAAGGCCGGGCTCCAACTGGGTGGGAAGCGGCTGATCGGCCAGGGAAATCGCAGTCGGTAACGAGGCAGGAACTGGCCCGCCGACTACGAGTTCAAGCGCATTGCGCGCCTGGGCCAGCGCGCGTCGGCCAGCTTCGCGATCGGCTTCGGCTTGACGCACCAAACCCTCGGCCTGGGCGACGTCGAGGCCGCTCGCCTGCGAGGCAGACTTGAGCCGTTGAGCGATGTCGAACGATGCGCGCCAGTCCGCCAGGGTGGCTTCGGTCAGTGTTAGTTGCTCCGCCGCCAGCCGCTCGTCGAGATAGGCGGTCGCGACGGCTGAGATCAGGGCGATCCGAGCGGCGCGCGCACCGGTTTCGCTGGCCAAGTAGCGCTCGTAGGCGGCGCTGGACTCCGCTCGGAGGCGACCGAAAAGGTCCAGTTCGAAGGCCGTCAGCCCCAGATTGACGGAGTAGGTGTCTGACCGACCTTGCGTTGGGGAGCGCTCCCGGGTTTGCGAAAGACCGACGTCGAGACTTGGTCCCAAGGGGCTGCGTGCGATGCGACGTTCGGCGCGGGCGGCTTCGACATTCAATAGGGCGGTCCGAAGATCTCGGCTCTGGTCCAGCGCCAGACTGATCAGCGCTTGCAACCGGGGATCGCCATAAACCTGACGCCAGGCCAAAGACCTCGCGGTCGGCATGTCTGCCGCAACGCCGCCTTCAACGACCGGATAGGCTGGCGCTACGGGCGCTGCAGGCAAGTCCAGGCGCGGCGTGGTGGAGCAGGCGGCCAGCAGCGCCGCGCCGCCGAGGATAAGGGAGCGCATGATCAGACCTCCGCCGCCGAGACGGATTTGCGATGTCCGGCCAAGCGCTCCGCCGCGCCGACGACCAAGACGAAGAAGACAGGAACCAGGACGATCGTCAGCAGGGTGCCGGTGATCATCCCGCCGAACACGCCGGTGCCGATGGCGTGCTGGGTCTCCGCGGCCGCGCCCGAGGCGATCACCAGGGGAACGACGCCTAAGGCGAAGGCCAAGCTCGTCATCAGGATGGGACGCAGGCGAAGCTTTGCGGCGTGGATGGCGGCTTCAGCGAGCCCCATGCCCTCGGCGCGTCGGGCCTTGGCGAACTCAACGATCAGGATGGCGTTTTTCGCCGACAGGCCGATGATCGTGATCAGCCCGACCTTGAAGAAGACGTCGTTGGGCAGGCCGCGCAGCAGGACGGCGGCCAAGGCGCCGATCAGACCGAGCGGGATGGCCAGCATCACCGACAATGGGATCGACCAGCTTTCGTAGAGCGCTGCCAGAACCAGGAACACGACCAGCATCGACAGGACGAGCAGGGCGGGGGCCTGGGCGCCGGCGAGCTTCTCCTGCAACGATTGCCCTGTCCACGCGACCGCGTAGCCCCGGGGGAGCTGGGCCGCCAGTCGCTCCATCTCGGCCATGGCCTGACCGCTTGAGACGCCCGGCGCGGGTGATCCGGTGAGACGGACCGACGGATAGCCGTTGAAGCGCGTCATCTGGGCGGGCGCCTTGGTCCAGACCGGCGTCACCACCTCGGACAGCGCGACCATTCCGCCGGACTCGTTGCGGACGTAGAGCTTCAGCACGTCGCCGAGCTGCATCCGGAATGGCGCGTCCGCCTGGACGATCACCTGCTGTAGACGGCCGGCGTTGACGAAGTCGTTGACGTAGCTTGAGCCCAAAGCGGTCGACAGCGTGTCGCCGATCGCCGCAAAGGAGACTCCCAGGGCCTGGGCTTTCTGTCGGTCGATATCCAGCCGCACCGTCGAACCCGGCGGAAGGCCGTCGGGATAGACGCCCGTCACCAGCTTGCTCTGGGCGGCGAGCTCGAGCAGCTGCGTCTGGGCCTTAAGAAGAGCCTCGGGCCCGCGGTTGGCGTGGTCCTGCAGCGCCAGGGTGAAGCCGGACGAACTCCCCAGTTCGTCAATGGATGGCGGCATCATTGACATGATCTCACCCTCGCGCTGGACCTTCATGGCCTCGGTCGCGGCCTTGACTTCGCTGGCGCTGGTCGCGCCATCGCGCTTTTTCCAGTCCTTGAGCATCGTGAAGACCAGAGCCGCGTTGGGACCTTGACCTGAGAAGCTGAAGCCGGTGACGGCCTGGGTCGTCTCGATCGCGGGCCTGGTGCGGGCGTAGTGCTCGAAGCGCGCGACGGCTTCGCTGGTGCGCTGGGCCGTCGCGTCGGCCGGCAGCTGGAAAGAGGTCAAGAAGTAGCCTTGGTCTTCCTCAGGCAGGAAGGCCGAGGGCAGCACCAGGAAGGCGCCCGCCGTGACGGCGACGACCACGCCGAAAGCGGCCATCGCGCGTCCGCTGCGGCGCACCACCTTGCCAAGCAGGCGCTCGTAGCCCTCGGTAAGGCGGTCGAAGCGTTGGTCGAACCACGCAAAGAAGCCCGTCTTGGGCGCGTGGCCGTCGATCGGCTTCAGCAAGCTCGCGCACAGGGCCGGAGTCAGTGACAAGGCCAGGAAGGCCGAAAACAGGATCGAGACGGCCATCGACAGCGTGAACTGACGATAGATCGCGCCGACCGAACCGTCGGCCAGGGCCATCGGGATGAACACGGCCGCGAGGACGGCGGTGATACCGATGATCGCGCCGGTCATCTCCGACATCGCCTTGCGGGTGGCGTCCTTGGGCGAGAGACCTTCGGTCGCCATGATCCGCTCGACCGCCTCGACCACGACGATGGCGTCATCGACGATGATGCCGATCGCCAGCACCATGCCGAACATGGTCAGCACGTTGATCGAAAAGCCAGCCGCCAGCATCACCGTGAACGTTCCCAGCAGGGCGATCGGTGCGACGATGGCGGGGATCAGCGTGTAGCGGACCTTCTGCAGGAACAGGAACATCACCAGGAACACCAGCGCCATGGCCTCGGCCAGGGTCTGGACGACCTTCTCGATCGACACGCGAACGAACGGCGCTGTGTTGAAGGGGATGGCCAGCTGCATGCCGGGCGGCGCGGACTTTTGCAGCTCGTCGAGCCGGGCCTGGATCGCCGCGGCGGTCCGGACGGCATTGCCGCCGGGCGATAGCTGGACGCCCAGCGCCGTCGCCGGCTGACCATTCTCACGGGTGGCGAAGCTAAAATTGGCTGAGTTCAGCTCGATGCGCGCCACATCGCCCAGCGTGACGCGCGCGCCCGAGGTATTGGCGCGCAGCACGATGGCCTTGAACTGCTCGATGGTCTGCAATTGGCCGTCGGCGGTCAGCGGGATCGTCACACGCTGGTCCTTGACCGTTGGTTCGCCGCCCAGGGCGCCAGGCGCCAGCTGCTGGTTCTGAGCCGCGATCGCCGCCGTGACGTCGCTCAGCGCCAGATTGAAGCCCGTGAGCTTGTGCGGGTCGATCCAGATCCGCATGGCGCGCTCAGAGCCGAACATCTGCACGCGGCCGACGCCCGGGACACGCTTCAGTTCATCGGCGATGTTGCGGACCATGTAGTCGCTGAGCGCGACCTCGTCGTCGCGCCCGTCGACGCTGCGCAGGCTGACCATCATCAGGAAGTTGGACGCGGCGCTTTCGACGCTGACGCCAGTCTGGCGCACGGTCTGAGGCAAGCGCGGCTCGATCGTCTTCAGGCGGTTCTGGACGTCGACCTGGGCTAGCTCCGGGTTCGTGCCGGGCTTGAAGGTGGCTGTGATCGAGGCCGAGCCAGAGGTGTCGGTCGTGGACTCGAAATAGAGCAGGTTCTTGACGCTGGAGAGCTCGCGCTCGATCAGGCCGACGACCGAGTCGTTCATGGCCTGGGGCGTGGCGCCGGGATAGCTGGCGTAGATGCTGACCGTTGGCGGCGCCACGACGGGGTAGCGCGCCACGGGCAGGCGAGGGATCGCCAACAGGCCGGCCAGGATGATCGCGATAGCGATAACCCAGGCGAAGATCGGGCGCTCGACGAAAAACTTCGGCATGGGGCTAGCGCGCTCCCATCCGGAACGGGACGGTCTTGACTCGGGTCCCGGCCGCAACGCGGTCCTGCCCTTCGACGATGACGCGCTCGCCGGCCTTCAGGCCTTGGGTCACGACATAGCGGCCGTCCACCACGTCCCCGACTTCGACGGGGCGGGTCTCGACGACGCCCTTGGCGTTCACCAGGCTGACGAGCGGCTTGCCGCCGCTGTCGCGGAGCACCGCCTGTTGCGGCGTCAGGACCGCGCCCTGGATCGGCGCGCGTGGCAGACGGGCGCGGACGAACATGCCCGGCAGAAGCGTGCGATCAGGATTGTCGATCTGAACCCGCGCGATGGCGTCGCCGGTCGCTGGATCCACCGTGACGCCAGAGAACAAGAGCTTGCCTTTGCGCGGGTAGGCCACGCCGGAGGGGGACAGGATCTCGACGTCGTGGCCCGCGCCGCCGCCCGCCAGGGCGCGCAGCGCTTCTAGGCGCGCGGAGGGTTGTCGGACATCGACATAGACCCGGTCGATCTGTTGGACGGTGGCCATGGGACCCGCGCCACCAACGGCGACGAGGGCGCCTTCCGTAACCAGCGCCTCGCCAATTCGCCCGGAAATCGGGGCTCTCACGGTCGCGAAGCTGAGCTCGACGCCGCGGCGGCGGAGGGTCGCGCGCGCCTCGGCCAGGTCTGCCTCCGCCTGAGCCTTGGCCGACACCGCGTCATCATAGCTCTGACGACTGATTGCGTCGGCCTCGACCAATGGCGCCAAGCGCGAGACCTGGGCCTTGGCGCGGTCGGCGACCGCGATCGCGCGCAAGAGCGCGGCTTGCGCGCCGGCCGCTTCGGCTTGGTAGGCGGCGGGATCGATCTGGAACAGGGGCTGGCCTGCTTGGACCTCGCCGCCCTGCGTGAAGTACCGCCGGGTCACCACGCCCGAGACCTGCGGACGGATCTCGGCGGTTCGGAAGGCCACGACGCGAGCGGGCAGGTCGTCCATCGGCGCGACCGTCGCGAGCTCGGCGACCGCCACGGCCACTTCTGGCGGCGATGGGGCGGAGGCCACTTGCGTCTGGCCACAAGCGGCGAGCGAAGCGGCGCTCAGCAACAGCGCTGCGACGATCCGGGGGCGATGGCGGTCCATGAAACAAGGGCTCCCAAGCCCCGCCTTCCGGGGCGCCACAGCCTATGCCCGAGCCCGGTTGCGCGACTGTGGAGCCAATGTTGCGAGTTTGTGGAGGGTCCTGGCGCAGACCGCAGAAGGGTGTTTAGTGCCATGATTAGCGCCCGAGCTAGCCTGTGAGACCCTATGAACGCGCTGGTTCTGATCGTTGAAGACGAACGCGAGATCGCGGAAATCCTCGTCGGCTATCTGGAGCGCGAAGGGTTCAGGACTGTCACGGCCCGTGATGGCCAGACGGCGGTCGAGCTGCATCAGGCGCTGCGGCCTGACATCGTCCTGCTCGACGTCGGGCTGCCCAGGCTGGACGGGTGGGAGGTCCTGGCTCAGCTGCGCCGGCGTGGCGCGACGCCCGTGATCATGTTGACAGCCCTGGACCAGGATCTGGACAAGCTGCAGGCGCTGCGGATTGGCGCCGACGACTATGTCGTCAAGCCCTTCAATCCGCTTGAGGTCGCCGCCCGCGCCAAGGCCGTGCTGCGCCGCGCGTCAGGCCGGGACGCCGCCTCGGTGGCGCGAGCCGGACCGCTTGACGTCGATCCCGTCAATCACACCGCGACGGTGAACGCGCCCGACGGCCCGCGGCGGCTGACCCTGACCCTGACCGAGTTCCGCTTATTGCTGCACATGGCCCAGGCGCCGATGCGTCTCTATACGCGCGCCGAGTTGCTGGACGCCTGCCTGTCGGGCGGAGACGCTCTGGAGCGGACCGTCGACAGCCATCTTAGCAAACTGCGCAAGAAGCTCGAAGCCGCCGGAGCGCCGGGCATGCTCGGCAATGTCCGAGGTCTCGGCTATCGCCTGCTGGGGGACCAATGAAAGCACAGAGCCTTTCGCAGCGCCTGAACCTTGCTGTCGTCGGCATCACCCTGGCGACCTTGATCCTCAGTCTGATTTTTATAGCCTTCGCCTACGGGCTCCTTTTCCAGTTCGCCCCAAAGCTGGTGTCGGCCGAGGACGCGATCCTGCCGGCGCCCGTGGAATGGGGGATGTACTCAGTCTGCATCGTGCTGGGCAGCATCGCGGCCAGCGTGGTGGCGACGCGGGTCGCGCGAAGGATGGTCGAGCCGCTCGAGGCCTTGGCCGAGGCCGCTCGCAAGATCTCCGGAGGGGACCTGGCGGCGCGGGCGAACTTGACCGCTCGGGCCCCGACCGAAGCCAGTCAGATGATCGCCGACTTCAACGCCATGGCCGATCGGCTTGAGAAAGCCGTCGATGACATCGTCACCTGGAACAGCCTGATCGCCCACGAATTGCGGACCCCGGTCACGATCCTCAAGGGACGGCTTCAGGGGCTCGCCGAGGGGGTCTTTCGGCCCGAGCCGGCGCTTCTGCTATCCCTTCATCAACAGGCGGACGCACTGGCGCGTCTTGTCGAGGACCTGCGAGTTGTCAGCCTACTCGACAGCGGCCGCCTGCAACTGCGGCCTGTCGAGATCGATCTGGCCTCCGAGATCGAGGGACTTGCCCGTCTGGTCGAGCGCGACCTCGACAAGGCTGGCTTTGGCCTGCGCATGGCCCTCACCAGCGATCGCTGCGTCGCCGATCCAGTCCGCTTGCGGCAAGCGGTGCTGGCTCTCGTCGACAACGCGCTGAAGTATGCCGAACCCTGCGTCCTGGAAATCGCCACGCGCGTCGATGACGCGGATGTCGCCATCAGCGTCATTGATGCGGGGCCTGGCATGCCGGAGAGCCTCACCGCTCGAGCTTTCGAGCCGTTCCGACGCGGAGACGACGTCGACATGAAGTCTGGGTCGGGCCTGGGCCTCGCCGTTGTGCGCGGCATCGCCGAGGCTCATGGCGGGCACGTAAGCTATGAGCGCCGCGATGGCCGTTCGGCTTTCACGATCACGCTGCCGAGGAAACCTTCACCAAGATGATCGAAAATCGGTTTTGGATTGAATGATGGGGCGTGAGCGGCGCGTCTATCGCGCCTGTTCGCTGAAGAAGCGCCGCGCTTCCTCCAGAAAGGCTGCGGCTAAGCGGTTCATCGGCGCCAGGGCTGAGGTCATGAACGCATATTCGTGCAGGATCTGAGGCCGGAAGACGCGGATCGCGACGCCGGGACGTGCGAAGTTGTCGGCCAGCAGGGCATTGACGACCGCCACGCCGAGACCGCCAGCGGCCAAGGCGCATGCGGAGCCGACCGTATGCGTCTCGACGCGGACCTCTGGGCGGACGCCGCGCTCGCGGAAAGCGTCATCGATCTGTCGCCGCGTCCACGTGCCGGCGCCGAGCAGCACCAAGGGCTCGCCGCGCAGCAGTTCAGGCGTAAGAACCTCGTGCGCGGCGAGCGGATGAGCATCGGGCAGGACGCAGACCGTTTCGCTGGTCGAAAGCGTGACCGTGGAAATGTCACTGCGCTCAAGCGGCAGCTTCACGAAACCGCAGTCCACCGTGCGATTGGCCACCATCGCCCGAGCAGTCTCGGTGCTGCGCGACTCGATGGCGATCCGGACCTTCGGAAACTTGGCCATGAAGCGCGGCAGGATTGTCGACAGCACGCTCTCGGATAGGCTTGGCGGGGCTACGATCTTCAGAAGGCCCGTGTTGAAGGCGGCGATATCGCGGGCCAGGGCGTCGACCCGCTCCAGGCCGCCGAAGGCCAAGTCGATCTCGTCATAGATGATCAGGGCCTCGGGCGTGGGGCTAAGTCGACCGCGTTCGCGATAGAAGAGCTCGAAGCCGACCTCTTGCTCCAACTGTGCGATCAGCCGACTGACTGCGGGCTGTGTCAGGCCCATGCGGCCAGCGGCGGCCGTGGCCGAACCGCTCAGCATGGTCTCCCGAAAAGCTTCCAGGCTCCGCAGGTTCAGCTTCATTCGGGCTCTCGGACTAGCGCTTGATGATCGGCAGAAGCAGGCGTGATGGCCGCCGCGCATCCATATAGACCCGATTTCGCGCGCGCCGAGGCGTAAAGCCATACCCCTCGGGTTCGTCCGTGTTTGGATTGACGTCGAAGTGCGGGAAGTTGCTCGACGCCACGTCCAACCGGATGCGGTGGCCTCTGACGAACCGGTTGGCCGTGGGGAAGGCTTGGACCTCGATGAAGTAGATTTCGCCGGGGGTCATCCAGGTCTCGCGGTCGAAGCCCTCGCGGTAGCGTGCGCGCAGGATGCCGTGAGACAAGTTCATGGCGAAGCCTTCAGGATAGTCCTCGGACGGCGGATGGACATCGATCAGCTTGATCGTAAAGTCGGTGTCGACGCAGTCGGAACTGACAAAGAGACGTGCGCAGATCGGGCCGATCACTTCGATATCGGACTCCAGCGGCGGTGTTTCGAAGACCAGCACGTCTTCACGATCCCGCAGCGCTTGATACGGGGGTTTGCAGCCAAAGATGTGTTTCGCCTCGCGCTGGTCGTAGGCGCCGGGCTCCATCAGCGGCGCACCCGAAGCGATCGCGCCGCCGATCGTGGGGACAGGGTTTAGCGGGTCATGCACGTACTCGCGGAAGGCTTCCTCCGTCGCCTGCGGCCCAGTTGTCAGGGCGCCTGCGGTGGAGAGGAAATAGTCCGTCAGCGATGCGTCTATTGGCGGCCATGAGGTCTCGCTGCGCCAATGCCCGCCATGGTCCAGCCGCCCCTCAGGCGTCTTACGTCCGGATCCTCCGCCCATGACGAACAAACTCACAGGCGGTAGCGGGTCTTTGGCGCCGTCGCGCGGCTTCAGCCAGGCGTCGAACCAAGCGAGTCTCAAGGCGACGTAGTTCTCGGCCAAGGCCCCGTCCAGAGTCGCTTCGGCGCCGAAGTCGACATCTCCGGCGTGGGTGACCGAGCGTTGGCCGTGGGTCCAGGGTCCCAGGATCAGCTTCACCGGTGAATGTTTACGGGCTGCCAGGCTGGCGAAGTTCTCCGTCGCGGTGACGGAGTAGGGATCGTACCAGCTGCTCATGTGCACCATCGGCACGTCTGCGTAGCTGTCATAGCCACCGCGGGCGTAGATGCCGTTCTGGGTCCAGTAGGGGCCGAACAGGCCGTTGCGCCACTGTTCAAGCAGATACTTCTCGTACTCCGGTGCGGCGCTGAGAGGCGAGTGACCCTCGGACCAGGGCATCTGCTTGAACCACGCCTTCAGGTCCTGCGCCTCCAGCGCGGCGAGGCGGGCGGGATTGCGCTGAGTTTCCGGACTGAGCAGCGCGTGCTTGTACGCCCAGGTGGCCTGCTTCAACTCGAAGGCGCCGCCCTGGCGAATACCGGAGTGATAGGCGCTGGAGAATCCGCCGGAATCCAGGAACATGGCGGCCAGGGCCGGGGGCGCAAGGCAAGCCGCAGCGCTTTGGACATGGGCGCTGTACGACAGGCCGTAGGTCGCCACCCGACCGTCGCACCAGGGTTGATCGGCGAGCCAGGCGATCGTGTCGTAACCGTCTGGACCTTCGCTCAGATATTTCTCGAACACCCCTTCGGAGGCGTAGCGGCCTCGGCAGTCCTGGATGGCGACGACGTAGCCGCCTCGGACGAACGCCACCGCCAGTTCGGGTTTCGATTTGGGGATCGGATCGATGCGCGTTCGGTCACCGTGGTTCGTACCCAACTTGTCGTAAGGGGTGCGCTCAAGCAGCACGGGCAACGGCGTTGCGATCGGCGCGCCCGCGACGGCGGGGCGATAGATGTCCATGGCCAGTCGAACGCCGTCGCGCATGGTCACCATGACGTCGCGCGTCACGTGCACGTCGGCGGGGGGCGCGAAGGTGTGGCCGACGTCAGGCGGGTCGATCAGATGGGCGGGGTTCAAAACCGGTCCTCGGCGTCGGACGGCGACCCGGAGGCCGCCGTCCAATCCAGTCTAGAACTTCGCCGACACGCGGACGTAACCGAACCGGCCGCGCGCGTCGTAGGTGTAGATGTCATAGTTGATCGGAGCGTTGGCGTAGGACGCCGGTGGCGCCTTGTCGAAGATGTTGCTGATCCCGACGCTGATCGACGTGTCGTAACGTCCGAACTGATAGCCGCCTTCCAGATCGTTGTAGAAGATCGCCTTGGTCTTGGCCTCCTTCACGGTGTTGGCGACATCCGTGGTCGAGCCGATGTAACGCCCGCGCCACAGAGCGTTCCAGGATCCGCCGGTCCAGCTGAACGAGGCCTGGCCCTTCCAATGCGGATAGGTCGAGCGCGGCTGGTCGCCCTTGCCGGCCCGTTCGTCGACGATCGGCGCGCCGCCCGCTGGATTGGGGCTCGTGGTCTTGAAGCTCTCAAGATACGAGGCGTCGACAACGGCGGCGAACTTGCCCGCGTCATTGCTGAAGTCGTAGCGCAGCGTGGTGTCGACGCCCGAGGTCTTGATCTCGGCGAGGTTCAGCACCCCTTGCAGCAGGTTGGTGATCGCGCCCGTCGAAGCGTCGCGGGTGACCAGATTACAGAACACGCCGCCGCGCTGGGCGCAAAGGCTGAGGATCTGCGTGGCGGACTGGCTCGAGATCGCGTCGCGGACTGTGATCTCGTACCAGTCGACCGTCAGGCTGAGGCCAGGCGCGAAGCGCGGCTTGATGGCGACGCCGGCGCTGTAGGTGTCGGCGGTTTCGGCCTTGAGCTTGGTGTTTCCCGAGATGGTGCCCGGGATCAGGCCGTTCAGGTTGTAGTTGATCTGGTTATAGCCGGTGGGCACGCCGACGCAGCCGGGCAGGCTGGCGTTGGCGGTCGCGCCGCCATTGCAGGGGTCCGTGCCCTGGAAGCTGGTCTGGCGCCCCCCTTGGAAGAGCTCCAGGATCGACGGCGCGCGGAAGCCCTGCGCGTAGGTGCCGCGCACCAGGATGTCCTCGATCGGACGCCAGCCCACGCCCACCTTAACGGTGCTGTCGCCGCCGACGGTGTCGTAGTCCGAATAGCGGGCGGCCAAGCTGATATCGAGCGTCTTGGCCAAAGCCACGTCCTTCAGCAGCGGGATGGCCGCTTCGGCGTAGATTTCGTTCAGGCTGTACTGGCCGACGGTGCCGATCCGGGTCTGCGCGGTCGTGGTGGTGTTGCTGGCGAACGCCGCTCCGGAGGCTGGGGTCGGGATATTGGTCGGCAGGGCGTTGACGAAGGGATCGGGGCTGTCGGAGGCCTTGTTCTTGCGGTGCTCGACGCCGGCGGCGATCGCCAACGGACCGGCGGGTAGTTGGAAGAGTTCGCCGGTGATATTGGCCGTGAAGTCGTAGATTTCCGTCTGGTTCGACTCGCGCGCGGTGAAGCGGATGTAGTCCGCCTGCGCGGCCGTCATGGGCGAGAACAGGTTGATCGCCACGCAGCCCGACGTCGTCGCGCAGTTGGGGCCTAGGCCGAGAGCGAGCCGATCATAGTTCACGCCGTTCAGCGCCTGGGTGTCGATCTTGTTCTTGGAATAGAGGCCGTAGACGTCCCAGCTCCACTCGCGGCCGAACAGGTTCAGTTCGCCGTCGAAGCCGCCGGCGATGCGCCAGGTCTTCACGTCCTGGATGTTGTCGCGGTTGCCAACCTCGGTCATCACCTTGCGAATGCGCCAGGCCGAGTTGGCGGCGAAGGCCAGAGCATTGGCGGCTGGAACCCCGTTGGCCGTGCCGAAGGGGTTGAACGGCTGATTGTTCGGGATCGCGAAACCCCGGATCGTGCCAGCCGAGCCACCGATGTCCAGGAGGACCGGTGAGAATAGCTGGTCGGACTTGCGCGCGTTGAACAGGCCCTCGAGCTTGAAGCGGACGCTGTCGCTGAGGTCCGTAGTCCACCGAGCATAGATCCCGTAACGTTCGCTCGGACCGGCCGAATAGATGCCTTGGGCCTGGGTGTTGTAGTAGTCGCCCGGCAGGGCTGCCGGGTGATAGGCGTTGTCGGCCAGAGCGCCAGCGCCGATGGTCCCTCCGGCGTTGAAGGCGATCGGGCTGGCCGAGGAGGCGAAGCCGGTCGGCGTACCGAAGAAGGCGTTGTTGGACAGACCCGGCAGGATGTAGAGCCCGTTCGGGCTGGTGCCGGGCGCCGTCACCGGGACCAGGGTCACCCGGGTCAGATCCCGCGACGTGGTCAGGATCGGCTTGTCCTTGACGTAGCTGGCCGAGATCAGGATCGCGCTCTTGTCGAAGCGTTTGCCGAAATTGGCGATCGCCGAATAGGACTGGCCGTCGCCATGCGTCGTGCCGCCGTACTTCGCCGTGAGCTTGAGGCCGTCGAAGTCGCGCGCCGTCTTGATGTTCACCACGCCGGCGATGGCGTCAGAGCCGTAGATCGCCGACGCGCCGTCCTTGAGCACTTCGACGCCTTCGATCATGCCCAGCGGCATGGTGTTAAGATCCACGAAGTCGCGGAAGCCGCGTTGGCCGACGCCATCGACCCAGCGATGGCCGTCGACCAGCACCAGTACGCGGTTGCCGCTGCCCTCGGCGCCGCCAAGGTAGCGCAGGTTGATCGAGCTGGCGCCGTAGGAGGTGCCCTGGGTTCCGTTGCTGCTGAGGCTGACACCGGCCGCAGGCAGCTTCTGCAACAGTTCGCCCACTGAGCCGGCGCCGGAATTCTTCAAGTCCTGCTCGGTGATCGTGGTGACGACGCCCACGGCGTCGGCGTCCTTACGCTGAATGCGCGAACCGACGACGATGATCTCTTCGACGGCGTCAGAGGCCTGGACGGCGGGCGCTGCGGCGGACTGGGCGAACGCAGGCGTGGCCAGGGCCCCGGCCAGCAGGGCGGCGTAGGCGGTTCCGACGCGCAGCGCGCGCAGGTTCAGTACGGGCATAGGATGAAGTCCCCTCGTCATGGCTCGTTCGGCGAGGCTCTGTCGGCCTGCTCCCCTTGGATTTTGGAAGCCTAGGGGCGGGCGGTTTTGGCGCGCAACGCTATTGGTTCGGCGCATCACCCTATGCGTTGAGGGCATAGTCGCCGACCGATGATCGCTGAAATGCATGACGCCGTCGCCTGGAGGACAGGCGACGGCGAAAGCTGTGCTTGGACGATTTACTGGCTAGCGGGGCGTGGTGGTGTGAATGGCGGCCGACGAGAGGTAGGTGCTCGGCGCGCCCGGTCCGACGGGAAGGCTCAGTCCAACCCAGGTCAGGACGAGCAGCATTCCCGCCAACGCGAAGCCGATCGTGTAGGGCAGCATCAGCGCCACCATCGAGCCCACGCCAAAACGCGGGCGCCACTTCTGCGCCAGGATCAGCACCAACGGGAAGTTCGAGGCCAACGGTGTGACGATGTTGAAGATCGAGTCGCCCATCCGATAGGCGGCGGTTGTCATCTCGGGCGACACGCCCAGCAGCATCAGCATGGGCACGACGATCGGCGCCATGGCGCTCCACTTCGCGGACGCGGAGCCGATCAGGAGGTCGAGAAAGGACGACATGATCAGCAGTGAGAGCAGCAAGAGCGGCTTGGGCAGACCAAGTCCCCGCAGCGCTTCGGCGCCTTGTACTGCCATTACGGGGCCCATCTTGGACCAGGCGAACATCGCCACGAAATGGGCGGCGAAGAAGGCCAGCACCAGATAGGGCGCCATGGCGCGCATGCCCTCAGCCATCATCGCCACGATATCGCGATGCGACTTCACCGTGCCGGTCGCCGAGCCGTAGGCCCAGCCTGTCGCCAGGAACAGCAGCATGAAGGCGGCGATGAGGGATTGGTAGAAGGGGGTCATGCGCTTGGCCCCGACGGCCTCGTGATCCAGCAACGGCGCGCCGGGCCAGAGCGTCAGGACCGCGAAAAGACCGATCACGATCAAGGCCGCCACGGCCGCTCGACGCAGTCCCTTCTTTTGCGCCTCGCCGATCGCGTCTAGGGCAAGGTCGGGCGCCGCCGCTGCGGTGTCAGCGCGGGTCCAGGCACCCAAACGCGGCTCCACCACGCGGTCGGTCACCCACCAGGCGATCGGCGTGAACAGGGTTCCAATGGCCAGGGTGAACCACCAATTGCCCAGCGGGTTCATCACGAAGTTCGGATCAATCAACTGGGCCGCCGGCGCGGTGATGCCCAGGATCAGCACGTCGAACTGGCCAGGCAGCATATTGCCGGCGAAGGCGCCGGAGATGCCGGCATAGGCGATGGCGATTCCCGCGAGCGGATGGCGTCCGGCCTCAGCATAGATCAGCGCCGCCATCGGGATCAGCACCACATAGGCCGCGTCGGCCGCATGGTGGGACATGACCCCGATCACGAAGATCGCCGGGCTGAGAATGGCCTTGGGCAGCTTGCGGATCGCATCGCCGAGCAGGGCGCCGAACAGTCCCGATCGTTCGGCCACCGCCGCTCCCAGCATGACCACCAGCACCAGACCGAGCGGCGGAAACTTGGTCATGGTCTCGGGCATGTCGACGAACAGCTTCGCCAGGTTCTCGCGCGAGAGGAGGCTTTCGGCCTCAAGGTGCTTGCCTGTGACGGGGTTCACCGCGCTCCAGCCCAGCGTCGAGGCGATGACGGAGGCGGCCACCAGCACGGCGATACAGCCGATGAAGATGAAGACCGGATCTGGCAGGGCGTCGCCGACGCGTTCAATACGATCCAGAAGGCGTCGCCAGCCGCGCCCACCCGTGCTCTGCGGCTCGGTGCTCTCGTTCATCTAGGCCCCCCATAGCGTCCCGAGACCCTGGCAGCGCCCTTGACCGCCGACAACGGTATAGCCGCCGATCATCAAGCCATACGGCGCGCGCATGATGTGGTTGAGGTTTGGCCGTTCGGCTTAATGTCTCCGACGAAAAAGCTTTGGGGGCTGTGATGGATCGACGGGGCCTATTGCTTGGGGCGCTGGCCTTGACCGCGACGCCGGCGGTCGCAAAGCCAGGTCGCGTCCGTCTGGCGTTGCTTGGCCAAGCCTTGATCGAACATGCTCTGCCGGAGGAACAGTGGCCGGGCCGGCGAGCAGTCGCGCGCGAACTCGCCAAGGCCGACCTTGGCTTCACCAATCTCGAGACCGTCGTCAAGGGACCGCGTGCGGGCGCGCCGACGCGCGAGGCCCTGACCCTGCATACGGCCCAGCCGGCGGTGCTCGACGCGCTCAAGGCGATGAACATCCGCCTGCTGGCCACCGCGAACAACCACGCCTTCGATCTAGGAAGCGGCGGCATCCTGGATACGGTCGACGCGATCGAGCGGGCCGGCCTGATATCGGCAGGGTCGGGGGCCGACCTCGCGCGCGCCGCCGCGCCCGCCTTTGCCCGGACGGCGGGCGGGTCCGTCGCCCTCGTCGCCTTCGCGACCGGCAAGGTTCGGGAGGGCGGCGCTGCGACGAATTCGCGCCCTGGGGTCAACGAACTGCGCCGCGACTCGTCGGGCCTCCCGCGTGAGCAAGACGCCGGGCGGGTATTGACCGCCATCGCCGAAGCCAGGCGGCGCGCCGAGGTCGTCATCGCCTATCAGCACAATCACGACTGGGAGCCGAACCAGGCCGACGTACCGGCTTGGCAGAGAGCGTTCGCGCGTCGATGCGTCGAGGTTGGCGCCTCGGTGTTCGTCGGGCATGGCGCGCCCCTGTTGCAGGGGATCGAGATCCATGATGGCGCACCGCTCTTCTTTGGACTTGGCAACTTCGTCTTCCAGACCGAGAAGCCGCCGGGCGCCTACGCCGCCGAATGCTGGGAAAGCGTCATCGTGCAGGCCTCGTTCGAGCGCGGGCGTTGCCAGGCTTTCGAACTGACGCCGATCGTAATGAACGAGATCGGACTGGGTGGCTCTGAAGACATGGCCACGCGCGGCATGCCGGCCTTGGCGTCGCCCACGCAGGCGCGGGCCATCCTGGATCGCGTGAATGCGCGCTCCGCGGGTTTGGGCTCAACGGCGTTCGCGGTGCGCGGGTCTCGCGCGGTCTGGACCGCTCCCATCAAGGGGTGAACCGCCCTCGCTTGCGGCGATGCGCGGGCTGGTCAATCCTGCCCGCCTTGCCGGCCAAATAACGCCGGCTCCACGGAGTAGGGCGGATGACGATCAAGCCGATCATGGGTCTGGCGAGCTTTGCGTTCGGCATGGGGCTCATTAGCGCCGCCGCCTCGGCTCAGACCCGTCCCGAAGACACCGAAGTGTGGAAACCGGTCCCTGCGGTGGTGACGCCGGCGTCAGCGCCGGGCGCAGCGCCGTCCGACGCGATCATCCTGTTCGACGGCCGCGACCTGGATCAATGGGTCACGGCGGCCGACAAGTCTCCGGCGGGCTGGGCCGTCGCCGACGGGGTGATCACCGTCGACAAGGCGCGGGGCAATATCGAGACCAAGCGGACGTTCCGCGACTATCAGCTTCACTTGGAATGGCGCATTCCCGCTGATATCGCCGGGTCTGGCCAGGGACGCGGCAACAGCGGCGTGTTCCTGGCGTCGACCGGCTCACGCGATCAGGGCTACGAGGTTCAGATCCTCGACAGCTATCAGAGCGCCACCTACGTGAACGGCCAAGCCGGAGCGGTCTACAAGCAGCATCCTCCGCTCGCCAACGCCAACCGCAAGCCGGGCGAGTGGCAGACCTACGACATCATCTGGCGCGCGCCGCTGTTCGCGGCGGATGGGGCGCTGGCGACGCCCGCCTCAGTGACGGTGCTGCATAACGGCGTACTGGTACAGGACAACGCGATCCTCGCGGGCGAGACCGTCTATATCGGCAAGCCGGCCTACAAGGCTCACGGCCCATCGCCGATCAAGCTGCAGGCGCACGGCGACCCCAGCGCGCCGATCAGCTTTCGGAACATCTGGGTGCGAGAGCTGGCGCCGCGCTAGCTCAGCGGCGCGGCAGTGCTGTTCCTGACCACCAGCTGGTGGGGTAGGGTGATGTTCTGCAGCGCGGTGGATCGTCCGGCGAGAATGTCGAGCAGCAGTCGGACGACCTCATGGCCGATCTGCTCCTTGGGCTGGCGCACTGTCGTAAGCTGCGGGTGCAGGTACTGGGCGAAGCGGATGTCGTCGAAGCCGACCAGCGAGATGTCGCGCGGGCAGTCCAGGCCGCGCTGACGGATCGCCTCCATGGCGCCCATGGCCATCTCGTCGCTGAAGCAGAAGATCGCCGTCGGCCGACCGGGTTCGTCCAGCAGTTCGCCGGTTTGCCGGACGCCGGACTCGATCGAGAAGTCGCCAATGGCGATACGTAGGGCGCTGGCGCGTCCATGTCGCTGGGCGGCCGACAGCACGCCCGCAAGACGGTCGCTGCTGATGGGGCTGGCCAGCGGGCCCGTGACGACGCCAACCCGGACGTGGCCTAGGCCATAGAGGTGGTCCATGACCTCGGCGGCGGCGCGCTCGTTGTCGATGTGGGCGCTGGAGACCGCCAGTCCCGGGCGAAACTCGCAGCCATTGACGATGGGCGTGCGTGGACCCTTGGCGGCGACCATCTCGGCCAGGATATCCGGCAGGCGATGCCCCAGGAAAATCAGGCCGTCGGCTTCCTTGCGCCGGAACATCAGCGCGTATTGCTCTTCGCGCGCTTCTTCGTGGCGCGTGTCGCCCAGCAGCACTGAGTAACCGGCCGCCAGGGCGGCTTCCTCGACGCCGCGGATCACGGCCGAGAAGAAGGGGTTGGAGATGTCGGGCACCGTGACCAGGATCTTCTCGGTCCGCAGGGTGCGAAGGCTCTTGGCCGCGAAATTGGGCTCGTAGCCCAGGCGATGAACGGCCTCCATCACCTTCTGGCGCGTCGGCTCCAGCACCAGTTCGGGCGCGCTGAAGACCCGCGAAACGGTTGCGGTCGAGACCCCGGCTTCACGGGCGACATCTTGAATGGTGGCCATTGGCCGGACACTGGCGGCTCGCTGAAAGCTTGGCAAGGGCGGTGAAACCCTGGCTGTCGTGTCCGGGCAGTTGCCGGTTTCGCGCACCCCTGTTATCGATGAATTCGATTACATTGGAGCGGCGCGCGTCCGAACGGGCGAAAAGGGAGCCGCCCGAGGGTCGGGGAGGACGAGGGCATGACGACGAGTTTGCGTCTGTTCATAATGATGGTGCTGCAACTGGCGATCTGGGGCGCCTGGGCGCCGAAGATCTTCCCCTACATGGGCATGTTGGGTTTCGCGCCCTGGCAGCAGTCACTGGTGGGCAGCGCCTGGGGCGTGGCGGCGCTGGTCGGCATTTTCTTCTCGAACCAGTTCGCCGATCGCAACTTCTCCGCCGAGCGGTTTCTGGCGGTGAGCCATCTCATCGGCGGCTTAGCGTTGCTGGGCACGGCGTTTTCAACGACCTTTTGGCCGTTCTTCGCGTGCTATCTGATCTTCAGCCTTGTCTATGTCCCGACGCTGTCGGTGACCAATTCCATCGCCTTCGCCAATCTACGCGACCCGGCGGCGGGGTTCGGCGGGGTTCGGATGGGCGGAACAGTCGGCTGGGTGCTGGTCAGCTGGCCCTTCGTGTTCCTGCTGGGCGCCCAGGCGTCGGTGGAGCAGGTGCGTTGGATCTTCCTGGTGGCGGCGATCATCTCGTTCGCCTTCGCCGGTTACGCCCTGACACTGCCGCACACGCCGCCGCGCAAGGCCGATGACGCGGTCGACAAGCTGGCCTGGCGCCGGGCGTTCAAGCTGCTGGGCGCGCCTTTCGTGCTGGTGCTGTTCATCGTCACCTTCATCGATTCCGTCATCCACAACGGCTACTTCGTGATGGCCGACGCCTTCCTGACCAATCGTGTCGGGATCGCGGGCAATCTTAGCATGGTTGTGCTGAGCCTGGGCCAGGTGGCCGAGATCGTCACCATGCTTGTGCTGGGGCGCGTCCTGGCCAAGCTGGGTTGGAAGATCACCATGATCGTCGGCGTCCTGGGCCACGCCGCGCGCTTTGCGGTGTTCGCCTACTTCGCCGACAGCGTGCCGGTCATCGTGGCGGTGCAACTGCTGCATGGCGTCTGCTACGCCTTCTTCTTCGCCACCGTATACATCTTCGTCGACGCGGTTTTCCCCAAGGACGTGCGCTCAAGCGCTCAGGGTCTGTTCAACCTGCTGATCCTGGGCGTGGGCAATGTGGCCGCCAGCTTCATCTTCCCAGAATTGGTGGGCCGCCTGACGACAGACGGCGCTGTAGACTACACGACCCTGTTCCTCGTGCCGACAGCCATGGCCCTGGCCGCCGTCTGCCTGCTGGCGTTGTTCTTCCGACCGCCGACGCGGGGCCCTGCTTCGGAGGCGGATTCTGCGTCGTCCGCCGCCAGCCCGGCCCAAGTCTAGATATCAGGAAAGGTGAGCCCCATGCGCATGAGCGCCTTCGATAATCCGAGCCCGCCCCTGTCCCGTCGCGGTCTGCTGGCCGCCGGCGCAGCCGCGTTCGGCGCGAGCGTCGCCGGAGCGGCGGGCGCGAGCGCGTCGCCGTTCTTTCAGCGGCGCAAGCAGCCGGTTGGAATCCAGCTCTATAGTCTGGGCCCCGATCTCGCGAAGGAGCTCGACGCCCAGCTGGCGACGGTGGCCAAGATCGGCTTCAAGACGGTCGAGTTGGCCGGTTACCTTGGCCGCACGCCTGCGGAACTGCGCGCCGCCTTCGACAAGCATGGGCTTGCCTGCCCCAGCGCGCACATCTCGCCCAAGGGGCCCAATGGCTTTAGCGGCGACCTCGCCAAGCTGGCCGACGAACTGCACGTGATCGGCGTGAAGTCGGCGATCATGCCGATCTTCTACATCCCCGAGCGTATGGGCGCCGCGGACCTGCGTCAGGCGGACGTGCAGATGACCGCCGACGAATGGAAGTGGAACGCCGACTTCCTCAATGAGAAGGCCGCCGTCCTGAAGAAGGCGGGAATCCTCGCCGGCTATCACAACCACAACTTCGAGTTCGCGCCCCTGACGGACGCCAAGGGCGGCGAGACCACCGGCATGGATATTCTATTGAAGGGGACCGACCCGTCGTTGGTCACCTTCGAGATGGACGCCGGCTGGGTGACGGCGGCCGGGCGTGACCCGTTCGCTTTGCTGAAGGCCTATCCGGGGCGCTTCACGCAGATGCACGTCAAGGACGTCAAGCCGACGACCAAGCCCAACTTCGAGCTGCGGCAAGATCCAACCGAGGTGGGCTCTGGCATGATCGACTGGAAGCGCCTGCTTCCGGCGGCGTACGACGCGGGCGTCCGGGGCTTTTACTACGAGCAGGAGCCGCCGTTCGCTCATACGCGTCTGGAGTCGGCCAAGATCAGCTTCGACTATCTCGCGAAGGTGGTCGCCTGATGGCGCTGCGCATGGCCATGGTGGGCGGCGGTCCGGGCTCGTTCATCGGGCCGGTGCACCGCATGGCCGCAGAGCTGGACGGCCGTATCCGGCTGGTGGCGGGCGTATTCAGTCGCGACCCTGTCAAGAACGCTCAGGCCGCCGCCGAGTGGGGCGTGGCGCCGGATCGAGTCTATCCGGACCACCACACGATGTTCGCGGCGGAGCGCGCGCGTCCCGACGGCGCGCAGCTTGTCTCGGTCGTTACGCCGAACCATCTGCATTTCGAGGTTTCCGCTGCGGCCCTCGAGGCCGGGCTGAACGTGATCAGCGACAAGCCCGCGACCCTGAACCTCGCAGAAGCGCAAGCCCTGGCCGAGGTGGTCGCGGCCTCGGGCAAACAGTACGGCCTGACCTACACCTATACCGGCTATCCGATGGTCCGCGAGGCGCGCGAGATCGTCGCACGCGGCGATCTGGGCGTGGTGCGCAAGGTCGTCGTCGAGTACTCGCAAGGCTGGCTCTCGACGCCGTTGGAGCGCGACACCGGCAACAAGCAGGCCAGCTGGCGCGCCGATCCCAAGCAATCGGGCGTCGGGGGCTGCATCGGTGACATCGGCGTTCATGCGTTCAACATCGCTGAGTTCATCACCGGGAGGCGCGTTGAACGGCTTTGCGCCGACGTCGCCACCGTGGTGCCCGGGCGGGGCCTCGACGACGACTGCAACGTGCTGCTGCGGTTCGAGGGCGGGGCGCGCGGTGTGCTGATCGCCTCGCAGATCTCGGCCGGCGCGCGCAACGGCCTGACGATCAGCGTCTATGGCGAGAAGGGCGGACTGACCTGGTCGCACGAGAACCCCAACGTGCTGACCCTGGATTGGCTGGAGGGCCCCAGCCACGTGCTGCACGCCGGCTCCGGCTATCTCGGCTCGGCGGCGCGGGCGGTGACGCGCCTGCCGACCGGGCATCCCGAAGGCTTTATCGAGGCCTTCGCCACGATCTATCGGGATTTCGCCGACGCGATCGAAGGCCGTGCCGGCGGCCTAGTGCCGGATATCAACGAGGGCGTGCGCGGCATGGCCTTTGTCGAGCGCGCCGTTGCGGCCAGCCGCGACGATGCGGGTTGGGTGTCGCTGCAGGGAGAAGGCTGATGAAGACGCTCAAGGGGCCGGCCATCTTCCTGGCCCAGTTCATCGGCGACACGCCCCCGTTCGATAAGCTGGAGACCATGGCCGCCTGGGTGTCGAGCCTCGGCTACGCCGGCGTGCAGATGCCGACCGGCGGCGCAGACTCGTTCTTCGATCTGGCCCTGGCCGCCGAGAGCCAGACCTATTGCGACGACATCGCCGGGCTGCTGGCCGAGTACGGTCTGGAGATCACCGAGCTGTCGACCCACCTGCAAGGGCAGCTGGTCGCGGTGCATCCGGCCTATGACGAGCTGTTCGACGGCTTCGCGCCGCCGGAGCTGCGCGGCAAGCCTCAGGAACGGCAAGCCTGGGCGGTCGAGCAGGTGAAGGCTGCGGCCGTCGCCAGTCGTCGCTTGGGCCTGAAGGCTCACGCGACCTTCTCGGGCTCGCTCGCCTGGCCCTATCTCTATCCTTGGCCCCAGCGGCCGGCGGGCCTGATCGAGGAGGCGTTCGCCGAACTGGGGCGTCGCTGGAAGCCGATCCTGGACGTGTTCGACGAGAACGGGGTCGATGCGGCCTATGAGATCCACCCGGGCGAAGACCTGCACGATGGCGCGACCTTCGAGCGTTTTCTCGATGAGGTCGACGGCCACCCTCGAGCCAATATCCTCTATGATCCCAGTCACTTCGTGCTGCAGCAGCTGGACTATCTGGGCTACATCGACCGCTACCACGAACGGATCAAGGCGTTCCACGTCAAGGACGCCGAGTTCCGCCCGTCAGCGCGCTCAGGCGTCTATGGCGGCTATCAGGGTTGGGTCGATCGGCCGGGGCGGTTCCGTTCGCTGGGCGATGGCCAAGTGGACTTCAAGGCGATCTTTTCAAAGCTGGCGCAGTACGACTATGACGGCTGGGCGGTCCTGGAATGGGAGTGTGCGCTCAAGCATCCCGAGCAGGGAGCCGCCGAGGGCGCGCCGTTCATCCGGGACCATATCATTCGGGTGACGGACAAGGCGTTCGACGATTTCGCGAGCGCGGGGTCTGATCCCGGACGTAACCGAAGGCTGCTCGGCCTATAGTCGAAGCTTGAGTTCTGACGGAGTTGGTTGATGAAGGTTCGGCTTATTCTCGCGGCCGCCGTCGCGGGCTTGGCGTCCAGCGCCGTCGCGGCGCCGTCGGGACAGCAGTTGTTCGAGCAACGCTGTGGCATGTGTCACGCCCTGCAGGCCGCCCCTGGCAAGATGGGGCCGCCGTTGGCGGGCGTGGTCGGTCGCAAGGCCGCGAGCCTGCCGGGCTATGCCTATAGCTCGGCCATGAAGGGCTCGGGGATCACCTGGAGCCCTGACAAGCTCGACGTGTATCTGAAGGCTCCCAGCAAGACGGTGCCAGGCACCAAGATGCTGCTGGGCGCGCCCAATGACGCCGAGCGCGCGGCGGTGATCGCCTATCTGGCCAGCATCAAGAAATAGTCGGCTTGCGCCGCGCCGAAGGCCTTTCGGGGGTCAGCGCGGCGTCAGCTCCTGGATTTCGATGTCCTTGAACTCGATCGGCGCGCCCTCGCTTTGCAGGGCGATGTAGCCGCCGGTCACCGCCTGCGCGCCCCGCGCCATGATGTAGGGCTTGGCGCCGCCCGCGACGGTGTCGTCCGGATCCAGCGCGGCGCCGGCGTAACGGTGGACCACGACGCCATTGATCTTCTGCGTGATCGCGCCGCTGGGCAGCACCTCAAGCTCGGCCTGCACCCAGGTTCCGTTGGCGATGGTCGGAGCGTTGGCGGGCGGCGTGCAGTGCTCTTTCACCTTGGCGCCGTCGATCGTGATGGTGATCCCGGGCGTGCAGACCGCCCCGGTCGGGCGCGGCGCGTCGCCGTCCTTGCCCAGCAGCTGGAACTCGATGGAGACCGGGAACGGCTGGTCCGCCGTCATGCTCTCGGCGCTCTGGCTGTGGAACATGACGCCGCTATTGGCCCGCGCCCAACCGGGCGTATCGGGCAAACCGCCTTCTGTGAGAAAGCGATACGATAAGCGCAGCCGATATGCGCTGAAGGGCGTGCTGTAGAACAGGTGCCCGAACTGGTTATCGAACTTGTCATAGCCGGCGTAGGAGACGCGGATCACGCCCTGACCGGCGATAAAGGTCTGACGGTAGTTGTCTCCCACGGGATGCCGGGCGACCTTCGCAGTCCAGCCATTCAGCGTCTTGCCGTCGAAGAGCGACCGCCACGGACCGGCGCGGACCTCTTCGGCGCCTGCAGCGCCGGGCAGGCAGAGCGCAAGAGCTGCGAGGCCCAAGGTCGCGCGTCGGCGCAGCGGCTTCATCCGGAGCATGACGCTTCCTCCCTCTATCCTATCGCTGCGGTCGAAACGCCGAGCTTTGTTGCAATGTAACCCATTTCATGGAAGCCTCCAGGCAAGAATGAGGGGGTCGCCGGGGAGGGCGTCGTGTTGCTTGGAGGCAGCTCGACGCGGTCCATCAAGCGACCGCGAAGGGAGCGAACATGGCCAACCTGAACGGCCGCGCGCGGCGTAAGAACACTTACGACGCCATCGTGGTGGGCAGCGGCATTACGGGCGGCATAGCGGCCAAGGAACTGACCGAGAAAGGCCTGAAGGTCCTGGTGCTCGAGCGTGGGCGAATGGTCCGCCACCTCGAGGACTATCCGACCGCCACCCTTGATCCGTGGCAGACCAAATATCCGCAGGGAAAGCTTCCCGAGGCCGAACTGGACGCGCACTACAAGGTGCAGCGGCGCACCGGCTACACGATGACGGAGCAGACCCAGCACTTCTTCGTGCGGGACGACGAGCATCCCTACACCGAGGAGAATCGTTTCGACTGGATCCGCGGCTATCATGTCGGCGGCCGCTCGCTGACCTGGGGGCGGCAGAGCTATCGACACAGCCCAATCGACTTCGAGGCTAATGCGCGGGAAGGGATCGCGGTCGATTGGCCGATCCGCTACGAGGACCTCGCGCCGTGGTACGACCACGTCGAACGCTTCATCGGCGTGTCTGGACAGGCTGAGGGCCTACCGCATTTCCCGGACGGCCAATACCAGCCTCCAATGGAGTTGAACTGCGTCGAAAAGGCCTTCAAGGCGCGGTCGGAGGCCCGTTTTCCCGAGCGGCGCGTCACGATCGGGCGCACCGCGCACCTGACAGATCCGACCGAAGAGCAGCTCTCGCTGGGACGCACCAAGTGCCAGTACCGCAACATGTGTATCCGCGGTTGCCCGTTCGGCGGCTATTATAGCTCCAACTCCGGCGGGCTTATCGCGGCCGAGCGCACCGGCAACCTGGTGATCCGGCCAAACTCGATCGTCACCGAGCTCATCTATGACGACCGCAAGGGTCGGGCCAGCGGTGTGCGGATCCTCGACGCGGAGACGCTGAAGGACGAGGAGTTCTACGCCGAGGTGATCTTCCTCTGCGCCTCGGCGCTGAACTCGGCCTGGATCATGATGAACTCCACGAGTTCGCGCTTCCCGAACGGTTTTGGCAACGCCAGCGACCAGCTCGGCCGAAACGTGATGGATCACCATCTGGGCGTCGGCGCCTCGGGTGAAGCGCCGGAATTCGCCGAGATGTACTTCTCCGGACGCCGGCCGAACGGCATCTATGTGCCGCGCTTCCGCAATCTGGGCGACGACGCCACCAAGCGCTCGGATTATCTGCGCGGCTTCGGCTATCAGGGCGGCGCCGGCCGCGCGACCTGGGAGCGGGATCGCGGCCAGGGCGGCAGGGGCTTTGGCGCGGCGCGCAAGGCCGCACTCAGCCAGCCGGGGCCCTGGACCATGGGCCTGGGCGGCTTTGGCGAGATGCTCCCGTACGCCGACAATCGGGTGACCTTGAACCGCGATGTGAAGGACAAGTTCGGCCTGCCGACCCTGACCATGAACGTCACCATGCGTGACAACGAGATGGCGATGCGACGCGACATGCAGTCCGCCGCGGCCGAGATGCTCGAGGCTGCCGGCTTCAAGAACGTGCGCGGCTACGACGGCGGCTTCGCGCCGGGTCTTGGCATTCACGAGATGGGAACCGCCCGCATGGGTCGGGATCCCAAGACGTCGGTGCTGAACGCGCACAATCAGGTGCACGAGTGCAAGAACGTGTACGTCACCGACGGCGCGGCCATGACCTCGGCTTCGTGCGTGAACCCATCCCTGACCTACATGGCCCTGACGGCCCGCGCCGCCGACCACGCCGTGCGCGCCCGCAAGCGGGGAGAGCTGTAATGCTGAATCGACGCGACACCCTCCGGGGCCTTGCCTTGACGGTCGGGGCCGCCGCTACGGGATGGGCTGGCGCCGCCGCCGCGAGGACTGCGCTGACCTGGACGCCGACGGCGCTCACGCCCGCGCAGGCCGAGATACTCGACGTGGTCGCCGAACTGATCATTCCCGCCACCGACACGCCTGGCGCGCGGGAAGCGGGCGTGCCGCAATTCATTGACCGCGCGATGGCCAACTATTGCGAGAAGTGGCAGGTCGACCAACTGACGGCCGGGCTCGCCCGCATGGACGCCGACGCGAAGGCCGCGCACGGGCGACTGTTCGTGTCTCTGACGCCAGAGCAGCAGGTGACCATTCTCAGCGTCTATGATCGCGAGACGGCGACCTCGACCAGCGGCCATTTCTTCCCGTTGCTGGAGGATATGGTCACCGTGGGCTATTTCACATCCGAGCCTGGCGCGACACGAGCTCTCCGCTACGATCCCGTGCCTGGCGAGTATCGAGGATGCGTCCCTCTGGCCGAGATCGGGCGAGCCTGGGCGACGCGATAGCGCCTAGACTCAGTCGACGGTCGGGAGGCGTACGGTGAAGGTGCTGCCCTGACCCTCACCGCCGCTTTGCACGGTGACTTCGCCGCCGTGCAGCGCGACCAGTTGCCGGACGAGAGCGAGGCCAATGCCCAGGCCTCCCTGCGACTGTCCGAGATGATCTTCGACCTGAGCGAAGATCTCGAAGATCTTTGACTGCATGGCCTCGGGAATGCCGACGCCCGTATCGGTGATCGCTATGGTCGCCATGTCGCCCTCGGTCCTGGCCCTGAGAGTCACCACTCCGCCGGGCGGGGTGTACTTCGCCGCATTATTGAGCAGGTTGGCGACGATCTGCGCCAGGCGGGTATGGTCGGCCTCAAGCCAGATCGGCTCGTCGGAGAGCTCGACCTCGAACCTGTGCTTGGCCGCCTCAATGGTGTGCTGGCTGGCTTCGATCGCCGATCGCAGCACCTCGCCAAGTTCCACCCGCGCCTTTTTCAGCGAAATCTTGCCCTGGCTGACTCGTGAGACATCGAGGAGATCGTCGACCAGGTGCGTGAGGTGGTCTAGCATCCGCTCCATGCGGCCGCGAATGTCTTTGGCGCGGTCCGGGGCGATATCCTTCCCGAGCAGATGCAACCCGCCACTGAGCGCTGCGACGGGATTGCGCAGTTCGTGCGCCAGCACCGCCAGGAAGCTGTCCTTGTGACGGTCGGCGCGCCGCAAGGCTTGTGCGGCGGCCTCCAACTCGTCGCGCTGCGCCTCGATCTGGAGACGCTGGTGGTGGAGATCGAAAAAGACGTTGGCCTTGCTGCGCAGCACATCCGGTTCGATCGGCTTCTGGATGAAATCCACGGCGCCCGCCTCGTAGCCGCGGAAACGCCGCTGGCTGTCGGCCGCGCCGGCGGTGACGAAGATGATCGGAATGTGCCGCGCGCGCTCGCTGCCGCGCATGAATTCGGCGAGTTCGAAGCCGTCCATGCCGGGCATCTGAACGTCCAGAAGCGCCAGGGCGACCTCATGGGTCAGCAGCAGTTCGAGGGCTTCCTCGCCACCGCGCGCCTTGAGACAAACCAGCCCCTCGCGCTCGAGCAGCGCTTCAAGGGCCAGCAGATTCTCCTCGAGATCATCGACCAGCAGGAAATGGATTGGCTTGTCCGCGTGGGTCATGCGGCCCTCAAACTGGTCAGGTACGTCGTGATGGCGTCGATGGTCATGGAACTGGCTGAGGGGCAGGCCCGTAGCGCGGCTTCCGGCATCGCCGTGGCGTAGGCCTCCGTGCGATCCTGGACGATCACCGAGCCGCCGGCGGCTTGGATCGCTCGCAGTCCAGCAGCGCCATCATGGTTGGCCCCCGTCAGGATGACGCCCACAACCTCGGCCCCAAAGGCGTCGGCCGCGCTTTCGAATAGGACGTCGATGGAGGGGCGGGAGAAGTTCACGGCCTCGTCAGTGGACAGGGCCAAGCAGTGGTTCGTTTCGACGAGCATATGGTAATCAGAGGGCGCGAAATAGACCACGCCGTTCTCGATTGGCTCCTTGTCCTCGGCTTCCTTGACGGTGATCTGGCATTTCGACTGGAGCAGCGGCACCAGCATGTTGTCGCGGTCGGGCGGAATGTGCACGACAACCAGGATCGGCAGCGCGAAACTGGCGGGCAGGGCAGGTAGAATTGCCAGAAGGGCCTGGACCGCTCCGGCGGACGCGCCGATCACCACGACTTTGCGAGGCTCGCCCGTCACGGCTCCCGCCTTTGATAGATCTTGTCCTCCGGCACGTAGTCCGCGAACGCCGGGGCATGGGTGGAAAACCGCAGGCTCTCCTTCGAGCCAAGACCCAAAAAGCCCTTTCGCGCCAGCGACTCCCGAAACAGGCCGATCGCTCGATCTTGGAGCGGGCGATCGAAATAGATCATCACATTGCGGCACGAGATCAGGTGCATCTCGGCGAACACGGCGTCGGTGACCAGGCTGTGATCCGAAAACACGACGCGATTGCGCAGACTGCTATCGAAGACCGCTCGGCCGTAGGCGGCGGTGTAGTGATCCGACAGCGAGGATCTGCCGCCTGATCGCTGGTGGTTTTCGGTGAACTTGCGAATCCGATCCACGGAATAGACGCCGGCTTCGGCGGCCGCGAGCGCCTCGGGGTTGATGTCCGTGGCATAGAAGATCGTGCGGTCGTAGAGCCCTTCTTCCTTGAACAGGATAGCCAGGGAATAGACCTCTTCGCCGGTGCTGCAGCCGGCGATCCAGACCCTGAGCGAGGGGTAGGTGCTCAGGTGCGGCAGCACCTTTTCCCGCAGAGCCTTGAAGTAACTCGGGTCGCGGAACATCTCGCTGACCTGGACGGTCAGAAAGTCCAGCAGGCGAGGGAGCATGGCCGGATCGTGCAGCACGCGATCCTGCAACGCCGACAGCGTCGCGAAGCCCAACTGCGTGCGCGCCTGGGCAAGGCGACGCTTGATCGAGGCCCGCGCGTAATGGCGGAAGTCGTAGTGATACCGCTGGAACAGAGCTTCCAGAAGCAGCTCGATCTCAATGTCTTCGGTAGAGGCTGACATGCGGCTAGCGTGGCATCCAGACGCGAACAAGTGAGAGCAGCTTGTCGACGTCGATCGGCTTGGCCATGTAGTCGTTGGCCCCTGCTGCGATACAGCGCGCCTGATCGTCGGGCATGGCCTTGGCGGTCAGCATCAGGATGGGGAGCTTCGACCAGCGGGCGTCTTGGCGGATCTGGCGGGCGGCCGTCAGGCCGTCCATCACCGGCATCATGACGTCCATCAGGACAAGATCGATGGCGCGCGTGGGGTCCTCGGCGGACCGGCCCAGCGCGTCGATGGCCTCCTGGCCGTTACGCGCGATCTCGACGACGGCGCCGCGTGGCTCAAGCACGTTGGTCAGCGAATAGACATTGCGGATATCGTCCTCGACGATCAGCACGCGTCGCCCTTCCAGCACCGCGTCGCGATGCCTCGCCTTCTGGATCATCTTCTGCTGTTCGGCGGGGAGTTCCGACACCACCTGGTGCAGGAACAGCGAAACCTCGTCGAGCAGCCGTTCCGGAGACTTGGCGCCCTTGATGATGATCGAGCTGGAGTAGCGGCGCAGGCGCTGCTCGTCGTCCGCCGATAGATCGTGGCCCGTATAGACAATGACGGGCGGGAAGGCGTGATCCCCGTCCTGGCTCAAGGTCTCCAGCAACGAAAAGCCCGACGCGTCGGGCAGGGACAGGTCCAGCACCATGCAATCGAAGGTCTGCTCGCGCAGCATCTGCAGGCACTCGGCGGCGGTGCCGACGCCGACAGTCTCCACCTCGCCCGACGACAGCAACTGGCCAACCGCCTCGCGTTGAACCGGATCGTCCTCGACGATCAGAACCCTCCGCACCCTGCTCGACAGCTTGGCTTCCAGGGATTTCAGCACATCGGCCAACGCCTCGCGCTTGACCGGCTTGATCAGATAGCCAATCGCCCCGAGCGAGAGCGCGGTCTGGCTGTGATCGGCGGCCGAGACCACATGGATGGGAATGTGGCGGGTCGCGTCGTCCCGCTTCAGGCGATCCAGCACCATAAGGCCGGATTCGTCGGGCAGCCCCACGTCCAGCACGACCGCGCTCGGCTTGAACCGACGGGCCAACTTCAGGGCTTCCTCGGCGGTTCCGGCGACGAGGCATTGGAAGCCCAGCTCATGCGACAGGTCGCGGACGATAGCGGCGAACTTGTCGTCGTCCTCGATCACGAGCAGGACCCGCCGGCCGCCACCGATCTGGTCTCGATCATCCTCGACCGCCACCTGGGCGACGGAAGGCTGTGACCCTTTCGCACGCGGCAAGGTGACCGGCGCCTTGACCGCGAGAGGTTGGTCACGCGGCGTCACGCGCGCTGGATCGTAGATTTTCGGGATGGTGACCGTGAAGGTGCTGCCCTCGCCGGGCTTGCTTTCCAATGCTATCGCCCCGCCGAGCAGGCGTGACAGTTCCCGGGAAATTGACAATCCCAGACCCGTTCCGCCGTACTTGCGGCTGATGGTGCCATCGGCCTGGCGGAACGCTTCGAAGATCATGTCCTGCTGCTCGCGCGACACGCCGATCCCGGTGTCCGTCACCGAGAAGGCGATATCCCGGTCCCCAGACGGATTGATCTCCAGCCTCACCTTGCCCTTTTCCGTGAACTTGAAGGCGTTCGAGAGCAGGTTTTTCAAGATCTGCTCCAGGCGCTGGCGGTCGGTTTCAATGCGGGAAGGGCAGTCGGCGGCGATCTTGATCTCGAAGTTGAGGCCGCGCTCCGAAGCGACGGGTTTGAACAGCTGCGTCAGATCATCCTTGAGCCGCTGCAGCGGCAGCGGTTCGGCGCGCACCTCCACATGGCCAGCCTCGATCTTCGACAGATCCAGGATGTCGTTGATCAAGGTGAGCAGGTCGTTGCCCGAAGACGCGATGGTCTGGGCGAACTTGATCTGTTCCGCGGTAAGGTTGCCCTGCGGATTGTCGCTCAGCAGTTTCGAGAGAATGAGCAGGGAGTTGAGCGGCGTGCGCAGCTCGTGGGACATGTTGGCCAGGAAGTCCGACTTGTACTGGCTGGCCTGCTCAAGTTCGCGCGCCTTCAGTGTGACGGCGGCGGTGGTGCGCTCCAGTTCGTCGCGCTGGACCTCAAGAGTCTGCGCCTGTTCCTCAAGCTGACTATTGGTCTGTTCAAGCTCGGCCTGCTGCTGCTCGAGACGGATCTGGGACTCCTTCAGCGCGCGCCCCTGTTCCTCCAGCTCCTCGTTGGAGACGCGAAGCTCCTCGCTTTGCACCTGCAGTTCTTCGGCCTGGCGCTGGGTTTCTTCGAGCGCCTTTTGCAGTTCCGAGCGATAGCGCGCCGATCGCAGGGTAATCCCGATGGCCGGCGCGGCTTGCTTGAGCAAATCGACGACGAGGTCATCGACGGGATGAAGAAAGCCCAGCTCGATAACGGCGTTGACGACCTCGTCGGCGTGGGTGGGCACGATCACCAGGTGCCGTGGCTTATCCTCGCCCAGGGCCGAGCCGATGGTCATGTAGCCGTCTGGGACGTCGCGGATGATGGTCGCCTCGCCCTCGGCGGCCACCTTGCCCAAGAGGCCTTCCTTCAGGTTGAAATGCGACGGCGAGTTGGCTTCAGCCGACAGCCCAAGCGCGGCGGTTCGATGGAAGCGCCCGTTCTCGCCCTTGAACAGGACGCCCGCCTGGAAGTCGAGGTGACGCGCCAGATACGTCAGGATGCTATCGGAAAGGGCCTCGACGGACTTGTCGCCCATCATCGCTTCCGACAGACCGACCTGACGGGTTTGCAGCCAGTCTTCCCGCGCCTGCGCTCTGTTGGCGCGGCGGATCAGATAGAAGACGACCAGCGTGAGAAGAGCGCCGAGCAAACTTGAAAGAAGGCCGCTGAACAGCGCCGTCTGGTAGGCCACGTCCATCTCGGACAGGCGAAGGTCGCGCTGGCGATCTTCCTCCTGTCTCATGGCTTCGATTTGCTGACGGATCGCGTCCATCTCGACCTTGCCGCGGTCGGTGCCGACCACGGCGAGCGCGGCCGCCTGGCTTCCTGCCCGTCGGAGGTTGATCGTCTCCTCCAGTTCCTCGAACTTGGCTTCGATCTGCTTTCGCAGGACCTTGATGTTCGCCTGTTGGGTCGGATTGTCGCGTGTCAGCGTCTGTACGGTCTGTATGCGGTTGTCGGCCTGAGTCTTGGCGACCTCATAAGGATTGAGATAGTCGGCCTTTCCGGTCAGCAGATAGCCGCGCTGCCCGGTCTCGGCGTCCTGCGCCATCGACATGAGCTCGTTGAGCGCCATCATGACGTCGTGGGTGTGCCAGATCTTCTGGCTGTTGCTCCGCAACACGGCCACATTGCGGTAAGCGATAACTCCGCTCAGCACAAAGAAGATCAACACCACGGCCAGGCCAAGGGCGGTCCACAGCTCGGTCCGCGATACGGTGAGCGACGAGAAACGCTGTTTCTTAAGCGACATTCTGCACGGGCCGGCTGAGAGGGTTGAACCGATAAGGTAGCGAGGAAGGCGCTGCGACGTGTTCGCTAGCAGCGGGCGTCAGTCGCGTCGAAGAGCGCGGCGCCATACGCCCTGGTGGCGTAAAGTCTGCATTCGAGAAAAACACAACGCCCCCGGGACGCGAAACAACGCGTGGCGTTTCAACGCGTTCGCGCCGACATGGTTCCTGCATCGCGCCGTGTTTCTTGCGGTGGAGGCGGGGGGCTCATTTTCGACCGCTTCACCTCTTCCCCTTGAACGTCTAGCTTCAGGCAGATTGTGTTTCGTGACGGCAAGAAGGCGACCGCGATGAGCCGAATTTTGTCTATGGCGTCCATCGTCGCGGTGATGAGCGCGATGAGCGTAGCCGGGCCGGCGCTCGCGGCCGATGCAGGTCCCGCGCGGCCCAGCGACATCTTCGGCGTCTGGCGCAATCCCAAGGGCAGCGTCCACATCGAGATCAAGCCCTGTGGCGCCGGCACCTGCGGCTATGTGGTATGGGCGAACGCCGAAGCGCAGGCGGATGTCAAAAAGGGCAGCAATCAGGGGCTGGTCGGGATGCAGCTCCTTCGCGACTTCTCAGCTTCGGGCGACAACGAGTGGAGGGGCAAGGTCTTCGTCCCCGACCTGAACATGACCTTCTCGGGTCAGGTACGCCTGTTGGACCGCGCCGCACTGCGCGCCAAGGGGTGCTTGCTGCCCAACTTCCTGTGCAAGTCGCAGGTCTGGACCCGCGTCGAAGCGGCCTCGACGGTGAGCGGTCGGGCGCTCTGAGCGCCCAGCCTGTTCAGCCCCCCGCTGAGCTTGGCGCTCGGCGCGGGATGCCAATCCAGGCGGTGCTTCGACTAGGTCTCCATGGCCAACAGGGCGAAAAGCGCGCCCTCGGTGTCGGAGAGGCGCCAGCCACGATGAATGAAAATTCTCCCGGCCCGGAAGTCGGCGGCGACGGCTGCGCGCAGGGCCGGCAGGGCCTCGGGTCCGCGACCAGCGGGAAACAGTCTAGCCGAAAGCGTCCGCTCGGTCGCTTCAGGGTGGCTGTCGCGCCAAGCCTGGCCGATGCGGCGCACCGCGTTGCGGTCAAGGTCGGGCAAGGATGGCGCGGCGGCGGAGAAGCCGGGCGCTGCCGCCAGGGCCATGAGAGCGGCCAGTAGATCTCGTCGAGTGCTCATTTGTCAGGCGGCCTTCTTTTCGGACTTGAGGTGGTCGGCCAGACGAAGGGTCAGCGCCAGGATGGTGAGGGTGGGGTTGACGATCCCGGAGGTTGGAAAAACCGAACTGCCGGCGACATAGAGGTTGCGGGCTTCGTGAAGCCTTCCGTTGATGTCGACGACGCCCTTCTTGGGATCTCGGTGCATTCGGGTTGTCCCCATGTGGTGGCGGGAGGCGCTGGACGCGGCCAGCAGTTCGTCGCGCCGAAGCGACCAGCACAGCCGCCCTTCGCCGGATGCGCCCAAGGCGTTCGCGAGCCCGTCGATGGAACGCTCCAGATCCTCGAAGTCCTTTTTGCCGTGAACCCAGGTCAGGCGAATCCGTGGCGTACCCAGCGCGTCCCTCTGGTCGGGATCCAGCGTGATCCGGCTATCGGGGTTGGGAAAATGCTCGGTCATGGCGAAGAAGCCGAGCAGGTTTGATTGATCCTGCCCCCGATCGAGCTTGGCGGCCCCCTTGCCGAGCGTCTGAGTGTCCGCAGCGATTGTCGGGTCAGTATTCGAGAAGTTGGCGCGGAACAGGGTGGCGGTGAAGTTACCCGTCTGCATGCGCTTTTGCGCCGCAAGGCCGGCGCCGATTACGCAATGAGGCGCGATCCTCTGCGCGGGCGCGTAGAGATCCAGAGGCGCGGCCCTGGACGCGGCGAAGGCGGAGCCTTCGCGCTGCGTGTCGCTGTCGTTCGAGTACGTCAGGTGCCCCTGAAAGAAGCGCCCGACGAGATCATGGCGGTTGCCCAGGTTGTCGGACGCCAGCAGAAGGCGCACGTTCTCGATCCCCCCGGTCGCCAGCACGTAGCGCGCAGCCTTGGCCGTGTGGCGTTTGCCGTCGAGACAGGCGACCTCGAGGCCGGTGACGATGTCCCGCTCACGTCTAATGCGGACGACATTGGCGTACAGATAGACGGTGATGTTGGGCGCGTCAGCGAATTGGGTGCGGAAGCGATCGAACGCCGGCTTGTCGGCTCGTCCCGATATCCGGGCGAATACGCGGGGCGCGGGGAAAAACCCGTCCTCATCGTCCAGCGCCAGCGGTTGCAGCGCCTCGGCCGTCGTGGTCGGCCGTTTCAGGGGGAAACGATCGATCTCCAGCAGGTCGCAAGCGCGATCATAGTAGCCCTGCATCTGCTCGCGCGTGACGGGCCAACCGCTGTTGGGGATCCAGGGACGCTCGGCGAAGTCGGCCGGATCCAGCGGCCCGCACTTGCCGCCCCAGACGTGCCCGGATCCGCCAAGGGCGCGAACACGTGACTGGACCGGGTAGTTGTCCAGAGGGCGATCCTTGGCGCCATCAGCCTTCTGCACGCAGGACCCCGCATAAAGCGCCTGGGTCTCGGGCTCCATTTCGAGGCCGCCGCTTTCCAGGACGATGATCTTCAAGGGACTGCCGGCCAGTTCCTTGGCCAGGGTGATCCCGGCTAGGCCGCCGCCGATAATCACGAGATCGGCCTCCAGGTGGCTGGCGTCAGGCAAGGCTCGGGCGTCGATGATCGCCATCGTTGAAAACTCGCTGATTTTCAGAGGGGAAATAGAGGGGGACGCGCGGCTCGGCCGCGCGCCGCGGCGTTAGCCGCGGGCTCCCCGGCTCTTAAGATAGTCCGCGACCGCGCCGTGACCGTTCTTGCGGGCCATGCCGAGCGGAGACCGCATCTCGCCTGGATTGGCCAGCACCGCGCGGTTTACGTCGGCGCCGCGCTCAACGAGGTACTTCACGACCGCGAGGTCGCCCCGGCGCGCGGCGCCGATCAGGGGTGTTTCGTCGCCGGGCACGAAGGATTCCACGTTCGCGCCGCTCTCGACCAGGGCGCGCACGATATCGAGACGGCCGGCCTGCGAGGCTTGGATCAATGGGTCGCCGTCACCCCGCACGGCCAGGCTGGGATCGGCGCCGGCGGCGAGAAGCGCCTTGACCGTGTCGGCCTGGCCGGTCCGGGCGGCTTCGATCAACGGAGAACCGTCGCCCCGTGAGATGTAGTTGACGTTGGCGCCGAGCGCGATCAGCTCTCGGACGCTTCCAAGATCGTGGCGGCGGACCGCATCGAACAGCGGCTGGCCGAGATGGCGGGACACGGCGCGACGCGCGTCCTCGGCCGATTGTTGTACGACGCGGGCGGGTTGGGCGGCCCAGGTTGCAGCGGCGCCGCTCATGCTGAGCAGCACCACGGCTGCGGCCCCGGCCAGATGACGTCGACGATCGGTGTGATGGTGCGCGAGCATGATGAAACGCTCCTTCAATTGCGGGTTGGCGGAGGCCGGCCAGTGGCAGCCCAGGGGCGGAGCGCAGGTGGCTAGCTGCGTCTTCAGCATGGCTTCGCCATAGGCGCGGCGGGTTTTCGGATGGCGGGCGAGCACGGCTTCGTCACACGCGATCTCCTGATCGACGCGCAGAGCGGCCGCGCCCAGATGGACAACGGGGTTGAACCAGAACAGGCATTGCAGGCCCATGACGAGCGCGTTGATCTGGGCGTCTCCCGCAGCGAGATGGTTGCGCTCGTGGGCTAGGATCAGCGCCTGTTCCTCGGCGGTGTATCGCAGGTGAAAGTCGGCGGGCAGCACGACGCGCGGCGTCAGGGCTCCGATGACGGCCGGGCCGACGCCCTGTTTCTCAGAGCGGAGTAGGCCCGTTTCATCGGCGACGCTCAGTGCCCCCAGTTCGCGGACGAACCGGCGCTGTCGCTCGGTCTGGAGCACAAGGCCGCCGCCGGCCACGATCAGCCAGAAGGCCAACAAGATCTCCGCGATAGGAAGGCTTGGCGCGGAGCGGGCGGAGACGTCGCGCGCCGCCGCCGCCGCTGCGGGCGAGGGCTGCGGGGTTGTTGTTGTGATCGCCGCCGGTGCGGTCGGGGCCGGCAGCGCGATGGTACGGGCCGGGATCAGCAGCGCGGCGACCGAGAGCGGAGCGATCAGCCACAGCGCGTAGGCGCTGCGCGCGCCGAACGCCTTGCGGACCAGTCTTCGCAGCGCCAGCACCAAAAGCACGGCCGCCGCGAGCGCGATATTGGCCTTGCCGAGGAACAGCAGGATGTCACTGGCCATCGTCGATGTTCTCCAGCAGTCGGCGGAGTTCCGCGACGTCTTCAGGATTGAGCTTCTCGCGCTTTGAGAAGTGACTGACGAGGGGCGCTAGCCGGCCATCGAACAGTCGGTCCAGCAAGCCCTGGCTCTCGGCGTCGACATAGTCTTCGCGGCCGATCAGGGGGCGATAGAGGAAACGGCGACCATCCTTGTCGGCGGCGATGGCGCCCTTCTTCAACAGACGGTTCAGCAGCGTCTTCACCGTGCCTTCCGCCCAGCCTTGCTCCTTGGCCAAGATAACCAGAAGCTCCTCGGCCGGTTTGGGGCTGTCGGTCCACAGGACCTTCATGACTTCGCTCTCGGCGGCGCTGATGCGGTGTGGGGTCGTTTCCATGATGCAACGTTTACGCACGTAAACGATCGCGTCAAGGGATCGATTACGTGCGTAAACGAAATGTAATGCGGCGTTGGAGCCGCGTTCGAAGCAGCTTACGGGGGGCTGCCGGAAGGAGTACGCGATGCCAGAGACGCTTCAGTTGGGTCTGCCCGGATTTGATCCGCCGACGCCGACGGATCGACTGATGTTCCTGCTGTATCCGGACGCGACGACGGCGGCGCGGATCGCGGGGGAGGCCGCTCGCTTGAAGGCCAGTCTTGGCCTGCGCGGAGGGCTGCTGCAGACCGAGCGCCTCCACGTCACGCTGCACCACCTCGGCGACTATGTCGGCCTGCCGCACGATACTGTCGGCAAAGGCGTTGTGGCGGGTGACGCGCTGAGCGCCTCGTCCTTTGAAGTGATCTTCGATCGCGCTCTCAGTTTCGCCAACCGGCTGGGAAACAACCCTTTCACATTGCAGGGCGGGCAGGGGCTGGGTTCGCTGGTCGCGTTCCAGAAGGCGCTGGGTGAGAAGATGGCCGCCGCCGCTCTACGACCCGACCGTAGCTTCACGCCGCACGTCACCTTGCTCTACGATGAGCGCATCGTGGTCGAACAGCCGATTGCGCCGATCCCCTGGACCATCGATCGCTTCGCCTTGGTGCAGAGCAAGCTGGGGCGGACCCAGCACGTGATCCTTCGGGAATGGGTGTTGGACTGAGATCAGCCGGTATGGCTGCGCTGCGCGGGATCGACCTGTTACGCTGAGCGAGGCGATGGCAGGAACAGGCGCTAAGAGATTCGACGCGCCAGGACGACCCATGACTCTCACCCTCTATGGCATCAAGAACTGCGACACGGTCGCCAAGGCCCGCAAGTGGTTGGACGACCATGGTCGGACCCATCTGTTCCATGACTACAAGACCGCCGGCATTGACCGGGGGCGGCTTGAGGCCTGGGTCGCCGAACACGGCTGGGAGGTCGTTCTGAACCGCGCGGGGACCACGTTCCGCAAGCTGCCAGAAGCCGACCGCTTGGGCGTTGACGCGAGCAAGGCCGTGGACCTGATGCTGGCCCAGCCGTCGATGATCAAACGTCCGATTCTGGATTTGGGTGAGCGCCGCCTCGTGGGCTTCAAGCCCGATCTTTACGCGGCGGCGCTCGGTTAGCTTCAGCCTCTCCGCGCCTTGTCTAGCGAAGTTTAAGACGACATCCGGCGACGGATCAGTCTATCAGTGGGATGAGGCTCGTTTGGTGCGAGCTCATGGAGGACATTGCGCGCGTGGGGAAGAACGCCGTCTCGCGATACGAGCTGGTCATCTTCGACTTCGACGGCACGCTGGCGGACAGCGCCGCGTGGATGATGCGCGCCGTCAATCCCATGGCCCGCCGCTACGGCTTCAAGACGGTCACCGACGAAGAGATCGAGATGCTGCGGGGACGCAGTACGCGCGAGGTCATCCGCTATCTGGGCGTTTCGCCGTGGAAGCTCCCGCTGATCGCGCGCGCCGGCAAGAAGCTTATGGCCGCCGACGCCCACACGATCCCGCTGTTCCCGGAAACGGAGAAGATGCTCCGCGCCCTGCACGCCGCCGGCGTGAAGATCGCGGTGGTCAGCTCCAATAGCGAGACGGTGATCCGGCGCGTCCTGGGTGAGGAGCTGGGAAACCTGATCAGCCTCTATGCCTGCGGCGCGTCGCTTTTTGGCAAGGCGCGCAAGTTCAAGCAGGTCACCCGGCAGGGCGTCGCGCGCGACAAGATCATCTGTATCGGCGACGAGACCCGTGACATTGAAGCGGCCCGGGCCGTCGGCCTGGACTGCGGCGCCGTCGGTTGGGGCTACGCCAAGCCCTCGATCCTGGCCCAGCACGGTCCGACCGTGTCTTTCAATTCGATGTCCGAAATTATTTCCTACGTCGGCGCATCCAAGACGGCGGTTGGCGGCGACTAACCTTCGAAAGCGCGGAGGATCGCGCTGCAAGGAGGGGAGTCCTGTGACAGACCTGTTTCGAGATTTCTGGTGGCTGCTATTTGCCGTCAGCTTTATCGCCTTGGGCGCCTTCCGAGCCTGGCTTGATTGCCGCGCGCGCCTGGAGACGATCCGCACGCTTCGTGAACTCGCCGCCCGAGGGCAGGAGCCGTCGCCGGCGCTGCTGGGCCAACTCAAGCGCTGAGGGAAACATCGATGTCCGAGGATCTCTTTCGTCAGTTCTGGTGGCTGATCTTCCCGCTGAGCTGGTTCGTTTTCGGCGCGTGGCAGTCCTGGCTGTCGTATCGCGCCAACCGCGAGGCGCTGGACCTGATCAAGACCTACGCCGCCGCCGGTCGCGAGCCGCCGCCCGAATTGCTGGCGCGCATCGACAAGCGCTTCAACTTCGATGAGAACGACGACGGCTTCGAAGGCCGTCGTCGGCGCCGTTATCGCGGTCGCGAACGCGGTTGGTACCAGGCGGTGCTGTTCGGGATCATGGGGCTGGGCTTTGGCTACGCCGCCGTCAGCGACATGTACGGCGAGGGGCAGGCGTTCACGATCGTGGCCTTCGTGATGGCCGCGCTCAGCGCGGCGTCCCTGGTCCATGTGTTGTTCGACCGGAATCGGCCCGGTCTCTGATGGAGGCCGCGCTCGTCCGACAGGCGCGCGCGGGCTCCCAAGCCGCTTTCGCTCGTCTCGTGGCGCTCCATGAGAAGCCATTGCGAGGGTTTCTCCGCAAGAGCGGCTGGATCGACGCGGACGATATCGCTCAGGAAGCTCTCGTGGCGGCGTGGTCAGGCCTGAACAAGCTCCGGGATGACGACGGCTTTCGGGGGTGGCTCTACGGCGTCGCCTGGCGCAAGGCGCTCGGTCATCGGCGCGGCGTTAAGCGCGCTGCGGCGCGCGACGAGGCCTGGCGCGGCGAACAAGTGCTGGAGGCCGCCGCCGAGGTCGCCGCCGAGGACCGTCTGGCGCTGGAAGCCGCGCTGGCGACCTTGCCGGCGGACCAGCGCGCCTGCGTCACCCTCTGTCTTGGCCAGGGATGGTCACACGCCGAGGCGTCCGACGCTCTGGGGCTTCCCCTCGGGACCGTCAAGTCGCATGTTGCCCGTGGCCGCGAGCGGCTGCTGGCTGTTTTGAAAGGCGCGCCATGACCCTGGATGATCAACTCTCGGCCTTTCTGGCGGAGGCGCCCCAGCAGAGCCGTGCGGCGATATTCTCAGCCGAGGTCATGAAGCGGATCGAGCGCCGGATATTCCTTGAGCGGCTGGCGTTCGTGACCCTCGTCACGGCCGTATTGGCGGTGGTGCTCTGGGCTTGCTCGCCCGTTCTCAATCTGGCCGCTTCGGCCTTCGCGTCGACCTTCACCCCGGCCGCCGCGATGCTCGTGTTCGCCGCTGCTATCCTGTTGGCGGGAGGACCGGCTGTCTGGCGCGGCCTGGGCCTGCGCTTCGGCTAGTTTCGCCTTACGAAAGTTTCATGGCGCGGGGCGCCTCCAAACGGAGCCTTGAAGCCCTCTTACCAGTGAAGGCGGCGCGGAGCGTCGTCGAACGAGAAACTAGGAGGATTTGAAAATGGGTCCCGAAATCATCGTCCCCGTCGCGCTCTTCGCGATGATCTGCGCCGTCGTCTGTGTGCCCCTGTACCTCAAGAGCAAGGAGCGGATGGAAATGCAGGCGACGCTCCGTCTCGCCATCGAGAAGGGGCAGCCGGTCCCGCAGGAAGTGATCGAGGCCATGACCCGTAACGTGAAGATGCCGCCGACCCGCCTGCGCGATCTGCGGACCGGTGTCATCTGGCTGGCGGTTGGCATCGGCGTCGGGCTGGCGACCTATTTCGGCGACTTCATCAGCGGCAGTGGTGATTTCGACGGCTTCGGCATCGCCTGCATCCCCGCCGTCATTGGCGTCGCGTTTATCGTTTTGAGCTTTTTCAATCCGAACAAGGAAGCGCGGGTCTAGCGCCCGAGGCCTTGGGAGGGGCTTGTACCAATGGGCATGGAACGCCCGCCGACCGGTCATGACGTCGAACTCGCCGCACAAGCAGCAGCGGGTGACCGGCGGGCCTATGGGGAGCTCGTTCGACGGCACGGCTCGGCCGTCCGCGGTCTCCTGCGTCGTATGGGCGCGGAGTCCGCTACGGCCGATGATCTGGCTCAGGACGCCTTCATGACCGGCTTCGAACAGGTTGCCGAGTTTCGGGGCGAGGGGACCTTCGGCGCCTGGATCAAGAAGATCGCCGCGCGGCTCTATCTAAAGCGCGTGAAACGTGAGGCGCGGCTGATCTTCTCGGACAATGTCGAGCCCCTCGAAGAGATTTCCATACGAGATGCGTCCGGCGACGCCGCCAGCCGTATCGATCTCGACGAGGCGCTGAAGAGCCTGTCTCGGGGTGAACGGCTGTGCGTTTCGCTGTGCTACGGGGCCGATTGGTCCCATGGCGAGGCGGCCGAGGCGTTGAATATCCCGATCGGCACGGTGAAATCCCATGTCAAACGTGGTTTGGACAAACTTCGGGCGAAACTCGCCCGACCGGATGAGGGCGCGAGGAGGGAAGCTCATGGCTGAACCCGATTTCGAAGCGCAACTGACCCGCATGTTCGCCGAACCGCCGTCGTTTCCGGACGCGGCGCTGTTCAACGCGGAGGTCGCGGCCAAGTTGGACCGCGGCTGGGCCATGCGACGGATGTTCATCGCCGTTGCAGGAACGGGCGCGGGCCTGATCGGCGCGGTGCAGATCTTCGGTAGCCGGTTCTCGAGCGAGCTGGCCCAGCTCTCCCGCGACGGCAGCCACGGCCTGGAGGCGGAGATCAATGGCGGATGGGCCAAGCTCACCGCTCTGCTGAGCACGCCGTCGAGCGCCGAGGCGGTTTGGCTGGCCGCCGGCCTGGCGGTTGTCGCCCTAGCCTTCGCGGTGACCCGTGTGGTCGAGGATTTCTAAGGGGTTCTCGACGTCTTATCGCTGTTCATGTTGCGGTGCGACGCGATCTCGCCCACAAACGGCGCCCAAAAGCGTCTTAGGGAGGGTTCGCCCTGTCCGCCCATCGTGAAGAGACGGTCCGCCGCCTGGCCGCCCCCGACATCGCCGCCCGCAAAGGCGGCGTGCCCATTGTCTGCCTGACAGCCTACACCGCCCCGGTCGCTGGGGCGCTGGACGAGGCTTGCGACGTCCTGCTGGTGGGCGATTCGCTTGGCATGGTCGTCCATGGCCTGCCGAATACGGTTGGCGTGACGATGGAGATGATGATCCTGCATGGTCAAGCCGTCATGCGGGGCTCCCGCAAGGCCATGGTCGTGATCGACATGCCGTTCGGCTCGTACGAGGCTTCGCACGAAGAGGCCTACGCCAACGCGGTCCGCATCATGAAGGAGACGGGCGCTCAGGCGGTGAAGGTCGAAAGCGGTCCGACTGTGCCCGAGACCATCGCCTACCTCACCCAGCGTGGCGTGCCAGTCATGGGCCATGTTGGTCTGCGGCCTCAGGCCGTGCTGCTGGAGGGCGGCTTCAAGGCGAAGGGCAAGGACGACGCGGGGCGCGCCAAGGTGCTGGAAGAGGCGCGTCTGACCGCCGAAGCCGGAGCCTTCGCCATCGTCGTCGAGGGCGTCGCCGAGAGCCTGGCGCGCGAGGTCACCGAGTCGGTGTCCGTGCCGACGATCGGCATCGGAGCCTCGGCTGGTTGCGATGGTCAGGTGCTGGTCGTCGACGACATGCTGGGCCTGTTCGACTGGACGCCAAAGTTCGTTCGGCGCTACGCCGATCTGAAGACCCAGATCGAACGGGCGGCCGCGCAGTACGCCAGCGACGTTCGCGACCGGAGCTTCCCCGGACCGGCGGAAACCTACTACGCCAAGAAGCCTTGAAACGGCGCGTTGCGACCGCGCGCGGCACGCTATAGGTTCGCCGCCTCGGGCGGACGGCCCTTCGTCCGCCACAATCTGTCCTAAACCCGGTGGGGTTCTTCGCAGTCGCGAGGAGCGTCCAAGGGCCAGAGCCTGTTTTCGGAGCCTCGTTTCGTGGTCGATGTTTTTGACGAAGTCGAAGAACAGCTTCGGGCGGAGCGCTACCGCACGCTAGCCAAGAAGTCGCTGCCCTGGGTGGCGGCGGCTGCTGCGGCGGCGGTGATCGGCGTGGGCGGCTTCTGGGGATGGCGCACCTATCAGACCGATCAGGCCGACAAGGCTTCGCAGGCTTACCAGGCTGCCTTGGAAACCGCTCAGAAGCAGGGGCCGGCCAAGGCGTTCGACGGTTTCAAGAGCGTCGCCGACATCAACGCCAAGGGCTACAAGTCGCTGGCGCTGATGCAGATGGGCGCCATCCGCCTCGAGGAAAGCAAGACCAAGGAGGCCGTCGCCTATTTCGACGAGGCGGCCAAGGTCGCGCCGAACGCGATGATCGGCGACCTGGCGCGCCTCAAATCCGCCTTCGCTCTGATGGACACCGCCTCGTACAAGGATATCGAGACGAGGTTGACGCCTTTGGCGGGGGAAAAGAGCCCGTACCGCGTGTACGCCAAGGAGGCCCTGGCCTTCGCCAAACTGCAGGCCGGTGATCTGGCGGGCGCGCGGGCGGATTTCGTCATTCTGGCCAATTCGCTCGACGCCAACACGTCTGAGGCCGTTCGGCAGCGCGCCCAGGCGGCGATGCAACTGATCGACTCCGGTTCCGCCAAGGCCCTGCCGGGCGCGGTGAAGGCCGCCGCGGCCCTTCCGAAGACTCCGCCGATGATGCAATTGCCGCCCGCCGTCGCCCCGAACGCCGCCCAATGAGCCATAAAATGATCTCCAAGCGTTCCGTGGCGCTGGTCGCGCTGATGTCGACCGCGATGGCTGTTTCCGGCTGTTCGACGGTCTCCAAACTCAACCCCTTCGACAAGGGTGAGAAGAACAAGAGCACCGCCAGCCAGGGGCAGCGCATCTCCATCATCGCCTTCGACCAGAAGGTCGAAGCCAATGAGTCGCTGAAGGGCGCCGACTTCTTCCTGCCCGATCCCACGGTGCAGGCGGAGTGGCGCTTGCCGGGCGGCAACGCCGAGCAGTCCATCGAGCACGTCGACGCCGGCAAAGCGTTCGAGATCGCCTGGAAGAAGGGTTTCGGGAAGAAGGCCGGCGCCAAGTTCCATGTCACCGCGCCCCCGGTGGCGTCCGCCGACCGCATCTTCGTCATGGATGGCGAAGCGGACGTGGTGGCGCTGGATGCGCGCTCGGGCGCCACGATCTGGCGCAAGGATCTTCGACCGGCTGCTGGTCCGACCCGCAAGGGCGGCTTCATGGGGCTGATCCCCAAGAAGAACGACCGCACGGGCTTCGGCGGCGGCCTTGCCCTCAGCCCCGACAACAAACTGTACGTGGCTTCGGGCTTCCGCTTCGTCGCCCAGATCGACGCCGCGACCGGCGCCATGGGCTGGACCCAGCCGACCTCGACCCCGGTCCACGCCGCGCCGACCGTCGTCGACGGGCGCGTCTTCGTGGTCTCGACCGACAACGAGCTCTTGACCTTCGCCGCCGAGACGGGGGTGCCGGGCTGGACCTATCAGGCCCTCAGCGAGCCTGCCCGGATTCTGGCGGCCTCGACCCCGGCCGTCAGCGGCGACACCGTGGTGTCGGGCTTCGCCTCGGGCGAACTGATCGCGTTGCGCGCCGCCAACGGCAACGACCTGTGGAGCGAGGCGCTCAGCCGCGCCAGTCGCACCAATGCGCTGTCGGAAATCCGCGACATTCCCGGGCGTCCCGTCATCTATAAGGGCGACGTGTTCGCGGTCAGCCACTCGGGCGTGTTCGCGGCGACCGATCTCCGTTCGGGTCAGGCCCGCTGGAGCCTGCCGGTGACCGCCATCACGACGCCTTGGGCGGCCGGTGACGTCGTCTATGTGGTGGACAAGGCCGGGCAGGTGATCTGCGTGTCGCGCGAGAACGGCGCGGTCTATTGGATCCAAGACCTCAACGACTCGGCCAACCTCTCCAAGAAGCAAAAGAAGAAGCGCGCCAAGAAGCCGCGCCTCTGGTCGACCCCCATCCTGGCCAACGGCCGGCTGATCACGGTCTCCAGCGAAGGTGAGGCCGTCGCCCTGAACGCCAAGACCGGCGCCAAGGAAAAGACGCTGAAGATCGGCTCGCCGGTGCTGCTGAACCCGATCGCTGTGGGCGACATGATCTACCTCGTCACCGACGACGCGGAGCTCGTCGCCATCCGTTAGCCGTCTGGTCCTCCGCAGGACCAGAGGCCAAAGCCCTTGAAGCCCGGGTCGGCGAAAGCCGGCCCGGGCCTTCGCTTTTTCGGCTCCCTTTTGCGATAGGGGCGAAAATCGACTACTGGACGCCTATGCCTTTGAAACTCGCCATCGTCGGCCGCCCTAATGTGGGCAAGTCCACGCTGTTTAACCGTCTTGCCGGCAAGAAGCTGGCGATCGTCGACGACCAGCCGGGCGTCACGCGCGACCGCCGCTACGCCTCCGGCAACCTCGGAGATCTTGAGCTCGAGCTCATCGACACCGCAGGCTTCGAGGATGTCGATGACTCCAGTCTGGAAGCGCGTATGCGCGCCCAGACCGAGGCCGCAATCGAGGAGGCGGACGTCTCGCTGTTCGTCTTTGATAGCCGTGAGGGCGTGACTGCGCTCGACGAGGTGTTCGCGGCCATTCTGCGCAAGCGCGACAAGCCGGTGATCGTCGCGGCCAACAAGGCCGAGGGCAAGGCGGGCGAGGCCGGCGCCGGCGAAGCGTTCCGCCTCGGCCTGGGCGAACCGATCCCGATCTCCGGCGAGCACGGCGAGGGCATGGCGGAACTGTACGCCGCGCTTTTGGCCTTCGAGCCGCAGGCGGAAGAAACCGACGACGAAGACGACGACAGCAAGCCGATCCGCATTGCGATCATCGGTCGCCCGAACGCGGGCAAGTCGACCCTCGTCAACCGCCTGCTGGGTGAAGATCGCCTGCTGACCGGCCCAGAGGCCGGCATCACGCGCGACTCCATCTCGGTGGACTGGGAGTGGGATGGTCGCAAGATCCGTCTGGTCGACACCGCTGGCCTGCGCCGCAAGGCCAAGGTGCAAGACAAGCTCGAGAAGCTGTCGACCGCAGACACGATCCGCGCGATCACCTTCGCCGAGGTGGTGTTGCTGGTGATGGACGCCACCCACCCGTTCGAAATCCAGGACCTGCAGATCGCCGACCTGGCGGAGCGGGAAGGGCGGGCCGTGGTGTTCGTGCTGGCCAAGTGGGACCTGATCGAGGATCAGGCCGCGCACCTCACGGCCTTCCGCGAGCATGCCGAGCGCATGCTGCCCCAGCTGCGCGGCGCGCCCGTCGTGGCGCTATCGGGCGAGACGGGCAAGGGCATCGACCACCTGATGCCGGCCGTCATCAAGACGCACCGCGATTGGTCGACCAAGGTCAAGACCCGCGACCTCAACGACTGGCTGCAGATGGCCATGCAGCGGCACCCGCCGCCGGCCGTGAACGGCAAGCGGGTCAAGCCCAAGTACATGGCCCAGACCAAGGCGCGGCCGCCGACGTTCGTGCTGTTCTCCAGCCGCGCCGACCAGATGCCGGATCACTACCGGCGCTATCTGGTGAACAGCCTGCGGGAAAGCTTCGATCTGCCGGGGGTGCCGCTGCGGATCACCGTGAAGTCGGGCGCCAACCCCTATGCGGATGGCGAAGCCAAAGGGCACAGCGGTCGTGGCAAGCGCGAGTTCGAACGTCGCGAGCGGGAAGAAGAGCGCATTCGCGCCTCGCGCAACACGGTCAAGAAGTCCAAGCGCCTGGCTGAAGAGGCCGCCGCTAAGGCGGCGGAAGCCGCCGGGCTGCCGGATCCGGGCAAGGCTGCGGTAAAGTCTGTGAAGAAGAAGGGCCCAGCCGTCGCCAAGCCTGCCGCGCGCGACACCGCCGTTGCGGCCGAACCCGGCAAGGCTGCGGTCAAGTCGGTGAAGGCCAAGGGGCCGCGCGCCCAGAAGAAGGTCTCCACCACGCCAAGCTACAAGGTCGGCGCGAAGGCGGCCGGCGGCAAAGCGGCCGGGCCAAAGCGTCCGACGGCGGGGGCGCGCACGGTGCGCGGCAATACTGGTCCGAAGTCGAAGGGGCGCTAGCAGGCCGCAGCCGCCCCCTTCGGGCCGCCGTTCTCCGGTCAGGCGTCGATCGACGCCGACTCCTGCCCGCGTTCCTTGAAGCGGACCACGCCCTTGGGCGCGGGGCGGTCGGTGCGCAGCAGGTCGACGATAAACGGGGCGATCGTCTCCGGCGCCGGAACGGTCGCGGGATTTTCGCCCGGGAACGCGGCCGAGCGCATCTTGGTGCGCATCGCGCCCGGATCGACGCAGAAGGCGCGCACCGTGGTGTTCTCCATCTCGTCAGCATAGACGTCGACGATCGCCTCCAGAGCCGCCTTGGTCGCCGTATAGGCCCCCCAGAACGCCGGGCGCGTCTTGGCGACGCTGCTGGAGAAGAACAGGGCGCGACCCGCATCCGACGCTCGCAGCAGCGGGTCCATGGCGCGGATCAGGCGCCAGTTGGCCGTCAAGTTGGTGGACAGGATCATGTCCCACCCCTTCGGCTCGAGATGGCTGACGGGCGTCAGAGGACCCAGGACGCCGGCCGCGCCGACCAGGATGTCGAGCTTGCCCCAGCGCCGGTGGATGGCGGCGCCCAGATGGTCCAGACCGTCGGGCTCGCGCAGGTCCAGCGGCACGAGCGTAGCGCGTTCACCTGTCGCCTGAAGGATGGCGTCGTCCAGCGCCTCTAGAGCGCCCTGGGTGCGGCCCACGGCGATCACATGGGCGCCGGCCTCGGCCAAGCCCAACGCGACGGCTCCCCCGATGCCGCGCGTGGCGCCGGTAACAAGAGCGATGCGGCCGGCCAGCGGCTTGGAGGAGTCAGAGGTCATGGGGGCGTTCTAGTGCAGGGAAGTCGAAACGAAAACCAGCGGAAGCCCTTAAGCTTCTGCGGTCTGGCGCGGCCGCGTCGCATAGTGCTGGGCGATCACCGAACAGGCCATCAGCTGGATCTGGTGGAAGATCATCAAGGGCAGCACGATGATACCCGCCGTGGCGCCGGGAAATAAAATCCCAGCCATGGGCACGCCCGTGGCCATGCTCTTCTTCGAGCCGCAGAAGATGATGGTGATCTCGTCTTCCTTCGAGAATCCAAGCGCCCGAGCGCCATAGGTCGTCGCCGCCAACACGACCGCCAGCAGCGCGCAGCAGGTGATGAAGAGGGCGACCATCTCCAGCGCCGAGACCTTGCTCCAGATGCCGCCGACGACCGCCTCGCTGAAGGCGGCGTAGACGACCAGCAGGATCGATCCGCGATCGACGTAGCCGACCAGCTGCTTGTGCTTTTCGATCCATTTGGAGACCAGCGGACGGGCCAGCTGGCCCACGATGAAGGGCAACAGCAGCTGGACGACGATGTCCTGGATGGATTTCCAGCCGCCGGCCGCACCGCCTTGGGTGTGCATCAGCACGCCGACCAAGACGGGTGTGACGAAGATACCAAAGAGGTTTGAGGCCGAAGCCGCGCAGACCGCTGCGGCGACGTTGCCGCGGGCGATCGAGGTGAAGGCGATCGAGGACTGCACCGTCGAGGGCAGGCAGCACAGGAACAGCATCCCCGCCGCCAGGGTCGACGACAAGACGCCCAGCTTGCTGGCGACCAGGCCCAGAACCGGGAACATGACGAAGGTGAACGCCAGGATCGTCAGATGCAGACGCCAGTGGGTGACGCCCGCCACCACGGCTTCGCGCGACAGCTTTGCCCCGTGCAGGAAGAACAGCAGGGCGATCGCCAGTTTGACAACGATCGACAGCCCCTCGGCCGCCACGCCACGTACGGGCAGGACCGACGCCAGGACGACCATGCTGAACAGGGCGATGACGTAGGGCTCGATCTTCAGCTTGTCGAGCAGGCGTTTGAAACCCATGGACAAAATCCTCGTCCCACCCGGTGATGGCGGGACGAGGGGTATGTCACGCGCTGACCAGCAGCGAAAGCTGCTTGTCGTTGGTTTCGTTGCGGCCTTCGGCGATCTCGCGGTCCGTCAGGCGGGTCGGATAGTCGCCGGTGAAGTAGTGGTCGGTGAATTGCGGCGTCGCCGGATCGCGCTGACCGGCTTCCAGGGCGTCATAGAGGCCGTCCACCGACAGGAAGCCCAGCGAGTCGACCTCCAGGAACTTGGCCATTTCCTCCAGCGATTTGTTGGCCGCCAGCAGCTGCTCGCGCTCGGGCATGTCGATCCCGTAAAAGTCGGGCCACTTGATGGGCGGGCTGGCTGAGCGGAGGTGAACCTCCTTGGCGCCGGCCTCGCGGACCATGCGGACGATCTTCAGCGAGGTGGTGCCGCGCACGATCGAGTCGTCGATCAGCACCACGCGCTTTCCGGACAGGATGGCGCGGTTGGGGCTGTGCTTCATGCGAACGCCCAGCTCACGGACGCCTTGGGTCGGCTGGATGAAGGTGCGGCCCACATAGTGGTTGCGGATGATGCCCATCTCGAACGGAAGACCACTCTGCTGGGCGTAACCGAGCGCGGCCGGCACGCCGCTGTCGGGCACGGGCACCACGACGTCGGCCTCGACGCCGGTCTCCTTGGCCAGGTTCATGCCCATACGCTTGCGCACGCCATAGACCGAGCGGCCGTTCACCACGCTGTCGGGGCGGGCGAAGTAGACGTACTCAAACACGCAAGGGCGCGCGGGGGCGGTCTGGAACGGCTTGGTCGAGGTGATGCCGGTCTCTTCGATCACCACCATCTCGCCGTGCTCGATGTCACGGACGAAACGGGCGCCGATCATGTCGAGGGCGCAGGTCTCAGAAGCCAGCACCGGCTTGCCGTCCAGGTCGCCCAGCACCAGCGGCCGGATGCCCAGCGGATCGCGCACGCCGATCATCTTCTTGTTGGTGATAGCCACCAGGGCGTAGCCGCCCTCGATCTGGCTGATCGCGTCGACGAAGCGGTCGACGATCTTGGCCTTCCTTGAGCGGGCGATCAGGTGAAGGATCGCCTCGGAGTCCGAGGTCGACTGGAAAATCGCGCCTTCCTGCACCAGGCGCTCGCGCAGGGTCAGGAAGTTGGTCAGGTTGCCGTTGTGGGCGATCGCAACACCGCCGGTCTCGAGATCGGCGAACATGGGCTGGACGTTGCGGATGAAGCTGCCGCCGGCCGTCGAATAGCGCGTGTGGCCGATGGCCATGTTGCCCGGCAGGCGTTGCACCAGGTCGGAGCCCGTGAAGGCGTCGCCGACATGGCCCATATGGCGTTCGGTGTGGAAGCGATTGCCGTCGAAGGCAGCGATGCCGCAAGCCTCCTGGCCGCGGTGCTGAAGGGCGTGCAGGCCCAGCGCGGCGATGGCGGCGGCGTCACGCACGCCGAACACGCCGAACACCCCGCATTCCAGGCGGAGGGTGTCATCCTCCGGATCGCGCCAGGGCGCAGAAGAGTAGCGGTCGGTCGACTGGCCCAGGAAAGTCATCGCGATTTCTCCACCAGGTCGTCGAGGTTCCGACGCTGGTTCTCATCATAGCCTTTTCCCGACGATTCCTCGCCGGACGTATTGTCGCCGCCGTCCTTGACGGCGTCCTTGATCGCGGGGGCCAGCTTGCCGGCCAACGCCTTGCCCTTGGGAGCGAAGACCTTCAGCACGGTCCCGCTCACTTCCGAGAGCGGATAGAAGATCGAATCCTCCACCCAGCGCGGCATGCGGTCGGGCGGCGTCGCCAGATGCAGCAGAAGGTTGAAGACGCCCAGGATCACGAAGGCGCGGATCAAGCCGAAGCCGGCGCCGACCGCTTGGTCTAGAACGCCTGCCGAGGTGTCATGCAGACTGGCGGTGATGCGCCCGCCGATCAGGCGGACGATCAGGAAGACGATCACGAACACGACCAGCACCGCCGTGGCCGTCGCGGCCCAGTCCGGATCCATCATCGAACGGAACAGGGGGCCGGTGACGCGCAGCCCAAAAAGGGCGATGGCGGCGGCGAAGATGAAGGAGAGCGCCGAGGTCAGTTCGCGCGAGGCGCCCCGCACCCAGCCCGTGACGCCGGAAACCAGCAGGAGCAGGCCGGCGATGATATCGAACGGTGTCACGTCAAACTGGTCCAGATCTCGTCGCCGATGCGGCGCACGGCGTCCGTCAGGCGCGCCACGCCTGCGACGGGCAGTGCGCCGCCGCCCTCAGGCAGGCCGGCGAGCGGGCCGAGGGCGCGGCCAAACCCCAGTTTCGCGGCTTCCTTCAAACGGGTCTCCATCCGACTGACCGGGCGGACTTCGCCCGACAGGCTGAGTTCGCCGAACACGACGCAGTCCTGGGGCAGGGCGACGTCCAGGGCGGAAGAGGCCAGGGCCGCCGCCGCCGCGAGATCCGCCGCCGGTTCGGTAATGCGCAGGCCGCCGGCGACGTTCAGATAGACGTCCTTGTCGCCAAAACCAAGGCCGCATCGGGCCTCGAGTACGGCGAGCACCATGGCCAGACGCCCGGAGTCCCAGCCGACGACGGCGCGGCGCGGCGTTCCGTAGGCCGACGGCGCGACCAGGGCCTGGAATTCCACGAGCACGGGGCGCGAGCCCTCGATGCCGGCGAACACCGCCGCGCCGGCCGCGCGCTCGCCGCCCTCGTTGAGAAACAGGGCTGAGGGGTTCTTGACCTCGCGCAGGCCCACATCGCCCATCTCGAACACGCCGATCTCGTCGGTCGCGCCGAAACGGTTCTTGGCGCCGCGCAGGATACGGAACGGATAGCCGCGCTCGCCCTCGAACGAGAGTACGGCGTCGACCAGGTGCTCGACGACGCGCGGGCCGGCGATCTGGCCGTCCTTGGTGACGTGACCCACGAGCAGGATCGCCACGCCCTTCTTCTTGGCCAGGCGCACCAGCTCGGTGGCGCAGGCGCGCACCTGGGTGACCGTGCCGGGTCCGGCCTCGTGGGCGTCGCTCCACATCGTCTGGATCGAGTCGATGACCACCAGGTCGAAGCTGTCACGCTTCAGGCCGTCGAGGATGTCGCGCAGGGCGGTCTCGGCGGCGAGGCTGACATTGGCTTTGGCCAGACCCATGCGGTCGGCGCGGCCCCGGATCTGCTCGACGGCCTCTTCGCCCGAGATATAGGCGCAGGATACGCCCCGCGCGGCGGCGCTGGCGCAGACCTGAAGCAAGAGGGTCGACTTGCCCACGCCCGGATCGCCGCCGATCAGCAAGGCCGAGCCGGGCACCACGCCCCCGCCGCAGACGCGATCGAACTCGTCGACGCCGGTCAGGATGCGGGGAGGGGGCGCTGTCTCGCTTTCCAGTCCCGTGAACTGCAGTCCGCGCACGCGGGTGGCCTTGGTCGCCGACAGGGCGCCGGGCGGCTTGGCGCTGACCTCTTCGACCAGAGTATTCCAGCTCTGGCAGGCCGAGCACTGTCCGGACCATTTGGTCTGGACCGCGCCGCAGGACTGGCAGGCGTAGACTGCGCCGTCGCGGGCCATGAGGTCTCCTGATTCTCGAATGCCGGGAGACTACAGGCTGGCGGCGCGCTGCGCCAAAGACGGACGCATGCGCGTCAGCGCGAAGCGCCGACGTATCGCCGAACGCCGCGCAGCGTCAGTCGAGTGAGGCGCTCGTAGGCGGTCGTTCCCGCTGCATCCGCCGCATCGTCGACCGGCAAGTTGGCGCCGAACAGTTCGACCATCGCGCCCGGACGAGCCGCGTCGCAGTCGGTGACGTCCACGGCGATCAGGTCCATGGACACGCGGCCCAGCATAGGCCGCCGCGCACCGTCAAACCAGACTTCGCCATGCGGGAAAGCGGCGCGAGGGACGCCGTCGGCGTAGCCGGCCGCGACAATGGCCACGCGGGTGTTGTCGCTGGCGGTCCAACCTGCGCCGTAGCCAATGCTCTCGCCGCGCGGGACGACGCGAACCTGTAGGATCGGCGCCTCGACGGTCGCCACCGGGCGGATCTCGGGATGAGGACGCCCCTCCGGCCCGCCGCCGTAGAGGCTGACGCCGGGGCGGGCCTGGTCGAACCGATAGGCTTCGCTGAGGAAGAGGCCGCCTGAGTTAGCCAGGCTGCGCTTGACGCCCGGTAGCATGGCGGCGGCTTCCTGGAAGCGCTCGAGCTGCTTGGCGTTCTGCGGATGCTCGGGCTGGTCGGCGCAGGCAAGGTGGCTGACGACCATCTCCAGGTCCAGCCGCTTCAGACGGTCGACGGATCCGACCAGAACCTTCAGCTCTTCCGGACGCAGGCCGAGCCGGTTCATGCCGGTGTCGACGTGCAAGGCCGCCCGCAGGCGCCCTGAGCGCGCCTGAACGTTCCAGGCTTCGACCTGGGGAAGGCTGTTGAGAACGGGGATCAGCTTTGCGCCCTCGAGCGTGTCGCCTGATCCCGGCGTGGCGCCGTCCAGCACATAGATGCGAGCCTCGCGGTCGCCCAGAGACTGACGCAGGGCCACGCCCTCGGCCAGCCGGGCGACATAGAAGCTGCGCGCGCCTTCCGCCCAGAGGCGATCAACGACCGGAGCCGCGCCCAGGCCGTAGGCGTCCGCCTTCACGGCGGGCGCGACCTCCGCATCGCCCGCGCGCGCGCGCAACGCGGCGTAGTTTTGCGCCAGAGCGTCGAGGTCGATGGTTACGCGGATGTCGTGCGGGTCGGTCACCTCTTGGGCCTAGCCGACACCGCCCTTGCGTTCAACGGATTAACCGGGATGGGCGAGCAGGAACTTGGCCACGAGGTTCTCCACGCCGGAAGCGATGATCTGCACGCCGATGCAAAGCAGCAGAAACGCTACCAGCCGCGACAATACGCGGGCGCCGGAAGGGCCCAGCATCCGCATGACCTGACCTGAGGCGCTGTAGCAAAGCCAGACAAGGATTGCGACGAGCGCGGCCGCCAAGCTGGCGCCGATGAAGAACGGCGCCACCGCGTCGCCTTCGGTCGGCCGCTGAGAGGACAGGGCGATCGCCACCGAGATCGAACCCGGACCGGTGGTGAAGGGCATGGTCAGCGGGAAGAAGGCCACGTCGTTATGGCTCTGGGCCGACTCGGTCTGATTGGCCTTGCGGTCTTCGTTCTGCTCGGGGTCCATCAGGAGGCCCCAGGCCCGGATCGCCACGACCAAGCCGCCCGCGACCCGCAGCGCGCCGATGCTGACCCCGAAGAAATTGAGGATATAGCCGCCCAGCAGCAGCGACCCCAGCAGCACCAGAAACGCGTAGAAGCCGATAGCGCGCGCCAGCTTCAGGCGTGCGGGTCGCGACCGGTTTCCCATGGCCTGATCGAAGATCAGGGCCGCCCCGACCGGGTTGACGATCGAGAAAAGCGCCGGGAACGCCAAGAGGAAGGCCCCGATCAGGCTGGAGGTGGGTAGCGGGCTGAAGTCCATGTGACTCGTCGGGCTGGGAGGCGAGGCGCCGACCGTGGCTCGCCCAGGGCGACAAAGTCAAACCTGACAGGCCTGTCCGGTTTACAGGGTGTCCACAGCCGCGCGCTCGGCGGGCCAGTGATCGAAGCTCATGACAAACTGCTGCGCGGTGGCGTCGGCGATCAGAACGCCGTCGGGTCGGCGAAAGTCGGCGCGCGTGGTGATCAACTGCCGTGTTTGCGCCACCACCCGCGCCTCGATCTCAAGCGGCGTGTCTCGACAGACCCTAAGGAAGTTCATCTGCAGGTTCACGGTGCGGTAGAGGCGGTCGTGAGGCACGATGGTCATGGCGGCGAACGCCAGGACCTGATCGGCCAGCGCTGCGAGATAGCCTCCAAACAGGGACCCGTCCGCCGTCGCGAGGGCGGGATCGGGGCGCCAGGATTTGCGCACCCAGCCCTCGCCCCAATCCTCAAGCAATCCCAGCTTCAAGGTGCTGACGATTGGCGGCGGTGTCGCGACACCGGCCTTGAGTGCGTCCAATCTTTCGGTCGCCCAGGTCATCGCGTGGCCTTTTCGTTGTCGGTGGAGCCAACATAGGTTTGTTCCGCGCTCGTGGTTACTCGACATCGGGCGCGGCGAGACTGCGGGGGAGCGACACGTGACGACTGTTGAAAAGACTCGGAAATCTCCCCGGCAAAGCCGATCTCAGGACTCTGTCGACTGCATTCTCGAGGCTGCGGCTCGGATTCTGGAGGTCAACGGCGAGGACGGCTTTACGACGAACGCCGTCGCTCTACGCGCCGGTGTCAGCATCGGAACGCTCTATCGCTACTTTCCGAACAAGCGCTCCATCCTGGTCGCCTTGGCGGAGCGCGAGACCGAACTGCACCGACGGGCGGTGCGTAAGATCACATCTGGCGAGGCGCCGTTGGCGCGAGATCGCGCGTTGATCCGAGCTTTTGCGGGCGCTTTTGCGCGACGCGACGGCGCGCGCAGGATCGCGATGAGCGCCATGCTCGCTGACGCGGACCATGCCGAGCTCGCCTCCCGTTTCGCCAGCGCCGAGGAGGGGATCACCGACGCCGGTGGGCGGCCTTTGTCGCGCATCCAAGCCTTTGTGCTGGCGCGCGCGATCCATGGCGCGTTGCGGGCTGCGGTGCTGGAAGGTGTGGATTTCCTTCAGAGCCGCGAGTTCGAGGACGAACTCGTCCGCCTTGGCCGCAGCTATCTGGGGTTCGGGGTCGCCACGGCGCGATAGGCTCGCCCTATTCGTCGGACGGGATGTTCCGCGCCTGGGCGAAGTAGTGGTCGCGGGCCAGGTTGCCAAAGCGGGTGGTGTCGCTGTTGAACGACAGGCGCACTGTGCCGATGGGGCCGTGACGTTGCTTGGCGATGATCACTTCGGCCAGACCCTGAAGCCGATCCATCTCTTCCTGCCAGGTCAGGTGTTCGGGGGTGCCTTCGCGCGGTTCGGCGCGGCCCACATAGTAGGCTTCGCGATACACGAACCAGACCATGTCGGCGTCCTGTTCGATCGAGCCCGACTCGCGAAGGTCGGAGAGCTGGGGGCGCTTGTCGTCGCGCTGTTCGACCTGGCGCGACAGCTGCGAGAGGGCGATGACCGGGACGCTGAGCTCCTTGGCCAGGGCCTTTAGGCCCATGGTGATCTGCGAGACTTCCTGCACGCGGTTGGCGTTGGCCCCGAGGTCGGAGCCGGTGACCAGCTGCAGGTAGTCGACCACGATGAGATCCAGGCCGACCTGACGCTTCAGGCGGCGGGCCCGGGCGGTCAGCTTGGCGATCGAGATACCACCGGTGGCGTCGATGTAGAGGGGGGCGTTCTGCAGCTCCATGGCGGCGTCGCGAACGCGTCCGAACTCGCTGGCGTCGATCTCGCCCTTGCGTAGGCGGTCGCCAGACACGCCCGAGGCGTCGGCCAGCATACGCAGAGCCAGCTGTTCGGCGCTCATTTCCAGCGAGTAGAAGGCGACGACGCCGCCCTGGACGGTCTTCTTGGTCCCGTCGGGCTGGATTTCGTAGGCGTATTTCTTGGCGATGTTGAAGGCGATGTTGGTCGCCAGCGCCGTCTTACCCATCGAGGGACGGCCGGCCAGGATGATCAAGTCGGACGGGTGGAGGCCGCCGATCTTCTGGTCCAGGTCGATCAGGTCGGTGGCGACGCCCGACATGCCGCCGTCGCGGCTGTAGGCTTCGGCGGTCATTTCGACAGCGCCGCGCAGGGCGTCTCCGAACGACACAAAGCCCGACGACGCCGCGCCGCTTTCGGCCAGGCTGTAGAGCTGCTGTTCGGCGGCTTCGATCTGATCTCGCGCGGCGCGCTTCTCGTCGTTGCCGCCTTGGGCCGCCGTGGCGATATCGCCGCCGATACGGATCAACTCGCGGCGCAGGGACAGGTCGAAGATCACCCGCGCATAGTCGCTGGCGTTGGCGGCCGGCGGCGCGCGATCGACAAGGTCGGCCAGGTAGCGCAGGCCGCCCAGTTCCTCGAACGCGGGATCCTTCTTGAACTCGTCAGCCAGCAGAATGGGCTCGGCCAGCTGGCCCTTGCGGACGTGAGTCTCGATGGCCTGGAACAGGCGCTGGTGGAATGGCTCGTAGAAGCAGCGGGCCTGCAGATTGTCGCTCAGGCGCTCGTAGGCGGCGTTGTCGTAGAGCAGGATGCCCAGCAGCGCCTGTTCAGCCTCCATGTTGTGCGGCGCCACGTTGATCGTGGGCTCGGGAGGCGTGGGGAGAACGAGGTCGAGCGCGGGTACGAGGGACATCGGCATAAGTTAACGCGGCGCGTCTTGCGGCGCTCGGGCCAGTTGCCCGGCGACCCAAGATGAACGGGGATGTTCTGTGTATGTTTTCGCCGCGCTGATGCGCAAGTCAGACCGCCGGAAGGGGCGTCCGCTTCTGACGTTGGCGTGAAGAGAACGGGCGCGGAGATGGCTCTCCGCGCCCGCGCGTGTTGGATCCAGGGATCCAGTCAGCCTACCAATTGACGCTGACGCGGCCGTAGAAGAAGCGGCCGTTGAAGCCGAACGGCGAGAAGCCGGTGAAGGCCGTGGCGTTGGTGGTGTTGATGTTCGCCGGCGTCCGGTTGGGATACTCGTCGAACAGGTTGTTGGCGCCGATCGCCAAGTTGACGCGCTCGTTGATCGCGTAGCGACCTTCCAGGTCAACGACCGCCTTCGCGCCCGTCCGCACGTCGAACGCCCCGGTGGGGTCGTTGTTGGGCGACAGGACCGAGCCGTAGAAGGTCGTCTTCAGCGTCGCGCCCCAGGCCTCGCGGCTCCAGTCGCCGGCCAGGGTGATCTTCCGCTTGGGCGTGCCTTCCTCAAAGGTCAGCACGTTGGCCCGGGCGAAAAGGGACGGCGGCACGGGCAGCGACGAGATCGTGTTGGTCGTCGGCAGCTTGGTGACGTCGGTCTTGTTGAAGTTAGCCGCCGCGGTCAGGTCAAAGCGCCCGGCCTGCTCGTCGTCGATCCGATAGCGGGCCACCACATCGACGCCCTTGGTCTTGGTGTCGACCCCGTTCAGGAAGAACCGCGCCGCCGTCACGTTGAACGGCGCCAGCAGGTTGTAGATCGCCGTCGCCGTGGCCGTGCCGGTGGCCGAGCCCTGGATGTTCTCCGAGAGTACGATCCGGTTGTCGATCTTGATCTGGTAGGCGTCCACCGTGAGCTCGAACGGTCCGCGGTGGAAGACAAGGCCGGCCGAGTAGTTGTTCGACTTCTCGGCTTCCAGCGGCTTGGCGCCCAGCACCTTGGCCACGGCGCTGGTGGCCGGGAAGGTGCCCACCTCGACCGGCGTCGAGACGCCGTTGACGATGATGAAGTTGGTCGAGGTGGTGGTGAAGAACTGTTGCTGCAGGGCCGGGGCGCGGAAGCCCGTCGAGGCCGCGCCGCGGATGGCGAAGCCGTCGGACAGCTCGTAACGCGCGGCGAGCTTGCCGGTCGTCGTGGCGCCAAAGTCCGAATAGTCCTCGTAGCGGATGGCGGCCGAGGCGGTGAAGCGCTCGGTCAGGCGCGATTCCAGGTCGAGGTAGAGGCCGATGTTGTCGCGGTCCCGCGACAGCACGTTCGACGGCTGGAAGCCGGGGAAGCCTTGAGCGCCTGCGGCGGCGGTGGTGATCGGGCCGCGGTTGTACGAGGTCGGTTCACCGGCGCGGATCGAATAGCCTTCCCAGCGCGCTTCGGCGCCGAAGGCGACGTTCAGGGGCTCATAGGCGCCGATATCGATACCGCGCGACACGTCCAGCCCGACGACGGTCTGGTCGTAGGTCATGCCGCCGGAGTTGAAGCTGGTCTGGCTGGCCGCGCCGTAAGAGGCGTTGGCCGAGCTCTCGGTGCGGTAGTCGATCTTGTTCTTGCCGTAGACAACGTTCAGGTCGACCTTGAAGCCCGCCAGATCGCCCTTCAGGCCGAAGGCGGCCGTGGAGTCTTCGATGTCGGTCGCGATGATCGGCAGGTAGCCGTTCGGATAGATCGAGGCGACCGGCGTCTGGCGCGCGTCGCCGACGATGCGCGGGAAGGCCGCGCTGCCGCCTTCGCGGGTCTGGTAGCCTGCCCAGCCATAGGCTTCCCAGCCCGAGCCCACCGGCAGGCCGGCGTTCAGATAGACAGTCTTGTCCTTCACCTCGGCGTCGCCGTAGCGCGAGGTCACGCGGGCCGGGGTGACGCGGTTGTCGATATCGCCGCGGCTGGTGGGGTTGCGGTCACGATACTCGGCCGAAACGGTCAGGAAGCCGTCGGGACCGAGCGGCAGGCCTTGCCAGGCCTGGACTGTCACGGTCTCACCGTCGCGCTCGCGGCGGCCGTCGGTGTTCCGCGCGGTTTTGACCAGCGTATTGTAGCCGCCGTAGGTGATCGTCGCGCCGCCGCCCGATCGGGCTTCGCGCAGGCGCAGGTTGATGACGCCGGCGATGGCGTCCGAACCGTACTGCGCGGAGGCGCCGTCACGCAGGACTTCGACGCGGTCGAGCGCGATGGTCGGGATCGCGTTCAGGTCGACAGCGGCCGAGCCGCGACCGATCGAGCCGTTCACGTTGACCAGGGCCGACGAATGGCGGCGAGCGCCGTTGACGAGCACCAGGGTCTGGTCGGGCGCCAGGCCGCGCAGTGTCGCCGGGCGGATGTGGTCGGTGCCGTCAGTGATGGCCGGTCGCGGGAAGTTGATCGACGGCGCCAGCGTCGAAAGCGACTGGGCGAGCTCGGTGGTGCCGGTTCGGGTCAGCGCCTTTTCGCTGACGACGTCAACGGGCGCAACGGTGTCGAGGCGCGAGCGGCCGGCGGTGCGGGTGCCCGTGACGACCAGTTCTTCGACAGAGGTCTGGTCAGTGTCGCGGGCCGTTTGGGCTTGGGCCATGGTGGCGATGCTCGCGACCGAGACGGCGGCGAGTAGGAAGGTCTTGTAGCGCATCGATTACCCCTCTCGTGATCGGGGCGCTCCACGCTATCGCGGCGCGCTCCGGACGGGGTCTAGTCGCCCCGCACCGAGAACATGGGTCGTTCACAATTTAGACACAAGGCGCCTCGTCTCGAAGCGTTCTCATAACGGGCGCAGAAAAAAACGGCGCGGATCGCTCCGCGCCGTTCTTCTGAAACCTTCAGAACCCTGACGGGTCTTAGGCCTCGTAATGATCGCCTTCGTGCGAGCCAGCGCCACCTTCCAGCATGTCCTGGGCGGCTTCGGCGTCAGCGGCGCGATCTTCTTCGAACTGAGCGGCGATGACGTTTTCGCCGCGCGCTTGGCGCTCGGCTTCGTCTTGGCTGCGCGCGATGTTCAGGGTGACCGTGATGGTCACTTCGGCGTGCAGCTTCACCTTCACTTCGTGAACGCCGAGCGTCTTGATCGGCTTGTCCAGGACGACCATCGAGCGGTCGACCTTGCCGCCTTCGGCGCGGATGGCGTCAGCCACGTCGCGACCGGCGACCGAACCGTACAGCTGACCGCTTTCGCCAGCTTGACGGATCAGGACGTATTGCGTGCCGTCCAGCGCTTCGCCGTTCTTGGCGGCCGCTTCACGGTTCTTCACGTTGCGGGCTTCGATCTCAGCGCGCTGAGCTTCGAAGTGGGCCAGGTTCGCCTTGGTGGCGCGCAGGGCCTTGCCGCGGGGCAGCAGGTAGTTGCGGGCGAAGCCGTCCTTGACGGTGACTTCGTCGCCGAGGACGCCGGTGCCTTCAACGCGTTCGAGCAGAATGACTTTCATCGTGGCGTCTCCCTTACTTCACGACGTAGGGGAGCAGAGCCAGGAAGCGGGCGCGCTTGATGGCCTTGGCCAGTTCGCGTTGCTTCTTGGCCGACACCGCGGTGATGCGCGACGGCACGATCTTGCCGCGTTCGGAAACGTAACGCTGCAGCAGCTTCACGTCCTTGTAGTCGATCTTCGGCGCGTTGGCGCCCGAGAACGGGCAAACCTTGCGGCGACGGAAGAACGGACGGCGGGCGCCGCCAGCGGCGGCGGCCGGAGCGCCGGCTTCGGGAGCAGTCGTATCGGTCATGATCTATCTCTCCCTTACGCCTGAGCCTGAGCGCCGAAGTCTTCGCGCGGACGTTCCGGGCGATCGCCACGGTCACGACGGGCGAGAACCGGCGACAGTTCCAGGTCCAGCTCTTCAACGCGGATCGTCATGAAGCGCAGAACGTCTTCGTTGATCAGCAGCTGGCGCTCCATTTCCTTCACGGCCGCCGCCGGGGCGTCGATCGCGAGCAGGGAATAGTGACCCTTGCGGTTCTTCTTGATGCGGTAGGTGAGGTTACGCAGGCCCCAGTACTCGATCTTGGCGATGTGACCGCCATTTTCTTCGATGAGGGCTTTGAGTTGCTCGTTCAGAGCTTCGGCCTGTTGCGGCGAGATGTCCTGCCGCGCAATGACCACGTGTTCGTAGAACGCCATGTTTTCCTTCTTCCATTGTGGAAGGCGGCGCAGACGACGATGGAAGTTCGTCGACCACGATGGATCCTGCAAGCCGAGCGGGGCGAACCCCGGTCCCGGATGGGTGCGTGCAAGACCGCCTTCCGTGAGAGCGCGCGCTATTACAGGAGAAGGGCGACAAACGCAAGCTAGCGCACGGTTTGCCGCAAGATCGGGCGCCCGCATGAACTGTCCGACAAAAGACCTGCAAGGCTTCCAAGGCCAAGGTCAATTATGCTAGCAGGCGAGCATGCGGAACGGTGCTCGTCTTTGGATCGTGCTCGCGGCGGTTTTCGCCGGCGGGGTCGCGCGCGCCGAGATCGTCCAGAAGCCCGCGATGTCGGTTTCGGCCAAGGATGGCCGCTTCGCCGGCTATTACGCGGCCTTGCCGCTGGATCTCTCCACCGACAATGAGAAGGTCGCCCTGACGGTCAAGTCGTCGGGCAAGCTTGGAAACCCGACCTACGATCTCGATCTCAACTTCGTTCAAAAGCCCGACGATGAGCGTGTCGGCCAGCGATCGCTGGCGCTGGGCGCCTCGTGGAACGAGAACGAGGCGCGGCTGCGCTCTTCGATGTCGAAGCTGTTCGGCTTTGGGCTGCTGCCCCGCGCCAACTACGTTCGCGTGTCGATGGATATGAACGCCAGCCAGTCGATCACTGCGCAGGGGGTGGCGCCGGTTGCGCGGGCGAATATCCGCTCGTCCCTGACCCTGGACGGCAAGCCGATCGGGTCCATCGCAGTGGGCGGCGGCACCACCGGTGATGAGGGCGTCGATCTGAGCCTGACGCGGCCCTTCGATCTGCCGGCCGAGTTCACCGTGAGCCTGCGGGGCGTCAATAACCCGCGGGAATCCTGGCGGCTTCAGGACGCCCGCGCCATGGTCAAGCTGGTGAAGGCGACCTGGTAGCCTCCGGCTTCCGGTTTCTTTTCCCCGTCACCTCTGCGAAGCGCTTTAGGTATTCCGGGTGCTCGGTGCCCATCAGCTTGTCCCACCAGGTAAAATAAAGACCGTAGTTCCAGCCGGCCTGCGCATGGTGCAGGTCGTGATGGGTCACGGTGGTCAGCCACGGGATCATCGGCCGCCCGTCTTTGCGCGCGGGGAATAGCTCGTAGCCAGAGTGTCCGATCGTGTTGCGAACGATCTGGTGCAGCATGAAGAGGCCGACCACCGGCCACTGGGTCGGGACCAGGATCATCCAAAGCGGCACGAAGACGCCGTTGATGGCGGCCTCGCCGAGATCGAAGCTGTAGGCGCTGAACGGCGATGGGTTGTTAGACCGGTGATGCCGACGGTGGAAGGTCCGAAACAGCCGCCGATCATGGATCAGCCGGTGCGTCCAGTAGAACCAGGCGTCGTGGGCGATGATCATCAGGACGAGGCTGGTCGAGAACCAGACCGGTCCCCAGGTCTTGGCGATGGAGGGGCCTGGCAACAGTCCTGCCCGGAACAGACCGAACGTCAGCAGGCCCAGCGTCGAGAAGATGGCGATCGAGCGAATGGAGACAGCAAACTCGGTCAGCAGTTGACGTGCTGGTGGCCGACTGTCGCGGATCTTGCGACCGGCCAGGGGTTTGGCGAGCACGACCCAGAGGATCAGCCACACCCCGACCGCGAATATAACGTAGCGGGTGATGTCCAACTGCATGCCGACAAGCCAGTTGCGGGCGTAGGGAAGAAGGGTGTCGAGCATGGCGCGCTCCGAGGGTTGCTAGGCCCGAAGAGAGAAGGCCGCGCGACCAGCTTGCGTCTCGCCGTCCTTGAAATCAGGCGGTCTTGCCCGTTTTCGGCGCGCGTTCGCCGCTTTCGACAAGCCGTAGGGACGGGTAGGTTGGTGTGGCCTCCTGACGCCAGGCGGTCGGGGTCGAGCCCGTGGCGGCGCGAAAGGCCCGGTTGAATGGCCCCAATGAGGCGAAGCCCAGCTCGTAGGCGATGGTCGAGACCGACTTCAGCGCCTGTTCGGGATCGGCGAGCGCGACCTTGGCGGCCTCTATGCGCCGGCCGTTGACGTAGTCGGCGAAGTTGCGGTGTCCCAGCGTGCCGTTGATCAGCTTGCGAAGCCGATGCTCGGGCGCGCCTACCAGGGCGGCCAGGCTCCCAATCGACAGGTCCTCGCCGCGCCAGACCTCGTTCTCGTTCATCGCCTTGTCGAGGCGGGCCAGGATCAGGCGGTCGGCGGGGGTGAGATCTAGGGTTTCGGCGGCCTTCGGGGGGGGCGCTTCGCCGGCCGCTGGCGAGACCTGGACCAGCACGGGTTCGGCGCGCAGCAGCGCGAGGGCCGAGCCGACTCCAAGGGCTGCGGTCCCCAAGGCCTGAACGAGGCTTGGCAGGACGGGGCCTTGGCCGAAGCCGAAGTCACAGAGAGTCTGCACGAACATGTAGCCCGTGGCCGCTGCGGCGATCGGCGCGCGCAGGTGGCGGCGACGCTCGACGAGGTCAATCCGCCAACCGCGCCAGGCCATCAGAAGGATGTGGCAGTGAATCGCGACCGAAACTGCGGCGAAGCTCCACCAGACGGCGGCCCGCGCCGGTGACGGCGGAAGGAACGCGCCGGCCGCCCACTGAACAATCACGAACGCGGGCACTACGAAGCGCCATGCTGGGATCTTCGGCTCGTCCTCGAACAGGACCGAACAGAACAGCCAGAACACGGCGGCGGTCCAGGCCGACAGCGCCCAGGTCAGAATGCTGAAATGGCGCTGCTCGGCATAGAAGAAGTGGCTGTCGATGACGTGAGAGATCGCGCAGGCCATGAGCAGGACCCCCAGCCAACGGACGGGGGTCATCTTCCGGCTGGCGGCGAGCGAAACGCCCGTGGCGGCGAAGGCGCCGACGGCGAGGCCGCGCACCGCGAGTTCGACTTGCGCGAGATCGGTCATGGCCGATCATGGTGGCCAGCGAGCGCGCGCTTCAACCCGCGCCGCTGGCCGAAATCCGAAAACGCTCTCTACTTCTTGGCCTTGTAGGCCTTCACCGCGCCCATGGTCTGCTGGACGTGGCCCATGAAGTTGCCGTCGGTGTGGCTGAGCAGGATCTTGCCGTCGGGCGCGATCACATACGAGGTGCGATTGGACCAGTCCGGCTTCACCGCCAGGGCCACGTCATAGGCCTTGATCAGCGCCTTGTCGGCGGCGGCCACTGCGAACTTGTCGCGGCAGTGCTCCTTGGAGAAGTCCTTCAGGCGATCGATGTTGCCTGCCGTCACGCCGATCACCGTCGCGCCCAGCTTTTCGAACTCAGGCGTCGCCTCGGCGAATTCGTGCGCCTCTGCGGTGCAGCCCGAAGTGTAAGCCGCCGGGAAAAAATAAAGGACAACCGGCCCTTTCTTGAGCGCCTTGGCCAGGTTGAAGTCAAAGTCCTTGCCGGCCAGGGCTCCCTTGGCCGTGAAGTCCGGGGCCTTGTCGCCGACCTTGAGGGCGGCCAGGGCGGGGGAAGCGGCGGCAAAAGCCAGGGCGGCCGCGGCGACGCCGGCGAGAACGGATTTCATGGCGCGACTCCAAAGTGCGTGGATGCCTCGATTACGAGAGCCGTGGCACTTTGGACGTGGTCGCGGTGATTGCAAGCCTCGGCCGCCACGCGGCGTCGCACTTGCCCGTGTCTCGGCTTTACCCTAACCCTCGCGGCCTTGAATCTCTCAGAAGCGGAGCGGGCTTAGATGAGCATCGCCTTCATTTTTCCGGGCCAGGGCAGCCAGTCGGTCGGCATGGGCGTCGATCTGGCCGAGGCCTTCGTCACCGCGCGCGAGGTCTTCCAGGAGGTGGACGACGCGCTGGGCCAGAAGCTGTTCGCCTTGATGAAGGACGGTCCCGAAGGCGACCTGACCCTTACCGAGAACGCGCAGCCGGCCCTGATGGCCGTGAGCTTGGCGGTGACCCGCACGCTGGAGAAGGAATTCGGAGTCGGGATCGACAAGGCCGCCTTCGTCGCCGGTCACTCGCTGGGTGAGTACTCGGCCCTGGCCGCCGCCGGCGCCATCAGCCTGGCCGACACCGCGCGTCTGCTGAAGCTGCGGGGCCAAGCCATGCAGCGCGCCGTGCCGGTGGGCGAGGGAGCCATGGCCTCGCTGATCGGTCCGAAGACCGATCTGGCCCTGGCCGAAGCCGCCGCCGCCGCCGGTTCGGAGGTCGGGGTCTGCGTCGTGGCCAACGACAACAACAACGGCAACGTCGTGATCTCCGGCGCCAAGGCCGCTGTCGACAAGGCGATCGAGAAGGCCAAGGAACTGGGGGCGCGGGCGATTCCGCTGAACGTCTCAGCGCCCTTCCACTGTCCGCTGATGAAGCCGGCCGCCGACGAGATGGCGACCGCCCTGGCTGCGGCGACGATCATCGCCCCGCGCGCGCCGCTGGTCGCCAACGTCACCGCCGCGCCGGTCCACGATCCCGACGTCATCCGCAAGCTGCTGGTCGAGCAGGTCACCGGCCGCGTCCGCTGGCGCGAAAGCATGACCTGGATGGCGACCGAGGGCGGGGTCACGCGCTTCGCCGAAGCCGGCGCTGGCAAGGTGTTGTCGGGCATGGCCAAGCGCATCGCCCCGGACGCCGAAGCTGTCCCCCTCAACACGCCGGCGGACCTCGAAGCGTTCGCCAAGTCGCTCTAAGCCCTAGGAAGTCCGAGCATGTTTGATCTTACCGGCAAGACTGCGCTCGTCACCGGCGCCACGGGCGGCATCGGCGGCGCCATCGCCCGCGCCCTGCACGCCCAGGGCGCGCATGTCGTCCTCTCCGGCACGCGGGAATCGGCCCTGGCCGAGCTGAAGGCGCAGCTGGGCGACCGCGCCTCGACCGTCGTGGCCAACCTCTCCGACGCCGAACAGGTCGACGGCTTGGTCGCCAAGGCCGAGGAAGCCGCCGGCGCGCCGCTCGATATCGTGATCGCCAACGCCGGGATCACCCGAGACGGCCTGATCGTCCGCATGAAGGATGAGGACTGGGACACCGTGATCAAGGTGAACCTGGAAGGCTACTTCCGCCTGGCCCGCGCCGCCGCCAAGGGGATGATGAAGCGCCGCGCCGGCCGGATCATCGGCATTACCTCGATCGTCGGCGTCACCGGCAACCCCGGCCAGACAAACTACGCCGCCTCGAAGGCCGGCATGATCGGGTTCTCCAAGGCCTTGGCCCAGGAGCTGGCCAGCCGCGGCGTGACCGTCAACTGCGTCGCGCCTGGCTTCATCGCCAGCCCGATGACCGACGCGCTGAACGAGCAGCAGAAGGCCGGCATCCTGTCGACCATCCCCGCTGGCAAGCTGGGCGAGGGCGCCGATATCGCCGCCGCCTGCGTCTATCTCGCTAGCGACGAGGGCGGCTACGTCACGGGTCAGACCTTGCACGTCAACGGCGGCATGGCGATGATCTAGGGGCTTTAAGATCCAGCCGCTTTGGCGAAGCTTCTTTGTCGAGGCTTCCCAACTCAACGTCCTCCACGCGCCGTTGAAGCCCGGCGCGGATATGGCGCACGCTTCGCCTTGCTACGACGACTGCTTCGCCTTCACGCGGTTTCATTCCGTCTTCCTGCTGGGCAGGTCGCCGCATGTTCTGGCTGAGCGGACCGGATTCACGATTGTTGATCGCGAGCGCGATGGCGAATACATCAACTACGTGTTTCAACGAGTCTGAAATCGTCGACCGTTGAAGCCGCTCGCCGCAAGAGCGCTTCGCGGGAGATCGGCGGCGCTGGTCACCCGAAAAAGAACGTGATAGGCGGTGGCCCGACGAGCCGTGGTGATCTCCCTGGGAGGGGGCTGCGGCTTCTGAATTTGATCAAGAGGGACTGAACAGAATGTCCGACATTCTCGAGCGCGTGCGTAAGATCGTCATCGAGCACCTGGATGCCGATCCCGAGAAGGTCACCGAGAAGGCTTCCTTCATCGACGACCTGGGCGCCGACAGCCTCGACAACGTTGAGCTGGTGATGGCGTTCGAAGAAGAGTTCGACATCGAAATTCCGGACGACGCCGCCGAGCACATCCAAACGGTCGGCGACGCCGTGAAGTTCATCACGGAAAAGACCGCCTAAGGTCTTCGGGTTCGCCTTGTTCGCGAACCGGAGTATTTCCGCCGCGCCGCACGGGCTCTTGCCATCGTGCGCGCGGCGGTTTTCGTTTTAGGCCAAGATTCGCGGTGGCGCGGAGCGGGGGTCTTTCCCACATCCGTCGTCCCGCATCGAAGGTTGGGAGTGAACCATGCGTAGAGTCGTCGTCACGGGTATCGGCCTGCTGACCCCGCTCGGCCAAGGTGTCGACATCACCTGGAAGAACATCCTCGCCGGCAAGTCCGGCGCGAATCGCATCAGCGCGTTCGATCCCACCGACTATTCCTGCCAGGTCGCCTGCGAGGTTCCGCGCGTCGATGGCCGTGGCGGCGGCGGTCCCGATGTCGAAGGCTCGTTCGACCCCGACCAGACCATGAGCCCGCGCGACCAGAAGCGCGTCGATGACTTCATCCTGTACGGAGTCGCCGCCGCCGACGAAGCGATCAAGGACTCGGGCTGGGTCCCGGAGACCGACGAGGACAAGTGGCGCACCGGCGTCATCCTAGGGTCGGGCATCGGCGGCTTGTCGACGATCGCCGACACCGCGCTGGAACTGGAGGCGAAAGGCCCGCGCCGCGTCAGTCCGTTCTTCATTTCCTCGGCCCTGATCAACCTGATCTCGGGTCAGGTCTCGATCAAATACGGCTTCAAGGGCCCGAACCACGCTGTTGTGACGGCCTGCGCGACCGGCGCTCACGCCATCGGCGACGCCGCGCGCCTGATCAAGTACGGCGACGCCGACGTGATGATCGCCGGCGGCGCGGAAGCTGCGGTCTGCAAGGTCGGCATCGCCGGTTTCCAGGCCTGCCGCGCCGTGGCCACCGCGTTCAACGACACGCCCGAAAAGGCCTCGCGTCCCTATGACAAGGACCGCGACGGCTTCGTGATGGGCGAGGGCGCCGGGGTGCTGGTGCTGGAAGAGTACGAACACGCCAAGGCGCGCGGCGCCAAGATCTATGCCGAAGTCGCCGGCTATGGCCTGTCGGGCGACGCCTACCACATCACCGCCCCGTCGGAAGATGGCGAGGGTGGCGCGCGGGCCCTGGCCGCCGCCGTGCGTGACGCGGGCCTGAAGCCCTCGGACATCAACTATGTCAACGCCCACGGCACCTCGACCATGGCCGACGGCATCGAAGCCAAGGCGGTCGAGCGGTTCCTCGGCGATCACGCCAAGAACGTCGTCATGTCCTCGACCAAGTCGATGACGGGCCACCTCCTGGGCGCGGCCGGCGCCATCGAGGCGGCGTTCTCTATTCTGGCCATCCGCGACCAGATCGCACCGCCGACCATCAATCTCGACAATCCGGATGTCGAGGTCGCCATGAACCTGGCCCCGCACAAGGCCGTGCCGATGAAGATCGACGTGGCCGTGTCCAATAGCTTCGGCTTCGGCGGCACCAACGCCTCCGTCGTGTTCAAGAAGGTCTCGTGAGCAAAAAGTCGCCGCCTCGCGCCCGTGCTCCCAAGGGAGCGGGCTCCCGCCGTGAGACGGCCTCCGCCGGCCGTCGCATGATGAGGGCCCTGTTCGGGGCCGCCGCTACGCTGGTCGTGGTCGGTATGGTCGCCTTGATCGGCGCGGCCTGGGTCTACAACGGTCCGGGACCGGCGGCGAAGGACGGCGACAAGACCACCGTGGTTCTGCGCAAGGGCGCCAGCCTGCCCGAGATCGCCTCCAGCCTCGAGCGGGGCGGCGTGATCGGCTCTTCGTCGATCTTCATGACCGCCGCCAAGATCACTGGCGCGGCGCGGACGCTGAAGGCCGGCGAGTACGAGTTCAAGAGCCGGGCCTCGATGGCTCAGGTTTTGGACGCCGTGCGCCGGGGCCGCATCGTCCGCCACTGGATCACCATCCCTGAGGGGCTGACCTCGGACATGGTCATGGACATCCTCAACAAGTCGACGGTGCTGACCGGCAATGCGGCCACGCCGCCTGAGGGCGCGATCCTGCCCGAGACCTACGAGGTCCAGCGCGGCGAGGATCGGGCTGCGGTGCTTCAGCGGATGATGGACGATCGTGACGCGGTGCTGAACGCGCTTTGGGCCAATCGGGCGCCCAATCTGCCGTTCCGCACCAAGGAGGAAGCCGTCACGCTGGCCTCGATCGTCGAGAAAGAGACGGGGCTAGCCGAGGAGCGCCCCCGCGTTGCCGCTGTGTTCGTGAACCGGCTGCGCACCGGCATGCGGCTGGGCTCGGATCCGACCATCATCTACGGCATTTCAAGAGGTCGGCCGCTAGGGCGCGGCATCCTCCTGTCGGAGCTTCGCCGCCCGACTCCTTACAACACCTATCTGATCGATGGCTTGCCGCCGACGCCGATCGCCAATCCCGGTCGCGAAGCGCTGGCGGCCGTGATGAACCCGCCCAAGAGCGACGATCTGTACTTCGTGGCCGATGGGACGGGCGGACACGTCTTCGCCCCGACGCTGGAACAGCACAACGCCAACGTCGTTAAGTGGCGTCAGATCGAACGCGAACGCGCGGAAAAGGCGCCGACCCAGCCGGCGGCTCAGCCGCTCGCGGGGGGCTGAGGCGTGGCGCTATCGGGGATGACCGGCTTCGCGCGCGTCGAAGGGGCGCACGGAGCCTGGTCCTGGGCCGTGGAGGCGCGCAGCGTCAACGGGCGGAACCTTGAGACGCGCTTCCGGGGTCCTCTGGGCTTCGAGGGCCTGGAACGCGTCGCTCGCGACGGCGCCCAAGCGCGGTTCCAGCGGGGCCAACTGACCGTCAACGTCCAGGCCAGGCGCGCGGAAGCCTCGGGCGAGACCCAGGTCAATATCCAGACGCTTGAGCGCTACCTGACCGCTGGCGGGCCCTACGTGGCTACCGGCATGGTCGCCAAGCCGACTCTCGACGGGCTGCTGGCTCTGAAGGGCGTGATCGAGGCGCGGGAAGACGTCGACGACGCCGAGGCCCGCGCGATCGTTGAAGCGGCCATGAGCGCCTCGATTAGCCAGGCGCTGGACGGGCTGAAAGCGGCGCGTCTGGAAGAGGGCGCGGCGCTGGATCCAGTGCTCGGCGGCCTAGTGACGCGCATCGAGCAGCTGACGGCCCAGGCCGAGCGGGAGGCCGCCGGGCAACCGGCCATCATCAAGGAACGCTTCGCGCGTCGCATGACCGAACTGGTCGGCGAGGCCGCCAGCGAGGAGCGCATCGTTCAGGAAGCCGCCGCCCAGGCGGTGAAGGCCGATGTGCGCGAGGAACTCGATCGCCTTGCGAGCCACGTCGCCGCCGCGCGTGGCCTGCTGTCGGGCGAAGGCGCGTCGGGCCGGCGGCTCGACTTTCTGTCTCAGGAATTCATGCGAGAATCCAATACCCTCTGCTCGAAGTCAGCCCTCACCAACCTGACCGCGATCGGTCTGGAACTGAAGGCTGTGATCGAGCAGTTCCGCGAGCAGGTTCAGAACGTTGAATAAGTCCCATCACCCTCACCGCGGCCTGCTGTTGATGGTCGTCGCGCCCTCGGGCGTCGGCAAGACCTCGCTGACGCGTCGCCTCGTCTCCGACCATGGCGACCTGCACCTGTCGATCAGCGCCACGACCCGCGATCCGCGCCCCGGCGAACATGACGGCCGCGACTACCACTTCGTCTCGCGCGACAAGTTCCAGGGCATGTTGTCGGAAGACGCGTTCCTGGAATGGGCCGAGGTCTATGGAAACTTCTACGGCAGCCCCAAGGCGCCGATCATGGAGGCTCTAAATCGCGGCGAAAGCGTGCTGTTCGATATCGACTTTCAGGGCGCGATGAAGGTGCACAAGCAGGCCGGGCCGGATAGCGTTCTGGTCTACATCCTGCCGCCGTCCTTGGCCGAGATGAGCCGTCGCCTGCATACGCGCAGCCAAGACAGCGAGGAGGTGATCCACCGCCGCCTGTCGCGCGCCAAGGATGAGGTCGCCGCGTGGGAGCAGTTCGACTACGTGATCCTGAATGACGATTTCGATAGGGCTTACGCCGATCTGGCGCACATCTATCATGCCGAGCGGCTGAAGCGCGCGCGTAATCCGTGGATCGGTGATCTCGTCAACGACCTGCTGCGGGAAGAGATATGAGGCTGGGCGGCGGGTCCGCGACCCGCCGCCCAGACTGAGTTAAACGGCGCGTCGGCCAAAGATGAGGTGGTACAAGGCCAAGATGACCACCGCCCCGATCGTGGCGACCAGCAGGCTGTAAAGATTGAAGCCCGAAACACCGGCGTTGCCGAACTGGTTGAACAGCCACCCGCCGACGAACGCGCCGACGATGCCGAGAACGATATCCAGCAGCACGCCGCTGCCAGTGCGGTTGACGAGCTTGCTGGCGATGAAGCCGGCGATCAGGCCCAGAAGCAGCCAGGCGAGAATAGACATCGGTGGAACTCCGTGAGCGGTCGCCCCTTTGCGACCCTGCCCAAACAAGAGCCCAGCGGCGCCGTTAGTTCCCTGCGCGAAGCCGGTCTTGAACGTAGGCGATCAATTTTTCAGCCGGCGGACGGCCAAGAGCGATGAATACGCCCGAGCCCAACACCGCCCCGATTAAGAATTCCAGGCTCATCGTGACACGCTCCTAAGATCACGTGAGCTAGTGCAGGCGCCGCGTGGCGAAGCCAAGGCGACATCGGGGCGCTGCGACGATCCGTCCCGAGCGCCGGCTTCAGGGGATCGCGCGTGTCGGCGTCTGGAGGGTGAAGACGCATGTCAGGCCCTCAGGCGCATAGTCGAAGGTGGCGGTACCGGCCAGATCGCCGCGCAGGCTTGAGGTGATAAGTCGCGATCCAAATCCCTTCCGCACAGGCGGGTGGGTGTGCGGTCCGCCGCGCTCTTGCCAGGTCAAGGTCAGCCGCGAGCGCCCCTCGTGCGACCAGCAGATTTCGATTTTCCCCTCGTCGGTCGAGAGTGCGCCGTACTTGGAAGCGTTCGTCGCCAACTCGTGGAAAATCATGGCCAGCGCCACGGCCGCATTCGGCGCCAACGGGGTGGGCGGCCCATCGACGCTCACCTGCGTCGCGTACGGCTGTAGAGCCTCCAAGACCAGTTCGCCAAGATCGGCGCCCTCCCAACTGCGCCGGGTGAGGAGATCGTGGGCGCCCGCCAAGGCCATGATGCGCTCATTGAACTGCGCCAGGCCGTCCTCGCCGCCATCCTTGAGGCTGTGACGGGCCAGCGACTGGACGACCACGAGCGTGTTCTTCACCCGATGGTTCAGCTCATTGATCATCAGTTGCTGCCGCTCTGCGGCCGCGCGGGCTTCATCGTCACGGCGGCGCAGAATATCCGCCGCCGCGCGGAGCGAGCCGCGGACCTCGGCGATCTCCTGCAGGTGCGATGGCGCGGGCGCCAGGGAGTGGCCCGCAGCGAGCGCCTCGGCCTCGTCGACGAGGCCACGCACGTCCCGCGAGATCGGGCGGGCGAACGCCAGGGCGGCCATCACGCCGAGCGCGATCATCAGAGCCGAGCCGAGCATCGCAGGACCCAGCGAGCCCAGGATAGTTCTGTTCAGTTCATCGCGCGGCACGCCTACGATGAAGGTCCAGCCATAGGTTGGCGATCGGCTGAAGGCGGAAAGGGTCTCTACGCCATCGAGCGTGTGGGTGTTGACCACCCCGTCCTGCGCGAGGGCCATAGCCTTGCGCATGTCCGGGCTCGCGTGACGACCTAGCATCTTGTCCTGATCGCGGGAGCGGGCCAGCAAGGCGGCGTCACGATCCACGATGCTCGCGGTCCAGGTGTCGGGGAGGCCTTGGCCGCTCACCAACGCCTGGAAGACGGCCGGATGCTGCATGTAGCCCAGAACATAGATCCGCCCCTTCACCAGCACAGGGACGTTCACGCCGATGATCGGGCCGGCGTACGGGCGCGGGATCAGGTTGCTGACATTGGACTTGCCCGTCGTCATCTCGCGCCAGGTCGCGTCGGTGATCGGCGCACGCGGCGGTGGCGCGCCGGGCGGCATGCGCGTGTTTATCCACTGCCGGTCCTGGCTCATCAGCACGACCCAGCCGTCACGGCCTTCGACAGCTTCGCGGGCTTGCTTCTCGAAGGTGGCGAGGTCGCCTTGGGAGAGGGCGGGGGACACCGCCAAGCCTTGCAGAACGCTCTGGCCCTGACCGATCTGGCGGTCGGTGGCCAGGGACAGGGCGCGCGTCGTGGTGACCAGCTGGGTGGCGAAGCGGCGCTGCCCCTCGCTGTATTGCATGGCGACCAGGGCGCCCATCAACAGGATGGCGGGCGCGGCCAGCGTCAGCGCCATGAACAAGAGCCGACGCGTCACGGTGGAAGGCGCTTTTGTTGCGCGGTTGATGGTCACTTCCACTCCGTTCTAAGCCGGGGGGAAGCTGGCGGGGCAGGCGTTTGGCGTCAATAGGAGTCGGCCACGCCTGTGCGTGTTTAGCCCGCCACTACGGCCGGCGATCGGGCTGTATGGCTAGTCGGACGGCGCCCGTCGGCAAGCACCGACAATGCGGCCAAGGATAGCAAGGTGCAGATCAGAATCAGACGGATGGCCACGGCGGTCTCCTCGGCTTGCCTGCCCATCAAGCGGCGCCGTGGATGAACCGGAGCTGAAGGGGTCTTAGGCGGTTGGGCTGTCCAGCACGGCCCCGGCCAAGGCGAGGAACCCCGCAAGATCGATCACCTCGGCGCGGGCGTCGGGGCTGATACCAGCGCGCTCGCACAGCGCCGCGCCACCCAGCGCCTTCAGGCTGGAGCGGAGCATCTTGCGCCTCTGGCCGAAGGCGGCGGCGGTCACACGTTCCAGGGCCGCCACGACTTCGGCCAGCGGTGGATCGGCCTTGGGGACGAGTCGCACGACGGCCGAGGCCACCTTCGGCGGCGGCGTGAAGGCCTTGGCGGGGAGGTCCATGACGGTTCGGGCTTCGCAAAGTGTCTGGGCGATCACCGCCAGGCGTCCATAGGCGTCGTCATCGGGCTGCGCCACGATGCGATCAGCGACTTCCTTCTGGAACATCAGGGTCATCGACAAGGGGCGGAACGGCCCCGTGAGCCAGTTGATCAGCAACTGGGTGCCGACATTGTAAGGCAGGTTCGACACCACGTGCGCCGGTCCGCCTGCAGCCAGCGCCGCATCAACTTTCAGGGCGTCGCCTTCGACAAGCTGAAGACGCCCGTCGGCCACGTCGGCGACCTCGGCCAGGAGCGGCAGGAAGCGGCTGTCCTTCTCGATCGCGACCACCCTCGCGCCGGTTTCGAGCAGGGCGCGCGTCAGGCCGCCGGGGCCAGGACCAACCTCGACCACGGTATCGCCCTCGTTGACCTGAGCCAGTCGCGCGATCTTGCGCGTAACGTTGAGGTCCAGCAGGAAGTGCTGGCCGAAGCTCTTGCGCGCCATCAGGTCGTGGCGTTCGAGGGCCTCGCGCAAGGGCGGCAGATCGGCCAGGCTCATGGTCTTCACGTCTCTCAGGCGCCGCGACGGGCGGCGATATCGGCCGCCAGCCTGATGGCGGCGATCAGGCTATCGGGACGCGCGATCCCGCGTCCAGCGATGTCGAAGCCGGTGCCGTGATCGGGCGAGGTCCGAACGATCGGCAGCCCCAGCGTGATGTTCACGCCGCCCCAGAAGTCCAGCATCTTCACAGGGATCAGGGCCTGGTCATGATACATGCAGAGCACGCCGTCGAAGCGCGCGCGCGCTTCGGGATGGAACAGGGTGTCGGCCGGCGCCGGGCCGTAGGCGTCGACTCCCAAGTCGACCAAGGCGCGCACGGCGGGGCCGATGACCTCGATCTCCTCGCGGCCCAGGGCCCCGCTTTCGCCGGCGTGCGGATTGAGCGCGGCGACGGCCAGACGCGGCTTGGCGACGCCAAAGTCGCGGCGAAGCGCCTGGGCGGTGACGAGACCGCTGTTAACGATGCTCTGCAGGCTCAGAGCCGCTGGAACCTGGCTCAGAGCGGTGTGGATCGTGACAAGCGTCGCCCGCAGGTCGCCCGCCGCCAGCATCATCACGGGCCCACGCGCGCCGTCCATGCTGGCTGCCGCCGTCAGCTCGGCCAGGAACTCGGTATGACCGGGAAAGGCGAAGCCGGCTTCGTAGAGCGGAGCCTTGGCGATCGGCGCCGTGACGAGGCCGCTGACCGCGCCGGACAGAGCCAAGCCGACCCCGGTTTCGATCCAGCGGATGATCTGAGGCGCGTGGGCGGGGGAGGGGCGTCCGGAAACGACCGGCGACAGCAGGGGGATGTCAAGGACGGGCAAGGCGTCCGCGAACACCCCCGGAGCGTCCTGGGGGCCTGTCACGGCGCGCACCTTCACCTCTCCGCCGGCGGAGCCGAGAAGCTGAGCGTCGCCGATGACCACGAAGGCGGGGCCTTCGTGGCGGAGCGCCCGCCAGGCCTTGGCGATGATCTCCGCGCCGACGCCGGCCGGATCGCCGGCGCTGATGGCGAGCGGTCGTTGCGTCACCGGGTTTCGATGGTCGCCTGGTTGCGCAGATCGCGTAGATAGCGCTTGGCGATCAGGGCCAGTTGCTGGCCGCGCAGGCGGTTCTCGATCTGGTCATGGGTCGGAGCGTTGGCGCCGCCCTGACGCTTGCCGCAGACGGCGATCAGATGGAAACCGGCGTCCGTGCGGATCGGGTCGGAGACTTGGCCGACCTCAAGCTTGTTGGCCGCTTCCTGGAACGCCGGGGCGAGATCGGTAATTTCGGCTTCGCCAAGGTCGCCGGCCACAAGGCCGTCGATCTTGGCGGCCGTGGCTTCCAGCGTCTGGCAGCTGGTGATCTTGGGCTTGAGGTCCGCAAGCGTCTTGGTCGCGGCGTCGATTTGGGCCTGGCTCGCGTCGGCCGCCAGCGGCGCGGCCACCTGCTTGAGATCGACGATCGCCGTCTTGGAGCCGGCCCGCTTGTCCCGCAGGTAGATGATATAGACGCCGTCCCGGACCTGGATCGGTCGCGAGAGCTGGCCGGGGCGCAGCTGCTCAAGGGCGGCGTCGACTTCGGGGGGCATCTCGCCCTGGCTGACCCAGCCGACCTCGCCGCCGTTGGCGGCGGTGGCCGAACCCGAGAACTGGCGGGCGACGGCCGCGAATGGCGCGCCTTGCTGCATCTGGGTGATCAACTGGGCGGCGCCGTTCTGGGCCACTTCCATCCCGCCGACGCGGGCCGCGTCGAGGAAGACTTCGCTGATCTGGTACTGCGGCTTGGCGGCGGCGTCGGCCAGACGGCGCTGGTAGGCCTTGATCTGGTCTTCGCCGATCCGAAGACGCGAACCGTAGCGACCCTGGATCCAGGACTGCCAGCTGGACTCGGCGCGCAACTGCGCGCGCCAGGTCTCAAGGCCGATCCCCTGCGCGACCAACTGCTGCTTCAGTTGGTCAGCGCTGACCCGGTTGGCCTGGGCGATTTCGCCGATCTGCTCCTCGACCTCCTTGTCGGTCGAAATGATGGTGATCTTCTGCTGCTTCTCGACGCGCTTGAGCTCTTGCATCTGCAGGCGCTCGTCGATCAGGGAGCGCAGGGCCTCCTGTTCGATCTGCGGCAGGTTTTCCTGAGTCGGTTGCATGCCGGAGGTCGCCATCAGCAGGCGCATCCGTTGCATCAGGTCGTAGCTGGAGATGATGTCGTCGTTGACGACCGCCGCCACGCTTTCGGACAACGGCTGTGGGCCAGCCGGCCGCTCCGCCGGCGGCGCGGCGACCTGGGGGGGCTGGGCCATCGCGGCCGAGCCGAGGCTCGCCACGGTCAGGGCCAGAATGGACGCGGCCCCGGCCGCGAAAGTCGTCACGCTACGCGCAGACCGCATGGATAGTGTCGTTCCTCTAGGCCCAGCCGCTCCGTTCGGAGCGCGGTCGATTATTACGATTTCGGAGTCGGCGGTCGCCCTACCGGCGTTTCCTTTCGGCCGTCGCCCCCGATAGACGCGCCTGTCTGGCCTGCGGGCCCGCCCGCACGCCCCCCAGACGTGGTCAGTTACTTGCTGCTGTACCCTGTATCACCCAATGTGGCGAGCGTTAGGCGGAAGACGATCGTTCGATCGGGCTGCAGCCGCAGGCCGCTGGCCGTCGAGGCGTAACGGTCTTCCTGTTGGTAGATGACATCGATCCGAATGCAGTCGTCCTGGTAGGCCAAGCCGAGGTCGCGGCGACGCCAGACATCCTGCACCATGTCGCGCTGGCCAAAGGCGGTCAGCGAGAAGCGTTGCGTCAGTTTCAGCTCGCCACGCGCTTCGAAGTTCTCTTGGCGATTGCCGTTGGCGTCCAGTTCGTCCTTCAGGTAGCGGACCGACCCGCTGCCGCGCTTGGTGAAGGCGTCGACCCCCGTCTCGATGCGGTGAATCTCTTGCGTCTTGGAGTCGAGGCGCGTGCGGACGAACGCGTTGATCCCGCGAACCGGAGTGACGGTCGCCGCCACGATCCAGTCGGACGACTTGCTCTGCAGACCGGTGCGGGTCGGCAGAAGCGGATCGAACTCGGACCGGAAGCTGCGGCCGACCAGAATGCTGCCGCCGCGGCCATCCGGTCGCGCAAAGGTCGCGCGGCCGCCGACGTTCAGGCGCTGGCCGCCTTCATAGAGGTCGAAGCCCGGCGACTTGTTAGCCTGGAACAGGTTGGTTTCGTCAAACTCCAGCGTGGCGCTGTCTTCATTGTAGAGGTAGCGCCGGGTTCCATCTCGCGCCACGACGACCGGCACGCGCGAGCTGTCCGAGCCCACCGCCACCTGGGCTAGAGGTTCGAGCACCACGCTGCCGCCCTTCGCCAGCGGCTTGTAGAAGGGCAGGCTGAAGTCCACGCCGCCGACGCCAAGCGCCCGCGTGTAGGTTTCCTTGGTGTCGTCGCCCAGCGCCCGCGCGGCGGGCGTGACATAGGTCTTGATCGCATAGGCGTCGCCGCGCGCTTGCGCGAACGGCGAGACCTTCAGGCCGGGCCCCACGATGGTGCTGCTGCGCCAGTCGGCCTTGACGCTGGCCCGGCTGGAGTCAACGCCGTTCTGGCCCTTGTAGGCGCCCAGGAAGTAAGGCGCTTCGCCGAACTGGGACTCCGAGCGGTTGAGCATCACGCCGGAGCCTTGCAGGCGCAGGCGTCCGCCCAGAACCGGACTTTGCGGCTCCCACCGGGCCTCGACCAACGGCCCGATCAGCGGGAACGCGCCGCTGTTTTCGAAGGCGTTCGCCGCGTTCGTGGCGGCGTTGATGCCGACGACGCGCAGGCCTTGCACGGAGACCGCCGACACCGACAGCCATGAGCGCTGCGCCTGGCGGGTGGCGTAGAGTTGCGAGACCAGACGATGGTCGTCGCTCGTGAACAGCCCGCGCTGCTGATAGACGTCGTTGACCTTGTACTTGTCGAACAGCAGGGCGTCCGAAACACGCTCGGCCGAGAAGCCCCACTTCCAGTGCCGGTCGATGTCGAACTTGCCGCTGGCGAGGATGTAGCTGCGGAGCGTTTCTTCGCCGAAGCGGTCGCCCTTGATGTCGAATTCCTTGTCGTACGTGAAGCCGCCACGCGCCTCGAGCATCCCGGAATAGAAGCGCTTGCGATAGTTCACGTTCAGGAACGGATTGACGTGACTGTTGATCTGCGGCGCGACGATGACGTCCGACGACGGCGAGATCACGTAATAGTAGGGCTGATTATACGAGACGCCGCGGCCCTTGGAGAAGTCGAGCTTGGGCGCCAGGAAGCCCGAGCTGCGCTTGGCCTGCGGATCAGGGTGCCAGAACAGCGGCAGGTAGAGCACCGGCGCGCCCCACATCCGGATCACCGCATTCTTGTAGTAGATGAGCTGCTTGGGCTTATCCTGCACGATCTTGTCGGCCGAGACCGACCAAGTCGGCGTCGGCTTTTCGGCGCAGACTTCACAGGGGGTGTAGATCGCCCTGTTCAGCTCCTGAATGTTCTCGTTGCGACGCACGGCGCTCGCCGCAGCGATCTTCATGTTCTGCTCGAGCCTGGCCGAGAAGTTGCGGGCGAAGCCCGCCTTCATGTCGCGGTCCAGCTCAAGATGGTCGGCGAACTCCGCAGTGCCGTCCGGATTGATCAGCTGCACGTGCCCATCAGCCGTGATCGCGCCGGTCTTGCTGTTGTAGACCACTTTGTCGGCGCGCAGCGTGCGGCCTTGGTACCGCGCTTCCACCGAGCCCTCGGCGGTCATGATCTGGTTCTGGTCGTCCCGGATCAGCAGGTCGGATTCAAGGTAGTAACCGTCATCGCCCAGGCCGTCGGCCGGGGGCGCCTTCACAAGCGGCGCTTGCGGGATGGTCGCGAGACTTTGTTGGTCCTGTGCGTGGGCCGCGCCCGCGCAGGCCAGCGCCAGCCACGCCGCGCCGGTCATCAGCAGCGCGCGGCACACGGACGGGACGCTGGAACGCGTTTCAGACATGGACGACCCTGGAAACAATGACTCACCCATCTTCCGTATAGCAAAGCAAAGTGAAGCCCACCAAAAGCGCGACGGTCGGCGGGGTCCAGGCGGCGATGAACGGGGCCAGAACGTCGGCCTTGCCCAATGTGCTGCACAGCTCGTTGAAGAAAAAGAACCCAAAGCCCAGCGCGACGCCTGAGCCGGCCAGCATGGCCAGGCCGCCCAGGCGCATCAGGCGCAGCGAGAAGGCGGCCGCCAGCACCGACATGGCCGCGAACAGAAGCGGCGTGGCCATGTCCTGTTGCAGGCGCAGCTTGAAGGGCGCGGCCGAGAAGCCTGCGTCCTCGGTTCGCTTGATCGTGGCCGGAAGCCGCCAAAGCGCCACCGCCTGAGGCGAGTTGAAACGTTCCGACGCGGTGCGGTCGTCCAGGTTCGACGGGATGGACAGGCTGTCCGAGCGAATGGCGCCGGCCCCCGGCGTCGCCTCGCGCACGCCGCTCAGGCGCCAGAAGCCGGGCTCCAGCCGCGCCTCGTTGGCCTCGATCCGGCGCGTGAAGTCCATGACGCCCTTGGCGTTCAGCGTGTAGACGAACAGCGACACCCCGCGAAGGCGCACTGAGCCGTCGATGACGTCACGGGCGCGGGCGCGGATGACGATCTGAGTCTTGTCGTCGCCCTGACGAAGCCACGTGCCCTTCGGCGTCTCTTTCAGGTAGCCGTTCATGGTGCGGTCGCGCTCGGTCTCGAACTTGGCGGTCATCGCCGTGGTGAGCGGGTTCAGCAGCGTGATGGTCAGAAGGCCGATGACGAACGACGCGGCGGCGGCGGGCATGATGAAGCGCCATGCCGAGATGCCAGCCGCCCGCATCGCGATCAGTTCGCTGCGTCGGTTCAGTTCGACAAACGCCCACATGGTGCCGAACAGAAAGACGAACGGCGCCAGGACCAGGATCGTCGCCGGGGCCTGGAGGAGGGTGAGGTAGAGCAGGCGCAGGAAGCTCGCGTCGGCCCGGGTGCCGACATTCCGCGCGATGTCGACGAAGGCGATCAGCATCACCATCGCGCCCAGGACCGCCAGGGCGGCGACCAGCGCGCCCATCGTGCGCCTCAGCACGTACCGCTCCACCATGCCCATCGTCAGCATCAGGCGGCTCCCGTCAGGGCGGGGATAGCCTTGGAAGGCGTGGCCTTGGAGCGCGAGCTGATCTTCTGGCGGAAGATCTGCGACATGCTCCACCACACAGCGGCCATGGGCACCAGGTACTGCAGCACGTTAAGCCACGGATCGTCCTCGCAGGCGGCCTGCACGCCGAACCCGACGATGCGGACGATGGCGGCGGCCGCGCCGACGGCGGCGATGCGCTTGCCATAGCCCATGCGGCTGAACGATCCGCCCAGCACCGCCGCCAGAGCCATGCTCATCAGGGCGATGTTGTAGAGCGGGCCGGCGAAGCGCGAATGGCCCTCGGCCAGCAGCTTGTCCTTGTTGCGCTGCTCCCACTCCTGGGTCAGGTCCGGGAAGAACAGCTCGTGGGGATATCGGTCAGCGATCTTGTAGTGCAGCAGCTCGTCGCTGTTGAACAGGCTGGACAGGTCGAAGGTGTACTCGTCGAACGAGGTGTATTGCAGCACGCCCTCGCGGGAGAACTGCTGGTTGCTGCCGTGCCGCATGATCAGCACCGGCTCACCCTTTCGGGTGGCGATCTCGGCCTCGCGCGACGAATAGGTCGTCGCCGCGCCGTTGGGCAGATCCTGATGGATGAATAGGTTCTGGATCTTGTTGTCGCGATCGATCGACTGGGCATAGACGGTCAGACCGGGGCCAGGTTCGGTGAACTGTCCGGGCTGGACCAGGGTCGAAGCGACATCGGTCTTGATCTGGAAGGCCGTCTCGCGGATCTGACGCGCGCTCCACGGCTGCAGCCAGAGGCCTGAAATCAGCGAAATCAGGGCCGCGATCATGGCAAGGCGGATGGCCGGCGAGATCACGCTCCAGCGGCTCATGCCGCCCGCGAAGCAGACCACGATCTCCTGCTCGGTATGCAGGCGATTCAGGGCCACCAGCGCCGCCACGAACAGCGCCAGCGGCATCATGATGCCCAGCAGTTGAGGCAGGGCCAGCAGGATTATCTTCAGGAACACCATCGCGCTTTGGCGCTGCTCCACCAGCACGTCGAATTCCGACAGGCTGCGCGCCAGCAGGGCGAGCGCCACCAGGGCCGCGGTCGCCAGAAGCGTCGGGCCGAGCAACTGCCGGAAGAGATAGCGTTCTATGAGGCGCATGAAGACGGGGTCGGGGCGGATGGATTCGTGGGACGAACCCCGAAGATGCGCCGTTCTACACGGCGCCCTTACGCCAGCACAACCGGGGACCTGACTTGAGTGTTTCGACTGGAGCCGAACGGAGCCTTTTCTAAGGCGCGGCATTGGACTATGCCGCCTTGAAGAGAAAAGCCGGCGCACGGTCTGTCGCGCGGCTTCGGTCGCCCAAGATACAGGAGCGCGGCATGCGTATCGAGTTCGTCCCCGTCGACACCCAGGCCGGCGCCACCGCCGCGCTCGCGGTCCTGGCCCACGAAGGCGCGGCCCTGTCGCCGGAAGCCCGCGCGGCCAACGAGGCCACGGGCGGCGCGCTCGCTCGCGCCATCGCCGGCGGACGCTTCACCGGCGCCAAGGGCCAGACGCTGGACATCGTCGCGCCGCACGGTCTGGAGGCCGCGCGCGTGGTGCTGGTCGGCGTGGATGGTTCGGGCGCGGTCGAGCCGGAAGCCGTCGAACTGGCCGCCGCCTCGGCCTTTCACGCGGTCAAGACCTCGGGCGTTGTCGAACTGGTGCTAAAGCTGGGCGCGGACGCCGAGAGCGCCGCCCGCGCCGCGTTCGGAGCCCGCCTGGCCGCCTATCGATTCGACAAATACCGTACGACCGAAAAGGCCGAGAAAAAGCCCTCGGTTCAGGTCATCAAGATCGCCGCCGCCGACCCGATCAAGGCGCAGAAGGCCTACGAGCCGCTGGCGGCCCTGGCCGACGCCATCGTCTTTAGCCGTGACCTCGTCTCCGAGCCGGCCAACATCCTGCATCCCGAGGAATTCGCCGCCCGCGCCAAGGGCCTGGAGAGCCTCGGTCTCGAAGTCGAGATCCTGGGCGAGGCCGAGATGGCCAAGCTGGGCATGGGCAGCCTGCTGGGCGTGGGTCAAGGCAGTGTCCGTGAAAGCCAGCTTGTCATCATGAAGTGGATGGGCGCGGCCGATAAATCCGCCCAGCCGATCGCCTTCGTGGGCAAGGGCGTGTGCTTCGACACCGGCGGTATCTCGATCAAGCCGGCCGACGGCATGGAAGACATGAAGTGGGACATGGGCGGCGCAGCCGCCGTGGCTGGCGTCATGCACGCCCTGGCCGGCCGCAAGGCCAAGGTCAACGCCATCGGCGTGCTGGGCCTCGTCGAGAACATGCCCGACGGCAACGCCCAGCGTCCTGGGGACGTGGTCACCTCGATGTCCGGCCAGACCATCGAGGTCATCAACACCGACGCCGAAGGCCGCCTCGTGCTGGCCGACGCCCTTTGGTACACGCAGGAGCGTTTCAAGCCGCAGTTCATGATCGACTTGGCCACCCTGACCGGCGCGATTATCATCTCTCTGGGTCATGACTACGCTGGTTTGTTCAGCAATAACGATGGCTTGTCGGAAAAACTTCTCAGCGCGGGCAAGGCCGAGCGCGAGACCTTGTGGCGCCTGCCGCTACCGGCCGCCTACGAGAAGCAGATCGAAAGCCCGATCGCCGACATGAAGAATATCGGCGGTCGCCCTGCGGGTTCGATCACGGCGGGTCTGTTCCTGCAGCGCTTCGTCAATAACGTGCCGTGGGCGCACCTCGATATCGCGTCGGTGGCCTGGAAAAAGCCGTCGGCCGACCCGACCGTGCCCGACGGCGCGGTGGGCTTTGGCGTCCGTCTGCTCAATCGCCTCGTCGCCGACGCCTACGAAGGCTGAGCGTGACGGCCGCGCCCTGCGAGGTCTGGTTCTACCACCTGGAGCGTTCGCCGCTCGAGGCGGTGCTGCCCGAGCTTCTGGAAAAGACGCTCGGCAGGGGCTGGAAGGCGCTGGTGCGCGGCGGTGACCCGCGGCGGATCGAGGCGCTGGATCAGCACCTGTGGACCTTTCGCGAGGACAGCTTCCTGCCGCACGGCCTTGCTAGCGAGCCGATGGCCGAGCGCCAACCGGTGCTGCTGACAACCGCCGAGGGGAACCCCAACAGCGGCGATGCGCTGTTTCTCATCGACGGGGCCGAACCTGGAGATCTTTCAGGGGTTTCGCGCTGTATCCTGTTGTTCGATGGCCGTGATGAACGGGCCTTGGCGCAGGCGCGGGGCCGTTGGTCGATGTTCAAGAAGGCCGGTCATCCGGTGTCCTACTGGCGTCAAGGCGCCGAGCGCGGTTGGGAGAAGCAGGCATGAAGCGGTTCGCGTCCGTGTTGGTCCTGGGTCTGGTCTTGGCCTCGTGCTCCAGCGCGCCGGAGCCCGCGCCGCCTCCGCCGCCCACGACACCGACGGCTCCGCCCGCCATCGCTCTGCCGGCGCCCCCGCCGCGTAGCGAACCCAGGGACGAGTGCGGCCTGAAGGACGCTCAGCGTTTCGTCGGCCAGCCGCGCACCAGCCTCCCGGCGCCGGTTGACCCGTCGCGCTGGCGCGTGGCCTGCACGACCTGTCCGGTGACCATGGACTACCGCGCCGACCGTCTGAATATCCTGTTCAACGCCGACACTGGCATCGTCCAGCAAGTGAAGTGCGGCTGAAGATAGAGGCTGAAGACATCGGCTGAAGACCTAGGCGGCTAAGCTTTTGTGGCGTGTCTGCAAAGCGCATGAAATAACGGAATCAGCCCTTTCAAAGGCTGATGCAAAAGCATGGTTGTCAAACCGACGTCAGAGACAGGATCACGGGGTGATCTGGGCGGAGCGGCCTTGGCCGGTCTGGTCGCTGCGGTCGGTTTTGCCTTTCTGGCCTATCTGTGCGTCGAGGTGCCGCGCGCCTACGACCATGTGACGCCGATCTGGCTGTCAAACGGATTTCTCGCCGCTTTTCTGCTGTCGTCGCCGTCACGCCGCTGGTCGGCGATCATCCTGGGTGGGATCGTCGGCGCGCTGGCCGCCGGCGCGCACGCCGGCGACAGCCCCATGGTCAATGTGATCCTGGTGACCATGAACGTCTCGCAGGCGGTTCTGGCGGCTTTCCTGGTTCGCAAAGCCGTTGGCGAGGCGATCGACTTGGGACGCCCGCGCCACATGTTGGCCTTCGTCCTGTTGGCGGGAGGATTGGCGCCGCTCGTCACCGGCCCCATCGCGGCCTTAATCCATACCGCCCTGCGGGGTGGGGCGTTGCTGCACAACGTCATCGCCTGGGCGCTGAACGACATCCTGGGCATGCTGTGCATCGGCCCTGCGATTTTGGTGTTCCTCAAGGCTCGGCGCTACCTCCAGGAAAAGCCGCTGACCCGGGACGGCGTGTTTTCGATTCTGGCCTGTTGCGCGATGACGCTGATCGTCTTCGCCCAGACCCGTTACCCGCTGCTGTTCCTGGTGCCGCCGATGATGCTGATCGCCGCCTGGCGCCAGGAGGTGTTCGGCGCGGCGCTCTGCTCGGTGTTAGTGGCCGCGATCGCTTTGGTGCTGACGCTCGCGGGGCGGGGGCCGATCAACCTCATCAACGGCGGCGCCTATGATCAGTCGTCGGTGCTGCAGTTCTTCCTGGCGGTTTCGACTTTCGTCAGTCTGCCGGCAGCGGCGCTCCAGCGGCAACGCCGCGATATCGTGGCCAAGCTGATCACGGCGCGCGCCGAAGCCGAGTTGAGCGAGGCGCGATACCGTCTCCTCGCCGAAAATGCTCTCGATATCATCGCCCATAGCGACCTTGAGGGCCGGATGACCTACATGTCGCCGGCGACGCGCACGATCCTTGGATACGACGCCAAGGAGCTGCTGGGATGGGCCTATATGAAGGTGCTCCATCGGGAAGATGCTCCACGGATTGCTGATCTCGTGAGGGCTCAGCGCGAGGCCAGCGGCCGCGGCGAGGTGATGAGTATCACCGTCGAATACCGTGCTTTCCGCAAGGACGGCGCGATGATCTGGCTGGAGTCGCGCCCGACCCTGGCCTGTGATGCGCGGACAGGCCAACCTGTCGGGGTCACCGACATCATCCGCGATATTACCGCGCGCAAGACGCTTGAGATGGAGCTGCGGGCCGCGCGCGCAGAGGCCGAGACCGCCGCCGCCGTAAAGGGCGAGTTCCTGGCCAATATGAGCCATGAACTGCGAACGCCGCTGACGGCGGTTATCGGGTTCGCCAATCTCTTGTCCGAGGAGCCCGACCTAGGCGCGCGATCAAGGCGTTATGTCGACCGTATCGCCACCGGCGGTCAGACCCTGCTGACGACGATCAACGACATCCTGGACTTCTCGCGGCTGGAACAGGGGCGTATCGCCCTTCAGCCGCGCCCGATCGCTGTTGTGGATCTAGTCGCTGATGTTCTGGAGATCCTGACGCCGTCCGCACAGGAAAAGCAGCTGACGCTGCGGTCCGCGGGCGCCGACGCCATTCCTGAGCGCGTGATCCTTGATCCCGAGCGGGTTCGCCAGGTGCTGCTGAACCTCGTCGGCAACGCGGTGAAATTCACCGAGGTCGGCGAGGTGGTGCTGGAGGCGGCCTACGACAATGAGAAGGGCCGCTTGCGCATGAGCGTGATCGACACCGGCCCAGGGGTTGTTGAGGCCGATCAGGCCCTGATCTTCACCCGCTTCGCCCAGATCGACGCGGCCCTTAATCGCAAGCATGGCGGCGCCGGCCTGGGCCTAGCCATCTCCCGCGGGCTGGTGGAGCTGATGGGCGGCGAGATCGGCGTGGCGAGCAGCCCAGGACAGGGCGCGCGCTTCTGGTTCGAAATCCCAGCGCCGATCGCGTCGACGCACGCCTCAGCAGACGATGACGACGTCCCCGATTTTCCGATCCCGCCGTCGGGGCTTCGCGTGCTTGTCGTCGACGACAACGCTGGTAACCGCGAACTGGTCCGTTCGGTGCTCGAAGCCGTCGGCGTCGAGGTGGCCGAAGCTGTCGACGGCGAAGACGGTGTCGCCGCCGCAGGCGCGGCGTCCTATGACGCCATCTTGATGGATTTGCGAATGCCACGCCTGGACGGGGTGGCGGCGGCGCTGCGGATCCGCGCCGAGCGCGGCCCCTGCGCCAAAGCGCCGATCATCGCCTTTTCGGCTGACGTGCGTGCTGGGCCCTTGGACCCCGTATTCGATGGCGCCACGCCTAAACCGCTGACCGTGATGTCGCTGCTCTCGACGCTGGTCCAGGCCTTGGAGCCCCCCAAGCCGGTAACGGCCTGAGACGGTTGGCCGGGCTCGGGAGGCCTGGACCTTACGCGGTCGTCCGGAGTTGGTGACTTCATGGCAAGGAGGCATCGTCATAGCGACGGGAGTGACCGAGATGCGACACCTACTGATAAGCGCTCTGGCGATGGTGGCCCTGATGGCGCCGGCGATGTCATCGGCCCAGTCGTCGCGATCCGCTGGCGTCGCCGACGACGCTATCCCGGGTTCGCCCGCAAGGGGGGCGGCCTTCGCGTCCAAGCAATGCGCCAGTTGCCATGCGATCACCGCCGATGGCGTCAGCCCGCGTTCCGACGCTCCGCCCTTCGGAGAGGTCGCCAAAAAGTACGCTGACTATCGGCTGGATTGGGAACTGGAGGCGATCGCGTCTGTCGGCCACTACGCCATGCCGCCCAAGGCGATGACGGCGATACAGATCGCCGATGTCACCGCCTATCTTCGCACACTGTACGACAAGCCGCGCGACGACTCCCGTCGCTGATAGGGCGCGCCGTCAGCGCTTGCCCACGCCCGGAAACTGCGCGACGCCGTCTTCGAAGACGCCAAGATAGCCGAGCTCGCCGAGCAGGGGCGTCAGGTCCTCGACCAGATCGCCCGACTTCGGCAGGTGGACCGGGCGGTCCTTCTGATCGTGCAGGCGATACACCGTCCACATCTTGCCGCGCGGCGCCGGCGCGCCGGGCTGAATGAACTTGTGCTCCCAGCCGACCAGAGCCGGCGAGCGGCCGACTTCAACGTCGAAGGGGCGGTCGCGGAAGGCCAGGTCCATCTCGATCCGCAGGGCCTCGCCGATCCGGGTGTTCACCCACTCGGCGAACGCCTCCAGCACGACGTGCGACGACAGCCCCTCGGGGTTGGCGACGACATGGTTGCGGGGGTGACCTGTGCTCATAGGCCGCACCATGCGCTTCCAGACGTTCTGGAAGCGCTAAACGACATGGTTTAACGGCCGTTCACCTGAGGCGGCTCAGCCCTCGGCTTCAGCCAGTTCCTCCGCCAGGGTCATCCAGGCCTCTTCGGCCTCGCTCAGCTTGGCCTGAGCGTTGTCCCGACGTTTGGTCAGCTCGGCGACCTTGCCTGGGTTCTTGATGTAGAGGTCCGGGTCGCCAAGCTGGGCCTCCAGTTCGGCGAGGTCCCGGGTGCGGCGGTTCATCACCTGCTCGGCGGCCTCGACCTTGCGACGTAAAGGCTCGATTGCGACCTTCTTCGGCGCGGGCGAAGGGGGGGCGGCGGCCTTGACGTTCTCGCGCGCGACCTGGGTGGGCTTTACGGCCTGCTTGGCGCGTTCCAGCACGAACTTGGCGTAGTCGTCCATGTCGCCGTCAAACGGCTTGATCGTACCGTCGGCCGCCAGCCAAAGCCGGTCGGCGACCAGCTCCATAAGCGAGCGGTCGTGGGTGATCAGGATCACCGCGCCCATATAGTCGTTCAGCGCGTCCAGCAGGGCCCGGCGGCTGTCGATGTCGAGGTGGTTGGTCGGTTCATCGAGGATCAGCAGGTGGGGCGCGTCCATCGCCACTAGGTTCAGCAGCAGGCGGGCCCGTTCGCCGCCCGACAGCGCCTCCACCCGGGTCTCCTGCTTCTCGAACGGCAGACCAAACTGGGCGAGGCGTGAGCGACGCGAGGCCTCCGTGGCCTCCGGCATGGCGCGGCGAATGATCTCCAGCGCCGTGTCGTTGGGATCCATCGCCTCGATCTGGTGCTGGTGGAACCAGCCGACCTTCATCTTCTTGTCGCGGTGGAACTCGCCGCTCTGCACGTCAAGCGCGCCGGCGATCAGCTTGGCGAAGGTCGACTTGCCCGCACCGTTGACGCCCAAGAGGCCGATGCGGTCGTCCAGGTCCATCCGCAGGCCCAGACGCTTGAGGATCGGCCGACCTTCCTCGTAACCTACATTGGCTTTCTCCAGCCGGATCAGCGGCGGCGGCAACGGCTTTTCGGGCGAGGGCAGGGTGAAGGGGGCGACGCGCTCCTCAAGGGTCACCGACACCGGCTCCATCTTGGCCAGACGCTTCATTCGCGACTGAGCCTGAGCGGCCTTGGAAGCCTTGGCCTTGAAGCGGTCGATGAACGACTGCAGGTGGGCGCGCTCGGCGTCCTGCTTGGCCTTAGTGGCCATCTGCAGACGGGCTTTCTCGGCGCGGCGCTTCTCGAAATCGTCGTAGCCGCCCGTGTAGAGCTCCAGCTTGGCGTTGGCCATGTGCAGGATGTGGGTGCAGCTGTTGTTCAAGAGCTCACGGTCGTGGCTGATGATCAGCGCGGTATGCGGATACTTGACCAGCCGCGCTTCCAGCCATAGCGCGCCTTCCAGGTCCAGATAGTTGGTCGGTTCGTCGAGCAGCAGCATGTCGGGTTCGGCGAACAGCGCCGCCGCCAGCGCCACCCGCATCCGCCAGCCGCCGGAAAACTCGCTCATGGGGCGGGCGAGGTCCTCCTGGCTGAAGCCCAGACCCACCAGGATTTCGGAGGCGCGGGACGGGGCGGCGTCGGAGTCGATCTCGATCAGCCGAGCCCAGATTTCGCCCATCTCTTCGGGGTTGGCTGTCTCCAGGCGGGTCAGCAGGCTGTGACGCTCCTCGTCGGCCTCCAGGACGGTGTCGAGCAGCGATACGGGCGTGGCCGGGTGTTCCTGGTCCACCGAGCCGATACGGGCGTTCTTGGGCAGGCTGATCTCGTCGTCGTTGGCGTGCAGATGGCCAAGGATCAGCTTGAACAGCGTCGACTTGCCCACACCATTGCGGCCCACCAGGCCGACCTTCGCGCCGGGCGGCAGGCTGACGCTGGCCTTGTCGAAGAACCGCCGGCCCCAGGCATCGAAAGTCAGGTCGTTGATCTGAAGCATTTTTGTGAAGGTTACGCGGCGGGGTTGGCGGGGGCGGGGCGCACGGCTATAAGCCCGCAACCTCCCAATTCACAACTTTTCTGTGAGATCACTACCGTGACCGAACGCACCTTCTCGATCATCAAGCCGGACGCCACCCGTCGCAACCTGACCGGCGCCATCAACGCTGTGATCGAGGCCGCCGGCCTGCGCATCGTCGCTCAGCGTCGCGTGAAGCTGACCGAAGCCCAAGCCAAGAAGTTCTACGAAGTCCACGCCGAGCGTCCGTTCTACGGCGAACTCGTGGCTCAGATGACCGCCGAGCCGGTCGTCGTCCAAGTCCTGCAAGGCGACAACGCCGTCGCGAAGTACCGCGAAGTCATGGGCGCCACCAACCCGGCCAACGCCGACGAAGGCACCATCCGCAAGCAGTTCGCCCTGTCGATCGGTGAAAACTCGGTCCACGGTTCGGACAGCCTGGAGAACGCCGGCATCGAAATCGCCCAGTTCTTCACGGAAGAAGAAATCGTCGGCTAATCGCTTGCGACTTTTCTGATGACCAGAGGCGGCCGGATCGGTGACGATCCGGCCGTTTTCTTTTGCGCGGGAGTCGGGACGTGCAGCACTACGGACGCGGCGAGGTGGCGTTGGCGGTCACGCTGTCGGGGGTGGCGGGTTATGTCGACGCGATTGGCTTCCTCAAGTTGGGCGGCTTCTTCGTCTCGTTCATGAGCGGCAACTCCACGCGCCTGGGTGTGGCGCTGGCCACCGCGCATTGGGCCGCGGCGCTGACGGTTTTCGGTCTGGTGACGGCTTTCGTTACGGGCGTGGTGCTAGGCGCGCTGACCGCGAGAGCCTTTGGAGAAGAGCGGCGTTCGCCGGTGCTGATCCTTGAGGCTACATTGCTGGCCGTCGGAGCGATCCTGCTGGCGCTGGGCCACGATCGAGCCGGTATCGCTGCGGTCGCCATGGCCATGGGCGCGGAGAACGCTGTCTTTCAACGCAACGGCGATGTGGTGGTCGGATTGACCTACATGACCGGCGCCCTGGTGAAGGCCGGGCAGCGCATCGCGGGCGCTCTGGTGGGGCGCGAACCGCGTGATTGGCTGCGTTACGTGCTTCTGTGGACGGGACTTGCGTCCGGCGGCGCTCTTGGCGCGCTGGCCTATCTGACCGTTGGCGCGGCTTCGCTTTGGGTGGCTGTGACGATGGTGCTGGGTGGCGCCTTGTGGGCCGAGCGCCGCTGGCGTTCGGTATAGGCGGCAACTCTCGTCGCGTTCAGACGCTCTCTCCTCCGGCGCAACCCGCCAAACGGAGAAGAAGACACCGATGAGCCTCACCAAAAGCAGCGACATCCTCGGCATGGACCTGACCGGCGAGGGCGGTGGCAAGCTAGGGACAGTTCGCGAGACGTTCATCGACCTTGCGTCGGGTCAGATCGGCTACGTGATCGTGGAGGCCCCAGGGCTACTGGGTGGTTCGGGCAAGTATCATCCGGTGCCCTGGGCGCTGGTCCGCTTCGATCCTGTCGCCAAGACCTTCCAGGCCGACATTAGCAAGGAGCAGTTCAAAGGCTCTCCCAGCTATGACCGGACCCAGCTTGCCAATCGGGACTATGCTTGGGACGAGCTTTCGGAGCGCTATTTTAACGCCGCCAACGCGGACGTTGACCACTAGACGGTCAAGGCGCGGGCCGCCGGACGTCGCATCATCATCCAGCCGGTCGCTACGACGATCATCACGGCGACCGCCAGGGGACCCGCGATGCCAGGGTCGAGGTTCAAACGCTGCAGGTTGCTGACCGCCAGGTAGCCCGGGGCCATCAGCGAGACGACCCAGATCGGCGCGGTCAGCGCACTGGCGATATGGAAACGCCAAGGCCGCGCGCGGCTCATGCCGGCCAGGATCGGGATCATCGGGCGAACGGGGCCCAGATACCGAGCCGCGACAATGGCGATCGCGCCATGGCGCCGGGCCAGCAGCTTGGCGCGGGCGAATAGACGGCGGCGACCAGAGAACAGCATGCGCGCGCCGTTACGGCCGCCAAGGCGGTGGCCGATCATGTAGGAGAGGGCGTCACCCACCGCCGCGCCGGCGCTGCACCACAGCACCGCCTCGACCGGATGCATGACGCCTTGGGCGACCAAGGCGCCCGCCGCGAGCATCACGCCGACGATCGGGATCAGCACGCCGACGACCAGCAGCGCTTCCAGCAGGGTCAACACGAACAGCACGCCCCCCGCCAACAGGCTGTTGTCGGCCGCGAGAGCGAAGGTCTGATTCAGGAAGGCGTCCATGCCGACAGTATCGTTACCGACTGTGACGAATCTCTGACCCAGTGTCGTAAACGCGCGTGAACCTTAGTCTTTCGCGGCGCCAAGGCCGCGACAGAAGGTCGCCAGGGTGTCGGCATACAGCCGGTGCTCCTGCGCCAGCACGCGCGCGGCCAGGGCGTCGGCGTCGTCGTCGGGCAGGATCGGTACGCGAGCCTGACCTAGGATCGGGCCCTCGTCGACGCCTGCCGTGACCAGATGGACCGTGCAACCGGCCTCGACCTCGCCGCCTGCTAGCGCGCGGGCGTGGGTGTCCAGACCCGGATAGGCGGGCAGCAGGGAGGGGTGGATGTTCAGCATCCGGCCTTCCCAGGCGTCGACCAGGAACGGCGTCAGGATCCGCATGTAGCCGGCCAGGGCGATCACTTCGACCCCGCGCGCACGCAGGGCCGCATCAATGGCGCGCTCGTGCGCCTCGCGGTCCTTGCCGAACGGCTTCTGGTCGACGCAGAGCGCCTCGACCCCGGCTGCGGCGGCGATCTCCAGGCCCTTGGCGTCCGGCTTGTTGGCCAGGACGAGGGTGATCTCGAACGGGCAGCCGGGCGCCTGGGCGGCGCGGACCAGGGCTTCCATGTTGGAGCCCCGACCCGAAATCAGGACGGCGACCTTAGTCCTGGGGCCCATCAGGCCTTGACCAGCTGGCCGCAGATGAAGGCGTCCTCGCCGGCGTTCAGCAGGGCCGCCAACACAGGCTCGGCGTCGGCTTGCGCCACGATGATGATGAAGCCCACGCCGCAATTGAACGTGCGGCGCATCTCGTGCTCGGTGATCCCGCCGGTCTTGGCCAGCCAGTCGAACACGGGTGGCATGGCCCAGCTGTTCCAGTCGAACTCGGCGGCGAGGCCCTCGGCGATGGCGCGCGGCGGGTTCTCGATCAGGCCTCCGCCGGTGATGTGGGCGCCGCCCTTGACGCGGCCCGACTTCAGCAGCGGCAACAGCGACTTCACATAGATGCGGGTCGGCGCCATCAGGGCTTCGGCGAGGGTCTTGCCGGCCTCAAAGGGGCAAGGCGCGTCCCAGGCCAGGCCCGAACGCTCAACCACGCGCCGCACCAGCGAATAGCCGTTCGAGTGCGGACCCGAAGACCCCAGACCAATGATGATGTCGCCGGCGCGCTGTTGGTCCAGCTTCGGCAGGACCGCGTCACGATTGACCGCACCGACCGAGAAGCCGGCCAGGTCGTACTCCCCGTCGGCGTACATGCCCGGCATTTCGGCGGTCTCGCCGCCCACCAGGGCGGAGCCGGAGATCTTGCAGCCCTCGGCGATGCCGGCGACGACGCTCTTGGCCGTCTCGACGTCGAGCTTGCCGGTGGCGAAGTAGTCGAGGAACATCAGCGGCTCAGCGCCCTGGGCCAGCAGGTCGTTGACGCACATGGCCACCAGGTCGATGCCCACCGTGGCGTGCATGCCGGTGTCGATGGCGATCCGCAGCTTGGTGCCGACGCCATCGGTGGTCGTGACCAGCAGCGGATCATCGTAGCCGGCGGCCTTCAGGTCGAACAAGGCGCCAAAGCCCCCGAGGCTGGCTTCCGCGCCCGGACGACGGGTCGCCTTGGCCAGCGGCTTGATGGCGTCCACCAGGGCGTTGCCCGCATCGATGTCGACACCCGCCTGGGCGTAGGTGAGGCCGTTGGGCAGATCGCTCATTCGCTCGCTCTGGTCTGTCGGACGGCGATGACGCCGACCGCACTCGCGGAAAATTTGCCTCCCAGCCACGCTTGGCGCGTCTTGACGCTTGCAGACTCGGGGGTGCGCGAGGCTATTAGCAGCGGATGAAGCCGATCACCACCACCGCCGAGTTGGCGGCGTTCTGTAATAGCCTTGCGGGCGAGCCTTTCGTCGCCGTGGACACTGAGTTCATGCGCGAGACGACCTATTGGCCGATGCTGTGCTTGATTCAGGTCGCGTCTCCCACGCATGAAGCCGTCATCGACCCGTTGGCCGACGGCATCGATCTGGAACCGCTGCTGGCCGTGATGCGTGACGAGCGCATCCTGAAGGTCTTCCACGCAGCGCGTCAGGACGTCGAAATCTTCAACAACCTCAAGGCGATGCCCAAACCGCTGTTCGACACGCAGGTGGCGGGCATGGCGGCCGGCTTCGGCGAGCAGATCGCTTATGACGCCCTGGTGCGGCAGATGCTGCGGATCGAGATCGACAAGTCGAGCCGCTTCACCGACTGGGCGCGGCGTCCGCTGACCGACGCGCAGCTGAGCTACGCCCTGGCCGATGTGACCCACCTGGCCAAGCTGTTCCCGATCCTGCGCGAGCGTCTGGAGACCTCCGGTCGCCTGGCGTGGGTGGAGGAGGAGATGACCGCCATCTCCGATCCCGCCGCCTATGACGTGGACCCGGAAAAGGCCTGGCGTCGCCTTCGCCCGCGCAAGACGCAGGCCAAGTATCTCGCGGTGTTCAAGGCCGTCGCCGCCTGGCGCGAGCGCACTGCCCAGAACCGCGACCAGCCGCGCGGCCGAATCCTGAAGGACGAGGCCATCGACGAACTGGCCACCCAGGCGCCGACCAGCCTGGAGGCGCTGAACAACCTGCGCGGCGTGCCAAAGGGTTTCGGCGGCAGCAAGTTCGGTCCGGATCTTCTGGCCGCCATCAAGGCCGCCTTGGCCGATCCTGAGGGTTATGCGCCCGTCGTCGACAAGCCTGGTCCTCCGCCCCCGCAGAACGCCGGCGCCGTGGTCGAGCTTCTGAAGGTGCTGCTCAAGGCTCGCGCCGAAGAGGCCGGCGTGGCGTCCAAGCTGATCGCCACGGTGTCGGACCTCGAAAAGATCGCCGCCGACGACAACGCCGCGACGCCTGCCCTGACCGGTTGGCGGCGCGAGGCCTTCGGCTCCGACGCCTTGAAGATCAAGCGGGGCGAACTGGCGCTGGTGCTGGATGGCGCGCGCGTGCGCGTGGTCGAGGTGCGTCGCGCCCCCAAGGGCGAATAGTTCTCCCCAGATTGCGCCGTTGGGCCTGGTTGGGCCGGGCGCCGAGTCTGCCTAGAAGAGGTCGGGTCGTCGGCGTTCAGCGCCGCGATCCGACCTCTTTTTCGTTTCATGAGTAGACGCGTGTTGGATACCGGCGAGCAGAGCGACTGGGAGCGGCGGCGGCGCTTGAAGTGGCTGGCCTTCGGCGGGGCTGGTCTGGTTCTGGCCGGTCTGGCGACCTTCCCGTTTCTCAAGGACGCCGCGCCGAAGATCCTTCCGGCGCCATTGTCCCAGGCCGTTGCGCCGATCCCGGAGCGCCCAGCGGACTGGCATGGCCGGATCGACTACCGCGCGATCGATGCTCGCCTCAGAGCGATGATGACTGATCGTTCGATGCAGGGGCTGGCGGTCGCGATCGTCGAGGACGGGCGGCTCGCCTTCGTTCACGGCTATGGCTACACCGCCGCCGACAACGCCCAGCGCGTGGATGCGCGGACGGTGTTTCGCTGGGCGTCTCTGTCGAAGACAATCGCGGGGACACTGACGGCCCGGTTGGCCGCCGACGGCGCGCTGTCGTTGCAAGACCCGCTGTCGGTCTTCAACACAAGCCTGCGCCTGCCTGGCGACGCCCAGGTCGGGCTGACTCTGGAGCAACTGCTCTCCCAGCGCACCGGCCTTGGTCGCAACGCCTATGACGGACGACTGGAAGACGGCGAAGACCCGACGGTCATCCGGGGTTCGTTCGCGACGCTGAAGCCTGTGTGTCCGCCCGCGACCTGCCACACCTATCAGAACATCGCCTACGACACGATTTCGGAGGTGATCCGCGCGCGCACGGGCCTAGACTATGGCGAAGCGGTCAAGCGCCGCTTGTTCGAGCCTCTGGGCATGAAGAGCGCGACGTTCGGGGCGGCGGGGCTGAAGGCGTCGGCCAATTGGGCCCATCCGTCACGCCATGGGCGAGCCTTGCCGTTCTCGGAGGCCTACTACCACGTGCCCGCAGCGGCGGGAGTGAACTCGGACATCGTGGACTTGGCGATCTGGATGCAGGCCCAGATGGGGCTGCGGGGCGACGTCCTGTCGAGGGATGTGCTGAGTGAGGTTCAGAGGTCGCGTGTCGGCACCGGGCGGCCCTATGGTCGCCTCAACATCGCGCGAGAGCTGAAGCAGCCAGGCTATGGCCTGGGGATGCGCAGTTTCACCTACAAGGGCCATGACCTTGTCGGGCATAGCGGCGGTGTGGCGGGTTATCGCTCGACCATGATGTTCGACCCGGCGACGCGGACTGGCATCGTGATGCTGTGGAACAGCGACGCCAACCTGCCATTCCGATACCAGGCCGAGTTCTTCGACCGCGTCTATGGCCAGCCGTTCACCGACTTCCTAGAGCTCGAACGGGGAGACCCGATCACGAGCGGCGCGGAACTGGCGGACTGATCCAGCTCGAGCATTGCTCCGATCTGTCTGGATTGGAGAAATGCTCTAGACGCGGTCAGAAGCTGGTGGCGTTCAGTGGGCGAACTGCGCCAGGGCGCCGCCGGCGGCAAGACCCAAGGCGCAGAAGACGCCTAGGTGGAAGACGATCCCGATCGCCACGGTGCGGCGAACCGACCAGCTGGTTTCCTGGGCGAAGACGCGGCCCAGTTCCGATTGCAGGGTGCGGGCGGCGCTGGTGACCGGCGCGTCGTGGTCATTGGCGACACGCAGTTCCAGGCGCTTGCGAGCGGCAGGAGCCGGAGCGATCGCGTCGAGATAGTCGAACTTACGCTGCAACATCACTGACCTCCACATTTGTTGTTGAGGGCAGGTTGTGCGAGGTAGGGCTAACAAATCGTGCTCTTTCCGCACGTTTCAGCCGTCTCAAAAGCTCATCTCCCCCGTAATGGGGAAATTCATCTGCAGTTAAGTATGATCTATACTTGTGTTGTAGACGGAGATTAAGCGGCGATAATCTTTGTCTTCAGGCCAAGGTGCTGAGCGGCGGTGTTGGCGCGCTTATTGGTCTGTTCACCAAGAAGTAGATCGGCAAAGCCAGGCTCGGCAGCCAGGATCAGATGGCTCTTGTCGAGGCTGAGGGTCGAGCGCGCCAGAAGGCTGGGGCTCCGGCCCGACAGATCGCACGCCAATCGGATCGTGGCGCCGAGCGCGCGGGCGCGCTTCAACTGCGCCGGGCTCAGCAGGCGCTCCAGCGTCTCGAGTTCCGGCGGATGGAAGTTGGTCGCATGGCGCGCGTGGGCGGCCGTGGCCAGGAAACACCGCTCGGCATGACCCTGACCCGCGATCGGCGCGCGCAGCACCTGTTCGAAGACGAGGTCCGCCCGATGGTCGGGGTGCAGGCGAACGCCCATGTCGGCCAGGCGGCAGGCCGCTGAGATCAAGATCGGGTCCCGGTCGCCGAACAGGGGCGGCAGGTCGGCGAAGGCGGGCGAGATCCAGGCGTCCAGCGCCGGTCCCAACTCGTCGGCGACGCCTTGACGGTGGCCCAGCGCACCGCAGCCTTCGATCAGGGGGTCCAGTCCGCGAACGCGCGGCGGCATGGCCTCGAACAGCAGGCCTTCGCGCACGCCATAGGCCGAGATCTCGATCCGCTTCAGGTGAAGCTGTTCGATCAGCGTCTCCAGGACGATCGCGGCGTAGGGCAGGGTCTCCGAGCGCTTCTTGCTCATGCCCTCGATCCGCTCCAGCGAGCTCTTGGACTGGTGGGCGACCAAGCGGGCGGCCTCGAGCGCCTCGGCGGCCGTGATCTCGTACTGATGGACGACGTGCAGCGGATAGCCCGACAAGCGCATGTGCAGCAGGGCCAGATTGCGCCAGGCCCCGCCCACGGCGTGGAAGGTCTCGGTCCGGAAGTCAGCCGCGACGGGAAGCAGCCGGTCTTGGGCCAGGCGTCGCACGCGGTCGGGGTCAAAGCCGTTGGCGGTTCCCGCCGGACCGGCCAGGCTGAACGGCCCCAGCGGCAGGGTGACGCCCCGGCCCGCGCCCGTGCTCGACAGGTGGACGAGCTCGAGGCTCGCGCCGCCCAGATCGCCCACCACGCCGGTGGCGTTCGGGGCGCCCGCCAGCACGCCCACGGCGGCGTAGTGCGCCTCTTCCTCGCCGGAGAGGACCCGGACCTTGAAGCCGGTCTCCTCGCGGACGCGGGCGATGAAGTCCGGACCGTCTTCGGCGTCGCGGGCCGCAGCGGTGGCGACGACGAACGTCTCGGCCGGTGTCACCGCTTCCAGCACGGCCCGGAAGCGCTTCAGGGCCTGCAGGGTCTGGATGACGCCTTCGGGCGACAGGCGGCCAGTCTTTGAGAGGTCGCGGCCAAGGCCGGCCAGCACCTTCTCGTTGAACACGGTCCAGATGGCGCGGCCTTCCAGTCGGTACACCACCAGGCGGACCGAGTTCGAGCCGATATCGATGACAGCCGCGTCGCGCGGGGCCTGGAAGGGCATGGGCGTCCTTTAGCCTATTCCCGGCGTCGGGAAAGCGGGACCAAGGGTCTCTGGTCGATTTTCCATGGGGATGAACGCGCGGAGGCCGTTTAGCGGTTGATCCGGCAGGCCACGGTGCGCCAGCCATCAGCTTCGCGCCGGTGGTAGCAGGTGCCGTAGGCGACCTGGTGGCCGTCGGCGCGGGGGCCGCCCTTGGTCAGGGCCCACGGGGCGGGCCCCAGCAGCAGCATGTCGGTGGTCTGAGCGCTGGGACCGCAGGGACCCCACCAGCGCACGCCATAGCCGCCGGCGATCCCGGGACCGTAGACCTCGGCCGTCGCCTGGGCGGCTTTCTCCACGCCCGGCGGCGGCGCGCCGAAGCGGTCGAAGCCGGGGCGGGCGGGCAGGGCCTGGATCGCGCAGATGTCAGCCCGCCGCTCGCCCTTGGGCGCGCAGGCGGTCAGAGCCGGCAGCAGGGCCATGACGACGAGGGCGGCGCGCCTCACCGCTTGCGCTTGGGCCCCACGTGGTCGAAGGCGCGCGGCAGGTCGCGGGCGCCGTGACCACGTCCCGACAGGCTGGGATTGGTCATGAAGTAGTCGTGCGCCGAGAAGGCGCCCTTGCTGTTCCAGGCCGGATCGCGCGCGTAGTCGCCTTCGCTGTCCAGCTTCCAGCTCTGGGCCTCGTCATTGAGGTTGGCGACCATGATCTGGTCCAGGACCTGCTGGTGGACCGTCGGGTTCTCGATCGGCACCAGGCTCTCGACCCGGCGGTCGAGATTGCGCGGCATCCAGTCGGCCGAGCTCATATAGAGCCGCGTCTGGGCGCTGGGCATCGGCGCGCCGTTGGCGAAGGCCACGATGCGCGAGTGCTCCAGGAACCGGCCGACGATCGACTTGACCCGGATGTTCTCCGACAGGCCCTTGATGCCCGGACGCAGACAGCAGATGCCGCGCACCACGAGGTCGATCTGCACCCCGGCCTGGCTGGCCGCGTAGAGGGCGTCGATGATCTGCGGATCCACGACCGCGTTCATCTTGGCCCAGATCGCCGCCGGACGTCCGGCGCGGGCGGCTTCGGCCTCCAGCGCGATCATCCGCAGCAGATCCGGCTTCAGCGTCTGGGGCGAGAACGACAGCTTCTCCAGCCGGCCCGGTTGGGCGTAGCCGGTGATGAAGTTGAACAGCTTGCCGCCGTCGCGTCCCAGGGCGGGGTCGCAGGTGAACAGCGACAGGTCGGTGTAAACCCGGGCCGTCTGCGGGTGATAGTTGCCGGTGCCGAAGTGGCAGTAGGTGCGTAGGGTCTCGCCCTCGCGGCGCACCACCACCGACAGCTTGGCGTGGGTCTTCCAGTCGACGAAGCCGAACACCACGTGCACGCCGGCCCGTTCCAGGTCGCGCGCCCACTTGAGGTTATTCTCCTCGTCGAAGCGCGCCTTGATCTCGACCAGCGCCGTGACGTTCTTGCCGTTGTCGGCCGCCTCGATCAGGGCCGCCACGATCGGGCTGTCCTTGGAGGTGCGGTACAAGGTCTGCTTGATCGCCAGCACGTTGGGATCGCGCGCGGCCTGGCGCAGGAACTGCACCACCACGTCGAAGCTCTCGAACGGGTGGTGAACGAGAATGTCCTTCTCGCGGATCGCGGCGAAGCAGTCGCCGCCGTGGTCGCGGATGCGCTCGGGGAAGCGGGCGTTGAAGGGCGGGAATTTCAGGTCCGGACGGTCGGGCGGGATCAGCTCGGACATCTGGGCCAAGCCGAGCTTGCCGTCGACCAGCACCACGTCTTCGGGCTCGGCGCGCAGGCCCTCGATGATGAACTCGCGCAGGTCGGCCGGCATGGTGGTCTGGATCTTGACCCGCACCACCTGGCCCAGGCGACGCTTCTTCAGCCGCGCCTCGAACTCGCGCACCAGGTCTTCGGCCTCTTCCTCGATTTCGAGGTCGCTGTCGCGGATCAGGCGGAACAGACCCCGGCCCTCGACCTCGTAGCCGGGAAACAGGTGCTCCAAAAACAGGATGATCATGCTCTCCAGGGCGACGATCTTGCGCTGGCGCTTGCGGCCGCGCGCGACCACCGAGGAGAGCTCCCAGAACCGCCGCACCTGCGAGGGGATCGGCGCCAGGGCGTACAGGTGCTTGTCGTCGGCGATCCGCCGCAGCTTCAAGGCCAGGCAGAAGCCCAGGTTCGGGATGAACGGGAACGGATGCGCCGGATCGATGGCCAGCGGCGTCATCACCGGGAAGATCTGGTTGAGGAAGATTTCCTCGGCCCGCTTGCGGTCGTCGCCCTCGATGTCCTTGGCGTCCAGCAGCTTCAGGCCCTCGTCCCACAGCTGGGTGCGGACCTGACGCCAGATCGTCTGCTGAGCGGCCATCAGCTCGGCGGCCGAGGCGTTGATGCGCGTCAGCTGCTCGCCGGGGGTCAGGCCGTCCTGGCTGACCACCCGCACGCCCTCGCGCACCTGACCTTTCAGGCCGGCGACGCGCACCATGTAGAACTCGTCGAGATTGTTGGCGCTGATCGACAGGAACCGCAGCCGCTCCAGCAGCGGGTGGCGCGGATTGGAGCTCTCCTCCAGCACCCGCTGGTTGAAGGCCAGCCACGAGAGCTCGCGGTTGAAGAACCGCTCGGGCGAGGCCATCAGCTCGGCGTCGAGCGTCAGCGCGTCGGCGGTTGCGGCGACAGGAGCGTTGGCGGCGATCGGCAGGGCGTCGGTCATGGACTCTATCTAGGCGAACTTTGTTCCGTCATGGTGAATGAGGCAAGTGACGCGGTGACGACAGGGGAAAATGAATCCCTCTCTCTTTGAGAGAGGGAGGGGCCCGCGCCGCAGGCGCGGGAGGGTGAGAGGTTGCAGCCCTTAAAGCCCTGGCCTGGATCGTCATTCGGCGGCGCGAACGCCGGGAAGGTTTATCCTCTCACCCTCCCACCGCTGCGCGGCGGGCCCCTCCCTCTCTCCACGAGAGAGGGATTTTTACCCCGCCTCATCCTCCCCCTCGAACCCCTCCAGCACCTCCCGCGCCAGGGCCTTGTTCAACTCGCGCCGGCGCGAGGCGGCTTCCTCGTCCAGCAGGTCGGCGGCGGCGATGGCTTCGGCGGCCGAGCGGGGCAGGCGGGCGACGAGGTAGGGATAGAGGTCGGGCTCGGGCTTCAGGAGCCGCTGGGCGAAGGCCCGCCGCAGCACCGCCTCCAGCACCCCATCGTCGGGCTCGTCGAGGACCGCCACCGACAGGGCGTTCAGCCGCGAGCGCAGGTCCGGCACCGCCGTCTCCCAGGCCAAGGGCGCGACCCGGCCGGTCAGCAGCACGGTCCCGCCGTCCACCCCGGCCATGTTGAGAAGATGAAATAGCGCCTCGTCGCTCAGCGCGCCGCCCTGCGCGCGGCGTTCGGCGTCCTCGACCAGCACCGGCCGGCCGCGCAGGGGCGCCAGGTCCAGCGGCGCGGCGGCCGGATCGGCCGCGTCCACCACCACGGCCCCGACCTCATCGGCCCAGGCCCGCGCCAGATGCGTCTTGCCGCTGCCCGCCGGCCCCACCAGGGCCAGCCGCCCCTCCGGCCAGGCCGGCCACGCATCGACCCGCGCCACCGCCTCGGCGTTGACCGACGAGACGGCGAAGTCCTCCCGGCCATAGCTGGGGGTGAGGGACAGCGGCAGTCGAAACTGGGTGGACAAGCCCTTGGGGTCCGGCGTGGTGAACGTCAGGCCAAGGATATAGGCCGCTTCGGCGGGGCGGGGGAGGTGGCGGAGCTGGGGATGATGGGGATTAGGCGGTGGGAGGTGTGGATGGAGGAGCGGGCATTCGGCGTCATTAATGGCCTGGGTCAGGTGGACGGGGATCATCCAGCGTTGGTAACTGTCGTCGCCATTCTTCAATGAGTAAACTTGTCCGATTAATAGCGTGCAGCTGGATACTAATTGATACGACGATCGCATTTGCAGCTATAAGTCCGTGCGAATTTTCCGGCTGCGGGCCAAACGAAGTTTCAAAATCTTCGTAGTTCGTCTTTGCAAAAAGTCCCAGAGCCCCGCTCCAATTTGGATGCGCGACCTCGCAGAGGCCGAAATATGTTTTGTCCAGCGCGGGAAACTCTAGCGCCATGCGCGGGATGGTTGTGAGTACGTTTATAGCCTCGACATCGCCAATCGACTTGTCTTTATGTCCGAGCAACATGCGATCAAGCTTCTCGTGGAAGTGCGCGGCCGGGGTAAGGTGAACGCCTTCCATCGTCCGTTTTAATTCCCAGGAGAGGGCGCTGGTTTCCATTGCAGCTCGGGCTAAGGTGGCTGCAGAAGCCCACTTCCGTCGCTCGAGCGCTTCTGCCGACATCTCAACGAGATCGAGCATTCTGTGGCCAAGCGAAGTGCTAATACAGAGTGCCTTGTAGGGCGCTTTTGACCAAACGTTCAGTTCTGAAGCGGATATTATTGAGGGTAATACGCTTGAAAGCTCGCGACAATAATTTCTAGCCTCGCTGATTTTGGACGAAATTTCTTTAAAGTATATGGATTGTTCCACCTATTCCTCGAAATTATATTTATGATTCCTGTTAATAGACATTTTGGAGGCGCGCGCACTCCCGTCCTTAAATCTCTTGGAGGCTGTAGCGTGCAGGACTGACCAAGTCAGTCAAGGACCGCCCTGCGGGCGGCCGCGCGGCGGCGACGCGGAGCGTCGTCCTTGAGTGACTCGGACAGCCCTGCGATCGTCTCGCCGGGAGATGTAAGGCGGGCTCCTTCTCGGGCGAGAAGGAGCGGAACTGGATCCCACCAAACCCCCGACTTCCCCGGCGAATGCCGGGGCCCAGATTCATCCGGAACGGTTTGGGTGGGCGCGCCCTGCGGCCTTGCGAGCGCTTCGACGGCGGCGGGTTCGATCTGGACCCCGGCGTTCGCCGGGGAGGTCGGGTTTGGGGGCTTCAAGCCCTCCTTATCGTGTCATCCCGGAAGCCTCGCAGAGGCTATCCGGGACCCAGGGGGTGCTGGAACGCCGCGCGCGCGGCCCCTGGGTCCCGGCTCTCCCCCCGGCTTTCGCCGGGGTCCGGCCGGGATGACACATGAAGGGGGCGAAAACCCTGCTCCCCTTGCGGGAGAAGGAAGACCGCGCGCCTTCACCCGCGCGCGCCAAACCCCTATCTCCACCCCATGACCCTCTCCCCCGACCTCCTCGCCTGGCGCGCCGACCTGATCCAGCCGCCGGGGCCGTTGAACGGTCTGGCGCGGGCCGCGCAGCAGCGGATCAACAGGATCATCCCCGAGAAGGTCCACGCCGCCATCACCACGGCCATCGAGGGCATGACGCGGGCGATGCTGACCGGGGCCGACTTCGCCACGGGCTCGCCGCTCTATAACCTGACGCTGGACGAGCGCCGGGCGCGGGCGGCCAAGGCGATCGACGGCTGGAAGAAGACGGCCGCGGTCGAGGGCGGCGTCACCGGGGCCGGGGGCTTCCTGATGGCGGCGGCCGATTTCCCGCTGCTGATGAGCTTCAAGATCAAGCTGTTGTTCGAGATCGCCGCCATCTTCGGCCATGACGGGACGGCGCTGCCCGAGCGCCTCTTTATCCTGCACGTCTTCGAGCTGGCCTTTTCCGACGGCGCGCACCGGGCCGGGGCGCTGGCGGCGCTGGACCACTGGGATTCCAAGCCCCATCCCCAGCACCTGGACGACTTCGACTGGCGGGCCTTCCAGCAGCAGTACCGCGACCACATCGACCTGGCCAAGCTGGCCCAGTTCCTGCCCGTGGTCGGCGCGCCGCTGGGGGCCATCGTCAACTGGCGGCTCGTCGAGAAGCTGGGCCACACGGCGGTGATGGCCTATCGGATGCGGGCCGAGCAGGGGGCTTATCCCCAGATTGGAACGGGCGCCGAAGTCCCTCTCTCCTAGAGAGAGGGAGGGGCCCGCGCCGCAGGCGCGGGAGGGTGAGAGGTTGCGGCTTTGACCGTGAAAGCCCCGCCCTTTCAGTTTCTTGTCAGGTCCTGCCTGGTCCGGAAAGGGTGTAACCCCTCCCTCTCCCAAGCTTTGCTTGGGTCCCTCCCTCTCCCTTTGGGAGAGGGGATTGGGTGGGCGTTTTCGCCGTTTCATCCCCGGCTTGAAAACCTGGCGTAGTCTCTATCCACCTCGTCGCGAGGAAGGGGCGCATGGCCAGCGACCATTTGCGGCGGCGGGGGGCGGTCGAGCGGGGACAGGTTCGAGGGGGATACTCGGACGGTCCGGGGATCTGGTTGCTGGCCAGACCCGCCCGCCGTCGGCGTGGTCGAGGGAAAGGGTTCGTCCCTCTTCGATCGCCGGGCGCTGCCGGAAACGGAAGCGCCCGGGTCCCGGTAAGGCCCGAACAGGGCCACCTTCCCGGGACGCTGGCGGATAACGACTGCGCGGAGCGTCGGCTTCGTCGAAACGGTATTTATCAATCAACTCCGGACGGATGTCCGGCGCTCCGCGTCCCTTTCCAGACCTCCAGCGGCTAGCCGCGTGAGGATGATCTCACTTGCCCCCACCTGACCGCTTCGCGGTCGTCCGCCCCCAAAGGGGGCGGAAGGACGCGCGCACCTTCTTCCCCCTGTGGGGAGGAGCGCGCAGCGCGGAGGGGCGAGGGCCAGCGTGTCTACCCTAAAGCCTCAGCCCATAGACCCGCCGGTCGCGGCGTTCGCCGTCGCGGTGCACGGCGCCGACGATGTAGCCGTCGGGGCGGAAGCCCAGCTTGGCCAGCAAGCGTTCGGCGGAGGTGTCGCCGACATGGACGCGGGCGGTGACGGTCTTGAGGTCGTCGGCGGCGATCTGGGCGAGCAGGGCGCTCAGGGCCTCCAGGCCAAGGCCCTGGCCCCAGCCCTCGCGGGCGATGGCGAAGCGGATCTCGGCGCTGTCGCGGCGGCGGTCGATGTCGAACAGCTCGCAGAAGCCGATGAAGGCGCCGTCGGCCGCGCGGCGGATGGCCCAGTAGGCGGCTTTCCCGCCGGCCATCTCCTCGACCTGGGCCGTCACGCGGGCGGTGACCTCGTCGGGATCCTCGATCGGCTCCTGGTCGAGGCTGGACATCACCTCGGCGTCGCTGAGGAACGGATACAAGAGCGGCGCGTCTTCCACCGTCAGCGGGGCGATGATCAGGCGTTCGGTTTCGAGGATCATGCGGTCCTTTGGTGGGGCTTATGGGCTTGCGTTGGCGCGGACGCTTCCCAGCTATGGCGTGCAGCCGCCTCTAGTGGTAGAGGGGCCGCTTCGTTTTTCGCGCGGGGTTTGTCCCGCGCCCGGATCGAGAATTCATTCGTCATGCTCATCGGCGTTCTGCTGGCCATCAACATCGTCGTCTGCCTCGCCCTGATCGGGGTGGTGCTGCTGCAGCGCTCCGAGGGCGGCGCGCTGGGCATGGGCGGCAACTCGGGCGGCCTGATGACCGCGCGCGGCGCCGGCGACCTGTTGACCCGCATTACCTGGATCCTGTTCTCGATCTTCCTGATCATCAGCCTGGCCCTGACCATCCTGACCGGCCGCCTGGACAAGAGCGGCTCGGTCGCCGACCGCATCAAGGGCCTGGACGCCAAGACGCTGCAGACCGTCCCGGCGCCGGCCCCGGCGCCCGGCTCGCTGAACTCGCTGCCGTCGGCCCCGCAGCCCGGCGGCATCCAGGCGCCGACGCCGCAGATCAACACGCCGGCCCCGGCGGCTCAGCAGCCGGCGCTCCTGGCCCCCGCAGAGCCGACCCCGGCTCCGGCCAGCCAGCCCAAGCCCTAACCGTCCCTGACGGCGCTTTCACCGACCCCCGAGGGCCACCTCGGGGGTTTAATCTTGTTGATGAACGCGGGTCTTTCTCCCCGCGTCCACGAATCACGGGTAATCTGATCGCCCATGACGCGGTATATCTTCATCACCGGCGGCGTGGTTTCCTCGCTTGGCAAAGGTTTGGCCTCGGCGGCGCTCGGCGCGCTGCTGCAAGCGCGTGGCTACAAGGTCCGCCTCCGTAAGCTCGACCCCTATCTCAACGTCGATCCGGGCACGATGAGCCCGTATCAGCACGGTGAGGTCTTCGTGACCGACGACGGGGCCGAAACCGACCTCGACCTTGGCCACTACGAGCGCTTCACCGGCGTGTCGGCGACCAAGGCCGACAACATCACCACCGGCCAGATCTACAAGACGATCATCGAGAAGGAGCGCCGCGGCGACTATCTGGGCGCGACCGTCCAGGTGATTCCGCACGTGACCAACGAGATCAAGGACTTCGTCCTGTCGCCGGCCATGGACGAGACGGGCGAGAAGTCCGTCGACTTCGTGCTGGTCGAGATCGGCGGCACGGTGGGCGACATCGAGGGCCTGCCCTTCTTCGAGGCCATCCGCCAGCTGCGCCAGGACCTGCCGCGCGGGCAGAGCTGCTACGTGCACCTGACCCTGCTGCCGTTCATCAAGACGGCCGGCGAGATGAAGACCAAGCCGACCCAGCACTCGGTCAAGGAACTGCGCTCGATCGGCATCCAGCCGGACATCCTGCTGTGCCGCTGCGAGCAGGAGATCCCGCCCGAGGAAAAGCGCAAGATCGCCCAGTTCTGCAACGTCCGGCCCAGCGCGGTGATCCAGGCGATGGACTCATCGTCGATCTACGCCGTGCCGATCGACTATCACGAGCAGGGCCTGGACGCCGAGGTGCTGGACGTGTTCGGCATGCGCGACGCGCCGGCGCCGGACCTGACGCGCTGGAAGACCATCGACGACACCGTCCAGCATCCCGATGGCGAGGTCACCATCGCCGTGGTCGGCAAGTACACGGTGCTGAAGGACGCCTACAAGTCGCTGATCGAGGCCCTGCATCACGGGGGCCTGGCCAACAAGGTCAAGGTCAATCTCGACTGGGTCGAGAGCGAGACCTTCGAGGGCGACGAGGGGGCCGCTGCGGCGCGCCTGGAGAACGCCCACGCCATCATGGTGCCGGGCGGCTTCGGCGAGCGGGGCGCGGAGGGCAAGATCCGCGCGGCCCAGTTCGCCCGCGAACGCAAGGTGCCGTACTTCGGCATCTGCTTCGGCATGCAGATGGCCGTGATCGAGACCCTGCGGAACGTCGCGGGGATCAAGGACGCCAGCTCCAGCGAATTTGGCCCCACCGAGCGCCCGGTCGTCGGCATCATGACCGAGTGGATCAAGGGCAACGAGACCGTCCAGCGCCGCGCCAATGACGACCTGGGCGGCACCATGCGCCTGGGGGCCTATGACGCGGTCCTGACGGCCGGCTCGAAGGTCGCCGAGATCTACGGGGCCACCGAGATCAGCGAGCGCCACCGCCACCGCTACGAGGTCAATATCGGCTACGTCCACCTGATGGAGGATGCGGGGCTGAAACTGACCGGTCGCTCGCCCAACGGCGTGCTGCCCGAAATCGTCGAGCGGGACGACCATCCGTGGTTCATCGGGGTGCAGTATCACCCCGAACTGAAGAGCCGTCCGTTCGCCCCGCACCCGCTTTTCGCCAGCTTCATCGCCGCCGCGAAGGAGCACGGACGCCTCGTCTGATCACGAGGTTGCATCTTCCAACAGATTCGGGCATAAGCCCGCCCTCACGCGGCGGCTCGGGCGCTCCCAAGCCGCCGCTCTCGATTTTCACGCTCAGCGAGCAGAGTCACTTCGATGGCCGTTCCTAAAAGAAAAACTTCGCCTTCTCGCCGGAACATGCGCCGGTCGCACCACGCCCTGGGCGCCAACTCGTTCATCGAGGACAAGGACACCGGCGAGCTGCGCCGTCCGCACCATGTCGATCTGAAGACCGGCATGTACAACGGCAAGCAGATCCTGACGCCGAAGGAAGACTAAGTCTCCTTTCGCCTCTGACGACTCGAAAGCGCCGCCGGGCTCGTTCCGGCGGCGCTTTTCGTCGTATTTTTGTCGCTTACGTCGAAACGGTGGTAGCCTCCTGTCGGGAGGACAAAGCCGATGTTCACGCGTCGCCTGTTGGCCGGAGGGCTGGGATCGATCCTCGCCGCGCCCGGCGTCGCCGGGGCATCCGCGCTCACCCCGATCCCCAGCCAAGCGCCGGCGCTGCCTCAGACCGGCAGCGACGTCCCGCAGGCCGCCGAGGATCCGCTGGTGATTCTCGACGCGACGCTCGACAGCGACGCCAGGCTGACCGTCGCGACCAGCGTAAACGATACGGGCGGCTTCCGCTTCGTGGTCGACACCGGCGCCGACAAGACGGTGCTCACGCCTGCGATCGCGGAACGTCTGAACCTGCCGCGCGGTCCCGATGTGCTGGTGCATGGCGCTTCGGGATCCTTGACCTGCCCGACCGCGCTGGTCCGGATCCTGCGGGCCGGGGAGACCGGTCTGACCAACAGCATCCTGCCGGTGCTGCCCTACGAGCGGGTCGGCGCGGATGGGCTCCTGGGGGTCGACGCGCTGGAGGGCCGCAATGTGGTCATCGATTTCCAGCGCAAGCAATTGGAGGTGCGACGCAGCGCGCCCAGTTTCGAGCCCTTCAAGACCTCGCGGGAGGTCAATGTCGCGGCCAATGCCCGGTATGGACGCCTTACCTTGGCGGACTCCCGGATCGGCGGCGCCCGGTCGCTGGCGTTTATCGACTCCGGCGGTGGGGTCACGATCGGGAACATGGCGCTGGCCCGCGCTATCGCCGCGAAGCGTCGCCGTTCGCCGGATTTTGTGCGACGTATCCGACTGCTGACGGCCAGCGGCGAGATCCAGCTGGGCGAGTTTCGGATCATTCCGACGATCGCGATGGGGGACTTACGCCTCAGCAACACGCCGATGGCGTTCGCCGACCTGCATGTCTTCAATCACTGGGGTCTAAACGATCGGCCGGCGGCGCTGTTTGGCGTGGACGTGCTGCGGCTCTTCGCCCGCGTCGAGCTGGACTTCGGGGCGGGCCAAGTGCTGTTCAGGCTAGGGCAGGGTGGGTTTTCTCCCGTGCTCCAGGCCTGAGGGTGGCGGTCCTATTGTCCGCGACCACGCTCCATGACCTGTCGTCGCCGCTGCTCGACACGTTCGGGGGTAACGTCAGCGTTGTGCGCGCTCGAGCGTTCATGCTCAAGCGCGAGGCCTTGGCGGAAGGCCATGCCATATCCGTCGTCGATCAGCCCCTTGTAGAACGCAAGCGTCTCGACGGGGATCGAGGTCATGTCTTCGGCCAGGACTAGCGCCTCGGACAGAAGCCGGTCGGCCGGGACGACACGATTGACCAAGCCCCACTCGGCCGCAGTCCGGGCGTCCAGGAAGTTCCCGGTGAGGGACAACTCCTTGGCGCGATAGGGGCCGATCAGCCGCGAGAGCTTTTGAGAGAGGCCCCAGCCGGGCATGATGCCCACTCGGGCATGGGTGTCGGCGAACCGGGCGTTCTCCGACGCGATCAGGACATCGCACGCCAGGGCCAGCTCGAAGCCGCCTGTAATGGCGACGCCGTTGATCGCCCCGATCACCGGTTTCCGGCATGTCTCGACCGCGCGAACCGGGTTCGAGCGAGCATCCTGATCGTTGGCTGCGCCCATCGCGGCCGGATCGGCGCCAAGCTCCTTCAGGTCCAGCCCCGCCGTGAAGGCGCGTTCCCCCGCGCCGGTCAAGATCACCGCGCTGACATCCGGGTCCTGATCGAACTGGACCATCGCCTCGTGAAGCGCTGATCGCAGGGCCTTCGATAGCGCGTTCATCGCCTCGGGCCGATTCAGCGTCACTATGGCTATGCGGCCGCGTCGTTCGATGAGCAGCATTTCGATCCTCCTTAGGGTTATCGACGTTCACACGCCCTCCCAAAGGGAAGTCAAGTTGCGCCGAGATCGCTTGGGGGCTAAGGCTCCCGCGCCTTTGGCCTTGAGGAGCAGTCCATGACCGAGATCGTCGACATCATCGCCCGCGAAATTCTCGACAGCCGGGGTAACCCGACCGTCGAAGTCGACGTCGTTCTCGAAGATGGAGCTTTCGGTCGCGCCGCCGTGCCGTCGGGCGCCTCGACCGGCGCCCACGAGGCGAATGAAAAGCGGGACGGCGACAAGGCGCGTTACCTTGGCAAAGGCGTCCAGCAGGCCGTCGACGCCGTCAATGGCGAGATTTTTGACGCTCTGTCGGGCGTGGATGCGGAGGACCAGCGTCGGGTCGACAACCTGCTGATTGAGCTGGACGGTACGCCGAACAAGGCGCGCCTGGGCGCCAACGCCATTCTGGGCGTCTCGCTCGCGACGGCCAAGGCCGCTGCGGAGTCGGCGGGGCTGCCGCTCTACAAGTACGTCGGCGGCGTCAACGCCCGCGTCCTGCCGACGCCGATGATGAACATCATCAACGGCGGGGCCCACGCCGACAATCCGATCGACATCCAGGAATTCATGATCCTGCCGACCGGCGCCAAGGACTTCCGCGAAGGTCTCCGCATGGGCGCCGAGATCTTTCACGCCCTGAAGAAGGCCCTGAAGGACGCCGGCCACAACACCAACGTCGGCGACGAAGGCGGTTTCGCCCCGAACCTCGCGTCGGCCGAAGCCGCGCTCGAGTTCATCGTTAAGGCGGGCGAGAAGGCGGGCTACAAGGCCGGTGACGACTTCGTCCTGGGCCTCGATGTCGCTTCGACCGAGTTCTTCAAGAACGGCAAGTATGAGCTGGAAGGCGAGGGCAAGTCCCTCGATCCCGCCGCCATGGTCGACTATCTGGCCGGCCTCGTCGCCAAGTTCCCCATCCTGACGATCGAAGACGGCATGGCCGAGGACGATTTCGACGGCTGGAAGCTGCTGACGGACACCCTGGGCAAGAAGGTGCAACTGGTCGGCGACGACCTGTTCGTGACTAACCCCAAGCGTCTGCAGATCGGCCTCGACAAGGGTCTGGCCAATTCGATCCTGGTGAAGGTCAACCAGATCGGTACGCTCTCGGAGACGATCGACGCGGTCGAGCTGGCGCATCGTCATGGCTACACCAGCGTGATGAGCCACCGTTCGGGTGAAACCGAGGACAGCACCATCGCCGACCTGGCCGTGGCGCTGAACTGCGGGCAGATCAAGACCGGGTCTCTGGCGCGCTCGGACCGTACCGCCAAGTACAACCAGCTGCTCCGCATCGAGGAAATGCTGGACGACCAGGGTGTCTACGCGGGTCGCGCGGCGCTCAAGGGGCGTTAAGGCGCCTGTAGACGCATGACATCAAGGGGCGCGGCCGCACATGTGGCCGCGCCTTTTTCGCATCCGATTCCCGCAAGAACACCCCAAAAGGCCGCAAGGGGCGGCCGCAGGAAAAGGTGTTAACCCACAAATTTTCTAAAAGGCTTGAAGTGGTTTCAAACGAGACCAAATCCAGCCTGTTCGCCAACGCGAAATGACTTCGGCGGCGCGGCATCTAGATGCGCTTGAAACGATCTCAGGTGAAAGCAATGTTCGCCTGTCGCGCGACCAGGCGGCGAGCTGGCGCAACGCCTAGATTTAGAAGGCGTTAAGGCTGGTCGGCGATCCTGCGAATCCCCCTTTGGGACGCTAAGATGTTCGCCCGACTGCAACCTTTCCTGCCGACTGCGGCGATCTTTTTCCTGATTTTCTACTTCGCCTTTCACGCTCTGACGGGTGATCGGGGGCTGCTTTCTATTTCGCAACGCAACGCGGACCTCGCAGCAAAAACCAGAGAACTCAGGAAGATACACGCCGAGAGGATGGACCTGGAGGCCCGCGCTCGTCTATTACGCAGCGGCAGTCTGTCGGCTGATCTTCTGGAGGAGCGTGCGCGTTCCCTCTTGGGATATGCTGACCCGAGGGACTATGTGATCAGGGTCAAGCGTCCGCGCTGATCCGGCGCTATATCTCGGAACACGCTGCCGGTCGTTCGTGGATCGTGTGGATCCATGTGCGATCGCAACGGACAGCAGGGCGTTTCCTTCGCGGAACCGACGAATTTTCGGCGGGAAGCGCTTTTAGCACGAAGGCCGCGATGAAGATTGGCCAGGGAGATTTGAATGGCGCGCACGCGCAAGGCTGATGCCTCCGAGGGGAAGGCGCCGGAAACCGGTGTCAACGCCTTCGTCGGCAAGGACGAACTCCTGAAATTCTATCAGGACATGCTGCTGATCCGCCGCTTCGAGGAGCGCGCCGGCCAGTTGTACGGCATGGGCCTGATCGGCGGCTTCTGCCACCTGTACATCGGTCAGGAAGCCATCGCGGTCGGCATGCAGTCGATCTCGCAGAAGGGCGACCAGATCATCACGGGCTACCGTGACCACGGCCACATGCTGGCCGCCGGCATGGATCCCCGCGAAGTCATGGCTGAACTCACCGGCCGGGCCGGCGGTTCGTCCAAGGGCAAGGGCGGGTCGATGCATATGTTCGACATCGCCACGGGCTTTTACGGCGGTCACGGCATCGTCGGCGCCCAGGTTGCGCTCGGCACGGGTCTGGCGCTGGCCAACAGCTACAAGAACAACGGCAACGTCTCCTACGCCTACATGGGCGACGGAGCGGCCAACCAGGGTCAGGTCTACGAGAGCTTCAACATGGCCCAGCTATGGAAGCTGCCGGTCGTGTACGTGATCGAGAACAACCAGTACGCCATGGGTACGGCCGTTGAACGCGCCGCGTCGGAAACCGCGTTCCACAAGCGCGGCGTCTCGTTCCGCATTCCGGGCGAGGAGGTCGACGGCATGGACGTGATCGCCGTCCGCGAAGCCGGCGCCCGCGCCACCGAGCACGCCCGCAGCGGCCAAGGTCCGTACATCCTTGAGATGAAGACCTATCGCTATCGCGGCCACTCGATGTCGGACCCTGCCAAGTACCGCACCAAGGAAGAGGTCGACGAGGTCAAGACGACCCGCGATCCCATCGACCACATCAAGGAACGCCTGGCCAAGGCCGGCGTCACCGAGGACGACCTGAAGGGCGTCGACGCGGAAGTGAAGCGCATCGTCGCCGAGGCCGCCGAGTTCGCCCGCACGAGCCCCGAGCCTGATCCCTCGGAACTGTATACCGACGTCTACCTGGAGGCCGCCGAGTGACGGACATCCTGATGCCCGCGCTTTCCCCCACGATGGAGGAAGGCACCCTGGCCAAGTGGCTGGTGAAGGAAGGCGACACCATCAAGGCCGGCGACGTGATCGCCGAGATCGAGACCGACAAGGCGACGATGGAAGTCGAAGCCGTCGATGAAGGCGTGATCGAAGCCATCCTGGTTCCGGCAGGCAGCGAGAACGTCAAGGTCAACACTCTGATCGCCCGTCTGAAGGGCGAGGGCGAAACCGCTGCTCCGGCTCCGTCCGCTCCCGCCGCCGAAGCCGCCCCTGCGCCGGCCGCCGCGGCTCCGGCCGCTGGCGGACCGATCTCGGCCGCGTCGACCTTCGCCGATCCGGAAATCGCCGACGGTACGCCGCTGAAGAAGATCACGGTCCGCGACGCCCTGCGCGACGCCATGGCCGAAGAGATGCGTCGCGACGACCGCGTGTTCCTGATGGGCGAGGAAGTCGCTCAGTACCAGGGCGCCTACAAGGTCAGCCGCGAGCTGCTGCAGGAGTTCGGCGACCGTCGCGTCATCGACACCCCGATCACCGAGCACGGCTTTGCCGGCATGGGCGTCGGTGCGGCTATGGCCGGGCTGAAGCCGATCGTCGAGTTCATGACCTGGAACTTCGCCATGCAGGCGATCGACCACATCATCAACTCGGCCGCCAAGACGCTCTACATGTCGGGTGGCCAGATCAAGTCGTCGATCGTGTTCCGCGGCCCGAACGGCGCGGCTTCGCGCGTCGGCGCCCAGCACAGCCAGGACTACGCCGCGTGGTACGGCAACGTTCCGGGCCTGAAAGTCATCGCGCCCTACGACGCCGCTGACGCCAAGGGCCTCTTGAAGGCTGCGATCCGCGATCCGAACCCGGTCGTCTTCCTCGAGCACGAGATGATGTACGGCCACGAGTTCGACATCCCGGACGTCGAGGAGTGGGTCGTGCCGATCGGCAAGGCCAAGGTCCGTCGCCAGGGTTCGGACGTCACGCTGGTCGCCTACAGCCGCATGGTGGGCTTCGCCCTGAAGGCGGCCGAGGAACTGGAGAAAGAGGGCATCGCCGCCGAGGTCGTTGACCTGCGCACGATCCGTCCGATGGACCACGCGACCATTCTGGAAAGCGTCAAGAAGACCAACCGCCTGGTGACGGTCGAGGAAGGCTGGGGCCCGATGGGCGTCGGCGCCGAGATCGTGGCGCGCATCACCGAGCACGGCTTCGACTACCTGGACGCCCCGCCGCTGCGCGTGCACCAGGAAGATGTGCCGCTGCCGTATGCGGCGAACCTGGAAGCCATGAGCCTGCCTTCGGTCGAGAAGATCGTGAAGGCGGCCAAGGCGGTCTGCTACCGCTAAGAGATCGCGGCCCTCGCCCCTGGCGGGGGCCGCTGCTCTTGGCCAAGACATTCATCCCGCCCTAAAGCGGGGTATCGTGGACGCCGGCCCTCTAAGACGAAAAGGGGTTCGCTAACGTCCCGAACGATTGAGGAAAAAGCTCAATGTCGATCGACATCCTGATGCCCGCCCTGTCGCCCACCATGGAGGAGGGAACCCTCGCCAAGTGGCACGTCAAGGTCGGCGACACCGTCAAGGCCGGCGACGTGATCGCCGAGATCGAGACCGACAAGGCGACGATGGAAGTCGAAGCCGTCGACGAAGGCGTCGTGGAAGCCATCCTGGTCGAGGCCGGGACCGAGAACGTCAAGGTCAACGCCCTGATCGCCAAGCTGGCGGGCGAGGGCGAGAGCCCCGCGCCGGCGCCGAAGGCCGAGGCCCCCAAGGCCGCCGCCGCAGCGCCGGCTCCGGCCGCCGCCGCCCCGGCGCCGGCCGTGCCCGCGCCGGCCGCTCCGGTCGCCGCTGACGGTTCGCGCGTCTTCGCGTCTCCGCTGGCCCGCCGCCTGGCTTCGGCCGCCGGTCTGGACCTCAAGACCATCAAGGGCACGGGCCCACACGGCCGTGTCGTGAAGTCGGATGTTGAAGCCGCCAAGTCGGGCGCGCCGACCGCCAAGGCCGCTTCGGCTCCGGCTCCGGCAGCTGCGGCTTCGGCCGCCGCGGCGCCGCGTCAGGTCCAGTCGCTGGAGCAGATGGGCATCCCCGCCGGCTCCTACGACCTCGTCCCGCTGGACGGCATGCGCAAGACGATTGCTCGTCGCATGACGGAGAGCTTCCGCGACGTGCCGCACTTCCCGCTTCAGATCGATCTCGAGATCGACGCCCTGCTGGCCGCCCGCGCCAAGATCAACAGCCTGCTGGAAAAGCAGGGCGTGAAGGTCTCGGTGAACGACATTGTCATCAAGGCCGCCGCCGTGGCCCTGAAGCAGGCGCCGGAAGCCAACGCCAGCTACACGCCGGAAGGCATCGCCATGCACCACCACGCCGACATCGCCGTCGCCGTGGCGGTCGATGGCGGCCTGATCACCCCGATCATCCGCAAGGCCGAGACCAAGGGCCTGGCCCAGATTTCCGCCGAGATGAAGGACCTGGCCCAGCGCGCCAAGGACAAGAAGCTGAAGCCTGAGGAATTCCAGGGCGGCACCTTCTCGATCAGCAACCTCGGCATGTTCGGCATCAAGTCGTTCGCCTCGATCATCAACGAACCGCAAGGCGCGATCATGAGCGTCGGTGCGGGCGAGCAGCGTCCGGTCGTCAAGAACGGAGAGATCAAGGTCGCCACGGTCATGACCGTGACCCTGACCTGCGATCACCGCGTGGTCGACGGCTCGGTCGGCGCCAAGTTCCTGGCGGCCTTCAAGCCGCTGATCGAAGAACCGCTGACCCTGATCGTCTGATCAGGTTGCGGGGAGGGATGGCCATGTCGGTCTACGACTATTCCGCCAAGACGTTGGACGGCCAGGACGTGAGCCTGGCCGACTATCGCGGACAGGTGCTGCTGATCGTGAACACCGCCAGCAAGTGCGGGTTCACACCTCAGTATGAAGGCCTGGAGGCGCTCTACAAGGCGTACAAGGATCGTGGCTTCACGGTGCTGGCCTTCCCCTGCAACCAGTTCGGCGCTCAGGAGCCGGGCGACGCCGCCGAGATCGCGAACTTCTGCTCGCTGACCTACGACGTCAGTTTCCCGGTCATGAGCAAGATCGATGTGAACGGCGCCGACGCCCATCCGCTCTACAAGTTCCTTAAGAAGGAACAGAAGGGCGTGCTGGGCACCGAGGCGATCAAATGGAACTTCACCAAGTTCCTGATCGGCAAGGACGGTCAGGTTGTCGATCGTTTCGCGCCGACCGTGAAGCCGGAAGACCTCAAGGTCGCGGTCGAAGCGCTCCTCTAGTTTCTCCCAGACCGGTTTGCAGACCGGTCGATCGGCGCCGCGCGCTCCCCCGTGCGGCCGTCAAAGTCAGGGTTAGAAGAACATGTCCACGGAATTCGATGTCGTCGTCATCGGCGCCGGTCCTGGCGGCTATGTGGCCGCGATCCGCGCCAGCCAGTTGGGCCTGAAGACGGCAATCGTCGAGCGTGAGAACCTGGGCGGCATCTGCCTGAACTGGGGCTGCATCCCGACCAAGGCGCTGCTCAAGTCCGGCGAGGTCTATGAACAGCTGTCGCACCTGGGCGGCTATGGCCTGTCGGTCGAGAAGGCCTCGTTCGACTTCGGCAAGATCATCGAGCGCTCGCGCGGCGTGGCCAAGAACATGTCGGGCGGCATCGCCTTCCTGATGAAGAAGCACAAGATCGAGGTGATCGAGGGCGAGGCCAAGCTCGAGAAGGGGGCGCCGGCGCCGAAGGTCGTCATCGCCCTGAAGGCCGGCGGCAGCCGCACCGTGCAGGCCAAGCACGTGATCCTGGCCAGCGGCGCGCGCGCCCGTGAGATCCCGGCGATCGGCGCGGTCTCGGACGGCGACAAGATCTGGACCTATCGCGACGCCCTGGCGCCGAAGTCGATGCCGAAGTCCCTGGTCGTGATCGGCTCGGGCGCCATCGGCATCGAGTTCGCGAGCTTCTATCGCGCCCTGGGCGCCGAAGTGACCGTCGTCGAAGCCATCGACCGCATCATGCCGGTCGAGGACGAAGAGGTCTCGAAGGCCGCCCAGAAGGCGTTCGAGAAGCGCGGCATCAAGTTCCGCGTCGGCGCCAAGGTCAGCAAGATCGAGAAGACCAAGGACGGCGTGGCCGTCACCGTGGAAGCCGGCGGCAAGATCGAGCAGCTCACCGCCGAGAAGTGCATCGTGGCCGTCGGCATCGCGCCGAACAATGACGGCCTGGAAGCCCTGGGCGTCAGCCTGGATCGCGGCCACGTCGTCACCGACAAGCACGGCCGCACCAATGTGCCTGGCCTCTACGCCATCGGTGACATCGCCGGCGCGCCCTGGCTCGCCCACAAGGCCAGCCACGAGGGCATCCACGCGGCCGAGGCCATCGCCGGCTACAAGACGCCGAACGTCCACTCGCCGATCCCGGGCTGCACCTACGCCAATCCGCAGGTCGCCTCGGTGGGCTACACCGAAGCCGGCGCCAAGGCGGCGGGCATCGAGGTCAAGGCTGGCCGCTTCCCGTTCCGCGTCAACGGCAAGGCGGTGGCCGCCGGCGAGACCGAGGGCTTCGTGAAGACCGTGTTCGACGCCAAGACAGGTGCCCTGATCGGCGCGCACATGATCGGCCACGAAGTGACCGAGATGATCCAGGGCTTCGTCACCGCCATCACCCTGGAAGCGACCGAGGAAGACCTGCACGGCGTCGTCTACGCCCACCCGACCATGTCGGAAGCGATGCACGAAGCGGCTCTGGACGCCTACGGGCGCGTGCTGCACATCTAAGGCGGCATAGGGAGTCTGGATGGCGCGCAAGGCCGCCGCGACAGCGGGTGACAAGCCGAAGGTTCGGAAGGGGTCGAAGACGACCCTCTCCGAGGCCAATCTGGCGGATCTCGGCGCTGAGCGGCTCGCCGCCATTCTGCTCGACCTCGCCAGCGACAGCCACGTCAAGCGCGTGCTGCGGCTGGAACTGTTCGCCGAGGCCAGCGCCGAAGGCCTGGCGCTGGAAATCTCCAAGCGCCTGGCGACGATCGGCAAATCGTCTTCCCGCATCCACTGGCGCAAGCGTCCGGCGTTCGCCCGGGACCTCGATTTGCATCGCCGGATGATCGAGCGGCTGGCGCAGGACGACGCAACCGCTGCGCTCGACCTTATGCTGGACCTCCTGGACCTGGCTTCGCCGACGTTGGATCGGCTCAGTCAACCCGATGGGCCAATCGGCGATGTCTTCCTGGCGGCCCGCGACTCCATCGGCGCCATCGCCGAGAAAGCCGTGCCCGAGCCGATTGCTCTGGCGGAGCGGACCGCCAAGATCCTGGCGACCGACTACCACGCCCAAATGGGGCCGCTCGCCAGTGCGCTCGGGCCTGCGATGGGGCCCCAGGGGCGCGCCCACCTGCGGCAGGTGCTGGAAACCGTTCTGGCGATGAACGCCAAGCGGCTGCGCGGCGCGGACCCTATGGCGGCGGTCTACAAGGACGCCTTGCGACGCCTGGCCGACGCCAGCGGCGATATCGACGCCTTCGAAGCGACCTTTGCGCCGGAGCTTCGCCGTACGCCGCTGGTCTCGGCCGAGATCGCCCGGCGCTTGCTTGCGGCTGGCCGTGGCGAAGACGCCTTGGCCACGCTCCAGGCCGGCGCACCCGGCGAAGCGCGGGGACGTCATCCCACGTCTGTCGAAGAGCGCGCCGCCTGGGAAGAGGTGATGCTGGAGGCGCTGGAGGCGACCGGGCATCAACAGGAGGCCCAACAACGTCGCTGGGCGGAGTTCGAGCGCACGCTCTCCATTCCGCTGCTGCGGACCTATCTGAAGGGGCTTCCAGACTTCGATGATGTCGAGGCTGAGGATCAGGCCAAGGCCGTCGTGCGTCGCTACCCACGCTTTGACACGGCGCTAGCGTTTTTCGTGTCCTGGCCCGACTTCGCTGCGGCCTCGCGTCTGGTCCTGTCGCGCTCGGGCGAGATCAACGGCGCGGACGACATTCTGATCACCGAGGCGGCGCGGCGGTTGGAAGGGAGCTACCCGCTGGCGGCCACGCTGCTGCTGCGCGCCTCTATCCAACACGTGCTGACCTTCGGCGTCGCGACACGCTACGCGGAGGCCGCGCGTCAGTTGCTGGAGGCCGAGTCCCTAGCGGCCATGATCGCCGATTTCGGCGAGTATCCGGACCACGCCAGCTTCGTCGCCGACCTTCGAGCTTCGCACGCCCGCAAGCAGGGCTTCCGCGCCGAGCTTGAAGCGCTCGGCGCGACGTTCTAGCCAGCCGAGCTTTCTCAGGCCGCTTGAGTGTCTGTTTCAGCCATGCGCTGGATCGCGACGTAGTCCGTCTTGCCGCTCCCCAAGACCGGCACCTCGGTGACCTTCAGGATCTTGCGCGGCACCGCCAGCTCCGGGGCTCCGATCGTCTGGGCGTGTGCGACCAGCGGCGCGACATCAGCGTCATGGCGATCGGTGACCAGGATGAGCTTCTCGCCCTTCTTCTTGTCGGGCATCGAGATCACCGCATGGCGACCGTCCGGCCAGACTGCGGAGGCGAGATCTTCTGCGGCGGTCAGCGAGACCATTTCGCCGCCGATCTTTGCGAAGCGCTTCACGCGGCCCTTAATGGTGATCCATTGATCGTCGGTCATGCTGACGACATCGCCGGTGTCGTGCCAACCGCCCTCAGGCGCATCGATTCCGCCATCCTCGCGGAGATAGCCGGCCATGATGTTGGGACCGCGCACGAACAGGCGCCCGCCTTCGGGAATGCCCTCGACGGGCTCGATACGAACCTCTTGGCCGGGGAGGAGGCCGCCGACGGTGCCGGGACGGTTGTCCTTGGGCTTGTTCACGGCAATGACGGGCGATGCCTCGGTCGCGCCGTAACCTTCGAGCAGCGGCACGCCGCCGAAGCGTTCCTTGATCAGCGTGTGGGTCTCATCGCGAACCTTCTCGGCGCCGCAGACCACAAACTCCAGACCTGACAACTCATCAGACTCGGCTGCTCGCGCGTACTGGTTCACGAACGTGTCGGTGGCCAGCAGGATCGAGGCCTTGGAGTCCTTGATCAGCGGCGGGATCTGCTTGGTGTGCAGCGGTGAGGGATATTGGAACGCCTTCATGCCGGTCAGGATCGGCAGGATGACGCCGCCGGTCAGGCCGAAGCAATGGAAGACGGGGAGGGGATTGAACATCACCCAGTCCGGGTCGAGCTCGATGTGAGCGGCGACCTGCATGGCGTTCTGCACCAAGTTCTCCTGGGTCAGCACCACACCGCGCGGGGCGCCGAAGCTGCCGGAGGTGAACAGTACGACACCCTTGTCCGAGGGCTTGGCTGGCGCACGGAAACGGCGAGGGAACATGCCCGCAGCGGCGGCGAACAGCTTGTCCGGCAAGCTGATCGTGCCGCGTACATCTTCCAGATAGGTCACCTGCGCCTGTTCGCCGATCGCGTCGACGATATCGTGCAGCTTCCCCAGTTCGACGAACTTGTGCGCGGTGAGAACCCGCGTGACCTTGGCCAGTTTACAGGCTGCTTTGATATTCCGAATGCCCGCAGTGAAGTTCAGCATCGTCGGCACGCGACCGAACGCGTGCAAGGCGAAGAAAGTGACGACGGAGCCTGCGCCGGAGGGCAGCAGGACGCCGACGTTCTCGCCCGGCTTCGTCATCGCCGCGATCTTGCGGCCCAAGGCGAAACTGGCTCGGATCAGATCGGTATAGGTGAGCGGGTTGCGATCCTGATCCTCCAGGATCGGCTTCTTGGCGCCGAACTTGTCGCGGGCGTCAATGAGGGCGTCGAAGATGGCCTTTTGGCCGTTCCGCACGTCGTAAACTACCGGCATCCCGGCGAAACCTCCCCGAAGAGCGGTAAGCGCTCTCGTTCTTTAAACGCCGACACTGCCGAGGAAGGTCCAGCTTTGCAAGAAAGAGTCACAATCCGTGACCCTGGTCCTTAGCGGATTGGGTTTTCGGCGGATGTTGGAGGTGCGGCAAAGGCCGTGACTTGGCTCAGCCAAGCGTTGCGGATGGGGTCCGATTCCATGTGCAGATCATGGCCCGCCGACGGATAGCGGATCTCGCGACAGCTCTTCATCGCCTCGCAAAGACGCGTTTGCGGCGCCGGCGTGACGACAGTGTCTCGCCCTGCGTCGAGCATGAGAACCGGGACCGCGACCTTTCGAATGTCGTGCGCGGCGGCTTCCGAGGCGTCGAAGAAGGCGGCGAACCAGCCGAGGCTTCTACCGCCCATGCGAAGATCCGGGTTCGCGAGCATCCATGCGGCCTGAACCTTGCCACGCGCCGCGTCTTGGGTCAGGCCTTGCGCCTTCCCGTCAGGGGCTTCTCGTCGCCAGGGCTGCTGATCTGGCGATCGAATCCAGCCGAGCCGTAGCGCCCTGAGCGCGGGCGCGAACCGTGCGAAGTCGGATCGGGGCCGGGGGAGGGCTTTCAGGCCGAAAGCGGGCGAAGACAGAACCAGTCCCTGCATCGGCAAGCCACCTTGCGCCGCTCTCAGGGCGATCAGACCGCCTTCGCCATGACCGACCACGATCAGGGGAACGCCCCCCGCCGGACGGATAACAGCCGTAACCAAGGCTTTGACCGCCGCGACGTCGGGACCGAAGCTGTCGACATGGCCCAGGTCGCGCCAAGGGGTCAGCCGTTCGGAGCCGCCTTGTCCCTGGCGCTCCAGCACCCAAACGCTGAAACCTTGCTTTGTGAGGTCGGAAGCCGTCTCGAACCACTTTTCGGCCGTTTCGCCATAACCCGGAAGAACCAGGATTGTCGCGCGCGATGCGACGGGCGGTGAGGTGACGCCGTAACGCTGTACGGTCGAATCTCCGGTCTTCACGTAGCCCCAGGCCCAACCCTGGGGCGGGTGGAAGCGTGAGGCCACGGCCGGAGGCGTCCGACTCTCGGCAAACGGCGCACGCGACGCCCCGTCACCGCACGCGGAAACGGCCAGGCAAAGTGCGATAGCCGAGGCGGCTGCAGGGAGACGAAGACGCATACGCCTCACTCATTTCGCGCCTTGGGGCCTTACGCAAGATCAAGCGCTTGATCCTGACGGCAAGAAGACCGATTTAGGCGCCATGGCCACGGTGATCGATACGCTGAAGGCTCGCGGCTCGGAAGACCGGGCGGCGCGCCATCCCGAAAAGCAGAACCGCCCGGATACGCCGGTGCTCCGCAAGCCGGAGTGGCTGCGCGTGCGGGCCCCCGGCTCGGGTCAGTACAACGAAACCAGGGGCATTGTGCGCGAGCACAAGCTTCACACGGTGTGCGAGGAAGCGGCCTGTCCGAACATCGGTGAGTGCTGGAGCCAGAAGCACGCGACCATGATGATCATGGGCGAGATCTGCACCCGCGCCTGCGCCTTCTGCAACGTCACGACGGGCTTGCCGACGCAACTGGATCCGGATGAGCCGCGCCGCGTGGCCGAGGCTGTCGCCAAGATGGGCCTCAAGCACGTGGTCATCACTTCGGTGGATCGTGATGACCTGCTGGACGGCGGCGCGCGCCATTTCGCCGAGGTCGTGACGTCCATCCGAGCCGCCGCTCCGGGAACGACGATCGAGATCCTGACACCGGATTTCCTCCGCAAGGACGGCGCCGAGAACGTGGTGATCGACTCCAAGCCGGACGTCTTCAATCACAACCTCGAAACGGTGCCGCGGCTCTATCTGAAGATCCGTCCCGGCGCGCGTTACTATAACTCGCTGCGCCTGCTGGATCGCGTGAAGCAGCGCGACCCCTCCCAGTTCACCAAGTCGGGCTTGATGGTCGGTCTGGGTGAAACCAAGGAAGAGGTCATGCAGGTCATGGACGACATGCGCTCGGCGGGCGTCGATTTCATCACCATCGGTCAGTACCTGCAGCCGACCCGCAAGCACGCGGCGATCGACCGGTTCGTGACCCCTGAAGAGTTCAAGGCCTATGAGGCGATCGCGCGGGCCAAGGGCTTCCTGATGGTCTCGTCCAGCCCGCTGACGCGTTCGTCCCACCACGCGGGCGAAGACTTCGCCAAGCTCCAGGCGGCGCGGCGCGCCCTCGACGCTCGCACGGCGTAAGCCTTGCATCGACACGTCGTTACGAAGCTGCTGCCTTACACGCCCGATCAGCTGTTCGAGCTGGTCGGAGACGTCGAGGCATATCCGAAGTTCGTCCCCTGGATCACCGGGATGCGCACTTGGAATAGCCGCGTCGAAGGCTCAGTCAGCTTGGTGGACGCAGAGGCCCAGGTCGGCTTTTCGTTTTTGCGTGAGAAGTTTGCTACGCGCGTGCGGCGCGACCGGGGCGCGCGCTCAATCGACGTCAGCCTGCTCTACGGGCCCTTCAAGCGCCTCAACAACGGCTGGCGCTTCGTGCCTGAGGGGGATGCGACGCGGGTCGAATTCGTTATCGAGTTTGCCTTCAAGTCCGCTCTACTCGACGCGATGCTGGCGGCCAATATGGACCGTGCGGCGGGCAAGCTGATCGCCTGTTTCGAGGCACGCGCGCAGCAACTCCACGGCGCTTAGGCGACAGCCTCTCGAAGCATCTCCAGCGCGGTCCGGACGGCGGCGAGTTGGACGGCCTCGCGCGTCTCGCCATCGAAACGCTCTTGGCGGTGCGTCACCGAGCGGTTGGCGCGCGCCACCGCGAAATGCACCGTACCGACGGGCTTCATAGGCGTTCCGCCGCCTGGCCCGGCGACGCCGGTGATGGCGACCGCCACATGGCCATTGCTCTCCCGCAGAGCGCCCTCAGCCATCGCGCGCGCCACCGGTTCGGACACCGCGCCGTAGTCGGCGAGGAGATCCCCCGCCACGCCCAGCATCTCGGACTTGGCGCGGTTGGTGTAGGTCACGAAGCCCCGCTCAAACACATCCGAAGCGCCGGAGATCGAGCAGATTGCACCGGCCACAAGCCCGCCCGTACAGCTCTCCGCCGTCACAAGCCGTAGGGACCGCGCGCGCGCTTCGTCGATCAGCAGGCGCGACAGGGTCTGGATTTCGAGGGGGAACATGAGGGTCTCCGATCTCGCGGGCATTCAGCCTAACTCAATCAGGCGGGCGTCTCGACGGCGACGACGGCCGAGGCGGCCAGGCCTTCGCCACGACCGGTGAAGCCCATTTTCTCGGTCGTGGTCGCCTTGACGCTGACCCGGTCAAGAGGGAGCGAAAGGATGTCGGCCAGACGTTCGCGCATCGCTTGCCGGTGCGGCTTGATCTTGGGCCGTTCGCAGATCAGCGTGACGTCGACATTGATGAGCGCGCCGCCCCTCGCGATGACCAGATCAACGGCGTGTTTCAGGAACTGGTCAGAGGCCGCGCCCTTCCACTTCGGATCCGTCGGCGGGAAATGGTCGCCGATGTCGCCTTCTCCGATCGCGCCCAGGATAGCGTCGGTCAGCGCGTGCAGGCCGGCGTCCGCGTCGGAGTGTCCAATGAGCGTTTCGTCATGCTTTATGGCGACGCCGCACAGCCAGACTTCCTCGCCCGGTCCCCAACGATGCGCATCGAAGCCTTGCCCGACGCGGGTCACGCGCGCAGCGCCGGCGAGACGTTCAGCCATGGCGAAATCCTCTGGATAGGTGAGTTTGCTCAGAAGCGGATCGCCTTGCGTGATCACGATGCGGCCGCCCACCGCTTCGACCACCTGGGCGTCGTCGGTGGGTTCGGGACCGGACCAGGCTGCATACGCGGTCAATAGGCGGTCGCGCCGGGCCGCCTGAGGCGTTTGGGCGCGCCAGAGATGGTCGCGAGACGTGGTTTGGATCTCGTCGCCGGGCGTCTGGCGCTTGAGGGTGTCGGCGACGGCCAAGGCGGGGAGGGCGAGATCCGCCGTCGCCAGCGCCCCCAGCAGATTGTCGATGACCGCGCGCGTCACGAAGGGCCGAGCCGCATCGTGGACCATCACGGGTTCACCGGCCGGACGATTGGACAGCGCCGCCAGCCCAGCTTGCACCGATAAGGCGCGGCTCGCCCCGCCCCGAGCGCTCCGCCATCCTGAAAGACCGGCTAGAACGGAAGGCAGGACCTTTTCTCCATCCTCTGTCGTCACGATGACGACTTCAGCCGCGCCCGCCGCCAGAAAGGTTTCGACCGACCAGCGCAGCACGGGCTTTCCGGCGAGAAGTCGCCATTGCTTGGCCTGGCCGGGGCCGGCCCTGGTCCCTGAGCCGGCGGCGACAATCACGACAGAGAAGGTCATGTCGGGTGTTTAGTCTCGCCACGTCGCTTGTCCAGTCGATCCGGGCTTTACTGCGGCGCACAATGTGCCTAAAAAGACAGCTTCGGGGATGATTACAAAATGAGCATCAAGCTCGATATCGGTGGCGTCGAGGTTCCGGGGCGGGTGTGGATTGCGCCCATGACCGGTGTGTCAGACCTGCCGTTCCGAGAGACGGCCTCGGCGCTCGGCGCGCCTTATGTGGCCACGGAAATGGTCGCCAGCGCGGAATTCGCGAGGGGAAGGCCTGATGTCGTGCGTCGCGCGGCGGTCGGAGACGGGCTCCCGTTGACGGTGATCCAGCTGGTCGGACGCGATGTCGCCTTCATGGCGCAGGGCGCGCGAATGGCTCAAGAGGCCGGCGCCGAGATCGTCGACCTGAACTTCGGCTGCCCTGCCAAGGAGGTCGCGGCCGGGGCGGCTTGCGGATCGGCGCTGATGCGCGAGCCCGAACTTGCCGAGGCCTTGGTGGCCGCGGCCGTCGAGGCGGTCGACGTTCCGGTGACGGTCAAGATGCGGCTCGGTTGGGACAGCGATAGCCTCAACGCGCCGGATATCGCGCGTCGCGCAGAAGCCGCAGGCGCAAAGGCCATCACGGTGCACGGCCGCACGCGCAATCAGTTCTATAAAGGTGTCGCCGACTGGTCGGCCGTGGCTGCGGTGAAGGATGCGGTGTCGGTGCCCGTTCTTGTGAACGGCGACATCGTCGACGGCGACAGCGCAAAACGGGCGCTCGCGCAGTCCGGCGCTGACGGGGTCATGATCGGGAGGGGCGTCTATGGCCGCCCTTGGATCGCCGGCGCGATCGAGGCGGCCCTGATGGGGGAGGGCTTCCGGGAGCCGGACGCCGAGGAGCGCCTGGCGATCGCAATCACGCATTTTCGTCGAAGCCTGTCCTTCTACGGGGAGCGTCTTGGTCTGAAAATGTTCCGCAAACACTTGGCGTCCTACATTGAGGCGGCGCCCTGGCCCGAAACCGCCGAGGCGCGCCGGGCCGCGCGCGCCAGCCTATGTCGGCTCGAAGATCCGGCGGCGGTCGAAAGCGCGCTCCACGATCTTTGGATCGCGGAGCGGAGGAGCGCGGCATGACGGATCGTGCTCGCGTTCTCGGCGGGGTCGCCACCGAAGCGCTCAAGGCGGCGGCTTTCGAACTGAGCCCCGAGCCCGCCTTGGTGGTGGATCACGACGGCGGTTTGATTGCGGTCAACGAAGCCGCCGAAGCGCTGTTTGGACACGGACTTTCGCTCCTGGCGCGCGGACGTTTCCGAGCCGCCTTGCCGCCCGGGTCGGTGCTGGTGTCTCTACTGGATCGGGCCGTGTTTGAGGGCGCGCTGGTTCGTGAGCATGGAGTCGAAGTCAATCTCTTTGGCCAGCCTCCGTTCGAGGCTGATGGTGCGGCGGTTCCGCTTGGCGATGGCTCCGTCCTTCTGACCTTGCACGTCAAGGGCGTGCTTGGGGTTGATCGAAGCGCGGAAGCCGCCGGACTTCGCTCGGTGGTGGGCCTTGGAAAGATGTTGGCCCACGAGATCAAGAACCCGCTCGCCGGCATTCGCGGCGCGGCGCAACTGCTGAAGACGGGGGCGAGCGCGGTTGACCAGCCGCTGGCGCAACTGATCGTCGATGAAACCGACCGGATTCGGCGTCTCGTCGACCGGATGGAGGCCTTCTCGGAACAGGCTCCGACGTCGCGGGAAGCCGTCAATATTCACCAGGTGCTGGACCGCGTCCGCGCTTTGGTGGCTAACGGGGTGGCAGATGGGTTGACGCTCAAGGAGAGCTATGACCCGTCGCTGCCGCCGGTGTGGGGTGACGAGGATCACCTGATCCAGATTTTCCTCAATCTCATGAAGAACGCCGCCGAAGCGGCTCATATGCGGGGCGATGACCGCGGCGTGCTGTCGATCCACACAGCCTGGCGACCCGGTGTTCGCGTGCGAGGCGCCGACGGCAAGGCCGCCAGCGGCGCGCCGATCGAGGTGCGGGTGATCGACAACGGGCCGGGCGTGCCTGCAAGCCTGCGCGATCACCTCTTCCAACCCTTTGTCACCACCAAGTCGAATGGCACGGGCCTGGGACTGGCCTTGGTCACAAAATTGGTCACCGCCCACGGCGGACTGATCGATTTCGAGTCCGAACCCGGTCGCACGGTGTTTCGCGTGCTGTTGCCTGTTGCCCCTGAAGCCGCTTCCGGAGACGTCCGAGCATGAACGCCGCGAGCAAGAAAATCCTGATCGCCGACGACGACAGCTCGGTTCGTCTGGTCCTCAGCCAAGCCTTCACGCGCCTGGGCTACCAGGTGCGCGCTACAGGCAACGCGACCACGCTCCTCAAGTGGGTCACCGACGGAGAGGGCGATCTGGTCGTCACGGACGTGATGATGCCCGACGAGAATGTCTTCGACGTACTCCCGCGCATCCGCAAGGAGCGTCCCAAGCTCCCGATCATCGTGATGAGCGCCCAGAACACGCTTCTGACGGCCGTCAATGCGGCCGACGCCGGCGCCTTCGAGTATGTGTCCAAGCCGTTCGATCTCGATGACGTGACCGCCGCCGCGCGGCGGGCGCTTTCCCGACCGGCGGACAGCGAAGCGTCAAAGGCGCAAGCGCGCGCCATGCGTGATGAGCGCCTGCCTCTGATCGGCCGCTCCGCGCCGATGCAGGAAGTGTATCGCACCATTGCGCGCTTGGTCGGGGCCGACTTGACGGTCTTGATCTTGGGCGAAAGCGGGACCGGCAAGGAACTGGTGGCGCGGGCGCTCCACGAACTCGGCCGCCGGAGGGATGGCAAGTTCGTGGTCATCAATCTCGCCGCCGTGCCCAGGGAGCGGGTGGAGGCGGAACTCTTTGGCCGGGGCGAGGGCGATAACGGACGCCTGATCGAGGCCGATGGCGGCACGCTGTTTCTTGACGAGATCGGCGACATGCCGCTCGATGCTCAGACGCGCCTTTTGCGTGTGATCGACGGCACCGAACCTGTCATCAACCCGAAGACGGGGCGCCGTCCGAATGTGCGGATCATCGCCGCAACCAATCGCGATCTGCGTGGCCTTATTCAGCAAGGCTTGTTCCGCGAGGACCTCTTCTTCCGCTTGAACGTGGCGCCGGTCCGACTGCCGCCGTTGCGCGACCGCGCCGAGGATATTCCCGATCTGGCGCGGACCTTCCTGCTGCGCGCCGCGCGCGAGGGGCTTCCTGCCAAGACGATCGATCAGGGCGCTTTGGATCGTCTGAAAAGCCACCCCTGGCCCGGCAATGTTCGCGAGCTGGAAAACCTGATGCGCCGGATGTGCGCGCTCTACGCGGAAGAGCTCATCACCGCGCGCATCGTCGATCGTGAGCTTCAGGACCACACGCCGGCCGTGCGCTCGGAGGAGGGCCCGGTGACGCTGTCGACGCTCGTCGAGCGTCATCTGGCCTCGCACTTCGCCGACCAGCCCGACGGCGTTCCCGCGCCGGGCCTGTATGACCGTATTCTGGAAGAGGTCGAGCGTCCCCTCATTCAGCTGACGTTGTCGGCGACGCGTGGCAACCAGGTTCGGGCGGCGGAAATCCTGGGGCTTAACCGCAATACCCTGCGCAAGAAGATCCAGGACCTCGGCGTGGAAATGACGCGCGGCCGCCGCTGACGCTGCAGCTTTCACGGCACATTACTGTTGAATTTGAGCCACACGCTCCTAAACTCCGGAGCGATGTCTTCAGTGGCTTACGCGACGAGATCCGAAGGTCCGCCAGCCCGGTTCAGCCGGGCTTGGTGGCGGGGCCTCCTGCGGTCACGCTACCTGACCGGCGGCGGCTACGCCTTGGCCGTGATCTTGACGGTTGCGGGCGTCGCGTTGGCCTCGTCGCCCCCGCGCACCGACTCGATCGGTACGGCCAGCACGGTCATCCTGGTCGTGCTCGGCTTCAACCTCGTGCTGATCCTCGGTGTAGCCACCATTGTCGGCCTTAGGCTGTACGACCTGATCGACGCCAGGGCCAGTGACGCAGGGGCCCGACTTCATCTTCGCTTCGTAGGCCTTTTCTCGCTGGCTGCCGTCGCGCCGGCCGTGATCGTGGCGCTGTTTTTTGGCGTGCTTGTCAACCGGGGCGTCGACGGTTGGTTCAGCCAGCGGGTGCAAACGGTGGTCGGAAATTCGGCGAAGGTCGCCAACTCCTACGTCGAGCAGCAGAAGAACTATATTTCCGAACACATAGGGCCAATGGCGGCGAGCCTTAATCAGGCCGCGCCGGCCCTGGCGCAGTCGCCAGTGGCCTTTGGCCACTTCCTTGCGGGTCTTACGCAGGACAACGGCTTCTCCGCCGCCTACGTGCTGGATCGTGATGGACGTATTCTGGCCCGCACCGAGTCGGAGGGCGCGCCGCCCTTCCTGGCTCCGCCGCCCGCGAGCTTCGATTGGGCGGACGGCGGCGAGGCCAGCGCGCAACGATTCGTCTCGACCGATCTTTTTCGGACGCTCTACAAGCTGAAGGGGTTCGAAGACGGCTACCTTTATGTGGTGCGCCCGATCGAGAAGGGCATCCTGACCCACCTGATCGAGACGCAGGACGCGCTGATCTCCTATCGCGACGCCGAGCGGAGCCGGGGTCGGATTCAGGCGATCTTCGGGTTGAGCTACCTGGAGACGGCGCTGCTCGTGCTGGTGGCGGCGATCTGGGTGGGCATAGCCGCCGCCAACTCCATCGCGGGGCCGGTAGCCGGCCTTGTGGAGGCTGCGGGTCGAGTCTCTGGCGGCGATCTCGACGCGCGGGTAGAGGCGGACCGCGGCCCGGAGGAAATACGGGCCTTGTCCAACGCCTTCAACATGATGACCAGCGAACTGCAGCTACAGCAGGCCGCGCTGAAGGCGGCCAGTCTGGACGCGGAGAGCCGGCGCCAGTTCATCGAGACCATCCTGTCCGGGGTCAGCGCAGGCGTGGTCAGCCTCGACGATCGTGGAATGATCTCGGCGGTCAATCGACGAGCGGTCGCTCTACTGGGCTTGCCTGACGACGCGCTCGGCGTGGACTTGATCCATCTGGCGCCTGAATTCGCGACGGTGATGACGGCGCTCGCGGAAAGCCGCCCCGACACCGATGTCGAGGTGGACATCATGCGCGAGGGCGAAACGCGCCGATTGAGGGTGCGCGCCGCCGGCCATGTTGCCCAGGGCCTTGTTCTGACGTTTGACGACATCACGCGTCTCGTCGCCGCTCAGCGCAACGCCGCCTGGAAGGATGTCGCGCGGCGGATCGCTCACGAGATCAAGAACCCGCTGACACCCATCCAGCTCTCCGCCGAGCGGCTTCGCCGCAAATATCGCAAGGAGATCGCGAGTGATCTGGAGACGTTTGATCGGTGCACCGACACCATCATTCGCCAAGTCGGCGACATCGGCCGCATGGTCGACGAGTTTTCCGCCTTCGCCCGTATGCCCGCGCCACGGTTCGAACCTGGTAACTTGACGGAGATGCTTCGCCAGGCCGTGTTTGCTCAGCGGTTCCAGGACGCCGAGATCGAGGTGACCCTGGAGGAAGCCGGGGATGCGGACGTCTGGATAACCTGCGATACCCGGATGGTCGGGCAGGCCCTGACAAACATCCTGAAGAACGCCGGCGAGGCGGTGGGCGCGCGTCGTTCGACTGAGCCGGCGCTTCGAGGGCGCATCACTGCGACGCTGGTCTGCGGCGCCGACGACCTCTGCGTGAGCATTGAGGACAACGGTGTGGGCCTGCCCGCCAAGGATCGGGATCGCTTGACCGAGCCCTATGTGACGACGCGCGAGAAAGGCACGGGCCTCGGCCTGGCCATCGTCAAGCGGATCATGGAGGACCACGGCGGTAGCCTGGCCCTCGTCGATGCGCGCGAGCCGCCTGGCGCACGCGTGATCATGAAGTTTCCAACGACCGCGCGCCTGCTCGTCGCGGCCCAGAGTGGCGTTGAGGAGATGATATGAGCGCCGACGTTCTTGTCGTGGATGACGAAGCCGACATCCGTGAACTGGTGGCCGGGATTCTCGAGGACGAAGGCTACGCTGTTCGTACCGCCGCCGACTCCGACCAAGCCCTCGCCGCGATCCGGGCGCGCAAGCCTGCGCTCCTGGTCCTGGATATCTGGATGCAGGGCGGGGGCATGGACGGGCTGGAGTTGCTCGACATGGTCAAGGCGCTGGACGCTGATCTGCCAGTCATCATGATTTCGGGGCACGGCAATATCGAGACCGCCGTCAGCGCCATCAAGCGTGGCGCCTACGAGTTCCTGGAAAAGCCGTTCAAGTCGGATCGCCTGTTGCTGGTTGTCGAGCGCGCCCTGGAAGCCGCCGGCCTCCGTCGAGAGAACCGGCGCCTGCGGACGCAAACGCTCGCGCCAGACGGTCTGATCGGCAAATCCGCGCCCGCTCAGGCCTTGCGCCAGCTGATCCTGAAGGTCGCGCCGGCCAACAGCCGGGTGCTGGTCTCGGGTCCGCCGGGCTCGGGCAAGGAGCTCGTCGCGCGGCTCATCCACGGCGCCAGCGCTCGCGCCCGCCAGGAGTTCGTCGCCGTCAGCGCGGCCGGCATGGCGCCGGAGCGCCTCGATGTGGAGCTCTTCGGCGAAGAAGGCGAAGGCGGTCGTCCACGCAAGATCGGCGTTTTCGAGCGTGCGCACGGCGGGACGCTCTATCTGGACGAAGTCGCAGACATGCCCCGGGAGACGCAGGGGCGAATTCTCCGGGTGCTGGTCGAGCAGCGGTTCCGCCGCGTGGGCGGCGACAACGACGTGCAGGTGGATGTGCGCGTGATCTCGTCCAGTTCACGCGATCTGCGGGACGAGATCGCTGCGGGTCGTTTCCGCGAGGACTTGTTCCATCGCTTGAACGTGGTGCCGGTGCGTGTGCCCGGACTTGCCGAGCGCCGCGAGGACATTCCAGAGCTGATCAACTACTTCGTCGAGCGCATCAGCGAGGCCACGGGCTTGCCCCGTCGACGGCTGGGCGAAGACGCCTTGGCCACGCTGCAGGTGCAGGCTTGGCCGGGTAATGTTCGCCAGCTTCGGAACAATGTCGAACGTATGCTGATCCTGGCGTCCGGAGAGCCGGGGGACGTGATCACCGCCGAGATGCTGTCGGGAACCGAGCAACCCAGCGCCGGCAACGCCGGCGCGATCGGCGCCGAGCGCATTATCGCCCTGCCGCTGCGGGAGGCGCGGGAGCTGTTCGAGCGAGAGTATCTGAATGCTCAGATCCTGCGCTTCGGCGGCAATATCTCGCGGACCGCCAACTTCATCGGCATGGAGCGCTCAGCGCTGCACCGCAAGCTGAAGTCGCTGGGGGTCTCCGGCGCTCGTGGCGAAGAGGAAGAGTAGATGTCGCGTTTTGCCTATGTGAACGGCCGCTTCGTTCGTCACGGCGAGGCCGCGGTGCATATCGAGGATCGTGGCTATCAGCTTGCCGACGGCGTCTACGAGGTCTGGGCCGTGTTCGACGGCAAGTTGGCCGATGCGGAGGGGCATTTCGCGCGCCTGTGGCGCAGCCTGGATGAGTTACGCATCGCTCATCCAATGACGGAAGCCGCGCTGACGATGGTGCTGCGGGAGGCTGTGCGCCGCAATAAGGTGCGCGATGGTCTCTGCTACCTTCAAGTCACCCGCGGCGTGGCCCGACGTGATCACGCGTTCCCGAACCCCGCCGTGCTTCCGTCCGTTGTCGTGACCGCGAAGTCGATTGACCGGGCGGCGACCGAAGCCAAGGCGGCGCTGGGCGCATCGGTCATTTCTGTCCCCGAGAACCGTTGGGGGCGCTGCGATATCAAGTCGATTGGTCTGCTGCCGAACGCCCTAGCCAAGCAGGCGGCGCGCGAACGGGGCGCGATCGAAGCCTGGTTTGTCGACGATATGGGTCTCGTCACGGAGGGCGCGTCCTCGAACGCGTGGATCATAGACGCCGAGGGGGCGCTTCGCACCCGGGACACCAACGCCAACATCCTGCGCGGCGTCACGCGCTTCACGCTTTTGGATGTGATCCGCGAGAGCGGCATGACGGTGAACGAAAAGCCCTTCACCATCGCGGAGGCTCAGGCCGCGAAAGAGGCCTTTATCACCGGCGCCGGCTCACTGGTGACGCCCATCGTGCAGATCGACGGGGTGAAACTGGGTGACGGAAAGCCGGGTCCGGTGGCGAAACGCCTTCGGGCTCTCTATATCGAGCGCGCGCGTCAGAAGGTGGTCTGAGTTCGATGAGATTTCGGACCGGGCGGCTTTCGGTCGCAAGGTTGGGTGGAATTTTTCGCTGCCGGCGTGTCGCTTTCGGCGAAAAATCATCTAGCATGACCTAGTTTGTGTGGGGGGCGTGTGGCCCTCCGAGAAAAACGAGAGGGGAACCCCCGTATGTCCGCCGAGAAGAAGCAGAATCTTCAGGACACCTTCCTGAACAGCGTCCGCAAGTCGAAGACGCCGCTCACCATCTTCCTCGTCAACGGCGTCAAGCTTCAGGGCGTGGTCAGCTGGTTCGACAATTTCTGTGTCCTGCTGCGCCGCGATGGCCAATCGCAACTGGTCTACAAGCACGCCATTTCCACCATCATGCCGGCTCAGCCTGTTCAGCTCTACGAGCCGAGCGCGGACGCCGACGACTGACCCTAGAGCCGTTTGTCCAAATCCAGTTCCAAGTCGATTGACCACGCCGCGCCGGTCCTGAAGGCGCTCGTGATCCATCCCGTGCGCCCTTTGCGCGGCCAGGCCGCCCTCGAAGCCCGGGATCCCAACGCCCGGCTCGAGGAGGCCGTGGGTCTCGCTGTAGCGCTCGACCTCGACGTCGTGGAGGCGCTGATTGCGCCTCTGCGCGTCGTCACGCCCGCCACCTTGTTCGGCAAGGGCAAGGTCGAGGAATTCGCCGCGATCTGCGAGGTCGAGCACATCGACGTAGCGGTCTTCGACGACCAGCTCACCCCCATCCAGCAGCGCAATCTTGAGAAAGCGCTGGAGGTCAAGGTCGTCGACCGCACGGGCCTTATCCTCGAAATCTTCGCCCGCCGCGCCCGGACCCGCGAAGGTCGCCTGCAGGTCGAATTGGCCAGGCTTGAGTACGAGCGCTCCCGCCTCGTGCGGACCTGGACCCACCTGGAGCGCCAGCGTGGTGGCACCGGCTCGACCGGCGGCCCGGGCGAAACTCAGATCGAAATCGACCGCCGCCTGATCGCCGGCACGATCGTCAAGCTCAAGAAGGAGCTCGATGAGGTTCGTCGGACGCGCACGCTTCACCGCAGCGCCCGCAAGAAGGTTCCGTACCCGACCGTCGCTCTGGTCGGCTACACGAACGCGGGCAAGTCCACGCTTTTCAATCGCCTCACCGAGGCCGAGGTTCTGGCCAAGGACATGCTGTTCGCCACGCTGGATCCCACGCTTCGCACCGTGAAGCTGCCGGACGGTCGCCCGGCGATCATGTCCGACACGGTGGGCTTTATCTCCGACCTGCCGCACGAGCTGGTCGAGGCCTTCCGCGCCACCCTCGAGGAGGTGCAGGAGGCCGACGTCGTGCTGCACGTCCGCGACGTCGCCAATCCCGATAGCGAGGCCCAGGCTCGCGATGTCGAGACGGTGTTATCCGAACTGGGCGTCACGCTCGACGAGGGCAAGACCGTCGTCGAGGTCTGGAACAAGGTCGATCTGCTCTCGGAGGACGATCGCGACATCGTCGAGGGGCAGGCGCGACGCAACGACGCCTCGGCGGTTTCGGCGGTCACGGGCGAGGGCTGCGAAGCCTTGCTGCGCCGCATCGCCGGCCTCATCGATGACTCGCCGCCGGTGGAGGTGAGTCTGGCCGCGCAGGACGGCCAGGCCCTGGCCTGGATCTATCGTAACGGCCGCGTGCTGAGCCGCTATGACGGCCCGGGCGGGGAGGTGACCTTGGTCGCCCGCCTCGACGCCCAAGCCCTGGGACGGTTCGAGCGCCAGTTTCCAGGCGCGCAGGTCAGCGCTGCTGTTCAGTCGTTGTAGCGGCAGGCGGGACTCCGAGTTTCTCGACCCTCGGGGCGTGACGACCACGCGCGAAATCGGTCGCTAGAAACGCTTCTAGGCAAGCCTTGGCCATGTCGATTTCGACAAGGCGCGCCCCCATAGCGATGACGTTGGCGTCGTTGTGCTCGCGACTCAGGCGCGCGGCGGCTGGGTCGCTGACCAAGGCGCATCGGCATCCGGGATGCCGGTTGACGGCGATCGAGATGCCGATGCCCGAACCGCAAAGCGCGACGCCATATTCTGATCGTCCGCCGGCGATGTGCTCGGCCAGACCATAGCCGTAGTCTGGATAGTCGCCTTGCTCGCCCTCGCGCCCCCCGAGGTCGGTCACCTCATGGCCACCGGCCTCAAGCCACGTCGCCAGCCTCGCCTTTAGCTCAAGGCCGGCGTGGTCCGAACTGATGGCGATCCGCGCCATCAGCGCTCTTTCTCCGCCGCTTTCGCGTCGTTCCAAAGCGCGTCCATCTCTGCGAGATCGGACTGGTCGGGCGTCTTGCCGCGCTTGGCCAGTTCAGTCTCGACGAAGCCGAAGCGGCGCGTGAACTTGGCGTTGGTGGCCCGCAGGGCGTCTTCAGGGTCAACATCCAGTTTACGGGCCAGGTTGGCGCAGACGAACAGGATGTCGCCCAGTTCCTCGCGCGCCTTGGCCAGGTCGCCGGCTTCGATCTCGACCGCGATCTCGTCGGTCTCCTCCCGCAGCTTGTCGAGCACCTCGTTGGCGGTCGGCCAGTCAAAGCCGACGCGGGCGGCGCGCTTGGTCAGTTTCACCGCGCGGGTGAGGGCGGGCAGGCCGGTCGGCACGTCATCAAGCACGCCCGTCTTGGCCTTCGCCTGGCGCTCCTGCGCCTTCAGCTGTTCCCAGCCCGCGACCTGCGCGGAGAGGTCTTCGTAGGCGTGGTCGCCGAAGACATGCGGGTGGCGGCGGATCATCTTGTCAGAGATGGCGCGCGCCACGTCCGTGATGTCGAACGCCCCTTGCTCCTGCGCCATGCGGGAGTGGAAAACGACCTGCAACAGAAGGTCGCCCAGCTCTTCCTTCAGGTCCGACAGGTCGCCGCGTTCGATGGCGTCGGCGACCTCATAGGCTTCCTCGACCGTATAGGGCGCAATCGTCGCGAAGGTCTGCTCCAGGTCCCAGGGGCAGCCGCCATTCGGATCGCGCAGCTTCGCCATGATTTCGATCAGGGCGAACAGCGGGTGCTGGTCGTCACTCGGCGGGGCCAAGGGCGGCGTTTGAGGGGACATGCGGATCCGAGGGGGCTGGGGACTTGGAAGCGTCCGCCGCCGCCGCGTCCCGCGCCGCAAGCTGGCGCTGGATCTCGGCGAGGCGGGTCGCATCCAGCGGATAGCGCATCATGATGGCGGCGACCACCAGTCCCAGCACGGCCGGCGCGATCGCGTACATGCCGATCAAGGCCGCATCGCCTTCGGGCGTGGACACCTTGGGGTCAAAGCCCATCCAGCCCAGGGCGATGAACACCGCCACCGCCAGGGCGTAGCCCAGTTTCACCGTACCGGTGACGATGGCGTAGAGCAGGCCGGTCTTGTCGACGCCGCTCTCCAGGCGCTCCTCGTCGCCGATGTCGGCCATCATCGAGCGCACCAGCACCGGCGCCGCGGAATACGGCAGGCCGGCCAACACCAGCAGCAACATCCCCATCACGGAGCTTCCGGCGGGCATAAACACCGTGGCGACCTGGACGAAGGCGTAGACAACCGCTGCGACGACCAGCGCCTTGTGCTTGCCCAGCTTCTTGGCCAGAAACGGCCAAAGCGGCGCGCCGGCCAGGGCGGCCAGGAAATAGACCAGCAGCAGTACGCCGGCCTGGGTCTTGTCGAAGCCCTTGATCCGCTCGAAGAAGAACAGGAACAGCGTGCCGGCGATGCCGGGGGCCAGCCCCATCAGCAGGTCGGCGAATAGCAGGCGCTGCACCGACGGGCGCATGAGCAGTCGCCAGTATTGCGCCAGGCCGGTCTTGCCGTGCTGGGGCGGGGCCTGCGGCTCTTTCACCGTGGCGACGGCCAGCAGCACCGTGATCGGCAACAGGATGACGATGAACCACCCCATGGCGCGGATGCTGTCGATGTGGTCGCCCTTGAGCACGCCGGTGATGAAGGGCGGCAGGCACAGCACCAGGATCATCCCGACGACATTGGCGCCCTGCCACCAGCCGTAGATGCGCGAGCGTTGCTGATAGTCGCTGGACAGCACCGCGCCCCAGGCCGTTTGGGACAGCACGACGATCGAGTAGCCGGCGTAAAGCACCGACAGCCAGAACCAGAGATAGAGCGAGCCGACGCCCGGTTCCGCCATGAAAAGCGCATAGCAGCCTGCGGTCAGAATCGGCGCGCCGATCAGCATCCACGGACGGAATCGGCCCATCCGCATGCGGGTCCGGTCCAGCAGCCCGCCGAATAGGGGGTCGAACAGGATGTCGATGAGCTTGACGATCAGGAACGCCGAACCCACGACGGTCAGCGAAAGGCCCAGGGAGTTGATGTAGTACTCGGGCAGATAGACCACGAGCGGCAGGCCCATGGCCGCGACCGGAATGCAGGGCGCGGCGAACGCGGCCAGCGTCCAGGATGACGCCTTCTGAGGAGACTGGGCCTCGGACATACTCTTGCTTCTCCCCGCGCCGTTGATCGCGCTTTCAAACGAGTGTGCGAGGAATATCCGGCAAGCGCTAGCCTGTTCCTCGATATGGAGCACGGCGCCGCCGCTTCACGCGGCGCGCCGCTGAAGGTCTGGAAAGGGCTGCGGAGCGCCGGACATCCGTCCGGAGAAGTTTGTGTTTTTACCGTTTCGACGCAGCCGCAACGCTCCGCGCAGCCGTTATCCGCCAGCGTCCCGGCAGGCGGCTCTGTTGAGGCCTTACCGGGACCCAGGCGCTCCCGTTTCCGAGAGCCCCAGCGGTCGGAGAGGACGGGAAATCGGACAGACCGCAGGCCCCCAACCTGACCGCTTCGCGGTCGTCCGCCCCCACAGGGGGCGAGAGGTTTGCGCCCCTTCTTCCCCCTCTGGGGCAGGAGCGCCGAAGGCGCGGAGGGGGCAAGTATGGGGCGCAGAAGCCCCGAACCCGGCCTTCAGCCCTACGCCGAACGGGGTTCCCTCCAACCCGCACGGAGGGTCACCCAAGCTCCACATTGACCGTGTGCGGTGCAGCATGTAGCTCTGGCGACGCGTCAGGTTCCTCGCGAGAGGATGAATAGGGAACGAGGTTCAAGACCTCGGCTGCCCCCGCAACTGTAAGCGGCGAGCTTCGCGTCACATGCCACTGGGCCCCCAAGGCCTGGGAAGGCGACGCCCAGAAGCATTGACCCGTGAGCCAGGAGACCTGCCCGGCGCAGTCGTTCATCGCTCGGCCGGGGTGCGCCGAACGAACGGGATCTCCCGAGAAACGACAGTCAACAGGCCGCGCGGCGGCCTGAGCGTCCGCGTCTTCGCGAGCGTTCGGGATGTCGCGTGGGTCGTTCATAACGGGAAGACTGAACATGATCCGAGCCCTTTTGAGCTCCACCGCCCTGGCCACCGCGCTGCTCGCCGCGCCCGCCTTCGCCGACGACCAGAAAGCCCCTGAGGCCGATGTCGCTGGCGCGACCGGCGCCAACGGCGTCGCCGAGCTGGTGGTCACCGCCACCCGCACCGCCCAACCGATCGAGAAAGTCGGAGCCTCGGTGACGGTCCTGACCCAGCCGGTGATCCAGGCCAGTCAGGCGATCTCGGTCACCGAGTTGCTGGCCCAGACGCCCAGCGTGACCTTCGCGCGCAATGGTGGTGTCGGCAATGCGACCAGCCTCTATATTCGCGGTGCCGAGAGCCATCACACGGTCGTGCTGATCGACGGCGTCAAGCTCAATGACCCCTCGTCCACGCAAGGCGGCTTCAACAGCGGCAACCTGCTGGTCGGCGACATCTCGCGCATCGAAGTGCTGCGCGGCGCTCAATCGACCCTGTGGGGCAGCCAGGCGATCGGCGGCGTCGTCAACATTGTCACCGCCGAGCCGACCACGCCGTTCACGAGCTCGCTGTCGGCCGAGGCCGGCGCGCGCAAGACCGGCTACCTGCGCGGCGCCGTCGGCGGCGCGTCTGACAAGGTCACCTGGCGTGTCGCGGGCGGCTACTACACGACCGACGGCTTCTCCTCGTACAAGCTGGGCCAGGAGAAGGATGGCTATCAGAACGCCGGCGCCTCGGGCCGCCTGCGGGTGAAACTGAGCGACGCGGTCTCGGTCGAGACCCGCGCGGTCTATTCACGCGGCAAGAACGACTTCGACGGCTTTAACACCGACAGCCCCGAGTTCGGCCGCACCAAGGAGCTGGTGGTCTATCAGGGCCTGAACGCCGCCCTGCTGGACGGGCGCTGGAACAATCGCTTCGGCTTCGCCTACACCGACACCGACCGCCAGAACTACAACCCCGCCCGCGCCGTCGTGCCGATGACTTTCGACGCCGCCGGCAAGAACAAGCGCTGGGAGTATCAGGGCGTCTTCGCGATCACCGAGACCTGGACCGCCACCTTCGGCGCCGAGAGCGAGCGCTCGCGCATGCGCACCCGCTCGCCGTCGGTCGCCAATCCGAACGTGGCGTTCCGCAGCGGCAAGATCAGCGCTGACAGCCTGTATGGCCAGCTGCAGGCCGAGATCGCGCCGGGCCTGACGTTGACCGGCGGTCTGCGCTACGAGGACCACGACGCCTACGGCGCCCACACGCTGGGCCAGGTCGGCGCGGCCTGGGCCCTGAATGACAACGCGACGGTGCTTCGCGCCGGCTACAGCCAAGGCTTCCGCGCGCCCGGCCTCTATGAGCTGTTCAGCGAGTACGGCAATGCCGCGCTCTCGCCCGAAGAGTTCGATAGCTGGGAAGCAGGGCTCGAGCAGCGCTTGTTCGAAGGCAAGGTCCGCGCCTCGGCGACGGTCTTCCACCGCGAAGCCGACAACGAGATCCGCTTCTTCTCGTGCTCGTTCGGCGCGACCGACACAATGTGCGCGCCGGGCGGCGTCTTCCGGTTCGGCTACTACCGCAATCTGCAGAAGACCAAGGCCCAAGGCCTGGAGCTGATCGCCGAAGCGCGGCCGCTCGCGGGCCTGACGATCACGGGCAACTACACCTACACCCAGGCCGAACTGGCGGCGGGGGCCAATGACGGTAAGCAGCTGTCGCGTCGTCCCAAGGACCTCGCCAACCTGTCGGCGACCTATCTCTGGCCCGTCGGCCTGTCGACGACGGTGGCGGTCCGCTATGTGGGCAAGACCTACAACAACGAGGCCAACACCGTTCCGGTCTCGGACTACGCGACCGTCGATCTGCGGGCGTCCTATCCGATCAACGAGACCTTCGAGGTCTATGGTCGGGTCGAGAACGCCTTGGACAAGGACTATCAGACCATCCTGAATTACGGCACGCCGGGCCGTGGTGCGTTCCTGGGTCTGCGGGCGCGCTTCTAAATAGGGGCAGGGGCGGGGGCTATGTCCCTCGCCCTGGCCATCTTCGCTTGGGGAGAGCAGCGCATGGCCGCTTTGATGATCCAGGGCTGCGGCTCGGATGTCGGAAAGTCGGTGCTGGTCGCCGGCTTGTGCCGGGTGTTCGCCAATCGTGGTCTCGCCGTGCGCCCCTTCAAGCCGCAAAACATGTCGAACAACGCCGCCGTCACCGCCGACGGCGGCGAGATCGGCCGCGCTCAGGCCTTGCAGGCGATCGCCTGCCGAACGCCGCCGACGGTCGACATGAACCCCGTGCTGCTCAAGCCGCAGAGCGATGTCGGCGCGCAGGTGATCGTACGTGGGCGGATCGCCGGGGAATGGGCGGCGCGTGGCTATCAGGACCACAAGGCGAGCCTTTTACCCACTGTGCTGGAGAGCTTCCGCAGGCTGGAAAGCCAAAGCGACCTGGTCATCGTCGAGGGCGCCGGCAGTCCGGCCGAGATTAATCTGCGGGTCGGCGACATCGCCAACATGGGCTTCGCCCGCCCCGCCGACGTGCCCGTCGTCCTCGTCGGTGACATCGACCGGGGCCACGTCATCGCCGCCCTGGTCGGGGCGCACGCGGTGCTCGATCCTGAGGATCGAGCGATGGTGCGAGGCTTTCTGATCAACAAGTTCCGCGGCGACCCAGCGCTGTTCGACGATGGTCGTCGGGCGATCGTGGAGCGGACCGGCTGGGCCGACCTTGGCATGGCTCCATGGTTGGCGGCGGCGCGACGGTTGCCGGCCGAGGATGCGATCGTGCTCGGCGAGGACGTGACGGAGCGGCGGGGGAAAATCCGTATCGTTGTCCCGATGCTCTCGAGGATCGCCAATTTCGATGAGTTTGACGCGCTGCGGCACGAGCCCTCGGTCGATTTCAGCTTCATACCGCCGGGCGCGGCTCTGCCGGGTGACGCGGATCTGGTGATCGTGCCAGGGACCAAGTCAACCCTGTCGGACATGGCGTTCCTGCGCGCCCAGGGTTGGGACATCGATCTTCGCGCCCATCTGCGTCGCGGCGGCCGGGTCCTTGGGGTCTGCGGCGGCTATCAGATGCTGGGCGCGCGGATCTCGGATCCCGACGGCGTCGAGGGCGTTCCGGGCGCCGCCGAGGGCCTTGGCCTCCTGGGCGTCGAGACGGTGATGACCGGGGACAAGACTCTCCGCCCGGTGACGGGGCGGCTGGCGGGCGGCGCGCGTTTCGCCGGCTATGAAATGCATGTCGGGCGCACAACGGTCTCGACGCGCCCTTTCCTGCGGTTCGACGACGGGACGTCCGACGGCGCCGTCTCGGCCGACGGCCGTGTCAGCGGCTGCTATGTGCATGGTCTATTCGATCAGGGCGAGGCGAGAGCCGCTCTGCTGGCAGAGTTGGGCGCGGCTTCAGACAGGCTGGACCAAGCCGTTCGCGTAGATCAGGCGCTCGACGAGATCGCCGGGGTCCTGGAAACCGCGTTCGATACCGCCGCCCTGGCCCGCATCGCCGGCCTGCGGGCTTAGGGCGCGGGCGCGATATCGATCTGGACCAGCTTCCAGCGGAACAGACCCTGACGGGCCAGGGTGAGGCCAAATCCGGGCTCGTTCGGCTTGGCCTTGTCGCGATAGGTCGCCCTGAAGCGATCCAGGTTCTGGTAGCTGTAATGGAGTTCGGTTTCCGACTTTGGTCTCGGCTTGGCGGTTTCGACCGGCGCGCTTGGCTGGGCAGGTGAAATCCGCGATGGAGCGCGGCGGGCCGCCACCATATGGGAGATGGCCTCCGGCGTGGCGTAGGCGTCGACGGCCTTGTCGATGACGCCGACCAGAAGGATCTGCCCGAACGTGGAGAAGGGATTGTCCCGAAGCTCGGGGTCTTCGGCGACGGACTGGGCCATTGCGTCCTTGAGTTGCGCCTTCAGGCTGTCGCGAACCGCCGGAAAGTCGACCAGACGCTCCAGCCTGGCCCGGTCTCCCGCCTTCGCCGCCGCGTTCAGGCTGTTGAGGGCGAACAGCGGCGATGCCAGATAGGCCGCGACCAGGGCGGCGCCGGCGAGGCCGCCGGCCGTCCAGGTCAGGATACGCTTGGCACGAGTCATCACGTCCTCCGCACCCATAGGGCCAAACCCGAGGAAGGCGGTCAACCGACGGCGGTCAGCGCGCCGCCGTGCTCGAGGCCCGCAGGATCTCGGTCCAGAGGGGCGGCGACTTGCGGGACTTGCGGACCAGGTCGTCGCGCAGGGGCAGGAAGCGCGCGTCCAGCAAGCTGGCAAGGCTGTACGTGCCCACAGCGTTGGCGACGTCCCACGGATGCGGCGCGTATTCCTTCTGGCCCGAGGCGGCGCGGTCGCGGTCGAACTGGATCTTGGACCTGGCGAACTCGATATGGGTCTTCTCGCCACGCGCATAGGCCGACAGCCAGTCCAGCGATCGCGGCAAGCTGGCTCCCTTGGGGCTGGTCCAGGCGTACCAGTCTTCGCCATGCGCCTGCGCGGCCAACGCCGCCACCATCAGCGGGTCGAGATTGTAGGTGACGTAATGCAGGGCGTCGCGGTCGTGGAAATCGAACATCGATCCGTCGGCATAAAGATTGACGGCTACCTGCTTGCGAAACGCCGCGCGCGCACGATCGATGATCGCCGCGTCGCCGGTCTGGAAGGCGCTCAGGGTCGCGAGCTTGATACGGTGGCTCTGCCAGTTGGTTTCGGCGTTGCGTGGCCCAGCGTCCATGGCGTCGAGATAGCCGGTCGCCATCGCGCGCCAGAACCGGTCCAGCTTGGCGCGAACCGGGTCGGCCAAGTCGTTCTCCGTCAGATCGTAGGCAAGGACCAGGGCGTCAAAGCCCGTCTCGTCGATCGGATTGAACGACATCTGATAGATGTCGGCCCAGGCTTCCAAATAGCGGCTGGTGGCGTCGAGAAAGCGCCGGTCGCCGGTCAGCCGCCAGGCGATCGCCAGATTCAGCACGATCGGCTGGTCCTGCTTGGCCTTGATGCTGATGTCCCGGATGCCGTGGCCGGGCAGGGTGCCTTCGGTGTGCAGGCGAGGAAGCGCGCCGGGCGGGCGATCCAGCGCCTCGGTCGCGCGAGCGATGACGGGATCTCTCGTTGTTGCGGCCACGGTGGCGCGACCGAACGACGGCCCCAGAATGGCGTAGTCGGCGGCTTCGGCGGCTGACGCGGCCAACGACAGGGTCAAGGCGGCAAGCCAGGCGGTCTTCATGGCGGTCCCTCCAGAGCGGGCGTCACGACGCACCGTGCGCACAAAAGATATCTGGCCAATGGCGTAACATGTCAATTATTGGTCATGCCAATATTCTTCCATTGGTCGGTCCGATCGAGCGCGGAGATCGCGTCGCCGTTGAGCGGCTTGTTTTGCTCTGCTTTCCTGATCATCTTCCCGACGCGCGAAAGGGGAGCCCATTGACGACCAAGAGACCCACCATCGACGATGTCGCCCGCCTATCGGGGGTGGCGCGCGTGACGGTCTCGCGGGTGCTGAACGGCGGTCCCAATGTGCGCGACGAGGTCCGCGCGCGCGTGATGCAGGCGGTCGAGGCGCTGGACTACAAGGTCAATCCGCAAGCGCGTAGCCTGGCCGGAGGCGCCAGCCGGCTGTTGGCCTTCGTCTTCGCCTCCGACCCCGAGAACGAACCGAACTCCTACTACGAATCCGCGCTCGAACTGGGAGCGCTACGGGCCTGTCTGGCGCTGGGCTATCAGGTGTTGGTTCAGAATGTTCCCCAGCAAACGCCGGACCGGCAGAAGCGGGTGCTCGACCTGATCCAGACCCAGCGCTGCGAGGGCCTGATCCTGTCGCCGCCCTACAGCGATGACGTGGCCTTGATCGAGGCCGCTCTGGCGCAGGGCTGTAAGGTCGTGACCGTCTCGCCCGGCGGGCCCGGGCGTGGCAAGACCGACGCCGTCGGCGTCGACGACGAGGCTGGCGGTTACGACGTCACGCGGGAACTCCTGCGTCTGGGGCACCGCCGATTCGGCTTCATCGCCGGCCTTGAGGGCCACCTCTCGGCGGATCGCCGTCTTCGTGGTTTCCAGCGGGCGCTGGCCGAGCAGGGGCTGGGGGAAGGCGATTGCGTGGTTCGGCGCGGAGACTTCACGTTCCGCGCCGGTGTCCATCTGGCGCCGCAACTGCTCGATCATCCGCTAAAGCCGACCGCGCTGGTCTGCGCCAATGACGACATGGCGGCCGGCGTGCTTTCCGCCGCCCATGCTCGCGGCTTGAACATCCCTCAGGATCTGTCGATCACCGGCTTCGACGACGCGCCGGTCGCTGCGATCGTCTGGCCGCCCCTCACCACGGTCCACCAACCGGTCAAGGTTCTGGGGCAGCGCGCCGTGGAATTGCTAGTCGCTCGACTTACGGGAGCGAATGTGTCGGCGACGCCCGTCTTCGAGGAACTCGAACACGCCGTCATCTCGCGCCAGACGACCGCCGTCGTGTAACCTTGCCAAGCCAGCGATCTTGACAACGTTGTCGGCTTGAGTGTTATTGGAAGCGCTTCCATTGAGCGGTTTGCGCTCGATGACGTGACAACAAGAACGATATCTCGCCGCGGCAAGGCGAATTCAGAGGGGAGAGCCTATGCGAAACCGCACGACACGCGGCGCGCGTCCGTCCAACAACCGATTCTACGCCACGGCCTCGATGGCTGCGATGGCCCTGGCGCTCGCCGGCCCTGGCGCAGCGTGGGCGCAGTCGACCGCTCAGACGCCTAAGGCCGAAGACGACACCGTCGAAGCCATCGTGGTGACCGGCATCAAGGCCGGCATCCAGAACTCGATCAACATCAAGAAGAACGAGACCTCGATCGTCGAGGCCGTCTCGGCCGAGGACATCGGCAAGCTGCCGGACGTGTCGATCGGCGAGTCGATCGCGCGTCTTCCCGGCCTGGCCGCCCAACGGGTCAATGGCCGCGCCCAAGTGATCTCGATCCGTGGCCTTGCCCCGGACTTCACGACCACGTTGCTAAACGGCCGTCAGCAGGCCAGCTCCGGCGACAACCGCGCGGTCGAGTTCGACCAATATCCCTCGGAACTGCTGTCCAGCGTCGTGATCTACAAGACCCCGGACGCTCAAGTCTCGGGTATGGGCCTGTCGGGCACCGCCGACCTGCGGACCGTGCGCCCGCTGGAGTTCGGCAAGCGCGCCGTCGCCGTCAACATTCGGGGCGAGAAGACCGCTGGCAAGAAGCTGAACGACGACGTCAGCAACTGGGGCGGCCGCTACAGCGCCAGCTATATCAACCAGTTCGCCGACGGCACGTTTGGCGTCGCGCTGGGTTATGCCCATCTGGACTCGCCGTCGCAGGTCAAACACTACAAGGCCTACGGCTACGAGACCTTCGACTTCGCGGTGTCGCCCGACAGCGCCGACAAGGCGCTGATGCTGAACGGTCAGGAGCTTTTCGCGACCTCGCGCCTCAACAAGCGCGACGCCGTTATCGGCATTTTTGAGTACCAGCCCAACGACCAGATCCACTCCACCCTGGATCTCTACTACTCGACCTTCCGCCAGAAAGAGACCACGCGCGGAGCGCAGTGGTTCTCGAACGGTTGGGCCGACAACGCGACCTTCACCAATGTGAAGACTGACGAGCTGGGCGGTTCGCAATTCGCCCGCAGCGGTGTGCTCAACAACGCCGTTCCGCAGCTGCGCAACGACTACAACACCCGCATGGACCAGCTGTTCGCGGCCGGTCTGAACAACGAGTTTCAGCTCTCCGAGCGCACCAAGCTGGTCGCCGATCTGTCCTACTCTTCCAACAAGCGGAAAGAGCAGATCATGGAGACGTATGCGGGCTATGGCCGCGGCGTCGGCGGCGTGACCCCGGCCACGCCGGACATCGGCCGGGTCTTCGACAAGATTGGCTTCCAAGTCGCCGACGACGGCTTCTCTCAATACGACGAAGGCTTCAACTACGCCGACGCCAGCAAGGTCACGCTGGGCGACCGCGCGCCCTGGGGCGGCTGGGGCCATGACGGCGCGATCCGCTTCCCGCACGTGAAGGAAGACGTCACGACGATCGACGTGCGCCTTGAGCACGAGCTGGACGGCTTCATCACCCAGGTCAGCGCGGGCGTGAACTACACCAAGCGCGACAAGGGCAAGACCGTCTCGGACAACGACCTGTTCCTGAAGAACGGCCGCCAGCAGGTCTATGTCGACGCGGGCGACCTGGTTGATCCCACCCAACTGGGCTTCGCCGGCTTCGGCGGCGTGCTGAGCGTCAAGATCGGCGACGTCTGGCGCAAGTACTACAACTGGGCGCCGATCCTCGACGCCAACTATTATGACAAGACGTGGGACATCACTGAGAAGGTCACGACCTTCTTCGCCCGCGCCAACTTCCAGACCGGAGACCTGCGCGGCAACCTCGGCGTCCAGGTGGTCAAGCAGGAGCAGGCCTCGGCTGGCGTGGTCATCAACGGCACCGAACCGGGCAAGCCGATCACCCCGACCAAGATCAATTCGACGGACGACTACACCGACGTCCTGCCGAGCCTGAACCTGATCTACGACCTGGGTGGTGGTCATCGCATCCGTTTCGCGCTGTCCAAGACCATGGCGCGCCCGCGCATGGATGACCTGCGCGCCAACGTGACGCCCGGCTTCAACTCGCTGGTGTGCTCGGGTCAGCCCTGCGCGCCCGGTACGACCGTCAATCCGTGGTCGGCCAGCGGCGGCAATCCCAAGCTGAAGCCTTGGATGGCCAAGGCGGCCGACCTTGCCTACGAGTGGTACGTCAGCCCCGCGACCTATGTGTCGGTGGCCGGCTTCTACAAGAAGCTCGACACCTACATCTATTCGCAGACCGGCAAGTTCGACTTCACCGGCATTCCGCTGCCGACGACGGCGACCGCGATTCCCCCCGGCATCACCATCAGCCCCATCGGCCAGATCACCCTGCCGGCCAACGGCAACGGCGGCGTGGTCAAGGGTCTCGAGTTCAGCGGCGCAGTCGATCTTGGTCAGTTCGCCGACCTGTTGAAGGGCTTCGGCATGCAGGGCAGCCTGTCGCTGACCAAGTCGAACCTCAACCCGACCACCAGCACCGATCCCAAGCAGAAGGTCCGTATCCCGGGCCTGTCGGGCACCGTCTACAACGTGACCGGCTACTACGAGCGCGGCGGCTTCCAGGCGCGCATCAGCCAGCGCTACCGTTCGGCCTTCAAGGGCGAGGTGGTGCAACTGTTCGCCACGCGCGGCTTCACCGAAATCCTGGCGGACAAGCAGGTCGACGCCCAGATCGGCTATACCTTCCAGGATGGGCCGATGGAAAACCTGGGTTTGCTGCTGCAGGTGAACAACCTGACCAATTCGCCCTATCGCACGCGCCTCGGCCTGGACGGCGGCGGGACGAAGACCAGCGGCGGCGGTTCGCTGCCTGAAACCTACGAAAAGTACGGCCGGCAGGTGCTGTTCGGCGTGAACTATCGGTTCTAAGCACTAGGCAGGACCGGCCGCTCTCCCCAGCGGCGCGGACCGCCAGGCACGAACCAATCGGGTCGGGATCGCCATGCGGCGATCCCGACCTTCGACCCAACGGGAGGCGGGTGGTTGCAACCGCTCAAGAAGATACTGATCGCCGGCGGCGGCTCCGCCGGATGGATGACGGCCGCGCTGTGCTCGCGTCTGTTCCACGGGCTCTATGAGATCGTGCTCGTGGAATCCGAGGAGATCGGCACCGTCGGGGTAGGGGAGGCGACCATCCCCGCCATCAAGAAATTCAATGAGTTGCTTGGCCTCGATGAGGACGACTTCCTGCGTAAGACGCAGGGTTCGTTCAAGCTGGGCATCCAGTTCAGGAACTGGTGGCGTCAAGGCGAAAGCTATCTGCACGGCTTTGGCGTGATCGGTCAGGACCTGGGCTGGCTGCGCTGCCACCAGTATTGGCTGCGCATGCGCGAACTGGGGCGTGCGGGCGACTTCGACAACCTGTCGATCAACAATGCGATGGCGTTGAGCAACAAGTTCATGCGCGCTCGGCCCGACATGGCGGAGTCGCCGATCGGCCACATCGCCCACGCCTTCCATTTCGACGCCGGTCTCTACGCCAAGCACCTGTCGACCTTCGCCCAGGCGCGGGGCGTCAAGCGCCGCGAAGGCAAGATCGTCGACGTGTCGCTGCGGGCGGAAGACGGCTTCGTGCAATCGGTGACGATGGACGACGGCGAGGTGATCGCCGCGGACCTCTTTGTCGACTGCTCGGGGTTCCGGGGGCTGATCATCGAGCAGGCCCTCAAGACCGGCTACGAGGACTGGACGCACTGGCTGCCCTGCGACCGCGCCGTGGCTGTGCCGTGCGATCGCTCGGAGCAGTTCACGCCCTACACGCGCTCCACCGCGCACTCGGCCGGTTGGCAGTGGCGGATCCCGCTGCAGCACCGCACCGGCAACGGCCACGTCTATTCCAGCCAGTATATCGACGACGACGAGGCCGAGCGGGTCCTGCTGTCTAACCTCGACGGCGCCCAGCGCGCCGATCCGCTGCGCATTCGCTTCAAGACGGGCAAGCGCAAGAAGATCTGGAACAAGAACTGCGTCGCAATCGGCCTGGCCAGCGGCTTCCTGGAACCGCTGGAGTCGACCAGCCTGCACCTGATCCAGTCGGCCGTGATCCGCATGGTGCGGCTGCTGCCGGACGCCGGCTTCGATCAGGCGACGATCGACGAGTTCAATCGCCAGACCGATTTCGAATACGAGCGGATCCGCGACTTCATCATCCTGCACTACAAGGCCACCGAACGCGACGACAGCCCGTTCTGGCGCTACTGCCGCGACATGGAGATCCCCGCGACGCTGCAGCGGAAGATGGATCTCTTCCGCGCCAACGGCCGCGTGTTCCGCGAGGACGACGAGCTGTTCACCGAGGAGAGCTGGATCCAGGTGTTCCTCGGTCAGGGCGTCATTCCCCGCGCCTATGACCCTCTGGTCCACGTCCAGTCCGACGACGAAATCGCCCGCTTCCTCGGGAACATCGAAACCGTCATCGGCAAGTGCCTCAACGTCATGCCCTCCCACGCCGAGTTCGTCGCGCACGCCTGCCAGGCGCCGCCGCTCGCGCCCGTTCCCACCTCATAGCCACGCTTATCCGGAGTACCGCCATGACGACCGCCGCCCAGCCTTCATCCGCGTTGCGGATCCTGAGCCGGACCACCGCCGCCGTGGCGTTGCTCGCGCTTCTGCCGCTGACGGGCGCGAGCGCGCAGGTCATGCCGACGCAAGATAGCGCGCCTCTGAACGTTCGGGCGAACGATCCGGCTTGGGTGCGGGCCGACGCGCTCGTCAAGCAGATGACGCTCGACGAGAAGATCACCTACCTGCACGGCCTTTTCCCGCCCAACACCAAGCCGGCGCCGGCGGACATGATCCCGTCGGCGGGATATGTGCCGGGCGTTCCGCGCCTGAAGATCCCGACTCTGCGCGAAAGCGACGCCAGCCTCGGCGTCGCCAACCAAGTGGAGCAGCGCAAGGGCGATGTGGCGACGGCCCTGCCGTCCGGCCTGGCTCTGGCCTCGACCTTCGAGCCGAAACTGGCCTACGAGGGCGGTGCGATGATCGGCGCAGAAGCCCGCGCCAAGACCTTCAACGTCCTCTTGGCCGGCGGCGTCAACCTGACCCGCGACCCGTGGGCCGGCCGTAATTTCGAGTATCTTGGCGAGGACCCGCTACTGGCCGGCGAGATGGTCGCCGAACAGATCAAGGGCGTGCAGTCCAACAACATCGTCTCGACGATCAAGCACTTCGCGCTGAACGCCCAAGAGACCGGACGCCACGTGATGGACGCCCAGATCGACGAGGCGGACCTGCGGGAAAGCGACCTCCTGGCCTTTCAGATCGCGGTCGAGAAGAGCAACCCCGCCTCGGTCATGTGCGCCTACAACAAGGTCAATGGCGACTGGGCCTGCGAGAACGACTTCCTGCTCAACAAGGTGCTCAAGCGCGACTGGAACTATCCGGGCTGGGTGATGTCGGACTGGGGCGCGGTGCACAGCACGGTCAAGGCCGCGCTGGCGGGACTGGACCAACAGTCGGGTCAGGAACTCGACACCCAGATCTTTTTCGGTGACGACCTGAAGGCCGCCGTGGCCAAGGGCGAGGTGAGCCAGGCTCGTCTCGACGACATGGTTCGCCGCATCCTGCACGGGGTGATCAGTTCGGGATTGATGGACAACCCGACCCCGGCGACCGCTCAGCCGATCGACTATGACGCCCACGCCAAGGTCGCCCAGGCCGTCGCCGAGCGCGGTTCAGTGCTGCTCAAGAACGATCGCGGGCTGCTGCCGCTGGCCAAGACCCCCAAGAAGATCGTGCTGATTGGGGCCCATGCCGATGTCGGCGTACTCTCGGGCGGCGGCTCCTCGCAGGTCCGCTCGGTAGGGGGCGCGCCTGTCGAGATCCCGCTGAACGGCGGCGAGGCGGCCTCGTTCGTTCGCGTCACCTGGCACGCGTCCTCGCCGCTGGAGGCGATCAGGGCCGTCAATCCCGGCGCCGAGGTCACCTATGTCGACGGCAAGGACCCCATCGCCGCGGCGGCCGCCGCCAAGGACGCCGACGTCGCCATCGTCTTCGCCTGGCATTGGCAGACCGAGGCCCAGGACGCGCCGTCGATTGCGCTGCCCGACAACCAGGACGCGCTGATCGACGCGGTCGCGGCGGCCAACAAGAACGCGGTCGTTGTGCTCGAGACCGGCGGTCCGGTGCTGATGCCCTGGCTCGATAAGGTCGGCGCGGTGCTCCAGGCCTGGTATCCGGGCCAGCGCGGCGGCCAGGCCATTGCCCGTCTGCTGTTCGGCGAAGTCAATCCGTCGGGCCGTCTGGCCATGACCTTCCCTAAGAGCGAGGACCAGGCGCCGCGCGCCAGCGCCCCCGGCTTCGCCGAGCAGGCGGCCATCGACGACGCGCGCCGCGCTGGCCAGAAAGCGGGTCCGATCAAGGGCTTCCCGGTGCGCTACGTCGAAGGTGCGGCGGTCGGCTACCGCTGGTACGCTCAGGAGAAGCGCCAGCCGCTCTATCCGTTCGGCTACGGCCTTTCGTACACCAGCTTCGGCTACAAGAACCTCAAGGTCGAGGACGGCGACGGCCTGAAGGTCAGCTTCGACGTCACCAACACCGGCAAGGTCGCCGGCGCCGACGCCCCGCAGCTCTATGTCACCTCCGGCCAACGCAAGGCCATGCTGCGGCTGGCCGGCTACCAAAAGGTGGACCTGGCGCCGGGCGAGACCAAGCGCGTTACTCTCACCGTCGAGCCGCGCATCCTGGCTGACTACGACACCGCCAAGCCCGGCTGGACCATCGCGGCCGGGACCTATCCGCTGTATGTGGGCCGCAACGCTGGCGAGCCGGTTCTGACCGGCAGCGCCAAGCTGAAGTCGTGGTCGAGGAAGCCCTGATGCGCCTCCAACTTGTGTCCTTGACGGTCGCGGCCCTCGCCGCGACCTCGCCCGTCCTGGCTGCGCCCAAGCTTCGCGCCTGGGTGACGACCGGCGACAAGCGCCAGCTGCTGAACGCGCAGACGCCCGTAGCGGCCTCGCGCGCCGGCGCGGTGGCCGGATTGCCGGTGATCACGGTCGAGACGAACGAGCGCCATCAGTCGATGGTCGGCTTCGGCGCCGCCATCACCGACGCCTCGGCCTGGCTGATCCAGAACAAGCTCAAGCCCGCTGACCGCGACGCGCTCTTGCGAGAACTCTTCGGACGCGGGGAGGGCGGTCTGGGGTTCAGCTTCACCCGCGTGACCATCGGCGCGTCCGACTTCTCGCTGGACCACTACAGTCTCGACGACACGCCGGAGGGCGCGCCGGATCCGGACCTGAAGCACTTCTCGCTGGCGCGGCCGGAGCAGTACGTTTTCCCCACTGTCCGGGCGGCCCTGAAGATCAATCCCGACTTGAAGGTGATGGCCTCGCCCTGGAGCGCGCCGGCCTGGATGAAGACCACCGGCTCGCTGGTCAAAGGCCAGCTGAAGGACGAGGCTTATCCGGTCTACGCCCGGTTCTTCGCCCGTTACGTCAATGACGCCGCCAAGCTCGGCGTGCCCACCGACTATCTCAGCATCCAGAACGAGCCCGACTTCGAACCTGACAACTATCCGGGCATGCGGTGGCTGCCGCAGGACCGCGCGCGGTTCTTCGGCGAGCATCTGGCCCCGGTGTTCCAGCGCGAGAAGATCAAGACCCGCGTGCTCGACTGGGACCACAACTGGGATCAGCCCCAGCAGCCACTGACGGTGCTGGCCGACACGAAGGCTCGAGCGTTCCTGACGGGCGTGGCCTGGCACTGCTACGCCGGCGATGTCTCGGCGCAGGACAAGGTGCGCGCGGCCTATCCGGACAAGGAGGTGTTCTTCACCGAGTGTTCGGGCGGCGAGTGGGCGCCGAAGTTCGACGACAGCTTCTCCTGGATGGTCGAGCAGCTGATCATCGGCTCCACGCGCGGCGGCGCGCGCGGCGTGCTGATGTGGAACCTGGCGCTGGACGACAAGTTCGGACCGCACGCGGGCGGTTGCAGCGATTGCCGAGGAGTGGTTTCGATCGACAGCCAAACCGGCGCGGTGACCCGCACCCAGGAGTACTACGCCTTCGGCCACGCCAGCCGCTTCGTGAAGCCCGGCGCGGTGCGGATCGGATCGCCGGCCAAGGTCGAGGGGCTGCGGACCGTCGCGTTCCAGAACCCGGACGGCCAACGCATCTTGATCGTGCTGAACGTGTCCACCGCCCCGGCGGACTTCGCCATTGCTGCGGGCAATGCCCGCTTCAAGGCGTCCTTGCCCGCACGATCCGCCGGCACCTTCGTCTGGTAGCCAGCGGCCGGCGCCCTACCGCGCCGGCCGCTCCTTCGGTTCAGGCCTTCGGCTTCAGCATGCCGTGCATGCCGATCCAGCGCACATAGGCGTCGAACCAGCCGGTGCTGGTGGTGGTCTTCGGGTACATGCCAAAGCCGTGGCCGCCCTGTTCGTACAGATGGAACTCGGCGGGACGCTTGGCGGCGCGCCAGCTGTCGATCAGGCCAAAGCCGCTGTTGGCGAAGAAAGGATCGTCGGCGGCCAGCGCCACGAACATCGGCGGCGCGTCGGCCGGGGTGGTCACCGGCGACAGCGGACCATAGATCAGTCCGATGAAGGCGGGCTTGGCCTCGCTGCCGCTCAGGGTCGTCGTCAGGGTCAGCATGGCCCCGGCCGAGAAGCCCAGCATGCCGATCCGGTCCGGATCCACCCGCCATTCAGCCGCGCGCTTGCGCACCAGGGCGAAGGCGGCGCGGGAGTCGGCCAGTTGCGGCGCGAGGCCCGCCATTGCCGCCTGCGGGTCAGGCCGGGGACGTTGCGCCGTTCCGGAGAACATCTCCCGCATCGACCGCTCAAAGCCCGCCATGTCCGGCGGGGTCTGGTTGAGGCGGTACTTGAGGACGAAGGCGGCGACGCCCTTGTCGGCCAGGGCCCGTGCGGCGTCCCAGCCCTCGTTCTCCATCGACAGAGTCCGGAAGCCGCCCCCCGGCGCAATGATCACCGCCGCGCCCGTGGATTTCGCAGGATCAGGCAGGAAAGGCGTCAGCGTCGCTTGCGTGACGTTCCGGGCGAAGACACTGCCATACTGGCTGTGCCAGGACTCCGGCGCCGTCGCGCCGGGCAGGGGCCCCGTACCGAGCGCTATCGCATTCGGCTGCGCCGGAATTGAAATCGGCGTCATCTTGTCGTTCTGGGCCGCTGCAGGCCCCGCCGTGGCGATGCTAAGGGCTAAGGCGGCCAGAGCTACGCCCATTGATCCCCGTAACCCGCGCGAGCGCTGCATCTTGTTGTTCATGCGTCTCTCCCTTTCGCATGCCGACCGTGCGCCAAGCCCGGTTTGCCACCGTTCGCTTTCAACTGGCGTGTGATCTTTGCCTCATCATGTCTGACAAAAGAATTCGCGATGCGCCAGAGGTACCGTTCACATTGAATGGTCGACCCCGCCCGTTCTCGGCGTTGACGGTTGAATTTGTCCGAGTAAATGTCACGCGTCGTTTGGGAGGCGCATCATGAAGCTGAAGCTCGCTGCGGCCGCGTTGGCCTTGATCGCAAGCCTGAGTGAGCCAAGCCTCGCCGCAGAGGAGGGGAGCTGGCTGCCCCTGAGCGCCAATCCGATCTTCCGCGACAGGTTCACGGCCGATCCCGCACCGCTCGTCGTCGGCGATCGCCTGTACCTCTATGTCGGTCGAGACGAGGCCCAGCGCGACGAGATGTTCAACATGCGCGAGTGGCTCGTCTATTCGACCACCGACATGAAGACGTGGACCTCGCACCCGCCGATCATGAAAGTCGCCGACTTCAAGTGGGCGCAAAAGGACGCCTGGGCGTCGCAGGCGATCCAGAAGAACGGCAAGTTCTATTTCTACGCCGCCGTCGAGCACGACAAGACGCGACCAGGCAAGGCCATCGCCGTGGCGGTGTCCGACAGCCCGACCGGACCGTTCGTGGACGCGCGTGGCTCGGCGCTGATCACCAACGACATGACGCCCAAGGGCACGCACAGCTGGGAGGACATCGATCCAACCGTCTGGACCGACGACGACGGCACAACGTGGATCGCCTGGGGCAACCGCCAGTGCTACATCGCCAAGCTCAAACCCAACATGATCGAGATCGACGGCCCGATCACCGAGATCACCCCGCCGCATTTCGAAGAAGGGCCGTGGCTACACAAGCGCGAGGGGCTCTACTACCTGACCTACGCCTCGCTCGATCGCGCCACGCAGCGCGACGAGCACGTTTCCTACGCCACCGCGCCAGCCATTACCGGGCCTTGGACCTATCGCGGGCTGTTGACGGGCTCAGGCAAGTACAGCTTCACGATCCACCCCGGCATCGTGCAGTTCAAGGGCGCCTGGTACATCTTCCTGCACAACGCGACTCTGACGATCGGCGACCTGAACGGCGCGATCGGTCGGCGCGCGGTCACCGTAGAGCCGCTGAGCTACAATCCCGACGGCACGATGAAGCCGGTGGTCCAGACCGACCGTGCGGACTCCTTCGTGGCGACGGTCGTCCCGGCGAAGTGACTGAAGCCGCTCCTGCGGGGCGCTAGTCGCCCCGCAGGACCGGCGCGGGCCTTTGCGCAAGCGCCAGGCTGGCGGCGATCAGGCCGCCCAAGGTCGCCAGGCCCGTCGCGCCCGCCAGCAGCGCCAGCACGCCGCTCCAGTCGACGCTCCACGTCGCCTCAAAGACCTTGACCACCACCGGCCAGGCAGCGGCGAAGCCGAAGAGCACACCCGCCGCCCCGGCGATGAGGCCGACCGCGCCGTATTCGATGATATAGGCCAACAGGATCTGGCCCCGGGTGGCGCCCAGCACCTTCAGGGTGGCCGCTTCGCGCGCCCGCGCCCGTGCGCCGGCGGCGATAGCGCCGGCCAAAACCAGGAGTCCCGCCAGACCTGCGACCGCCGCTGCGCCGCGAACCGCCAGGGCCAAGCGGTCGAAGAGGGCGGCCGCTGACTCCAGTTGCTCGCGGACGCTGATGACGTTGACCGTGGGAAGGGTCTGACCGAGCTTGCGGGTGAGGGCGGCTTCCTGGCTCTTGTCGAGGCGCGCGATGGCCACACTGCGAAGCTCGGCGCCCTCCAGTGTCGCGGGGTTGAGGATCAGGTTGAAGTTGGGACCAAAGCCCCCGAACTCCACCTTGCGCAGCACCGTGATCCGCGCCTCGATCTCCTGACCCAGGACTTGCAGGGTGACCGTGTCGCCGAGCTTCAACCCCGCAGCCTCAGCGATCTCGGCGCTCATCGCCAGCTTGGGCGGCCCGGCGTCGTTCTCCGCCCACCAACGCCCGGTCACGACGCCCGCGTTCTTGGGCTCCTTGGCCAGGGTTGAAAGGCTGATGTCGTTGTCGAAGGCCCATCGCGCCGAGGGTTTGACCGTCTTCGGGTCGATCGGCTTGCCCTTCACGGCGATGATGCGCCCCGTGACGAACGGCATTCGCAGATAGGTGTCTTCGTTCAGCGCTCCCATGACCGAGGCCACTGTGGCGTCGAAGGTCGCGGCCTTGTCCGCCGGAATCTCGGTGAACACCATGGCCGGCGCGGTTCGCGGAGCCACGTCGCTGACCTGGGCAAGCAGCGCTGATTGAATCAGCACTACACACGCCAGGAGTGCGACACCCAGGCCGATCGCCGGGCTGGCCGTCCGCGCCGCCGACCGAGGCCCTGCGAGGTTGGCGAGGCCAAGCTTGGCGGGGCCCCGGGTGAGCCCGCGCGCCTTGCCCGCCGCCCAGGCGGCGGACCGGCCCAGCGCGGCGAGGAGGCCAAACGACACCGCCACCCCGGCGATCATGATCGCGGCGGCCATCGGCGTCGGGGCGGTGGCGACCGCCAGCGCCGCGAGGGCCAGGCCGGCCAGACCCGCGCCGACGGTCTCGACCCCGAACGACAGCCGCCCCTTGGGCGCGCGACGGAACAGGGCCGACGGCGGCGTTGTCCGCGCCCGCGCCAGGGGCAACAGCGAGAAAGCCGCTGCGGCCAGCAGGCCAAATAGGGCGGCTTTCGCCAGGGGCCACGGATAAATCTTGAAGAGCGCAGGCACCGGCAGGCTGGAGCCCGCCAGCTGTCCCAGGATCAGCGGCGCAGCGCCGCCGACGACCAGGCCGATCGCAATGCCCAGCAGCGCCAGCACCGCGATCTGGATCAGGTGAAGGTCACGGATCAGGCCGCTCTGCGCGCCCAGGGCCTTCAGCACGGCGATCGCCGGCTCCCGCGCCGACAGATAGGCCGAAACGGCGCCCGCCACGCCCAGCCCCCCAGCGACAAGCGAAGCCAACCCGATGAAGCCCAGGAAGTACTCCAGCTGGTCGATCAGGCGACGCGCGCCCGGGGCGGCGTCCAGCCGGTCGCGCACCCGCATCCGCGAGTCCGGAAGCGAGGCCTGAACCGCCTTGCCGATCGCGCGAGGGTCCTGGTTGGGTGACAGCGCAACGCGCACGGTCCTGCTTGTCAGGCCGCCGGGCGCCAGCAGGCCGGATCGCTCCAGCACCTCGCCTCTGACCAGAACACGGGGCGCGATGGCGAAGCCGCGTGACAGGCCGTCGGGCTCACCGGTCAACCGCGCGCCCACGACCAGCGTCATCGGGCCGGCCTCGAAGCGGTCGCCGATCTTGAGGTTCAGGCGATCCATGAGCGCCGGCTCCACCGCCGCGCCGGGCAGACCGTTCCGGTCGGCCAAGGCGGCTTGCAGGCTCGGCGCGCCTTCGAGGGTCACAGCGCCGGCGAGCGGAAACTGTCCGTCTACCCCGCGCAGATTGACCAGCCGCCGCTCGCCGTTAGGCGCCTGCGCCATGGCGCGGGCGGTGGCCGCGTAGGTGGTCACGCCCAGCTTGTCGAACGTCTGACGCTCCTTGGGCGTGAAATCGCGGTTCTCGATCGAGAACGCTAGGTCGCCGCCCAGGATCTCGCGCGCCTGGCTGGCCAGGCCCTGGCGGAAGGCTTCCGCTGTCGAGCCCGCCGCCGCGATGGCCGCGACGCCCAGCGCCAGACAGGCCAGGAAAATACGAAAGCCGCGTACGCCCGAGCGCAGTTCGCGGGCGGCGAGGCGGAAGGCGAGGGGCGTGCGGCTCACGAGACGATCCGTCCGTCGGCCATCCGCACGATCCGGTCGGCCCGCGTCGCCAACAAGGGATCATGGGTGACCATGACCATCGCCGCACCGACCTCGGACACCAGGTTGAACATCAGGTCCGCGACCGACGTCGCCGTGGCGCCGTCGAGATTGCCGGTGGGCTCATCGGCGAACAGCAGGGCGGGGCGGGCGGCCAGGGCGCGGGCGAGGGCCACGCGCTGCTGCTCACCGCCCGAGAGCTGGTGGGGATAGTGCGTTAGGCGACCGGCCAAACCCACCCGGGCCAGCCAATCGCGCGCCGTGGCCATCGCGTCCCGAGCGCCGTCGATCTCAAGCGGCGTTGCAACGTTCTCCTCGGCCGTCATATTCGGCAGCAGGTGGAACGACTGGAAGACTAGGGCCGCGCGACCGCGTCGTAACCGCGCCCGGCCGTCCTCGTTGAGCTTGGCCAGATCCTGTCCGAACAATCGGACCTGTCCCGAGGTCGGCTCTTCAAGACCCGCGCCCACGGCGATTAGCGACGACTTTCCCGAACCCGACGGACCGATGATCGCGACTCGCTCGCCAGGGTTCACGACAAGGTCGACGCCGCGCAGGATGTTCACGGGCCCGGCGGAAGAGGGGAGTGTCAAGGCGACGGCGTCGAGGACCAGGGGCGCGGCGGGCGTAACGTCGTCGGACATGGGTTTTCCTGTGGAGCCGGTCCTTGTTTGGCCGGCGGCTAAACTACATAGGAAGGCATGAGCCAGACCGCACAGCGTTTTCCCAATCGTCGACGATTTTTGCTGGGGATCGGCCTGCTGAGCCAGATCGCGGCCGCCCCGAAGCCGGTCGTGATCACGGTTCTGGGCGATTCGATCACCGCCGGACTGGGTTTGTCCGCGCGTGACGCCATGCCCGCGCAGTTGCAAGCGGCGCTGGGACGGTTGGGCGTTTCGGCGGTCGTCAAGCCCGCCGGGGTTTCAGGAGACACGAGCGGCGGCGGTCTGGCGCGCGTCGGCTTCAGCGTCTCGAAGGATACTCAGCTTTGTGTCGTGGCCCTCGGCGGCAATGACTTGTTGCAAGGCGTTGATCCGGCCCAGACCAAGGCCAATCTGCGCGGTATTCTCCAGAAGCTGAAAGCGCGCGGCGTTCGCGCCGTGCTGGTCGGCGTGGCGGCGCCGCCCAGGATCGGCGCCAGCTACGCACGTGAGTTCAACGCGATTTATCCGAGCCTAGCCAAGGAGTTCGGCGTGCCGCTTTACGCCAATATCCTGGCGGGCGTAGGCGGCAATGCCACGCTTATGCAGAGGGACGGCATCCATCCCAACGCCCAGGGCGCCAGGAAGATTGGCGAAGCGTTGGCTGCGGTCGTCGCCAGGGCGGTCAGATAGGCGTCAAAGCTAAGCGTTGGCGAGAGGCGCTTCGCCCATATCAATATCGTCTAAGATATATTATCGGAAATAATGCGTCGTGACCTTGATGCGGATTTTGGCTTTTCGACTAAGCGCTCAGGCCGCGATGCGGGAGTCCAGCGCAGCGAGCTTGGCCAGCACGCGATCCAGCGTCGAGCGCTTAACGGGCCGGCCGTCCCTGAGTTTGGTCCAGGTCGTCTCGCTGATGGCGTAGCAATTAAAGAGATGCTCCCGCGTGACCGCCGGGAGACGCGCCCGCAGGCGCTGGAACACTTCGCGCGAAATGGTGACGGTTTCGGCCATGGTCGTTGGAAAACTGGACCCAGGTGACGGACTCTACCGCGTCCGTATGCCGACCTAGTTGCGCGAGCCTATTTCAGATTTGTTACGTTCGGCAAAGTTTCCGCCGAAGCCGACATCACGTGGCGGTCGTGAAGCGCATCCCGTCAAATGCGGGCTCGACATTCGGCGGCAGGCGCGCCGCCAGCGCCTGGTAGTCGAGATCGATGTGGAGGTTCGTGAGGATCGCGCGCCGGGGCTTGGCGCGCGCGATCCACTCCAGGGCCAGATCGACGTGGGCGTGGGTCGGGTGCGGCGTCCAGCGCAACGCGTCGACGATCCAGACGTCCAGGTCCTGCAGGGCTGGCCAACTCGCTTCGGGAATGGCGCGCGCGTCGGGCGTATAGGCCACGTCGCCGATCCGATAGCCGACCGCCCGCACCTCGCCGTGGTCGACGTCGAAGGTCTGCACCGAGACATCACCGCTGGGCCCTTCGATCGTGAAGTCCACGCCCAGCGGCGGGATCAGGCGCGGCTCGCAGATCGCGGGATAACCGCCTTGGCTGACGAAAATGTAGGTGAAGCGCTGCGTCAGTCCGTCATGCGTCGCCTGATCCATATAGGTCGGGATGCGCGTGCGCTGGTTGAGGAAGAACGGCCTCAGATCATCGATGCCGTGAGCCTGGTCGGCGTGGTCGTGGGTGAAGAGCGCCGCGTCCATGCGACGAACGCCAGCCGCTGCGGTTTGCAGGCGCAGGTCGGGCGACGTGTCGATGATCACGGTCGTCTCGTGCAGCGGGCCGGCCGGCGATGAGCGGCGCACGAGCAGCGAGCAGCGCGACCGATGATTGCGGGGATCGCTCGGATCACAGTCGCCCCAGTTGCCGTCCGCACGCGGCACGCCGCCAGAGGATCCGGATCCCAGGATCGTGAACTCGAGCGCGCCGCTCATGGGCGCGGTATCCGATCGAACAGCGCGAAGAAGGCGTCCTCGGTGCGCTGCTCGGTCTCCGCGCGGCTCCAGCCCCTAATCTCGGCGAGCTTGTCGTAGATGTGCGGCAGGTAGGCCGGCTCGTTGCGACGCCCGCGCATCGGCACGGGGGCAAGGTAGGGACAGTCGGTCTCAACGATGATGCGGTCGGCGGGCATGTCTCGGATAAGCCCCCTCACCTCCTCGGCCGCCTTGAACGTCGCGATACCGGACACCGAGAACCAGGCGCCCAGGGCGGCGGCGCGCGCGGCCAGTTCTGCGCCGCTGGTGTAGCAGTGCATCAGGATCTTGAACGGCCCGGCCGCATGCTCGGACTCGAGAATCTCGCCCATGATCGCATCGGCTTCGCGCGTGTGGACGACCAGAGGCAGGCCGCTCTTGCGCGCCGCGACGCAGTGTTGTCGAAAGACCTTGGCCTGCACCTCGCGCGGAGACAGGTCGTAGTGGAAATCCAGCCCGCACTCGCCGATGCCGACCACGCGAGGGCGTTGGGCCAGATCCACCAGGGCCGCGGCCGTCAGGTCGGGATTTTCCTTGGCCTCGTGCGGGTGCGTGCCGACGGTGCACCAGATGTCCGGCTCGGCCATGGCGATGGCGTGGACGGCCTCGAACGAGGAGACCTTGTCGCAGATGGTGACCATCATCGCGATGCCAGCCTCGCGGGCGCGGGCGATCACGGCGTCCTTGTCCTCGGCGAACTGAGGCGCGTGCAGGTTTACGTGGCTGTCGATGAGCATGGGGCTCACATCGCCGTCTTGGCCGCCGCGCGCAAGTCCGAGATCACACTCCAGAAGACATCGGCGCGGTCGAGGTTCACTGCCTCGGCTTCGGCGGGCCAGCGCGAGAGCCGCTCCCAGGCGGTCGCCCAGCGGTCCAGGCCCGGCGAGTTCTTGCCATCCGCCGCCACCTGCGTCGCGAAGATGCGGACCTGATCGGCCAGGCGATCCATCAGAAGCTCAAACCGCGCCGCGCCGTCGGCGCCCCGGAAGGTGTCGGCCATGGCCAGCAGCGCGCCCTCGTCCAGCTTGGGCAGACCCCGAAGGATTTCATTGGCCGCGTCGTCGACCGCGAGCGCGCCGGCGGCGGCCAGTTGCAGCGCCCTGCCCGGCGCGCCGTGCGCCATCCGCGCCAACCGCTCGGCGTCGCGATGCGGTAGGTCCGCCATACGCTCGACCATCTCGGCGGCGGCGGCCACGCCGGGCGCCGGGATCGCCAGGCGGCGACAGCGCGAGCGGATGGTCGGCAGCAGCTTGCCTGGCGCATGACTGATCAGCAGGATCACGCCCCGCGCCGGCGGCTCTTCCAGGGTCTTGAGCACCGCGTTGGCGGCGTTGACGTTGAGGTCGTCCGCGGCGTCGATGATCGCCACGCGATAGGGTGAGATCGCAGGCGAATTGGCGAAGAATTCCGGAAGCTTACGGGCTTCATCGACCGGAATGGATTTGCGCGCCTTGCCGTCGTCGGTCAGGCGCTCGAGCACCATCAGGTCGGGATGCGACCGTGCGGCCACCTGGCGGCTTACCACGTCGGACGGCGCCGCGCCCAAGAGGCCCTGCGACGGGTCCGGCCGGGCGCCAAGCAGTCGACGCGCCATGCGGTAGGCCAGAGTCGCCTTGCCCACGCCCTCCGGACCGGTCAGCAGCCAGGCATGGTGCAGCCGTCCACGTTCCAGCGCATCAATGAACGCCGCCTCGGCGGCCGATTGCCCGTCCAACCGATAGACGTCGCGGGGGTGAGCCGGCGCTTGCATCACAGTCCCAGACGTTGCGCGACCACATCCGAAATCGCCGCCGTAACGGCATCGAGCTCGGCGTCGGCGTTGATCACGACGCAGCGCTCAGGCTCCTGGCGCGCGATTTCCAGATAACCGGCGCGCAGCCGTTCATGGAACGCCAAACCCTTGGACTCAAAGCGCGCCGCACCGCCCCGCGCTTCCGCGCGCTCCAGGCCGACCTCAGCCGGCAGGTCGAGGATCAAGGTGAGTACCGGAACCGTGCCGCCCAGCACGTGCGCCTCCAACGCCGAGATCAGGGTGGCCGGCGCGTCGCCGCCCGCGCCCTGGTAGGCGCGTGTCGAGTCGGCGAAGCGATCGCAAAGCACGATCGCGCCCCGCGCCAGGGCCGGCCGGATCAAGCGCTCCAGGTGATCCCGCCGCGCGGCGTACATCAGCAGGCTCTCGGTCACCGGAGACCAGCGATCGGCGGCGCCGTTGACCAGCAGGTCGCGGATGGCCTCCGCACCCGGGCTGCCGCCCGGCTCACGCGTCACGACGACGTCGTGGCCGGAAGCCTGGAGTGTGTCCGCGAGACGGCGGATCTGGGTGGACTTGCCCGCCCCCTCCCCGCCTTCGAAACTGATGAAGAAACCCTGGGTCACCGGTCTCCATTCGACCGGTTTGAGCGCATTGTCCAGAGCCTGTCGGGTCGGGATCTCAACACCTGAACCCGACAAACAGACTTTAGAATCAGGTGTTTAGAGTGTTTTCAAGGCCTTAGAAGATCCCATCTGGAGACGAAGGGCCTCAGGGACGCAAAATGGTTGCGCCGGAATAGCCCAGCGCTTCGACCCGTTCGCGCAAAGTCCAGGCCGCGCTCTCGTCCTCGCCCGCCGCCACGGTGACGCGATACAGCGTTCCCGAGGCCCGCTCGATGGCCTCGATCGACGCCCTACCGGCGCTGGTGAGTTGCCTCACCGCCTTCTCCGCATTCTCTCGGTTGGAGAATGAACCGGCCTGAATGCGGTAGGCGGACTTGACCTTCGCGAAGACGGGGTCAGGCGGATTGATGGGCGGTGCGCTCCAGCCGGGCTCAGGGCGCGGCGGCAGAACCTGAACGCGCTGGGGCGGCTCCTGGATGTCGTCGAAGCTGCGCGGCGTTTGTCGGGGCGGAGGCAGCGGTGAGGCCTGCGCGTATTGCCGGGGCGTCTCGATGGCGCGACGCGGCGCGGGGCCGACATACTTCACCCGAACGCGCGCCACGCCCTGGCGGCGATAGCCCAGTTCCTCGGCCGCAGCCTTGGACAGGTCGATGATCCTGTCCCCGACGAAGGGACCGCGGTCGTTGACCCGGACGATCATCTTGCGGCCGTTATCGAGATTGGTGACCTCCACCAAGCTCGGAAGCGGTAGCGTTTTATGCGCGGCCGAGGGCAGGTCCATATCGAAGACCTCGCCGTTCGACGTGCGACGGTTGTGGAACTGCTCGCCATACCAGGAGCCAATTCCGGTGACGTTGTAGTCCTTGTCCTCGTGGGGATAGTACCAAATCCCATTGATCTGATAGGGCTTTTCGGTTCCGCGCAGCGGCTTGCCGTTGCGTCCGACCGTCGAGCCTGGACGCGGTGCAGCGCCCGTGCTGACGGCGACGGTGCGGCCGACCTCATATTTTGGCGTGGCGCAGGCCGCGAGGCTGGCGGCCGCCAGGGCCATAAGGCCGAGGTTGCGCGCGATCCGCCAAGCCTGCTCGATACGCTGGTTCATCCGATCGTCGTCCGTCGGGCCGCACCCTTCCATACGATCATCTTGATTGGTTTGTTTTGAAGTCTGGTTAAGGCGCGGGCGCGCTGATATAGCCGCCTGCTCCGGACAGGTGGCCGAGTGGTTTAAGGCAGCGGTCTTGAAAACCGCCGTAGGTGGAAGCCTACCGTGGGTTCGAATCCCACCCTGTCCGCCAGACACGTCCGCTCTCGCGGAAAACGCTTTCAGGACAAGCATGTCGGCGAACCGCACCGCGCTCTATGGACAGCCCGATCATGATCTGGCGCCGTCTGCGCCAGACGCCGTGCAGCTCTCGCCTCTCGTCGTCGGTTCGGCGAATCTGGCCGATGTCGGTGACGCCGCATTTGACGCGGTGACGGTGCGCGCGCCGGCCGGGGCGGTGGAGAGACGCTATGTTCTGGCACAAGCACTGCGGACCTTGGTTCCGGGCGGGCGTCTGACCGTCTTCGCGCCGAAGGATCGTGGCGGGTTGCGGCTGAAGAAGGAGCTCCAGGCGCTGGGTTGCGAGGTTGGCGAGAGCGCCCGTCGCCACCACCGCATCTGCGTGGCCTTGCGACCCGCCGTCATCACAGGTCTCCAGGAAACGATCGACGCCGGGGCTCCGCGCCAGATCGCCGAGAACGGCCTTTGGACCCAACCGGGCGTCTTCAGCTGGGACCGCCTCGACGCCGGGACGAACGCCCTGCTCCAGGTTCTGCCGCCGTTCTCGGGCGTTGGCGCCGATTTCGGCAGCGGCATCGGGCTGCTGGCGCTCAATGTGCTCGCCTCCCCGAAGGTGATCAAGCTGAGCCTTGTGGAACTGGATCGGCGCGCGATCGAGGTCTCTGGACGCAACATCACCGATCCTCGGGCGGAGATCGTCTGGGCTGACGCCCGCCAGAGCGGCCTGAAAGATCTCGACTTTGTCGTCAGCAACCCCCCGTTCCACGAGGGTGGTGGAGAAGACAAATCCCTGGGTCAGGCCTTCATTCGCGCCGCCGCCACAGCCCTCCGCAAAGGCGGGGCGCTCTGGATCGTGGCCAATCGCCACCTACCCTACGAGGCGATCCTGGCCGAGAACTTCGCCAAGGTTCGGCTGGTCGCGGAAGGCGGCGGCTACAAGGTGTTCGAGGCCAAGACGTGAGCAAGGCGCTGATGGCGCGTCTGGACCGGCTGCTGGCCAATCTGGGCTACGGCAGCCGCAAGGAGGTTCAGGCCCTGGTGGCCGGTGGCAAGGTCGTGCTCGACGGCGCGGTCCTGAAGGACGCCGGCGCGCGCATCGCGGTCGACGCGACCCTGCCCGCGCGCCTGACCATCCGCGGCGTCCCGGTGGATCCGCCCGCCCCGCTGGTGCTGATGATGCACAAACCACTGGGCGTGGTGTGCTCGCACAAGGAAGACGGCGAGAAGATCTACGATCTGCTGCCGCGCCGCTGGCGCTTGCGCGACCCAGGGCTTTCGACGGTCGGACGCCTCGACAAGGACACCAGCGGCCTGATCCTGATCACGGACGACGGCGACTTCCTGCATCGAGTCATCTCGCCCAAGCGCCACGTGCCCAAGACCTATCTGGCCACGCTGGACCGCGCTCTGACGGGCTCGGAAGGCGAGATCTTCGCGGCGGGGACGCTGATGCTCGACAGCGAGGAGAAGCCCCTGCTCCCGGCTAAGCTGGACGTCGTGGATGCGCGCACGGCGCGCCTCACGATCACGGAGGGGCGCTACCATCAGGTCCGGCGCATGTTCGCGGCTGTCGGCAACCATGTGGTGACGCTGCATCGCGAGCGGATCGGCGGCATCGTCCTGCCCGACGACCTCGCGCCGGGGCAGCACCGCATTCTGCCCGCGGCGGAGGCCGAGCGGGTGTTCGCCGATGACTGAGCCGATCCTCGTCGACGCGCGGGGTCATCATTGCCCGGTGCCGACCCTGAAGCTGCGCAAGGCGCACGAGGCCGCCGCGCCCGGCGCGGAATTGGTGCTGCTGGCGACCGACCCGATGGCCAGGATCGACGCACCGCATTTCGCGGGTCAGGTCGGCGCGACGGTCTTGGATGTCGCCGACCTGGATGGCGGCGTGATCAGGGTTCGAATTCAGAAGGCGCTTTAAGGGCGATCGGACGCGGCCCCTGCAGCAAAGCGCGCGGCCGCTCGTCTAGCGCGATCTCGACTTCGGTCGCCAAGGCCCCGCCGAAGAAGATCGCGTTCACGCTCCAGGACAGCCAGATCAAGAAGATAATAACGGCCGAGATCGAGCCGTAGGTCGCGCCCAGATGGACGATCTTCTCGACATAGAAGGCGCTCGCCCAGGACATGAAGACGCAAAGGGCCGCCGCTGCGACGCCGCCCGCGATCGACGCGCGCCAGCCAACGACCTGCCGCGACATGGCGTAGCGATAGACGAGGCTCATCCCGACCACGATACCGAAGCTGGCCCAGGTCCACTCGGACTGAACCCACGAGACGCCCGCCAGCGGCCTTAGCGCCAGCGCCGATCCGAGCAGGCGCAGGGTCAGAAAGACGCCCGACATGATGAACAGCAGGCCAAAAGCGGCGACCAGAACGAGCAGCGCCATCAGGTTGAAGCCGAAGAAGCCTCGCTGATTTTCCTCGTCATGAATGAATGACAGGCCGGCAAGCAGCGCTTTGAAGCCTCTGTGGGCGGCGTAGGCGCCGACGATCAGAACGACGCCGCTCTGCAGCGAGATGGTCTGCCCCGGCGCGTGCGCCAGCCGCGTGAGCTCATCCTGGACGATCGATCGCGCGCCCGAGGGAATCAGCTCGGCCAGCTTCACCGCCTGCCAGGCTGCGGTCTCCGGCGTCAGGAAGAAGCTGTAGAGCCCGATCAGGATCGCCAGGCCCGGAAAGACCGCCAGCAGCGCGAAAAACGAGACGCCGCCGACGTACAGCATGACGTCGCGTCCCCACAGACGCGACAGGGCGCGGCCCAGCACGCGGAGGATTTCTCGGGCCCAGTGCGTCGGATCAAGGTCGAGGTCGCGCCAGCGGATGCGTTGCAGGGGGTCGTGCATCCGGCGGACCATGGCCGCGCGGCCTCACGAAGTCAAAGACGCGCCGCCTGGGGAGGCGACGCGTCTCCACAGGACGAGCCTGGGAATCGATCGCCGCTTCGAGGGACGGATGGGCGCGACGACCGATCGACGCATTCACCCTAGAAAACGGCGGCTGAACGGAGGCTGAACGACCTCAGAGCGCTCCCGAGGCCTTAAGCGCGTCAATGGCCGAGGCGCTGAAGCCCCAGTCCGCGAGCGCTTCGTCGTTGTGTCCGCCGATCTTGGGCGGCGGCCCCTGGATCGCGCCCGGCGTCGCCGAAAACCGCGGCGCGGGGGCTGGCTGGGTGACGCCGGCGACTTCGACGAAGGTCTGGCGCGCGGCGTTGTGCGGGTGGCTTGGCGCTTCATCCATGGTCAGGACCGGGGCGAAGCAGACGTCGGTCGCGTCCATGATCGCGCACCACTGTGCCTGGGTCTTGGTCTTGATCACGGCGGCGAGCTTCTCGCGCAGCTGCGGCCACTCCTCGCGGCTCATCTGGTGCTGGAACTGCGGATCGGTGATGCCGGTCTTTTCCAGCAGCAGCAGATAAAACTGCGGTTCGATCGAGCCGATGGAGATCCACTTGCCGTCCGAACACTCGTAGGTGTCGTAGAAGTGGGCTCCGCCGTCGAGCATATTGGATCGCCGCCCTTCGCCCCACATGCCCGCGGCCTTGAAGCCGTAGAACATGGCCATGAGCGAGGCCGCGCCGTCGCTCATCGCGCAGTCGATCACCTGGCCCTGTCCGGTCGACCGCGCATGGATCACGCCCGCCAGCAGACCGAAAGCCAAGTAGAGCGCCCCGCCCCCAAAATCGCCGACCAGGTTCAGCGGCGGCACCGGCTTGTCTGTGGTGCCGATGGCGTGGAGCGCGCCGGTTATGGCGATGTAGTTCATGTCATGGCCGGCGGCCTTGGCGTAGGGGCCGGTCTGGCCCCAGCCCGTCATGCGGCCGTAGACAAGCTTGGGATTGCGCGCCAGCACGACGTCCGGGCCAAGACCCAGACGCTCCATGACGCCGGGGCGGAAGCCCTCGATCAGGCCGTCGGCCTGTTCCAGCAGCTTGAGGCAGGTCTCGATGGACTCGGGGTTCTTCAGGTCCAGCGCCACCGAGCGACGTCCGCGCGCAGTGACGTCCGCCGGCGAGCCTCGCCCCTGCCCTTTTCGGTCAATCCGCACGACATCCGCGCCGAGGTCGGACAGCAGCATGCCGCAGAAGGGTCCTGGCCCGATGCCGGCGAACTCTACGATCTTCAGTCCCGAAAGCGGCCCCTGGCCCATGACGCGATCTCCCTGTCGACCCTCTGAACTTGGCCGATTGGCGCCAATAGAGCGATCCTGACGTTCGGTCAGGCAAGCCCGTATCCATGGTACGCGCCAGTTCGTCGATTCACCCCCAGCCTGCGGCGTTGCGCGGCTTTGATGGCGCGAACCCTCTGCTATGGTGCGGCGACGAATCCTGGCGGTCCCGACAAAGGGTTGCATGGTGTGAGTTCGGGCGGAGGTTGGTTTGGCGGTTGACGCCCGGATCCTGATTGTGGCGCGCGACGATGTTCGCGCAGGGCCGCTGGCCGAGGGGCTGGACCGGCTGGGCTGGCGCACGATCACCGCCCGCGGTCCTTACGCGGCGTTGGCGGCCCTAGGCGATCTGCCGATCGAGGCCGTGATCGTCGATCTGGCCAGCGCCGGTCCCGAAACCCAGACCCTGGCGCGCCGCCTGAAGGCCGCTGTCGCGCCGCGTCGCCTTCCGGTCATCGCGATCAGCGAACCGGACGCCGATTTCCGCAACCAAGCGTTCGACCTGACGCTCTCGCCGCCCCTCCATCCGTCGCAAGCGGCGCTGCGTCTCGAATCGCTGGTCCGCACCGCCATCGCCGAGGAAGAGTTCGAGCTTCGCCTTGAGACCTTCGGTGAACGCGGCCGTCGCCTGGACCTGCCCGAGCCCTCCGACGCTCCCTATCGCATCCTGTCGGTTGGCGAGCCCGCGCCGCAGTTCCTGGCCTTGTCCAACGCCCTGCAGGCCAGCGGCGCCGAGGTGGTCGGCGCGTTTACGGCCTATACCGCCTTCGACTATCTGCACGAGCGGCCGTTCGACTCGGTGGTGCTATGGGCGGGCGATAGCCAGCAGGAAGCCCTGTCGATCGCCGCCGGCATGCGGCGCAACACCCGCCTGTTCCACATTCCGGCCCTGCTGTACCTGAAGGCCGAAAGCTATGTGACCATGTCGGAGGCCTTCCATCGAGGGGTGTCCGACGTCGCCTCGCCCGAAACGCCGGAAGGCGAGACGGCGATGCGGGTCATGGAACTGGCCCGCAGCTTCCGTCGCGGCGAGGCCATTCGCGGCGCACTGGAAAAGGCGCGCAGCTCGGGGCTGATGGACGCCGCCACCGGCCTGTTCACCCGCGACCTTTTCGCCGCCCATCTGGCGCGGCTGGCCAGCGCGGCGCGAGAGCGCTCCCGCCCCCTGTCGATCTGCGTCCTGCGCATCGCCGACAAGCCTGAAGCCGTGTGGGCGCGCCAGAACGGCTGGCTCGACAGGGCCATCCCGCAGATCGGCTCGATGGTGGGGCGTCTGGTCCGGGTCGAGGACACTGCGGCGCGCCTGGCCACCGAGGTGTTCGCACTCGCCCTGCCCGCGACCAATCAGAGCGCCGCCCGCGCCGCCGCCGAGCGGATCGCCGCCGTCATCGGCTGCACCGCCTTCGATGCGGGTGAAGATCGCGCACCCTTCGTCTGCGAGTTTGACATTGGCGTGGCCGAGGTCCAGCCCGGCGAAGGCGCGGTAAAGGCCCTGGAAAGGGCCGCATCCGCCGCGCTCAAGCGGGAAGCCAGCTAAAGCTTGACGCTTGGGGCGCAACGGCAAGCGCCCTATATGGAACACGTCCTGTAGCGGACAGTGTTGCCCGGGAGCCCGCCATGAGCCAGCCGCAAGCCATGATCATCGACGTCGTGGCCGACGTCGTCTGTCCCTGGTGCTACCTGGGCTGGCGTCGGCTGAAGTCGGCGATCGCCCTGCGTCCGGACCTCAAGGCCCAACTGATCTGGCGTCCGTATCAACTGGACCCGACGCTCCCCGAGGAAGGCGTCGACCGTAAGGCCTACATGGCCCAGAAGTTCAAGGACCCGGACAAGCTGAAGGCTGTCCACACCGCTCTGGTGGAAGGCGGCGCCGAGGAAGGCATCGCGTTCAACTTCGAGGCCATCGCTCTCACGCCCAACACCAACGCCGCCCATCGCCTGATCCGTTGGGCCCTGACGGCCGGCGTGCAGGACGAGGTCGTCGAAGCCCTGTTCAAGGGCTATTTCGAACAGGGCCTCGACATCGGTGACCCCGTCGTTCTGGGCGATATCGCCGAGGCGGCCGGGATGGAGCGTTTGGTCGTGCTGCAACTGCTCTCTGAGGGGGCCGACAAGGAGGCCGTGGCGCGTGAGCACGCTATGGCCGTCCAAGGCGGCGTGACGGGCGTGCCGTTCGCCATCTTCGCCGGCAAGGTCGCCGTCGTCGGAGCCGAGTCGCCTGAGCGGATCGCCCAGGCGATCGATCAGGCCCTGGCGGCTTAGACATCCTCCCCCCAGCGGGGGAGGATTTGGGTCACCCCTTCGCCAGCTTGGCCAGGACCGTCAGGATCTTCTCGGCCGCGTCGAGGCGCTGGGCGGGTGTTTCCCACTCGCCCTTGATGACGACCTTCTGGTCGGGGCGCACCTTCCAGATCAGGCTGTTCTTGGCGACGTGCTGCATCAGCCCCAGCGGGTTGGCGTAGTTGTCGCCTCGGAAACTGGCCACCGCACCCTTGGGGCCGACGTCGATCTTGGCGACATTGGCCTCGCGGCACAGGCCCTTGATGGCCACGACCTTCAGCAAAGAGTCGGTTTCAGGCGGCAGCGGTCCGAAGCGGTCGATCATCTCGGCGGCCAAGGCTTCGCGGTCGGCGGCCTGCTCGGCCTCGGAAAGGCGGCGATAGAGCGACAGGCGCACATTGAGGTCCGGAACATAGTCGTCCGGGATCATCACGGCCGCGCCGGTGTTGATCTGCGGCGACCAGCCGCGATCCTCCAGCAAGGCTTCCTGACCCTGACGCTGCTTGAGCTCGGCGACGGCGTCCTCCAGCATCTGCTGGTAGAGCTCGACGCCGATTTCCTTGATGTGGCCGCTCTGTTCGTCGCCCAGCAAGTTGCCGCCGCCACGCTGATCGAGGTCGTGGCTGGCCAGTTGGAAGCCGGCGCCCAGGCTGTCGAGCGACTGCAGCACCTGCAGGCGCTTCTCAGCGGACAAGGTCAGAGACTTCTCGACCGGCGTGGTCAGATAGGCATAGGCGCGGGCCTTGGAACGGCCAACGCGTCCGCGGATTTGATACAGCTGAGCCAGGCCGAACATGTCGGCGCGGTGGACGATCAGGGTGTTGGCCGACGGAATGTCCAGACCGCTCTCGACGATGGTCGTGGCGAGCAGCACGTCGTACTGGCCCTCATAGAAGGCCGTCATCACGTCTTCCAACTGGGTGGCCGCCATCTGGCCATGGCCGACAACGTACTTCACCTCAGGCACCTGGGTGCGGAGGAACTTCTCGATATCCTCCAGGTCCTTGATGCGCGGCACCACGTAATAGGACTGGCCGCCGCGATACTTCTCGCGCAGCAGGGCCTCGCGCAGGGTCACCGGGTCGAACGGGCTGATGTAGGTTCGCACCGCCAGGCGATCCACCGGCGGGGTGGCTATGATCGACATCTCGCGGATGCCGCTCAGAGCCATCTGCAGGGTGCGCGGGATCGGCGTGGCGGTCAGGGTCAGCATGTGCACGTCGGCGCGAAGCTCTTTCAGCTTCTCCTTGTGCTTGACCCCAAAGTGCTGCTCCTCGTCGACGATCACGAGGCCCAGATCCTTGAAGGCCACCTGCTTGGACAGGATGGCGTGGGTGCCGACCACGATCTCGAACTGGCCGTTGGCGAGGCCTTCGCGGGTATCGGCGGCCTCCTTGCCGGTGACTAGGCGCGACAGGCGCGTGACCTTGACCGGCCAGCCTTGGAAGCGGTCCTTGAACGTCTTGTAGTGCTGGCGGGCCAGCAGCGTCGTCGGGCAGACGACCGCGACCTGCTTGCCGCTCATCGCCACCACCAAGGCCGCGCGCAGGGCCACTTCCGTCTTGCCGAAGCCGACGTCGCCGCAGATCAGGCGGTCCATCGGTTTGCCGGACGACAGGTCCTCCAACACATCGTGGATGGCGCTGAGCTGGTCGTCCGTCTCCTCGTATGGGAAGCGGGCGCAGAACTCGTCGAACACACCCGACGGCGGATCTGTCTCTTCGACGGTCTTTAGCTGGCGGGCGGCGGCGATCTGGATCAGCCCCTCGGCCATGACCCGCAAGCGTTCCTTGGCTTTCGCCTTGCGGCCCTGCCAGGCCGCGCCGCCCAGCTTGTCCAATTGCACGTTCTCGGCGTCGGCCGCGCCGTAGCGGGTCAAAAGGTCGATGTTCTCGACCGGCAGATAGAGCTTGGCCTCACCGCCGTAGAGCAGGTCCAGGCAGTCGTGCGGCGCGCCTTGGACGTCGAGGGTCTTCAAACCTTCATAGCGGCCGATGCCGTGGTCGATGTGGACGACGAGATCACCCGGCGTCAGGGCGCTGGCTTCGGCCAGGAAGTTGGCGGCGCGGCGCTTCTTGCGCGGACGGGCCAGGCGGTCGCCGAGGATATCAGTCTCGGAAATGACCGCGAGACTGTCGGTCTCGAAGCCGTGATCCAGCGGCAGCACGACCCGCTGAGGGACCTTGGGGTCATTGGCCTTGGCCGCCTGCCAGTAGCCGGCATAGGGAATCTTCTTCAGGCCGTGGTCGGCCAACATGGTTCCCAGGCGTTCCGACGAGCCCTCAGACCACGAGGCGAACAGCACCCGCTTGCCCTCCGCCGCCAATTTCTTGGCGTGGTCGGCGGTGGCCTCGAACAGGTTGACGCTGTCTTGCGCGCGCTCGGCGGCGAAAACCCGACCAAGCTTGGCGCCCAGGTCGACGACATCCAGGCCCTGCGGCTGGAAGGGGGTGAAGCGCCGATGGGGACGATCAGAGAGCTCGCGCTCCCATTCCTCGGCGGTCAGGTAGAGAGCCTCGGGCGCCAGCGGGCGGTAGGCCGACTTGCGATCGGCGCTAGCGCGGGCGTCATAGGCGTCCTGGATCATGGCCAGACGTTCGTCGCGGGCCTCGGTGGCCTGGTTGTCGACACCGATCAGCGACCCGGCGGGCAAATAGTCGAAAAGCGTCGACATCCGCTCGTAGAACAGCGGCAGCCAATGCTCTAGGCCGGCGCGACGGCCGCCCTCGCTGACGGCGGCGTACAGCGGATCATCCCCCGGCGCGCCGAACTCGGCGACATAGCCCTTGCGGAAGCGCGAAATCCCATCGGCGTCGAGCAGGGCCTCGCTGACAGGCAGGAGGTCGATCTCCTTCAACTGCCGGGTCGAACGCTGGGTCTCGGGATCGAAGGCGCGGATGCTCTCCAGCGTGTCGCCGAACAGATCGAGGCGCACTGGCTCCTCGGAGGCCGGCGGATAGACGTCGATCACCCCGCCCCGGATCGCGAACTCGCCGCGCTCCGACACAGTAGACGCGCGCGTATAGCCGTTGACGGCGAAATAGCGCTCAAGGTCTTTGATATCGACATTGGCGCCGACCTTGGCGGAGTAGGAAGCGCGCAGAAGCACATCCTTGGACGGCACGCGCTGCAGCAGCGCGGGCGCGGCGACCACCAGGATGGCGGCCTTGCTCTCGCCAAGACCACGCGCCAGCCGAGATAGCGTCGCCATGCGGGTGGCCGAAACGCCCGAGGAAGGGCCGATCCGGTCGTAAGGCAGGCAGTCCCATGACGGAAACAGCACCGCCTCGATCTCGGGCGCGAAGAACTTCAGCGCGTCGATGAAGGCGCCGGCGCGGGCGGTGTCGCGCGCGACGAAGGCGGTCAGACCGCCGCGCGCCCGGGCGATGTCGGCCATGACCAGGGCGTCGAAGCCCTCAGGCGCGCCGGCCAGGGTCAGGCCGCCCGCGGCCTTGGCGATCTGCTTGGCGTCGTAGCTCATAGGGTTAGGCGCCATCTCCGGCCGGGCGCGAAGCGTGCGCCTCGAACCTGAACGCCCGGATCATCGCCATGACGTCAGTTTCAAATTCCGCCGGCGTCGGCTCCTGTCCCACGATCCAGGCGTAGATCTCGCGATCCGACTGTTCGAGCAGGGTTTCGAGCGTGTCGAACTGCTCGGCCGACAGGTTCGGCCCATGGGTGTCCGCGAACGGCCCCAGGATGAGGTCCGCTTCGCGAAAGCCGCGGTGCCAGGCGCGGAAACGAAGGCGTCGAAGGCGGGAGTCGTGGTCGATGGTCATGTGCGGGCGGATATAGAGCGGCGTCAGGGCTTGCGCCACTCCATGATCACGTACCATGGGGCACGTCGGTACCTGTCAGCACGCGACGGATCGCCGCCGGAGGGCGCGGGCTCGTCGAAGTGGGTCAGGATAAGACCCTGCGCCAGGAACCACTGCATGTAGTCCTTCAGCGGCCGGTGCCAGTTGATGATCCGAATGCCGCGCCATTCTTCCCACTTGGCGCGGGGCTCCAGATAGCGGTCCATCGCGAAGTATTTCGGGCGCCCCATAAGATCCCGCTGCCAGCCGTCACGCGCGCGGGCGCTGGAAAAGCCTGTCAGGTTGGCGACCAGGAGGGTCCCGCCCGGCCTGAGCACCCGGGCCATCTCGGCGATGGCGCGATCGGCCCCCTCGATGTCGATCAACGAAAGGCACGCCACGACGAGATCAAACGTCCCGTCGGTGAAGGTCAGGTCTTCGGCGCGCCCCTCGACATAGGTGCCGTCCGGATCGCGGACCCGCGCCGCTTCCAGCAACTCGACCGTCGGATCCAGCCCGACCGGATCAAAGCCTTCAGCGCGCAGAATCCGACAGAAACGCCCTTCCCCGCAGCCCACATCCAGCGCCCGGCCGCCGTTCAAGCGACGCAGACGCGCGATCATCGGCGCATCGAGAACATAGCGCCGACCGTAATCGCCCTGCTCGCCCATGTCGGCGATCCAGGCCTTGGCGGAGTTTTTCCAACCCCCGTCGTTCATCTTTCGAATACTCCGCTACGCCTTCCCGACGATTGACTTTGCCGACTTTCGGCCTATTTATCCCCAGCTTCGGAGCAGGTCTGGCGAATCCGCGCCGCCCGCTCGCCCAAGCACGGGCGGCTCCGAGCAGACCAGCGTGTAAATGACCGAATTTTCCGACCTAGGGCTCTCGCCCACGACCCTGCAGGCGGTCGCCGACACCGGCTATACCACTGCCACGCCCATTCAGGCCCAGGCCATTCCCGTCGCCATCGCCGGCCAGGATGTCCTCGGCATCGCCCAGACGGGCACCGGCAAGACCGCCGCCTTCACCCTTCCGCTGATCGACCGTCTGCAGTCCGGCCGCGCCAAGGCCCGCATGCCGCGCGCCCTGGTCATCGCCCCGACCCGTGAACTGGCCGACCAGGTGGCCGCCAGCTTCGAGAAGTACGCCAAGGGCACCAAGCTGTCCTGGGCCCTGCTGATCGGCGGCGTGTCGTTCGGCGACCAGGAAAAGAAGCTGGACCGCGGCGTCGATGTCCTGATCGCCACGCCGGGTCGCCTGCTCGACCATTTCGAACGCGGCAAGCTCTTGATGACCGGCGTGCAGTTCCTGGTCGTCGACGAAGCCGACCGCATGCTGGACATGGGCTTCATCCCGGACATCGAGCGCATCTTCAAGATGACGCCGCCCAAGAAGCAGACCCTGTTCTTCTCGGCGACGATGCCGCCGGAAATCACCCGTCTGACCAAGCAGTTCCTGCGCGATCCGGTCCGGATCGAGGTGGCGCGTCCGGCGACCACCAACGCCAACATCACCCAGCTGCTGGTCAAGGTTCCCACCTCCGATCCGAAGGCCAAGCGCCTGGCGCTACGAGCCCTGATCGAGAAGGCCGGCATCGAGACCGGCATCGTGTTCTGCAACCGCAAGACCGAGGTCGATATCGTCGCCAAGTCGTTGAAGGTGCACGGCTATGACGCCGCGCCCATCCACGGCGACCTAGACCAGACCCAGCGCATGAAGACCCTGGCGGATTTCCGTTCGGGCGCGCTGAAGATCCTGGTGGCTTCGGATGTGGCCGCGCGCGGCCTCGATATCCCGGCCGTCAGCCACGTCTTCAACTACGACGTACCGCACCACGCCGACGATTATGTTCACCGCATCGGCCGCACCGGTCGCGCCGGTCGGACGGGCATCACCTACATGTTGGTGACCCCGGCGGACGATAAGGGCTTCGACAAGGTCATCAAGCTGATCGGGTCTACGCCCGACGAAGAGAAGCTCGACCTCGATTATTCCAACGCCGTGACGGTGAAGCGCGAAGGTGACCGCAAGCGCGGAAGCCGTGATCGCGACCGTGGTGAGCGCGCCGAGCGTCCCGCGCGCAGCCGTGGCCGGGGCCGGGATCGCGCCGAGGAGACGGCGGAAGCCGCCCCGGAGGGTGCCGAAGTCATCGAAGCCTCGGCGCCGGCCGAAGAGCGCCCCGCACGCGAACGGCGTCCGCGCCGGGAACTTGAGCCGCGAAACGTCGCGCCGGCCGCCGCGCCCGTGCTCGAGGAAGAGCGTCCGGTGCGCGCCGAACGTCCGGAACGCCCGGTGCGCGGTGTTCAGCCCGTCCGCGATCGTGACGATGACGATCGTCGCGTGGTCGGCTTCGGCAACGAGATCCCCGCCTTCCTCGCCCGTCCGCCGCGCGGCGCGAAGTAGTCGGTCAGACCCTATCGAAGATCACGAAGGCGCCGGGCCATTGTCCGGCGCCTTTGTCGTGAGTTCGCGAGACCTAAAGCGCCGCATCGACGAAGGCGAGCAGATCGCTCAGGTCGGGCTTGAAGGCGAACTTGAAGCCCCGCCGCAGGCGGCTGAGCAATGGCGCCTCGCCGATCGGACAAGGCGAGGCGCAGACATAGCCGCGCCATTCGACACCGACCTGGCGGCAGGCCGCCCTCACCCATTGGCTGGTGAAGTTAGCCGGCTGGATCTCGATCACGCGCGCGCCCTGCGGCAGGAACACGGCGTTGGCCAGAGCCGCGCCGCTGGCTCCGACCACGATCTGCGCGTCGCGCATCAAGGCGACTTGCTGGCGTGCGCTCAGCGTTTCGGGACGCACGATCGTAAACCCGCGGGCCGTCAACGCTTGCTCGAACGCGGCCTCTCCGACCATTACCCGCATCGACTGGCCGCGCCGGGAGAGATAGACGCGCCGCGCACCAGCGCCTGGCGGCGCGTTGGCGACAACCCGCTCGGCCAAGATCGCCAGCAGGCCATTGGGGTGGTGCAGGAAGTGATCCATGCTGGTGGCGAACGTCGCCCGCCCCAGCCGAACAACCGGCGCCTCGATCTCCTGGAGCAGGACCCTAGGCGCGGACAGGGCGATCAGTTCTCGCTGCCAAGTGGTCAGGCGCGGCGCCAGAAGCGGAACGCCGTCCAGCAGCCCGGCCTGCTCCAGCGCAAGCAGCGACGACAGAGCGTCGATGACAAAGTGGCCGTAGTTGAAGCCGGCGCCCCAGGGCAGGAACACCGCGCCGCTCTCGGCAAACGGGGCGCTCTCTGGCGGAACAAGCCTGCGTCCGTTTAAGGAAATGCCCGGGATCGCCGACAGATCGGCGGAGCCATGGCGCGCCTCGCCGATCGTGGCGTTATAGAGCGCGCCGTCGGTTCCAATCACCGCGCCAAAGCTCGGATACCACCAGCACGGCCCGACTGCGCACAACGCCGGAACGTTGACGGGCGGCGGCGAGGACAGCGCGTAGGGCCAGGCGGGCGCCGCCGGACCGCCCAGCAGCCCGGGCGGCGCGCCGTCCGAAGCGTCGTGCTCCAGCGCCCAGGCCACACCTGTACCCCCTTGGGCGAAGTGTTCGCGCAGGGCGTCCGGCAGCATCGGCGGCAGGTCGCGCGCCTCGATGATAGGGCGCAGGGAAATCGGCGCGGTCATGGCCCGCTTGGAGCATGCCGCGCCGCAGTTGGCTACTTCTTGATCTGCCCGGCGAGATACTTGCGGATGCCCTCGCCGTAGGGCGGCCTCAGGCCCAGCATCGGGGCGATGTCCTTCTTGAGCTGCTGGAACACAGCCTTGCGGTGGCTAAATTCGCGGAAGCCGTCATGGCCGTGATAGGCGCCCATCCCCGCCGGACCAATCCCGCCGAACGGCAGGTCTTCCTGGGCGACGTGGAAGATCACGTCGTTGACGGTGACGCCGCCACTTGTGGTGCGTTCCAGAACCCGGTCCTTCTCGACCTCGTCGGTCCCGAACCAATAGAGCGCCAGCGGCCGATCATGCGCGTTCACGTAGTCCACCGCGTCGTCGACGGTCTTGTAGCTCTTCACCGGCAGGACGGGACCGAAGATCTCCTCCTGCATCACCTTCATGTCGTCGGTGGGATCGATGATCAGCGTCGGCGGGATCTTGCGATGCTCCTGTTGGGACAGGTCCTCGCCGGCGGGGTTGATTTCAATGACCCGCGCGCCCTTGGCGCGGGCGTCGTCGACATAGCCCTTCACGCGGTCATAGTGCCGCTGGGCGACCACGGCGGTGTAGTCGGGATTATCCTTGATCGTCGGGAAGTAGCGGCTGACGGCGGCCTGGGCTTCCTTGACGAAGCTCTCGACGTCTTCCTGCGGGGCCAGGACGTAGTCGGGCGCCAGGCAGATCTGGCCAGCGTTCAGGGTCTTGCCGTTCATGATCCGCGCCGCCGCCGTGGCCATGTCGGCGCCGCGCGAGAGGATCACGGGGCTCTTGCCGCCCAGTTCCAGCGTGACGGGCACCAGATTCTCGGCCGCAGCCCGCATCACGTGCTTGGCCACCGAGGTCGCCCCAGTGAACACCAAGTGGTCAAAGGCGAGTCCCGAGAAGGCCTGACCCACTTCGGGGCCGCCAACGAACACGGCGACTTCCTCCTCGTTGAACGCCTTGGCGAACATCGCCTTGAGCAGTTCGGACGTCGCCGGCGTATATTCCGACGGCTTGATCATGGCGCGATTACCGGCGGCGAAGACGCCCGCCAGCGGCGCGAAAGTCAGATTGACGGGGAAGTTCCAGGGGCTGATCACGCCCACCACGCCCTTGGGCTGCCATTGAACCGTCGCCTTGGCGCCGAACAGTCCCAGGATCGCCGGCGTCGTCTTGCGCTTCTCGGGCTTCATCCACTTAGCGACATGGTCGCGCGCGTGTTTCAGCGGCCCGATCGATCCCGCCACGTCAGTTAGGGCGGTCGCCTCGGGTGAGCGGGCGCCGAAGTCCTCGTTGACCGCCTTGGCGATCTCGGCCTGGTGGCCGACCAAGAGGTCAATGCATCGGTTCAACCAGTCAATTCGCGTCTCGGCGCTGGGCGGCCCAGCGCGCAGGTGCGCGGCTTTTTGGCGGTTGAGGACATCGTTCATCGCCGCCTTGTGCGCTTCGAACGACAGGTTCACCGGTGCGTTCATGGCTCGTCGCTCCTCCAACGTCCGGCCCACTGGCGCGGAACTCATCTTATCATTGATCACAATGGGCGAGGCGGCGGCTCGACGCAAGCGAACGTCGTTCGCCTTAACGCATCGTAAGAACTCTGCCCGCTACTATGAAGCTCCAAGCGATCGACGATGCCGCGAGTGGGCGTCGACGGGGGAAGAGAACATGTCGGACGTCGAAACCACGCTTCGCGGTCCCGAGGCTTATAAGATCGCCACGCGCGCCGTGGAGCTCATGGAGCGGCATCAGGTCTGGCCGACCGCGCTGAACTTCGAGCTCTGGACGCATTATGTGGCCGATCCGAACGGCGCGCTGGCGCGTGAGCTGACCCGACTGATCTCGCTCGGCGAGCCGATGACCGAACTGGTCAGCGAGGAACTGGCCGCGACCTACCTGCCCAAGGCGCGTCTTAACGAACAGATCCGCGACGCCGGCGACCTGCTGTCCAAGGAATTGGAAGCTGTCTCCAAGGCCATCCAGAACGCGCAAAAGACCAACGTCGCTTTCGGCAAGGAACTGGCCGGCGCCTCCAAGACCCTCGACAAGCAAACCGACGTCGATGCGATAAAGGCCGTTGTCGGCGGTCTGGCCGAAGCCACGCGCCGCGTTCACAAAGAGAACCAGTCGCTTGAGGCCCGCTTGGCGGACTCGACCGCCGAGGTCGAGCGTCTGCGTGAACACCTCGAACAGGTTCGCCGTGACGCCACCACCGACGGCCTCACCAACCTCGCCAATCGTAAAGCCTTCGACGAGGAGCTCGACCGCGCGTGCGCTGAAGCCGAGGAAGCTGGCACGAGCATCTGCCTCGCCGTCCTCGATATCGATCACTTCAAGGGCTTCAACGATACCTGGGGCCATCAGACGGGCGACCAGGTGATCCGCTACGTCGCCTCGGTCATCGGCCGCGTCGCCGCCCCGCCCCGTTTCGCCGCGCGTTATGGCGGCGAGGAATTTGCGATGATTTTCCCGCGCGAAAGCGCCTCGGTGGTCGCCTCCACGCTGGAGGAGATCCGTATCGAGGTGTCTTCGCGGATGCTCAAGCGTCGCTCGACAAATGAAGATCTGGGCGCGATCACCGTTTCCTCGGGTTTTGCCGAGCGAAAGGCCGGTGAGACCGGTCATTCGGTTATGGAACGCGCCGACGCGGCGCTCTACGCCTCCAAGCGCGGCGGCCGCAACCGCGTCACCGCCGCCGAATCCATGCCAGGCGCGGCCAACGCCGCCTGACGACACGCTTCAGCAGAAGACCTACCTTCGCGCCGCCGGTCCACGACCGGCGGCGTTTCTCTTGGCGAAGATTTCGCTAGCCTTCCCAAACGGCAAAGGCGCCTAGAGTCTCGGCCAACGAACAAGGGAGGCTCCGCCGTGGACTACCAGAAAATCCGTGTCTCGACGCAGGAAGGCGTCGCCACCGTCACCCTCGCCGATCCGGCCACGCTGAACGCGGCCAGCCTGGAGATCGCCCGCGAGCTTCACCACGCCTTCTCGTCGATCGCCGCCGGCAAGATCGAGGCGCGCGCGGTCATCCTGACCGGTGAAGGCCGCGGGTTTTGCTCGGGGGCCAATCTGTCGGGCGGCGGCGCGGCCGGTCGCGAGGCCGACGTCGACGGCAAGCCCGACGCCGGCTCGGCCCTGGAGACGACCTATAATCCCCTGATGACGCTGCTGCGGGACTTCCCGCTGCCGATCGTGACGGCGGTGAACGGTCCGGCTGCGGGCGTCGGCTGCTCGATCGCGCTGATGGGCGACCTGATCGTCGCCGCCGAGAGCGCCTATTTCCTGCAGGCCTTCCGTCGGATTGGCCTGGTGCCGGACGGCGGCTCAACCTACCTCCTGCCCCGCCTGATCGGTAAGGCGCGGGCCATGGAGATGATGCTCCTGGGCGACAAGGTTCCGGCCGCCATAGCCCTGCAGTGGGGTCTGGTGAACCGCTGCGTGCCGGACGCCGACTTGATGTCCACGGCTCAAGCTCTGGCGCTGGAACTGGCCAAGGGCCCCGCAGCGCTGGGCGCCATCCGCAAGCTCGTCTGGGACAGTCTCGACAGCGATTGGACCGGGCAACTGCACGCCGAGCGGAAGGCCCAGAAGTTCGCCGGCAAGACCGAGGACTTTATCGAGGGCGTCTCCGCCTTCCTTCAGAAGCGCGTGGCGGTGTTCAAGGGGCGTTAGCGGCGGCCTGGAGCGCGCGCAGGATACTCAGCGCCTGCGTCGCGCGATCCGCCGGGACGAAGACATGGTCGTGGTTCAGCGCCGCGACCATGTTGCAGGCGATGCCGGCCTCGGCCAAGGCCCCGGCGACCGCCGCAGTCAGGCCCACGCCGTCGAGCGCGGAATAGACATTCAGCGTGATCAGGGCCATCGGGTTTCTCACCGGCAATCCGGCGATCTCGGCGGCGCCGGTTTCCAGGATCAGGCTGACCCCCTCAGCCTCTCGGAACATCGCCAGCGGTTTCAGCGCGGCCCAGTCAAGATCGCCAGCGGCGCAAAATACATAGCACTCCGGCTTCAGGTCCGGCATCATGCCGGCGACCATTTCCCGCGCGCCGCGAACGACTTGCGTCACTTTTCCGAGGTTCCGAGGTAGGGCTTATAGCTCTTCTCCTCGACGATCTCCGAGCCGGCCGCCTCGTTGATGGCGCGCTTGATCGCCGCGCGCCGGTCGTTGTCGATATAGACTCGCCGCGCCAGGGCGACGAAGTCGGGACCAAAGTCCTGGCGGCGTTCGCAGTCGCGCTTGCCGTCCTCGATGTCCCACAGCGCGGCGTTGACGGCGGTCAGCTCTTCGGTGAGGCGCGCGATTAGCTCGCTCTGGGGGAGGTGCTCGCGCGCCGTCGCCTCCAGAAGGGCCAGCTCCTTGCGGACATTGGCCTCCTTGGCCGGATCGCCGATGCGCTGGGCCTTCACGCGCAGGATGGTGATCTTGTCGACCAGTTCGCCCGCCGAGATCGGCGCGAGGATGGACATTCAGGACGCTCCGGAAACCAGCTTCTCGAGGGCCACCCATGCCGCTTCGACCGGCAGGGCGTCCATGCTGTTTCCGTAGTCCTCCGCGACGAGCATCTCAAGCTGCTGGGCGGCCGGGCGGAACTTCACCGCCTTGCGACGGTCCTGCTGAAGCGAAAGCAGCGGCGCGCCGCCGGCCGCCAGCATATGGCCCGGGCCGGCGTCATTGGCGATCCCTGCAGCCATGCGTCCGGCCAGGGCGATAACCAAGAGCGGCCCTTTCACCGGCAAACCGTCGGTGCGATGGCGCTCGGGCTGCAGCGCCTGGGGAATCTCGCGAGCGGCGATGGCTGCGTCTCCGGCTTCGTCCGGGCCGAACAGGAAGACCGGGGTCCAGTCGTTGGCGAGCGTGCGCCGCGCCAGCTCCAGATAGTTCTCAAGCGGCCAGCGCTTGTCTTGTCCGCCCGCGCCGGGCGCCAGGCCGACATAGGTTGGGCCGGCCGGCAGCAGAAGTTCTGCGGCCTTAAGCGCTTCGGGGTGTGTGAGGGCCAGGGGCCTAGGCGCGCCCTGCCCGTCCGTCGCCAGAGCGAGCAGCCGCGCAAGACGGTCGGTCACTGCGACGGGCCAGTCCTTGCTCCTCGCCTGGCGGGCAGCCGAGACGAAGCGGCCGGCGGCGGCGCGACGGGCGACGGCGCTGCGACGGAGATTCTCCTGGGTGTCGATGACGAGATCGAATCTGCGCCCGCCGAACGGCTTCGACCACGGCAGGCTATCCAGCGGTTTGGCGCCGTTGGGCCCCTCCAGGATCACCTCGTCGACATAGCCGTCCACGACGGCCTTCAGCGGCCCGGTATAGACGGTCTCGCCCTTGGCGGCGCACCAGCTGATCCGCGCGTCGGGAAACGCCGCGCGCAGGCCGGCGATGAAGGGCAGCTTGATCAGTCCATCGCCGATCACCTCGCCCATCGAATACACAAGAACCGTCTGGACCATGGCCGTGTGTCGCCGCCTCGTCGATCACGGTCAATCACGGAAATGTAAGTGAGCGCTCACTTGCGTTTCCAGTTACGCCTGCGATGCTCGTCTCATGAGCGCGAAACCCCGCATCGAACGCGCGGCGCTGGAGGCCTTCGTCACCGAGGGCGTCGACGCCACGACCACCAAGACCGTCGCCGCCCGAGCGGGCGTCTCCGAAGGCGCGATCTATCGCCACTGGAAGAGCAAGGACGCGCTGGCGCTAGGCCTGTTCATGGACTGCCATCGCCGCCTCTCGGCCCTGATCGCCGACGAGGCCGCCGCCGCCGACGGGATCAAGGCCAAGGCTGCGGCGCTGGTGAAGGCCTATTGCGCCGTGGCCGACGAAGACTGGCTGCTGTTTTCGTTCCACCTGCTGCAGCTGCACCACTTCTTGCCCTACTACCAGGAGGACGGCCGCGATCCGGTCACCCTGGTCGAGGACCTGATCAAGCGAGCGATGATCCACGCCGAGCTGCCGCCCGGCGACCCGCGCGTGCTGGCCGCCATGGCCATCGGCGTGATCACCCAGACCGCACAGAACAAGGCCTATGGCCGCCTGGGCGACGACGCCCTCTCCGCTCACGCCCCTCTGATGACGGCGGCCGTCCAGGCCGTGCTGTTCGCGCGATGAAAGGACACCCTTCGATGCGCAGCGTTCTGTTCAACGCCTACTACTGGGTCCTGTCGATCTTCTACGGCCTTTCCGCCGCCTTCGCTGCCCTGGCGCCAGGCCGCGAAGCTGTGACCTTCACCCTGCGGCTCTACAGCCGTCGGATGCTGTGGGCGCTGGACGCTCTGGCGGGCGTCAAGGTCCAGGTGAAGGGCCAGGAGAACCTGCCCAAGGGACCCTGCATTATCGCCGCCAAGCACCACAGCTGGGGCGACGGCTTTGTGATGTTCGCCCATGTCGACAACCTCAGCTTCGTCACCGGCGATCATCTGGAGAAATTCCCGCTAGTCGGCGCGATCCTGAAGAAGTTCGGCGCCATCGTCGTCGACAGCTGCGGCGGTCCTGAAGCGCGCGAGGCGCTGTCCAAGAGCGCCGCCCAGGTCGCGGCCGAGGGCCGGCGCATCCTGATCTATCCCGAAGGCCACCTGGCCGCGCCGGGCGAGCATTTCCGCTACCGCACGGGCGTCTACTATATGAGCAAGGACTTCGACCTGCCGGTCGTGCCGGTGGCCACGAACCTGGGCTGCTTCTGGAAGCAGCAGGAGAAGACGAAGACGCCTGGGGTCGCGACCATCGAGTTCCTGCCCGCCCTGCCTCAAAGGCTGGAGAAGGACGAGTTCATGACCCTCATGCAGGCGACGATCGAGGGGCGCACCAATGAACTGATCGCACAGGCGCGCGGGGAGCCGGTGAAGCCCTCGGTGCTGGTGGAGTGGGATGGCAAGAAGAACGTGCACAGCGTCGGACTGAAGGAGCAGACCGTTACCTGACACCAAGCTGGCGCCGCTGCCGCGCCGGGTGGCGATGGCGACAATCCTGGGCGCATTCTGGACCGTCGCGATCCTGCCGGGCCTCTCTATATAGCCGGCTTCTCGGTGATGGCTGCCGACGCGCCAGATTCACACCAGAATCCGGCCATCGTGACCTTCATCTATGCGTGCTGGGCGTTCCCAGTATTCGCGGTCGTCGCAGCGCTCGGCGGACTTGTCGGAGCCCTGAAGGGTTGGAACCGACCAGCCGCAATCACGTCAGCGCTTCCCCTCGTGGCGATCGTCGTGGCCGCAAGCGCGTTGGCCATTTGGGGTCGTCAGTCCTAGACCTCGACCGGACACTCCGCCGGGATCGCCACAAAGGCCCCCTCAGCGCGACGCTTGGCGAAGTGAGCCTGAGCGCAGTCGCTGGAGCACAAGAGGCCGGTGTCCGACCAATAGAGCGGCGCGTCGTCCTCGTGCTTGAAGCGCGGGGCGCCCCAAGGCAGGCCGCATTCGACACACGACGGCGTTTTGGCCAGCATCAGTCCAGCGCCTCCGCAGCCGGCTGGATTGTCACGCTCTCACCGCAGCCGCAGGCGTCGGTCTCGTTGGGATTATGGAACACGAACTTCGAGGACAGCTTGGTGACCTCGTAGTCGATCTCGGTGCCGATCAGGAACAGCACCGCCTTTGGCTCGATCAGGATAGTGACGCCCTTGTCCTCGACGACTTCGTCGATCGGGCCCTTCTCTTTGGCGTACTCGAACACGTACTCCTGGCCTGCACAGCCGCCGTTCTTCACGCCGACGCGCAACCCCGCATAGGGCTGGTCCGCCTTGTCCATGATCTCCTTCACGCGCGCGGCCGCGGCGTCGGTCAGCGTGACGACCTTGGGGCGCGGGCGGCGGGGACGGGCGGCGATCGTGGCTTCCATGGCGTTTGAACCGATCAGAACATGTTCAGTTGCAGCTTGGCCTCGTCGCTCATGCGCGAGGCGTCCCACGGCGGGTCGAAGGTCAGCTCGACCGTGCAGGACTTCAGGCCCGGGATCTCCATGACCGCATCCTTGACCCAGCCGGGCATCTCGCCGGCCACCGGACAGCCCGGCGCGGTCAGGGTCATGTCGATGGCGACATCCTTGGAGTCGCTGACATCAACCTTGTAGATCAGGCCCAGCTCATAGATGTCGACCGGGATTTCCGGGTCGTAGACGGTCTTCAGCTTTTCGATCAGCTGGTCCGTCAGCCGGTTGAGCTCGTCCTGGGTCAGAGCCGTAACGGTTTCCTGGGGGGCGGCGTCGGTCATCGGGGGCTCAACTGAAGAAACTGCGGGCCTTGGCCAGCGCGTCGACGAACGCGTCGGCCTCGGCCTCGGTGTTATATAGGGCGAAGGAGGCGCGGGCGCTCGACGTGACGCCGAAGCGGCGCATCAGGGGCTCGGCGCAGTGGGTCCCGGCCCGCACGGCGACGCCGTAGCGGTCCAGAACCTGGGCGATATCGTGGGCGTGGGCGCCCTCGACGGTGAACGACAACACCGCGCCCTTGCCAGGCGCTTCGCCGAGGATCCGCACGCCGTTGACGCCGCGCAGACGCTCGGCGACCCGCTCATAGAGCGCGTGCTCGTGGGCGAAGACGGCGTCGCGGTCCAGGCCGTTCAGCCACTCGATCGCCGCGCCCAGGCCCACGGCCTCCAGGATCGCTGGGGTGCCGGCTTCGAAGCGATGCGGCGGGTCGGCGTAGGTGATCTTGTCCAGCGCCACCGAGCCGATCATCTCGCCACCGCCCTGGTAAGGCGGCAGGGCCGCCAGGCGATCGGCCTTGCCATAGAGCATGCCGATCCCGGTCGGGCCGTAGAGCTTGTGGCCGGAGAAAACGTAGTAGTCGACGTCCAGGGCCTTCACATCGACCTTGGTATGGACCACGCCCTGGCAGCCGTCCAGCAGCACCGGCGCGCCGGCCGCGTGGGCCAGGCGGACGATCTCGGCAACGTCGTTGACCGTGCCCAGCACGTTCGACATGTGGGTGACGGCGACCATCTTGGTCTTTTCGGACAGCAGGCCCTTGTAGGCCTCCATGTCCAGCCGCCCGTCATCCAGCACCGGGATGAACTTCAGCACAACGCCCTTGCGCTCGCGCAGGAAGTGCCACGGCACGATGTTGGCGTGGTGCTCCATCTCGGAGAGCACGATCTCGTCGCCCGCGTTCAGCGACAGGCCGAACGAGCTGGCGACCAGGTTCACCGCCTCGGTCGCGCTCTTGGTCCAGACGACCTCGTCGCGCTCGGCGTTGATGAACCGCGCCACGGTTTCCCGCGCCTTTTCATAGGCTTCGGTCGTCTCGTTGGCCAGCGTGTGCAGGCCGCGATGGACGTTGGCGTAGGAGGTTCGCGCCAGGCCCATCATCGCGTCCAGCACCGCGTCGGGCTTCTGGGCGCTGGCGGCGCTGTCGAGATAAATCAACGGCTTGCCGTGGACTTCTCGCGCCAGGATGGGGAATTGCTCTCGAATACCCGCCAGCTCGGCCCGGTACTCCTTGAGACTGCGGCGCTCAAGAGTTTGCAAAGCCATCAGGCGTCGCTCCCCAGCTTGCGCGCAACCCAGGCGGCGGCGACTTCCCGCGCGCCGTCGTGCTGAATCCGCTCGACCACTTCGCCCACGAAGGCTTGGGTCAGCATGGCCTTGGCGTCGGCCTCGGGGATGCCGCGCTGCTTGGCGTAGAACAGCACCTCGTCGTCCAGCGCGCCGATCGTGTTGCCGTGGGCGCAGGAGACGTCGTCGGCGAAGATCAGGAGCTCGGGCTTGGCGTCTATCTCGGCCTTGTCCGACAGGATCAGGGCGTGGTGGCCCATCCGCGCGTCGGTCTGGTCGGCGCCCTTCTCGACGACGATCCGCCCCTGGAAGACGCCGCGCGCCTGGTCGGTCACCATGCCCTTGGTCAGCTGGCTGGTGACGCCGTCGAGACCGCCATGCGTGACGACACTGGTCAGGTCGGCGTGGCGCTGGCCGTCGAGCAGATAGGCGCCGTCGAGGCGGACCTCGGCGTGGGCGCCGGGATGGCGGACGCGGGTCTCGATCCGCTGGCGGCGCGCGCCAGACGTCAGGACGGTCTGGGCGAACTTAGAGCCGGGGGCCAAGGCGACCTCGGCCGTTACGACCGAAATGGCGTCCGCATCGTCGTCGGCGAAAATAACGCGTTCGACGATCGCGTCGTTGCCCAGACGGATATTCACAGCCACGTCCGAAACGTAGCCCTTGCCACGGCCTTCGTAGCTTTCGATCAAGGTCAACTTAGCGCCTTCGCCGACGTCGACCCAAAGCTCAGCGCCATGCGAGGTCGCATCGGTGGCGGACATGAAGCGCCAGCCAACGAGGCGCTCTTCGCCTGCGTCAACAACGAGATCCGTAGGCCCGCGCCCGTTGACGACGCCCCCTGTCATGTCGAGCGTGCCGGAAAGCGGGTTCTCCCAGAACCAAGCTCGGCCTTGGGGTGAAGCCGCCGGCAGGACCTTCAGCAGGCCCCGCAGATCGGTCCAGCGCCAGTCCTCGTCGCGCCGCGATGGCAGCGCCGAGAGGTCGCCGGTCTTGAGGGCGGTCGAAAGGGTCAAGCCGCCGCCCCCACGATGCGGTCATAGCCTTCGGCTTCCAGTTGCAGCGCCAGTTCCGGACCGCCCGAGGCGACGATGCGGCCGGCGGCCAGCACGTGGACCTTGTCGGGTTTGATGTGGTCCAGCAGGCGCTGGTAGTGGGTGATGACCAGCATGCCGCGTTCGGGCGACCGCAGGGCGTTGACCCCTTCGGAGACGATTTTCAGGGCGTCGATGTCGAGGCCGCTGTCGGTCTCGTCGAGGATGAGGAACTTCGGCGAAAGCATGGACATCTGGAAGATTTCCATCCGCTTCTTCTCGCCGCCCGAGAAGCCGACGTTCAGGCCGCGCTTGAGCATCTCGAAGTCGATCTTCAGCGCGGCGGCCTTCTCCTTGGCCAGCTTCAGGAAGGCCGGGGCGGCGATCTCGTCCTCGCCCCGCGCGCGACGCTGGGCGTTGAGGGCGGTGCGGATGAAGGTCAGGGCGGGAACGCCCGGAATTTCCAGCGGATACTGGAACGACAGGAACAGGCCCTTGGCCGCCCGCGCGTTCGGCTCGAGGGCCAGCAGGTCCTCGCCATTGAGCGTCGCCGCCCCTTCCGTGACCTCATAGCCGTCTCGGCCGGTCAGCACGTAGGACAGGGTCGACTTGCCGGCGCCGTTCGGGCCCATGATCGCGTGGACCTCGCCGGCCGGCACGTCCAGCGTGACGCCCTTCAGGATCGGCTTGTCCTCGACGCGGGCGTGAAGGTTCTGGATCTTAAGCATGGGTTTCGTTCAGTCTTCTGTACTCGGCGTCATCACCCGCGAAGGTGCCGACGACAGCGATCCGGCCCTGAATGGCCGCGTTTAGCAGCGGAAGATCCTCGGGCGGGATCCAGTATTCCTCATGGCCCAGGGTCCCCGAGACCTTGTTCTCGTAGGCGTCGAGAAAGCCCTTCAGCACCTCGAAACGAACGACATAGCCGCGCCGATAGGTCGTGTGGGCGGCGTTCCAGTCGCGCGCGACCTTGGCGGCAAGGAGCTCGCTGGTTACCGGACGAAAGATCGGCCGCTCAATGTCGTGAGCGGGCAAGGCCGTCCACTCCGACGCCTTGATCGCCTGGAGCTCTTCCAAGCCGACGGGCTGATAAAGGGCGACTGTGGTCATCCCACGCTGCCCTCCAGGCTGATCGCCACCAGCTTCTGGGCCTCGACGGCGAATTCCATGGGCAGTTGCTGCAGCACGTCTTTGACGAAGCCGTTGACCAGCAGGGCCACGGCCTCCTCTTGGTTCAGGCCGCGCTGCTGGCAGTAGAACAGTTGATCGTCCGACAGACGCGTGGTGGTGGCCTCGTGCTCGAACACCGACTGGCCGTTGCGGGCCTCGATGTAGGGCACGGTGTGAGCCGCGCAGTCCTTGCCGATCAGCAGGCTGTCGCACTGGGTGAAGTTGCGCGCGCCCTTGGCCTTGGGGTGGGCCGAGACCAGGCCGCGATAGGTCGAGGTCGACTTGCCAGCGCTGATGCCCTTGGCGACGATCCGCGAGCGGGTGTTGGCGCCCAGGTGGATCATCTTGGTGCCGGTGTCGGCCTGCTGGTGGCCGTTGGTCACCGCGATCGAGTAGAACTCGCCCGAGCTGCCCTCGCCGCGCAGCACGCAGGACGGATACTTCCAGGTGATGGCCGAGCCGGTCTCGACCTGGGTCCACGAGACCTTGGAGCGATCGCCGCGGCAGTCGGCGCGCTTGGTCACGAAGTTGTAGATGCCGCCCTTGCCGGTCTCGGGATCGCCTGGGTACCAGTTTTGAACTGTCGAGTACTTGATCTCGGCGTCGTCCAGCAGGACGAGCTCGACCACGGCTGCGTGCAACTGGTTCTCGTCGCGCATCGGGGCCGTGCAGCCTTCCAGGTACGAGACATAGGCGCCCTTGTCGGCGATGATCAGGGTGCGCTCGAACTGGCCGGAGTCCTTGGCGTTGATCCGGAAATAGGTCGACAGCTCCATCGGACAGCGCACGCCCGGCGGGACGTAGACGAAACTGCCGTCCGAGAAGACCGCGCTGTTGAGGCAGGCGAAATAGTTGTCCGAGGTCGGCACCACGCTGCCCAGGTACTGGCGGACCAGTTCCGGATGCTCGCGGATCGCCTCGCTCATCGAGCAGAAGATGACGCCGGCCTGGGCCAGTTCCTTCTTGAAGGTGGTCACCACGCTGACGCTGTCGAACACCGCGTCCACGGCGTAGCGCGGCGCGCCTTCGACGCCGGCCAGGACCGCCTGTTCCTTCAGAGGGATGCCGAGCTTTTCGTAGACGGCCAGCAGCTCCGGATCGACCTCGTCCAGACTCTTGGGGCCCTCCTTGGTCTTCGGCGCAGCGTAGTAGTAGGTGTCTTGGTAGTCGATCGGCGGATAGCTGACCTTGGCCCAGTTAGGCTCGTCCATCGCCAGCCAACGGCGATAGGCCTCAAGCCGCCACTCCAGCATCCATTCCGGCTCGTCCTTCTTGGCCGAGATGAAGCGCACGATGTCCTCGGAGAGGCCTTTGGGGGCGAACTCCTGATCGATGTCGGTGCTAAAGCCGTGCTCGTACTTCTCGAGCGCGGCGACGGTTTCGACAGTCTCTTTGACTGCGGCCATTAAGCCACCTCCCGGCGCCGCGCGCCGATACGCTTCCAGGCGGCGAGCCAGGCGTCGCCGCACTTGATCCAATCGTCTTCCGTACTCGCCCAGCCGCCACTGATCCGCAGGGCGAACGGGGCGAGATCAGCGCGGCCCATGGCTTCCACCACGCGGCTGGCCTTGACCTTGCCCGACGAGCAGGCGCTGCCGGCGCTGACCATGATCCCGGCCAGATCCATGTTCATGACCTGGACCTCGGAGCCGAAGCCCTCGCCCGAGAAGCACAACGTCTGAGGAAGGCGATCAGCGCCTTCGCCCAGCACGACCGCGCCCTCGGCCTTCAGCCGCTCCGCCAAGGCGTCGCGCCATTGGGCTTGTTCGGCCAGCGAGGCAAGCGACTCGCGCCCCACCTTTGCGGCCGCGCCGAAGGCGGCGATGCCGGCGACGTTCTCGGTGCCGGCCCGGCGGCCGCGTTCCTGGCCGCCGCCGTGCAGGCGGCGGGTCACCGTAGCGCGGGCGCCGGCCACCAGGGCGCCGACGCCTTGCGGCCCGCCCAGCTTGTGAGCCGATAAGGCCATGGTGTCGGCGCCGAGGCCGGAGAAATCGATGGCGATCTTGCCGGCGGCCTGGACAGCGTCGACGTGCAGCCAGCCGTCATGGGCGCGAACCAGAGCCGAAGCCTTATCCACAGGTTGGATGACGCCGGTCTCATTGTTGGCCAGCATCAGGCAGACGAGGGTCTTGCCAGGCTTTTCAAGCGCTTGCGCCAACCAGGCGAGATCGGCGACGCCGTTGTTATCCACAGGCAGGACCTCGACCGGCAGTCCGCACGCCTTGGCCGTCTCGCTCACGGCGTCGTGCTCGACCGCGGAAATGACGATGCGCGCAACGCCCGCAGCTTTGGCGCTTTCGATGGCCAAGGCGTTGGCCTCGGTGCCGCCGCTGACGAAGGTGACCGAACCCGCCGGCACGCCGACCAGAGCGCCGACCTCGGCCCGGGCGCGCTCGACGATGTCGCGAGCGGCGCGGCCGGCGGCATGGACTGATGAGGGATTGGCCGGACTCTCCAGGGCGCGCAACAGCGCTTCGCGCGCCTGCGGCCGCAAGGGCGCCGTCGCGTTGTAGTCGAGATAGACCGATGTGCGGGTGATGTTCACTCGGCCGCGATCTCCAGCGGACGGGCGGGACGCAGTTCACCCTTTAGAACGTCAGCGACCGAGACACTGGCCAGATAGCCGTGAATCTGCCGGCCCATCTCTTCCCAGAGATTATGCGTCATGCAGCGTTCGCCGCCGGCCATGCAGCCCTTGGCCTGGCCCTTGGTGAAATTGCAACGCGTCGCGCGCAGCGGCTCGTCGACGGCCAGCACGATGTCGGCGATGAAGGTTTCGGTAGAAGCCTTGGCCAGGCGATAGCCGCCGCCCGGCCCCCGCGCGCTGATCACCAGACCCTTGCGGCGCAAGCGCGCGAAGAGCTGCTCGAGATAAGACAGCGAAATCTGCTGGCGCGCCGCGATCTCGGCCAGCGCCACGGCGCGGCCATCGCTTTCGTCCTGGCGCTTGGCCAGATCGGTCATCGCCATCACGGCGTATCGGCCTTTGGTGCTCAGGCGCATCAGCCTTACCCCTTGCAGATTCCGCGCGCATCGGCTTTTGCGTGTGCTACAAGCCGCGACTTCGCGCGCGGACCATCTGTCCGCGTTGCGGCTGCGATTTAGGAAGACCAAGCGCGGCGGTCAAGTATTCTGGCCCTTAAAAAGCCGGGATCCGCCGTGGCCAGCTGAAGGGGACGATATGCCTGATGTGATTTTGACCGGCGCGTCCGGCCGGATCGAAGGTCGCTATTCTCCGGGCAAGACCGAAACGGCGCCGATCGCGCTGATCCTGCATCCGCACCCCAAGGCCGGCGGTCACATGAACCACCCGGTCTCGGTGCAACTGTACCACCTGTTCATGAAGCGTGGCTTCGCGACCCTTCGCTTCAACTTCCGCGGCGTGGGCCGCAGCCAGGGCGAGTTCGACAGCGGCATCGGCGAGCTGGCCGACGCCGCCACGGCGCTGGACTGGCTGCAGACCAGCAACCCGGCCGCGAGCCAGACCTGGGTCGCCGGCTTCGACTTCGGCGCCTATATCGGCATGCAGCTTTTGATGCGCCGCCCGGAAACGGACGGCTTCATCTCGGTGTCGCCGCCGACCAACATGTACGACTTCAGCTTCCTGGCGCCCTGCCCGGCCTCGGGCCTGTTCCTGACCGGTTCGGCCGACACCATCACCCCGCCGGTCGAGGTGGAGCGCGTCGTCACTAAGCTGCGCACCCAGAAGGGCATCACGATCGACTACGAGGTCATCGACAAGGCCAGCCACTTCTGGACCGAGCACCTGCCCAGCGTCGAAAAGAGCGTCAGCGACTATCTCGACAAGCGCCTGGCGGAAAACCCGATCTAGGACTTCAGGTCCAACCGTTTCAAAGGCCTCCCTTCGGGGAGGCCTTTTTCGTTTCAGGGCGCGACGATCCGCCCGCCGGTCATCGGCGCTGGGACGCCCGTGGTTCCGGGGAAGCTGATCGGCAAGCCCTTGGCCGTGCGGGCGGCGAGATAGGCGAAGGCTTCGGCCTCGATGCTGTCGCCGCGCCAGCCGTAGGCCTCTGCGGTCTGGACCGGCACGGGCGCGCGCTCGGCCAGGGTCCGCATGATCGCCGGATTGTGCCGCCCGCCGCCGCAGACGATCAGGGCGCTGGGCGCCTCGCCGGTCTGAGCGAAGGCCTTGAACACCGCCTCGGCTGTGAAGGCCACCAGGGTCGCCGCCGCGTCCTCGGCGCAGAGGTGCGCGACCGGCGCCAGCGAGAAGTCATAGCGGTCCAGTGACTTGGGCGCCGGGGCGTCGAAATAGGGGCTGTCGAGCAGGCTCGCCAAGGCGGCCTCGTCGACACGGCCGGCCAGGGCGAGGCGGCCATCCTCGTCGAAACGGCCCAGGCCCCGCTCCTGCAGCATCAGGTCGATCATGCCGTTGCCGGGGCCGGTGTCGAAGGCCAGCAGCGTACCGTCCGCGCCAATCAGGGTGATGTTGGCGACCCCGCCGACATTCAGCGCCGCCACAGGGGCGGTCAGGCCTGAGGCCCGGGCGCGCGCAGCGTGATAGATCGGCGCCAGCGGCGCGCCCTCCCCGCCGGCGGCGACATCGGCGGTGCGGAAATCGAAGGCCACCGGCCGGCCGCAGGCCTTTGCCAGGCGCTCGGCGTCCAGCAACTGCACCGTACGGCCCAGTCGCTCGGCCGTCGGCCGCTCGTGAAGAACGGTCTGGCCGTGGACGCCTAGCAGGTCGAACTCACCCGACGAGAGACCGTGCTCGTCCAGAAAACTTTCCGCAGCCTGGAAATGCTCGTCGGCCACGGCGCGGCGGGCCTCTTCGAAGATCGCTGGCTCGGGCGCGCCACGCGGCCAGGCGCGGGCGATGTCGGTGGTCCTTAGCAACAGATCGCGGGTCGCCTCCCGCAACTTGCGCTCCCCCGCCGGCCCGAAGGCGTGGATCTCGACGCCGTCGGTCTCCAGCACCGCCATGTCGACCGCGTCCAGCGAGGTGCCGGTCATGAATCCCAGGATCTTCATGGGGACGTTGACTGCCATGCCCGTTAAACGGTAGCTAGGCCCCATGATCGACGCTTTCGTCCTGGCCCGCCCCTATTACCGCCCGCTGCCATAGCGGGAGGCCGACTAGACACGTCGCTTAGCCCCCGCCTCGCCGGGGTCGCTTTCTTGCCAGTCGATCATGCGCTCCGGCCGCTTACCCCGGAGTCTGAAATGAAACCCTCACACACTGACCAAGCCGTGCTAGACGGCCCGCCACGTCCACTAGAGAGTCGATCCATGTCCGCCGCCTCGTCCTTCAAGTCAGAGTTCCTGCGAACCCTGGAGGCGCGCGGCTACATCCACCAGATCACCCATCCGGAGGAATTGGACACGGCGGCGCAAGGCGGCCCGATCGTCGCCTACATCGGCTTCGACGCCACCGCGCCCAGCCTCCACGTCGGTTCGCTGATCCAGATCATGCTGCTGCGTCGCCTGCAGCAGGCCGGCCACAAGCCGATCGTCCTGATGGGCGGCGGCACGACCAAGGTCGGCGATCCCACGGGCAAGGACGAGAGCCGCAAGCTGCTGAGCGACGCCGACATCCAGGCCAATATCGCCGGCATCAAGACGGTGTTCTCGAAGTTCCTGACCTTCGGCGACGGCCCCACCGACGCGATCATGGTCGACAACGACGTGTGGCTGTCGAAGTTCGGCTACGTCCAGTTTCTGCGCGAATACGGCGTGCACTTCACCGTCAACCGGATGCTGGCGTTCGATTCCGTCAAGCTGCGCCTTGAGCGCGAACAGCCGATGACGTTCCTTGAGTTCAACTACATGCTGATGCAGGCGGTGGACTTCCTGGAGCTGAACCGCGCCCATGGCTGCGTGCTGCAGATGGGTGGCTCGGATCAGTGGGGCAACATTCTGAACGGCGTCGAGCTGACCCGCCGCGTCGACCAGAAGAGCGCCTTCGGTCTGACGACGCCGCTCCTCGCCACCGCCTCGGGCGCCAAGATGGGCAAGACGGCGGCGGGCGCTGTGTGGCTGAACGCCGAGCAGCTGAGCCCCTACGACTACTGGCAGTTCTGGCGCAACACCGAGGACGCCGACGTCGGCCGCTTCCTGAAGTTGTTCACGGACTTGCCGCTGGATCGCATCGCCGAGTTGGAAGCGCTGCAAGGCGCCCAGATCAATGAGGCCAAGAAGGTGCTGGCCGACGAGGCCACCCGCATGGCCCACGGCGCGGAAGAAGCCCGCAAGGCCCGCGACGCGGCCGAAAAGGCGTTCGAGCAAGGCGCGCTCTCGGCCGACCTGCCGACCTTCGAGATCGCCTCTGCGGATCTGGAGGCCGGCGTCGTGCTGGCGGCCCTGTTTGCTGACGCTGGCCTGGCCGGCTCGCGCGGCGAAGCGCGTCGTCTGGCCCAGGGCGGCGGCCTGAAGGTCAACGACAAGGCCGAAGCCGACGCGAACCGTCTGATCACCGCCGCCGACCTCGTCGAGGGCGTGGTCAAGCTTGCTGCGGGCAAGAAGAAGATCGTGTTGGTGAAGCCTGTTTAGTTATGAGTTGATTGTCGTCCCGCCCCTGGCGTAGCGAAGGCGGGACTCGGCTAGACTCAAAGGCCATTGGCGGTCCCGGCTCGGCGCGTTTCGCGCTGGGCCGGGACGACAAACTTCAAGGAAGCGTTCGATGCTGCAGCCCGGCGACAAGGCTCCCGATTTCGACCTGCCGACCGACACCGGTCGCGTCAGCCTGGCGGCGCTCAAGGGCAAGAATGTCGTCCTGTACTTCTACCCCAAGGACGATACCGCCGGCTGCACCTCCGAGGCGCTGCAGTTCTCGTCGGAAGTCGAAGAGTTCCAGAAGCTCGGCGCGGTGATCATCGGGGTCTCCAAGGACAGCGCCGCCTCGCACGCCAAGTTCCGCGCCAAGCACGACCTGACTATCGAACTGGCGGCCGATCCGCTGGGTGACGTCGTTGAAGCCTATGGCGCCTGGGTCGAGAAAAGCATGTATGGCCGCAAGTACATGGGCATCGATCGGTCGACCTTCCTGATCGACCGCGAGGGCGTCATCCGTGAAATCTGGCGCAAGGTAAAGGTGCCGGGCCACATCAAGGCCGTGATGAACGCCGCCAAGGCCATCAAGTAGAGCGCGCCTCCGCGCCCGACTCTCGCTCCAGTGTTGCGCGCACGCATCGGCATGTGGCGTTTTGGCGCGGAACCACTCTTCTAGCGTGGCTGTTCTGGTTAGGAATCGTTAAGGCTTGAGGCGCAAGCTATAATTTTGCGACTCGCGCTCTCTTTGGGCGCGAACTGTCTTGCATGCGGCTGCTTTCTCATTGCATATCGCCGGGACCTGAAACGGGGGGTTTCCTGGGGCGATGGCGATCAAACGCTTCAAGCGACTGCGGCAATCACTGGAAGCCCTGTTTCCTGAGAGGCACATCTACATCCGCTCCGGCGGCGAGATGCGCGGCTATGTGTTTTCCACCAATAAGCAGCTGCTAGGAGCCGCCGGCGTCGCTGTCAGCGCGCTGTGGATGGGCGTTTGCACCGCCGCCATGATGGTCAACGCCCTGGCGGTCAGTTCGACCGACCAGCAGGTCATCAGGCAAAAGGCCTATTACGAGCGGCTCAACGCCGACCGGCAGGCGCGCCTGAACAGCGCCGTGGCGCAACTGTCCGCCACGAACGGCTCGCTGGAAGATTTGGCTGCCTCGGTCGAGAAGCGTCACGCCGCCCTCGCCCTCCTGGTTTCCGATTTCAAGGGCGTCCCCGGCGCCGCGGAGGCTCTCACGGTCGCCAAGCCGCGGCTGCTCGCCGCCAGCCCCGTACAACGGGTGCAGGCCACCCGGATGGATCAGGAGCGCCTGATCGACGCCGCCGAAAGCTTCGCCAAGAGCCGCGCCGAGCGTCTGCGCCTGGCCATGCGCATGGCCGGCCTGGACGCGGGCAACTACACCGGTCGCGGCGTGTCGCTGGGCGGTCCGCTGATCGAGGCCAAGGACCCGCGCGCCCTCGCCGCCGTCCTGGACGTGGACGAGGAATTCGCCAGCCGCATCCAGCGCGCCGCCAACGACATGTCGGACATGCGGTCGTTGGGCGCGGCGGCCAAGAAGCTGCCGTTCTATCGTCCGACCAGCAATCCGGCCCTGTCGTCCAGCTACGGCGTCCGGTTCGATCCCTTCACCCGCCGGCCCGCCTTCCACTCGGGTCTCGATTTCCCGGGCGCTTTCTACACGCCGATCATGGCGACGGCGCCGGGCGTCGTGTCGTTCACCGGTGTCCGCTCCGGCTATGGCAACACCGTCGAGGTCGACCATGGCGGCGGATTCAAGACCCGCTACGCTCACTTGGCGACGATCGGGGTTCGTGTGGGCCAGCGCGTCGCCATCGGATCGCGCGTCGGGGGAATGGGCTCGACGGGCCGCTCCACAGGCCCTCACCTGCACTACGAAGTGTGGGTCAACGGCAAGGCGCAGAATCCCAACCGCTTCTTGAAGGCTGGTGAGTATGTTCAGCAAGCAAGCTAAATCGAACAAGACCCCGGCTCGGATCGAGCCGCTGCCCGCGCCGATGGCCGCCGCGCCGGCCGAAGCCGCGCGCCGGGCGCCGCCCAAGGTGGCCTCGCTGCTTTCGGCCGACCTGACGATCGAGGGAAGCGTCACCGGCGAGGGCGAGCTGCAGATCGACGGCGTGGTCAAGGGTGATGTCCGCGTTGGCCGCCTCACCGTCGGCGAGACCGGCCATGTCGAAGGCTCGGTTTACGCCGAGGCTGTCGAGGTTCGCGGTCGCGTGGTTGGTGCGATCACGTCCAAGCAGGTGCGCCTGTACGGAACCTCGTACGTGGATGGCGATATCACCCACGAGCAACTCGCCATGGAAACGGGCGCTTTCTTCCAGGGACGCAGCCTGAAGTTCCAGCGCCCGGCGGCTGCGCCGGCCCCGGCCCCCGCGCCGCATCCGGAACAGCTGGCCATCGCCAAGGCTCCGGCCTGACGCGGATCGCGCTGAAGACCAAAACGCCCCGGAGCGGTCCTCCGGGGCGTTTTCTTTTTCGCTTTACGCGGCCTCGCCGCCGTCGCGGGTGTGACCCACGCGTTGGGCCAGGGACGCGGCCATGAAGGCGTCGAGGTCGCCGTCCAGGACCCCTTGGGTGTCGGAGGTCTCGACGTTGGTCCGCAGGTCCTTGACCATCTGATAGGGCTGCAGGACATAGCTGCGGATCTGATGACCCCAGCCGATGTCGGTCTTGGTGTCCTCCAGCGCCTGCTGCGCGGCTTCGCGTTTTTGAAGCTCGGCCTCATAGAGGCGCGCACGCAGCATCTTCCAGGCCTCTTCGCGGTTCTGGTGCTGCGAACGGCCTGCCTGGCAGGCTACGGCGATACCGGTCGGAATGTGCGTCAGACGCACCGCCGAGTCCGTCTTGTTGATGTGCTGTCCACCGGCGCCGGACGCACGGTAGGTATCAGTGCGCACGTCTGAAGGATTGATCTCGATCTCGATATTGTCATCGACCACCGGATAAACCCAGGCCGAGGCGAACGAGGTGTGACGGCGCGCGCTGCTGTCATAAGGACTGATGCGCACCAGACGGTGGACGCCGGCTTCGGTCTTCAACCAGCCATAGGCGTTAGGCCCCTTGACCAGCAGGGTCGCGGACTTGATGCCGGCCTGATCGCCGTCAGTCTCTTCGATCAGCTCGGTGGTCATGCCGTGGGCGTTGGCCCAACGGGTGTACATGCGCAAAAGGATACCGGCCCAGTCGCAGGACTCGGTGCCGCCGGCCCCGGAGTTGATTTCGACATAGCAGTCGTTGCCGTCAGCCTCGCCCGACAGCAGCGCCTCGAGCTCGGCGCGACCAGCGCGCTCCTTCAGCGACTTCAGCTGGGCGCGAGCGTCGTTGAGCGAGTCTTCATCGGACTCCATCTCGGCCAGCTCGGCGTATTCGAGGGCGTCCTTGAGGTCGCGCTCGATCGACTGCACGGCCTCGACCTTGGCGGCGAGGTTCGCGCGCTCGCGCGAGACCGCTTGGGCTTCCGACGGGCGGTCCCAAAGCGTGGGGTCCTCGACCCGGGCGTTCAGCTCATCGAGCTTGCGGAGAGCGACGTCCCAGTCAAAGACGCCTCCTGAGCAGTCCCACGGACTGCTCGATGTCGGCCGCAGCGGCCTCGACATCCGGTCGCATCACGTAACTCCGTGACAGTGTTGAAGGGCGCGGGGAATAACGCGCGTCGCTTCCCCGCGCAATGGAGGTCAGTAGAGCCCGCTCAGCGGATCCACCTTTTGTGTGGGCTTGCCAGGTTGCGCCGGCGGCGGCGCGACGGGCGGCAAGCCTGGCGGGAGTTCCTGATAAGGGATCGGTCCACCGGTCGGCGCGACCTCGACCTTGGGCTCGGTGCCCGGCCGGAAGGCCTCGCGCACGCCGCGCACCATGGCGAACTTGGCGTTCTTCGGCGGCTTGAAGTCGACCACCGGCTGGCCTTCCAGCGCGACCTTCATGAAATCCATGAACATCGGCACCGGGCCTGTAGCGCCGGTCTCGCCCTCGCCAAGCGAACGGTTGTCGTCAAAGCCGATGAACACCCCGACGATCAAGTTGGGCGAGTAACCGACGAACCAGGCGCTGCGATACTCATTGGTCGTGCCGGTCTTGCCAGCCAGCGGCCGCCCTAGAGAACTGACGGCGGCGGCGGTGCCGCGCTGGACGACGCCCTGCAGCATGGAGGTGATCTGGTAGGCCGTGACGGGGTCCATGACCTGCTCGCCGGGCGCGGGGAAGCGCGGGCTCTCGTCGCCGTTGAAGCCCGCGTCGCACCGCTCGCAGTCACGCTTGTCGGCGCGGAAGATCACCTTCCCCTCGCGATCCTGCACCAACTCGATCAGGTGCGGCTCGATGCGACGCCCGCCATTGACGAACGGCGCATAGGCCGCCGTCAGCTTGAAGGGCGTTGTCTCCCCAGCGCCCAGGGCCATGGCGAGCACCGGGTCCATGTCGCGGACCACGCCCGCGCGCTTGGCGAAATCGACGATCTTCTTCATGCCGACGCCCTGAGCCAGGCGCACGGTCATGGCGTTGATCGACTGCTCCAGACCCTTGCGCAGCGGCTGCGCGCCATAGAACTCCTTGTGATAGTTCTCGGGGCTCCACTCCTCGCCGTTCGCGCCCTTGAAGGTGATGGCGCTGTCGACGATCACGCTGGCGGGCGTGTAGCCGTTCTCCAGCGCTGCGGCGTAGACGAAGGGCTTGAACGACGAGCCGGGCTGGCGCATCGCCTGGGTGGCGCGGTTGAAGTTGGATAGCGAGTAGCTGTAGCCGCCGACCAGCGCCACGACTCGTCCCGTATAGGGCTCCATCGCCACGAGAGCGCCATTGACCGCCGGGATCTGGCGCAGACGGTAGCCGCCGGCGTCCGTCTTCTCGACAAAGACCAGGTCTCCCGCCTTCAGGCCCTTGCCCGCCTTGGCCCAGGCCAAGTCCTCGCTGACGATCTGGCCTTCGCCCTCCTTCTTGACGAGCCGGACGCGGCCGTCGTTGGACGTCACCAGCGCCGCGCGCCACTTCGACCGCTCGGAGGGCGCGGCCTTGGCCAACGCCGTCTTTTCCCAATTGAGTTCGTCGGGTTGGACATGGCCCCAGGCGCCGCGCCAGCCGTGGCGACGGTCATACTTTTCCAGCCCGTCCATCAGCGCCACCCGCGCCGCGCTTTGCAGGCGCGGATCCAGGGTCGTGCGCATGTAGTAGCCGCCTTCGTTCAGGCGAGGGCCAAGGGTCGCCATCCCCCGCTGGCGGACTTCCTCGACGAAGTAGTCTGCGTCGCGATAGGCGGCGCGCTTGGGCGCGGCTTGCACGGCCAAAGGTTCGGCCATGGCCTTCTGGGCGTCGGCTTTCGAGACCCAGCCCTGTTCGGCCATCTGCCCCAGCACCCAGTTGCGGCGGCCGATCGCCTTCGCTCGGTTCCGGATCGGATGGTAGTTGTCCGGCCCCTTGGGCAGCGAGGCGAGGTAGGCGCATTCGGCCAGGGTCAGGTCCGGCAGGGATTTGCCGAAGTAGTTGTAGGCCGCAGCCCCGACGCCGAACGAGCGGTAACCCAGCCAGATTTCGTTCAAGTAGAGCTCAAGGATCTGCTGCTTGGTCAGCGACTGCTCCAGGCGATGAGCCAGGATGGCTTCCTTGAACTTGCGCCCGACGGTTGCGTCCGAGGTCAGCAGGACGTTCTTGGCCACCTGCTGGGTGATCGTCGAGCCCCCCTCGAGGCGACGCCCGCGCACCGCATTGCCAATATTCTTGACCATGGCCCGCGAGAGCCCGCCAACATCCACGCCGCCGTGCTGGAAGAAGTTACGATCCTCAGCCGCCAGGAAGGCCTGCGCCAGCTGAGGCGGGATCTGATCATAGGGGATGAAGATCCGGCGCTCTTTCGAATACTCGCCGATCAGGGTGCCGTCCCAGGCATACACACGCGTCGCGGTCGGCGGACGATAGTCCTGCAGTTCACCCGCGTCGGGCATGTCGTGGAACAGCCAGGCGGCATAGATCGCGATCGCGAAGCCCGCGACGGCGATAGCCGAAAGCACCGCCACGCCCGCGATGGCCATCCATCGTTCGGTGGGTTTCAGATCCACGCGACCTCCGTCGAGCGGGCCCCCTCGCCCGCCGTACACCATTCACTAGATCGCTTGGCCCGGAACCGTAAGCGGTTTCGCGGTCGCACCCCAGCCATAGAGGCGCGAACGATCTTCCCTGTGATTAGAGCGCGATGGCTGAAAGGGGAAGCGCGGTCGCTTACGACTTGCGCAGGCCCGAGGAGAAATAGGCCTCGATGGAGTCCGCCACCGCGTCGACCAGGCGCGCACGGCTGGCTTTGGCCGATAGGAACGCTTCGTCCTCGGGATTGGTGATGAAGCCCATTTCGAGAAGCACCGCCGGCACGTCGGGCGCCAGCAGCACAATAAATCCGGCGTCCCGGTGGCTGCGACGCAGCAGAGGCGTCTCCTCGCCCACGTTCGCCAGAAGCAGTTGCGCGAAGGCGGCCGAGCGGTTCTTGGTCGCCCGTTGCGACAGGTCGAGCAGGATTTGGCTGACCGCGCGGTCACGGCCTGGCAGATTGGCCTTCATCAGCCAATCGTCCTTCTCGAGGACGCGGCCGACGCGATCGGCGCCCTTCTCAGAGAGGGTATAGACCGAAGCGCCGCGCGTCGTGGCGTCCGGCCCCGAGTCAGCATGTAGGGAGATGAAGAGATCGGCGTCCGCCCGGCGGGCGATCTGCACGCGCGATTCGAGCGGGACGAAAGTGTCGGTCTCGCGCGTCAGCACCACCTGGAAGCGGCCGGTGCGTTCGAGACGCTCTTTCAGCGCCTTGGCGGCGGCCAAGGTGACTTCCTTCTCGTGGATATTGGCGCCCAACGCGCCGGAGTCCTTGCCGCCATGGCCGGCGTCGATGACGACCACCTTCTTGAGACGAAGCGGCGGGGCCTTGGCCGGCGTTTCCGTCAGGCTGAGACGCGGCGCCGGTGCGACGGCGACGGCGTCCACGGCTTTGAGGTCGATGACATAGCGATAGGCCGTCGCGCCGTCGCCGGGCGGCAGCAGAAACCGTCGACGGACCTCCGCCTTGCCGGCGAGATCCAGCCGCAAGCGTGCGCCGCCGGCCGCCTCGTCGATCAGCCAGCGCTTGACCAGCCCTTGGCCGGCCCCTTGCAGCTCGCCTGAAACCATGACGTTCGGCAGCCCGATGACGAGGCGCTGGTCGGCCATGCCGTCGGCGATGAGCTTGCCGGCGGCGGCGCGATCCAGATCGATCACCACGCGGGTTTCCTGGCGATCCCCACCGAAGCGAACCTTCTGGACGCCGGCCGGCGGTGCGGAGCCGTTCGCGGTGGCGACAGCCACGCCGGCGACGGTCAAACCGCCGACGATCAGGATCGCCCTGACCCAGCCCATACGAGCGAAACTGATGAGACTCCTACGCATTTCCGCTCGCGATACCCGGAACTGGTGAATTGGCCGTCAATATCGTTCAGGCGCGGTAGCGAAAGGGTTAAGTCGGGATCGCCTCGCGAAACCTTTTCTTTTGCGCGCCAATGTGGCTACAGTCCCGCCGCGCGCGAATTCCGTGATCGTCACGATTTTGCGTGAGCCGCTCAGGCGTCGAATGTGGCCTAGACCCACTTTCGTCGCGGGGGCGGCAGACTAGATAGTGTTCGAGACGTGGTCGACCTGACGGGCAAGACGCCTGCCGAGACATCACGCCGCGGGGCCCGCGTCGGGCTCAAACGCCCTCCGGCGACGACGCGCCATCCGATCCGCGCCACTATTGGCGCGACAGGCAAAACACTCCAATCCGCGCTTTGCTGCGCGGTTAGGGAAAAACGAAACCGCATGGGCTGCGCCGCACCCGTCCGCCACTGGCATCCGACCTCTCGCACCCGCGCTGGCGGAGCGACGGACGGCGACGCGCGCGCCCCTCATTCATATCGGCGACGGGACCTTGCGTCCGATGCGCGCCGTGGAGACTTCCTTTATGTCGAAGAAGATGCTGATCGACGCAGCACACGCCGAAGAGACGCGTGTGGTCGTCGTGGACGGAACCCGGGTTGAAGAGTTCGATTTCGAGAGCCAGACCCGCAAACAACTTCGTGGAAACATCTACCTCGCCAAGGTAACCCGCGTCGAACCCAGCCTCCAGGCTGCGTTCATCGAGTATGGCGGCAACCGCCACGGCTTCCTGGCGTTCAACGAAATCCACCCGGACTACTACCAGATCCCGGTCGCCGACCGCGAAGCGCTGATGCGCGATGACTCGGGCGACGACGAGGACGACACTCCGATCTCGCGCCGCGCTTCGGGCGGTGACGACGAAGACGACGTCAACGGCGGCGAACACGCGGTCGACGACGACGAGGATGACGTCGAAGAAGAGCTGGCGCGCCGCAAGCGCCGGCTGATGCGCAAGTACAAGATCCAGGAAGTAATCCGCCGCCGGCAGATCATGCTGGTCCAGGTCGTCAAGGAAGAGCGCGGCAACAAGGGCGCGGCCCTGACCACCTACCTCTCCTTGGCGGGCCGCTACGGCGTCCTGATGCCCAACACCGCCCGGGGCGGCGGCATCAGCCGCAAGATCACGGCGGTCACCGACCGCAAGCGCCTGAAGAGCGTCGTCCAGAGCCTGGACGTGCCGCAGGGCATGGGCCTGATCGTCCGCACGGCGGGCGCCAAGCGCACCAAGGCCGAGATCAAGCGCGACTACGAATATCTGCTGCGTCTGTGGGAAAACATCCGCGAGAACACGCTGCACTCGATCGCGCCGGCGCTGATCTACGAGGAAGAAGACCTCGTCAAGCGCGCCATCCGCGACATGTATGACAAGGACCTGGACGGCATCTGGGTCGAGGGCGACGCCGGCTATAAGGAAGCGCGCGACTTCATGCGCATGCTGATGCCGAGCCAGGCCAAGAAGGTCTTCAACTACCGCGATCCGACGCCGCTGTTCGTCAAGCACAAGATTGAGGACCATCTGGCCCAGATCTATTCGCCGGTCGTGCCGCTGCGCTCCGGCGGCTATCTGGTGATCAACCAGACCGAAGCCCTGGTCGCTATCGACGTCAACTCGGGCAAGGCCACGCGCGAACGGAACATCGAAGCCACCGCGCTGAAGACCAACTGCGAAGCCGCCGAAGAGGCCGCACGCCAGCTGCGCCTGCGCGACCTGGCCGGCCTGATCGTCATCGACTTCATCGACATGGATGAGGCCAAGAACAACCGCACGGTCGAGAAGGTCCTGAAGGACGCCCTGAAGGACGACCGCGCCCGTATCCAAATGGGCAAGATCTCGGGCTTTGGCCTCATGGAGATCAGCCGTCAGCGCCGCCGCACCGGCGTGCTGGAAGGCACCACCCATGTCTGCGAACACTGCGAAGGCACTGGCCGCGTTCGCTCTGTGGAGTCCAGCGCCCTGGCCGCCTTGCGCGCGGTCGAGGCCGAGGCCCTGAAGGGCTCGGGCAGCGTGATCCTGAAGGTCTCGCGCTCGGTTGGCCTCTACATCCTGAACGAAAAGCGCGACTATCTTCAGCGCCTGCTGGCCACGCATGGCCTGTTCGTGTCGGTCGTGGTCGATGACAGCCTGCACGGCGGCGACCAGGAGATCGAGCGCACTGAGCTGGGCGAACGGATCGCCGTGCCTCCGCCGCCGTTTGTCGACGAAGACGACGATTTCGACCCCACGGCCTACGAGGACGAGGAAGAGGAAGACGAGATCATCCCCGAAGACGAGGATGACATCGATCGCGAGAACACCGACGACGACGACGCCTCCGCGCGCAAGCAGGCGCGCGAAGACGATCGCGGTGACCGCAAGGGTCGTCGTGGTCGCCGCGACCGGAGCCGGGGCCGGGGCCGACGCGATGATCGCGACAGCGAGATCGAGGGCGAGGAAGAGGACGACAACGCCGCTGGCGACGGCGCCGACGACGACCGCGTCGACTTCGGCGACGACGACGAGGGCGCCCGGCGCCGCCGCCGCCGTGGCCGCCGTGGCGGCCGCCGTGGGGGTCGCGAGGACGGTGATCGCCCGTCGGATGCGTTCGTGTGGATCCGTCCGCGCGTGCCCTTCGGCGAGAATGTCTTCACCTGGCATGATCCCGCTGCGCTGGTCGGGGGCGGCGAGTCGCGTCGCCCTGCCGCTGAGGCCCGCGCCCAGGCGCCAACTGAGGCTGTTGCGCGCCCTGAACGTACGGAGCGTGAAGAACGCCCCAGCCGTGAGCGCGGTCGTCGCGGTCGCGATCGTGGCCGCCGTCAGCGCGATGAAGCGCCGGTCGTCGACGCCTCGCCCGTTGAAAGCGCGGCCGCCGAACCGACTGAGCCCTTCGAGGCTCCGATCTTGGCGCCGCCTGTGATCGCCGCCCCGCCGACCGACGTCTGGGTCGAACTCCCGGAAGTCGAGGAAGCGCCCAAGAAACCCAAGCGCACCCGCTCGCGCGCCAAGAAGACCGCTGAGACAGTCGAGGTCGTGGAGACGCTTGAGGTCACGGAGATGACGCCCGAGGTCACGATCGAAGCCAGCGAGCCCGAAGCTGTCGAGGTCGCTCCGCCCGCGCCTGCGGTGGAAGTTGCGTCCGAGCCTGAGCCCGTCGTCGAGGTCGCGCCTGTCGAAGAGGCCAAGCCTGCCGAGCCCGACCCGAACGAAATCACCACGCCGCCCGAAAAGCCGCGTCGCGGCTGGTGGCGCCGGTAACGGTGACCGAAATCGGCCCGCGCGTCTTTCCGGCGTGCGGGCCGAATTCTTTTGCGGGACCGAGCAGACCCTTGTTCCCTCGACTTTACGATCCAAGTTAGATTGGTCAGGGTTCGCGGGGGCGCGATCTGGAGATCACTTGATGACCTCGCGTAGTGGGCGGGCCAGTAAGAGATTGGGTGGGGCGCTTTGCGCCCTCGCCGTGCTCGCGTCCACGGTTTCTGCGCCTCAACCTGCAAAAGCGCAGAGTGACGGGCCCTCGCTGATCCGGGACACCGAGATCGAAGAGATCCTGCATCGCGACTCCGCACCGATCTTCGCAGCGGCCGGCCTCGACCCCAACAACGTCCGGATTCTAATCGTCGGCGACAAGTCGCTGAACGCGTTTGCGACGCAAGGCCTGCAGATGGGCCTCAACACCGGCCTGATCTTGCAGACCGAAAACCCCAACCAGTTGCGCGGCGTCATCGCGCACGAGACGGGACATCTGGCCGGCGGCCATCCCATCCGCTCGGACGAAATGATGCGCGCCGGTCTCAAGCCGATGATCCTGACCATGGGGCTCGGCGTCTTGGCCGCCCTGGCCGGCGCGCCGGACGCCGGCGCGGCCCTGATCGGCAATGCTCAGTACGCTGGCGCCCTGGGCGCCCTGGGCTACAGCCGTGAACAGGAGTCCCGAGCCGACCAGGCTGGCGCCGGGTTCCTCGAAGCCACCGGCCAGTCGGGCCGCGGCCTCGTCGAGTTCTTCGACAACTTCCGCTACCAGGAAGTGTTCGACCAAGCTCGCCGTTTCGCCTACTTCCGCAGCCACCCGCTGTCTTCGGAACGGATCGAGGTCCTGCGCAGTCGTGTCGAGCGCCTGCCGCACTACAACGCCGTGGATACGCCGGAGGACCTGGCGCGCCACGAGATCATGAAGGCCAAGCTCGAGGGGTTCCTGAACCCGCAGATCGCCTTGATGAAGTACAAGGAAACCGACACCGGCTTCCCGGCTCGCTACGCGCGGGCGATCGCCTATTACCAGATGAAGGAGCCCGACCGGGCCCTGAAACTGGTGGACGCCATGATCGCCGACCACCCCGACAATCCCTATCTTTGGGAGCTGAAGGGCCAAATCCTCTTCGAATTCAATCGGGTCGAACAAGCCGAGGAACCTCAGCGGCGCTCGGTCGCGCTCAAGCCCGACGCCGCCCTGCTGAGGATCAATCTGGGCCAGACGCTGATCAGCCTGAATGACCCCAAGAAGGTTGAGGAAGGCGTTCAAGAACTGAAGCGCAGCCTGCTGAACGAGCCGGACAACTCGGTGACCTGGCGCCTTCTGGCCCAGGCCTACGACAAGCAGAAGAAGGATGGCGAGGCGCGCCTGGCGACGGCCGAACAGTACTTCTCGCTCGGAGCCGTTCGCGAAGCCAAGGTGTTCGCGATGCGCGCCCGGGAGCTGCTGACCAAGAACACGCCGGACTGGCGTCGCGCGACCGATATCGTCCTCGCCTCCCGGCCGTCCAACCAGGACCTCAAGGACCTGGCCAAGGACGGTCTGACCTCATCCCCTCCCGGCCTGTAATTGGCCCTTCGATTCTAGAGATTTCGATGACCCTGCTTCGTCGCGCCGCGACCGTTGTGCTCCCGCTGGCCCTCACGGGAACCGTTCTTGCCGGCTGTGACCAGGGCAAGCCTGACAAGGCTTTTGGCGAGAAGGTGCGCGCCTATCTGCTGGAGCACCCCGAAGTGCTGATGGAGGCCAGCCAGAAGCTGCAGGAAAAGCAGGCGGCTCAGCAGGCGGTTTCTTCCCAGAAGGCCATCGGCGAGTACCGGCAGGCGATCGAGCGTGACCCCCGCGACATCGTCATCAATCCGGCCGGGACGATCACCGTCACCGAGTTCTTCGACTACCGCTGCGGCTACTGCCGCCACGCGGCGCCGGAGGTTCTCGACCTCGTCCAGAAGAACTCCGACATTCGCCTGGTGCTGAAGGACTTCGTGATCTTCGGCAACGACAGCGAGGCCGCCGCCCGCATCGCTTTGGGCGCCAAGGACCAGGGCAAGAGTCTGGAACTGCACAAGGCGCTGATGGCCGAGAACGCCCTCGACGCGGCCGGCGCGCTGCGCATCGCCAAGGGGCTCGGCATCGACATGGACAAGGCCAAGGCGGTCGGCGAAAGTCAGGGCGTCACTCAGCATCTGGCCGATACCGAGGCGCTGGCGCGGACGCTAAACCTGTCGGGCACGCCCGCCTTCATCGTCGGCGACACGCTCATTCCCGGCGCCGACATCAACGCTCTCAAGTTGGCGATCGAGCAGACGCGGGCCAGCAAGGCCAAGGCGGGTTGATAACGATCCTTCCGCCCCCTCTGGGGGCGGCCGACCGCGCAAAGCGCGGTCAGGTGGGGGCAAAGCGGCGCTTGCCGAACCACACAAGCCCCCTCCGCACCTACGGCGCTCCTCCCCCATGGGGGGGAGAAGGGGCGGCTTAGATCAGCCCCGCCAGCGGCGAGCTCGGATCGGCGTAGAGCCGCTTCTGCATCCGGCCGGCGAGGTAGGCCTCGCGGCCGGCGATTACCGCGTGCTTCATCGCCTTGGCCATGCGGATCGGATCCTTGGCTTCGGCGATGGCGGTGTTCATCAGGATGGCGTCGCAGCCCAGCTCCATGCCGATCGCTGCGTCCGAGGCCGTGCCGACCCCGGCGTCGACCAGCACCGGCACCTTGGCGTTCTCGACGATGATCCGCAGGTTCACGCGGTTCTGGATGCCGAGCCCCGAGCCGATCGGCGCGCCCAGCGGCATGATCGCCACCGCGCCGGCCTCTTCCAATTTCTTGGCGTAGACGGGGTCATCCGAGCAGTAGACCATCACCTGGAAGCCGTCGGCGACCAGCAGCTTCAGTGAGCGCAGGGTCTCTTCCATGTCCGGGAACAGGGTCTTGGGATCGCTGAGGACCTCCAGCTTGACCAGGTCCCAGCCGCCGGCCTCGCGGGCCAGGCGCAGGGTGCGCACCGCGTCCTCGCCGGTGAAGCAGCCGGCAGTGTTCGGAAGGTAGGTGAACTCGGTCGGCTTGACGTAGTCGACCAGCAGAGGCTGGGTCGGATCGGTCAGGTTCACGCGGCGCACGGCCACCGTCACGATCTCGGCGCCGGCCGCACGAGCGGCGGCGGCGTTGGTCGCATAGTCCTTATACTTGCCCGTGCCGACGATCAGGCGCGAGCGGAAGGTGCGGCCGGCGACGGTCCAGGTCTCGTCGCTGTCAGCGGTGACGGAGTCGGGGGTAACATGCGCGTTCATGCGGCTGGTTTACGCCCCGTCAGCCGCCGTTTCAAATACGCAGGATCAACCGCCGCCGATAAAAGTGACGATCTCGATCCGGTCGCCGTCGACCAAAGCTGTGTCGGCATAACTGGAGCGCGGCGCGATCTCGAGGTTGCGCTCGATAGCCACCTTGCGCGCGTTCAGCCCCAGGGCGGACACCAGATCGGCGATCGTGATCACGTCCGCCACGTCCCGCTCTTCCCCGTTCAGTAAAAGCTTCATCTCTCCTCCGACGCGAGCCGTGCTTGTGACCCGGCGGAAGCGGCTATACAAGACCTCCCGGAATCGACGGCGGAGCCGCATGGTAAAACCGATCCACGTGCTGAGCGGCCCCAACCTCAACCTGTTGGGAACACGCGAGCCCGAGATTTACGGCAGGGACACCCTCGATGATGTCCGGACGCGCTGCGAGGCGCGGGCGGCTTCGCGTGGCGTTTCGGTGGTTTTCCGCCAGTCCAACCATGAAGGCGTGCTGATCGATTGGGTGCACGAGGCGCGTGAGTCGGCCTCGGTGCTGATTATCAATCCGGCTGGCTACGGCCATACCTCGATCGCGCTGCTGGACGCGCTCAAGACCTTGAGCATCCCTGTAATCGAGTGCCATCTGTCCAACCCGGCGGCGAGGGAGGAATTCCGCCGCCACACCTACGTTTCGCTGGCGGCCACGGGGATCGTCTCCGGGTTCGGCGCGGCGAGTTACGAACTGGCGATCGAGGCCGCCTTCGGCCTGATCCGCGAATAGCAACGATAACGTCCGGCGTTTTCCGCCGCCCGACGCTTCAGAAGAACAAGGTAAGCTTCCATGTCGAACCCCAAGGCCCCCGCCGATCCGGTCGAAGCTCCCGCGATCGACGCCCGTCTGGTCCGCAAGATCGCGGACATCCTGAAGGACACGGGCCTTTCCGAGATCGAAGTCGAGCATGCCGGCCTGAAGATCCGCGTCGCCCGTGAACTGACCGCCGCGCCCGTCAACTACGTCCAGGCGGCCGCGCCGGCCTATGCGCCGGCGCCCGTCGCGGCTTCCGCCGCCGCGCCCGCTCCGGCGGCCGATGTCGCCCCTGCCCCCGCCGCAGCGCGCGGCGACGCCGTGAAGTCGCCGATGGTCGGCACGGCCTACTTGTCGCCGCAGCCGGGCGCCGATCCGTTCGTCAAGGTTGGCGACACCGTGTCGGCCGGCCAGACGCTGCTGATTGTCGAAGCCATGAAGACCATGAACCCGATCTCGGCCCCGAAGGCCGGCAAGATCGTCGAGATCCTGGTCGCCGACGCCCAGCCCGTCGAGTTCGGCGAGCCGCTCGTCGTCATCGAGTAACGCTCATGTTCGACAAGATTCTCATCGCGAACCGGGGCGAGATCGCGCTCCGGGTTCACCGCGCCTGTAAGGAAATGGGCATCGCCACCGTGGCCGTGCATTCCGAGGCCGACCGCAACTCCATGTGGGTGCGCCTGGCTGACGAAAGCGTCTGCATCGGCCCGGCGCCCGCCGCCAAGAGCTACCTCAACATCCCGTCGATCATCGCGGCCGCCGAGATCACCGGCGCCCAGGCGATCCATCCGGGCTATGGCTTCCTGTCCGAGAACGCCCGCTTCGCCGAGATTGTCGGCGCGCACGGCTTCACCTTCATCGGCCCCAAGCCCGAACACATCCGGATGATGGGCGACAAGATCACCGCCAAGCAGGCCGTCAAAGACGCCGGCATTCCGGTCGTCCCCGGCTCGGACGGCGGCGTCTCCACCGAGGAAGAAGCCTTCGAGGCCGCCGAGAAGATCGGCTTCCCGGTGCTGATCAAGGCCGCCGCCGGCGGCGGCGGTCGCGGCATGAAGGTCGCCCAGACGCGTGAAGATCTGGCCGAAGCGGTCTCGACCGCCCGCGCCGAGGCCCGCGCCGCCTTCGGCGACGACACGGTCTATATGGAGCGCTACCTCCAGAAGCCGCGCCACATCGAGCTGCAGGTCATCGCCGACAGCCACGGCAACGTGGTGCATCTAGGCGAACGCGACTGCTCGCTCCAGCGTCGCCACCAGAAGGTGCTGGAGGAAGCCCCCTCGCCCGCCCTGTCGGCCGAAGGGCGCGCCAAGATCGGCAAGATCGTCGTCGATGCGGTGAAGGCCATCGGCTACCTCGGCGTCGGGACCATCGAGTTCCTGTGGGAGAACGACGAGTTCTTCTTCATCGAGATGAACACCCGCCTGCAGGTCGAGCACCCTGTCACGGAGGCGATCACCGGCATCGACCTGGTGCGCGAGCAGATCCGCATCGCCGCCGGCCTGCCGCTGTCGTTTACGCAGGAAGACGTCGTCTTCGAAGGCCACGCCATCGAGTGCCGGATCAACGCCGAGAACGCCCGAACCTTCACGCCTTCGCCGGGCACGATCACCGACTTCCACGCCCCGGGCGGCCTGGGTGTTCGCCTGGATTCGGCGATCTACACCGGCTACGCGATCCCGCCTTACTACGACAGCCTGATCGGCAAGCTGATCGTCCATGGACGCGACCGCGCAGAGTGCATCGCGCGCCTGAAGCGTTGTTTGGGCGAGATGGTGGTCGGCGGCGTCGAAACCACGATTCCGCTCTTCCAAGACCTGCTGGTGCAGCCCGACATCCTGGCCGGGGACTACAACATCCACTGGCTGGAGCGCTGGATCAAAGCTCAAGAAGCCTGATCCGAGGCTGGCGATGGACGACGCCTTCACGGTCGACGACCTTATCGCCTGCTATGCGCGCGGTGTCTTTCCGATGGCAGACGCGCGCGAGGACGAGAGCCTCTTTCTGATTGATCCCGAGCGGCGCGGCGTGCTGCCGCTCGGGACTTTTCATATTCCCAAGCGCCTAGGCCGCACGGTTCGCAACGGACCCTATGAGGTCCGCGTGGACACCGCCTTCGACGCGGTAATCGAGAGCTGCGCCGCCTCGCGGCCTGGGCGGCTCGACACCTGGATCAACCACCCCATCCAGCGGCTCTATGGCCAACTTTACGCCCGCGGCCTTGCCCACAGCGTCGAGACCTGGCTCGGCGACGAGCTTGTCGGCGGCCTCTATGGCGTATCACTGGGTGGGGCCTTCTTCGGCGAAAGCATGTTCTCGACCGCGCGCGACGCCAGCAAGGTGGCGCTGGTCCACCTCGTCGCGCGCTTGATCGCGGGCGGCTACGAATTGCTGGACACCCAGTTTCTCACCGAGCATCTGGCTCAGTTCGGCGTCACGGAAATCACCCGGGCGGACTATCGCCGCCGGCTATCCAAGGCCCTGGCGACGCAGGGAGACTTCTACGGCTTGGCGGCCGGCGCGACCGGGATCGACTGCTTGCAGGCGATCAGCCAGGCGTCATAGACCGGGTGCTGCAACGGGTTCAGGCCCGGCGAGCTGGCGTACATCCACCCCTTGTAGATCTGGCGCCCGGGCGGAGCCGCGCGGCCGGCTTGCGCCTTTGGCTGGGTGTCGACGACGACATAGGCCGCCGATTCCGGCGCGACCTCGTCAGCGGCTGCAGTCTCGCAGGCGCGGACGGTGAAGATCAGGGTCTTATAGCGGATCGGCTGGCCGATCGGGACCTCGAACCGCATGGTCTCGGTGGTGACCTTGTCCAGAGCCTGGAGGATCGCCACCGCGTATCGTCCACGCTTCGTCGGCTCCACCGGCTTCGCGGTCGTGGCGGTAGCAGGCGTGGTCGGCTTCACGGCCGTCGCCTTGCCCGCCGGCGGCGAGGCCGGCGGATTGGGATTGGCGATCGCCGGCGTTACCTGGGTTGGTTGAGCCGGGCGCAGCTCGCTCACCGGCGGCGCTGGCGTGGGCCTGGGCGTCTGGGCGGCGGGCGCTTGCGGCGCGGCCGGCGGGGTCTGAGCCGATGGGGCGTTTGACTGACGCGCGACCGCCATACCCGTCACGGCCAAGCCGGAAAGGATGCTGACGATCGCGATCAGGGACGCCCGGGGCGTCATCGCGCCTATTCCGGCGACCAGGCTTGATAGTCGCTGGTGGCCGCGGGACGTTCGCCGCCCCGGGCCAGCGAGCCCTTCGGACGCCAGGCGTGCACGGTGCCCGTCAGGTTCGGCAGCGTGTCCTTCTCCCAGCCACGACGCGGCAGCGGCGCGCGCGTTGGGGGCTCGTCGAGGGTGTAGTGCAGCCAACCGCTCCATTCGGCCGGCACCTTCGAGGCTTCGGCGTAGCCGTTGTAGATCACCCAGCGGCGCTTGCGCTCGTCATAGCTGTCGCTGTTGTCGCGCGCCTCGAAATAGCGGTTGCCGTAGTCATCCTGGCCCACGAAGACGCCGCGGCGGCCAATGTGAAAACGCTGACCAAGGGTCGCGCCGTTCCACCACGTGAAGATCGCTTTCAGCACTACGTTCGCACCTGAATCTGCAAGGCTTTGCGCGGCCGCGACGAACGCGGCGAAGCGGCGGGACCATAGCGCCCCGCGCCGTCACCGTCCAGCCGCGCACCGGCGGCGGCCAGCTTCAACATCTTGTGGATTAGCTCATCCCGACCCGCAACATCTATTGAGAGAGCGCAACCAACGCTCTAGCGTATGGTGCGACCTTACGTCCGTTCCGGACGCGTGGAATCACGCGTTAGGGATTTGGTAAGCACTCAAGCTGGCAGCCCGACCAGGAAACGCCCATGCGCCCCTCCGCCAAAGCCGCAGGTCTTGTTCCCGCGATGGAATGGCGCGACCTGGAGCGCGCGGATCATGTCGAGGTCGTTTCCGCCCCCTCTTCATGGTCGGACGCCCGGGTCGAGGCCTGGCTGGATTGGGCTGGAGAGGTCGAGCCGAAGGCGCCGCTCGGCGGCGGTCCGGCGCGCTACGCGGCGCGCGTCGCGCAACTTGGTCTCTCGAAGGGCCTCTTCGGCGACAAGGCCGACGCCGACGCTTTCCGCGAGGCGTTGCTGACCACCATGCTGTCGGGGATCGCGACCCCGACCCAGGGACAGCCAAGCCTTCAGTTGCTTCCTGATATCTCGGAATTCGAATTCCAGACCCAGGCTCGCGAGATTCTGGTCAAGCGCCGGAGCGGCGATCTCGCTGTCCAGGCGGCGGCGCGCCTGAACGCCGCGCTCGATCAGGTCGCAGACGCTGTTCGGCGCTGCCAGGGCGACAGCCGGGCCTGCTCCGACGTCCGTAAGAACCCGGCCCTGGCCCGCGCCGCGCGAAAGGCCCGCGAGCTTGGCGCTGACGACCGGACCATTCTCGACGCCATCGCCACGGCGGACATGCCCCGCCCAGCCCTCTCGGACCTGGAACGTGCGCGTGGCCCCGCGATGGTGGCGGCGGCCATGCGCCAGGCGGTATCGGCTGGCGACGAGGCCGCTTGCCTCGCCGCGCAGCTGGGCTGGGAGACGGGCGATCTCACCCTAGCCCTGTCGCCCTTTGACGCCGACGCCCTGTCGCGAGGGGCCGCACTGGGCGCGGCGATCGACGCCAGCGCCTTTCTGGACGCCGACGGGTTCGACATCGAGCGCTTCACCTTCGTCTGCCATCTTTGGGCGACCGCGCTGGAGCTTGATCGGGGAGAACGCCCTGCCCGACTGTCCCTGGCGGGTGTCGGCGACTGCCTGCTCAGCCAGGGCTACGCGCAGACCACCGTCGAAGGTCGCGACGGCGCGGCCGCCCTGTGGGCCCTGGCCGTCGGCGCCGCGCTATCGGCCAGCGCCGAGGCGGCGGCGGTCATGGGGCAAGATCCGATCTTCGCCCAGGATCGCCAAGGCGTTCTGAAAACCATCGCCGAGCGACGCGTTCGCGCGGCCGCGCTCCGCTCAGCGCTCGCGACGGAGGCCGCCGCCGCGCTCGCGACAGCCCACGCCCTGGCGCGCAAACATGGTCTGCGCTCGGCTGCTCTGGTCGGTCCGTTCGCCGACGCGGAGGCGACGCTTCGATTGGGCGGCGCACCCGTGGGCGCTGCCGGCGCCATGGCGCCGGTGTCGGTCTCCCAAACCCTGGACGGCTTCCTGCTGCCGAGCTTCAGCCCGGCGGCCTTCGAGGCCCTTTCCAGCGAGGGTGTCGATCTCGACGCCGCCCGCCGGCATGCGCTGGGTCATGGATCGCTCACCGAAAGCCCGGCGATCGATCACGCCATGCTGCAGGCGCGCGGCTTCACCGCCCATGAGATCGAGAAGGCCGAAAACGCCCTGCGCGAGCATCACGGCATCCGCGCCGCCTTCGCGCCCGCCGTCGTGGGCGCGGGTTTCCTCCGGGACGTGCTGGGCGCGTCGGCCGAGGATGTCGCGCGTCGCGACTTCGACACCCTGGCCTTCGCCGATTTTTCCACGACGGAGATCGCCACCGCCGAGCGTCATGCCCTGGGCGCCGGAACCCTGGGCGACTGCGAGGCGCTGAACCCCGAACTGCGCGAGGCCTTTCGCTCGGTCGAAGCGCCGGCCTTCGCCGACCGGCTGGCGATGCTGGCGGCCGTCGAGAGCTTCGCCTGCCTGCCGACTGCCGTCACAGTGCCCATCGCTCACGACTCGCGGCCGGCGGACGCAGTCCGCGCCCAAGCAGCGGCGGCCCGCGCCGGCGTCCGCGCCCTGCGCTTGAAACGCGCGCCGACTCCGTCCGACTTCAAGCTGGATCTTCCCGAGGAGCCCACGGCCGAAGCGCCGCGCCCTGCCCCATCGCGCGAGCCGGTCGTCACCGAAAGGGTGGTCGAGAAAATCGTCGAGCGTGACCGTTCTCGACGCCGCCTGCCGGATCGCCGCAAGGGTTATATCCAGAAGGCCGCCGTGGGTGGTCACAAGGTCTATCTGCACACCGGCGAATATGAGGATGGCGAGCTGGGCGAGCTGTTCATCGACATGCACAAGGAAGGCGCGGCCTTCCGAAGCCTGATGAACAACTTCGCCATCGCCGTTTCGCTCGGCCTGCAGCACGGCGTGCCTCTGGACGAGTTCGTCGACGCCTTCGTCTACACAAAGTTCGAGCCGGCGGGCCCTGTCACGGGCAACGACTCCATCAAGTCGGCGACCTCGATCCTGGACTACATCTTCCGCGAATTGGGGGTGTCATATCTGGGTCGCGACGACCTCGCCAATGGCGACCCCAGCGAGTTCAACGCCGACGGGCTTGGCTCCGGAAAACGTCTCTCCGACGATGACCTGGATGACGCCGAGACCGATCCTGTCCCCGCCAGTCGCTTCATATCAAAGGGCTTTTCCCGTGGAGCCACGCCGGACAACCTGGTCTTCGCCAGCTTCGGACGTCGACGAGTCGAGGGGGCGGAGCGACCAGGCGCGGATGGCGAGATGTGTCCGGCCTGCGGCGACCTCTCGCTGGTCCGGCGCGGTGGCCTGACCGTCTGCGACACCTGCGGCGCGCAATCCGAACGCCCGGGACCGCTGGCGTCCTCGTGACGCCGTTCGGTTGGCGTTAAGCTTGCTAGCCCACGCTACAATGACGCCTTTTCGCTCAGGACCTGCGCCAGAATGAAACCGAACGCCCTGCTCGTCGCCGCCTCGTTTGGCTTGGCGTTGTCCGCCGCGTCGCCCGTCAGCGCCCAGAACGCCGGCCAGATCGCCGCCGTGCGCAACGGCGCCCATTGCCCGCGATGCAATCTGTTCCAGGCTGATCTCTCCAACCTGACCTTGAAGAGCAAGAACCTCGCGGGCGCGCGCCTACGGCAGGCGGATTTGTCGACCGCCATCATGAACCGAACCAGCTTCGCCGGTGGCGATCTGCGAGACGTCAACGCCTACGGCGCAGTGTTCACCGGCGCCAGCTTCGCGCGCGCGGACCTCACCAACGCCAGCTTCGTCGGCGCCTATCTGCAAGGCGCCAACCTGTCGGGAGCGAAGCTTTCGGGTGTCAATTTCTCCGGCGCCGAAATGGACCGCGCGATGGGTCTGAAACAAGGGCAGTTGAGTCAGGCTTGCGGCGACGACTCCACATTGCTGCCACGCGGCCTGTCCATTCCCCGCTGCCGTTAAATCCCCGTCATTACCGCGATTTAAGTGGTCTCTGGTCCTTCGACGGTTCAAACCGTAACTCACACAGTCGCGTATGGACTGCACGGAGAAGTCTATGTCCCGCTTGGGCGTTTCCATCGCCGCCTTGACGCTGAGCTTGCTGGCCATGACCAGCCAGGCCCATGCGCGTGGCGAAGATAAGGATGTCGCCCGACTGACGTCCTTTGGCGGCATGTGCGCCAACTGCGATCTCGCCGGCCGCAAGCTGATGAACGCCAAGTTCACCGGTGCGAACTTCAGCAAGGCCGTGCTGATCGGCGCCGACCTGCGCGGCGCGATGTTCTACGGTTCGGACTTCGGCTGGGCCGACCTCAGCCGCGCCGACCTGCGCGGCGCCGAGATGCGCGGCGCCAACTTCACTCGCGCTAACTTCACCGACGCCCGCATGTCTGGGGTCGAGAGCAGCGGCGCCAATTTCACCCAGGCCGCTCTGGTTCGTGTGGATCTTTCCTCATCCGAGTTGCACGCCGCCAACATGGTCGGCGCCAACCTGAATAAGGCCCGTTTCACCAACGCGGAACTGATCGCCGCCAACCTGTCGGGCTCCAATGCGCGCGACGCCGACTTCTCGAACGCCGACATCAATCACGCCAACTTTCAAGGCGCGCGCTTCGACGGCGCCCGGTTCCAGAACGCCGACCTGACCGGCTCGAACCTGCGCGGCGCAATCTTCAACGGCGCGGACTTTCGCAACGCCGACCTGACCATGGTCAATCTCGCCGGCGCCGATCTGTCGAGCGCGCGAGGCCTGGATCAGGAGCAGTTGGACGAGGCCTGCGGCGACAGCAGCACGCGCCTGCCGTCGGGGCTGAGCGTCCGTCCCTGCAATGGCTTGCGCGGCGGCCAGCATTTCATGCTGTTGCGTGCAGTCCCCAAGGCGCCCCCGGCCCCGCCGGCGCCGCCGAAGCCGCCAAAGTCTTCGCGATAATCAACGATCATCGGTACAAACAAAAAAGCCCTCCGGCCTGGTGACCGGAGGGCTTTTTCGCAGACGACTGATCCGACGCTAGACCTTGATCGGGGGGGCGGTGCGGATGTGCAGCTCCTTGAGCTGCTTGTCGAGCACGTTGGCCGGTGCGTTCATCAGCAGGTCCTGGCCCTGCTGGTTCAGCGGGAAGGCGATCACTTCGCGGATGGCGACCTGGTCGGCCAGCAGCATGACGATGCGGTCGATGCCGGGCGCCAGACCGCCGTGCGGCGGCGCGCCATAGCGGAAGGCGTTGAGCATGCCGCCGAACTGCTCCTCGACCACTTCGGGGCCGTAGCCGGCGGTGGCGAAGGCCTTCAGCATGATCTCCGGCTTGTGGTTCCGGATCGCGCCCGAGCACAGCTCGTAACCGTTGCAGACGATGTCGTACTGGTAGGCGCGGATGATCAGCGGATCCTGGGTCTCCAGGGCCTCCAGACCACCCTGCGGCATCGAGAACGGATTGTGGCTGAAGTCGACCTTCTTCTCGTCCTCGTTCCACTCGAACATCGGGAAGTCCACAATCCAGCAGAACTTGAACTGGTTCTCGTCAACCAGCTTCAGCTCCGTGCCGACGCGCGTGCGGGCCAGGCCCGCGAACTTGGCGAACACGGCCGGGTCGCCGGCCACAAAGAAGGCGGCGTCACCGGCGCCAAGGCCCAGCGATTCCATGAGGGCTTGGGTCGGCTCGCCCAGGTTCTTAGCGATCGGGCCGCCCCAGCCGCCCTGGTCTTCCGACCAGAAGACGTAGCCGAGACCCGGCTGGCCTTCGCCTTGGGCCCAGCTGTTCATGCGGTCGCAGAAGGCGCGGCTGCCGCCGGTCGGGGCCGGAATCGCCCAGACCTGATTCTTGACGTCGGCGCCCAGGATCTTGGCGAACAGGCCAAAGCCGCCGTTCCGGAAGTGCTCCGAGACGTTCTGCATCTTGATGGGATTGCGCAGGTCCGGCTTGTCGCTGCCGTACCAGGCCATCGCCTGAGCATAGGTCAGGCGCTCGAAGCCCTTGTGCTCGAACGATTGGCCAAAGTCGTTGGTGAAGGTGTGGGTCTGGTCGATCGGCGACACCGGCTTACCGTTCGAGAACTCCTCGAACACGCCATGCATCACCGGCTCGATCGCCGCAAACACGTCTTCCTGCGTGACGAAGCTCATTTCGACGTCGAGTTGGTAGAATTCCAGCGAACGGTCGGCGCGCAGGTCTTCATCGCGGAAGCAGGGCGCGATCTGGAAGTAGCGATCGAAGCCCGAGACCATCAGCAGCTGCTTGAACTGCTGGGGCGCCTGGGGCAGCGCGTAGAACTTTTCGGGGTGCAGACGCGACGGCACCAGGAAGTCGCGCGCACCTTCCGGCGAGCTGGCCGTCAGGATCGGCGTCTGGAACTCGTTGAAGCCCTGCGCAAACATGCGGTTGCGGATCGACTGAATCACGCGCGAGCGCAGGACGATGTTCTTGTGCAGCGTCTCGCGACGCAGGTCGAGATAGCGGTGCTTGAGGCGGATCTCTTCCGGATAGTCCGGCTCGCCAAAGACCGGCAGCGGCAGTTCGGCGGCCTCGGACAGCACCTCCACGGCCGAAACGCGGATCTCGATCTCACCGGTCGGAAGGTTCGGATTCACGACGCTGGCGTCGCGGGCGATGACCTCGCCGTCGACGCGGATCACGCTCTCGGCGCGGAGGCGTTCGACGACGTTGAAGCCGGGCGTTTCGGGGTGCAGGACCAGCTGGGTCAGGCCATAATGGTCGCGCAGGTCGATGAAGACCAGACCGCCGTGGTCGCGCTTGCGATGGATCCAGCCCGACAGCCGCACGGCCGCGCCGGTGTCGGAAGCGCGCAGAGCGCCGCAGTTATGGGTGCGATAGGCGTGCATGGAGGTCATGAAAGTCTTGAATACGCGCTGATTTGCAAGGCGCGGTAAGGCGCACGTGGGCGCCGCGATGTCAAGGATTCTGGGACGGACCGTGCGCAGGCACGGCCCGTCCTTGGAAGAAGCTTCAGGTCCTAGCCGCGCGGATAATCGCCAGAAAGTCACTCGCTTTCAACGAAGCGCCGCCGACAAGCGCGCCCCCGACCTCGGGCGCCGAGAGAATCTGGCCGGCGTTCTCTGGCTTTACCGAGCCGCCGTAGAGGATCGGCACAAGCGCGCCCTCCTCACCGAAGATCGACACGAGCTCGGCGCGGATCGCCGCGTGCATTTCGACAATGTTGTCGACCGACGCGGTTTTGCCCGTGCCGATCGCCCACAGCGGCTCATAGGCGACGCCAAAGGCTTTACCAGCCAACGTGGCGGGCAGCGACTCGCGCACCTGCTGAACGACAAAGCACACGGCGTCGCCCGCTTCGCGCGTCGCCAGCGTCTCTCCGACACAGACGATCGGCTCCAGCCCCGCCGCGATGGCGGCTTCGGCCTTGCTCGCCACCCGCGCAGAGGTTTCGCCGTGATCGGTGCGCCGTTCGGAGTGGCCGCAGATCACCAGTTTTCCGCCTGCGTCGGCGATCATCTCGGCGGCGATGTCGCCGGTATGCGCGCCGCTAGTTTTCTCGTGACAATCCTGTCCGCCCGTCAGGACCTGGGACCCTTCCAGCGCTTGGCTGAGGCGGTCCAGGAGGGTGGCGGGAGGAAAGATGGCGATGCGGGCGACCGCCGGCTCGGCTTCGAGAGCCGCAGCCACGGCGCGGGCCTCTTCGAGCGCGGCCGAAAGGCCGTTCATCTTCCAGTTTCCGGCGATCAGCGGCCGGGGCGTCGTGCTTGAAAGGGTCATGAGCGCCTTCTTGGGGTCATGCTCCTTTGGGAAGTCAAGCCCACGCCGCTTGCCCCCTCGCCTGCGGCTCTACTATACCCGCTTGCTCTCGATCCTCGCGCCCGCAGGCGCGATGGTCCGTCTGGAAGGTTTTCGCGCTCATGCTCGCCGGTTTCCGCAAACTCGCCAAATCACCCTTCGCGGTCGTGCTCTTTGGCCTGCTGATCGTCAGCTTCGCCGTGTTCGGCATCAGCGACGTGTTCAAGGGACCCAAGGGATCGGGCGTCATTAGCGCCGGGTCGCGCTCCATGAGCGCCGCCGACTTCAAGCAGCGCTTCGACAACTATCGCAAGGCCATGGAGCAGCGGAACGGCACGACCCTGACGCCGGACCAGGCCGTCGAGCAAGGCGTTGATCGCCAGATCGTCCAGGAACTGATGCTCCAGGAGTCGTTGGCCGCCGCCCTCCAGCAAGCGGGCGTCGCGCCGTCTGACAAGCTGGTCGCCGACACGGTGCATCAGCAGATGAGCCAGTTGCCGCCGACGACGCGTCCTTTCGATCCGATCACCGGCAAGTTTGATTCCCGCGCTTACGCGGCTCTGATGCAGCAAAACGGCATCACGCCGCAGGCTTACGAGGCTTCGCTGCGCGACGAGATCGCCCAAACGCATTTCTTCTCCGCCATCGCCGACGGCCTGAAAGCGCCGCGCATCTACGCCGCGCTGCAAGGCGCTTACCTGCTGGAAGCGCGTGACATCTCAGCCTTCGCGGTGAACCCGGCCTCGGTCCAGCGCCCCGGCGCCCCGACCGACGCGCAGCTGATGGCGTTCATGAAAGAGAACGCCGACCGCCTGACGCGCCCCGAGACGCGCGTGCTGTCGATCATGCGCGTCAGCGCACCCGCCTTGGAACCGACGGTGACCGTCGATCCGGCCGAGGTCCAGAAGGCCTTCGACTTCCGCAAGGACAGCCTGGCCAAGCCCGAGACGCGGACCATCATCCAGATCGCCGCGCCTGACGCGAAGGCCGCTGCGACGATCTCACAGCGTCTGGCCAAGGGCGAAGACCCGGCCGCCGTCGCCAAGGCCTACGGCAAGACCCCGCTGGTCCTGACGGACAAGCCGAAGACCGCCGTGCCGGACCGCAAGGTCGCCGAAGCCGCCTTCGCCCTGGCCGCTGGCCAGGTCAGCGGACCGATCACCGGCGATCTAGGCGTCGCCGTCGTCAAGGTCACCAAGATCAATCCGGGCGCGGTCGCCACGCTGGAAAGCGTGCGTCCGCAGATCGAGGCCGAGGTTCGCGCTCAGGCGGCTCAGGCCAAGGCCTATGACCAGACCCAGACCTATCAGGATGCGCGAGACGCCGGCGCCGACCTCGTCTCGGCCGCCAGCAAGGCCGGGGCCCTGGTCATCACGACCGCTCCCGTCACGGCGCAAGGAACCGACCAGATGGGGCAGCCGGTCGCCGGCCTGACGCCCGATATTGTCAAGACGGCGTTCGACCTGTCGCAGGGCGGCGAGAGCGAATTGGTCGAACTGGGCAAGGGCGACTATTACGCCGTGCGCGTCGAGCGCATCGTTCCGGCGGCGCTGCCACCTCTGGCCGAAATCAAGCCGCAGCTAACCGCCGTCTGGATGGGCCAGGAAATGGCCAAGCGCATGAAGGCCAAGGCCGATGAGCTGGCGGCGCGCGTCAAGAAGGGTGAGAGCCTGGAAACGGTCGCCGCCTCGGCGCAATCGAAGGTCCAGAAGATCCCGGGGGGCCTGACCCGCCAGAACGCCCAGCAACATATGGGCCTGGGAACCGAGTTCCTCGGCGCCGCCTTCACCGCCAAACCCGGCGCGATCTTCACCGCCCGCGCCGGCCAGCAGGGCGAAGCGTATGTGGTCGCCAAGCTCGATGCGGTTCGCGCCGCGCCGACGGCGAATGTCGCGCAGATTGCGGTGCTCACCGAGGGCCAAGCCGCCAATGGCTTGATGCGGGATCTGGCCGAGGCCACGCGCCTGGTCGCCAAGACCCAGATGAAGACTAAGAGCAACCTCACCCTGGCGCGTCAGGCGATCGGAGTCGACACCGACGCCCTGGCCAAGGCCGAAGCCGCCAAGGCCGGAAAGAAGGCCGAGTAATGAGCCTGGAGCCCGCGTTCGAGGCCTTTTCGGAAGCCTATGACGCCGGACGGCAACAAGTCGTCTGGACGCGTCTGATCGACGATCTGGAGACGCCCGTCTCAGCCTATCTGAAGATCGCACAGGCGCGGCCCTACAGCTTCCTGTTCGAGAGCGTCGAAGGCGGGGCATGGCGCGGTCGCTACTCGATCGTGACGATGAACCCGGACCTCGTCTGGCGTTGCCGTGGCGACCAGGCTGAAATCGCCGAGGGTGACGATATCGCCGCCGGACGATTCACGCCCCAGCCCGGCGGGGCGCTCGACAGCTTGCGCGACTTGGTCGCGCGTTCGCGGATGGAGCTCCCGAAAGGCTTGCCGCCGATGGCCGCCGGCGTGTTCGGAGCGCTGGGCTATGATCTGGTGCGCCTCGTCGAGCGCCTTCCCAACATCAATCCGGACACTCTGAACCTGCCCGACGGGATCATGACCCGCCCGTCCATCGTCGCGGTGTTCGACGCTATCGCCCAGGAAATCATCCTGACGACGACGGTGCGGCCTCAGGCGGGGGTCTCGGCCAAGACGGCCCACGATCAGGCGCGCGCCCGCATCGAAACCGTGATCGCCGATCTGCATCGTCCCTTGGCGCATGACGCCCCCCGTGCGCCGCGTGGTCCCATGGACTTCACCACGCCGGTCAGCCGCGCGGACTACGCCGAGGTGGTCGCCAAGGCCAAGGACTACATCGCCGCCGGCGACATCTTTCAGGTCGTCGCCAGCCATCGCTTCCGCGCACCGTTCGATTTGCCGCCCTTCGCGCTCTATCGCTCGCTGCGGCGGACCAACCCATCGCCGTTCCTGTTTTTCCTGAACCTGGATGGGTTCAACCTGGTCGGCTCCAGTCCCGAGATCCTGGTGCGGCTGCGCGACGGCAAGATCACGATCCGGCCGATCGCCGGTACGCGACCGCGCGGGGCGACGCCGGAAGAAGACGCAGCGCTGGAGCGCGAACTGTTGGCCGACCCGAAGGAACGCGCCGAGCACCTGATGCTGCTCGACCTGGGTCGCAACGACGTGGGCCGGGTGGCGATGCTGAACCAGCACGGCCGTAACGCTCCGCCGGAACAGACGCGCCCCAAGGGGCCTAATGTGCGGGTCACCGAGAGCTTCACGATCGAGCGCTACAGCCACGTGATGCATATCGTCTCGAACGTCGAGGGCACGGCGCCCGAGGGCGTCGATCCCGTCGATGTCCTGATGGCGGCCCTGCCCGCCGGCACGCTGTCTGGCGCGCCAAAGGTCCGCGCCATGGAGATCATCGACGAACTCGAGGTCGAAAAACGCGGTATCGGCTACGCTGGCGCAGTGGGCTATTTCGGCGCGGACGGCGCGGTCGACACCTGCATCGTGTTGCGCACGGCGCTGGTGAAGGACGGCATGATGTACGTCCAGGCCGGTGGCGGCATCGTCGCCGACAGCGATCCTGACGCCGAATACGACGAGACTCTGCACAAGTCCCGCGCCCTGAAGCGCGCCGCCGAAGAGGCCTGGCGATTCAGCTGAGCCTTAGGGCTGCATTCCCCGCTCGGGACCGCCCAGCCGGTCGTCCGGAATGTGCTGCGTGACCGCAGGCGGCGCCAGCACCATGACCGTGGCGAAGCTGAGCGCGCAGAACGCGGCAAAGGCTGCGGCCGCCAGCACCGGCCCCATTTTCTGGGCACGCTGCTTGGGCCGCAGCAGAGCGCGGACATAGGCGACGGCGACAGGGTCCAAAGCGGAATCACGCGGGTCCATACGCGCATGATGCTCAAGACCGCGATCGCTGTAACCGTTACTGAAAGCCGCAGGCGAAAATGGCGCTATACAATGCCACCGCTAAGACCCCTGGCCTTTCGGACCGCTGTCCACGAGACCTGCGGTTGGTTGAAACCTGGAGCACGTTCGAGCCGCGAAACCGCTTACGCTTTCGCCTAACGCGCTCTAGAACCGCACCTCGAAAGGCGGCGTCATGATCCTCGTCATCGATAACTACGACAGCTTCACCTACAATCTCGTCCACTATCTGAACGAGCTGGGCGCAGACACGACCGTCTATCGCAACGACGCGTTGACCGTCACCGAGGCGCTGGGCCTTCAGCCGGCCGCTGTGCTGCTCTCGCCGGGGCCGAAGGCGCCCGACCAGGCCGGCATCTGCCTCCCGCTGCTGGAAGCCGCGCCCGTAGACCTGCCGATCCTGGGCGTCTGCCTGGGCCACCAGGCCATCGGTCAGGCCTTCGGCGGCGAGGTCATCCGCGCCAAGGCCGTCATGCACGGCAAGGTCAGCAAGGTCCGCCATAACGACAAGGGCATCTTCAAGGGCCTTCCGAACCCCTTCACAGCCACCCGCTATCACAGCCTCGCCGTGCGCCGCGAAGATCTTCCGGCCGACCTGGAGGTCACCGCCTGGACCGATGACGGCGAGATCATGGGCGTGCAGCACAAGACCCGTCCGATCTTCGGCGTCCAATTCCATCCCGAGTCGATCGCCACGGAGGGCGGCCATCAGATGCTGGCCAACTTCATGGATCTGGCCGGCGTCAAGCGCGACGCGGCGATCTGGGTCTAGGCTTTCCGATGTCCGACGCCTTCAAACCGCTGCTGGCCAAGCTCGCCGATGGTCAAACCCTCGACGACAACGACGCCGAACTGTTCTTCGCCGCCTGCCTGCGGGGCGAGCCAACGCCGGCGCAAGTCGCCGCGGCGGTGACCGCCATCCGCCTGCGCGGCGAAACCGTGGGCGAAATCGCGGCCTGCGCCCGCGCGATGCGCCGCGCTGCGGAGCAGCTCGAGCACCCCTATGACGTCATCGATGTCTGCGGGACCGGCGGCGATGGCCTGCACACGCTGAATATTTCGACCGCCGTGGGCTTCGTGGCCGCCGGTGGCGGTCTGAAGGTCGCCAAGCACGGCAACAGGGCGATCACCTCGAAATCGGGCACCGCTGACGTGTTGAGCGCCCTCGGCGTCAACATCGACGCCACGCGCGAGCAACAGCGCAAGGCGCTGGACGAGGCGGGCATTTGCTTCCTGTTCGCCCAGGCTCACCACGGCGCGATGAAGCACGTCTCGCCGATCCGTCAGCAACTGGGCTTCCGCACCATCTTCAACCTGCTTGGGCCGCTCACCAACCCGGCTGGCGCGAAGCGGCAAGTCGTGGGAGTCCCGGCCCCGCGCTTCGTCGAACCAATCGCCAAGGCGCTGGGTGCGCTCGGGGCAGAACGCGCCTGGTCCGTGCACGGCTCCGGCATGGACGAACTGACGACGACGGGTGAGACCGAGGTCGCCGAATGGCGCGATGGGGCGGTTCGTCTGTTCAAGATCACGCCCGAAGCCGTGGGTCTGCCGCGCGCCTCACTCGCGGACCTGACAGGCGGCGATCCTGCCTTCAACGCGGCGGCGCTGGCGCGCTTGTTCGATGGCGAGAAGGGTCCTTACCGCGACATCGTCCTCCTCAACGCCGCCGCCGCGTTCCTCGTCGCCGACAAGGTCGAGACCCTGGCGGAGGGGATCGGCTTGGCGGGCGAGGTCATCGATAACGGGCGCGCCAAGGCCGCCCTCGCCGGCCTGGTTGCCGCCACCCATACGGAAGTTCCCGCGTGACCGACATTCTGGCGAAGATCGCCGCCTACAAGCGCGACGACGTGGCGGGCCGCAAGGCCGCGCGGTCGCAAACCGAGGTGGACGCTGCTGCAAGGGCGGCTTCTGCCCCGCGCGGGTTCAAGGCCGCGCTTCAGGCCTGTCACAGTCCTGGAAAGCTCTCGCTGATCGCCGAGATCAAGAAGGCCTCTCCGTCGAAAGGCCTGATCCGGGAAGACTTCGATCCGCCGATCCTGGCGCAGGCCTACGAGGCCGGTGGCGCGGCTTGCCTTTCGGTGCTGACGGATGGCCCCAGCTTCCAGGGCGCGGACGACTATCTGGTCGCCGCCCGCGCCGCGACCGCCCTGCCCTGCATCCGCAAGGACTTCCTGGTCGACCCCTGGCAGGTGGCCGAAAGCCGGGCGCTGGGCGCCGACGCTATCCTGGTCATCCTGGCGATGATCGACGATGTCTTGGCGGCCGAGCTGATGGCCGAGGCCCGCCGCCTGGGCATGGACGCCCTGGTGGAGGTGCATGACGAAGCGGAGATGGCGCGCGCCGGCGCGCTCGACGCCGACCTCGTGGGGATCAACAATCGCGACCTGAAAAGCTTCGTCGTCGATCTGGCGGTGACCGAACGCTTGGCGGCCCACGCGCCGAAAGACGCGCTTCTGGTCACCGAGAGCGGCGTCTTCACCCACCAGGACGTCGTTCGCATGGAGGCAACCGGCGCGAAGGCCATGCTGGTCGGCGAGAGCCTTATGCGTCATGCGGATGTCACGGCCGCGACCCGCGCCCTGATCGGATAAACCCGAAACGGGCTTTCAAGGCGCTGGCGTCGGACGGCGAAGCAGCTCCATCCTCCCCCCGTCGCCGCGCCGAGAACGCGGATGAGGAAACGGACATGAACTGGCTCGCGCGAGTCGTGAAATGGGCTCTGGCCACGAACTTCAAGCTGCAGGGCTGGAAGATCGAGGGCGCGCCGCCCGAGACGCGAAAATTCGTCGTCATCGCTGCGCCCCACACCAGCAATTGGGACTTTGTCTACTTCGTCGGCGCAGCCGACGCCTTGAACCTTGATCTCAGCTTCATCGGCAAGGCCTCGCTGTTCAAGGCGCCATTCGATCAGATGATGCGGGACCTGGGTGGCATCCCCCTCGACCGCGAGCGCTCCAAGGACATGGTCAGGGCCATGGTCGAAGAATTCGGCCGTCGAGACACCTTCATGCTGACGATCGCGCCCGAGGGCACGCGCGGTAAGGCGCGGCAATGGAAGACGGGCTTCTATCACATCGCCATGGGCGCCAAGGTCCCGATGGTGCTGGGGATGATGGACTACCAGCGAAAGGTCGTGGGCCTGGGCCCCGCGATCTATCCGACCGGCGACTACGCCGCCGACATGCGCCGGATCGCCAGCTTCTACCAGAGCTGCACCCCGAAGTTCCCTGAGTTGGCCACGCGGTTCGACGATCTGGACACGGCGTCGGACGCCTAACGGACGCCACGGATCTATAAGACGAGCGCCGGGACTGACAGGAGAATCGGATGCGCGCCTTACTGACCTCGTTGAAAGCCCTGGCGCCGTCGCCGATCAAGCGCGCTTGGCGCCGGCTGCGACCGTTTGCTCGCGTCTCATCTCCGTCCGACCAAAGCGCGAGCGACGACACCGGATCGGTAAGCGCGCCAAGAGAACTTTGGCATCTGGTCGGCGCCGCCGACGCCGACTTCGTCCGGGTAGGCCAGGGATTCAAGTCTCTCTTCCTGGACGCTGGCCTAAAGCCCCATCACGCCCTTCTGGACGTCGGTTGCGGGATCGGCCGCGCCGCGGCGCCGCTTGTCGACTATTTGGATGAGAACGGCCGCTACGCGGGTTTTGACGTGATGGCGGAGGCCATCGACTGGTGCCGCGCCAACATCGCGGTCGGAGATCCGCGATTCGAGTTCCTCCACGCCGACATGCACAGCGACCGCTACAACCCCGGCGGAACCCAGCCGGCCAGCGCATATGTCTTCCCCTATCCCGACGCGAGCTTTGACTATGTCTGGCTCGGTTCGGTCTTCACCCACCTGCTGGCGGCCGACCAGGCGCAGTTCGCGCGCGAGATCACGCGGGTGCTGAGGCCCGGCGGCGTCAGCATCATCTCGTGGTACCTGATCGACGACGAGGCGCGCGCCAACGCCAGCGAGGGTCGCGCGGCCTTTGACTTCGCCCATGCTCTGGACGGGTGCTGGACTGCGACGCCAGACTTGCCCGAGGCGGTCATCGGCTATGACCTTCAGGCTGTGCGAGACCAGTATGAGGCGCTGGGCCTCGACATTCTGAACCAAGCGCTGGGAGTCTGGCGGCGGGAGCCCCTCCAAGACCAGGACATCATCATCGCCCGCAAATGCACCTGAAAGATTTTATTAAGCTTTTGATTCTTCAGACCTTTTAGCCTCAACTTTTGCTAAGCCTCTGAAATTGAGCGTGTTTCCCGCGTTAACGAACCTCGACTTGACATTATCGCGGAACACCAGGAGAACATTCGCAAGGTTTGCGGTTTGTTCCGCGCTCCACCCGAGGCCGATATGCTCACGCGCAAGCAGCACGAACTGCTGATGTTCATTCACGAGCGGATCAAGGAGACCGGCGTCTCCCCGTCGTTCGACGAGATGAAGGAGGCTCTGGACCTGGCGTCCAAGTCGGGCATCCATCGCCTCATCACCGCCCTGGAAGAGCGTGGGTTTATCCGCCGGCTTGCTCACCGCGCCCGCGCGCTGGAGGTGGTGAAGTTGCCTCAGCAGGCGACGACCGCCGCGCCGCCCAAGGGGCGTGGCGCGTTCCGTCCGCAGGTCTTCGAGGGCGGCGGCGCTCCAGCGCAAGCCGCGAGCGCCGCCGCGCCAGCCAACGACAGCCGCGAACTGCCAATCCTGGGCCGGATCGCTGCGGGTACGCCGATCGATGCGATCCAGCACGAACGCGAGCGGCTGCCGGTGCCGGAGTCTATGCTGGGCGGCGGTGAACACTATGTTCTGGAGGTTCAGGGCGACTCGATGATCGAGGCCGGAATCCTCGATGGCGACTATGTCATCATAAAAAAGGGCGACACCGCGACGTCGGGCGAGATTGTCGTCGCGTTGGTTGGTGAGGAAGCCACCCTGAAGCGCTTGCGCAAGAAGGGCGGCTCGATCGCTCTGGAGGCCGCGAACCCGAAATACGAGACCCGCATTTTCGGGCCCGACCAGGTCGAAGTTCAGGGCAAGCTGGTCGGCCTGATCCGGCGCTATCACTAAGGTCGCTAGGGGCCACTGAAGCCCAAGGCCCTGATCCTCAAGCGGGATCAGGGCCTTTTTCGCGTTCACCGTCTCGCTTTAGCTAACAGACGTCAGTCGCCCTTCGCGCGCCAGCCGTTCAGCCATAGCGTCGAAACCAGCCCAAGCGGCGCCCGCCAGCGCGCCGCCGCTGCTGACTCGGCGCACGCCCAACGCCGCCAGGTTCTCGACCTTCATGTCCGAACCCCACAGCAGCACGTTGACGGGCTTGGGAGCGACCGCTCGAACGATGGCTTCGATCTCCTTTGGATCACTGACCGCAGGCGCGTAGAGGCAGTCCGCACCAGCGTCGGCATAGGCCTTGAGACGCTCCAAGGCCGGTCCCAGATCGCGACGGCCGCGAAGATAGCCCTCGGTCCGGCCGACCAGCATCACATCCTGGCCACTGGCGTCGATAGCCGCGCGCGCCGCCTTGAGCCGCTCGACAGCGACGGGAACGTCGTAGAGCGCCGCCCCCGACCAGTCCTCAATCGATAGGCCCGCGATCCCGGTCGCGACAGCCAGCGAAACGCTCTCGGCCACCTCGTCCGACGTCTCGCCAAAGCCGTTCTCGAAATCGGCGTTCACCGGCAGATCCGTGGCCGCGCAAAGCATCGCCAGGTGGGCGATCACCTCGTCGCGCGTCACCTGGCCATCGTCCTTGCCCAAGGAACAGGCCATGCCAGCGCTGGTCGAGGCCAAAGCCTTGAACCCCAACGTCTTGAGCCGCTTGGCGCTTCCCGCGTCCCAGGGATTAGGAAGAACGAAACATCCCTCCAAATGCAGGGCGCGGAAGGCTGCGCGGCGGGCGGTGAAGGCGGTGGACATGATGGCGCTCCTCGTGGTCCCGCAGACGGGGCGGCGCCCGTTTCTAATCCCGCTGCGTGACATCGCGTGTCAGCAGGGCGCTCCAGGGCCGCTGGCCACGTAGCGGCTGGGCCCAGACGATCCGCCAGCCGTCGGGACGTCTATAGAGCTCAGCTGCTCCCAAGCGCGCGAAATCCTCGCCGGTCAGCAGCACGGTCTCGGCGCAAAGCGGCGGCGCTCGCACCGGCGCAGGTCCTCGTATGACCACGATTTCGCTCCGAACGCACAACCCGGAGAGGGTCTCGGCGTCGGGCGTCTTGCGCGACCAGGCCAAAGCCAGACGCACGGGCGCCCCCAAACCCGGCGCGCAGACGCGGCGATCGCAGACGTAGAGACGCCAGGCGGCCGGCTCCAGCCCCCTGCGTCTTGCCCAAAGCTCCGCGCCAAAGCGCTTGGCGTCGGTCCGGAGCAGCACAGCCGCGTCGCCTGACCGCACTGCGGCAGTGGCGCCGTCGGCGGCGATCCAGGCGTCCGGCGGCGCAGGTCTGGGCCACAGCGCGACCGACAGCGCCAGAGGCGCGCCGATCCAGCGCAGTCTTCCTTTCCACAGGCACAGGATCATCAAACCCAGGAACGCCACGACTAGGACCTGCGGCGGCGCGCTGGCCACCACCTGCTGCGCACCGTGCGCGTTGGCGAAGGCGTTGGCCACCGCCAGCATTGCGTCTACGCCCCAGCCGGCCAGGGCTAGAAGCGGCCCTCCTAGTCCGATGGGCTCCAGGACGGCGCCGATGGCCAGGAACGGCATGATCACGAACGAGGACAACGGCGCGACGGCGAGGTTGGCGGGCAGCCCCCAGACCGCGACCCGGTTGAAATGCTGCATCGCGAACGGCGCGGTGGCCAGTCCTGCGACGAGACTGGCGGCGACACTGGCCGCCAGCCAGGCGACCATGGCCTGCGGGACGCGGATCCACCACGGCGTCGAGATCTCACGCACCGGCCGTGGCCACGCTTCGGCCAACGCCACCAGCGCGGCGGTTGCGGCGAACGACATCTGGAACCCCGGCTCACCGGCGGTTTCCGGCTTGAGCAGCAGAATGAAGAGGGCCGCCAACGCCAGGCCATGCAGCGTGATCGCGCGCCGATCGAAGAGGATCGCCAGAAACGCCACGCTCGCGGTGATGGCGGCCCGCTCGGCCGGCGGCGGCGCGCCCGAAACGACGAGGTAGCCGATCACGGCGATCAAGCCGGCGCTCGCGGCGATCTTCTTCCCGGGCGCACGTAGCGCCAGCCAGGGCCACGCGGCGACCCCGAGCCGAACGGCCATGAACACGAAGCCGCCGACGATCGCCATGTGCAGTCCCGATATGGAGAGAATGTGCGCCAGACCTGACGCACGCATGGCTTCCGTCTGGGTTTCGGTGATCCAAGCCTCATGACCGGTGACCATCGCCGCACCGACACCCCCGCTGGTCGGCCCCATCCGGGCGTGTAACCTCTGCGCCAGGCTCCAGCGGAATGCATTGACCGCCATCGCGAGCCTTAGCCGCATCGGCGGCGGGTCCAGGCTGACCGGATCGATCTCGCCGATCGTAAACCCCACGGCGCCGATGGAATCAAACCATGCGTCGCGCGCGAAATCGTAAGCTCCAGGCGCGGCGGGCGGCGGCGGCGGCCCAAGCATGGCCCGAACGCGGATCGCCCGCCCCGGCGCGGGTATCAGGTTCTCGCCGATCGTGACCCGGATCCGACGCGGGGTCTGATCCGACGTCAGGCCCGATATGCTGACCGGCGCAATCAACAGCCGCCGTCCGCCCGCGCCGGGACTGACCACGTCTACGACGAAGCCCTCGACGCGCCTGACACCCCTTTCACCGGCAATGACGGGCGCGGCGACCCGATCACTTCGAAGCTTGGCTGCAAAGGTTCCCGCCCCGCCCGAGGCCAGTAGACTGAGGCCAACGACGACGGCGGCGGGGGCGTTCCATCGCCGCCCCGCCCACCATGCCAGTCCCAGGAGTATAGCCAAACCCGCCAGCGCCCAGGCGCGCGGCTCGACGCCTGCTTCAAGATAGGCCGCCGCGCCAAGTCCAAACGCGACCGGCGTCCAAAGGAAGTGGCGGTCGAGATTGTCCGCGCCCTCGACGCGTGCGATGCCCCCTAACCGACCCATGATGGAGCCTTTGGGCGCAGCAGGCGATGCGCCTTCATCAACGAAATCTACTAACACGCGGAAACCGTTGTCTTTTTTCTCGTCGCCTTGGCCTTACTGCGCTGCGGAAAAGCGCTAGGCCCCGTGCGAAGCGGCGTGCTAAGACGCCTCGCCCGCGCCGCTTCGCGGTGATTGGTTTCCGCCGCCGTCTCGGCGCCCTGTCCTGCAGCCTTGAAGTCCATGTCGAACCCCACTCCCACCGGCGTCGTCACGCGCTTCGCCCCCTCGCCCACCGGTTTCCTGCATATCGGCGGCGCTCGTACGGCGCTGTTTAACTGGTTATATGCACGTCATACGGGAGGGAAGTTCCTAATTCGCGTCGAGGACACCGATCGCGAGCGCTCGACCGAGGCCGCCGTGGCCGCGATCTTCGAGGGCCTGGACTGGTTGGGCCTGAAGTCCGACGACGAGGTGATCTTCCAGCACACCCGCGCGCCGCGTCACGTCGAGGTGGTGCACGAGCTGTTGGCCAAGGGCCGCGCCTATCGCTGCTGGATGACCGTCGAGGAACTCGAAGTCGCACGCGAGAAGGCCCGCGCCGAAGGCCGCGCGATCCGCTCACCCTGGCGCGACGCGCCCGAGGGCGATCTCTCCGCGCCGCATGTGATCCGTTTCAAAGGACCGCTGGACGGCGAGACCGTAGTCAATGACCTGGTCAAGGGCCCCGTCACCTTCAAGAACATCGAGCTGGACGACCTTGTCCTGCTCCGCGCGGACGGCGCGCCGACCTACAACCTCGCGGTCGTGGTCGACGATCACGATATGGGCGTCACCCACGTCATCCGGGGCGACGACCACCTGAATAACGCCGCCCGTCAGACCCTGATCTATCAGGCGATGGACTGGACCGTTCCGGCCTTCGCGCACATCCCGCTGATCCACGGGCCGGACGGCGCCAAGCTCTCAAAGCGCCACGGCGCCCAGGCCGTGGGCGAGTTCGCCGACCTCGGCTACATCCCGGAAGGGATGCGCAACTATCTCGCCCGCCTGGGCTGGGGTCATGGCGACGACGAGGTCTTCACCGACGAGCAGGCGATCAGCTGGTTCGACGTGGCCGATGTCGTGAAAGCTCCGGCGCGCCTCGACTGGGCCAAGCTGAACCACACCAATGCTCAGCATCTGCGCAAGGCCGACGACGCCCGTCTGACGGCGCTGGCCTTGGCGGCGGCGGAAAAGCGAGGCGAGTCACTGCCCGCCGACGCGGCCGAGCGCATCGCGCGGACGGTTCCGGAGGTCAAGGAAGGCGCCAAGACGATCCTCGAACTGGTCGATCACTGCGCATTCGCGCTGAAGACACGGCCATTGGCGCTGGAAGAGAAAACCCAAAAGCAGCTGACCGAGGAAACGGTCGAGCGGCTGAAGCGACTGCGCGACCAGCTGGCCGCCGCGCCGGCTTTCGATGCCGCAACCCTGGAAGCCGTATTGAAATCATTCGCGGAATCCGAGGGCGTCGGCTTCGGCAAGTTTGGTCCGGCGTTGCGCGGGATCCTCACTGGCGGCGCGCCCGCGCCTGACCTGAACAAGACCATGGCGGCTCTCTCCCGCGATGAGGCGATTGGCCGTCTTGACGACGCGCTGGCGCCTCGCGCATGAGGCGCTATAACGCACCCGCGAAAAGCGAAAATTGGACTGCCCGTCCCAATAATGAAGGGGTCTACGGATGACCGATAAAGCCACGCTGACGATCGGCGACAAGAGCTATGAGCTGCCGATCCTCAAGGGCAGCACGGGTCCGGACGTCATCGACGTCCGCAAGATCTACGGTGAGAGCGATCACTTCACGTTCGATCCGGGCTTCACCTCCACGGCCTCGTGCGAGAGCAAGATCACCTATATCGACGGCGACGCGGGCATTCTGCTGCACCGCGGCTATCCGATCGACCAGTTGGCCGAGAAGTCCTCGTTCCTCGAGGTCTGCTACCTGCTGCTGAACGGCGAGCTGCCCAAGGCCGACGAGTTCGCCAAGTTCGAGCGCAACATCACCTACCACACGATGTTGCACGCCCAGTTCGACCGCTTCTTCGAGGGCTTCCGCCGCGACGCCCACCCGATGGCGGTCATGACCGGCGCTGTCGGCGCCCTGTCGGCCTTCTACTCGGACAGCATCAACGTCGACGACGCGCGTGAGCGTGAGATCAGCGCCCATCGCCTGATCGCCAAGATGCCGACGATCGCCGCCCGCGCCTACAAGTACACGGTCGGCCAGCCGTTCGTGTCGCCGCGCAACGATCTGTCGTACTCGGAAAACTTCCTGCGCATGTGCTTCGCCGTGCCGGCCGAGGACTGGAAGCCGAACCCGGTGCTGACCCGCGCCATGGACCGGATCTTCATCCTGCACGCCGACCACGAGCAAAACGCCTCGACCTCGACCGTCCGCCTGGCCGGCTCATCAGGCGCGCACCCGTTCGCCTGTATCGCCGCCGGCATCGCCTGCCTTTGGGGCCCGTCGCACGGCGGCGCCAACCAGGAAGCGCTGGAGATGCTGGAGACCATCGGTTCGGTCGACAACATCAAGGACTACGTCCAGGGCGTGAAGGACCGGAAGTACAAGCTGATGGGCTTCGGCCACCGCGTGTACAAGAACTTCGACCCGCGCGCGAAGGTCATGCAGAAGACCGCGCACGAAGTTCTGGCCGAACTGGGCCACAACAACGACCCGCTGCTGCAGGTCGCCCAGGAACTGGAAAAGGTCGCCCTGAACGACCCCTACTTCGTCGATCGCAAGCTGTACCCGAACATCGACTTCTATTCGGGCATCACCCTGCGCGCGATGGGCTTCCCGACCAACATGTTCACCGTGCTGTTCGCCCTGGCCCGCACCGTGGGGTGGATCAGCCAGTGGAAGGAGATGTTCGAGGACCCGACCCGCAAGATCGGCCGTCCCCGTCAGCTCTACACGGGCGCCACGCAGCGCGATTACGTCCCGGTCGAGAAGCGCTAAGCGCTGCATTCAGGATCAGGCCCCGCTTCGGCGGGGCCTTTTTCGTTCAGCGCTTGAGAAGGAAGCTCAGCACCTCGGCCACAGCGCGATAAAGCGCTTCGGGAATCTCTTCATCGATCTCAATGGTCGACAGCGCCTGCGCCAGCACCGGGTCTTCCTCGATCGGCACGCCGTGCTCGCGGGCCGTCTCGATGATCTTCTCCCCAACCCACCCCTGACCCGAGGCGACGACCTTTGGCGCGTTGGGCTCTTCGTAGAGAAGCGCGACGGCGATACGGGGCTTGGCCGAAGGGCCGGAAATCCCGCTCATGAGGCCTGATCCACGAAATGGCCGAGCGGATTGGCGCTTTGTGCCAATGGCGCGCCCGAGTGGACCGCGACTTCGGGGCTGAGTTCGGCCTGGCGAAGCGCCGCCCCCAGGGCCTCCTCGCCGGCTCTCAAGCGTGAGATCGTCTCGGCACGTTCCGCCCAGAGCGAGACACGAGCGCGAGCGCCGGTCAGCGTCACGAGGGCATGGACTGGCCCGAGCGGCTCAAGATCGATCGAAAAGCGCGCCTTGTAGGTCCGTTCTCCCGCCGAGGTCGCGCCGCCGCCAGAGCCTCCGCCATCGCGACTGATCTCGAACTGCGCCACGGCGACGCCTTGCGGCGTCACGAAAGGTAGGTCGAGGTTCAACTTCGCACTCGTCGCCCCCGGCGCGCGCGTATCGGCCTGCTCGCGGTCCTGAGGTGCGGACTCGGGCAGTGAGGCGATCTGCATCAAATCCTGTCGCGCGATGGCGGCATGGGCTTTCTTGAGCAGGCTACGCGCCATGTCCTCCGGCGTAGCGCCCAAGGTCACTGGCGCCTCAGCGGGCTTTTGCCCCGCCATAGGGCCGCCAGCATAGGGGGGCGGCGGCGTCTTTGCACGGTCCTCAAAGACCGAAGGGGCATAGGCTCGTGTCGTCAGCGGACGTTCCCGGGCCGGCATTGGATCTCCTGCCGAAGCCTCCTCACCCAGATGTTCAACCTGGATCAATGACGGAAGCGTCGCCTTACTGGGCGCGGCCGGCGATGACGACCGCTCTGGGCCAGATCGCATGGGCGCGACAAACGCGCCAAACCTTGCCTCGAGTTCGGCGGACGCGCTCTCAGGGCGGTTTTGGAGGTTCGGCGCCTGCTGCCGAGCCGAGGACGATGTTTGAGTGTTGGGAGCTGACGACTCCGTCGGAGGCGGCGACCCAGAAGGCAAGTCCATCGCTTGGGCGTTCTGAGGGATCGCCAGCGCCCTGGGCTGCGACGGCGGCGAGCTCATCGCACCCGAGCTTGGCGAGGGCGCACTCAAGGAGCGGAGCGCGGGCGTCGATGGGGTTGCCTGCCCGCGCCCAGACGAACCCAAGGACATCCCCTCACGGTCTGCGGTCGCTCTCCCGGCGGGGGCTTCGCGCATGGTTGCGCCGTCCGCCTCGGCGCCACTTGAGACGGGGTCTTGCACAGTTCCTATGACTAGGCCGGCTGGCGCGTTTTCGATGCGCCCTAGCCAAGCCGAAAGCGCGCCGCGAAACACCAGGAGCGCCGCCTTGAGGTCCCCATCGGCAACAGGGATCCGCGCCGGCGCGTCCACCGACGACGATGGCGACTTCGCCAGCCGGGCTTCCAGCAGCACGCCGGAGCGTTCCACGGCGCGCCGCAATCCCGCCCCTGTGGTGATGTCCGAGATGGTTGGCGTCGCTGCGAGCAATGCCCGGCTGGCGTCTCGAACTTCGGCGGGGGTATCTGGCTGCAGCAAGACCGCGCGGAGGTCCGCCATAAGCGGCGCAATGCCCGCCTGTCGAGGCACGGCCTCGGCGGTCGCCAGCCTTATGGCCTGGGCCAGGCGGGCTTCTGGCGGGCTTCGAGCAGCCGGCGCGGCGCCCGTCGGCGCACTGAACTTCGGGCTTGGGGCGTCAGCGGCGTGCTCCGTGTCCTGCGTTGCAGCCTGGCCAGCCTGCTCGACTTTGCCTTTAGCGTTCTGGACCGGGACAGCAGCTTGGCCGGCTAGGTTACCCAATTGCGCTGTCGTATTGGCTAGGGCCTGGCGCGCCAACGCCGTTAGAACCGCGCTCGAATCGGGCGGGATTCCAGCCGAAGGGGTTGGAAGGATCGGGCTCACGGGCGTGGTCGGGTCTATAGCCACGACAACGACTCCAAGGCGACAGCTTATTGGAGCCTAGCTGCCCGAGCGTAAACCAGCGATTAACCCTCGGCGAGCTTCGACAAGCACTCAGACTGACGCGCGGCGTCTCGCACGTAGGAAATCCAACACGACGTCGGCGGCCGCCTCAGAGGGATCAGGCATCCCTCGCCCCATCCGATCGAGCGCCGCATACTGCTCGGCCACCTGCCGCGCACGCAACTTGGGATCATCCAGGCGCGCAGCGACTTCCCGCGCCAAGCCTTCACCTTCGCAGGCCGCCTGGATCAGCTCCGGCGCGATGGCCTTGCCGGCGGCGATGTTGAAGAGTGTGATCCAGCGCGGCTTCATCAGCCGCTTGACGATCGCGTAGGTCACGGCGCTGGTCTTGTAGCCGACCACCATAGGTCGTCCCGCGAGCGCCAGTTCCGTCGTCACCGTGCCGCTACAGGCCAGGGCGACATCGGCGGCGACGAACGCGTCATCCTTGAGGGCTTCGTCTTCGACGACGTGGGCGCGGAACGGCCATCCGGCCACCTGGGCCTTCACCGCCTCCGCCACGGTATAGGCAGCCGGCACTACAACCTGCAGCGCCGGACGATCGCGCTTGAGCCGCTGAACGGCGTCCTCGAACGCCGGCATCACGCGCTGGATCTCCGAGGGCCGACTGCCGGGAAGGACCAGCAGGATCGGGTCGGACATCGCCGCTCCGATCGCCGCGCGGAGGCGAGCCGGGTCGGCCTGGTCGAACCGCTTGGCGAGCGCGGAATTGCCGACGAAAACGTTCTTGAGCCCCGTCGCGTCGAAATAGGGCTTGTCCATCGGCTGGATCGACAGCAGCAGATCTACAGCCTTGGCCAGTGACTGCGCGCGACGTTCACCATAGGCCCAGACCTGCGGCGCGACGTACTTCACAAGCGGTAGGTCAGGATCAAGCTTGCGCAGCGCCTTTGCCAGACGAATGTTGAAGCCCCAACTGTCGATGAGCACCGCCACATCTGGCTTCTCCCGCGCCGCCAAGGCTACGGTGTCCTTCAGGCGCGCCATGGCGCGAGGATAAGCCTTGAGGCTCTCCAGAATGCCCAGGATCGAAAGCTGAGCGATGTCGAACGGGCTCTCGACGCCCTGTTCAGCCATCTTCGCACCGCCGACGCCGACGAAGGTGACATCATCACCGAGCCGCGTCCGCAGCGCACGCGCCAAGCCCGCTCCAAGAGCGTCGCCCGAAGCCTCCGCAGCGACCAGCATGACTTTCAGAGGCGCTTTGCCTGCATCGGTCATGGCTGCTCCTGCGGATCGACCCCCAAGACGAAGACGCCCAGATCATCGGCGGCCGCGATCACCGCCTCTCGATCGACGACCAGCAAGCGCCCGGTTTCGCCCACAACGCCCGCGAGCCCCGCGCGAGCGGCGCGCTGGATCGTGGCCACACCGATCGTCGGAAGGTCGACGCGCGTTTCCTGGATGGGTTTGGGCGCCTTGGCCAGCACACCAAGACGTCGTTCAGCCCGTCCACGGATCGCCTCCGGCAGCTCAGCCACACGCCGCAGCATCGCGTCGGTGCCCTCCTGGGCTTCCACGGCAAGGACGAGGCCCTCGCAGACGACCGCGCCCTGCCCTATGTCGAGACGGCCGATCTCGCGGGCGACCATCAGCGCCTTGTCGATATCCGCCATATGCTCGGGCGCTGGAGAGACCTTGCCCAAGCGCCCCCGCGGCAAGGTCATTTCCCCCATCACCTCGTGCGCGCCTTCGATCTCGAAGCCTTCCTTCTCGAACTCGTCGAGCACCCGTCGCAGCAGCGCGTCATCGCCTCGCCGCGCGGCGACGATCAGGCTGGGCAGTACTTTCACGCCCCGAGCGTCGGGCATCAGCGCCGAGAAGTCCGGGCGACTGACATTGCCGGCGAAGCAAACAACGCCGCAGCCCTCTGCGCGAAGCGCCTTGAAGATCTTTCCGAACTCGCCAAGGCCGACCTCGACCCCAGGATAGCGACTCAGCGCCGGGTCCGCGAACGAGCGCAAGCGCATCACGGAAAAGGCGCGTCCAGCGGCCTCGCAATGAGACGCCAGTTCGACAGGAAGCGCCCCGCCGCCGGCGATCAGGCCCAATTTGCGCATCAGCGAAACTCTAGACTTCCCGCTCCGGCAGGCAGAGCGGACGATTGGCGTCGGCGCGGATGAAGTCGACGATCTCCATCACCTCGGCGTTGGCGGCATGAATCTCGGCCACGTCGTCGAGCCGCTCCTGGAACGTGCCTTCATCCGCGAACATCAGGCGATAGGCGGCGCGCAGCGCGTTGATCGTCTCGCGCGGGAAACCGCGTCGCTTGAGACCGACGAGATTGAGGCCTTCCAAGTGGGCGTGGTTCCCCCAAACCGAACCGTATGGGATGACATCCTTGGTCACGGCGGCGAGGCCGCCGATGAAGCTGTAGCGGCCGATCCGGGAGAACTGGTGCGCTGCGGCCAGGCCGCCCATGAACACATAGTCACCGATCGCCACGTGCCCGCCCAGGGTTGCGCCCTTGGCCAGGACGACGAAATCCCCAACCGTGCAGTCGTGCGCCACGTGTGAGCCGACCATGTAAAGGCCGTCGGAACCGATCGTCGTCACGCCCTTCCCCGACGCCGTGCCGGTATGCATGGTCACGTGCTCGCGAATGATGTTCCGCGGCCCAATAATGAGCTCGGTCCGCTCGCCCTTGTGCCCCAGGTGCTGCGGCGGGCCGCCGAGGTTGGCGAAGGGGTGGACAACACAGCCCTCGCCAAGGGTGGTCGCCCCCTCCACCACCACGTGAGAAAGCAGACGCACGCCCGCTGACAGCGTCACATCGGGGCCAACGATGCTGTAGGGCCCGATCTCGACATCAGGAGCCAGCTTGGCCTCCGGCGCGACGATGGCGGTGGGATGAATGCTCATGCCTTGGGCCCCGTATCGACGACCATGGCGGCGAACTCGGCCTCGGCGGCCACCTTGTCGCCGACCTTGGCCACGCCCTTGAACTTGAAGATCGACGAACGCGCTCGCAGGACTTCGACCTCCATGCGGATCACGTCGCCGGGCCGCACGGGATTACGGAAGCGGGCGTTGTCGACCGACATGAAGAAGATCGTCTTGCCCTCGGTGTCGACCTCGAGCGACTTGCTCATCAGCACCGCGCCGGTCTGAGCCAGGGCCTCGATGATCAGTACGCCGGGCATCACCGGGTTGCCCGGGAAATGCCCCTGGAAGAAGGGCTCGTTCACCGTCACGCACTTGATGCCGACGATCGACTGATGGGGGTTGTAGTCCTCGGCGCGATCGACGAGCAGGAACGGATAGCGGTGAGGGATACGCGCCAGGATTTCCGCGATGTCGATATCGGTCTGCACCGCTTGCTCGGCGTTGTCGCCCATACTCAGCCCCTCGTCCCTCGGCCGCCAGCCATGCGCGACAGCCATGCGGTCTCCCGAAGCCACCGCTTGAGCGGCCGCGCCGGAAAGCCCGTCCAAGTTTCACCTTCCGGCACGTTCTTGAACACCGAGGCGGAGGCCCCGATGCTCGCGCCCGAGCCGATATTCAAATGGTCCGCAACCCCAGCCTTGCCGCCAAAGGCGACGCCGTCGCCGATGACCGTGCTTCCGGAAATTCCGGTATAGGCCGCCAACACACAATTGCGCCCGATACGGACGTTGTGCGCGACGTGGACGAGATTGTCGATCTTGGTGTTCTCGCCGATGGACGTATCGGCGAATGCGCCCCGGTCGACGCAGCTATTGGCGCCGATCGTCACATTGTCCTGGATGACGACCCGTCCCAACTGGGGCAGATCCACCATGCCACGTGGACCTAGCGCGGCGCCGAAGCCCGCTTCCCCGATGACCGCGCCGGCCGAGATGCGGACACCATCGCCCACGAGTGCAAAACCGATCACTGCATTGGCGCCGATCAAGCAATCACGGCCGATCAGGACGCCAGGACCGATCACCGCGCCGGGACCGATATATGTCCCACGTCCGATCCGGGCGCCTTGGCCGACGGTCACGTTCGTGGACAGCAAGACCCCGGGTTCAAGCGTCGCGTCAGGATGAACGAGCGGAGACCCAGGCTCGTGTCGCCGCGGCGCGTGAAGTCGATTGGCCGCTGCAGCCCACGCGGCTTGCGGACGTGCGGTCACCAAGGCCGCACAGGTCGCCGGCAGGAAGTCCTTATGCTCCGGACGCACGAAACACGCGCCCGCGCGGGTGACCGCAGCGAACGACTTACGCTTGGCGTCAGAGAAGAAGGTGACCGCCTGAGCGTCCGCCGTGTCGAGCGGCGCGGCGGCGGCGATAAGCCTGTGTCCCAAGCTGGCGTCCGCGAGCTCCGCAGCGCCGGCCTGGGCCAGGTCAGAAAGCGAAGCCGGACCCAGGCTGTCAAAGAAACGCGGGTCCGGCATGTTTCCTCACGGCGAAAGAGTCTCCCTTGGTAAACCCAAGAGGGACGATTCGCTTACTTGTTGGTCGGTTGCAGCGCGGCCGCGCCCGGGACCTGCTGGTCCAGACGTTCGCGGTCGAAGGTCAGGGTCTTGATACGAGCGTCCAGGGCGGCGACCACGGCGTCAGTGATGTCCATGGCCGGGTTGGCCAGCATCACGGACTCACGGTCCAGCAGAACGCTGCACTTCTGCGCCTGATAGACCTGTTGGATCGGCGTGTTCAGCTCCGAATAGACGCGCGCCAGAGCCTTTTGCTCAGTCGCCTCGACTTCCTTCTGGCGCAGTTGGCCCTTGCGCTGCCAGGCATTGGCCTTGGCTTGCAGGGTAGCGGCCTGCTGTTCGAGAGCGTCCTGAGCGATGGTCGCCTTCTTGGCGTCCAGAGCCTTGGCTTCATTGTCCAGCGCGGTGCGTTCGCCGGTCAGTTCGGCGTTCACTTGCTGGATGATCGTCTTCAGACGCGCGTCGACGGCCTTGCCGACCTGCGAGCTGCCGATGGCGCGCGCGCCCGAGAAGATGCAGACGCCCGGGATCGCCGGACCGTGCGTGACGGCCGGAGCCGCAGGAGCGGCGGCGGGAGCCGTCTGGGCCGAGGCGCTGGTCGCGATAGCGAGGGCGACAACGCTGGCAGCGGCCGCGGACAGGAACTTGGACATGTTTATTGGAACCTTGTGGAGGTGGAGAACCGGAACGTTTCGGTTCGGTCGTAGCTTTCCTTGGCCAAAATGCGGCTGATATCGAAGCGAATGGGGCCCATGGGGGATTTCCAGTCGATCGAGATACCCGCCGAAGCACGCAGGCCCAGGTTATCGCGAATGTTCGGGTCGAAGACGCCGGGCGACTTCTGGCGATCCACATCATCCAGCAAACCGGCGGTGCCGACGTCGCTGAACAGGGCGGCCTTGATGCCGTACTGCTCGGGCAGGAAGGTCGGGACCGTCAGCTCGAAAGTGCTGATCGCGTAGAGTTTGGCGCCCATCGAGTTGTATGAGCTGGAGATGTCGCGCGGGCCAATACCCGCGATCTCGAAGCCGCGGAACGACGTGCCGCCACGATAGAAGCGGTCGTTGATCCGAACGTTGTCGCCACCCCAGCCTTCGATGTAGCCGAACGAACCGGTGGCGCTGAACACGAGATCCTTGGTGAAGCCCCAATACCAACCGGCGTCGGCTTCGGTCTTGAGGTACTTCACGTCGCCGCCCAGGCCCGCAAGGTCCTGGTTGAGGTCCGCGAACCAGCCGCGGGTCGGGTTGATCGGGTCGTTGCGCTTGTCGATGCGCAGGCCGTAGCCGATCAGCGAGGTGATGTAAGCGCCGCGCTGCAGGCAGAGGATTTGCGAGACAGAACCACTGGTGCAGAGACTGTCGGCGACGCTCACCTCGTCCTGACGGATCGTGTAGCGCAGGCTCATCGACGAGTCGTTGGTCAGCGGGAAGCCGAAGCGCACATCGCCGCCAACCGACTTGGTGTCGTAGGCCGCGTACTGCGAAAGGTCGTAGCGGAAGGTGTAGAGGTTCAGGCCCGCGACCAGATTGCGACCCAGGAAGCGCGGCTCGCTGAAGCCGAAATCGATCTGCTGACGCAGCGAGCCCACGGACGCCCGCGCGCGAAGGTTCTGGCCGCGCCCGCGGAAGTTCCGCTCGGTGATGCCCACATCCAGCACCAGCTTGTCGATCGAGCTGTAACCGGCGCTGAACGACAGTTCACCGGTCGGTTGTTCCTCGACCTTGACCCGCAGGCTGGTGCGATCCGGCGCCGAGCCCGGCGCGTCTTCGATCTCTACTTCCTTGAAGAAGCCCAGGCGACGAATGTTGTTCTTGGAGCGGTCAACCAGAACGCGGTTGTAGGCGTCGCCTTCGGCGACTTCCAGCTCGCGACGCAGCACGTAGTCGAGCGTGCGGGTGTTGCCGACGATGTCGATGCGATCGACATAGACGCGCGGCCCTTCGCGAACCTGGAACACCACGTCGACCGTCTTGGTCTCGCGGTTGGGCACATAGCGCGGGCGCACGTCCACGAACGCGAAGCCCGCCGCGCCGGCGGCGAAGGTCAGGGCGTCGGTCGCCTGCTCGATGCGCTCGTCTTCATAAAGCTGGCCGGTGCGGACGGGCAGAATCTGGGCCAGCAGGTTGCCGTCCAGCTTCTTTAGTTCGGTCTCGACGGTGATCTTGCCGAACTTGTACTTCGGCCCTTCCTCAAGCGTGTAGGTGACGGCGAAGCCGTTCTTGTCCGGCGCCAACTCGGCGACCGAAGAGATGACGCGGAAGTCGAAATAGCCGCGATTTCGATAGTGCTTGCGCAGTTGTTCGCGGTCGTACTCGATCCGGTCGGGGTCGTAGTTATCGTTGCTGGTCAGGATCTTGTACCAGCGGCTCTCCTTCGTGACGATCACGTCACGCAGGTCGTTGTCCGAGAACTCGGAATTGCCGAGGAAGTTGATCCCCAGAACGCCACTTTTGGCGCCCTCACTGATTTCGAACACCAGATCGACGCGCTTCTGCGGCAGTTCGACGACCTTAGGCGTCACGGTGGCCGAAATCCGACCCGAGCGGCGATAGAGTTCGATGATCCGCTGAACGTCGGCTTGGACCTTGGCGCGCGTGAAGATGCCACGTGGGCGGATCTGCACTTCGTCCTTCAGCTTGTCTTCCTTGAGGGAGGAATTCCCTTCAAAGACAACCTGATTGATGATCGGGTTTTCGACGACTTTCACGACGAGATCGCCACCGAGCATCTCGATCTTCACGTCGGCGAAGAGATCGGTGCGCGCCAGGGTCTTCAGCGCCAGGTCAAGGCGTTGCGAGTCGACGGTGTCGCCCGGCTGGATCGGCAAATAGGACAGCACCGTCCCTTGCTCGATGCGCTCGTTGCCTTGCACCAGAATACGCTGAACCACGCCCGTCTGGGCGGCCTGAGCAAAGGCCTGATGCGGAGCCACCAGGGCCGTCGAGCCGAGAAGCAGCGCCATACCCGTGGCGAACGCGGCGCTTTGGGCGCGAAGTTTGTTCATGTGACCAATCATGGACGGAGGACGGACGTTCACGTGAACAGTCCGCCGATGAATTTGAACACGTCGTAGCGGTTTAGGTCGTTCCACGCCGCGAACAGCATGAAACCCAGGATCAAGGCAAGCCCCGCGCGGAAGCCGGCGGCTTGGAATTCAGCCCGGAGAGGCCGCTTCGCCACGGCTTCATAGGCGTACATCACCAAATGACCGCCATCGAGAACAGGAATCGGCAGCAGGTTCATGAAGCCGATGCTGACCGACAGGCTCGCGATCAGCCAGAACTGAGAATAGAGCAGCCCGATCATCAGGGCCTTGCCATTGGGGGCCTGCTCCACGACGCCATTCGTCACGGCGCCGGCGGTATGGCCAATGCCGATGATGCCACTGATCTGGTCGGCAGGCAGTTGCCCCATAAGCAACCGGCCGAGGTAGAACGCGATGGTCCGGATCATATCCCAGACCTCGACCGTCGCGTCGGGAATGGCGCTCAGCAGCGATGAGCGCTCAAATCGACCACCAGGCGCGCTGCGCAGGCCCAATTCGCCGACCTTTACCCGGCCGCTGATTTCGTTTTGACGCTCCACAAGGCGCGGCGTCGCGGTGAGATGCACGGTGCGCCCTTCCCGCTCGACCGCGAAGTCGATGGGCATGTTCGCCCGTAGGGCCACATAGCCCTGAATGTCCTGGAAGGAGCGAATGCGGCGGTCGTCCGCCTTCAGAATCACGTCGCCGGGCTTAAAGCCTGCAACAGCGGCCGGCGTTCCGGCGACAACCTCCCCGACGGCGGTGGAGGTCTTCTGCGCGCCAAACGCTACAAGGATCACGGCGAAAACGAGGATTGCCAGAACAAAGTTCGCCAACGGTCCCGCGACCGCGATGAAAGCGCGTTGCCAAACGGGTTTGAAATGGAAGTAGCGGTTGACCGCGTCATCGCCCTCCCGGCGGCTGATTTCACGTCGCATCGCGTCGAGGTCGTTCTGGTCAGGAACGCTCGCGGCGTTCTCGTCGCCGGCGAAACGGACATAGCCGCCAAGCGGCAAGGCGGCGATGCACCATTCCACGCCGGTCTTGTCCCGCCAGGAAATGAGCGGGGCCCCAAAACCGATGGAGAAACGGTCGATCGCCACGCCGCAGGCGCGCGCCGCCCAGAAGTGTCCGAGCTCGTGCACCGTCACGACGACGGACAGCACGAACACCAAAGACACAAGCATGATCAGAAAGCCGATCATCGCGCGAAAATACTCTCCCCGGTCAGGCCCGCAGACGCTTCTGCGCGACAACCTCGGCCGCAATGCGGCGAGCAGAGGCGTCGATCCACATAGCGTTCTCGACAGCCTCGTCGTCTGCGACAGCGAGATCGCCCAAGCTGTTCATCCGCTCAAGGGTCCCCGCCACCGCGGCGGCAATATCGAGAAACCCGATACGCCGGTCAAGGAAGGCCGCAACGGCGACTTCGTTGGCGGCGTTCATGGCCGCTGGCGCCCCCCCGCCCAGCCTTAGGGCTTCGCGTGCGATTTCGATGGCGGGAAAACGCGCAACATCCGGCGACTCGAAGGTCAACTGACCGTACGCGGCGAGATCGAGGCGCGGCGCCGGCCACGGCAGGCGATCAGGCCATGAAAAAGCGCAGGCGATCGGCGCCCGCATGTCCGGCGGCCCCAGTTGAGCCAAGGTCGAGCCGTCGACATACTCGACAAGGCTATGAATGACGGACTGCGGATGGATCACGACGTCGATGCGCTCTTCCGGCGTTCCGAACAGGTATGACGCCTCGATCATCTCAAGGCCCTTGTTCATCATCGTCGCGGAATCGACCGAAATCTTGGCGCCCATAGACCAATTCGGGTGAGCGATGGCCTGTTCGGGCGTGGCCCGCGCCATGGCCGACATGTCCCATGTCCTGAACGGTCCCCCAGAGGCGGTCAGGATCAGGCGCGAAACCCGCTCGACGCAAGCCGGCTGCAAGACCTGGAAAATGGCCGAATGCTCGGAGTCCACGGGTATCACCGAGCCTCCCGCCGCCTTGGCGATCGCCAGAAGCGCCGGCCCCGCGCAGACGAGGCTCTCCTTGTTCGCCAGCGCGATCACCGCGCCGGTGCGCGCGGCCGCCACCGTCGGTGCAAGGCCTGCCGCGCCAACAATGGCGGACATCACCCAGTCCGCGCCCATGGCCGCAGCCTCGCGGACGGCCTCTGCGCCTGCGGCCACCTGAACCCCCGTCCCGGCCAGGCCTAACCTCAGGTCTTCAAGTCGGGAGGAGTCTTCGATCACGGCGACCCGGGGCCGCCAGCGCCGGGCCTGCGCAATCAGTCTCTCGACGTTGCGTCCAGCGGTCAGCGCAAGGATTTCCACCGACGCGCCGGATTCCTCGAAGAGGCTCAGGGTCGAAAGGCCGATCGATCCGGTCGAGCCCAGCACCACCACCTTGCGCGGCGAGGTCAATGCGCCCATCCGACATAATCGACCAGCCTCACGGCCGCGATAACGATAGCCGCGAACATCAGTCCATCGACACGGTCGAGAAGGCCGCCATGCCCGGGAATGAGGTCGCCGCTGTCCTTGACGCCGAACCGGCGCTTCAACATGGACTCCCAGAGGTCGCCGGCCATGGTGGCCAGGCCGCCGAGCAGGCCGATCAACGCCGCGACCGGCCAGATCAGTTTCAGGTCCGCCAACCAGGCCACAGCGACAGCGCCGATCGTGGCGGCCGCAAGCCCGCCGACGAAGCCTGACCAGGTCTTGTTGGGCGAGATTCGCGGCCAGAGCTTTGGCCCTTTGAAAATGCTCCCGGTGACATAGGCGAAGATGTCAGCGAACCACGTCACCACAAAGAGCAGAAGGGTCCAGCCAAGGCCGTCGCTCAAAGATCGCACCCAGACCAGAGCGATCACCGCAGGCGCGATATAGACCACGCCATAGGCCGCGTCCGCGCGTCGCTCGACCGCGCCGCGCGCGATCAACCCGGCCAGGAATGAGCCGGCAAGCACCACGGCCCAGGCTACCAGGAAGGCTTGCAGGAAGGCGGCGATCACCGCCAAGGCGCAAAATACGCCGACTACGGCGCCCACGGCGTTGGGCGCCTTGGGAGCGCTGATCTTGCCCCATTCGCGCGCCAGAAGAGCGACGCAGACCAGGGACAAGGCCATGAACCAGTAGCCGCCCAGCCACACGGCGGCCACGACTGTGGGCACGAGCACGGTCGCCGAGACCACGCGCGTCCGCAGATTGCCCCAGTTGAAGCGCTTAGCCGGCGACGGCGACGTCATCGGCGGCGACCCCTCCATAACGGCGGTCCCGCCCTCGATACTCAGCGATAGCCGCCGCGAGCGCTTCGGGGCCATAGTCGGGCCAGAGCACGTCCTGGAAAACCAGCTCGGCGTAGGCGCAGTCCCAAAGCAGGAAGTTGGAAAGGCGACGTTCGCCGCTCGTGCGAACGATCAAGTCAGGCGGCGGGGCAGCGGCCGTCGACAGCAGGCCCTCGAAAACGTCCTCGTTCAATTCCGAGGCCTTGGCTTCGCCCCGCTCGACGCGCTCGGCGAACGCGCGGGCGGCGTCGGTGATATCGGCGCGGCCGCCATAGTTGAAAGCGACCTGTAGCACGAACTCAGAGTTCTGAGCCGTCCGGCGCTCGGCGCGCTCGATCACCTCGGCGATGTCGGCGGAAAGACCCGAACGACGACCAATGATACGTACGCGAACACCCGCCTTGGCCAGACGTTCCAGGTCAGACTCGACGTAAGCCTTCAGCAGCCCCATCAACTCGGAGACCTCTTGGGCGGGCCTACGCCAGTTCTCGGTCGAGAAGCCGAAAACCGTCAGCACACCGACATTCTGGCTCTGAGCGCCCTCGACGGTGCGCTTGAGGGCGTTTACGCCCGCGCGATGCCCCAGCACGCGCGGAAGGCCCTGCCGCTTAGCCCAGCGTCCGTTGCCATCCATGATAATGGCCACGTGCAGACGCGCCTCGGACGCTGGCCTTTCGGCGCGCCCTAAAACGTCCTGCGGACCGGTGGTCGCCGGCATTCGCTCCAACCTTCCCTCGTCGCTCCCCATCAAACTCGCGAAGCGGGCGATTAGACCTGCATGATCTCTTGTTCCTTGATTTTCAAGGCCTCGTCGATGCGCTTGATGGCGTCATCGGTGATCTTCTGGACCTCGTTTTCCATCTTCTTGCGCTCGTCCTCAGCGATCGCGCCATCCTTCTCGGCCTTCTTGAGGTCGTCGTTGGCGTCGCGGCGGACGTTGCGCACAGCGATCTTTTGCTGCTCGGCGTATTTGCCGGCGATCTTCTGGAGGTCCTTGCGGCGCTCCTCGGTCAGCGGCGGAATCGGAATCCGCAGGTTCTGCCCTTCCACAACCGGATTGAGGCCCAAACCGGAAGCGCGGATGGCCTTTTCGACGGACACGACGACGCCGCGATCCCAGACGCTGACGTTGATCTGGCGCGGCTCGGGCACGCTGACCGAAGCCACCGCGTTGAGAGGCGTCGTGGAGCCATAAGCCTCGACCATGACCTGGTCGAGAAGGCTGGCCGAGGCGCGACCAGTGCGCAGGCTGGCGAACTCTTCCTTCAAGGCGGCGATGGTCTTGTCCATGCGATCGCGGTAGCGCGACAGAACGGGTTTTTCGGCGGCGGCCATGTGGCTCTCCTCGCTAGAAGTGATTCAGGCGGCGCGGTCTTCGGCGACCACGGTGTGGGTTCCCTCGCCTCGCAGGACGGTCAGCAGGTTGCCGCGCCCCTTGATGGAGAAGACCACGATCGGAATGTTGCTGTCGCGCATCAGCGCCACGGCCGAGGCGTCCATGACCCGCAGGTCCTTGGCCAGCACGTCCATATAGGTCAAGCGGTCATAGCGCTCGGCCTTCGGATCCTTCTTCGGATCGGCGGTGTAGACGCCGTCGACGCTGGTGCCCTTGAACAGAGCATCGCAGTCCATCTCGGCCGCGCGCAGCGCGGCAGCGGTGTCGGTGGTGAAGTAAGGGTTGCCGGTGCCGGCGGCGAAGATCACGACGCGCCCCTTCTCCAGGTGGCGCTGGGCGCGACGGCGGATATAGGGCTCGCAGACCGTCGCCATCGGAATGGCCGACTGCACACGGGTCTGCACGCCGATGCGTTCCAGCGCGTCCTGCATGGCCAGGGCGTTCATCACCGTGGCCAGCATGCCCATATAGTCGGCGCTGGACCGCTCCATCCCCTTGGCCGCCCCGGCCATGCCGCGAAAGATGTTGCCGCCGCCGATGACGAGGCACAGCTCGACCCCCGACTTGACGATTTCCGCCACGTCCTCGGCGACCGACTGAACCGTATTGGTGTCGATTCCGTACGGCGTATCGCCCATCAGGACCTCGCCGGACACTTTCAGCAGGATGCGGCGATATTTTTGGGGCGCGCTGGTATCGGACATGGGACCGCTATTCCTGAGTCGTCGGCACGCACATTACGTGCGTTCTACAGAAGTGGGATGGATTTTGCCAACCACGGCGCGCACGCCGGATGGCAGACATGATAAGGGCGCGGCGCGCGTCGAACGCGCCGCGCCCTCAGTCTTGATCCGACGTCATGCGACGCCGGCGATCGGCCCTTAGGCCTGACCGGTCATCGAGGCGACTTCAGCCGCGAAGTCGTCTTGCTTCTTCTCGACGCCTTCGCCCAGGGCGAGACGCGTGAAGCCTTTGACGGCGACCGGAACGCCGAGGGTCTTGGCGGTTTCGGCGACCAGTTGTTCGACGGTCTGGTCCGGGTTCATGACGAAGGCTTGCTTCAGCAGCACCACTTCTTCCAGGAACTTGCGGATACGGCCCTCGATCATCTTCTCGACGACGGCGGCGGGCTTGCCCGACTCCAGCGCCTGCTCGGTGAAGACGGCCTTTTCACGCTCGATGGCGGCCGGGTCCAGATCGTCCGGCGACAGCGACAGCGGCGAGGTCGCGGCGACGTGCATCGCGATCTTGCGGCCCAGCTCGCGCAGGGCGGCCTTGTCGCCGGTCGACTCGACGGCCACCAGCACGCCGATGCGGCCGAGGTCCGGCGCGGTGGCGTTGTGGATGTACGAGGCGACGACGCCGTTCTCGACCGACCACTTGGCGGCGCGGCGGACCATCATGTTCTCGCCGATCGTGGCGATCAGGTTGGTCAGGTGGTCCTGAACGGTTTCGCCGCCAGCCAGCTTGGCTGCGGTGATCGCGTCGACCGAACCGTCGGTGCCGAGCGCGGCGCCAGCGATCTGACGGGCGGCGCCTTGGAACAGGTCGTTACGCGACACGAAGTCGGTCTCGGCGTTCACTTCTACGGCCGTGGCGGTTTCGCCCGCGCCTTGCTCGGCGGTGGCGATCGCGACGAGGCCTTCGGCGGCGGCGCGGTCAGCCTTCTTGGCGGCCTTGGACAGACCCTTGGCGCGCAGCCAGTCGATGGACGCTTCGATGTCGCCGTTGTTTTCAGCCAGCGCCTTCTTGCAGTCCATCATGCCGACGCCGGACTTTTCGCGCAGTTCCTTGACGAGGGCGGCGGTGATCTCAGCCATCGAAAATCTCCAGATTCAAACGGTTGGCGACTGGGCTTGTTAGCCCGCCAAATCGATAAAGAGTTGGGACCGGACTACTTAGCCCGGTCCCATGTCAGGGGCGCGACGGTCCCGCGCCGGGCGGTCGCCCAGCTAGGGACACGCGAGAAATCAGCCTTCAGCCGATTCCGGAGCCGCTTCGGCGGCCGGAGCTTCCGGAGCCAGTTCGCGGGCCAGGGCCGGCTCGACCGGGGCCACGGCGGCGCCCAGGTCGACACCCGAAGCGGCTTGACCGGCGGCCAGACCGTCGAGGACGGCGTCGGCGATCAGGTCGCAGTAAAGTTGCAGGGCGCGGGCGGCGTCGTCGTTACCCGGGATCGGGTAGGTGATACCGTCCGGATCGCAGTTGGTGTCGAGGATGGCGACGACCGGGATGTTCAGCTTGCGGGCTTCCAGGATCGCGATCGCTTCCTTGTTGGTGTCGATCACGAACATGATGTCGGGGATGCCGCCCATGTCCTTGATGCCGCCCAGCGACAGTTCCAGCTTGTCGCGCTCGCGGGTCAGCTGCAGCAGTTCCTTCTTGGAGCGGCCTTGGGCTTCGCCGGCCAGGACGCCTTCCAGCTCGCGCAGACGAGCGATCGAGCCCGAGACGGTGCGCCAGTTGGTCAGGGTGCCGCCGAGCCAGCGGTGATTCACGTAGTACTGGGCGCAGCGCTTGGCGGCCGTGGCGACCGGGTCGCTGGCCTGGCGCTTGGTGCCGACGAACAGCACGCGGCCGCCGGCGGCGGCGACTTCACGGACCTTCACCAGGGCTTGGTGCAGCAGCGGGATCGTCTGCGACAGGTCGATGATGTGGATGTTCGAGCGCGAACCGAAGATGTAGCGGTCCATCTTCGGGTTCCAGCGGTGCGTCTGGTGACCGAAGTGGGCGCCGGCTTCCAGGAGCTGACGCATGGAGAATTCGGGAAGAGCCATCGGGCCTTTATCCTTTTTCCGGTTGAACCTCCGTGGACACCCCCGATCCAGACCATTCTGGAGCGGGACCGGAACGGCGACGCCGGGATGTCTCCCCAATGCAGCCGAACGTCCACGTGTGGAATGGCCGCGCAAATAGTCGCTACTGAGCGAAAAGGCAAGCCCGTGCTTCGCGCCGTCACGGGTGAAATATGTTCGCCGGGGGTTTGAGGCGCTCGGGCGCGGCTGTCGTCATCGCCATCGAGAGCCCGAGCCGCCAGCCCTTATCCACAGGGCTGGAGCGCGCTGTCGCAAATCCTCCATGCGACCGTGGCTCATTGGAACCGGTGGTACGGGGAACGGTGATGCTCGCGGTTTTCGATATGGACGGTACGTTGCTGAACGGCGACTCCACAGCGATGTGGCTGTGGGCGCGCGCGAAACGATCGCCGCTGCGGATGTTGGCCACCCTAGCCGTCGCGCCGGTCGCCGTGCCGATGGTCGCCCTCCCTTTCACCCGCCGCACTGGAGCTTCGATGCTGCTCTGGATCTCGACGGCGGGACTGTCGGAACAGAAGCTTTTAGCATCCTGCGATACGTTCGCCCACGCGTTCGTCGAGAAGCGCTGCGGCCTATCGTGGAAGCCGCAAGCGCTCGCCACGTTGGACAGTCACGTCGCCGCCGGCGACCGGGTCGTCGTGGTCACCGCCGCCCCGCTGTGCTTGGCGAACGCCCTGCTCCGCACTCTGGACCGTCGCGTGGAGGTGCTCGGCACTTCGTTGAAGCCAGGGCTTGGAGGCTGGGTCGCCAACATCCACTGCCGCAACCAGCGCAAGTGCCAGGCCCTGGCCGAGGCCGGTCACGGCGCTCGCTGGGCTTATGCCTATACCGACAGCCTCGACGACCTGCCGATCCTGCGCGCGGCTGACAAGCCCGTCATCGTCAAGGGCGGCAAGGCGGCGGAGCGACGGCTGTTCCGGGCTGGATTGATGAACGGGCGCGCCGCAGCCTGGTGAAGCAGCGGAGTCTTAAGCAAGGCCGCCTCCGCCGATGGCAAATTGAAATAGCGGCCCAGGCGGTCGCGCTCATCGCCCTTTTCTGCGCCAATCTTGTCGCTGGCCGCGTGAAAACCACCCGGCTTCAAGGCACGAACTATCCGACTCAGCACGCCCCGAAGCGCCAGGAACGGCACATGCAGCAAGCTGGCGTTGGCCCACACCGCGTCATAGGCCCGCTCCGCATCCAGTTCGTCGAACCGCATGACCCGCACTGATTGTCCAAGCCTCGACTCGGCTTGGCTGGCCATGGCGGCGACGCCGTCGGTCGCATCGACGTCGAAGCCTTGCGCCAGCATCGCCACGCTGTCGCGCCCGTCGCCACAGCCCAGTTCCAGGGCCCACGCTCGGGGCGGCAAGCGCTCGAGGAAGGCCTCTAAGGTCCGACTTGACGCGCTGCGAGCGTTCGCCGCGTAGATGGACGCATGGTCGGCATAGAACTGCAGGGTCTGGCCATCGTAGGCGGCGAGGGGCGACGTCATGATGATCCCAACCCTCCGCCCATGAAAACGCCATCCTGAGAGGCATGAGCAACAAGCGCGACCTTCAGGGGGATCCGGCCCCGGACCGACACCTAACTACAGTCCTAGCGCTCCTCACCGGGGAAAGGCGAACAAAGGCAACGCAGGAATATATTCCTATACATCTTCCAAAAGCGCGACACCTGGCGCAGTCTTCAACGCACCGCGCAGCGCCGCATCCAGAGTATAGCGCCCGGGCAAGCGAAGTTCGATCTCCCGCCCGCCGCCGATCGCCGCGACGAAGGTGACCTCGCCGCCCTTCTGAGCCTGCGCGGGTTCAAGGCGACGCTTCAAGGCGTCGATCTCGGCGGCTGACGGCGATAGGTGAACGCGCAGACCCGCCACGACGTTCTCCACCGCCTTCTCGATCGGTTCGGCGTCATCGCCGAAGAAACGCACCTCGCCGTCCCGCGCCTTAGCGCGGACCTTGATCGCCACAGCCTTGCCCGGCTCAAGCACATCGCGGCATTTGCGCAACGACTCCGGCGGATACAGGACCTCGTACTCACCCGTAGGGTCAGACAGGGAAACAAAGGCGAACTTCTCGCCGCTTTGCGAGGCTCGCTCCTGCCGCCGGCGCACCACCCCACACATCCGGAAGGCTTCCGCGCCGGCCTCGGCCTGGGCCATGGCTTCGGCCAGCATGACTGTGCGGCGGCGCCGAAGCATGCCGACCATGTCCTCCAGCGGGTGTCCTGTCAGGTAGAAGCCGACAGCCGACAACTCCTCATCCAGAAGATCGACTTGGTTCCAGTTCTCGGTCTTGGACAGACGGGGGCGACCAGCGCCCGGGTCGGAACCGAAGAGGCCGCCCTGCCCGCCCTGGCGGTCGGCGTGACAGCTCTGAGCGTGGGCGATCAGGACATCGGCCGAGGCGACGATCTGGGCGCGATTCTTGTGGATCGAGTCAAAAGCCCCGGCCCGCGCCAGGTTTTCAATCGCCCGCTTGTTGACCTGCTTGGGGTCGATGCGTTCGACGAAGTCGAAGATGTCGCGGAACGGGCCGCCCTCCTCGCGCACCGCTACTAGGTGCTTCATCGCCTCGAGACCGACGTTACGGATCGCGCCGAGCGCATAGAGCACTTCGCCATTCTCGACCTCAAAGTCAGCGCCGGACCGGTTCACATCGGGCGCGCGCACCGTGATCCCGAAGCGGCGCGCGTCCTGATGGAAAACGGCTAGCTTGTCGGTGTTCGACAGGTCGAGGCTCATCGAAGCCGCGAAGAACTCGACTGGTGTGTTCGCCTTCAGCCAAGCGGTCTGGTACGAAATAAACGCGTAGGCGGCAGCGTGCGACTTGTTGAAGCCGTAGCCGGCGAACTTGGCGACCAATTCGAAGATGGAGCCAGACTGCTCCTCAGGAACGCCCTTCTCCTTAGCGCCAGACACGAAACGGATCTTCTGAAGATCCATCTCCTCCTTCTTTTTCTTGCCCATAGCCCGGCGCAGGAGGTCAGCTTCGCCGAGGCTGTAACCTGCCAGGATCTGGGCGATCTGCATCACCTGTTCCTGGTAGACGATGACGCCGTAGGTCTCTTTCAGCACCGCCTCCAGCGAGGGGTGCAAGGTGTCGACGGGCTTGCGGCCAAACTTGCAGTCAACGAACGTGTCGATGTTATCCATCGGACCAGGACGATAGAGTGAGATCAGCGCGGTGATCTCCTCGATCGAGCCGCAGCGCATCTTGCGCAGCGTGTCGCGCATGCCCTGGCTTTCCAGCTGGAACACGCCGACGGTCTGACCGGAGGCAAGCAACTCGTAGGTTTTGGCGTCGTCGAAGGGCAGCTTACCCAGATCAATCTCGAAGCCGCGTTTTTTCAGGTGCTTCACCGCACGGTCAAGCACGGTCAGCGTCTTCAGGCCCAGGAAGTCGAACTTCACCAGGCCCGCGCTTTCAACCCACTTCATGTTGAACTGGGTGGCCGGCAGATCCGAACGCGGATCCTTGTAGAGCGGCGTCAGTTGCGTCAGCGGCCGGTCGCCGATCACCACGCCGGCCGCGTGGGTCGAAGCGTTCCGGAACAGGCCTTCCAACTGGAGCGCGACGTCCAGGCAGGCCGAGACGTTGGCGTCTTCCTTCTTGGCCTGTTTGAGGCGGGGTTCCAGATCGATCGCCTGGGCCAGGGTCACCGGCGCGGCGGGGTTGTTCGGCACCATTTTACAGAGCCGGTCGACGAGACCGAGCGGCAACTGCATCACGCGTCCCACGTCACGCAGAACAGCGCGCGCCTGTAGCGAGCCGAAGGTGATGATCTGAGCAACGCGATCGCGGCCGTACTTCTCCTGCACGTACGAGATCACCTCTTCGCGCCGCTCCTGACAGAAGTCGACGTCGAAGTCGGGCATCGAAACCCGCTCGGGATTAAGGAAGCGCTCGAACAGCAGACCAAACCGGAGCGGGTCGAGGTCGGTGATGGTCAGCACCCAGGCCACCAGCGAGCCGGCGCCCGAACCCCGTCCAGGACCAACCGGGATCCCGTGCGCCTTACCCCATTTGATAAAGTCCGACACGATCAGGAAGTAGCCGGGGAAGCCCATCTTCTTGATGATGCCGAGCTCGAAATCGAGCCGCTTCCAATATTCTTCCTCGGGCGCCGAGAGGGTTAGTCCCTCGAGGCGCATTTTCAGGCCTTCGCGCGCCTGGTGCTCAAGTTCCTCGGCCTCGTTACGACCATCGCCGGTCGGGAAGCTGGGCAGGATGGGATCGCGCTTGTGCACCATGAAGGCGCAGCGTCGGGCGATGTCCAGGGTGTTGTCGCAGGCCTCAGGCAGATCGGCGAACAGCTTGCGCATCTCGTCCGCCGGCTTGAACCAGTGCTCTGGCGTGACACGTCGCCGTTCGTCCTGACCGACAAACGCGCCATCGGAGATGCATAGCAACGCGTCGTGCGCTTCGTAGAAGCCCGGCTTGGCGAAATAGACGTCATTGGTCGCCACCAGCGGCACGTCGTGATCGTACGCCCAGTTGACGAGACCCGGCTCCGCCGCCGCCTGACGCGGAAGCCCATGACGCTGCAGTTCGACATAGAAGCGATCGCCAAACATGCGATGCATCTCGGCCAGGGCCGCCGAGGCCTCGGCGGTCTTGCCGGCGGCGAAGAGAGCGTCGACGGGGCCATCGGTCCCGCCCGACAGCAGGATCAGGCCCTCGCTGTACTCAGCCACCTTGGCCCAAGGAACGACGGGTTCAGGCAGCTCAGCGCTGTCGAGATAGGCGATCGACGACAGTTCGGAGAGGTTGAGGTAGCCCCGCTCGTTCTGGGCCAGCAACATGATGGTCGGCGCACGCGCCCAGCGCTCGGTAGGGCCTCCGCCGATGCCGACCACGGGAATGGCGCAGCCGATGATGGGCTGCACGCCAGCATCCTTGGCGTAGGAGGAGTATTCCAGCGCCCCGAAGAGGTTGGCGCGGTCGGCGAGACCCGCGGCAGGCATCTTGGCCTCGGCGGCCAGCTTGCCGATCTGGTCGGCCTTTATGGCGCCTTCTAGCAGCGAGTAGGCCGAACGGACCCGCAGGTGGACGAAACCTTGCCCCTCCGCGCCCGACATGACCGACCTCCGCTAAATCATCGCCACGCGGCGACTCAGGCCACCAAGTTGGCGACCGTGCACATCATCCAGACGAAGCCGACGACGGAAACAAGGGCCAAAGACTCACGCGCGACACGGATCATCGGAACCTCCACAGATTTCTTGTTTTGTTCCATATTCCGGTTTTGTTCTGTTCACAAGATGTTCCGCACCGGTCCAGTGCATTTTCTTCGTGCGAAAGACCGATCAGTCCCCTGCGGCCCCCGAAACGGGTGGCCAATCCGCTCGGAGTCGGCCAGATCAGCGCCATGCGCCTGATCATCGACACCGACACGGCGGGAGACGACGTGTTCTCCCTGATGCTCGCCCTCACCCGTCCTGGGGTGCAGCTCGAGGCCATCACCATCGCGCACGGCAATGTTGGCTTCGAACAGCACGCCGAGAATGCGCTTGTCACGCTGGAGCGCTGCGGGCGGGCCGGTGAGGTTCCGGTCTATCTCGGCGCCCAGTTTCCTCTGATGCGGGCGCCCCTGGATGCCGCCTACGTGTTCGGCCGCGACGGCATGAGCGACAGCGGCTTTGCGAAGACGGCGCAGCGTCCCGCAGACGGCCACGCGGTCGACGAACTGGTGCGGCGGATCATGGCCGCCCCGGGCGAGATCACCCTGATCGCCCAGGCGCCTCTGACCAACATCGCCCTCGCCTATCAGCGCGAGCCGCGCATCGCCAAGGCGCTGAAACACCTGTGGGTGATGGGCGGCACCGACAACGGCGTCGGCAATGTGACGCCGGCGGCGGAGTACAATTTCTACGCCGATCCCGAGGCGGCCAAGATCGTGGTCAACGCCGGCTTCAACCTCTCCATCGCCACCTGGACCCTGACCTTGAAGGACGGGTTATGGACGACGGAGCAACTGGACGCGCTGGACGCACTGGGCACTGACAAGGCGCGGTTCTTCACGGATGTGAACCGCGCCTCGCTCGCTTTCGCCCGCGAGACCGAGGGCCTGGACGGCAGCCTGCACCCCGACGCCCTCACCTGTGCGATCGCCTTGGACGAGAGCCTGATTCTTGAGGCCGAGCACTGCGTCGTCGATGTCGAAACCGTTGGCGAGCTCACCCGCGGCTATCTGAGCGTCTCACATTCGATTCTGCCTGACATCGAGATCGCTGACCCGGCGCTGAAGCGCCGTGCGCCAAACGCGCGCGTGATCAAGGCAATCGATCGCGAAGGCTTCTTTGCGGCGATGCGAGGCGCCCTGCTCTAGCCTCGCTGGACTTCGAGGTGGCCGTCCTTCAGGGCGACCACCCGATCCATAAACCGCGCGAGCTCCATGTTGTGCGTCGCGATGACAGCCGCAACGCCCTGCTCGCGGCAGACCTGGTAGAGCGATTGGAAGACGGCGCCTGAAGTCGCCGGATCCAGATTGCCCGTGGGCTCATCGGCCAGTAGCAGCTTGGGACGATTGGCCAGGGCTCGGGCGATCGCCACGCGCTGCTGCTCGCCGCCCGACATCTGGGCCGGTTGGTGGTTCAGGCGGTGGCCTAGGCCCAGCCCTTCCAGCAGCGCTTTAGCCCGAGCGTCAGCCTCTCGGCGGCTTTTGCCCGCGATGGTCAGCGGCATGGCCACGTTCTCCAGCGCGGAGAACTCCGGCAGCAGGTGGTGGAACTGATAGACAAAGCCGACCGTCCCCAGGCGAATACGTGTGCGCGCCCGCTCCGAGAGCGTGGAGCAGTCACGTCCCTCCAACGCCACAAGACCAGCGTCTGGCCGTTCCAACAGGCCGGCCGAATGCAGCAGGGAGGACTTGCCAGAGCCCGACGGACCGATCAGGCCCACGACCTCGCCAGGATAGACGTCCAGGTCGACGCCCCGCAGGACGGGCAGATCGCCGGCTTCGGTCTTGTAGACGCGTTCCAGGCCGCGCAGGGCGAGAACAGGATCACTCATAGCGGAGCGCCTCCACCGGATCGAGGCGCGAGGCGCGCAGGGCGGGCGGAAGTGTGGCCAAGATGCTCATGGCCGCCGAGGCCAGGACAATGCCGCCGACCTCGCGCCAATCGATCTTCGCCGGAATGTGCGAGAGCATATAGACGTCGGCATTGAACACCGATGTGCCAGTCGCCCACTCAACGAAGTTCTGGATCGGGGTGATGTAGGCGCAGAAGACCACGCCCAGCGCCAGGCCGCACAGAGTTCCGGCCACGCCGATCGAGGCGCCGGCCATCAGGAAGATGCGCAGCACCGCGCCCTGGCTGGCGCCCATGGTGCGCAGGATCGCGATGTCCTTGCCCTTGTTCTTCACCAACATGACCAAGCTGGAGATGATGTTCAGGGTCGCGATCGCCACGATGCAGAACAGGATCAGTCGCATCACCTTGCGCTCGACCTGCAGCGCGGTGAAATAGCTGTGGTTCTTGTCCATCCAGTCGCTGACCAAGGCTCCGGGACCGCTGGCGACTTCGACCGCCTGCTTCAGCGCCTTGGCGTTGTCGGGGTCGTCGAGCTTGATCTCGACATAGTCGACCGTGGTGTCACGCCCGAAGAACAGCTGAGCCTGCTCGAGCGGCATGTAGATGAAAGCCTCGTCGAACTGGCTCATGCCAACGCTGAAGACGCCGCCGACGATATAGTTCTTCTCGCGCGTCGAGCTGCCGAAGGCCGTAGCCGGGCCGGAGGGGGAAATGACGGTGATCGGATCGCCCGGTTGAACGCCGAGGGTCTGGGCCATGCGATCACCGATCAGCACGATGTCCCCGCCGTACTCGCCCTGGCCAAAGCCCTCCATCGAGCCCTTCTTGATGTTGCCCGAAATCAGCGACATGTGGCGCAGGTCGCTGGTCGTGACGCCACGTACAATGGCGCCCGTCACCTGCGTAGGACCGATGACCATGGCCTGGGCCTCGACCATCGGCGCGGCCTGGATCACCCCCGGCGCGGCCTTGATCCGTCGAATGATGGTGTCCCGGTCAGGCCCGTTGATCAGCGGAGACTGGGCGTAGAGGTGCCCGTTGAAGCCGAGGATCCGGCCGAGCAGCTCGGCCCGGAAGCCGTTCATGACGCTCATCACGGTGATGAGGGCGAAGACCGCCAGCATCACCGCGCTGAACGAGATGACCGAGATCAGCGCCACGCCGCCGTTCTTGCGCTTGGCGAACAGGTACCGGCGAGCGACCGAGCGCTCCCAGCGACTGAAGGGACCGGCGGCGCGGGCGTCTGGCATCAGGCGGTCTTGCTCTTGGTCAGGCCGTCCAGGACGGACTCAAGCGAGGCCGTGTGGCGCTCGCCGGTCTTGCGGTTCTTGATCTCAACGACACCTTCGGCGATGCCCTTGGGACCGACGATCAGCTGCCAGGGAAGACCGATCAGGTCCATGGTGGCGAACTTGGCGCCGCCACGGGCGTCGGTGTCGTCGTACAGCACGTCGCGGCCAGCGGCCTTGAGCGCGTTGTAGGCGGTCTCGCAGGCCGCGTCGCAGGCCGCGTCGCCCTGGCGCATGTTGACGATGCCGACATCGAAGGGCGCGACGCTTTCCGGCCAGATGATGCCGCCGTCGTCGTGGCTGGCCTCGATGATCGCGCCCAGCAGGCGGGAAACGCCGACGCCATAGCTGCCCATCTGCACCGGAACCTGCTGGCCATCCGGCCCTTGGACCGTGGCCTTCATGGGCTCGGAGTACTTCGTGCCGAACGAGAAGATGTGGCCGACCTCGATGCCGCGCGCCGAAAGGCGATCGCTTTCCGGCAGGGCGTTGAAGGCGGCCTCGTCGTGCATCTCCTCGGTCGCGGCGTACAGCGCCGTGCGCTGGTTCACGATCGGCTGCAGGTCGCCGTTGATCCAGTCGAGGTCCGGACCGGGCGCGGGCATCTCCACCAGATCCTTGTGGCAGAACACGGCGCTTTCGCCGGTCTCGGCCAGGACGATGAACTCGTGGGAGAGGTCCCCGCCGATCGGACCGGTGTCGGCCCGCATCGGCACGGCCTTCAGGCCCATCCGCGCGAACAGGTTCAGGTAGGCCACGAACATGCGGTTATACGACTTTCGCGCGCCGTCCGCGTCGAGGTCGAAGCTGTAGGCGTCCTTCATGAAGAACTCGCGGCCGCGCATCACGCCAAAGCGCGGACGGCGCTCGTCCCGGAACTTCCACTGGATGTTGTAGAGGTTCTTGGGCAGGTCCTTGTAGCTCTTGATCGACGCGCGGAAGATGTCGGTGACGACCTCCTCAGCCGTCGGACCGAACAGAAGCTCGCGCTTGTGACGGTCAGTGATGCGCAGCATCTCGTCGCCGTAGTCGTCGTAGCGACCGCTCTCGCGCCACAGGTCAGCCAATTGGATGGTCGGCATCAAGAGCTCGATGGCCCCGGCGCGATCCATTTCCTCGCGGACGATCTGTTCGATCTTGTTCAGCACCCGAAGACCCAGCGGCAGCCAGGCATAAATGCCCGCCGCCTCCTGGCGGATCATGCCGGCGCGGAGCATCAGCTGGTGCGAAACGATCTGGGCGTCGGACGGCGCTTCCTTCAGCACCGGCAGGAAATAGCGCGACAAGCGCATCAGCTTGGAAACTCCGGGAATTCGAGAAGGGCCTGAGATAGCCCCTCGCCCGACAGCTTGGCAACGCAGTAGAGCCTGCCCGGTTCAGAACTTTGATCTGAACCGGATCAGCAGGCTCGCCCATCCAAGCTTGGAAGCGCGACTATCGCAGAAACCGCCCGCCACGTTGTGCGGTCGCGCTTCGGGCTAAAGTATGGCTCCGGCTGCAAAAAGAGAGGCCGCGCGGATCGCCGCGCGGCCTGTCAGTCATCGTCGGGGAAGACGCCACAGAGCGAGACCGGCAAGGCCGATCTCCTGAGAACACCTTACCGACCAAACAGATGTTGGGGCACGGTCATCCGCCGGAAGCGCTAACAATGAGGCCATTAGCCCAAGACTTGAGCGTTTCGAGGCAAAGCGGTCGCCTCTCGCCCAAGCCTTGTGCATTCGCACGTCAGATAGCCGCCGGAAGATCCGGTAGCGTGATCAGCTTGAAGTGCACGATCAGGAAGAACAGGCCGAACACCACGGCCGAGAGCCAGGTCGTGGTGATGAACTTGCGCTTCAGGTTCGGGTTCATCGGCGCCCCGGGATCCACGCCGGGCGGCGGCTTGATCCCGGCTTCGAAGAAGCTGCGCGATCCGAGCGGCAGAACCGCGAACAGAACGGTCCACCAAATGGTCATGTAGATCGCGAACCAGGTGATCGGGCTCATCAGTGATGCGCGTCCTTCGGCGTTTCCATGAGCTCGACAAGCATGCCGCCCATGTCCTTGGGGTGAACAAAGATGATCAGCGTGCCATGTGCGCCGATGCGAGGCTCACCGAGCACCGTTGCGCCCTTGGCCACGAGGGCGTCACGGGCTTCGTAGATGTTCTCGACCTCGAAGCAGATGTGATGCTGGCCGCCCTTAGGGTTCTTGGCCAGGAACCCATGGATCGGGGAACTCTCGCCATAGGGCTCGATCAGTTCGATCTGGCTGTTGGGCAGGTTGACGAAGCAGACCCAGACCCCCTGTTCCGGCATCGCCCATTTGTCGGTGATCGAAGTCGCGCCGAGCAGGTCGCGATACATCTTCACCGACTCGTCGATAGAGGGCGTGGCGACGCCGACGTGATTGAGCTTGCCGATCATCTCGAGGAACTCCCGCTGCTTTTCTGTTGTTGGCTCTTGGCCTAGCACCAGTGCTGCAATGCGGAAAGATAGGGCGTCCACGGTCCGGCTGCGGACGCCCTATCGGTCAGAGCCGAAGAACCGTCGTCTCGACGACCGGCTTGCGCTCCCAGATGCGGAAGGCCGCCTTCTTCACCGCGCGGGAAATCGCGCCCTCAATCGTCTCGTCGATCTCGCGCGCATCGCCGTCCAGTTTTTTATAGGCGCTCTCAGCTTCTTCGCAGAGATCATCCAGCGCGTCATCCAGCGTGTACTCATCGTCGCCCGTCAGGCCGATGCCCCGGATCTGCGGCCCCGAGACGATCTTGTTGCGACCATCGAGCACGATCGACACCGCCAGCACGCCGTTGAAAGCCGCATGGCGACGTTCGCGCAGCGCCTCGCCGTTCTCCGGCGTGACGACGCCGCCATCCACATACAGACGGCCCGCCGGAACCTCGTCGATGATCCCGGGCTGGCCCGGCGCCAGCAGCACCATGTCGCCATTGCGCGGACTAACGGCGTGCGGCACCTGCAGGTCCTTGGCCAGAGCGGCGTGCTCGATCAGGTGGCGACGCTCGCCGTGCGTCGGGACGGCGATGTGCGGTCGCACCCAGGCGTACATCTGGCGCAGCTCGTCCCGGCACGGGTGGCCCGAAACGTGGATTCCGGGCGTATCGCGCTCGGTGTGCAGACGCACCCCGCGGTCAGCCAGCTTGTTCTGCAGGTTACGGATCGGGATCTCGTTCCCGGGGATCACCCGCGAACTGAAGATCACGTGATCGCCCGAGCCCATCTTCACATGCGGATGGCTGCCGTCGGCGATGCGCGACAGGGCGGCGCGCGCCTCGCCCTGGCTGCCCGTGCAGAGATAGAGGACCTCGTTTTCGGGCAGGTGCTTGGCCTGGTCGTCGTTGATGAACGGCTCCAGGCCTTCCAACAGACCGACCGAGCGGGCTGCCGCAGCCATGCGATGCATCGAGCGCCCTGCCAGACTGACCTTGCGACCGCACGCTTGAGCGGCGCGGATTACGGTGTCCATCCGCGCGACGTTGGAGGCGAAGCAGGCCACGGCGATCTTGCCGCTCAGGCTCTGGATCAGATCGCCCAGCGCCTTGCGGACATCAGCCTCGGAACCGGCAGAGCCCTCTTGGAAAACATTGGTGCTGTCGCACACCATGGCCAGCACGCCCTCGTCGCCGAGACGACGGATGGCGGCTTCGTCGGTCGGCGCGCCAAGCTGGGGCTCAGGATCGATCTTCCAGTCGCCGGTGTGCAGCACCGTGCCCAGCGGCGTTTTGATCGCCAGGCCGTTCGGCTCGGGAATCGAGTGGGTCAAGGTAATCAACTCAAGCTCGAACGGCCCGAGTTTGAAGCTGCCGCCCAGGGGCACTTCGGTGATGTCGACCTCGCCCAGCAGATCCGCGTCCCGCAGCTTCTCGCGCAGCAGGAAGGCCGTGAACGGCGTGGCGAAAACCGGCGCCTTCAGGCGCGGCCACAGCCAGTGCACGGCGCCCAAGTGATCCTCGTGGGCGTGGGTCAGCACGATGCCAAGAATATCGTCGGCATAGGGCTCGATATAGGTCGGATCGGGCAGAATGATCTCGACGCCGGGCGTCGTCTGGTCGCCAAACGTCACCCCCAGGTCGACTACGATCCACTTGCGATCATGCGCCGGCCCGAAGCCATAGAGATTGAAGTTCATGCCGATCTCGTTCGACCCGCCCAGCGGCAGGAAGACGAACTCGTCGTTCTTGGACTTTTTCATCAGGTCTCGGAGATGGTGTTTCGTCGATAGATTTCGAGGAGACCCCGGATTGTCAGATCGGAGTCGAAATGGTCGATGCTGTCGGTCGCGCCTTCGAACAGCGAGGCGACGCCGCCTGTGGCGATGACGGTCATGGGCTCGCCACGCTCAGCCTTGATGCGTGAGACGAGACCTTCGATCAGCGAAATATAACCCCAGAAGACGCCCGATTGCATGGCGGATACCGTATCGGTTCCCACGATCTTGTTACCGGCGGGACGCTGGATGGCGATGCGTGGCAGCTTCGCCGCCGCTTCGTGCAGGGCCTGCATCGACAGGTTGATACCCGGCGAGATGATGCCGCCTTCGAAGGCGCCGTCAGCCGCGACGATATCGAACGTCGTGGCCGTACCGCTGTCGATCACAACGAGGGGACCGGGATAGACCATGGCCGCGCCGATTGCGTTGACCAGCCGGTCAGCGCCGGCTTCGGACGGCTTCTCAATGCGCACGTCGATGCCCAGCTTGGCGTTCTCGCCAATGACCAGCGGCTCGACGTTGAAGTAGCGGCGGCTCAGATTGCGCAGATTGAAGATCGACTGCGGTACGACGCTGGAAATGATAACGGCGTCGATCGCCCGGAAACCCAGCCCCTGCATCGACAACAGTTGAGAGAGCCAGACGACATACTCGTCGGCGGTGCGGGTGCTCTCGGTCGCAGAACGCCACTGCGCCACCCACGATGCACCGTCGTGGATGGCGAACATGGTGTTGGTGTTGCCCTGCTCAATGGCCAGCAGCATCAAGCGCCTCCAAAAAACACGTCGCCGGCGGTGATCCGGCGCAGACTTCCATCGGCCAGGCGCAGCCGAAGCGCGCCATCGGCGTCCAGGGCTTCGGCGACGCCTTCAACGGTCTCATGGCCCAGGCGCGCCACGCAAGGCTCGCCCAACCCATGGGCGCGCGCGGTCCAGGCGTCGGCGATGGCGGGAAAACCAAGCCTATCCCAGACCTGGAGCCAAGACTGGAACGTCTCGGCCAAGCCCTCGGCAGCTTGACGGGGGGAAGGCGGGTTTTCGCGGTAGGTGGCGATCGCCGTCGCAGGCCTTTCGGCGTCGATCGGCTTGCGCTTCAGATTCACACCGATCCCCACCGCGAGCCAGAGACCGCCAACCGGCGAAGCTCCGGACTCGATGAGAATGCCGCTAACCTTCAAGCCGCCTAGCAGAGGGTCGTTCGGCCACTTCAGGCTGATTAGCTCGCGCGGGACGTAGCGGGCTAGCAAATCAGCGACCGCCAGAGCGGCGACAAAGGATATCTGCGCCGCCTCTGCCGGGGTTTTGTCGGTGCGGAGCAGCAGCGTCGCGGCGAGGTTGCCCTCGCCGGTCTCCCAGGCGCGTCCCCGACGACCACGGCCGGCAGTTTGCCGAAGACCAACAAGCCACAGAGGCCCGGCCTCGCCTGCTTCGGCCCGACGCCGGGCTTCGGCGTTGGTCGAGTCGATCTCGTCGAGAACGACGATGGGGGGGACGGTGACGGGCGAAGCGCCCGTCACGTCACGCGTGACCAAAGGCGGCGGCGGCGGCCTTGGCGGCCGGCTCGAGCCAGACCAAGGCCACAAGCACGATCGGGAACGAGAAGATCGCGGCGGCGAAGCCCACGGCCCGGGCTGACGGCGACGGGGCGTCCACGGCGCCTGCAGCGTCGTCGAACCACATCGCCTTGATCAGGCGCAGGTAATAGAAGGCCGCGACCACCGAACCGACCAGCCCGAGAACAGCGGCCCACTGCATCACGACGTCGCCCGTGCCCATCGCGGCCTTGAAGACGAAGTACTTCGCCCAGAAGCCCGAGAACGGCGGCAAGCCTAACGCCGACAGCGAGAACGCGGTCATCGCCAGAGCGACGCCGGGGCGCTGCTTCACGAGACCGGCCATATCCTGGATCGTCTCCATCGGCTTGCCGTCACGGTTCAGCGCCTGCAGGCAGGCGAAGAACCCTGTGACATCGACCATGTAGAGCGTCATGAAGATCAGCATCGACTGGAGGCCGACTTCACCGCCGGCGGCGACGCCTAGCAGGGCGTAACCGACGTTGGCGATCGACGAGTAAGCCCACAGGCGCTTCAGGTTGCTCTGCGCCAGACCGGCGAAGGCGCCCACGAAGACCGACAGCAGGGCCGCGATCACCAGGACCTGACGCCATTGCGCCTCGGATGCCGGGAAGGCGTCGCCCAGTACGCGGGCGAACATCATCATGGCGGCCAACTTCGGTGCGGCGGCGAAGAAGCCAACGACCGGGGTGGGCGCGCCTTCATAGACGTCCGGCGTCCACATGTGGAACGGCGCGGCGGAGACCTTGAACGCCAGACCGCAGATCACGAAGACCAGGCCGAACAGCAGGCCGACGCCGTGCGAACCGCCGTGCGCGGCCGCCAGAGCGATCTGGCTGAAGTGGGTCGAACCGGTGAAGCCATAGATCAGCGAACTGCCGTACAGCAGGAGGCCCGACGACAACGCGCCCAGCACGAAGTATTTCAGGCCGGCTTCCGAGGACTTGGCGTCGTCGCGGCGCATGGCGGCCAGGACGTAAAGCGCCAGCGATTGCAGCTCGACGCCCACATACAGGCTGATCAGGTCGCCGGCCGAGGCGGTGACGCCCATGCCGAGCGCAGCCAGGATCACCAGGACCGCATACTCGAACTTCTGGTCGCCGCGCTGAGCCAGCCAGCGGTCACCGAGGACGACGGCCACGGCGCTCGACAGATAGATGGCCACCTTGGCGTAGGTCGCGGCCGCGTCGGCGACGTAGACGCCGCCAAACGCAACGCCCTTAGGACCCAGCACCGCCGTGGCGGCGGCGGCGACCAGCGACGCGACCGCCGCGAGGGTGAAAATGGCGCCGACCTTGCCTCGGAAGGCGCCGGCGACCAGCAGAACCAGAGCTGCGATCGCGAGAACGACCTCAGGCAGGACGAGCGAGAAGTTGGCGGAAAAGGTCATTGGCTCCTCACCCACCCACGGCGGCGCGCCAGGCGCCGACGAGCGCGTCGACAGACGTCGCGGTCAGGTTGAACACGAGATTGGGATAGATACCCAGCACCAGGGTCGACACGATCAGCGGGGCGAAGATCAGGATCTCGCGCTTGTCCAGATCAGTGATCGTGGTCAGCTGTGGGTTGGTGATCTCGCCGAACATCACGCGGCGGTACAGGGTCAGGGCGTACATGGCCGACAGGATCACGCCCGAAGCGGAGACGATCGCCGTCCAGGTCGAGGCCTTGTAGACGCCGGTCATGGTCAGGATTTCGCCAACGAAGCCCGAGGTGCCCGGAAGGCCGACATTGCCCATGGTGAACAGCATGAACACCGCCGCGTACATCGGCATGCGGTTGGTGAGGCCGCCATAGAACGCGATTTCGCGGGTGTGCATGCGGTCGTAGACCACGCCGACGCAGAGGAAGAGTGCGCCCGAGATGATCCCGTGGCTCAGCATCTGGAACAGGGCGCCCTGCTCGCCCGCCGCATTGCCCGAGAAGATGCCCATGGTCACGAAGCCCATGTGGGCGACCGACGAATAGGCGATCAGCTTCTTGATGTCGGTCTGACGGAAAGCGACCAGCGAGGTGTAGACGATGGCGATGGCCGACATCGCGAACACCAGCGGCTGGAACATCTCCGAAGCGTTCGGGAACATCGGCAGGCTGAAGCGCATGAAGCCGTAGCCGCCCATCTTCAGCAGGATACCGGCCAGGATGACCGAACCGGCCGTCGGCGCCTCGACGTGGGCGTCGGGCAGCCAGGTGTGAACCGGCCACATCGGCATCTTGACCGCAAACGAGGCGAAGAAGGCCAGCCACAGCCAGGTTTGCAGCCACGGGGCGAACTTGAAGGTCATCAGTTCGGGGATCGAGGCGGTGCCAGAGATCCCGATCATCGCCAGGATCGCGGCCAGCATCAGCACCGAGCCGAGCAGCGTGTAGAGGAAGAACTTGTAGGCCGCGTAGATCCGGCGCTTGCCGCCCCAGATGCCGATGATCAGGAACATCGGAACCAGGCCGCCCTCGAAGAAGAGGTAGAACAGCACGAGATCCAGCGCGCAGAAGACGCCGATCACCAGGGTCTCAAGGACCAGGAAGGCGATCAGGTACTCGACGACGCGCTTCTCGACCGACTTCCAGCTGGCCACGATGCAGATCGGCAGCAAAAACGCAGTCAGCAGGACGAACAGCACCGAAATGCCATCGACGCCCATGCGGTAGTGGAGACCGGCGAACCAGGCGACGTCTTCCACGAACTGGAAGCCCGGGTTCTTCGGGTCGAACTGGGCGGTGAGGATGATCGACAGGCCGAACGTGACCAGGGTGGTCACGAGCGCGATCCACTTGGCCAGGGTGTCGGTCTTTTCTCCGGCGCCATGCAGAGCGCGCGCGGCGAGGATCACCGCGACGCCAGCGAGAGGCGCGAAGGTCGTAAGGCTGAGAAGGCCGCTCATGAGCTCCGTCCCCCTCAACGGAATGCGTACAGGGCGAAGGTCAGCAGGCCGGCGACGCCGAGCAGCATGACAAACGCGTAGTGGTAGAGATAGCCGGTCTGCAACTTGCCAGTGCGCTTGCCGACCTCATACGAGACCGCGCTCACGCCATCGGGGCCCAGGCCGTCGATGATCTTCTGGTCGCCGCCCTTCCAGAACAGGTCGCCCAGGAACTTGGCGAAGCGCACGAAGGTGGCCTCGTAGAGTTCATCGAAGAACCACTTGTTGTAGAAGAAGACGTACAGCGGCCCCTTGCGCTCGGCCAGCTTCAGGCCCAGGCGCTCATTGCCCTTGATCAGATAGACATAGACCGCGACCAGCAGACCGATCAGCGAAGCGATTAGCGGGCTCCACTTCACCCAGGTCGCGACCTCATGCGCTTCGTGCAGCACGTGGTTGGTCGGGGCGGTGTAGATGGCGCCGCGCCAGAACTCTTCCTGGTGGTGGCCCACGAAGTAGCCGGTGAAGACGAAGCCAGCGGCGACCGCGCCGATCGACAGCACGACCAGCGGGAACAGCATCACCCACGGGCTTTCGTGCGGCTTGTGGTCGTGACCATGGCCATGATCGTCATGGCCTTGGGCATGGTCGTCATGAGCGTGCGCCGCGTGCGCGTGATCGTCGTGGCCATGGGCGTCATGACCCCAGCGCGCCGTACCGTTGAAGGTGAAGAACGCCAAGCGCCAGGAGTAGAACGAGGTCAGGCCCGCGACGAGCACGCCGATCACCCAGGCGAACATGGCCAGGGCGTTATGACCGCCCGCGGCGAACGCCGCCTCGATGATGGTGTCCTTGGAGTAGAAGCCGGCGAAGCCCAGGTGCAACGGCGGGAAGCCAAGGCCCGTGATGGCGATCGTGCCGATGGTCATGGCGATGAAGGTGACCGGCAGCAGCTTGGCCAGGGCGCCGTAGCGACGCATGTCCTGCTCGTGGTGCATGCCATGGATCACCGAACCGGCGCCCAAGAACAGCAGGGCCTTGAAGAAGGCGTGCGTGAACAGGTGGAACATGGCCGCCTGATAGGCGCCGACACCCGCCGCGAAGAACATGTAGCCCAGCTGCGAGCAGGTCGAGTAGGCGATCACGCGCTTGATGTCGTTCTGCGTCAGGCCGACCGTGGCGGCGAACAGGGCCGTCACCGCGCCGATGACCGTCACGATGTTCTTGGCCACGGGGGCGTATTCGAACATCGGCGAGAGCAGGCACAGCATGTAGACGCCGGCGGTCACCATCGTGGCCGCGTGGATCAGGGCCGACACCGGGGTCGGGCCTTCCATGGCGTCGGGCAGCCAGGTGTGCAGGAAGAACTGCGCCGACTTGCCCATCGCGCCGATGAACAGAAGGAAGCAGGCAATATCCATCAACGGCCACATGTGACCGGCGAATTCCCAGGTCTTGCCCGCGTTGGCCTGGATCAGCGGGAACAGCTCGGCAAACTGGATCGTGCCGAACGCCCAGTAGGTGGTCATGATGCCGAGGGCGAAGCCAAAGTCGCCAACCCGGTTGACCACGAAGGCCTTGATGGCGGCGGCGCTGGCCGAGGGCTTCTTGAACCAGAAGCCGATCAGCAGATACGAGGCCAGACCCACGCCTTCCCAGCCGAAGAACAGCTGCATGAAGTCGGCGGCGGTGACCAGCGACAGCATGGCGAAGGTGAAGAGCGACAGGTACGCGAAGAAGCGCGGCTTGCTGTCGTCCTCGGCCATGTAGCCCCAGGAGTAGATGTGCACGAGGGCCGAGACCGTCGTGACCACGATCAGCATCGTCGCCGACAGGGCGTCAATGCGGATCGACCAGTTGGCCTGGAAGTCGCCGATATGGATGAACGGCAGCAACTGGACCGTGAAGGCCTCCATGTGCCCCCAGGTCCACTGGCTGAACGTGTACCAGGACAGCGCGCACGACAGGATCAGCGCGCCCGTCGTGACCGACTGCGACGCGACATTGCCAATACGGCGGCCGAACAGACCGGCGATCGCCGCGGCGATGATCGGCGCGAAAACGAGAATGGTGACAAGCGTCTGCATGACGTCGCTTAGCCCTTCATCATGCTGGCGTCGTCAACCGCGATGTCGCCGCGGTTGCGGAAGAAGGTGACGAGGATCGCCAGACCCACGGCCGCCTCGGCGGCAGCGACGGTCAGGACGAACATCGCGAAGATCTGGCCCGCCACGTCGTGCAGATAGGCCGAGAACGCCACGAGGTTGATGTTCACCGCCAGAAGGATCAGTTCGATCGACATCAGGATGACGATCACGTTCTTGCGGTTCACGAAGATGCCGAAGACGCCGATCGTGAACAGGATCGCGGCGATGACGAGATAGTGCGGCAGGCCGATCATTCGGAGATCCCCTCACCCGGCTTGATCTGAACCAGCTCCATGCCGGTCTTGGGCGTGCGGGCGACCTGCTTGCCGATGTCCTGGCGCTTGACGCCCGGCTTGTGGCGCAGGGTCAGGACGATGGCGCCGATCATGGCCACCAGCAGCACCAGGCCCGCCAGTTGGAAGAAGAAGACATAGTCGGTGTAGAGCACGCGACCGATCGCTTCGGTGTTCGGAACTCCGCCCGGCGACGCGTTAGGCAGGGCGTTCTTCGCGGCGGCGCCGTTGGTGGCCACGGCCGCGACGACCATCACCATCTCGGTGGCGATCACCAGGGCGATAACGCCGCCGAAGGGCAGGTACTGCACGAAGCCCTGTCGAAGCTCGGCGAAGTCCACATCCAGCATCATGACGACGAAGAGGAACAGCACCGCGACCGCGCCGACGTAAACGACGACCAGCAGCATCGCCAGGAACTCCGCGCCCAGCAGGACGAAAAGGCCGGCGGCCGAGAAGAAGGCGGTGATCAGGAAGAGCACCGAGTGCACCGGGTTGCGCGCCGACACGACGAGGAGACCCGCCGCTATGGTCACGAAAGCCAGTAGATAAAATGCGATCGCCTGCACGGGCATTGGCCCTGGGCTCCCCTGAAATCTTAAGTCCAACAACGGCGCGCCGCGTGACGCGCCGCCTACCCCGGATTCGGCCCCGTCTTTAGCGGTACGGCGCGTCCAACTCCAGATTCTTCGCGATCAGGCGTTCCCAACGGTCGCCGTTATCGAGAAGGCGTTCCTTGTCATAGTAGAGCTCTTCGCGGGTCTCGGTCGCGAACTCGGTGTTCGGGCCCTCGACGATCGCGTCGACCGGGCAAGCCTCCTGGCAGAGGCCGCAGTAGATGCACTTGACCATGTCGATGTCGTAGCGGGTCGTCCGGCGGCTGCCGTCCTCGCGCGGTTCGGCCTCGATGGTGATCGCCTGCGCCGGGCAGATGGCTTCGCAGAGCTTGCAGGCGATGCAACGCTCCTCGCCCGACGGATATCGGCGCAACGCGTGCTCGCCCCGGAAGCGCGGCGACTGCGGATTGCGCTCGTTCGGATAGATCACGGTCTTTTTCGGCGCGACCATATACTTCATGGCCAGGCCGAACGCGCCCGCGAAGTCCAGAAGGGCCGCGCCCTTGACCGCCTGAGTGATGCGCTGGAACACCAGAGCTCTCCTAACACTTTTCCTTAGGGAGGGGACGGACGTCCCTGCCCTGCTCTTTCTGCTGCCGCCGCAACGTCTGCTCGAGGACACACTTTCTGGTCTTGTCGTCAGCCTTGCGGCGCGCCTCGACCTTGTCCTCAAGCGTCCGCCCCGGCGGTCGCGGAATGCTTTCGCCCCAGGTCGAGCATCCAGCCAGAAGGCCGATCGCGGCGATCCCGAGAGCGACCCGTCTCATTTCCCGGTCCGGGGAATGACGCAGGTGTAGTTCGATAGCTGGGCGGGGTCTCCCCCGTCCTGCTTGGCCTGGATGGTTCCACCCGAAGCCTTGCACTTGTCGCCCTCGCGCCGGAGATCGTCATAGCTGACGACGCCGTCGCCGAGGGAATAGGAACGGTCCGGAGCCGAGACCGACTGGCAAGCCGCGAGGCTGGCGACAGTCAAAGCCAAGGTCAGGATCGCGGTCCGGCGCATCAGGCCGCCGGACCGAACACGCGCCAGGCGGCGACTGCAGCAACCAGCACCAGCGACGTCGGCAGGAACACCTTCCAGCCCAGACGCATCAGTTGGTCATAGCGGTAACGAGGCACGATGGCCTTCGCCATGGCGAACATGAAGAACCAGAAGCAGATCTTGGCGTAGAACACCAAGGCCAGGAAGAAATTGGCCGCGAACGGGTGCCAGCTGTCCAGGAAATCGGTCGGGAACCCGGGGTTCCAGCCGCCGAAGAACAGGACGCTGATCATCGCGCACATTAGGACGATGTTCGAATATTCGGCGACCATGAACAGCAGGTACGGGGTCGAGCTGTACTCGACCTGATAGCCGGCCACGAGTTCCGACTCGGCTTCCGGCAGGTCGAAAGGCGGGCGGTTCGTCTCGGCCAGGGCCGAGATGTAGAACATGCCCATGGCCACGACCATGACCGGCAGCAGGACGAGGTTGTTCAGCCCGCCGCCAAAGACATTCCAGTTCCAGATCCAGCCCGTCTGCTTCTCGACGATGGTCGACAGGTTCATCGAACCGGCCAGCAGGATCACCGTGATGATGATCAGGCCGATCGACACTTCATAGGAAACCATCTGCGCGGCGGAACGAAGAGCGCCCAGAAACGGATACTTCGAGTTCGAAGCCCAGCCGCCCATGATGATGCCGTAGACGCCTAGCGAGCTCATCGCCAGCAGGTAGAGGATGCCGACGTTGAGGTTCGAGACGACCCAGCCCGGCGCGAAGGGCACCACGGCCCAGCCGACAAAGGCCAGGACCAGGCTGATCAGCGGCGCCAGGATAAAGATGACCTTGTCGGCGCCGGCGGGGATCACGATCTCCTTCAGCACGAACTTGAAGAAGTCGGCGAAGGACTGCAGCAGGCCGAACGGGCCCACGACGTTTGGCCCCTTGCGCATCTGAACGCCGGCCCAGATCTTGCGGTCGGCCAGCAACAGGAACGCCAGGCTCAGCAGCACCCAGATCACGACCAGCAGGATCCCGCCGGTAGTCAGCAGGGTCCAGGAGACGGCGGGGTTGGCGAAGAACGCTTGCATCGGCCTACTCCGCCGCGATCTTGGCGGCGCCCGAGGCCACGGCCGCGCACTCGGCCATGGTCACGCTGGCGCGCGCAATGGGGTTGGTCAGGTGGAAGGCCTTGATCGGGCTTTCGAACGGCGCGTCCGAAACTTCACCGTCACCGCCCAGGGCGCCGACGTCGAACGAGGTCGCCACCGAGCCCGGCGCGTAGTCGATCTGACCGAAGGTCGGGTGATCGGCGAACAGCTTGGCGCGTAGTTGGTCCAGGCTGTCATACGGCAGCTTGTGGCCCAGCACCTCGGACAGCGCCCGCAGAATCGACCAGTCTTCCTTGGCTTCACCCTTCGGGAACACGGCGCGGCGGCCCATCTGGACGCGCCCTTCCATGTTCACATAGAGGCCGTTCTTCTCGGTGTAGGCCGCGCCCGGCAGGATCACGTCCGCCTTGTGGGCGCCGTTGTCGCCGTGAGTGCCGAGATAGATCTTGAAGGCGTCCGAGGCGGCCGTCTCGCACTCGTCGGCGCCCAGCAGGAACAGCACGTCGAGCGCGCCGGGCTTCAGCATGTCGGCAGTCGCAAGACCGCCCTCGGCCGGGACGAAGCCCACGTCGAGGCCCGCGACGCGCGCGGCGGCGGTGTGCAGCACGTTCCAGCCGTTCCAGCCTTCGCGCACGACCTTGATCGACTTGGCGAGGCCCGCGGCGGCCTTGAGGATCGCCGCGCCGTCGGCGCGCGCCAGGGCGCCCTGGCCGATGATGATCGCCGGACGTTCGGCGGCCTTCAGGGCAGCGACAAAGTCGTTCTTGCTCTTGGCCAGGCTCGACAGCGTTTTGGCGCCGGCGCCGAGATAGTCGTAGCCGAAGGTCAGGTCGGCCTGTTCGCCGATCACGCCGAAACGGGTCTTGCCGGCCAGCCATTGCTTGCGGAAGCGGGCGTTGAGCACCGGCGCCTCAAGACGCGGGTTGGCGCCGACGAACAGCACCACATCGGCGTTTTCGATGCCGGCGATCGTCGAGTTGAACAGCCAGCCCTCGCGCGGACCCGCGCCCAGAGCCGAACCATCCTGACGGCTGTCGAGGTTCTTCACGCCCAGGGCGGTGAAGAGGTCCTTGGCGGCCTTCAGGCTTTCGGCGTCCTGCAGGTCGCCGGCGATCACGCCAACACGCTCCGGAGCCGTCATCTTCACCTTGGCGGCAATGGCCGCGAAGGCCTCGGCCCAGGTCGCCGGCTTCAGCTTGCCGCCGACGCGGACATAAGGACGGTCAAGACGCTGACGGCCCAGGCCGTCGACCGCATAGCGGGTCTTGTCCGAGATCCACTCTTCGTTGACCTCGTCGTTGATGCGCGGCAGCACGCGCAGCACGGCCGCCCCGCGCGCATCAACGCGGATCGACGAACCCAGAGCGTCCATGACGTCGACGCTTTCGGTCTTCTTCAGTTCCCACGGACGGGCTTCGAAGGCGTAGGGCTTAGAGGTCAAGGCGCCGACCGGACACAGGTCGATGACATTGGCGCTGAGCTCCGAGGTCACCGCCGCGCCGAGATAGGTCGTGATTTCAACGTCTTCGCCGCGCGAGATCAGGCCGATCTCCGGCGAACCGGCGACTTCGGTGATGAAGCGGACGCAGCGCGTGCACTGGATGCAGCGCGTCATCACGGTCTTGATCAGCGGGCCCATCGACTTTTCTTCGACCGCGCGCTTGTTCTCTTCATAGCGGCTGTCGTCACGGCCGTACCCGACCGCCTGGTCCTGCAGGTCGCACTCGCCGCCCTGGTCGCAGATCGGGCAGTCCAGCGGGTGGTTGATGAGCAGGAACTCCATCACCCCTTCGCGGGCCTTCTTGACCATCGGAGTCTTGGTGAAGATCTCCTGGCCCTCGGCGGCCGGCAGGGCGCAAGAGGCCTGCGGCTTCGGCGGACCGGGCTTTACCTCAACGAGGCACATCCGGCAGTTGCCGGCGATGGACAGGCGTTCGTGATAGCAGAAGCGCGGGATCTCTTCCCCGGCCAGTTCCGCCACCTGCAGAACCGTCATGCCGGGTTCGAACTCGACCTCGACGCCATTGACCTTGGCGATTGCCATTCTTGTTACTCCGCCGCGATCAGCTTGGCGCCCTGCACGTGCAGGCGACCGCTACGATAGGAAGCGATCCGCTCCTCCACCTCGTGGCGGAAGTGACGGAACAGGCCCTGGATCGGCCAGGCGGCCGCGTCGCCCAGGGCGCAGATGGTGTGACCCTCGACCTGGGTCGTGACGTCCAGCAGGGTGTCGATCTCTTTCGGATCGGCTTCGCCGGTCGCCATGCGCTCCATGACGCGCCACATCCAGCCGGTGCCTTCACGGCACGGCGTGCACTGGCCGCAGCTCTCGTGCTTGTAGAAGTACGACAGGCGGGCGATCGCGCGGACGAGGTCGGTCGACTTGTCCATGACGATGACGGCGGCCGTGCCCAGGCCCGACTTCAGGTTCCGCAGGGCGTCGAAGTCCATCGGCAGGTCTTCGCACTGCTCGGCCGGGATCATCGGCACCGACGAGCCGCCCGGGATGACGGCCTTCAGGTTGCCCCAGCCGCCCCGGATGCCGCCGCAGTGATCTTCCATCAACTGACGGAAGGGGATGCTCATGGCTTCCTCAACGTTGCAGGGCAGGTTCACGTGGCCCGAGACGCAGAAGAGCTTGGTGCCGGCGTTGTTCGGACGGCCAAAGCCGGCGAACCAGGCCGCGCCGCGACGCAGGATCGTGCCGGCGACGGCGATGCTCTCGACGTTGTTCACCGTGGTGGGCATGCCGTAGAGGCCCGCGCCCGCCGGGAACGGCGGCTTCAGGCGCGGTTGACCCTTCTTGCCTTCCAGGCTTTCCAGCAGGGCCGTCTCTTCGCCACAGATATAGGCCCCGGCGCCGTGATGGACGTAGAGGTCGAAGTCCCAGCCGTGGACGTTGTTCTTGCCGATCAGCTTGGCCTCATAGGCCTGCTTGATCGCCGCTTCCAGGCGCTCGCGCTCGAAGACGTATTCGCCGCGAATGTAGATGTAGCAGGCATGGGCCAGCATGGCGCGCGAGGCGATCAGGCAGCCCTCGATCAGGAGGTGCGGGTCATGCCGCATGATCTCCCGGTCCTTGCAGGTGCCCGGCTCGGACTCGTCGGCGTTGACCACCAGGTAGTGAGGACGACCTTCCTTCACTTCCTTGGGCATGAACGACCACTTGAGACCGGTCGAGAAACCGGCGCCGCCCCGGCCACGCAGGCCGGAGTTCTTCATGTTGTCGATGATCCAGTCGCGCCCGGCGTCCAGGATGTCCTTGGTGCCATTCCAGCAGCCGCGCTTCTTCGCGCCCTCGAGGCCCCAGTCGTGGAGACCGTAGAGGTTCGTGAAGATGCGGTCCTTGTCTTCGAGGATACCGACCATGACTCAGCTTTGCGGATCGAATGGATGGGCGCGCACATAGCGCGTCCGACGAATGATGACATAGACGAAAAGCGACCAACCCACGCCGATGATGGCGAGACCGGCCACAACCGCCCAGAACGGCGCGCCTTCGACGACACGACCCCACACCAGCAGGATCGCGCCCACGAGGCACGCAACGAAGCCGAAGCTCCGTTCGCGACGATGCAGACCCCGGAGAGTGTCGACATACGCCGCCTTGCGCATGTTGAGGTCGCTGTCGTCGATCATGACGAGGCGCCCTCCCCCTTGCTCACGCGCATCCAGCCCAGGATGAACCAGATGTGCGAGCCCAGGCCCGCGACGATGGCGCCCAAGAAGACCAGCCGCAGCCAGTCGATCCGCAGCGACACCGCGCCATAAATCGCGACGCCGGCCAGCACGAAGCACACCGCGTTGATGACGAGCATCGCGGTCAGGCGCTTCTTCTGGAGGGCGGCGTCGGCGGTCATGTTAAGCGGCGGGCTCCGACTTCGGGGCCTTCTTCGGCTTCTCGGGCAGGTTCGGGATCTTGATCTTCTTGGCGTACGAGCCGTCGTACAGCTTGGGATCGGTCAGGGTGTGGATCGCGCCCTTCGGCTCCGAAGCGCCACGGCCGTCGTAGCTACCCGGCTGCGGCGCCTTGCCGGCGGCGAAGTCGTCGAGGATCTGAGCCAGGCTCTCCGGCGTCAGGTCTTCGTAATAGTAGTCGTTGATCGCGGCCATCGGCGCATTGCAGCAGGCGCCCAGGCACTCGACCTCTTCCCAGCTGAACTTGCCGTCGTCTGAGACGTGATGGGCCGGACCGATCTTGTCCTCCAGCACCTTCCGCAGGTCGAGCGCGCCGCGCAGTTGGCACGGTGTGGTGCCGCACAGCTGAACGAAGGCGACCTTGCCGACCGGCTGCAACTGGAACATCACGTAGAAGGTCGCAACCTCCAGCACGCGGATCACCGGCATCTCGAGCTGCTTGGCGATCTCCTGGATCGCGGGCTCAGACACCCAGCCTTCCTGCTTTTGGGCCAGCCACAGCATGGGGATCACCGCCGACTGCTTGCGCTCGGCGGGATACTTGGCTTTCCACCAGTCGGCCTTGGCCTGGCTGTCCGCCGTAAAGGCGAAGCTGGCGGGTTGTTCCTTGGCAAGACGACGGACGCTCATCGGGCGAAATCCACGCGGGCGATCTTGTCGCCCTTGAAGGTGTAGATGGCGGCGACCTGGAACGGCGCATCGCCGTTGCCGCGGTCGACATGCTCATGATCGATCACGTTGGACCCGACCACGATGCGGTTCAGCAGCTTCGCCTGGTTCTTGGGGAACTCGGCGAAGGTCTTGGCGTAAAAGGCGCGATAGGCCTCGATTCCCGTGCGCGCGATCTCACCGTTCAACCCCGCAACGACAACGTCGTCGGTGAAGTGGGCGCAATGGGCGTCCAGGTCCTGGGCGTTGTAGGCGTCGAGCTGCGCCTGGGCGATATCGGCCAGGCTCACCGGTCGATCTCCCCGAACACGATGTCCAGCGAGCCTAGAATGGCCGAGACGTCGGCCAGCTGGTGACCACGGTTCAGCCAGTCCATGGCCGCCAGGTGCGGGAAGCCCGGCGCGCGGATCTTGCAGCGATAGGGCTTGTTGGTGCCGTCAGAGACGACGAACACGCCAAACTCGCCCTTCGGCGCCTCGACGCAGGCGTAGACTTCGCCGGCCGGCGTCTTGAAGCCCTCGGTGTAGAGCTTGAAGTGGTGGATCAGCGCTTCCATCGAACGCTTCATCTCGGCGCGACGCGGCGGCGAGACCTTGTTGTCTTCCGACAGCACCGGACCATGCGTCTTGCGCAGCATCTCGCAGGCCTGACGGATGATCTTGGTCGACTCGCGCATCTCCTGCATGCGGCACAGGTAGCGATCGTAACAGTCGCCGTTCTTGCCCAGCGGGATGTCGAACTCGAAGTCGTTGTAGTTCTCGTAGGGCTGGCTGCGACGCAGGTCCCAGGCGATGCCCGAGCCGCGCACCATCACGCCGGAGAAGCCCCAGTTAATCGCGTCTTCCTTGCTAACCACGCCGATATCGACGTTGCGCTGCTTGAAGATGCGGTTGTCGGTGATCAGGCCTTCGATATCGTCGCAGATCTTCGGGAAGGCTTTGGCCCAGGCGTCGATGTCTTCGACCAGTTCCGGCGGCAGGTCCTGGTGGACGCCGCCCGGACGGAAGTAGTTGGAGTGCAGGCGAGCGCCGCAAGCGCGCTCGTAGAACACCATCAGCTTCTCGCGCTCCTCGAAGCCCCACAGCGGCGGCGTCAGGGCGCCGACGTCCATGGCCTGGGTCGTCACGTTCAGCAGGTGGTTCAGGATGCGGCCGATTTCCGAATACAGGACGCGGATGATCTGGCCGCGGATCGGCACTTCGACGCCGAGCAGCTTCTCGATCGCCAGGCAGAAGGCGTGTTCCTGGTTCATCGGCGCCACGTAGTCGAGGCGGTCGAAGTACGGGATGTTCTGCAGATAGGTGCGCGCTTCCATCAGCTTCTCGGTGCCGCGGTGCAGCAGGCCGATGTGCGGATCGACGCGTTCGACGATTTCGCCGTCCAACTCCAGCACCAGGCGCAGCACGCCGTGCGCGGCCGGGTGCTGCGGGCCGAAGTTGATGTTGAACTTGCGGACAGGCGTCTCCGGAATGGCCGGAGCCGTCGCCTCGTCTCGGAAATAGTCGGTCGCCGCGGCGGGCGAGTTCGTGCCGGTCATGGCTACGGACCTTCGTTACACTGCTCGATGTCGGCGGAGTTAAGCCCCTCCGACAAGGTGATCGACGACGAACGCTTCAAGCGCCCATCGCCAGCCCTACGCGTCTCCTGCCCGCTTCTCGACTTTCTCATCGCCGGGCAGCGCATATTTCGCGCCTTCCCACGGAGAGAGGAAGTCGAACGCACGGAACTCGGTGATCTTCACGGGTTCGTACACGACGCGCTTAAGCTCGTCGTCGTAGCGCACTTCCACATAACCCGTCATGGGGAAGTCCTTCCGCAGCGGATGGCCGTGGAAGCCGTAGTCGGTGAGGATACGGCGCAGGTCGGGGTGACCGTCGAAGAAGATCCCGTACATGTCGAACGCCTCGCGCTCGAACCAGTCAGCCACCGGGAAGACCGGCGTAATGCTGGGAACCGGCGTATCCTCGTCGGTCGAGACCTTAAGGCGGATGCGATGGTTCTTAACCAGCGACAGCAGGTGATAGACAACATCGAAGCGCGCGGCGCGCTCGGGATAGTCGACACCGGTCAGGTCCACCAGCTGGTGGAAACGACAAGCAGCGTCGTCACGCAGGAACATCAGCGTCTCGATCACCGACGCAGCGCGGGCGACGATCGTCAGCTCGCCGAATGCGACAGAATGTCCCAGCACGCCCGGAGCGCGGGCGACGATGTCCTGACCAAGCAGTTCCAGGGCTTCGCTCATCGCTCGATCGTCCCCGTGCGGCGAATCTTCTTCTGCAGCTGCAACACGCCGTAGACGAGCGCCTCGGCGGTCGGCGGACAGCCCGGAACATAGATGTCGACCGGCACGACGCGGTCGCAGCCGCGGACGACGCTGTAGCTGTAATAGTAATAGCCGCCACCATTGGCGCAGCTGCCCATCGAGATCACGTAACGCGGCTCGGGCATCTGGTCGTAGACCTTGCGCAGGGCCGGAGCCATCTTGTTGGTCAGCGTGCCGGCGACGATCATCACGTCCGACTGGCGCGGGCTGGCGCGCGGCGCGAAACCGTAGCGCTCCAGGTCGTAACGCGGCATCGACGCTTGCATCATTTCCACGGCGCAGCAGGCCAAGCCGAACGTCATCCACATCAGCGAGCCCGTACGGGCCCAGGTGATCAGGTCGTCGGCGGCGGCCGTGATAAAGCCCTTGTCGGCCAACTGCTGGGAGACGCCGTCGAAGAACGGGTCATGCAGCTTGGGGTCATACCCCTCGACCGTCGAACGGCCGGCCGAGAGCGCCGGAACCGAAGACGAATTGGCGGGAACGATCACTCCCATTCGAGGGCGCCCTTCTTCCATTCATAGATGAAGCCGACGGTCAGAACGCCGAGGAAGGTCATCATCGACCAGAACGCGAACTGCGCCACATCTTGCGGCAATTTCATCAGCGTGACCGCCCAGGGGAACAGAAACGCCACTTCCAAGTCGAAGATGATGAAGAGGATCGAGACCAGATAGAACCGGACGTCGAACTTCATACGCGCATCGTCGAAGGCGTTGAACCCGCACTCGTAGGCGGACAGCTTTTCCGGGTCCGGCGCCTTGGGCGCGAGCACCGCGGCGGCGAGCAGAAAGACGATGCCGATAACCGCCGCGATCCCGAGAAAGATCACGATCGGCAGGTACTGGAGAAGGAAGGCGGTCATGACAGCCCTTGGCTTGAATCGAGCGGGTTGTAGCCCACTGTCGCCAGCGCTTCAAACACCCCGCGCACATTGAGAAACGATCGCAACTGGAGACGAAATGTCGGTTCTTCGAGATCGCCGTTGACACGAGTCTTCACCCGACATATCAGACGCGCCTCGCCGATTGGCGGGTCGCACTTTCGCTTCGGCGAAGGGGTATGCGGATGTAGCTCAGTTGGTTAGAGCGCCGGCCTGTCACGCCGGAGGTCGCGGGTTCGAGCCCCGTCATTCGCGCCACCCTTTCAGAAGCGAGGACTTCCCTCCCCTCGGTCACGGACGACCGTCGCGCTCTGGCGCACGACGCGGATGTAGCTCAGTTGGTTAGAGCGCCGGCCTGTCACGCCGGAGGTCGCGGGTTCGAGCCCCGTCATTCGCGCCACCGTCCACAGATCCCTCGAATCTCGCGAAGGCTTGTGTCAGCCTTCGCATGCGCCATCTAGCGGTCATGACTCGCGCCGCGCTTCCGCCGATCTCCGTTCTCGACCTTGCGCCCGTTCCTCAGGGTTCCAGTGTCGGCCAGGCCTTGAAGAACAGTATCGATCTGGCGCGCCACGCCGAAGCGCTCGGTTTCCAGCGCTACTGGTTGGCCGAGCATCACAACATGCCGGGAATCGCGAGCGCCGCGACCGCTGTGGTCATTGGCCAGGTGGCGGCCGCGACGACGACGATTCGCGTCGGCTCGGGCGGTGTCATGCTGCCAAACCATGCACCGCTGATGGTGGCGGAGCAGTTCGGAACCCTCAACGCGCTCTACCCAGGCCGAATCGATCTGGGTCTTGGGCGCGCGCCAGGAACCGACCAGGCCACCATGCGCGCCCTTCGTCGCTACGCCGGCGCGGTCGATTCGTTCGCTCAGGACGTCGTCGAACTGCAGCATTGGTTCAAGCCCGCCGTCGCCGACCAGAGCGTGCGCGCGGTTCCCGGCGAAGGACAGGATGTGCCGATCTGGATTCTCGGGTCCTCGACCTGGGGCGCACAGCTGGCGGCTGCGCTGGGTCTGCCCTACGCATTCGCCGCGCACTTCGCGCCGGACGCCCTGCTGGACGCCCTTGCGCTGTATCGCCGCCACTTCAAGCCTTCCGAGACTTTGGATCGTCCGTACGCCATGGTCTGTATCGGCGTCTGCGCCGCCGACACCGACGAGGAGGCCAAGCGGTTGTCGACCTCGACCCAGCAGCAGTTCCTGGCGTTGCGTCGGGGCCGCCCAGGCCTTCTGCCGCCTCCCGTCGATGACATCCGCGAGCACGCATCGCCGACAGAGCTGGCCGGGCTTGACCACACCTTGCGCTACGCTGCGGTGGGGTCGGCGGAAACGGTCAGGCGAAAGATCGAACAGGTTCTCGAACTGACGGACGCCGACGAACTGATGGCGGCGACTCAGGTTCACGACCATGACTCGCGCAAACGCAGCTACGAAATTCTTGCGTCGCTTCGAACCTAGTGACTCGCTGGTGTGGCGCGCCCCTCGAAGGCGCGTCGCCCGGTCAGCCGGCCGTATATCCCGCAAAGCTCGGTGAAAACCGCGTCCCATCCATGGCGCGCGACAGCGCGACGGCGCGCGGCGGCGCCGATCGCGCGCACATCGGCGGCAAAGAGCGCGTCGATCGCCTCGGCGAACGCCGCGGCCTCCGAAACCCTCGCCAGACGTCCGACCCCATCGTCTACCGACTCAGCCACCCCACCGGCGGCCACGCCTACGACCGGCAGACCACAGGCCATGGCCTCCAGCACGATCAGACCGAAGGGTTCGTTGTCGTTGGCGTGAACAAAAGCGTCGCAGCTGGCAAGGATGGACGCGAGTTCTACGGGATCGCGGACGTAGTCGATGCAAAGGGCCCGGTCGCTCACCGGGGCGCCGCCCCCCGCGCCGACGAAAAGAAGCTTGTATGGATCGCCCAGGCGCTCGACCGCCGCCACCAGCACATCCAGCTTTTTCTCCTTGGCCGGGCGCCCCGCAAAGACCAGCAAGCGCTCCTTCGCCGAGAGACCAAGACGTCGCCTGAGGCCATCACGATCAGCCCGGTCCGGCCGGAAGATGGCCGTATCCACACCGAGCGGCAATCCAATCGCGTTGTGGACGCCCGCCTCGATCAGACGTCCAGCGATGAAGCGGCTGGGCGCGACCGCTTGGTCGAACTGGCTGTAGATCGCCGCCCATCGCTTCTGAACGGGCTTTTCGGCCCACTCGCCGATATGCAGCGCGGCTAGGCGGCCGAGGTCTGTGTGGCAAAATCCGACCACAGGGACACTCAGAGCGTCGCCGGCCCTCAGCGCCGCGAGCCCAGGCGTGTAAGGGTCGCCCGCCTCGATGATGTCGGGCCGCTGACGGATCAGGCGCTCCATCCAAGCCTGCTTGACGACAGGCCAACGATAGCCAGCCCCGAAGGGCAAAGGCGCGGCGTAGATGGATACCCTTCCCTGTCCATCATACGAGTCGCGCGCTCCGGGCACGACCAGCGTGTGACGCACATCCGGCCGATTGGCGCCCAGCCAGGCGTGCTTCGACGACAGGTAGCGTCGCACACCTCCGCTGCGCGGGGCGTAGAGCATGGTGGTGTCGATCAGGCGAACCGGCTCGTCGATATTTGACCAGGCCGCGCCGAAGAGCCCCTGACAGCCAAGACGTTGGTCAGGTCTCGTATCCGTCACGCCGAATCCTCATCACACTGGGTCGCTCATTCGGCGCCGGAACGATAAAGCTTTTGCGACAGCTACGGTTCCTCGACGCTCCCCGATGACTTTGGGTTGACTCCGCGCCTCTTCAAGGCCTCGCGCAGCAGCACTTCGACCTGAGCATTCACGCTCCGCAACTCAGCTTCCGCCAGACGCTCGACAGCCGAGAGAACCTCGGGATGGACGCGCATTAGAAATGCGCGCCGCGCGCCCCGGCCGTCTTTAGGCTCCCCCGCCACCTTAGCCGTACAGCGTGCCGGTGTTTACGACGGGCTGAGCCTCACGATCTGCGCACAGCACCACCAGGAGGTTGGAGACCATCGCCGCCCTACGCTCGTCGTCCAACGTCACCACGCCGCGTTCGCTGAGCGCGCTCAAGGCGTTCTCGACCATGTCCACCGCGCCCGCGACGATCGTCCGACGCGCGGCCAGCACCGCCTCCGCCTGTTGGCGTTTCAACATCGAGCCTGCGATCTCCGGCGCATAGGCAAGGTGCATCAGATGGGCCTCATCGATCGCGACGCCGGCGACGGCGGTACGGGCCTGGAGATCGGCGCGGAGGCGGTCCCCAACCTCTTCCGCATCGGCGCGTAACGTGGGCTCACCTTCCTCGGCATGGTCGTAGGAGTAATGCGAAGCCACCTCACGAAGGCCCGTCTCGATCTGAATGTTCACGAAGGTGGCATAGTCGTCGACGTCGAACAGCGCCTGAGCCGAATCCTTCACGCGCCAAACGATATTGGCCGCGATCTCGATCGGGTTGCCGCGCTTGTCGTTCACCTTCAGGGTCTCGCTCGTCACGTTGCGCACCCGAAGGCTGATCTTCTTGCGTCCGTACCAGGGCAGCACCCAACGCAGGCCGGTCGAGCGATCGGTGCCGACATATGAGCCAAACAGCGTGAGAACCATCGCCTCATTAGGCTGCAGGGCGTAGAAGCCCGCGCCGATCAGCGCCCCAGCAAGCAAGACAAGAACGCCGGCCACCGCGAACGGCGCTCCACCGCCAGAAGCCTTTAGCAGCCAGACACCCGCCGCAAGCAAAACGGGAGCCAGCAACAGAGGCAGCCCGCCTCCGACGCCGCCCCGAACGCGCTCGCTGGTACGATTGATGGTGTGAACCTCTGACATCAGCGCCTCCCAATTAGCAATCAAAGTGATATCACTTTGATTGCGGGGAACAAGATGCTGGCGCGTGCAGGGACGCCAGCCGAGCGGCCGCTGTTGGGATCGAGACGGAGGAATGGTGGGCAGTGAGGGGATCGAACCCCCGACCCTCTCGGTGTAAACGAGACGCTCTACCGCTGAGCTAACTGCCCTCTTGGGTGCGCGCTTCTAGCCGCCCCCGTTCTCTGCGCAAAGCCCAAAACGAAAGGCGGGGCGCCAATACCTGACGCCCCGCCTTGAATTCCGGTCAACCGCGTTAGCCGTTCAACGACGACTTCAGGCCTTCGCCGACCTGAAAGCGGGCGGTCTTGGATGCGGGGCGGTTCACCGTCTCGCCGGTGCGGGGATTGCGAGCGGTGCCGGCCGCGCGGCTCACCGCCTTGAAAGTACCAAAGCCGACAAGGCGAACATCTTGTCCGGACTTCAAAGAGTCGGTGACCGCCTCGATGAAAGCTTCCAGGGCATCCTTGGCTTGGTTCTTGTTGATGCCCGCCTTTTCGGCGATCGCCGTAACGAGCTCGGCCTTTGTTGTCATGTTTCTCTCCCAGCCTGAGCGGCGACGCTTATCGCTGACGACGCTGCGCTCAGCGGGGATTATGGCGGCTGAATAAGCCTCGTCAAACGAGAGCGGCGCGGGAAACTCCCGCGCCGCATAAGTTATCGCCGGTAAGTTAAACTCAGTGGGTCAACATGGCGTCGCTATCGCCGTCATCCTTCTTCGCGGATGCAGCAATCGGCTCTTCCGCCTCGTTCCATTCTACAGGAGTCAGCGGTCCGGTCAGAGCGTGCTTGAGGACCTCGTCCACCGTCGAAACCGGGATGATCTCAAGCCCGTCCTTCACGCTCTGAGGCACATCGGCCAGATCCTTCTCATTCTCCTGAGGGATCAGCACAGTCTTGACGCCGGAACGCAGCGCCGCCAACAGCTTCTCCTTCAAGCCACCGATGGCGGTGACCCGGCCGCGCAGGGTGATCTCGCCGGTCATGGCGATGTCCTTGCGGATCGGAATGCCAGTCAGCACCGAGACCATGGCCAGGGCCATGGCGATACCGGCCGAGGGACCGTCCTTGGGCGTGGCGCCGTCCGGCACGTGGATGTGCACGTCGGTCTTCTCGAAGACCGGCGGCTTGATGCCGAACTGCAGGGCGCGCGAGCGGACGTAGCTGTTGGCCGCCGCGATCGACTCCTTCATCACGTCCTTGAGGTTGCCAGTGATCTGCATGCGACCCTTGCCCGGCATCTTCACGGCTTCGATGGTCAGGATGTCGCCGCCGAACTCCGTCCAGGCCAGACCCGTGACGATGCCGACCTGGTCGACTTCGTCCGTCTCGCCATAGCGGTACTTCTTGACGCCCGCGTACTTGGCCAGGCGCTCGTCGTCGATGGTGATCGAAGCCACCTTCTCACGAGCCAGGTCGCGGACCGTCTTGCGCGCCAGGGCTCCCAGTTCCCGCTCCAGCGACCGCACGCCGGCTTCCCGGGTGTAGTAGCGGATCAGATCGCGGATCGCCTTGTCCGGCACGATGAACTCGGCCGGCTTCAGTCCGTGATCCTTGGCCAGCTTCGGCAGGATGTGCCGCTTGGCGATCTCCAGCTTCTCGTCCTCGGTGTAGCCGGGGATGCGGATGATCTCCATGCGGTCCAGCAGCGGCTGGGGCATGTTCAGGCTGTTGGCCGTGGTGACGAACATCACCTGCGACAGGTCGTAGTCGACCTCCAGGTAGTGGTCGCCGAAGGTCGAGTTCTGCGACGGATCGAGCACTTCCAGCAGCGCCGAGGCGGGATCGCCGCGGTAGTCGCTGCCCATCTTGTCGATTTCGTCGAGCAGGACGAAGGCGTTGGTCGTCTTGGCCTTTTTCATCGACTGGACGACCTTGCCGGGCATCGAGCCGATGTAGGTGCGGCGGTGGCCGCGGATTTCGGCCTCGTCACGCACGCCGCCGAGGCTCATGCGCACGAATTCGCGGCCGGTCGCCTTGGCGATCGACTTGCCCAGCGAGGTCTTGCCGACGCCCGGAGGGCCGACGAGGCACAGGATCGGCCCTTTCAGCGAGTTGGTGCGCGCCTGAACGGCGAGGTACTCGAGGATGCGCTCCTTGACCTTCTCCAGGCCGTAGTGGTCGGCGTCGAGGATGCCTTCGCTCTCCACGAGGTCGATCTTCTTGGTCTTAGCCTTGCCCCACGGGATCGACAGCAGCCAGTCCAGATAGTTCCGGACCACGGTGCTCTCGGCCGACATCGGGCTCATGTTGCGCAGCTTCTTCAGCTCGCCCTCGGCCTTGGCCCGGGCTTCCTTCGAAAGCTTCGTCTTCTTGATGCGCTTTTCGAGGTCGATCAGTTCGTCGCGAGCATCATCGGGATCGCCTAGCTCGCGCTGGATCGCCTTCATCTGCTCGTTCAGATAATATTCGCGCTGGGTCTTCTCCATCTGGCGCTTCACGCGCGAGCGGATCTTTTTCTCGACCTGCAGCACCGAGATCTCGCCTTCCATGAGGGCGAAAACCTTTTCGAGACGCTTCACGACGTCGAAGATTTCCAACAGGTGCTGCTTGTCGCCGATCTTCACCGAAAGGTGAGCGGCGATGCTATCGGCTAGCTTGCCGGGCTCGGCGATCTGCGGGATCGACGCCAGCGCTTCCGGCGGCACCTTCTTGTTCAGTTTGACGTAGTTTTCGAACTGCTCGACGACCGCGCGCGACAAAGCTTCGGCCTCAGGGCCAGCGCCCTCGTCCTCGGAAACTTCGCCGATCTGAGCCTCGTAATAGGAGTCCTGGTCGGTGAAGCTGACCACGGCGGCGCGGCCCTTGCCCTCGACCAGCACCTTGACGGTGCCGTCGGGCAATTTCAGCAGCTGCAGCACGTTGGCCAGGACGCCGACATCGAAGATGTCGCCCGGCGCCGGATCATCGTCCGCTGAGTTCTTTTGGGTGACGAGCAGGATCTGTTTGTCGCCGCGCATCACCTCTTCGAGCGCGCGCACGGATCTATCGCGGCCCACAAAAAGCGGCACCACCATATGCGGGAACACCACGATGTCCCGCAGCGGCAAAACAGGAAGCGTACGTAGTTCGGACATGTTCTCAATACTCCCGGCCGAGCCCTGGAAGGCGCCTGGCCACGCGGGCCGCCGTAACACCAGACGATGCGCCTGAGTCGATCGGTCCGTCCGCCCTGGACTGGGCGAATGCTCGTTATTTATGTGGACGTTTTACAACAGGGTTCAAGGATACTCGCCCCATAGCGGCGACGAGTCGCGCGACGCCAGCCAAGCTGCAGCAAATACATCCAAAAGCCGCCCGCAGAAGGCAAGAATAACCCCCTTAGCGCTCGAAATAGGTCCATCATAACGACAGCCCATCACTGCGCGCAGGCCACAGTAGCTAACAAGACAGTAGCCCAGATGGGTTATCCACGAAAAAGGCGCGCCCTCCGCAGAGGACGCGCCCGCTTTTTCGATCCGCGAGGTTCTTTAGGCCGAAGCCGCCCCGCCCTTCTTTTCAGCGTAGATCAGCAGCGGCTGCGCTCGGCCCTCGACGACCTCGGCGTTGACCACCACTTCCTCGACGCCCTCATAGTTGGGCAGTTCGAACATGGTTTCGAGCAGGATGCCCTCCATGATCGAGCGCAGGCCCCGGGCGCCGGTCTTGCGAGCGATGGCCTTCTTGGCGACGCCGGAAAGGGCGTCTTCGGTGAAGGTCAGGCCGATATTCTCCATCTCGAACAGCCGCTGGTACTGTTTGACGAAGGCGTTCTTCGGCTCGGTCAGGATCTTGATCAGCGCGGTCTCGTCGAGATCCTCCAGGGTCGCGACGACCGGCAGGCGGCCGATAAACTCGGGGATCAGGCCAAAGCGCTGCAGGTCGTCGGGCTCGACATTGCGCAGGATCTCCCCCGTACGGCGTTCTTCCGGATCGGTAACCTTGGCGCCGAAGCCGATCGACTTAGCCGCGCCGCGCGCCGAGATGATCTTCTCGAGGCCGGCGAACGCGCCGCCGCAGATGAACAGGATGTTCGTCGTGTCGACCTGCAGGAACTCCTGCTGCGGATGCTTGCGCCCGCCCTGCGGCGGCACGGAGGCGACGGTGCCTTCCATGATCTTCAGCAGGGCCTGCTGCACGCCTTCACCCGACACGTCGCGGGTGATCGACGGGTTGTCCGACTTGCGGCTGATCTTGTCGATTTCGTCGATATAGACGATGCCGCGCTGGGCCCGCTCGACGTTGTAGTCGGCGGCTTGCAGCAGCTTCAGAACGATGTTCTCGACATCCTCGCCGACGTAACCGGCTTCGGTCAGCGTCGTGGCGTCGGCCATCGTGAACGGCACATCGATGATTCGAGCCAGGGTCTGGGCCAACAGGGTCTTACCCGTACCGGTCGGGCCGACCAGCAGGATGTTCGACTTGGCCAGTTCGACGTCGTTGTTCTTCGACGCGTGGTTCAGGCGCTTGTAGTGATTGTGCACCGCGACCGCGAGGACCTTCTTGGCGTGGCCCTGACCGATCACGTAATCGTCGAGGACTTCGCAGATCTCGCGAGGCGTGGGAACGCCGTCCTTGGACTTCACGAAGGCGATCTTATGCTCTTCGCGGATGATATCCATGCAGAGCTCGACGCATTCATCACAAATGAACACCGTCGGTCCCGCGATGAGCTTGCGCACCTCATGTTGGCTCTTTCCGCAGAAAGAGCAGTACAGAGTGCTTTTCGTGTCGCCGCTCGCGGCTTTCGTCATGATCGCTTCTCACACTATGGCGACTACGGCTTACGCCGAGACGCCCCTTCCGAGCGCATACGCCGCCACCGAAGCAAGCAGGATACACGCCGGGAGTTGTCTAATCCTTGACATTCCCCGATCCGGGCTCTGTTCACAAGCCTCGCCGGGTCCTTTCGGCCGTGAAACGCGTGAACCTCCCGGATCGTGTCATGAGTTCATCACCTAAATTGGGCGATTGGCCTCCCAGCGCAAGCGCCGAGCGCCTAGACCCTTACGGCTCACTCCGGATGGCCTTATTACCGAACAAGGATTCGCGGGGAAACGAAGCGCCTTTTTGGCGTTCGCATGGAAGTTGAATGGCTAAGCGTTCTTGGATGGCCAAGGGATTGAGCGCCTCGCGCCCGATGACCGGCGAAATGGGTCACGAGCCGTTGCTTGTCGCCTTCGATTTCGACGGCACCCTGACTGTGAAGGACAGCTTCAACGCGTTCCTGAAGTGGCGCGCCGGTCCCCGATGGACCGTCGGCGTCCTTCGGCTTACCCCCGCCTTGTTGACCTACGTATTCGACCGCAACCGCGCGAAGCTGAAAGCCGCTGCAGTCCGTGAGTTCCTCAAGGGGGCCACCGTCTCTCAGATCGAGAACGACGCCCGCGCCTTCGCCGAGGCCTTCGCGCCGTTGCTGCTGCGTCCCGACGCTGTCGCGGTATGGCGCAGCTGGCGCGCCAAAGGGGCCAAGATGGTGATCGTCACCGCCTCCCCCGATCTGATCGTAGCGCCGTTCGCCCGTGGCCTTGGCGCGGACATGCTGATCGGCACGCGCCTGAGGTGCTCGGACGACGGACGCATCCTCGGCGGACTGGACGGCAACAACTGCCGTGCGAAGGAAAAGGTCATCCGCCTGCGCGAGGTCTTCGGCCCGGACGTGCGACTGACGGCCGCATACGGCGACACCTCCGGCGACACCGAGATGCTCGCGATCGCTGACGAGAAGGGGTACCGCGTCTTCCGGGGCAGGCCCGCCTAAGGCTTTCGCCTTGACGGCTATCGCAACAAAAAAGCCGCCGACCTGAGGTCGGCGGCTTCGTCGTTCGATGCCGTCGCTTACTCGGCGCCGGCTTCGGCGGCGTCGCGCGTGTCATAGACGTGGTCGACCAGACCCCAGGCCTTGGCTTCGTCAGCGCTCATGAAGTGGTCGCGGTCCAGCGTACGCTCAACCTCTTCATAAGTGCGGCCGCAGTGCTTGACGTAGATCTCGTTCAGGCGGCGCTTGGTCTTGATGATGTCTTCGGCGTGGCGCTCGATGTCCGAGGCCTGGCCGCGGAAGCCGCCCGACGGCTGGTGCACCATGATCCGGGCGTTCGGCAGCGAGATGCGCTGACCGGCGGCGCCAGCCGCCAGCAGCAGCGAGCCCATCGAGGCGGCCATGCCCATGCACACGGTCGAGACCGGGCTCTTGATGTACTGCATGGTGTCGTAGATCGCGAGACCCGCCGTCACCACGCCACCCGGCGAGTTGATGTACATGGCGATTTCCTTCTTCGGGTTCTCGGACTCGAGGAAGAGCAGTTGGGCGCAGATGAGGCTGGCCATGCCGTCCTCGACCGGACCGGTCAGGAAGATGATCCGTTCCTTCAGCAGGCGAGAGAAGATGTCGAACGCGCGCTCGCCCCGGCTGGTCTGCTCGACCACCATCGGCACCAGATTCATCGCCGTCGAAACCGGATCGTACATCATTGGGGTTCACCCTTTTCGTGTGTGCTGGCGGCGCGAAAACGAATCAGCCCCCGCGCGGCGTCGCTCACGCATATCGCGTTCCCCTTAACAGGTTGCAAGGAGCGGGCGGCGCGGACCGAAATGAAAAAGGCGCGGCCCTCGCGAGCCGCGCCTCTCACAATTTCAGTTTCAGCGAGCCTTAGCCGCCGTAGCCTTCCGGCAGGTCGTCTTCTTCCAGGAGTTCGTCCTTGGAGACTTCCTTTTCCTCAATCTTGGCCTTGCCGAAGATCAGGTCGACGACCTTGTCTTCATAGATCGGGGCGCGCAGCGCGGCCTGAAGGTCGGCGCGCTGGCGGTACATGTCGAACACCTGCTGGGCCTGAGCGCCGTACTGGCGGGCTTCGCGCATGATCGCGTCGGTCAGTTCCTGGTCGGTGACGACCACGTCGTTCTTGCGGCCGATCTCCGCGAGGACCAGACCCAGGCGCACGCGACGCTCGGCGATCTTCTTGTACTCATCCTTCAGCTGGTCTTCCGACTTCTCGGCGTCTTCCGGCGGCAGGCCGCCGCGAGCCTTGTCGGCCTCGACCTGTTGCCAGATGCCGGCGAACTCGGCGTCGACCATGCGCGGCGGCAGCGGGAAGTCGTGCTTGGTGTCGAGCACGTCCAGCAGCGCACGCTTCAGCTTGAAGCGCGAGGAGTTGTCGTAGCGGCTCGACAGGTTCGACTTCAGCAGCTCGGTCAGAGCGGCCAGGTCCGACAGGCCCAGGCGCTTTGCCAGTTCGTCATCGGCCTTGCCGTCGACCGGCGCGCGCACTTCATGAACCTTGGTGGCGAACTCGGCGTCCTTACCGGCCAGATCCTTGGCTTGGTAGTCTTCCGGGAACTTCACCTTCACGACCACGTCGTCACCCGGCTTGGCGCCGAGCAGCTGGTCTTCGAAGCCGGGGATGAACTGACCCGAACCGAGGACCAGTTCAGCGCCCTCGGCCTTGCCGCCGGCGAATTCGACACCGTCGATCGTGCCGACGAAGTCGATCAGAAGTTGGTCGCCGTCCTTGGCCTTCTGGCTCTTGCCGGTGCGCGGCTCATAGGTGCGGGCCTGCTTGGCCAGCTCTTCGAGGGCTTCTTGGACTTCCTCGTCCGAGACCTTGTAGACCGGCTTCACCAGCTCGATCGACGCCGGGTCGATCGGCTCGAATTCCGGCATGACTTCGACGGCCAGGTCGAACGACAGATCTTCACCGCCAGCGATGACCTTTTCCATGTCCGACGAGGGGTTCAGTTCGGGCTGGCCAGCCGGGCGCAGCTTGTTCTCTTCGAGGACCTTGGTGGTGGTCTCGTTCAGGGCCTGCTCGATGACTTCGCCCATCAGGGCCTTGCCGTACAGGCGACGAACGTGGGCCGTCGGCACCTTGCCCGGACGGAAGCCCTTGACGTTCATCTGCGGGGCGACTTCGGCGATCCGCGCTTCAAGACGCGTGGCCAGTTCACTCGCGGGCACCGTGACGCCAAAAACGCGGCTGAGGCCTTCGCCCGACTTTTCAACGATCTGCATCGACATTCTTAATTCTCGGGTCGGGGCGCCGGGCGCCCGAGCTCCGCCCTGGGGTCCAAAAGATCGACGCCGCCCGCGACGAGCCGGGGCGGCGAAAGAGCGCCCTTATGTCACGACGTGCGCGAGCATCCAAGAGCAGCGGCGATAAAACTCACGCCCGCCCGAAGGGCGGTGCGAGGGGTATGGTGCGGATGAGAGGACTCGAACCTCCACGCCTCGCGGCGCTGGAACCTAAATCCAGTGCGTCTACCAGTTTCGCCACATCCGCGTGGGTCCGGCATTACGGGTTACGCGTCGGACGCGCAAGTCCGCTCAGCGCTCTTGGTACAGACGGGCCAGGATCGCAGGCGCCAGGCCCGGCAGATCCTCAGCGATGAGACCGGGGCCATGCAGAGCGCCGCATTCGGCGTGAATCCAAGCGCCGGCGCACGCGGCCTCAAAGCTTCCCATCCCCTGCGCGAGCAACCCGCCGATAAACCCGGCCAACACATCGCCCGAGCCCGCCGTCGCCAGCCAAGGCGATCCGTTGAGCGATACCGCCGCGCGACCATCCGGCGCCGCGACCACCGTGTCAGCGCCCTTGAGCAAGACGACCGCACCTGCCGTTCTCGCGGCCTCGCGGGCCGCCAGGATCCGATCCGAGGACCGAGCAAGCAGACTCGGAAATATCCGTTCGAATTCGCCCGGATGAGGGGTGAGGACATCGTCCCGATCGAGACAGGCGAACAACTCGCCGGGATCGTCTCGAAAACTCGTCAGCGCGTCGGCGTCCGCGACGAGGGCTGCGCCCGTCCTGGCCAGGGCGCGGAGATTTCGCGCCGTAGCCTCGCCAACGCCGGCGGCGGGACCAATAATGACTGCGTCGGCCCTCTCGGCCCGAAGGGCGAGATCCGCGTCCGACTCGAACGGCGCCAGCATCACGGCTTCGAGGTGGGCGGCGTTTACCGGCAGCGCGGAATGCGGCGACAGCAGGGTCACCGCCCCTGCCCCAATCCTCAGTCCCGCTCGGGCGGCGAGCCGGGCGGCGCCCGTGTTCCAAGCCTCCCCGCTCACCACCTTAAGCCGGCCTCGACTATGCTTGTGAGCGTCGATAGCGGGCCAGGGATATCGCTGCGCCCAAAGGCTAGGATCGTTCTCGAAAAGCGCGATGTCGCCAACCGTGGAAAGGCCGATGTCCGCGACCAAGACCTCGCCACACGCTTTTCTTCCCTCGACCAGAACGTGAGCCGGCTTCCGGCGATGGAAAGTGACCGTGACCTGCGCCGGAAAGGCCGTGTTATCCAACGGTGTGCCCGTGTCGCCTGCTATGCCGGAGGGCGTATCCACGGCCACGATCGAAAAAGCCCGCGCCGAGGCTATCCGCGCGAGTTCCGCCACCCCGCCTTCGAGCGGGCGAGACAGGCCAGCGCCAAAGATCGCATCAATATAGAGCGTCTCCCCCGAGCCTTCGCAGGACAACGGCTGGACCTCACCCCGCCATCGTGACGCCGCCCAACGGCAGGCGTCCGTGGCTGGCGCATAGGCCGCTTGAACAACGACCGGCCAGCCATGCTTGCGCAGATGGCGCGCCGCGACATAGCCGTCGCCCCCATTGTCGCCAGGCCCGCACCACACGACGACGGGGCGCCGGTGATACCGCGCCCGAACCGCCTGCGCGACCGCCGCGCCTGCGCGCTCCATCAGAACCGGCGTCGGCGTTCCCGCCAGCACCGCAGCGCGGTCGCACGCGGTCATCTCGGCGACGGTCAGGATTTCTCGGGCCACGGGTTTTCTCTCAAAGCACTTGGCTCTGAGCTTCTCGCCCTTTCTCGACCAGGATCAAGCGCTCGCCTTCAATCTCAAACACCGTCCGGGAACAGTGGTCCGGCCGAAAGGCCATCACTTCGGGACGGCCGGCCGCCACCGACACAGCGCCGTTGAGCGCGACGAAATGGCTGAACACCGCCGCGCCCCCGTACTCCCGGAGCACTGCGGCGACGCTCTGGATCCAAGCGGTGTAGTCGAGGTCGCCGACGATCTCGTCCCACCGCCCGGCAAAAGCCGCGCGCAGCCAGCCGGGTCTCTCCTCGGGCGACAACGCCGCAGGGGTCGGGATCTCGCCGACGCGAGGGTCAATCTCAACTTCGACGCCGAGCGCTCGGGCCAGGGGCTCGGCGGTCTCGCGGCATCGTCTAAGCGGCGACGAGACGACGCGTGTCGGACGCTGATCGACCGGCAGCGCCAAGATAGAGTCGGCGACGCTCCTGGCCTGCGCGGCGCCGACCTCGTCCAACCCTGGATCATCGTCGGCGCCGCCCCAGGTGGAGGCCGGCCGACCATGGCGGATCACATGCACAATCTTCATCAGGATCAATCCGGAACAAACAGATTGCGAACCCCATCGGGGTGAGGCCCGACGGTCCCCGTGCGTCCGACACCCTCGCGCGCCTCAAGGTCGCGCAGCACCGAAGGGTCATCCGGAGTCTGCGCCACGAACCGGCGGCCTTGGGCGTCGCGTCCGATGACAATGCCCATGCGCACCCCCTCGCGCCCATGGACTACGGTGTACGTCTCGATCACCGCCCTGCCTTCGGGCTTGTCGATGATCTCCGGATGCGGCAGCGCGTCGATCTTGGCCTGGATAACCGAGGGCGGCTCACGCTCCCATTTCCCGGTTATTGGCCTCGTGGAATAAATTCCGACCGACTGCTTGGTCAGGAACCAGCCGTTGGCGGTGGACAGGCCGTAGGCGCCTGGCCGCTCTCGTAATCGCGTCACCATCTCGGCGATCGCGTGCAGCGCGTAGTTGTTGCCCGGTCCGCCGAAGTAAGGAAGGCCGCCGGTGATGGTGAGCCCACGCGGGTCGTCGAGCGGCAGGCCGATTTCTTCCGCCCCAATGCGCACCGCCGAAGGGAAGCAGGAATAGAGATCGATGATGTCGAGGTCGCCCAGCGCAATCCCCGCCATCTGCAGCGCGCGTTCGCCGGTCAGACGCATAGCGGGGCTGGAGTAATAGTCTTGGCGCTCCAGCGGGTACCAAAGATCCGAGGCGTCCGCGCAGCCGTGCAGATGGACCCACCTGTCCTCCGGCACGCCCAACTCCCGCGCCTTGCGCGCGCTGGCGATCAGCACCGCAGCCGACTGATCGACCTCCATGATCGCATTGAGATACTTGGGATAGGGATAGCCGACCATGCGGTTGCGGTCGGTGACCGTCACCAGTTCCTCGGCCGTCCGTTCGATGGGGAACCAAGCATAGGGGTTCGCGGCTGCGACCTTGGTGAACGGCGCGAAAAACGCCCCCAGGCGTTGTTGGTGCGCCTCCAGCGAAACTCCGTCGCGGGCGCGCAGCGCGTTCTCGAACAGGGGATAGGTATTGACGGGATAACCGAGGCCATGCGCGGCCTCCTGGGGCGTGACGCCTGGTCGTGGATCACCGATCCGCGCCGGAGCCGTTTCGATATCGTCACCCCACCCGTCAAAGCCGAGGTTTCCTTTCATGCGCTTCATCAGCGATCCCAGGAATTCGGCGCCCGCCACAAGCGTGAGGTCCGACTCGCCGTTGGCGATGCGCTCGCAGGCGATGTTCACGGCCTGTTGCGGGCTATTGCCGCCTGTCTCGGTGTAGACGCTCCAGCGCGGCGCGGCCGACAGCGCGCGCGCGAGCGAGGCGGGCGGGTTTTTCAATCGCGGCAGGGGAAGCTTCGAAAGTCCGCCCGGCGCGTCAATGCTGAAAGCCACGACCGCCAAAGCGTCGAGCGAAGCAAAAACCGTCTCCGGAAGCCCCGCGTCGCGAACAGCCTGTTCCGCCGCAACTTTCAGCAGTTCGAGCGGCGACGGCGAACTCGCGGCTTCCCCTCGATAGGTGAATTGTCCCGCACCGATCAAAACCGGCGTGTCGTCGCGCATATCCGCCCCCATTCAAACGTTCGTTGGGCGCGATCGTAGGCGTCAAATGGAGCCCGGCAAGGGCAATTGACGGCGGTTTCCGATTTGCTTGAACAATGGGCATTCGACGCCTGCCATTTAATCACATGCCCATAACTCAACCGTTCGGTCATATTTGTCGCGAGCGGTCGCTTGCGAGGGTTCGGGCGGCGTGATGGGTGCGCCTCAGTGAAGGCGGTTCGCCGCCGACGGGCCCGAAAGTGGAACCGATGAAGAAGATCGAAGCCATCATCAAGCCGTTCAAGCTGGATGAGGTGAAAGAGGCCCTGCAGGAGATGGGCGTCCAGGGCATGACTGTGCTCGAAGCCAAGGGCTATGGCCGTCAGAAAGGCCACACGGAGCTCTATCGCGGCGCTGAGTACGTCGTGGACTTCCTCCCCAAGATCAAGGTGGAAGTCGTTGTCGAGGACAGCCAGTTGGAGCCCGCGTTGGAGGCCATCACCCGCGCCGCCCGGACGGGCCGTATCGGCGATGGCAAGATTTTCGTCTCGGACATTGCGGAAGTGATCCGCATCCGAACCGGAGAAAGCGGCCCGGCCGCCGTCTAGGCCGGGATCGTCAGCAGCTAAAGAGTTCTACAAGGGGATACGGAATGAGCACCGCCAAGGACATCCTGAACCTGATCAAGGAAAAGGACGTGAAGTACGTCGACGTCCGCTTCACGGACGTGCGCGGCAAGATGCAGCACGTCACCTTCGACATCGATCTGGTTGACGACGACTTCCTCAACGACGGCACGATGTTCGACGGCTCGTCGATCGCCGGCTGGAAGGCCATCAACGAGTCGGACATGAAGCTGCGCCCCGACCTGTCGAGCGCAATCATCGACCCGTTCTACCAACAGACCACGCTGGCGCTGTTCTGCGACGTCGTGAACCCTGACACCGGCACCCCGTACAACCGCGACCCGCGCTCGATCGCCAAGGCCGCTCTGAACTACCTGAAGTCGGCCGGCGTGGGCGACACGGTCTACTTCGGCCCGGAAGCCGAGTTCTTCATCTTCGACGACGTGCGTTGGTCGACCGCTCCGCACGACACCAGCTACTCGTTCGACTCGACCGAACTGCCGGTCAACTCGAACAAGCAATACGCCGAAGGCAACATGGGTCACCGCCCGGGCCCGAAGGGCGGCTACTTCCCGGTGAACCCGGTCGACAGCTGCCAGGATCTGCGTGGCGAAATGCTGGCCGTCATGGGCGAGCTGGGCATGAAGCCGGAAAAGCACCACCACGAAGTGGCCCCGGCCCAGCACGAACTCGGCCTGAAATTCGACACCATGGTCACCATGGCCGACCGGATGCAGCTCTATAAGTACGTCATCCACAACGTCGCTGCGGCTTACGGCAAGACGGCCACCTTCATGGCCAAGCCGATGTTCGCCGACAACGGTTCGGGCATGCACGTGCACCAATCGATCTGGCAGGACGGCAAGCCGCTGTTCGCCGGCGACAAGTACGCTGGCCTTTCGCAAGAATGCCTGTGGTACATCGGCGGCATCATCAAGCACGCCAAGGCGATCAACGCGTTCTCGAACTCGACGACGAACTCGTACAAGCGCCTGGTGCCCGGCTACGAAGCCCCGGTGAAGCTGGCCTACAGCTCGCGCAACCGCTCGGCCTCGATCCGCATCCCGCACGTCGACAGCCCGAAGGCCAAGCGCCTGGAAGCCCGCTTCCCCGATCCGATGGGCAACCCCTATCTGACCTTCGTCGCCCTGCTGATGGCCGGCCTGGACGGCATCATCAACAAGATCGATCCGGGCGCTCCGGCCGACAAGAACCTCTACGACCTGCCGCCCCGCGAGCAGAAGAAGATCCCGGAAGTCTGCGGCTCGCTGCGCGAAGCCCTGGAAAACCTGGACAAGGACCGCGCCTTCCTGAAGGCCGGCGGCGTCATGGACGACGACTTCATCGACAGCTACATCGAGCTGAAGATGGAAGAGGTGATGCGCCTGCAACTGCACCCGCACCCGGTCGAGTTCGACATGTACTACAAGTGCTAAGCGCCTAGGGCTTAGGACAAAAGCTAAGGGGCCGGAGAGTGATCTCCGGCCCCTTTTTCGTTTCGCGCTCAGCGAGCCCGCTTCAAAAGTAGAATAACTTATTACTTAATGGGCGCCCGCTGAACAAAATTGTCGCAAGTTCGCAACATTGCCGACGCAATCGCCCGCAAGGTCCTGAAAAGACGTGATGCGCGATATCTCTCGGGCGGAAACTTGGCCTATCGCAGCGCAAACGGAATCGCCGCCAACGCCTGGATTACAACTCAGCGACGCGGCGTCTCGACAGGACATCTCATGCACAGCCTCAATAGCTCCCTTCGTCGCACCCTGACGCTCTCCTGCGGCGCCGCCGCGCTGGTCACGGCGATGGCCGCCGCACCGGCGGCTTTCGCCCAGGACACCAAGGTGGGCGAAGTCATCATCACCGCCCAAAAGCGCAGCGAAAACCTGCAGGACGTTCCGGTCTCGGTGGCCGCCATCAGCGGCGAGCGTCTGCAATCGACCTTCGCGGCCGGCGACGACATCCTGGCGCTTTCGGCCAAGGCCCCGGGTCTCTACGCCGAGTCCTCGAACGGCCGCGTGGCGCCGCGCTTCTACATCCGCGGCCTGGGCAACGCCGACTTCGATCTGGCCGCCTCGCAGCCGGTGTCGATCATTCAGGACGAAGTCGTTCTGGAAAATGTCGTCCTGAAGAGCTCGCCGCTCTACGATCTGGACCGCGTCGAAGTGCTGCGCGGCCCGCAAGGCACCCTGTTCGGCCGCAACACCACGGCAGGCATTGTCAAGTTCGACACCATCAAGCCGTCGGAAGAAATGAAGGGCCGCGCTTCGGCGACCTACGGTAGCTTCAACACCTTCACCTTCGACGGCGGCATCGGCGGCGCCCTGGTCGAAGGCAAGGTCGCGGCGCGCGCCTCGGTGCTGTTCCAGCATCGCGACGACTGGATCGACAACGGCTTCACCAAGAAGAAAAACGTGATGGGCGGCTTCAACGAGCGCGCCGCCCGCCTGCAACTGCTGTTCACCCCGAACGAAAAGCTGGACGCGCTGTTCAACGTCCACGGCCGCGACCTGGACGGCACCGCCGCCGTGTTCCGCGCCAACGTGCTGACCAAGGGCTCGAACAAGCTCAACGCGAACTACAAGCGCGACACCGTCTACTTCGACGCGGGCGCCAACAACCCGCAGAGCTACAAGGGCTACGGCGCGTCGGCCAACATCGGCTACGACTTCGGCTCCGCCAAGCTGACCTCGATCACCGCCTATGAGAACACCCACGGTTTCAGCCGCGGCGACATCGACGGCGGCAACCCCACGGGCCCAGGCTTCATCCCGTTCCAGTCGGACACGCAGGACGGCATCAAGGACCTGGATCAGTGGACCCAGGAAATCCGTCTGGCCAGCAACACCGACGGCGCGCTGAGCTGGCAGGTGGGCGGCTTCTACTTCGACACGAAGTACGCGATCCAGACCAACCCCTTCTTCGCGCCCGCCACGACTCTCCAGCAGAAGAACACCGCCTGGGCCATCTTCGGTCAGGCGTCGTACAAGGTCAGCGACCAGCTCTCCGTCACCGGCGGCCTGCGCTACACTGACGACGACAAGGACATGAAGGTGCTCTCCGGCCCGAACATGGCCGCGCCGGTTTCGGTGTCGGACTCGCAGGTCAGCTGGGATCTCTCGGCGTTCTATAACGTCAGCGAGGACGTCAGCGTCTACGCCAAGGTGGCCTCGGGCTTCCGCGGTCCGTCGATCCAAGGCCGTGACATCGCCTTCTTTTCGCCGGCCTCGGCGGCGAAGTCTGAAACGATCATGTCCTACGAACTGGGCCTGAAGAGCGAGCTCTTCGACCGTCGCGTTCGCCTGAATGGCGCGGTGTTCGCCTACACGATCGACGATCCGCAGTTCAGCGCGGTCGGCGGCGGCAGCAACTCCAACCGCCTGATCAACGCCAAGAAGGGCGAAGCCTACGGCCTGGAACTGGACAGCGAATTCGTGGTCACCCCGAACTTCGTGATCACCGCCGGCTACAGCTACGCGCACACCGAGATCAAGGACAGCAGCCTGGCCGTGGCCGTCTGCGCGGCTTGCACGGTCACCGATCCCAAGACCGCCGCCGGCGCCGCGCTGGTCAACGGCAACCCGTTCCCGAACGCGCCGAAGTACACCTTCGACTTCACCGCGCGTTACGCCTATCCGGTCGCCAGCGGCGAGCTGTTCGCCTACACCGATTGGAAGGTGCAGGGTTACACGAACCTGTTCCTCTACGAGTCGAAGGAGTTCTACTCCAAGGGTGACTTCGAAGGCGGCCTGAAGCTGGGCTACGCCAACAAGGAAGGCGGCTGGGAGGTTGCAGCCTTTGCTCGCAACATCACCAACGAGAGCAACATCAAGGGCGCCATCGACTTCAACAACCTGACCGCGTTCGTCAACGAACCGCGGGTGGTCGGCGTTTCGATCGACGCTCGTTTCTAAGTCGAGCGATTTTGCTGGACGGGGAAAGGCCGTGGAGCAGTCCACGGCCTTTCTTTCGGTTAGGCCTGCAGACCGTGCCCCCCGACGGGCGTCGTTTCGAAACGTTGCGGGAAGCCTGCGATGATCGGCCTGGCCTTAGCGATCGCGGCCTGAACCGCCGGTAGCTTCAACGAGGCTGAATGCGCCTGCATGTCGGTCCAGACCTCCGTAATCCAGATCGCGTCGGGATTGGTCGGGTCGGTGGCGAGCACGTAGCTCAAGCAACCAGGCATCTCAGCCGTCCCGTCGCGAAGAATCGCGAGTAGGTCATCACGCTTGCCGGGTACGGCGAGCATCTGACCAATCAGTCCATACATGGGCGCTTTTCCCTCAGCGGCCTTGGAAACAGTAGGACACGCGATGGCGGCCGCACCGCCGGCCAGCACATCCCGCCGGCCAAACTCAGTTTTGCTCATCCAGGCCCCCTTTTGACGCTTCGGCCATATCGGCATTGACGCGCAAACCGGCGCTTGAGGCGCCGCGCAAGGTTTTTGCTGACGAGCGAACTCTTCCGCGCCGTTTAACTTGATAACGCGGTTCTTTTCGTCTGTCCTTCCGCCCTCTTCGAGAGTCGGGGTTTTTCATGATGAGATGGCGTTCCGTGGCGATGGCCACCAGCCTGCTCGCGCTTGGTCTTACGGCCTGCGCGACGACCGGGACCGGCGGTCCCTCCAAATCGTCCGCGCCCGCCAAGCCGGCGGAGAAGGCCGAGGTCAAGCCGCTGCCCAAGGGTCTGGATGGTCGGGCCTCCACGGGCTTCCCGTCGACCTATAAGCCACTCCCCTCCCGCGCGACCGCGTTTGTCGGGGCCACCGTGCTGACGGCGACAGGCCAGCAGATCGAGAACGGGGTGGTGTTCGTCTCCGAGGGCAAGATCACGTCGGTCGGCGGCCCGGAGACGCCAGTCCCGGCGGACGTCGTCGTGGTCGACGCCAAGGGCAAGTGGATCACGCCCGGCATCATCGACGCGCACAGCCACCTTGGCGTCTATCCCTCGCCCGGCGTCTCGGCCCGTTCCGATGGCAACGAGGCCACCGACCCGAACACCGCTCAAGTCTGGGCGGAGCATTCGGTCTGGCCGCAGGACCCGGGTTTCAACCGGGCCCGGGCAGGCGGCGTGACCACGCTTCAAATTCTACCGGGCTCGGCCAACCTGTTCGGCGGCCGCTCGGTGACCCTGAAGAACGTCCCCTCGCTGACCATGCAGGGCATGAAGTTCCCCGGTGCGCCCTACGGTCTGAAGATGGCCTGCGGCGAGAACCCCAAGCGAGTCTACGGCGGCAAGGGTCGCAACCCGTCGACGGCGATGGGCAACGCTTTCGGCTTCCGTCGGGCCTGGATCGACGCGGCCGACTACGCCCGTAAGTGGGACGATTTCCGCACCAAGCAGCAGAAGGGCGAGAAGGCCGATGCGCCCAAGCGCGACTTGCAGCTTGAGACCTTGGCCGGCGTTCTGAAGGGCGAGATCCTGGTGCAGAACCACTGCTATCGCGCCGACGAAATGGCCGTGATGATCGATATCGCCAAGGAGTTTGGCTACAAGATCACGATGTTCCACCACGCGATCGAGAGCTACAAGATCGCGCCCGTGCTGGCCAAGGAAGAGATCTGCTCGGCCACCTGGGCCTCGTGGACCGGCTTCAAGATGGAAAGCCTGGACGGCATCGACGCCAACGCGGCGATCCTGGCCAAGAACGGCGCCTGTGTCGTGATCCACTCCGACGACGCGATCATGACCCAGCGCCTGAACCAGGAGGCCGCGATCGCCATGGCGGCCGGCGCCAAGCTCGGGATCAACATCCCGCGCGCCGAGGCCATCAAGTGGATCACGGCCAACCCGGCCAAGGCCATGGGCATCGGCGACAAGACGGGTTCGATCGAGCCCGGCAAGGCCGCCGATCTCGTGGTCTGGAGCCGCGACCCGTTCAGCGTCTACGCCCAGGCCGAGCAGGTCTATGTCGACGGCGCGCTGACCTACGATCGCAAGGATCCGCGCTTCCAGCCCAAGTCCGATTTCGAGCTCGGCCAGCCCGGCCAAGGAGCGTTCAACTGATGATCCGGTCCCTGCTTCTCGCCAGCGCCGCCTGCGTACTGGCCTTCCCCGCGGCGGCCGAAACGGTCGCCATCGTCAACGCCCGCATCGAGCCGGTGTCCAGCGCCGCCATCCCGAGCGGGACCCTGGTGATCAAGGACGGCAAGATCGCCGCCTTGGGCGCCAGCGTCCAGGTTCCGGCCGGAGCCCGCGTCATCGACGCCAAGGGCGGGGTGGTGACCCCGGGCCTAATCGCGCCCTCGTCGAACCTCGGCGCGTCCGAGATCAGCGGCGTACGCGAGACCCGCGATGACGGCACCGGCAATGCGCTCAGCGCGGCCTTCGACATCAGCTACGCGATCAATCCGGCCTCGACCTTCCTGGGCCTGGCGCGGGATGGCGGGATCACCAGTTCGGCCGTCACGCCTGTGCTGTCCGGCTCCGGCGGCGGCGCTCACGAGCACGCCGATGACGGCGTGGTCGAGGAGATGACCGCCGGCGCCCAGGGCGACGGCGATCCGCCGCTGTTCGGCGGCCAGGCGGCCTTCATCCGCCTGAAGGCCGGCAGCCCAGACATCGTCGAGGCCTCCAAGCTGGCTGTCACCGTTTCGCTCGGCGAAAGCGGCGCGCGGTCGGCCGGCGGCTCGCGGGGCGCCAACCTGATCCTGATCCGCTCGGCTCTGGAGGACGCCCGCGCGTTCGCCAACCGCCGCGCCGCGTTCGAGCAGGGCGCCACGCGCGACTTCGGGCTCTCGCGTCTGGACCTGCAGGCGTTGATCCCAGTTGTCCAGGGCAAGACCCCGCTGCTGATCCGCGTCTCCCGCGCCGCCGACATCCGGCAGGCGCTGAAGCTGGCGGCCGATGAAAAGATCAAGATCGTCCTCGAAGGGGTCGAGGAGGGCTGGATGGTCGCAGCCGAGATCGCCAAGGCGGGCGTGCCGGTCATCCTGGATCCGCAGGCCGACCTGCCCGACAGCTTCGAGACCCTGGGCTCGCGCCTCGACAACGCCGCTCGGCTGCACGCCGCCGGTGTTCCGGTGGCGGTCAACGGCTCGCGGGACTTCAACAACCTGCGTCAGGAGCGCCTGAACGCCGGCCTGGCGGTCGCCAACGGCCTGCCCTACCCGGCCGCCCTGGCCGCCGTCACCCTGGTCCCCGCCAAAATCTGGGGCCAGGGCGACAAGGTCGGATCGCTTGAGGTCGGCAAGATCGCCGACGTGGTTGTCTGGAACGGCGACCCGCTGGAGACCACCAGCTGGCCGACGGCCGTGCTGGTCGGCGGCGTCGAGCAGCCCAAGGACGGTCGCCACCAGCAACTGAAGGCCCGCTACGCGGCCAGCGACGAGAGCGGCTACCCGCCGGCCTATCGCTAGGCGCTCCAATCCGCCCCCAGTCCGCTGGGGGCGGATTTCTCTTTTCAGGGGAAGCCGCGACGGCCATACGAGGCCCCCGCGTTCGAATCGCCTAGACTTCCCTTGATGTCCTCCTCCGATAAGACCCCATCCCTGTTTGGTGACGACGACGCCCTGGCGCCGGTCCCCGCCGCGCCGTTCAAGGCCAGCGTGGAGCCGCACGTCGAGGCGACGCCGCGTCCGATGCCCCCGCCCCCGCCGTCAAAGTCCGCGCCCCCGGCCGCGCCCGCCGGGAAGCCCGGCGAATACTCGGCCGCCGACATCGAGGTGCTGGAAGGCCTGGAGCCGGTTCGCAAGCGGCCGGGCATGTACATCGGCGGCACCGATGAGCGGGCCCTGCACCACCTGTTCGCCGAAGTGCTGGACAACTCGATGGACGAGGCCGTGGCCGGCTTCGCCAAGACCATCGAGGTCAAGCTCGACGCCGACGGCTTCCTGTCGGTCAAGGACGACGGTCGCGGCATGCCCGTCGACCCGCACCCCAAGTACCCCGGCAAGTCGGCGCTGGAGGTCATCATGACCGTCCTGCACGCCGGCGGTAAGTTCACGGGCAAGGCCTACGAGACCTCCGGCGGCCTGCACGGCGTCGGCGCCAGCGTCGTCAACGCCCTGTCCGAGCGCGTCGAGGTCACCGTCTGGCGCGACGGCTTCGAGCACCTGCAGGTCTTCGCCCGCGGCAAGCCGCTGGGGCCCATCCAGCAGGTCGCGCCGTCGCGCAAGAAGGGCACCATGGTGCGCTTCAAGCCCGACGACGAGATCTTCGGCGAGGGGACCAATTTCAAGCCCGCGCGCCTCTACCGCATGGCCCGGTCCAAGGCCTATCTGTTCCGCGGCGTGCAGATCAAATGGTCCTGCGATCCCTCGCGGATCCATGACCAGACCCCGCCCGAGGCCACGTTCCACTTCCCCAACGGCCTGGCCGACTTCCTGGCTGAGCGGACCAAAGGCCTCACCACTATCACGCCCGAGAGCTTCTCGGGCCGCATCGAGCGCCAGGGCGAGGCCGGCGCCGTCGAGTGGGCCGTCACCTGGACGCCCCAGGGCTTCGGCGAGCACGACGGCTTCATGCAGTCGTACTGCAACACCGTGCCCACGCCCGAAGGCGGCACCCACGAGAGCGGTTTCCGCGCCGCCCTGACCCGCGGTCTCAAGGCCTACGCCGAGCTCAAGGGCGAGAAGCGCGGCACGATCATCACCGCCGACGACGTCGTCGCCCAGGCCGGCGCGCTGATCTCGGTGTTCATCAAGAACCCCGAGTTCCAGGGCCAGACCAAGGAAAAGCTCTCCACCAGCGAAGCCCAGCGCTTCGTGGAAGCGGCGCTGCGCGACCCGTTCGACCTGTGGCTGTCGTCCAGCCCGAAGAACGCCCAGGCCCTCCTGGAATTCGTCATCGAGCGGGCCGAGGAGCGCCTAAAGCGCCGCAAAGACAAGGAAGTCTCCCGCGCCAGCGCGACCCGCAAGCTGCGCCTGCCGGGCAAGCTGGCCGACTGCGCCGGGAGCGCGGTCGACGGGGCCGAGCTCTTCATCGTCGAAGGCGACTCGGCCGGCGGCTCGGCCAAGCAGGCCCGCGACCGCAAATTCCAGGCGATCCTGCCGCTGCGCGGCAAGATCCTGAACGTGGCCTCGGCCAGCGGCGAGAAGTTCACCGCCAACAAGGAGCTGTCGGACCTGATGCTGGCCCTGGGCGCCCAGGCCGGCTCCAAGTACCGCGAGGAAGATCTGCGCTACGAGCGGATCATCATCATGACCGACGCCGACGTCGACGGCGCCCACATCGCCTCCCTGCTGATCACCTTCTTCTACCGCACCATGCCGGACGTGATCCGCCAGGGGCACCTGTTCCTGGCCCTGCCGCCGCTGTACCGCCTCAGCCACGGCGGCAAGTCGGAATACGCCCGCGACGACGCCCACAAGGACGAGCTCCTGGCCACGGTGTTCAAGGGCAAGAAGCCCGAGATCGGCCGCTTCAAGGGCCTGGGCGAGATGATGGCCGCCCAGCTGAAGGAGACCACCATGGACCCCAAGAAGCGCACCCTGGCCCGCGTCACCCTGCCCCGCCACGAGGAAAGCGTCGAAGACCTGGTCGAGACCCTGATGGGCCGCAAACCCGAACTGCGCTTCCGCTTCATCCAGGAAAACGCCGAGTTCGCGGCGGCGGATCTGGATCTGTAGGTCAGGGAAGCTCCCGTCCTCGTGATGCAGATGGGCCGGGATGGGGTGACTACTGAGCGAAAGCCGCCTTTTGCCCCCTCCGCGCGAAGCCTGTCCCCGGGGCGCGCCAAGCGCGCCCCGGGGGCGCTCCCCCCCCCCGGAGGGGGAGGGTTCCAAAAGGACAAGGCTCGAGGAGTCGGCTTGACCAATCGCATTACACACGTAATCTCAACGTCGATTTTACATGCGTAATCAACGGGAGCCTACCATGCGCATACGCCACCTTTCCCTCATCGCCGCCGCAGCCGCCATCCTCGCCACCCCCGCCTTGGCCTCGACCGCCGTGGCGTCCTCGGACCACAAGCCGTTGACGCTTTTGGCGATCTTCGCGAACGCCGCCATCCCCGTGCAGTTGGTCGCTTTCCTGCTGGTCGCCGGGCTGATCGCCGCTCCCGTCATGGCCGCCATACGACCCGGCGCCCGTTGGCTGACAGCGATCAACAAGAGCGCCCTGCCCCTGGGCTTTGCTGCGGCCGCCTACACGCTTCTGGCCGGCGCGGTGGGGATCGCCAATCTGGGCGCCACACCGAGCCTTGCGGTTCTGGCGCCGGGCCTGGCCGAAGCCCTGATGATGGCGATGCTGGGCCTGCTGACGGCGGGCGTCGCCCGCCTGGCCGCTGAGCTCTCAGCGCGTCGGTCGGACGATCCCGGCGTCGCCTGACCCGCGACAAAACCGCCGTTCACACAACCGCGCTTGCTTTTTGCACCGCAGCAAGCGCATAAGGCCACTCATCGGGCCCCCTTCGTGTCGCTTCGGCGGCGGAAGGGGGCTATTTTTGTTGGAATTCGACCAAGAAGCGGTCCGAGGGAAGCGTTCAAGGCTTCAAAGGGGCCCGATTTGGTCATGGCGCGAGCCGCGCGTGTTTGTGTGCGGCCGCAGACGTGAACTGGACCCTTATGCCCTTCCCTGCCTCCCACCCCGCTCTTGAGCGGGCGCTCGCCGCTCAAGGTTACGCCGAGCCCACCCCCGTCCAAGCCGCCGTTCTGGCCGCCGACGCCGCAGACCGCGACCTGCTGGTCAGCGCCCAGACGGGCTCGGGCAAGACCGTCGCCTTCGGCCTCGCGGCCGCCCCCACCCTGCTGGGCGACGCCGAAACCTTTGGCCAAGCCGCCGAGCCGCTGGCCCTGGTCATCGCTCCGACCCGCGAACTGGCCATGCAGGTCAATCGCGAACTGGGCTGGCTCTACGCCGAAGCCAAGGCCGCGGTGATCAACTGCGTTGGCGGCATGGACGCCCGTCGCGAGCAGCGCGCCCTGAACTACGGCGCCCATATCGTCGTGGGCACGCCCGGCCGTCTGCGCGACCACATCGAACGCGGTCACCTGGATCTTTCCAAGCTGAAGGTCGCCGTCCTCGACGAGGCCGACGAGATGCTGGACATGGGCTTCCGCGAGGACCTGGAGTTCATCCTCGACGCCGCCCCGCCCGAGCGCCGCACCCTGCTGTTCTCGGCCACCCTGGCCCGCGACATCGTCGAGCTGGCCAAGCGCTACCAGAACGACGCCGTCCGCATCGACACCATTGGCCGCAACGAGCCGCACCGCGACATCGAGTACCGCGCCGTGCGCGTGGCCCCCAACGAGGTCGAGCACGCCGTCGTCAACCTACTGCGCTTCTTCGAAGCCCCCGGCGCCCTGGTGTTCGCCAACACCCGCGAGAGCGTCCGCAGCCTGCACGCCAAGCTGCGCGAGCGCGGCTTCGCCGTGGTCGGCCTGTCGGGCGAGCTCAGCCAGCGCGAACGGGCCGACGCCCTGCAAGCTCTTCGGGATGGCCACGCCCGCGTCTGCGTCGCCACCGACGTCGCCGCGCGCGGCCTCGACCTGCCGGATCTGGGCCTAGTGATCCACGCCGAGCTGCCGATCAACAAGGCGACCCTCCTGCACCGGTCGGGCCGCACCGGCCGCGCCGGCAAGAAGGGCGTCAGCGCCCTCGTCGTGCCCTACACCCGTCGCCGCAAGGCCGAGCAACTCTTGTACGCCGCCGGCGTCGAGGCCGACTGGGGCGGCGCCCCCAGCGCCGACTCGATCCGCGAGAAGGACCAGGAGCGCCTGCTCGAGGACCCGATCTTCAGCGAGACCTCGACCGAGGAAGACATCGCCTTGGCCGAAGCCATGCTGGCCAAGCGCACGCCGGTCGAGATCGCCGCCGCGCTGATCCGCACCCGTCGCGCCAAGCTGCCGTCGCCGGAAGACATCTACGACGATCCGCGTCACGGCGCCGATCCCGGCCCGCGCCTGCGCACCGGCGAACCGGGCGAGCGTCCCGAGCGCGAGCCGCGCGTCAGCATGGAAGGCTCGGAGTGGTTCCGGATCAGCGTGGGCCGTCGCGGCAACGCCGACCCGAAGTGGCTGATCCCGATGATCTGCCGCCTGGGCCACATCACCAAGAAGGATATCGGCGCGATCCGGATCTTCGACTACGACACCAAGTTCGAGATCTCGGCCGAGGCGGCGACCAAGTTCGGCGCCGCAGTGCAGGCGACCGTCCGCGAGGACGTCTCGATCACCCCGACGACTGCGCCGGCCCCGCGCGGCGAGCGCCCGCCCCGCGAACCGCGCGACCACGACGCGCCGCGCCGTGAGTTCAAGCCCCGCGCCCCGCGTGAGGACGGCCCTCGTCCGCCGCGCGCCAACGCCCCTGGTTCGCGCGATCACACCCCGCGCCCGTCCAGCTTCGGCGAAGATGGCTTCAGCAACGCCAAGCCCTATGGCCGTGGCGAAGAGCCCAAGGGCGACTACAAGCCGCGCCGCGCGCCGCGCGACAACGACGCGCCGCGTCCGTACTCGCCGCAGGACTCCGAAGGCGCACCCAAGCGCGCCTTCAAGCCGCGCCACGAGGCTGGCGCCGACGCGCCGCGCGAGTACAAGCCCCGCGCCCCGCGCGCGGACGGTGACGCGCCCAAGAAGCCGTTCAAGAAGGCCTTCAGCGACAACGCCGCCGGTCCGAAGCCCTATGCCAAGCCCTACGCTGGCAAGCGCGACAGCGACGCCCCCCCCAAGCCGTTCAAGGGCCCCAAGCCCTTCAAGGCCAAGAGCTTCGACGCCAAACCTGGCGGCAAGCCGGCCGGTAAGCCGTTCAAGAAGAAGTAGCCTAAGCGGTCACTTGCCCCCACCTGACCTGCTTCGCAGGTCGTCCGCCCCCGAAAGGGGGCGGAAGGTTTGCGCGGTCCTTCTTCCCCCTCCGGGGGAGGAGCGCGAAGCGCGGAGGGGGCAAGTGATCACACCGACTGGCCCGCGCTCCAACCGGAACTCCAGGCCCACTGGAAGTTATAGCCGCCTAGCCACCCGGTGACGTCCACGACTTCGCCGATGAAATAGAGGCCGGGTACGGCCTTGGCCTCGAGCGTGCGCGAGTCCAGAGCATCGGTGTCGACCCCGCCCAGGGTGACTTCCGCCGTGCGGTAGCCTTCCGAGCCCACCGGCTTGAAGGTCCAGGCGTTGACCGCCCCGGCCAGCCGCCCCAGCACCTTGTCAGAGCAGTCGGCGATGTTGCCCTTGTCGGGAGCCTCCTCCTCGGCGATCAGCTGGGCGACGCGTTTGGGCAGCAGGGTCGCGAGCACCGTCGCCACGGCCTGACGCGGCGTGGCCGTGCGCGCCGCCTTCAGCGCCGCCAAGGCGTCGACGCCCGGCGCCATGTCGACCCGGATCTCGTCGCCCTCCCGCCAGTAGGACGAAATCTGCAGGATCGAAGGGCCCGACACCCCCCGGTGCGTGAACAGCATGCCTTCCTGGAACTTGGTCTTGCCGTGGGCGACCACGGCGTCCAGCGCTACGCCCGACAGCGGCGTCAGGCGCGCCAGCATCCCGGCCTCGAAGGTCAGCGGCACCAGCGCCGGGCGAGTATCGATGATGTTCAGGCCAAACTGCCTGGCGATGTCATATCCGAGGCCCGTCGCGCCCATCTTCGGGATCGACTTGCCGCCGCTGGCCACCACCAGCGCGGTGCAGGCGACCTTGCCGGACGAGAGGGAAACCTCGAATCCGGACACACCCTTGGCCACGCTCTCTACGCCGGTCTCCAGGCGCAACGTCACGCCGGCGGCCTTCATCTCGGTCAGCAGCATGGTGATGATCTGCTTGGCCGAGCCGTCGCAGAACAACTGCCCCAGGGTCTTTTCGTGATAGGCGATGCCATAGCGCTCGACGAGGGCGACGAAGTCGCGCGGGCGATAGCGACGCAGGGCCGACAGGGCGAACTTCGGATTGGCCGACAGGAAGTTATGGATCGTCGCGCCGGTGTTGGTGAAGTTGCAGCGCCCGCCGCCGCTGATGCGGATTTTCTCACCGGGCGCCTTGGCGTGGTCGATCACCAGGACCGAGCGACCGCGCTTGCCCGCCTCAATGGCGCACATCATGCCAGCCGCACCCGCGCCGATCACCACAACGTCGAAGGTTTCCAAGATTTTCCCGCTCTTTGCTCGCCTTCCTTCGACCGGAGGCGGCCGCCGGAGTCAACCGACCGGGACCGCGAGACCGGCTTGACCTTCCGGCGGAAGCCGCTACGACGCTCGCCCCCTCCCGCACCGCACGATCGAGCCCCTCCATGACGGCCGCTTCCCCCGTTTCGGCCCCACGCGCGCCGACCATCGGCGTCGACTTCGGCACCACCAACACCGTGGTCTCGCTGACCCTGGGCGACGACCAGGCGCGCCTGGTGCGCTTCTCGATCGACAACCGCGACCTCTTCGCCTTCCGCTCCGCGCTCAGCTTCCACAGCGTCCAGGGCGTGGGCGACGCGGCGAACGAGCGGGTGGTCGAGGCCGGTCCCTGGGCGATCGAAGCCTATCTGGAAGATCCGCTGGAGACGCGGTTCATCCAGTCGTTCAAGACCTTCGCCGCATCGGCCGCCTTCACCGAGACCCGCATCCTCAACAAGCGCTACCAGTTCGAGGATCTGCTGGCCGCGTTTCTGCTGCGCCTGCGCGATCACGCGGGCGAGCAGCTCTCGAACCTGCCGCCCCGGATCATCGTCGGCCGCCCGGTGACGTTCGCCGGCTCTTCGCCGGACGAGGCGCTGGCCCTGACCCGCTACGAAGCCGCGTTCCAACGCCTGGGCTTCACCGACATCCGCTACGCCTACGAGCCCGTCGGCGCGGCCTTCTTCTTCGCCCGACAGCTGAAGCAGGACGCCACCGTGCTGGTGGCCGACTTCGGCGGCGGCACCAGCGACTTCTCGCTCGTGCGGTTCGAGCGCGCGACGGACGGCACGCTGCGTTCGACGCCGCTTTCGCGCTCGGGCGTCGGCGTGGCGGGCGACGCCTTCGACTACCGGATCATCGACCAGCTGGTCTCACCGGAGCTGGGTAAGGGCTCGGACTACCGGTCGTTCTCCAACAGCCTGCCTATCCCGCAGCGCTACTACGCCGCCTTCGCACGCTGGGATCAGTTGGCGCTGCTGCGCGCCTCCAAGGACATGCGCGACATCCGCGCTCTGGAGCGCACGGCGCTGGAGCCTGACAAGATCGCCGCCCTGATCGAGGTGCTGGACGGCAATCACGGTTATGCCCTCTACCGCTCGGTCTCGGCGCTGAAGGAGGCGCTGTCGAGCCAGGCGCAAGCGACGTTCCGGTTCGAAGCCGGTTCGGTGCGGATCGAAAAGCCCGTCGCGCGGTCGGAGTTCGAAGCCTGGATCGCGCCCGAGCTCTCGGCGATCGAAACGGCCGTGGGCCAGGCCCTCGACCTGGCCAACCTCACCGAGGCCGGCGTCGATCGGGTGTTCCTGACCGGCGGCAGCTCATTCGTGCCGGCGGTCCGCGAAATCTTCCTGCGCCGGTTCGGGGCCGGCAAGATCGAGACCGGCGGCGAGTTCGAGTCCATCGCCTCGGGCTTGGCGCTGATCGGCCGTGAGGCGGATCTCGACCTCTGGACCATGCGCGCAAGCTAGCTGCTTCTCGCCGCATGGTGGCGCCCCGCGCTTTGGCTTAGGGTTAACGCGATCGATTCGCGTCGCGACCTTGTGGGGCAACGAGTCCAGTGCCGATTTCGTATCTGTCCGCCGCCCAGATCGCCGCCTTGGCGACGACGACGATACAGAACCTTTCGACGACCAAGCTGGAGTCGCTGACCAAGACCCAGGTCGGCGCGCTTTCAGAGGCGGCTATTGGCGTGCTGGACGCCAGTCAGGTTTCCGCGCTGTCGGCGACCCAGGTCAAGGGCCTGACGGCGACCCAGATCCCCGCCTTCTCGCAGAATCTGCTTTTCGACGTCGATCAGTTGCAGGCCTTCAGCGGCGCTCAACTAAACGCCCTGACCTCCACCCAGCTGGCCAAGCTGGACGCCGATCGCCTCAAGGCGCTGAGCGCGATCCAGATCGGCGCGATGGACGCCACGCATTTCACCGCGCTCGACGCCACGCAGATCGCAGCGCTGGACACCACCCAGCTGGCCCAGCTGACGCCCACCCAGATCGCCGCCTTCAGCGTCACCGATCTGGAGGAGCTGTCCGCCGACAAGATCGCCGCCCTGACCGCCACGCAGGTTGCGGCCCTCCCCGCCGATGTCATCCCGTCGCTGCAAGGCTCGCGTCTCGCCGCCCTCAGCGCCACCCAGCTGCAAAAGATGACGACCGACCAGATCGGCGCGTTGTCGACGACCCAGCTTCGCACCCTGGGCTCCAGCACCGCCGCGCTGGGGCCGAGCCAACTTGCCGCCCTGACCGCCGAGCAGACCGCGGCCTTCTCCGACGGCGTGGTCCAGGCGTTGACCGGGACGCAGCTGGGCGCATTGAGCCCGGAGGGCTTCTCGGGGCTATCTGCGACGCAGGTGGCCAACCTTGGCGGCGATCAGATTTCTGGCCTCAAGACGACGCAGCTGCGGGCGCTCAGCGAGAACGACCTGGCGAAGTTCACCGCCGGGCAGATGCGAAGCTTCAGCGCCGCGCAGCTCGCGGGCTTGAGCACGACCGGCCTCAACAGCCTGAGCGTCGACCGGGTTCAGGTCTTTGACGCAACCCAACTGACGGCGCTGACCGCCACGCAGTTCGCCGCCCTGACCGCCGACGACCTTGCAGAGTTCACGCCGGCCCAGGTCGAGGTGTTTACCACGACCCAGCTGGCTGCGCTCTCGACGACCAGCCTGAACAGCCTGGGCCGCGAGCAGATCCAGGCCCTGACGGCCACGCAGCTGAAGAGCCTGGGCAAGACGCAGGTTGGCGGGCTTTCCGAGACCAGCCTGGCCGCCTTCACCGCGGACCAGATTCAGGTGCTGAGCACGACCCAGCTCAGCGCTTTGTCGACGACACGTTTCAACAGCCTGGGCGCCACCCAGGTCCAGGCGCTGACCGCCACCCAACTGGCCGGGCTGACCACGACCCAGATCGCGGGCCTGACCCAGGACGACTTCGGAGAATTCACGACCGATCAGGCGGAGGTCTTCAACAAGACCCAGATGGCGGCCCTGGCCACCACGACGCTGAACGCGATGTATCAAGGCGCGATCCAGGCCTTCACCCCATCGCAGCTGGCGGCGCTGACGACGACCCAGATCAGCGGACTGTCGAGCGTCGGCTTCGATAAGTTCTCCGAGACCCAGGTGAAGGCGTTCGCGCCGACCCAGATCGCGGCCCTGAGTCCGGCCAACTTCAACCGGCTGAGCGCCAGCGCGATCCAGGCTCTTTCAGCATCGCAGCTCGGCAGCGTCAGCGTTACTCAGATCGCGGCCCTGACTGAAACGGACTTCGCGCGCTTCACAGCGACCCAAGTCGCCAGCTTTAGCGGCGAGCAGATCGGCGCGCTGACGACGACCAACTTTAATGGCCTGAGCCAGACCCAGATCGCGGCGCTGTCGTCCGCCCAGTTGGCGGGCGTCAGCGCGACCCAGATGGGCGGACTCACCAACACCGACCTGGCTGAACTGTCGACGACCCAGTTCTCCGCTCTCACCGGCGCGCAGATCGGAGGGCTTTCGACCCGCCATCTTACCGGGCTTGACCGCACAGCGTTCCAAGCTCTGACCCCCGCCCAGATTTCGGGCCTGAGCGCCAGCCAGCTCGGCGCGCTGTCGGCGACCGACATCGGCGACTTCACCCCCACCCAGATCGCCGCGTTGACCGCCTCCCAAATGATGGCGCTGTCGGTGACCAACCTGGCCAACCTGTCGTCCGAGCAGTACGCGGCGCTGACCCCAGACGCGCTCAAGGGCCTGTCGGCGTTCCAGCTGCGGAGCCTGTCGTCCAGCGCCTTCGGCCAACTTGACGCCACTCAGGTTCAGGCCCTCAGCCCCAGTCAGCTCGGCGCGCTTTCGACATCCGTGATCGCCAGCCTGACCCCGACGCAGATCGGCTACCTCGCGCCGACCCAGATTCCGGGCCTGACGATCAATCAGCTGGACTGGCTGTCGACCACCAACATCGCCGCCATGACGCCGCTGCAGGTCGGCGCCTTCACGCCCGCGCAGGTCGAGAGCCTGGGCTAGAGTGTCGTCTAGCGGCCTTAGCCGCGGCTGGCGCCCAAGGCTTTCACGAGATAGCTGGCGAGCGCTTCCACGCGCGCCGGGCGCGGCCCGCCGGGTGGCATCACCAGGTGGAGCGCGATAGGCGTTGCGCTCCAGTCGCTAAGCACGACTTCCAACCGCCCCTCTGCGACGGCCGCCCCGACGATGAAGTCCGGCAACATCGCGACCCCTGTACCCGCCAGCAGCGCGGGCAGCAGGGCGTCGCCGTTGTTGGCGCGCAGCACCGAGCGGGGACGAACCGCAGCCTCATCGCCCGCGCCCTTCTGAAAGCGCCAGGTCTCGGGCGAGGCCTGATGGCCGTAGGTGAGGCCCCGATGCGCGGCGAGATCGGCCGGATGGTTCGGGCGTCCGTGACGATCCCAATAGATAGGCGCGGCCACGACGAAGCGGTTCACCGCTCGCAGCCGCCGCGCGACCAGCGAACTGTCGGGCAGGTCGGCGACACGCAGGGCGAGATCGAAACCCATGCCGATCAGGTCGACCGTGGCGTCGGACAGATGCAGATCGACCGACACGTCGGGATAGGACGCCAGAAATTCCGGGAGAACGGGGGCTAGACTGGTCACGCCCAACGACATCGGCGCGGCCATCCGCACCAGGCCCCGCGGCGCGGCGGACTGGCTGGACGCCTCCTCCTCGGCCGCCTCGCCCTCGGCCAGCACGCGGCTGGCCCGTTCCACGAGGGCATGACCCGCGTCGGTCAGGGCGAGGCGGCGCGATGTTCGGTTGAACAGCCGCGCGCCCAGCCGCAACTCCAGCCGCGTCACCGCTTTTGACACCGTGGCCTTGGACATGGCGAGCTCCTCGGACGCGGCGGCGAACGAGCGGAGCTCCGCCACCTTGGCGAAGACCGCGAGACCTTCCAGATCAGGGAGCTTGGACATGGCAAGAGGTTATATATCGAAACAATGAGTTTCGACAGTTTCCATTTATAATCTCCGCTCAAGCCCTATCTTCTCATCGACAGGACGCGCCGACGCGGCGCGCCAGAGACGCATGAAAGGTAGAGCCATGATCGACCGCAAACCGTTCGACAAGCTTGGCGGCGCCGACCACGGTTGGCTGAAGGCCAAACACCACTTCTCGTTCGCCAGCTACTACGACCCCAACAACATGAACTGGGGCGCGCTGCGGGTCTGGAATGACGACGAGATCGCCCCGAACACCGGCTTTCCGCCGCATCCGCACAGCGACATGGAGATCATCACCTATGTCCGCGATGGCGCGATCACCCACCAGGACAACCTGGGCAACAAGGGACGCACCGTTGCGGGCGACGTCCAGGTGATGAGCGCAGGCTCGGGTATCCGTCACGCCGAGTACAATCTCGAAGCGGAGACCACTCGGATCTTCCAGATCTGGATCGAGCCGAAGTCGTTCGGCGGCGCGCCCTCCTGGGGCTCCAAACCGTTCCCGAAGGGCGACCGCTCGGGAAAGTTCGTAACGCTGGCCAGCGGTTTCGCCGATGACGCCGACGCCCTGCCGATCCGCACCGACGCCCGCGTCCTGGGGGCGACGCTGAAGGCGGGCGAGAGCACCACCTATGCGCTTGGCAAGGATCGTAGCGGCTATCTGGTGCCGGCCGTTGGGACCGTCGAAGTCAACGGGGTCAAGCTGAACGCCCGTGACGGCGCCGGCATCAAGGACGAGGACGTCATCACCGTCACCGCGCTGGAAGACGCCGAGCTCGTGCTGGTCGACGCCGCCTAGAGCAGGTCCCCATAGGTCGTCCGCGCCCTCCCCCATGGCGGACGGTCTTAGCCGCCCCGAGGCTCCCCGCCTCGGGGCGGTTTTCTTTCGGGCGCTTAGTGCGAGGGATCGAAGTCAGGCTTCTGCGCCGCGACATATGCGTCCCAGTCGGCGGCGTTATGGAAGTCGAGGCCTTTGTCCCAGGCCGCGCCCATGTAGTAGACGAATGGCTTGCCCGGCTCGACCCGGACCAGCACGAGGTAGTTGTCGAAGTCCTGCCGCACCTCGACCACGGACTTGGGGTCAACCATGAGGGCGATGGCCATCGCGCCCTTGTCCGGGTCTGCCGGTTCCCAGAACGTCACCCGCCCCGGGACCAGATCCTTTCGGAACAGGCCCGCGCCGCTGGCGCGCTTGCGCTTGGAAATGCCAATCCCGACGACCAGGGGTCCCGGCTTATCCGAGCTGATCGTCGACACCATGCGCGTGAAATTCGTGCCCATCGGCAGCGAGAAGACCCGGGTCTCCCAGACCTTACGGTCGACATCGACCGGCCAGGGCGCGTAGTCGACGCTGAACGACGCCACATCGGGCCCGTTCTGGATCAGCTTCCAGGCGGCCCAATTGCGGGACGTCCACAGCTTGTTGTCGCGCCAGATCCCGAGCCCACCCGCCCCGCGCGCCGTGCCCACGTCGTAGAAATCCAGGCCCTCGCCGTGGTTGGCATGTTGGTCGCCGGTCTGGAGCTGGCGATCCATGTAGGGCCACCGCACGCTCTTGCCCCAGGCGTCGATACCGGAGGTCGACGGCGGCTCGGCCTTTTCCAGGTCACGGCTGTAGATGCGATGCGCCGTGCGGTCGTTTTCCCAGAGAATGTCGTTGTAGCGGTAGGGCGCAAGGGTCACGGCCGCGCGGGGCTTTCGGCCCACGGCGTCAGGCGCTTCGAGCGGTTTGGTCGGCGGATGCGCTTGGGCGTAGGCCTGAGACGCGGCCGCCCCCACAGCGATGGCGAGAGCGACGGCGAAGATCTTGGACATCAAACACGCTCCGGCTCGACGGGCTGACGACGTCAAGCGCCGTGCCGAAAGCTGGTATAGCGCACCGAGATAATTGGTCTATCCAAATGATGGAATTGGACAGTCCAGACACCCACTCGTCACCGCGCCGGACGCACGACCGCCACCAGCCAGCCCCCGCCCCACGGCGTGTTGATCACGGCCTCGTCCAGCACCTCGCCCAGCCCCTTCAGCCGATGCCACAGGCGCAGCGGCTTCAGCGCCAGCCACATGGTCAGGCCCACAGCGCCGCCGGACTTCAGGTTGCGTGCATAGTGAGCGACCACGGCCTCGACTTCGCCAAGGTGCTCGATGCACTCCGAGAACACCACCACATCGAAGGTCTCGTCGGTCGCGAAGGTGCGGCCGTCGCCCAGCAGCATCTTGACCTCGCCGATCGCGATCTCGGGGGCCAGGCGCAGTTCGCCCCGCTCGATCGCCGGCTTGGAGAAGTCGACGCCGACATAGCGGGCCGGACGGTGGGCGCGCAGGGCCTCGTAGAAGACCCCCTCGCCTGCGCCGATCTCCAGGACGCGCGGATTTGGCCAGCGGTCCGCGATCATCGCCGCCAGAAGGCGATGGTGATGGCGCTGCTCGGACCGGTTCAGACGATCATAGACGCCTGCCTGGTACTCGGCGTCCCACTTCTCGACGGGCGCGGCGACGATAGGCTTGTGGCGCTTGCGCATGAAGAGCTCGCCGAGCCAGGGGCGGTCCAGCGAAAGAAGCTCCGTGAACCGTCGCCAGCGCAGATAGGCCATGACTTCCCCTCCCCGACGACCGTTGCCTCCCGGATAGGCAAAGGGCCCCGGGCTGTCCAGCCCGAGGCCCCTTCTTGCCCGGTTCCAGCCTGAAGGGCTGCCTAGCCCTTGTTGGCCAGCGCCGCCTGGGCGGCCGCCAGACGCGCGATCGGCACGCGGTAGGGCGAGCACGACACGTAGTCGAGGCCGACCTTCTCGCAGAAGCCGATCGAGGCCGGATCGCCGCCATGCTCGCCGCAGATGCCCAGCTTGACGTCCGGACGAGCCGCGCGGCCACGCTCGGCGGCGATGCGGATCAGGTCGCCAACGCCGTCCTGGTCGAGACTGACGAAGGGGTCCTTATCGAAGATGCCCTTTTCGATATAGGCGTTCAGGAACTTGCCGGCGTCGTCGCGGCTGATGCCGAACGTCGTCTGGGTCAGGTCATTGGTGCCGAAGCTGAAGAACTCGGCGTTAGCCGCCAGGTCGCCAGCGCGCAGGGCCGCGCGGGGCAGTTCGATCATGGTGCCGACAGTGTACTCCAAGGCCACGCCCTGCTCTTCCAGCACCGCCTTGGCGACACGGTCTGTCAGGTCACGCAGGTACTTCATCTCCTCGCCCTTGGCGACCAGCGGGTGCATGATCTCGGGGACCGGAGCAGCCTTGCCGGACTTGGCGATCTCGCACGCCGCCTCGAGGATGGCGCGCACCTGCATCTCGTAGATCTCGGGATACGAGACGCCCAGGCGGCAGCCGCGATGGCCGAGCATGGGGTTGGTCTCGTGCAGTTCCTTGGCGCGACGCATCAGCTTGGCGGCGTCGAGGCCGGTAGCCTGTGCGACGGCCTGAACGTCTTCCTCGGTGTGCGGCAGGAACTCGTGCAGCGGCGGATCCAGCAGACGGATCGTGACCGGCAGGCCTTCCATGATCGTGAACAGCTCGACGAAGTCGGCCTTCTGGAACGGCGCGATCTTGGCGAGCGCCGCGCGGCGTCCCTTCTCGTCGTCAGCCAGGATCATCTCGCGCACGGCGGCGATCCGGGTGTCGTCAAAGAACATGTGCTCGGTGCGGCAAAGGCCGATGCCTTCCGCGCCGAACTGGCGGGCGGTCTTGGCGTCCAGCGGCGTTTCGGCGTTGGCGCGCACCTTCAGGCGGCGAACCTCGTCGGCCCAGCCCATCAGGGTGGCGAAATCGCCGGTCAGCTCAGGTTCGATCATCTTCGGCGCGCCGGCCAGGATGTCGCCGGTCGAGCCGTCGATGGTGATGATCTCACCGGCCTTGAACTCGCGACCACGGACGCGGAAGAGGCCCTCCTTCTCAAAGATGGCCACGTCGCCGGCGCCCGAGACGCACGCCCGGCCCATGCCGCGCGCCACGACGGCCGCGTGGCTGGTCATGCCGCCCCGGGCGGTGATGATGCCGCGCGCGGCGTGCATGCCGTGGATGTCTTCCGGCGAGGTCTCTTCGCGCACCAGGATCACCGACTCGCCATTGGCGGCGGCCTTCTCGGCGGCGTCGCTGTCGAAGACGATCTTGCCCGTGGCCGCGCCGGGCGAGGCCGGGAGGCCTTTGGCGATCACGTCGCGATGGGCTGACGGATCGATGGTCGGGTGAAGCAGTTGGTCCAGCGAGGCGGGCTCGACGCGGCCCACGGCTTCCGACTTAGAGATCACGCCTTCAGCCGCCATGTCGACCGCGATCTTCAGCGCGGCCTTGGCGGTGCGCTTCCCGTTGCGGGTCTGCAGCATGTAGAGCTTGCCCTGCTCCACGGTGAACTCGATGTCCTGCATGTCGCGGTAATGACGCTCCAGCGTCTCCACGACCGTCTTGAACTGGCCGAACACCTCCGGCATCGCCTCTTCCATCGAGGGGGCGACATCGCCCATTTCCTCGCGGGCGGCCTTGGTCAGGGACTGCGGCGTGCGGATGCCCGCCACCACGTCCTCGCCCTGGGCGTTGATCAGGAACTCGCCGTACAGGCGGTTGTCGCCGTTCGACGGGTTGCGGGTGAAGGCCACGCCGGTCGCCGAGGTCTCGCCCATATTGCCGAACACCATCGACTGGATGTTGACGGCCGTGCCCCAGCTTTCCGGGATGTCGTGCATGCGGCGATAGAACTTGGCGCGGTCGTTCATCCAGCTGGCGAACACGGCGCCCACCGCGCCCCACAGCTGCTCCTGGGCGTCCTGCGGGAACGGCTTGCCCAGCTGCTCGCGGACGGCGGCCTTGTAGTCCTTGATCACCGCGGCCCAGTCGTCGGCGGTGAGGCCGGTGTCGACATGGACGTCCAGACGATCCTTATGGTCGTCGAGGATCTCCTCGAACATATGGTGCTCCAGATTGAGCACGACGTTCGAGTACATCTGGATAAAGCGGCGGTAGCTGTCATAGGCGAAGCGGCGGTCGCCCGACAGCTTGGCCAGGCCCTCGACGGTCTCGTCGTTGAGGCCCAGGTTCAGCACTGTGTCCATCATGCCCGGCATCGAGGCGCGCGCGCCCGAACGCACCGACACCAGCAGCGGGTTGGTCACGTCGCCGAACTTCTTGTTGGTGAGCTCTTCGATCCGGGCGAGCCCCGCCTGGACCTGCTCGGCCAGTTCGGTCGGGTATTGCTTGCCGTTGGCGTAGTAGTGAACGCAGGCTTCGGTCGTGATCGTAAAGCCAGGCGGCACCGGCAAACCCAGCGCCGACATCTCCGCCAGATTGGCGCCCTTGCCGCCCAGGAGGTTCTTCATCGAGGCGTCGCCGTCAGCGCCGCCTCCGCCGAATGCATAAACCCAACGGGCCTTGGTCAGCGTCTCAACCGGCATCTTTGAATTCACCCTGCGATAAGTGAAAAGGCCGCGCCCCTCTTTTGGGGGTCGTCTCGCCCTGGAACAGCGCTGCTTTGTTGTGATCCCGCAGTGCAATATCCGGGGGCCTCAGTAGCACTTCGGTCAAGAACGCGTCCACTGGCGGTTCGCGTTCCAGGCTGTAAGGGCTGAATTCGGCAAATAATTCCAATGACAACGTTGTCCGATCGACAAGCTTGGCCGGCTCGTCGTCAATTTAGACCCAATCACGCGACTTAAGCCGGCCCCGGACGATTATCGCGACTTGCCTTGGCGTCCTGAAACGCTTCCGATGGCCCCATGACCGCGCGGATCGCCCGACTCGGAGCCTCGCCGGGCGACGCCCATGCGATCGCCGATCTGCATACGCGCAGCCGTCAGGTCGCCTATCGCGGTCTCTACGGCGATTACTATCTGGATCATCAGCTCCCAGCGATCTCACGCGCCGTCTGGCGGGAACGCTTCGAAACCTACGCACCTGGCGCTGACCTGATCCTGGCCGCGATGGAGGACGCCGCGCCAATCGCCCTGGCCTATGCCTCCTTCCGCCTCAATCCCGAAGTAGGTCTGCTCGTCGACAATCTGCACGTCGCGCCGGAGCGAAAGGGCGAGGGTCTGGGCTCACGCCTTCTATCCGAAGTGGCGCGCTGGCTGTGCGATGAGCACGCGGGCTCGCCTCTGCACCTGGAAGTCTATGCGTCAAACGCAGCCGCGCTCGGCTTTTATGAGCGCAAGGGCGGCGTGGAGGTGGCGCGCTATCGCGAGACTCCTCCCGGCGGACATGAAGTCGAGGTAGCTCGCTTCAGATGGTCGCGGCCGCGAGACCTGATTCCATAGGCTCCAGAGCCGGCAAATGACCGAACTTACCGCGCGCGGTAGACGCTGCGCAGATAGGCTTGGTCGGCCTCGGTCAGCGCCTGGGGCGCTGCGTTCGCTGCCTCGAAAAGGGCGAGGATTGAATCCGAGGGCGCCGGGCGCGCGCGGACATCAGCCAGGGACACCATCGCCAGATAGTCCGCCAAGGCCGAAACCTTCACGTCTCCAGCCTTGGCGGCATCCACCACGATGAGGGCGTTGTGAGGCCGGGCGTCGCCGGCGGCCGAGCCGCGCACGTCGCCCCCATGGACCCAACGAACCGGGCCGGCGCCGGATTTGAACGCTTCGACCGCTGCGGCCGGCGCACCACTATAGTTGAAGCGCTTTGCTCTCGCCGCCGCTTGGATCAACTGATCCGGCTCGGCCGAGAACAGCACGACGACATTAGGCTCGCAGGCCCGCGTAGCGTAGGACGCGCCCGCTTGCCGAGCCACCTGATGCAGGCGGGCGGCGACATAGGCGTTGACCTCGGCGGAGGCGCCGCGAACCAGCGGACACAGCCCATCTCGCGCGCTGCCCGGCGAGGACTGCCTTAGCCGGCTCATTTCCGACTCAAGTCCGTTCTGGCGGCGGGCGTCCCCAATCAGGGTGTCGGCCTGCCGCGCATGGACGGCGGGCGCGAGCGCCAGAGTGGCGGCGACAGAGAGACCGAAAAGCACATTCCGCATGGCTCACCTCCGTGAAGCCTTGAGCGAAACACAACCTCAACTCGTTGTCCACTTACAGTTCGCACGCAATACGGCGGATGGCTCTATCGGACCATCCGCCGCTCGCCCGTGCAGTGCGCGTGACCGCTAGGGTCGCCCGCGCGCCTCCACTGTTCCTAGAACGGGATCTCGTCATCCAGGTCGGCCGAGAAGCTCTCGCGCGGGCCGCTGGGCTGGCTGCGCTGGCCGCCGCCGAAGCTGGAGCCGCCGCCGGAGTAGCCGCCGCCGTAGCCGTCATCACCGCCGGAGGACATTCCGGAATCGGCGCCGCCGCGACCGCCCAGCATGGTCAGTTCGCCACGGAACTTTTGCAGCACAATCTCGGTCGAGTACTTTTCCTGACCGGTGTTGTCGGTCCATTTGCGGGTCTGCAGCGCGCCCTCGATATACACCGTCGAGCCCTTGCGCAGGTACTGCTCGGCAACCTTGACGAGGTTGTCGTTGAAGATCACGACCCGGTGCCATTCGGTCTTTTCCTTGCGCTCGCCGCTGTTGCGGTCGCGCCAGGTTTCCGACGTGGCGATCCGCAGGTTGGCGACGCGGTCGCCCGAACCCAGGCTGCGGATTTCGGGATCGGCGCCGAGATTGCCGACCAGAATGACCTTGTTGACGCTGCCCGCCATCGTTTAGACCTTGCTCTCGCCCGGCGACCCATGCGCCGGAATCTGGAGCGAGACGTTAACGAGGCGCTAAGACGCGCGCAAGTTTTGTTCCCGTAACGTTCTTGTGGGCAAGCGCAAGCTCTGTGGACGGACCGTTGGGCTTACCGTCCCGCCCTACTCGGCCGGAACACGCCGGATCGCGCCCGGCACGGCCAAGCGGCCGTCGCCGGTCCGCACCAGCGACATGAAGCGCGGGCCTTCGTAGGTCTGGCCCACATAGATGCCTTCCTTCTCGATGAAGATGAAGGATCCCTGGTATGCACCGACCATGCTGCGGCTGTTGGACTGGCCCAGGCGCACGAAGCGCATACGCATGCCCTCGAGCGTCGCCGCGCACTCTTCCAGCTGAGGCACATTCCGGCTGACCGGATTGAAGCGCAGCGTCTTGTCCTTGTTGGTCGCGACATGGAAGCAGACGCCCTGCTCAAACGGCGCCTTGGTCTGCTTCTCGCAACCAGCGAGGACGAGGCCCGAGGCGGCGAGAACGGCGGCGGCGAGGACGGTCTTTTTCATGGCCTACACCTATAAACCTATCCGGCGTTGGGAATAGAGCAGTTCGGCGACTGCTCGAACGCGGTATGGAAGCTGCGGTTGTCCGACGAGATCTCGACACGCCCCGGGACTAGGCGAAGCGTCTCCTCGCCCCACCGGCCGTAGGTCGCGCCGCCCGCCTTCTCGCAGCGCCCGCCGAAAAGCTGCTGGGCGCAGGCGTTCAGGGTGATTTCGCCCGGCAGGCGACGCCACTCGTTGCTGGCGTAGCGCCAACAGGCAGCGAGCGGCGCGGTGGCCGAGGCGGCCGTCGGCGTGGTTGGCGTCGCGGCTGGCGCCGGCGTCGCAGCCGGCGCTGGAACGGCTGTCGGAACAGGCGGCAGGGGAGTCAAAACCATGCCGGCCTGGTCAGCGGCCGCCAGGGCGCCGGTCTCGTCGACGCCGACGTCGAGCGCGCCGGTGGCCACGCCGTTCTTCTTGGCGCATTCGGCCAGGGTGATCTCGCCGACGAACGCGCCGCCCACGAAGCAGCGCAGCGGACGGGCGGGATCAAGCTTGGTGTCGTCGGCGCGGCCCGTCTCCACGATCAGACCTGCCCGCGAGGCCGGAGGCTCTTCAGCGGGCTTCTTGTCATGACCCGACATCAGGGCCACGGCGATGCCAAGGCCGGCCACGAGCGCCAGCGCCGCGCCGCCGCCCAGGATGATCCGTCGATCTTTCAGAAAGTCCATGCCTCTTGGCTACGACGCGCCGATGACGCTTTCAAGCTTGGCGGCCATGGAAAAGGACAGCTTAGCCGCCCGTCAGACGATTGAGCGCCGCCTGATAGTTGGCGACCTGGTTCTTCAGATAGGTCGGAACCGTGCCGCCCGTCTTTCCCGAGCTGGACGCGTTGTTGTTCTTTACGCCCAGAGCAGTGTCGGCGATCTCGCGGTAAGCCGAACGAACCTGCGACATCGCGCGCGTGATCACCATGTTGGCGTTCTTGCGCCCAGCCTCGGTGGTCAAGTCCAGTTCAGGCGGCAACTGCAGCCCGTAGACCGGCCCGCTGCCATCAGCCGAGACCGTCTTGCCGTCTTCGGTCTTGGTCGCGCGCACCACGCCCCCGGCCAAGCCCAGCGACCGCAGAACATCGGTCCCGCCCTTGCCCGGCACGATTTCGATCGTGGCGTTGTTCGAGGCGGGGCTGATCTTCAGAACGCGACTATTGCCATTGGAGGCCGTCTCGACCTTGGCCCGGAAACCCGAAGCGCGCTTGATCTTGTCGGCCAGGGTTTCGAGGGTGTCGTTGGCGTCGATCGTGATCGTCGTCAGCGCGCCGCGTTCACGCGTGCGGATCTGGAAGGTGTCACCCGCGCGCGCCGAGGTCGCCGAAACGATCCGGTTCGACTGGCTGAAATCCATCCTGCCGCTAGGAAGGCCCAAGGCGTCCAGCGCCGAGGCTCCCGAGGCCGATACGGCGACCGATGTGGGCGTCGCGTAGCCGTCCTTGCCGGTGACGCGCTGGCTCCAATCGACAGCGCCGGTGCCGACATTGACCTGGGCGACATAGCCGTCCTTGGTCCCCACCGTCTCCTCGCCATCGAGGTTCTTGCCCGCGGCGCCGACCAGCCAGGCCTTGCCGTTTGACACCGCGAAGCCCGTGACCGTGTCATCGCCGGTCCCGCCGTAGTAGGTCAGGGTGTCGCTGCCGGTATCCGAAATGTCGAGCGACATCCGACCGACGAAGGCGTCCATGCCGCCCGACGATGCGGTGGTGGCGCCGCCGATCGACATCAGGTTGTTGGCGGTATAGCCGCCAACATAGAGCTGGCCGCCGTCGATCTTCAGCCCGACGATCTCGCCGCCCTTCAGCGAACCCAGGTCCCGAGTCGCGCCCGCCGTGATCGTAGCGGTCTTGGTATAGGTGACCGGCACGCTCTCGTAGGCGCCGTATTGGTTCAGCTGGGTCACGTTCTCGGTGACGACCGACGGACTGACCTGGAAGCTGCGCAGCATCGCCTCGCCGTTCTCCTTGGAGCCGACGATGACCTGCGAGCCATTGACGACGATGTCGGAGACGGAGTCGTTCTCGGCGGTGCCGAATTTCTGGGTGAAGAGGGCCTTAGGCTTGCCGCCGGCGTCGGTGGCGAAGGCGGAAAGATAAGCGTCCCAGCCGCCGGCGGGGTCGGTCCCCACAGCGCCAGGCAGATCCGACTTGCTGCGGCCGCCCACGTAAAGAATGCCGTTGGCGCCGAACGCCAGGGCCGTGGCCTCGTCTTCCTGCAGGCCGCCGCGACGGACGGTCCACTGCTCGTCGCCCTTGGCGTCGTAGCGCGTGACGAAGCTGTCGGTCGTGGTCGAGCTGTCGCTGTTGTTGATTGGCCCGTTGACCGCGCCTTGCAGACGGCCGCTGACCGAACCGGCCACGGCCACGCTGCCGTCATCGGCGACGGCCAGGGACAGGCCGCTGGCGTTGTCGGTCGCGCCCAGCGATCGGGCGTACAGCAGGTGCCCGGCGCTATCGTACTTGAGCAGCGCGACGTCGCTGTCGCCCTTGATCGGTTGACCATTGATGTCGGTCTTGCCGTCGACGGCGGTGGCGACATCCGCCAGCATGTAGATCGAACCGTCGGCGCCCGTCACCGATTTGCGGACACTGGAAATGGTGCCCTGCAACGTCTCGCTGAACACCTTGCCGCCCGGCGCGCCGGCGCCAGGCCCGCCAGCGCTTCCAGCCGCGCTGTACTTGGTCAGGGTCGTTTCGAAGACGCCGTCGTCGGTTTCGGCCTTCTTGTCGGGATTCGGGTCTCCGGCCCGGGTCGTCACATAGACGGCTGGCGCGGTGGTCGGCGCGCTGAACGTCAGCTGCTCGACGGAGTCGCCGTTGACCCGCAGCGCGAAATCATCACCCGTGGCCGGCAACTTCACGGGCTTGCCATTGACCTGGACAGTGCGCTCCTCGCCCACCGTGCGCTGGACCGAGAAGTCGGTGTTGAAGCCCGCCGCCTTCATCTTGCCGTTCATGTAGCTGACGACGTTGGACATCGTCCGCGGCGTCGCGCCCATTTCCGACAGGTCCATGGTCACCGTCGACGTGACGCCGAAGCTCTTCACCGAAACATCGAACGAGACGTTCCCCTTGAACTTGGGAACCTCGTCATCGATCTGCCCCGAATAAAGGGTGTCGGTCGTATAGCTGTAGGTCGCCTTGGGGACACCGACGGCGCCCTTGTCGCTGGTCATGACCGCGCCCGTCGTCAGGCGCATCTGGTCCAGCGACAAATTCTGCACATAGCCGCTGATCTCGCCGAGCCCCTTCGTCAGGGCCGTCTGCAGGCGAGACACCTCCCCGTCGGTGACACCCTTCTCGCCGGCCCGCGCAGCGAGGGCAGAGAGCGTGTTCAACGCCTGGTACGTGGCGAACAGTTTCTTGTAGTCGGGGCTCACGCCCTTCAGGGCGGAGGTATTGGCGCCCTCATCGATGAACTTGCGACCATTGAGGGCCGAGCGGACAAGGTCGCTAGCCGGCGGCGAGGCGTTGCTCAGCCAGGGCGCGTTGGGCACCACAGCCTTTGATTTCGTCGACGCAGTCGAGACACCCGACGCGCCAGCGCCCGTCAGGCCCGAACGGGCCTGATAGTAGCTGATCAGCGCGCTGGTATCGAAAGTGATCACGGCGAATCTCGGTCGGGGCGCAATTCACCCCGAAAATACCTTTGCCGGACGATCGCTGACGACTCGTTAAGGCCTGAGATTAACCGGCGATAAGGTGAGCGTCGGAAAGCGCCCGGCGGGCCTCTTCGCGGAGTTCGCCCCACTCGGACGCGAGGATCCCGAGCAAGACCACGTCGCAGGGACGGCCGTCTTTCAGGACGTGGCCGCGTAGATAGCCTTCACGTCTGAAGCCTGCTGCGGACTGCGCTTTCAGCGCCGCGTCATTGTCCGCCATCACCTCGGCGAAGACTTTGTGCAATCCAAGATCGAGGAAGGCGCGATCCAGTCCAAGCACCTGAGCGGCGCGCCCCACGCCCCTGCCCCGCGCTTCAGCCGACCCCAGGAACCAGTTCCAACTGGCGCGCCGATGATGGCTAGTCAGACCCGTCAGCGTCAGCAGCCCCATAGGGACTCCGCCGCGCGTGATCATCCAGCCCCGCATGTCGGGATCGAGCTTCAGCGCCCGGAACCAAGCGGCGTGGGCTTCCCGGCTCGGAAGATCGGCGTCGGACATCCAACGGTCGACCTCGGGCTCGGATCGCCACTGAAAGAGGAGCGCTTCGTCCTCGTCCAACAAGTCGCGCAGTTCGATCATGCCCGTAGCCGAATCCCCGGTTCGCCCAGCGCCAGCTTAAACCCTGGACGTGACAGGACCTAACGCTACTGCCCCTTGAACAGCGACAGGATGATCTGCGGCGCGCCGTTGGCGATCGACAGGGCCTGCGCGCCGAGTTGCTGCTTGACCTGCAGCGCCTGCAGACGCGCGCTTTCTTTGGCTAGGTCGGCGTCCACAAGGTTGCCGACACCGGTCTCGAGCACGTCGTTCAGCTTCGAGACGAACGTATTATGAGCGTCAATCTGCTTGGCCTGGGTGCCGATGTTGCCGACCGCCTGGTTCACCGCGCTCAAGGTCGCATCGAGTCGCGTCAGGACCGCTCCGGCGTTGGTCGTGTCGAGAATATCGTCGGTGGCGGTGAGGGTGTTGATCGTCCCGCCCAGCGAGAGGTTCTGGAGAGTCAGAGTGATCGACTGGCCGGCGTCGGCGTCCGCGAGGAACGTCATATCGGCGGCCTGACTGCCGTCCAGCAGGTTTGCGCCGTCAAACGTCGCGCTTCGGATCACCTGAGCTAGGTTCTTGATGAGCCCCTGGAAGTCGGCGTTCAGAGCCTGACGCGACGTCGTGGTCAGCGAGCTGTCCTTCGCGGCCACCACCTTTTCGCGCATCAGTTTGAGCAGGTCGGAAACCGACTCGCCGGCCGCAAGGGCCACGTCAGCGATCGAGGTCGCGCGATCCAGGCTCATCTTGACGGCGCCCAGCGCGCTCATGTCGGCGCGCTGCGATTGAGCGATCGACCAGACGGCGGCGTTGTCCTTGGCGGTGGAGATGGACTCGCCCGTGTTGATACGGGTCTGCACCGCCTGCATGTCGTCGTTGGTGCGATTGAGATTCTGCAGCGCGATCAGCGCGGGCTGGTTCGTGTTGACGCTCAGCGTCATGCGCGGCCTCCGATCGGCGATTTTGCCGTTGGTTGCGATCGCGCGCGATTCGGCGTGCGATCCGGTCGCCGCCAGAATTGAGGCCAGAAAGTAAGATTATGGTTAACAGAAATAAACCATGCGCATTAACCGCCGCGACCTGACGTCGCATCGGCGGCTAGGTCAGGCGCGACAGCCTCAGGCCTGCCCGTCGAAAACGTCCCCGCTTTCGTAATCCGCGCCATCCCGCATCCGCAGCACTTCCTCTCGCGGGAACTGCTGAAGGGTTTCCCCCGTGCGGCGATCGACGGTCTTATAGACAAATTCGCCAGAGGCTTCGTCATGCTCGATGACGAGCCTTAGGTCACCAAGCTGAGGACCATCATCGACCGGCTTGGCCGGCTCGGCCTTTTGAGCGGCCTCAGTCGTCCGTGCGGCCTCAGCTTCAACGGCCTGGAAGACCTGTCCCACAACGGCTTTAGCGCCCTCGGAAGCCTCCGGGGCGTTGGGCGGGGAAACGGGAGCGACGTAGTCCTTGATGGCCGACAATGCGGCTTTGGGTTCCATTTGCTAAACGCCGACTTTTATCGGTCGGCCCTCCTTTTCTGTTGAGGTTGGTCCCGCAACCGAACCGGAAAAGGCGGAGGCGGGCCGAAGAGCCCGCCTCCGTCCCTGCCCCTTAGCGGAACAGGCTCAGGATCGACGACGACGATTGGTTCGCGATCGACAGCGCCTGCACGCCCAGCTGCTGCTTGGTTTGCAGCGACTGCAGCTTGGCGCTTTCCTTGGCCAGATCGGCGTCCACCAGATTGCCCACGCCGGCGTCCAGGCTGTCTTGCAGCTTGCCGACGAAGGTCAGGTGGGTGTCGAGACCGACAGAGCTGGTGCCCAGCGAAGCCAGCTTGTTGGTGGCCGTCTGCAGCGCCGTATCAATGGTGCCGATCATCGTCTTGGCGGCCGCCGCGGTCGCGAAGGTCGAGCCGGTCGTCAGGCCAATGCCCGCCAGCGAGATGGTCTTAGCGTTGACGGTGAAGCCGGTGCCGTCCGAGTTGGCCAGGAAGGTCAGCTTGGTGGTCGAACCGTCAGCGATGCTGACGCCGTTGAACTTGGCGTTCGTCGCGGCCTTCTCGATCTGGTCGCGCAGCGACTCGAAGTCGGCCTTCAGGGCGTTGAAAGAAGCGGTGTTCAGCGAGGTGTCGGAAGCGGCCAGGGCCTTTTCCTTCATCTTGCCGAGCAGGTCGGTGATGGTGTCGCCGGCGGCGAGCGCGACGTCGATCGTCGACTGGCCACGCTGCAGCGAGTCCTTGACCGAGTTCAGGCTGGAGGCGGTGGCCGACTGGTTCTTCGCGGTCGCCCAGATCGCGCCATTGTCCTTGGCGGTGGCGATCTTCTTGCCGGTGTTGATCCGCTGCTGAACGGTCGTCAGCTCGGAGTTCGTCGAGTTCAGGTTTTGCAGGGCGATCAGAGCGCCCGAGTTCGTATTGATGCTGTTCAGCGCCATAACGAAAGAGTCCTTTTCAAGGTGTCCGACGCCATTTTGGCTGCCGGGAGCATTTTGCTCGGAAGGACCCGTAGCAATTGCCGGGCCAATTCTGCCCAGCGACGGACCGGAGCTAAAGCGCTGAAAAATATACGTTATTGTTCCATTAACGACGAAGGCCCCCGGCACTTTCTGCCGGGAGCCTTTCGTCATGGGAAAATTTTGCCGGGCACTAAATGCGCACCCAGCAGGAAAGAGGCGCCGGACGGCTTTTGACGGCCGTCCGGCGTATCGGGATCACCCCTTGAACAGCGACAGGATCGACTGCGGCGTCTGATTGGCGATCGAAAGCGCTTGAACACCCAGCTGCTGCTTGGTTTGCAGCGACTGGAGCTTGGCGCTTTCCTTCGCCAGGTCCGCATCGACCAGGTTGCCGACACCGGCGTCCAGGCTGTCCTGCAGCTTGCCCACGAAGGTCAGGTGCGTATCCAGACCGACAGAGGACGTACCCAGAGACGACAGCTTGTTCGTGGCCGTCTGCAACGAGGTCGTGATCGTCGCGATCATGGTCTTGGCCGTAGCGGCATCGGTGAAGGTCGACGCCGCCGTCAGACCAATCCCGGTGAGGGACAGGGTCTGGGCGGTCACCGTGAAGTTGCTGCCGTCTTCGTTGGACAGGAAAGCAAGCTTCGTGGTGCTGCCGTCGGCGAGGCTGACACCATTGAACTTCGCGTTCGACGCGGCCTTGGCAATTTGGTCGCGCAGAGACTCGAAGTCCGCCTTGAGGGCGTTGAACGAGGCGGTGTTCAGCGAGGTGTCGGAAGCGGCCAGAGCCTTTTCCTTCATCTTCGTGAGCAGATCGGTGATGGTGTCGCCAGCAGCAAGCGCCACATCGATCGTCGACTGACCGCGTTGGAGGGAGTCCTTCACCGCATTCAGGGACGAAGCGTTTGCGCTTTGCATTTTGGCCATCGACCAGATCGCGCCGTTGTCCTTGGCGTTAGCGATCTTCTTGCCGGTGTTAATACGGCCCTGAGTGGCGGCGAGCTCCGTGTTAGTTGCGTTCAGGTTCTGGAGCGCCAGCAGCGCACCAGGATTGGTGTTGATCGAGTTCAGCATTTGATACCTACCGTTTTGGTGGGATTTGTCCGGCGTATTGCCGGGCTGGCGTTTTGCCCGCGCGAACCATCGCAAGCGGCGGGCCAGTTCGACGCCGATCGCGGAAAATCGCTATAATGCTGTTTTTATTGAGCTTTTAAGGATACTTGAGCTCAAAACGAAACCGCCCGACGAATGCAACATTCGCCGGGCGGCAGGTTTTTCCAGAACTGGTAGGCAAGAGCTTCAGTCTTGCACAAATAGGGGAATCAGGACGCGTCGGCGCGCCCCGCCAAGCCCTGCATGATCATCCGGTTGATTTCGATCAGGGGCTCGAAATCCTCCTCCTTGCGCATCACCGCGCTGGAGTGCCGACCGACCCAGAGGCTGAGCGAAATGATGCTGGCGCGCAGCTCCATTGGGAGCTGGTTTTCCGGGAGCGCGCAATCGGTCGCAAGCGCAGACCAGACCTTGCGGTTCCAGTCCAGCGCATCGATCCGCGTGGCGATGTCGTCCGCCGGGGCCTGCGACGCATCCAACAGGGCGCGCGTCACCTGCCCGAACAGGCGGTACTCCATTTCACGGGGATTCTCAGCCCGCGTCGCCGCCTGCTGATACGCCCGAAGAGACATGCCCCAACCTCTCGTCTTCGTACTCGATAAGCTTCCGGCTCAGCATTAGAGCCTTGTAGTATTCTCGCGCCATCACGTGCTTCGAAATGGCGATGCAGTCCTGAAGGACCACAGGATTACGCACAACACCCATAAATTCGTTAAGGCGCGTAGCGAATTCCTCGTAAAACTTCTCAGCGCCGCTCTCGTCGAGATACATCATCATCACCGGGAAATAGATGTGACGCGCGGGCGTCGTCACCTGATCCGGCTGCATGATGTCCTTCTCGCGAAGGACGGAGGCCTTGTTCTGGAGAACCAGAACCCCGCGCCGATCTCCGTTCTGGACCACGGCGCCGTTGAGAACGAACTTTTCTCCGGGCTTCAGCGACAGCTTCAAAGGCACTGGATGCCGTTCCTTTTGTTGACGCCGCGAGCCCAAATCCGCCGATGACGACGGGTTAAGCGGCACGCTAGGCGAACACGTGTTAACGCCATCTTGCCGCTCCCGGCGACCGCCGGTGCGACCATGAGACGCAGCTTAGGACTCAGTTAAGCATAGGGCCTCAAAACATGGTTAACAGCAAAGTCTAAGGCTACCGCCATGTCCCGCAAAAGCGCCCTGGAATCCTCGGCAAGCGCCCTCGCCCAAGCCGATGTCGGCGTCTCCGGGATCCATCCGAGCGTCATCGCCAACGCGATGGGCGACTCGGCCTCAGCCGAGGCGCTGGACCGGCTTAACCGCGCCGCCCAGGGGACCAAGAACGTCGAGAACGCCAAGGCCTTGGGGCGCGCGATCCAGGCCGTGCAGTTGCAGGACTACGCCAAGGCCGACAAGCTGGCGCTGAAGCTGTTGGAAAAGGACGAGCGCCTGGGTCTGGCCTGGCACATCCTGGCGATCGCCCGCGAGAAGACCGGCGACTTCGCCTCCTCTCTTCGCGCCTATGAAGCCGCGCTGACCTTGCTGCCGGACCACGGCCCGGTGGCGGGCGATCTGGGCCGCCTGGCCTTCCGCATGAATATGCCCGAGTTGGCGGCCAAGTTCTTCGCGCATTACCGACTCTCACGGCCCGACGACGTCGAGGGCGCCAACAACCTGGCCTGCGCGCTCCGCGAATTGAACCGCGAAAGCGAGGCCATCGAAGTCCTGAAGGCCGCACTGAACGCCAATCCCGAAGCGCCAGTTTTGTGGAACACGCTTGGCACGGTTCTTTGCAACATCGGGGATGGCGCGGGCTCCATTGTCTTCTTCGACGAGGCGCTTCGCCTCGCGCCGGACTTCTCCAAGGCCTACCACAACCGCGCCTTCGCCAAGCTGGACCTCGGCGACATCGAGAGCGCGCTCGTCGATTGCGAAGCGGCGATGCGCAATCCCGGGTCGCCCGAAGACCTTGCGATGATGCAGTTCGCCCGCGCGACGATCCTGTTGGCTCTGGGGCGCGTGTCCGAGGGCTGGGACGCTTACGAATCGCGCTTCTCGCCGGCCCTGACCGACGCGCCGCGCTTCCAGATTCCCGGCGTTCGGTGGTCGGGCCAGGATCTGAAGGGCAAGTCCCTGATGATCACGACCGAACAGGGCCTGGGCGACGAGGTGATGTTCGCCAACATGCTGCCAGATATCGTCGAGGCCTTGGGTCCGGACGGCTTCCTGTCGCTTGCGGTCGAGCGTCGCTTGGCGCCCCTGTTCGCCCGATCGTTCCCGAACGTCGAGGTGACGGCGCACCGCACGGTGGCTTACGAAGGCAGAGTCTTCAGGGCCGCGCCGCATATCGAGAATTGGGATCGCTTCGACTACTGGGCGGCGATCGGCGATTTCCTGCCCAGCCTGCGCCCCTCGGCCGAGGCGTTTCCCAAACGGCCGGCCTTCCTTCAGCCGGATCCGGCCCGGGTGGCGCACTGGAAGGCGCAACTCGAAAAGCTTGGTCCCGGCCCCAAGGTCGGCCTTCTCTGGAAAAGCCTCAAGCTTAACGCTGAACGCGCGCGGCAGTTTTCGCCGTTCCACCTGTGGGAGCCGGTTCTCCACACGCCAGGTGTGGTGTTCGTGAACCTGCAGTATGGCGACTGCGACGAAGAGATCGCCTTCGCCAAGCAGGAGCTGGGCGTCGAAATCTGGCAGCCGGAAGGCATCGATCTGAAAGCCGACCTCGACGACGTCGCGGCGCTGTGCGCGGCGGTCGATCTGGTCATTGGCTTCTCGAACGCCACCATCAACCTGGCCGGCGCCGTAGGCACGCCGATCTTTATGCTCACCGGCGCGTCGTCCTGGACCCGCCTGGGGACTGACTACTATCCCTGGTATCCGAGCGTGCGCTGCTTCGTCACCGAGCAGTACGGGGTCTGGGAGCCGACCATGGGCCGCGTGGCCGAGGCTCTGCGCGATTTGGCCGCATCCTGACCGCCCGCCTGGCTTGAGGCGGATCAATGCCCCCGTCGTCCAAGCCCTCAGACTGGAGCCCGGTCGGGATATCCTCTCGGCGGTTCCACATCCGCACTTGAAGGCGCGAGTCCAGACCTAAGCCCCGGACGCGCCGTCTGCGGCGCGAAGGCTGGAGTGATGGACATGGTCACGGTGCGATTGCGCGAGGTTGTTGAAGGGGATCGCGAACGGCTTCTGGCGTGGCGCAACAGTCCCGACGTTTCCGCCTACATGTACTCCGACCACAAGATCGGCCACGAGGAGCACGATCACTGGTTCGATGTGGCGCGGCACGATCCCCGCCGTCGCTACTGGGTTATCGAGGCGGATGGCGAGCCGGTCGGACTGGCTAACCTGGCCGATATCGACTTCGCCCACCGTCGCTGCGCCTGGGCCTACTATCTGGCGAGCCCCAAAGTGCGCGGTCTGGGCGTCGGCTCGTTCGTCGAGTTTCAGATCATCGAGTACGTGTTCGGCCAACTGGGCCTGAACAAACTTTGGTGCGAGGTCCTGATCTCGAACGAGAGCGTCTGGCGGCTGCATGAACTGTACGGTTTCCAGCGCGAAGCTCTCTTCCGGCAACATGTGATGAAGCAGGGCCACGAGGTTGATGTGGTTGGCCTGGGCCTGTTGTCATGCGACTGGGCGGTGCGCCGAGAGGCCATGGCCGAGCGCTTGCGCGGCAAGGGTTTCGAAATCCCGTCCCAAGTTCACCAAGCCGCCTGACAACGCCTTCCGCACCGACACCCTTGCCAACAGCGCAAGCGCCGGTAGTTTGATCCGCTCAATTTGAACAACTGTTCGAACCGGATCCGATTCCGGCGGAGATAGGCATGAGCCAGCGCTTCGAAGGCACTTCCGACTATGTGGCCACCGACGACCTGAAGGTCGCGGTCAACGCTGCGGTCGCTCTTGAACGTCCTTTGCTGATCAAGGGCGAGCCCGGCACCGGCAAGACGGTCCTGGCCTATGAAGTCGCCAAGGCGATGGGCGCGCCGCTAATCACCTGGCACATCAAGTCGACGACCAAGGCCCAGCAAGGCCTCTACGAGTACGACGCCGTCACCCGCCTGCGCGACAGCCAACTGGGCGACGAGCGCGTCAAGGACGTCAAGAACTACATCAAGAAGGGCAAGCTCTGGGAAGCTTTCGAGAGCGAAGTCCGCCCCGTGCTGCTGATCGACGAGATCGACAAGGCCGATATCGAGTTCCCGAACGACCTCCTGCAGGAGCTCGATCGCATGGAGTTCTTCGTCTACGAGACCGGCGAGACCATCAAGGCCAAGGTGCGGCCGGTGATGATCATCACCTCGAACAATGAGAAGGAACTGCCTGACGCGTTCCTTCGCCGCTGCTTCTTCCACTACATCCGCTTCCCGGAAGCCGAGACGATGCAGGCCATCGTCGACGTCCACTTCCCGGGCATCAAGCAGAAGCTCGTCGCCGAGGCGCTGCGCATCTTCTACGACATGCGCAAGGTGCCCGGTCTGAAGAAGAAGCCTTCCACCTCGGAATTGCTGGACTGGCTGAAGCTGTTGCTGGTCGAGGACATCGACGAGACGATCCTGCGCGAAAAAGACCCCACCAAGCTGATCCCGCCGCTGCATGGGGCCTTGCTGAAGAACGAGCAGGACGTTCACCTGTTCGAACGCCTGGCGTTCCTGGCGCGTCGGGAAGGTTCCGGCGGTCGTCCTGGGCAGTAGTCCAGCCTGCGACGAAATGGCCGTTACCGGGAATTCACTGGACGCACGCTATACGCGCGACCAACGTCCAGGCTTCAAGGGAAGGCCAAAGGAACACCATGCGTCATTCGAAATGGCTGGTCGCCGCGCTGCTGGTTGGCGTGGGCGCCAGCGCATTGACCGCCTGCCAGCCCGGCGCGCCGGACAAGGACCACAGGGCAGAGCGGCGCCTGGGCAGGGAGCCCGTGCGCGCCATCGAGCGGCTGGACTGTCCCGAACGACAAGGCGGCCTGACTCGCTTGAGCGCCGCGCCGGACGGCCAGTCCTGCACCTACACCTCCAGCGAAGGGACGGTTGATCTGCGTCTTATTCGTTTGAACGGTGGAGACGCCGAAGCGGCGCTGGCTCCGATCGAGGCGGAACTCAAGGGCGTGATGCCCACGCCCCCCGCCCCGCCGGTCCCGCCCGAGACCAAGGATGGCAAGAACAAGACCAGCATCCATCTGCCGGGCATCAATATCGACGCCCACGGCGACAGCGCCGACATCCGGATCGGCCATCTGACCATCAACAGCGATGGCGGCGCGGCCGAAGTGAAGGTCAACAAGAACGTCAACATCAAGAGCGAAGGCGGCCAGGCGTCGGTCAATGTCGCTGCCAACGACGACCACGAAGGCGACGTCACGATCAAGGCCAATGACAACGGGGCGGAAATCCGCGCTCAGAAGGGCGGCGACGCGGTCCGCTCGACCCTGATCCTCGCCAACGACAAGGCGCCTAAGGGCTATCGCCTGGCCGGCTATGAAGCGCGCGGCCCCAAGGGCGGTCCTTTGGCCGTGGCCGTGGTCAAGGCCAAGAACCGCAACACCGACGATCATGACCTGTTCAAGGACATGAAGGCGCTGGTCCGCCACAACGTCGGCGGCTGACGGGAAAGCCAAATCCCGGCCGGGCAACCACCCGGCCGGGATGATAAAGCCAACGCCTACGCCGCCTATCAGAGCGGCGTGACTTCCATGACCTTGTAAGTCAGCGGTCGACCGTCCTCATCGGTGACGGTGACATATTCACCCAGCGCGAACCGATGCTCGCCCAGGCGATGCAATGGCTCGTCGTCCGACTCTTCCGCGGCGTCGTAGTCGAAGAACCAGCGCTGACCACGCTTGTTCAGCCGGCCATCGACCGCGTCCTCGGCAGGCGCGAAGCGTCGCACGCTGCAGGACGCCTTGACCTTGGCGTACTCACCCTCGTCGATGTGACCGTCGGCGGTGAGCGGCGCCGTCAGAGCGTAGCCGCGATGGTCGTCGCCGCCGGCGAACTCGGTGCCTGGGTTACGCGCCAGGCGCATGACGATGCGGGATAAGGACATCCAGCCTCCCTTTTCTTCTAGTCTTTCAGACGTCTAGTGCGACAGGAACAAGGACGGCCCTTCGCTGCCGAGTAACGTTCGGGTTGTCCCGCCAAAAATGAACTCCTGCAACCTCGGGTGACCGAACGCGCCGGCGACCAGGAGGTTCGCGTTCACGTCCTTGGCCGCGCCTAATAGAAGCGAGGCGGCGTCGCTGCTTCCTTCCAGCGTCCGCGCGCGGGCCGTCACCCCTCGCGCGGCAAGGAAGTCGACCAAACGACCAAGTTCGAACGCGCGCGACGAGGCGGCGGGCGCGCCGGCCACGATGACGGCGCTGGCCTTCTCAAGCAGCGGCAGCGCGGTGCGGACCGCCCGGCTGGCTTCCTTGCCGCCGTCCCAGGCCACAAGAGCGACGCCATCTGTCCGGAAGCCCGGCCGGGCGACCAAGGTGGGCCTTTGCTCGTCAGCGACCAGTTGCTGGAACGCTTCGGCCAGCGGCCCCTTGCCGCGCGCCGACGCATCATCGAACACGATGACGTCGGACAGGCGCCCCTCCATCGCCAGGCCCGCCCAGACCGGCGATTCCAGGGTGATGACGCGCGTGCGGCCATAGCCGAGGTCCGCAGCCAGCTTGCCAACCGCCTTCGCGCCCTCTTGAGCCGCTTCCTTGAGGCTTTCCAGCGCCGTAACCTGCACGCCGCCCATGAAGCCCTCGCCCATCCAAGGCATCAGGTCCGCCATGTCGGCGGGCGCATGGACACAGGCCAGTTCAGCCTTGAAGGCCGTCGCGAGGGTCGCGGCGGAGGTCAGGACGCCTTGGTCGTTCGGGGTTCCGGCCAGCGGAACCATGATTCTCGCCCAACTCATGATCGAACTCCCTTTTGAGGGCATTTCCACAGATGACGGCGAACCGCTCATTGATCTTTCGCAACCGATGCGCCAGTCAACCGACTTCATCACAAGGAACGAACGCGTGGCCAAAGGGCTGCAAAGGGGCGGACCGCCCCGTGCATGGCAGAGAATGCTCTCCGGACGTCGGCTCGACCTGCTCGACCCGTCGCCGATGGATATCGAGATCGAGGACATCGCCCATGGTCTGGCGCGCGTCGCGCGCTGGAACGGACAGACCGTGGGCGAGCATGGCTTTTCGGTGGCCCAGCACAGCCTTGTGGTCGAAGAGATCGCCGCGCACATGAAGCCGGATCTGGAGCCGCGATGGCGCCTCGCGGCGCTACTGCACGACGCCAGCGAGTATGTGATAGGCGACATGATCAGCCCGTTCAAGGCGGCGCTGGGCGTCAGCTACAAGGATTTTGAGACCCGGCTGGAAGACGCGATCCACATCCGCTTCGGCCTGCCGGTAAAGACCCCCGCCCCGATCAAGAAGCTGATCAAGCAAGCCGACCGCGCCTGCGCCTTCTTCGAAGCCACCCAGCTGGCGGGCTTCGAGCGCGCCGAGTCCCTGACGATCTTCGGCGCTCCGCCGGCGGGGTATGATCTGCAGATCACGCCCCTGGCGCCCTTCGAGGCCCAGGCGCGCTATGTTCAGCGCTTCCATGTGCTGTCGCGCGCAGCGGGCTATGAGTCTGCGCCCGACGCGGCGTTTGAAACCGAGTAGCGGGGCGCGATGAACACGGCGGTCGTCATCGGTCTGTCAGCGGTGGTCGTGGCGATCCGCGACGGCGAGGCCGTTGTGCTGACCGTTCGGCCGCATGACGCCGTCACCGATATCGCCTCCCCGCTGTCCGGCCTGCCCTTCGGTCCTTTCGATCCCGAGGCGCACCGAACCTTTGAGCTGGGCCTGCGCGCCTTCGTGACCCAGCAGACCCGTTTCCAGCTGGGCTATGTCGAACAGCTCTACACCTTCGGCGACAAGGGCCGTGACGCGCCGCGCGCCGAGGTGGGGGCCGGCGCCGCTCGCGTGGTTTCGGTCGGCTACCTGGGCCTGACGCCCAAGGCGGTCGACACCGACGCGCCCGACACCGCCTGGGCCCCCTGGACCCGGTTCTTTCCCTGGGAGGACTGGCGCGCCGGCCGCCCTGCCCTGCTCGACGACGCCATCGCCCCGGCCCTGAAACGCTGGGCCGCCGACGACGCCGGCAAATGGTCTCGCGCGCGCCTGGCCTTCGCCCTGGACGGCGCGCCCTGGAACGAGGAACGGGTGCTGGAGCGCTACGAGCTGCTCTACGAGGCGGGCCTGGCGCCCGAAGCCGCCCGCGACCGCGCCCGCGCCGACGGCCAGGATCCCGCCGAACCTGCGGCGCTTTCGGCGGCCTTGGGCGAGCCGATGATTTCGGACCACCGGCGGATCCTGGCCACCGGCCTGTCGCGCCTCCGCGGCAAGATCAAGTACCGCCCCGTGGTGTTCGAGCTGACGCCGGAGGAGTTCACCCTCTCGACCCTGCAGCGCACGGTCGAAGCCATCGCCGGCGTGCCGCTGCACAAGCAGAACTTCCGCCGCGTGGTCGAGCGCGAGGAGCTGGTCGAGGGCCTGGGTCGCCTCGACGCCGAAACCGGCGGCCGCCCGGCGGAGCTGTTCCGTTTCCGCCGCGAGATGCTGGCGACGCGGCAAGCGACGGGGCTCTCGCTGCCACTCCTGCGGGACTAAGGGTCGTCATCGACAATCTGTGGTCTCAGCCCACACGCCGTCATCAAATTTTTGAAACCGTACTGGTTGCGATTTCGGTCGGCGACGCCACATCCGGGCTCTCACCGCTGCGCGCGGATCAAACGAGGGTTTCCTGTGCTGCTTGAAAAACTGAACTGGCGCTACGCCACCAAGAAGATGGATCCGACCAAGGTCGTCTCCGAGGACAAGGTCGAGCGGATCGTGGAAGCTGCACGATTGGCCCCGACGTCCAGCGGGCTGCAGCCCTTCGAGATCATCGTCCTCACAAACGCCGAGGTCCGCGAAAAGATCAAGGCTATCGGCTGGAACCAGAGCCCCATCACCGACGGCTCGCACCTGCTGGTCTTCGCGGCTTGGGATAACTACACCGCCGAGCGGATCAACCATATGTTCGACCTCGTCAACGAGGTGCGTGGTTTCCGGAACGAAGGCTGGGAAAACTATCGCCAGATGCTTCTGTCGACCTATCCGCAGCGCGACGCCGAGACGAACTTCGAGCACGCCGCCCGCCAGGCCTACATCGCGTTTGGCCTCGCCTTGGCTCAGGCGGCCTTTGAGGGCGTCGATGCGACCCCGATGGAAGGTTTCGATCCCAAGGCTCTGGACGAGATCCTCGGCCTCCGGGAGCGCGGACTGCGCTCGGTGACGATTGCCCCGCTAGGCTATCGTCAGGCCGAGGGCGACTGGCTGGTGAACCTGCAGAAGGTCCGTCGCCCGCGCGACCAGTTTGTCACCGAGGTGAAATAACCTAGACGGGTCGAGCGCCCCGACAGGGGCGCTCGCTACTCAGCCTCCACCCGCGCCCGCCACTTGGCCTTGAGCGTGTGGGAGGTGTCGCGCGACCCATCCGGGCTCCAGCCCGGCGGGCCGAACACATAGCCCAGCGCCTCCTTGGGCGACTTTGAGTTCGCGACGTCCTTGGCGATGCCGACCCACTCGTGGAAGACGTTGTGCAACAGGTTGAAGTTGCCGAGGTTCTTAACCGTGCCATAGCGGCAGGGCTCCTCGTCGACCTCGGGGATGAAGGTGCCGAACATCCGGTCCCAGATGATCAGGATGCCCGCGTAGTTGGCGTCCAGATAGCGCGGATTGCGCGCGTGGTGGACGCGGTGATGCGAGGGGGTGTTGAACACCGCCTCGAACCAGCGCGGCATGCGCCCCACCGCCTCGGTGTGGATCCAAAATTGGTAGACGAGGCTGATCCCCTTCTGGATCGCCACCATGGCCGGCGGGAAGCCCAGGAACGACAGCGGCAGCCAAAGCAGCCACGTTCCGGCGACGCCGCCGGTCCAGGTCTGCCGCAGGGCGGTCGACAGGTTGTAGTGGGTCGAGGTGTGGTGGTTGACGTGGCTCGCCCACCAGAACCGCCGTTCGTGCGCGAGACGGTGGAACCAGTAGTAGGTCAGGTCCTCCAGGAAGAAGACCGCGACCCAGGCCCAGACCGCCGTCATCGGGATCGTGAACAGACGGTGCTGGTAGACCCAGACGGTGGTGGCGAACACGACGCCGCCGAACAGCACCCCAGCGATCGTGCTGCCCAGGCCCATGCTGAGCGACATGGCCGTATCGCGCGTCTCGTAATTGGCCTTGGCCTTGCCGAAGCGGCCGAGCAGAATTTCCAGGATGATGGCCAGCACGAAGAACGGGATCGCCAGCTGGACGGGGTCAAAGGGGGCTTTCAGCATCAGGAGAGCTCTTTCGGCGGCCAGACGTCGTCCCTGACGGCAAAGGTGGGACGGGCGTCGGAGACCCGGACTGTTACGCGTCCGCCGGTCGGCTTCAGAGACGCCACGGCGCTCCACGGAAGGTCGCGGGCGACATAGCCGTCGCCACGCTTGTAGAGGACCAGCGCGAGTTCTCCGTCCCGCGCGATCAGGCCCGCGCCATCGGAAGCAATCCAGGTGGCCTTGGGACGATGATCGGGGAATTCGACATCTAGCAGCGCCTTGGCCGAGGCGGCGTCCAGCGGAGGCGTGGGGCGGGCCACGCCTAGCCAGCGAACGAACGCCACCAGCAGCGCCACGGCGACGAGTGAGCCGCCCAACTGAATCACTAGCGCCTTGTCCAAGACCGACGCATCCCCCCGTAACTTATTGCCGTTCAGATTGACGACCGAGGGATCGTCGTCAAGCGCCCAAAGAAAATGGCGCGCCCCTAAGGACGCGCCACGCTCAGAACCTTGGCGCCCAGGTGTTAGAAGTGACGGACGTAGCCGACAGACACCGTGTTCGAGTTGAGGTCGCTCTTGGTGTACTCGGACTTCGTCCAGTCGGCGCGGATACCGTTCTTGCCATCCAGCTTGTACTCGGCGCCGACGCCATAGTTCCAGCTGTCACGGCTGCCGTCGAACTGCGTCGCGGCCGGGTTGTTGGTGCTGAATTTGGTCGTGCCGTAGCCGACCCGGGCGGTCAGATCCAGGTTGGGGTTCACGGGAAGATAGCCGACCGCATAGCCCGCGACCTGATGCTGCATCTTCACGCGGGCCGGACCGCCGGGCGTGTAGACCGTGTCGCTATCGACGCCGCCAGCGACCTCGCCCTCGACGCCAAAATAAGGCGTAAGCTTGGCGCCGACCCGCCCTTGAATTGCGCCGGTGTCAGCGCCCTTCGTCCGAGTTTGACCATAGTTCAGCGAACCATAGATGTCAGTCGAGCTCTGGGCCTGTGCGAACATCGGGGCCGCGAGAACCGAACCAGCGACCAGGGTAGCAGCGATGAGAGTTTTCATTCTTGTACTCCAATTCTACACGTACTCTTCAGCCCACTCAGCCATCCCCTGCTAGGCTCATAACGCGGCGACCATGCGGCGGTTCACGGTCCCGTTTGGGGCCATTGCGTGTCGATCGCCCGACCGAGGGTGGATGACGAGGCCGCCAACCGTGCTATCTACGGGCTCAAACAAGCGTCAGAACGCGAACCCGTCTCTCCTTCGAGCGAGGTCCGCGCGCATCATCGGGACCGTCGTCTTGCCGCAAGCCGTCATCGCCGCCACGGGGCTGTACACCCCACCCCACAGCATCTCGAACGCCGAACTGGTCGAGGCCTTCAACACCTTTGTCGAACGCTTCAACGCCGCCAACGCAGAGGCCATCGCGGCCGGCGAGGTGGTTGCGCTCGCCCCCTCCTCGCCCGAGTTCATTGAGAAAGCTTCGGGCATCAAGTCGCGCTTCGTGATGAACAAGAGCGGGATCGTCGATCCCGAGATCATGCGACCGATCATTCCCGAACGTCCGAACGAAGAAATCTCGATCCTCGCCGAAATGGCCGTGGAAGCCGCCAAGCAGGCGATCGAGCGCTGGGGCAAACCGGCGTCCGAGATCGGCGCGGTGATCTGCGCGGCTTCGAACATGCAGCGCGCCTATCCGGCCATGGCCATCGAGGTCCAGCAGGCGCTGGGCATCGAAGGTTTCGCCTTCGACATGAACGTCGCCTGCTCGTCGGCGACCTTCGGCATCAAGACCGCCGCCGACTTCGTGACCAGCGGCAGCGCCAAGGCGGTGCTGATGGTCAATCCCGAGATCTGCTCGGGGCACCTCAACTTCCAGGACCGCGACAGCCACTTCATCTTCGGGGACGTCGCCACGGCCGTGATCATCGAGGACGCCGACCAGGCGCAGGGCGGCTGGGAGATCGTCGGCACGCGCCTGAAGACCCAGTTCTCGAACAACATCCGCAACAACTTCGGCTTCCTCAATCGCGCCGCGCCCGAGGGGATCGGGGCCAAGGACAAGCTCTTCGTCCAGGAAGGCCGCAAGGTGTTCCGCGAGGTGGTGCCGATGGTCAGCGAAATGATCGTCGAACACGCCAGGGACCTGGGCGTGGACCCGACCGGCCTCAAGCGGCTGTGGCTGCACCAAGCCAATATCAACATGAACGAGATGATCGGTCGCAAGGTGCTGGGTCGGGATCCCGCGCCGGGCGAGAACGTCATCATTCTGGACGAGTACGCCAACACCAGCTCGGCCGGCTCGATCATCGCCTTCCACTCGGCCAATGACGACTTCGCCGCCGGCGAGACGGGCCTGATCTGCAGCTTTGGTGCGGGTTATTCGGCGGGCACGGTGTTCGTCCGCAAGCGCTGAACCCGACCCATCGACCACGGCGCGTCCTCGCCGTGGCAAGGTTCAGGCTAGCGGAGCGCGCGCGCCTGTATAGAAATGCGCGTGACTGTTTCGCCGTAAGGTCCGTTCGATGCGATTCCCTGCCCGCCGCGCCGTTCTCTCCGGCCTTGGCCTCGCCGTGCTGGCCGCTTGCGGCAAGAAGCCCGATGACGGCGCCAGCGGCTGGGAACGGATCAAGGCCTCCGGCAAGTTGCGCGTGGGCCTGGAAGGGACGTATCCGCCCTTCAACTTCCAGGACAAGTCCGGTCAGTTGGCCGGATTCGAGGTCGATTTCGCCAAGGCGCTAGCCCAGCAGCTGGGTCTGAAGGTCGAGTTCAGCCCGGCCCCGTTCGCCGGCCTGCTGGGCTCTCTGGAATCGGGCCGTGTCGACGTGGTGATCAACCAGATCACCATCACCCCCGACCGTCAGGCCAAGTACGACTTCTCCGAGCCCTACACCGTCTCGGGCATCCAGATTATCGCGTTGAAGGGCAAACCTGCGCCGACGGGTCCGGAGGATCTTGCCGGCAAGAAGGTCGGGGTGGGGCTGGGCACGAACTACGAGCAGTGGGTTCGCGCCAATGTTCCCAGCGCGGACGTGCGGACCTATGACGACGATCCGACCAAGTACCAGGACCTGCGCGCGGGCCGTATCGACGCGGTACTGAACGATCGTCTTGTCGCCGCCGACTTCGTGAAGACCTCGCCGGAATTCGTGGCTTCCGGCCAGCCGTTCGCCGCCCAAGGGTCGGGCGTGGCGATGAAAAAGGACCCGGGCCTAAAGATCGTGATCAATCAAGCCATCGACGCCCTGCGCGCCAACGGCAAGCTCGCCGCGATCTCGCAGCAGTGGTTTGGCATGGACGTCACGCACTAGCCGATGGACACCAGCCTCGATCTGTTGCGCCAATCCGCGCCGCTTCTTCTAAAGGGCGCGTCTTACACGATCGTCCTGAGCGTCCTCGGCATGAGCATCGGGGTCGTTCTGGGCTTCGGGCTCGCCCTGATGCGCCTGTCGCGGTCGGCGCTGCTGAGATGGCCGGCGGGCGTCTATGTGTCGGCGTTTCGCGGCACACCCCTGCTGGTGCAACTGTTCCTGATCTATTACGGCCTGCCGCAATTTGGCCTGGAGATGCCGCCGCTGCTGGCGGCGGGCATCGGCTTTTCGCTGAACGTGGCCGCCTATAGTTGCGAGATCCTGCGCAGCGCCTTAGCCGCTGTCGACAAGGGCCAGTGGGAAGCCGCCAGCGTGCTGGGCATGAGCCGGGGTCAGGCCCTGCGCCGTGTGATCCTGCCCCAGGCGGCCCGCACCGCCGTCGCGCCGCTTTCCAACAGCTTCATCAGCCTCGTGAAGGACACCTCACTGGCCGCGACCATCCAGGTGCCCGAGTTGTTCCGCCAGGCGCAGTTGATCACCGCCCGAACCTACGAGATCTTCACGATGTATCTGGCTGCGGCGGCGATCTACTGGATCCTGTCCACGATGCTGGCGGCCGTGCAGACTCGCCTCGAACGTCGCGCAGCGGAGGGTCGCCGATGAGCGCGATCGACGCCAAGTCCCTGAAAAAGAGCTTCGGAGACACCCCTGTCCTGGCTGGCGTCGACCTGACCGTCTCCCCTGGCGAGGTCGTCGCGATCATTGGGCCCAGTGGGTCGGGCAAGAGCACCCTGCTCCGCTGCCTTGCGGGCCTTGAGCCGTTGAACGGCGGCCACCTGACGATTGCGGGCGTCACCGCCGACGCCAAAGTCGCCCTGGCCAAGACGCTGAACGGTCGAGTCGGGTTTGTCTTTCAGAGCTTCAACCTGTTTCCGCACCGGACAGCGCTGGAAAACGTGATCGAAGGTCCGATCGTCGTCCGCAAGCAGCCCCCCGCCCAAGCCCGCGCGAAGGCTTTGGCCCTGCTGGAAAAGGTCGGATTGTCGGATCGCGCGAACGCCTATCCCGCCGCATTGTCGGGCGGCCAGCAACAGCGCTGCGCCATCGCGCGCGCCCTGGCCATGGATCCCGAAGTCATTCTCTTCGACGAGCCCACGTCCGCTCTGGATCCTGAACTGGTGGGCGAGGTGCTGGCGGTTATCCGAGACCTGGCCGTCGAGAAGCGCACCATGGTGATCGTCACTCACCAGATGGATTTCGCCCGAGACGTGGCCGATCGCACGATTTTCATGGACGGCGGCGTGATCGTCGAGCAAGGACCGTCTCGTCGGCTCCTCGCATCGCCGCGCGAAGAGCGGACCCGGCGCTTCCTGGCCAGATCGGGCGTTCTCCAGCCATAATTTGGCCCACGGGACGCGTCACGACCTGACCGTCTACGCCGGGTGGCTTTTTTGGCGAGGACTGCGTGAAGCCTTATATCGAACTCAAGGGCGCCTCGGGCGCCGTCTACCGCTACAAGCTGGCCGAAAACGGCGAGCCCGGCACAACGATCGCCGGCAACTTCGTCTATGTCGACGCCAAGGGCGCGGTGGTGTTCGCCGGTCAGGCCAACAATCTGGTGGACGCCAAGGCCCGCTGGTCGGAAGCCTATTCGCGGTATGGGGCCACCTGGCTCTACACCCGACTCAATGTGTCCGGCGCTTCGCGCGCGGAAGAGTATTCCGACCTGGTGATCGCCCTTCAGCCGGCGATGAATCAGGCGGACTAGGCTCGCCCGCCGGGCGCCGACGCGGCTATGGTCGCATCGAATGCGCCCGGAGATTCTTTTCCCCCTGTTCACCGCCGTGTCCACGCTCAAGGGCGTGGGTCCCAGGGTCGCGCCGCTGGTCGAAAGACTGGCCGGCCCGATCGTGCGCGACGTGTTGTTCACCGCGCCCACGGGCCTGATCCGGCGAACCCCGACCACCGTCGATCAGGCCGTCGAGAACCAAGTTCAGACCTTTCTGGTCACGATCGACAGTCATCAGCCGCCGCATCGCCTGGGACAGCCCTGGAAGATCCGGGCCTGGGACGGAACGGGGTTTCTCACCCTGGTCTGGTTCAAGGGCCACGGGCCGCATCTGGAACGCCAGCACCCTAAGGGCGCGCGCCGCGCGGTCAGCGGCAAGGTCGAACGCCCTGAAGGCTTCGCCTCCGAACTGCAGATCGCTCACCCGGATTACATCGTCGCCGAGGAGAAGGCCGGCGGTATTCCGCTGGTCGAAACCGTTTATCCGGCCACCCAGGGCCTGCCTTCCCGAACCTTCCGCAAGTTCGCGCTGGAATCGCTTGAACGCGCCCCTTCGTTGCCGGAGTGGCAGGACGCCGCTTGGCGCGAACGCGAGAAACTGCCCAGCTGGCGCGAGGCGCTGGCGGCGCTCCACGCGCCCACCGGCGAGGCCGACCTGTCGCCCCTGGCGCGGCCGCGCCGACGTCTGGCCTATGACGAACTGCTGGCGCACCAACTGGCCTTGGCCCAACGCAAGGCCGCCCGCAGGTCACATCCCGGCCCGCGCATCCCGGCGGGCCCGCTGGCGGACGCCGCCGAGAAGGCCCTGCCCTTCCGATTGACCGGAGCACAAATCCGCGCCCTCTCCGAAGTCCGGGGCGATCTGGCGTCCGGCGAACGAATGAGTCGCCTGCTGCAGGGCGATGTGGGCTCGGGCAAGACCGTGGTGGCGATGCTAGCCATGGCCGACGCCGCCAGTGCGGGGCTGCAGTCGGCCTTGATGGCTCCGACGGAAATCCTGGCGCGCCAGCACTTCGAGACCATCGCCGCCCCTCTGGAAGCGCTGGGCCTGTCGGTGATCCTGCTGACGGGCCGAGACAAGGGGACGGCTCGTGCTGGCAAGCTAGCGGGCCTGGCGTCGGGCGCCCACCACATCGCCGTCGGCACCCACGCCCTGTTCCAGGACGATGTCGTCTTCCGATCCCTGGCCTTGACCATTATCGACGAGCAGCATCGCTTCGGGGTCAATGAACGCCGTCGCCTGCAAGACAAGGGGGACGGGGTCCACCTGCTGGCCATGTCCGCCACGCCGATCCCGCGCACGCTGGAACTGACGGTGTTTGGCGACCTGGACGTGTCCCGGATCGACGAGAAACCACCGGGACGCACGCCTGTCGCCACCCGCGCCGCGCCGACCTCGCGCGTACCGGAGATCATCGAGCGGCTGCGCGGGGCCATCTCAGGTGGGGCTCAGTCTTTCTGGATCTGCCCGCTGGTGTCGGAGTCCGAGAAGGTCGATCTACGCGCCGCCGAGGATCGCGCGGCCGACCTGGCCCGCCACTTGCCCGGCGTGGGCCTCGTCCACGGCCAGATGCCGCCGGCCGAGAAGGACTCGGTCATGCAACGTTTCGTCGACGGCGAGGTAAGTGTGCTGGTGGCGACCACGGTGGTCGAGGTCGGGGTCAATGTGCCCAACGCCAGCATCATGGTGATCGAGCACGCCGATCGCTTTGGCCTGGCCCAGCTTCACCAACTGCGGGGCCGGGTGGGCCGAGGGACGCGGGAGAGCGCGTGCGTACTGCTCTACGATCCCCCGCTGTCGGAGGTGGCCCAGCAGCGCCTCGACATCCTGCGTCGCAGCGACGATGGCTTCGAGATCGCCGAGAAGGACCTGGAGCTGCGTGGCGGCGGCGACCCGCTAGGCCTCAAGCAGAGCGGCTTTCCGGCCTATCGCTTGGCTGACCCCGTGGCCCACCGCGACCTTATCGCGGTCGCGGCCGACGACGCCCGCCTGATCCTGGCGCGCGATCCCGAGCTCTCCTCGCCACGGGGTCAGGCGCTGCGAACGCTGCAGGAGTTGTTCGATTGGAAGCCGGCCGCGCCCTTGAACGAGGCCGGCTAATCGGCTGTTCAATGCGCCTGAGCGCCCTTGCGATGATGCCAGAGGTGCATGATCCCCGCGAGCACGCCACCGATCGCCAGACCCACGACCGCCGAGCCTAGCGCGAAGGCCAGCCATCCTGCGACCGGCCCCACGATCGGGGCCTGGCCAGCCCAATGCGAAAGTCCCTCAACCCAGTGCGGGATCGGCGTCAGGTGGAACTTCTCCAGTCCGTGGACGATGATGCCGCCGCCCACCCAGAGCATGGCCGCCGTGCCGATCAAGGTCAGGGCCTCCATGGTCACCGGCATGGCCTTGACGAGGCCTCGGCCGAAGGCCTGAGCGCCCTTGTTCGGACGGCGAGACAGGTGAAGACCGATGTCATCCATCTTCACGATCAACGCGACCGCGCCATAAACGCCGATGGTGAGCAGAACGCCGACCAGAGCAAGCGCTGCGGCCTGCATGGCGAGCCCGAGGTTCGCGACCTCGGCCAGTGCGATGGCCATGATCTCACCCGACAGGATCAGATCGGTGCGGATCGCGCCATCGACCTTCTGCTTCTCCAGGGCCGGACCGCTGAGCGCGAGCTCCTCGATCGCTTCCCCCTCGGCCTGAGGCGTAAAGGCCTCGAGCACCTTCTCGGTCGCCTCGAAGGCCAGGTAGGCCCCACCGACCATCAGGATGGGCGTCACCGCCCAGGGGGCGAAGGCCGACAACAACAAGGCGCCCGGCAAAAGGAAAATCAGCTTGTTGCGTAGTGACCCCAGCGCGATCTTCCAGACGATCGGCAGCTCGCGGTCGGGCGTGAAACCCATCGCGTAACCCGGCGTCACGGCGGCGTCGTCGACCACCACGCCCACCGCCTTGGTCCCGGCCTTTCCCGCAGCGGCGCCGACGTCGTCCAGCGAGGCGGCGGCGATCTTGGTGATGGCCGCGACATCATCGAGCAGCGCGGCAAGGCCGGAGGGCATCGGAGATCCTGTGAGAAGCGCTTGAAGGCCTCGTTGCGTAAGGCGCGCCGCGCGTGTCGTAAAGTGCGGAGCCTCTTGCCTGACGCTGGGTGAAGACTGGAACGCTGATCTCATGGATGTCGCCACCGCTCTCGATCGCCTCGCGCCGCAGCTTTCACCGTCCGCGACCGGTGTGGTCAACGCGCGCCGTTTGTCTGGTGGCGCCAGCCTGGAAACCTGGGCCTTCGACCTCAGCGACGGAACGCCCCTGATCCTGCGTCGCAGGCCTGAGGCCGCGCTGCCCCGCGAAACCGCCCTCCCGCTGGCGTCGGAAGCGGCGCTGATCCGCGCGGCCGAGGCGGCCGGCGCACCGACCCCGACCGTGCTGCGGGTTTGCACGCCCGATGACCAACTGGGCGAGGCCTATGTCATGCGGCGGCTGGAGGGCGAGACCCTAGGCCGGCGCATCACGCGCGACGAAGCCTTTGCATCAGTCCGGCCCGGCCTGGCGCGACGCTGCGGCGAGGTTCTGGCGCGGATTCACGCTGCGCCGACGACCGATCTGCCGCCTCTGGCGACGTCGGACGCGCGCGGCGAGCTGGAGCGTTACGAAGCCATCTACCGCAGTCTCGAGGCCCGCCGCCCGATTCTGGAGGCCGCCTTCCGTTGGTTGGAAGCGGTCGCGCCGGCGCCCCCCGAACGGCCCGTTCTCGTCCACGGGGATTTCCGGAACGGCAATCTGATGATCCACCCCGAGCGCGGTCTCGTGGGCGTGCTCGACTGGGAGCTGGCGCACCTGGGCGATCCCGCCGAAGACCTGGGCTGGATCTGCGTCAACTCGTGGAGGTTTGGCGCGTGGCGCAGCCCCGTCGGCGGTTTTGGCGACTATGCCGAGCTGTTGGCCGGCCATGGCGGCGACATATCGCTGGACCGCGTCCAGTTCTGGCAGGCGCTGGGTTCGCTGAAATGGGCGGTGATGTGCCTGATGATGTACCAGAGCTTCGCAACAGGCGCAGACCCCTCGATCGAGCGCGCAATGATTGGCCGCCGGACCAGCGAGGCCGAGATTGACCTGGTGACCCTGATGGAGGGCGCAACGTGATCAGCCATCCTACCGCCGCGGAGCTGGCCGCAGGGTTGGCCGCCTTTGCAGCCGAACCCGCCACGCCTGGCGACGCGCGTCATGTCTTTCTCTCGCGTGTCGCCGAGAACGCGCGGGCGATTCTGGCGCGCGAAGCCGAGCACGGCGCCAGGCTGCAAGCCGAAGCGACCGAACGCCTGGCCGCCCTGCTGGGCCAGACGGGCGACTTCGAAACCCTGAACGATCAACTGTGCCAGGCGCTAAGGCAGAGCAAAATGGCGCCGCTGGCCCCGGAGCTGCTGGCTCACCTGCGAGCCACGGCTATCGGCCAGATCGCTATCGACCAGCCAAGCTATGGCGGGCTAGCCGCCTTGCTCGACGTTAGCGACAGGACTTAGCGGTCGACCGATCTGGACCTCGGCGCGCGCCAGGGCGTCGGCTTCGATGTCGGCATAGAACAGATTGAAGGCGGCGACCTTGCGCCGATCGGCCCAGGAGCCGCTGTCGCGCAATGCACTGGACTTGGGACGGCTGGTGCGCAGCAGGCCGTTCTCGCATCGCGCCGCCACCTGCCGCTGCAAGAACGCCGGACGAGCACCCCAGTCCAGACCTGTGGCGTTGGCCGCGCCGAGGTTCATCCGCGCCGGCGCGCGCTCAAGCGTCACACCGCCGAGCAGCGGATTGAAGCAAAGGGGCTGGCGATGCTCGAGATTCACCAGCTGATCGGCGCCGTCCCAGACCAGAGACCGTCCGGTAAGCTCCTGGGCGGCGCGGAAATCTCCCTCCTGCGCCGAGGCCCAGGCCGCGACGCAGCGGATTTGACCCCGACGTTCGCAGGCCGGCAGCGGCGCCTCGGGGCCGTACTCGTCGGCGGGCACAACAGTTTCGATCAGATAGGCGGCGACAAGTCGTCGCTTCAGCTCCGGCTTGCCGGCGATCTCCTCGCGCAACAGTCGCGCGGCCAGGGATCCCCCCTGTTCGACGCCGACGATCACGAAGGGACGGTCCTGACCGTAACGCGAGACATAAGCGCGGAAGGCCTGCAGCACGTCGCCATAGGCGAAGCGGCGGGCGTCGCGCGCGTCGTCGCGCAGGGTCAGATAGGTGTAGAGGCTGGCCTGACGATAACGAGGCGCAAACAGACGCCCCACCCGCTCGAACGGCCCCGCGTAGTTGGGCAGCACCACCCGCGACAGGAACCTCTGCGCCTTGGGCTGGTCGATGCCGCCATTCCAGTCGCGCCCACCGTCGAAGGTGGTGGGATGGACGAAGAACACGTCCACCGACGGATCGGCGGCTGTCGGCGTTTCGGCGCGCCCCGGCAGCAGGGCCCAGGCCTCGCGCTTGCCATAGTCCGGCGCGGGCGGCGGCTTGTAAGTCAGGAACGGGATCTTGGGATCGAGCGCGTTGCTGAGGATGTCGTAGCGCCAGATGAAGGCGGCCGCGAGGATCAGCGCCAGGAACAGCGCCGCCCCCGCGAAGATCCAGCGCTTGAAGCCTTTGAACGAGCCGCTCATGCGCTTGGGTTACACCAAGGCTTGGGCGGCTTTAAGCCCCTTCCTGGCCAATGATGGCGACTGAACAGACGTTGCTCGCCGGCGCGCCGCCCAGGTTGTGGGTCATGCCGAAAACCGGGTTGGCCAGCTGTCGCTCCCCCGCGCGGCCCTGAAGCTGCAGGTACATCTCGTAGAGCATCCGCAAGCCCGACGCGCCGATCGGGTGCCCAAAGCACTTCAGGCCGCCGTCGATCTGGCACGGCACGCCGCCGTCGGCGTCATAGAAGCCGTCCAGGACGTCACGCCAGCCCTTCCCCTCGGGCGAGATGAACAGGTCCTCCATCGTGACCAGCTCGGTGACGGAGAAGCAGTCGTGCACCTCCATCATCGAAATCTGCTCGCGCGGGCGCTCGATGCCGGCCTCCTTGTAGGCCTTGCCGGCGGCGATCCGGGCGGTGTGGAAGTGGCTACCGTCCCAGCCGTTGTACTGGCTCTCGTAGCCGTTCGAGACCGACAGCTGCAGGGCCTTCACGGTGACAAGATCGTGCTTGCCCAGCGCGCGGGCGATCTCCGGCGTGGTGACGATCGCCGCCGCCGCGCCGTCCGAGACGCCGCAGCAGTCGAACAGGCCCAGCGGTTCGGCGATCAGCGGCGCATTGAGGGCCTGCTCCTCGGTGATCGGCTTGCGCAGGTGGGCCTTGGGGTTCTTGGCGCCGTTGGCGTGGCTCTTGACCGAAACGTGGGCGATGGCGCGCTTGAGGTCTTCCTTCGAGACCCCATGCTTGGCGCGGTAGGCGCTGGCCAGCTGCGCGAAGTTTCCGGGCGCCGAGCCGTTCGGCATCACCTGCGGGCTGAGCGTGCCGGGATTGGCGACCGGCAGGCCGCCGTAGCCGGTGTCCTTCAGCTTCTCGACCCCGACCGCCAGGGCGATGTCGGCCGCGCCGGCCGCCACCGCATAGACCGCCCCCCGGAAGGCTTCTGAACCGGACGCGCAGAAGTTCTCGACCCGCGTCACGGCGATGTTGGGCAGTCGCAAGGCTATCGACAGCGGCGTGCCGCCTTTGCCCGAGCCGATCTCGTCGATGTGGGTGGAGAACCAGGCCGCGTCCAGCTGGGTCGGCTCAATGCCGGCGTCCTGCATGGCCTCCAGATAGGCTTCGACCATCAGGTCGTCAGGCCCGGCGTCCCAACGCTCGCCGAACTTGCTGCAGCCCATCCCGAGAATGGCGACCTTGTCGCGAATACCTTGAGGCATGTCGGTCTCCCTATTCGGCTGCTTGAGCGGTTTGCGCGGCGATGGCGGCCCGGTCGAGCGTGGCCTTCCAGAAGTAGCGGACGAAGCCGCGCTTCTCGTCGACCTCCTTGATGCGGAACACCATCCGCACCGGCAGGCCGGTCTCGACGTCGCCCGGCGAGACGTCAGTGATGTCCATCATGATTCGACCACCGCCCTCGAAGACGACCATCCCGTAGTGGTTCGGCGGAGCCATCGAAAACGTCAGATAATCAGCCGAGTAACTGAGAATGCTCGCACGACGTTCGGCGAACTTGTACGGCTCCTGGGTGTCGACAGCGGGATTGTTCGGGGCCACCGAGATGCGGGTGCGCGGGAACTGGATGACCCCCGTCTCGCGGCAGCGACCGCCCACAAGGCCCAGGATCATGTCCTCGTTGCGATAGAGGGTCGTCAGGGCCGTCTTGTTGTCCTTCTCGGCCCGCATGCCCTTGTCCCAGTCAATAAGGCCGTTGAAGGTCAGGAACTTCAGATAGTTGGTCTCGACTTCTCGATCCGCGAGCGAACCGGTTACGCCCCGCGCCGGACGCGCGCCCTGGCCCGTGGCGCGGAACACCAGGGCCTCAGCGCCCTGGCCGAACTGGGCGACCAGGATGACCTCGCCGGCCTTCGCCTGCTCCAACGCGTGGGCCAGCATGATCGGACCATGCGCGCAGCCCGCCTCGCCCATAACGGCGGCGAGGTTGTCGCGGACCGCCTCCGGCTTGATCCCGACCGACTTCGCCACGGTGGCGGCCATGCCGGCGAACGTCGACGGGAAGCAGAAATGATCGATATCCGAAGCACTTACCCCCGAAACCTCCAGCGCCTTGCGGATCGCCGGCGGGACCAGTTTGACGATGCCCTCGTCGCGGATCCAGCGCTCTTCCCAGTAGTAGTCAAAGCCCCCGTCATCACCGCGGAAGTGGTCGACGAAGTCATCGGTGATGCTGCCGCGTCCTAGGAACTCGGCCGCGCCGGGATCGTCAGAGATCATGAAGGCGGCCGCGCCGTCGCCGAAGTCCAGCTCCTGAGCCGAGACCGCACGGGCCTTGCGGTGTTCGCCCACCGCGACGAGAGAGGTTCCGCCCGCAGCCAGCGCCTGCCCCAGCGCCGTCAGCCCGCAACGCTGCGAGCCCGTCACGTCACTGGCCGTAATCGACTTCTCAAGGGTGAGCGCCGCCGAGACGACGCCCGCGTTCAGTCGGTCGGCGAACGGCGCGGTCGTCGAGGCGAAATAGAGGCTGCTGATGTGCGAGCGATCATCGTCGGGACCGAGGGCGTCGCGCGCCGCCTCGACCGCCATGGTCAGGGCGTCCTCGTCCCAGTTGGCCATGGATCGCTCGCCCTTGCCCTTGGCCTTGAGATTGGGCGCGACCCAGGCGTTGGCCTCGGTAACGGCCTTGCGGCTCAAACGCAATCGCGGCGCATAGGCGCCCCAGGCGGCGATGCCGACCATTTCTCGCTCCCTGCCTATCGGGCTCGACCCGACTTATCGGCGTTCAGCTTACGCTCGCGGAAATGGACGGCAACCGTGCCCCGACGTTAGCGGAACGCGCTCAGCGGTAGGGATCGTCGGTGTTCAGATAGCCGGCCACATAGTCGGCCACGCCGTCCTCCAGCGCGGTCATCGGGGCGTCGTAACCGGCGGCGCGCAGACGGCTCATGTCGGCCTGGGTGTAGTATTGGTACTTGCCGCGCAGCACCTCGGGCATGTCGATATAGGTGATGTCCGGCGCGCGGCCCGCCGCTTCGAAGGTGGCGACGGCGAGATCGCGGAACGAGCGCGCCTGGCCCGAGCCGAGATTGAAGACGCCGTTGACCGCCGGGCTCTTAGCCAGCCAGCCGACCACGTCGACCACGTCGCGGACATAGACGAAGTCGCGCAGTTGGCCGCCGTCCTCGTAGTCCGGGTGATGCGACTTGAAGAGCTTCACCCCCTCACCCGCCGCGATGCGCGGCCAGATCTGGGCCACGACCGACTTCATGCCGCCCTTGTGGTCCTCGTTGGGCCCGTAGACGTTGAAGAACTTCAGCCCCGCCCACTGCGCCGGCGCGCGGCCGCGCTGGGCCTCGCGCACTGCATAGATGTCGAACAGGGCCTTGGACCAGCCATAGGCGTTCAAGGGCCGCAGGGCCTGCAGCGAGGCCAGATCGTCCTTGCCATCAAAGCCCAGAGCGCCGTCGCCATAGGTGGCGGCCGACGAGGCGTAGATCAGGCGCTTGCCGCGCTGGGCGCACCAGTCCCACAGATCCCGCGAAAGCACGAAGTTGGACTGCACGATCTTGTCGGCGTCGATCTCGGTGGTCGAGGACACCGCGCCCATGTGGATCACGAGCTCAAGCTCGGCGCCGCGCTTGGCAAGCCAGTCGAACAACTGCTCGGGCGCGACGAAGTCGGCGATCGGATGCTTGGCGATGTTGCGCCACTTGCCGCTGGCCGCGTCGCGCAGGCGATCGCAGACCACGACATCCAACTCTGGGTCCTCGCAGAGCCGGGCGACGATGTTCGAACCGACGAAGCCGGCGCCGCCGGTGACCAGGACGATGCGGCGGCTCATGCTCAGGCGGCCTTGGTCAGGGCGTCGTAGCGCAGCAGGTTGGCGACCAGGGCCTCGAACTGGTTCATCGGCACCATGTTCGGACCGTCCGACGGCGCGTTGTCCGGATCGGGATGGGTCTCGATGAAGACGCAGGCCACACCGACGGCGACGGCGGCGCGGGCCAGGGTCGGCACGAACTCGCGCTGACCGCCCGAGGACGTGCCCTGCCCGCCCGGCTGCTGCACGCTGTGGGTGGCGTCGAACACCACGGGGCAGCCGATCTCTTTCATGATCGGCAGGGCGCGCATGTCGCTGACCAGGGTGTTGTAGCCGAACGAGGCGCCGCGCTCGCAGGCCATGACGTTGGGGTTGCCCGCGCCCGTGACCTTGGCGATCACGTTCTTCATATCCCACGGCGCCAGAAACTGGCCCTTCTTGATATTGATCGCGCGGCCGGTGTTGGCGGCGGCGACCAGCAAGTCGGTCTGGCGACACAGGAAGGCCGGGATCTGGATGACATCGACGGCCTCGGCCACGATCGGACAGTGGCTGGTCTCGTGCACGTCGGTCAGGGTCGGCAGGCCGGTGACCTCGCGGATCTCCTGGAAGATCGGGAGGCTGTCCTTCAGGCCGATGCCGCGCTGGGCGTTGGCCGAGGTGCGGTTAGCCTTGTCGTAGGAGGTCTTGTAGATCAGGCCGACGCCGAGCCGGTCGGCCATTTCCTTCAACGCATGCGCTGTTTCCAGGGCGTGCTGGCGGCTCTCCATCTGGCAGGGCCCGGCGATGATCGAGAGCTTCTCACCGTTGCCGATACGAACGGGCGCGCCGTTCGGCGTCTTGATCTTGACGACGGCGTTGGGGGCGACGGCTTTCGGCTGATCCACGGCGGCTATTCCAGCGTATTAGGGCTTCGGGCGCCCCAGAGGTGACCCTTAGGACGAGACGGTGCAAGTGCGGAACGACTCTGGCGACAGCAAGGCGGGCTCCGGCGCCGTCATCGTATGGTTTCGCAAGGACCTGCGCATAGCCGACAATCCGGCTCTGCGCCATGCTGCGGAGACCGGCCGCCCGGTGATCCCGCTCTACATTCTCGACGAGACGCCCGGCGTGCGCCCGATGGGCGGCGCTTCGCTCTGGTGGCTCGACAAGTCTCTCAAGAGCCTTGCAGAGAGCCTGAAGGCCCTGGGAGCCCCCCTCGTGCTCCGCAAGGGCGTCGCAGCGCAGGTGCTCGATGAGGTCATTGCGCAATCCGGCGCGACCTGCGTGCTGTGGAACCGACTCTACGATCAGGCCTCCGTAGACCGAGACGCCGCGATCAAGGCCGCGCTCAAGGATCGCGGCGTCGATTGCCAGAGCTTCAACGCCAGCCTTCTGAACGAGCCCTGGACGATCAAGAACGGCTCGGGCCAGCCCTACAAGGTCTTCACCCCGTACTGGCGCGCCGCACGGGAGCACCTGACCGATGTTGCGGTCGCGCCGGCGCCCGACCGCCTTGTCGCGCCGGCACAACTGCCGCGCAGCGAAGACCTCGCGAGTTGGAACCTGCACCCGACGAAGCCGGACTGGTCCAAGGGCTTCGACCTCTGGACGCCCGGCGAGCCCGGCGCTCATGCGCGGCTCGACGTGTTCCTGAAAGGAGCGATCAAAGGCTACGGCGACCAGCGCGACATCCCGGGGGTGGAAGCAACCTCCAGGCTCTCGCCGCATCTGCACTTCGGCGAGATCGGTCCGCGTCAGGTCTGGCTGGCGACGCGCAACGCCGCAGACCAAGGCGACATACCGGTCGTCGAGGCCGATAAGTTCCTGTCCGAGATCGGCTGGCGCGAGTTCAACCACTCGATCCTGTTTCATTGGCCCGAGATGCCCAGCCGAAACTTCAAGCCGGAGTTCGACAGTTTTCCCTGGATGAAGGATGACGGCGCACTAGAGGCCTGGAAGATGGGCCAGACCGGCTATCCGATCGTCGACGCAGGGATGCGCGAGCTTTGGGCCACCGGCTTCATGCATAATCGCGTGCGCATGATCGTAGCGTCGTTCCTGATCAAGCACTTGATGATCGACTGGCGCGAGGGCGAGGCCTGGTTCTGGGATACGCTGCTGGACGCCGATCTGGCCAACAACGTCGGCAATTGGCAGTGGACCGCCGGCAGCGGCGCGGACGCCGCGCCCTACTTCCGCATCTTCAATCCCATCGCCCAGGGCGAGAAGTTCGACCCCAAGGGCGACTATGTCCGACGCTGGGTTCCCGAGCTTCGCAGCGCTCCAGACGAGGTTATCCACAAGCCGTGGACCAAGCCCCTGCATCTGACGGCCGGCGCCAAACGTCTCTATAGTCGACCGATCGTGGACCACGCCAAGGCGCGGGAACGCGCGCTGGAGGCCTATCACAGCCTCTAGCTGAGCGCGGGGGTTTACGGCGCGGTCGTCGAAGGCGTTAATGAACGCGTAACCGGATGCGAGGCTTGGCCTTGGAAACTGCGCTCTGGAACGATCCCGATCTGCGAACCGCCCCCACGGCTTTCCGCGCGGCTTTGCGCGTGGTCGCCAGCAACTGGGACGCAGGCTCGATCACCTGGATCCTGCCCACGGGCAAGACGATGACGATCACGGGCCCGAACCCAGGTCCCGACGCCACGCTCAAGGTCAATGATTACAACTTCATGCGGCGGGCTTTTACGTCCGGCGCGATCGGCTTCGCCGAGGGCTTCATGGCCGGCGAATGGGAAACGCCGGACCTGTCGGCCCTGCTGGAGGCGTTCTCGCTGAACTTCGACAAGCTGGGCGCTCTGGTGTCCGGCAATCCGCTGATGCGCGCCTTGCACGGTCTCTACCACCTGCTTCACCGCAATAGCCGCTCGGGTTCGAAAAAGAACATCCACGCCCACTACGACCTGGGTAACAGCTTCTACTCGCGATGGCTGGACCCGACGATGACCTATTCGTCGGCGCTCTACGAACGCCCGGGTCAGCCCCTGCCGGAGGCGCAACGCGCCAAGTACGCGGCCCTGGCTCGCACAATCGACCTGCGCCCCGGCAAGCATGTGCTGGAGATCGGCTGCGGCTGGGGCGGCTTCGCCGAGTTCGCCGCCAAGGAGGTCGGGGCCAAGGTCACCGGCATCACCATCTCTCAGGCCCAGTACGATTTCGCCCGCAAGCGCTTGTTCGAACAGGGCCTTTCGGAAAAGGCGGACATCCAGCTCGTCGACTATCGCGACGTCGAAGGTCGCTTTGACGCCGTCGCCTCGATCGAGATGTTCGAGGCCGTGGGCGAGGAGTACTGGCCGGCCTACTTCGCCAAGGTGCGCGATGTCCTGGTCCCCGGCGGCCGCGCGGGCCTGCAGATCATCACGATCCGGGACGAACTGTTCGACGAGTATCGCGGCCAGACCGACTTCATCCAGCGCTACATCTTCCCGGGGGGCATGCTCCCCAGCGAGGCGCGCCTCAAGGAAGAGACCGAGCGCGCGGGCCTGGAATGGAGCGATCTCAAGCGCTTCGGTCAGAATTATGCCGACACGCTAGCCGAATGGGCCCGCCGGTTCGAAGCCGCCTGGAGCGAGATCCGCAAGGATGGTTTTGACGAACGCTTCCGTCGCCTGTGGCGGTTCTATCTGAGCTACTGCGAGGCGGGCTTCCGGACCGAGCGAACCAATGTGATCCAGCTGGGTCTCAGCCGAGCCTAGGGGTGAGGCTGTCGGCTTGGCGTCTAGGCGGGCTTGTTGTGGATAAGAGCCTAAACATCTCAAGACCATGATGCTTTGGCCCGTCGCGCACCGTGCTTTCAGGAAAACTAGGCTTGCGCCGGCGCGGGACGACACGATCTACCAGCCACCTGAAAACCGCGCCCAAGGCTCGCCATGTCCATCCTGCCCAGCGTCCTCGACGCGATTGGAAATACGCCCCTGATCCGCCTCGCCCGTGCGAGCGAGGCCACCGGGTGCGAGATCCTTGGCAAGGCCGAGTTCATGAACCCGGGTCAGTCGGTCAAGGACCGCGCGGCGCTCGCCATCATCCGCGACGCCGAGGCCAAGGGCCTGCTCAAGCCCGGCGGGCGCATCGTCGAGGGCACGGCGGGCAATACGGGTATCGGCCTAGCCATGGTCGCCTCCGCGCTCGGCTACAGGACGACGATCGTCATCCCGCGCACCCAAAGCCAGGAAAAGAAGGACGCTATCCGATTGCTCGGCGCGGAGCTCGTCGAAGTTGACGCCGTCCCCTACTCAAACCCCGACAATTATGTCCGCTACTCCGGGCGCTTGGCCGAGGACCTCGCCAAGACCGAGCCTAACGGCGTGATCTGGGCAAACCAGTTCGACAACACCGCTAACCGCGATGCGCACTATCGCACCACGGGACCAGAAATCTTCGATCAGACAGGCGGTAAGGTCGACGGCTTCATCTGCGCCGTCGGCTCGGGCGGCACGCTGGCGGGCGTGGCGGCGGCGCTGCGGGAACGCAAGCCGGGCGTCCGGATCGGCTTGGCCGACCCCTACGGCGCGGCGCTTTACGCCTGGTACAAGGACGGCGAGCTGAAATCGGAAGGCTCCTCGATCAGCGAGGGCATCGGCCAGGGTCGGATCACGGCCAATCTCGAAGGCCTCGCCATCGATGATCCGTTCCGCGTCTCGGACCAGGAGATGCTGGAGGTGCTCTATGACCTCGTGCAGCACGAAGGTCTGTGCCTGGGCGGATCGGCGGGGATCAATGTCGCCGGCGCGATCAAGCTGGCCAAGGCGATGGGTCCTGGGCACACCATCGTGACGGTGCTGTGCGACCACGGCTCACGCTACCAGTCCAAGCTCTTCAACCCCGCCTTCCTTAAGGAAAAGGGCTTGCCGACGCCGCCTTGGATGTAGCTTGCGATCGGGGCGCGCGGGCGCGATGTTGCCCGGCCCGCAACGTGGCGAGTCAGACCCCGAAAGGCGCCCCCATGAGCACTCCGTCCGATCCGTTGGTGACCACCGCCTGGCTGGCCCAGCACCTCGACGCTCCCGACGTGCGCGTGGTCGACGCCTCCTGGCACATGCCGGCCGCCCAGCGGGACCCGCACAAGGAGTTTTTGGCAGCGCACATTCCCGGCGCGGTGTTCTTCGACATCGACGAGATCGCCGACGAGACCAGCGACCTGCCCCATATGATCCCGTCGCCGACCAAGTTCGCCTCGCGGGTCCGTAAGCTGGGTCTGGGCGACGGCTCCCGCATCGTCGTCTATGACAGCACCGGCATTCTGCCGGCGGCGCGCGTGTGGTGGCACTTCCGGGCCATGGGCCACGAGGACGTCGTCGTGCTGGACGGCGGTCTTCCCAAGTGGATCTCTGAGGGCCGCCCGATCGAGGACGGCCCGGCTTCGCCACAGGAACGGCATTTCACGCCACGTTATCAAGCCGATGTCTATCGCTCGCTGGAGCAGATGCGCGACATCGTGGCCAGCGGCCGCGAGCAGATCGTCGACGCCCGCGCCGCAGGTCGGTTCGAGGGCGTCGATCCGGAGCCCCGCGCCGGCCTGCGTGGCGGGCACATGCCCGGCGCCCGCAACATCCCCCTCTCGGCCCTGATCGCGCCGGACGGAACCATGCTGCCGGCGGAAAAGCTCAAGCCCGTTTTCGAAGCCGCCGGCGTCGATACCAACAAGCCCATCGTCTCCACCTGCGGCTCGGGCATCACCGCCTCGGTCGTGGCCCTGGCGCTGGCGCGCATGGGCAAGCCCCGCTCGGCGGTCTATGACGGCTCCTGGACGGAATGGGGCGGCCTGGCGGATACGCCTGTCGTCACGGGACCCGCCCAGTAGCTCACCACACCACCGAGACCCGCCATGGATGAAGAAACCCGCCTGATCCACACGGGCTCGAAGCCTGCTCGCCTGGGGCGGACCGTCAATCCGCCGATCCAGCGCGGCTCGACCGTTCTGCTGCCCGACGCCGCCTCGCTCTATGACGACGATCAGCTCACCTACGGGATCACAGGCCTCTCGACGCCCACCGCGTTGCAAAGCGCCTTGGCCGAACTGGAGGGCGCGACGAACGTCACGCTGTATCCCTCCGGTCTGGCGGCGATCACGGGGGCAATGCTCGCCGTGCTGAAGGCCGGCGACGAGGTCCTGGTCGTCGACAGCGCCTACAAGCCCACCCGCCGGTTCTGTGATCGGGTGCTGGGCCGCTTTGGCGTCACCACGCGCTACTACGATCCGAAGCTCTCGCCCGAAGCGCTCCTGGCGTTGGTGTCTCCCAGCACTCGCCTGATCGTATTGGAAGCCCCCGGCTCGCTGACCTTCGAGATGCAGGACATTCCCGCCATCGCCGCGGGGGCGAACGCGCGCGGCGTGCTGACCCTGATTGACAACACCTGGGCGGCCGGCCTGCTGTTCAAGCCGCTGGCGCATGGCGTCACTTTGAGCGTCCAGGCCCTGACCAAGTATGTTGGCGGGCACTCCGACTGCTTCATGGGCTCGGTGGCCACCCGCGACGACACGGTCGCCAAGCTCTTGGGCGACGCCATGTGGGATATCGGCTGGTCGGTGTCGTCTGACGACGCCTACACCATGCTACGCGGTCTACGGACCTTGGCGACCCGCCTGCCCCGCCATGCGGAGAGCGGCCTGGCCATGGCGCGATGGCTCCAGGAACGGCCCGAGGTGGCGCGCGTGCTTCACCCTGCTCTGCCTGGCGATCCGGGTCATGCGATCTGGAAGCGCGACTTCACCGGCGCCTGCGGCCTGTTTGGCGTCGTTCTCAAACCGTACTCGCAGAAGGCGGTTCATGCCTTCATGGACAGCCTTAAACTTTTTGGTCTCGGATTCTCCTGGGGCGGCTACGAGAGCCTGGCGCTGCACTGCGACCCGCAGCTGGGCGCACGGTCTATCCCGGTGAATCTGGAAGGGCCGCTGCTGCGCTTCCACATCGGCCTGGAGAATATCGAGGACCTCAAGGCCGATCTGCGCCGGGGCTTCGACGCGCTACGCGAGCACGGAGCCTAGAGCCCGCTTCGAGATTTCGAGGCGTCGCTTTCAGAGGAAATCAGCGTCCGTCGTAGTTGCAGCGGGCGGGAGCGCGACCAGATAGGTCTGCAGACGCCGACGCTGGTCGGCGCATGCCTAGGGACGAGTTCATGCCCAATCTGTTCGATCCGCTGCGCGTCGGCGACCTGACCCTGCCCAATCGTGTCGTGATGGCGCCGCTCACGCGACTGCGCGCCGGTCCGACCCACATCCCCAACCCGCTGATGGCCGAGTACTACGCCCAGCGCGCCTCCGCCGGCCTGCTGATCAGCGAAGGCGTGCCGGTCTCGCCGCAGGGCGTCGGCTACCCGGGTGTTCCGGGGATCTGGTCGGCCGAGCAGACCGAGGCCTGGAAGCAGGTCACCAAGGCCGTGCATGACAAGGGTGGTCGAATCTTCATGCAGATCTGGCACGTCGGCCGCATATCCGACCCGTCGCACCTGAACGGCGGGACGCCAGTCGGCCCCAGCCCGATCGCCGCCAAGGGCCATGTCAGTCTCCTCCGTCCCGAGCGCCCCTACCCCGTTCCGCACGCGCTCTCGATCGAAGAAATCGGCGGCGTGGTCGAAGATTTCAGGCGCGCGGCCGAGAACGCTCAGGCCGCCGGCTTTGACGGCGTGCAACTGCACGGCGCTAACGGCTACCTGCTCGACCAGTTTCTGCAGGACGTCAGCAACCAGCGCACCGACCAGTATGGCGGCGTGATCGAGAACCGCGCACGTTTGCTGCTGGAAGCGACTGACGCAGCGATCTCAGTTTGGGGCGCCGATCGGGTCGGCGTACATCTGGCGCCGCGCGCCGACAGCCACTCGATGGGCGATGGCGACCTGCCCACCACCTTTGGCTACGTCGCCAAGGCCTTGGGCGAGCGAAAGATCGCCTTCGTCTCCGCACGGGAGTATGAGGCCGCTGACAGCCTCGGGCCGGCGCTGAAGGCGGCGTTCGGGGGGCCCTACATCGCCAACGAGAAGTTCGACCTGGCCAGCGCCAACGCGGCCATCGAGTCCGATCGCGCCGACGCGATCGCGTTCGGCAAGGCCTATATCGCCAACCCGGATCTCGTCGAACGCCTGAAGCTCGGCGCCCCGCTGAACGCACCCGATCCTTCGACCTTCTACGGTTACGATAACGGGCCGCGCGGCTACACGGACTATCCTACTTTGGCGGAAGCTGCCGAGGCGGCCTGAGCCAGGCCAGCGGCGCGCCGGGCAAAGGCTTTTAGGTCGGCCTCGGCGCGCCTGCCCCCTCACTCAACAGGCGCTGATCAGCCCCTCGACGACGTACTGCTTGGCCACGGCTTCAGCGACCTTGATCCCGTCAACGGCGGCCGAGAGGATGCCGCCGGCGTAGCCCGCACCCTCGCCCGCCGGATAAAGGCCGGCGGTGTTGAGGCTCTGGAAGTCCTTGCCGCGCGTGATCCGCACCGGCGAGGAGGTGCGGGTCTCCACGCCGGTCAGAACGACATCCGGATGGTCGTAGCCGGGGATCTGGCGGCCGAAGACCGGCAGCGCCTCGCGCATGGCCTCGATGGCGAAGTCGGGCAGGCATTGCGCCAGATCCGTCAGATGCACCCCCGGCTTGTACGACGGCGTCACCGCGCCGAACGCGGTCGAGGGTCGGCCGGCCAGGAAGTCGCCAACCAGTTGGCCCGGCGCCTGGTAGGTTCCGCCGCCGGCCTGGAAGGCCAGGCTCTCCCACTTGCGCTGGAACTCGACGCCGGCCAATGGATGCCCCGGATAATCCTGTTCCGGGTTGATATCGACGACGAAGCCGGAATTGGCGTTCCGCTCGTTACGCGAATACTGGCTCATGCCGTTGGTTACGACCCGACCTGGTTCCGAGGTCGCAGCCACGACCGTGCCGCCCGGACACATGCAGAAGCTATAGACTGTCCGACCGTTCTTGGCGTGGTGAGAGATGGCGTAGGCCGCCGCGCCCAGGTCCTTGTGCCCCGCGCAGTCGCCAAAGCGCGCGCGGTCGATCCACGACTGCGGATGCTCGATCCGCACGCCGATCGAAAACGGCTTGGCCTCGATATGGACGCCGCGATCGTGGAGCACCTGGAAGGTGTCACGGGAGCTGTGACCCAAGGCCATGACCACGTGGTTGGCCGGCAGGTAGGGTTGGCCGGCGATATGCAGACCCTTCACGCGCCGCACGCCATCCTCGCCCACCGCGATGTCGAAGTCCTCGACCCGGTGCTGCCAGCGATATTCGCCGCCCAGACTTTCGATCAGCGCCCGCATGTTCTCGACCATGTGCACCAGGCGGAAGGTGCCGATGTGCGGATGGGCCTCGGTCAGGATCTCCTCGGGCGCTCCAGCCTTGACGAATTCGGTCAGCACCTTGCGACCCAGGAAGCGAGGATCCTTGATCTGGCTGTAGAGCTTGCCGTCCGAGAAGGTCCCCGCCCCGCCTTCGCCGAACTGGACGTTGGACTCCGGATTCAGCTCGCTACGCCGCCACAGAGCCCAGGTGTCCTTGGTGCGCTCGCGCACGACCTTGCCGCGATCGACGATGATCGGCTTCAAGCCCATCTGCGCCAGGATCAGGCCGGCGAACAGGCCGCAAGGGCCCGCGCCGATTACTACTGGACGCGGCCCGTCAAAGCCTTCGGGCGCCTTTGCGACGAAGCGGTAGTCCGTGTCAGGCGTAACCCGCACGTGGTGGTCGCCCTCGAACCGGCGCAGCACCTCTGCCTCATCGCGCAGCACGACATCGACAGAGTAGACCATCTGGATGGCGGACTTCCTGCGCGCGTCATTGGCGCGCCGGGCCAACTCAAAGCTCACTAGGTCAGCGGCCGGAACGCCCAGACGCGCCAGGATGGCGGGCTCCATCGCGTCCGGCGGGTGGCCGAGCGGCAGCTTCAATTCCGAAATACGCAGCATGACGCGCCTCTTAGCCGGAACGCGGCCGATGCGCCATCCAGGACCTAGATCAGGGCAAGCCGGCCTTCGCGCAGGCCCACGCGCCGGGTTTGTCCCTTTCGCAGGTCGAGCACCAAGCGTGAGCCGCCGCACACGAGGCGAACAGTCCCATCCGTTCCGGCTCTGACGGTCGCCTCCTCGAGCCGCCCAGCACGCCAGCGCACGTCGACGCCCACCGCGCCGCGCGCCCGCAGGCCCGTCATGCGCCCGCTCGGCCAGACGGAGGGCAAGGCGGGCAGCAGGAGGATCTCATCGTTGCGGCTTTGCAGGATCATCTCGGTCATGCCCGAGACGCCGCCGAAATTGCCGTCGATCTGGAACGGCGGGTGGGCGTCGAACATGTTCGGGTAGGTGCGCTCGGGCCCGAGCAGGAGCTTTAGGATGTGATGGGCGTGATCCCGCTCGCCCAGGCGAGCCCAGAGGTTCAAACGCCAGGCGATGGCCCAGCCTGTCGACAGATCGCCCCGCGTCTTGAGGCTGGTTCGCGCAGCGGCCGCCAACGCCGGCGTCTGGTCGATCGTGATCTGGTCGGACGGAAACAGACCGTAGAGATGCGAGACGTGGCGATGCTGGATGTCCGGCGCATCGGCATCCCAGTCCTCGAGCCACTCCTGTAGTTGTCCGTTCTTGCCAATCTTGTACGGCGCCAGCCGGGCGCGCGCGGACTCTAGTTCGGCGACGAAGGCTTCGTCCGGCCCGAGAACCGCCTCGGCCTTCAGGCAGTTGTCGAACAGGTCGCGGAGGATGGCCTGATCCATGGTTGGACCGGCAACCAGGGCGGCGCCGTGGCCATGTTCGTTCTCCGGCGAGATCGAAGGACTGGTCACCAAAGCTCCGGAAGCGGGATCGACCACCAGGGTGTCGAGGAAGAACCGCGCTGCGCCCTTCATCAGCGGATAGACGCGCGCCAAGTAGGCTCGGTCGCGCCCGTAGTCGTAGTGGTCCCACACGTGCTTGCAGAGCCAGGCTCCGCCGGTCGGCCACACCCCATACTTGGCGCCGTCGATAGGGCCGGTCGCACGCCACAGGTCGGTATTGTGGTGAGCGACCCAGCCGCGCGCGCCGTACACCGCCTTGGCCATGCGCTCGCCGGTCTGGGCGATATCTGACACCAGCGCGATCAAAGGCTCGACCAGTTCGGGGAGCGATGTCGGCTCGGCGGGCCAGTAGTTCATCTCGGTGTTGATGTTGATCGTGTACTTGCCGCCCCAGGGCGCCGACGTCTTGTCGTTCCAGATCCCCTGCAGATTGGCCGGCTGGCTTCCCGGCCGCGAGCAGGCGATCAACAAGTAGCGCCCATATTGGAAATACAGCGCCGCCAGGGACGGATCATCCGTCGTCGGTGAGCGCCGGATCCGTTCGTCGGTGGGAGCGAGTTCGGCTCGCGTGCGCCCGAAATCCACGCTCACGCGTCGAAAGAGCGCGCGATGGTCGGATTGATGCGTCGCGAGCAACTGCGCCCACGATCTGCCCGCCAACCGCGAAAGCGTCGCCTTGTTCAGCGCCTGCGGATCGCCGGAAACATCGTCGTATCGACGGAAGCTGGTTGCGGCCGCGATCAGTAGAAAGACCTCGTCTGCGCCCTCGACACGCAGCTTGCCCTCGCCGCGAGCGAGCCGCCCGCCCTTGGCGCGCACTTGGACACGGCATTCAAACCGCAAGCGCGCTGGTACCCCTTGCTGACCTTGGTTGACGCCCGAGAGCACCAACGTGTCGCCCTCAATCGCGACACCCGTCTTGAGAGGCGAGGCGAAGCTCAGATCGACCGAAATCGTGCGAGCGCGGCTGGCCGAAAGGCGAACCACGATCACACCGTCCGGCGCGCTGGCGAACACCTCGCGCTGGTGCGCCACGCCGTCCAGCCCAAAGCGCGTCGTCGCAATGGCCCCGTCGAGGTCCAGCTCTCGCCTGTAGTCCGAGATCGGCCGGTCCAAGCCCGGAAAGTCCAGGCGCAGGTCCCCGATCGTCTGGTAGGACATCTGATACTTGGGCCGCGCCAGGAACTTGGCGTCCGCCAAAGCCTCGGCCTTGGCGTACTCGCCGGCCGCGATCAAATGTCGGATCTCGGGCAGCGCAACGCGGGCCTCGGGATTGATCGGCTCGTAAGGGCCGCCGGCCCAAAGTGTGTCTTCGTTCAGCTGCAGCCGTTCAGCCGCCACGCCGCCAAAAACCATAGCGCCAAGCTTGCCGGAGCCGATCGGCAGAGCCTCGACCCACTCGACGGCGGGCTGCCGGTACCAGAGACGATCCGTCAGATCTTCAGTCGAGCGCGCCAATGTCGGCGCGCCGCCGGCGAGCGCGGTGGCGCCAAGACCTGCGACAGCGCCACGGCGGGTGAGCTCTGCGGCCACGCTCGCCCGCCTAGTCCAGCTTGACCACGACCACTGATTTCGACGGGATGTCCAGGGTCAAGCGGTCGCCGGACAGTTTGGCGCCCTTGAAGTCGACCGGAACCACGGTGGGCTTTGCGCCGAAAGTGTTCATCGCGTCCATCTTGTCGGCGGTCAGAACCTGTCCGCTCACGGCCTTGGCCTTCAGGCCCGCCAGAGAGACGCTGAGCTTGACGCCGTCATCCGGAGACATGTTGGCCACCGCGACATAGATCTTGCCGTCCTTGCCCCTGGCCGCCGAGGCGTTGAAGGCCGGGATCTTGCTGCCGGCGACGTCGATCTCCGGCGCCTTGGTCTCCAACGGGATGGCCGTCGAATCCTGGAACGGCACGTACATCTGGTGGGCGTAGTAGGTCGGAGTCAGCACCATCTGGTCGCCCTTGGTCAGGATGACCGCCTGAAGGACATTGATGGTCTGGGCGATGTTGGCCATCCGCACGCGCTCGGCGTGCTGATGGAAGATATTGAAGTTCGCCGCCGCCAGTACGCCGTCACGCAGGGTGTTCAACTGGTAGAGGTGACCGGGGTTCGTGCCCGGTTCGGGGTCATACCAGGCGCCCCACTCATCGACATACAGCCCGATGCGCTTCTGGGGATCATTGCGGCCCATCACCGCGATGTGCTGGCGAAGCAGATCGTCCATCCGCAGAGTCTGCGCGAACGACTTCCCCCAGGCGGCCTTGGCAAAGCCCCTGGCCGCGCCCTTCTTGTTCCAGTCGCCGGTCTGGATCGTGTAATAGTGCAGCGAGATGGCGTCCATCTGCTTGGCGGCCGCCTTGGTGACAACGTCGGTCCAGTTCACGTCGAACGAATTGGCGCCCGAGGCCACCCGAACCGCCGGGTTGTCGCTGTTCTTGTGGAAGAACGACGAGAAGCGGCGGTACTCGTTGGCGTAGTACTCCGCCGTCATCTCGCCGCCGCAGCCCCAGTTCTCGTTGCCGATGCCGATGAACGGCACCTTCCAGGGCTTGTCGCGACCGTTGGCGCGGCGCTCCTGGGCCAGGGTGTCGTCGCCGGGCGAGGTCATGTACTCAATCCACTCGCGCATCTCGGTCGGATTGGACGAACCGACATTGACCGCGACATAGGGGTCGGCGCCGACCTGCTCGGCGAAGTCCATGAACTCGTGCGTGCCGAAGGCGTTGGTCTCGGGCGAGCCGCCCCACCAGTTGTTCTTGCGCGAGGGACGCTTGTCGCGAGGACCAATGCCGTCGCGCCAGTGATACTCATCAGCGAAGCAGCCGCCCGGCCAGCGGATCACCGGCGTCTTGATCGCCTTCAGAGCGCCGACGACGTCGCTGCGCACGCCTCGGACATTGGGGATCTTCGAGTCCGGTCCGACCCAGATACCGTCATAAACGCCGGCGCCCAGGTGTTCGGAGAACTGGCCGTAGATGTAGCGGGAAATCGTCGGACCAGACTGATCGGCCCGAAGCGTCGCCGTTGCGCTGATCTCCGCAGCCCGAGCGCTCGCCGCCAGGGCCAGCAGCGCGACCGCCGCGCCCAACCACTTGCCGCCCATAGTGCTCTCCCAACCCTTTGTCGTTGAGCAAGCCTTAGCAGGCGATTATTTGTCCGACAATATAGCTTACAGATCGACGTTCGTCGTACGGCGTCGATCCGGCTCCCTAGTGGTTGTCGCGCGGCAACCCCTTGGTCTGGGCGATCCGCTGATATTTCACCGCCGGCTCCAGCACCGCGCCTGTATCCATCTGTCCGATAGCGTTCCGCTGGATTTCCTGCCAGGGCGTCTGGCTCTCCGGATAGGCGTAGCCGCCCCCCGCCTCCAACGCCCTGCGACGCTCGACGACCTCAGAGGCGGAGATCAGGACGTCCACCCGCGACTTGCGGAGATCAAAGCGAACCCGGTCACCTGTCTTCAGCAAGGCGAGGCCACCGCCGGCCGCAGCTTCGGGCGAGGCGTTCAGGATCGAGGGCGACCCGGACGTGCCCGACTGGCGTCCGTCGCCGATGCAGGGAAGTTGATGAATACCCTGCTTGATCAGGTAATTCGGCGCGCGCATGTTCACGACCTCGGCCGCGCCCGGATAGCCGATCGGTCCCGCGCCGCGCATGAACAGGATCGAGTTGGCCGTGATCCCCAGCGCGGGGTCATCAATCCGGTGATGGTAGTCCTCGGGGCCGTCGAACACGATCGCGTCCCCTTCGAAGGCGTCTGGATCGTCGGGGTTGGACAGATAGCGCGCGCGGAACTCATCGCTGATCACGCTGGTCTTCATGATGGCCGAGTTGAACAGATTGCCTCGCATGATCGCAAAGCCGGCGCGTTCAACGAGCGGACGCGCAAAGGGACGGATCACGTCCTCGTCCTCGATGACGGCGCCCCGATACTGCTCGCCGATGCTCTGGCCTGACACCGCCCGGGCGTCCTCGTGGATCAAGCCCTGCTCGATCAGTTGGCCAAACACCGCCGGCACGCCGCCCGCGCGGTAGTAGTCCTCGCCGAGATACTCGCCGGCGGGCTGCAGGTTGACCAGCAGCGGCACGTCCTTGCCGGCGGCCTCCCAGTCTTCCAGCTTCAGCTCCACGTCCATGTGGCGCGCCAGGGCGTTCAGATGGATCGGCGCGTTGGTCGAACCGCCGATCGCCGAGTTGACGACGATCGCATTGAGGAACGCCTCGCGGGTCAGGATGTCAGAGGGCTTGAGATCCTCGGCGACCATCTCGACGATCCGAAGGCCCGTGCGATAGGCGTTCTCCTGACGGTCGCGATACGGCGCCGGGATCGCGGCCGAGCCGGGCAGCGACATGCCCAGGGCCTCGGTCAGCGAATTCATGGTCGTGGCCGTGCCCATGGTGTTGCAGTAGCCGGTCGACGGCGCTGAGCTGGCCACGAGCTTGATGAAGCCGGCATTGTCGATTTCGCCGGCGGCCAGCATTTCGCGCGCCTTCCAGACGATCGTGCCCGAACCGGTGCGCTTACCCTTGTGCCAGCCATTCAGCATCGGCCCCACCGACAGGGCGATGGCGGGAATGTTGACCGTCGCCGCCGCCATCAAGCAAGCCGGCGTGGTCTTGTCGCAGCCGATGGTCAGAACCACACCGTCGAGCGGGTAGCCATACAGCAGCTCAACGAGGCCCAGATAAGAGAGATTGCGATCCAGGCCAGCCGTGGGCCGCTTGCCGGTTTCCTGGATCGGATGCACCGGAAACTCCAGCGCGATACCGCCGGCGCTGCGGATGCCTTCGCGCACGCGATCGGCCAACACGAGGTGATGGCGGTTGCAAGGGGAGAGATCCGACCCCGTCTGGGCGATGCCGATGATCGGCTTGCCTGACTGCAACTCCTCCAGGGTCAGGCCGAAATTGAGGTAGCGCTCCAGGTAGAGCGCCGTCATGTCGATATTGTCGGGATTGTCGAACCAGGCGCGCGACCGAAGCGCGCGCGGGGGGACGTTAGGGACGCTCATGACAACCCTTGATGACAGGAACTGGCGATCACGCGGCTTAGATCGACGCGGATTGACCGCGACGGTTCGCCACCGCCTCACCTATCGCATTTGTCTGACTATACGCCGAAGCCTGGAGCGTCAATGCGAACGCCGCTCCTCTGGAAAAGCGACCGACTACGGCTTCAGCGAGGCTCGGGTGTCTTCCAGGGCCAGGGTGACCAATCGCTCCATGGCCTCGCGCGCCTGATCCTCGCGCCCCGCGGCGATGGCGTCGAAGACCTTCCAGTGCTCGGGCATCGGGTCGCGCGCCAGGCCACGTCCACGCTGCTTGAAGATCGTGGTCCAGCGCACCGCCGCGCCGATGCTGCTGCTGAGGGTGAATAGCGGCCCGTTCGCGGTGGCTTCCAGCACAGCGTCGTGGAAATCCCGATCGGCCGCCTGCCCCGCCTCGGTCGCCAGCGTCTCGTGCTGCATGGCGACGAGCGCGGCGCGCATCCGCTCCAACTGTCCCTCGTCGCGCCGCTTAGCCGCCAAGGCCGCCGCTGCGGGCTCGACGATCATGCGAAGCTCATAGAGTTCCTGCAGAAATGACTCGCTGGGTTCTGACTCGAAGAACCAAGAGAGCACCTCAGGATCGAGCAGCCGCCAGCGAGACCGCGGACTGACGCGCGTGCCCGTCTTTGGCCGGCTCTCCACAAGTCCCTTGGCCGCGAGTATCCGGATGGCCTCGCGATAGGCGCTGCGGGAAACCTGGAGCCGTTCGCTGGCCTCGATCTCGTTGGTCAAGACATCGCCTGGCTGGTGCTTGCCGGAGACGATCGCCGCGCCGAGAGACCGGGCGATCGCCCCGTGAAGACGCCCCGAGGACGCCTCCTCACGCTCGCCGCCGGCTTCCTCGCCCTTCGCTTTCCCCACCCGCAGGTCACTCCAGATCGCCGCGCAGCACGAAAGCTGGCGCGCCGGGACTCTAGGGAGACTGCGCCGTTCAGAACAAGAGAATTCCATCGCTTCAGATCCGCGTCTGTTTGACAGGGTGGCCAGGACCGTTATTTGTCTGACCATTAGAACCAAGGGAGGCGAGCCGGTGGCGCTTCGATTCGCGCAGCTGAAAACGCCGTCGGGCGAGCGGCGGCTTGTCGCGATTGATGATTCTCGCCAGGCGCGCCGCGTCGAGGTCGCCGATACGCTGTACGCGCTTGCGCAAACTGCAATCGGGGCCGGCGTGACGCTGTCAGACGCCGCGCAGATTAGGCCTCTGGGCGAGACCGTCGATCTCGACACCGCCCTCGCGGAAGGCCGCGTTCTCGCGCCGATCGATCACCCCGACCCCGCACACCTGTTGATGACGGGCACAGGCCTCACCCACCTGGGGTCCGCCGAAGGCCGCGACCAGATGCATAAGGCGGCCCTCGCCCATCAGGCGGGGGCCGACGAGCCGCTGACCGACTCGCGACGGATGTTCCTGATGGGCGTGGCAGGCGGCAAGCCGCCCGCCGGCGAGGTCGGCGTGCAGCCTGAATGGTTCTACAAGGGCGACGGCTCGCAGCTCGTCGCGCCGGGCCAGGCGCTTGTGTCCCCCGCCTTCGCCGAGGACGGCGGCGAGGAGCCGGAGATCGCCGGCGTCTATCTGGTGGGTCCAGACGGAACGCCTTATCGCCTCGGTTATTGCCTGGCGAACGAGTTCTCCGACCATGTGGTGGAAAGGGGCAACTACCTCTGGCTGGCGCATTCCAAGCTCCGTAACGCCGCCCTTGGTCCCGAACTGCTGACCGGACAGCTGCCGGAAGAGATCCACGGCGCCAGCCGGATCATTCGCGATGGCAAGGTGGCCTGGGAACAGCCCTTCCTGTCCGGCGAAGGCAACATGTCCCACGCCTTGGCGAACCTGGAACACCATCACTTCAAGTACGACCTGTTCCGGCGACCGGGCGACGTGCACGTCCACTTCTTCGGCGCGGCGACGCTTTCGTTCGCCTCCGGGTTCCAGACCCAAGAGGGCGATGTCTTCGAGATCGAAGCCCCACCGTTTCATTATCCCGCGCGCAACACGCTTTCGCGCGCGCCGTCCACCACGACAACCGTCAAGTCACTGTAGAGCGGCCAAGCCGCCGATAACGATATCAAGGGAGAGGACCATGAAGCTGAAGACCATCGCGCTCTGCAGCGCAGCGCTCCTGATCGCCGGCACCGCTCAAGCAGCGGACCTCTCGCGCAAACCGTTCGGTAAACTGCCCTCGGGCGAAACGGTTGAGGCCCTGACCCTGACCAACGGGAACGGCGTCAGCGCCACGGTCATCACCTACGGCGCCACTTTGCAATCGCTGATGGCGCCGGGTCGCGATGGCAAGAGCGCCGATATTGCTCTCGGCTTCGCCGACGCCTCCGGCTACGCCAGCAACAACAGCTATTTCGGGGCCAGCGTCGGGCGGTTCGCCAATCGGATCGGCAAGGGACGCTTCAGCCTGGACGGCAAGACCTATCAGTTGGCGCTGAACAACGATGGCGTCGCCGCGCTGCATGGCGGGGTCAAAGGGTTCGACAAGGTCGTCTGGAAAGTGCTGGAAGCCAAGGCCGGCCCAGTGGCGTCCGTGACCTTTGGCTATGTCAGCCCCGATGGCGAAGAAGGCTATCCGGGCACGCTGACCGCGACGGCGACCTATGCGCTGGACGAACAAAACCAACTGACGATCACCTACGGGGCGACTACCGACAAGCCGACGATCGTCAACCTGACCAACCACGCCCTGTTCAACATGGCCGGCGAAGGCGCCCCCGAGGGCGCCATGGGAAATGTGTTGACCATCCCCGCTGACGGATACACCCCCGTCGACGCCGAACTGATCCCTACGGGCGCGGTGGCGCCGGTGGCCGGGACTGCCTTCGACTTCCGAAAGCCGGCGGCCGTTGGCGATCGCATCCGCGACGCCAACGATCCCCAGCTCGTGATCGGACGCGGCTACGATCACAACTACGTCCTGAACGGCCCATCGGGCGCCGCGCCGCGACTGGCCGCCCGCCTTTCCGATCCAAAGAGCGGTCGGACGCTTGAAATCCTGTCGACCGCGCCCGGGCTGCAATTCTATGCCGGCAACTTCATGAATGGGCTGATGATCGGCAAGAGCGGCAAGATGTATCGCCAAGGTGACGGCATCGCCCTTGAGCCGCAGCATTTCCCCGACGCGCCCAACAAGCCGCAATTCGCCTCCACGCGGCTCGACCCAGGCCAGGCCTACAAGAACACGATGGTGTTCCGACTGAGCGTGGCTCGCTAACGCGGCGCCGACCAGGTTCTCGGCTCGTTCAGCGCCTCGTCGATCATCCGAGAAGCCGCTTCGCAGCGGCTCTCGGCGTTGCGAGGGTCGGCCGCCTGGGGGGTCTTCTGGCGCGCCTCGCGCGCCTGAGCGCGCCGCGTCTCAACCAAGTGTTCGTTGATCGCGGCCATTTGCAGCCGGATGCTGTCGCTCTGAAGCGCTAAACGGCGTTCGAGCTCTTCAATCCTCGTCTGGCTGGCGCAGAGCGCTCGCCGGGCTTCATCGCGTTCCGCTGTCACGATTTCCAGAGCAAGGCGGATGTCCGAGGTCCGCGAACCGGCGTTGGACATTTTTACACCAGCGATGACGCCGCCCGCGACGGACAACAGCCAGAGAGTCTTCAGAATAAAGGGCGTAGCGCCTGCGTCCCACAGCATCTGCATAACCCCTGATCGATACTACAGGGCGCCGCGCCCAAACTGGGCTCGGCGGATCGAGGTGTCTGCGTGCTGCATGACGTCATCGACTACGGCCGAAAGCATGTCGCCTGTCAGGCCATGTTCCCGCGCCCAGACCGAAAGCGCGTGGCGCAGAAAAGTCGCTGCAACCGCAGGGGCGGCTTCACCGTCCAGGGGCGCGAACGTCGCAGGTTCGATCGAGGCTTGGTCCAGACTCACGGCGGGGTCCTTTCAACGAGCCGGGCGCTTACGCCCCGGGCTGATCTCGAAAAGGCGAACCCGACCGGCGGTTGGCCGGGTCCGCAGTCGGTTCACGCGACCAGCGCCGAGCTCTGACAACAGACCGAACGCACCCTGTGACAAGGCGCTGTCCGCCCGTCGCCACCAAGCCAGACCTGGCCGACGGCGAACACTTGCTCAAGATCGCGCGCCAAGATGTGCGGATATGCACAAAGCGTCAGGGACAAGCCGAAGAAGGCGCTTAAATCGCGCGGGTCAGACTGAAGATCGGCGTCGCCGGAAATCCCTTGCGCCCTTGCGTCCTGCCGACATAGCCGCAGCGGACCTTGTCGGCATGAAACGTCGCCAGCGCGCCAGCCAAGGCCTCGCTGACGCAGACCGAGCCCGGCGTGGCATCCGGCTCGATGCGCGCGGCGACCACCACGTGAGCGCCGAGAACGGCCGGTGATTTTGTCATGGGATTGGTGCGCAAATGGACCGGTCCGTAGTGACCGCCAATACGAAGGCCAAGACCGCGCGGCAGCCCCAAGCCGCGCATGTCCAGCGCCTGATGCGTTTCGAGAAGCGCCAAGGCGGCGAGCGCCGCGTCGATGGGCTCATCGAACACCAGAAACAGACCGTCACCCCAAGTCTCAAGGTGCAATGGTGGCGCGGCGAGACTTTCGATCGTCTTGGCCAGGCGCCCCATGACCGCATCGACGAAAAGCGGAATCTGATCATCGCGCAGCCCGCCAAAGCCCTGAATATCGGCGAAGAGCATGGCCTTCATCGCCCGGCGCGGGTCGCCCCCCTCCCCGCTTGACCGCGCGATCGGCGCTGGGCGCTCGATCCGCAGCGCCACTCGTCGGCGCCCGCTGCGCCCCCAATAGCTAAGGTCGGCGTGGACGCCCGCGGGACCCGCGCCAACATGGCCGTCCCAGATCGCAAGCTGAATGGCCTCCGTTGCCAAGGTCTGGGCCCGCAAGACCGCGCAGCCCATGGCGAACTGGCTGGAGTAAGCGAAGACCTGCTCATCGCCGAGATAGGGATCCATGGAGGCGAACCGAAGCGTGGTCGCCTGCGCCAGACAACGCTCGAACCGGCGCACCCAAGTATCCCCGAACGGCGCTACGGAGGCGGAGACGAACGACTGCCGTTCTACCGGAAGGACCACATGAAGTTCGGCGCCTGCATCCAAAAGGGCTTCGGCGAAAATGATGTCCGCGCCCGCAGCCAGACCGCCATAGCCAAAGCCGACCTTCTGGACCGATAAGAGTTCGTCCACCCGCTTGCGCAGCGCCCAGCCGGACAAGGCCGTCTGCCCGGTCATGTCCAGGATATGACCGGTGAAGTGCGCGCAAACGGGCGGCCGGAACGGCGACAACCAAGCGGGGTCTGCGCCCGTCTCGCGACACAGCATCTCCAGTTGTCGCAGCGTCGCGGCGTGGGCGGCGTAGGCCTTCGGCGCCAACGCCACCGCGCGGCTCAACGTCCGACACGCCGCTTCGAGATCGCCCACGATAAAGTGTGCCTCCGCCCGACTGGCCGCGTCGTAGTAAGCGGCCTCGCCCACCAAATCCTGTGCCGGCGGCATCGCCAGGGCTGCCTGCGCCAAGGTGGCGGCGGTCTCGGCGTCGCCCGCCACACGCGTCATGGTCGTGGCGTTGATAGCCCCATAGATGCCGCCAAACCGTCGGTGCAGCTTGGTGTACTGGCGGATCGAAGCCTTGGCGAAGGCAAGCCGTCGCGCGCCGTTCGCCCGCAGCGCCACGTCCTTCAGCAACCGCGCGCCGAGCGCGACGGCGTCATGCTCGTCCAAGCGGTCAAGGCCCAGACGCACATACTCCGACCTTGCGAAATCCAAGGCCCCCGCCCGCGCCAGGCAGAGCACGGCGGCGTAGGCCGCCGCGCCGCCGCCTTGACCGGCCGCCACGGCGGCGTGGGCGAGGTCATAGGCGGCGAGGATTTCTCCCCGCCCGATCAGCGCGGCGACGCGCGCCTGGTCGAACATCGCGCCAGGTTCAGGGGACGTGGCCGGCTCCGTTCTCGATGTCCGGATCCAGACAAATCCTTTGTCCTCGGGAGTCCACCATCAGCAGGCTATAGGTGTATTCACCCATCCGCTGGTCCTCGTAGATGATCTTAAAGCGCGACCTGAACGCTGGATCTCCGCCATCGATGGAATACGGCATCCAGACATAGCTGGAGAAATTCACGCCGAAATCCCGTTGGATTTCGATGGGTCTCCTCTGGAAGGACCAACCAGCGTTGATCAGCTGATCGCTCAGCGTGAACACCAGTTCGCACCGCTCGCTTAGGTCCAGAAGCAGCCGCTTTGGTCGTAGCGGATCGATGAAGTTCATGAAGCTATAGCGCTCGTCCAATCCGAGGACGATTTCGACAACTTTTCCGGGTGCTGGCTCTGTCACTTCGAGGGCTCCTGCCTAGTGATTCCACCTGCAGGAGAGTCTGCCCAAAACGCAACAAATCCTGGATGTGCGTAGCCTTGCCTGCTCAGAGTCCGTGCGATCGACAGCGCTTCGCTCTTTCGCCCGACCGCTAGGTAGGCTCTGGCCAAAGTGTCCAGACTTCCCGGCGTCAGCGATCCAAGGCGGGGCGAAAACGTCGCGATCGTGGCCGAGGGTTCTCCGGCGGCCAGCTGGGCGAAACCCAGAAGATCCGAGCGATCCATCGCCGTATCGCGGCTGGCGGGCCTCGACTTCAAGCTTTGCAATAGGGCTTTAGCCAATTCCCTCGCCTTAGCTTCCTCGCCGGCGCGCAGAGCCAGAACGATGGCCTGACGCTCCAGACGCCCTTCGAGGTCGGCACGCCAAATCTTGCCTTGATCAGCCCCCCGCAACCTCGCGAGACTTCTGGCGGCGGCGGCGCGCATCGCTTCAGCCTTCGCGCCCCCCTCCGACCACGTCGTGAAATCCACGATGTCCATTTCCCCGATCACCAGATACTCGCGCCAACGCGTGTTGCTTGGATCCAACGCCGCAAGCTCGCGCAGACGTCGCATGCTGCGGGCCGACCGTTCTTGGGCTTGCTCCAGACGCCCCACGTTGAACTCCAACCGGGCAAGACCAAGCTCTATTCCCATGCTCTTGGCCGCCAGGCGCTTGTCAGTTGGAAAGGCCGCCACGCCTTGGTCGAGCATGCGCGCGGCGGCTTGTCGTTCGGTGAGCGCCTCTAGCGGTCTCGCCGTCGCCTGCAGGGCGTCGGCCAGCCAGGCATGGGTGTTGGCGGTGTCGGTCAGGCGCTTCTTATCGTTGGGAGCCCGCACGCGCTCGGCCTCGAAGATCACGAACGCAGAGCGAAAGGCCTCGAGCGCCTCGTCGGCGCGTCCTTCCTCGAACAGCAGGGTGCCCAGATTGTTCTTGGCGTAGGCCACCTCGATCCGCCACTCGGCCCGATTGGGGTCGATGGCCACAAGCCGTTTGGCCAGCGCCTCGTAGCGCTTGAATCCGAGCTCGGCCTTATCGGCCTCGCCGCGTCGCCATTCCATATAGGCCAGCCAGAAGACGTTCTGCGCCTCGTCGAAGACGCGCTCGCCGTCATTGGGCGACCGCTCCACGAGCGTATGGGTCGTCGCGGCGGCTTGGGCGAAGGCGTCCTGCGCGCCGGCCAAATCCCCCCTCTGCTCGCGGATCGTCCCGAGCAGGGTCTGAGCCTTGGCGCGCTGAGCCAGGGCTTTGTCGTCCAGGCGATCGCTGTCGGCCTTGGCGTAGTAGGCCAGCACCTTGGCGCTGACTCCGTCCAGCACGTCCAGGCGGCCGACCGGCTCGAGCTGTTCGCGCAGATCGCCCAGCATGTAAGCGACCAGCGCTTCGGTCTCATCGCGCTGTTCGCGGGCGATCTGACGCGACTTCAAGGTCGCGACGGTCATCGCGCCCATGCCGGCGGTGACAACCAGCGCCGCCGCGCTGACCGCCGTCATCACCCGAAGCCGTCGACGGGCGTCGCGCTGAACCAGTTGATCCAGGCTCACGCCGAGAAGACTGGCAGCGATCTTGAGCTTGGCGAGCCTGCGTCCATCCGCGTCCTGGCGCAGGTCCACCGCGAGGGGCTCGACGCCTTCGGGAAGCGCCGCGCGCAGGGTCGGCGGCAGCATTTCGGAAAGCGACATCCGCTCCGGCGCCTCGGGCGCAATGACGCTGATGACGCGAGCGGCCCCGCGCTGAGCGACAAAGTGCGCGACTTCCCTGTCGACCCAAAGCGAGGCGGACGCGTGCGGCGAGCACAGAATGATCAGGGCGTCCGAGCAGTCCAAGGCGCCACGAATCGCTTCGCTGAGATCCGGAGTCGCCGAGAGCTCGTCGCGATCGCGGAAAATAGGCTTCAGGGCGCCGGCCAGGACACCGCCGTCCGTACCGCGCAGGCCGCGCGGCGGGCGATAACTCTCCAGCGCGCGATGAAGCCACTCAGCCGCTTTGCGGTCCTGATGACTATAGCTGATAAAGGCCTTGTACCGTTGCGGACTAGCCATTGAACGCCCCCCGATCGACAGCGTGAGCGTACCAGATGACCGTGATTCCCCCGTCCGCTAAGCGTGTCACGCCTGCTGCGCTCAACACCAAAGCGACCGAGGATTACCGGAACAACCGGTTGTTCCGGTACATGGCCGCCGACGAGGTGGAGGGCTTGGCGCCGCGCCTTGAGCAGTTGCGCTATGACAAGGGCCAGATGATCGTGCAGCGGCGTGATCAGGATCAGGGCGTCTACTTGCTGCTGGAAGGGGTGCTGCTCGCCAATCAGTACGCCCGGTCGGGACGTGAGGTCGGCTATCGACGACTGAACCCGGGCGCCTACTTCGGTGAAATCTCCGCCATCGACGGTCTTCCTCGCTCGGTGAATATCGTCGCGCTCGAAGACGCTCGCATAGCTCGCCTGCCCCAGCGGCTCATCCACGAACTGATCGACAGCTCCCCTCGCTTTATGCGGGCCTTACTCGAAGATATGGCCGCGCTGACGCGATCGCTGACGGATCGCCTGTTCGAGTTGACAGCGATTTCGGTGGCCAGCCGCGTGGATATCGAACTGCTGCGCATGGCGTCTGCGGCGAGCGGAGACGGGAAATCGGCAATCATCAACCCCTGCCCAACCCACGCCGAACTAGCGGTGCTGCTGGGCAGCCAGCGAGAACCGGTGACCCGGGAGTTGAACCGCCTCGCCAACCTCGACATCGTCCGACAAACCGGTCGCTCCCTGCACATCCTGGACATGGAAGCCTTGGCCAGAGAGGTCGAGCGGATCGTTGGCGAGCCTTAGACCGCTTTCGCGTGGCGGTTGGCCGTGACGGGAAGCCGCTCGTCGAACGCGGCGGCTACGACGCGCATCAATCGGCGAGCGCTCTCGGGGATCTTCACGACGGCGCCGTCACGGGCGCAAAGGCCCGCGACCGCCAACGCGTCCGTGCTCGCCAGGCAGTCGGACAGGTGATCCGGAGGGAAACCGTGGGCGAGGCAGATCGCCTCGACGTCGACGGCCATGTCGCACATCAGCCGCTCGATGACTGCGGCGCGAAGCCTATCCTCGTCGCTCAGCGCCAGGGCGCGCCCAAGCGGCAGCTCGCCGCGGGCGATCTTTCCGGCCCACTGGTCGGTGGGTGTCAGGTTCTGGACAAAGCCTTCCCGGAATTGTCCGATCGAGGACGGACCGATCGGAACCAGAACCGGCGCAGGATCGTCGGTGTAGCCTTGAAAGTTGCGTCGCAGTCGTCCTGCGGCCGCCGCTCGACTGAGCGCGTCGTTTGGCAGCGCATAGTGATCAAGGCCGATCCGCACATAGCCCGCCTCGATGAGCGCGGCGTCCGCCGCGTCCGCCTGGCTCCAGCGACCGTCCAGATCGGCGAGGTCAGCCTCGCGGATCATGGTCTGGTGCTTCTTCATCCAGGGAACATGCGCATAGCCGAACACCGCGACTCGGTCCGGACGCAGTTCGACGGCCTTTCGCGTGGAGTCATAGACATTGTCGGGCGTCTGCCCCGGCAGGCCGTACATCAGATCGAAATTCAACCCGCCAATCCCGACCGCGCGTAGGCGCTCCACTGCGGTCGAGACCTGCTCGAAGGGCTGGACGCGATTGACCATCGCCTGAACGGCCGGGTCAAAGGTCTGCACACCAAGGCTGACGCGGGTCACGCCGGCCTCTCCGGCGGCGTCGACAAAGGCGTCCGACAGCATGCCCGGATCCAGCTCGGCGGCGATTTCCGCGCCAGGCCGGGGATGGAACGCAGCCTTCAGTTGGACGACGAGCCGCTTGAAGTCGCCCGGGCTCAGCGCGTTGGGGCTCCCCCCGCCGAAGTGCAGGTGCGCCAGACCGTCATGTTCGCCAAGCCGCGCGGCCACCAGCTCGATCTCGCGCGCGAGAACATCCGCATAGGTGCCGACCCGCTCATAGGTGTGGGCGATCGAGGTGTGGCAGCCGCAGTACCAGCAAAGTCTCCGGCAGAAGGGAACGTGGACATAAACCGAAAGGTGATCATCGGGCCGGGTTTTTGCGAACCAGCCGGGAGCCTGCTCGACCTGATGAGCGTCGAACGCGACGGCGGTCGGATAACTCGTGTAACGCGGCAGATTCCGCTCGGCGTGAGCGCGCTGGACAGGAGAAAGGCCGGTATGGGTCATTTTGGTCCAAGAGCTTGCGAAATGGCGGTTCAACGGAGGCTGCGGCGGGGGCGCTAGAGGGCAGCCATCGCCAAGCGCTCCCCCCGGCGGCGTTCGCGTTCGGCCTGGCTGAAGCCTTCGCCGACATCACTGTCGATCGTCGGATCGGGCCGTGCGAGCATGGCGAGCGCATCCGGCTGACGCAGGGTCACCGTCGCGCCGTCAATCTCAACGCCGTGCGGCGTGAGGCTGGCGAAAGCGCGTGACAGGTTCTCGGGCGTCATGCCGAGGAGCGACGCCAGCACACGTTTCCGGCAAGGCAGCCGGATGATCGAGCCACCGTTCTGGCGTTCGTACTGGGCCAGCAGATAGCTGATCAGGCGTTCTCGCGCCGTGCGCAGCTTGCAGTTCTTCAGAGACCGCACGGCGCCGCTGAAGCAGCCGGCCAGCTCCTCCGCGACGGCTCGCCCCAAGGCCGCATCCTCGCCAAGCGCCTGCCGGAAGGCCTCACCGGGAATCATCAGAATGAGGCTCGCCTTGGTGGTTCGCGCGCTCATCAGACTTGGGCCGTCCAGAACGATCGACGCCAGCCCCAACGTCGCTGTCGGCCATAGAAGCGCCAGCGTCGACTCTCGATCGCAGGAGCTGCCCTCCAACTCGATCGCCCCGTCGAGAAGGACGAACAGGAAGTTGTCCGGTTGTCCCTGGCTGGTCAGTTGCGAGCCGCGGGGGAACCGCTGCAGAAAAGCCCCCCGCATCAACCGCGCGAAGACCTCGCCATCCAAGTCCCTGAAAAGCGACAGGGCCCGAATGCGAACCAGATCGGTGTCTTCAACGGACATGACAAAGCTCCTGAGCGTCACCCTCTCTTCGTGCGCCGCCGCGACCCACTCGACCTTGATGCCGATCAATAGACGCGACGATGTTCGTCAGACCACGACGGGCGGGACAAACAAAAACTCCCCGTCGGCGGACCGACGGGGAGCCAGAGAACAGGCGGCCAAGGACGCCTGCCGGGGGGTTAGAATTGGCGTGACAGGCCGATCGAGGCGACGACCGGGTCCAGATCGACCTTAGCCTTCAGAGCGCCGCCGTTGATCTTGGCGTCGGTGCTGAAATAGACCTTCTTGACGTCGGCGTTGATCAGCCAGCTGTTCTTCATCTTGATGTTGACGCCGGCCTGCAGCGCGTAACCCACACCGTCGTCCACCTTCACGGTGAAGCCGTTCTTGTTCTTGTCGCTGTAGAACAGCATGTAGTTCAGGCCCGCGCCGAAATAGGGGCTGACCTGCGAAGCCGGCAGCGGGTGATATTGCAGCGTCACGACCGGCGGCAGAACCCAGGTCTTGTGAACCAGCACGTCGGTGCCGGGACCCTGGGCGCGGATATCGTGCTCCGTGGTGCCGAGGATGGCCTCGACCGCGACCTTGTCGGTCAGGAAGTAGGTGAAGCCCAGGGTCGGCTTCACGTCGTTGCCCACATGCGCCTTGAGGCCCGAGTTGGCGCCGGCGGCGGTCAGGATCGCTGCGTCCTTGGCGGGCGCGACCTGCGTCAGGCGCGCGTGAACGATCAGGTCGCCCTTGGCGTTCGGCGTAAAGTCCTGCGCCTGGGCGGCGCCGACACCAAGCGCACCAAAGGCCACGAGCGAAAGAGCCAGCTTCTTCATTGTCTATCCCCAATTCCCGCGACGTCTTTGTTCCTTGTCGCGAGGGGAATTTGGACGACTTGCTCAGCCGGGTATTTGACCTGAATCAGGCAAATTACATCTATATCCGAGCCCGGATCCTTAAGTATTACTCAATCCGCGCTGGACGGCGGCTTATCATCAAGGTGATCATAGAGAATCCGTTCCGCATCGCCCTTCGGGTCGTCGTACTGTCCCGAGCGCATCGTCCAAAAGAACGCCAGGAGACCCAGCGCGCCCAGACCAATCGACGCCGGGGCCAGGAAAAGCACGATGTTCATCGGCGGAACCTCCCGACGCTGGGACGCGCCGCATTCAACAAGACCACGATCGAAGACCCCGACATCGCAAGAGCGGCGACAAAGGGATTGACCAAGCCGAACATGGCGGCGGGCGTGGCCACCACGTTGTAGAGGGCCGAGAAGGCGAAGTTTTCCAGCGCTCTTCTGCGGGCGTCGCGAGCCGTCTCGATCGACTCGATCACCGCGCCCAGACCTTCGCCCGTAAACACCAGATCCGCCGCGTTCTGGGCGGCGTCGACCGCCGCGCCCGGCGCCATCGAGGCGTGAGCCTTAGCAAGGGCGGCGGCGTCATTCAGCCCATCGCCGACCATGAGAACCTTACGCCCGCGCGCCTTCAGATCGTCGACAATGGCGGCCTTTTCGACCGGTGTAAGGCCCGCACGCCACGCCGTAACGCCGATATCGGACGCAATGTCGCGGACCGGTCCTTCGACATCACCGGAGAGAATCTCGACCGAGAGACCAAGCGCGCTGAGCTTGGCGATCGTGTCTCGGGCGTCACTCCTCGGGAGGTCCTCGAACGCGAAGCGGATCTTCACGTCGCCTTCGAAGCCGAACCACAGTTCGGTCTCGCGAACGCCAGGCTCCTTCACGCCGACGAAGCTCGCCCGGCCCAACCGTGCGCGCCGACCGTCGATGACACCCTCGACGCCCTGCCCGGCCGTCTCGACGCAGTCCTGGGCGACGGGGCCTGCCCCCGCTTCGGCGGCAAGGGCGCGCGCCAGGGGATGTCGCGAAGCCCGCGCGAGCGGCGCGGCGGTTGCGACCAGATGCGCGGGCGCGTCGATCAGCGCCGGACGCCCCTCGGTCAGCACACCCGTCTTGTCGAACACCACATGATCGATCTCGGCCAGACGCTCCAGCGCCGCCCCCGACTTCACCAGAACGCCCTTACGAAACAATCGGCTGCTAGCGGCGATCTGAACGGCGGGAACAGCCAGACCCAGCGCGCAAGGACAGGTCACGATCAGCACGGCTGCCGCGCGCAGCAGCGCCTCGCGCGGACCAAGTCCAAGCGCCCAACAACCGACGAACGTCAGAGCCGCAGCGGTATGGACGACTGGAACATAGAGCGCGGCAGCCTTGTCGGCGAGCCGGACATAGGTCGAACGCGCCTGGGCGCCGGCTTCCATCAGCCGCGCGATGGCGGCCAGCGTCGAGTCCTCGGTGCGAGCGGTGGCCTTCATGACCAGACGCCCGGACAGATTGAGCGCCCCGGCATGGAGGCGCGCGCCTGAGGCTACGGGGACCAAGGCGGTTTCACCCGTGATCAGCGCATTGTCGATCTCAGACGCGCCCTCTTCCACCAGGCCATCGACCGGAATCCGCTCCCCGGGCGCGACGGCGAGGAGATCGCCAACGCGGATTTCGGCGACCGGAACGCCCTGCTCGGCCCCGTCGACAAGCCGCATGGCGACAGGCGTCTGCAGGGCCAGCAGGTCGCGGGCGGCCGAGCGCGCCCCAGCCCTCAGGCGATGGTCCAGGTAGCGGCCGATCAACAACAGAAACAGCAGCGTCACCGCCGCATCGAAATAGGCATGCTTCCCGCCCAGAAGGGTCTCTGAGAAGCTGACAATCAGGGTCAGAATGACGCCAATCGAAATCGGCACGTCCATGTTGGCCTTGCCGCGCTTCAGCGACGCCCACGCGGAACGGAAGAACGGTCGGCCGGCGAACAGCGCGCACGGCGTCGCGACGATCGCCGCCATCCAGTACATCACCGTCAGCGTGGCGGGGGTCAGTTCCTGGCCGAACAGGCCGGCCCAGGCCGGCACGGTGAACATCATCACGTTGCCTGCGCCGAAACCCGCGACGCCGAGGGCCACGGCCAGCTCCTTGCCCTCACGGTCTTGGGCGGCGTCGGCCTCGGCCGGGTCGAAGAGACAGGCCCGGTATCCGAGGTCCTCGACGGTCTCCAGCACCTGCCCCGGATCGGCTGTCTTGTCCGTCAATTCCACGGCGAGCTTGCCAGTGGTGAGATTCAGCCGCGCCGCGTCCACCCCAGGCAGAGCCCGCACGGCCTTCTCGATCTTGCTGATGCACCCCGCGCAGCGCGCGCCGCGCACCAGCAGCTCAAGCCGCCCGCGTCCCGTATCGTCGCGACGAACGAAGGCCTCCAGATCGCGATGCAGGGCAAGGCCGTGGCTCATCGCGACACCAAGCGGGCTTCCAGCTCGAAGCTGTTCTTGGAGTCGCGAGCGACCGCGCGGAGGTCCCAGGCGCCATCCAGCCGAGCGGTGGCGCGATAGCGCCCGTCGCCGAGAGGCTTGAAGTCGAGGGATTGCTTGCCTGTCTCTGTGGCCGGCCGCTCTAGCGAGCCGGTCAGGGAGAGCCGCTCCAGAGGCTGGCCGGCCCGATCAAGGACGCGAACCACCACTGCCTTGCCCTGCTCGGTTTCCACCGCCGCAGACCACCCCAGGCTCGCCTCTCGCTGTCGCTGGGCCAGGGTCTGGTTGAAGGCCAGACCCGCCTCGTAAGGGTTGGAAGCGACCTGGCCGGAGAAGGTCCGATAGGCCAAGACCATGAACACCACGTCCACCGCGATGACCAAGGCGAAGAAGGCGACGACGCCGATCAGGACATGCCAGCCGGTGATCTGCCCCTTGCGCGAGGCCGGGTTGGGAACGGTTTGCGCGGCGACGGTCATTGCGGGTTCGCGGCTCCTGAAAGGAAGACGGTCTTGGATTCTGCGGTGACATCGCCAGACGTGGCGACGAAGCGGCCCGGAACGCTGGCAGGCAGATCAGCGCCGGCGGGTGCAGTGACGAACACCCGGGCGGAAATCACCTGGTCGGCAGGGACGATCAACGTGACCTTGCCACCCGTCTGACCCGGCTGGCTCAAACGCGCCCCCGGCACGCCCTCAAAGGCGACGTCGAAGCGGCGTTCGGCGAAGGTGCGGTTCGTAATCTTCAGCGTGTAACCGTCCCGGACGGCGCCGTCGTGCATCCGGACAAAGATCGGATTGCGATCCCGGATGACGTGGAGATCCGCCTTGGGACGGGTGACGAGCGACCAAAGGGTCAGGCCACCGACGATGGTGAGGGCGACGGCGTAGTAGATCGTGCGTGAACGGACCGGCTTGTAGACCGCCTTCTGGCCACAGGTGCGGGCGGCGACCGCAGCGTCGGTGTCGTAGGCGATCAGTCCGGTCGGCCGACCCAGCTTGCCCAGGATGTCGTCGCAGGCGTCGACGCAGAGACCGCAGTTGATGCACTCTAGCTGCGAGCCGTCGCGGATATCGATGCCCATGGGGCAGACCACGACGCACTGGCGACAGTCGATGCAGTCGCCACGGCCTTCCCAGCTCTGGCCCTTCTTGTGGGCGCCGCGCGGTTCGCCACGCTCGCGCAGATAGGTCACTTGCAGCGAGTGCTGGTCCAGCATGGCGCCCTGGATCCGGGGCCAGGGGCACATGTAGGTGCAGACCTGCTCACGCATCCATCCAGCGAAGATGTAGGTCGTAGCCGTCAGCAGGGCGCACGACACGTAGGCGGTCGCGGGCGCCTCCCCGGTCCAGAACGTGCGGATCAGGGTCGGCGCATCGTGGAAATAGAAGATCCAGGCGCCGCCGGTGCCAAAGGCGATGCCGAGCCAGACAAGGTGCTTGCCCGTCTTGCGCCAGAGCTTGTCGAAGGACCAAGGCGCGGCGTCCAGGCGCATCCGGGCGTTTCGGTCGCCCTCAAAGAGGCGCTCCACAACGATGTAGAGATCGGTCCAGACGGTCTGCGGACAGGCGTAGCCGCACCAGAGGCGCCCAAACAACGCCGTGGTCAGGAACAGCGCCAAGGCTGCGGCGATCAGCACCCCGGTGAAGAGATACACTTCCTGCGGCCACAACTGAATGTCGAAGAAATAGAAGCGCCTGCCGGTGAAATCGACAAGCGCGGCTTGCTGCGGGAAGCCCTCCGGCCGCTTCCATCGGATCCACGGCGTTATGTAGTAGACGCCAAGGGTGGCGATCAGCAGCGCCCACTTCACCATCCGCCACTTGCCGTGGACAAGCTTAGGATAGATGGGCTGGCGCGGCTTGTAGAGGCCGCCCTTGGCGTCACCCTTGCCCTTGGCCCGTTCGGCGGCCGAGACCGCCGAACGGTTGTCGGGCTTACGCGTGTTATCAATAAGCGTGGGCATGGGCCCTACTGACCGCCCGCGTTGCTGTGGATGTAGACGCTGAGCGCCTTGATGGTTTCGGGGCTCAGACGGCCGCCCCAGGTGGGCATGACCCCGCCGTTGCCGGCGTAGATCTGGCCCCGGATAGAGGCGCGATCAGAGCCGAACAACCAGTCGGCGTCGGTCAGGTTGGGCGCGCCCAGTTCCTGGTTACCTAGGCCCTGAGGACCGTGGCAGGCAGAACATTGCGCCTCGAACAAGGGCGCGGCGCGAGCGACCGCCGCCGCGTCGGCGGGTCGACGCGACAGGCTCACCACGTACTCGGTCAGATCGTCGATCTGCTTGGGCTGAAGCATCTCGTCGCGGCCAAAAGCCGGCATCTGCGACATGCGAGCCCCTTCCGCGCCCGTGCGGACACCGTGGGTGATGGTGTACTGGATGTCCTCCAGCTTACCGCCCCACAGCCACACGTCGTCGCGGAGGTTGGCGTAGCCCTTGGAGCCCGTGCCGCCGATCCCGTGGCAGGTGGCGCAGTTGTCGCCGAAAACCGACTGGCCAACCTGCTGGGCGTAGGCCAGGAGCTTGGGGTCCTTTTCGATCTGTTCAAGGCTGGCGGTGCGCAGCATGGCCGCGCCCTCGCCCCGTTGCTTGTCCAGCGCCTTAAGCTCTTGCCCGACCTCGGCCCGGTCGGACTTGTTGAGCAGGCCCTTGGTGTAGCCGTGCAGGCCCGGCCAGGCCGGCATCAGCACCCAGTAGCCGATCGAGAAGGCGATGGTCGCGTACCAGATCCACAGCCACCAGCGGGGCAGCGGGTTGTCGAGTTCGCGAATGCCGTCCCACTCGTGGCCGGTGGTTTCGACGCCGGTGGCGTCATCGATCTTACGGTCGGCCATCAGGGTTGCTCCCCGTCGTCCAGCGGCATGCGCGCGGCGTGTTGGAATTCGGCCTTCTTGGAGGGCCGGAGGGCGTAGGCGACACCCGCGAGGAAGATCAGTCCGAAATAGATCAGACCGGCCTGCTGCGCGAAGCGCGCCACGGTTTCATAGGAGAGACCGCTCATCGTTGGTTCTCCGGCGCATGAGCCTTGTACGACTTGAAGTCGACGGTCGTGCCCAGCATCTGCAGATATGCCACCAGGGCGTCCATCTCGCTGATCTTGTTGGGATCGCCGTCGAAGTCGCGGTTGACGACCTTGGCGTCGTAGCGACCACGCAGGGCCACGGCGTCCGTCGAGAACGGATCAGCCTGAGCCTCGAGATCCTTCTTGGCGTTGGTGATCTGATCGGCCGTATAGGGCACGCCGACCGTCTTCTGGGTCTTCATGCGATCAGCGATGTCGCTGTAATCCAGCTCCTTCTTGGCGAGGAACTTGTAAGGCGGCATCACCGACTCCGGCACGACCGATCGCGGATCGATCAGGTGGTCGCGGTGCCAGCTGTCGGAGTACTTGCCGCCGACGCGCGCCAGATCAGGACCCGTACGCTTGGAGCCCCATTGGAACGGGTGGTCGTACATGCTCTCGGCGGCCAGGCTGTAGTGGCCGTAACGCTCGACCTCGTCGCGCAGCGGGCGAACCATCTGCGAGTGGCAGAGGTAGCAGCCTTCCCGGACGTAGATGTCACGGCCGGCCAGCTCCAGGGGCGTGTAGGTGCGCACGCCCTGGACCTTTTCAATCGTGCCCTGCAGCCAGAACAGCGGGGCGATTTCGACCAGGCCGCCAATCGAGACGACCAGGAGGATCCCGACGACGAGCAGCAGCGAATGCCGCTCGAACTTTGCGTGGTGCTTCCAGATGGACATCAGAGACCTCAGGCGATCGCGTTGGCGGGAACAGCCGAAGCGTCGGCCGGCGCGGCGGAGGGCGAAGCGATCGTCTTCCACATGTTGACGATCATGATCAGAGCGCCGCTCAGGTACATGAGACCGCCGACCGTCCGGATGACGTTCTCGATGTGCTTGGCCGAGACCGTTTCAATGAAGCTGTAGGCGAGGAAGCCTTGGGGGGTGTATTCCCGCCACATCAGGCCTTCCATGATGCCCGACACCCACATCGCGGCGATGTAGAGCAGGATCCCGGTGGTCGCGATCCAGAAGTGCCACTCGATCAGCTTGTTCGAGTACATGCCGGGCTTCTTCCACAGCCAAGGCACCAGGCAATAGACCGCGCCGAAGCTGATGAAGCCGACCCAACCCAACGCGCCGGAATGCACGTGGCCGATGGTCCAGTCGGTGTAGTGGCTCAGGGCGTTGACCGCGCGGATCGACATCACCGGACCTTCGAAGGTCGACATGCCGTAGAAGGCGATCGAGACGACCATCATGCGGACCACCGGGTCGGTGCGCAGCTTGTCCCACGCGCCCGACAGGGTCATCAGGCCATTGATCATGCCGCCCCAGCTGGGCATCCACAGCATGATCGAGAAGGTCATGCCCAGGGTCTGAGCCCACTGCGGCAGGGCCGTGTAGTGAAGGTGGTGCGGACCGGCCCAGATGTAGATGAAGATCAGCGCCCAGAAGTGCACGATCGACAGGCGATAGCTGTAGACCGGGCGCTCAACGCGCTTGGGCACAAAGTAGTACATCATGGCCAGGAAGCCGGCGGTCAGGAAGAAGCCAACGGCGTTGTGGCCGTACCACCACTGGACCAGGGCGTCCTGCACACCGGCGAACACGCCGTAGGACTTGTGGTTCAGAAGGCCGACGGGCACGCCGGCGTTGTTGACCAAGTGCAGCAGCGCGATGGTGACGATGAAGGCCAGATAGAACCAGTTGGCCACATAGATGTGGGGTTCCTTGCGCTTCCAGATCGTGCCGAGGAACACCAGCAGATAGGCGACCCAGACGATCGTGAGCCACAGGTCGGTGTACCATTCGGGCTCGGCGTACTCCTTGCCCTGGGTCGCGCCGATCAGATAGCCGGTCGCGGCCAGCACGATGAACAGCTGATAGCCCCAGAACACGAACCACGGGGCGATGCCGCCAGCCAGCCGCGCCTTGCAGGTGCGTTGCACGACATAGAAGGAGGTCGCGATCAGGGCGTTGCCGCCGAACGCGAAGATCACCGCCGACGTGTGCAGCGGCCGCAGACGGCCAAAGTTCAGGAAACCCAGCTCAGGGAAATAGAACACCGTCGGCCACGAGAGCTGGGCTGCGATGATCACGCCGACCAGAAGGCCGGCGGCGGCCCAGAACATGGTGGCGATGACGCCCGCCTTGACCACGTTGTCTGAGTATTGATCGGGATGATCCAGAAGCGTCCCGCCGGCCATGCCGGCGTTCAGCACGAAGGCGGCAATGACGCCGGCCAACGCGATCGTTCCAGCTTGCAGCTGGAAGATGGGATCATGGCTTAAGCCAGCGCCGAGGATCGCCAAGAAGGCGCCGACGACGGAAATGGCGAGAAGCGCTCCAGAGCCCGCTGGCGGGCCGGCGCTTCTAAGTGTGGTTGCGGACATACGGACTCCCTGGGGCGAACCTCACCCCTGGATGTCACGCTCCGACTCCGCCGGCTTTGATGCGCATCAAAGCCGGCTTCCCAAGCCCGGGTCATGGTGCGCCTACGTCATGGGAGATTGATCGCGTGCCCCACCTTGAGGTCTTGATCCGAAACAGCGTTCCGCTCAGCGGCGCGCTGGCCTTGGTTAGCTGGGCGATCGCGCTTGGCGAGGCGGCGCCGCGCCTGCTGACGGGCCCCCTTTGCACCTCTGCTCAGGATAGCTGGGCGTTCGCGGGCCACTGTCCGGCATGCTATGTCGCCGTCGGCATGACTCTCACCGCACTCGGGTTTGCGTTGAACGCGCGTCGTCAACCGACTCGGGAAACCCTCAGCGTCGAAGCCGGATAAAGCAGCGAAGAGGCGGACGATCAGCCTGAGACGTCTGCCTGCTAGGCCGCCCGACGTCCCGCAGGTTTTGCGCCGCCGATCTTGAATAGACCCATGCGATCACTGAGGTCTTGAGCCTCAGAGCGCAAGGCATGAGCGGCGGCCGTGGTTTCCTCCACCATCGCCGCATTCTGCTGAACAACACGATCCATTTCGCCGACGGTGGTGTTCACCTCCCGCAGGCTTTGCGCCTGGTCGTAGGCGGATCGAGCGATGGCGTTCACCTGCCCATCGATCTCGGCGACCCGGGCGACGATCCTCTGCAGCGCCTCGCGCGTGCGGGCGACGCGTTCCACGCCTGCCGATACTTGGGCGGTGGAGGCGCTGATCAGCGTCTTGATCTCGCTGGCCGCGTTGGCGGATCGTTGGGCCAGGGCCCGGACTTCCTGCGCCACGACGGCGAAACCCCTGCCGGACTCCCCTGCCCGCGCGGCCTCCACGCCGGCGTTCAGGGCCAGCAGGTTGGTCTGGAACGCGATTTCGTCGATGACGCCGATGATCCGCCCAATCTGACCGGAGGAGGTTTCGATCTGGGTCATCGCGTCGACCGCCTCGGTCACCACCGGATCGGACCGCTCGGCCTCAAGTCGCGCCCCTTCAGCCGCAGCATTCGCTTGTCGCGCATTTTCGGCGGTCTCGTTGACCGCGACCGTCACCTGGCCAAGGGCCGTGGCGGTCTGGACAAGGCTGGCGGCTTGTTGCTCGGTGCGGCGCGCCAATTCGTCGGAGGCGCGGCTCATATCGTTGACGCCGGCGCTCATCGTCGAAGCACGCGTGGTCACATCACCCATCGCGGCCTCAAGGCGTTCTAGCGCCTGATTGAAGTTGACGCGGAGACCTTCATACCGCTCCGCGAAGGCCTGGTTCAGGCGCGAGGTCAGGTCGCCATCGGCGAGCTTGGTGATCGCGGCGTCCAGTTCGGACACGACGAGGTTTTGCTCGGCTTCCATCGCCGCCTTGAGCGCCGCGCGTTCCGCGACGGATTGCTCGCGCGCGTTGCGCTCGGCCACGACCGCCTCGCGGGCTTCCTCGGCCTGTCTGGCCGCTCGCTCGGCATTCTGAGTGCGCGCTGAAACAGCCGAGAACAACCGCGAAACACCCGCCGTCATCCAGATCAGCGACCAAGCTGTGGCCGCCGTGACCCCGATCGCGAACCCGGTCGCCATCAGACCGCCCCCGCCGCCCAGCGCATGCGGAGAAGCGAGTTCGGCGCCGACATGGCAAGCCGCGACGGCCAACGCGGCGGCCGCTATGATCCGCCACTCCCCGTAAGCCACCAACAACGCCAGCGCCGCGAGGAAAGCCATGCGCGCTTCCGACTGGAGAGGGCTGCCGCTGAACGCGAGGACAAAGAGGGCGACCTGGCCTACAAGAACAAGCGCCGAAACAAGGCGTTGGCCGAAGTGATCCGCTGCGAGCCGATAAGCGGCGAAGGCCACGAGAGCCAGAACCATGGCCACGCCCGCCAGCTTGAAGACGGGATTGCCGGCGACGAGGCTGGCCAGGGGAGTCAGAGCCACCATGGCCGCGTTGCAGGCCAAGACCAACTTCCCGCCCGTGCGCCGCTGCGCCTCGATGCTGTCGAACTCGATCATAGACGCCCCTCTACTCGCTCCGGCAAGCATTGATCGTCGGGGTTAACCGTCCATGACCTCAGCGTCGGGGCGCACGATTTGTCGCATACGTAGTGTTACGGAGGGTGGAGCCGATTCCCATGACACTGCTTTGAAGAACCGAAGTACTTGACCGCGAACGCCGATCTGCGATCCCCTGCGAGTCCTATTTCGAAACGGAGCTCTTTCGATGCGCATCGCGACCGGCCTTGTCCTCGCCGCCCTGCTGGCGACGCCGGCCTTGGCTCAAAACGCCTCGCCACCGCCCGCGGCCGCGACCGCCCCCGCCTTCTCGGCGGACACCCCCCTGGAAGCGGTGGTCGCTGACCCTGCGGCCAAGGCCGCCTTGGATAAGACCCTGCCCACCGTCGCCAAACATCCGGCGTTCGACCAGTTCAAGTCGATGAGCCTGAAGCAGTTGCAAGGCTACTCGGAGGGCAAGATCACCGACGAGATGGTCGCCAAGGTCGACGCCGACCTGAAAGCGCTCTCGGCGAAGCCGTAACCACCAGACAACGCCAGACCTTGCTGGGCGTATGGATTCGGCCGGGATGGAGCGCATGTCCTAGTGCGCTTCATCTCTGTCGGATCATCCGCCCCCTAACTTCCAGGCGTGACATCCGCCAAACTTGCCTCTAGGCTTGCCTGGATGACCCTCGCCGCCTGCCAACAGCAGTTTTGGTATTTTAGCTATCCGACGCCTCTGGCGCCGGGAGGGGATCGTTTGGCCTGACACCAGGACCATCGAATATCTTCACCAGCCGCCAGGGGTCCCCCGGGCGGCTTTTTTGATGGCCGCCGGACCTCCAAATTTTCCGGAGCCGCGTCCATGCCTTCCACGTCCACCGCCCACCTTGTCACCCTTCCGGTCCCGACCGACGACCTGCGAATCGAGAAGCTCCAGACCTTGAGCCCGCCCGCTCAGGTGATCGGAGAAGCGCCAGCCACATCCTCCGTGGCCGAGATCGTCGGCGACGCCCGCCACGCGGTGCATCAGATCCTGCAAGGCGAAGACGACCGCCTTGTCGTGGTGATCGGCCCGTGCTCGATCCACGATCCCAAGGCCGCCGTCGACTATGCCCGTCGCCTTGCGGTGGAGCGTGAGCGTCATGCTGGCGAGCTCGAGATCATCATGCGCGTTTACTTCGAGAAGCCGCGCACGACGGTCGGCTGGAAGGGGCTGATCAATGATCCTGGCCTGGACGGCGGCTTCCGGATCAACGACGGCCTGCGCCTGGCGCGCCGCGTCCTGCTGGATGTCAGCGCCCAGGGCCTGCCCGCCGCCTGCGAGTTCCTGGACGTCACGACCCCGCAGTACATCGCCGATCTGGTAGCCTGGGGCGCGATCGGCGCCCGCACGACGGAAAGCCAGATCCACCGCGAGATGGCGTCGGGCCTCTCCTGCCCCGTGGGTTTCAAGAACGGCACAAACGGCGATGTAAAGGTCGCGGTCGACGCGGTGACCGCCGCCGCGCAGCCTCACCACTTCCTGGCGGTCACCAAGGAGGGACGCGCCGCGATCGCGACGACGAAGGGCAATGGCGACTGCCACCTCGTCCTGCGCGGCGGCAAGACGCCGAACTACGACGCCGCCAGCGTGGAGGCCGCCGCCGAAACGCTCGCAAAGGCCGGCCTGCCGCCCCGGATCATGGTCGATGTCAGCCACGCCAACAGCGGCAAGAACCATGAGAACCAGCCCGCGGTGATCGCCGATGTCTGCACGCAGGTGAGTGCAGGCGCCTCGCCGATCATGGGCGTGATGATCGAAAGCAACCTCGTCGCCGGCCGCCAGGACATCGTCCCCGGGCAGCCCCTCACCTACGGCCAGTCGGTCACCGACGCCTGCGTCGACTGGGAAACCTCGGTCCGGCTCCTGGAGGACCTGGCGAACGCGGTGCGGGCGGGCCGGAACGCGCGCGGCGGCTAGCACACCATTGCGCCCCCTGCGCCGCAGCGGTTCAGGGGGTGTTTCAACGAGCTTCCCCGTTGGCTGGCGCGAAACCCGCCGCGCCTGCTAAACGCGCTCTTCAAACACGCGTTCGGCGCGCTAGAGTGGGTTGGCGGAAAACAACAATAAGGCAGGCTCGCGCCATGGCCCACTATGGGGACTACCAGAACGAAATCTATGGCGCCGGTCTGCAGGGCGTCCGGCCGAAGTGGCCGGTCGATTTCAGAAACCTGGAAATGCGGGCGACCGCCGCGATGTCTCCGGATCTGCTCAGCTACGTGCAGGGCGGTTGCGGCGACGAGTTCACGCAGCGTCGCAACGCCGACGCCTTCCACGACTGGGGTGTCGTGCCGCGCATGATGGTCGACGCGTCAAAGCGCGATCTCTCGATCGATCTGTTCGGCCTCAAACTCCCGACGCCGATCTTCATGAGCCCGATCGGGGTCATCGGCATGTGCGCGCAAGACGGCCATGGCGACATCGCCACCGCCATCGCCGCGCAGCGAACGGGCGTACCGGTCATGGCCTCAACCCTGGCCAACGATCCGGTCGAGGCGGTGGGCGCGGCGCTTGGCGACGGGGTCGGCTTTTTCCAGCTCTACACGCCCAAGGACCGCGAGCTGGCAGAAAGCCTTATCCGGCGCGCCGAGGCCGCAGGATTCAAAGCCCTGGTGGTGACGCTGGACACCTGGGTCACGGGCTGGCGTCCGCGCGACTTGAACGACGCCAACTTTCCCCAGCTTCGGGGCCACGTCCTGCAAAACTACTTCACCGATCCGCGCTTTCTGGCGCTGCTGGGTCGCCCCGTGGCGGAGGACCCCGCCACCGCTATCCGCACCTGGGGCGGCCACTTCGGCAAGACGCTGACCTGGGATGACCTCGCCTGGCTCAGATCCGCCACCAAGCTTCCGATTGTGCTCAAGGGCATTTGCCACCCCAACGACGCGCGCCGCGCGATAGATCTCGGCGTCGATGGCGTGTTCTGTTCCAACCACGGCGGCCGGCAGGCCAATGGCGGCATCGCTGCGATCGATCTCCTTGAAGACATCGTCGCGGCCAGCGGGAATACGCCTGTCCTATTCGATTCCGGGGTGCGGTCGGGGTCGGACGTCGCCAAGGCGCTGGCGATGGGAGCCCGTGCGGTCGGGATCGGTCGTCCCTACGCCTACGGACTGGCGATCGGCGGCGTGGATGGGGTCGTCCACGTGTTGAAGAGCATCCTGGCGGAGCTGGACCTGCTGATGGCCGTTGACGGCTTCCCAACCCTCGCCGACCTGCGCGCGGCCGGCGTGAGACCTGTCCGAAAGGCGGGTATCCGTTAGACGGCTTCTCGACGCGCGGGTGCGCAGGGCTACCTGGTTGACGGCCGTGCTTGGCTTGGCCTGGCCCCTCCGGCCAATGAACAGCATCAAACTGATATCGCTCCCTCAGCATGCAGCGCGGCGGCCCCTGTGTTCGCGGCGCCTAACGACAAGCTCGTCCGGCCCGATCGGGCCTTCGTAAGAGAAGTGTCACGTCCGTCGCCTAAGGCTCCACGGGCGCATACTTTCAGGACAAGCCGATGCCGCGCCCACGGGTCGCCCCTCAACGCGCCTTCTTGCTGGTCTATGGCGCAGCCCATGGCGCCAAAAGCCTGATCTGGCACGCGAGCGAATTCCTGTTCGCCTTTTTCCTCACCGAGGCCATTGGACTTTCGCCTGCGTATGTCGGCCTGATGCTGGGCTTATCGCTTGTGCTCAACGCTTTGATGGATCTCTGCGTGGGCTGGACGCTTAGACGATGGGTGTCTAACAGCCTGCGCGCCTCGCGCCTTCAGTTGCTGGGAGCCTGGATCAGTGCCGCTATGCTGCTGACCTTCGCTTTCACCGGGCAGCTTCCTCCAGGCCTTCGTGCGGACGTCGCCCTGACCAGCCTGCTAGCCTTCCGCCTAGCCTACCCCTTCTACGACAATCCGCAGAACACCCTGCTCGCCTTCGCCACACGCGACGATAGCGGCCGGGCTCGCCTGACGGCCGCGCGTTACGTCGCAGGCGGCGCCGCGCGGTTGCTGCTTGCCGCTAGCTTCGCGCCCATGATGATCGGACAGCCGGCCGCGATTCAGTCGAACCGGTTCGGAGTCCTCTGCCTGGCCATGGCCTTGGCGGCTGTCGTCACCGCCGGCGGCCTGCAGACTTTCGTCCGGCGGTGGCCGCATATTGAGTTGCATGGAGAGCGACGGAATCTGCAGGCCGGCGCGCGCGGCGGGGAGACCGCGCCGCTGATCGCATTGCTTGCGATCGCCTTTACCCTCTCGATCTCGGGGTCGCTGTTTGGGCGCCTGGAACCTTATTTCGCAGCCTTCGCGGTCCGTCACGTGATCAACGCCGGCGTCATCATGTTGGCCGCGACAGTGGGGTCCCTGCTCAGCCAGTGGATTTGGGCGCGCGCGGCGCACTATCTGGCGCTGGCTAATCTGCTGAGGGTGGCGCTTGTCGTGCTCGCCGCCGGCGCAGGCCTCTTCTACGTCCTGGCGCCGCTTGGCGTGGCTTGGTCGGCCGCCGCCTGCCTAGTCTACGGGATCGGTTCCGGCGGTGTGCACATGTCGCTTTGGTCCCTGCTGGCCGGTCGCGCGTCGGCCTTGACCGGCGCGTTCACGGGAACAGCCGCCTTTGGTCTTTTCACCTGTTTCTCCAAGCTAGGTCTGGCCTTCGCGGCGACGGCGATGGGCATAATCCTGGCCGGGGTCGACTACCACGATCAGATCCTGGCGATGGGGCCGGTCTTCGCGGCGATGGCCGCCGCGCCTGTCGCCGGGGCGCTCGTGATCGGCCTGCTCACGGTCAGCTTCCGGGCCAGGGCGCAGGGCCTTTCGCAGCCACGGGGAGCCTGGCTGCACTAGCGATGATCAGAGAAAGTAGCCGGCGCGCGCACGGGCAGGATCGCCGCGCCCACCGCCGTGGACTTGGCCGACACCTGGGCGGTCAGGACCTACGGTGCGGACAGCGGAGCATTCTGGTGAACCGGACGGTCTTCCTGGGGCCACCGGATGGCCACGGCGATCCGGCGAGCCAGGGCGGCCGGCGCGTCGGCTGCCGACGCTAGGCGACCATACCGACCAGCCGGCATACCAGCTTGATGTCTAAATAGTCTTCCAAACCCAGATGCGAGCCTTCCCGACCAAGGCCGGACTCTTTAACCCCGCCGAACGGGGCCACCTCGGTTGAGATTAGACCCGTGTTCAGACCCACCATGCCATAACGCAGCGCCTCACTCACTCGGGCCGCGCGATCGATATCACGGGTGAACATGTAGGCCGCCAGTCCGGCCGCGGTGTCGTTAGCCATGGCGATCGCCTCGGACTCGTTGGAGAAGCGGATCAGCCCGGCGACGGGGCCGAAGGTCTCCTCGCGACAGAGCAAAGCGTCGCGACGAACGTTGGCGATCACCGTGGGGGCGTGGAAATGGCCCACGCCGTCGATGGGCCGCCCGCCGGTGGGCACCTTGCCGCCGCCGGCCAAGGCATCCTCGACATGCTCCACGACCTTTCTTAGGGCAGCCTGATTGATCAGGGGTCCCTGATCCGTCGGCCCGTTCAATCCCGACCCCACCACCATCTTGCCGACCTTGGTCGCCAGGCGTGGCGCGCGACGAGTTCCAAGTTGAGAACCATGCGTAAGACCCTTGTTCAGGCTGCTGAGGATGTCTCCTCTTGGTGACGCAAAAGGGCCAAGCGTGACAGGCGACAAAGGGGGCTGATATGGTAACCTCAGGTCACCACCGATGAGCTTCCTAGCCATGCCGATGTCCTTGCCGCCCTTCGCCATGATGCGGGCGTTTGAAGCCTTTGGGCGCACTGGGCCGCGGCCGACCTGCGCCTGAGCCATGCGATCGTCAGCCGCCATTTGAAGGGTCTCGAAGCTTGGCTTGGGATCATGCTCATCGATCGAGAGAGCGGCGCCCTCACCGCCGCAGGCCACGACTACCATCTAAGCGTCAACCGGGCGCTGGAGAGCCTTTCGGGCGCAACGGTCGCGGCCATGCGCGGGGCCCAAGGACGGCTGGAAATCTGGAGCGTGCCGGGCTTCGCCTCCCTCTGGCTGAACGGGCGGTTGGCCAGCTTTCGTCAGGACCACCCCAAGATCGCGCTCGACCTTCGTCCTTCTGAAACCGGAGCCGAGCTCGTCCACTTGCAGGCTGACGCCGATATCCGCTTCGTGCGCGACGTCGATGCGCGTGCGGCCGCAGGGAACGTTCAGACCCTGGTTCTGGCGCGCCCCGAGTTTTTCCCAGTGGCGGCCCCTGCCCTCGGAGAACAGTGGGGCCCGCGCCTTGGACGCCTGGAGGATCTTTTGAGCGCGCCACTGCTCCAGGAAGAGGACGATGGGGACTGGCGCGCATGGTTCCTTGCCCAAGGCGTCGACGCGCCCGTGCCCGCGCCGGTCGCCAGGCTTTGGCAGGCGCATCTGGCGCTGGGCGCGGCGCGGGAGGGTCAGGGCGTGGCGCTTACCAACGCCTTCCTGGCCCACGAGGATCTAAGGTCGGGGCGTCTACGACGACTGACCCTGGGATCGGGCGGGCAGCCATCTGCGACAATCGGCGCCTATGTCCTGTCCGCGCGTTCCGACCGCTGGGAAAGTCCGCCCCTGACGCGGTTTCGCCGCTGGTTGATCGAGGCTTGCGAAGCGGACCTCTCGGCCTTCTAGGCCGATCGACGCCCGCCCCGAGCGTCCGTTCAAACGCCTCAGCGCTTGAACATGGCGTTGTACTTCTTGATCGGCCCCGGCTTGGGCACGGTTCGCTGACATCCCGCCGCGCCTACTTCGGCTGATGCGCCTCCAAGCGGACCGCCCATCAACAGCCGCTTGGAGGCCGGCAAGGAGCAGGTTCTCCGTCGCAAGACGCAAGTCGCCGCCCCTTATCGTCCGTAAACAAAGCTTTCGTAAGGAGGAGAAGATTAGCGGCGCTGTCGTGCGCCGTCGCGCTCTAGCGCAGGCCTGGCGCGCCTTGTCGGATGAAACCGATAACTACGAGTACGCTATTGTACTCCATAGGCTCTCTAGGAGGGACAAGGGGCGCAAGCGTGGCCCTCGAGTCAAGCACCTGCTCACCTGAGCGCCGCGCCGAGACGTCCGCCTCGCGCCACTAACGGACGTTGGCGCGCCTCCGGCAACAAGACATCCGGTTAAAGCGCATCACTCAGATTGCTCCTGAGCTGGTGAGGTGATGATTGACTGCAAAGAGCGCGACAGGTTTCCTTCACCTCCGCAGAGAGGAGATGTTCGCATGCGCTCTACGCCGCTCACCTCCGACGAAGTCGAAGTCCTTCAGGACGTTAGAAAGATTGGAAGCCTAGTCCTACAACCCGAGGCTCGAAGCTTCGCCCATGCCAAGAGTCTGACGGATAGGGGCCTGCTTCGTTGTGTAACGCTGCGCGGCGTATCGACCTCAACATTTTTGTTGTCTGGCGAAGGTATCGCTTTCGCTCGCTGCGGAAGCGGCGACACCAAGGGTTAATCGCCATCTCAGGTCGCGGGCGATAAATAGATCGGATTCCCGATCAAAAGCAGCCGCCTTCCGGCATCACGAACATTGGCCCGGACCCAGGTCTGGCGCCGCCCCATCCGGATTTCGAACTGGCCCTTCGCCGACACTGGCGGGTGGATCCGAACGCCGTCCTGAATGAGCTCCAGCCCAGCGCGATCCGCGCCAGCGATTGTCGCGATGAAGGAAATTGTCCTGCCGGGCTTGGCCTTCAGCACGCCGCCCATAACCGCCGATGCTCCGTCCACGCTGGCGGACAGGTCGAGCATCCGATCGCGCGCGCCTTCCAGATCAATAAAAACACGCCCGGCGCGCAGGCCCGCCAACAAGGCTTCGGATGAGAGCCCCTCCGCGCGGATCACGGTCGTGGGTCGCCCGACGGCTGACGGCTGGCCGCGCGGAACCCCGGCGTCATGGTTGTCGCTGCCGCCGATCGCGGTGATCCGGCGACCCTGGTTCAGCTGAGCCTCCCAGAACGGGACGCCCGACAGGATGCCCTCGAAGCCGCCCAGCGCCTTCTCGTTACCGCCGTTGACGACCTCGATCGCCTGCACCGCGTCGAAGTCGGTGTCCTTGGCGGTCCAGCCGCAGCCCATGCATTGTTCGCCGGATGGAACGGCGGGGTGATTTATCGAGAAGACGCCGCCGGCGGCCTTCACCGCGCGTTGCAGGTCGCGGATCGACGGCGCGCTGCCGGAGCCCAGGCGAAAGTCGATGAAGGCCGTCGGCCCGAAAACATTGGCGTGCCCCTGGAAGGTCGTGACCTCGCGGCCGGTCATCAGCAACAGGTTCGGGAAAGACGGCTGGAGCTCGGCCAGGGCCTGCGCCTGGCTCGTAGTGTTGTGGTCGGTCACGGCGATGAAATCGAGGCCGGCGCCCTGGGCCGCCAGCACCGTGCGATAGACCGGACAAGGGGCGCGCGGCGCGTCTCCGGTGACGCAGCCGCCGTCGCTGTGGGCCGTGTGCATGTGCAGGTCGCCGCGATACCAGCCGGGCGTCGTCGCCCTGGCCAGGGCGACGGGCGGCGGCGCGGGCGCGCGCTGGAACCAGACCTTCGCCTCATAAGTCGCTCGGGACCCCGCTCGGGCGTTGGGCACGCCCAGCAGCAAGGTCCACTGGCCGGCCGGCAGCGGCCCGGGCAGGTAACTGGCGGTCGCCGCCTCGGTGGAGATGAAGAAGGTCTTCTTGTTCCCGCCGCTCCAGCCCCGGAAACGGACGGGATCCAGAAGGCCAAGATCGACCACGGTGCGGTTCTCCCGGCCCGTATAGTCAAAGGCGACGGACAGGCCGGTGACGCCGGCCGGCACGTCGAAGGTCACGAGCTTGTAGGTCTGGTGGTCCGCGCCGGTGATCTCGCCGGTCAGGACTAGGTCGGGCCGGCCTGTCTGGGCCAAGGCGGGCCACGCGATCAACATGGCGACGAGAGCAATCCAGCGGAGCATGGCGGCGTCCAAAGAGAAGGGCGGCCGAGACTGCGGCCGCCCGAGTTTAGGGGAACAAGGTCAATCGGCTCGCCTCAGAAGCGGTAGAGCAGCGCCGCCTTGAAGGCCCGGCCGAACTCCGGCCGACCGACGCCGTAGAGCGCCCCGGCCTCGCCGCTGATGATCTGGCCCGCGCGCGGATTGCCTTCGGTCAGGCCCAGCTCGTTGGTCAGGTTCGTGCCGTAGGCATAGATCGACAGCGCGTCGCTGACGTTGAACCGCACCGTGGCGTTGACGAGGGTGTAGGCCGGCAGGCGCGAGGTGTTGGCCGCGTCCGAGAAGCGGTCGCCATAGCGCTCGATGCTGCTCTCGATCCGCAGACGGCGATCCATCAGATTGACGCCGGGGGCGAGGCGGAACGCGGTCTTCGGTACGCGCACGAGGCGGTTGCCGGTGAAGTCGCGCGTGCGGCTGGCGGTCCCCGCCGGCGGCTTGATCTGGCAGGTCGGGTCCGAGGCCGAGACCGCGCAGCTCTCCTCGAACTTGTAATCGCCGAACTCGGGGTTCTGGACGGTGGCGCTGAACCCGAGGTCGAACCAGTCGAGCGGGCGGATCGTGCCCTCCAGCTCCAGGCCCAGCGTCTTTGTGTCGGTGATGCTGGTCTGGTTCACATAGGCGCCGGTGGTCGGATTGAAGACCAGGCTGCCGAAGGTCAGGGCGTCATAGGCGGTGTGGAACACCGTGGCGTAGAGGTCGAGCTTGCCGGTCGTCAGCTTGTAGCCCGCCTCGGTCAGATCCATCGTCTGGACGATCGGCGCGGTGTTGGTCGCGTTGGTGATATAGTCGCCCAGCGACGGCAGGCGGAACGCCGAGGTGTAACGGGCGAACAGGCCCATGTGCTGGCTCAGCCGATAGTCGGCGCCGAGCGTCCAGCCGGTATGGTCAAACTTGCGGGTGAAGCGGTCGTAGACGCCGGAGCCGGCCAGCACCGTGTCGTCGGCCGGAGTCGGCGAAAGGCCCAGATTGATTGTCGCCGTCCGCTCGCTGCGGCCGGTGAACTCCACCTTCTCCCAACGCACGCCTGCGTCGATGCGCAGGGCCGACGTCACTTGCCACTCGTCGGTCAGATAGAGCGCGGTGGTGTTGGACTTGCCGTCGCCGTTGGCGAATTCGGCGCCATAGCGGCTGATGCCATTCTCGGTGAGGCTGGAGAGCACCTTGCCCGTCGCGTCGACGGTCACGAGATCGAGGCGCCGGGCGTTGTCGCGCACGTCCAGCAGGGCGTTGGCGGAGTAGCGGTTGAAGGCCTCTTCGACATGGGCGTGGTAGACCCCGGCCGCCACGTCATGGGTCTGGCCGCCGATCTCGAACTTGTGCAGCAGGCGCGTGTCGCTGATCAGTTCGTCCAGCGGCACGGAGACGTAACGCAGCGAGCCGTCCAGCACGAGGCCGTTGCCGTTCTGGCCCGCGCCCGTGGTGTTGAAAACCTCGCTGGGACTGGTCGCGTAGCGCAGCTGGACGTCGGTCGCGCCGGGCGTCGCCGCCAGCAGGGCGGCGCGATACTGCGCGATGCGGGCCGACCCCAGCACCGGCGTGTTGGGGAAGAGGCCGATGCGCTTGGACTCCGAGGTCCGGTAGCGCAGCGTCTCCTGCAGGCGCCAGCCATCGGCAACGTCGTATTTCACGACGGCGGTCGCCTGGGTCAGCTTGACCTCGGTGCCGCGCGACAGGTCCCAGTTGAACGGCCCCTTGGGTCCGCGCAGGGTCAGCTTCTCGGTCTCGGGTCCCGCCAGGGTCCCGGTCAGCGGATCGAAGCCCGGCGCCGCGCTGGGCTCGCCCGCGGCGTTGAACTTCAGCGGCACGCCGGCGAACAGGATGACGTTGTCGTCCAGGTGCTTGATGTTGAAGTCGACGCTGCCGCGCTGGAAGTCGCGACCGATCGAGGCGCGGACCTGATAGCCCTTGTTGGCGGTGAAGCCCGGATCGCGGATGCCGTCGTCATCGCGCCAGAAGCCGCCGAGGCTGGCGCGCCAATCGCCGATCGGCCCGCCGACATAGGCGTCGACGCGCTTGAGGCCGTAGTCGCTGGCCTGGACCTTGACGATGCCCTCGCGGGTTTCGCCCTTGCGGGTGATGAAGTTGACCGTGCCGCCCGGCGCGTAGGAGGCGAAGATCGACGACGGACCGCCGCGCACCACCTCGATGCGTTCGATCGTCTCGTCCAGGCGGAACGATTGGTCGGCGTTCAGATATCCCAGGCCGCCGTCATGCTGCACCGGCGCGCCGTCCTCTTGCAGAGCGATGGCCGAGAAGCCCTCCTGGGGAATGCCGCGCGCCCGGATGTTGGCGCTGGCCTCGCCGCCCGACGCCTCGACCCAGAAGCCCGGCACCGACTTCAGCGCGTCGGCCACGCCCATCGGTGACCGCAGGCGCAGAGTCTCTTCGTTCATCGTCGTGACGGCGTAGCTGGTCGACAGGCGCGTGCGGGCGTCCGAACCCGCGCGAGCGGTGACGATCAGCTCCTCCACCGTCGAGACCTCAGCGGCGGCCCCGCCGGCGGCCAAAGGGCCGCCGCCTCGCTGGCGCAGGGTGATGACCTCGGCCGTGGCGGAGGCGATCTCCAGGTCGCTGCCCTCGATCAGACGGCGCACGGCTTCCTCGCGGCCGTAGGCGCCTTGCAAGCCCGCCGTGCGGTGCTTGGCCGCCACGTCGTACGGGAAGAGGATCTGGACGCCAGCTTGACGCGAGAAGGCGTTCAGCGCCTGGGCCGTGTCGCCGGCCGGGATCTTGAATTCCACCCGCGCGGCCGCTTGCGCATGGGCCGCGGCCGGCGCGAAGGCGACGAGCGCCGAGGTGGCCAGAAGCAGACAGGCGCCAAGGCGCGGCGCTCCGTGGCGCGTCCAAGTCTTGATCATCATATTTCGCCCCATCTAGGTCGCCGAAAAACCGGCGTCTCGCTCAGCAAGATGGAGCGGGGGCGAGAAACCTCTATCGAGATTTGAGAAGAATTCGTGACGATCCGTCGTCGATGATCCGTAGGCCGAACGTTGTCCGGAGGGCCTCCAGGAAGCTTTCGGGGTTACCGGTCAGGAAACGGCCACCCAGACGCATCGCGCCGACCTTGGGCTCTTCTATGACCATCTTGCGTACGAGGTAGCGATTGTACTCCTCGACCGCGTCGGACAGGCGCTGCCCCTCGAAAACGATTTCACCGCGACGCCACGCCTGAACGTTCTGGACCTCGTCTTCCGGCGCGGTCGCGACGGCGACGCCCGTGGCGGTGACGGCCAGGGCCTGGCGGGGGTCGGTGGCGCTGATCACGGCGGCCTGGGTTTCGCCCGCCGCCGTCCGGACCGCCGCCCGGCCAGCCAGCACGATCAGGTCCAGCCCCGTCGATCTCAGGCGCGCGTTGAATTGGCCTGGCGCGAGGTTGGCCAGCCCGGTCGGCGTGAAGAGCTCGAACGGCCGCAGCGCATCGTGGGCGATCGTCAGGGCGATCTCCCCTCGCCTTAGCCATAGCCTTCGCCGGTCGCGACCAAAGCGCCAGAGCACTTCGGTGTCGGTGTTCAGCTCGACCGAGCTGCCGTCCGGAAGCGACATCGTGCGACGCTCCCCCACCCCGGTGACCGTGCGGGCGCGCAGCCACTGGTCGCGCCCCAGATAGGCGGCGCCCGAAAGGCCCGCCGCGAGGGCGAGACCGCCGCCCAGCCACGCGCGCCGGCTCATTGCCGGCTGGGCCCGAGGCGGCGCGTCGCGCAGGGCGTCCAGCCGGCTCCACGCCGCGGCGACCTCGGCGAAGGCCGCCGCGCGGCGAGGGTCGGCGTCGCGCCAGGCTTCGAATTCCCGGGAATCCGCTCGTCCGGCGTCCAGGCGCGCCAGCCACTCCGAAGCCTGGGCGATCAGCGCGTCTCTGTCTTGATCGCCCGCTTGCGCCATGTACTCGCCTTAACTCCGATCCTTCGGCCTTCGTCCGCCGCCAACGCCTTGGTGAGTAGGGCCAATCCCTTGGCCAAGTGCTTTTCAACCGTAGAGATGGACAAGTTCAACCGAACCGCTATCTGGCCCGGCGCAAGCCCCTCCATTTTCCGCAGCGTGACCACGCGTCGACATTGTTCCGGCAGCCGATCGACCGCCTCTATCACGCGCAGCAACTCTTCCCGAGCGCTCGCGACGGCATAGGCGTCCGGCGCAGGATCCGGCAGAGCTTCCATCTCCAGCACTCCGATCTGACGGATGCCGACGACCTTGGCCCGCCGAACGCGCTCGAACGCGAGGTTTCGAATGATGGTGAGGACAAAGCGCTCCGGGCGCTCCAACCGGCGCCAGTCCTGAACGCCAAGCACTTTGGCGTAGGCTTCTTGCACGAGGTCCTCGGCCTCGACCGCGTCGCGCGTCAGCTTGCGCGCATAGGCGCGATAGCTCGGCGCGAACGGCAAGACCGCCTCGGCGAACCATTTGTCGATGTCGCGTAGCCAGGCCATCACGCCGCGTCCCGTCAGCGATCACCGCCGACTCTCGATTGCTGCACTAGCGACCCCGGGTGTCAGTTTAGCGACACCGCCTCGACGACGGATGTTCGAGCGCGCTCGCCGTCCCGGCGCCGTTTTCGGGCGCGCGATACTGAGGCGGCGCTAGATCATTCGCATGCGTTGGCTGTCACAGTTCGCGGCTACGGTGCCACAGCGTATGGACTGAGTGATCGATGCAGCGTCGGCTTCCGCCCCTTGAAAACATACAGGCGTTTATCGAGGCGGCTCGCGGCCCGAACTTCCGTGCGGCCGCAGAGCGTTGCGCCATCAGTCCCGCCGCCTTTTCGCGCCGCCTGCAAGCGCTGGCCTCGCAATTCGATCGCGTCCTGTTCGAACGCACGCCCGAAGGCCTTCGGCTGACCGAGGCCGGAGCGCGTTGCCTGCGCGAATTGGAACCGGCCTATCTGGAACTGCGCCGAGCGACCCGCGCCGCGGTGGGGGACGATCTCGAGCAAAGTGACGTGCGCCTATCCCTGTCGCATTCCCTGGCGGTCGGCTGGCTGATCCCGCGCTTGGGTGATCTCGGCAACGTCGCGCCGGACATCCGGCTGTCATTCGACACCATTCGTGACGACTCGGCGCTGCGGCGCGGCGCGGTCGATCTGGCGGTCTGTTTTAGCGACACGGATTTTTCGGGCCTCTCGTCTCGCGCGCTGATCACTGTTTCGGCCACGCCGGTCGCCTCGCCGGAGGTCGCGGCGCGCTTCCAGGCCAATCCCGACCTCTCGGCCTTCCCCCGGCTCGCCGTCAGCGTTCCGCTCAACGTCTGGGACTGGTGGACGGATCAGGCCGGCCTGACCCGTCTAGCCGCGACCACACGCTTCGACGTGATGCAGGCCGCGTACGAGGCGGCGGCCCAGGGCATGGGCGTCGTCCTGGGCGCCCTGCCCACCGTGCAGCCCTATCTCGATGATGGCAGGCTCGTCGAACTGGGCCTTCCCTGGCTCAAGTATCCCGGCGAGTACCGCCTGGCGGCCACGAGCGCCGGAAGACGGCGGCGCTCGGTCGCGACGGTGTGGTCTTGGCTGGAGCGCCAGGCGGCCAGCACTCCGACCGTCTATCTGTCAAAGGCTTCGCGAAGCAGGTCGGACAGCCTGTACCCCGCGAGCGCGGCCCGCGCCTCGGCCACGGCTGCCGCCTCCTCGGCATAGCCCGGCGGCAACGCCTTGGCTTGCTTCGCCGACGGGCCGCCGACGGGTCCTGAAGCATAGACGCGGGACGCCGCCAGCGCTCGGCTCTCTTCGGCCCAATCGCTGTAGTTGGCCGCGACGGCGTGCGCGACGCCCGGCGCCAGGACCGTTCGCGGAAGACGGCGCTCCAGCTCGATCGCGCGCGCGCGCACCGAGCCGATGTCGCCTGCGCGATGGACGGCGTCGTCCCAGAACCAGTGCAGGGTTTCGGGACGGCCGGTCACGGGGTCGATGACGAACTGTTGGCTGCCGGCCTTGTCGCTTTCCGGATACTGGCTGGAGAACAGCTGCGCCGTATGGAGCGGTTGATGCACGTCTCCGGCGAGGTGCATCACCCAACACAGCGCCACGGCGCGCTGGGCGGGCGTGGCGGCGCGGTTGGCCATGACGCGGGCGTTGAGGGCGAAGGCCTCGACACCGTCCATGGCGACATCCGGAGCGGGCGCGTTGGCGGGCGGATCTTCGGTCCGGACAATGGGTTTTAGCTCCAGATGCCAGCTGGGTTGGTCATAACCGGTCAGACGCGCATCGTCGGGCCAGCGCGCGCACTCCATCATCAGCCGTAGCGCCCGCTCTCGCCCCTCGCTGCGGTCTTCGGCCACCTCGAACGCGCCCCGGTCGGGATGGCTGTCCAGCACCGCGACCACGCGATCGATGACCGCGGGATCCCGAACCTCCAGCGCGTCGAAGGCGATCGCGGCGATGACCATGTGCCCCGGCCGCGTCCAAGCGGCGGCCGGAGCGGCGTCAAACGACAAGGCGGTCAGAAGCGCCAGTCCCGCCGCGCCCAGGCATGTCCGAGCCCTCATCAAAAGCTGGCCCCGAGGCGGATGAAGTATTCGCGGCCGTCCACGCCGATACCCCCCGCTTCGGTATAGGGCCTCCCGTCGACCTGACCTCGCACCCGGTCGGGATAGGCGTCCGTGGCGTTCAGCACGCCCGCCTGAACGCGCATCCGCTCTGTCACTTGATAGGCGACCGTCAGATCCAGCGTGGCGTCGGAGCCGAACACTTGGATCGGCCCGACAGGGGCGGCTTTGTAGCGCCCGAAGCGCGCCGCGTCGGCCGTCAGGCTCCAGCGGCCCATCCGTAGATCCGCCGACAGGGTTAGCTTATTGCGGGGCTCGGCGTCGGCCAGCGTGTTCAGCGACGTCGCCGCCAGAAGCGGCAAGGCTGGGATTACCGGATTGCTCCGCAGTTCGCGGGGGTCGGTGTCGAACGCGGCGTAGCCAAAGGTCAGGCTCAGCTTGCCGTCACGGCCAATCTGGGTGCGCCAGTTCCCCGTGGCCTCGATTCCTTGGGTGCGCGTATCGAGAGCGTTGGTGAAGAAGCGAACCTGGCTGGCGTTGGTGATGCCGGCCTTCTGCAGGATCGCCGTGACGGCCGCACCGGTCAGGGACTCGCTGAGTGCGATGCGATCTTCAATTTCGATCCGGAAGGCGTCGAGACTGAAGGTCAGGCCCTCGCGGGGCGTCAAGACGACGCCGCCGGAGTAGTGTTTGGAAGTCTCCGGACGCAGATCGCTCGCCCCCAGGGCGCGGGCGACAGGATCGGTCACGGCGAAGGTGCCGATGTTGACCAGGGCGCCGGCGCTGAGCTGACTGGTGACCGTCGAAAAATACTGCTGCTGCAACGACGGGGCGCGGAAGCCGGTGCTGGCCGTCGTCCGCGCCGCCAACCAGGGCGTGGCCCGCCAGAACGCCGAGACCTTGCCCGTCGCCTTGCGTCCGAAGTCGCTATAATCCTCGGCGCGGCCGGCGACGCCAATGTCCAGACCGTTGACCGGGCTGAATTCGGCATCAACGAAAGCGGCCGACGCGTGGCGATCGACGTCGATCGGCTCTGGCGGGTTGAAGCCAGGAAAGCCTTGCGCGCCCGCGCCGGTGAACGAGGCCGTCTCGCCCGACCGGATCTTGAAGGTCTCGCGGCGATGCTCAAGGCCCAACGCTAGATTGGCGCCCGCCATCACGCCGCGAAAGGCGCGGCTGACCGTGAGGTTGGCTATGTTTTGGCCATAGGTCACGCCGCCTGAATCGAACCGCGTTGGGCTGCCCGCGCCGAGCGAAGTGTTGACGCTGTTGGACAGCTTGAAGTCGCCCCGGTCATAACCGGCGGTGTCGCTCAGATCGTAGCGCCAGCCCGCCATCTCGCCCCGCACGCCGACCGCGCCGCCCAGATCAAGCATGTCGAGATTGACGTAGGGCAGGAAGCCGTTGGGATAGAGCGTTGGCGCGACGCTGGGCAGGCGAAAAAGCGGCGTGCTGGTCGAGTCGCGCCAGGCCAGGGTTCCGAAGCCATAGGCGCGCGCGTCGCCAGGCAGACCCACCTCCGCATTGGCGGTCAGCAGCAGGTTTGTCGCCTCGGGATCGCCCGTGCGCTGGCTGACGCGACCGACGCGCGGATCGATCTCGGCCGAGTTGGTCGGCTTTCTGTTCCGGGCCTCCCCAGTCACGGTGAGGAACCCGTCGTGGCCGAGCCGCAGGCCGAGGCGACCCGCCCCGACGACGGACTGGCCATCGCCATCCTCTGTCACGCCGGTTGTGAGCGTCGCCTCGCCGCCGCGAGCGTCGGAGCGCAGGACGATGTTGATCACGCCGGCGATGGCGTCCGAGCCATACTGAGCGGCCGCGCCATCGCGCAGCACCTCGATGCGGGCGATAGCCGCGACCGGGATGGTGTTGATGTCGACCGGCACCGTGCCGCGGCCGACGCCGTTGTTGAAGTTCAGCACCGACGAGGCATGGCGGCGATGGCCGTTGACCAGGATCAGAACCTGATCGGGGCCCAGCCCCCTCAGTGAGAAACCGCGCGTGCTGCTGGATGACGGCGAGGTCTGGGAGCGCGGATAGTTGAACGACGGCGCCAGGAAGCCGAGGACCTTGCCCAGGTCGGTGAAGCCGCGCTGCGCTAGCATTTCGCCGGAGAATACGTCGACCGGCGCGGCGGTCTCGGTCGCCAGGCGTCCCGGCACCCGCGACCCGACCACCAGCACCTCGTCCAGCACCGTTTCCGGAGGTGACGACGACTGGGCGAAAGCCAACGTCGCACCAAACGACACCGTCAGCGCCGCACCGGCCGCCAACCCCTTGAACACCGTCATGACTGAAACCCCCGTCTCGTGACGAGGCGTTTAGTCCGAGCTCCCACCACGGCGCGAACGCAAAGGCCGCAACGGCGTTGCGCGGCGCGCAACGTCCCCAGCTGCTCTGCCTTCGGTCTCCGATGAAGATCGCACGAGCGCACCTTCTCTTGAGGGTCGCCCGCCCTTGTCGCCTATTTCACGACAATGGAGATCGGGTTCGCGTAGAACCACAGGTCCGACCACGGATCTTCACCTGGCAGGTCCGGCAGCGGTTCGCTCTCCGCGCCGTTCGTGCCCCGGACCCGGATATAGGTGGAGCGGCGCACGTCCTTGAGCGCGTAGACCATCGACAGCACCTCGCCCTCGCGCGCCCAGGAGGTTGGGGTGAAGGCGCGCACGACGCGGGTCGAGGGATTGGCGTCGAGCGTGCGGTCGGCGGCCGGTCCGATGATGTCGCCCTGAATCAGGTCGATGCGGGCGACGCTGGGCGAAAAGCCGCCAAAGTTCTTGCCCGCCGGGTCGCGCACCCGGATGACCACCATGACGTCCGTTCCCGCGGGAACCTCCAGTCGCCCGCCGATCTCGGCCCTGGCGCCGGTGGCGCTGGCGGTGACATCGACCTCGGACACGAGGTCGCCCAGTGTCACGAAGATGCGGCCGTTGCGCAGGCCGTCCAGTACGTCGTCATAGGTGTGGGCGGCCTTCACATAGGTCTTGGAATACTCGCCCGGCCAGAAGTCCGCGCCGCCGTCGGTGTAATGGCGATGGGAGTCCGAGGTCGAGGTGACCCACCAGCGGCGCCCCTCGCCCAGCATCGCGTCCCAGAAGCCGCCGAGCTTGGCGGTCATCTGGTCGAAACCGCCGAGGGTCGGCGCTCGCGAATAGCCGCCGCGATCGCCCTTGCCCTTCAGCGAGCCGTCGGGGTTCAGGCCCGAGGCCTGGTGTCCGGGCGCGCCCTCCATGCCGACCACGACGTCGGGGGCGGTGTCGTTCCAGTCGCGCAGCTCGGACGGCGAGACCAGGCCGTAGCGGCCCATGCCGGTCGCCGACCGCGACGGGTGGTTGGCGATGACCACCGGCGGCTTCGCCAGCGCCTTCATGTGGCGTAGCGCGTCCAGCATGAAGCCTTCTTCGTCGCGGGCCGGGTCGGCCGGCCACGGTTCGCGCCGGTTGTAGCGGCGCTCGATCCCGAACAGGGCGTCCCGTTCGCTCGCCGTGCGCGGCAGGATCAGGCTGGAGTGCTCGGCCGCCGGCGTATCCAGCTCCATGCCCCAGAACTGCAGCACGCCCGGCGTCTCGCGGCGAGAGCGCGCCAACTCGGGATAGGCCTCGTCGCGATTCAGTTTGGCGTGGTTGGGACCGCCGTGATCGGTGGCCACCATCCACGAGAGGCCATACCGGGCGCCCATCCGGGCGTTGGTGGTGATCGGGTTGCTGGCGTCGCCCGCCTTGACCAGGATCGGTGGCTGGGACGGATCGGCGCTGGGCTTCACCGAGACGCTGAACCAGCTGTGGACGTGATGGTCGCCGGCCAGCCAGCGGCGCTCGGAAGCCTTGGCCGGCCGCGCGCCGGGGCGGTTCGGCGCGACCGGCTCGACCGCGTGGCCGGGATGCGCCGACGCCGGGCTTCCGGCGGCCTGCGCGAGGCAGAGCGTCAGGGCGGCAGCCGAACAAGCGAGACGGGCTCGAGGCGGGAAGGTGCGCATCCGAATGTCCTAGCCAAACCCTGTGACGCTTCCCACAAGCGATCTTGGGAAAGCAAGCCGGCCCGCGCCGCGGGCGCGCGAGCCGGCCTCAAACCCCGCCGTCAGGCCTAGAACTTGGCCCGCAGGCCGAAGCTGACCGTGCGGCCGTAGTTGGTGTAACCGCCGAACCAGCCGCCCTTGATGAACTGCCGCTGGGAGGCTTTCGTCAGGTTCTGCCCTTCGATCGCCGCCGTGATCTGCGGCGTGATCTTGTAGCTGACGCTGCCATCAAGCGAGCCGAACGCCTTGTCGTTCAGCGCCGAGAGCCCCGCCCCGCCGACGTCCTGCAGGACGTCGTCGACCCAGCTGTAGCTGGCGCGGGCGGCGAAGCAGTCCTTCTCGTAGAAGGCCGTCACGTTGAAGCTGTTCTTGGCGACATTGACCATCTCGTCCTTGAGGGTCGGCGAGTAGGTCGCTGCGGTGTCGGTGTAGGTGTAGTTGGCCAGGAAGCCCAGGCCGTCAAACGGGGCCGGCAAACGCTTGAACAGGTGCTGGTAGGCCAGCTCGACGCCCTTGATCGTCGCCTTGCCGCCGTTGGTCGGCGAGGTCAGCACGTAGGTCTGGCCGTCGACGACGATGTTGGTGTTCTGACTGTAAACGAAGGTGGTGATGTCCTTGTAGAAGGCCCCGCCGATCAGCGCGCTGCCCGGCGCGAAGTACCATTCCAGGGTCGCGTCATACTGCCAGGCCTCGAAGGGCTTCAGCAGCGGATTGCCGCCCACGGCCGTCAGCAGGGTCCCTGAGTTCAGGGTCAGGCGCGGCGCCAGGTCGGCCAGGGACGGCCGGGTGATCACCTTGGCGGCGGCGACGCGGGCCTGCAGGGTCTCGGTCAGCTCCAGCGCGAAGTTGGCCGTCGGCAGGACGTCGGTATAGGTCTTCTCGAAGCGGACGGGCAGCGCCGCCGTGCCGTTGTCGGCGTGACCCGACGAGACCTGCTTGGTCTGCGCCACACGCACGCCGACCTCACCGCGCAGGGGCGCGCCGAACAGGTTGGTGTCGATGTCGCCCAGGGCGTAGCCGGCCCCGATCTTCTCGGACACGCGATACGAATTGCGCTGGTCCGCGCGGGCCGTGCCCTTCTGGTTCGGGTCGCGCAGGGCCCAGAACGCGGCCGGGTCCGGCATGGCCCAGCGCGTCGGCAGGCCGGCGGAGGCGCCGCCCAGGAAGTCGGTGACCGGGAACGGGTCGAAATAGTCCGCGCCGAAGAACTTGCCGGTCAGGTTGGTCGTGTAGTTGATGTCGGCGCGATTATAGGATCGCGAGCGCTCGCGAAATTTGACGCCGAACTGAAGGCGGCTGACCGGACCCAGGCTCACCGGCCGCTCGGCGTCGAACTGCAGGGCGGTCTCGTCGTCCGTAGCGTTGTTCACCCGCCATTCGATGCGGCGGAACGGCAGCAGGGACGGGTTGTTCAGGTCCGCGGTCAGCAGACTGACGTCCGGCAGCCCGTCGCCAGCCTGGGGCAGGTTGAACGTGGCCCGGCCCATCGACCCCTGCAGACGGGTGCGGGTGATTGGCTTGGAGGTTTCCGAATAGGCCCGGGCGTAGGCGAGGTCGCCGGTGATCGTCCAGTCCTCGAGCTTCTGACGGATCTTGCCGGCGACCATCATGTTGTCGTGAGCCAGGTCGCTGACTTCGCGACCGATCTGACTGTTGGTGTTCGCCGTGCCGCCCATCATGACGCCGTCCTTGATCACGGCCGAGCCGGCGACCAGGGTCGAGAGATCCGGATCGACCGAGTAGGTCAGTTCGTCATAGTGGTCGTCGAGCTTGGTGTAGCTGCCGTCCAGCGTGATTTCCGTGGCGTCGCTGGGCCGATACTGGGCCGAGAGGACGACGCCCTTGCGCTTGCGGTCCTCGCGCTCCAGCGTCGGGCGGATATTGGTCGCATACAGCTGCACGCCCTGGGCGATCAGGCTCTTTCCCAGGGTGGTGGTCGCGCTGGGATAGCTCCAGCCCACGCCGGTGATGCGGTCCTGGCGCAGGGTGCGCTCATCGTACACCGCCGCCGCCAGCACGCCGAAGGTGCCGGCCGCGTTGGTCCAGCTGGCCAGGCCCGACACGCGCGGGTCGGTCTTGCCGGCGAGCTCGGGATGGCTGGCGGTGGCCGACAGCGCCAGGGTCGTGCGGCCTAGGTCCAGCGGACGAAAGGTCTTGATATCGACCACGCCGCCGATGGCCCCCTCGTCCAGAGAGGCCAGCGGCGTCTTGCCGACCTCGACGCCGGCCACCAATTCCGACGGCAGGGTGTCGAAGCGGAACTGGCGGCCGCTCTGGCCGCTGTCGCGCATGTTCTCGTTCACCGCGGCGCTGCGGCCGTTCAGGGTGACGATCTGGAAGTTCGGGCCCAGGCCCCGGACGCGGATGAAAAGGCCCTCGCCCCGGTCGCGGGTGATGGCCACGCCCGGCACGCGCTGCAGGGCCTCGGCGATGTTGTTGGACGGGAACTTGCCGATGTCCTCGGCCGAGATCGCGTCGACGACATTGGCAGCCTTGCGCTTTTCGTTCAGGGCGCGGGCGAGCGAATTGGCGAATCCGCCCGTGACGACGAGCTCCTCGAGCTCGGTGGGCTCGTCAGCCCGGGCTGGGACCGCCTCGGCGCGCGGCGCGGCCGCGGCGGGGTTGGCCTCGGTCGAGACCTTCTGGGCCGCCGGGCGCAGGATCGCCGCGCCGCCGTTGCGCACGAACGTCAGGCCCGTGCCCCGCAGCAGCTCGGCCAGGCCGCGCTCGGCGTCGAACTGGCCGCGCACGCCTTGGGTGTGCTTGCCGCTCAGCAGGGCCGGATCGGCCAGAACCTGCAGGCCCGTGGCCCGGGAAAAGCTCGGCAGGGCCGAGGCCAGGTCGCCAGCCGGGATGGCCAGGGTCGGCTTTTCGGGCGGCGCGGCCACGACGGGGCTCGCCGCCAGCAACGCGGCCGCGGAGGCCGAGCCAAGCCAGGTCCAGGTCTTCGAAGTCATGTCGTCATCCCCGTTTCGCGCGGCGTTCGACGCCGGTTCGGCCGGGAAGACGCTGGCCACCCTCGAACCCGGACAGGGATTTTTGTGAAGTTTCGGCGACGGCGGTCAGCGCGAGAGCAGAAAGCCGTCCGACGTCTGACGGACGGTGAAGCCGTGCATCAGCGCCAGATCGCGCACCAGGGCTCGGGGCTCGTCAAGCCGGAAGCGGCCAGCCACCCGTTGGCGACCCAAGGCCGGATCGGCGATCACGATCGGTGTGGGCGAGGCGCGGTTCAGGCGCTCGACCAGCCGCGCCAGGGGGATGCCGTCCGTTTCCAGCCAGCCCGAGCGCCAGTCGTCGGCATGGAGGTCGAACGCGCGGATCGCCGACAGCCGGCCCTCCTTGGCGAAAGCCCGCTGGCCCATGGTCAGCTCGGCCGTGCGGTGGATCAGCCCCGCCGGCGCCAGCCGAACGCGACCGCGACGCACCGAAAGCTCCAGGCGCCCATCGCTGCGCTCGAGGTCGAAGGCGGTGCCCAGCACACGGGCCGAGCCTTCGGGCGCCTTGACCGTGAACGGCCGTCCCGCGTCGTGGGCGACGTCGAAGAAGGCCTCGCCGCTGACCAGCTCGACCTGGCGCCGCCGGGCGCCCAGGCGCGCCTCCAGGCGGGTCGCGCCGTCCAGGGTGACCTGCGTGCCGTCGGCCAGGGTGGCGACCCGGTGCTGGCCCGGCGCGGTCTGCAGCACCACTGGCGCGACGGTCATCAGCTGAATCTGCGGCCAGGCGACGACGGCGGCCAGGCCGCAGGCCGCCAGACCGCCCGCCAGCGCGGCCCAACGCCCAGCGCGGCGCGGGACTCTCCGCCGTTGTTCGCTCAGCCGCATCGCCTCAGCCAGGGCGGGGTCCTGACTGGCGCGCCAAACCGCGTCGAAGGCTTGGCCGTGGGTCGGATCGGCCGACTTCCAGGTCTCGAAGGCGGCGTCCTGACGGTCGCCGTCGTCCAGACGTCGCGCCGCCCAGACGGCGGCCTCTTGGCGGATGCGGCTCATCGGCGGCCTCCGCTGGCGCGGCGCTCGGCCCGCGCGATCTCGCGATGCAGCTGCTCCAGCGCCCGCACCACGTGCTTTTCGACCGCCGCCTCGCTGAGGCTGAGATCCTGGGCGATCTGACGCGGCGAGTGGCCGTGCAACCGGCGGCGGATGAACACGTCGCGACGCAGGGGCGGCATGGCGTCCAGCGCCTTGCCGAACACCTCGACCTTCTGGCGATGCATCAGGATCTGCTCCGGCGCGGGGGCTTGGCAGGGAATGTCGTCGTCCAGCGCCTGGGCGGGCCGTCGGCTGGCGCGGCGGAAGTGATCGCGCACAAGATTCAAGGCGATGCGATAGCCCAGCGCGGCCCTGTCAACGATGGTCCGCGCCTGCTCGTAGGCAAGCAGGCGCTCGAATGTTTCCTGCACCAAATCCTCGGCCGTCGCGGGATCACGCGTCCGCCGAACGATAAACTGATAAAGGTCGCGCCGCTGCGCGCGCAGGCTAACGAGGTCGCTCATCGTAGCGCTTGGCTCCCCCAGGGAGCGGAATAGCGGACGGACCGACCAAGCATGGCCAGGCGCTAGCACGACTTTGTGACACTATCGTCCTTTCGCGCCGAACGCCGCCTCAGCGCCAACAGCTGACATGGGCGCACTTCCAGAAACTGGACGTTCGCGCCATTCTGAGAAGTGCTTGCTTACGGAGAGGTGGATGTCGCCCTGGCCAAGATAGCGAGGTCCTGAGAGCCAGGCCATTCGCGCCCCTGCTCGCTCCGTGTTCTTGCGCGGCTGGGCGACGGCCATCGTCGCAAAGCGTTGCTGCGCGGCTATGTCGAGGAGTCGGCAGACGCCCGGCCTCGACCGTGACACGACCTCCAGAATGCTGAACCAGAGGGCTAAATGACAAGAAGACCCGCTCATGAACACTGACGACCCGCGCGGGGGCCGAAGGTCTGCCTGGAGGGCGCGCGGACCAAGCGGACGGGGACCTCTCGCAACGGCTAGCCGACGCGACGGCGCGCGCCGATCGCCAGGAAGAGCTCTTCCACGAGCTGATCGAGCGGTGTCCCTTCGGCATCTACATCGTCGACGCCGACTTCAAGATCGCCTCGATGAACCAACGCTCTCAGAACGGCGCCTTCACCAATGTTCGTCCCGTAATTGGTCGCGCGTTCGAAGAGGCCATGCGCATCCTCTGGCCCGAGGAGGTCGCCCAGGAGATTCTCGGCCACTTTCGCCGGACATTGGAGACGGGGGAGCCGTTCTATTCGCGTGACTTCTATCGCCCACGGAATGACGTCGACGAGGTCGAGGGCTACGAGTGGGAATTGCAGCGCACCCGAACGCCCGACGGGCGCCACGGGGTGATCTGCTATTACTACGACTCAACCGAGCTGCGGCGCGCGCAGCAGCAGATTTCCTCGGACCAGCGCCGTCTCGAGCTACTCGTCGACGAGCTGAACCATCGTGTGAAGAACACCCTGGCGATCGTTCAGTCCCTCGCGGCGCAGAGCTTTCGCGGGTCGGACATCCCTTCGCATGCGCGAGAGGCTTTCGAGGGCCGCCTGGAGGCTCTGGCCGGTGCCCACGATGTCCTCACCCGCAATCACTGGGCTGAGGCCGACGTTGCCACTATCGTCGTGAACGGGGCGAGGGCGTGCGGCGTCGAGGGGAGATTGCGCGTCTCGGGGCCAACGGTCGGCCTGGCGCCGCAGACGGCGGTGACCATGGCCATGGCGGTGCATGAGCTTCTCACGAACGCCCTCAAGTACGGCGCGCTTTCGCGAGACACCGGCGAGGTCGAGGTCACGTGGAAGCTCCAGAAGAACGGTGGATCGCGCCGCCTGCGTTGGGTCTGGCGCGAGCGCGGCGGTCCGCCCGTCAAGACGCCGACGCGGCGCGGCTTTGGCTCCCGACTGCTGGAAAGCGCCATGGCCGCTGAAGGCCATGGCCGCGCCGACCTCGCCTTCAACCCCGATGGCCTAGTGTGCACGCTTACTGCTGACCTCAACCAAGCGTTGGGGACTTAGACGGCCGGGGCTTGGCTCCGTATGCCACCGTATCAGACGAGTTGCGCCGACGCGTCGGCCTGCCAGTGATTAGCGTTCCTGAGCCGCAACGCGCCATGAACAGGCATTGGCAGGCCGCCGCTAAGCTGACCTTTGCACAGCCGCACGTTTGCCAGCCGAAGCGACAAGCTCGCCGGACCTTTACAAGAAGATAAGCTCGTCGTGCGACGGTCGGAGGATGGAGCGTCGCCAAAGTTTAAGACTCCCATTTCCCGCCCTGGTGGCGCTGGTCGCTGCGATAGCATTTGCTCTGACGATGCTTGCTCTTTCTAAGCCAGCAGTGGGCTTGGGCGACATCCACGCAGCGCAGATCCAGACGAAAGCGCCAGGGGATCAGCATTTCAGCGGCTGCAGAGCGGCCCGGGCCGCGGGACGCGAAAACATACCCTCTTGGGATCCATCTTACCGCAGTAGCATGGATGGCGACGGTGACGGATTGGCTTGCGAGCCGTATCGGGGCAACAATTCTCGTGGGTGAGCGTGTCGTGCTGACGTTTCGCGAATGGGGCACACCGTTTGATGAAGCGCATTTCGTTGGGCATCACGCCAAGGCTCCGTTTGTCGAAGCATTTGACGCTCACATATTCTTTGATGACCAGGAGAAGCACGTTCTAGGCGCAAGAGCTTTGGTCCCCGCGGGACACGTGCCGGGCCCTCACGCTGCGGACCAGCTGATTGTTCCCGCAGCGGAATAGCACCCTAGCAATCGTCGGGCCCGCTAAATCTCAGACCGCTACAATCGTCACCCCCATATCGAGTAGTGCGTAGTTTACGCAACCTTAAGATCTCACGTAAGCTCAGCCGTGGTGGGCTGGATCATGGGGAATGCTGCGGTGGAGTAGCATCACCAAAGAGCTCCAAGCAGAATCACCCCAAGTGTGAGGAGGTTGAAGTGGCTTGGTACAAGAACGTTGACAATTTGAGAAAGGCGAATGGAACCGAAGCGGTTTGGTCAACTGAATATAAACCTGGCGCGATCGTAGCGACTTCTGGCATTTACCGCTGTAGAAACTGTGGGAAGGAAGCCACTTGCAACAAAGGCGATCCCTTTCCACCCGAGAACCACCACCAACATCCTCAAAGTGGCGCTGTACTTTGGCGATTAATCGTATGGACTAACACCTCTGGCGACGAGAGCCACGGGGCCGTCTAGCTTGCAGATACAAAGGCGCCAGGAGGCGACATTGGCGCACCTCCAGAAACTGGACGTTCGGCATCTGGCTCGAAAAGACCGGCACCGACCTGCGGTGGAGGTTTTACGCAACTTGGCTGGAATGTCAGTCGACCTTCACCCCCTCGGGCACAACCCTTTCGGGGTCCAGTCGGAGGTGAGGGTCGTCGGCGGACTGCCTTCACCATGCAGGATCAATGCGAAGCCTTGCCGGGTTTGTTGGCCAATCGCCATGAGCAACATGGGCGGCCCGCGCCGGACCATCAGCGAATGTCCCGCTCCCCGTGCGACTTGGATGCCATCCGGCGTTTCCAAGCAACTTGCCCCGCTGATCGCATAGAAAGCTTCGGGTCCTGAATGCACGTGCACGGGGGCTGTAGCGCCCGGCGGGAACGTCGACTTCAAATATTCGGCGCTAAAGTCGCCGCTAGCCGCCTCGATTGGGAGGGGGCCGATATCGGCCATATGCTGCCCGCCCACGGGGTCATGCCCCTTGTCGCCGATCTCAAAAAGCCAAACGCGGCCGAAGGCTTGAACAACAGCGCCATGTGGGGATTTAACACGTTCAGCGGCTTGCGCGTCCGCAAAGGTGTAGATTTTCCAATAAAGCGCCCCTTGAGGCAACGCTCCGAGCTCTTGGTGAGCGACAAGGCAGGCTGGGCCCGGCGTCTCGCCAGTTTGCCCGGCGCAGGTCCGCGAGGTTGCTTGGGCCTGAGCAGAAGGCGGAGCGAGGGTTAGTAGCGCTAGGGTCCCAAGAGCGCCTGCTAGCAGTCCGGATAAAGTCCTAACCATGGTCCGAGCTCTCCCAATAGCGCGCTCCGATAGTGCCCGAGGAAAAGCCAGCTGTGTTCCGGCTTGCAAAACTAACCCCCTTCTCGGGGAGATAGGCGTCCAAAGTTGACCCCCTATCCTTGAGGCTTTGATGGCCAGATCGGCGGCTTGTGGAGCTGCGGATCGAGACAGGGATGTTGGTATTGGAGACGGTGGCGAAGATCCGGCGCGAGCATTTCGCGCGGGGTAAGGGCGTGAAGACGATCGCGCGGGAGATGGGCCTGGCGCGCAACACGGTGCGCAAGGTCTTGAGATCGGGAGAGACCTCTCTGGTCTACGAGCGGCGCGAGCAGCCGCACCCCAAGCTTGGGACCTTCATCGAGCGCCTGGAGGGCATGTTGGAGGCCAATGCCTCGGGCCCTCGTAAAGACCGGCTGACGCTGACACGGATCGCCGACCTACTAAGTCGTGAGGGATACGACGGTAGCTATGATGCGGTTCGGCGCTACGCGAGCCGCTGGGCTGATCAGCGCCGGGGCGTCAGCTCGCCGGTCGAGGCCTTCGTGCCCCTGAGCTTCGCGCCGGGCGACGCCTACCAGTTCGACTGGAGCCACGACCAGGTGGAGATCGGCGGCACGCCGCTGACGGTGAAGGTGGCCCACCTGCGGCTCAGCCACAGCCGCCGCTTCTACATCCGGGCCTATCCGCGCGAGACCCAGGAGATGGTGTTCGACGCCCATGCCCGGGCCTTCGCGCTGTTTGGCGGTGTCACCCGGCGGGGCATCTACGACAACATGAAGACCGCCGTGGAGGCGGTGTTCGCCGGCAAGACCCGGCGCTTCAACCGGCGCTTCGAGCAGATGTGCTCCCACTACCTGATCGAGCCTGTGGCCTGCACCCCGGCCTCGGGCTGGGAGAAGGGCCAGGTGGAGAACCAGGTCGGCTACGCCCGCGACAACATCTTCAAGCCGCGCCCTCGGTTCAGGACCCTGGAGGAGCTGAACGGCTGGCTGGAAGCCGAGTGCGAGCGCCGGGCCCGCAACGACCGTCACCCCGAGTATCGCGACCGCACAGTCCAGGAGGTGTTCGAGGCTGAGCGGCCGTTCCTGGCGCCGTTCGTAGGGCCCTTCGACGGCTTCCACCAGGTCGAGGCCGTCGCCCAGGCCACCTGCCTGATCAACTTCGACCGCAACCGCTACTCGGTGGAGGCCAGGGCGGCGCGCCGGGCGGTGCAGATCCGAGCCTATGCCGACCGGGTCATGGTCCTGTGCGACGGCGAGGTCGTGGCCGATCATCCCCGCGGCTTTGGGCGCGACCACACCGTCTATGACCCCTGGCACTATCTGCCTGTCCTGGCACGCAAGCCTGGGGCGCTGCGCAACGGCGCGCCGTTCCAGGACTGGTCTCTGCCGCCCGCCCTGACCCGGCTGCGCAAGCGACTGGGCTCGGGCGACGAGGCCGATCGGCGCTTCGTTCGGGTGCTGGCCAGCGTCCTCGACGACGGCCTGGACGCCGTGGACGACGCGGTCCGCGAGGCCCTCGACGCCGGCGCCGCCAGTGACGAGGTGATCCTCAACATCCTGGCCCGACGGCGCGAACCGCCCAGGCCCGAGGCGATCACCACGTCACAGGCCTTGGCCTTGCGTCATCCGCCGATCGCCGACTGCGCCCGCTACGACCTGCTGCGAGGTCCCCGTGCAGCGGCATGAGATGATCGAGGCCCTGGGTCAGCTGGGCCTGAAGGGCATGGCCGCCGCGTTCGACGACGCGGTGACCACGGGCCTGCAGCGCAACCGCACCGCCTTGGAGATGCTGGCCGACCTGCTCAAGGCCGAGACCGCGCACCGCCAGGCCGCCTCCATCCGCTACCGGATCACCGCCGCCAAGCTGCCGGCGATGAAGGATCTGGCGCGCTTCACCTTCGACGGCTCGCCGATCAATGAGGGCCTGGTCCGCGCCCTGCACAGCGGCTCGTTCCTGGCCGATCACCGCAACATCGTCCTGGTCGGCGGCACGGGCACCGGCAAGACCCACCTGGCCATCGCCATCACCGCCAACGTCGTGCGGGCCGGCGCCCGTGGCCGCTACTTCAACACCGTCGATCTGGTGAACCGCCTTGAGGACGAGGCCCGGCGCGGCAAGACCGGCGCCTTGGCCGCCCAGCTCTCACGTCTGGACGTCGTGGTGCTCGACGAGCTGGGCTACCTGCCGTTCGCCCAGTCCGGCGGCCAGCGCCTGTTCCACCTGATCAGCAAGCTCTACGAGCGCACCTCGGTGATCATCACCACCAACCTGACCTTCGGGGAGTGGCCCACCGTCTTCGGCGACGCCAAGATGACCACGGCGCTGCTCGACCGCCTGACTCATCACTGCGACATCGTCGAGACCGGCAATGACAGCTGGCGGCTCAGGAACCGCGCCTGACCGGCGCGCCCAGCGTCATCCACAACTTGTTCAACCTCCCCCAGACCCCCTCCGGGCAGCTGAAAGATCAGTGGCTCACTAGGCGGCGACGCGCTGCGCTAGCTGACCGCTACGCGCCTCGCCGCCGGTCCGGGAACAGAGCGTAGAGGGGTCAACTTTGGACGCATATTGGGGGTCAGCTTTGGACGCCGTTTGACAAAGCCAGCTCACCACCCTTCCCCGGCCATCCGAGGATCTGTGTCGCCGGCCAGGCTGCGCCATTTGCTGTCGTTGCCGCACCTCCGGAAAGACGACCTATGCAGGGTCTGGCTCTGGGTCTGGGTTAGCCTGCAGCGGGAGCGTAATTTGCGCGCTGAGCCCTAGCTCTGCCCAATGTAATTCCACGCGACCGCCAAACGGCTGAAGGCTGCGCTTGAGCAAGGTCCCACCAAACCCTGAGCGTTTGGGCGCAACGACGGGCGCCCCCCCACGCTCGATCCATGACAGCTCAAGCTGCCCATGGCTGCTACGCCAGCGCACGGTCAAGACGCCTTCATCGACGGACAATGCGCCATACTTGGCGGCATTGGTTGCCAGCTCATGGAGGCAGAGTGCAAGCGCTTGAGCATGTCTGGCCGGCAAGGAGATCGGCGGCCCGTCAAGCTTGATGTGACCGTTGTCACCCAAGCCATAAGGGCCAAGTTCTTCCGTCAGGAGCTGGCGCAGGTCGCCGCCCGACCATCGACTTTCAGCAAGCAGCTGATGGGCGCGCGAGAGAGACTCGATCCGCCCCAGCAGGGCTTGTCGGTAGGTCTCGAGATCACCGGCCTTGGCTAGCGACACCATGCTCTGCACGACAAACAACAGGTTCTTGGCGCGGTGATCGACCTCGAGCATCAGAAGCCGCAGACGCTCTTCATTCTCCCGCTGCTCGGTGACGTCCAACTGTACGCCGACCAACTTCCGGGGCCGGCCAAGGTTATCGCGAACGATCTCCGATCGGACCTGCAGCCAGCGCACCTGGGCGTCAGCCGTTAGGCGCCTGAATTCGAAATCCGCGAATGTGTCGTCGCCGTCGAGGGCGCGCTGTCGCGTCTTATTCAGAAGAGCGGCATCGTCTGGGTGGTGGCGAGTGCGTCCCTCTTCGAGGCGAGCGCCAGCGTCGCCAAAGTCTACTCGCCGGCGCAGGTCGTCACTAAGAGGAGGGAGGGCGTCGTCGAGTGACCATTCGAACGGCGCCATGCGGCCCGCTTCCAGCGCCAAGCGCAGCCGGGCCTCGGAAGCCGCCATTCGCTGGACCGCGAGCTTTTGCTCGGTGATATCCTCAGCGACGCCGATCATGCGCACCGGGGCGCCACTTTCATCGTAGAAGAAGCGACCGCGCGCCGCGCGCCAGTGGATTGAACCGTCTGGCCATAGGGCGCGGAACTCATGATGGAAGGTCGACCGGCCATCGCGAGCCGCTTCGATCAACGCCACCGTCTCGTCGCGATCGTCCGGATGCAACCGGTCGAGCCAGGCTTGGTAGCTGGGTAAAACTTCTCCGACCGCGTAACCCTGCTGCAAGAAGTGGCGGTCGTTCCAAACGACCTTGCCCGAGGCGATGTGCCAGTCCCAGCTGGCAAGGCCGCCAATCTCAAGGGCCAAACGAAGACGTTCCTCGCTTCCACGCAGGGCGCCGTCGACGTGATCTCGGTCCGCCGTGTCGTAGGAAGGGCTCGACAGCCCATTGTTGGCTTCGCGTGGCCCGGTGTTTTCAACCTTTGCCGCCGCTGGCCCAGCTTTCGGATTATCCAGCGACTCTTTAGTCATGCTGTGCCCAACTCCATGCCGCACAATGCATCGGCAGCTCGAAGGTGAAGTTATAATCAAAGGCCTGCATCGCGCCGCCTCAATAGCCGGAGGGACGGAACCGGCTGTGCATAGCTACGGCTTAGGGAGGTAGGGACAAGATCGCGTTATCGACGTCCGCACCATAACAATGCTGGAGGTTCGCACCGTCGCATGACCGACATAGGCCGCTCGGTTCAGATCACCCACCGATCCCTGCGGTTTTTCGCAATCCTAACAGTCCCGCTACGATCGGTAAGGCAGCGCCATAAGCAGACTCTCGGTCCGCTCCAAGAACACGACGTTGAGCGGTATGATCTTCTAGCCGGACGAAGTAGGATAATCGCGATCGAGCGACTGCATGTAGCAGCGGCAGAAACCTAGCTGGGCAATTTCACACCCGACCGTTGGGAGGCGGATTATCCTCTCGCGCACGACGATGGCGATCCATGCCGTCGCTGAACGCGGCGGCCAGTATGCCCGTGGGCATCGCGATCAGTCCGATGCTAAGGATCGCAGTGACGCTAGCCAGGACCTTGCCCAAGGGGGTAATCGGATAGACGTCGCCGTATCCGATGGTCGTCATTGTCGCTACAGACCACCATAGGGCTCTGGGGATGCTGCCGAACTTTTCGGGCTGAACGCCGCCTTCAGCGAGGTAGAGCGCTGTGGCGGCCACGACGATCAAGGACAGGCCCGCCACCAAACTTAGGATAAGCTCGTCGCGGCGCGACATCACGGCCTCGACAATATGGTCGAGGGCTCGGGACATCCGACCAAGCTTGGCGAGGCGAACGATCCTGGCCAGACGTACCCACCGCAGCAGCAGCGCTCCGGAGGTGCCGACGACCATGAACGATGAAACCACGGCGATTAGATCGGCGACCGCCGCAGGCGAAAAAATGAAGCCGAGCCGTGAGCGCCAAGCCGAGCGTGTCGGATTCCGTTCTGGCGCGGTCCATAATCGCACGGCGTATTCCGCGGCAAAAATCCAGCCAAGTGCGAATTCCCCCGAAGTGAACGCCCGCCCGTAGTCGCGGATCAACGTTGGTTCGGTTTCAGCGATCGCCAAGGCGGTAGCGGCGATGATCAACGCCACAAGCACCTTGTTTGTGAGTGAAAGCCCTTGAGCTCGGGCTTGAGGCTCAATTTGCCGGTAGAAGCGTCGGCGGACGCGTTCCTCCGGCCGCTCAAAGGGCGTTGTTCCGTCCACAGGTCCCCCCGGTATCCCGCCTAAGGTTTGAACCCAGATCGATGAACGGTCCAGCGTTGGTTGGCGCCTATCATATTGGCCTTCCGCGGCTCGAGGCCGATAATCAGGTAGAGGCGTTCCGGCCAAAAGCACCCGATTGCCGCGCTGTCGTTGCATCAAGCCACCCATAGTTGACCTAAGCTGGGCCGTCGGGTGTAAATCTCTGAGTGGGGGAAACTATGCAGACATCCGTGCGGGTGCTGGCGAGCATCGCCAGCAAAGTCACCTTTGCTTCGCACCAAAACAGCGCTCCCGTTCTGCTGGATATGGAGTTGGAGCAGACTGGCGAAACGACGCTGGAAAACTTGACGGTCGAATTGACCGCCGAGCCGGGATTTCTGACGCCGAAGACCTGGCGCATCGATCGGCTGGAGCCCCGGGCCCGCGCCCGCATCCTGGATCGCAAGATCGAATTGAACGCAGGCCTTCTGTTCGAAACCGCCGAAAGCCTGGCGGGCGAAGTCGTCATTTGCGTGCGCTGCGGAGACGAGGAACTGGCGCGGGCGCGCTTCGCCGTTGAAGTACTGGCGCGCAATGAATGGGGCGGCGCGGGCTATATGCCGGAGCTGCTGGCCGCCTTCGTGACACCCAACGATCCGGCCGTCGACCAAGTGCTCAAGCAAGCCGCGCAGGTACTGCAAAGCGCCGGCAAGCCCGACACCCTGGACGGCTATCGAAGCCAGTCGAGCCGGCGGGTCTGGGAACTGACCTCCGCACTCTGGTCGGCGGTGTCGTCCCTGCGCCTGATCTACGCCTTGCCGCCGGCGAGCTTCGAGACCAACGGCCAGAAGATCCGGACGCCGGGCGCGATTCTCGAAAGCGGACTCGCGACCTGCCTGGACACCGCTTTGCTGTTCGCCGCGGGACTGGAGCAGATGGGTCTCAATCCCGTCCTGATCCTCACCAAAGGTCACGCCTTTGTCGGATCCTGGCTGATCCCGCAGGAATTCGCGAGCCTGATCACCGACGACGTGGTGGCGGTCAGGAAGCGTGTCGCGCTCGGCGAGATGGTGCTGTTCGAGACCACGCTGGCGACCAGCAAGCCCGCGCCCTCCTTCAGCCAGGCGGTGGAGGCCGCTAGCCGCCAGATCGGTCCCGAACACGAAGGCGATTTTATCCTGGCGCTCGATATTCGCCGCGCGCGCATGCAGCGCTTGCGGCCGGTGGCGCTGCAGATCACCGCCGTCGCGCCCGTCGAGGCGGACACGCGCACGCCCGTGGCCGAGAGCCTGGAAGAAGCGCCCGCCCTGCCCGACTTCGATCCCAGCCCGGCGGACGAGCCTCCAGCGACGCCGAGGGGGCGGATAGACCAGTGGCGACGCAAGTTGCTTGATCTGACGGTGCGCAACCGTCTCTTGCACACCAAGCCCAGCACCACGGCCCTGAGGCTGATCTGCCCCGACATCGCCAGGCTAGAAGATCTGCTGACGGACGGCGCCAAAATCCGGATCAAGCCCCTCCCCGAACTGGAGGGCTTTGCCGCAGGTGGACGGGACGCTGCCCTGCATGAAGCCCGCACGGGCGAAAACCTGCTTGAGGCGCATGCCCGCCAGGCGCTGGAGGCCGGTGAGGTTCTCTCGTCGCTCGACGCCAAGGCGCTGGACGCCCAACTGGTCGAACTCTATCGCAAATCGCGCCTGGACTTGCAGGAAGGCGGCGCAAACACCCTGTTTCTGGCCATGGGCTTTCTGAATTGGAAGCGCTCCGAAGCCGACCCTCGCACCTATCACGCGCCGCTGATCCTGCTGCCCGTGACGCTCGAGAGAAAGAGCGCCCGCTCCGGAGTGGTGATGACCGCGCACGAGGACGAGGCGCGCTTCAACCTGACCCTGCTGGAGCTGCTCAAACAGGATTTCGAGCTGACCATCCCCGAGTTGGAGGGCGAACTGCCGGCCGACGACCACGGCGTGGATGTCCGCGCCGTCTGGACCTCGGTCCGGCGTGCGGTGCGTGACGTTCCAGGGTTCGAGGTCGTCGAGGAACTGACCCTGGGCGTCTTCTCCTTCGCCAAATATCTGATGTGGAAGGATCTGACCGATCGGGTCGACCACCTGAAGGCCAGCGCGGTCGTGCGCCATCTGATCGACACGCCACGCGACCCTTTCCTCTGCAAAGAGGGCTTTCCCGACGCCGACAAACTGGACCGGGAGGTGCGGCCATCGGAGTTGTTCGCACCGCTCCCTGCCGACTCCTCCCAGCTGGCAGCTGTGATCGCCTCCGGCCAGGGTTGCGACTTCGTGCTCGACGGGCCGCCAGGCACGGGCAAATCCCAGACGATCGCCAACATGATCGCGCACAATCTTGCGCTGGGCCGTAAGGTCTTGTTCGTGGCTGAAAAGATGGCGGCCCTAGAGGTCGTCTATCGTCGTCTCGACGCCAGAGGCCTGGCCCCCTTCTGCCTCGAGCTGCACTCCAGCAAGGCCAACAAATCCCAGGTGATCCAGCAATTGGGTCGGGCATGGGATACGCGCGACACCGTGGCGGCGGAAGACTGGAGCGCGGAAACCGGCAAGCTCGCGGCCCTGCGCGACGAGCTGAACGGCTTGGTCGACCTCCTGCATGTCCGGTCAGACAACGGCTTGAGCCTTTTCGAGGCGATCGGTCGGACCGTACGCGACGCCGACGCCCGCACGCCGGAGCTCGGTTGGACCGCCGAGCGTCGCCACGACCGCGCGACGCTGGAGGCCATGCGCGAAGCCTGCCGTCAGATGGACCGCCTGTTCGACGCCGTCGATGACCTGGACCCCGAAGCCTTCGGCGCGATCGCGGCCGATGATTTCACCGGCGCCTGGCAAGCCGAGATGGTCGCCGCGACCGCGGCCCTGGCGCGCGCGGGGGAAACGGCCCACGCGCGACGCGCGGAGCTCGAAACCTCCTTGGCTCTGCCGCGCGGCCCGGCTGATCGGCCGGGCCTGGCGGCGCTGACGGACCTGGCCGATACGATCGACGCTGCCCATGGCCTGGATCTGAGCTTCGCCTTCCTGCCCGACGCGCCGGCGATCATCGACGCGCTGGAGCGCGGACGCCATCACCTTGAGACCTATCAGACGGCCGAACGCAATCTGTCCCAGGCTTATCCGGCCGAGGCCTGTCGCCGGGTTCAGACGACGGCGCTGCAGGCGAAGCTGGAAAAGGCCGACAAGGCTTTCTGGCCAATGAACCTGATCCGGCGCGCCTCTGTGAACGGTGCGTTGAAGACCGCCGCGAACCTGGCCACAAAACCCGACGCGCGGACCGACCTGCCGCTGCTGAAGACGATGCAAGGCCAGTTGGAGCGGCTTGACGAGTTGAAGGGACAGGCCGCTCGCGCCTCGGCCTGGACTGGTCTGGCGACCGACGAGACCCGGCTGGCCGCCACGCTCGACGTCGCGCAACGCCTGCGCGCCGCCACCGCGAGGCTGGCCGCCACGCCCGAGACCTTCGCCGCCGTGCGCGGCGCGGTGCGCCAGGTGGTGGTGGACGGCAACGAACTGCTGGCCGAAGCCATGCCGATCCGTCTGGCCACGGCGAGATGGCGCGGCGCGCACGCCGATCTCGAAGCGGCCTTGGAACGGTTCTGCGCCGTCGCCCGCTGCGAGCAGCCGCTCGACCATCCCGATCTTCTGGAACGCGTCGCCACGATGAGCGCGACCCTGCTAGCCCATCAACCCCGGCTTCGCGATTGGAGCCTGTGGCGAAAGGCTCGGCGCGCGGCCCTGACGCTCGAGCTCGATAGCATGGTCCAGGCGCTGGAGAACCGAACGATCCGGGCAGGCGAGATCGCCGCGCAGTTCGAGACGGCCTATGCGCGATGGTGGGCCGCAGGGCGCATCGACGGCGACGACCGCCTGCGTTTCTTCACCGCGCGCGAAGAGGAAGATCGCATCGCCGACTTCCGCGCCGTGGACGATCGCGTGGCCGACCTGACGGTTGCCTATATCCGCGCGAAGATCTCGGGCCAGATCCCGGACCGCAACACCGTCGCCAAGACATCCGGCTTTGGCGCGCTGCGCCATCAACTGGGCCTGCAAAAGCCCCGCAAGCCCGTGCGCGCCCTGATGAGCGAGATGGGATCAGACATCACTACGCTGGCGCCCTGCATGTTGATGAGCCCGCTTTCGGTGGCCCAGTATCTGCCGGCGGATGGCGCGCTGTTTGACCTGGTGATCTTCGACGAGGCCAGCCAGATCACCACCTGGGACGCCATCGGCAGCCTGGCGCGAGGCCGCCAGGTGGTGATCGCTGGCGATCCGCGTCAAATGCCGCCGACCAACTTTTTCCAGCGCGGCGCGGGCGCGCCGGCCGAAGACGAGATCGACGACAGCGTCGAGGAGGATCTGGAAAGCATCCTGGACGAATGTCTCTCGGCGGGTCTGCCCCGTCACACCCTGGAGTGGCACTATCGCTCGCGCCACGAAAGCCTCATCGCCTTCTCCAACCATCGCTACTACGAAAGCCGCCTGGTCACCTTCCCGTCGGCAGTGACCCAGGACACCATGGTCAGCCTGCGGCGGGTCAGCGGGGCCTACGCCAAGGGCAAGTCCCGCACCAACGCCTCCGAAGCCCAGGCGATGGTGGAGGAGGCCGTCCGGCGCCTGCGCGATCCGACCTTCGGCGGTCGCGGCAAATCACTGGCCATCGTAACCCTCAATTCCGAGCAGCAACGGCTGATCGAAGATCTGCTCGACAAGGAGCGCGCCAAATATCCCGCTTTGGAGCGGTTCTTCGGCGATCACTGCCTCGAGCCCGTCGTGGTCAAGAACCTGGAAACCGTCCAGGGCGATGAGCGCGACCTGATCCTCCTAGGCGTTGGCTATGGGCCCGAGACGCCGGACGCCCCCACCATGAGCATGAACTTTGGCCCGCTGAACCGCTCCGGCGGCTGGCGGCGGTTGAATGTGGCGGTAACCCGGGCGCGCGAGGAGATGATCCTCTTCGCCTCGTTCGGTCCGGAGATGGTCGACCTCAACCGGACCTCGGCCGACGCGGTGCGCGACCTCAAGCATCTCTTGGAATACGCGCAAAAAGGTCCACGGGCCTTGGCCGAGGCGATCCAGGGCTCGGTCGGAGGCTATGAATCGCCGTTCGAGGAAGCCGTAGCCCGAGGCCTGCGCGAACGGGGCTGGACGGTCATCCCCCAGATCGGCGTCTCGCGTTTCCGGATTGACCTGGGCGTGGTGCATCCCGACAAGCCCGGCGCGTATCTGGCCGGGGTGGAGTGCGACGGCGCGGCCTATCATAGCGCGGCCACCGCGCGCGATCGCGACAAGGTTCGCGCGGGAATTCTGAAGGGCCTGGGATGGGAGCTGGAACGCGTCTGGTCGACGGCCTGGTGGCACAATCGCCAACAGGCGCTCGACCTTCTCCACACCGCTTTGACCGGCTTACTGGAGGCCGACCGGACCCGCGTCACCGAAGACGCTCCGGTCGGTCTGCCAGAACCGGAGACGACGGCCGAAACGCCCTTGGCTCTATCCAGCTCAACCGAACGCGTCGCTCAATTCGCGCGCGCCGTGGCCTTCCCGGATTTGAAGGCGACTTCGCCCAGCCAAGACGGCTTCTATCGCGTGGTCGATCTGTCCGACGAACCCGACCTCGATCCGGCCGCGTTCCATGAGCCGATTTATACCTCGACGATCGAGCGACTGGCCCGCCGGGTGGTCCAAGACGAAGGACCGTTGCGGATGGACGCCGTGGTCAGCCGCATCGCGCGAGCCCACGGGTTCAAGCAATCAGGCCGCCTGATCCGAGAACGGGTGGAATTGGTCGCCAAAGCCCTGTTTCCAGCTGTCCCGGACCCAGATGGCCTGGTGTTCGTCTGGCCCGACTGGGCCACGGTGGAAACCTGGTCTCGCGCCCGCGTGCCGGCGAGCGAAGCCGATATCCGCTTCATCGACGACATCCCTCACGCCGAGCTGTCGACCTTGGCGCGACGGGTCTCTGCCGCCGATCCCGTGGTTGAAATTGCCCGTCAGTTCGGAATTCGGCGAGTGTCGGCCGCAGCGCGAGCCCGCATCGAGGCGGCAGTTGCTTCGAGCGTGGACCCATGATCCGGTTCATCCACACCGCCGACTGGCAGCTGGGCAAGCCCTTCGGGCGCATGCCGGATGACGTGCGAACCGTCCTGCAAGAGGCCCGTCTCGACGTCATTGACGCCATCTCCAAACTCGCCGCCGACAAGGGCGCCGATGATGTCTTGGTCGCCGGCGACGTCTTCGACGCACCCGAACCTGGCGAGAGGGTTGTCCGACAAGCCCTCGCCCGGATGCAACGCGCGCAGTGTCGTTGGTGGCTCTTACCAGGCAATCACGACTACGCCCGTGCCGAGGGGCTATGGGCGAGGTTGTCTCGTGACGCTCCCGCCAATGTCAGAGTCCTGGCCGAAGCCCTACCCGTCACCCTGAGTGAGCGCGCGGTCATCTTGCCGGCGCCACTGCTCTATCGGCGCACACCCGACGATCCCACGGCTGTTTTTGAAAGTATGACCACGCCCGCCGGCGTGCACCGGATCGGCCTGGCGCATGGGCCCATCCAGTCGTTCTCCAGCACCGCGGCGATGAACCTGATCCTTGCAGATCGCGCCCAGCGTTCGGGTCTGGACTATCTGGCCTTGGGCGACTGGCACGGCTTTACCCAAATCGGCGAGCGCACGGCCTATAGCGGCACGCCGGAGGCCGACGACTTCGATCGCCCGGTAACCGGCGGAGCGGTGCTGGTGGAGATCGCCGCACCCGGTGCCGTCCCAGCGCTCTCTCATCATCCGTTGGGCCGCTTCACCTGGCGAAACGAGGCCTGGCCAATCGATGGGGTTTCAGGGCTGGAAGCCAAGCTGCGCCGCCTGCGCGCGGAAGCTGACCTATCGCGCCTCGTGCTGCGGCTGAAGGTCTCGGGCATCGTCAGCTTGGCCGATCGGGTCACGATGCGCGAACGGCTGGAGTCGGAGCTCGGCCTGGAGACCCGTTGGCTTGATCTCGACTTGCAGGATCTTTTTGCAAAGCCAACGGCAGACGACCTTGGCGATATCGATGCCCACGGCGTCCTGCGAGTCGCCGCCGAACGCTTGCTGGCTATGGCCAAGGGTTCCGGCCCCGAGGCGCAGCTGGCGGGCGCGGCGCTAGAGCGCCTGTTCGTCGAGAACCTGCGAGCCGCGCGCACCGTTGAGGCCGACGCATGAGGATCCGCAGCCTGGCCCTGGAAAACTTCCGCCGCTTTCGTGCTCCAGTGCGCATCGAGGGTTTGAGCGATGGCCTCAATCTCATCAGCGAGCCCAACGAGACCGGCAAGTCGACCATCCTTGAGGCAATGCGCGCGGCGCTGTTCGAGCGGCATGGATCTGCCGGGGCGTTCATAAAGTCGCTCCGCCCCTGGGGCGATGAGACCGCACCGACCGTCGAGCTCTGCTTCGAACTGGAAGAGTCGGCTTGGACCGTGTCCAAGCGCTTCCTGCAAAAACCCCAGGTCACGCTGACCGGCCCGGGCGGCCAGATCTTCACCAGCGACGCGGCCGAGGAGAAGCTCCAGGCCTTGCTGGGGTTCGAACGATCGAGCAATCGCGGCGCTGACGACGAGAGCCGAGGGGTCCTGGGCCTGCTGTGGGTCGAGCAGGGCAAGGCCCTGTCTCTGGACGCCCCTGGCCGCATCGCTCGGGAAACAATCCAGTCGGTTCTCGCAGGCGAAGTCGGCGCCGTCACTGGTGGCAAGCGCGCGGTCACCGTCACCGCTGCGGTCGAGACGGCGCTAGCAGACTTTCGCACCGCCAAGGCGGGCCAAGCGACAGGGAAGTTGCTTGCGGCTCAGCAGCAGTTGAGCCTGGCGCAGGCCCGACGAGCCGAGGCCAACGCGGCCATGGACCATTTCGGCGGCGTACTCGATCGTCTCGCTGCGGCGCGCGCTGAGCTCGATCGCACCGAAAGGTTCGCCGAAGACCCGCAGCAAACCGAAGAGGTCAAGGCCTGGACGCGTGACCTTGAGATCGCCCGGGCGGCTGAAGGCCGGCGCCGGGAAGCCCAAGCGCGCTTGGGCGAGGCTCAGAGCCGTCGCCAACAGGTGGAAGACCGCGCCCAGAGTCGGGAGAATCTCAAAGCCGAGTTGGCGGCGGCGACGCGCAATAGCGCTGAGGCCGAAGCGTCATTGGCGCAATTTGAGCCCCTCCTCGCCGCTGCCCTCAAGGCCGAAGACGACAGGGCGGGCGATCTGAAAGTGGCCAGAGCCGAGCTGGAGGGAGCCGAGCGCGTCGCCGCCGAAGCGGTGACAGCTGAGCGCGCGATTTCGCGAACCAGGCATCTGGCGGCCGCCTTCGCGCGCCTGGACGCCGCGGAGCATTTGTCGCTGGAGATCGGAGCGCTGAACCAAAACATCGCCCGCGCACCAGTAACCGATCCCATCCTGGAGTCTCTGCTCGCGCTGCAGGCCAAAGTCTCCCAGACGCAAACTGCGCTTGAGGCGGGGGCGCCAACCCTTGAGGTGAAGCTCGAGCCCGGCGGCGTCGGCAAGGCGCGCCTCAACGGGAAGACGGCAGTCGATGGACGTCATCTCATCGTCGAACCCGCAGTTTTGGAGATCGCCCAAACCGGCACCTTCACGCTCGTGCCGGCTTCCGCGTTGGCCGCGCAGGCGGATCATCGCCGTGCGGTCGAGGATCTCACCGAGGCCTTGGCCAGGATCGAGTTACCCAGTCTGGACGCTGCGCGCGCCGCGGCCGAGACACGTCGCGGCCTGGTCGAGCGCCTCAACACGCTTGAAATTCGGCTGGAAACCTACTGCATGGCGGACGAGGCCCTGAACTTGGCGGCGGGACTGGAGGTATTGCGGGGTGCCCTCAGCGGCGCTGAGCGCCCGCCCACCCCTGTGGGTCCCAGCGTCGACCTCCAAGCCGAGACCGAAAAGGCTGAACAGGCTGTCTTGCGAGCTAGAATGGCCGAGCGCGCGGCGGCCGAGGCGCGGGACACGGCCGGTGAAGCGCTGAAGCGTTGCGAGCTTCAAGGCCAAGCCCTGAGCGCGACGAGCCGGGGCCTGAAATCACGCCTTGAGCAGCTCTACTCGACCCTCGACGCCCTGAACGCTGCCCAGTCCGACGACGCGCTCGACATCGAGCTTCGCGACGCACGCCAGGCCGAAGCGCGCTGTTCGGCCGAGTTCGGAGACGCGCAAGCCGCGGCGCTGGCCTTCAACATCGAAGATTTGGAGCGCAAACTTGCCAACGCCGAAACCCGCCGCCGAAACCTCGAGGCCGAGCGTGTTCGCTTGGCCGGTGAGATCGGCGGTCTCAGTGAGGCGGCACGGTCGGAGGGCGAGCGGGGGCCGGCCGCTGAACTTGATGCCGCCCGAGAAGCGGAAGACGGCGCCGCGAACCACCTTGCATTGATCACCCAGCAGGCCGACGTCCTCAGCCTTTTGAAAACCGTCCTCGCTGAGGCCAGTCGGGAGGCCACGCACCAGTATCTCGGCCCGGTCACGCAGCGGGTAACACCCTATATTGACCGCCTGCTCCCTGGCGCGACTTTGGAGATGTCGGACGCTATGGCCGCTGGATCGGTCAGCCGTCTAGGCCGCCTGGAGCCCGCTGAGGATCTCAGCCGCGGGACCCAGGAGCAGTTGGCGGTATTAACGCGGATCGCCTTCGCCGACCTACTTCTCGAAAAGGGCCGTCCGGTCTCTCTCGTACTCGACGACGCGCTGGTCTATTCCGACGATGGGCGACTGGAAACCATGACCGATATCCTGAGCGAAGTGGCTGAACGCATGCAGGTGATCATCCTCACCTGCCGCAAGCGCGCCTTCATGCATTTGGAAGCGAACCGCGTATCATTGATCGAGGTCGATTTGTCAGCGCGGCGCTGAGATCGAAAAGTTTAGGCGAGCGAGGATGGAGGAGACACACCACCTCCCTCCCAGCGAAGCCTATGTTCCGAGCAACCGACTGCTGATGGAGGCCTCTTGACGGCCTTTCTTCGGCGATCGGTGATTGGAAAGTGGTTTGGATCGCTCAATCGCGAATATCAGGTTTGCGAAAAGAGGATGGACCGTGGCGAGGACTGCCGAATATTCAATCAAGGGCTATCTATACCAGTTCCTCCGCTATCTGTCGGAGATCCTGGCGGCGGGGCCGGGCACCAAGGTCACGATCGAGGGCGCGATCGAAGATATCGATGTCGCAGCGCCAGGGTTCACGACCGCGGTACAATGCAAATATCACGAGGCGGTCGATACATTCTCGCTGAGCAAGATCTACAAGCCGGTGCTGCTGATGCTCGAGCATTTTTCGCACAACAGCAGCACAACGCCAGAGATCTATTATAGGCTCTTCTGTCATTTCCCCGACCAGGGCGGCGCGCGTCGGCTCAGCAAGAACGAGCTCAACTCGGTGCTCGCCACCAAATCCGACGCGTTGCAGAAGATCATCAAACGCATCGCGCCCGGCGTCGATCATGACCTCTTCCTGACGCGTTTCACGATCGAATTTGGCCAGACCAGCGACGACTTGCAGAAGTCGGTGCTCGCAACCCTCGGAACCAAAGGTTTCTCAGCGGAGGATGTCGACGCGATCATCTTCCCAAATGCGATCCAGCGGATCGTCGATACCGCCACCCAATCCGCGCTTCCCGACCGGACGGTCGATCCCGCCACGTTCCTTGAAGCGCTGCGCGATGTCCGCCGCGTGACCTTCACCCGCTGGACCCGGGCGCTTGCGTCGCGCGCGCAGATCGCCAAGCGGCTCCGCGGAGACCTTGCCCCGTCGCTCGCTCACAATATCCGCCGCCGAACCTTCGTCATCGACCCGGCCATGATCGAGAAGTTCGACGATACGATCGTCGGTTTCATGAAGGCATTTGCCGACCGCTACTGCTGCAAATATCTCCATGAATATCCGCCGCTATTCCTGATCACGGGTGATTACGATGTGGATGCCCTGGCGACCCGGCTCCACGACGCTGGCCTCACCGCCGCGACTGGGATGGTTGGAAACGCGTTTCGTGCCAACGCTCTGTTCAAGAAGCCGATGCGCCGCAAAACGCCGCTCGCGATCGAGTTTCGTCTTGGCCTTGCGCGCCGGTCAGTCGTCACCGAAGAGCCGCCCGAACGACCCGACGAGCTGTTCCTTGTGAACGTCGCCGACGATGCGTGGGCGAAAAAAGACGTCACCGTCCACCGCTTCGAGATCGAACGCCTGTCCGATCTCGAATACGTGCTCAAGCTGAGGAATGTATATGATTGATCTTGGTGATCCGATCGGCTGCGTCACTGATAGCTCGCCTTCGCTGGTGCGGATCGAAGTCAGCAACGCCGAGGCTTTCGACAGGCACAAGGCGAAGCTCGGCGTTGGGCAATATCTGCTTATCGCGTCGGGCAACGATCTCTATCTGCTTGCGACCATCACGGCGGTCCGTGCCTCACACATCGATCGCGCGAGACCCGACAGCGGTGACGCTGGCACCGGCGAGGCGGACTCGGTCTCATTCCGCTTCCAAATCGACACCCAGCCGATCGGCACGCTCTCAGAGGACACCGACTTCACGCGCGGCACGCCCGCGCTCCCAGTGCCCACTGAATACGCCTATGTCACCCCACCCGAGGTGCTAAGCGCTATCTTCTCGAAGCAGATCAAGTCGCCCTTCTTGCTCGGGACGTTGAGCGTCGCGCCCGACGTCAAGTTCGAGGTCGATGGCGACCGCTTTTTCAGCAAGCATGTCGCGGTAGTGGGCTCAACCGGTTCGGGCAAGTCCTGCGCGGTCGCCAAGATCCTGCAGACCGTGGTTGGCATCGAGGTTAAGACTAATGCCAACAAGGCCACGCAGAAGAACGCGCACATCGTGATTTTCGATATTCACGCCGAATATGCGGCGGCCTTTCGGCTGGCCGAGACCGAAAATTTCACGCTCAACCTGCTCGACGTCGATACGTTGAAACTACCCTATTGGCTGATGAACGCCCAAGAACTCGAGGAAATGTTCATCGAGAGCCACGAGATCAATTCGCACAACCAGGTCTCGCAGTTCCGCCATGCTGTCGTGCGCAACAAGTGCCGACACAATACGGGCCTCGACAACATCTCATTCGACACGCCGGTCTATTTCTCGATCGACGAAGTGGTGACCTATCTTGAGAATATGAATGTCGAAGTGATCGGAAAGCTCAGCGGCGAGGGGAAGCCCAAGCTCGCCGACGAGACCTTGGTCGCGGATCGGGACAGCTGCTATTTCGACAAGCTGCAATCGTTCGTGGTTGCGTCGACCGCCGCCGCGACCAAGGCGAGTAATGGGCCCTTTCACGGCGAGTTCGATCGGCTGATTCTTCGCCTGCGCACCCGGCTCGCTGATCCGCGCCTGCGATTCCTCTTTTATCCGGTGAAAGACGGCGGGATACCGCTCGAGACCGGTGACTTCGCCGATGTCGTCCGGCAGTTCATCGGGTATCTCACCAGATCCAATGTCTCGATCGTCGACCTGAGTGGCATTCCGTTCGAGGTGCTGAGCATCGTCATCAGCCTGATCTCGCGGATGATCTTCGACTTCGGCTTCCATTATTCGAAAACTCGCCACGTTGGCGGCAATGTCAGCGACGTGCCTATCATGGTGGTGTGCGAGGAAGCACACAATTACGTGCCCCGGTCTGGTGGCGCGCAATATGATGCCTCGCGCAAGTCGATCGAACGGATCGCCAAGGAAGGGCGCAAATATGGCGTGACGTTGATGGTCGTGAGCCAGCGCCCGTCCGAGGTCTCTGAGACCATCTTCTCGCAATGCTCGAATTTCATCTCCCTCAGGCTCACCAACGCGGTCGACCAGAGTTACATCAAGTCGCTGCTTCCCGATCTGTCCGCCGGGATTGGCGACCTGCTTCCCAACCTCGGTCAGGGCGAATTCCTCACCGTGGGCGACGCGCCGCTGATGCCGACCGTTGGCCGTTTCGCGCTCCCAGTGCCGGAGCCGCATTCGCGCAGCGTCAATTATCTCCAAGAATGGAAAGCCGACTGGCGCGAGGTCAATTTCGATGACGTGATTGAGCGCTGGCGCGGCAAGGTAGTCGCCGCAACCGCTTGAGACCCAAGGCGAGTAGCCCGTTCCGTTACCCGCCTCTGATCAGCCGGGGTCCGGTCCGGTTACCGGCCCGAACTTAGCGGCTTCCGATAAGTGGCCCTTTCGAAGCGCGCTATGAGTCAGGTCTACCCGTTTCCAGGACCGACCTCGCCAGCGCGTCGCCCGCTGCCAGGAAGCCGACCTTCCCAACTTCTCCGATGAGTCAAAACAGGACTTGGCTTGCTGCCTGGTACGCATCCGGTGAGAACCGCGGTGGCCTAGGTCCGATTAGCGGACGTCATCAAGTTCCGGGCGGGGTGGGAAGCGGTCATCCGGGCTTAAAGAGCCATGTTGGCTAGGTCAGCCGCCATAGTCGAAGTTGGACGGCTTCTTAAGCTTGCCACCGAAGGCGTAGCTTAGCCCCAGCGTGAATCGGCGCGAATTGCTGTCGTACTCCACGCTCTGCCTCAAGCCAGGCTGCGTAACGTATTCGCGTGCCTGGCTGCTGTTGAGCACATCGCGCGCGGTGGCGACCAGCGACAGGCGCTCGTCGATCTTGTGGCGAAAGCCCAGGTTCAGCGTGCTGTAGGCCGGGGCATAGCCTTGCGGCGTCAGGCGCTTTGCGTGGAGCTGGGCATTCAGCTGGAAGAGATCGGCGGGGGTGATCTGGCAGTTCAGCGAACCCTTGCCGCCTACCAACAGCGCCGAACGGGTCTTCGCGCCGGTCAAGCCCTCGGCTTCGATCTCGGAATAGGTCGCCGTCGTGCTGGCTGTATAAGTCAGCTTCGAGGTCAGTCGTCCCCCCGCCGACAGCTCCAGACCGACGTTCCGCTTAAGGCCCAGGTTCTGCCTGGTCGACAGCAAGGTCCCGCCTTCCAACGGCGTGACAATGTCGGTGACCGTGTCGCGGATGTCCCGGTAGAACACTGTCGCCAGGCGATAGGCCGGGCCGTCGCGATACTCGTATGAAGTCTCGATGCCACGGGTTTCCTCCGGTTTCAGGGCCGGGTTGCCGGCCGTGACCGTCAGCGCGCCGGCGGTGTTGGGGAAAGGGTTCAGATCATCGGGATCGGGCCGCTCGATGCGTTGCGTGTAAGACCCCTTCAGCTGGCGGTGATCGTCGAGGGCGTAGCTGAGGTGCAGTGACGGAAAGGCGCGAGTGTCGGTGTCGCGATGCGTTCCGCCCAAAGTCAGCTGCTCGGTCTTGATGCGCGCGCTCTCGACGCGCAGTCCCATCAGCGCGGTCAGCTTGCCGAACGGCCGCTCCAGCGTCGCATAGGCCGCCGAGACCACCTGGCCGTAGTGGAAACGGTTCGTCAGGCTGGGGTCCGGTCGGGCCGTCGCCGCGTCGCCTCCGCGCGCGCCGCTGTTCTCATAGAGATAGCCGTCGTCCTCGACCTGGACGCCAGCCGTCAACTTGGTGTCCTTCGGCAAGGGTTTGCGGTAGTCGGCGGAAAGCCGTGTCAGGGTCTGGTGCTGGTCGAAGTCTCTGGCCTGATATGCGCCCGATGCCGGTGCGCCGCCTAGGTAGGCGTAGGGCTGACGGTCCTTGTTGATTGTCGCGCTGTGATCAAGGTCCAGCGTCAGGTCGTGATCCTCGCCGGCGAACTTGCGCACCAGCTGAGTCTCGACCTCGTCGTCATAGACCCGATAGGTCTTGCGGCCGACGCGGGTGGACGAGGTCTCGCGCCCCGGGGAGCGGATATCGAAGGCGTCTGCCTCATGGGTGACCCAGTCGAGCCGAAGGTGGTGGGCGTCGGCGGAAAGCTGGGTGCGCTCGCCGGCCTCGTATTCGGCCGACAGATGGAGGTTGCCGAAATAGGCGGATGTACGCCCCTGGTAGACGCCGTCGCTCTCGACATCGCCAGACAGTTCGCGGTGCTCGCGAGTCCTTTTCTTGAGAATGTTTCGCCGGACGGAAAGGTCACCGTTCAGCGACAGCTTGCCGGAATTGTAGCCCAGGTTCCCAGCGCCGTTCGCCAGACCCTGGTCGCCGACATTGGCCTGCAGCGCGCCGGTGATCCCCGCGCCCTTGGCCTTCTTACTGATCAGGTTGATGACCCCGCCCGAGCCGTTGGCGTCGAAGGCGGCCGATGGGTTGGTGATGATCTCCACCCGCGCGTACCGGTCGGCGGGCAGCTGTTGCAGGGCGGCGGCGCGACCCGCGCCCTTGAACAGGCCCGAGGGCTTGCCATCGACCAGGATGGTGACGTTGGGGTCGCCGCGCAGCGAGAGCTTCCCCTCAGGATCGACCTCGACCGACGGCAGATTGCCCAGCGCATCGCCAATCGAACCCGCCTTGGCCTGCAGGTCGTCGGAAAGGCTGTAGCTCCGACGATCGATCCGGGTCTGCACACCCGCTTGCGAGGGCGCGGAGATGACGACTCCGTCGATCTTGTTGGCCGGCGCAGGCGGCGTGGGGACTTGGGCTAGAACGGGCTGGGCGGCAAAAACAACGGCGAGGCCCGACTGGCCAAGCAAAACTCTCATCGCCGCGTCTCACCCGGAAGGCTGCAAAATTCAAGCAACCTAGAGGTGGCGCCCGAGACGCTGTCAAGCTTGAGTGGCGGTGGGTTGCGACATTTTCCGCGAAGGTTTCGGACGCGCCGTCGCACGGTCCCAAAACACACCCGCTCTGCACGAAACCAGCTTGGTTCGGATGTCCGACAAGGGTCGGCACACGAAGTAAGGTCCCCGCCGATATCCGGACGTTCCCTGCGGAGTGTCAGGCCGCCTGGGCGGGCGCGGCTGCGGCGCGCCAGTTCCACGGCAGGAGCTCGTTGATCTGCTGAGCGGGATGCCCGGCGATGCGAGCCAGGACGTCGGCGAGCCAAGCCTGCGGATCGACGTCATTCATCTTGGCCGTGACGATCAGGCTGTAGAGGATCGCCGCGCGCTGGCCGCCACGATCCGAGCCGCAGAACAGCCAAGACTTGCGGCCCAGGGCGATGCCGCGCAGAGCGCGCTCAGCGGCGTTGTTGCTGAGGCAAATGCGGCCGTCGTCGAGGAAGCGGATGAACAAGGGCCAGCGGCGCAGCATGTAATGGATGGCCTTGGCCAGGTCGTGGGCGCGGGTGAGCTTGCCGCGCGTTTCGTGCAGCCAAGCCTCCAATTCGGCGACCAAGGGCTTGCTGCGCGCTTGCCGGACCTCCTTTCGCTCCGCAGGCGAAAGCCCCAAGATCTCGCGCTCGATGGCGAGGCCAGGGCCTCCAGGCGCGCCTTCGAGAGCTTCGTCATCGGCTTATCCCCGCTCGCTCACGATCGGAGCCAAAGGAAGCGCTCCGGTCGGGTTCGGCGGCCGATTAGTCGGCTAGGCGCGGCTTGGCGTGTGAAGACTTGATGTCCGAACGACTACATTTTCACATCAGTGACGGATGCCGTTGTTCTGAAACCAGATTTCAGATGACCAAGAGCATCACTCGCAAGATTGAGATATCTCAATGTTCGTGGCGATTGACTCGATGCCAGGGAGACCGCAAAATTATCGGTCCGGTCTAGAGAATTAAGCCTGATCGACTTCCGATTGCTCGGAAACGCGGCTTGCTACGCCCCCACGAAATCTTGGGGATTTGTATAGATTCGGTCACCGGCCGCCAAGCTGGCGGACCGCATGCTTTGCGCGCGCGGATTCGCCCGTGCGTGGAGACCCTGATGCCCATACCCTATGCTCGTCGCCAGATGTCGACCTCAGCGACGTCGTGAGCGACGGGCTCGACCTCATCGCGGGCGTCATCCGGCGCCACATCGCTTGGGCGCCGGTCTTCGCCTTCGTCATCGCGTTCCTGGAAAGTTTGCCGTTCGTAGGGCTGTTCGTCCCCGGCACCTCTCTGCTGCTAGGCCTGGGCGCGGCTGCGGCGATGCACGGCGCCCCACTGTGGGAGATCCTGGCCGCCGCCGCCCTCGGCGCGACGCTGGGAGCGTGGATCTCCTACGAGACCGGGCGTGCCCAATGCGGCCGCCTCAACCAAAACGCCTTCCTGCTGGCTCGACCCAAAATCCTGGCGGCGGGTCAAGCGCTCTTTCAACGCCACGGGGCCGCTAGCGTCGCCATAGGACGTTTCTTACCCGTCCTGCGCCCCATGGTTCCGATGATCGCGGGCGCGTTCGGGCTGCAAGCTAGGCGTTTCCACCTCGTCAACATCGCCTCGGTCCTGCTGTGGTCGCCGGCCTTCATCTTGCCTGGCGCGGCGGCCGGCCTGACCGCCCGTTCGGTCGGCGGCGGCGCGGCGATCATCCTTATCCTGGCGATGGTGGCCCTGGTCGCCGCGATCTTCCTTTTGCGTCGCCTGACGCGGCTCGTCGATCGCCTGGCCGCTCATGCTGGCGCGCTGGCCTCCCGCGCGCTCGCCCGCGCCCCTGGCGCGCCGGTTTGGCGAGCGAGGCTGGCGCGCCTGGTCCTCGGGCCGGAGCATGCTTTGGCCCGCTGGCGCTCGGCTGGGGTTTGCGCCTGCATCCTGCTGATCGTTTACGTTTTGAACTTGGGCGCTGACGTTGTCAGCCAGCGCCCGATCGTCCGGGCTGACGTCGCCATCGCCAATCTGCTCTACGGCCTGCGCACCCCATGGCTGGACGCCCTGATGATGATGGCCTCGGCGCTAGGCGACGGCGGCCAGCGCACCGCCGCGACGGTCTTGGCGACGCTCTACCTCCTCTACCAACGCCGCTGGCGCTGGGCGCTCGCGCTGGCGCTGGTCATGACCGGCGCGGCCCTCGCCACGCCCGCCTTCAAGACCGTTTTCCATGTGGCGCGCCCCTCGACGCTCTATTCAGGCGCGGAAGCCTATAGCTTTCCGAGCGGCCATGCCACTTCGGCCGCCGCCTTCTATCTGAGCCTGGCGTGGATGGCGTCCCGCGCCTTCGAACGACGCTGGCGCCCACTCATCTGGCTGCCGGCGCTCGCCGCGATCCTACTGACGGCCGTCTCAAGGGTCTATCTCGGCGCTCATTGGCCCTCGGACGTGATCGCCGGCATGGCGCTCGGTGGCGCGCTGGCGAGCCTGGCCATTGCCTTCGCGGCCAGCGACGCCAAGCCCTCGGCGGACATGCCGCCTTGGCAGGATGGCGTGGCGTTCGTAACCGCGCTGTCCCTGGTCGCCGGCTCTCTTGGACCTCGAGCTTACAACAAGGCCGAGGCTCTCTACGCCCCCTATCTACAATTGGGGCCGGCGCCGCGAGGCGCAGCCAATCTGACCGGCGCGGCGATCCCCGCCCGCCGCATCGACCTTCTAGGCCAGCCCGAAGAGCCTTTCGTGGCGCTTTGGCGGGCCCAGCCCGGCGCGCTGGAGGCGCGACTTCGAGCGAGGGGGTGGCGCACCGCTCCCCGCTGGTCCTGGCGGGGCGGCCTGGCCGCCCTCGACGGCCGCGCCGATCTGCATCGCCTGCCACCGCCCAACGTCTTGCACGAAGGCCGTCCGGCCATGCTGACGCTCGTCGCCCCAGGCGCGTCGGCGGATGACCGACGCATCCTGCGGCTCTGGCCGTCAGGCCGTCGTTCGGACGTCTATGTCGGCTCGCTCACACGCGAAACCGCCGTCCGTCCGCTACGCATCGTCACCCTGCTACGCGAAGATGACGCCACCGCCCTCGACGATCCGCTGCTCTCGAGCATCGCCCCATTCGAGGTCGCCAAACCCCGATAGATGCTCTTAGGAGAACGTCGCGTTTTCGCCGAGGGGCCGGCGCGGGCCTCACGGCGCGCGGAGGGATCGTTCGTCGCGATTGCTTGGAACCTGTCTGAAGTCGCCCAAGCCGGATGGTCATCACGCTTGAAGACCTCAAACCAGGTCAGAAGGTGCGTGCGACCTTTGTTGATCAGCAGCGTGGATCGCCCTTTTGAACGGCGAATGAGATCCGCTAGCCCGGCGCGCGCTTGGGCTCAGCGCGCGCCGGGTCGCAGCCAGGAGGGAGGAACTGGCTGCGCGGTCAGGCGGGAGCGCCCGACACCGGAGGCCGGCCAAAGCGCCAGATCAGGCTGGGCAGGACGACGAGGCTGGCGATGGTCGAGGTGATCAGACCGCCCAGGATGACAATAGCCATCGGTCCCTGAATCTCGCGGCCTGCCTGCCCGGTCTGGATCGCCAACGGCAGGACGCCGAGGGCGGTGACCAGAGCGGTCATCAGGATCGGCGTCACCCGCTCGCGCGTCGCCCGGGCGATGGCGCCCAGCGACCAGGCCTCGCCCTCGACGAGCACCAGATGGTCCAGGTGCGACACCAGCAGGATGGCGTTACGCGCCGCCACCCCGAACAAGGTCACGAAGCCGACCAGCGAGCCTAGGGACAGGCTAGCGCCTGTCAGAGCTACGGCGACGACCCCGCCGACCAGGGCGAACGGCGCCGAGGCCAGGATCAGGCCAACAGACCGGCCGCTGCGGAAAGTGATCAGCAGCACCGCCACCACGCCGATCACGGCGATGGCGACATTAAACAATAGCTGGCGCTGGGCGTTGGCCGCGCCCTCGGCCGTCCCGGCATAGTCGAGGTAGACGCCGGGCGGCAGCTTCACCGATTTGGCGATGGCGTCCTGCACGGCCTTGGTCACCTTGGCGGCGTCCTTGGGCGCGGGATTGGCCGTCACCACCTGGCGCGGTCGCCCGCCCTCGTGGGCGATGCTGGTGCGGCCGTCGGTCAGCCAGACCTTGGCGATGTCCTTCAGCGCCACGACCTGGCCGCCTTGGGCGCGGATCAGCAGCTCGCCCACGGCCTCGGGGTCCTGGCGAACCTCCGGCGGCGTCGTCACGGCGATGTCGAGCGCGCGGCTCTCTTGGTACACCTGGGCCGCCACCGCGCCCTGATAGGCCGTCTGAATGGCGTCCAGAACCTCGGCCGGGGCGAGGCCATAGCGAGCCAGGCTCGGCAGGTTGAGATCGACGCGGACCACGGGCGTGCTGGGCGGAATCTGGATCTTCACATCGGTCGCGCCAGGGACCTTCTCCATCACCGCGGCGATGTCGGCGGCGGTCTTGTCCAGCGTGTCGAGATCGGCGCCGTAGACGCCGACGGCCAGGGACGCGGTCTCGCCCGACAGGGACTCGCCGATGCGATCGCCTAAGAAGGTCAGCACCTCGGTCTCCAGGCCCGGATAGCTGTCGAGGACCTTGTGGATATCCTCCTGAACACGGTCCTGATCCTTGCCGGAAAGCTTGGGTTTCAGTTCGACGTGGAATTCGCTGCGCTCGGTCCCGAAGGCGTCCTCGCCGCCCGAGGCGCGGCCGATCTGCTGCTCGACACTCTGGACGCCGTCGACGGCCAGGAGGTCACGGGTGATCCCCTCCCCGTACTTGCGCATGACGCCCAGGGAGGTTCCCGGCGGACCGGCGACGCCGAGCACGAAGTGGCCTTCGCGGAAATTGGGCAGCAGCTCGGAATTGAACAGCATGAAGCCGGCGCCGGTGACCGCCGCGGCGGCGATGACCCCGATGACGGCCAGGCCCGGCCGGCCGCTGGCGCGGACCAGGACGCCCTCGTGCCAGACCTTGGCCCGCTCGAGCGCCTTCGGCTCCTCAGGAACATGGGCGTTACCCAGCAACAGCAGGGCCAGCGGCGGGGTGACGACCACGGCCACGGCCAGGGACGCGGCCGTCGCCAGGATGAAGGCCGCCGCGAGGGGCGAGAAGAACGCACCCTGCAGACCGCCCAACATCAGCACCGGCGCCAGCACCAAGGCCACCACGACCGTGGCGTAGATGACTGGCGCGCGCACCTCGAGCGAGGCGCCGAGCACGACCTCCACGGCTGGCGCTTCGCCGCGCCCGCGCAGGCGGCGGACGATGTTCTCGACATCGATGACGGCGTCGTCGACCACCACGCCCAGCGCCACGGCCAGGCCGCCCAGGGTCATGGTGTTGATGGTCCAGCCCAGGGCGTCCAGCACGATCACCGCCGTCAGCAGCGACAGCGGTATCGAGATGAACGAGACCAGCACCGCGCGCAGATTGCGCATGAACAGTAGGAGGACCAGCGCGATCAGCACCGCGCCGATCACCAGATCCTCGGTGATGCCGCCGAGCGCGGCGGAGATGAAGTTGGCCGGCCGGTGCAGGTCGGCGAACACCTTGACGCCTTGGCTGTCGAGGGCCGGCTTCAGCTCTTCCATCGCCGCCTCGACGGCGTGGGTGGCGTCGAGGGTATTGGCCCCGTACTGGCTGGACAGGCTGATCAGCACGCCAGGCTTGCCCATGATCACCGCCTCGCCGACGTCCGGCGCTGGGGCGTCGACCACGTCGGCGACGTCGCTGACACGGACCGGCGCGCCAGCGGCGGAACTCGGGATCGGAGCGGCGCCGATGTCGGCGGGAGTCAGGGCCTGGCCGCGCGCGTCGATAAGGATTCGCTGCTCAGGCGTGTCGATGAAGCCGCCGCCGCTGACGCCGGTCGCCGCCTTGACGGCCGTGACAAGGTCCGACAGCGACAGGTCGCGGGCCGCCAGGTCGTCGGGTCGGGCGCGGACTTCGAAGCGGCGGGCCTCGCCGCCATAGACCGTGGCGCGAGCCACGCCGGCGGCCGCCAGCAGGCGCGGCCGGATCGTCCACTGGACCAGATCGCGAAGTTCCATCGGCGACAAGCGCTCGGAGGTGAAGCCGATCTTCAAGAGGTCCATGGTCGAGGAGGTCAGTGGCGCGACCTTGGGCGCGGCCACGCCCGCCGGCAGGCTGCCGGCGACTTCGCCCAGCGCCTCGGCCACCACCTGGCGGGCCCGGTAAGGATCGGAGCCTTCCTTGAAGACGACACTGACCGAAGACAGGCCCTGCTGGGACTCCGAGCGCACGGTCTCGACGCCCGAGGCGCCGTTGACGGCCTGCTCGACGGGCCGAGTGACCAACTGCTCGACCTGCTGTGCGGTCAAACCGGGCGCCTCGGTCGAGATCTCGGCCTGGGCGGGGACGAACTCGGGGAAGACGTCAAACTTGGCGTGGGTGAGAACCACGCCGCCATAGATCAGCAGCAGGGCCGCGCCGAGCGCGACCAGACGCGGCCTTTCCAGGCACCAACGGACGATGGCGCTGAGCATCGGATCAGTCCTTTGCCTTGGGGGCGTTCTCGGCTGCGAAGATCGCGGCCGCGCCGGACACTGCCACCGGCTCGCCCGCCTTCGCGCCACCGGCGGCGAACAGGCCTTCGGCCTGTGGGACGACGCCGCTCAGGACCCGGCGTTCGAAGTGGGTGGAGTCCTGGCGGACATAGACGAAGACCTTGCCCTGGGCGCGCATCACCGCCGAGCGCGGGGCGAGGACGCCCGTGGTTCCCACCGGTCCGCTCAGCACCGCCGGCGCTGTGAGGCCTGCCGCCAGCCGGCTGGCGGCCGGGCCGCGCACGACTCCGATCAGGCCGCCCGATTGCAGGCGGGTGTCGGCCGTCCGCGCCGAACCGAGTAGGATCACGGCGAGATGCTCACCACCGCTGAGCTCCAGTTGGACGCTCCGGGCCCCTGCCGCACCGGCCGGCGCGTCGATCCGCACCAGGGCCGCGCGACCAGCCGCCAGATCGGCCAGCAACCGCGCCCTGGCGCCGTCGGCCATGAAGGCTGAGCCCCATTCCAGCCCAACCCGACGGCGCAGCAAGGTCAGCTTGGCGGCGTCGGCGTTCGCCTGGGCCTGGGCGGCCTGGGCGGTCTTGACGGAGATGGTGGCGTCGGCAGCCGCCAGGGCCTTGGTCCGCATCGCTTCAGCCGCCGAGGCTCGCACGGCCGCCTGAGCGGCGAGCAGGTCGCTATCGAGGGTCGCGAGCGGCACCGGGTCGAGCACGCGGGCAAAGCCGTTGATCGTCCCGGCGTAGCGCGCCGCCGCCAGCGGAGCGACCGCCACGCCCAGTCGCTTCTGAGTCGCCGCGTCCAGCTCGACACCCGCGAAGGCCTGGCCGGCAAGGGCGGTCGCCATCAGGGCCACCAAGACACTGGTTTTCGCGCCAAGCTTCATTGTCCGTCTCCTAGGGTGCGGGACGTGGTTTCGAGCAGGATGAGTTCGGCCGGGTCGAAGGGCGCGCGCAGGGCGTCCTCCAGATCGATCTCGGCCAAGGCCTGGGCCTTGCGGGCGTCGAGCAGGGTAAGCCGCGTCTCCAGCGCCAGGGCGCGCGCACCCAGGTCGTCGACGCGGTCGGCGGCGCCGGCCGCAAGGCTGCGCGCGGTCGTCGCCGCCAAGGCGTCGGCATTGGGGATGTCACGCGACTGGACTTGGTTCGCGGCGACGCGGGCCGCCGTCGTGGCCGCCTCGGCGGCGTCGACGGCCGTGAGCGCCGCGGCTTGGACGGCTTCCAGCGATCGGCCAGCTTCGGCCCGCTTGGCCTCGGCCTGAGCGATGGCCGCACGGTTCAAGTCCTGTGGCGGTAAGGTCAGGGCCAGGTTGAACGGCAGCTTGGCCACGCCGTGGTCATAGGTGTAGCCGGGTCCGATCCGGACCTCGGGATACTGCTTGGCGATCTCCAGCCGCAGCGCGCCTTCAGCCAGATCGTAGTCGACCACCGCGCGCAAGACGTCGCGCCGGGTCAAGGCGGCGGCCCGCGCGGCGGCCGGAACGTCGAGCGTGTTCGGCATGGTGGTGGCCGGCGCCAGACGCAGGTCGCGCACCGCCAAGACCGGAACGCCCAGCGCTCCGGCCATGGCCGCATCGGCGGCGGCGCGTCGGCTCTGGGCGTCGCTCACCCGGCGGCGGGCCGTCTCCAGCTCGCCACGAGCGGTCAGAGCCAGGCTGCGGTCGTCCTCGCCGGCGGCGACACGGCGGTCCAGGCGATCGGCGCGGGTCTGGCGCACGACCTCGACCTCGCGAGCCTGGGCGACCTCCGCGTCGGCGAAGGCCCGTTCGGTCCGCGCCTTTGCCAGGGCCGTGCGAATGGTCCAGACCGCCTCGCCGTAGTCGTAGAGCGCCTGCAACGCGGCCAGATCGGCGGCGTCGATCCGCGTCTGGCGGCGGCCGCCGATGTCCAGTGGGATGCCAGACGTCGCGCCGTAAAGCCACTGCTTGGGCTCGGACTTTGCGTATTCGGCCGTCAGGGTCAGGCTCGCCGGAGGCGGCACGTGCGAGACCTTGGCCGCCGCCCGCGCCGTCCGGTATTTCGCCGCCGCCTCGGCGACAGCGGGGTTGTTGCGAAGCGCCTCGGCCAGCAGCTCCGCGCCGGTCCAGTCGTGGCCGTCGGCTGGTGCGGACAATTGCGTCGCCGCGCGACGGTCTGGATAGGCGTCCAGCCTCACCGGCGCGGGCGCATAGGCCACACAGGCCGACAAGGTTAGGGCCGCGCCGGCCAGGGCCAAGACCGGCGTCCACTGCCCGGCGGATCTGCAATGCGGAGGGGTGCTCATCCGGATCTCCTCGATCCCTCCGGCTTAGACTGCGGCCCTTGTCGGTCGCATGGCCGGTAGATTGCGAATTCCCAATCTTGCCGCGACAGGTCACCGCAGGAACACGACCTCGGCCCGCAGCCCCGGCTCGGCGTCGCTCAGCCGGACGCTTGCCTCGTGCAGCTTGGCGACGGCGGCGACCAAGGCCAGGCCCAGGCCGCTGCCCGGCGCGGAGCGGCTGCGCTCCAGCCGGTAGAAGCGGTCGAACAGCCGCGCGTGCTCGCCGGTCGGGACGCCGGGGCCGTTGTCGGCGACCCACAGGACCGGCGCCCGGTCGACCAGGTCGATGCCGACTCGCACCTGAGCGCCCTCGCCTGTATGGCGCAGTGCGTTCTCGACCAGATTGACCAACATCTGGGTCAGCAGCTCAGTGTCGCCCTCAATGACGAGGTCTTCGCCGGCCTCCAGCCGCAGGGATCGCCCCCCCTCCTCGGCCGAGGGCGCGAAGGCGTCGACGACGGTGGCGGCCAGATCGCGCAGCCGCACCTGCCGAAACGCCGCGCGCCGCGCGCCGCCCTCGATCTGCGCGATGCGCAGCAGGGCCGCGAAGGTCTCCAGGATGGAGTCGAGATCGCTCAGGGCCCCGTCTATGGCCTCGGCTTGCTCGGCCGGCGCGCTCTGGGCCGCCTCCAGCCGCTGGCGCAGGCGTGTCAGGGGGGTCCGCAGGTCGTGGGCCACGTCGTTGGAAACCTGGCGCAAGCTCTCCATCAGGGCGCCAATGCGGTCGAGCATGCGGTTAAAGGTATGGGCCAGGCGATCGATGTCGTCGCTGGATCCTCGCGCCGGCACCCGCCGGGTGAGATCCCCGTCAATGATCGCCTCGGCCGTGCCCGAGATCGCCGAGAGCCGCCGATGGACGTCGCGGCTGAAGGCCAGCCCGCCCACGACGCCCAGGATCACCACCCCGATCAGGGCGCCGGCAAACCCCTGCAGCACGACGGTGTCCAGCGCCTCGATGCGCTCTTCGTCGTCGCCGACGATCAGGTGATAGCCGCCGGGCAGCGGCGTGGTGAGCACACGGACCGGCTCGACCTCGCCATCGCGCTGAGGGGCAGCCAGGGTCGCCCAGCCCGGCTTGGCCGCCGAGCTTGGAAAGCGCCCGGCCAGCGGTCGGCCGTCAGGTCCGATCAGGCCATAGTCCAGCGCGCCAGGCGTACGGTCGCGCTCGCGCACCGCCTGGACGACGCCGTCCAGGCCCTCGGTGGCGAACTCCTGGGTCAGGGCGGCGGCTTCCGCGCGGATGCGGGCGTCGAACTGCTCCGACAGGGCCGCACGGGTGCTGTAGAGGGTCAGCGCGCCCAGCAGCACCACCGAGAGCGCGAACCCCAGGGTGTAGAGAACGGCCAGGCGCAGGCTGGTTGAGCGCAGCACCTAGTCGGGCTCGCGCAGACAATAGCCGGCGCCGCGCACCGTGTGGATCAGTTCCTGCGGCTGGCCCCGATCGACCTTGCCGCGCAGCCGGCTCATGTGGGTCTCGACGATGTTGGTCTTGGGGTCGAAGTGGAACTCCCAGATGCTCTCCAGCAGCATGGTGCGGGTGACGACCCGGCCTGCATTGCGCATCAGATATTCCAGGAGCTGGAACTCGCGCGGCTGCAGGTCGATGCGCTGCCCGCCCCGGGTGACCGATCGCTTCAGCAGGTCCAGACGCAGGTCGGCCACCTGCAGGGCCGAGACCATCTCCTGAGGCGGCGGCCGACGCGCCAAGGCGTTCACCCGGGCCAGGAACTCGGCGAAAGCGAACGGCTTGACCAGATAGTCGTCGCCGCCCGCTTCCAGCCCCTCGACGCGGTCGTCGATGCCGCCCAGCGCGGTCAGCAGCAGGACGGGCGTCTTGACGCCCGCCGAGCGGATGGTGCGCAGGATGGCCAGGCCGTCGAGCTGGGGCAGCATGCGATCGAGCACGATGACGTCATAGGGTTCGCCGGCGGCCAGCATCAGGCCCTCGCGACCCGTGGCCGCGTGGTCCATGGTGTGCCCGGCTTCCGACAAGGCGCGCCGCAGATAGGCCGCCGCTTCCTTGTCGTCCTCGACCAGCAATATCTTCATGCCGTCATCGTGCTCCCGGAGGACCGCTTAGTCCTTGTCGTTGTCGAGGCCGTTCTCGAGGATCTTGCCGTCGGCGGCGTCGATACCGACTTCGTACTTCTTGCCGTCGGTTCCGACGAGGTCGAACGTGTAGCGCAGGCCGCTGCCGCCCTTTTCCTTTTCCAGCTCGCGATCCTTGATCGTGCCCGGACGCGCCTTCAGGGCGATGGCCTCGGCCTGCTGCATCGAAACCTTGGCCGACTTGGCCAGCTCGTGACCGGTGAAGGTCTTGGCCGTTTCAGCCAGGACCGGCGTGGCGGCGGCGATCAGGGCCGCGACGATGATCAGCTTCTTCATGGGCGACTTCCTTTTCAAGAGGACCCTTCAAGGATCCGACTGACCCCCACGATGCGCCGGCCCGCATTCGTCCACGATGGCCACGACATTACCGATTCCCAATCGCGCGGTGTCGAGGTTGGGAATTATCAATCTCGTCGTCATGGGCCGGGAAGACGCCGCCGACGATACCCGCTGCAGTTTGGCTGGGCGGGACATTTCAATGCGCAAGACTCTGATGGCGGCCCTGGCGGCCAGCGGCGCCCCCGGCGCGATCGCCCTGGCCCAGCAGACAGTTCCTGCGCCCACGGCGGTCGAGGGCGTGGTGATCACCGCCCAGAAGCCGGCGCAAGCAACCTCCATCGACCGGCGGACCTATTCGGTCGCCCATGACCTGCAGGCCAGCGCCGGCTCGGTCGGCGACGTGTTGCGCAACCTGCCCTCCGTCGAGGTCGACGTGCTGGGCAACCTCTCCCTGCGCGGCGACAGCAACGTTCAGGTGCTGATCGACGGCAAGCCCTCGACCATGATGTCGGCGGCCAATCGCGGGGCCATCCTGCAGCAGATGCCAGCCGACAGCATCGAGTCGATCGAGGTGATCACCAACCCCTCGGCCCAGTTCAAGCCGGACGGCGCGTCGGGCATCATCAACATCGTCACCAAGAAAAATCGCCGTCCTGGGCGCTCTGGTACGGCGCAGGCGAGCCTGGGCACGGAAGGTCGCTACAATCTCGGCGCCACCGCCGCCTACAAGTCTGGGGCCCTCAACCTCTTCGGCTCGGCCTCACTGCGCCACGAGACCCGCAAGCGCACCACCACTGACCACCGCGTGCGCCGCGACGCCGTCGCCGGCGGCGCGGCCGCCAGCGACCAGACGGTGGTCAGCGACCAGCAGCGCGATTCCAAGATCGTCTCGGCCGGCTTCGACTACGATCTCGACGCCAAGAGCCGGATCAGCGGCTCGGCAAGCTACAACCGGCGCGCTGAAACCCTGACGATCGGCGAACGCAATCGGGCGGCGGATCCCGGCGGGACGGTGCTGAAGGACTACGACCGGCAGGGCCAGGGACGCGGCCACGAGACCAGCACCCAGCTCTCCGCCGGCTATCGCCGCACCCTGGCGAACGACGGCGAGTTCACGCTCGACCTGCAGCGCGGCGAGACCAAGGAAGACCGCCGCCGCACCTATCTCAGCCGCTTCCGCGCGCCCCCCGCGGCAGATCTTCGCGAAGAGTTGATCCCGCGCGCCGACGAGATCACCACCGAACTGTCGGCCGAGTATTCGGGCGCCCTCCCCGGTAGGGCCAAGCTGAAGCTCGGCTATGATTTGCAGCGCGACAACGACGACTACGACAACTACGGCGGAACGATCGTCGGCGCCCTGCATGTCGTCGATCCGTCCCAAACCAACCGCTTCCTCTACAAGCGCACCGTCCACGCTCTCTACGGGACCTATGAGCGACCTCTGGGCGACTGGACGCTGCTGGCAGGCCTTCGGCTAGAAGAGACGCTGATCGACACCAACCAGCTGCGAGCGCCTTGCAGAACAGCACCGACTACTTCCGCGCCTATCCTACCCTGCACCTGGAGAAGGACCTGGGCGAGGATCGCAAGCTTCGCCTCAGCTATAGCAAGCGCGTGGCCCGTCCCGAGCCCGAGGATCTCAATCCCTACTTCGTGGTCATCGACGCCTTCAGCGCCCGGGCCGGCAATCCCAACCTGATGCCCCAGGAGACCCATGCGTTCGAAATCGGCTACGAGACCCGGACGCACGGCGCGACCTTGGCGGCGACGGCCTATGCTCGCCGTAGCCTGAACGGCATGACCGACGTCAGCCGCTACATCAGCCCGACCGTTTTGCTGACCACCAAGGAGAACCTGGGCAAGGCCACATCGGGCGGCGTGGAGCTGTCGGCCAGCGGCAAGATCGCCAGCGCCGTGAGCTACAACCTCAGCACCAACGTCTTCTACAATCAGATCGACGCGGCCAACCTGGGGTTTGCCGCAAAGCGCTCGGCCATCGGCTATACCGGCAAGGCCAGCCTCGACTACGCCGCCACGGCCAAGGACTTCTTCCAGGTCAGCGCCAGCTACAGCGGCAAGCGCCTGACCGCTCAGGGCCGCCGCCTGCCCAGCAGCAGCGTCAATCTCGGCTATCGGCGCAAGCTGACGAGCGATCTGTCGGCCGTGGTCACGGTCTCAGACCTCCTTAACCGGCAGCGCGACCGCACGGTGATCGACACCCCTACCCTTTCCGACCAGTTCGAGCGCCGCCAGCTAGGTCGCACGGCCTTCGTCAGCCTGTCGTGGAAGTTCGGGGCCGGCGGCAAGGCCAAGGATCCTGGCTTCGACTACGGCGCGCCTTAGTTCCGACCCGAACACTTCCCTGGTCTTCTCTGGAGGGAGCGCCGCATTCATCGGCCCTCCCGATACAGAACCGAGCGGCTGCGCGCCGCGACATCGAGCTTACGACGCCACCTCCAACGCGTTCGGCACGTGCCGCCGTGAAACGCGCCGGAGCTTTGACATGACCTGTAGATAGTCTCGGGAAGCGCCCTCGATCGTGAAGCGGTGGGCTTGCGCGAGGGTCTGCGCCAGATCTTGGCAGAACGGCCGCGCTCTGGCGATTGCTCCTGCCAGCGCCCGCTCGTCGCCCACCGGGACGAGTGCGCCCATCCCGCCGTGACCCAGCAAGGTCGCCATGCTGCGGCTGCAGTCGGTGGCGACGATGGCCAGGCCGGCGGCGAGCCCTTCGAGGATGACGGCGGGCACGCCCTCGTAGTCCGAGGATAGGAGCAGGACATCGAACGACGGCAAAAGGTATGCCGGCTCAGGCAGATATCCCCGGAACTTCACCTGCGCGCCAAGGCCACGGTCTTCCACGAGACCTTCGAGCATCGCCCGCTGCGGCCCATCGCCGATCACCGTCAGCGTGTCGCCTCCCCGCGCGCCGCGCGCGAAGGCCCGGAGCATCAGGCCAATGTTCTTCTGCGGCGTCAGCCGGCCTATACTGACGAAACGCCGACCAGCGCCCAGGCCCGGCCGCGCGCCTGTCATACCCCCCGTCCGCAAGGCTTCGATCAGCGGCCTGGACAAGGCGGGATCGGGGATGATGGTGATCCGACCTTCCGAGACGCCGAGGCCGACGCGGATCTCTTCAGCCATCGGCGCTTCCATACCGATGAAGTGATCCAGGCAATGCCCCTGGATCTTGAGCCACAGGCGATAGAAGACGCAAAACCAGGCCGGCATGTCCTGGCGGTCGAGGTCGTTGCTCACCTTCAGCAGGATGGGTGGGCAGCGCCGCCCCAGCAAGACCTTCAGGGCCACCGCCACGATGGCGTAGGTGTTGCCCGCGCAGAACAGGATGTCAGGGCGTAGCCGTCGAACGACCCCAGGAAGCGTCCAGATCATCCAGAGCGTTTCCATCCTCGCCGTCCAAGGACGGGTCCGATGGGGCGAGACGAAGTCTAGGCCTGCCCCGACGTCGCCGCGCATGTCCCCATCGGTTCTCCCCATGAAGAGCGGCGCATCGACACCCATGGCGCGCCACTGCCGCACCAGGCGCAGGGCAATCCGCTCGACGCCGCCAGGCTCGAAGCTGTGCAGGAAGGTCAGGACGCGCAGGGACGGCCTCCGGGATTCGGCAGCGGTCGCGAGGCGCGGTCTGGCGCCCGCCCCGTCTCGGCGATGAAGCCCGGCAGCCGCTGGTAGATCGCCGCGCCGGTGCGGTCGAAGGCGTCTTGCCCGAAGCGTTCCAGCACGCGCGTGCGGGCCGCCGCGCCCATCTGGGCCAGGCGCTCGGGGCGCGACAAGAGGCGGCCCAACGCTTCGGCCAGCGCCCAAGGATCTCCCGGCGGCACGGTTAGGCCGGTCACGCCGTTCTCGATACTGTAGGGCAGCTCGCCAACGCTGGAGGCGATGACTGGAAGCCCCGCCTGCATGGCTTCGTGGGCGGCGATGCAAAGCCCTTCGGACCGTGATGGCTGCAAGTAGAGGTGCAGGTCGGCCAGGAACTCGAGGGGTCGTTCGTTAAAGCCGGTGAACTCGATGAAAGTCAGGCCATGGCGCTCGGCGCGCTCTTCCAGAGCCGCGCGCGCCCTGCCCTCGCCCGCGATACGGACCCGGATCGCGGCCGGGAAACAGCAGCCCTGGGTCTGGAGCCGTAGCAACGCCTCGATCAGGATGTCGTAGCCCTTCACCGGATGCAGCCGCCCCAGGGATCCCAGCTCCAGGGTCTGTCCAGGGCGCCAGGGATAGGCCCGGTACATGTCGGGATTGGCGGCAAAGAGCGGCCAGGCGACCAGGCGCGACGGCGGGACCTCTAGGCGCTCGGCGGTCAGGTCCGTGACGCTGTGGGAGTCGCCGACCCAGAGCCGCGAACGCGCCTGTCTCAGGCGCAGCAGCAGAAGGTTGGCCAGCTTCAGCTTCGCGGCATGCTGCCAGCTGACCACCGGCACGCCAAGACGTTCGCCGACGATCTGTCCCAGCAGCGTGGCCCGGGTCAGGGAGGTCCAGATCACGTCGGGCCGCCAGTCGCGAAGGCGCGCGTCAAGCCAGGCCAGGGTCTTGCGGTGGTCCTTCTCCCCGCCCTGCCGCACGTGGACAGTAAGGCCTGCCGCTTCCATGGCCGCCACCGCCCGCCCATCGCGACGGGTCAGGGCAAAGACCTCCAGGCGAGCGCCCTGGGCGATCAGGGCGCGCGCCACGGCGGGGACCGGCAGGGCGGCGCCGCCGCCCTCGACCGAGTTGATCACATAGGCGATGCGCAGCTCAGCCATGGGCCCGCTCCGCCTCGACAAGCGCCGCCGCCGACCAGTCCAGGGCCGCCAGGCGCGCCACGGCGCGCGCGGCGCGGACGGCCGAAGGCTCCTCGGTGAGATCGAAGCTCTCGGCGAACATCGCCTGCTGAACAGGCCGCCACCGCGCCTCGTGCTCGGCGCGGGCCGAGGCCAGAGCCTCGCCCAGTTGATCGGGCGTCTCGATGACCGGACCGGCCCGCCAGTGGCCGTAGTTGGGATCGTCCCGCCAGGCCTGGCGATGGGTGTTGAGGAAGACGCAAGGGCGTGGGCGCAGCAGAAACTCGTAGACCTGACTGGAAACGTCCCCGAGATAGATGTCGGCGCGCTGGGTATAGACCATGGTCGTTGAGGCTCGGCTGCCCAGGTCGATATGGATGTTGGGCGCGCGCAGATAGCGCTCCTCGATCCGGCCGGCGCGGTCGAGCCGCAGCTTATCGATGGTCACCACGAACGGCCGCTCGAACAGCATCACGTGCGGCGCAAAGATCAGATGGTAGTCATCGCGCGCGGCGAACCAGTCCAGCACCTGCCGGCCCGCCTCGTACCAGGACGACAGGTGCGGCGAGACATGCGGATTATAGAGCACCACCGGCCGCCCGTCGTCGAGCAGCGGATGGGTCGGCCGACCTCGCGCCAACAGATCGAACTTCGGATATCCAACGACGGAAATCCTGTCGGGCTCGACCCCGGCCTCGGCGACCAGGCGGTCGCGGATTTTTCGGCCGGACACCAGCACGTGGTCGAAGCCGGCGCTGGCCTTGTCGAAACCGATGGCGCGGTCGCCGGCCCCGTGCCGGGTATGGATGATCTTCAGGTGGTCGAGGCCGTAGCGGGTCTTGAGGATCAGCGAGGTCTTCTCGGCGACCACCAGCATGTCCAGCGCGCGGAAGAAGTCGAGATTGTCGCTGTAGACCAGGAGCTTGGTCGCCGGCAGCACCGCTTCGGCGGCGGCGGCCAGGACCTGCGACGACCTCCGCTTTAGACCCAGCTCCACCAGGTTGATGCCGTGGCCGATAAGCCCGCCGCCCAGGCGGACCACTTCGGCGGTCATACGCCGGTTGGTGGTCGCCACCACGATCTCCAATCCAAGATCCGCCCGCGCCAGCGCCAGGGCGATGGGCAGGCTGTGGGCCACTTGATGGATCTGGTCGTGATTGAAGAGAAAGCCGATGCGCATGGCCAAACGACGCCATGCCCCCAAGACCCTCTCACCGATTTTACGCCGCCGCCTCGCGGGCGCGTGGCGTCCACAGCGAGCGATCGATACGCTTGACGTCGAACAGGGTGACCGGACCACAGGCCGACAGGGTGTGCAGCCCTTGCGAATAGGCGCCCGCCCCGGGCGGCAGGCTCAGAGGCGCGGCCGCCTCGGCCTCGAAGCGCGTGGTGTCGAGCCTGAGGACGGTCAGCAACCGGATGCCGCCGCCGTAGGTTCGCGTGCAGTCCTGCATCGGCAACCGCGGCAGGCCATGCTCGACCCACGCCGTGCCGCCAGGCCGACTGGAGGACAGATCCTTGCGGACCGGATTGCCAGGGTGCGTGCGCCAGGGGCCGGCCAGGCGCTCGGCGAAGGCGAGGTGCAGGCGTCCCTGCTTCCAGCGCTGCGGCCCGGTTGGCGAATAGGCCAGCCACCACAGGCCATCGTGGCGGAACGGTGTGGCGTCGATGGCTGGGGTGTCGAGCTCCAGCCGGACCACCGGCTCCCAGACGTGCGGGAACGCCGCGGCGCGATAGAGCGTCAGCACGCCGGACTTGTACGCTTCCGGCAGCATCCAGGTCTCGCCCTCGGCCTCAAAGACCTGCGGATAGGACAGGTGCCAGGGCTCGCGGAGAACCACCGAGCGCTGGACAGGCGCAAAGCCTGCGTCCAGTTCGATCACTTCGATGACGCCGTGCCGGGTCTGGTAGTCATAGGCTTCGACGAAGAGGTGCAGGCGCGCCTCGCGCCAGACGCCGAAGGGATCGGCCAGGAACTTCCGCCCGCCCTCCTCCGGAAGCCAGTGAACCGGCGCGTTCGCCGGAAAACCGCGCCGGGCGACGTCCGCGATCGGCGCCTCCACCAAGCCGACACGCCAAATGTCCCGCCCCGGAATCTTCAGGCCCCACCTAGTCATGGACGCTGCTTTCGACAACGACGCGGCCCATCTCGCTCGGCGTTATCGCCGCGCGCCGCAGGCCACGCGCCAGATCGGCCAGGCCGAGCCCGACGATGACCGCCAGGTGCAGACCCAGGGTCATCACGGCCAGCGCCGCCAGCAGCACCGCGACGGCCGAATGCGCGCCAAGCAGCAGCAGCATCAGGCCGCCGAACACGAGATCCTTGTTGGAGATCAGCGGAATCCGAGACACCAGCAGCCGGATCGCCAGCAGGACCACCCACTGCGCCGGCGCGACCAGCGGAAGCGCCAGGCTCCAGACTAGCACCGTCAGCCCCGCCCAGGCCCCCAGGCGCAACCCGCAGACCCCGGCGACATAAAAGAGCTGCCCGAGGCGCAGCGAGAACACGCGGCGCCCGAAGGCAAGGACCCCCAGCGAGATCGCCACTGGAATGAGCCCAGACCACAGGGCCGGCCCTAGCCGACGGGCGAAATCGAGGTCCTGCAGCTGCGTGGCGCTGACCAGCGCTAGGACCAGGGTGAGGACGTTGCCCATCAGCGCCGAAACGATGTTGGCGTCCTTGATCGCGGCGAAGGGCGAGGCCACGGTGCGGGATGCCCGACGCGCCCAGACATAGAGGAAGGCCTCGCCGCTGTAGCCGAGCACCACCTCGTTGATGACGTTCTTGCGCAGCAGCGCTTCGAAACCGGCCATTGGCATGCGCCAGAGTCGCCGGAAGATCGCGTAGTCGAAGAGCGTTTGCGTCAAATAGAGCAACAGGAAGGCCGGCCAGGCGCCGAGCGGCAACTGGCGGATCGCCTTCAGCACCTCGCCACTGGCCCCGCCCAGCTGCGCCGCGATGGCGCCGATCAGCCCGGCGGAAAGGAGACCGCCCAGCCACCCCCACAGGCGCGAGGTCTTGCCCGCGACGTTCGGCGCCGTCTCGTCGATCAAGGTCTTGCGCCTCACGCCCGCGCCCCGGCCGCAACGGCCCCGTAGTGGTCGAAGAGGTCGGCGAAGTGGTCGATGTCGCGACGGACCCTGGCGGCGGCCGTAATGGCCGAGGCCCTCAAGAGGCCAGGATCACGCGCCAGCAGGCGCCGGATGGCGGCGGCGGCCGAGCCGGTGTCGCCAGCCCGATAGATCTCCGAGGTCGCCGGCTGCGCCAGATGCGCGAAACCGCCACGATCGGGGCCGACGACCGGAAGACCGCTGGCCATGGCCTCGGCGGGGATCAGGCCGAAAGTCTCGGACTCGCAGCCGTGGACCAGAAGGTCGGCGCTGGCCAGGTGGGCGGCCAGCAGATCGCGGTCGCGGATCGGCGGCAGAATGCGGACATGAGGATTGCCGGCCGCGGCGCGGGCCACCCGGGCGCGATCGACTCCGTCGCCGATCAGGACGAGAGCGATCGGCGCATCGGCGCGGGCGCGCATGGTCGCCTCGATGACCATCGGCCAACGCTTTTCCGGATGGAACCGTCCGACGCCCAGGACGAGCCTGGCGTCATCGGGACAGGCGCAGGCCGCCAACAGGCGCGATCGCAGCGCCGCGTCCCGTTTGCCGGGAGAAAAGGCGCCGCGGTCGATGCCGAGCGGCACGCTGGCCACCGCGCCCACGCCCTGCCCCGTCAGCCGGTCGGCGAGCCAAGGTCCGCCCGCGACAACGGAGCCAAAGCCGCCCGCGAGCCTGCGCAGATAGCTCCAGAACCAGCCGAAGAGCTGGTCGATCCGCTGAGGCGTGGCGATCGGCGCCAGCCATCGCTGGGGGTAGGACGCCACCGGGTCGGCGTGCATGAACATAGCCCGTGGGACCGGCCCCTCCCAGCTGGCGACGATACCCGCGCCCCGCCAGGGCGACGAGGCCTCGACCAGGTCCGGCGTCAGGAAGTCGAGCTGGCGGTGCACGGGGTCGGCGTCCCAGAACATGTGGTAGTTGGCGTCGAACGGGAGGCGGGGCGCGCGGACCTGGATCACGCCGCCCGCCGCACGCGGCTCGAAACCGTCGCACGGCCCCGGGGCGATCACGAACAGCTCATGGCCCAGCTGCGCGGCGGCCTCGAACTTGCGGTCGATATAGGTCCGCACGCCCCCGCCGGTGGGCGAATAGAACTCGGCGACATCCACAATCCGCATCGTAGTCTTTCAAAAAGCCCCGCACCACCGCGCGTCCGACATCGTCGGCCGTGACGCCGGTGGCCGCCTGCACGCAAGGACGGCGTCGTCGGACGCGGGTCTCACCGATTTTTCGAAATTCCGTGTGGGGGTGGGACCAGCGCGCCGTCTTGGTCGGCTGGGACCGGGGCGTACACGTGGAAGGACCAGCATGGACATCAAGGCGCAGATACACACCCATGGTGCGCGCCCGTTGCGGATCGCGTTGTTCTCGGGGAACTACAACTACACCCTGGACGGGGCCAACAAGTCGCTGAACCGCCTGGTCGGCCACCTGCAGGACACGATCGGCGCGCAGGTACGGGTCTATTCCCCCACCGCCCCCAAGCCCGCCTTCGAGCCGGTCGGCGAACTCATCTCCGTGCCGTCGGTGAAGATCCCGCTCCGGAGCGATTACCGCCTGGCCTTGGGCCTGCCTGGCTTCCTGCGACGAGACATCGAGGCCTTCAAGCCAGACCTCATCCACCTTTCAGCCCCCGACCTCTTGGGCTCGGCGGCCCTAAAATTCGCCCGCAGACTGGAGGTCCCGGTGGTCGCCAGTCTGCACACCCTGTTTGACACCTATCTCGACTACTATGGCCTGGGTCGCCTGCGCCCGCTGGTGCGCGGGCGACTGTGGAAGTTCTACGGCGCCTGCGACTACGTCATGGCCCCCACCGAGGCGATCGGCGACGAGCTTCGCGCCCAAGTCCCCTCCACGCGGGTCCGGACCTGGGCGCGGGGCGTCGATCCGGACCTCTTCCATCCCGGTCGCCGAAGCGAGGCCTGGCGGCTGGACCAGGGCTTTGATCCCGACCGCCCGGTGATCGTGTTCCTGGGCCGGATCGTCATGGAAAAGGGCCTGGCGGCCTTCGCCGAAGCCATCCGTTTGATCGAGGTAGCCGGCCACAGGCCGCAGGTGCTTATCATCGGCGATGGACCTGCTCGCGCCTGGTTCGAAGACCGGCTGCCGGGCGCGGCTTTCACTGGCTTCCTGTCGGGCGAGCCCCTTGCCACGGCGCTGGCCAGCGGCGACATCTTCTTCAATCCCAGCACCACCGAGACCTTCGGCAACGTCAATCTGGAAGCCATGGCCTGCGGCCTGGCCATGGTCTGCGCCGACGCACCCAACACCCGCGCCCTGTTGCGGCACGGCCGCAACGCTCGGCTCTGCTCAGACCAGCCCGCCGCCTATGGCGAGGCGCTGAGCGAACTGATCCGCATTCCCGAAACCCGCCGTCGCCTGGGAGTGGCGGCGCTGGAACGCAGCGCCGCCTATCGCTGGTCTGAGATCCTCGACGAGGTCGTCGAGGTCTATGCCGAAGCCCTGGGCGTGCGGACGACCACGTCGACGCCGAGGATCGCCACCCGTCGTCACGGCGCGATTGTTGACCCGCACGCCGCTGGCCTCGCGTCGCTCTGAAGGCCCGCGCGTGCTCATGATCCTCAAGACGCTCGACCGCTATCTCCTGAGGCGGGCCCTGACGCCGATGGCCGCCGTGCTGATCAGCACGATGGTGGCGTTCCTGATGGAGCGCATCATGCGCTCCTTCCAGCTGCTCTCTCAGACGACTGACGGCTTCAAATACCTGAGCGAGCTGCTGGTTAATCTGGTCCCGCACTATGTGGGCCTGACCCTGCCCGGCGGTTTTTTCATCGGCCTCTTCGTGGTGGTCAACGGCCTCAACAAGAGCTCGGAGATCGACGCGATCCTGGCCAGCGGCATGTCGCTGGGGCGCTTTGCCGCCCCGTTCGTGGGCCTGGGCGCCGCGCTGATGATGTTCAGCGTGCTGCTGTTCGGCTTCATCCAGCCCTACAGCCGCTATGCCTATCACGCCGTACTGTACGCGGCCGAGAAGGCGGGTTGGAACGGCGATGTCCGGCCCAAGGCCCTGCTTTCCACAGGGCCGCTCTTCCTGACCGCCGATCGCACGGACGCCAGCGGCCGCAATCTCCAGCGCGTCTTCATCCGCAAGATCGAGCCCGACGGCCGCGAGGACGTCCTCACGGCGGTGTCGGCGGTGGTGCGCAAGGACGCCGGCGACCAAAGCGTCACGTTGGACCTGCGCGACGGTCGCCAGGTGAGCACGACGCCCGACGCCCAGGTGTATGTCACCGATTTCGCAAGCTTCTCGTTCGACGTGCCATTGTCGCTGTCGGGCAAGCTGTTCCGCGTCCGGGGCGACGACCCCAGCGAGCTCACCCTCATCGAGCTGGCGCAGCGAGGTTTCGGCAAGGCCCAGCCGACCCTGCCCCGGCAGACCTTGCTGGCCGACTTCTACGCCCGCACCTCCCGCGCCCTGATACTGCCCCTGCTGCCGCTCCTGGCGGTGCCATTCGGCCTCAGCGCCAAACGGGCCGGTTCGGGCTCGGCGATGGCGACGGGCGGCATCCTGCTTTTCCTGTTCGAGACCTCCATGATCCTCGGCGAGGCCATGGCCACGAGCGCCGGGCTGCCGGCGGCTCTCACCGTCGGTTTGCCGGCGGTCCTTTTCGCCACGATCTGTATCGCCACCTGGGTCGCCAGCCGCAAGCGCCCCGGCCAGAACCCCGTCAGCTGGGTGACCGAGCGCATCGCCGCGCTCTTCGCCGCCATTGCCGAAGCACTCGGCGCCCGCCGAGCGGCGGCTCTGCCGTGACCATCGCCGGCCTTCGTCACCATCCGGGCAGCTTGCCTTCGTCGCGCCGCCAAGCCATGTCTCTTGGCGTACCAGCGACTCTTTCAGCGGCCCGAACGCCTGGCGATGCAGACCAACGCCGACAGCCAGATTCCGATCTCGCTCCCATACCGTTGCGGCGCTCGCGCGCGATGAAAGACGCCCCTGCCGATCTTTCGCCGCTGGCGGCCGTCTATCTGGAACGGCGCGAGGACATGCGCCGGTTCTTCCTGGCGCGGCTGGGCGGGCGTGGCGAGGTCGAAGACCTAGTCCAGGAACTCTATCTCAAGGTCCAGGCGGTCACCGAAGAACCGATCGAGAACCCCCAGGCCTATCTCTACCGTCTGGCCTCGAACCTGATGCTGGACCGGCTGCGGCAGGCCAAGCGCGCCGGCGCGCGTGACACCGAATGGCGCCGGACCAACCATGCCACGATCGGGGCGCTCGACATCGCCGACACCCCTGACGCCGAAAGCGCGGTGATCGCCCGCCAGCGGTTGGAGAAGCTTTCCAAGGCCTTGGAGACCCTCGCGCCGCTGACCCAGCGCGTCTTCCGGCTGCACAAGTTCGAGGGCCTGACCCATGCCGAGACCGCCGCGCGGATGAGCATCTCGCGCAGCGCCGTCGAAAAGCATGTCAGCCTGGCCCTGAGCCATCTGGTCAAGCGGGTGGGCCGATGACGACTGTTACCTATTGGCATCACCTTACCGGGATGTGGAGAGGCGGTTGGGGTGGCGTGACGTCAATGAGACGGCGCCCGTTTCAGACTTGGCGCGAAGGAAGCGCGAACCGCCTATGACGAAGTCCGTCGACCAAGACCCGATCCAGCAGGCGGCCGCCGACTGGTTCGCCAGGCTGCAGGGCGATCCTGCCCTGGAGGACTGGACGGCGTTCCAGGCCTGGCTGGAAGCTGACCCCGAGCACGCAGCCGCCTATGAAGCGGTCGAGGCGGTGTGGCTCGATCTCGACGACCTGCCGGCCAATGACACCGCGCCCGATCCGGCCGTCGCCGCACCGATGGCGGCCAATGTCACGCCCCTGCGCCGGCCCGCCGGGGCGCCTCGGCGGGGGCTCCTGATCGGACTTGGCGTCGCGGCCGCGGCGGCCATCGTGGGTCTGGTCGCTGTTCCACGTTTCACCCAGCCAGCCTTCACCAACTATTCGACCAGTCGCGGCGAGACGCGCGAGGTCGCCCTCGCCGACGGTTCACGGCTGACCCTGGGGGCGGCCACGACCCTGCGCGTCAGCCTCGGGGCGCGACAGCGCGACGTGACCCTGGTCGATGGCGAGGCCAGCTTCGATGTCGCCCACCTGGAGAAGCGGCCCTTCGTGGTGGCGGTGGGGGAGCGGCAGGTGCGGGTGCTGGGTACGGAGTTCAACATTCTCAACCACGCTGGAAGCCTCGCCGTCTCGGTGCGTCGTGGCCTGGTCTTGGTCTCGGGCGGCCCCGAAGGCGCGGTGCGCCTGGCTCGCGGCCAGCAACTCGCCAAGGGACCAGGCGCGACCGCCAAGGTCGCCACGGTCCAGCCCGACGCCGCCTTCGCCTGGAAGTCCGGCAAGCTCGTCTATAACCACGCGCCGCTGACGAAGGTTGTCGCCGACCTCAACCGCTATGTCGCGACACCGATCCGCGTTGATCCCAACGCCGCCTCGGTGACAGTGTCAGGCGTGCTGCTGGTCGACGAGGAGGCCGCCATGATCCGGCGCCTGGAACTGTTTGCCCCGATCGTCGCTGAGACGACGTCCACGGGGGTCATCCTCAAGGCCAAGCCGGCGCGCCGCTGACCGTGGGGCGCAGGACCTATCGCGGCGGCCGCCTGTGGGCCGCGGCCCTAAGCGCGGGCCTGGCGGGCCTTGCCGGCTCGTCCGAGGCCGCGCCGCGCCTGCTGGCCGGCCGCCTGTCTCCGGTCGTGCGGGTGCAGATCGCCGCCAAGCCGCTGCACGCTGCCCTGATCGATTTCGCCCTGCAGGCCGAGCTTTCTTTGGGCGGCGACCTCGACGCCTGTCGCGGCCAGGCCCCGGCGCTTTCCGGACGCCTGTCAGTCGGGGCGGCGCTCGACCGCCTGCTGGCCGGCAGCGGCTGCAGCTATAGCCAGCCTGATCCGCGCACGATCATCATCCACCGCCTCGCCGCTACGCCGCGGCCGGCCAAACCTGCGCCGGCAGCCACGCCGCTAGGCCTGGGCGAGGTGGTGATCACGGCCCAGCGCTATCCCAACCTGCCCGGCCGCACGCCGTACGCCATCTCGGTGGTGTCAGGCGGCGCGCTGGAACGCGAGGCAGTCACCAGCCTCTACGACCTGACCAGCCAGGTCGCGGGGATGACCGTGACCAACCTGGGACCCGGACGCGACAAGGTGCTGCTGCGCGGCCTATCGGACGGCGCCTTCACCGGCCAGACCCAGTCGATGGTGGCGCTCTATCTGGACGATGTGCCGATCACCTACAGCGCGCCGGACCCGGACCTGCGGCTGGCCGATGTCGAGCGGGTGGAGATCATGCGTGGGCCACAGGGGACGCTCTATGGCGGCGGCTCGCTGGGGGGCGTGATGCGGATCGCCACCCGAAAGCCCGATCTCGACCGCTACCAGGCCAGCGTTCTGGCTGGCCTTGGCTGGACTCAGGGCGGTGGCCGCGGTGACGAGTTGGAGGCGATGGTCAACCTCCCGCTCCTTCACGGCCGCGTGGCGTTAAGAACCGTGGCCTATCGCGAGACGCAGGACGGCTACATCGACAATCGCGCCTTGGGTCTGCGCCGCATTAACGGTTTCGAGCGCGCGGGCGTCCGCGCCAGTCTGCGCGCGGCCCTGACGCCAGGCTGGACATTGACGCTGGGCCTCACCCAGCAATGGATCGACAACGATGACACTCAGTACGGCTTGCAGCGGTTGGGCCCCAAGCAGCGCGACACGTTCGTACGCGAGCCGCACGACAACGATTTCGACCACGTCTCCCTGACCCTGACGGGCGAAGGCGGCTGGGGACGTCTGACCGGCTCGGTGTCGCAATTGGCGCATGACTTCGCCAGCCGCTACGACGCCACCTCGGTCTCGTCGATCTACGGCCTGGGCGATGCGGCCTCGGCGTTCGATGAGAATAAGGGCATCGATCTGACCGTGGCCGAAGTCACCTACGCCACGCCGGGCGAGCACCGTCTGCACGGCCTGGTCGGGGCTTTCGCCTCGACGGGCTCGATCCGGCTGAACACCAGCCTGCACGCCCTGCCCGCCGGCTCGCCCGCCGCCTATGCCGAGCGGCGGCGCGACACTATCCGCGAGATCGCGCTCTACGGCGAGATGACGTTCGACGCCACGCCGCGCCTCTCTGCGACAGCCGGCCTGCGCTGGTTCGATTTCCGATTCGGTACCGACGCGACGATCACCCAGCCTGCCGGCCTACGCCAGACGCGCCCGTCGGCGGAAGCCGCAGGCTTCTCGCCCAAGGTCCTGGTCAGCTACGACGCCAAGCCCGGCCTGCTGCTCTATGCCCAGGCCGCCGAGGGTTATCGGCCCGGCGGCTTCAACACCGCCGGCCGCATCGGCCAAGTCTTCGACGCGCCCGAAACCCCGCCGCGCCGCTACCAGGCCGATGAACTCTGGAACTACGAGCTGGGCGTCAAGCTGCGGGCGTTCGACGATCGTCTGCAGGGCCGCGCGGCGGTGTTCTTCGCCGATTGGGAGTCGGTGCAGAGCGACCAGTACCTGGCCGACGGCGCGGCCTATACCGCCAACATCGGCAACGGCGCCAACCGCGGGATCGAGGCCGAGGCGGCGTTTCGGGTCAACGAGCGACTGGACCTGCGCGCAGCGGCTCTGCTCAACGATCCGGAGGTCACCAAGCTCAACCCCGCCTTCAGCACGCGCAAGGACGCCAGCCTTCCTGGCGTGTCGCGGGCCTCGGCCAGTCTCGGCTTCGACTATCATCGCGAGCTGGCGATCGGCCCGACGCTGCGGCTCCAGGGCCAGGCGTCCTATGTCGGCGGGTCCTACCTGACCTTCGAAGCCGATCCCGCCCACGAGATGGGCGAGTATCTGGGCCTGCGGGGCGTGGCCAGCCTGACCACACCGGGCTGGACGCTGGCGGCGACGCTGGACAATCCCTTGAACAGTCATGCCAACAGCTTCTCGTTCGGCAACCCGTTCCTGATCACTCGCGACCAGATCGTCACCCCGCCGAGGCCCCGGACCCTGAACGTGCGCCTGACGGCCCGCTTCTAAGCGCTGGCTCACGCCTTACCCCGCCGATCACGCAGGAGCCGGACCTTGTAGACCACCTGGCCGTCGAGATCTCGAAACGCCAAGTCCAGCGCCTCGCCCTCCAGCCGGAAGGCCGCGAAGCCAGGTCGAGACAGGCAAAAGCGGGTTCCAGCCACCGCCTCGACCTTATCGCCGGCGTCCGCGCCTGAGCCCGTACAGATGTAGTCGACACGGCCACGGCGGATGTGTTGCAGGCTGTGGTCGTGGCCGTTGATGTAGGCCTGCACGCCGTGGGCCTCGAGCAGCGGCGCGACAGTCTCCACCAGCTCGGGGCTGTCGCCATGGCCGCCCGAATAGACGGGGTGATGGCCCATGACGATCTTCCAAGGTGCGGTGGAGGTGGCCAGCGTGCGCTCGAGCCAGGCGATCTGTTCAGCGCCGTCGTGACGCTCGCGATGACCGCGGGCCATCTGCTGCAGCATCTCGTCGTAGTTGCCGCCATCGACCAGCGGGGCGGTGTCGATCACGAAGAGATCGACCAGGTCCGAGCCGAGCGTCTCGCCGCCGATCTTGAAATAGCGGCTGGGCATGCGCCAGCGCGCACTCTGGGCCGAATAGTCAATCTGGGCCTGGGCCGCGCCCCGGTAGTCGTGATTGCCAAGCGCGGCGTACCATGGGGTCTGCAAGGCCGGGGCGTCATAGACCGCCTCAAAGGATTCTCGCCAATGGGGGTCGTCCACCGAAGCGACGCCTGCAGGATAGAAGTTGTCGCCGGCCGCCAGCACGAAGCGACTGGCCAGATCCTGCGCCGCCGCGCCCATGGCCCGAGCGACCTGACGCTGGGAGCGCTTGCCACGACGACCCCAGTCTCCCAGCGCCACGAAGCTGATCGCCTGATCCTCGGCGGCGGCCGGCGCGGTCCACGCCGCGCTGGCGGCAAGGCCAGCCAGAAGCGCGCGACGGTCCAGGGACGATTGGGACACTAGAGGCCTCCGGGACGACCGGACCCCGATGGCCCGTGCGTTCAAGGACGCCGCCATCGCCTGCGCCTCTCATCGATTTTGGCGGCGCGCTCGGACTTTGGCGATCTCGTGGGGGGTGCGCCGGGCCGTGGCGTCATTGGCGACATCGACGCCTCGGCGTCCTCTTAGCAACGGGATCGCCCATGAGATCGTCTTGCTCGCCTATCCGCACCGAACGCCCCCTCCCACGACAGGTCATTCGCGGCTGCCGCTGGGCTGGCCTGCTTCTAAGCTGTGCGATCGCGACAAGCGCCGCGGCTCAGACCATCGAACCCGACCCGCCCGTCGTCGAGACGGCCACGGTCGAGACGCCGCCCAAAGACCCGTTGCAGCGCCTGAACCGCGCAAGCTTCGGTCTTGGCATGGCGCTGGACCACACCGTTGTCGGCCCTATCGCCCACGCCTATGTCGCCGTCACTCCGGCGTACGCACGCGCCAGGGTCGACGCCGTCATCACCAATCTCGGCGAACCGCGCACGGTCCTCAACGATCTGGCCCAGGGCCATGCCCGGCGGGCCGAGGCGGCCACGTCGCGCTTCCTGATCAATTCCTCGGCCGGCCTTCTTGGGCTGTTCGATGTCGCGGGCAAGATGGGCATCGCCCATCACCGTAGCGACTTTGGCCAGACGCTGGGCCGATATGGCGCCCGCCCTGGCCCCTACCTCTATGTCCCCTTGCTGGGGCCCCTGACCGTTCGCGACGCCGTCGGCCGGCTGGTCGACGCCGCAGCGGACCCAATCACCCAGATCGGCGGCGGCGGCGGGACGACGTTCGGCGCGGTTCGCAGCAACACCAGCCGGCTGAACACCCGGGTCAAACTCGACGCAGGCCTGCGCGCGCTGGATGATGCGACCGATCCCTATGCCAGCCTGCGGTCGGCCTACCTCCAGCGCCGGGACGCGATCGTCCGTGAAGCGACGGGGGAAGCCGAAGCCCTGCCCGATTTCTGATCTCACCCCTGGGCGCCCGGTTCCGCAATGTTACCGAGGACGCAAGCGGCCCGCCGCCGGGTTTCCCCGACACCGGGCCGCAGGGCCTTCGCAACGATGGCGCAGCGCGAACCGACCTCGCGCCGCGTCGCCGTCAGAAGCGGGCGTTCAGGCTCACCTTCGCCGCCCGACCCGAAGCCGGCGAGATGTTGTTATTGCTATCGGCGTACTGGAAGTAGCGCTTGTCGAAGAGGTTCTCGACATTGAGCTGCAGGTCGTAGGTCTTGTTGATCCGGTAGTAGAGCGCGCCGTCGACGCGGGTGAAGCCGGCCAGCGAGACCGTGTTGTCGGTCGCCGCGAACCGCTTGCCCATGCTGGTCACGCCGATGGCGCCGCCGAAGGTCTTGTTCGGGTCATAGCGCAGCCACACTGCGCCCGACGACTTGGGCACGTGGTTGACGCGGTTGCCGGCCCGTACCGTCGCCGACTGGGAGTCCAGGAACTTGGCGTCGGTATAGGTGTAGGAGGCCACGATGCTGAGCTGGCGGGTGATCTCGCCCTGGGCGCTCAGCTCCACACCCTTGGACCGCTGGCGGCCGATCGGGATCGTCGGCGAGGCGGCGTTGTTGGGGTCGCTCAGCGCCAGCACGTTGTCGCGGTCCAGCTGGAAGATCGCCGCGGCGAGGTTGAAGGTCGGCAGGACGTCCCACTTCGCGCCCAGCTCGTAGTTCTCGTACCTTTCCGGAGCAAGGCTCTGGTTGGAGAGGTTGAGGGCCGAGAGCTGGTCGCCGCCGCGCGGCAGGTAGCTCTTCGAGTAGGAGGCGTAAATCGAAGTGTTGACCGCCGGCTTGAAGATCGCCCCCACCCGCGGCGACCACAGATTGTCGGTGGCGCTGAAGTTGCGCTGCGTGCCGGCGGCCAGGAACGGGTTCCGGTTGGTGACGTCGGTCTGGTAGTGCTCGTAGCGCAGGCCAGCGACCACCTGGACGTTCGGCGACAGCTCGATCTGGTCCTGCACATAGCCGGCCGCCAGCTTGGCGATGCCGAAGTTGTGGCCGCTGGTGGCGGCTTCGCGCCACTGGATGTCCGGACGACTGATCCGCGAGGCGTTGACCGGAACGAAGATCGTCTGCACACCGCTGGCGCTTGTCGCGGTCGGGAAGAAACCTTCGGTGCGCAGGTTGCTGGTGGTCTGGCGACCAAACTCAGCGCCGATCAGCAGGGTGTGCTCCACCCCGCCCGTAGAAACCTTGGCGTTGAAGTCGGTCTGGTTGATCAGGTTCCGGCGCTTGGCGCCGTTGTTGTAGGCGCTGATCGCCACGATCGAGCCCGGCGCATAGACACCGGCCGCCAGGCCCGCCGGATTGGTCTGGGCCGTGGTGTTCACCGCGCCGGGGAAGACGTTCTGGTAGAAGCGGTCATAGTAGGCGTAGCGCGTGCGGTTGCGGATCGACATGGTGTCGCTGAACCGGTGCTCGACGAAGACCGTGCCGGCGCTGGAGTCGATCCAGTTGGGGCTCTGGTCCGGATCGCCGAAGAACTGGCCGCGCGGCGTCTCCAGCGGCTTGCCCTGATAGGACGACACGCCGCGATCGCGGATGCGCTTATCGTGGAAGCGCTCGTAGCCGATCGACAGGGTGGTGTCGGGATCCAGCTTGAACGTCGCCGTCGGATTGAAGCCCCAGCGCTTGTTCCAGACGCCGTCCCGGAAGCTGCCGCTGTCCTGCCAGACGCCCGCCGCGCGCAGCGAGATCGTCTCGCTGACCGGCGCGCCCAGATCGACCTGGCCGCGGTAGTGGTCGTAGCGGCCGACCTCCAGGCGCGCGCCCAGGTGCTGCTGGCCATCGGCGACCTTGGTCACCCGGTTGATCAGGCCGCCGGTGACGCCGCGACCGAAGATCATGGCGTTGGGGCCCTTGAAGACCTCCAGGCGCTCGATGTTGTAGAGGTCGCGATAGCTTTGGGTGTCGTCGCGCACGCCATCGACGAAGAAGCTGGCGGTCGTCAGGTTGCCGCGGAAGCTCAGGGTGTCGCGGTTGTTCTCGCCCTGCGAGGAGAAGACGCCCGGCACGTAGCGGACGGCGTCGCCGATGCCGTTGGCGGCCTGGTCTTCGATCTGCTTGACCGAGACGACATTCACCGCCTGCGGCACGTCGATCAGCGCCGTCGGCGTCTTGGTGGCCGAGGTGATCGCATTGGTCTTGTAGGAGGCCTGGCCTGTGATCGTGACGCCGCTCACCTCGTTGATGGTCTGCGCCAGGACCGGCGTGGCCAGGAGCGCCGCGGCCGAGGCCAGCAGCAGGGCGCGCGAAGGCGCGCCGCGGAACGTGCGGTTGATCGACATCTAATTGAAATCCCGGACCTGAAGCTCGCCTAAGTGCGAACGATTTTCATTCGCGCCGTATAGCGCCGCCGTCCGATCGGCTCAGCCCAAAATTACAAAGCTTGGGAATTTGTATAGCGATTGAAATGTACCCGTAATGTCCGCAACACATGGCCAGATCGCCCTATTTGAGCGGCCTTGGCCCCACCATGGCCTTAAGATGCAGCAGCGGGATCTTGGGCGCCTTGGCTCGCAGGAGGCCGGGTAGCTCGCCGGGTGGAATGAGTGGCGCCGAGACAAGCTCCCACATCACCCCGCGCGGTAGCAGGAATTCCTTTTCGCCGCCGCCCGCGCCTTCCAGGGTCTCCATGTTGTAGACCGGAAATCCTGCAGGCAGGTCCAACTGCATCAACGCACCCGTCTCGCGGATAAAGGTACCTGCCCTGGCGCGTACAGGGGAGGTCGACCAGAATTCCAATGATCGAAATTGATACCCTGGCTTGACCTCCTCCAGGAACGGGCGATGTCCGACGCCTCGCCAGACTGTAAGCTCTGCGCTCAGCTTGGGGCAGCGATCGAACACCGCGTCCAGCGCTTCAGCCACCGGCCTCAGGTCGGCGTCCAGCTCGTCGGTCCAAAACCCTTGGCGAAAGCGCCCTGTTCAGGTGAAAGCAGGGCGACTGGCCAGCGCCTGTCTCCGCTGCGGACTTGTAGCTTTTCAGAGCGCACAGCTCGGCCTCCGTGAGGTCCTGCAGCGCCAACGCGGTCAGATCGTTTTCGATAGCCGTTCTCCTTCAATCTCACCCAGATCACGCGTGTCGCGGGCATTGCCTAGGACGCCGCCGCCGGCTAGGCGGCGAGCGTTCGGCGTCGCCGGGCATCCTCGCCCGGGCTAAGCGCCGCGACCATACTGTGCAGGAAGCGCTCGCCGCCCCGTTGCGCTCTCTGCCGTCAGCCGGGCGTACTCGGCGTCGAGCTTGGCGCGGACGATGTCCTTCCGATCGCCATCCTCGGTGATCACCAGGCCGATATCGGCCAGAACCAGGGCCTGAGCCTTGATTGCATCGCGCTTCTCCCAGTTCTCACCGAGCTGATGCCCGCTGCCGTGATGTTCGACCGCCAGGATCGGCATCCACTGCTCGTCACAGATCACAAAATCGGCGCGCCGATCATTATAGGTCCAGCGAAGTTCTTCCTCGCCTGGCGATGGCTCCAGATACTCGCCCATGCTGACTTGGGGCAGCAGCTTCAGCTTGCGCTCTTTGGTCCAGGTCAGAATGGCCCGAAACTTAGACTGCTCTGCGTAGTTGAGCACGGAGCTTGGTATCAGGGCGCCGGGTTCGGCCGCCTGCAGAAGCGCCAGGTGCTGATCCAAAGTCGATCGGGCGTGTTCGGGCTCCGCCTGGCCTCGGGTCCTGGCCATCTCGTCGAGTTCCACGCGGACCTTGGTGAAGAGCTGTTCGATCTCGACCGCTCGCGTCCGATCGGCCCGCAATTGAGCGTTGTCCTGTTCGAGTTCGACGATCCGACGCCGGGCAGCCTGCGCCTCGCGCCTGACGCTTTCGGCATCGGTCTCCAACATCTTCACCCTCGCTTCCGCCGTTTCGGCCCGCTGCCGTCCCGTGGCGATCGCCCGCTTGAGCGCGTCGACACGTTCGCCAATACGCACGCGCCCATGCTCCAGCGCCAGGAAGCGATCTTTTAGTCGCTGCGCCACGAGCATCATGCCGGCCACGACGATGACGCCCCAGGCCCCGATGCGCAGGACCCGGGTCCATCCGCCTTTGCCGGCCTTGGGTCCAACCGCGTCGATGGTCGTCATCACCGTCGCGCTGACCTTAGCATCGGCCTTGCCGGCGGAGAGGTGTTTACCGTCGCCGCCTGTTTTTCCAGCCACATGCGACGTGCGCCGATGGCCCGAAGGCTTCGCGTTCACGTCGGCGTGGACGGGAATCATGATGAGCAGGATGGCCAAGGCCGCGACGCTGAAGCGGAACATGAACGGAGACTAGAACCGAGCCCTTCAGCACAACCTAAAGGACATGGCTAAGATCACGCTTACCAGCTGCGGGCCGCACCAGAGGAGGCCTTCGCCGGCCGCCTAGGCGTTGGGCTGGAGAGTCTCCAGATCCATATAGACCTGGCCCGCGTCGCCACGCCGGGCCGGCGAGCCGAACCTCGCAGCTTCCGCCCGTCGCCACCGTCCCGCTGGTCCTGGCCCTGCATGAGCTGGGCACCAACGCCACCAAGTATGGAGCACTATCGACAAGCGCCGGGCGCGTGACCCTCTCCTGGCGGCTGGAGCAGGATCGTTGCTGCTTGGTCTGGCGCGAGGCGCTGGGCCCGAAGGTCCGGGCCCCTAGCCGCCAGGGCCTTGGAACCCGGCTCCTGCGCCGCCAGCCAGGACTAGAGACGATCACCACCAGCTTCGAGCCGGACGGTGTGGTGTGCCGCATTGAGGTTCGCGGATGTTCGGCGGATTAGGCCAGCGCTAATTCATCCTGTGCCGGCGCACATAGGCCGCCGCCCGACGCATGGACTCCGCCTCCCGCGTCATGCCCATTTGGTCCAGCGTCACGGCCGCCGCCTCGGCCCGCGCCACGACCTGGCCCAGCGAGGCGCCCGGAAACATCCCCACCAGATGCTCGGCGGCCTCCGCCCAATCGACCTCGTCCAGCGGCTTGGGGGTCTCGACCATGCCGGCAGCTAACGCCGGTGATCGGGCATCCACAAGACCGTGAGGCGGGCTCCAGGCCCGGCCAACGGAAATATACTTGGCGGCGCGCTACCAATACCCGCCTGCCCGCGCGTCTACAGCTCCACCGTCCGGAGCCTGCCTTGCCCAGTCCCGCCAAGCATTATGTCGATCAACATGTCGGCGCCCGTATCCGCCTGCGCCGCCAGATCCTAAAGGTCAGCCAGGGCGGCCTGGCCGCCGATCTGGGCCTGACGTTCCAGCAGATCCAGAAATACGAGACCGGGGCCAACCGCATCGCCGCCTCGACCCTGCACGCCGCGGCCAAGGTGCTGCGAACCACCCCCGAATGGTTCTTCGAGGGCCTGCCACCGACAGCGCCAGGCGGCGAGCCAGGACCGTCTCCAGCCGCGCGCGCCCTGATCCGCCTTGGCGCTTGCCCCGAGGGCCCGGCCATCGCGCAGGCGATGGCCGCCCTGCCCGGCCCGCTTAAACGGCGCATCCTGGCCCTGCTGGCCGTCCTGGCCGAGGACGCCGACTAGGTGCTTCGAGGGTTTCGTCCGCGCACGAAGGCCCGGTCGCTGGCCATGAACTGGTCGAGCATCGGCACGACCAGCCGCACGGGTTCGGCCGGCTTGCCGCCGGTCTGGGCCGCGTGGGCCTGGGCGTAGGCTAGGAGATTGCGGTGGGTGGCGGCCGGCACGTCGAGGGTCATCTTGACCGGCGTCTCGTCCTCCAGCGGACGCAGCTTCAGCTTACTCATCGAGGGGTCCTTTCGACATAGGGTTCGAGCACGAGGTCCTTGGTCAGCAGCACGCGCAGGGGCGCGCCGGGCCGGATCGTCAGGGTCGGGATGCGATCGAGGCTTCGGCCCACGACCTGGCGCCCGACATCGGTGACCGCGTCGGCGCCGCCGCGCCGGATCGCGCGAACCAGGTCCGACTCGTCGGACGAGGCTCCGCTTTCGGCCCCGATCGCCAGGAGCGTCGAAAGCCCGGCGGCGGCCAGGATGCGGCCGCCATGGCGGTCGACGCCGTCCTGCAGCCCCGCCATCCCCTGGGCGTCGGCGGCCGGCAACTTCTCCAGTACAATCGAGCGGCCCGAAGGCAGGATCAGGCGCGTCCACGCCACCCGCAGGCGGCTGTCGCCGGCCTTCACCTCGGCGGCGTATTCGCCGATCAGGCGCGCCCCGGCCGGGATCAGCAGAACGCCGCCGCCCAGGCTGTCGTGGACGCCCTGGGTGACCTGGGCGATGGCGACGCCCGGCGCGTCCGACCGCAATCCCGTCACGAGCGCGGCGGGGATCACCGCGCCGGCCTGCAGCACGTAGGGCGAGGCCGGAGCCTGTAGCCGCTCGCCGCTGGTCGTCCTGGCGTCGATCGCCGGCGCCGCGGCCCCGGAATCCGCGGCGGCTGGCGCCGCCGGTGGGCCGCGCCCATCGGGTCGCGCCGCCGCGAACAGACCGCTCTGGCGCGCCGCCTGCCTGGCCGCCACGCGCGTCTGGCGCTCGACATCCGCCACCGGACGCTGCGGCGCTGTGATGGGCGGCGGGTCGGCCGGCGCGGGCTCGCCTGAGGGCCAGTCGACGTGCTTACCTTCGCGCTGGGCGGCCAGCATCGGGCGCCCCAGGTCACCGGGCAGCGGCGGTCCCAGGGCTGGAACCCCGGCTGGGCCGACATATCCCCGAGGCAGAGCCGTGACCCGCTCGGACGGCGCGCTGGCGGGCGGCGGGTCGGCCACTGGCGGCGGCGGCCGCCGCCGTTCCGACAGCGACCAGCCCAGCGCCGCGAACAGCCCCAGGGAAAGGGCAGCGCCGCTGACGACCAGCGCCCGCCGCGACAGCCGGGCCACCGGCGGCGACGCGCCGCGCAGGCGCAGCGACTTGGCGATCTCTTCCTCGGCAGGGGTGCGATCCTGGCTCATCGATCCGCCTCCGCCTTCGGCGCGAGCCGGACAAGACGGACGCGCTGAGCCCGACGCTTGTCGCCCAGGCGCAGCTCGGCGCGATCGAACAGCCGGTCCAGAACGAGCCGACGGCCCTCGACGTGATAGTTGAGCAGCTCGGCGGACCGACCGTCGAGGCCCGTGCGATAGAGCGGCGGCAGATCGTCCAGGGCCACGCCGGGACCAAACTCCACATAGGCCCGGCGCCCGTCATCGAACACCGCCACCGGGCGCCAGGCCGGGTGGTCGCCCTCGAGGCGATAGGCGCGGTTGACCCGCATAAGGTCCAGGGTCTGCGTCACGGGCGCCGGCGGCGCGGCGACCACGGGGATCAGGCCTTGCCGGTAGCGCCACGACACCTGGGCGTTCCAGGTCCTGGCCGTCGCCCGCAGCTCCAGATGGTAGGTGCGCCGGTCGGTGTTGATAACCAGGTTGGTGGCCAGGCCTGGCTCGGTCGGCTTGACGAGCACATGGACCCGGCGAGCCGCGCCGGCGCCGCTGCTGGTGTCGCCGATCACCCAGCGAGCGGTGTCGCCGGCCGCGACCGCCCCCTGGGAGACAAGCGTCTCGCCCGGCTCGAGCACGATGTCGGTAATGCGGCCTGGGGTGGCCAGGAGCGGATAGACGCCGGTCTCCTCGTAGTCGAACGCGATCATGCCGGCCGGGGCGGCCAGGCGCGGATCGCGATCCTCGGCGCCGGCGGAAGAGACGCACAACAAGCCGGCGACGCCGGCATAGGCAGCCAACCGGATCATGCGCCGAACTCCTTGGACCAGGCGATGGCGCTGACGAAGACGCCCAGCGGGTTGGACCGCAGGCCCTCGGCGGTCGTGGGCGGCTTGATCCGCACCGTCAGGATGGCGGTCCAGCGCTCGGTGGCGATCAGCTGGCCGCCCTCGAAGCGCTGCTCGGTCCAGGCGACGCGGAAGCTCGACGGAGACGCGCGCACGACGCTGGTCACCGACACGACTGCCTGGGCCTTGCCGACCTGGCTGAACGGGTCGGCGCGGCGGGCGTGGTCGGAGAGCGCCGCCGCGCCCGCCGCGTCGGTGAAATCGTAGGCGCGCAGCCAGGCCTGACGCATCAGGACCGGGTCGGTGGAGATGGTGCGCACGTCGGCGACGAAACGGGCCAGGGTCCAGGCGATCATGGCGTCGGTCGGTCGCGCGCCTTGGGCGGCGGGCGCAACGACGCGCGGCTCGCCCAGGCGGTCGACCTCCACGACCCAGGGCGTCACGCCGCCGCGCAACGACAGGGCCACGAGCCCGCCGGTCAGGCCGCCGCTGAGGGCGAGCAGCCCCAGGGCCATCAGGCGCCAGTTGCGAGCCTGGACGCGGGCCGAGCCAATGCGCTCGTCCCAGGCCTGCCCGGCCCGTTGATAGGGGGTTTCGGGCGCCGGGGTCGCGCCGAAGCGCGCCGACCCCTTGAGCGGGCTCATCATCTATCCTCCGAAAGGCTGGGCGCCGCGCCGGCGCTGTGATCGTCGCCGCTGCCGACGGCGTGGACGGCCATGGCCGCGCCATGGGCCAGGGTCTGGCGGTGCTGCAGGTCGCGAGCCCAGGCGGGCGCGGCGGACGGCGCGCCCTCGCCGCTCTCGCCGCCGCCTTCGCCGGAGCCTCCGCCCGAGTTTCCGGCGGGACCGCTGCCGCCGCGCGCCGCCGCGCCGGCCGACGACGAGCTGGTCCCGCCACCGGAAGGGCCCGAGGGGGGCGGAGCGTCAGGGGTCGGGGCCGCGCCGCCGGCCGGCGGGGTACGCCCACCCGCACCGGCCGCCGCCGCGCCAGCGCCGGACGCGCCCACGCCGCTCGCCGCCATCTGCGCCGCGGCCGCGCCGGCCATGGCCATGCCCCCGACCACCAGGCCCGTGCCGACGGCCGCGCCGGCGCCCAGCTGGGGCGCGCCCGACACCAGGCCCGAAGCCACGCCCGGCCCGAAAATCGACAGGCCCAGCAAGGTGAGCGCCGCCAGGGCGATGGCCAGCACCCCTTCCAGGGTCGGCTGGCCGGCGCCGGCGGCGTTGAACTCGGCAAAGAGCGAGGACCCGATGCCGACGATCACCGCCAGCACCATGACCTTCACGCCGCTGGCGATGACGTTGCCCAGAACCTTCTCGGCCAGGAACGCGGTGCGTCCGAAGAGCCCGAAGGGGACGAGGACGAAGCCGGCCAGGGTCACCAGCTTGAACTCGATCAGCACCACGAAGATCTGGATGGCGATGATGAAGAAGGCGACGATGACCAGCAGGGCCGCCGCCAGCAGGATGACGATCTGGACGATGTTCTCGAAGAAGCCGGGAAATCCGCCGAGTTCGGCGGCCGCCTGCAGCAGCGGCTTGCAGGACGACACGCCCAGGGCCGCCAGGCGGCCGGGCCGCAAGAAATCCTCGGCCGATACCCCTGCCCCCGAAGCCTTCAGGCCAAGGCCCGAGAAGCTCTTGAGGACGATCAGCGACAGAGCGTGGAAGTTGCCGATCAGGAACGCAAAGAACCCGACATAGAGGGTCTTCTTGACCAGGCGGGCCAGGACATCCTCGCCAGACGCCCAGGCCCAGAAGAGCGCCGCCAGGGTGACGTCAATGGCCACCAGGGTCGTCGACAGGAAGGCGACCTCCCCGCCCAGCAGGCCAAAGCCGCTGTCGAGATAGCGGTTGAAGGTGTCGAAGAAGCGATCGATGACGCCGACGTCGTTCATGACGCCGCCCCGCCGAAGAATCGCGCCCGAGCCCCAGCCCAGGCCGCCTTGCAGCCGGAGTCGCGTCCTGCCGCCTCGCCCAGGCCCTGGCAGCGCGCCAGCTCCGGATCGACCGGCGCGAGCTTGGCCGGTCCGGTCTGTGATGGATGGGAGGCCCCGCCCGCCAAGACAGCGGCCCCCAGCAGGATGATCAGTGCGGTCCCCCAGGCGAGGGACCGGGTCACGGCGTTCCAGCGCTCCCGATGAAGCGTGAGAACCGGGCCTTGGCGTCGGCGCGCGCGGCGGCCCGGTCGGCGGCCTCAAGGGCCTGGGCTCGTCCTTGGGCGGCGCTCAGCGCCAGAAGGTCGGCGAGTTGCTGGGCCTGGAGCGCCAGGAGCTGGTTGCCGGCCTGGGCGGCCTGCAGGCCGCCGACCGCGCCTTGGCTCTGGCCGATCAGGTTGGTCAGCTGGTCGCGGCTCGCGCCCAGGCCGCCGACCACGCCGGCCTGGACCTTCAGGGCGTCCTCGAAGCCGGCGACCGCCGCGCCCCACCGCGTCTCGGCCCGTTGGGTCAGGGCCGCGTCCGAGGCCGAGAGCGCGATCGCCCCGTACTGCGTGCGAAAGGCCTCGCGGATCTGCGCCACGTCGTAGGCCAGCCCCTGGGCTTGGCCCAACAGCTCGCGGGTGCCGTCGACCTGGGCCTGCAGGGCCGCCAGCGAGGAATAGGGCAAGCTCGCCAGACTGCGGGTCTGGCCGATCAGCATCTGGGCCTCGTTCTGCAGCGAGGTGATCTGGTTGTTGATCGTCTGAAGGGCCCGGGCCGCCTGCAGGACGTTCTGGGCGTAGTTGGTCGGATCAAAGACCGTGAACTGAGCGCGGGCCCGGGCTGGAGCGATCAGGCCGGCCAGGCCCGTCGCGGCGAGCAGCCATGCGGGGCCAGCCGACGCCAGGCGGCGACGGGTAAGGGTCATGTCGACGTCTCCGGAGGGTTGGCCGGCGCGGCGGGGCCGCCCGGCAGGAGGTCGGCGGCCCAAGCCAGGCCACGCGCGCGCAACCAGGCTGCGGCGAAGCCGTCCCGGCCATGAGCGGCCAGGGTCTGGCTGATCGCCCGCTGATCGCTCTTTGAGGAGGCCGCGCAGAAGGCCAGCGCGACCGGCCCCAGGCCAAGGTCGAACAGCCGGTCGCCGACACTTGATTGCAGGTAGTAGTCGCGGGCCGGCGTGGCGCGGGCGAGAATCTCGATCTGCCGCGCGTTGAGACCAAACCGCGCGTAGGCGGCCGCGCCCTGCGGCTCCAGGGCGCGCGGGTTGGGCAGGAAGATGCGGGTTGGGCAGCTTTCGATGATCGAGGCGGCGATCGGGCTCTGGGTGACGTCGGCCAGGGACTGGGTGGCGAAGACGACCGACGCGTTCTTCTTGCGCAGGGTCTTCAGCCAGGTGCGCAGCTGGGCCCCGAACGCGGCGTCGTCGAGCGCCAGCCAGCCCTCATCGATGAGAATGAGGGTCGGTCGGCCGTCCAGGCGCCGCTCGATCCGATGGAAGAGATAGGCCAGCACCGCCGGCGCGGCCGCGCCGCGCGCCAGGCCCTCGGTCTCGAAGACCTGGATGTCGGCCTCGCCGAGCGCTTCGCCAGCCCCATCCAGCAGGCGCCCGTGCGCCCCGCCCAGCACGAACGGAGCCAGCGCCGCCTTCAGGGGCGGACTGGCCAGCAGCGCGACCAAACCCGTCAGAGTGCGCTCGGCCAAAGGGGCGCCGGCCAGACTGCCTAGCGCCGCCCAAAGGTGCTCGCGCACGGCCGGGGTGATGGCGACACCCTCGCGGGCGAGGATCGCCGCCAGCCAGTCGGCCGCCCAGGCGCGCTCCTCGGACGCGTCGATCAGGGCCAGCGGCTGGAGGATCGGCGCGGCCCGGCTCTCGCCCGACAGGTCCTGGAAGTCGCCGCCCATGGCGAGCGCGGCCGCGCGGCTTGAGGCGCCGAAGTCGAAGGCGAAGACCTGCGCGTGCGGGTAGCGTCGGAACGACAGGGCCAGCATGGCCAGCAGGACGCTCTTGCCCGCGCCGGTCGGCCCCACGACCAGGGTGTGGCCGACATCGTCGATATGCAGCGACAGCCGAAACGGCGTCGAGCCGGCGGTGCGCGCGATCAGCAGCGGCGGGCCGCCCAGGTGGCGGTTGCGCTCGGGTCCGGCCCAGACGGCCGACATGGGCGCCAGGTGGGCCAGGTTCAGGGTCGACAGCGGCGGCTGGCGGACATTGGCGTAGGCGTGGCCGGGGACGGTGCCCAGCCAGGCCTCGACGGCGTTGACGTCCTCGCGAATGACCGTGAGGTCGCGCCCCTGGATCACCTTCTCGGCCAGGGCCAGCTTGGCGTCGGCGCGGGACGGATCCTCGTCCCAGACCACGAGACTGGCCGTGACATAGGCGTAGGCCACCGCGTCGCCGCCGAGGTCCTGCAGAGCCAGGTCGGCCTCGCCGGCCTTGTTGGCCGCATCGTTGTCGACCAGGGCCGAGGGCTCCTGGGTCAGGGCCTCGCGCAGCAGAACCAGCACCGACTTGCGCTTGGCGAACCACTGGCGGCGGATCTTGCCCAGGAGCGCCTGGGCGGCGGCCTTGTCCAGGCAGAGCGCACGGGTGGACCAGCGATAGGCGAAGGCCAGGCGGTTGAGATCGTCGAGCAGGCCCGGCGTGGTCGACGGCGGAAAGCCGACCAGGGTCAGGACGCGCAGGTGCGCGCGGCCCAGCCGAGGTTCAAGCCCGCCGGTCAGGGGCTCGGTCGCGAGAAGGCTGTCGAGATGGATGGGGGTTTCAGGGACGGCCACGCCCTGGCGTCCGGTCGACACCGTCCCGTGCAGGAAGCGCAAGGTCGCTGGATCATCGAGCCAGGCTAGTTGCGGCATCAGGCCATCGAGCAGCGCCAGCAGCCGGCCAGACCGATCGATGAAGGCGGCCAGCTCGGCGCGCCAGTCGACGTCGCGCCCGGCCCGCCCCTCGACGAAGAGGCGCTCGATGCGGCCCCGCTGCTCGGCGGGCGGCAGGAAGCTGAGGGTCAGGAAATAGCGGCTCTCGAAGTGCTCGCCGCTGTCCTGGAAGTCGGCCCGACGCTCGGCGTCGACCAGGGCCGACATCGGGTCGGGAAAGCGGCTGTCGGGATAGGCCGCGGACGGGTCGCGCCGCGCTTCCACGAAGATCGCCCAGCCCGAACCCAGACGGCGCAGGGCGCCGTTAAGCCGCGCGGCGACGGCGGCGACCTCCGCGTCGGTGGCGCTGTCGAGGTCGGGGCCGCGGAATTCGGCGGTGCGCTGGAAGCCGCCGTCCTTGTTGAGGACGACACCGGGGGCGACCAGTGCCGCCCACGGCAGGAAGTCGGCCAACAGGGCCGAACGGCGGCGGTATTCGCGAAGGTCGAGCACGGCTCAGGCCTCCAGGCGCACGGGCAGGCGCACGTGGCGGCGGCCCACGTCGAAGATCTGCGGGTCGCGCCGCGCGATCCAGACGGCCAGGCCATGACCGACCAGCCAGACCGCCAGGCCGACGATCCAGAGCCGCAGGCCCACGCCCAGGGCCGCGGCCAGGGTGCCGTTGACCAGGGCGATCGCGCGCGGGGCGCCGGCCAGCAGCATCGGTTCGGTCAGGGCCCGATGGACGGGCGCGGCGAACCCGATCGCGCGATCGCCCGCCATCAGACCAGCGCTCCGCCGCCGAACGAGAAGAACGACAGGAAGAAGGAGCTGGCGGCGAAGGCGATCGACAGCCCAAAGACGATCTGGATCAGCTTGCGAGAGCCGCCGGAGGTCTCGCCGAACGCCAGGGTCAGGCCCGTGACGATGATGATGATCACCGCGATGATCTTGGCGACCGGCCCTTCGACCGACTCCAGGATCTGCTGCAGGGGCTCTTCCCAGGGCATGCCCGAGCCGGCCGCCTGGGCCTGGGCGCTGATCAGCGCCAAGCCCAGGGTCAGGCCGCCCAGGAGCCACGGCTTGAGCTTGGGAAGTCGGTCGCGAAGGCGCGCATGGATGGGCTGGCCGGGCGCATAAGCGCGCGGCAGGGCAAGGCTCGTGGACACGAGACCATCTCCTTCAACAATGTCGGGGGGTTGGGGGGGCTTAGGGTCTCAGGCGGGGCTGAGCTGGTAGGCGCCGTCGGGCGCCTGGCCCTCCAGGCGGACAAGTTCGGTCAGGCGTCGCTGTCGCCCGCGTCCGGCGAGCACGGCGATGACATCGATGGTCTCGGCGATCAGGCCGCGCGGCACCGTGACCACCGCCTCCTGGATCAGCTGCTCCAGGCGCAGCAGCGCCCCCAGGGCCGAGCCGGCATGCAGGGTGCCCACGCCGCCGGGATGGCCCGTGCCCCAGGCCTTGATCAGATCGAGCGCCTCGGGCCCGCGCACCTCGCCGATGATGATGCGGTCGGGCCGCAGCCTCAGAGCTGAGCGGACCAGATCGGTGAGGCTGGCCACTCCCTCGCGCGTGCGCAGCGAAACTTGATTGATCGCCGAGCACTGCAGCTCACGCAGGTCTTCCAGCAGGATGACCCGATCGCCGCCCATGGCGATCTCGGCCAGCAGGGCGTTGACCAGGGTGGTCTTGCCGCTGGAGGTCGGCCCGGCCACCAGGATGTTGGCGCGCTCGCGCACGGCCTGGGCCAGGATCTCGCCCTGGCGGTCGGACATCACGCCCGACAGGACGTAGTCGTCGAGCCGAAAGACAAGGCTCGCGGGCTTGCGGATGGAGAAGGTCGGGGCGGCCGCCAGCGGCGGCATCAGGCCCTCGAAGCGCTCACCCGTACCGGGGAGCTCGGCCGACAGTCGCGGCTGTCCGGCATGGATCTCGGCGGCGACATGATGGGCCACCAGCCGCAGGATCCGCTCGGCGTCCTCGGCCGAAACCGACAGGCCAGCATCAACCAGTCCCGCATCGAGCCGGTCGATCCACACCCGGCCATCGGGGTTTAGCATGACCTCGGCGACACCGGGGTCTTCCAGGCGCGCCAACAGCAGCGGGCCCAGCGCCGTGCGCAGCATCTGGCGGCTGCGCTCGCGTCCAAGTTCGGTTTCGGAAAGGTCCACGGCTGATCCCCGGTTTCCACGGGGATGAGTAAGAAGACCCGTAATCGGCCGATCTCAACAGCCAAATCGGCGCGTCGTACCCTGGCGTACAAAGACAGGGAAACGGCGGCGTCGCTGGAGAAGCGGCTCGTCCCCTAGATCGAAATCACGGACGCCTGCGCGCCGACTGTCCCTGCTCTGCCCCGCGCCGCGCCAGTGCGCGTGGCCACGGACCAGGCCGCCGCCAGCAGTTCGGCCGCCGCGTCTGTCTCCAGCGCCGCCAGCCGCAGCAGGATGATGCCGGCATTGCGCCGCCGACCAGGTTCGGGCGCGGCCGCATCACTGAGGGAAAGCGCCCAGGCCTGGCGCGACGGCGAGACCTTCACCACCGCCCAACCGGCCGCTGGCCAGCCCAAGGTCGCGAAAGCCTTGCCGCCGATCCGAAACTGGGTGGTCTCGAAGATCGCCTTGGCCTGAACGCCCGGCCCCAGGCCCATCGCCAGCGTCGTGAAGTCTTCAGCGTCCATCGAAACCTCATGCGAGACGCGCGACCTCAATCCGAGTCGCCGGCTCAAGGCAAAGTCGGATAGAGCGACGCCACATTCGGTCGTGCGCCATGGGCGGAAGTGACCCGGCCGGGAAGCGGCCCTTGAAGCAGGGCGTGCTTTACCAGTAGTCGAGCTTGACCTTATCCTGCTAGCTCTACGAGCGTCATGGTCGGGGGCGTGGAGTATATGGCGAGCCAAGCTCGGAAATCATTCGACAACCACGTCAAAGACGTGGAGCGACTTCTGCAACTCCATACCCAACTCGGCGGCAAGGGTAAGGGTAGACGGTATGGGCTTGAGGTCCTCAACAAGTCAGCGATTGTTCTTATCACCGCCTTCTGGGAGGCTTACTGCGAAGATATTGCTGCTGAGGGGCTCGAGCATATAGTCAAAAACGCAAAATCGGCCGACGCATTGCCAAAGTCACTGAAAAAACAAATAGCGAAAGAGCTTAAAGAAGATAAAAATGAGATTTCGATCTGGGACATATCCGACGACAAATGGCGAGCATTTTTGACATCCCGACTGGGAAAACTCCAAGAAAGTCGAAACACGACCCTTAATACTCCAAAATCTTACAATATAAACAAGCTGTTCGATGACGCCGTCGGCATTACAGACATTGCCAGCAACTGGAAAATATCCCCCAAGACCGACGCCAAGGCTGCTGCTGATAAGCTGGACCGATTTGTGACGCTGAGAGGGAACATCGCTCACCGCGGCGTTGACGAAGCAAGCGTTAAGAAAAAATCTGTCGACGACTATCTCAAGCTAGTCAAAGCCTTAGCGGGCAAGACTGGCGGTGCGGTCAATCGGCACGTCAAGTCAGTGACGGGTGCAACACTCTGGTAGCCTCCAGGCGAAATAACGACCACATTTACGCTAGCGTCATGATCCTGTCGGCGGTGCTATTTCTGCTATCCCTGCCGCGCGAACCATCTCCCACAGCGGTTCAACTCTTGCTCTGTTTGAACTTGTTGTGGTGATGAAGAAACGTTCGCGAGCACGGGACGCCGCGACGAAGAAGGTCAGGGCCTCCTCGGCCATATCGGCATTGCTGTTAAAGCCGTTGTCCTGAAGATGCAGGAAGATGACCGTGTGGGCTTCCAGCCCCTTGCTCTTGTGAATGGTCATCAGTCTGACCTGACCGGAACCCAGGAACCGATGTATGGCGTCGATCCAGGCTCTCGCGCCCACCGTACCCTCCTGCAGGAACGCCACGATTGAATCGCGGATCGCCGACAGACGGCTTGGCTTCGCATAGTCATCCGACAATTGCCGCAGCGCCGCATCACCGAACGGGGCCAAGATATTATCGACCAGTTGGGGAATGGCCTCGACCGTGGGCAATTGCGCCGAGACCTGCCGGACATGCTTGACGCTGTCGCGAATGGCACGCTCCACGCGAGCCTCGGAGGCAGGCCGATCATCGGCATCGCCGAACACCGCGCCGATCATCGACCTGACCCGGTGGAACGGTGCGTTCTCCCGATCGCCGACGCCCATCTGGATCACGCCGATGACGAGATCCGCCAGAGGTTCGGTCATCAAGTCTTGAATCTGAATGTCGCCGATGTTGCGGGCTTCATTACGTAGGACAAGTCCCTGGGTCGCGAAGGCTGGAGCCAACACCTGCTCGACCTGATTGGCCGATTGCCTCACGAGCAGCATGAAGTCGGCTGGTCTGTGACCATGATCTCGGATGTTTTCGGCGATGGTGCGCGCGAGATCCTCGGCCTCCTCATGCGCGTCCGAGTAGTGCAAAACACCGTCGACCGGGTTTGGCAGCGGCGCGGTTGGCCGGGCGGATCGGACCAAAACCGCGTCGGGCTCCAGGCGCCGCGCCATGGCGTTGACGATGTCGACGATTCTGGAATTGGAGCGGAAGTTGCTGGTCAGGGCGACTGCCGTGGCCTGGAAGTCTTGGGCGAACTCCCTGAAGATCCCGGAGCGGGCGCCGGCGAAGGTCATGATTTTCTGCTTGCTGTCGCCAACCGCGGTGACGATCGCATCCGAGCCCAGGAACGCCTCCTTCAACAGGCCGTACTGCAGGCTGTTCGTGTCCTGGAATTCGTCCAGGAAGACGTGGGAATAGGTGCGCTGCAGAGCGGCCCTAATCTGTGGATTGTGCCTCAGCAGCGTCATCACCAGCGTCGCGATCATACCAAACGTCAGCCGCGGCGGCGTTGAGGTAAGCGACTTGTTCCACCAGTAGGCACCGACGGCGTTGACGATCGCAGACTGGTCATAGTTCAGCGACAGAGGCCCTGGTTCGCTGAGCAAGGTCGCGTGGCCATTATTGATATCCTGTCCAGAAATATAGACGCCGCTGACGCGGCGGTATTCCTCTGAAAACTCATTCCAGTCGCGCCAGCCGGGGAACGCCAGGTCGTAGTTGCGGGCCGGTCGGCACCACTCCGGCAGCGCGGACCCAAATCGATCCAGAAGGCTCTTGGCAAACGCATCGAAGGTGTAGCTCTCAAGTCGTCGGGCCAGATCCTCTCCCGCCCGCAATGCGACCCGGTCCTGCAGATTGCGAGCCGCGTCGCGCTTGAAGCTGATGGCGAGGATTCGGCGTGGGGCCTTGCAGCAATTGGTGGCGAGCAAATAGGCCGCGCGTTGCGCCAGCAACTCGGTCTTGCCTGCTCCTGGTCCCGCGACGATCACCGAGCTGTTGGTGCTGCGCACCGCAGCCATGGTTTCCGTGTCGAGCTGGATCCCGTCGGGCGGTGACCACGCATCGGGTGCGATGATCATCACGGGGTCGCTCCAGCATCGGGTGTGACGTCCAAGAGGACCTTACAGCGCTCGAACAGCGCTCGGAGCGGCTCAGGCGCAAACGCGTTTAGGGTCAAATCGTCCAGCTCGGCGAGCGCCGCCACGTGCGACACGGGTTTGCTGCCGCCCTTGAAGAGCGCTCCATATTGGGCCTGCTGGAGATCCGAAGGCGCGGGTCGTGTGATGTAGGCTGCGGGGCCCAAACCCTCCTTGCCGAACACCGACTTCACGTAGGCGCCCGGGACAACCCCGGTCACATCCACCTCGGCGATTTTGCCATAGGCGACGGGGAAGGCCTGCAACATCGCCATATCGAGATCGAGATCCGCAGAATAGAACAAGTTCTGTTCACGCAGCCACTTAAGGCAACGGTCGAGATCGTGCGGCGCATAGCTATCCCAGACCACAGGGTCCTGGGGTGGAGGAAGGCCTTGCAGGCCGTGAGCGCGAAGTTGCTCTACTGCGTAGCGCAGCCTCCGCGCGCCGCCACCATGTCGGCCAAGATCGTAATCGAGCAGCGTGACGTAGGGAATTTCGAGACCGTTCAGCAACCGCCAGAAGTGGTTCACATGTCGGCCGCCGAGCGGCACAAAGGCGACGAAGGCTGGGTCGAGTTCGAGGTCGGCGTGGAGCGCGCGGGCGATCCTCGGCAGGACAACCTCCTCAGAACGCCCCTCCCCGAGAATGACGAGCCGAGCGAAGTAGAGTTCTGGATGACTGGTCACGGCCTCCTGGATGAATTTGTACGCATCGTCCGCTTTCGGCGGCAGTGCGATCTCCCGGACCTTCGATGTCAAAGTCTGAACGTCATGTCGCACGAAACGAACTTGCTGAGGCGCCACTCGCCGCAATGTGCTGGCCGAGTGGGTGGTCACCACCCCCATGACCGCGTCCGTGCTGGTCTGCTCCTTGAGCAGATTGATCATCCGCGACAGATAGAACGGCGACAGATGGTTTTCCGGCTCCTCGAGAGCGAAGACGGTCAGCCACGGCCTGACGGCTTCAACTTCACGGAAGCCATCGATCTTCGCGCGCGCCAGCTCTCCGTCCAACTTGAACAAAGTCACCACCAAGGCGACGTAGAACAGCGAGGCCTGCCCTTCGCTCAGGTCCTGGACGGGACGATGGCGTCCGCCGGGCGCATCGCCCAGGGTGAGTGAGAGTTCACGAAGCGCCCGTTGAATTTCCCTAGCCAGAACCGTTAGCCTTGGGGTCTTCAAGTGCGGCCCGTCGAACAGGCGCTTCCAGGTGCCCGCCAGTTCGCCGGTGACCTTGCTGATCGCCGGCATGGCGTCGAACATCGACTGTAGACCATCCCACTGTTTCGCCATGGGCTCCTGGCCGCCGCTCCAGTCGCCAAACTTCTCGAGCCAGGCGAGCAGCTCCCTCAGAGCCAGCTTGAGGATGGCGTTGCCGTCTCGTGTCGCCGGAAGGTAACGCAGTTCGAACCGGCGCCGGTCGGCGTTCGAGAAGGGCAGCTTGGCGATATCGCGGTCGCCGAACGGGACAGGGTCGAGCGTCGTGATCCAGTAGAGTTTGGCGCTGATGTCGTCGTCCGCCGCGCCATAGGTCCAAGTGGCCTCCAGCCGGATGCGGGTCTTAAGGGGCTGGCCAGGGCCCGCCGCTGACATCGCCCGGAAAACTTCCGGCACCGCATCACTCTCGCCCGCCACGCCGTTGAGTTCGGGGAAAGCCAGTGTCACCTCGATTTCGACCTCGCGGCTGGTGACCGTCTTGACCTTGGATTCGCCCTCTGGTGCGCCAGTCTGGGAACCGGCGGGAGCGACGGGGGGTGGTTGACCCAGGATCGCGGCAAACGGGTCTGGAGTGACCTCTTCGGCCAAGATCAAGCTGCCGGGCTCCTCCAACGGCCCGAAGTGAACGTCTTCTCGGGCCAGCTTGCGATCCTCGGCGCGGGTGCCGAACAATTTCAGAAGCGCGCCAATGATCGCCGTCTTGCCGGCGCCATTGGCTCCAACGATCGCCGTCAAGGTTGGGTCGAACGTGACGACCTCTGCTTGATCCCCGAAACATCGGAAGTTTCGCAGGCGGAGGCTTTCGATATACAAGGAGCCACTCTCGGTTGCGAGTTTTGCTTTTCGTCTACGCGGTGCAGCTTAACCGCACAATGGGGTCTGAAACCCTGGAGTCGTGCGGCGCGAGGTGTAGGTGAGAGCGCTCAGCGACAAACATGCCTCCGGTCGAGCGGAGCTGCGGAAGGGCCGTTTTCGACCGCCCCACCGTTCAAGGCTGCAATTTGATCGATCAACTTGTTGGCGAACGATCTTCACCTGTGGACGCGAACGAGTCGCCGTTTTAAATGCACAGTCGAGTGGCGCGAGACCTGGAGGAACGATCCAGAGGAAAGTAATGCCGACGTCCCTGAAGGAAAACGAGAAAACGACGCGCAGACGCGCCAGGGTCTATCGGCGGTCCCTCGTGGAAGCCGGCCAGCTTCCCATCGAACAGCTAGTCAACTTCGCGATACGAGAGGGGCGGCGTCCGCGTCCTATCTATACCGCCCACAAGTGGTTTGCCCGTAGACTGGGATCGGTTTTCCGCAGCCTACTCATCGGGGTCACCTCGCCGCCCAATGCCGACTTTGGGCAGCTGTACTATGGGGGCGCGGACCTCACCGGTTTGAAGGTGCTGGATCCGTTCGTTGGCGGAGGCACGTCGGTTTTCGAGGCCTCACGTCTGGGCGCGACGGCCTATGGCTGTGACGTTGATCCCGTGGCCTGCGCCGTCAGCCGAATGGAGCTGGGAGCCGCTGGCCTACCCGACCTGAGCCCTACCCTCGCGGACCTGAAGGCCAAGGTCGGACGTCGCCTGGCTGACTACCATCTCAAGGGCGATGACCAGGTTGTGCATCACTTTTGGGTTCAGGTCGTGGAATGTGGCGGCTGCGGTGCTCATTTCGACGCGCATCCCAATCACGTCCTTGCCGATGACGGCGTCTCACGTCACGCCTTTTGCGCTTCCTGCGGCGCGATCCACGCGCTCGCAGCGCACACGGCGTCGTTCGACTGCATCAGCTGCGGTCACCACACCGCCTGCGATCATGGCGCCGTGGTGCGCGGCCGTGCGCAGTGCCCGCACTGCGAGCACGGCGAGCAGCTGATCGAGTACGGCCGGCGCCGCGGCGCTCCTCGCTGGCGCCTGTTCGCGGCGGAGACGATCGCGCCAGGCACGGGCAATCGCGTTGTGCCGATGACGGAGCGGACGTTCCGATCAGCCACCGCCGAGGATGTACGCCTGTACGAGCGGGCCGAAGCGGCGCTAGCCGAGGCGGAGCTGGCGGGAGAAGTGCTGATCCCAGAGGATGGGATCGATACCTCGGGATGGTCGGACGAGCGATTGAGCGCTTACGGATATGGCCGCTGGCGGGACCTGTTCAACGCCCGGCAACTCCTGCATTTGGGTCTCCTCGCCAAGGAAATCTCCCGCCTCGATCAGCCTCTACGCGGCGCGGTGGCGATGGCGTTCAGCGACCACCTGACCACCAACTGCATGATGGCGTCCTATGCCGGGGGCTGGCGACGTCTGACGCCTTTGTTCTCCTTGAGGGCTTTTCGGCACATCCAGCGCCCGGTCGAACTCAATCCCTGGGTCGAGCGGGCGGGACGCGGCACCTTCCCGAATGCGATCCGCAAGCTGACTTCGGCGGCGGCCTACGCCAGAAGCCCCAAGGAACCGGTCGGCGCCAAGGCCTTCATCGAGGTCCCGACGCGCGCCCATCAGAGGGTCAACCAGATCCACATGGGAACAGCGAGCAATCTCGCCTTTCTGGAGACCGGGTCCATCGATGTCGTGATGACGGATCCACCCTACTTCGACAATATCGCCTACTCCGAGCTGGCGCGGTTCTTCGGACCCTGGCTCAAGGGCCTGGATGTGCTCGATGCCCGCGAACAGCAGGACATCCTGGCCAACAGCCTAGTCGCAAACAAGTCGCGGGCCGGCAGCGTCGAGCGCTACACCGAAGGCCTGGGCCATGCGTTCGAAGAGATCGCCCGCGTGTTGAAGTCCGATGGCATTGTCGCGTTCTCCTACCGACATACCGACGCGCCCGCCTGGCTGGCGCTTGCGGAGGCCATAGCGCGCACCGATTTGCGGATTACCAGCGTCCTGCCCATGCCCGGCGAAGCAGGCAGCGGCCTGCATGCGCAGGGTGATCGAGGCCTGTGGGACGCGGTGTTCGTTTTGCGGCATGGCGCAGGCCCCACACCCGTCCTGGGTGTGAGCGACAAGGATGTCGCCGTTGTTGAGGCCGAGGTTTCCGGATGGCTCGCCCGGTATGGCGAACTGGCCCTTCCATTCAATGCGATCGACGCGGCGGCGCTTCGAAGGGCGGCTTTGGTCGGCAAGGCGTTGTCGCCAACCCGAAGACAGGACGACTCGAAGCTGATCGCGCTTGAGGACGCGCTGCGACGACCCTAGATTGTCCCCAAGTAAAAAGGGGAGCTCGGTGCCGTATCTAAGCAAACGCGTCGTTAGCAATTACTTCCGGACTGACTGCCCACGTCAGCTGCGCCTGCTCCTTTCGCCTGAAAACAAGCAGTATCAACCGGAACGGGACGCACAGGGCATGCCGCCCAAAACGGTCGCCCGTGCTGGTATGGCGGCGCTGACGCAGGAAGGCGGCCGTTGGGAGCAGGACAAGCTGAAGGATCTGCAGGCAACCTTCGGCGCGGCGGCCGTCGTTGGCGTCGTCACCGGCTCCGACTTCCAGGACCAGAAGCTGCAGACTGTCATGCCCAACGCCCAGCCGGGCGTTTTTCTGGTCAGGCCTGCGTTCGAAGTGGGGGCAGCCTTTCAGTCCGCCATCGGCATTGACGCCCTGGCGGTCACCTACGGCCTAGGATTTGCCAGGCTGGTGCCGGACCTGATCCAGGTAATTGGTCCAGCGGAGGTGGGCCGCATCGTGGAGGCCGATGGCTCAGTCCACGACGCGGACGGTCGGATTGGCTTGCGCGTCATCGACATCAAAATGACCGCCGAGCCTAGCGCCTCCTATTTCGCGGAAATCACCTACTACTCGCTGGCGCTCGCTGGCTGGCTCACCGACAACGGTTTTGCCGACCGATACGCGGTCGTCGCCGAGGCGGCCATCTGGCCGGGGTCGCATGAAGCCGCAGCGATCGTGCGACTGCAGGCCGACCGGCAGAAGGCCGGGACCACGGCGAGCGCACAGGATCTGGCAATCGCCCTGGCCGAAGATATCGAGACCCTCGAGATCGATGTCTTCGCTCCCCGTCTCAGGCACTTCTTCGTCGTCGAGTTGCCGCAGGTTCTCGCCAGCCCCTGGAAGAATCTCGACTGGCACGTGAGCACCGCGTGCAGTGGATGCGAATACCTAGGCTATGTGTGGAACGCGACGACACAGGAAAACCCTGATCATTGCATGCCCATGGCCAGGGCGCAGGGCCATCTTAGCTCGATCGCTTTCCTGCCCCGTGGCGCCCGGCGCGCGCTCGGCGACCGCAACATCAACACCACCGGCTCACTGGCGCCGCTGCAGGCGGACGACGCGGCTTTCGACTGCCACCCCAAACTGCGCGCGACTAGAACGGTGGTTGCTGGTCGCGCGCAGTCGTTGGCGAGTGGCAGCAGCGCAATTCCGGCGGGGTCGGGGACGTCGGCGGTCATCCCAAATTGGGCGGACCTCAATCTTTATCTGTCGGCCGACTTCGACCTGGGAAGCGGCCTCACCCTGGCCTTCGGGGTCGGCGGACACTCTTCGATCAACGGGCAGCGAGAGAAGATTGAAGCGCAGGTGTTCGTGAACGACACGCGAAGTGTCCAAAGCGAAACCCGTGAACTGTTGAATTTCCTGGCCTATCTCGAGAAGGCGTTTTCCGACGCGACCAAGGCGAACGCCGACGCCACGGTTCAAATCTACATCTGGGATACCGTCACCTACGAGCACCTCTTGCGGGTAATCGGCCGCAACCTTCAGCACGTTCTAGCCGATGGCAGCCTGAAGAAGCTTGCCTGGTTGTTTCCGCCTGAAGAGATCATCGAGAACGCCAAGTTGCGCTCGGTGAACGCGCCGATCACCATCGTTCGCAACGCGGTCCAAGCGCTCGTCGCTGCGCCGATCCCCCACTACTATTCGCTTCTCGAATTGGCGCGAAAATACCCGCCGCCGGTGAAGCCGGGGGGCACGCCGTTCGAGTTCCGCGTCCCGGTAATCTTCGAAGATCCGCTCTCCGACCAAGTCCCCTCGGAAAGAGCGCATGAAATCTGGACCCGCATGGGCCAGCCCCGTCCTTGGAGTCAGCAGGTCACCCAGCTGCGCTCGACGGTGATCACCAAGCTTAGAGCCTTGCATTCGGTCATGTGGCGGCTTCGCGTCGACCTGCAGGGCCGCCTAAGCAGTCGTGCACCGAAGATCTCGGACATCAAACCGCCGGCATCGCTGCGGGGCGTGAGCGCCGATGGACAGGTCTGGTATGCGTTTGCGGGCCTTAATGCGCAGGTCGCCAGCCTGGAGCACGGCATCGCCCTGGCAATGCCCGTCCATGAACGAGAAGCGCGGTATCTGGCCGCCCGGCTTGACGCGGAGCTGATGGGAACAGATCTCGCGGCGGCGGCCAAAACGCTCGGCGTCATGCTGCGCCCCGGCGTAAGAATCTATACGCTGGCGGAGGGCTCCAGGGAGGCGAAGTTCGAGGAGGGCGAGTTCCTCTGCGCGCTCTCGCCCGCGTCGGAGGCCGGCTTTTATTCCCGGCGCCTCAACGACTTCACTGGCGGAACGCCATTGCCGCAGAACCTTCCGTACTGGATCCGTGAGTTTGGATCTCCGGGAAAGTTGACGGCGACGCAGATCGTCGCGATCGATCGCGATGCCCGCCTCGTCGCCGTAGCGTTCAAGCCGGAGGTCGACGCCTTCCTGAGACAGATCGAATCCTCGCTAGATCTCCGGCGCGACGTCGTGCTCGACAAGCAGGTCCAGGATTTCCTGACCGACAGGCTGGAGGCGGCGCTCAAGGCCATTGGCAATCCGCCTCTGGCGATCAGCGCTGGCGCGCCCACCGCCAATGTCATCGGCAAGGCTGCGCCCAAAACCGCAACGGCTCATGTGCCGGTGGCGGACGTGCTCTGGGATACAAAGAACACCGCGCTGGCCGCAACTGGCAGGAATGCGACGGCAGCTCGGGCCACGCTGGAAACGCTGGGCATTGAGCTCAACGACAGCCAGTGGGATGCTTGGCGCGAAGCGATGGAAAAGCGCCTCGCGCTCATCTGGGGGCCGCCGGGCACGGGCAAGTCGCAGACCCTGCGGGCCATTCTAATGGGGCTGCTGCTTGAGGCGCACGCCGCCGGCAAGGTCATCCGCATCCTGGTGACCAGCAACACCTACGACGCGACCGACAACGTCGTGTTGCGCACGTTCGACCAGATCTTAAAGCTCGGTGCGGCGACGACCGGTGCGGTCAGGCTGGCCCGTCTACGATCGGATTCGAAGGAAGATGCGCCCGGTCTGCCGGTTGGCGTCAATCTTCACAACGACAAGGCCGAGCCGGGCGTCCACCACCTGCATGATCTGCTGAGCGGCCGGACGATGTCTGCGATCGTGTCGGCTCCTCCCCAACAGGTGACCAAGTTCGCGGGCATCAAAGGGGGCAGCGTCGCGCAACCACTTTTCGATATTGTGCTGATCGACGAGGCCTCGCAGATGGACATGGCCAGCGCGGTGCTGGCCCTCGCGCCGCTCGCGGCTGGCGGATCGGCGATCGTCGTGGGCGATCCCAAGCAGTTGCCCCCGATCCAGGCGGTCCAGGCGCCGCTCGGCCTCGAGTCGCTCGTTGGGTCGGTCTACGAATTTCTGGCGAACCATCGTGGGGTGGCCTCGAAGGACTTGCTCGAAAACTATCGCTCGAACAAGGAAATCGTCGGCCTCGGCCGTTTCGCCGGATATCCGGCCGGTCTCACCGCGCGGTTTCCCGATCTTCGCATGCGGGTTGAAAGCCCCCTCCCCTTGGCCGTCCCAACGGACTGGCCATCGAGCCTCGCATTCGATCCGGCGATTGCGCGGCTCTTGGAGCCCACCCAGCCGATTTCTGCCTTCATCTATCCGGAAGGCCGCAGCAGCCAATGGAACGATTTTGAGGCCCAGGTCGTGGCTTCGTTGCTCTGGATGTTGCGAGGCCACTTGGGCTCAGGCCTGCGGGGCGATCCCGATGCCGCCGGTACAGGGGTGCACGACGCGAAGAGCTTCTGGACCACGGCTGTTGGCGTGGTCACTCCTCACCGGGCCCATAAGGCTCTCGTGGTGTCCAAACTGCAGGCGCTTTTCGAGCCCCTCGGTGACGACCGCAGCCTCATTCGCGATGCGGTGAACACGGTTGAGCGGTTTCAGGGTCAGCAGCGCGACGTGATCATCGCCAGCTACGCGCTGGGCGATCCGGACGCGATCGCGGATGAGGACGAGTTCCTGTTGTCGCTCAATCGCTTCAACGTGATGGCCTCGCGCCCTCGGGCCAAGCTCATTGTGTTGGCAAGCCAGGAGGTGATCAATCACCTGCCCGGCGATTTGGAAGTCATGCGCGATTCCCGGCTTCTGAAATACTTCGCCGAGACCTTCCTGAACGATCGCAGCGCCTGCGATATTCCGTTCAGGGATGGCCCGAACCTTGGAGTGAAGAGCGGCTCGTTCCGAAGCCGCAAATAGCAGGACCGGCCGAGCCGGATGCATCCAGCTCGGCAATCTCACCCCCGCTCGGAAAACCGCTCGAAGGCGGTGATCCGGCGGGGAGCGAGGTCGGGGTCGTAGCCGTAGATCTCCTGGGCAAGGAAGAGGAGTTCGGACTCGCGGTCGGCTTCGGCGACGTCGATGAACCAGGCCTTGGGGCCGGTGGCGTCGTCGCCGTTCCAGCGGTAGCCGCGGACCTTTAGCTTGTCCTTCTGCTCGAACGGCGAGTTGGTGGCGACAATGCGCCAGGTCGGGGACCGCGCGGCCTGCAGGAGGTGGGCCAGGGCCGTGCGGCCGTCGCTCAAGGGGCGGCCGAGGACCTCCAAGCCGGCCAGGCAGTCGTTCTCGGCGCGGTGGCCGTCGAAGAAGAAACCACACCGGCTGGCGAGGGTGGAGAGCCGGGTCCCTTCGGCCCCCTCCCCTTTCCAATCGACCTGGCTCATCGAGCAGGCCCAGCCCTTGAGCTTGAAGGCCTCGGTCAGGCGCTCGGCGAACGGGCGGTCGAAGGCGGCGTTGTGGGCGATAACGATCACAGCCTCGGCGATGAAGGCGGCGACCTCTTCGGGATCGATCGCCCGGCCCTCGACCATGGCGTCGGTGATGCCGGTGATCTGGGTCACCTCGGCCGGGATCGGCTTGGACGGCTGGCTGAGCGCCACGAACGGGGCGTGGACCGCGCAGAGGCGGCCGTCTGGGTCGTAGTCGAACGGGACCATGGCCAGTTCGATGATCTCGTCGCGGCGGGTGTCCACGCCCGTGGTCTCGGTGTCCAGATAAATCCCGCGTTTGAGGCTGGCGGGGTCGGCGCCGACGTGCAGGGTACAGGCCTCGAATCTGCGCAGTAGGCGATAGCGGCCGCTGGCTTCCAGCTGGGCGGCCATAGCCTCCAATCTAGCGAGGTCAGAGTCTGTCGGGAGATCGAGCATTGGCGTCCGGGAGAATCGTCGAGCTATCGTGCCATACGAATGCAGGACGTGGCGGATGACCCTCAAGGAGGCCGAGTACGTTCGATTGAACCGCGCACGATCACGGCCGAAAATCGGAATGCAGTTCCTGCTCGTTAGCCCGGCTCTAGTCCAGGGCTCGACGCTCACAAGCGTCATCGAGATGGGCCGCTGCCGGAAAGCGGCCCCTTCCTAGGTCAGAGAAGAGTCAGGTTTCGGCCTCGTGATCCTGCAGCACCTCTGCGCGCAATAGTCGGCCAGACGCCAGCCTACGCGAAAGCGCCTCTAGGAACCCCACATATCGCTCCTGCCCCTTCGCGTTCTGGGCCTTCTGATCGCCCGCGGCCAGGGCCGGAGTCGCTGTCAGCCAGGCCTTCACGAACAGAGCGATCGCCTCGTTGGAGATCGTGAGGTCACGGCCGAGCCGTTCCAACTCCCTGCTCATCCGATCTAGACGCCGGGTAACTGCAGCTTCTGCTGCCTCGTCCGCGTCCGGCGAAAGATAGGCCGCTACAGCTGCCTGGACGATCTCCGACTTTGACCGCCTCATCCGCTTTGAGGCCGCGTCCAACGCCAGCGAAAGATCCCGTGCCAAAAAGACCTTCGTCTGAATCTTCACAGCGGGATCCCATCATCGGGATCAAGCGCCGCGATCCGGGCCGCAGCCCTGAACCGGCGCGACTGCTCGGCTTGGACGGACTCGTCGGCGTCCAGGTCAGGCTCAACTTCAGGCTCGACAGGATCCGCATCCATGGCGTCGGCCACCGGGGCATCGAGTTCCGGCTCGAGGCGAAGGCCGCCCTCGCTCGCGTCTTCAGCCGATCCACCCGTTCCATGGATGCGTGCCGCCGCGATGGCGGCCCAGGCCGACACCTCGGCCGGCACCAGGATCGAGGGCTTGCGCGGCGGACTCGAAACCCGAAGCTTTAGATCCTGGTCCAGATAATAGCGGACCTTGCTGGCCCGGATCGGAGCCACGCCGGAGACCTGAACGAGCGCCTCGTCGGCAGGCAGCTGCATCACCTCGCCCGGCGTCAGCAGCGGCCTGGCCGTCTCTTGGCGACTGACCATCAGGTGGCCAAGCCACGGCGACAGCCGGTGCCCGGCGTAGTTCTTCATGGCCCGCATCTCGGTGGCGGTGCCGAGACTGTCGCTGATCCTGCGCGCGGTGCGCTCGTCGTTTGTCGAGAACGCGACCCGCACGTGGCAGTTATCGAGGATCGAATTGTTCTCCCCGTACGCCTTTGCAATCTGGTTCAGGCTCTGCGCGATCAGGAAGGCCTTGATGCGGTATCCCGCCATGAACGCCATGGCCTGCTCGAAGAAGTCGAGCCGCCCCAGCGCCGGAAACTCGTCCAGCATCAGCAGTAGACGGGGCCGATGGCGCGCCAACTCCAGACCTTCCGTCAGCCGGCGGCCGATCTGATTGAGGATCAGCCGGATCAACGGCCGCGTGCGGCTAATGTCCGACGGCGGCACGACCAGATAGAGCGTCACCGGCCGCCCAGGCGTGACGAGGTCGTCGATCCACCAGTCGCAGCGGGAGGTGACCGCAGAGACGATGGGATCGCGGTAGAGCCCCAGAAAGCTCATCGCCGTGGACAGGACGCCTGATCGCTCGTTTTCGCTCTTGTTCAGCAGCTCGCGAGCAGCGCTGGCGACGACGGGATGGACGCGGTCACCCAGGTGCGGGGTAGCCATCATGGCCCGCAGGGTCGCTTCGATCGTCCTGCGCGGATCGGCCAGGAAGTTGGCCACACCGGCTAGCGTCTTGTCCTCTTCGGCGTAGAGAACGTGAAGGATCGCTCCGACCAGAAGGCTGTGGCTGGTCTTATCCCAATGCGACCTTCGCTCTAGAGCGCCGTCGACCACGCACCGGACCGGCGCGCCCTTGGCCAGCGCCTTGCGCTTGGCCAGCAGGCGCAAGGCTTGGCGGCGCCCCTCCCCCGCGCTGACGAGATAATAGCCGGTCTCGCGTCCATCCTTGAACTCGGGCTCGACGACGAGCGGCTGAAGCACGCCCTTGTGGCTGATCGAAGCGGCGCGGGACTCGATCACCTCGGCGCTATGGCCGACGCGGCGGACGTTCTTGGGCGAGGCCTTGAGGCGGTTGAGGGGGATGTCGCGGACTTCGCCGTACTGGACGACGAGGCCCGCCGGGGTCTGGGCCGCTTGCGGGGCCGGGGTTTGCTGGGTGGTCATGTCTGCCTCCTTGGGGGCTGGGGTTCAGGCGCAAGGCGCGCCTGAAACCGGCGCCCGTCGGCGAGACCGGGGGTGCAAGCGGAGGGGCGGCTTCGCGGGGACCCGGCTGCAGGGCGTCCTTGACGGCGTCCCGCTCTTCACGCGTCGCCCGAAGCTGGGCGGAAGCCGATCCAAAGCGCGCCGGGGGCGGAGCCCCAAGCCACCCGGCCGCGCAAGCGGCCGGCGACAAGGACAAGGCGTGTTTTCTGCGAGCCGCGCGTTTCGGGCAGGCACCTACCGCGACATGACCTCGCCGCCCGCCAATCGGATCGGGCCTTCGCAGAGATGGACCCTCGTAGGGACGGTCCCGCCCTAGGCGCCGCAACAGGGCCAGGCTCCCGTTGCATGGGATGGCCGGCCGTCAGGCTCGGCCTTCGCAGAGATGGTCCCTCGCTCCGACAGCGCTACAGCGTCGGCACGCCGCCAGGCGATGGGCGTGCTATAGACGCGGCCATGGCCCGGAAGACCAAGACCTCGGACGACGACTGGCGCGCGGCCTTCACCCTGGCCCTGGTGGAAACCGCCGTGCGCAATTCCCGGCTCGAGGAACTGCACACGGGGATCTCGCCCGAGAGCGCCACGGGCGATTACAGCGACGTGAAGGTGGTGACGCCCTACGGCGACATCCCCTGGGCGCGCCTTTCGAGACTGGACGACGAGGAGATGAAGGCGCTGATGATCGAAGTGGTCGATCGCGTCTACACCGTGCTCACCCATCCAGAACCCTTCATGATGCTGATGGGCGCTCAGTCCTGGAACCGGCCAGCCCTTGACCCGGCCATGATGGACGCCGTCGCGCGCCACCGGGCCAAGGCGCGAGGCGTCTCGCGCGAGGACATTTGGCGCACCTGGCCGCTCGACGAGACCAAGCTGCGCCCGCCCCTCCGTCGCGAAGCGTTGGCCGTCTCCGATCGGGGTGAGAGCGACGCCGAGGCCGCCGCTGAAGACGAAGCGCTACACCTGTCGACTGCGGAGGGTGAGATCTCGCCTGAGACCCTGCGCCGGCTGGCCGAGAACCCCGTGACCGACGCGGCCTGGATCGCCAAGGTTCGGGAGGCCCTACGCACGGGCGCCGACGGGTGGGAGCGCGCTAACCTGGCTGTGCTCGATGAAATCGAGGCGGCGACCTACGGCCACGACGAAAGGTGACAGGCTCGCCGAGGCGAAGCAGGCTCGGGTTTTCGATTCCCACACCAGGAGCCGCCATGAACGTTTCCGATCTCGTCGACGCCGCCATCGCCGCCGAACCCAAGCTGACCAAGACCCAGGCCAAGGCCATCATCGACGGCGTCTTCAAGTCGCTGACCGAAGCGGCCGTGAAGGGCGAGGAAGTCTCGATCCCAGGCTTTGGCAAGTTCAAGGTCCAGGCCAAGCCCGCCCGCACCGGCCGCAATCCCTCGACCGGGGCCACCATCGAGATCGCCGCCAGCAAAAAGGTCGCCTTCACGCCGGCCAAGCAGCTGAAGGACGCCGTCAACGGATGACGCGCAAGGCGGCGCCGGGTTGGGCTTCGCGACATTGCCCCCGGCGCCATTCAGCGTTCGAACAAGGCGCAGGCGACCTCCGGTCGATCAGGGTCACGCTGAGGTTCGTGTCGCCTGCATACCCATCAAGGCGCTCGCTCATGACATAGCCGGTCGCGTGGGAGCAGCTTTCACCCGAACGTCTTGAAGGCGCCAAGCGCGAGCCCCGAGAGACCGGCCAGGGCGACGAGCCTGAAAATCAGCAGCGCCACGGTCTCGAACGTCCCGGTCGTCAGCGAGGCGCCGAACGACCGATACACCTGAAGGCCGGCGGGATTGCGCCGGTAAAAGCGCCGGCGTTCGATCCACAGGATGCCCGCGATGCCTATGGCGAGCAGCACCAAGCCCGCGATCCACTCGACCATGATGAAATCCACCGATTGAGCGCCAGCGATGTCGAATCCTACTCGCCCGGCGCGCGAGTACAAGCCCGCCGGTGACCCGTCGGAGCAAAAGGCGGCCGATCCCAAAGGATCGGCCGCGCCGGGCCCGCCGTGGTCAAGGTTCGTAAGCCGCCCGCCGCGCCCACCGGGCGCGGCGGCGCTTGTCGTCAGTATTCCTCGACCAACATCAGGGTCAGCACCCGCTTGGTCACGGCCGGGTCGGCCGGATCGGGCGAGGCCATGCACAGGTCCAGGTCGTAGTAGTCGATCTTCCAAAACAGGCGCTGGCCGCCCAGCTCGAACGCGCCAAAGTCACGCTCGCCGTGGGGGTTGTTGTCGTCGGTGAAGGCGTCGAAGTCCTTCACGGCGGCCACCAGGTGGCCCACGGCCGCCGCGCCCAGCGCCTGGACGCCGGCCGTTAGCATCCAGCCCGCGCCGGGCTCGGCCCGGCAGGCGTCATTCAAGGCCGCGATCGCGGCGACATGCTCTTGCTCGGTCATCGAAGTCTCTCCTCAGGGGTTCGGGGTCAGGCGCAAAGGCGCGCCTGACCCCGGCGCCCGTCGGCGAGACCGGGTGTGCAAGCGGAGGGGCGGCTTCGCGGGGACCCGGCTGCAGGCCGCGCCAGCGGCCGAAGCTGGGCGGAAGCCGATCCGAAGCGCGCCGAGGGCGGAGCCCTAAGCCGCGCGGCCACCAGGCCGCCCACCAAGATGAAGCCTGCAAGGAGCCCGCGCACTGCGCGTGGCGGGAAGCGGCGTCGAGCCGCCGGCGGCAGGCCAAGGCCTGCCCGCAGGGTCGCGCCCGAGGGAGCGGCGAAAGCCGCGGGACCGAGCGTGACCGCCGGGGGCTCACCCGACGCCGAAGGCGCGCAGGCTCGCCGAAAGGCGAGCCGGAGCCAGGCGTTGGAACCGCCGAACGCCTGTCTTTGCACGCCAGGGTACGAACGAAGCGACATCGACTTTGCGGTCGTGGGCGATCAGCGCAAGCCTATCGCATGCCCAGGAAGCTTCCGACGCCTGACACGCCCCCTGATTTCTTCGACTACCTAAATATATTTCCGGAGCGACTACCCGCGCCCCCCTCCCCGCGTGTCCCCCTCAAGGTCACGGACGATTGGTCCGGTCAGGTCCCCATTGGCCAGGCCGAAATCCAGATCACCGAGGCCTATCTGGAGAAGGTGCTGGCCGAGCTGTTCGGACCCCTGCCCTGATCCGCAGGGACAATCGACCGATGGCCAAACGCAAGACGCCTCCTCCGCCCGCCCTGCCCAGCGCGGCGCTCTATCTTCGGGTCTCGACCGGACGGCAGGCCGAAAGCGACCTGTCCATTCCCGACCAGGGCCGCCAGCTGCGCGCCTATTGCGAGGCCAAGGGCTGGCCCATCGCCGAGGAGTTCATCGAGCCGGGCAACACGGCCACGGACGACAAGCGTCCGGCCTTCCAGAGAATGATCGATGCCGGCCTGACCAAGCCGCCGCCGTTCCACGTCATCCTGGTCCACTCGTTCTCACGCTTCTTCCGCGACCAGTTCCTGTTTGAGTTCTACGCCCGCAAGCTGGCCAAGAACGGCGTGCGCATCGTGTCGATCACCCAGGAGGTCGGCGACGACCCGATGGGGGTGATGGTGCGGCAGATGATGAACCTCTTCGACGAGTACCAGTCGCGGGAGAATGCCAAGCACACCTTGCGGGCCATGAAGGAGAATGCCCGCCAGGGCTTCTGGAACGGCTCGCATCCCCCGCTGGGCTATCGCGTGGTGGCCGCCGAGCAGCGTGGCGATCGCGTGAAAAAGAGGCTGGAAGTCGATCCCATCGGGGCCGAGACCGTACGCAAGATCTTCCGCCTGGCGCTCAACGGCATCGACGGCAGCGGCCCGATGGGCGTCAAGGCGATCGCCACCTATCTCAATGACAACCACATCTACACACGCGGCGGCGGACGCTGGGGCGTCGGCACGGTGCATCACACCCTGACGCGCACCAGCTACATCGGCGAGCACCGGTTCAACACGCGCCACTACAGAAGCCAGGAACAGAAGGAGGCTTCCGAGGCGGTGATCATGCCGGTTCCCGCGCTGATCGACCAAGAGACCTTCGACGCCGTGCAGCGCGCCATGTCGCGGCGCAATCCAAGGGCCATGCCACCAAGGTTCGTCACCAGCCCGATCTTGCTGGGCGGGATCTGCTTCTGCGGCCTATGTGGCAAGGCCATGACCCTGCGCACCGGCAAGGGCGGCGCCTATCGCTACTACACCTGCTGCACCAAGGCCCGCCAGGGAACCGCCGGCTGCGACGGCATGGCGGTGCGCATGGACATGCTCGACGCCACGGTTATCGATCACCTGGAGAATCGCCTGCTCAATCCCGAGCGTCTGGCGACGATGATGGACAACATCCTCGACCGACGCTCCGAGTGGATCGAGCGCCGCCACCGCCATGTCGGCGACCTGCGCAAGCGGGCGACAGAAGCCAACCAGCGCCTTCAAAGACTCTTCCAGTCCATCGAACACGGCATCGCGGATCCCACCGACCGGACGCTGAAACAGCGGATCGCGGAACTCACCTCGATCCGCGACGCGGCCGAGGGCGACGCTGAACGGGCGGCGGCGGCGATCGACAAGATCACGCCCGCCCTGACCCCCGACCTGCTGCGCCGCTTCGCGGAAGCCACGCGCGAGATGTTCAGAAGCGCGGATGGCGCCTATCGGCGCGACTTGATCCGGGCCGTCGCGCAGAAGGTTGAACTGGTGTCCCCAATGGAGGTCCGCATCTGCGGATCGCGGGTGGAACTGCTGCGCACCATCGCGTCGAACAACGGCGTAGAATCGGCGGCTCTAGCGGTGCCGGGTTTTGTACGGGATTGGCGCGCCCTGCAGGATTCGAACCTGCGACCGTTCGCTTAGAAGGCGAATGCTCTATCCAACTGAGCTAAGGGCGCGCGCTCGCCGGCTGGATCCGCAGTCGCCCTAGTGGGTCCAGGGCTGCTTGCGGTTGGCCGCGAAATTGTCGGCGTAGGCCTTGAGGATGCGCTTCGGCGTCTTGGGCTCGAAGAGCTGAAAGGCAATCTCGTGGCGCTGGGCGTAGGCGACAGCCTCGTCACGGGTCTCGAAGGTTAGGCGGATCTGACCGTTCATGTCGCTGGAAGTCGTCCACCCCATCAGCGGATCGGGCTTGCGCGCGCTCGCCGGCTCGAACTCCAGCACCCAGTCCTTGGTCTTGGCCTTGCCGGACTGCATGGCGTTCTTGGCGGGGCGATAGATGCGGGCCAGCATGGACCTCTCCCAAAGTACCTTACCGATGGTCGGAGCGGCAGGATTTGAACCTGCGACCCTCTGCTCCCAAAACAGATGCGCTACCAGGCTGCGCTACGCTCCGAAACATCGGCAGGCGGCTGCTCTACAGGGGTTCGGCGCGCGGATCAACAAAGGCGCGCAGCTCACTTGGGAAAGATGCGGTGCAACACGCGATCTCCGGGCAGAATGCCGAGCTGAGCGGCGCGACCGCCCGCGATTTCCAAGACGCCCAGCACCATACCGCCCGAGGCCAGCGGCGTGAGGTCATGGGGCCGCGCGTTGCGCGCGATCGAAAGCACCTTGCCGTCGGGCTGGATGAAGATGATGTCCAGCGGGATCAGCGTGTTCTTCATCCAATAGGCCGCCGGCTGCGGGCGCTTGTAAGTGAACAGCATCCCACGATCCGGGGCGAGCGACTTGCGGAACATCAGGCCCCGCTCTTGCTCGGCCTTTGTCGCGGCGATCTCGACCTGGAAGCGCGCGCGACCGCGGCTGGTGACGATCTCGACCGTCTCCAGCTTGCTGGCCGCAAAAGCCGAGCGTCCGCCAACGGCGGCCAGCGCCAATCCGGCCACCAGAGCCCGCCGCTCGATCATCAACTCGGTCACCCGTCACCTCATGCAAAGCCAGTCTCTGACGAGACTAGCTTTCAACACGAAGCGGCGAAAGTCAGGCGTCGCCCGCCGTGATCTCAGCGACGACCAGCCCCTTGGGACCCCGCGCAAACCGCACCAGCACGTCATCGCCAGGCTGCAGGTCCTCAAGACCGCCTCGGCGAAGGGTCTCGATATGCACGAAGATATCGCCAGGCTCGGCGTCGCGAATGACGAAGCCATAGCCCTTGGTGCGGTTGAACCATTTGACCTTCGCGTGTTCCGCTGGACCTTCCGGCGTCAGGGCGCCGCGACCATGGCTGTCACGCAAGCCGTCACGCCTCACCGGCCCCTCGGCGAAGGTCCGTCGCTGACGTTCCAGCGGCGATGGCGCGCTGGTTTCATCGAGATTGACGACCTCGCTGACCTGCCAGCCCTTGGGCCGCCGCACCACGTCGCAAACGATGACGGCGCCTTCCATGGCCGTCTCGCGGCCACAGTTGCGTAGCGACGTCACGTGCAGAAGCACGTCCTTAAGCCCGGTCTGCCCGGGATCATCCGGTACGATGAACCCATAGCCCTTGCCGGCGTCGAACCACTTCACCTTACCGCTGATGCGCACGAACTCCTCGTGCGCCGCAGCGTCCTCAAAATCGTAACCAGACATCCCACCCCTCTGGCTCGCCCAATCAGCCCATCGGAGCGAGCACTACGAGAACAGTGTTCTCGCGTGAGGAGAACCGTCAATGACGAAATCACGTCAAAACGGCGCGCAAGGGCGATGCGCGACATTTCGTCGCGGCCACCATGCGGAAATAATTCTGAGATACAGCCGGAGATGGCAGTCCCTAGGGGAGTCGAACCCCTCTCTCCAGATTGAAAATCTGGCGTCCTAACCGATAGACGAAGGGACCACTTTACCGCCGGAGCGGAAGGTAGCCGTTATATGCCTCGCGGGTGGCAGTCCCTAGGGGAGTCGAACCCCTCTCTCCAGATTGAAAATCTGGCGTCCTAACCGATAGACGAAGGGACCACGGCCCCGCGAGGAAGCGGGTGTATAGCCGCGCCGTTTGGGGTGCGCAACCCGCTCCAAGATACTTTTTTCAGTCCGTCAACATAGCCCTGGGACGCGTCCCAAAGCGGGCGTCACGCCCAAAAACGCTAGTCCGTATAGCGCGCTCGCGGATCGTGGGCGTCCTCGATCTCGAGCTGCACGCCGTTGCGGCCCATATAGTCGTCAGGTTTGAGCTTGCCGACGACATCCAAGGGGCCGCCGCCGGCCAGCAACCGCTGCCCCAGCGGCGTCTCGGCGCTGCGCCAGCTGATCGCCTTGATGCGATCTCCGGTCGGCCCAACGAGATCCATGCGCACGTGCCCGCCCTTGAGCGCCGAGACACGCTCCGGCCGAACCTGAGTCAGCGCGAACAGCGGCTCGGGATTTCCCGGGCCGAACGGCGCAAGGCGTTGAAAATCATCCAGCAGCGCCCGACTCGCCGATCGGGGCTGAACCAAGGCGTCGACCTCGACGGCCTCGACCCCCACGGCCTCCATCTCATCCGCCAGGCGCTCCTCCAGAAACGCCCGGAGCTCCGGAATCATCTCGGGCCGAATCGAGAGGCCCGCCGCCATGGCGTGCCCACCCCCGGCCATCAGCAGGCCCGCCTCGAACGCGTCCTGGATCGCCTTGCCCAAGTTCACACCCGGCTGCGAGCGTCCCGATCCCTTACCGACATTGGCCGCCCGATCGACCCCGATCACGACCACCGGCTTGCGATAACGCTCTCGCAGACGCCCCGCCACGATGCCGATCACGCCTGGATGCCAGTCGTCGCCCGCCACCACGATCACCGGGGCGTCAGGGTTGAAGTTGCTGCCGCGCTCCAGCATCGCGGCCGCCTCCTCGACGACGGCGGCCTCCACGGCCTTGCGCTCGGTGTTGAGGCTGTCGAGTTCCTCAGCCAGCGCGCGCGCCTCGAGCGGATCGTCGGTGGACAGGAGACGGGCGCCGAGATCAGACCGCCCGACACGACCGCCGGCATTGATGCGAGGCCCAAGAATGAACCCGGCGTGGAACACCGAAGGCTCGCCTGAGCCCTTTCCAACTTCGAACAGCGCCTTGAGGCCAGGATTGGCCCAGGCCGACATCGTCCTGAGACCTAGGGCGGTCAGCGCGCGATTGAACCCGACCAACTGAGTGACGTCGCAAACCTCACCCAAGGCGACGAGGTCCAGCCATTGGCGAAGATCTGGCTGCGGCCGCTCATCGGTAAAGAGGCCGCGCTTGCGCGCCTCTCGGTTCAACGCCGTGAGCAGGACAAAGGTCACCCCTGCGGCGGCAAGAACCCCCTGCCCGCTCCGGCATCCGGGACGGTTCGGATTGACCACGGCGGCGGCGGCCGGCGGATCCTCGCGCATCAGGTGGTGGTCGATGACGACGACCTCCAGACCGATCTCACCAGCGCTAGTGATGGCGTCATAGGCCGCCGCGCCACAGTCCAGGGTCACGACGAGTTCGGCGCCGCCGTCGCGGATCTTACGGAAGGCCGCCGGGCTCGGGCCATAGCCCTCGGTTAGACGATCCGGGATATAGATCGGCAGTTCGACGCCCATGTAGCGGAACCAGCGAACCAGCTGCGCGGCGCTGGTGGCGCCATCGACGTCGTAGTCGGCGAAGACCATGGTCGGCCGTCCGCGCTGAAGCGCATCGATCAGGATCTCGGCCGCCCGGTCCATGTCGGTGAAGCTGGACGGGTCCGGAAACAGGGCCTTGAGCGTCGGGCGAAGATAGTGCTCGGCCTGGTCCGGGTTGACGCCGCGCGAAACCAGGGCGCGCGCAAGCGGCTCAATCAAACCGTGCCGTTGCTGGATCTCTCGAACCACCGCCAGATCGGCCGGTCGCTCGCGCCAGGCTCGACCACTCAGGGAGCGATCGACGCCCAGGAAGGCGTTCGAGGCGATGGAGGTGACACCGTCGGCGGGCATCGGACGAACCTAGCGTGTCGCGAGGATTCGAGCCATGCGTCGCTGAGACGACAAGATCGGACGCCGCTTACCCCGCGCGCATCTCCCCGCGGATGATCTCGATCTCGTTCGCCGAGCCCAGCATGACCGGAACCCGCTGATGCAGCCGCCCGGGCTTGAGGTCGAGGATATCTCCCGTACCCTCGATCGACTTGCCCCCGGCCCGCTCTACCAAGAGGCTCATAGGATTGGCCTCGTACATCAGACGCAGCTTTCCCGGCTTGTCGGGCTCGCGCGCGTCCCAGGGATACATGAACACCCCCCCGCGCATCATGATCCGGTGAACGTCGGCGACCATCGAGGCCACCCAGCGCATGTTGAAGTTCTTGCCGCGCGCGCCATCCTTGCCTTGCAGGCAGCCGTCGATATAGCGGCGCACTGGCGGCGCCCAATGGCGCTGGTTGGACATGTTGATCGCGAACTCGGCGGTGTCCGGCTTGATCGCGAGATTGGGGTGGGTCAGCAACCAGCGGCCATCGCCACTGAGCGTGAAGCCGTTGACGCCGTTCGACAACGTCAGCACCAGCATCGTCTGCGGGCCATACACGGCGTAGCCTGCGGCGACCTGGTTACGGCCCGGTTGCAGGAAATCAGCCTCGGTCGGCTTATCGCCGGTCGGCGCCGGCAGAACCGAGAAGATCGTCCCCACCGACACGTTCACGTCGATGTTGCTGGAACCGTCCAGCGGATCGAAAGTCACGAGATAGCCGCCGACACGCCCGGTTGGCTCGATCTCTTCCAGCTCTTCAGACGCTAGGCCGGCGACCGGACCGCACGCCTTGAGCGCCTCGCTCAGCATGTCGTTGGTGATCACGTCGAGCTTCTTCTGCTCTTCGTCCTGGACATTGGTGCTGCCGGCTGCGCCCAGGCTCCCGGAGAGCGCGCCAGATGCGACGACACCGCTGATCTCGGCGCATGTGACCGCGATGGTGGTGATCACGTCCTTCAGGGCGGCGTCCGCCGGCTCGGCCGCGAGCCAGGCGCCCAGGTCGACAAAAGCAGTCATTCTCTTCCTCGAACCGAAAAGCGGAACGGCTCATCTAGGTGACGGCCGTGACAGGACGGTTTCAGACCTTCCGCTTCATGCGAACTTCACGGACGGTGCCCGTCGAGGAGTTCATCACCAGCGTATGGGTGTGGACGCAGCCGTCGCGATAGACGACACCGTCCAACAGACCGCCCCGGGTCACGCCCGTCGCGGCGAAGATCGCCTCGTCACGGACGATCTCGTGCAGATCGTACTTCTTGTCGAGGTCGGTCACACCCCAGCGCGCGGCGCGCGCGCGCTCGTCGGCGTTGCGGAACAACAGCCGCCCTTGGAACTGCCCCCCGACGCACTTCAGCGCCGCACAGGCCAGAACACCTTCGGGAGCGCCCCCCGATCCCAGATAGAGATCGATACCAGTCGAGGGGTCGGTCGTATTGATGACGCCGGCGACATCACCGTCTGTGATCAGGTGAATGCGCGCGCCCGCAGCTCGGACACCGGCAATGATCTCGGCGTGGCGCGGACGATCCAGAACACAGACGGTGATCTCGGACGGCGCGACGCCCTTGGCCTCGGCCACGGCCAGAATGTTCTCGCCCGGAGCGCGATCCAGATCGATGACGCCGGCGGGGAGGCCCGGACCGCAGGCGATCTTGTCCATGTAGGTGTCGGGGGCGTTCAGCAGCGTGCCCTTGGGGGCCCAGGCCATCACCGTCAGCGCATTCGGCTGGGACTTGGCCGCCAGGGTCGTGCCCTCTAGCGGATCGAGCGCAATGTCGATCCGAGGCCCCTTCCCCGTGCCCACCTTCTCGCCGATGTAGAGCATCGGCGCCTCGTCGCGCTCGCCTTCGCCGATAACGATCTCGCCGTCGATGTCGAGCTCATTCAAGGCGTTGCGCATCGCGTCGACTGCGGCCTGGTCAGCGGCCATCTCATCGCCGCGACCGAGCATCGTCCAAGAGGCGATGGCGGCGGCTTCGGTCACGCGAACGGCGTCCAGGACCAGAGCACGGTCCAGGGTGTTCGAACTCATCCGTTTCTCCCGGCCGCTCCGAACGAAGCGGCCTTGTTCCCAATGTCGCCTTCGTCGCCCAGTTTTCCGGGTCGTTAGATGCGCGCGACGCGCAGAAGGCGGGGACGCTCTAGCACGGTCTCGAGTTTTTCGATGCGGCTAATCGCGTCCAGCAGGTTCGATTCCGGCGTCGCATGGGTAACGAGCACGATCGGCACCCCGCCCGCCCCTTCCACGGGCTTTTGCAGGAAGCTGTCGATCGACACGCCGCATTCGGCCAGGGTTTCCGAGATCGCCGCGATCACGCCGGGCTGGTCCTGCACCATCACGCGCAGATAGGCCTTGCCGACCGCCTTGGACGGATCGATGGAGACGAAGGGTTTCAGATCGCCGGCCGGCGCTTGGAACACCGGGCGCACCGCCCGGGTCATCACGTCGGCGATGTCGGCCGCAACCGCAGCCGCCGTCGGACCCGCGCCGGCCCCCGGGCCTTGCAGGAAGATCCGGCCGATGCGCTTGCCCTCGATGAACAGCGCGTTGAGGGCGCCGCCAGCCTGGGCGAGCGGATGATCCAGCGGCACCAGGGACGGATGAACCTTCACGGCGACGCCGTCGTCGGACTTCGCCGCGCCGGCGATCAGCTTGATGCGGTATCCCAGATCCTTGGCCAGCTTGATGTCGAGCAGGTCGACCTCGCTGATGCCTTCGATCTCAGCAACCGCAAAGTTCGGGGCGCAGCCGAAGGCCAGCGCCGCCAGGATGCTGACCTTGTGGCCCGCATCGAAGCCGCCAACGTCCATCGTCGGATCGGCTTCGGCGTAGCCCAGGCCTTGGGCTTCGCGCAGCACGTCGGCGAACGAACGACCGGTCTTTTCCATCTCCGACAGGATGAAGTTGCACGTGCCGTTGAGGATGCCCGCCACGGAGACGATGTCGTCGCCGACCAGGGCTTCGCGCATCATCTTGACCGCCGGCACGCCGCCCATCACCGCCGCTTCGAACAGCAGGGGCGTATGGGTGGCCTCGGCCAGGGCGGCGAGTTCGGACCCATGCTCGGCGATCAGGGCCTTGTTGGCGGTGACCACCGGCTTGCCCGCCTTCAACGCGGTCTCGACCGCAGCCTTGGCGGGGCCATCGGAACCGCCGACCAGTTCGACGAAGATATCGATGTCCGGCGAGGCGGCCAGGGCCACCGGGTCGTCGAACCAAGCCAGGCTCGAAATATCGACCGTACGGGGGCGCGACTTGGAGCGCGCCGACACCGCCGTGACGACCGCCAGATCACCCGCCGGCGCGAAGGCTGGACGCTCCGCGAGGAACTGCAGAAGCCCGCCGCCCACGGTGCCGAGGCCCGCGACGCCGATACGCCAGGTCTTGTTCGTCATCTTCGAATCCTCGTTACGCCGTCCGACGCAGCCTTCTTAGGCCTGTTCCATCTTGTTGTTGGCCTTGGCCAGGATGGAGTCGGCGTTGGCGATGAATTTCTTCACGTTGCGTGCGGCTTGGCGGATGCGATGCTCGTTCTCGACCAGACCTATCCGCACATAGCCTTCGCCATATTCGCCAAAGCCGATGCCCGGCGCCACGGCGACGCCGGCCTCCTCGATCAGCAGTCGCGAGAACAGCATCGAGCCGGCCTCCCGATAGGGTTCGGGGATCTTGGCCCACGCAAACATCGAGGCCGGAGGGTTCGGGATATCCCAACCCGCGGACTTCATCGACTTGATCAGCGTATCGCGGCGGCTCTTGTAGATGCCTCTGATCTCGTCGACGCAGTCCTGCGGGCCATTCAGGGCCGTCGCGGCGGCGACCTGCACCGGCGTATAGGCGCCATAGTCGAGATACGACTTCACGCGGGCGAGGGCCGCGCAAATGCGCGCATTACCGACCACCATGCCTACCCGCCAGCCAGCCATGGCGTAGGTCTTGGACAGCGAGTTGACCTCGACGGCGATGTCCTTGGCCCCATCGACCTGCAGGATCGACGGCGGCGGATTGTTGTCGAAATAGATCTCGCCATAGGCGACGTCGCTGATGACCAGCAGGTCGTGCTTCTTGGCCAGCGCGACAGCGTCCTTGTAGAAATCCAGGTCGACCCACTGGGCCGTCGGGTTCGACGGATAGGACAGGATCAGCACGCTGGGCGGCGGCACCGAGTGCTTCACGGCGCGGCTGATGTTTGAGAGGTATTCCTCGGGCGATAGCGCCGGGACGTGGCGAATGATGCCACCCGCCATGATGAAACCGAAGGCGTGGATCGGATAGGCGGGATTCGGGCAAATGATCACATCGCCGGGTCCGGTCAGGGCCTGGGCGAGGTTGGCGAAGCCTTCCTTGGAGCCCAGCGTGGCGATAACCTCGGTGTCAGGATTCAGCTTAACGCCGAAACGGCGGCCGTAATAGTTCGCCATGGCCTTTCGCAGACCCGGAATGCCCTTGGAAGCCGAATAGCGGCCAGCCTTTGGGTCGCGCGCGGTCTCGATCAGCTTGTCGACGATATGTTGCGGCGTCGGCATGTCGGGATTGCCCATGCCGAAGTCGATGATGTCGGTCCCCTCGGCGCGCAGACGCGCCTTGATCTTGTTGACCTCTTCAAAGACGTAGGGCGGCAGGCGGCGAATACGGTGGAAATCGGTGCTCATGAGGGCTCTATGCGCCGCGTCGGCGCGCTGGGAGCGAAAGTCGGGCATGGATAGACCCCGAGCGGGGTCAAGCCAAGCCAGCCAAAGGAAGATTATGCCTCCGTCGCCCTATTGGGGCTGTGACGGAGGCGCGCTAGCTCGGCCGCGCGCCGCGCGTGCGAAGGCTTCGGTGTCGGCGCGATCGGCCTCGGTCGGCGCGATGAGCGCCGGCGGCTTCACTTCGCGACGGGCCTTGGCGGCGTAGACGTCGGTGTCCTTCAGTTCCCAGGTGCTCGGCGCGGTGGCCTTTTCCAGCGCGGCGGCGTCGGCTTGCTGTCGCGCGACGGTGGCGCGGATCTGGGCGGCTGTCGGGACATCCTTGGGAATCGCGGGGATGTCGGAGAATTTCCGGCGAGGCCCCTTTTCCTTGGCCGCGGCCGTGGCGGCGGCGGCCACGGGAGAGCTGGGATCGACCTGGCTCGTCGTGAACGGACTGGCGCACGCGGAAGCGCCGGCGGCCAAGCCGACGATCAAACCGATCCGTACGATTTTGCGGGTTTCGCCGTTCATCTTGTTTCTGGTCTTATGCGATGATCGCGGCGAGCGGAAGGCGTTCGGCGTCGCTTTTCAAGAACTAGCTTTGGACGAAGCGGAGGAAACCCCATGGCCACGGCGAAGGCCGCCCCCAAGGCTCGCAAGAAAGCCGCGACAAAGGTCGAAGGCGCCGACACGGCGGACAAGACTTCCAAGAGCCCAAAGTCACCCAAGAGCGACACGAAGCCCCCCAAGGCCAAGTCTGCTTCCGGACCGCCGCCCCGGACCGATTCGGCCGATCCACCGCCATCGCCGCCGCGCGGAGAGCCCTCCCCCTTCCCCGCATTTGAGTCCATGTTGTCGCCGGACCAGCTGAGAATGGTCGAAACCCTGTCGGCAAACCTGGCGCGAGCAGCCGTCACCGCGCAAGGCGCGATCGCCGAAGCCGCGCTGCGCCAGGCCGACCGCCCCGCCGCCCTCACGCCCGATCCGTTCCACGTCGCCCCGGCCTTAAATGAGGTGATGACCCGCCTCGCGGCCCAGCCCGATCGGCTGATGCGGGCCCAGGCGGACCTTTTTGGGCAGTATATGGAGCTTTGGCAGAACGCGGCGAGACGCGCGGCCGGTGAAGAGGTCACGCCCGTCGTCGCGCCTTCGGCGGGCGACAAGCGGTTCAATGATCCGGATTGGGCGTCGAATCCGATGTTCGACCTGATGAAGCAGTCCTACCTGCTTTCGTCGAACTGGCTGAACGGGCTGATCGCCGAGGTCGACGGCGTCGATCCGGCAACCAAGCGCCGGGTCGAGTTCTTCACCAAGATGCTGACCGACGCGTTTTCGCCGTCGAACTTCCTGATCTCTAACCCCGCCGCCCTGCGCGAGGTGGTGCAGACCCAGGGCGAGAGCTTGGTGCGCGGGATGCAGAACTTCGCGGCGGATCTGGAGCGCGGCGGCGGACAGCTGGCGATCAGCCAGACGGACCTCGCAAAGTTCAAGGTCGGCGAGAATGTCGCAACCGCCCCGGGCAAGGTCGTCTACCAGAACGATATCCTGCAGCTGCTGCAGTTCGCCCCGACGACCGAGACCGTCTGCGAGATCCCGCTGCTGATCTTCCCGCCATGGATCAACAAGTTCTACATCATGGATCTGCGGCCCGAGAACTCGATGATCCGCTGGCTGACCAGCCAGGGCTTCACGGTGTTCGTCGCATCCTGGGTCAATCCGGATCAGAAGCTCGCAGCCAAGACCTTCGAAGACTACATGTTCGAGGGCATTTACGACGCGGCCCAGCAGGTCATGACCCAGTGCGGCGTCGATAGGGTCAACACCGTCGGCTACTGCATCGGCGGCACGCTACTCTCGGTCGCCCTGGCGCACATGGCCGCGCGCGGCGACAAGCGGATTAATTCCGCGACCTTCTTCGCCGCCCAGCAGGACTTCGCCGAGGCCGGCGACCTGCTCCTGTTCACCAACGAGGAGTGGCTTCAGTCCATCGAGCAACAGATGGACCAGGCGGGCGGCTTCCTGCCCAGCCAGTCGATGGCGGACACCTTCAACGCCCTGCGCGGCAATGACCTGATCTGGTCGTTCTTTGTCAGCAACTACCTGATGGGCAAGGAGCCGCGCCCGTTCGACCTGCTGTTCTGGAACGCCGACCAGACCCGCATGCCCAAGGCGCTGCACCTGTTCTATCTGCGCAACTTCTACAAGGATAACGCCCTGACCCAAGGGCGCCTGAGCCTGGGCGGTGAGCGGCTGGACCTCTCGAAGGTCAAGATCCCGATCTATGTGCAGTCCTCGAAGGACGACCACATCGCCCCGTACCGCAGCGTCTATCGGGGGGCCAAAGCCTTCGGCGGACCGGTGACCTTCACTATGGCGGGGTCGGGCCATATCGCGGGAGTCATCAACCACCCTGACGCCAAGAAGTACCAGCACTGGACGAATGATCAGCTTCCGGCCGACGTTTCGCAATGGATCGCCGGCGCGCAGGAACACCCCGGCTCGTGGTGGCCGCACTGGGCCGCTTGGCTGAAGGCGCGTTCGGGCGACCAGGTTCCGGCCCGCGATCCCGCCAAGGGCAAGTTGAAACCGCTGGAGGACGCACCAGGCTCGTTTGTGCTCGTAAAGTCACAACCGTAACGATCCTGATCGGGTTTTCTCTATAGCGGCGAAGGCGAACCAAGTTCGCCCAAAAGTCGCCAGGATCGTGGCCAAGCTACCGCACCATGCTCTCGCTTAGTCGTCGGACCGCCCTCGGGATGTTCGCCGCCGCACCGTTTCTGGTGCGCGCGGCGCCCGGCTACGCCTTGATCCCGGACGCCGGTCGTAAGCTGGCCGCCGCAGCCCGGGCTCAGGTCGGCGTCACGGTGGATTACGACGCCAGCTATCGATCGATCGGCTATCCGAACGGCGACGTCCTGCGGACCAGCGGGGTCTGCTCCGACGTCTTGATCCGCGCCGCTCGCGACGCCTGGGACATCGACCTGCAGCAACGCGTGCATGAGGACATGAAAGCGGCGTTCGACGCCTATCCGTCGCGTCGAGAATGGGGACTGACCTCGCCCGACGCCAATATCGATCATCGGCGAGTCTTGAACCTTGAGGCGTTCCTCGTGCGCCAGAAGGCCAGGCTTCCCCTCCCCGCCTCTCGGCTTTTCGGTGGCGACGCTTTCGAGAACGTCGCGCCCGGCGACATCCTGACCTGGCGCTTGACGGGCGGGCGTCCGCATCTGGGCGTCGCCGTCAGCGGGCCTGACGCCGTGCGCGTCGCGCACAACATCGGCGAGGGCGTGAAGGAAGAGCCCCTATGGCGCTTCAAGCTGCACAAACCCGCCGGCCATTACCGCTGGCGGGTCTGAGTCGGACCTAAAGGCCGGCCGCCTCGTCCAGGCCAAGGGCGATGTTCAGGTTCTGAACGGCAGCGCCGGACGCGCCCTTGCCCAAATTGTCGAGCAAGGCGACCAGGCGGGCCTGCCCGCTGGCGTCCGACCCGAATACGAACAGCTTGAGCCGATTTGTGCCGTTCAGGCCTTCCGGATCGAGGGAGGTCAACGCCTTGGCCTCGTCCAGCGAGGCGACCTCAACGAACTGCTCCCCCGCATAGTGGTCAGACAGCGCCTCGTGGATGGCGCTCAACGACGGCGCGCCGTGGAGCGCGACGAAATGCAGCGGCATCTCGACGAGCATGCCCTGCATGTAGCGCCCGACGGCTGGGGCGAAGAACGGACGGGTCAACAAACCGCCATGCTTCTGCATTTCGGGAACGTGTTTGTGCGCCTGGGACAGTCCATAAATCCGGAACGGGACCTTGGTGTAGTTGGCGGCGCCCTCATCCTCGAACTCGGCGATCATCGCCTTGCCGCCGCCGCTGTAGCCAGAGACGGCGTTGTAGGAGACCGGCAGTTCAGGCGGCAGGATACCGGCGCTGACCAGCGGCCGCGTCAGGGCGATCGCGCCGGTCGGGTAGCATCCGGGATTGGAGATCCGCTTGGACGCTGCGATCTTGCCGCGCTGGTCCTTGTCCAGTTCCGGGAAGCCGTAGGCCCACCCCTCCGCCGTCCGATAGGCGGTCGAGGCGTCGATGATCACTGTGTTCGGGTTGCGGACCAGCGAAACAGCTTCCTTGGCCGCCTCATCGGGCAGGCACAGGATCACCGCGTCGGCTCCATTCAGCATCTCGGCCCGGGCGTCGGCGTCTTTGCGCTTATCGGGATCGATCGAGATCAGTTGCAGGTCAGTGCGGTCGATCAGGCGCTCGCGAATCTGCAGGCCGGTGGTGCCGGCTTCGCCGTCGATGAAGACCTTGGGAGCGTTCGCCATGGCGGACTCCAATCCGAACAGGAGACAGAACAAGAAAAAGGGCGCTTCGGCCGAACCGAAGCGCCCTTTCCCAAATACGTAATCGTCGCGATTAGCGCTTCGAGAACTGGAAGCTGCGGCGGGCCTTGGCCTTGCCGTACTTCTTACGCTCGACGACGCGGCTGTCGCGGGTCAGGAAGCCGTGCGGCTTCAGGACCGGGCGCAGGCCGGGTTCGTAGTAGGTCAGAGCCTTCGACAGGCCGTGGCGGATGGCGCCGGCCTGACCCGACAGGCCCGAGCCTTCCACGGTCACGACGACGTCGAACTGCCCCAGACGGTCGGTCACTTCCAGCGGCTGGGCGATCATCATGCGCAGCACCGGACGGGCGAAATAGACTTCCTGGTCACGACCGTTGATCGTGATCGAGCCCTTGCCCGGCTTGATCCAGACGCGCGCAATGGCGTTCTTGCGCTTGCCGGTCGCGTAGGCGCGGCCTTGGGCGTCGATCTTGGGTTCGGCCGGAGCGGCAGCTTCCGGGTTGCTGGACAGGCTGGCCAGCGCGTCAAAGCCTTGAGCGTCGGTCATAGCTTAGAGGCTCCGGATGTTCTTGGCGTTGCGGCCCGCGAAGTCGACGACTTCGGGGTTTTGCGCTTGGTGCGGGTGCTCACCGTTGTTGTAGATGAGCAGATGGGTCAGCTGCTTGCGAGCCAGCGGGCTCTCCTTGGGCAGCATGCGCTCAACGGCCTTCTCGAGAACGCGCTCGGGGAAACGACCGCCCAGCACCTTGCGCGGGGTGGTTTCCTTGATGCCGCCCGGGTGACCGGTGTGACGATAGTAGACCTTGTCGTCCAGCTTCTTGCCGGTGAACTTCACCTTGTCGGCGTTGATGACGACGACGAAGTCGCCGCAATCGACGTGCGGGGTGTAGTCCGGACGGTGCTTGCCGCGAAGACGCATGGCGATGAACGAAGCCAGACGGCCGACAACGGCGTTCTCGGCGTCGACCACGATCCACTTCTTCTCGACCTCGGCCGGCTTCAGGGAAGCCGTGATCTTTTGCATGGGATTGATCCGTAATTTCTAGTGCGTCAGCGCCTGTAGAACAGGCCCCAACGGCGTGAGCGGCGGCTGTTACGCGACACGCCCCGCCCTGTCAACACCAAGATCTAGAAATTTGTGAAAAGCTATTTAAAAACAATTGGATAAACAACATGGTATTATAATACCGCATTTCCGTATTCGAGTTGTCACGAAACCTCGGCATAGCGTCCCGCGCCCCTACCCCGAGGACACCCCATGGCCGTATCCCGTAGAACCTTTCTGAGCGCCACCGCCACCAGCATCGCCTTTGGGGCTTTCGCGGCCCGGGCCCAAGACGGCGCGTCGCCGGCCGAGACCTACCTGAACGAGGTCACGGGCTATGGCCCGCTGGTCACCGATCCGAAGGGCATGATCGATCTGCCCGCCGGCTTTCATTACCGCGTGATCGCGCAGGTCGGCCAGACGATGAGTGATGGTCTGATCCTGCCAGGCAAGTTCGACGGCATGGGCTGCTTCGCCGCCGGCGAGGACAAGATCCTGCTGGTCCGCAATCACGAAATGTCGGTCTCGGACGTTGCAGAGGGACCGTTCGGCGCGCGTCAGCAGTTCCTCGACCGGATCGACCGCAGCCGCATCTGGGATTTTGGAAGCGACGCCGCGCCGCTCCCGGGCGGCACGACGACCCAGCTCTACAATCTCAAGACCGGGCAGACCGAGCGCCAGCACATGAGCATCGCCGGGACGCTGGTGAACTGCGCCGGCGGCGTGACACCGTGGGGATCGTGGTTGACCTGCGAGGAGACCACGATCAACGCCGGCGAGAAGGTCGGCAAAAGTCACGGTTACGTCTTCGAGGCGCCCAGCGCGCATGTCGGCCTCGTCGAACCGGTCGCGCTTACGGGTCTTGGCCGCTTCAAGCACGAGGCGGCCTGCATCGATCCGCGCACGGGCGTCGTCTATCTGACCGAAGATGTCGCCGACAGCCTCTTCTACCGTTTCCTGCCCAACGACCGGCGCAACCTGGCGGCCGGCGGTCGCTTGCAGGCCCTGGGCCTGGTCGATGCGCCCGAAGGCGGCGACACCCGTAATCAGAAGGAGCAATCGTTCCCCGTGCGTGGCTGGAAGGCGGTGCGGTGGATCGATCTCGATGGCGTCGACAATCCGCATGACGACCTGCGGCGCCGCGGCCACAAGGCCGGCGCCGCGATCGTCTGCCGAGGCGAAGGCCTGTTTTTCGGTAAGGGAGAGCTCTACTTCACCGCCACCTCGGGCGGTCCCAAGGGCGCGGGCCAGATCTTCCGCTATGTCCCCAGCGCCTTCGAGGGCCAGCCGGGTGAGGCGGACCAGCCGGGCAAGCTGCAGCTGTTCGTCGAAAGCCAGAACACCCGCGTGCTCGACTACGCTGACAATCTGGTGGTGGCGCCGTGGGGCCACGTCATCATTTGCGAGGACCGTTATTCGGACACCCTACGCAATCACCTGCGCGGCGTGACGCCTGAAGGCAAGGTCTACACGCTGGCGCGCAACGTCCATAAGGACAACTCGGAGTTCGCCGGCGCTTGCTTCTCGCCCGACGGCGGCACCCTGTTTGTCAACGTGCAAAACCCGGGCTTCACCCTGGCGATTTCGGGCCCCTGGGGCGCGATCAAGATCTAGCCCCTCACAGACGGCGCTCCGGAAACGTTACGGAGCGCCGATCAGGGCCGGCGTACACGCCACGCGAACATGGTCGTCACCGCCAGGAGCACCGCCGCGCCCGCCTGATGGAGGACGCCCAGGCTGATCGGCACCGCCGCCATCAGGGTCCAGACGCCTAGCGCCGCTTGAAGGGTGACGGTGATGGCGACCGCCATCGCGGCGCGCTTGCCATCGACGACAAGCGTACGATCGCGCCAGGCGATCACCGCCATGGCGATCGCGCCAACGAAAAGCACGTAGGCGAACAGGCGGTGATTGAACTGCACGGCCGCTTGGCTATGGGCCAGCGTGCCCCAGAAGCCTGCACCGGCATAGTCAGCCGGGAAGAAGCGTCCGTTCATCAGCGGCCAGTCGTTGTAGATTAGTCCAGCGTCATTGCCGGCGACAAGCGCGCCCAGCAGACTCTGGAAGTAAACCGCCCCGAGAAAGGCCAACGCCCAGCTTCGCCAGGGGCTGCGCTCCTCGACCCGTGGCGCGCCGTTCCAGGCGTCCAGCGCGGTCCAGATCAGCACCACGAACAACAGCAAGGCCAAGCCCAGATGCGTCATCAAACGTTCCGGCGCGACCGAGACCCTTTCGGACAAGCCGCTGGACACCATCCACCAGCCGACAAGACCTTGCAGGCCGCCTAGGGCCAGCATCACCCCGCACCGCCAGACCAGACGGCGGGGAATGTCGCGACGGATGAGGAATACGATGAAGGGGATGGCGAAAGCCGCGCCGACAACGCGCCCCAGGAGGCGATGAGCCCACTCCCACCAGAAGATGCCCTTGAACTCGTCAAGGGTCATATCGGGGTTGACCAGATGGTACTGCGGGATCTGCTTGTAGAGATCGAAACTGTGCCGCCAGGCGTCATCGGACATCGGTGGCAAGGCGCCCAGGATCGGCTTCCACTCCGTGATCGAAAGGCCAGAGTCGGTCAGGCGGGTCGCCCCGCCCACGACGACCATGGCGAACACCATGGCGGCGACGAAGAAAAGCCAGATCGCGACAGGACGCGAGCGGTCGGAACGCAGGAAAGACGTCATAGGGTCGGAAAAGCGCCACTTGTGGGCCGAATTGCGGCGACCTCTTCCCTACGCCCCTGATGTGCGGGCATCAATGTCTGTGTCGCCCGACATGACGGAGGCGACGCTTCGTGCGAAAGATCGCGGACAGGCGATCAGCCGGAGTCACAAATGAGTGGGATGGGCGTTTTCGCCGCGACGGTTATCGGCATACTCGCGGGCTGGATCGCGGACATTGTTCTGGCGCGCCGGCACTCGCTGTTCATCAAGCTCTTGATCGGCGTGATCGGCTCGTTCATCGGAGCGTTCATCGCCTCGCGCATCGACCTGCATCTGCCAGGCTTCTTTGGCGAACTGGTCGTCTCGAGCGTCGGCGCGATCATGTTCCTGGCCGTGCTCGGCCTTATCCGGAGACCCGCGTGACCTCTTCCGACGCACAGCCCCGCATGATCCCGGCCCGACTTCGAAAGCTGATCGGTTCTATCGGCGTCCTGGTGATTCTTTTCGCCTGGATCTGGATTTTCACGAGCCTCTACGATCACCTGCCGCAGAACCGCTTCATCCATCTCGTCTATTTCGTGGCGCTGGGCCTGGGCTGGATCCTGCCGGTCATTCCGCTGATCTCTTGGATGGGCAAGGCCGATCAGCCCCTCGATACCGGTCAGCGCTAAACGCGCGTGATCACGCACCCCACTTGGGACTATACGAAAAAGGCCGCCCTTTCGGGCGGCCTTTGATCTTCCACGGTATCCCGAAGGAAATGGTCGGAGCGACAGGATTCGAACCTGCGACCCCTTGACCCCCAGTCAAGTGCGCTACCAGGCTGCGCCACGCTCCGACGCGGAAGGAGCGCCCTTATAGGCGCCGCTCCCGGCTTGGGCAACAGCGATTTCGGCAGAAATCAACCGCGCGTCAAAAGACCGTCGAGTCTCGATTTGACCGCGGTCAGGTCGGCTAGCGCGAAGGCTAGGCGCCCCCGCGCTTCTCCCACCAACGCGGTCTTTTGGCGCGGCGCCTGATAGTCGAAATCGGCGTCCAGGCTGGCCGAGCCGTTGGAGCCGATCCCGGCGGCGATCACCTGCGCCAAGCCGTGATCGCGATGCAGCTTCTGCACCCCCTTGATCGTCAGGCCTTCGCTGTGCAGCAGGGTACGGACACCGTTCAGCACGGCGATGTCCTGCGGGCGATAGAATCGACGGCCGCCCGCGCGCTTCATCGGTCGGATGAACGAGAATTTGGTTTCCCAGAAGCGGAGCACGTGCTGAGGCACGCCCAGCTCCTCGGCCGCTTCGGAGATCGTGCGGAAGGCGTTAGGCCCCTTCGCCACCGCAAACGATCCTTAGCCGCCCAGAGCGCGATCGATACGCGCCTTCATGACCTGAGAGGCCCGGAAGCCGATCACGCGGCGCGGCTCGATCTCGGCGGGTTCACCGGTCTTGGGGTTACGGCCCATTCGCGCGCGCTTGGCGCGAACCTGGAAAACGCCGAAACCGGAGAGCTTGACGGTTTCGCCCTGCTCCAGCGCTTCGGCGACCAGATCGAGGGTGCGCTCGACCAGCCCCGCACAATCCTGGCGGGTCAGCCCGACTTCCTCATGAACCGCCTCGCACAGGTCGGCCCGGGTCAAAGTAGCGCCCTTCATGCAACCCCCTTCACGCGTATAGGAGCGATCTGAAGACCGCCCCAGATGGAGCACTCGCGGCGAGCCCAGGCATATTGCGGCCGCCCTCAACAGGCCGCGCCCAGGTTCACCGACGACCTCATGCCGCGATTACCGCATGAAGTCAAAGACTCAACGGCGGGAGTTCATGCCGCCAACGAAGATTGCGCAAGGCTTATAGAGGCACGCTCCTAGAGCCGCACGACACAAGCACCCCAAGTCAATCCGCCGCCCATGGCCTCCAGAAGCAGCAGATCGCCCTTCTTGATGCGCCCGTCCTTGATCCCGTGCGCGAAAGCGAGCGGGATTGAGGCGGCGGACGTATTGGCGTGGATCGCCACGGTCGAGATGACCTTCTCTTCGTCGATGCCACACCTATGCGCGACCCCTTGCAGGATGCGCTGATTAGCTTGGTGCGGGATGAACCAGTCGACATCGGCTATCGAGACGCCAGCGATCTCGGCGGCCGCGCGAATGGCCTCGGAGATGTTGACGACAGCGTGCTTGAAGACCTGATTGCCCACCATGCGGAGCTTGCCAACCGTGCCGGTCGTCGACGGCCCGCCGTCGACATAGAGCAGGTCCTGCTTGGTCCCATCCGCACGCAAAGCGAACCCGAGAAGGCCCCGATCCGCGGTGGTCCCTTCGCCCTGCCCCGGCTCCAGGACGACCGCGCCCGCGCCGTCCCCGAACAGGACGCAGGTGCCCCGATCGCTCCAATCCATCAGGCGAGTCATGGCCTCGGCGCCGATCACCAGCGCGCACTTGGCGTGGCCTCGCGCCACAAAACCGTCCGCGACGCTCATCGCGTAGACAAAGCCGGAGCAGACGGCCTGGACGTCGAATGCGACGCCGACCGGCGCGCCCAGCTTGCGCTGGACGATCGTAGCGGTCGCGGGGAAGGTCAGGTCGCCCGTGGTGGTCGCCACGATGATCAGGTCGACATCAGCGGCGGTCTTGCCGGCCGCCGCCAAGGCCTCCTTGGCCGCTTCGAACGCCATGTCCGAGACTGGCTGATCGTCTGCGGCCTGGTGACGCTGACGAATGCCAGTCCGTTCGACGATCCAAGCGTCGCTCGTATCGACGAACTTGGCGAGATCGTCGTTGGTTACGACCTTGGGGGGCAGATAGGCGCCCACCCCCGTTACAACGCTTCTTACAACGCTCACTCGATCGCTCCCTGCGCGTCCGCGCCAGGACCTTGCCCGCCAGCGGGCGCAGCCGTCGCCGCGTTCGCGGTCAAGCGCTTTAGATTCCTGTCGATCTCGGCGCGGAAGTCGCTCCGCGCAAGATTAGTGGCCACCCGGATGGCGGAGGCGAAGCCGTTGGCGTCCGCACCTCCGTGGCTCTTGACCACAATGCCGTTCAGGCCCAGCAGCGGGGCCCCGTTCACGCGGCTGGGATCAAGACGGTGGCGCATTTTCTTGAGCGCGCCCGAAGCGATCAAGGCGCCCAGCATGGCCAGCGGTCCCGAGGTCAGGGTCGACTTGATCTCGTTGGTGAAGAACCGCGCCAAGCCTTCTGCGGTCTTCAGCGCGACATTGCCGGTGAAGCCGTCGGTGACGACGACATCCACCGTGCCGTGGGCGATATCGTTGCCCTCGACGAAGCCGTGATAGTCAAAATCCAGCGCGGTTTCGCGCAGGATGGCATGCGCCTCGCGCACCTCCTCGTGGCCCTTCTGGTCCTCGGAGCCGACGTTCAGCAGGCCGACCGTCGGACGCTTGGCCCCATGGACAGCATGGTGGAACGCCGCGCCCATGATGGCGAACTCGACGAGCTGGGCCGCGTCGCTTTCAACATTGGCGCCGACATCCAGAACCGTGGTGACGCCCTTCATTGTCGGCCAATTGGCGACGATGGCGGGACGCTCAAGCTCGGCCCCCATGCGCAGGATCAGCTTGGAAATCGCCATCAAGGCGCCCGTATTCCCCGCCGAAACGCACGCTTGCGCCTGCCCCTCGCGGATCGCCTCGATGGCGTTCCACATGCTCGAGCCCTTGCCTCTACGCATGGCCTGAGCCGGCTTTTCGTCCATGCCGATCGACTTCTCGCAGTGCCGGACCTCACTGACCGCCTTGGCGGCGGGGCACTTGGCCAACTCCGACTCGATCGCGGCGCTGTCGCCGTGGAGCAGGAATCGCACGCCCGGCAGGGCCTGGAGCGCTTGGGCGATGCCAGGCACCACGATGGAAGGGCCGTGGTCGCCGCCCATGGCGTCGACAGAGATGACTACGGATTGAGACACGTGGCGCTGTGAGCTCCGGCAGGCGGTCGCGCCGCCCTCAAGGCGGCGGACGATACATCCGCGTGATTATCACGCAAGCGGTCGAGTCGGACCTAGTCGGCGCGACAAGATCGTTCTCGACGCGCTCGAAACGATTTCACCGACCACCGAGAACGAGGCGCATTGGCCGCCTTGTTCAGTCTTCCTCGCGCTTCACATTGAGAGTCTTCAGGGCGGCGAAGGGCGAAATTTCGGTGGGTTCGGGCGGTTGGACAAACACCGCGCCAGGCTTGCGCGGGAACGGGTCCAGTTCCAGAGCCAGATGCTCAACGACATAGCCGGAGACGTCGATTGTCTCGCCTTCCAGCACGTCGGGCGGGTCATCTGCTTCCGGGTCGGCGGCGAGATCCCCGAACTCTTCCTGGGGAGCGTTCTGGCTGTTGGCCGGCAGAACCTTCAGGCTGAATCGCGCGTCGATCGGCGTTTCAAAGTCGTCCGCCGTCGCGCTGCAGGTCTGAATGACCCGGGCGCGAAGCACGCCGGAGATCGTGGCGCCGTCCAGCCAGGAGGACATATGGACCTCGGCGGTCAGCGCCTCAAGGCCGACTAGGCCCAGCTGCTTGGCGATAGCCTTCCGCTGGTCGGCCGACGGTTCAAGCCGAAGGCTCACCGCGCCGCGGTCCACCTGCGCCAGCGGAATTGCGCAAGGCCAGGCTGTCGTCACGGATTCGGCCAAGTCACGTCTCCTTGCAGCAGGGCGTCCAGCGGCTGAGCCGCCAGGGCTTCACGGGTCTTCAGGACATACGCCGTCAGGGCCGTCGCGTCGCCCTCGCCCCGCTCTTCCAGCACCGTGCGCTCGACAAAGGCGGTCGTCGCGGCGCTGTCCGGCAGACCGGCGATGGCGTCGTCATAGGCCTTCAGCCGGCCATAGAACGCGCCCGCGAGCTTCTTCATCTTCTTTCCGACCGAGGTGTCGGACACGCCGATCTCCCGGAACGCATCGTCCAAACCCTTTACATAGGCGTCGAACACCGCCTGCGAGGTTTCGGCCGCAGCGTCACCCTGTCCCTTCAAGCGTTCGATCAGAAGGATCACGTGCAGGCTGAACAGCTCGAAGCGCCCTTCCATCGAGTCGCGCACGCCGTGGTCGCGGTAGAAGATCGCCGATCGAGCCTGCCCGACCGCGGACGCATAGAGCTTGCCGCCCGCCACCTTGGCGGGTCTGGGCTTGAGCCATCTGTCCAGAAACATTCAAACGCCTCGATTTCGCCGCGACATCCCGCTATGCGCGGAGTCCGTCTTCACGCGGGCATTGAACTAAGCCCGCGCGGGCGATAGGTCAAAGTCTGCATTTTTCCGGTTCGGAGCCTTGATGTCTCGCCCCGCCGTTTTCGCCGCCGCCGTTCTGGCGCTGGCCCTTGCTTCCTCGGCGTGTACGCCGCTGACCAGCTACTCCGGTTTCCAGGCCATCGAGGCCAAGCCGGCGGAGATGAAGGTTGGCGAGGACAGCAAGTCCACCCTGATGGAGAAGCTCGGCTCGCCGTCGGCGGTGTCGACCTTCGACAACAACACCTGGTACTACATCTCCCAGACCACCGACCGCGTAGCGTTCTATATGCCGCGCGTCATCAAGCGCGATGTCGTGGCGATCAAGTTCAACCCGGCCGACGAAAAGGTCGCCTCGGTGAACACCTACACGCTGCAGGACGGCAAGGTCATCGCCTACAACGGCCGTGAGACCCCGACCCGCGGTCGCGAGATGACCATTCTCGAGCAACTGCTGGGCAACGTCGGTCGGGGCGGCATGCTGCCTCAGGACGACACCGCGCCGGGCCAACGCCCCGGCAATCGCTAGCCAAGACCGATCATCGAGCCGTTGGAACGGGCCGCCCATCCCTCGATGGGCGGCTTTTCTGTATGTCCCGCGAGGATACTTTGACGTCTTGCGCCCAGGATGCGCCGTCCGCGTCGACACGGACTATCCATGCGCATCAGGTCAGTCACCCAGCGTTCTTCTACTTCAGCGGTCGGATTCGCTATCTTGTCAGCCGAAAGCAACCTTGAGCGAAACACTCTATCAACTCGATCATAGGATGCTTCGAATTGTCGCGCCCAAGGTTTCATGGCGCAGGTTCACGCCCGGAGGGGGAGGCGCACCGTGGAGGGGATGGATTTTCGCGACGTCTCGATCCTTTTGGTCGACGACAACGTGAACATGCGCAGGGTGGTCGGCGCGATCCTGAAGGCCGCCGGCGTGCGCCGCATTTACGAGGCCAACAACGGCGTCGAGGGCGTGAAGATCTTTCAGGCCCATGAGATCGACATCATTTTCACCGATCTCATGATGAAGCCTGGCGATGGCCTATGGTTCATCCATTGGGTCCGCACGGCGGACGCCAGTCCGAACAAGTTTGCACCCATCATCATGATGACGGGGCACGCGACACGACGCACCTTGAACGAAGCTCGCATGGCGGGCGTGACGGAGTTCCTCGCCAAGCCGCTGACGGCGCGCGGCGTGATGCACCGCATCAACGAGATCATCAACAACCCCCGGCCGTTCGTCCGGGTCAACGCGTACTTCGGTCCCTGCCGCCGACGGCGCATCGACCACGACTTCCAAGGCGCAGAGCGCCGAGGCGCCGCCAGAGGCGAGACGGAGACCGCCGAGGAACTGAATCCGGAAGACGTCTACTAGGCGGCGTCCGGCTCTCGAGACACGCCCCACAATGGAAAAACGCCCCGGAGCTTGCTCCGGGGCGTTTCCATTCCTGGCTGTCCCTTGGGAGATCAGCCGCCGTGGGCCAGGACCGCCAGCAGTAGCAGAGCCACGATGTTGGTGATCTTGATCATCGGGTTCACGGCAGGACCCGACGTGTCCTTGTAGGGATCGCCGACGGTGTCGCCCGTCACGGCGGCCTTGTGGGTCTCACCGCCCTTCTTGTGCAAGACGCCGTTCTTGTCGGTGAAGCCTTCCTCGATCACCTTCTTGGCGTTGTCCCAAGCGCCGCCGCCGCTGGTCATCGAGATGGCGACGAACAGGCCGGTGACGATGACCCCCATCAGCATGGCGCCGAGCGCCGCGAAGGCGTCGACCTTGCCGGCGATGGCTTGGATCACGAAGAACAGCGCGACCGGTGAGACCACCGGCAGCAGGCTGGGCACGATCATTTCACGGATCGCGGCCTTGGTCAGGATGTCCACGGCCTTGCCATATTCCGGCTTCACCTCGCCAGTCATGATACCGGGGTTCTCGCGGAACTGACGCCGAACCTCGGCCACCACAGACTCAGCCGCCCGGCCGACGGCGGTCATCGACAGACCGCCGAACAGGAACGGCAGAAGACCGCCGAACAACAGGCCGACCACGACGTACGGGTTCGACAGATCGAAGGTCACCGGGCCCATGCCGTCGAAGAAGCTGCCCGGCGCGGCGTTCGCCGAGAAGAACTTCAGATCTTCAGTATAGGCGGCGAACAGCACCAGGGCGCCGAGGCCCGCCGAACCGATCGCATAGCCCTTGGTGACGGCCTTGGTGGTGTTGCCCACGGCGTCCAGAGCGTCGGTGGTGACGCGGACCTCTGGCGGTAGGCCGGCCATCTCGGCGATACCGCCCGCGTTGTCGGTGACCGGGCCAAAGGCGTCCAACGCGACGATGAAGCCGGCAAGCGACAGCATGGTCGTGGTGGCGATAGCGATACCGAACAGGCCCGCCAGGTTATAGGTCACCACGATGCCGACGATGATCGTCAGGGCCGGCAGGGCCGTGGACTCCAGCGACATGGCCAGGCCCTGGATCACGTTCGTGCCGTGACCGGACACCGAGGCCTGAGCCACCGACTTCACCGGTCGGAAGCCCGTGCCGGTATAGTACTCGGTGATCATAACGATGGCGGCGGTGACGACCAGACCGGCCAGACCGCAATAGAACAGCGCGTCGGCGGTGTACGAGCGGCCACCGACCTCGACAGCGGTCGGAACCAGTTGGTGGATCACATACCACACGGCCGGGATCGACAGGACGCCGGTGACGATCAGGCCCTGATACAGAGCGCCCATGATGTTCTGGCTCTTGCCCAGACGAACAAAGAAGGCGCCGATGATCGAGGTGACAATGCAGACCGCGCAGATCGCCAGCGGCAGCAGCATCATCGCGCTGACGGCCTCGGTCCCGCGGAAGAAGATCGCCGCCAGAACCATCGTCGCGACGGTGGTCACGGCGTAGGTCTCGAACAGGTCGGCGGCCATGCCGGCGCAGTCGCCGACGTTGTCGCCCACGTTATCGGCGATCGTCGCTGCGTTACGCGGATCATCTTCGGGAATGCCCGCCTCGACCTTGCCCACCAGATCGCCGCCCACGTCGGCGCCCTTGGTGAAGATGCCACCGCCCAGACGCGCGAAGATCGAGATCAGCGAGGCGCCGAAGCCCAGCGAGACGAGCGAGTCGACGACCACACGGCCGGTGGCGTCATGACCCGTCGCGAGCAGCACGTAATAGTAGCCCGCCACGCCCAACAGCGCGAAGCCAGCCACCAGCATGCCGGTCACAGCGCCGGAGGTGAAGGCCATCGAAAGACCCTTCGCCAGGCTCTCGGAAGAGGCTTGCGCGGTCCGCACATTGGCGCGCACCGAGATCAGCATCCCGGCAAAGCCCGCCGCTCCCGAGAGCGTGGCGCCGAGCGCGAAGCCCACGGGCTGTTCCCAAGATTTGAAGAAGAACGCCAGAGCGGCGATCACCACCACGCCAACGATCCCGATGGTCGTATACTGGCGGTTCAGATAGGCCTGAGCCCCTTCTTGGATCGCCGCGGCGATCTCCTGCATACGTGCGTTGCCAGCCGAAGCCCGCATCAGACTAGCCGTCTGCACAGCGCCATATAGCACCGCCAGAAGCCCGGCCCCGATGGCCAGATAAAGCCAAACACTCATTAGGTTCTTCGCCCCTTCGCGTTTCTCAATCACGAGGGGACGCCGGTCCGGGCGCAGACGGAATGACGCATGTCAAAGCCGCCACCCGGATCGACGGGCGGGCCTTATGGCCTCGTATCCCCTCGATGCTCCCTGAAATATGACGCCGATAACGGCGTCATCCGGATGAGACTGTCAGATGGCCGGGAGGCGCGCAACCCGTGTCGGCGCAAGCCTTTGGACGCACAAAGCGCCGCTATGGAGCAGAAATTAGGGACGCGGCGACTCGGTTTCGGCAGGCCGTACGGCGCCCGCCTTGGGCGGCATCAACTGCTGCCGGGGGATTTGCTTGACGATCTCGACGGACGCCACCTTGCCCTTGCCGAAGAGCGCCGAGCACTGGCTAAGGACGAAGGTCTTCAGGCGGTCCCCATCGACTTCCTTCCAGGTATCGGCGCGCGTGAACGGCGTCTTATAGGCCGCGCGAACGATAGCGTCGCGCAGGGCGGGCTCCTTGTCTTTGAAGGAGGAAGCATCCGCGCCGGACGCCAGCTTGAGGTTCATCGCCACGAAGACGTAGTTGACGATCCGGCCATTGGCGATGATCGGGATCGTCATCGATCCCAGCTTGTATGTCGGGTCCAAAGCCTGCTCGCCGCCTTCCTTCTTCTCGGAGGCCATGGCCGGCGCCGAGACCGAGGACAGGACGACGACGCCGAACACGGCGGCGACCAGGAAGCGGCGCGAGAGCGAGGTGCGAGCGATCATGGCTTACGCCATTAAGCCAAAGGCCTTGAAATTAGCCTAACCGTGAAGCCAACCCAGGCGTGAGGGCGTGACATCACGACCCTTGTAGTAGGCTGAGACCCCCTCGCCTTCCACGAACTCGCCGATCTCGCTGACCTTCACTCCCGCAGCGGCGGCTGCGACGCGGAACGCCCAGGCTTCGTTCGGGTCAACCGCACAGACGATTTCATAGTCGTCACCGCCCGACGCCAGCGAAATCCGCCCCTCGACCTGCTCGGGCTGCTGCTCCAGCCAGGCTTGAGCGCCGGGCGACAGCGGCAAGCGCTCTAAGTCGACCCTCACCCGACAGCCGCTGGCCTTGGCGATATGGCTGCTGTCGGCCAGGAGACCGTCGGAAACATCGGCGGCGGCCTTGGCGTGGGTTCGCATCGCCTCCCGCAGCGTCACGCGCGGCTCCGGCTGGCGGTACCGGCGAAGCATGGCGCCGTCGGCGTCCAGGACCTCGCCCCACTGAGCCAGCAAACCGAGCCAACCATCTCCGATCGTGCCTGAGACCATCAGACGATCTCCCGGCTTGGCGCCGCGACGCAGGATCGCTTCACCTTCCGGAACCCAGCCCAGAAGCGTGGCCGAGACCACGAGGGGACCAGAAGTCGTCACCGTATCCCCGCCCAGCAGCGAGATGTCGAACAGCGCGCCGTCCTCGGCCAAGCCGCGCGCGAAGGTCTCCCGCGAGGTGACGTCCGAACCAGACGGCCAACCCACGGCGAGGAAGTAACCGTAGGGCTCAGCGGCTTTCGCGGCGAGATCGGAGAGATTGGTGCGGAGCAGCTTGCGCGCGACCACGTCCAGCGCCTCTTCCGCAAGGAAGTGGACGCCGGCCACCATGGCGTCCTTTGTCACGACAAGATCGTAGCCGGGCCGCGACGGCAAAACGGCGGCGTCGTCCAGCAGGTCAAGCGCCACCGGGTCGCCGCGGGTCAACGGGCGCAGCAGGCGCTCGATATGGTCAAATTCAGTCGCCGGCGCCGCCGTGGCGACCGCCGCGTCGTCTTCAGCGAACCAGTCTTCTTCGTCAGTCTCGTGCATCACGGGCGATCGCGTCGAGGGCGCCATTGATGAAGCCTGACTCAGGACCCTCAAAAAAGGATTTCGCGATCTCAACATATTCATTGATGACCACTTCGGTCGGAACGTCCGAGCGGTACATCAACTCAAAGGCGCCGGCCCGAAGCACCGCGCGCGCCGTGGCGTCCAGTCGCTCCAACCGCCAGCCAGAGGCCAGGCGCTTGACGATGCCCTGGTCGATCTTGGCCTGGTTGGCCACCACACCGCGCGCCAGGTCGGCGAAGAAGGTTTCGTCGGCGGCGGCCAACTGCTCGCCTTCGACATCACGATCGAAGCGATGCTCGCCGAACTCGCGGATCACGGAGTCGACGCCCGCGCCCGACACTTCCATCTGGTACAGAGCTTGCACAGCAGCCAGACGGGCCACCGAGCGCGGTTGGATTCGGTTACCGCTCATCGGGCCTGCCCCAGCAGCTGACGCTTCAGCGCGATGGTCTCCAGACAAGCCTTGGCGGCCGCGCCGCCCCGATCACCTTCACTAAGCCGAGCCCGAGCCCAGGCCTGGGCTTCGTCATCGACGGTCAGAACTCCAAACCCGATCGCCAGACGCTTGGCGACGCCCAGGTCCTGCAGGCCGCGCGCAGTCTCGTTGGCGACCAGCTCGAAATGGTAGGTCTCGCCACGGATCACGGCGCCGAGCGCCACATAGCCGTCGTAGCGAACGCCTACGGGACGGTGACCGGCGTCCTCCGCCATGGCGATCACGGTCGGGATCTGCAACGCGCTGGACACGGTGATGACATCGTATTCGGCGCCTTGCGCCTCAATGGCCTGTGTTGCTCCGCGCAGCAGTTCGTCGGAGATCCCCGAATGGCTTCGGCCCTCCACGATCAGCAGGCGGATGTTGTCTTCAACCATCTAGCTCAATTCTCCACGGCCGCGCGCGCCGCGCGATCCTACAAACACACATCAGGATTAACGGACTATGGCTCTTCTTCGCCGCCGTCGCTCAGACCTTCCTCGGTGAGGAACTTGGCGAAGTCGCTGGTTTCCTTGAAATCCCGGTAAACGGACGCGTAACGGACATAGGCCACGTCATCGAGCGATTTCAACGCCTTCATGACCATTTCCCCAACCGTCGAAGACGGAAGTTCGGTCTCGCCCATGCTTTCGAGCTGTCGAACGATGCCGTTGATCATCCGCTCGACCCGCTCGGGATCCACCGGCCGCTTCTGAGTAGCCAGCCCGACGGAACGGACCAACTTGTCGCGATCGAACGGCGAGCGTCGCCCAGAACGCTTGACGATGATGAGCTCGCGGAGCTGCACACGCTCGAACGTCGTGAAACGGCCGCCGCATTCCGGGCACATCCGGCGGCGACGGATAGCCGCGCCGTCTTCCGACGGGCGGCTATCCTTGACCTGGCTTTCGGCATGGCCGCAGAACGGGCACCGCATGATCTAGCCCCCTCCGCGGCGCTATCCCGCTATTAGTTGTAGATCGGGAAGCGAGCCGTCAAGGCCAGCACTTCCTCGCGCACCTTGGCCTCGACTTCGGCGTTGCCGTCGGGGCCATTGGCCGACAGACCGTTGACCACCTCGCCGATCAGTTCGCCCACGCGCGTGAACTCGGCTTCCTTGAAGCCGCGCGTGGTTCCCGCCGGCGTGCCCAGGCGAATGCCCGAGGTGATGGTGAACGGCGCAGTGTCGAAGGGCACCCCGTTCTTGTTGCAGGTCATATAGGCCCGCTCGAGGCTGTGCTCGGCGTCACGGCCCGTCACGCCCTTGGGACGCAGGTCGACCAGCATCAGGTGGCTGTCGGTGCCGCCCGAGACGATGTTCACGCCGGACTTCAACAGGGCTTCGGACAGCGCGCGCGCATTGGCGACGACCTGATGCGCATAAGCCTTGAACGCCGGCTGCAGCGCCTCGCCGAACGCCACGGCCTTGGCGGCGATGACGTGCTCCAGCGGACCGCCCTGCAGGCCAGGGAACACAGCCGAATTGACCTTCTTGATGATCGCTTCGTCGTTGGTCAGCACCATGCCGCCGCGCGGGCCGCGCAGCGTTTTGTGCGTGGTGGTGGTGACGACGTGCGCGTGCGGGATCGGGTTGGCGTAGGCGCCGCCCGCGATCAGCCCGGCGTAGTGGGCCATGTCGACCATCAGATAGGCGCCGATCGAGTCGGCGATCTCGCGAAACTTCGCGAAGTCGATCTCACGGCTATAGGCGCTGCCGCCGGCGATGATGAGCTTGGGTTTCTCGCGCTGTGCGACCTCGGCCACACCGTCATAGTCGATCAACTGATCCTGCTGACGGACGGTGTAGGAGATCGGCTTGAACCACTTGCCCGACTGGTTGGCCGGGCTGCCGTGCGTCAAATGGCCGCCGGCGGCGAGGTCCATGCCGAGGAACGTATCGCCAGGTTGCAACAGGGCCATGAACACGGCTTGGTTGGCCTGTGAGCCGGAGTGGGGCTGAACGTTGGCGAAGGCCGCTCCGAACAACGCCTTGGCGCGCTCGATGGCGATCGTTTCGATCTCGTCAACATACTCGCAGCCGCCATAATAGCGCTTGCCTGGATAACCCTCGGCGTACTTGTTGGTCAGGATCGAGCCCTGAGCCTCCAGCACGGCCTTGGAGACAATGTTCTCCGAGGCGATGAGCTCGATCTGGTTCTGCTGGCGACCCAGCTCCCGACCGATCCGATCGAAAATGTCGCGGTCCGCTTTGGCGAGGTCCGCGCCGAAAAAGGCGTTGAGGTCGGTTTGGGTCATCACGCTCTCCTGGCGTTGCGGGGAGTCGGCAGAGGCGCCTTCTTTAACGGGATAGGCGCGGCGATCAATCTCGGAACCACACGGGATGTCGCGCGTTTACGACCCGCAGGGCGCGTCTGCCCCCTGCGTGAGTTCGTACGACAACAACGAAAATGGGGAATCTGATGGCGTCTCAGGGCGGCGGAAGTACAGGAGCGATCACCGACGACGTCGACATCCTTGGGCTCAGCGCGGAGATCGTCGCCGCCTATGTCGGCCAGAACACCGTCTCTCAGTCGGCGATTCCAGAGCTGATCAGAACCGTCCACGCAGCGCTTTCCAGCCTCAAGAACGGCGACGAAGCCCCCCGCCCCGCCGAAAAGGCCAAGCCTGCGGTGCCGGTAAGCCGCTCGGTGCAGCACGACTACATCGTCTGCCTGGAGGACGGCAAAAGGCTGAAGATGCTGAAGCGCTATCTGCGCTCGCACTATGACATGAGCCCCGAGGACTATCGCCGCAAATGGGGCTTGCCGCCGGACTATCCGATGGTCGCTCCAGCCTATGCGGCGCGCCGCTCGGACTTCGCCAAGCAGATCGGACTCGGCAAGGGCGTGCGGCGCGGCAGCTGATCCGCCAGGCAAACAAATGAACGCCGCCGGCTTCCGGCGGCGTTCTTCGTCTCGCAGATACTGGCGGCGTCCGAAGCTGAAGGTGCGCGTTTTCCCCTTAGGCCGCGTAACCGCCCATACGGGCGACGTTGCAGTGGGCCCAGAGCTTTTCCATCGCCGCCACCAGCTTGCGCATCATGTCGTCGGTATGGAACGGCGTAGGCGTAAAGCGCAGGCGTTCAGTGCCGCGCGGAACGGTCGGATAGTTGATCGGCTGAACATAGACGCCGAAATCGGCCAGCAGCATGTCGCTGATCATCTTGCAGTGAACAGGGTCGCCGACCAACACCGGGACGATGTGGCTGACGCTGTCCATCACCGGCAGACCAGCGGCCTTGAACATAGCCTTCAGGGTCGCGGCGCGCTCCTGATGGATTTCGCGCACTTCCGGGTGCTGCTTCAGCCAGCGCACGCTCGCCAGAGCGCCCGCCGTCAGGGCCGGCGGCAAGGATGTCGTGAAGATGAAGCCCGAGGCCATCAGACGGATGGCGTCGATCACCTCGGCGTCGCCCGTGATATAGCCGCCCATCACGCCGAACGCCTTGCCCAGCGTACCTTCGATGATGTCGATCTCGCCCATCAGGCCATCGCGCTCGGCGACGCCGCCGCCGCGCGGGCCGTACATGCCGACCGCGTGCACCTCGTCTAGATAGGTCATCGCGCCATACTTCTTGGCCAGCGCCACGGTGCCGGCTAGGTCGGCGATGTCGCCGTCCATCGAATAGACGCTCTCGAAGGCGATCATCTTGGGCGCATCGGCCGGCGCTTCAGCCAGCAGTTGTTCCAGATGCGCCAAATCGTTGTGCTTGAAGACCTTGCGCGGACCGCCGCCGTTGCGGATGCCGGCGATCATCGAGGCGTGGTTAAGTTCGTCCGAGAAGATAATGAGACCCGGCAGGATCTTCTGCACCACCGACAGCGTCGCCTCGTTCGAGACATAGCCAGACGTGAACAGCAGACCGGCTTCCTTGCCATGTAAATCCGCCAGTTCCTGCTCCAGCAGGACGTGGTCGTGGTTGGTGCCCGAAATGTTGCGCGTACCGCCAGAGCCCGATCCGTGCTCGTCGACGGCGGCCTTCATGGCCTCCAGCACGACCGGGTTTTGGCCCTGACCGAGATAGTCGTTGCTGCACCAGACCACGACTTCCTGTTCCGAGCCGTCCTGACGCGTCCAGGTCGCGCGCGGAAACTGGCCGCGCTGTCGCTTCAGGTCGGCGAACACCCGGTAGCGACCCTCTTCGCGGATCTGAGCGACGGCGCTGCGGAACGCGGCTTTGTAGTCCATGTCGATCTCTAAACCGCCGCCCCGTTGAGCTGGCGATCCCCTAAGTCCAGGCTTGGCTTTTCGCACCTGTCGCCCGCAGTGTCTATCTAAGGGCGTTTACCTAGCAAATCGAAAGGTCAGATAGCTCCTATCGAACTGCTCGATACCCACCCCACAGCAGCGCCTCTTGGCCGATTCAATGAAGATCGGCCAGCCTTCCGCGCAGTAACGCGATGATCGCCGAGAAATCCTTGTGGCCGAAGCCGTTGGCGTCGAACAGCGCGTACAGGGCTTCGGCCTGCGCTCCCATGGGCGTCGAGGCCCCGGCCTTGGCCGCAGCTTCCTGCGCCAGCTTGAGGTCCTTCAGCATCATCGCCGAGGCGAAACCGCCCTCATAGCCGCGATCTGCGGGCGTCTGCGGCCCCACGCCCGGCGCCGGACAATAGGACGTGAGCGACCAGCATTGGCCCGAAGACTTGCTGGCGATCTCGAAGAATCGGTCGGCGGCCAGGCCCAGCTTTTCGGCCAGGGCAAAGGCTTCGCAGGTCCCGAGCATCGAAACGCCAAGCAGCATATTGTTGCAGATCTTGGCCGCCTGCCCCGCGCCATGGTCGCCGGCATGGATGGTGATGCGCGACATCGGCGCAAGCGCGACTTCGACTGCGGCGAAATCACGCAGCGCGCAGCCGACCATAAAGGCCAGCGTCCCCGCCTCGGCCGCCATGACTCCCCCCGACACGGGCGCGTCAGCAAAGCGGAAGCCCGCCTCCGTCGCCTGGCCCGCCACCTGGCGGGCGCTGTCCACGTCGATGGTCGAACAATCGATCAGCAGGGCGGACTTCGGCGCATGTTTCAGGATTTGCTCGCCATAGACCGCGCGGACATGCGGCCCCGCGGGAAGCATGGTGATGACGACCTCAGCCTCGGCGACCGCCTCAGCGACCGATGCGGCCGCTTGGCAGCCTGCGCTTACGGCCCGCTGGACCGCAGCCGCTGAGAGATCGAAAGCGCGGACCTGGTGCTGGGCCTTGGCCTGATTGGCGGCCATGCCGCCGCCCATGTTGCCGAGGCCGATAAAGGCGATACGCGTCATCTGGTGCTCCCTGCAAAAGCGAACCGCGCCTCATGGGCGCGGCTCTTATCGTTGGTCCTGTTCGACGTTTCTCAGCGCGCAGGCTTGCGGAACTTGTAGACGAACTGGTCGGTCTTCCCGCGAATGCCGGCGTCATAGACGTTTGCAGCGCGGGGATCAGCCGGGTTGCGAAGCACGCGCGTCTCGCCCTCGAAGATGAAGCCGGCGGCCGTAACCTCTGCCTTGACCACCGCGGGATCGATCCGATGGAGGGTTTCGGTGTCCCGCAGACCCGATCCTGCGTCGGCGACATGGTCCAGGACCAGATAGACGCCGCCCGGCTTCAGCGCGCGGAAGACCTGCCGATTTACGACGCCGAGGTCAGCGGGGCCCATGAACTTGTTGTGCATGTCGTGGTAGTTCTGAGCGGTGAAGACAAGGTCCAGCTTCTCGGGCGCGCCGAAGTTGGGCAACGTGTTCAAGATTACCTGAACGTTGGAATAGGCAGGGTCACGCGCGATGGCGTTGACCGCCGGTTCGCGCTTGGCGAGCTTGGTGAGTTCATCGGGGACATAGGCGTAGACCTTGCCCTTGGGACCGACCGCCTTGGCGAAAATCCGCGTGAAGTAGCCGCCGCCGGGGATCAAGTCCGCGACCTTCGCGCCGCTCTTCACGCCGGCGAACGCAAGGATCTCGCCCGGGTGGCGATCCTTGTCGCGAACCATGTCGGCCGCAGGACGCGACGGGTCGCTCAGCGCAGCCGCGATATTGGCGGGCACAGCGATCGCAACCGGCCCTGACGGCGGAGGTGGTGGCGGCCCCATCATCGGCTCGGTGGCGCAGGCGGCGAGCCCCAGCACGGCGACGAGACTTAGAAGCGGCTTACGCATGGCGTTCCTTCCGAACCGACGTGTTCTTCTTGCCGACAGGTTAGCGCACGACATCCGCTACGTCAGCGGTGTCCATTCCTCATCGGCCGGCAACGGCGCGAAGATTTCGGCAAGGGCCGCATCGGTGACGTCCTCGATGCGAGCGGGCGACCAGCGCGGCGCGTTGTCCTTGTCGACGATTACGGCCCGCACGCCCTCGATGAAGTCGTGCTTCATCACCACGCGGGAGCCGATGCGGTACTCCATGGCCATGTTGTCGGCGAAGTCTTCCATCGCCGCGCCGCGCTTGAGCTGTTCGAACGCGACCTTCAGGGTCTGGGGCGACTTGGTCTTCATGACCTCCAACTGCGCCTTGCCCCAGTCGCTGGAGTCGAGGGTCAGGAACTCGAAGATTTCCTCAACGCTTTCGCCCACGAACAGCCGGTTCAAATCCTGTTCGAAGCCCAACAGCGAGGCCTTGCCGGCGTCCGAGCGGTATTTGCGGAGAGTCTCGTCGATCCGGCGCGGGTCGGCGACGATCGCCTTCTTCAGGCCCTCGACCGCGCCGAACTCGACGAAGTGGGTGGCGATCCCAAGGCGCATGCAGTCCGCGCCCTTGATCCGCGCGCCGGTCAGGGCCAGCCAAAGCCCCGCCTTGCCCGGCAGGCGCGGCAGGTACCAGCCGCCGCCCACGTCGGGGAACAAACCGATGCCCGTCTCGGGCATGGCGAAAGTGGTCCGCTCGGTGGCGATGCGGATATGCGCCGGCATCGAAATGCCCACACCTCCGCCCATCACGACGCCGTCCATGACAGCGACAACCGGGATGTCGTAGGTGAACAGCAGGTGGTTCAGCCGATACTCGGTGTGGAAGAATCGGCGCGCCTCGACGCCGTCCTTGGCCCCACTTTCCGCAAGCATCCGGATATCGCCGCCGGCGCAGAAGCCGCGTTCGCCGGCGTGGTCGATGAGGACCATGTAGATTTCGGGATCCTCGCGCCATTCCAGCAAGGCGCCGATCATAGTTTCGCACATGCCCAGCGTCAGGGCGTGCAGCGCCTTGGGCCGATTGAGGGTGATCCGCCCGACGTTCTTATCGACGCGGATTAGGACTTCGGGTTCGTCGGTCATTTCCAAGTCCTAAACCGGTTCGGCCACGGATTCACAATCGAAGCGATCTATCTGGCCGTTCGAGAGCCGGAAAACAGCATCCTGGGGAATGTCGAGCCTCAGGGTCTCCTCGCGCGATAGACTGGCATAGGCGCCGCGCAGCAGCCGGCCGGCGACACCGTGGCTGACGACGATCAGGCGCCGTTCATGTTCTGCGGCCTGCTCTTGCAGCCAGGCCGTCAGACGCGTGCTCATGGCCTCATAGGTCTCGCCGCCCGGCGCGTAGAATCCCCAGGCGTCATCCCCCACAAGGTGCGGGTTCTCGCCATGCACCTCGTCGCGCAACCGACCCGACCATTCGCCGACATCGATCTCGACCAGACGCTCGTCGAGATCGACGGTAAGTCCCAGCCGAGCGCCGATCGCTTCGGCGGTGTGCCGCGCCCGGCGCAGCGGGCTGGCGACCAGCCGCCACGGCGCGGGCGGGTCTCTGCGGATGAGATCGTACAGCAACGCCCCCATGGCCCGGGCCTGCAGAAGGCCTAGCGGCGTCAGGTCCGACTCCATCCGACCTTGAAGCCGCCCCTCGCGATTGTGGAAGGTCTGACCGTGGCGGCAGAGATAAATCATGCGGCGCTCACTGGCGGAACATCTCGCGGGCGATGATGACGCGCATGATCTCGTTGGTCCCTTCCAGGATCTGGTGCACCCGAAGGTCGCGGACAATGCGCTCGAGCGGATAGTCCTGGAGGTAGCCGTAGCCGCCGTGCAGCTGCAAGGCGTCATTGGCGACCTGGAAGCCGGCGTCGGTGGCGAACCGCTTGGCCATGGCGCAGAGCTTCGTCGCCTCAGGGTGCTTGCTGTCCAGCGCATGGGCGGCGCGGCGCACCATCAGGCGGGCGGCCTCCAGTTCGGTGGCCATATCGGCCAGCTTGAACTGCAGGGCCTGGAAATTCTTGAGCGGCCGTCCGAACTGGTTGCGGGTCTCAAGATAGGCTTTGGCGGTGTCGAGCGCGAACTGGGCGCCGCCCAGCGAGCACGAGGCGATGTTCAGCCGGCCGCCATCCAGGCCCATCATCGCGAAGCGGAACCCCTCACCTTCCTGGCCGATACGGTTTGCAACCGGCACCCGACAGTTGTCGAAGTTCACCTGCGCGGTCGGCTGGGCGTTCCAGCCCATCTTGCGCTCGTTGGCGCCGAAGCTGAGGCCGGGCGTTCCCTTCTCGACCACGAAGGCCGAGACGCCCTTGGCGCCCTCACCGCCCGTCCGCGCCATGACGACATAGATGTCCGAGACGCCGCCGCCGGAGATGAAGGCCTTGCCGCCGTTGAGGACATAGTGGTCGCCTTCCAGCTTGGCGGTCGTACGCATGTTGGCCGCATCCGAGCCCGAGCCCGGTTCGGTGAGGCAATAGCTGGCAATCAGCTCCATGGTGGTCAGGCGCGGCAAATAGCGCTGACGCAGATCGTCAGATCCAAAGCGGTCGATCATCCACGACGCCATGTTGTGGATGGTCAGGTAGGCGGCCACAGGCACGTCGCCATAGCTGAGCGCTTCGAAGATGATCGAGGCGTCGAGACGCGACAGCCCTGAACCGCCGACATCCTCGTTCACATAGATGCCCGCAAAGCCAAGCCCGGCTGCATCGCGCAGGATATCGACTGGAAAGTGCTTCTTTTCATCCCAAGCGGCCGAATTGGGGGCAAGCTGTCCCTCGGCAAAAGCGCGGGCGGCATCCTGGATTGCGACTTGATCCTCGTTCAGCGCGAAATCCATGCGCACTTCCTCCCGTTCGGGGCAGAACCGCCCTCGCCTCTTTGACGGCTGACGTGCCGCGCCAAGCGCGCGGTGTCAATCATGCGGCCCGCCACCTTAGCCTATCGCGGAAACGCGCGAGGCGCCCGACGCCGGTGTGGCCTGAAATCCTCCGTTACACGGTGTGAATCGCCTGTTGGGGCGCACCCCCTTGATAACCATGGTCTTTCGCTCCAAATGCCCTGCTCCGGGGATGGCGTCCTCAATCCTAGAAGCTAGTTTATTGCTCTGACCGTGATGCGTTTCGTGAAAACCCTTATGGCTGCCTTGACTGCGGCCCTGGCCATGGCCGCGTTCGCCGCGCCCGCTCATGCGGGCGGCGACATCACGCGCAGCTATGGCGTTTGGCGTAATCCGAAGAATACGGTCCATCTCGAGATAAAGAGCTGCGGCGCGGCGACCTGTGGCGTGGTGGTCTGGGCCAGCGCCAAGGCCGAGGCCGATGCGCGAAAGGCCGGAGCCGACACCCTGATCGGCAAGCAACTGCTTCGCGACTTCGAGGCGCAGGACAACGGCTCGCTCAAAGGCCGGGTCTGGGTCCCTACACTGCGCGTCACCCTTGTCGGCACCGCCGACGTGCTCGACGCCAAGACCATGCGCGCCAAGGGCTGCGTGCTTGGCAACCTGCTTTGCAAATCGCAGGTCTGGACGCGTCTGGACGGATCGTCGCTGTTGGCTTCGCGGGCCGCGCCGTAGGGCGCTTCAAGCCCTAGCCTCGCGAACGTGCTTGATTCAGCGCAAAACACGCGCGACCCTCTAAGTGTACGCTGATAACCTAGGCGCCCGTCAGAGGCGTCCGGTTCGACTGGCCGCAAAGCGGCCGACACGGGAGGAACGGGCATGGCCGAGGCGGCGACGCTTCAAAAGTCCGCGCAAGGCGCGGCGACACAGCATTTCGATGTCATCATCGTCGGCGCCGGCATTTCCGGGATCGGCGGCGCCTATCACCTGACGAGGCAAAGACCGGGCGTGCGCTTCGTCGTCCTGGAAGCTCTCGACGACTTCGGCGGCACCTGGCGGACCCACACCTATCCGGGCATTCGCTCCGACAGCGATCTCTACACCTTCGGCTATCGTTTCAAGCCCTGGGTGGGCCCGCCGATCGCCACCGCCGCCGAGATCCTCAGCTACATGGGCGAGGTGATCGACGAGAACGGGCTTGGCGAGCACATCCGCTACCAACGGCGGATCAGTTCGGCGCGGTGGTCGTCCAAGGACAAACTCTGGACGCTGGAGGTGACCGGCCCCGACGGCGTCGAGACCTACACGACCAACTTCCTATGGATGTGCCAGGGCTACTATCGCCACTCGATCGGCTACACCCCCGAGTGGCCGGGCATGGCGGACTTCGGCGGCCGCATCGTCCACCCACAGACCTGGCCGGCGGACCTCGACCTGAAGGGCAAGAAGGTCGTCGTCATCGGGTCCGGCGCCACCGCCGCCACCCTGGTGCCCAACATCGCGGCCGACTGCGAGCACGTCACCCTCCTGCAGCGCTCACCAACCTACTTCGTGCCGGGGCGCAATGAGAACGAACTGGCCAACACCCTACGCCAGCTCCAGGTCGACGAGACTTGGATCCACGAGATTGTTCGCCGGAAGGTCCTGTTCGACCAGCACGAGTTTACTCGGCGCGCGATCGAGGAATCCGACGCGGTGAAAGCCGAACTGCTGGAAGGCGTGAAGATGTTCCTTGGTGAGGACTTCGACATCGCCAAGCACTTCACGCCGCGCTACCGCCCCTGGCGCCAGCGGATCGCCTTCGTGCCGGACGGTGACCTCTTTCAAGGCGTCGCCTCGGGCAAGGCCAGCGTGGTCACCGACGAGATCGAGCGCTTCACCAAGACCGGTCTGCTGCTGAAATCGGGCGAGACCCTCGACGCCGACGTGATCATCACCGCCACCGGCTTTGACCTGTCGGTGCTGGGCGATATCGCCTTCGAGATTGACGGCCAACCGCTCGATTTCGCTAAGACGGTCACCTATCGCGGCATGATGTTCACGGGCGTGCCGAACCTCGTCTGGGTGTTTGGCTACTTCCGCGCCAGTTGGACCCTGCGTGCCGACCTGATCGGCGACTTCGTCTGCCGCCTGCTCGGGCACATGGAGCAGAAGGGCGCCAAGCAGGTCGAGGTCGCCCTGCGTCCCGAGGACAAGGACATGAAGATCGGGAGCTGGATCGATCCCGAGGACTTCAATCCCGGCTACCTGATGCGCAACATGCATCTGCTACCCCAAGCCGGCGACAAGCCCGAATGGCGGCACACGCAGGACTACTGGACCGAGAAGGACCTGTTCCCCACCATCGACCTGGACGATGCGGCGTTCCGCTATGCGTGAGAGCGCTTAAGGGCGGCTTGGTCTTGCCTCGGCCGGCGGCGCGGTTCACATCAACGCCATGACCACGCCGCCCCTCGCCCCCTACCCGCACACCCGCCTGCGCCGCGTGCGCCAGAGCGACTGGGTCCGCCGCCTTGTTCGTGAGACCGAGGTCCGGCCGTCGGACCTGATCTGGTCGATGGTGGTGCATGAGGGCGAAGGCACGATCCCGGTGGCCTCAATGCCGGGCGTCGAACGCCTGTCGGTCAAGGAGGCCGCCAAGGCCGCCGTCCGCGCTCGCGATCTGGGCATCCCGGCTATCGCCATCTTCCCGCACATCGACGGCTCCCGGAAGGACGCGGCCGGCTCCATCGCCGCCGATCCGGACGGCGTTATCCCGCGCGCGGTCAAGGCCATGAAGGACGCCGCTCCCGAGGTCGGGATCATGTGCGATGTGGCGCTGGATCCCTTCACCGACCACGGCCACGACGGCGTGGTCGAGGGCGGCAAGATCCTCAACGACGCCACGATCGACCGCCTGATCGAACAGGGCCTGATGCAAGCCGAGGCCGGGGCCGATATCCTGGCGCCGTCCGACATGATGGACGGCCGCATCGGCAAGCTGCGCGCGGCGCTGGAAGCCGCCAGCTATCAGGACGTGATGATCATGTCCTACGCGGCCAAGTACGCTTCGGCCTTCTATGGCCCGTATCGCGACGCCATCGGCTCGGCGAAACTCTCGGCGGGCCAAGGCGACAAGAAGACCTACCAGATGGACCCGGCCAATACAGAGGAAGCCATCCGCGAGGTCGCCCTCGACATCGCCGAAGGCGCGGACATGGTCATGGTCAAGCCGGGCATGCCCTATCTCGACATCGTCCGCCGCATCGTCGACGAGTTCCGCATGCCCACCTACGCCTTCCAGGTGTCAGGCGAGTACGCGATGATCATGGCTGCCGCTCAGAATGGCTGGATCGACAAGGACCGCGCCATCCTGGAAAGCCTGACCGCCTTCAAGCGCGCCGGCGCGGCGGGGATAATCACCTACTTCGCGCCGTGGGCGGCGGAGAAGCTGGGGGCTTAGAGCCCGGCATGACCCGCGTCCTCGATATCGTCACCGCCGTGATCCGCAACGAGGCGGGCCGCATGCTGCTGGTCCGCAAGCGCGGGACGGCGATTTTTATGAAACCTGGCGGCAAGCGCGACGCCGGAGAGGACGACCTGACCACCCTGGCCCGCGAACTGCGCGAGGAACTGGGCTGTGATCTGGTTTCGGCCGAGCTTCTGGGCCACTTCAGCGCCAGAGCCGCTAACGAGGCCGGCTTCACGGTGCAGTCGGCGACCTATCTTGCCGAGGTGACGGGCGAGATCGGCCCGCGCGCCGAGATCGAGGAATTGGCGTGGGTCGACCCCGCCGCGCCCGGCGATCGGCGTCTGGCGCCGCTGCTGACCGACGCCGTCCTGCCGGCCCTTCGCGCGCTGCCCTAAGACCGCGCTGCAGCCACGGCCTGATCGATCCGCTCCTGGATCAGCGCCTGAGCCAGCTCGCGCGCCCGGCCTGAAGGACGCCCCAGAAGTTCGCTCAAGGTCGGGCCGAAGAGGCCGACTCCGACGGCCAGAATGATGTTCAGCAGGATGAAGTCGACCACGCCGTCGCGGTCGATGCGGACATCCCGCGCCACGCGGGTCTCGATGATCTCGTCAACGACGTCGCGCACCAGGGTCATTCGTCGCCCTTCCCCAGTCATCTCCAGCCAGGCCGCGAGACGCGCCGTCCCCTTGGCCTCGAAGGCGTCGAACAGGGCCTGGGCACCCATGCCGATCTGGGCTTGGTCCTGCTGCAGCCCCGCGATCACCTTGTCGGCCAGCTGGCGGATCATCCGCTCCATCAGCGCCGTCTCGACGCCGCCGATCGACCCGAAATGGTGAATGACGTTGGCGTGGACCACGCCGGCGGCCTTGGCCACGTCGGCCAGTTTCAAGGCCTGGGGCCCCTGCTCCACCAGGATCACCTCGGCGGCCGCCAGGATGTTCTCGCGGGCGGCTTCCGGCGAGCGGCGAACGCGCGGCGTGCGGGATTGCGGGACTTCTATTGACATTTTTGTCAGTATAACCAAATCTCAGGAGCAACAGGAGCTGACCAAGCCCCAACTCGGCCCAGGATACAACGCCCATGACCGCCGCGACCCAAGCCAAGCACACCCCCGATGATCTCGCCGTCGCCCCGCGCGACATCCGCTTCGATCTGGCCTCGGCCCAAAAGGGCCATTGGCTGGGCGGCGACCCGGTCGGCACCGCCGTGTTCAACGCCCTGTCGCTCACCTTTCCCGACGGCGAGCGGATGTTCATGGACGCCGTGAAGGCCTACCGCGACCGCCTCACGGGCAAGCTGGCCGAAGACGCCAAGGGCTTCATCGCCCAGGAGGCCATCCACTCGCGCGAGCACCACCACCTCAACAGCCTGATCGATCGCGAGCGTTATCCCGTCGCCGAGATCGAGGAGACCATTCGCGGCCGCGTGAAGATGGCGCGCGAGCGTGGCCCGATGGCCATGCTGATCTCGACCATCGCGCTGGAGCACTTCACGGCCATGATGGCCGAGATGCACGCCCGCCACCGCAACCTGTTCGACACCACCGACCCCGAGATCGAAAAGCTATGGCGCTGGCACGCCGTCGAGGAGACCGAGCACAAGGCCGTAGCCTATGACGTCTTCCTGGAGGTGACCAAGGACTGGTCGCCGCTGAAGCGCTACATGATCCGCTGCCGGGCGATGGTGTTCGTGACGATCATGTTCACCCGCAACATCAGCCGCTACGCCGCGCGCCTGCTGGAAGCCGACGGCTACACGCCCGAAGCGGCGTTGAAAGCGGTGAAGCGCTTTGTCTGGGGTGATCCCGGCATCTTCCGCCGCGGCTGGAAGACCTATTTCGCCTGGTACCGTCCAGGCTTCCACCCGTGGGACCAGGACGACCGCCCGCTGGTCGCCGACTGGATGGCCGAGTTCAACGCGGCGGCGGTGCGGGCTTAGGCCCCTATCAATCCGATTTCCCCGGCGAAGGCCGGGGCCCAGATCGTAAGGCTGTGAGGTCCTCGCAGAAACGCCCGCGATTCTTTCGGATACGCGGGCGTTCTTGCCTCTGGGCCCCGGCCTTCGCCAGGGCGATCGGGTTGGGTTACCCCGCGATCAAACCAAAGTCCGCCACCTGGCCCATGGCGTCGCGCACGGCCGCCAGCGTGCGCAGGCGGTTGTCGCGGTGTTCGGGCTCGTTAACGAAGACGCCGTCCAGATAGGCGTCCACCGGACCGCGCAGCTCGGCCAGCTGGGTCATGGCGCCGGTGAAGTCTTCCTTGGCCAGGGCGTCCTTCAGCGGTTTGTCCAGCAGGCGCAGGGCGTTGTAGAGCCCCACCTCAGCGGCGCTGTCGGCGGCCGGCTCGGCGGGCGCGCCGGTCGGGAGCGGACCCTTCTTCTCCTCGGCCTTGAGGATGTTGGAGGCGCGCTTGTAGCCAGCCAGCAGGTTCTTTCCGTCGTCGGTCTTCAGGAAGCCGTCCAGAGCCTCGACCCGCGCGACGATGCGGGCCAGGTCGTCATCACCGAGGGCGAAGACGGCGTCGACGAGGTCGTGACGCTTGCCTTGGTCGCGGAGGGCGACCTTCAGGCGGTCGGCGAAGAACGCGATCAGGTCGTCCTTACCGAACTTGGCGAGTGATAGACGCAGGCTGTTTTCCAGGATGATCCGGATCACGCCCAACGCTGCGCGACGCAGCGCGTACGGGTCCTTGGAACCCGTCGGCTTCTCGTCGATCGCGAAGAAGCCGACCAAGGTGTCAAGCTTGTCCGCCAGCGCCACGGCGATCGCCAGCGGTGCGGTCGGCACGGCGTCCGAGGGGCCTTGCGGCTTGTAGTGGTCCTGGATCGCGGCGGCGATCTCGGGGTCGAGGCCGGCCTCGCGGGCGTAGTAGCCGCCCATCAGGCCCTGCAGTTCCGGGAACTCGCCGACCATGCCGGAGGCCAGGTCGGCCTTGGCCAGGCGCGCGGCTTCCTTGGCCTTCTCGACATCCGCGCCGACCAGCGGAGCGATCTCGCCGGCCAGGGCGACGATACGCTCGACGCGCTCCGCCATCGTGCCGAGCTTGGCGTGGAAGGTCACGCCGTCTAGCTTATTGAGCCAGGCGTCGAAATTGCCGGCCTTGCGGTCCTCGTCCCAGAAGAAACGGGCGTCGGACAGGCGCGCCGACAGCACCTTCGCGTTGCCGGCGGCGATCACCTTGCCGCCGTCGGCGGCTTCGATGTTGGCGATGGTGATGAAGTGCGGGGCCAGGCCCGGCTCGCCCGGCTTCTTCACCGCGAAGTACTTCTGGTGCGTGCGCATGGAGGTGCGGATCACCTCGGGCGGCAAATCAAGGAACGACGGGTCCATGTCGCCCAGCACCGGGGTCGGCCACTCGGCCAGGCCCGCGACTTCGTCGAGCAGGCCCTGATCCTCGACCAGTTCCAGGTGACGCGCGAAGCACAGGGTCTTGCAGCCCTCGAGAATGCGCTGCTTGCGCTCTTCGACGTCCAGCACGACGAAGTGCTTTTCCAGGCCCGCGACGTATTCGTCGAAATCCTTGGCCACGAAGGGCTTGGCGTCACCCATGAAGCGATGGCCTTCGGTGACGTCGCCGCTTTCGATGCCCTCGATCGAGAACGGCACGACCTCGCGGTCCAGCACGCACAGGATGCGCTTGAGCGGTCGCACCCAGCGCAGCTTCTTCGTGCCCCAGATCATCGACTTGGGCCACGGGAAGCCGCGAATGATGGCCTCGACCATCTCGGCGATGATCTCAGGCGTAGGGCGGCCCTTCTTTTCGATGAAGGCCATGTAGACGCCGTCGCGCTCGACCAGCTGGTCTTGCGTCAGACCCGCCTTGCGCAGGAAGCCTTCCATGGCTTGCGGCGGAGCGCCGACGCGGGGTCCTTTGAGCTCTTCCTTGCGGTCGGCCTGGGCCAGCGGCAGGCCTTCGGCCACCAGGGTCAGGCGACGCGGGCCGGCGAAGGTCTTCAGCGCTTCGGGCAAGAAACCAGCGGCGGCCAGGTGCTCGCGCGCCATCCGCTCCAGGTCCTTGGCGGCCTGGGTCTGCATGCGGGCGGGGATCTCTTCCGAGAACAGTTCGAGGAGAAGTTGGGGCATCTTAACTTACGCGGCTTCCTGTTGCTCGACCCAGGCGCTGGCGCACATCTTACAAAGGTCGCGAATGCGGCCGATGTAGCTGGCGCGCTCGGCGACGGCGATCGCGCCGCGGGCGTTCATCAGGTTGAAAAGGTGGCTGGCCTTGAGGACCATGTCGTAGGCGGGCAGCACCAGGGCCTTGTCTTGGTACGAGCGGGCCAGCATCAGCGGCACCTGCTCTTCCATCTGCCCGAACTGCTGCTTGAGCACGGCGACGTCGTAGCCGTGGAAGTTGGCCTCCGACTGCTGGCGCTCGTTCTCCAGGAACACCTCGCCATAGGTCGTGGCGCCGAGGGGCGAGTCCGGATCGTTGAACGGCAGGTCGTAGACGTTGTCGACGCCGAACACGTACATGGCCAGGCGCTCCAGGCCATAGGTCAGCTCACCCGCAACAGGGTTCACATCCAGGCCGCCGACCTGCTGGAAGTAGGTGTACTGTGACACCTCCATGCCGTCGCACCAGACTTCCCAGCCCAGGCCCCAGGCGCCGACGGTCGGATTTTCCCAATCGTCCTCAACGAAGCGGATGTCGTGGGTTCGCAGGTCCAGGCCGATCGCTTCCAACGAGCCGAGATACAGGTCCTGCATGTTCTCGGGGTTGGGCTTCAGGATCACCTGATACTGGTAGTAGTGCTGCAGGCGGTTGGGGTTCTCGCCATAGCGACCGTCGCCCGGACGGCGCGAGGGCTGCACATAGGCCGCGTTCCAGGCCTTGGGACCCAACGCGCGCAGCACCGTGGCCGGGTGCAGCGTCCCCGCCCCCACCTCGACATCGTGCGGTTGCAGGATCACGCAGCCCTGCCGGCTCCAATAGTCATGGAGCGTCAGGATCAGGCTTTGGAAGGACTTGGGTTTTTCGCGCGACATCGATCGAAGCAGGCCTAGAAAAAAGTCGGCGGACCATAGGGCCCGCCGACCGGTGCTTCAAGCGATGTCCTGGCCTTGAAGGGCCTTAGTTGCCCTTGGGCGCGGTGCGCTTGCCGGCGTTCGAGTCCGGCTTGCCATACTTGGCGCGGTTTTCAGGTGTATCGGCCACGGGCGGGTTCGACACGACGTTGGCGTCGCCGGCCTTCAGAGTGGCCTGTTCGTCCGGGGACTTCGACGAGACGGGCACGATGCCCGAGGCGTTCACGCCGGCGGCGGGCGCGGCCATGGCGGTCGGCGAGGCGGCCGGGTCAGCGGCCATGTCGGTGCTCATGGCCGGCGTGGCGGGCGTCGGATTGGTCGCCGCCTGAACCATGGACGTCATCGACTCGCGGGCCGCGACGTTGGTGGAGGCGTCCGTCGCCGAGGCGGCGGCTTGCAGACCGGGCACGTCCTTGGGCAGGAGCACCTTGTCGACGACGTGCAACACGCCGTTGCTGGCCATCACGTCGGCCTGGGTGATGGTCGCGCCATCCACCATCGGCGTCGCGCCGCTGCCGTCCAGGAGCAAAGGCGAGCCTTCGACGCTCTTCACCTCGCCCTTGGCGCCCTTGATCTTGCTGGAATCCACCTTGGCGTTGATCAGGTGATAGGTCAGCACCTTCTGCAGCATCGGCCCGTTCTCCGGCAGCAGCAGGGTGTCCAGCGTGCCGGCCGGCAGGGCGGCGAAAGCGGCGTCGGTCGGCGCGAACACCGTCAGGTTCTGATTGGTCTTCAGAACATTGGTCAGGTTCACGGCCGACACCGCTTTCAGGAAGGTCGTGAACTGACCCGACGCCTGGGCGGTGTCGATCAGGTCGCCCTTGGCCACGACCGGCGCCTGCGCAGCGGGCGCCGCCGTCGCGGAGGCCTCGTTAGTCTGGGTCTGGGCGTGGGCGGCGCCAGCCATCAGGGCGATCGCGGCGGCGGCGGTCAGAAGATGTTTGGAGATCATGGTCGCGTTCCTCTCGGTTCGAGCGATTTACGCCCGACGTCGAGAGTCGGTTCCCTGCTCACCGGTACGTGATCGCGGAAAACATCACTTGAAGAAGAAGACCAGGCCCGCCCCACAGACGATCAGGGCGAAGCCGAGAAGGGTCGTCAGTTTGATCTGTTCGCCGAGATAGAACACCGAGAACAGCGTGAAGACGATCAGCGTTATCGCCTCTTGTCCGGTCTTGAGTTGAGCCGTCGAATACATCGTGCTCCCGAGTCGGTTGGCGGGAACGGCCAGCATGTATTCGGGAAGCGCGATCATCCAGCTCGTCAAAATCGCGAGTGGCAGAGCCATGCTCTTGTTCTTGAGGTGGCCGTACCAGGCGAAGGTCATGAAGATGTTGGACGCCACCAGCATCAGCCAGGGCGCGACCTTCAGGATGACGGGCGGCATATCGACGAACTCCGGGTGTGTCGGAAAAATGGGGGCAACCTAGGCCAACGCGCCGGTCCAGCGCCAGCGGCTATCCCGTGGCCCGAAAACGCCGAATTCTGTCGCAGCAGTAACGCTTGCAGCTCAATTTTTAGGCGCCGCGCCCATTTCGTTTCCAAAACCTTGCGCTCAAGCCCCGTCACGGAACCGTCGCCGATAGCGTGGACGCGCCGGGGAAACGATGCAGCGCGTAACGGCGGCGTCGGCGGTGATCAAAAGCGGGAGCGGTCGCTCCCGAACAACCAAGCAAATCAAGCCCGCGGCTCAGCGGGTCGGAGCAAGGCGGATGAAACTGATCATAGCGGTCGTCAAACCCTTCAAGCTGGACGAGGTGCGTGAAGCGCTCGTCGCGGCCGGAGTCGAAGGCCTGACGGTGTCTGAGGTGAAGGGCTACGGCCGCCAGAAGGGCCAGACCGAGATCTACCGGGGCGCTGAGTACCAGGTGAATTTCGTGCCGAAGGTGAAGCTGGAAGCCGTCGTCGACGACGCCTCGGCCGCCAAGGCCGTGGAAGCCATCAAGGGCGCGGCCGCCACCGGCAAGATCGGCGACGGCAAGGTCTTCGTCCTCAATGTCGAGGAAGCCGTCCGCATCCGCACCGGCGAAACCGGCTCGGCCGCTCTGTAACGCATCGGGAAAAGGGGATACCGACGATGAAACTCACCTTCAAACCGCTGGCGGGGCTTATGCTCGCCGCGACGCTCGTAGGGGCGCCGCTCGGCGCGACCGCCCTCGCCCAGGAGGCCGCGCCGGCCCCCGCCGCTGCGCCCGCCGAGGCTGCGCCGGCTCCGGCCGCCGCGCCTGCGGAAGCCGCGCCCGCGCCCGCCGCCGCCGCACCGACCATCGAAGACAAGATGGACAAGGGCGACAACGCCTGGATGCTCACCTCAGCCCTGCTCGTCCTGCTGATGATCCTCCCGGGCCTGGCCTTGTTCTACGGCGGCCTGGTGCGCTCGAAGAACATGCTGTCGGTGATGATGCAGGTCTCGACCGTCGCGCTGATCGGCTTCGTGGCCTGGTTCCTGTGGGGCTACAGCTTCGCCTTCACCGACGGCGGCAGCTGGGACAAGTTCGTCGGCGGCCTGGGCCGCGTCTTCCTGAAGGACGTGACCCCGGCCAGCAACGTGGCGACCTTCTCCACGGGCGTCGTCATCCCCGAACTGACCTTCATCGCCTTCCAGTCGACCTTCGCGGCCATCACCGCCGCCCTGGTGGTCGGTTCGCTGGTCGAGCGTATGAAGTTCGCCGCCATCGTCGCCTTCGCCGTGCTGTGGCCGCTGCTGTCGTACTATCCGATGGCCCACATGGTCTGGTGGTGGCCGGGCCCGAACGCCATCGCTCTGGCCCCGACTGATCCGGTCAAGTCCGGTCTGCTCTGGGGCTTTGGCGCTCTGGACTTCGCCGGCGGCACTGTCGTTCACATCAACGCTGGTATCGCCGCCCTGGTCGGCGCCCTGATCCTTGGCAAGCGTCAAGGCTACGGCAAGGAGCCGATGCCCCCGCACTCGCTGACCCTGACCCTGGTAGGCGCCGGTCTGCTGTGGGTGGGCTGGTTCGGCTTCAACGCCGGCTCGAACCTGGAGTCGAACGGCTACGCCTCGCTGGCCATGGTCAACACCTTCATCGCCACCGCCGGCGCGGGCCTGTCTTGGGTCCTGGTCGAGTGGATCACCCGCAAGAAGCCGTCGGCTCTGGGCCTGGCCTCGGGCATCGTCGCCGGCCTCGTCGCCGTGACCCCGGCTGCCGGCTTTGCCGGTCCGATGGGCGCGCTGATCCTGGGCCTGGTGGTGTCGCCGATCTGCATCATCTTCTGCTCGGTCGTGAAGAACGCCTTCAAGTATGATGACAGCCTGGACGCCTTCGGTATCCACGGCATCGGCGGCATCGTCGGCGCGATCGGAACCGGCCTCGTGGTCAACCCGCTGTGGGGCGGCGCAGGCGTCGTCGACTACACGAGCTGCGGCAAGGACGGCGACCTGTCGACCTGCGACAGCGCTGTGTACGACATGGGCGTGCAGCTGATGGCCCAGATCAAGGCGGTTGGCGTGACCGTCCTGTGGTCGGCCATCGCCTCGGCCATCGTCTTCTTCGTGATCAAGCTGGTGATCGGCCTGCGGGCTTCACCGGAAGCCGAAGAAGAAGGTCTGGATATCTCGGAACACGGCGAGCGCGCCTACCACAGCTAAGGCTGGCCTAGGCGAAACGTCGAAGGGCGCGGAGGGAAACCTCCGCGCCCTTTCTCTTTCTGCAACGTCGAGCGCCTAGATTCGTCTCGCCGCTACGATCGGAACGACCGGGTCCAGCATCTGCCCCTCCATCACCGGGTTGGTCGCCTTGCCCGGGGTCGGCAGGTTCAGGATCTTTCGGACGATCTCCATGCCTTGCACGACCTGACCAAAGGCCGCGAAGCCGACATTGTCGCCCTCCCCGGCCGGATTGGCGTCAAGATAGGGCGCGTCGCCCACGCAGATGAAGAAGTCGGAGTCGCCGGTTCCGGGCGCCTTGCGAGCCAACGAGATCGTCCCGTCGACATGCCGAAGACCGGTCTGTGTCGTCGGCTCATGCGCCACCGGCGGGAGCAGCTTCTTCGGATCGCCCTGCAGGCCGCCCTCAATCAGACCGTAGTCGACCGAACTGGGCGCCTTGGCCGAGCGCCAGAAGCTCGAACCGTCATAGCGCTTCTCGTCGACATAGCGCAGGAAGTTCGCCACGGTCAGCGGCGCTTGACGAGCCTTCAGAGCGATGACGATCGACCCTAGACTGGTGTCGAGGCGGACCAGCACGTCACCGGCGCCCGGGACGATCGGTGTCGCGGGCAGACTCAGGATCTGCGCCGAGGCCAGGCTCGGCGGGACGGCGAAAACGCCGAGAGCGGCCAGAACGTCGCGACGTTTCATCATCGTCTCCTCAGCTCAGGCGGCAGCGCCGCACCCACCAGTCTGGGCGCATCGCCTTCACGCGTTCGGCCAGACCTTCAGCCTCGATATCGCTGGCGCAGAGGGCGAAACAGGTCGCGCCCGAACCCGACATGCGGACCAACAGACTCTCAGGCTCCTCGCGCAGCGCGTCCAGCACCTCGCCGATACGCGGCTCCAGCATCACGGCGGGCGCTTCCAGATCATTGCGGGTGGCGACGGCAAGCCAGGCGGCGGCCTCTTCGGCGCTCTCCAGATGGTCGGGCATAAAGGGCCGCGCGGCGCCCTCCGGGTGTAAGTCCGCATCATAGGCGCGATAGACCGCGCCCGTGGGCGACGGCGCGCCTGGATTCACGAGGACAGCGTTCATCTCCGGTAGGCCTGGCGCGGGCGAGAGACGCTCGCCACGCCCCTCGGCCATCAAGGCCCGTGCGCGAAAGCACGCCGCGCCGTCAGCGCCCAAACCCGCAGCCAGCGGCTCCAGATCGTCATCCGACAGGCCCGGCGCCAAGGCGTCCCGCAACAACTTAAAGACTGCGCCAGCGTCGCTTGAGCCTCCGCCGAGACCGGCAGCTATGGGCAGGTGCTTTTCCAAGATCAGCCGATAGGGCGGAATCGGTCCGCCCAGTCGCCTGTGGAACGCCTGAGCCGCGCGGACCACCAGATTATCGCCGTCGGCCGGGATTTCGCCCCCGAACGGTCCGGACATCTCGAACGCAGGCGCGTCGCTAGGCTGGATATTCACCTGATCGCCGACATCGGCGAACACCATCAGGCTGGCGATCGGATGATAACCCTCAGCGTCCGGCCCGCCGACGTGCAGGAACAGATTGACCTTGGCCGGGGCGAATGCTGACAGCCGCATGATCTCGTGACTCAAGGCTGGGAAAGACCCAACGCCGATAGCTCAGTTGTGGGCGATCGTCGACTTGGTCGCCGGCGCGGAAAGGCCCAGCCCGTTCTTCAGCTTTTCCTCGGACTCGACTTTCTGCTTGTCCGTCGGCTCCAGGCTCAGGACGCGTTGCCACTGGAACCGCGCTTCGATGAAGCGCCCGACCTTCCAATAGGCGTCGCCCAGGTGTCCGTTGACGTCGGGATCACCCGGCTCGAGCTCGACGGCGGCCTCAAGCTTCTCTACCGCAGCCTTGTAATCACCCAAGCGGAAATAAGCCCATCCCAAGGAGTCCAGCATCGCGCCGGATTGCGGACGAGCGGCGACCGCCTTCTCGACCATGGCCAGGGCCTCGGCCAGGCGCTCGTTTCGGTCGATCCAGGAATAGCCCAGGAAGTTCAGCAGCTCAGGCTCATCCGGATTGACCTTGAGCGCCGCCTGCAGGTCCCGCTCCGCCTCCGGCCAACGCCCGGCCTGCTCAAGCGCCACCGCCCGCAGATACAAGAGGCGCCAGTCGGGCGCCGACGCCTCCCGCGCGATCAGCGGCTCAAGCACCGCAACCGACTCGTCCCAACGGCTGTTGACGCGCAGCAAGTCGGCCAGAGCGACGGCGGCGTCGCGGTCGTTCGGCGCCGCCGTCACGGCTCCGCGCGCGACCTCAAGCGCCTTGGCCTTATCGCCCAACTCGTTCCAGGCCCAAGCGATCTTGCTCTGCGCCGAGGCGTAGTGAGGCGAGCCCGGCGTCACACGGCCATAGGCTTCGATCGCGCCTTCATGATCGTCGCTTTGATTCAGCAGATCACCGACCAGCACCCAGGCTTCGTCGCGCGCCGGGTCCAGCCGCAGAGCCAGCCTGAGGTAGGCCAGCGCGAACTGATTCTGCCGCTCGCCCGCGAAGGTCGCCGCGCAGGCGACCAGAACCTCGGCCGCGCCCTGGCGCGGCGTCGGCATGGCGGGCGGCGTCTGGCGGGCGGCGGCCCGCGCTCGAGCGCGTTGCAATCCGGTATCGTTCGGCGCGACCCGAAGCGCGGCGTCGTACAGAGCCACCGCATCGTCGTGGCGCTTCCGACGCTCCAAGAACGCGCCGTAGTCGAGCGTGAAGATGCTGGCCGTCGCGGCGTTGGACGTCAGGGCCTTGTAGTCGGTCTCGGCTTCGTCATACCGCTTGGCCCGCTCGAACAGCCGCGCCTGTCCCTGCTGGCCGAAATACTGCACCAGCTTGTCGTTGCGCAGCACCGGCTGGACAATCGCGCCTTCGCGGTCGCCGGCGGCGGCGGCGGCCCAGGGGCTAAGCAGAGCTACGGCCTGCTGGTGCGGGAAACCGGGCGGATCGGCCTTCAGGAGCGCCTGCGCCTCCTTGCCCTTGCCGAGCGCCAACGCCTCCACAACACGGGTGAGAACGCCCAGCCGTCGGATAGCTTCGGCGCCTCCGGCTTCGGTGGGCGCCGCTGCGGCCGCGCGCGAAATCTCTCCGGAAAGAAGCAGCGCCGTGAATGAGCGTTCTGCGATCACGCCAGGATCTTCGCCTAGCACCGCAGCTGTGCCGAAGTAGGTCGCCGCCTGCTTGGAGGCTCCATCGCGCAGCGCCGCCTGCCCCGCCAGGAATTGACCGTACGAGGTTCGCGTGTCGAACAGTGAATAGTTCTGACCGACGGAGCCCCGCATCGACACCGCGCCCGGCGCGGAGGCGCACGCGGTCAGGGCGGAGATGGATACGCAAGCGAGCAGGACTTTGAGACGCGTCATGCCGCCACCCTCGGAGGTTTCGAGGCCGTCCGCAAGAAAAAGCCTCCCGGTGCGGACCGGGAGGCTTGATCGTTACATGTTCGGGTAGTTCGGACCGCCGCCGCCTTCCGGCGTGGTCCAGACGATGTTCTGCGACGGGTCCTTGATGTCGCAGGTTTTGCAGTGGACGCAGTTCTGCGCGTTGATCTGGAAGCGCGGATCGGTTCCCTGCTCGTTGTAGAGCACCTCATAGACGCCGGCCGGGCAGTAGAGGCGTGCAGGCTCGCCGTACTTGGGCAGGTTCACCTGGATCGGCACCGAAGGATCCTTCAGGCGCAGGTGCGCCGGCTGGTCTTCCTCGTGGTTGGTCGCCGACAGGAACACCGAGCTCAGCTTGTCGAAGCTGATCACCCCGTCCGGCTTGGGATAGACGATCGGCTTGTAGTCCTTGGCCAAGCCGGTAGAGGCCGCGTCGGTCTTGTCGTGCTTCAGCGTGCCAAAGAACGAGAAGCCCAGCAGGTGGTTGGTCCACATGTCGAGCATGCCGAACGCGCCGCCCAGCGCCGTGCCGAACTTGCCCAGCAGCGGCTTGGCGTTGCGGACAACCTTCAGCTCCTTGGCCACCCACGACTTTTCGTAGGACGCTTGATAGGCGCCCAGCTCGTCACTGGCGCGACCGGCCTGAACCGCCTCGAACGCGGCCTCGGCGGCCAACATGCCGGTCTTGACAGCGTTATGGCTGCCCTTGATGCGCGGCACGTTGACGAAGCCGGCCGAGCAGCCGATCAGCGCCCCACCCGGGAAGGTCAGCTTCGGCACCGACTGATAACCGCCCTCGGTTATGGCGCGAGCGCCGTAGGCGATACGCTTGCCGCCTTCCAGGTGGGGACGGACAGAGGGGTGTTGCTTGAAGCGCTGGAATTCGTCGAATGGCGACAGCCAAGGGTTCTTGTAGTTCAGGTGCACGACGTAGCCGATGGCCACGTAGTTGTCCCCGAAGTGGTACATGAAGCTGCCGCCGCCTGTCTTATCGTCCAGCGGCCAGCCGGTGGTGTGCTCGGCCAGGCCCGGCTGGTGGTTCTCCGGCGGCACCTGCCACAGCTCCTTGATGCCGATGCCGTACTTCTGCGGCGACTTGCCTTCGTCCAGCTTGAATTTGGCGATCAACTGCTTGGCTAGCGAGCCGCGCACGCCCTCGGCGATGAACACGTACTTGCCGTGCAGTTCCATGCCAGGCTGGTAATCAGGCTTCTTCTCGCCGTCCTTGCCGATGCCGACCACGCCGACCACCACGCCCTTCACCGAGCCGTCGTCGTTCCAGACGAGCTCCGAAGCCGCGAAACCAGGATAGATCTCGACGCCCAGCTCTTCGGCCTTGCCGGCCAGCCAGCGGGTCAGATTGGCCAGGGAGGCGATGTAGCAGCCGTGATTGTGCATGAACGGCGGCATGGCGAACATCGGCAGGCTGAGCTCGCCTTGCGGCCCCAGCAGCTTGAAGCGGTCCTTGGTGACCGGCGTCTCCAGCGGCGCGCCCTCTTCCTTCCAGTTCGGGAAGAGCTCGGCCAAGCCCTTGGGATCGATGACCGCGCCCGACAGGATGTGGGCGCCGACTTCCGAGCCCTTTTCCAGCAGGGCGACCGAGATGTCGGTTCCGGCCTTGGCGGCCATCTGTTTCAGCCGGATCGCCGCCGAAAGGCCTGCGGGACCACCGCCGACGATGACGACGTCGTATTCCATCGACTCGCGTTCGAGGTCTTCGCTCATGGGATCTCCCGGTGAGGCCCTACGGCCGCTCTTATGACTGTTTGATTCACAGCTTATCCGAACGTGACGCGGGGGTGGTCAAGCACCTAGCCAGATTTTTTGCTGCACCGCAGCGTGGAGACCGGCGACAATCCGAGTTAAGACGGTCGCATGAGCCTCCCCGTCGATCAACGCGCCGTCGAAAGCCTGCTGGCCTTCTGGGCTGATGCGGGGGTCGAGGCCCTGTACGCCGATGCGCCCATTGATCGCCTCGCTGAGGGCGCGGCGATGCTCCGCGCCAAGAGCCAACCGCCCCCGCCAACGCCGGTCGCCCGGCCCGGGCTGGTCTCAGCGCGCTCGCCCGACGTCGCCTCGGCGGTCGCCGCAGCCAAGGTCGCCGCCGCCGCTTGCCAGGATCTCGATAGCCTCGCCGCCGCCATCGCCGCCTTTGACGGCTGCCCGCTCAAGGGCCAGGGCGCCAAGCAGGCCGTGTTCTCGCGCGGCGTGAGCGACGCGGCGCTGATGATCATCGGCGAAGGCCCCGGCGCCGATGAAGACGCTCAAGGTCAGCCGTTCGTCGGCCGCGCTGGCAAGCTACTCGATCGGATGCTGCAGGCCGCCGGACTCGAAGGGCGGGTGTTCATCACCAACACCGTCTTTTGGCGCCCGCCGGGCAACCGCACGCCGACGCCGCAGGAGCAGGCCACGTGCGCGCCGTTCGTCGAGCGGGCGATCGCGCTGGTGAAGCCCAAGATGCTGCTGCTCGCCGGCGGAGCCTCGGCCAAGGCGATGCTCAAGCGCGACGAAGGCATTCTCTCGATGCGAGGACGCTGGTTTGAGTGGGTCTCCGAGGATCAGTCGCTCGAGCTTCCGGCCCTGCCGACACTGCACCCGGCCTTCCTGCTGCGGACACCCGCGCAGAAGAAGAAGGCCTGGCAAGACCTGCTGACCCTGACCGAACGGCTTGATCGCCCCGAGCGCCCGCACTAAAATGTTCAGCGACCAGTCGGGACAGGGACGCGCGCCTGTGGGGGAGCGCGTATTGCTTTTGCAGCTTTGGGCTCGCCTTCTGGCCGTTTTGTCGGCCTTCGTGCTGTCCGTGACCGCCCTGGCCGCTCAGGCCAGCGGGCTTGAGCCCCTGTCGCCCGATGATGTCCGTTATTATCGCGCCGCGTTCGCCGCCGCTGATCGCGGGGATTTCGACTCCGCCGAAGCCGCCTTCGCCAACACCCGCGATCGCAGCCTGGCCGGGCGCCTGGCCTTCGCCAAGATCATGCACCCGACGCGCTATTCGGCCAGCTACGCGGAGCTGACCCGCTGGCTGGACAGTTACAGCGAAGAAGCCGGCGCCGACCGCGTCTACACCCTGGCCCTCAAGCGCAAGCCGAACGGCAAGCGCGTCGCCGCGCCGCCGGTACCCAGCTTGTTCATCGCCGACGAAAGCGGCCCGCCGCCGGCCGATAAGGGCCGTGCGGCCCGCGAGACCTACTATTCCGGCGACGTGAAACAGGCTCTTGCGCTGGCGATCGCCGGTGGCGAGCGCTGGATCGCCGGCCTTTCCGCGATCCGTTTGGGCGACGCCGCTCAAGCCCAGGCCTTCTTCGAGCAGGTCGCCGACGACGAACACGAAGACGAGTGGCTTCGGGCGGCGGGCGCCTTTTGGGCCGCCCGCGCGGCCAGCCAGCAAGGCCACGGCGGCCAGGCGCGCGATCTGCTGGTCAAGGCCGCCCAGGCGCCGCACACCTTCTACGGCATGATTGCAGGGCGCCAACTGGCGCTCGCGGGGGTCAGCGTTCCCGAGCCCCAGGAAGACCCCATCGCCACCCTGCTCTCGCGCGCGGCCTATACGGGCCCGAACACCGAGTCGCTGAACGCCTTGGTCACCGCCGATCCACGAGCCCGCCGCGCCGCCGCCCTGGCTCAGATCGGTCGCTGGCGCGAAGCGGGCCAGGAGCTCCGTGCGGGGCTTTCCCTGGCGGACACTGAATCCCTGCGCGCCGATTGGACGACCCTGGCCCTGGCGCTGAACGCCAAGGCGCCGCTGAACGCGGGACGTCCGGTGCGCCGTGTCGGGGGCGAGGACTATCCGCTGCCGCCTCTGGATCCGGTTGGCGGGTTCACCATCGACAAGGCGATGGTCTACGCTCTGGTTCGGCAGGAAAGCCGCTTCGATCCCCTCGCCGTCTCCAACGCCGGCGCCGTTGGGCTGATGCAGGTTCGCCCGGTGTCGGCCGCCGACGTGGTGGGGGACGACAAGCTGCGCACCGACAGCACCCCCTTGTTCGACCCGGCCTTCAACCTGCGGGCGGGACAGGACTACTTCACCTGGCTGATGGACCGTGGCCTCAAGAGCCCCGACGTCCTCCGGGCGGTGGCGGCCTATAATGGGGGTCCAGCCACCCTGAACCGCACTCTCGCCCAACTCGGCGCCGACTGCGACAGCCTGCTGCTGATCGAGAGCCTGCCGTTCAAGGAAACGCGCAACTACGTCGAGAAGGTCATGGCCAGCTACTGGACCTATCGCCGTCTGATGGGTGCGGAAAACAGGACGCTCGATGCGGTCGCCAGCGGCGCGCGGACGGTGGACTTCCGCCTCGACCCGCAGGTGGAGATGCCGACCACCATCGACCAGCTGATGGCGCAACTGCCCTAACAGCGCTCCTTGGCCAGCGTTGGCTGACTTAGCGAGCCTGGTAGGTCAGAGACTTGGCCTTCAGGGTTCTTGCGAGCCCTCTCTCATCCAAAGTCGCGCCCTTCGGCCAGTCCAGGCGACGCAGCAAGACGCCGTGCGTCTTAGGCTTCAGGCGGCCCCAAAACCCGCCGGGGGCGATCAGGATCGCTGGCGCGCCCGCGCCGCCCACCAGATGTCGCTCCACCGGCTCGCGCCAACCTTCGCGTAACACGGCGTCGGATCGAAGAGTCAGGATCCAGTCGCCGCGCGCGACGGCGACGCCCGCCGCAAAGCGATCCTCCACAGTTCCCCGCTCACGCACCAGTCGCGCGCCGCTGTCTTCGGCCAGGGCCTCGACGCCCTGCTCGTCACCCGCGACCAGCACCACCTCCATAACGAGGCCATCCACCGCAGCAGGCACCAGCATGGCCATTTGCGCGGCGAGGCCAGCCAAGTCTTCGGAGGCGATGAGGACAACGGAGATCATAACCCTGCTTCGCGACCCACGGCCGCCGGGTCAAGAGCACGACCGCCCGCTTAACCGAAGAGATCCATCTGTGCGCCGGCCGGTCGGGGCGGCTTAAACTGGCTAATGTCCAGCGCCGTCCACGGCTGATCGAGGCCGAACTTCTTGACCGCCAGGTGAAACCGTTGCCGCAGAACCTCTGCGACAGGACCGTCGCCGACCATTCGATCCCCCCACGCGGCCCGGTAGACTTCGCCGGACCGGATCTGCCGAACCAAGGACATCACCTTGCGGGCGCGATCAGGGTGGTCGGCTTCGAGCCATTCCTCAAATAACTGGGCGATCTCGCGGGGCAGGCGCAGCGCGACATAGCCAGCGCCGCGCGCGCCCGCCTTGGCGGCCGCTTCCAGCACCGCCTCGACCTCATGGTCGTTCAGCCCTGGAATAGCCGGCGCGAACATGACGGTCACCGACACGCCCGCCTCAGTGAGCCGTCGCACTGCCTCCACCCGTTTGCCGGGCGTGGCCGCGCGCGGCTCCATGCTCCGCGCCAGGCGACGATCCAAGGTGGTGATCGAGATCGCGACGCGGGTAAGTCCTCGCGCAGCCATGCGGCTCAGCACATCCAGGTCGCGCAGGATCAGCGCGGACTTGGTGATCAGCGTGAATGGGTGACCAAAGCGCTCCAAGGTCTCGATCACCTGTCGGGTGACACGCAGGCTCTTTTCATCCGGCTGATAGGGGTCGGTGTCGCCGCCGATATGGATCGTAGCGGGTTTGTAGCCTGACTTGGACAGTTCCTTGGCAAGCAGCTCGCCAGCCTGTGGCTTGAAGAAGATCTTGCTCTCGAAATCCAGGCCCGGCGACAGGCCCAGATAGGCGTGAGCCGGCCGGGCATAGCAGTAGATGCAGCCGTGGCTGCACCCGCGATACGGATTGATCGACCGATCAAAGCCCACGTCCGGGCTTTGGTTGCGAGCGATGATGGTCCGCGACTTCATGGCCTGGAGCTGCGTGACGAGCTGGGCGGGCTCCTCGTCCGCGCTCCAACCATCATCGAAAGCCTCGCGCACCTGCGATTCGAAGCGTCCTGTTCGGTTGGATTTGGCGCCGCGTCCTCGCGCGGCGGGTCCGAGTTTCGCTGCCTCTGCCATGGGCCGATGATGCGCGACCGATCAGAACATAACAAGAACAATTGTTCACAACTGCCTAAATGCCCTCTCCGCCCTCGGCTGCGACTCGATCAAGGTATTGGCGAATGCTGGCCGCTTCGGCCGCCGTGTTGGCCAAGGCGATAGCGCGGTCGAACGCTTGGCGCGCCTCGTCCCGGCGGCCAGCCTGAAGCAGAAACGCGCCCCGCGCGCCATGGTACGGGAAATACGCGTCAAGCCGGGCGCCAAGGGGGTGGATCATTTCGAGCGCTGCGTTGGGTCCGCGAACCTTGGCGACGGCGACCGCGCGATTCAGGGTGACCACCGGCGACGGTTGCATGACCTCCAGCGTGGCGTAGAGTCGGTCTATGCCCGCCCAGTCGGTGTCCCGAGGTCTCGGCGCGCGCGCGTGCAGCGCGGCGATGGCGGCCTGAACCTGATAAGGCCCCGGCGCACGCTTGAGGATGGCCTTGTCGATCAGAGCCAAGCCCTCATCAATCATCCCGCGATTCCAGAGACTTCGGTCCTGATCCTCCAACAGGATCGCCGCTCCGTCGGTGGCGAAACGCGCGTCGGAACGCGCGTGCTGGATCAGCAGCAGCGCGGTCAGCCCCATCATCTCCGGTTCGGCGGGGAACAGGCGTAGAAGCAGGCGCGCGAGGCGGATCGCCTCGTCACACAAACCGCCCTTGGCCTCTACGGCCTTCCCGCTCGCGGCATAGCCCTCGTTGAAAACCAGGTAGATCATCGCCGCCACAGCCGCGAGCCGCTCGGCGCGCTCGACGGGGCCCGGCGCCTCGAACGGCGCGTTTCCTGCGCCGATCTTGGCCTTCGCCCGGGTGATGCGTTGCTCCATAGCCGCCTCGCTGACGACGAAGGCCCGCGCGATCTCCCTCACCGAGAGGCCTGAGACGATCCGCAGCGCCAAGGCGATCTGCTGCGTGGCTGGCAGGTCCGGATGGCAGCAGATGAACAGCAGCCGCAGCACATCGTCGCGATAGTGCGCGCTGTCCAGCCTTTCGGCCGCCTCGACCTCGGCGTCTTCCAGATCGGAGAGCAGGTGCTCGGAAGGCAGCACCGTATGGCGGCTGGTCTTGCGAACCGCGTCGATGGCGGCGTTACGGCCGACCATGATCAGCCATGCGGTTGGATCGCGAGGCGGACCATTCCTTGGCCAAGCTTTCAAGGCGCGCAGGCAGGCGTCCTGAAAGGCCTCCTCGGCGGCGTCCATGTCGCGGAAATAGCGAAGCAGCGCCGCCATGGCTTGGGGCCGAGCAGCCGCGATCGCGCCCTCGATCCAGCTGAACTCGGTCACGCGCCGGCGGAACCGGGCTGGAACATCGCGATCGGACGGATCTCGTAGGACCCGCCGGGATTGGCCTTGCCCAGGTCCTTGGCGACCTTGAGCGCGCCGTCCAGAGATTCGCAGTCGACGACATAGAAGCCGAGCAGTTGCTCCTTGGTCTCGGCGAAGGGACCGTCCAGCACCAGGGGCGGTTCGCGGTCCTTGCGCAGGGTGGTGGCCGCCGTGGTCGGCATCAGGCGGGCGACGGGGCCCAGCCGCCCCTCCTCCGCCAGACGCTGTTGCACCGCGCCGAGCTTCTGCATCACCGCCTCGTCCTCTTCCTTGGACCAGGCGCAGACGACGTCCTCTTGGTTGTAGCAAAGAATGGCGTAAAGCATGGACGATCCTCTTCTCCGTCACGAGGACGGACGACTATGCCCGCTTCCGACATCGCGCCGGAGTTCTTTTAGGGCTCAGGCGCCGAGGGGCCGCAGACGACGGCGAACGGGTTCGTCATAGAGCTTGAGCACAGCCCAGGCGCCCGCGACGATGATCGCCATCGCCACCAGGGCGAAGCCAAGGGGATAGCCCTCGCCGCCGACCGCGCGGAACCCTCGCAAGAGCAATTCCCAGCCCAGCCAATGGAGGGCGTACAGCGGATACGAGATCGCGCCGCCCACGCGACATAACGTACCGGCCAGACCGCTGGGATCCCGACGGCCCGCCAGCACCATCAGCGGGAAGACGACGCTGACGCAGGCTAGGTCATAAAGCCAGTTCAGCGGGGTCCAGGGCGCGCAGACCACCGCGCCCAGAATGAACGCCAGCAACCAGACAGGCGCCGTCCAGGTGGTGAAGGCCTGAATGCGATAGCATCCCCACCCAAGCAGGAACGCGAAGATCGTTCGCAGGAAGCTGATGACGAAGGTGCCGCGATCCCACCCCGTCAGAACTCCACCCATTCCGTGGGCGACATAAAGCATGACCGGCGCAAGCAGCACGACCATCAGCACATGTCCCAGAACGCCTAACCGGCGCAGCGGAAACCAGGCCGCGCCGACCGCGAGCTCAAAGAACAGCGACCAAGCCGGCGGATTCAAGGGGAAGAGCGGCGAGAAGCCATTGTCGTCGACCCAGACGCGGGGGATCATCAAAAGGCCCAGCGCTAACCAACCCGGCACAGCCTCCCGATTTTGGATAATCACAAAAGCGCCGCCCAGCATGGTCAGCGCGATCAGCGGCCATAACCTCACCAGCCTCTGGCGCATGAAGCCCAGCCAGCTGATCTCGCGCTTGCCGTAGGCGTGGGCCAGCACGAAACCTGAAAGGCAGAAGAAGAAGTCGACCGCCAGATAGCCGTGCGGGACAAGCCACGGCCGGCCTGTCCAACTGCCGATGTGGTAGAGCATGACGCCGACGGCGGCGACGCCGCGCAAGCCGTCAAGGGCCTCGTACCGCCGCCCAGTCTCGTAGACCCGCAAACCCTCGCCCTCGCGCTCGCCCCTGATTAGCCGGGGTCGCGCGCTGCTGGCAACTCAGCCCGGCGGCTTCTCGAACAACAGGGCCTTGGTGAGAAAGGCGCGGTCCTCGCCGAGCAGTCGCAATCCAGCCTCGGCGAAGAGATTGGCAAGGTCGGTCTCGGCGTAGCTGCTGTAGTAGGGCTCGTGGAAGTAGACGGGAAAAGCCTCCAACAGCCGCGCAAGGCCCGGCGTATCCGCCGGCTGAACGGAGTCGACAAGAACGACCACGCCGCCAGGCTTCACGACCCGCGCCAGGCTGGCGGCCACCAGAGGGCGCACGCGCGGGGGCAGTTCGTGGAAAAGATAGACGCAGGTCACCGCGTCCAATGCACTATCGGCGAACGGCAAGGCCTCGGCCATGGCCTTCACGCCGCCGACGCCAGCGCGCTTCCGGGCCTTGGCGAGATAGGCTTCGGACAGGTCCAGGCCCGCCAGAGCCGCACGCGGAAACGCCGCCTTCAAGTCTTTGAGGAAAGCGCCCGAACCGCACGCGACATCGAGAATTTTCGCGTCGCGGTGATCGCGGCCGCGCCAGTGTCGGGCCAGCAGCGAAAGACCGCGACGTCGCATCGCCGCAGCCGTGCCGGAGAACAGCGCTTCGACCTGGGCGTCGTAACGCCGCGCGCTCTCCGCCGTGAACCAACCGCCCGACTGGAAATGGAAGTTCTGCCGATAGTAGTTTGGATAGATTGAACTATCCGCGACGCCGCGCACCTCGACGCCATCTCCTCTACGGCGGCGCTGGTCGACCTCGAAGGCGTCGGCGATGAAGTCCGCCGCCTCACGCAAGGCTGCGGAAGGACGGGTTGGCCCATCCTCCAGGGCGGGGTACAGGCCGGCGGCGACATCGCGCGCATCCTTCTCGAAGGCTTCGAGATAGGCGCGCCGCAGGCGCGTGGGAACGGGCGGCGGCGTGGTCGGGGCGAAATGCCGGGTCTGCGCCCCTTGTGTTGGTTTCGTGAGAGCACGAGCGAGGCCGCCCGTCGCCGTCCACCAAGTGGCCTTGGCCGCCGCCTTGGCGCCCTGCCCCAAAGCGTCGACCGCGAAGGCGGGTCGTTTGCGCTCGCTCCTAGGGTGGATCATCGCCCTCTACCGCGTGAACACTCCGACCAGTTCAATATGGGGCGACCAGACGAACTGGTCCACCGGCGTCACCCTCACGAGTTTGAAGCCCGCATCGACCAGCACGCGAATGCCGGGTCTGCGCCCCTTGTGTTGGTTTCGTGAGAGCACGAGCGAGGCCGCCCGTCGCCGTCCACCAAGTGGCCTTGGCCGCCGCCTTGGCGCCCTGCCCCAAAGCGTCGACCGCGAAGGCGGGTCGTTTGCGCTCGCTCCTAGGGTGGATCATCGCCCTCTACCGCGTGAACACTCCGACCAGTTCAATATGGGGCGACCAGACGAACTGGTCCACCGGCGTCACCCTCACGAGTTTGAAGCCCGCATCGACCAGCACGCGCGCGTCCTTGGCGAAGGTTTGCGGGTTACAAGACACCCCAACCACCTTGGACACCTTAGACTTGGCGATCTCCACCGTCTGCTCGGCGGCGCCAGCGCGAGGCGGGTCGATCACGACGACGTCGGTCTTGGCCAGCTCGGTGCTGAGCACCGGACGACGCACCAGATCACGCGCCTCGGCCGTGATGGGCTTGAGGCCGGGCGTGGCGCCGACGGCGGCCTTCAAGGCCGTGATCGCGGCAGCGCTCATCTCGGCCGCATAGACCGGCGCGACCTCGGCGAGCCGGAAGGTGAAGGTGCCGACCCCGCAATAGAGATCGGCGACACGCCCCGCGCCTTGAACCTCGGCCACGGCGAGTTCGACCATCGCCTTTTCGGCGGCGGGGACCGCTTGAAGGAAGCCTCCCGGCGGCAGGGCCACGATGGCTGGACCCAGCTTCACCAGGGGCTGGCGCGCGCCATAGATCGTTTCACCGGCCAGGGTGACCCGCGCAAAGTCCCCCTCGCCCGCGGCCATCGCCGCGCGCATGCGGGCGTCAGCGGACAATCCGCCGCTCTTGCGCTCTACGCCCGTGATGTCGACGTCTAGGCCCGTCGCGGTGAGCGTGACGTGCAGGGTCGGCGCGGACTTGGGATGTTCAAGAAAGGGTTCAGCGAGACGCGCCAGCGCTGGCAGCGCGGCCACGAGGCGCGGATCGGTGACGGGGCACTCTTCGAGCGGCACGAGGTTCCAGGAACGCCGCTCCTTGAACCCCAGCCGGGCCCCCTGCCCCTTGCCGCCCTTGCGGGCGTGCAGCGCCACCCGCCGACGCGAGGCCGGCGGCGCGGCGAAGGTCGGCAGGATCTCGGTCTCGAGGCCCTCCATCGACAGTTGGAGGCGGACCTGTTCGGCCTTCCAGGCGCGATAGGGTTCGCCTGCCCAATGCTGGAGCGCGCACCCGCCGCAAACCCCGTAGTGTCGGCAAGGCGGCGCCACGCGATCAGGACTTGGCGTCAGGATCTCGATCACCTCGCCGCGCGCGCCGTCGAACTGCGCGCGAACGGTCTCGCCCGGAAGAGTCAGCGGAATGAAGGCGGGCTTGCCGTCAGCAGTGCGCGCGAGCCCGTCGCCTTGGGCGCCGACAGCGTTGATCGTCAGGTCTTGCATCCCCAGTCCATACCCCAAAATCAGGGCTTGAGCGCGCCCGCACGAAGTTTTTGTGTGTGGTGAACGAAGCTGAATATCTCCGTCAGCCCCCGTTCATGTTGGCGGCGCCAGAACTTCACCTAACGGATGGGCGTGGCGGCCGGCGCGATGCGACGGCAGCCCTTAAAAAGACAGCTTCTCTCATGACCATGATCGCCTCGAAGAGCAGGACCTCCAAGATGAAGACCGTTCTGGGCGTGACCGCCGCCCTCGTCTGCGGCGTGCTGACGCCGACCCTGGCCTCGGCCCAGGCCTATAGCTCGCAAAGCTATGGCGGCGCGTACGACCGCCAAGGCTACTACTATGACCCCTGCCAGCGCTCGACCACGCAGCGCGGCACGGGCGGCGGCTTGGCCGGCGCGGGCATCGGCGCGGCGATCGGCAGCGGCGTGGCCGCACGGGGCGCCAAGACCGAGGGCGCTGTGTTGGGTGGTCTGCTCGGCGCGGTCATCGGGTCGAACATCGGCAAGAACTCGGCCGCCTGCACCTCCGGTCGCACGCCGCCGCCCCCGCCCCCGTCGGCCTACAACAACTCCTACAACGGTTCTTACAGCGACCAGGCCTACCGCTACGGCTCGTATGACGACGCCCGTCGCGACGCCGCCCGCGACAGCTATTACGAGCGCAGCTACGAACGGCACGACGGCTACCGGGTCGACAACCGCACCCAGCAGGCGGACGTCAACGGGTGCACCCTGGCCGAAAGCCCGATCTATCTGCCGGACGGCCGCGTCCAGAAGCGCTTCGTGCGCGTCTGCCCGGACTCCAACGGCAAGTACCAGGTCGTCGACTAAGCCCGGCGATCTCTTGTGGAAGACCATCGGCCGCCCCTTGTGGGCGGCCGATTTCGTTTCAGGTGGGCTACAGCTTCGTCGCCCAGACAAGGCGCTCGACCTGACCTTCCCCACCGGTGATCGGACTTTCGGCGAGGCCGCGCACCGACCACCCGGCGGTCTCCAGGAACGCAACGATCTCTTGCTCGACGCGTTCGATCACCTCGGGGTCTTTAACTAGGCCGCCCTTGCCGACATGCTCGCGCCCGGCTTCGAACTGAGGCTTGATCAGCGCGACAAGATCCGCGCCCCCCGTCGCCAGCTCAAGCGCCGCCGGCAGGGCCTTGGTCAGCGAAATAAAGCTGACGTCGCTGACGACGAGGCTGGGCGCTCGGTCGATGCGATCTCGATCAAGGCTGCGCGCATCCAGGCCCGAAAGATCAGCCACTCGATCGCTGGCTCTCAGGCTAGCGTGCAGTTGATCGCGCCCCACATCGACGGCGAACACGAACGCGGCCCCGCGTGACAACAGCACCTCGGTAAAGCCGCCGGTCGAGGCGCCGACGTCGACTGCGACCCGCCCCTCGACGGCGATAGGCCAAAGATCCAGGGCATGGACCAGTTTCAGGGCCCCACGCCCCACCCAGGGATGGGCCGCCTCGGCCGCGATCTCGGCGTCGTCGTCCGCCAGCTCGGAGGGCTTAGCGACCAGTCGGCCCGCCACCAGGACACGGCCGGCCTCGATCGCGGCGCGCGCCCGGGCGCGGCTCTCGAAGACGCCCCTTTCGACAAGCAATTGGTCGATGCGTTTCCTCGCCACGAACCTTCCCCGAAAACTCGAAGCAGGCCTGTAGCACAGGCTTGCGGCGCAGGTCTCTTCGGGGTCAACTGAACGGCGATCACCGGCGCGAAGACGCCGGTCTTGTCGGGAGGAATTCCATGCGTTTCAGCCGCCGTGGCCTGATGGCCGCCTCTGCCGCGATCGCGGCCGCGCCTTCGGCCTTCGCCAAGCCCAAGACGTCCGCCGCGCCCGCGCCCTGGACGCCGGACGCGACCGAGGTCGCGGGTCGCATCCGCCGCAAGGAGATCAGCGCCGTCGAGGCCGTCGAGGACGCCATTCGCAAGGTCGAGGCGCTGCAGCCGCACGTGCAGGCCGTGGTCGCCTCGGATTTCGAACGCGCGCTGGACAAGGCCAAGTCGGGTCAACTGACCGGTCCGTTCGCCGGCGTGCCGTTCCTGGTCAAGGACCTGGATCCCTACAAGGGCATGCGCACCCGTTACGGCACCCGCGCCAGTTTGGGGGCCAAGGCCGACACCGAACAGACGGCCTATGTCGACTCATTCGACGCAGCCGGCTTCGTCACGATCGGCAAGTCGTCGACGCCGGAGTACGGCTTCCTGCCCACCACCGAACCCATGGGGTTCCTGCCCACGCGTAACCCGTGGAACGTCAAGCACTCATCGGGCGGATCGTCCGGCGGCGCGGCGGCCGCAACGGCTTCGGGCATGGTGACCATCGCCCACGCCAGCGACGGCGGCGGTTCGATCCGCATCCCCGCCGCCAACTGCGGCCTGTTCGGCCTGAAACCGTCGCGCGGACGGATGATCCCCAACCGGCCGAGCAATCGGGGCATCGACCTGTCCGTCTCGCACTGCGTATCCCACAGCGTCCGCGACTCTGCCGCCCTGTTCGCCGCCTCGGAGCGCACGGACGCCGGCGCGGCCTTCAAGCCGATCGGCGTCGTTACCGATCCGCTCAAGAAGAAGCTGAAGGTCGGCTTGGTGATGAACACCGGCACCGGCCTGACGCCCCACCCCGAAGTGCAGACAGCCGTGAACAACGCCGCCAAGCTCTTGAAGGACCTTGGCCACAAGGTCGAGCCGACGGCGTGGCCCATGGACGGCAATCAGTTCGGCCAGGACTTTACCGTCCTCTGGGCCGCCGGCGCGGCTGAACTGGTCGCGGGCATCGGCAAGGCCATGGGTCGCAAGCCCGACGCCAATGTGCTGGAGCCCTTCAGCCTGGGCATGGCCGAGTTGGTCAACACCCTGCCGTCAGGCGCTCTGGACGCGGCCCTGCAGCGCCTGAAGGCTACGATCAAGGCCTATGACACCTGGCTCACCAAGTACGACGTCATCCTGTCGCCGGTGCTCGGAAAGCCCCCGGTGGAGCTGGGTTATGTCGCCGGATGGGTGCCGTTCGAGGAACTGCAGGCGCGCCTCATGGCCTATGTCGGCTACACCCCGGTGCAGAACGTGGCCGGCGCGCCGGCGATGAGCGTTCCCCTGCACTGGACGCCGGATGGGCTGCCGGTCGGCGTCCAGATCGCCGGCCGCTCAGGCGACGAGGCGACGCTCTTTGGCCTAGCCTATCAGCTTGAGGCCGCCGCACCCTGGGCGCACCGGAAACCGCCCGTCAGCGCCTAGGCTGGATCCGAGAAAAGAAAGGAGCGCTCAGCGAAAGCCGGGCGCTCCTTTTCTTTGCCGCCTCGTCGATCAGGTCAGCAGCCGCCCCGGCCTGTGTCCCGTACATGGTCTAGGATGTCGGCCAAAAGGTCGAAGTCGATCTTGTCGGGCTTCTTCCAGCGCACGCAGCCGCCGCCCCGATCGACACCAGCAAGACGCTCGTTGAACGCGTCCAAGGCCGCGCGGCCCGGATAGACGGCGATGTATTGCTTCTGGCTATTGAAGGCTACGAGCGGCGCCTTCGGATCGCCATAGGCAGGCATTCCGAAGGCCATCGTCTCGCTGTCGGCGCCGAAGCGCTCCAGGCACAGGGCGCGAAGCCGGTCCAGGGCCGGGCGGCGTTCCGGCGCGACCTCCTGCATGAAGTCATCAACGGTCGCCGCCTTGGACTGGACCATAAACCCTACCCTTCCACGAAGACCTTCTTGAGCTCGTTCTTCATGATCTTGCCGTTGGCGTTGCGGGGCAAGGTCTCGTGCCAGAACACCACCTTTACCGGCACCTTGAAGGCGGCGAGGCGATCAGCGACGAACGCGCGTAGTTCGGCTTCGCTGGCTTGCGCGCCGGGCTTGAGGGTGACGACCGCCGCCGGCTCTTCGCCCAGCGTCTTGTGCGGAACGCCGACCAGGGCGGCGTCCATGACCGCCGGGTGGTCATAGAGGCAGTTCTCGACCTCGATGCAGTAGATGTTTTCGCCGCCCCGTATCAGCATGTCCTTGGCGCGGTCGATGATGAAACAAAAGCCTTCGGCGTCCAGGCGAGCAAGGTCGCCGGTGCGAACCCAGCCGTCGACGAAGGTCTGGGCGGTCGCTTCGGGCTTGTTCCAGTAGCCACGCACGACCTGCGGCCCCTTGCACCAGAGCTCGCCGACTTCGCCGATCGGCAGTTCGCGGTACGGCGCCTCGACCGTCATGATCTTCAGGTCGGTGACTGGCACGGCGGGACCGCAGCTGTCAGGACGGTTCTCGTAGTCCTCGGCCGAGTTGCTGGTCGCCGTGGCCGAGGTCTCGGTCATGCCCCAGCCGTTGCCCGGCGAGGACTTGGGCCAGATTTCCTTGATCTTGCGCACCAGTTCCGGCGCCGACGGCGCCCCGCCATAGGCCACGGCCTCGATCGAGGAGAGATCGTAGTTAGCGCGGTTGGGGTGCTCGATGATCTGCCAGGCGATGGTCGGGACGCCGCCCATCTGGGTCAGCTTCTCGTCCTGGATCAGCTGCATCGCCTTTTCCGGATCCCACTTGCGCATCATGGCCAGCTTGGCGCCGCCGAACAGCGATGGGTTCAGCACGGCGAAACAGCCCGTGGCGTGGAAGAACGGCACCGAGATCAGCGAGCCCTTCTGCGGCAGGCTAGGGTCAGGCTGAGGCGGCGCTTCGCCGCGACGAAGGAAGGCGCGCGCCCCGGCGGCGGCGGCGGCGAAGATATTGCTGTTGATGTTGCGGTGGGTGCCGATGGCGCCCTTGGGTTTCCCCGTCGTGCCCGAGGTATAGAAGATCGTGGCGTCGTCATCCGCCGCGATCGCAACCGTCGGCAGAGGCTTCTCATCGAGCTTGGCCCAGTCGTTCGGGCAGCCGATCTTGGCCTCAAGCGGGATCACGTACGGATGGGTGATCTCCTCCTTGGCGCGGCTCACATAGACGCGCTGGAGTTCGGGGCAGTTGTGCAGGTGCTCGGCCAGACGCTCATAGCGCTCGACATCGACGATCGCGACCTTCGCTCCGGAATCGACCAGGCCGTACTCCAGCTCGGGTCCCGTCCACCAGGCGTTTAGCGGCGTCACAATGGCGCCGAGGGACAGCGCACCGTAGAAGGCGACGGGCCATTCCGGCAGGTTGCGCATCACAATGGCGACGCGGTCGCCCTTCTGAACGCCGAAGGCCTCGAGCTCCGCCGCCATCTGCGTGACGGCGCGATAAAAGGCCTCGAACGTGACCCGCTCATCCTCGTGAACCAGGAAGACTTTATCGCCATGGGCGCGGCCCATGAGCAGGGTGTCGCGCAGGGTCGGCGGGGCGTTCTTCCAGACCCGGGTCTTCACGCCACGGATCTCGACCTCCTCCATCTCACCCGGCGTGCCCGGCTGGGTGATCAGCGCATAGGCTTGCTGGATGGACATCGCGGGCCACGGAACGGACGCGGGGGCGGCCTGGGTCATTCTACTCTCCCGGTATCATGTCGCGCCTTGTTGGTTGAGCGCGTTCGCTGACCAGAGAGCACAGCCGCAAGCGGGATGCAAACGTCCGTTTAAGCCCAACAGAACATTGATAAGTTAGAAGCCTCCAAGGGCCATTCCGCAGCGTCATGGCGCCAAGAAAAAGGGCGACGCCTCGGTGAGGCGCCGCCCTGCTTCTGAGATCAATGACCTGCTTAGCCGACCGATTCCAACCGGGCAAGCGCGGCCTCGAGCTTGGCCTTGGCGGCTTGCGCCTCGGCCAGGCGCTCGCGGTTCTCTTCGACCACCTCTTCCTTGGCGCGCGCTAGGAAGTCGGGGTTGCCGAGCTTCTTGTTGACCTTCTCGATCTCGCCGGCGTGACCCGCGATGTCCTTGGTCAGTCGAGCCTTTTCGGCGGCGATGTCGATGAATTCGGCCACGCCCAGGGCGCCCGTCGCCTCGCCCATCACGACCGGGGCCGATCCAGCGGGCGCAGCTTCAGCTTCACGGACGGTGTCCAGACGCGCCAACGTGAGCAGCAGGTCGCGATGACGGGCCAGACGGGCCTTCGTCTCCGGACCGGCGCCGACGATCGTCAGGCCCGGCTTGGCCGACGGCGGGACGTTCATCTCGGCGCGGATCGAGCGGATCTCGCCCACAGTCTCGACCAGCCAGCCGATCTCGGCCTCGGCCTCGGCGTCGATCCAGTCGGCGGGCAGTTCCGGCCACTTCGCCGAGATCAACATGCTGTCGCGGGCCGGGCCGACAAATTCGGCGGTCTTCTGCCACAGCTCCTCGGTGATGAACGGCATCACCGGGTGCAGCAGCTTCAGGATGACGTCCAACGCCCAGGCGGCGGTGGCGCGGGTCTCGGCCTTGGCGGCGGCGTCATCGCCGTTCAGGATCGGCTTAGCCAGCTCCAGGTACCAGTCGCAGAAGACGTTCCAGACGAAGCGGTACAGAGCCCCGGCGGCCTCGTCGAACGACGGGGCCTCCAGGGCCTTGGTGACCTCGGCGACGGTCTTGACCGTCTCACCCCGGATCCACTTGTTGATCGGCTGCTGGACGGTGGCCGGATCGAAGCCCTCGACGCGGACGCACTCGTTCATCTGCGCAAAGCGCGAGGCGTTCCACAGCTTGGTGCCGAAGTTGCGATAGCCTTCGATACGCTGCTTGGAGAGCTTGATGTCGCGAGCCTGACCCGACATCGCCGTCAGGGTGAAGCGCACGGCGTCGCAGCCCAGCTCGTCGATCAGGATCAAGGGATCCATCACGTTGCCCTTGGACTTGCTCATCTTGGCGCCCTTCTCGTCACGGACGAGGGCGTTGATGAACACCTGCTTGAAGGGCGCTTCGCCCATGAAGTGGATGCCCATCATCATCATCCGGGCGACCCAGAAGAAGATGATGTCGAAGCCGGTGACCAGGGTGCTGGTCGGGTAGAACTTGGCGAGGTCGGCGGTCTTTTCCGGCCAGCCCAAGGTCGAGAACGGCCACAAGGCCGAGCTGAACCAGGTGTCGAGGACGTCCTCGTCTTGTTTGAGCAGAGACGAATAGTCGCCGGACACCTTGGCGGTTACCCGCTCTTGAACAAATAGACCTTGTTCCGAGTAGTGCTGCTCCGCCGAAGCGATGGCTTCTTGCTCGGTCTCTTCGACAAAGATTTGACCGTCCGGACCGAACCAGGCCGGGATCCGGTGGCCCCACCAGAGCTGGCGCGAGACGCACCAGGGCTCGATGTTGCGCAGCCATTCGAAATAGGTCTTTTCCCAGTGCTTGGGCTCGAAAACCGTCTCGCCGGTTTCGACGGCCTTGAGCGCCGGCTGGGCCAAGGTCTTGGCGTCGACGTACCACTGGTCGGTCAGGAAGGGCTCGATGACCACGCCCGAACGGTCGCCGTGCGGAACCATGTGCTTGGTCTTCTCGATCTCCTTCAGCCAGCCCTCTTCCTCGGCGCGGGCGACGATGGCCTTGCGCGCGACGAAGCGGTCCATGCCTTGGTATTCGGCCGGAACGTTCTCGTTCAGCTTGGCCTCGACCGTCAGGATGTTGATGGCTTCCAGGCCGGCGCGCTTGCCGACGCCGAAGTCGTTGAAGTCATGGGCCGGCGTGATCTTCACCGCGCCCGAGCCCTTGGTCGGGTCGGCGTAGTCGTCGGCGACGATCGGGATGCGGCGGCCGACGATCGGCAGGGTCACGAACTTGCCAACTAGGCCCTTGTAGCGCTCGTCGTCGGGATGGACCGCGACGCCGGTGTCGCCCAGCATCGTCTCGGGACGCGTGGTCGCCACGACGATGTAGTCGCGGGTCTCGTATTCGGTCGGCTTGCCGTCCTCGTCGAAGGCGATCGGGTGCTGGTAGGTGACGCCGTCGGCCAGCGGATAGGCGAAGTGCCAATAGGCGCCGTCGACCTCCTTCTGCTCGACCTCAAGATCGGAGATGGCGGTCTGGAATTGCGGGTCCCAGTTGACCAGACGCTTGTCGCGATAAAGCAGGCCCTGCTTGTAGAGCTGGACGAACACCTTGCGGACGGCGGCCGACAAGCCTTCGTCCAGGGTGAAGCGCTCACGCGACCAGTCGCACGACGCGCCCAGGCGGCGCAGCTGGTTGGTGATGGCTCCGCCGCTCTCGGCCTTCCACTCCCAGACCTTGTCGACGAAGGCCTCACGGCCCATGTCTCGGCGGCCGACGTTACCGGCTGCGGCCAGCTGGCGCTCGACGACCATCTGGGTGGCGATGCCCGCGTGGTCGGTGCCCGGCAGCCACAGGGCGGCCTTGCCGCGCATCCGGTGGAAGCGGGTCAGCACGTCCTGCAGCGTGTTGTTCAGCGCGTGGCCGATGTGCAGCGAGCCCGTCACGTTTGGCGGCGGGATCACGATGACGAACGGCTCGGCGTTCGGATCCTCGCTGGGCTTGAAGGCTCCGGAGGCCTCCCAGGCGGCGTACAGGCGGGGTTCGACGGATTTGGGATCGAAGGTTTTTTCGAGCATGGCGGAGCGGATATGCCATCTGCGGCCCGGCCGGGAAACCGGCGGGCCTTGGTTTTCTGACAGTTTGGGCAACGAAAAAGGGCGGCCGCCGCAGCGACCGCCCGATTTTCCGAAAAGTCTGAGGCTTAGACGCCGCGCCCTCGGGAGATACGCTGCACTTCTTCCTCGACCTTGGTCTCGACGATGCGCGGCAGATTCTGGTCCAGCCACTCCTTGAGCAGCGGGCGCAGCAGCTCGCGTACGACATCTTCAAGCGTACGCCCGTCCTTCGGCATCAGCAGAGCCGAACTGAGGCTGCCGAACGCGCTGGCGGCGGCCGAGGCGGCTGAAACGCCGACCAGTTGGTCAGCGATTTCGTCGCGGTCGAACACCGGGGCCGCAGGCGGCGGTGGGGTGTAAGCCGGCTCCGGCTCGGGCGCGCTCGGCGAGTATACGTCGAGGTCCCCGAGGGTCTCCAGCGGCGGCAGCTCGGGCTCGGGCGCGATCGGGTCCGTCAGATCCAGAACGTCGTCATCGAACGAAACCGGCTCGGGTTCCGGCTCGGGTTCCGGCGGCGGAGGCGGCGCTGCTTCGGCCGCAGGCTCCGCCGGCGCGTCATCCTCCGAGATGATGCGTCGAATGGAGGCGAGGATCTCCTCCATTGTAGGTTCTTGAGACTGATCGGACATGTGCGGGGCCGTCGTAAAGAGGTACGAATCCTTGCGCGCTTCAGGTCGCGCTTAGCCGCGATGGTGCAGACTTACGCGTGTTAAGCAAGCGCAAGTCCGCTTATGGGCTGAATCGACGCGGATCGACGCTACTTCGCGCCGCTCTTCGGCTTGGTCGAGGCCGCGCCAACGCTGTCGATCGCCTGCACCACCGGCTCCCACGGAACCCAGCCCACGCTATGGGTCACGCGGTTGTAGGAGGTCTTCGGGTCATAAGCCGTGGTCGAGGCCGACAGCTTGGTGACGTCCAGCTGGCCCATGGCCTGCAGAACGACGGCGCTGGCGAGGTATTCGTCCCGACGGGCCGACACCAGCGCCAGTTCGGCGTTGGACAGCTCCAACTGGGCGTTCAAAACGTCCAGCGTGGTTCGCAGGCCCACCTGCTGCTCCTGGCGCACGCCTTCAAAGGCGATGCGGCTGGCGCGAACCTGTTCCTCGTTCGAGACAAGGCCGGCGCGCGAGGCCAGGAGATTGCTCCAAGCGTTCGACACCTGCTGGATCGCAGTGCGCTTGGCGCCCTCAACGGCGCTGCGGGCGGCATTTTCGCGCTCCGTGGCGGCGCGAACCTGCGAGGTGGTCAAGCCGCCCGTGAACAGCGGGATCGAGGCCGTGATGGCGCCCGATAGCGTGCGGTCATAGTCGTCGAACTGGCTGCCGACGCCCGAGCGCTTGTCGGCGGCGTAGCCAAGCGACGCCCGCGCCGACACGGTCGGGCGGTAACCGGCCTTGGCCACGGCGACGCGCGCCGCAGCGGCCTCTTCGTTGAACTTGGCGGACGCCACGCCCGGATTCGTCGTCTGAGCCGCCTCGAAGGCCTGATCGACGCTGGCCGGCAGCAGACCGGCTAGGCTGGGCTCGGGAGCCAGTTCGCCAGGCGTCTGGCCGACGACGGCGGCGTAGGACGCACGGCTGACTTCAAGCTGCGCCTGGGCGGCCGACAGGCCGGCCTTAGCGGACGCCAGGCGCGCCTGGGACTGGGCGACGTCGGTGCGCGTGATCTCACCCACGTCGAAGCGCGCGTTCGACTCGTCGAGCTGGCGCTGCAGCACGGCGACGTTTTCCTTGGCGATCCGAAGGCGCTCCTGGTCGCGACGCACGTCGACGTAAGCCTGGACAACGCTGACAAGAACGCCCTGCTCCACCGAACGCAGGCCTTCACGAGCCGACAACACGTCGGCTTCGGCGGCGCTGACGCTCGCGCTGGCGCGACCGCCCGTGTAGAGGGGTTGGCTGATCGAAAGCGCGGCGCTGCTACCCGACAGCTTCACTTCGGCGCCGGCGCCCGCCGGATTGGTGTTCGACCCGGTGATGTCGGCGGTGGCGCCGATGGTCGGGCGGAAACCGGTCTTGGCCTGAACCACGCCTTCATCGGTGATGCGCGCGCTGGCCCGCTGTTGCTGCAGCGTCGGATTGGTCTGGTAGGCGAGCGCGATCGCATCGGCGAGGGTCTCGGCGTTCGCGACGGAGAAGGCCCCGGCCAGAAGACCAGCGCTGCAAGCGGCGGCCAGCAACCCGGCCCGTCGACGGTTCGACATCAACATTCTATCCCCAATCACGCGAAGCCCGCGCTCGCCACAATATGATCGCGTGTAAGTCGCTCCGCCAGTCGTCGCCAGTTAAGCTTTTTTCACGCAAACGTTGCGGCGGCCGATCAAGGCGGCGCCTTAGAAGCTGAAACCGCTCTCGACCTCGAAACCGGCCAGGACGGGCGGAGACGCGTCGAAGGCGGCGCGACGGCCCACGCCATCTTCGGCGCGCACATAAATCGCGGCGCGACCAACGGGACCGGTGCGCTCGACAACACCCAGACGCCCGCCGTGGGCCAGCGCGTCCTGCCAGGTCTTGGGCGCGACCGCGACCGCGCCTTCGCAGATGATCACGTCATACGAACCTGCGGGGACGGTCTTTAGATCGTCGCCGTCGTGCCGCGTGACCGACAGGCCCATCTTTTCCAGAACGGCGGCCGCATACGGCGCGGCGATCGCCAGAGCGGTTTCCCCTTCGCGGGGCTTGAGCGCCTGCAGCAGCTTGCCGACTTCACGCGGACGCAGGAGCCAGCGCCCCGGGGCGTACTCGATATCGGCGTCGGCATAGGCCAGGTAAGCCTTCGACGCGGGCACGACGTTTTCGCGCGCGACAACGCGCAGCGCGTCCTGCAGCGGCAGGTCGGTCACGTCGGCAGTGCGAATTTGGCTCTCGACCATGTTCAGCCGCGCGGCGGCGAAGTCGGTGCTCATGGAATCCCTCGAAGGACTGGACTTTCGAGCAGGCTTATAGGTCCGCCGCTCGTCGAAACGCAATGCGATCGCGAGGTTCATCTCAGATGACGCCCCTGCCATTAGAGGGGAAGCCCCCGCCATGTCCTGAGACATGCGCTGTTTGCTGCTGAATCGGGGAGTGGCTCCGCGGGTAGGATTCGAACCTACGACCAGCCGGTTAACAGCCGGCTGCTCTACCACTGAGCTACCGCGGACCAGGTCGCTCTCAAGAGAGGGCGGGTCTTAGCCGCGTCGACGAGTCGGCGCAAGCGCATAAAACGCACAATCGGGCGGACGCCAGACGCTGGTGCGCCGGGCTGGATTTGAGCTCGATTTTCAATGGAAGGAAGAGTGGCTCCGCGGGTAGGATTCGAACCTACGACCAGCCGGTTAACAGCCGGCTGCTCTACCACTGAGCTACCGCGGAACAGGTCGCTCTCAGAAGAGGCCGCGTGATAGCCGCCTCGTTGCGCCGATGCAAGCGTCTAATTCTAAAAAAGCAGCCCGGCTTTGCGGCCGGGCTGTGGAAGTCAGTGATGGTGGGTGCCTTCAAAGAAGACGAGGAAGAGTCGCCCTGTTATGGTTAATGAAATCCTAATTCTTAACGCCGCAACCAAAGAGTCGCAGGCGGATTTCGGGCGCTCAGGTTCGGCGAGGAATCTCCAGTCCGCGCTGGACGGCGGGACGCGCCAAGCCGGCGCCGAGCCAGCGCGGTACATGCTCTAGGCGCCCATAATCGACCAGGTCGCCGGCCTCGTAGAAGCCTACCAAGTTGCGCACCCAGCCCAGCATGGCGATGTCGGCGATCGTGTAGTCGTCACCCATGATCCAGTCGCGGTCGGCCAGCCTGCCCTCCAGCACGCCGAGCAGACGTTTGGATTCGGCGACGTAGCGCTGAAGTGGGCGCTTATCCTCGTACTCGCGCCCGGCGAACTTGTGGAAAAAGCCCAGCTGGCCGAACATCGGCCCGACCGCCGCCATCTGGAAGAACACCCACTGCAGGGTCTGGTAGCGCTCGGCTATGTCGGTGGGCAAGAACGCGCCCGCCTTGTCCGCGAGATAGACCAGGATCGCTCCGCTTTCGAACAGCGCCAGCGGCTTGCCGCCCGGTCCGTTGGGATCGAGGATCGCTGGAATTTTGCCGTTCGGGTTGAGCGACAGATATTCCGGGCTCCAGGTCTCGTTCTTGCCGATATCGATGAGGTGGGGCTCATAGGGCAGCCCAGTCTCCTCCAGCATGATCGAAACCTTCACGCCATTGGGCGTTGGCAGCGAATAGAGCTGGATCTGGTCGGGCCGTTCCGCCGGCCAACGCTTGGTGATCGGAAAGCCGGACAAGTCGGACATGGGGCGCCTCATGATGCGCGCGAATGCGCTACCAGCATTTGGCGTCGCCGTCCGGGCTTTTCCAGAGCCCCGAAACGGGGGCGCGCGCTTGCGCCCACCCCTTTGCGTCGCGAACGAACATCGCTATCCGAGCAGGGATATGCGCTCGGGGGGCGAAACGCGAATGGCTACAGAGGACGACCACTGGCCCACGACGCTCGAGCGCGTGGTCTCAACGCTGGAGTTCACCGTTACGGAGACGGACGGCGATAAGCCGGCTCTAACAGCTAGACCCAAGGGCGACAGTACTCAGTTGCCCGCGCTCGTAGGCCTTGCCCTGCGGGCCGCGCTCGAAGTCGACGGCCGCGTGGCGGCCTCGGACCCTGAACCGCCGATCGATCGCAAGGCGATCCTGGCGCGCAAGGATTTCGCGCGCGCCATGGTCGGCGGCGCCCACGGTATGCTGCTCACCGGTTACGCCATGGCCTATCGGCTGGAATTGGCGCGCATCCTGTGGACCGGCATCGCCGACGCGCCGCGCCGCCGACTGGAAGAACTGGCCCGCCCCCGCTCGTCCTGACCTACCAGGCGCCGACGTTCGGCATCGACACCCAAGGCTCGGTGGGGGGAAGATTTCCGTCTTGCAGCAACTCGATCGAGATGTTGTCGGGCGAACGCACGAAGGCCATGTGCCCGTCGCGGGGCGGGCGGTTGATCGTCACGCCCATGTCCATCAGGCGCTGGCAGGTCTCGTAGATGTCGTCCACCCGATAGGCCAGATGCCCGAAGTTTCGGCCGCCGCCGTAGTCTTCGTCATCCCAGTTGTAGGTCAGCTCGACCAGCGGAGCCTTCCGCGCCTTGGCCAGTTCAACGTCCTCGGGCGCCGCCAGAAACACGAGCGTGAACCGCCCCTTCTCGTTCTCGACCCGGTACATCTCCTGAAGACCCAGGCCCTCGCAGTAGAACCGCAGCGAGGCGTCCAGATCGCGAACACGGATCATGGTGTGCAGATAGCGCATGGCGGCTCTCCAAAAGGTCGACAGCGCGGATATAGGCCCGGGGCCCCGACCCGCAATCCCTAAACCGGCGCGCGGTCGCGAGTCTGGCGACGCCAGAGGGCGGCGTATTCGCCGCCGGCCTCCAGCAGGGCTTCGTGTCGTCCTCGCTCGACGATCTTGCCCCGGCGCAGCACCACGATCTCGTCGGCGTCGGCGATCGTCGACAGGCGGTGGGCGACCACCAGTGTCGTCCGCCCTGCCCTGGCCCGGCGCAAGGTCGCCTGGATCGCGGCCTCGGTGCGACTATCAAGCGCGCTGGTCGCCTCGTCGAGGATCAGAACGCGCGGCTCGGCTAGCAAGGCGCGGGCGATACCCACCCGCTGCCGTTCGCCGCCAGACAGCTTCAGGCCGCGCTCTCCGACCTTGGTGGCCATCCCCTCAGGCAGGTTGCGGATGAAGTCGCCCAACTCCGCCGCCTCGGCCGCCGCCCAGACCTCGGCGTCGCCGACCTCTGGCCGCGCGAAGGCGATGTTGGCCGCCAGGGTGTCGTTGAATAGCGCCACGTCCTGCGGGACCAGGGCCACAGCCCGGCGCAGCGACGCCTGCTTCAAATGCCGCAGGTCGTGGCCATCCAGAGTGACCCTTCCAGCCTGGGGGTCGATCATTCGCAGGGCCAGACGCACCAGAGTGGTCTTCCCCGCGCCCGAGGGACCGACGATCGCGACGGTCGAACCTGGCGCGACCGTCAGAGACACGTCACTGAGGCCCTCGGAGCGCGCGCCATGTCGGAACGACACATTCTCGAACGTCACGGCGCCGCCCCGGTGATCGGCGCACGGCGGAAGGTCTTGGGCGTCGGGCGCGTCGGCCACATCGGCGGTCTGGCGGCGCAGATCCAGCATCGCCTCCATGTCGATCAGCGACTGGCGGATTTCGCGATAGGCGAAGCCCAGGATGTTCAACGGCGCGTACAGGTTTATCAGAATCAAGACGGCGGCCGTGACATCGCCGGGCCCCATCCGACCCTGCGCGGCTTCCGAGCCGGCCAGAACGGCCATCACGCCCAGGCCGACGCTCATCACGCCAGACTGGACCAGGTTGAGCAGGTTCAGAGATTGGGTGGATTTGACGTTGGCCTGGCCATAGACGTCCAGCGCCCGGCCATAGCCCGCGACTGCCCGGCTCTCCGCGCCGAATGATTTGACGGTTTCATAATTCAGAAGCGCGTCCACCGCGCGGCCCGCCGCCTCGGCGTCGGCCTCGTTGAGCGCGCGCCGGTGACCGATCCGCCAGTCGGAAATCGCGAAGGTCACGTAGCCGTAGACCGCGACGGTCAGCAACGCCACGACCGCGAAGCGCCAGTCATAGGCCTTGGCCAGCACGACTGCGGCGAGAATGAGCTCGATGCCGGTCGGGGCGAGGTTGAACACCAGGCCGCGCAGCAGGAAATCCATCGACCTGGCGCCGCGATCGATGACCCGCGACAAGGCGCCCGTCCGCTTGGACTGATGAAAGTCGATGGATAGCGACAGGGCGTGAGCAAAGGTCTCAACGGCCGCTCGGTTTTGCGCGGCTTGGGCGACTGGCGTGAAGATCGTGTCGCGCGCCTGCGGAGCTGCTGCGGAGATGAAACGCACCAGCGCCCAACCGACCGCTAACCCCGCAAAAGTCCAGGTGACCATCACGGCGGCGCCTTGGCCCGCCGAAAGTTGGTTGACCGCCTTGCCCAGCATCAGCGGCGCCAGCACCCCCAGCACCTTCCCCGCCAGCGTCAGCAAGAGAGCCACGGAGAGGCGCCAGCGAAGGCCGGGCGCGCGTGAGCGCAGAACCAGTTGCACGAGGTCGCCCATCGCCTTCCAGAAGCGAACGGGCTGGTCCGCCTTGGCGATCGCGCCCGGCGCCGCCTCCCGCCCCGGAGACGGCGGGCCGCCCAGCCCTCTCATCGACGGTCACCATCGACCAGCAAGGTGGTCTGCACGCCCCCGCCCGGCGTGATCCAGTCGATCCGCCAACCCGTGGGAACGCGCTCAGACCGAACGGGTCCGGACGTCAGCGCCAAGGGCGGGGTCGCGGCGATCGTCACCTGATCTTCGCCCCCCTCGCCGCCGACCTGGATGGTGTGCGGACCGCGCGACACGGGATCCTTGAGCGCCACGAAGAAGTAGCCTTCGTCATTGGTTCGTCCGCCGCCGCTGACCACACGGTCGACCCGCACGTTCAAGCCGGCCCCCGGGGCCGCCACACCCGACACGACCGCGCCGCCGGCCCGGTCGATATCGATCGCGAGGATCCTCGGCGCGCTGGACGGAGAAGCCAACCGCCTAGCGCCTGCGCCCGCGCGCAGAACGGCGACACGTCCCTCTTCCGAGACCATCACGTAGCCCTCGGCCTGCACCGTCCGGCCGTCCTTGGTCATGGACAGTCCAAAAAGACGCACGCCGGGCTCGATCGGCATTTCGACGCTCCAGCGGCCCATGGCGTCCGCCTTGCCCAGAACGACTTCCCCACTGGGCGAGCCCAGGCGAACGTCCGCCTCGGGCAGCGCCTGGCCGATCAAGGTGAGACGCGCGCCCGCGCGCTGGGCGCTCTCAAGCGATGGCGGCGGCAGGTATCCGGCCTCTGCGCTGTCGACCTTATCGACGCTTCTACGATCGCCCTGCCCCGCCGGTTCGCAAGCGGCCAGCAACGCCGCGACGACGGCCAGCACGAACGGCGCCTTGAAACCCCGGGAGCGAATCCTGATCATGCGGCCTCAAATAGGAACGAACCGGTGGCGCGCGATCCCGGCGCGCCATTGTCTTTTGTGGAGTGGACGACGATGTCCCATGAGTCCAGGCGCCTGAACGCCGTCTGCGTCTATTGCGGCTCGTCGAACGACGCCGATCCCAGCTACATCGCGGCGGCCTTCGCGATTGGCGAGAGCTTCGCCAAGGCGGGCCTGAAGCTGGTCTATGGCGGCGGCGGCGTGGGCCTTATGGGCGCGACCGCAAGGGGCGCCCACGCCGCCGGCGGCGCGGTCCTGGGGATCATTCCCACCTTCCTGCGCGGCCGCGAACAGCCTTTCGACGACGTGGAGACCGTCATCGTCGACACCATGCACGAGCGCAAGATGATGATGTTCGAGCGGTCGGACGCCTTCGTCGTGCTGCCAGGCGGCATTGGGACGCTTGAGGAAATCGTCGAACTGCTATCTTGGCGCCGTTTAGATCTTCACCAGAAGCCAATTGTGTTCCATAACCCCGGCGGCTTCTGGGACCCGCTGTTCGACCTGATCCGTCATACGATCGATCGGGGCCTGACCCCGCCCAGCTTGGCTGACACCTGGCGTTCGGTGGAGCGCGCAGAGGATGTCACGCCGGCCCTCTTGAGTTGGGGCGACGAAATCTACCAATCAGGCGCGCCGGACACGCTTCGACGCTTGACTTAGTTTTCAAAGAAAACGCACTATAGGTTAGGCGCTGCGACGCTCCCGATCGCGCGCTCATGCGCCGGAACTCCCATCCGGCGCGGGGATAGGAGACTGTAGGAATGCGTACCGCCATTTTCGCGGGCCTGATGGCCTGCGCCCTCGCCACGCCGGTGTTGGCCGCTGACACCGAAAGCGCCTGGCTGAAGCTGAAGAGCCCCGCCACGACCGAGTCGTTCATCCATGACGGTTCCGCCTGGCGCTGCACGGGCGATGTCTGCACGACGACCAAGGCCCGCTCGCTGCCCGCCGCCCGCGCCTGCCGCAAACTCGCCGCTCAAGTCGGCGAACTGACTGCGTTCAAATACCGCGGTGAAGCGATCGAAGGCGACGAACTGACCGCTTGCAACGCGGCCGCCAAGAAGGGCTGACCGTCGCAAGACCATCACAGAGACAAAGGCCTCCGCCAATTGCTTGGCGGAGGCCTTCTTCTTTCTGAGGGTGTGAGACCCTTGGCGCGCCTGGGTCAGGAGGCTTTGCCAGCGCTATTTGCGCCCTGACTTCTCGGAAGGTGACCGCGCCGGCTTGGAAGCCGGACGCCCTCCCACCAGCATCCCGCCCATCAGGGCGAACGAAAGCATGGCATGGTTCATCTTCGATACGTTCATGGCGGCGTCTCCCAGACATAGCCGTTAAGACCAGGAGACGCGCGCGGCTTACAGGGGTTCTCACCCTCCTAGTCGTCAGCGCGTCGTTATCAAGAATGCGCGCGTTAGGGCGCGCAGCAAGATAATTTATCCGTATAGAGATCATATCCGCATGCGGACGGGTGCGGGATACGAGCGAGAGCCGGCTCGAGATTTTAATCCGTACACAATGCGATTTCAGCAAAACCTTGCAGCAACTGCGGTTCGCTGGTCATCACCCCTGAATTTGCTGGAGCGCGCCGAAAAAGGCGCCATGCAAGGAAAAGCCGCCTGCGTCGGCGTGACGCAGGCGGCTTCGTCGATCAAACCGCGTTGGTCCGTGGACGCCTCTAGGCGGCCGCGTCGAACGACAGGGCTTCGTAGCGCTTCAGGTGGTGATCGACCGAGCCGAACAGCCCTTCGATCATGGTCGCGCGCTTGAAGTAGTGGCCGATCGCCAGTTCATCGGTCATGCCCATGCCGCCGTGAATTTGGATGGCGTTCTGGCCCACAAACTTGCAGGCGCGACCAATGCGGACCTTCATCGCAGAGACGGCCTTGGCGCGCTCGGCGGCGCTTTCACCGACCTTGATCGTCGCCATGTAGGTCATCGACACCGACTGCTCGACCTCGATGAACATGTCGACCATCCGGTGCTGTAGCACCTGGAAGTTGGCGATCGCGGTGCCGAACTGCTTGCGCTGCTTGGCGTAATCCAGCGTGCCTTCGTGCAGCTTGCGCAGCACGCCGACGGCTTCGGCGCCGACGGCGGCGGTGGCCTCGTCGATGACCTGCTCGACCAGGGCCAGACCGCTTTCCGAAATCAGCGCCTCCGCCGGGATCGAGACGTTCTCGAAATAGACTTCCGAGGCGCGGTTGCCGTCGACGGTCGGATAGTCGCGGGTGACGACGCCCGGCAGGCTCTTATCGATGATGAACACGCCGACGCCGCCGGCGTCGCGCTGGGCGCCGCCCGTGCGGGCCGTAACGATCAGATGGGTGGCGAACGGCGCGCCGACCACCACGGCCTTGTGGCCATTCAGAACCCAGCCCGAACCGTCCTTCTTGGCCGTCGTCTTCAGGTCCTGCCAGGTATAGCGGGCTTGCGGTTCGGCATAGGCGAAGGCGATGGTGGTCGAGCCGCCCACAATGCCCTCGATGACCGACGCTGCGCCGGCGTAGCCCGAGTGCTTCATGAAGCCGCCGCCGATCACCACGGTGCCCAGATAGGGCTCGATGACGAGCGCCTTACCGAACTCTTCCATGATTATCATGTTGTCGATGGCGCCGCCGCCCAGGCCGCCCAGCTCTTCGCTGAACGAGGCCCCCAGAATGCCGAGCTCCTCGGCGAAGGCCTTCCAGTAGTCAGCGCGCCAGCCGGCGTCCGAGCTGACGATCTTGCGGCGGGTGTCGAAGTCGTACTTGTCCTGCAGGAAGCTCGCGACGGAGTCGCGGACCATCGACTGCTCTTCGGTGAAGTTGAAATCCATGAAGGCGGTTTCCTCTTACCTTATTGATTCCCCTCCCCCTTGCGGGGAGGGGTTAGGGGTGGGGGTGTCAGCGCCGACGATCGAAAGGATGCGCTGAACAACGGAATACGGGTCGTTGATGGCCTGCGAGTTGGAAACCCGGATCACCCGGTACCCACGCGCCTCAAGCCAGGCTTGGCGTTCGGCGTCACGAGCGGCCACATGCTCCAGGTCGTGAACCGCGCCGTCCACCTCGACGATCAGCCGATGGTGATGGCAGACGAAGTCCACGATGTAGGGCCCGAAAGGCGCTTGGCGACGGAAATGAGACCCGGGGACCTCTACCTTCTTCAGCGCTTTCCAGAACAGCTTCTCCGCCAGGGTTGGCTCGCGACGCATCCGTTTGGCCGAGCGATCGGCTCGATCGGAATGGTGCAGAGCTCCTGGCGTCCGTGCTGACACCCCCACCCCCATCCCCTCCCCGCAAGGGGGAGGGGTGACTAGAGTTCAAATCAGAGCCCCAGCACCATCTTGGCGATGATGTTGCGCTGGATTTCATTCGAGCCGCCATAGATCGACGTCTTGCGGACGTTGAAATAGGTCGGCGCGGCGCGGTGGGCGAAGTCGGGACCGATCGGATGGGCGTTGTCGCCGTCCTTCGGGAAGCCACGGAAGTACGGCGCGCCGTAGTGGCCGGCAGCCTCCAGCACCAGTTCGGTGATCCGCTGCTGGATCTCGGTGCCCTTGATCTTCAAGACGCTGGATTCCGGCCCGGGGCCCTTGCCGGCGGCTTCGCCGGCCAGGGTGCGCAGTTCGGTGTACTCCAGCGCGGTCAGGTCGATCTCCAGTTCGGCGACCTTGCGCTTGAACATCGGATCCTTGATCAGGGCGTCGCCGTCATCGCTCAATTCGGTCGAGGCGATCTGACGGATACGTTCGATGCCGCGCTTGGAGCGCGCCACGCCGGCGATGCCGGACCGCTCGTGGGCCAGCAGGAACTTGGCGCAGGTCCAGCCCTTGTTCTCTTCGTAGATGCGGTTCTCGACCGGCACCTTGACGTTCTCGAACCAGACCTCGTTGACCTCATGCTCGCCGCCCAGGGTAATGATCGGACGCACGGTCACGCCTGGCGACTTCATGTCGATCAGCAGGAACGAGATACCTTCCTGGATCTTGGCGTTGGGGTCCGTGCGGACCAGGCAGAAGATCCAGTCACCGTGCTGGGCCATCGTGGTCCAGGTCTTCTGGCCGTTGACCAGATAGTATTCCTTGCCGTCGTCGCCGGTGAAGCGCTCGGCCTTGGTCTTGAGGCTGGCGAGGTCGGAACCCGCGCCGGGCTCGCTGTAGCCCTGCGACCACCAGATGTCGCCCGACAGCGTCGCCGGCAGGAAGCGCTCCTTCTGCTCGGGCGTGCCGAAGGTGTAGATCACCGGACCGACCATGTTGATCCCGAACGGCAGGATCGGCACGCAGTCGGCGCGGGCGGTTTCTTCCGACCAGATGTAGCGCTGCACCGAGGTCCACCCCGGACCGCCGTACTGGGTCGGCCACGCCGGAGCCACCCAACCCTTCTTGGCGAGCACGCGGTGCCAGGAGAGGAAATCCTCCTTGGCCATCTCCTCGCCCTCTTCCTGCTTGTCGCGAAGGCCCGCCGGATAGTTCTCGGCGATGAAGGCGCGGACCTCGTCGCGGAAGGCGAGGTCCTCGGGCGAGAAGTCGAGATTCATGGCGAGCTCCCGTTCAATCGGCCCCTCGGATGGGGACCGTTATTGCGTTTCGGGAGTCATGATATGGCTCGAACGGCCGTTTGGAAAGATGACGTTAGCGTCAACGTAAGTGAATATTATCCGCGTTCACTTAGACGCACCTGGAGAGGGCTATCGAACCTCGCAGGCCAGCTTGACCAAGGCCAGCGCCGAAACACCGCCAACGCCCTCTTCGTCGGCGACATCAAGGACCAGAAGCGGCGACTTTCCAAGCTTCTCCAGGAGTTTGGCATGGCCCCTGGACGGACCGACATGGCCGGCCAGGCAGTGGTCGATCGCCGTGGGTTCGATAGCCTGGACGATCGCGGCGGCAGCGCAGGCGGCGTAGCCATCGAGCAGGACCGGCACCTTCTGGACGCGCGCGGCCAGGATCGCGCCCGCCACGGCGGCGGTTTCCCGGCCGCCCAGCTGGCGAAGGATCTCGAGCGGATCATTGCCCATACCCTCATCGCGCGCGCGGCCGACAGCGGCGGCGACCGGTTCGGGATCATCCGACCAGTCCGAGGCCTCACCGCCAAACAGCGCGAGACACACGGCCGCAGCGGTGCGCGCGGGCTCGGCGACGATGACGCCAGGGACCAGCAGATCGGGTTGCTTGGCCAGGGCCTCCATGCCGAACGCCATGGTGGCGGCCGCCTCCTTCTCGCTCATCGAGGCCTTGAGCACCATGTCCGGCGAAGGCCGGTCGATCGCTAGGTCGAAGGCTTCCAGGCCCGCGCCCTGAACGCCGGCGAGACGCGAGACGGTCGCGCCGCCGGCGGCGATGGCCTCCAGACGCTCGCGCGCCCAGCCTCTCGGCCCCACGCCCTGACGGGCGCCGGCGTAGAGCGCGACGACGGGACGATTGACGGCCGGCGGGGTCTTGCCGCTCCAAGTCGTCAGCCAGGCCGATATTTCCCCAAGACGACCACCCTGTTCCAGCGCGGGCGCCGGACCCGGTTGGGGCGGCGAAGCCACGAGTTGGCGAATGTCGGCGAAGGGGGAGACGGTCTGATCGGTCATGGGGCGGACTTAAACCGGTCCACGTCCAAAGCAAGCCCCTCCCCCGCCAAACCCTTGCGCCCGCGCCGCCGAGCAGGAATGCTGAGGGGCATGACAACGAACGCTCAGCCCCCTCGCCCCATCGTCACGCCCTGCGTCAAGGTCTGCGCGGTCGACGGCGCTTCGGGTTATTGCCTGGGCTGTCGCCGGACCTTGCCCGAAATCGCCGGCTGGGCGCGGCTCAGCGACGCCGAACGCGACGCGGTGATGGCTGCTCTCCCCCATCGCCCCGACCCCATGGTCGCGCTGATGGCCGCGTCACAAGCGCCTCGGTGACACCGACGGAAGTCGCGCCCAGAACAAAGAGCGCCCGCCCCAAGAAACGCCGCAGACTTCACTGACCTAAATGATGAGCGCCAACTAAATAGAGGTCACGTTATCGGTTCAGTAACCAAACCTCAAAATTTATTTGACCGATTCATCCATTGAAAACGCCTCGCCGCTAATCATGCAGGCAACGATCGCAGAAGCGGTCTCAAAGCCTACAAGGCAGGGTGTCTTCTATGTTGAGGTTCGCGGCGATCGCACTTGTCGGAGCGCTGTCGGCGGTTGGCGCCGCCAAGGCCGTTGTCTCTCTTGACGATCTGCGCCAGCCGCAACTGCGCGCGCCTTCGGCCGCCACGGCCACCTTGGGCGGAGCCGAAGGCGGCGCGGCTCAGTTGACCAAGGACACCGACGGCCACTTCTGGGCTCAGGCCAACGTCGACGGCAAGGCCGTCCGCTTCCTCGTCGACACCGGCGCGACTGCCGTGTCGCTGAGCATGGCCGACGCCCAGCGCCTGGGCATCGACACAAGCCACCTCAGCTACGACTACAACGTCATCACCGCCGACGGCCGCACCCGCGCCGCCGCCGTAAAATTGGCGAGCGTGTCGATCGCCGGGGCCCGAGTCCGTGACGTCGACGCTCTGGTCATCGAGAGCGGTTTGGAAAACTCGCTGCTGGGCATGAGCTATCTGGGACGGCTGTCGCGGTTCGAGGCCACGCGCACCTCGCTCATCCTGCACCCCTAAGACCTCCCCGACACGCGGCGCTAAGCCGCCGGAGCAGTCGCAGTCTCGCGGGCCGCCAGCGCGGCGCGGACCGCGTCGAGAGCGCGATCGATCACGTCAAGACCCGCGCCCGGCTTGACCCCTTCCACGGTCAGGATCCGCCTCCACGCCCGCGCGCCGGGAAGGCCATGGAACAGCCCCAGCATATGCCGGCTCATCGCCGCCAGATGCGTGCCGGCCGCCAATTCCCGCGCCAGATAGGGCCGATAGCGTTCGACAGCCTCGAAGCTGTCAACATCCTCAACGTCCATCCCGAACACCCGGCGGTCCACCTCGCCCAGCAACCCCGCCTCGTGATAGGCGGCTCGACCGAGCATGACCCCATCAACACCGTTGGAGAGATGCTCAAGGGCGGCGTCGACGTTCGGAACGCCGCCGTTGATGGCGATCGTCAGACCGGGACGCTCCCGCTTCAGGCGATAGACAAGCTCGTAGTCCAAGGGCGGGATATCCCGGTTCTCCTTGGGTGACAGGCCTTGCAGCCAGGCCTTGCGCGCATGAACGACAAAGGCGCTGATCCCGGCGCTCGCGCAGGCGTCTACAAGCCCAAAAAGGCTCTCTTCGGAATCCTGGTCGTCGACGCCGATCCGGCACTTTACTGTTGCGGGGACCTTTACGGCGTTCTTGATCGCCGCCATGCACTCGGCGACCAGCGCAGGCTCCCGCATCAGGCAGGCGCCAAAGCGCCCGCTCTGCACGCGATCAGAGGGGCAACCGACGTTGAGATTGACCTCATCATAGCCGAAGTCCTCGGCTATCCGCGCCGCTTGCGCCAGCTCCGCAGGATCCGACCCGCCCAACTGCACCGCGACCGGATGCTGCACCGGATCAAAGCCTAGCAGCTTCTGGCGATCACCATGCACCACCGCGCCGCTCGTCACCATCTCGGTATAGAGAAGCGCCCGCGACGACAGCGCACGATGAAGCGACCGGCAGTGGCGGTCGGTCCAATCCATCATGGGCGCAACAGAAAATCTATGGGGTTCAAATCGCGTCATTTTTATCGTATATTCAATGCGTTAGGAGATACCGAAAACCGAAGAACGTACGCGAGTGTACGCAGGTTTTCTCTATGTTCCGACATTCCACTGTACACATGGCGTACACGAAAATGGCGAACTTTGTGAATTTGCCCTCCGGCGCCTGGCGAGCCATCGTCCGTCGGAAGGGGCGCTATATAAGCGAGACGTTCAAGCTACGCGAGGACGCGCGGCGATGGGCCACGGCACAGGAGAGCGCGATCGACAACGGTGCGGCGCCGAAGAAGACGTATGTGACCACGAAGACGTCCCTCGCCCATCTTATCGACCTACACATCGACGATCTCGCCGCAGCCAAAAAGCCCATCGGCCGTACAAAGCTTGAGGCGCTGCTCCATCTGCGCCGGACGATTGGCGAAACGCGTTTTGCCAAGATCGACCGGCAGTTCATCATCGATTTTGGACGCGAGCGCGCCAAGGGCGGGACCGGCCCGGTCACGATCGGCATGTATGTCGGCTGGATCAAGCTGGTCTTCGCCCACGCCTCGGCCGTCCACGAGATCGAGACCAAGATCGAGCCGATCGAAAAGGGCCGATTGGCGCTGAAGCATCTGGGCCTGATTGGCAAAAGCCAGGAACGCGATCGCCGCCCAACCCAGGAAGAGCTCGATCGGCTGTTCAAGTCGTTCGATGAGAACCTCTGGCAGCGCAACCCGATGACGCGGATCATCCAGTTCGCGATCGCCACGGCCATGCGTCAGGACGAGATCTGCCGGATCACCTGGAGCGATCTCGACCTGCGGGCCAAGACCATCATCATCCGCGACCGCAAGGACCCGCGCGACAAGTACGGCAACGATCAGCGTGTGCCGCTCGTCAACATCAATGGCTATGATGCTCTAGGTTTGATCGAGGAGCAGCGGGCGATCCGTAGCAATTTCGACGATCGGATCTTCCCCTACACGGCGACAGCGATCAGCGCGGCGTTCACGCGCACGGCCGCCAAGCTGCAGATCGATGACCTGCATTTCCACGACACGCGCCATGAAGCCACGAGCCGCTTCTTCGAGGCAGGCCTGAAGATCGAGCAGGTCGCCCTGATCACCGGTCACAAGGATTGGAAAATGCTGCGCCGCTACACGCACATCAAAGCCAAGTCCGTCCATGCGGCAGTCGCCCAGCTTCAGACGTGGACGGATCCGGACGACTAACCGACAGGGGTCGGACGCGGTCGCAGTTCGTCGGCTGCATCGGCCGCCTCGAGGAGCACGCGCGCCAGGTCTCGTAGAGCATCGGGCGTTGCCGATAGGTTGGCGATCTTCCTATGCGGTTTCTTGTCGGGCGCCTGGGTAATCAGCTCGGCGAGCAACTCGACCTGACCCAGAAGGACCGGGCGTGCGGTCAGAAACAGCGTTCGCAAGCCCTGCCTGTTATCCTCGCTGGCGATCGATACCCCGCCGGCGCCCGGGATGCCGACATCGGTATCGACGCCAAGATCGAAGACCACATGGTCGACTTGGGCCTGCGTTTCCTGAAGTTGGCCAATGGCCCAGGCGTTGAGATGAGGATCGCTGCCGGTCATCCGCGAACTCTACTCCATTGCCGCCAGTGATACATCCAACCCGTTGGACGTCGCGGAAATGCGGCAATTTGGCATGGCCCCGAACCCGCCCGCGCCACTGGAGAACGCCGGAAGAAACACCATCTAAGCTTCTGGATTAAAGGAGCTTTCGAACGGATGGCAGGCGGCTGGACCCATGACGGGGGCGTTCTCGATCAGATCGAAGATACGGTAACCGACGGCGTCCTCAACGCGCGTGCTCGGCTACCCGCTGGAGAAAGCTTCTTTTTCTGTGTCGAGTGCGGCGAGGACATTCCCGAAGCTCGCCGACGCGCCCTACCCGGCTGCCGGACCTGCATCGAGTGCCAGGCTGGGCGCGACAAGCAAGTGGTGTTCAGCAGCATCAATCGCCGCGGCAGCAAAGACAGCCAGCTGCGCTGATCCCCATCAGACTGGGGACTCGTGCGCCCCGCTTCGCGGCGGCGCGGTCCCCATGGGCTCGGGACTGACTCGCCGCCATTCCTTTGAGCAGCGACGATACCTGGAGCCCGGCCCGAAGCCTCGTGCTTCGGGCCACCCTCTGCGACCTCACGTCGACTCGCCTTTCACATCAGGATGTTCTATATTCGTTCCCATGAACCACGCTCATCCCGTCACCGCTGAACCGCTGACTGCCGTGGAAATCGACGGCTTAGTCGGCGCACCCGGATACCTGGAAACCCTCCCCGCTGTCCGGCATGTGGAAGCCGGCCGCGATGGCGGCTTGGTCATCTGGCTTGACCGCACGATCGACGCCGCGCCGGCGCTCGATGAGGCCCGTCCTGATCGCCCGCACGAGGTCGAGCTGCATGGCCAGGGCGCACCCTGCCAAGCGCTTGTCGACCATCCGCGCGCCCAGCACGTGGAGATGTTCTTCGATGGTCTGGGCGATCCAGAGCACGCCCCGCGCGGATGGTGGCACGCGCGCGTGTGGTTGAAGGCAGCCTAGAGACGTTCGGTACGTCGGCTTGCAGTTTGATGGCTGACCGCTAGCGTCGGCTGAACGGCCGCCTGGAGACCTCTTGAATGTGCAATCTCTACGCCCTGATGAAGGCGCGCGCTGAAGTGGCGGCGCTGGCGCGGGCGATGACCGACCTCAATAACAACCAGCCGCCTATGCCGGGCATCTATCCTGACTACGCCGCGCCGATCATCACCCAAGGCGAAGACGGTCAGCGGATCATGCGCGACGCGAGGTGGGGCATGCCGTCATCAAAGGAAGCGCTGTTCGACGCGGCCACGCTGCGGGCCGACAAATTGCGCGCCAAGGGCACGGAGTTCGACTTCGCCGAGTTGCTGAAGATGGAGCCCGACAAGGGGACCACCAACATCCGCTACGCGATCAGCAAGAAGACGGGCAAAACCAACCGGCACTGGGCGCCGTGGCTAGGCGCCGGCAGTCGCTGCCTCGTGCCGTTCACCTCCTTCGCCGAGCCCGATCAGGACCACAAGAAAGACCGCAAGAACGTCTGGTTCGCGCTGGACGAAGGCCGCCCCCTGGCCTTCTTCGCCGGCATCTGGACGCCCCACGCCTGCGTGCGGATGATCAGCAAGGGCTGGGAAGAGATTGTGGCCTACGGCTTCCTCACGACGGATTCCGCCGAGCCGGTGAAGACCTATCACTCCAAGGCCATGCCGGTGATCCTCACCGAACCGGAGGAGTGGGACCTCTGGATGAGCGACGCGCCCTGGGACGAGGTCAAGTCGCTCCAGCGTCCGCTTCCGGACCGTCTGAAGATCGTCGCCTTTGGCGGCAAGAGCGACGAGGTTGTCCCCGCCTAGCCCTCGTCGTCCGGCGGGGTCCAAGACCAAGGGCCGTCGTAGAGATGCGGGAAGACAGCCACCTCCTTGGACCTGCATCCTTCTTCGCCGCTGCAGGATAGCCGCGCGGCGATATCCGCGATCTTAATGTGCGTCCGCTCGCCAAATTTCTCGACAAGATCCTCGGGAGTCCATTCCAGGCACCGAGGGCAGTCCTTGCAGCAGATCGCGAGAGAATAGCCCTTGGTGAGGTAGGTGCGCACCGTATCGCTTCCCACCTGACCGAGATGGAAGCGCCGAATGAGCTGTTCCGGCGGTCGCTTCAGCGTCGAAGGCGGGCGCTCTGACATGTCGGCGGTCTGTTCCTCGTGATCGACATCATCGGCGTCGTTCGATCCCGTAAGGAGCGATCGCGCGCCCCTGGCGTTCGGATCATGAGGTAATCCATGTCCGATCCGTTCGCACCCCCACCGCCCCATCCGGAACCTGGTGCTCCACCGCTGGAGATCCCGCCGGACGGCCCGCCGCCTGAGCTCGACGAGCCGATCGTCCCGTTCAACGAGCCAGGACCACCTTTGTCTCCAGACGACGACCGCCCCTACGATCCGCCGCCACGCGTGCAGTAGGCTTAGCCCGCGCGACGCAACTCCGTCGGCTTGGGATCGGCAGGCAACTGCGGAAAGAGCCAGATCAGCTCTGGATGCCGGTCGACCAAGTGCGCGAAAGGCTTGCGGATTCTCGGCGTTAGCGCCGGGTTCTTAACGCACATCGCTACGACTAGAGCGGCCGTCGTGCGCAGGGTCGGGTTGCGCAAACTGGCCCGCTGATCTTCCAGGCGCTTACGATAGCGCGAGCCGTGGTCTGTTGGCGGTAGTTCGGCCATCGCCCGATCGATGTCGCGCAGGGTCTCGGCAATCGCTTCGGCTAGGCCGATCTCCAGGGCCAGGCTCAGAAATTCACCCTCGATACGCGACACGTCTGGCACTCCCCGACTGGCCCCACGATGGACCACCCGAGCGGCCCTTCGCGCTGCGACGCGGCGTCGCAAGACCCGTGGTTTCACCCGATCTCAGCCGCCCGCTCAAGGAGAAAGTTCGCGTTTCGTTCACAGGGTGTTAGCTTGCTGGGGACATGGACTCGCCGCCTCGCAAAATCATCCATATCGACATGGACGCCTTCTATGCGTCGGTCGAACAGCGCGATGATCCCAGCCTTAAGGGCAAGCCCCTCGCCGTTGGCCACGGGGCACGGCGCGGGGTGGTCGCGGCCGCCAGCTATGAGGCCCGACGGTTCGGTGTGCGATCGGCCATGCCGTCAACCACGGCCCTACGCAAATGCCCGCAGCTCGTCTTCGTGCCGCCTCGGTTCGAGGTCTACAAATCTGTTTCGCGCCAGATCCACGAGATCTTCGCTGACTTCACCGACCTGATCGAACCGCTGTCGCTGGACGAGGCCTATCTCGACGTCACCGCCGACAAGGCCGGCGTCGGCAGCGCCACCGAGACCGCGCGGCAGATCCGGGCGCGCATCCTGGCCGAGACGGGCCTCACCGCCTCGGCGGGCATCTCCTACAACAAGTTCTTGGCCAAGATGGCTAGCGACCAGAACAAGCCCAACGGCCAGTTCCTGGTCGCGCCTGGCCGGGGCCAAGCCTTCGTGGCTACCTTGCCGATCGGCCGTTTCTACGGCGTAGGCGAAGTCACCGAGCGCAAGATGAAGGCGCTGGACATCGAGACCGGCGAGGACCTCTACAATCAGACCCTGGACTTCCTTGTTCACCACTTCCGCAACAGCGGAGCATGGTTCTACGGGATCGCCCGCGGTGTCGACGAGCGCCCGGTCAATCCCGATCGCGAGCGCAAGTCCTCAGGCTCGGAGACGACCTTCGAGACCGACCTCACCGATCCCGATCTCATTGAGACCGAGATCGCCGCCTTGGCCGACAAGGTGTTCGGCTGGTGCGAAAAGACCCAGGCGTTTGGGCGCACAGCGACGGTGAAGATCAAGTATGCCGACTTCGAGCAGGCCACGCGGCGGCGCTCTTTGCCCAACGTCATCGCTGACGCGACGACCCTGAAAGGCGTGGCCCAGGATCTGGTGCGATCAGTGTACCCTTTGCGCGCGGGCGTGCGATTGTTGGGCGTGACCGTGTCGAGCTTCGCTCCGGCCCCGATCGAGGCCCAGGCCACCCTACCCGTCTAGCCTCGGACCGTAGGCGTTCGTCATCGTGGCGCTATAAACCTCCCAATGACGCAGCCGCCGAACCCCGAATTGGAACCGATCGACTACTGGCGGGCCGTATCTCGCCGCGGCGTCCTGGCGCTTGGTTTCTGCGTGCGACGCGAAGTCGAGGGCCCCGTGCTGGTCGCTGAACTGACCGGGCCGCTGGACGGTTGGACGCGCCGCGCGGCGCTCGCCGCGATTGCGGTGCATCAGGATGTCACCGCAACGCGTGACCTGCCCTTGATCGCCGCGCACGCCGTATTGATCATGGCCTTGGAGCGGAGCGCAGCCGTCACCGCCCTGGCCGCCTACCAGGACCTTCTTGCCGGTGCGCTATGGCGCGCCATCGAGGCGGACCCGGCGCGCCAGATCGAGGCCTTGAGCCAGGGCGAGCCGTCCTAGCCAGCACTCAGGAGAGACCGCTTGGACATGACTGAGGACCAAGTCGGATCGCAAATCGCAATCCCGACGATGAAGTCGCTCTACATCGAAATGTTCCGGGGCGAGCTGAAGCTGGCGTCCGGCACCGGCTTCCTGGCGGCAAACGACCGGCAGTCGCACTGCGCTTTCATCACCAACCGGCACAACGTCACCGGGCGCGACCAGGATTCTGGACAGTGCCTGCACAGCCAGGGCGCCGAGCCGGACGCCATCGTCATCCATTTCCATAAGGCCGGCCATGTCGGGGAATGGGTTGAAATCCGCCTGCCGTTGTTTCGGGACGACGGCACGCCGTATTGGATCGAGCACCCTCGTCTCGGCGCAGCGGCCGATCTGGTGGCGCTGAACCTTAGTTGGGGCGGCGACGTCAGCAAATACGCGTACTACATGGACCTAGATCTGGATCGGGCGGGGATTTACGTCGGCCCCGCAGACACCGTCAGCGTCATCGGTTTTCCCTTCGGACAGTCGTCGTTCGGCCGGTTTCCAATTTGGGCGACCGGTTTTCTGGCTCAGGAGCTGGAGCTGATTACGCCGGACAACCCGGTGTTCCTTGTCGACTGTCGCGCGCGGAGAGGCCAATCGGGTTCGGCGGTGATCTCCTATCGCACCGGAACCTACCGCACGCGCCGAGCGGACGGCGCTTTGTCATCGGTCATGAGCGGCGCGTCTGTCTGGGAATTCCTGGGCATCTATTCAGGCCGCCTCAACCCGGAATCCGACCTCGGCAGGGTTTGGCATGTCACCGCGGTCAGGGACGTCCTGGATGCGGCCCACCAGGACCAAGTACGACGCGAGGCGGCCGCCGCGCTCGCAGCCCCATCCAAAGACGCTCCAGCCTCCGTCTAGCGCATCGTCCAGGGGCGGATCGCCAGGACGGCCAGCGTGAAGAGGCCGATGAAGAGGCCAGGCAAGAACCACGGCTCGGTCTTGCCCTCGATCATCTGAACCAAGCTGGTGAGCACAACCGTCGGCATCACCGCCCCGACCAGACAGACTGCCCAGCCCTCCCACTCGTAAAACCTTGGGCGCTGTCGGGGCTCGTCATCATCATCCATCAGCCACCTCCGACCACGACCCTAACGCGCATGGCCAGGCTTGGCGACCGCAGGCGGCGCCGCTTCTGGCCACGCTTACGTCAGCTTCGGTCGTCCCCGAAAAATTTCGATTCCGCTCAAACCCTTGTGGCGATTGGACCTTGGGCCGGGCGCGCGCCTGCGCCGCACCGATGGCCCCGTTGACTCCGAAACGGCAACAAGAACAAAGCTAGAACGAATTCGTTCTCTTGCCATGATCTCATCCTCATCCCCCGCCGCGCTCGACGCGCTCCGTCGCAAGGTTCGCGCCCTGGAAGCCCAGGATCGCGTCACCCGCGCGGTGTTGCCGTTCGGCGTCCAACCCTTGGACGCGCGCCTGCCCGGCGGCGGCCTGGCGCTCGGGGCGCTGCACGAAGTGGTTGGCGGCGCCGAGGAAGCGCTCTACGGCGCGACGGCGGCCAAGTTCGCCGCCGGCATCCTGGCCCGAGCGCAGGGCGAGGTTCTCTGGTGCCGGCGGCAAGCGGACCTCTTCGCCCCCTCCCTGGCCCAGGCCGGCCTGCCGCCACAGCGGGTGATCTTCGCCGACGCCGGCGACGAGGCCGGCGTGCTGGCCGCCATGGAGGAAGGTCTGCGCTGGCCGGGCTTGGCCGGGGTGATCGGCGAGGTCGGCAAGCTCTCGATGACCGCCTCGCGGCGCCTGCAGCTGGCGGCCGAGAAGAGCGGCCAGATCGCCATCGCGGTCCGAAGGTGGCGACGGATCGCCGACGCGGCCGACCTCGGCCAGCCGACAGCGGCCGAGACGCGGTGGCGGGTCTCGCCCCTGCCCTCCTCGCCACTTCCGCCTTCCGTTCCTGGCGTGGGTCGTCCCCGCTGGTTTCTCGAACTCCTCCGCTGCAAGGCCGGCGACGCCTTCGACATCGAGCTAGAAGCCTGTGACGCAAAGGGTCATCTCCGTCTTCCTGCCCCGCTGGCCCACCGACCGGCTGGCCCGTTTGCAGGGCAAGAGCGCGCCATCGCCTGACACGCCGATCGTTATGGTCGGACGGGTCGGTCGCCGGCGCGCGGTCGCGCACATGAACCTTGCCGCCGCCAAGACCGGCCTTCGGTTTGGCCAGGCCGTCGCCCACGCCACGGCCCTGGTCCCCGGCCTCGTGCTCCATGATCTCGACGTCGAGGGCGACAACGCCGCCCTCCAGCGCTTGGCGCTCTGGGCCCAGCGGCTCTACTCGCCGACAGTGGCGGCTGATCCGCCCGACGGCCTAGTCATCGACGCCACAGGCTGCGCGCATCTCTTCGGTGGGGAAGAGAAGATGCTGATCGACCTGCGCCGGCGCCTCGCCAAGGCCGGCTACGCCGCCACGGTCGCGATCGCCGACAGCTGGGGCGGCGCCCACGCGCTGGCCCGTTATTCCCGGCGCTCGGTGTTCGTCGTGCCGCCCGGCGGCCTGGGCGTGCAGCTCAAGGACCTGCCGGTCGCAGCGCTGCGCCTGCAGCCGGAGACCGTCCAGGCCCTGGCTAAGCCGGGCTTCGACACCATTGGCGAGTTGGAGGCCACGGCCAAGGGTCCGTTGGCCCATCGCTTCGGGATGGAGCCGATCCGCCGGCTCGACCAGGCCCATGCCCGTGAGCGCGAGCCGATCGAGCCGGTCTTCGCGCCCGAGACCCCACGCGCGGCCAAGATCTTCGCCGAACCGATCGGTGCGCCCGAGACCATGGCCCGCTACTTGACCGAGCTGACCGTCGAACTCTGCGCCACGCTTGAAGCTCTAACGCTCGGGGCCAAGACGATCGATGCCTGGTTCTACCGGGTCGACAACCGCGTCGAGAGCGCCCGCATCGGCCTCTCCGCCCCGGCACGCGACGCTCGTCGGCTGGCCAAGTTGCTTTGCGAAAAGCTGGAGAAGGTCGATCCGGGCTTCGGCGTCGACAAGATGGTCCTGGCCGCGTCTAACGCTGAGCCGCTGGCCTACAGCCAAGACGATGTGCTGGGCGGCAAACGCACCGCCGATCTGTCGGGCTTGATCGACACGCTGCGGGTGCGCCTCGGCGCGGAGGCGGTCTACCGCCTGGCCAGCACCGAGAGCGACTTGCCTGAACGAAGCGTGCGCAAGGCGCCCGCCGGCGAGACGCCGGCCGCCTTCTCCTGGCCCGTCGACTGGCCTCGGCCGACCCGGTTCTTTCCCCGTCCCGAGCCGATCGAGACGGTGGCCCTACTCCCCGACCAACCGCCGGCGTCGTTCACCTGGCGCGGCGTGCGTCGGCGGGTCCGCCGCGCCGACGGCCCCGAGCGGGTGTTCGGCGAGTGGTGGAAGGCGGACGCCGAGCTGGCCCGCTCCAGAGACTACTTCCAGGTCGAGGACGACGGCGGCGAGCGCTACTGGATCTATCGCGACGGCGACGGCGAGGACGCCGCCACCGGCAGCCAGCGCTGGTTCATGGCCGGGGTGTTCGGATGAACTCACCCGGACAAGCACCTGAAGATCTTGGCGAATATGTCGAGCTCCAATGCGCCTCGCACTTTTCGCTGCTACGCGGGGCGTCGTCCCCGGGCGAGCTGTTCGACGAGGCCGCTCGGCTAGGCTACCGGGCGCTGGCCATTTGCGATCGCAACAGCCTGGCTGGCCTGGTGCGCGCCCACATCGCCGCCAAGGAAACCGGGGTTCGGCTGATCGTCGGCTGCGAGTTGGTCCTGCGCGACCGCATGACGATCGTGGTCTTGCCCACAGACCGCCCCGCCTACAGCCGCCTTTCGCGGATGCTGTCCTTGGGGAAGACCCGCGCAGGCAAGGGCGGCTGCGACCTTGATCTCACCGATCTCGCCGCCCACGCCGAGGGGCTGATCGCGATCCTCGTGCCCGAGGACGCCGACGAGACCACCGCCCAGCAGCTCCACAAGCTCGCGTACATTTTCGGCCCGGACGCCCATGTCGCCCTGACCTTGCGCCGGCGTCCTGGCGACGCGCTGCGGCTCTATGAGCTTGAACAGATGGCCCTGGCGGCCGGCGTCACCCCGGTGGTCACCAACCGGGTGCTGTTCCATGAGAAGGAACGGCGACTGCTGCAGGACGTCGTCACCTGCATCCGCGAAGGGACCACGATCGACGACGTCGGCTTCAAGCGCGACCGGCACGCCGACCGCTACCTGAAAACCCCGGCCGAAATCCTGCGCCTCTTCCCACGCCACCGCGCCGCCGTCGCCGCGTCGGTAGCGATCGCGCAGCGCTGCCGGTTCTCGCTGTCCGAGCTCAGCTACCAGTATCCGCGTGAAGTGGTCGCCGACGGTGAGACCGCCCAGCAGACTCTGGAGCGCCTGACGTGGGAAGGCGCGGCCCACCGTTTTCCCGACGGCCTGACGCCGGAGGTCCGCCGGATCCTTCAGCATGAGCTGCAGCTTATCGGGCAGCTGGGCTATGCGCCCTACTTCCTGACCGTCAATTCGATCGTCCGCTATTCCAAGAGCCAGGACATCCTCTGCCAGGGCCGCGGCTCGGCCGCCAATTCGGCGGTCTGCTACGTGCTGGGCATCACCAGCATCGACCCCGAGCGCAACGACCTGCTGTTCGAGCGCTTCGTCAGCGCCGAGCGCGACGAGCCGCCGGACATCGATGTCGATTTCGAGCACGCCCGACGCGAGACGGTGATGCAATGGATCTTCGAAACCTATGGCCGCCATCGCTCGGCGATCGTCGCGGTCGTCCAGCGCTTTCGGCCGCGCGGCGCGGTGCGTGACGTCGGCAAGGTCCTGGGCCTGCCCGAGGACATGACCAAGGGGCTCTCCAGCCAGATCTGGAGCTTTTCCCGCGAGGACATCGAAGAAAAGCACGCCCGCGACATGGGCCTCGATCTTTCCGACCGGCGCCTCCGCCTGACCCTGGAGCTGGCCCAGGTGCTGCTCAACACCCCGCGCCATTTTGGCCAGCACCCTGGCGGCTTCGTCCTGACCCATGACCGCCTGGACGAGCTCGTCCCGATCGAGCCGGCGCGAATGAAGGATCGCCAGATCATCGAGTGGGACAAGGACGACATCGACGAGCTGAAGTTCATGAAGGTCGATGTGCTGGGCCTGGGGATGATGACCTGCCTCAAGCGCGGCCTGGACCTACTCAAGGACGCCAAGGGGATCGCGCTCGATCTTGCGACCATTCCGCCCGAGGATCCGCGCACCTACGCGATGATCCGCAGGGCCGACACCCTGGGCGTTTTCCAGATCGAGAGCCGCGCGCAGATGGCCATGCTGCCACGCCTCAAGCCCCGCTCGTTCTACGACCTGGTCATCGAGGTGGCGATCGTGCGTCCCGGCCCGATCCAGGGCGACATGGTCCATCCCTATCTGCGCCGCCGCGAAGGCAAGGAGCCTGTGACCTTCCCCAAGCCCGAGCTGGAAAAGGTGCTGGGCAAGACCTTGGGCGTGCCGCTCTTCCAGGAGCAGGCTATGCGGGTGGCCATCGAGTGCGCCGGCTTCACGCCCGGCGAGGCCGACCAGCTGCGCCGGGCGATGGCCACCTTCAAGTTCACCGGCGGGGTCAGCCACTTCAAGGACAAGCTGGTCGGCGGCATGGTCGAGCGCGGCTATCCGCTGGAATTTGCCGAACAGACCTTCACCCAGCTGGAGGGCTTCGGGTCCTACGGCTTTCCCGAAAGCCATGCCGCTAGTTTTGCGCTCCTGGCCTACGCCTCGTCCTGGCTCAAATGCCACCACCCCGATGTCTTCTGCGCGGCCCTTCTCAACAGCCAGCCGATGGGCTTTTACCAACCGGCCCAGATCGTCAGGGACGCTATCGAGCACGGCGTCGAAGTGCGACCGATCTGCATCAATGCCTCGCGCTGGGACTGCATCCTGGAGGAGACCTCGGACGGGTCGCTGGCCGTGCGTCTGGGTCTGCGGATGGTGCGCAAGCTGTCCGAACTCGACGCCGCACGCCTCGTTATGGCCCGCGCGGAAGAGCCCTATGGATCGATCGACGAGGTCTGGCGTCGCGCGCAGATCGGCCCTGGCGCCCTCTCGCGCCTGGCCGAAGCCGACGCTTTTCGGCCAAGCCTTGGCCTTGCCCGACGCGAAGCGGGTTGGAAGATCAAAGGCCTGCGTGATGTCGCCCTGCCCCTGTTTGATCAGGCCAAGGCGCCGGAGCTGAATGAGCCAGCCCCGGCGCTGAAGGCCATGACCGAGGGGCGCGAGATCGTCGAGGACTATGGCCACGTGGGCCTGAGCTTACGCCGCCATCCCTTGGCGCTGCTACGCGAAGAACTTGCCGCCCAGGGCTACCGCCCCTGCCAGGCCGCCGCCAGCGGTCGCGATCGCCAGTTCATCAAGACGGCAGGCCTGGTGCTGGTGCGCCAGATGCCGGGCACCGCCAAGGGCGTGATGTTCATGACCCTCGAGGATGAGAGTGGCGTTTCCAACCTCGTGATCTGGAAGACGCTCTACGAAAAGCAGCGCCGAGTGGCCCTTTCGGCCCATCTGCTCGGCGTCGAGGGCTACATCCAGCGCGAAGGCGATGTCGTCCACCTGGTCGCCTACAAGCTCCATGACCTCGGCGCGGTCCTGTCGCACCTGCAGGATCGCGGCGCCGACGCCGGCGATCTTTCCTGGGCCCGCCGCAGCCGCAATTTCTGTTGAGGCGCGCGATGATCGACACCCAACCCTTGCTCTTCGACCTTCCTCTCGCGCCCAAGACGCCCTTGCCGGAAGGCTTTCGCTATAAGGCCGAGCTGATTGACGCGGCCGAGGAACGCGAGCTCGTCGCTAGCTTCCAGGACCTGCCGTTCAAGGCCTATGAGCATCTGGGCTATTTCGGAAATCGCCGCATCGCCGGCTTTGGCTGGCGGCAGGACGAGAGCGGCCGGATGGTGGAAACCGGCGAGCCCATCCCCGACCTGCTCCTGCCGTTGCTGGACAAGGTGGCGGCCTTCACGGGCCTAGCGCGCGACAGCTTCCGCCATGCCCTGGTCACCGAGTATTCGCCGGGCGCGGGGATCGGCTGGCATCGCGACCGGCCGCCGGCCGTGGCGATCGCGGGGGTTTCACTCTTGTCGCCCTGTCATTTCCGCCTGAGGCGCAAGGCCGGCGACCGCTGGGATCGCGCGTCGATCATCGCCTCGCCACGCTCGGCCTATCTGATGGCCGGTCCGGCGCGTAGCGACTGGCAGCACAGCATCCCCGCGCTCGAGGCCCTGCGCTATTCGGTGACGTTTCGGACCGTGCGGCGCTAGACGCGCCAGCTGACGAGGAACGTCTCGATCAAGGCCTTGGCCAGGTCTTCGAAGCGCGCGGCGGCCGCGACTGGAACGCGTGCGGTCAAGCCGCCCGGGAACTTAGCCAGCGCGCCGCCGGTCAGAGCGATTATCAGTTCAAGCTGGGGGCGCGCGTCGCGAACCTCCCCATCCGGACCAATACCCGAGACCTTGGCTTCGGCGGGAATGGCGAACTCGTAGGTGACGACTTTGCTGGCGGCTGCGGCATGGGCCAGGAAGCGCTCGCGGCGCTCGGCGACGCCCTCCAGATCGAGGATCTCCGCGCTCGTTTCGACCGTCAGGTCCTCGGCGAACGGCAGGAGCGCGGCCTTCGCCGTGGATCGCGTGTGCATGCCCCAGATATGGGAACGCCCCGTGAATTTTCGAGAGGTTGGCCGGCCCGCGGGCGCTAGAGGGCGAACACGACGGACCGGCTTTCCCGCCCGCCAAACTCAAGCGGCGGACGGTATTCTAGCGCCAGACGGGCCGGCCAAGTTTCACACCGGCCAATGCGGCAGAATCCTTTCGCCATGCGAAGCGTTGTCTTGGCGCCAGGAGATTTCCCATGCCCGACACCCAGACCTATCGCGTCCATGCGCGCGGCGAAGACGCCAGCCACGGGCACGCGGTCGACGCCGTCAGCTTCGAGGACGCGGCGGTGGCCTTTGTCGAGCTCTGGCATCCGCCAGTCGACGCCGACAACGAGGTCTCTCTGATCGTGCGGGAGACCGAGAGCGGCGTGGAGCACTGCTTCCGGATCGATCTGGACAGCGGCGAGGCCGCGCCCTGCCAGTAGAGGCCGGCCAGAACGAATCACCGCCAGCCCCGTTGAGTCGAGTCTTCACGGACCGGCGATCCTGCCGGCCCTCACGGAAACAGGACCATGGCCGGCTATCGCCCTACTTGGCAGGGACACCTTCGCCTCTCGCTCGTCACCTGTCCGGTGGCGCTCTACACCGCGACCAACTCCGGCGGCGAGGTCCATTTCAACCTGATCAATCCGGAGACCAACAACCGGATCAAGATGGTCACCACCGACCCCGACACCGGGCCGATCGAGCGCGCTAAACTGGTGAAGGGCTACGAGTTCGAGAAGGGCCAGTACGTGCTGCTGACCAATGATGAGATCGCCTCGGTCAAACTGGAGAGCACCAAGACCATCGACATCGAGCGGTTCGTGCCCGAGGCCGACATCGATCGCATCTACTGGGACAATCCCTATTACCTCGCGCCCGACGGCAAGCTGGCCCAGGAAGCCTTCAGCGTCATCCGCGAGGCCATGGCGCGCTCAGGCCAGATCGCCTTGGGCCGGGTGGTCATGTCGACCCGCGAGCGCTTGCTAGCCCTGGAGCCGCGCGGCAAGGGCATCCTGGCCTATACCCTGCGCACCGATGCGGAGGTCCGGGCCGAGGATGAAATTTTCGGGGCAATCAGCGACAAGGCGCCGGACGCGGCGATGATCTCAATCGCCGAAAAGATCATCCAGCAGCAGGAAGGCCCGTTCGACCCCAGTCAGTTTACCGATCGCTACGAGGAGGCGCTCAAGGCGCTGATCGCCGACAAGCGCAAGGGCCACAAGGTGGCCAAGGTCGCCGAGCCGGACGACACCAATGTCGTGGACCTGATGGCGGCGCTGCGGGCCAGCCTTGGCGGCGCGCCCGGCGCCAAGGCCAAGCCGCCCAAGGCGGCGGCCAAGGCCAGCGGTCGATCGAAGGCGACGACGGCGCCGGCGCCCGCCAAGGCGCCGGCCCGCCGCAAGGCTGGCTAGGCCTTCTGGCGATCGCCCTTGTCGCCCTGGCCGCGTCCCGCGTCATGGCTGGAGTGGCGGCGCTGGTCGGCGGCCGACGATTTGCCGACATCGACCACCTCGGAGAAGTGGCCCTTGTCGTCGCGACGCACATAGCGCTTGTCACCGGGCGTGGGCTCGATCAGTTCACGTTTGGACATGGCGGTAAGTCTCCCTTTCGAAAGACGAATCCGCAGGCCAGCCAAACTGTTCCGCACCTAGCCTTTGGAACGACGTCCCGGCGGTGACGGTTGTCCTGGCGTGCGCATCGCCACCTTGAACATCAACAACGTCCTCAGCCGGTTCGACCCGCTGATCGAATGGCTGGACGACGCCCAGCCCGACGTCGTCTGTCTCCAGGAGCTCAAGGCCGAACAGGGCCGGTTTCCAGCCGAGGCCATTGAGCAGATGGGCTACGGCGCGGTCTGGAAGGGCCAGCGCACCTGGAACGGCGTGGCGATCCTGGCGCGCGGGATGACCCCGGTCCTGACGCGCACCGCCCTGCCCGGCGATCCTGATCCATCCCAGAGCCGCTACATCGAGGCGGCGGTAGAAGGCGTGCTGATCGGCTGCCTCTACCTGCCGAACGGCAATCCGGTTCCCGGCCCTAAATTCGATTACAAACTCGCCTGGTTCGAGGCCCTGCTATCCCACGCCCAAAGCCTTCTGAACTCCGGGGCGCCGGTGGTGCTGGCCGGCGACTACAACGTCGTGCCGACCGAAGCTGACATCTATCCCAATCACTCCTATGGCGGCGACGCCCTGCTCCGTCCCGAGAGCCGCGCTGCCTTCCAGCGCCTGCTCGATCAGGGCTGGACCGACGCCCTGCGCGCCGTGCATCCGAACGCCGCGCCCTGGACCTACTGGTCCTATCTGCGGGAGCGCTGGCCCAAGGACAAAGGCCTGCGCATCGACCATCTGCTTCTGTCGCCCGATCTCGCCGACGAACTCGAAGACGCCGGTGTCGATCGATGGGTGCGCGGGCTCGACGGCGCGAGCGACCACGCGCCCGCCTGGATCGAGCTCCTCCGATGAAGCCCCCCGCGCCCATTACGCCGGATGGCCGCTACATCGTCGTGCGCGGGCGGCTCTGGCGACGAAGCAATCCACACCTCTCGGCCGAGCACCGCCAGACCTTGGTGAACGCGCTGATGAATGCGCGTCGCGCGGTCAGGGCGGCGCTGGCGGCCGAGGACCCAGATCAATTGGCCAAGGCTCGCGCTCAAGTCGACGCCGCCAAGGTCGGGCTGGGCGAGCGCGGCCCGGTGTGGTGGAACGATGGAGCGCCAGACCTCAACCGGCACATGGCCAAGAATACCGTCTATGCCGATTGGTGGGCGGGCCTCAACGCGAGCTAGCGCCGCCATGAGCGGCGCCGTACCATGGCCTCATGCCCGCTCGCTCCCGACCAACCGCCCGCCTGCTGACCCCCGCCGGCTGGGCCGGCCTTGCCGCCTTGGTCCTGCTGGCGGCGGGCTTGGTCTTCGCCCTCGTCCAGGTTCTGCCGCGCACCTAGCGCGTCCAGAAAACATGCACTTGGTCGGCGGCGGTCTCGACCGTGAACAACTCGCCGTTTAGCCGCGCGTCGCGCGCCATGGCCTCATAGTCGATGTAGAGCCGCAGGGTCTCCGGAATGGCCGTGGTCTCCTCGGTCATCTCTTGAAAGCAATCGGCCAGACTGGCGAAGACCCCGTGATACTGGTCGTCGAGCGCTGCGGCGGCCGCATCGAGATCGCCTCCGACCTCGGCCAGCACCAGGGCGCCGAGCGTACCCCGCGCGCGCAGGAAGGCGGCGATTTCGACGACCCTGGCGATGTTGGCATATTCGGCGATCTCTACGCCGCCGAAGCCCTCATAGTCATGGATCGCAAACTCCTCGGCCATCGGCTCGGGCGAGGCCGCCAGCATCGCCCGGATCGCCACCCACACCGCTTCGATGTCGTCCTCGACATCGATCCAGGCGCCGTGCAATCGGCCGCCATTGTAGGCGGCCAGGCACGCGACATAGATACGGGGCTCAAGATCATCAGCGGCTTTTCCCATGATCCTCATCCTTCAAGGCAGGGGTTCGACATCGAACCCTTGCCCGTCGGCGAGACCGGGGGTGCAAGCGGAGGGACGGCTTCGCGGGGACCCGGCTGCAGGACGGCCATAGGCCGGCCGAAGCTGGGCGGAAGCCGATCCGAAGCGCGCCGGGGGCGGAGCCCCAAGCTAAAATAGTGGAGCGCCCGATCTGCGGCGCATGAGCCGTTGGCCCAGCAGGACTAGAACTGTGTTAGATTTGAATCACGGATCGAGGCTGTCTCGATCGCGCCTGCGCCAGAGGCGCTTCCAGCGTCGCCGTAGCCACATCGCCACCGCTCTGAAGGCCCGACCGAGTTTGTCGCCCGTCAGGCGTAGCGAGATGGCGAGCCGATGGCTCCAGGGCACGATCCCTAGAGAGGAAAGCGCAAGGTCCATCAGATCACGCGTCGCGGATATGACCTCCCCCATCGGGCCAAGATAGACATCTGGCCCAGCGTCGTAGTCCCAAGCACGTCGCGCGGTAAGAAGGCGCTCGTAGCGATCACGAAAGTGCGCTGGCAGGATCAGGTAGTTGGCCTTGAAGGCCTCATCCGCCTTTACGACCTGCACCCAGTATCGATCGTGATCGGTTTTGAGCGCATCGCTGGCATAGTAGCCGTGCACGTCCTCGTCGAACCCATCGTAGATACGTTCCGCTAGGGGTTTTGCGGCCCTAAGCGCTCCGATGATTTCGCTGCAGGCCTCCTGCCGACGCTCCCAGACTTTTTCATGCCGGTGGCGGTCGCGGGCGAACAGGCCGTTGACGATAGTGACAAGCAACGTGCCCGTCACGCCAATCAAGGCTCCGATCAGCGCGGCAGCCGCAGCCGTGAGCCGAGTATCGAAGAGAATCGAGGAAAGCACAGCCGGTTTCGCCTATATCTGCGATGACAGTCCAGGTTCAAAATTTGCCACTATTCTACTTGCCACAATAGGCGGCCGCGCTAGCCCATCAATGAGCCCTCGATGAGCGAAGTGACCTTGTCCGCCACACTGAAGGCCAACAGCTTCCTGGCGACCGTCACCGTCTCTAACGGTGTCGCGCTCAGCTCCGCTGAGACCTTCCCGACGATCCGGGAGGCTATCACCGCGCCCCTCCCTGAAGCTCCTGCAGATACCAGAGCGGATCGAGTCGCTGGGGGCCGACGAACACTAGTCCGTCACCGCAAAGGGCGAACACCATGACCCAGCGTATCGATCTCTTTGCGCCATGCGTGCCGCCCACAAAGCTGCACCCCAATTTCGCGGCATTGCTGAGGTCGGACCATCACGCCTTGGTGCGCGAGATGATCAGCGACGCCTTCGCGCGGATGGGCGACCCGAACGGGCACTTTGTCTCGCAATTTCAGGGCTATGGCTTCCATGCCCGCCTATTCGAGATTGCGTGCTTTCTTTATCTGGAAGCGGCCGGCCTAGCGCCAAGCCGACCGTTTGACGCTCCAGACTTCATGGCTTCCAAGGCAGGTCTGGAGATCGCCGTGGAAGCGATGACCGCCAATCCCACTGACGGGAACGAAGCCGACATCAGCATCTTGCGCATGGAGGACGGATCTCCCGCAGATATGCAGGAGCGCAGCAGCGTCCTCTTCCCGCGCCGAATGCGCGCGGCCCTGATCAAAAAGGCGAGACACGGCTATGACGCCCTGACGCATATGGCGGGAAAACCGCTTGTGCTGATGACTCAGCCGGCTTTCGAGGCAGGGTCCAGCCTCTACGTGGCGGACGCGCTCGTCCCAATGCTATTTGGCGACACGAAAGGGTCTGCGGGTTTCTTCGCCCGCCCAGACGCTGCCGCGATCAGTGCGATCGCCTATTGCAATGGCTTTGCGGTATCCAAGTTCTGGCGACTGTCTTCGGCGTCGCTGTTTGGAACAGCGATCTTTGCGAAGCGCTTGGGCACGTGCCTCCTGCCCGAGGAAGGCGATCACCCGCAGCCGAGGGAATACGAGTTCGACGTGAGCGATCCCGGCGCGCCGGAGGAAACCTGGTGGCAGGGCGTCACCCTGTTTTTGAATCCGAATGCGACTGTACCGCTGCCTGCGGATTTCCTGCCCGCGACATGTGTCATCGCCCGCGAAGACGGCGTGCTGACGATGGAGATCGATGGGTTCCATCCGATGACGTCCCTCATGCGCGCCGTTGTGCCTGGCCAGAAGGACGCCGGAGAGAATGGTCGCAATAGCCCGCCAGATACCGCTGCCCCCGCGCGCCCTTAAGCTTGATCCCTCGTTTGTCTAGGCTGGCGACATGACCTCGGATTCGCCCGCTACCCACAAACGCACCTCGCCCTGTCCGTGGAGAGATCGACTCCTGCATTGGAAGGATCGCACGACTTGGCATCCGACGCTGACGCAGTGGCTCCAGCCGCACTTTGTCGACGGCGGCTATGCAACTTTGTCGGCCCTCCCAGAACAGGATCTTTGCTGGGACGATACCGATTGGTTGGACGAGATCCTCGCGCCCTATCTCAAAGAGGATCTTGAGGTAGTGCTCGACCAGCTGAGCACCGTGATCAACCGAGCAGTGCTTCGCGCCTTCCACGGCTGCCGCGTCGCTGACGCCGGGGTATTTCATCGCGAGGGAATCCGCTTGAACGACCCCGCCGTGCTCGAAGACGAGGCCCGCCGCATCGTCGCCGAGACAGCGGAGCTCGCCTGGATGCAGAAGTCGCTGGAGAGCCGCCTTGCGGCCTTCGATGCCCGAGAGCGCGATACCGACCAACTCTTCCTCTGCGCCGACGACCAAGTGCAACTCGACCACATCGGCCACTACATGCTGTACGGCAGCGAGTGGATGACGTGTGCGCTTGGTCCTTCCGCCTTCGACACACTCCGAAGACGCGGCATTCCGACCATGATCGAGGTCGATCTGCCGGTCTCTTGGATATCGCCTGGCCTGAGGGACGAACTGGCCGAAAAGCTGCTTCAGGAGTGGGTTCGTGTTGTGGTCAACGCGCCAACCTTCATTCCGAAGATCGACTTCGGCATCGACCTGCGTGTACCCGTGCCGGCCGAGATGATCGTCGCTCACTACCACCCGGCCATCTTGAAGGATCCCTACAACGGCAACGCGCCGTGTCGCACCGAAGTTCGGACTTGCCCCAGCTGCGCCTAGACGCCGATGGCTACCGAAGTCGCAAGATCGACCGGCGCGCCGGTCGATCTTGCGAGGGTTCTTTAGGCGAGCATGGCGTTGAGGCGCGCGTAGGCGGGCGCATCGGTCGGCGAACCACGACGCTTGTGCTCGGCCCTGACAGCTTCCTCTGGCCTATCGACGCCTTCGTTGAAGTACTGCAGAACCGCATCGGCCAGGATGGGCAAGCCGCGCACACCGTGATCCTCCAGGAAGGCCTCTGAGAGCGACCTTGCACCTCGGTGGAGCCAGTTGGGCTCACCGGACAAATCGAAGAAGTAGGTCTGCCCTTTGCGCGGACCGATCCATAGCCACGGCCCCAGACGCTCGACCCTATCGCCACCCACGCGCCAGAGTGGATAATAGTCACGGCTGAACAGAACCTTGGAGCCGTCTTCTAGCGTCCAGTAACCGTAGGGCCGCCAATAGCGCGATGGGATGAAGTCGGCGGGCCGAACCTTGGGGCGAACGACCTCGAAGGTTGCGCAGGTGAGGATACTGTCCTCGAGCAGCACCTTGGCGCCACGTTCACCGTGGCTCAGGACGTAGCCGTATTCCCGAGGCCGCCCCGACGCTTTGATGCGAACGAGGTCACCTCGCCCCCTGGGCTTGGCCGCCAGCAAAGGGCCGCGCCGCCAAGCCGAAAGCCGCAGCATCATGTGATCTTCACGTGACCAGTTTCGGTCGCCAGTGAGCCGCGCCGCAGATAGCGCGTATTGCGCGTCACTATCGGGAATATCGAGGTAGCTGGCGAGAGCGCCGATCTGGTGATCTGCGCGCGCAAGGAACTCGGGATCGGATAGATCCTGGTCCAAGATGCTCGGCGATCGATCCGGTGGACTCTGCTCGAACGCGAACCAGTCTTGGTAGCCGAGGGCCCTGGCCAGGCCCTCCTGCACGGCAGACAGCTTGACGTCCGGAAGCGCCTTGGCAATGCGCTGCGCAGCCTTCTTCGCACGCTCGCGATTCTGGAAAACGAATGTCATGACAAACCCAATCTCGGTGCTGTTTCATGACGCGTCCACTACGCCCGCCAGCACCTCAGAAAGGGTGAGAGGGTCATTCTAGTCGTCGGCCCCTGCCCGGAAGGCTTCGCCACTGTGGACGGCATGGCGGGGTACGCCATGCCTTATCCTTAACAGCAAACGACGCCGAAGGCCACCCTTGCCTCGCACTAGCGCCGACGTCGCGGCCTTAGGGTCGGCCCGACGACGATCTGCAGAATGGAAGTCCTCGTTAGTCCTCCCGAGGCTTGCGTCCCCTCACAAACGCCCGGTCGCTGGCCATGAACTGATCCAGCATCGGCACGACCAGCCGCACGGGCTCAGCGACCTTGCCGCCGGTCTGGGTGGCGTGCGCCTGAGCGTAAGCCACCAGGTTGCGATAGGTCGCCGGCGGCACATCTAGGGTCATCTTGACCGGTGCCTCGTCCTCAAGGGGGCGCAACTTCAGCTTGCTCATCGGCCTGCTCCCGAGCTGTAAGGCTCCAGCACGAGATCCCTGGTCAGCAGGACGCGCAGAGGCGCACCGGGCCGGATGGTCAGGGTGGGTGCGCGATCGAGACTGCGACCAACAACCTGGCGGCCAACGTCGGTTACCGCATCCGCGCTTCCTCTTCGGACAGCACGGGCAAGGTCGGACTCGTCGCTGGACGATCCGCTTTCAGCGCCGATCGCCAGCAAGGTGCTCAAAGCCGCCGCCGCCAGGATCCGCCCGCCGTGGCGATCGACGCCGTCTTGAAGGCCGGCCATGCCTTGCGCATCGGCGGCCGGGAGCTTGTCCAGCACGATCGAGCGTCCCGACGGCAGGATCAGGCGCGTCCAGCCCACCCGCAGGCGGCTCTGTCCTGCCTTGACCTCGGCCTCGTACTCGCCGACCAGACGCGCGCCCGCCGGGATCAGCAGATAGCCGCCGCCGAGGCTGTCATAGACATCCTGGGTGACCTGCGCGATCGCGGCGCCAGGCGCGTCGGATCGAAGCCCGGTGACCAAGGCCGCGGGGATCACCGCGCCAGCCTGCAGCACATAGGCAGAGGCCGGAGCCTGAAGACGTTCGGGACTGGTCGTGCGCGGATCCTGGGGCGGCTGGGCCGTCCCATCGGACGACGCTGTCGCCTGGCCGGGTCCCCGCTCGGCGCGCTCGCTTACGAAGAGCGCGCTCTGACCTGCCGCACGGCGGACCGCCGCCCTGGCCTCCCGCTCTGGATCAACTGGCGGCGGGGTAGCGGGCGGCACTGACGAGGCCGAGACGACCGAGCTTTGCCCTGCCCCCTCCACGGTTCCGGCGCGCTGGGCCGCTAGGATCGGACGGCCGAGGTCTCCCGGCAGTGGCGGTCCCAAGGCCGGGACCCCGGCGGGACCGATATAGCCCTTGGGCAAGGCGGTTACCCGCTCCGAAGGCGTTGCGATCGCCGGTGTATCGGCCGCAGGCGGCGCTGCGCGCCGATGTTGGAGCATCGACCAGCTCACCGCGCCGAACAGGCCAATCGAAACGATCGCGGTGGTGATGATCAGGGCCCGGCGTGAGATGCGGGCCACCGGGACGGGCGTTGCGCGCAGGCGGAGGGTCTTGGCGATGGCCTCTTCGGCCTCGGAGCGCTCGTTGCTCATCGCAAGCCCTCCGTCGCACCAGCCTGCCGAACGATGCGCACGCGAAGGGCTTGTCGTTTGATCCCGAGCCTCAACTCCACGCGGTCGAACAGTCGATCCAGGACGATGCGCCGCCCCTCGATGCGATAGTTGACCAGTTCGCTGGTCTTGCCGTCGCCGCCGACCCGATAGAGCGGCGGCAGGTCGTCCAGCGCGACGCCGGGCCCGAACTCGACATAGGCGCGCTGGCCATCGTCGAAGACCGCGATAGGCCGCCAGACCGGGTGATCGCCCTCGATGCGGTAGCTCCGGTTCACGCGCGAGAGGTCGAGCGCCGGCCGCGCGGGCGGCGCCGCGATCAAGACCGGCTCCGCCGCCGGATAGCGCCACGAGACCTCGGCCTGCCACGTCCGTGCAGAGCCGCGAAGCTCCAGATGGTAGGTGCGTCGGTCGGTGTTGATCAGCAGGTTGGTGGCCAGGCCCGTCGCGGTCGGCTTGATCAGCACATGGACACGACGCTCAGACCCGACCCCGCTGGTCGTGTCGCCGATCACCCAGCGCGCGGTGTCGCCCGCCGCGATCGCATTCGATCCGACCAAGGCCTCGCCCGGTTCCAGGACGATGTCGGTGATGCGGCCTGGCGTGGCGATCACCGGATAGACGAGGCCTTCCCGCCAGGCGAACCGGGTCATGCCCGCCGGCGCGGCCAGGCGCGCGTCGCTCTCGACGGGCTCGGCCCACGCGGGGGAAGACAGGAGAACGCAGGCCCAGCCCGCGATTGGCGCCAGGCGGGTCATGCCCCGAACTCCTTGGACCAGGACAGGGCAGTGACGAAGACGCCCAGCGGATTGGCGCGAAGGCCTTCGGCGGTGCGCGGCGGCTTGATGGTGATGGTCAGGATCGCGGTCCAACGGTCGGTGGCGACCAGTTGGCCGTCGGCGAAGCGCTGCTCGGTCCAGGCCAGGCGAAAACTGTCAGGCGAGGCGCGAACCACGCTGGTCACGGTGACCGTCGTCTGCGTCTTGCCAACCTGGCTGAACGGGTCTGCGCGCCGCGCGTGATCGGAGAGCGCCGCGGCCCCTTCGGTCGACGTGAAGTCGTAGGCGCGAAGCCAAGCCTGGCGCATCAGGACCGGATCGGTCGAGACGGTGCGCACGTCGGTGACGAAGCGCGCCAAGGTCCAGGCGATCATCGCATCGGTCGGACGCGCGCCCTGCACGGCGGGCGCGACGACGCGCGGCTCGCCCAGCTTGTCGATCTGGACGACCCAGGGCGTGACGCCGCCCCGAAGCGACAGCGTGACAAGGCCAGCCGACAAGCCGCCGCTCAGCGCCAGCAACCCGAGCGCCATCAGGCGCCAGTTGAACGCCTGGACACGGGCCGCGCCGAGCCGTTGATCCCACGCCTGGCCGGCGCGCTGATAGGCCGTCTCCGGCGTCGGTGTCGCGCCATAGCGGGCCGGTCCCTTGAGGGGGCTCATGTTCTATCCTCCGAAAGGCTGGGCGCCGCGCCGGCGCTGTGGTCGTCGCCGCTGCCGGCGGCGTGGACGGCCATGGCCGCGCCATGGGTCATGGTCTGGCGATGCTCGAGATCCCGAGCCCAGGCGGGTTGCTCGGAGCCGTCGTCGGGTTGGCCGGGCGAACTCGGCGGGGCTTGGCGCGCGCCGCCGCCCTGGCCGCCAGAGCCACCGCCAGCACTGCCGCCATTGGGGCCGCCGGTGGGCGATGACGAGGCGGCGTCCGTTGAGGCAGCGCCTGCGCCGCCGCCCCCAGGCGGTGAATTGGGAGACCCGCCCCCCGAGGGCGCGGAGCCGGTCGGGGGCGGTCGCCCGCCGCTCGCGGCTGCCGCCGCCGCGCCGGCTCCAGAGCTTGCGACACCGCTGGCGGCCATCTGGGCGGCGGCCGCGCCGGCCATGGCCATGCCGCCAACGACTAGGCCGGTTCCGACAGCCGCGCCGGCGCCAAGTTGCGGCGCGCCCGACACCAGGCCCGAGGCGACGCCCGGTCCGAAGATCGACAGGCCCAGCAGGGTCAAGGCCGCCAGGGCCATGGCCAGGACCTCTTCCAGGGTCGGCTGGCCGCCGGCGGCGTTCGTGAACTCCGAAAAGAGCGAGGAGCCGATGCCGACGACGATGGCCAGCACCATGACCTTGACGCCGCTGGCGATGACGTTGCCGAGCACCTTTTCGGCGAGGAAGGCGGTGCGTCCGAAGAGGCCGAAGGGAACGAGAACGAAGCCGGCCAGGGTGACGAGCTTGAACTCGATCAGCACCACGAAGATCTGCACGGCGATGATGAAGAAGGCGACGATCACGAAGAGCGCCACCAGAAGCAGGACGACGATCTGGACGATGTTTTCGAAGAAGCCCGGAAAGCCGCCCAGCTCGGCGGCCGCCTCCAGGAGCGGCTTGCAGGACGAGACGCCCAGCGCCGCTAGCCGCCCTGGCCGTAGGAAGTCTTCGGCCGAAATCCCGGCGCCAGAGGCTTTCAGGCCAAGGCCCGAGAAGCTCTTGAGCACCACCAGGGAGAGGGTCTGGAAGTTGCCGATCAAGAAGGCGAAGAACCCGACATAGAGGGTCTTCTTGATCAGTCGGGCCAGCACGTCCTCGTTCGAGGCCCAGGCCCAGAACAGCGCCGCCAAGGTGACGTCGATGGCCACCAGGGTGGTCGACAGAAACGCGACCTCGCCGCCCAGCAGCCCAAAGCCAGAGTCGAGGTAGCGGTTGAAGGTGTCGAAGAAGCGATCGATGACGCCGACGTCGCTCATGACGCGGCCCCGCCGAAGGAGCGCTTGCGGGCCAAGGCCCACGCGGCCGCGCAGGCCGCGTCTTGACCGCCCGCCTCGCCGAGCCGCCGGCATCGCGCCAGCTCCGGGTCACGTGGCGACACGCTCGCTTGCGTGATCGATGAAGGCTGGGACGCCCCGCCCGCCAAGACAGCGGCGCCCAGTAGGATGATGAGTGCTGTCCCCCAAACGAGGGCTTTGGTCACGGCGTGCCTGCGCTCCCCATGAACTTGGAGAAGCGGGCCTTGGCGTCGGCCCGGGCGGCGGCACGATCGGCGGCTTCAAGGGCCTGGGCTCGTCCTTGGGCGGCGCTGAGCGCGATCAGGTCCGTCAGTTGCTGGGCTTGCAGCGCCAGGAGCTGATTTCCGGCCTGGGCTGCCTGCAGCCCACCGACCGCGCCCTGGCTCTGGCCCACCAGCGCCGCCAGCTGGTCGCGGCTGGCCCCGATCCCTCCGACCACGCCCGCCTGGACCTTCAGGGCGTCCTGGAACCCGGCGACCGCCGCGCCCCAGCGAGCATCGGCGCGCTGCGTCAGGGCCGCATCCGTCGCCGACAGGTCGACCGCGCCATACTGCGTGCGGAAGGCCTCTCGGATCTGGGCGACGTCGTAGGCCAGGCCCTGGGCCTCAGCTAAAAGACCACGGGTGCGGTCGACCTGAGCCTGCAGCGCCGCCAGGGACGAGTACGGCAGGCTGGCCAGGCTCTTGGCTTGCCCGATCAGCATCTGCGCCTCGTTCTGCAGCGAGCTGATCTGGTTGTTGATGGTCTGCAGAGCGCGGGCGGCCTGCAGAACGTTCTGGGCGTAGTTCGTCGGGTCGAAGACCGTGAACTGGGCCCAGGCCATGGAAGGGACGGCCGGTGTGGCGGCGAGCAGGCTCGCGACCACGACGCCCGTCAGGCGGCGACGCGTGACGTTCATGACGATGTCTCCGGAGAGGCGGACGCCGGGGCGGACGACCCGCCCGGCAGGAGGGTGGCGGCCCAGGACAGGCGCTTGGCGCGCAGCCAAGCGGCGGCGAAGCCGCGCTTGCCGTGGCTCTTGAGCGTCTTTCCGATCGCGGCTTGGTCGGCCTTCGACGAGGCCGCGCAGAACGCCAGGGCCACGGGGCCAAGGCCCAGATCGAACAGGCGGTCGCCGACCCGCGATTGCAGGTAGTAGTCGCGGGCCGGCGTGGCGCGGGCCAGGATCTCGATCTGCCGCGCGTTGAGCCCAAAGCGCGCATAGGCCGCGGCCCCTTGCGGCTCCAGGGCGCGTGGATTGGGCAGGAAGATCCGGGTCGGGCAGCTTTCGATGATCGCCGCGGCGATGGCGCTGGCGGTTACGTCGGCCAGCGACTGGGTGGCGAACACGACCGACGCGTTCTTCTTGCGCAGGGTCTTGAGCCATTCGCGCAGCTGGGCGCCGAACGCGGGGTCATCGAGCGCCAGCCAGCCCTCGTCGATCAGGATCAACGTCGGCCGACCATCGAGGCGACGCCCGATGCGATGGAAGAGATAGGCCAGCACCGCCGGGGCTGCGGCGATGCGCGCGAGGCCCTCGGTCTCGAAGACCTGGACATCGCCCTCCCCCAACCGCTCTCCCGCCCCGTCCAGAAGCCGGCCATGGGGACCGCCCAGAATGAACGGCGCCAGGGCCGCCTTCAGCGGCGGACTGGCCAGTAGCGCAACCAGGCCCGTCAGGGTGCGCTCAGGGACCGGCGCTCCGGCCAAACTTCCCAGCGCCGCCCAGAGGTGCTCGCGGACGGCCGGGGTGATGATCACGCCCTCGCGGGCCAGGATCGCCGCCAACCACTCGGCGGCCCACGCACGCTCCTCGGGCTGATCGATCATCGCCAGCGGCTGCAGGGTCGGCGTCTTGCCGCCCTCGCCCGACAGATCATGGAAGTCCCCGCCCATGCCCAGCACGGCAGCGCGACTGGACGCGCCGAAATCGAAGGCGAAGACCTGGGCGCCGGGATAGCGGCGGAACGACAGAGCCAGCATCGCCAGGAGGACGCTCTTGCCAGCGCCCGTGGGCCCCACCACCAGGGTGTGACCCACATCGTCGACATGCAGACTGAGCCGGAATGGCGTCGAGCCCGCCGTGCGGGCGATCAGCAGCGGCGGTCCGTCGAGGTGGCGGTTGCGGTCCGGTCCGGCCCAGACCGCCGACAGCGGGGCCAGGTGGGCCAGGTTCAGCGTCGAAAGGGGCGGCTGACGCACATTGGCGTAGACATGACCGGGTAGTGTGCCGAGCCAGGCTTCGACAGCGTTGACGCTCTCGCGGATAACCGTGAGCTCTCGGCCCTGGACGACCTTCTCGACGAGGGCGAGCTTGGCGTCGGCGCGAGCGGGGTCCTCATCCCACACCACGATGCTGGCGGTGACATAGGCGTAGCCGACAGCGTCGCCGCCGAGATCTTGAAGCGCGAGGTCAGCTTCGCTGGCCTTGTTGGCCGCATCATTGTCGACGAGCGCCGACGGCTCCTGGGTCAGCGCCTCGCGCAGGAGGACTAGGACCGACTTGCGCTTGGCGAACCACTGCCGGCGGATCTTGGTCAGCAGGCCTGTAGCGGCGGTCTTGTCCAGGCATAGCGCCCGCGTCGACCAGCGATAGGCGAAGGCCAGCCGGTTGAGGTCGTCGAGAAGACCTGGCGTGGTGGCGGGCGGAAACCCGACAACGGTCAGGACCCGCAGGTGCGCCGCGCCCAGGCGCGGCTCGAGACCGCCGGCCAGGCCTTGCGTGGCCAGAAGGGTATCCAGGTAGATCGGCGTGTCGGGGACGGCCACGCGCTGACGCATCGTGGAGACCGCGCCGTGCAGGACGCTCAGCGTCGCGGCGTCGTCCAGCCAGGCCAGGCTGGGCATCAGGCCGTCGAGCAGCGCCAGGAAGCGGTCGGTGCGGTCGACGAACGCGGCCAGCTCGGCGCGCCAGTCGATGTCGGCGCTGTTGCGGCCCTCGACGAAGAGCCTTTCAATCCGGCCGCGCTGCTCGGCCGGCGGCAGATAACTGAGGGTCAGGAAATAGCGGCTCTCGAAGTGGTCGCCGCTCTCCAGGAAATCGGCCCGCCGCTCCTCTTCGACCAAGGCCGAGACCGGATCGGGGAAGGCGCTTGTCGGATAGGCCGCCGACGGATCACGCCGCGCTTCGACGAAAATCGCCCAGCCCGACCCCAGCCGCCGCAGCGCGCCGTTGAGCCTCGCGGCGACGGCGGCGACCTCCGCGTCCGTCGAGCTATCGAGGTCAGGTCCCCGAAACTCGGCAGTGCGTTGGAAACCGCCATCCTTGTTGAGCACCACGCCGGGCGCGACCAGGGCCACCCACGGCAGGTAGTCGGCCAAAAGCGCCGGCCGCTGGCGGTATTCGCGAAGGTCGAGCACGCTCAGACCTCCAGATGCGAAGGCAGGCGCACGTGGCGGCGGCCGACATCGAAGATCTGGGGGTCGTGGCGCGCGGCCCAGACGGCCAGCCCATGGCCGACCATCCAAACCAGCAGCCCCACGATCCACAGGCGCAGGCCAAGGCCCAGGGCCGCGGCCAGGGTGCCGTTGACCAGGGCGATCGCGCGCGGGGCGCCGGCCAGGAGCATCGGTTCGGTCAGGGCCCGATGGACGGGGGCTGCGAAGCCCAGGGCGCGATCGCCGGCCATCAGACCAGCGCCCCGCCGCCGAACGAGAAGAACGACAGGAAGAAGGAGCTGGCGGCGAAGGCGATCGAGAGACCGAAGACGATCTGGATCAGCTTGCGCGAGCCGCCCGAGGTCTCGCCGAACGCCAGGGTCAGGCCCGTGACGATGATGATGATGACAGCGATGATCTTGGCGACCGGCCCTTCGACCGACTCCAGGATCTGCTGCAGCGGCTCTTCCCAGGGCATGCCCGAGCCGGCCGCTTGGGCCTGGGCGCTGAGCAGGGTCAGACCGCCGGCCTGGCCCGCGATGAGCCAGGGCTTGAGCTTGGGAAGCCGGTCACGAAAGCGACGCGCGCGGGTCAGCAGGCCGGGCGCATAGGCGCGCGGCAGGGCAAGGCTCGTGGACACGAGACCATCTCCTTCAACAATGTCGGGGTTTGGGGGCTTAGGGTCTCAGACGGGGCTGAGCTGGTAGGCGCCGTCGGGCGCCTGGCCCTCCAGGCGGACAAGGTCGATCAAGCGTCGCTGTCGCCCACGTCCGGCGAGCACGGCGATGACATCGATGGTTTCGGCGATCAGGCCGCGCGGCACGGTGACCACCGCTTCCTGGATCAGTTGCTCCAGCCGCAGCAGCGCGCCCAGAGCCGAGCCGGCGTGAAGGGTTCCCACACCGCCGGGGTGCCCCGTTCCCCAGGCCTTGATCAGATCGAGGGCTTCGGGTCCGCGCACCTCACCGATGATGATGCGATCGGGCCGCAAACGCAGGGACGATCGGACAAGGTCGGTGAGGCTGGCTACGCCCTCGCGGGTGCGCAGGGCCACCTGATTGATGGCCGCGCACTGCAATTCGCGCAGATCCTCAAGCAGGATGACCCGGTCGCCGCCCATGGCGATCTCGGCCAGGAGCGCATTGACCAGCGTGGTCTTGCCGCTCGATGTCGGCCCGGCCACCAGGATGTTGGCCCGGTCTGCGACCGCGGCGGTCAGCACCTGGGCTTCCCGCTCGGTCATGATCTCGCTGCGGACGTAGTCGTCGAGCCGGAAAACCAAGCTGGCGGGTTTGCGAATGGAGAAGGTCGGGGCGGCCGCCAGCGGCGGCATCAAGCCCTCGAAGCGCTCACCCGTGGCGGGGAGCTCGGCCGACAGCCGCGGCTGCTGCGCATGGATCTCGGCGGCCACATGATGAGCGACCAGCCGCAGGATCCGTTCGGCGTCATCGGCCGAAACCGATAGGCCGGCATCGACCAGGCCCGCATCGAACCGGTCGATCCACACACGCCCATCGGGGTTGAGCATGACCTCGGCGACACCGGGGTCTTCGAGCCGCGCCAGGAGCAGCGGTCCGAGCGCGGTGCGCAGCATCTGGCGGCTGCGTTCGCGTCCAACTTGAGTTTCGGAAAGGTCCACGGCTGATCCCCGTTGCTTACGGGGATGAGTAAGAAGACCTGGAATCCGTCGATCTCAACAGCCAAATCGGCGGATCGGACAGTGGCGTACAAAGACAGGGAAACGGCGGCGTTGGTCCAGTCGACCTAGGCCGAGAGCGCTCGCCCAGTAGAAGCCGCCGTCCCTCGCGCTCGCGGCGCGATGCTGCGGTGTGCGAAAGACCAGGCATCCGCCAAAAGGTCGACCGCCACCGCCTCGTCGATCGCCGCCAGCTGCATCAGAACGATCCCGGACTTGCGACGACGGCCTGGCTCGGGCGCCAAGCCAGCACTCAACGACAACGCCCAGACCTGGCGCGACGGAGCCACCTTCACAACAGCCCAGCCCGTCGCCGGCCAGCCCAAGGTCGCGAACGCCTTGCCACCAACGCGAAACTGAACCGCTTCGAGGATCGGCTTGACGTGGACACTCGGACCAAGGCCCACCGCCAGCGCTGAAAATTCGTCAGGGTTCATCGGATCCTCGTCGCGGCGACGATCAAAATCCGAGTCGCCGCCTGGACACAAAGTCGAGCCGTCCAAAGTCAAAGCCGGTCGTGCGCCATCACCAGACATTGGGACAGGTCCAGGAACGCGACATTCCATAGACACCTGAACAGCGCCGCCACCTTACTCCGGCACGCCCGACTAGGTCGCTTCGACATCCACTTTCATGGCGACCGATTTTGACGCAGCCAACTGCAAAGCTCCCTGGGGAGTGCGGGTGCGTCAGAGAGGATAGTGGGCTGTGGGCAGCTTAGAACTACTTGGGGCTTTCGACCTTGCCCCTCTTGAAATGTTCCCCGTGCGTTCCCATCACAGAGATCTCCGTTTGCAGAGGGGCGCGGGGTGAGGCAACTCGAAATCGAAAACCAGCTTCGTGACGTGGTCAGTCGCATCATGCTCCAAGTGGAGCTGGCGACGGCCCAAGGGCGCACAGACATCAATCTGGCTCTAGAAGACGCTTTCATTCCGATCCTGAAATCCGTCTACAACCTGCCGCACCTGGTCAACCTAAACCGCAAGCAGAAGAATTTCCCGGGGATCGACCTGGGTGACGACCATGATCGCGTCGCCTTCCAGCTAACCTCGACCACAACTCTCGAGAAGGTGAAGTTCACCGTCCGTCAGTTCATGGAGCGAGCCTACTACAACACCTTCGACGAATTGTACGTCCTGATGCTGGCCAGGAAGCAGTCCTCTTACAGCCAGGCCTCGGTTAACGAGCTGCTTGGCGACAAGCTCGCGTTCAACTGCAAGAAGCACATTATCGATTTGACCGATCTGCTGGGCGAGGTCTCCGGCCTACGGCTGGCTGCCCAGGAGCGGGTCCTGGCCGAGTTCAAGCATATCCTCGGCGAGGTCGACGCATTCATCAGCTACAGCACCGAGACGGTCGCCGCCCCCATGGCGATCACCTCAAACCTGCAAGCGATCCGCCTGCCCGAAGCTGTCCACGTCGCGGAGCTGGAGATCGACGACAAGGATGTTTTATCGCGTGCCAGGACGGAGCTTAGCTACGGCGGCAAGGCACGTAGCCGCAGGTCGATCGTCAAGATGGCGCTGCTCCTGAACGGCGTGGAGACCGACGCCTGGATTTGCCATGAGAACAAACTGTTTTCCTTCCACGACCTTGAGGCGACTGGGCTGGCCAGCATAGTCCAGGTAGGTACGATCGAGCGGCTGGAGGCCTCAGACCTCGCCGACTCCCTGGAAATCGACAACATCAACATCCTCAAGCAGCTTCTAGCGGCCGAGACCCGCGAGCGGCTTAAGACGCGCCACGTCCGGATGCACCCGAAGGACGGTTTCTTCTTCTTCACGCCGACAGCCGAGGGTCAGCAGGAGCGCAAGGAGACCTGGATCGGCAAGAAGGCCGCCGCGCGTCGAGTTTATGAAATCAAGTACAATAAGAAGGACCCGTCGAAGGTAGCGCACCATCAGCATTTGTCCTTCGAGCTGGCCTTCACCAAGCTTGCCGACCAGTGGTTCGTTCAGATCGTTCCCAGTTGGTACTACTCCTGGAACGGCCACAAACAGTCCAACTGGCACGACCAGTTACTGTCCCAGCAGAAGCGCCTGGAGCACAACTCCACCGTCAAGAACATGGTCCGGTTCGTGGCCTTCTTCCTGTCCAAGCTGGAAGAGCGCGAGGACGTCGAGGGCCTGCGCTTTCTCTCGCTAGTCGAGTTCAACGTCCAAGAGACCGACGATGCCGACGAGGACGGGGACGACGTGACGATTGATCCGTCGATGGAAGGAGCCGCCGCTTGAAGCTCTCAATGCTCCCCGAGCCCCTGCTGGAGTTCGGCACAGGCACGCACATTTGCCCTCGGACCGGGATCGAGCACATGGGCGTCTACGACAAGCGCGACGAGCTGCGACGCACCGAACTTCGGATCGGCATCGTCGGCCGTGGGGAAGGCATCGACCTGCTCGACGAGTGGTTGGAAAAGTGCCGCGACGGGATCGAGCGCAAGACTGAGTCCAAGCTTCTCAACCTCTTCAGAGGCTTTGGCGGCATCAACCTCGACTACGGTTTCCTAACCCGGTTGATCAACTCGCCCCAGTACACACGCACGATCAAGAAGTCCGACATCACCGGTGTCGTGAAACTCTCCTCGCGGGCCGAGCGGGTGACCAGGGCTGTCGAGCTCTACTACGAGCAGATCCGCTTCCTGGCCGAAAACCGCTCGGTGGATGTCATCGTCTGCGTGGTCCCGAACGAGATGTTCGACTCAGTGACAGCAGCGGCAAGTGGCGACACGCCAGAAGACAACGAGATCGAGCACAATTTCAGACGCATTCTGAAAGCCAAATGCATGCACTTGGGCACGCCGCTTCAGCTGGTGCGGGAGCGAACCATTACCACCAGCAAACAGGCCAGCGACCAGCAGGATCCGGCCACGCGCGCATGGAACTTCTGCACAGCGCTCTACTACAAGGGTAACCGCACAATCCCTTGGCGTCTGGTCGAGGACAATGCCAAGCTCCGCTCCTGCTACATTGGCGTCGGCTTCTACAAGAGCCGGGACGGCGAGACTGTCTCCTCGAGCTTGGCCCAAGTCTTCGACGAGTTCGGGCACGGGATCATCCTGCGCGGTACGCCGGTGTCGATCGACAAGAAGAACCGCCACCCTTACCTCAGCGAAGATCAGGCCTACGAGTTGCTGCGCGATGCGCTCGACGAATACGACCGGGCCCTTGAGCACATGCCCGCCCGCATCGTGATTCACAAATCGAGCCATTTCCGCGACAGCGAGCGGGCCGGCTTCCTGCGGGCGCTGGACGAGAAGGGCATCCGGTCCAAAGACTTCGTGTCCATTACCGACACCGACATCCGGTTGTTCGGCGACAAGGACTATCCGCCCAAGCGCGGGACGCTGCTTTCGGTCTCTGAGTCGGAGGGCGTGCTGTACACCCGCGGCATGGTCGATTTCTACAAGACCTATCCAGGAATGTACGTGCCAAACCCGCTGCGGATTACCGCATATGAGCAGGACTCCTCGCTCGAAGCGCTGTGCGAGGAGATCCTGGGCCTCACCAAGATGAACTGGAACAACACCCAACTCGATGGCCGCCTCCCTATCACCCTGGAGTGCGCCCGAAAGATCGGGGACATCATGAAGTACGTCAGCGCGACGGAGAAGCCGCAGGTCAGCTACAGCTACTACATGTAGCTGGGTGAGGCAGCGATTGTCGGCCGATTTTCAGAGCTAACTATGCGCTTTAGCGGCGACCACGGTTGACGCAAAATCAACAAGCCCAAACTCTACCCTGCATGCTGTTGGCCAGTCGGCTCCCGGAAATGTTGCGCGCCATCCGATTAAGCTTAAGCTGAATCAGAATGGTAGTAGCTGGGACTCGGCGAGGGATGAAAAACGAGGAGCAAGCGCCCGACCGCGTCGTGACAAGCTTCCAGGAGCGCGTCGAGAAATGGCTTGAGGCATGCTTCCCTCCATCGGTCCGGTCTGACAGCAGCGAGAGAACACATCGCTTCCTCGAGGAGGCGTTGGAGTTAGCTCAGGCAAATGGGTGTACGCGGGGCGATGCCATCGCTCTGGTCGAGTACGTTTTTGGCCGCCCTCAAGGACAACCGGACCAAGAGGTCGGTGGCGTGTTGGTCACGCTAGCCAGCCTATGTAGCGCGACCGGGTTGAATATGGACGAAGCTGGCGACCGCGAGTTGGATCGAAACTGGAAGCGGATCGACGCAATTAGAGCCAAGCAACAGTCCAAGCCCCATGGATCGCCGCTGCCGCAATGATTGCCTTGATGCACGGTCGGACTGCCCTCGAAGCCGAGCGTCGCGCCCTTGCTAGGCGCTTAGAGGGCGCTCGCCGTTGATCACGATCTCGTTCGATAGTCAGCAGCTTCACGACGATTGCGTGAATCTCCAGCGTGCGGAGCAGCTCTTTGGCAGCATCAGCGCCGAAGCGCTTGTCACCTTCCTATCGGACGCCGCTGCGTTCGAGAACGCAGGCGAGCTGATCGAATTTCTAGACGGGCAGGTCGGAATTAATTTTGACGACTCACTTTTCGTCGCGATTGGTTCGGAGTATCGCGCGGCCCTCGTCGTCGTCGGTAGGCGTTTTCTGCGAGACGCGAACGATCGAATTGTCTGGGATAGCGTGACTAGGTTGAAGTTGGTCGAAATTTCGAGGCTGCCGTGACGGACGTACAGGAGTTCACGCCCGACTGGTTCTCGAAGCCCGGCGACGCGCTGCGTTCGCTCATGATCCGTCGCGGCCGTACAGCCCAAGAAGTCGCCGGCGTCCTAGATGGCGGATTGGCGACGCTGCGCGGCTTGCTCGACGGGACCAACGCCATCACCGAACACCATGCAGCCGCCCTCGCCGATAATTTGGGTGGAACGAGTTCATTTTGGATCAAGCGCCAGACTAACTACGAAGCCGCGCTTGAGCGCGCAGTTGATCGCGCTGTCGCTACCGAAAGCGAGGACTGGCTGCTGATTCCGGTTCCTGGGGAAAAGCCACGTGGCCGCCTCAGCACCGAGAAGCGGCGAGCAGAAGTTCGTCGTCGCCTCGCCTTCTTCAACGTGGGCACGCTAGACGCGTGGGACGCGCGCTATGGGCGGATTTGCTCCAACACCCTCTTCCGCAAGTCTCAAGCCTTCACCGCAAACAATCGCGCAGTGCTGATGTGGCTCCGCTCGGGCGAGTTAGGCGCGGACCTCATCTCAACGCGATCCTGGAACCTGGGAAATCTCCTAGATCGCCTGGAGACGATTAGAAAACTCTCGAATATCAGGCAGCCAGAACGGTTTCTCCCCAAGCTCAAGCAGCTTTGCGCTGAAGCAGGCGTCGCCGTTGTAGCGCAGAAGGCTCCTGCGGGCTGCCCAGCGTCGGGTGCTAGCCGTATGGTGGCGCCCGACAAGGCCATGATCCTCTTGAGTTTTAGAGGACTGTCTGACGACAAATTCTGGTTCACAGTGTTTCATGAGCTGGGTCACCTCATCCTCCACAATGCCAAGACGTTCGTCGACGCCGATATGGAAGAAGTCGATGAGAGCGAGCGCGAGGCCAACGAATTCGCCTCACGCCTTATTGTGCCGGAGGGCCGGGCAGAGGAGTTTGACCAGTTGGATGCCTCGCGAGACGCCGTACTACGCTTCAGCGTCTCGGTCGGCGTTGCTCCTGGACTAACCGTTGGTCAAATGCAGCACCGTCAGATGATCAGGCGCGATCAGATGAATTTCCTCAAGCGTCATTGGAAGTGGGAAGATCTCGACCCGATCCTCGACTAACCCTTATAGTGGACGAAGCGACGTGGGCTTTTCTGCCAGTTGCAGAGCGCGTCTTCCATAACTTCCATTCCAACGTTCAACCGCTTGTCGAGCTCGTCGAGTACGCCTTGGAGCCTATGATTGTCCGTGTGGCTGGTCGCATCGCCGTCGACAAGAAGCCTCACACCCCGACCGGGGCCCGTCGCACCATCTAGGTAGGCCGTCCCTGCGGAAATCGGGGCGAGGCCGTAGCGGCCGATCAGCGACAAGTAGTCAAACTTAGCCAGGCGCCCAAACGAGTTCACCTTCAGTGATTGATACAGGTTGTCGAAGATGACGTGCGGATCGTTGCCCGCGATCCGGACAGCATTTGCGAAGAAGGCCTGATGACCGGCCGGGCCTATCCACGCCAGGTAATCTTCCACCGCCCGAGACATTGGGCGCTTGGCATTCGGGTTGAGGCTTTCGTACTTGCGATGGTTTCCGAACGCCCCGCCGACACGTTGCCAGTTGGCGACTAGCCACCCGAAGAAAGGCTGAGGATTGCCATGAACGCTCGCCCAGTCCCAAACGCCCGCGCCTAGCTTGCCGTAAACGTCCTGAAGCCGTCGCCATCCAGTGTCTGGACGCCTCGCGAAATGCGTCATCAGGAACAAAAGCCATCCGGCCTCGTCAATATCACCTCGCTGAAGATGGAACGCCACCGCGCGCTCGGCATCGAATGCCACAGAATTGGGATCGGCACGATTGGCCTGGATCTGCTTAACTTGGACCAATCGGTAGTAGTCCTCGCGACGCAAGCTAGCGATGAATTGCCAAGCCAGAGTTTCAACGGTCGCGGCGTCAGGAATTCCTCTTAGACCCAGAGCGGTCCGAGAAGCAGTCAACTCGCCGATGATGCGTTTCCGCTCAGCGTCGCGCAAAGGCCATTTCACTTGAAGCCCCCCCAATGTATCTCTCTAATTGGCGACCTTAGCTGGGTCGCGTGGCTTCATGAACATCCGCCCGTCAATGTAGGAGCGGTAAGCGGGAGAAGAAAGCGCTTCGCGCAGCCCCTTCAGTTGCCCACCGTAATCTTCACCAGCCCACTCACGTGCCCAGAACACCTGGAGAAGGCGGATGATATCGGCCCAATACGGCTGATCGAACGCCTCAGCAGCATCGACATCTTCACCGCCCCGAAGCTTCCCTTCCACCTCTAAGAGCTTTTCGACGATAGAGAACGGATCTCCTTCAGGCATCGGCGGCATCTCGAATGTCTGCTGCACACCCTCTCTAATGTATTCCCTCATATCATCGTAGTAATCTTTGTATACATGCATGCTTCCTACATATTGATAATATTCCCCGATCTCGACGCCGAGCCGCCTGGCCATCATTTCCTGGATCATCGTGAAGCAGAAAACGTCGTGGGGAAGTCCCCAATAGGCATCGTTTGAGCGCAAGGTCACCGACATATGCAGTAGCTCCCCGCGGAGATGAAACTGCAGCGTAGTGGTGCAAGGAATTTCCTTGTGATCGGTCGCAATGTCCTCAGCATTGAAGAGCTGGATCACCGCACGGCGAGAACCGGGCTTTTTACTCAGAAGGCGCTCAATACTCGCGAACTGGTCGATCTTTCCGCGCATTGCCAAGAGGCGCGGCCCATAAGCCCCCTCCAAAACGCCGTCGACAGCATCTTTTTTGTACTGGACCACGTACCGATCAATAAACTCTAACTTGTCGGACCCGGAGAGATACCAAAGCAACTCTCCTAGAGCGCTAAACGGCTTTCCGCGATTTTCAGAACGACTGATGCGAGCTCGCGGCTTCATAATCCGGAGCGAGACACCCAATAGCTCCTTGGTCTCACCACGGGAGCCTTCGTTGATTTCGCCGTACTCATCCAGCGCTCGATACAGCTCGTGGAGAACGGCATCGAGACTATCGTTAGTAATCTCCATACTTCATCGCCGCACGAGGCAGCGCCTCCCCCGAGACATGAAGCGATTGCTCAACGCAACTCTCACTTGAGTCGCGATGCCGAGCAAAGCCACGGGTGAAGCGAAGGAATACGAACAAGCCCACCGTCAGTCTGCGGCCGCTGCGACTCCGGGCACCGCAACTTCGCAAGGTCAGCGATGAGTCAGCTTCCCCGCTGTCGCTGACTGTCGCGCAGTCCACCTCGCTGCGGCCGGAAAGCAGACCTTCCGAGCGGAAGCGATGAGTCACGCACTACCGCTCCCTGGTTGCTCATCATGAATTTCACCGCGCAATAGACGACCTGACGACAGCCGCCGAGACAAGGCGTCGAGGAAGCCGACATAGCGTTCCTGTCCCTTGGCGTTCTGAGCTTTCTGGTCTCCGGCTGTAAGGCTAGGTGTCGCGGTCAGCCAAGCCTTCACGAAAAGCGCGATCGCCTCGTTTGAGATCGTCACGTCTCGCTCCAGCCGCTCGACCGAACGGCTAATCCGATCGAGCCGACGCGTGACCGCCGCCTCCGACGCCTCGTCCCCATCAGGCGATAAGTAGGCGGCGACAGCGGCCTGAACGATCTCGGACTTCGACCGCCGCATACGGCGCGACGCCGCGTCCAAAGCCAGGGACAGATCCCTGGCCAAGAACACCTTCGTCTGGACCTTCACAACGGGATACCGTCGTCGGGATCCAAGGCCGCCAGCCGCGCAGCGGCCCTGAACCGCCGAGCCTGTTCGGCCTGAACCGTTTCGTCGGTGTCGAGTTCAGGGTCCAAGCCAAGCTCGACCTCCTCCGGTGCAGGCGTCGCCTCAATCGGGGCATCGAGCTCCGGCTCCAGCCGTAGGCCGCCCTCTTCCTCCTCGCCTGATCTGGCGCCCTCCTGACCGGCGGAGACATGGACCGACACCCATTCGGAGACCTCGGCGGGAAGCAAGATCGCGGGCTTCTCGGGCGGCGGCCCGACGCGAGACCCAAGCTCCTGGTCGACATAGAAGCGCGCCTTCTTCGCCCGAATGGGCGGTACGCCCGACACCTGCACCAGCGCCTCGTCGGACGGGAGCTGCATGACCTCACCGGGCGTCAGTAGCGGCCTGGCCGTCTCCTGCCGACTGACCATCAAGTGACCAAGCCAGGGCGAAAGCCTGTGCCCGGCGTAGTTCTTCATCGCCCTCATTTCTGTGGCGGTGCCGAGGCTGTCGCTAATCCGGCGCGCGGTCCGCTCGTCGTTCGTAGAGAACGCGACCCGGACGTGGCAGTTATCGAGGATGGAATTGTTCTCGCCGTAGGCCTTGGCGATCTGGTTCAAGCTCTGCGCTATAAGGAAAGCCTTGATCCGGTACCCGGCCATGAACGCCATGGCCTGCTCGAAGAAGTCGAGCCGACCGAGCGCCGGAAACTCGTCCAACATCAGGAGGAGCTGCGGTCTATGGCGCGCCGTCTCTAAGCCCTCGGTCAGGCGCCGGCCGATCTGGTTTAGGATCAGGCGGATCAGCGGCCGGGTACGGCTGATGTCGGACGGCGGCACGACGAGGTAGAGGGTCACCGGCCGGCCCGGCGTCACGAGGTCGTCGATCCGCCAATCGCATCGCGACGTCACGGCCGACGCGATCGGATCGCGGTAGAGCCCGAGGAAGCTCATCGCAGTGGACAGAACGCCCGACCGCTCGTTCTCGCTTTTGTTCAGCAGCTCTCGGGCGGCGCTGGCCACGACGGGATGGACGCGATCGCCCAGATGCGGGGTCGCCATCATCGCCCGCAGGGTGGCCTCGATCGTGCGTCGAGGGTCGGCCAGGAAGTTGGCGACACCCGCCAACGTCTTGTCGGGTTCGGCGTACAGGACGTGTAGGATCGCCCCGACCAGCAGGCTGTGGCTGGTCTTGTCCCAGTGTGACCGGCGCTCTAGCGCGCCATCTGGATCGACCAGGATGTCGGCGATGTTCTGAACATCGCGGACTTCGCGCGGCCCGCGACGCACCTCCAGCAGCGGATTGTAGGCGCTGGACAAGGGGTTGGTCGGGTCGAACAGCAGGACCGGCCCGATGCCAGCGCGACAGGCCGCGGTCAGATGCCAGTTCTCGCCCTTGATGTCGTGGACGACAGCCGAGCCGGCCCAGGTCAGCAGCGTCGGAACGACCAGGCCCACGCCCTTGCCCGAGCGGGTCGGCGCAAAACAGAGAACGTGTTCAGGGCCGTCGTGGCGGAGGTAGTGCTGCCCCAGACGACCAAGAATGACACCGTCCTGACCGAGCAAACCGGCGGCCTTGGCTTCGCCTTCGCTCGCCCACCGCGCCGAGCCGAAGGTGGTCACCTTCTTGGCTTCGCGGGCGCGCCAGATCGACATGCCGATGGCCACGAAGACCGCGACCAGCGCGCCGCCGGCCGCCATAAATGCGCCGGCCGCGAACACATCCGGCGCATAGGCTTCGTAGATGAACCACCAGACGAAGAAGGCTGGCGGCGGATAGACGGGCCATGGCCCGAGATGAAACCAGGGTGGTCCCAAATGCGGCTGGAAGCCCAGCCGCCAAGCAGTCCATTCAGTTGCTAGCCAGATGCCAGCCAAGGCCAAGAGGCCGACGACCAGGATCTGGCCCCAGAGGATCTTCGTTCCACTCATGGAGGGGACTCGCGTTCAAAGCCCTCTCCCCCGCTTGCGTCCGAGCGCCCAATCGACCCCTCCTCCCGGGGTCATCGTCCCTTTCACCTCCTGCCCAAGGCGGTCGTCCAAGGCCTTGGTCCAGGGCACCAACTGGAACCCGAGGCCGTCGTCGATCATCGCGAACCGGCCGGAGGCCAGATCCACCCTTCGTTGGTAGACGCCCTGCACCAGGTCGCCGGGCCGCGATGCGCCCGCTCCGGCCTGGCCGCTTGCAGCGATATTCTCGGCGACCCGCGCCAGCTCCTCAGCCTTCAAGGTGGCCAGCAAGCCCGGCCGGAGTCGGCCGGCTTGATCCGCGAGACCCAGGCGCTGCAGGTGGGCGCGGCGCGCTTCCAGGGCCTCGCGAACTTCCTGGCCGAAGCCATGATTGGCGAGCGTGGCCGGATCCTTGATGACGAGCTGGCGATCGAGCCAAGTCGCACCCGATGCGGTGACCTGACGCTCAAGGGAGAGGTCGGCGCGATGCACCAGCTCTACGCCACGACGACCATCTTCAGCCGTCCATGATCGGACCTCGACGAGGCCGCCCACGGGGGTGTCGCCAGCGGCGCCGAGATCACGCACCCGCACGTGGTGAAGGCGGCCATCCACGCCGTCGACGACCACATAGGCTTGACCGTTCAGCTCGTCGTGGAGGCCACGGTCCGCCAACCGTCCGATCAGGGGCGCGTCTAGAGTCTCGCCATGGATCCGCAAGTCGGCCGGGTCGCGCTCGCCACGCCAAGCACGGTGCAACGTCTTGATGATGTCGCCACGCTCGCCCAGCGCTCGCAGTCTAGCCTCAATGTCTTCGGCGAGGTGCCACTGCCCGTCGGCGCCGTCGGCCAGACCCAGCTTCTGGAGGAAGCTCGCCCGCCCGAGCAACCGCGCAGGAACGTGATGATCATCCGGTCCAGCGGGGCGCAAGTCGATCAGACCGTCGGTGCCCCCAAGGTCGCGGAGCCTCCGATCCAGACTCGTCCAGCGCTCGGCCTCGACTTCGCGGTCCAGGCTGGCCTCCAGCTCCGCAACTGTCCGAGGGCCAAGTTCCATCGAGACCAGAGCCTCGGCGCGCTGGCGCATGCCTTGGGCGATGTAGTCTCTGTCGATGATCAGGTCCTGGCCTGTCTCATCGACACCCCGGATCAGCAGGTGGACGTGCGGGTGTTCGGTGTTCCAATGATCAACGGCCACCCAATCGAGACTGGTCCCCAGGTCCTTCTCGGCCTGAGCCATCAGCTCCCGTGTCGTCGTCCGCAGATCTTCGAGAGAGGCGGCGTCCTCGGGCGAAACGATGAACCGGAAGTGATGGCGATCGTCCTCACAGCGGCGGGCGAAAGCCTCGTGGTCGGCCGCACCGTCGCGATCGAACATCTCCGCTGGCGCGCCGTCCCGCGTGACGCCTTCCCGTCGCAAGTAGCGCATGTGGTCGGCCAGGGGCGCGGCCCGATATCGGGAGCCGGAATGCCGGACGACCCGGGCCTTGATGACCACGCGGCGCCCGATCGAGCGCGAACGCACCCCAGCGTCCCGCCCGCGGCCTGACCGCCGGATCCGCCCACGCCCATTCAGATCGACCGCGCCGAGCCCGCTCTTGCGAGCGCCGGCCAGAACCTCCCGCACGAAGCCGCGGCCCCGCGCGCCATTGCTGGCCCCTCGGTCGCCGATGCGCCCAAGACGCAGGAAGAAGTCGTGGTCGTCAGACATCGCGGCCGTTCCGGCCGGAGGTCCCGGATAACGCTATGAAAAGCTTACGAAACCTCTGAATTCCGGGACCAGACCGCGAATGCAGGTCCCGGAAAATCACCAACAGAACCAAGGACATGGCCCCGAAAGGTCCCGGTCCTTTTATCTCGCCATCTTTCCCGAGCAGCCAATCAGACCAAACCCGCCCTCTTCCGGCGACTTTCCCCGTCATCAGCAGGCCCGGCTTCATCGGCCTGCCTGCGATGTGATCGGAGGAAACAGAAGCTCTTCGAGCGGCCCGTCCTGAACCTTCGAAGTTGCCACAGCGCCGCCTATGAACAAACCTGAAGCACGCCATCCAACGACGCTTGGCGCGCGGTCGGGCCATTGCACCGACGCCATCCTGCCCACCCTAGCCCGCACGCGCGCGATGTAGGCGATGGTCTCCGGCGGCAGACTTTTTCTGCCGTCGAGGAACGCTTGGTAGCGCGCTGGGCCAGCATTGTAGGCGGCCAGGAAGCCATCCTCGCCGAAGCGATCGAACATGCGGCGTAGGTAGACAGCGCCGGCCACGAGGTTGTCGCGCTCGTCGAACGGGTCGCTTCCAAGCGCGAGGTCTATCCGCAGCTCGCGCCAGGTTGCAGGCATGATCTGCATCATGCCCATCGCCCCCTTGGGCGAGATCGCCTCCGCCGCGCCCCCACTCTCGACCCAGGCGACGGCTCGGATCCAGCTCTCCGGAAGGCCTGATCGGCGCGAGGCTTCGGCCATGTGGAGGCCAATCTCGGGCTGCTCCCCGCCAAGTGACAGCGCCGGAACTGCCTCCGCCCGACCAAAAGCCAGAGAGATCGCCAGCACGCCGGCGACGGCGGACGCGCGCAGAGCACGCGAAATCTTTGCTCTCGACCCGACCACAAGAAGCGTGCGGCCGTGCTCGTCGCCGTCAAGGGAAGCGCGCAAGGCGCGCCGGCCATCCGGCCGCCCTTGACCGCGCCTGCGCGCGACCGCCGACGCGGTCTTGGCCGGGACGAGGAAAGGCGACGCAAGATGGCCGAACAAGGAAACGAGGTTGGGCAGCGTCACCTCAGCGCCCCCCATGTCCAGATCGGATGAAGCCGTCCCACCACGGCTTGGCGCGGCAGCGGACCGAAATATCGACCGTCGAGGCTATGAGGCGCGTCGCTGTTGAGGAGAAAGACCTCCCCCTCCCCCACTCGCCGACAGCCGCTGATACCCTTCAGCGGTCGGTGCAGGCGGTCATGCAGTAGGACCTTGGCGACCGCCTGGCCGTCTATCAGAACGCGACCGTGGTCACCGCAAACGAGCTGACCCGTGACGGCGGCCACGCGCTTGATCAGCGGCACGTTCATCGGCAAGTAGCCGCGCATCGCCATCCAGCGCGCCAAAGGCGGCGGCGGGCGAACAAGCGCCAGATCACCGACATCTGGCTCTTGGCCGGCAAGCCAGTAGAAGCCCAAGGGCGCGCTGGCCGTCGTATTGAGGACCAAGCGTTTGGTCGGCTGCACCAGGCCGCCAAAGGCCAAGAGCAGGCAGCTAACCCCGCCGGCGAGCAAGTACCGAGACGCGCCGCCGCTCATCGCCCAAGTCTCCGGCGCATAAGCCAGGCGCGGTGGCGGGCGCGATCGTACGGCCTGGGCGTGAGCCCAACGCCGATCCGAGCGCCGACGTGACGCCAGTAATCCGGCGCGGCCAGGGCCGGCGCCACGCCGATCTTCTCGACCCCATCGACAGCCTCCAGAACCGATTGGACCCTGGCCCAGCCGCTGAGGCTGAGCAGGATTTCAGCGCCCGGCGCGACGCAGGGATAGGTCGTGAACGCCTCGCCGGACGTGACGGCCCGCAAGATGGCGATGTGCGACTCGACGGTTCCGTACTCGCCCGCCCGCCACCGCACGAACGCGAAGACCGAGCCGGCTGCGAACTCGACGATGCGATTGCGTCGGTCGACGATCCGCTCGGCGGCGACCTTCCCGAAGCGAATCCAGCGCTCGATCTGCCCATCGAGCCACAGAAGATCGACCTGGGTATTCATCACTTGCGGCCATCGGCATGCTGAGGCCGCGAACCCGTTCCGGACGCCGGCGTGCGTTTGGCGGGCGACACAAACTGCGCGTCGGGGTCCGTGGTCGAGCGGCGCGCGGCGCGCTCCGACCAGGCCTGCAGGTCCTCCAGCGTGTAGACGACGCGGCCCCCGATCTTCCGATAGATCGGTCCAGTTCCGTATGACCGGTGCTTTTCCAGCGTGCGGTCGGAAAGTCCCAAAAAGCGCGCAGCCTCAGCCGTTTTCAGATGCCTCTGCGGATCGGAGGGGTTGTTGCTCATGACGTATCCTCGGCGACGCCTGGATAAGCCCGGCGTCGTCTGGATAGGCTGGAGCGACGGAACGCTCGGGGTGGATGGCGAAGACAAGGGCCGCCGAAAACGCCACCCCCTAGAGGCCGTCCCGCAGCAGCTTCAGGTACCCTCCGCGCATCAGGTTTCTTCCTGATCGCACCAACCGGATCGTCGCGTCGCGAATGGATGCAGTCCGCCACGTCTCGCGATCGACACGGTCGTGGCCAAAAACTGACCGCGCGATGTCTCGATAGCTCTCGTGCCGTTCGGCGCCATCCAAAGCCACAAGGCTACGAGCCAGGCGTGCGCGTTGAGCCATTGTCAGCCGCGATTTAGGAGCAGCGCGCCCTCGGACAACTCTATCGAGGGCCTCGACTGCACGGACCCGAACCCCGAAATCTTGATCCAACGACAGCACGACAAGCACCGGCCCGGGAGGGGGTGTCGCCCTTTGAACGAGCAGTTGCAGCCCCGCCACCAGCCGCAAGTGGACTCCGTCATCCGCTTGGCGCGGACCACCAGCGATCTGCTTTTCTTGCAACCGCTTGGCGGCCTGATGACCATCGCCAATGATGGGTAGCACGATGCCCGGCGCTATCTCTGCACGCCAAAACACATCTGCGTTCTCGGCTGAAAGTTGCGGGTCTACGGGAAATCGAAGGCCCCACCGCTGATCGATCCGCGCGCCGCGCGAGCCGAATTCCGAGCGGTACTCGGGATTTCGGCGAAGGAACTCCCAAGCAAACCCTGGGACTGTCAGGTTCGCAAATGCATGCCAACCGCCGCCGGCGCCATCGCTCGGCGGCCGATCCCTTCCCGATCGGGCGTGCGGGCCAGCCATCTGCCGATCGCAAATGGCCGAAGCGAAGATTGCGAGGGCCAGCAGCCTATCTGCGCTCTAATTGCTTCACCGCCGCAGCCATCTGGGGGCCGAGCATTGATTTCATACGGCGCGGGACACAATAGAGTGGGGGCGAAACCCCAACTTCTTATTCCAATCGCTCTTAACGTTCAGGTCGCCGAACGAGGTCCTCTTCCGCAACGCCGAGAGCTTTTGCGATGCGCTCCAAAACATTCAATGTAATGTTTCGCTTCCCGGTCTCCACGCCCGACAGGTATGTCGTGTGGATCTCCGCCAGATGTGCGAGTTCATCCTGCGCCATGTCGCGATCGTCACGCAGCGCGCGAATATTCTCTCCAACGACATACCGCAAATTCATAAGGCACGGGCGCACGGACCCGACCGCCAGTTGAATAGACTATGAGTAAAGTCACCCCTTATCCACAGCTATAGCCGCCGCAAATCCCTTCGCTATCGGCGCCGTCGAACCAAGTCTTCCTCATAAACTCCGAGTGCGACGGCCAGCCGTTCAAGCAAATCTACAGTTATGTTCTTCCGACCGTTTTCAATTCCCGACAAATAGGTCGGATGTAGGTCTGCACGATCGGCAAGCTCCTCCTGCTTGAGCGATTTCGCCACACGAAATGCTCGAACATTATCGGCGATGACCGCGCGAAGGTGCATCCGCGCAAGCCGCCGTATTTAGGCTGGACTGTGAATAGACTATGAGTAAAGTCGCTAAAAGGGGCCGTTGAATTCAGTGGAGCGCGCACGCGATGGGGCGTCCCGAAACGCCCCCGGGGCGAGGCAGTCAAGATGGAAGCCACACTAAAGAACTATCCCCTTCGGGAGGCTGACTCTGGGAAGCGCGAAGCGGTTGTTCCACCGACTGTTGAAGACCTGTACAAGGACCACGCCCCCTGGCTTTCCGGCTTTCTTCGTCGCCGCTACGGCGCGGACGCCGCCGACGACCTCCTTCAGGAAACCTTTGTCCGGTTGTCACGACTTCCGCTCACGGAGCCGCTGAAGGACCCGCGCTCCTACCTGCTCCACATTGCCACGAACTTGGCGAAGAACCGCGGCCGCGCCGCGCGCAGGCGAGCCACCGAAACGCAGGACGACAAAGCCGCCGCCAACGCGCCGGTTGAAGCCGCGCAACTTGAAGCCGTACTTTTCCGACAGATCATGCTGGCCCTGCCGCCGAAGTTGCGCGATGTTTTGGTTCTGAACCACGTTCGCGGAATGACCTATCTGGAGATCGCGGCCTTGCTCGGCATCTCGGTGAAGACGGTCGAAAAGCGCATGAGTAAGGCGCTCAAACTTTGCGCGTCGGCGCTTTGCGCCTGACATCTGTGGCTCGCCCATGATCGATCAAACGCACCGTTCAACGGACACCGAACAGGAGGCGGCCGACTGGTACGCTCGCCTGAACTCCACGGTGATCGAGAGTTCGGACGTGACGGCCTTTGAGGCGTGGCGCAAGATTCCGGACAATCGTCAGGCCTATGATCGCTTGTCGGCCGCGGCTTCAAGGTTGCGCGCGCTGCGCGGCGATCCGGCGCTGGAGGACCTCGCCGACGACGCCTTGGCGCGGGCCGCCAAGAGCAGAACCGGTCGACGCATGGTCAGCAAATCCGCTGGGGTTGGCGCAGGCCTCCTGCTCGCCGCTGGCTTGGTGGTCGGCGCCGTGAGCCTGAACAACGCCATGGGACGGCGGTATGAGTCCGCTGTCGGCGAGCGGAAGACCGTGCAGCTGAGCGACGGTTCGGCCGTCCTTCTGAACACCAACAGCCGCATCGCCGTTCGTCTGACAAAGGATCGACGGCTGGTGAAGCTAGTGCGGGGACAGGCGATGTTCGACGTCGCGCACGACAAAACCCGCCCCTTTGTGGTCACAGCGGGGAGCACGTCGATCACAGCGATCGGCACCCGCTTCGACGTCTATCGCCAATCGGACGCCGTCCAGGTCACGCTGGCTGAAGGCAAGGTCGCGGTGCGAGATCAGGGGCGCGAGACCAAGGCGTGGACGCTCAGCCCAGGCCAGAAGATCGTCGTCGGGCCCGCAGCCGCAAAGCCCTCGCGAACCGATGTTGCGGCCGACACGAGCTGGACCGCCGGACAGATTGTGTTCCACAACGCCCCGCTCGACGCTGCGGTCGCGGAGGTCAATCGCTACAGCGCCCGCAAGGTCGTGCTGGCCGAGGGCGCGCCCCACAATCTGGAAATCAACGGCACGTTCCCGACCGGGGACGTCGATGGTTTCGCGATGGCGGCGAGCAACATCCTGGACCTGGAAACCCATACCGCCAGCGGCGGCAAGACCATCGAATTGCGCCCGCGCGGCGCGCCGTCGCCATGACGTCACATTTTTTTCACAGGGCGGTAGGGTAAACCGCCCTCCCCGGTGTCTCCCCCATATCGCCGGTATCGAGCGCCCGTCACGGTGACGCGGCCCGGCCAGCGAGCCGGGGGTGTTTGAATGTCGTTGTCGTATCGCCGCGTCCTATTGGCCTGGGTCTCACCGATCGCCTGCATTGCCGCTGCGCCCAGCGTCGGCATGACGGCCGAGGCCGCCGTTCAAGTCGAAATACCTGCAGGTCCGCTCGACGTCGCGCTGCTGACACTCGGTCGCCAGGCCAAGCTGAAGATCATGTTCACCAGCGATCTGGTCGCGGGCCGCAAGACGGCAGGGGTCAGCGGCCGAATGACGCCTTCGCAGGCGCTCTCCCAGTTGCTGGCGGGCGCCAAGATCGACGTGCGCCAGGCCGGCCCCGGCGTGCTGGTGCTCTATCCCCACGGTCAGAGCGTCATGCGCCCGGTCGCCAATGCGAAGGGGGCGTTGGTCGGTTCAAGCGGCGAGGCTTCGACACTGGCCGGGGACCCGCTGACCGCGACCACCCTGGCTCAGACCCTGCCGTCGCTGGCCCCTGCGTCCACGTCCGGGGAACCCTTCACGGTCTCGGAAATCGTGGTCGGAAGCCACATTCGCGGCGCCCGTAGTGGAGCCTCACCGGTTTTGGTGCTCGGCCGCGAGGACCTCGATCGCGGCGGCTACGCCACGGTCGCTGACGCGCTGACGGATCTGCCCCAGGCATTCGGCGGCACGACGAGCGACGACACCATCATGACAGGCGCCGACACCACCGGCACCAATCAGGCGCGGGCCACGGCGGTCAATCTGCGCGGTCTCGGCGCGGACGCCACCCTGGTCCTGGTCAACGGCCGCCGGTTGGCCGGCGCTGGCCTGCTCGGAGACTTCTCCGACCTGTCGTCCATTCCTCTGGCCGCCGTCGCGCGCGTCGAAGTGCTGCTCGACGGCGCCTCGGCGCTCTACGGGTCGGACGCTGTCGGCGGCGTGGTCAATGTCGTGCTGCGCGACCGCTACGACGGCACCGAGACGCGGGCGCGGATCGGCGGGTCTACCCACGGCGACATGGGCCAACGGCAGCTGGCGCAGACCTTCGGCAAATCCTGGAACACGGGTTCGCTGCTGCTCACAGCCGAATACCAGAGCCGGGATCGATCGCAATCGTCCGACCGTGACTACACGGCCAATGCCGATCTGCGCCCCCTGGGCGGCAGCGACCGCCGACTATACTATTCGATGCCAGCGACGATCCTGGGCATCGATCCCGTCACCTTCTCGCTCGTGCCGATGTGGGCCGTACCGGCCGGCCAGGACGGGACGCGCCTGAAGCCCTCCGACTTCATCGCCGGCGCTCAGAACCTGATCAACTGGCGCGCGGCGGTCGACAACCTGCCCAAACAAGAGCGCGGCGGGTTCTACGCGGCGGTGACCCAGGATGTCGGCTCGAGGATCACGCTCAACGCGGACGCCCGGTACAGCGATCGCCGCTACACGGCCTATTCGGTGGCGCCCTTGACCGTGATGGTCGTCGACGCTCGAAACCCCTACTTCGTCTCGCCCAATGGCGCGTCCAGCAACTATCTGGGCTATTCGTTCCAGAACGAGACCGGCGGCTTGAAAAACACTGGCGAGGTGCAAAGCCGCGCGCTGTCGATCGGGGGCAAGGTCCGTCTTCCCGCAGATTGGCGGCTGGATCTCTACGCCGGCCACGGCGAGGAGATCGCCACCAGTCTCTCGACCCACGGCCTGAACTCGGCCTTCCTCAATGAGGCCCTGGGCGCGACGCCCGACAACCCGCTGACCGCCTACAACGCTGCCCGTGACGGCTACTTCAATCCCTACATCGGCCTGGGCCGCAACAATCAGACGGTGCTGGATTTCGTGATGTCCGGCTATGACACGCGGCGCACGGTCGGGCGGCTCGACACGGTCAGCGCCACCGCCGACGGCCCGTTGTTCACGCTTCCGGCCGGGGCCGTGCGCCTGGCCCTCGGCGCCCAGTGGCGAGAGGAAGGCCTAAAGACCATCGGCGTTTCGGGAAGCGTGGCGGCGACGCCGCGCCCGGCTTTCTCGCGCTTCGCCGAGCGCCGGGTGTCCTCCCTGTTCGCCGAACTGCGCGCGCCGCTGTTTGGCCCGGACTTCCGCCGTCCGGGGCTGGAGCGTCTGGAGCTTTCAGCCGCAGTGCGTCGCGAGACCTATACCGGCGGCCTTTCCAGCACGGTGCCGAAGATTGGCGTGGTCTGGGGCCCAACCGCCGACATCAACCTCAAGGCCACCTATGGCGAATCCTTCCGGGCGCCGTCGCTCAGCCAGCAATCGGATCCCGAGACCGCCTCCCCGACCAATGTCAGCTTCGGATCGGGCACGGCGTTGACCCTGATCCGCTACGGCGGCAACCGCGACCTCAAGCCCGAGCAAGCCAAGTCGTGGACAGCCGGGATCGAGTGGGCGCCGGCGGACCGTCCCGGAACGCGCCTCTCGGCCACCCTGTTCGACACCCGGTTCACCAACCGGATCGCACGGCCCGCCAACGACAACATCTCGACCGTGTTGACCGCCCCGGACCTGGCGCCGTTTCGGACCTTCGTGAACCCTGGAACCAACGCCGCCGATCTGGCGCTGATCCAGGACCTGCTCAAGAACGCGACCTCGGCTGCGGCCGGCCTGTATCCGGCAACCAGCTACCGGGCGATCGCCGACGCGCGCTACGTCAATGCCGGCGCGTTTCATGTGCGGGGCCTGGACCTGACCGGGACCTACGGCCTGACGGTCAAGGGCGACCCGGTGGTGATCGGCGGCAATCTCTCCTGGCTGATGTCCTATGCCCGCAAGATCACGGCCGCCGCGCAGTCGGTGGAGCTGGCCGGGATGGCGACCTTCCCGGCCGACCTTCGGGCGCGTTTCTACACGAGCTGGACGCACGGCGCGTTCACGACCACTGCCTCGTTGAACCATATCGGCGACCTTCGGGACGTAGACGCCAAACGGATCGCAAGCCAGACCACCTTCGACCTGCAGGTCCAGTGGACGTCGCCGGCCAAGGACGGGGCATTTCGCAATCTGAGCCTGGCGCTGACGGCGCAGAATGCCTTCGACAAGGATCCGCCGTTCTATGACTCGCGGCTCGGCGTCGGCTACGACCCGGCCAACTACGATCCGACCGGACGCCTCGTCGCGCTCCAGCTGACCAAGGCCTGGTAGGCCAAAACCCTCTCTCTTTCGCCATCGGAGACTGCGATGCGACACTTCGCATGGCTGGCGCTCGCCTGTGGTCTGGCCACATCGAGCCCGGCTGACGGGCAAGCGTTCTCGGTCGAGGACCTACTCTCGCTGGAAGAACTGGGCCGCACGGCGTTCTCGCCGGACGGCCGCTGGCTGGTGTTCGAGATCCAGGGCCCTTGGAAGAGCGCGCCGCGCTTCGATCAGGACTTCCTGATCGGCGCGGCGGCCAGCCGCCTGATGCTGCTCGACCTCACCGATCGCGGACCGGCCCGGGCGTTGCTGCGGGGCCTTGCCGGCGACGGCGAGACCTTCGGCGCCTTCTCGCCGGACGGCGCGCGCCTGATCGTGTTTCGCCAACGCGGCCATGCGCGGGAACTGGGTGTCGTCACCCTGGCGAGCGGCGCTGTCGCGTGGTCGGGACGCCTTGTCGAGCCGGAGCTGTGGTTTGCCCAAGCGCGTTGGCGCGACAATCGAGAGGTGGTGGCCATTTCACGTCCTCTCGAGGCCCAGGCCCGCCTGGCGGGTCTGGGCTGGCTCGCGGGCGAGCGCCTGCAGCAGGCCTGGGCAGCCGGCGCTCGCGGCGAGATCTCAGTGACGGCGCTGGGCAGCGGCCGCTTCTCCGGCGTCAACGCGCCGGCCAGCACCGCCAGCCTGGTCGCGATCGATGGCGTGTCCGGCGCGGTCCGGGACCTGACCCAGGGCGCGTTCAGCGACCTGATGGTCGCTCCGGGCGGTCGAACCGCAGCCCTGATCGAAGACGGCGAGCGAACGCAGCCTTCGACGAGCAGCACCATGCGCGTGGGCTATCCGCCGCGTCGCCTGCGGCTGGTGATGGTCGACCTCGTGAGCGGGAAGCGGACGATCCCTTGCCCGCGCTGCGATCTCATTCGCGGAACCTGGACCTGGTCGCCGAAGGGAGACGCGGTGGCGGTCGCCGCCCGTCCCGATGGCGATGGCTGGTCCGGTTACGGCTACTGGCGCCTTGCGGCCAACGGAACGGCGAAACCCCTCGCGCCGGACCTGACGCTCGGCGACACCGGTGGCCGGGATCCCAGGCCCATGCCGGGCCTTGCCTGGCTTGGTCGGGATCCGTTCGTCCTGGCGCGGGGTGGCGGAACCCCGCGCCAGGATTGGTGGCGTCTTGACGGCCGCCGCGCGGTCAAGCTCACGGGGACGATCGCCGAGCCCCAGGGGCCAGCGGTCATGATCACGGCCCGCGGCTTCGTCATTCGCAGCGCCGAGGGCCTCCAGCGCATCGGTGCTGACGGACGCCTGGCCCGCTTCGCGCCTTCTACGGCGAGCCTGGACGCGCCGGCCGACCTCCTGCCCGGCGAACCCAGGGCGACGAGAATGCTGTCGCAGGACGGCGAGCGCCGCTTGCTGGGGTCGAACGGGGAGCGCTCCGCGCCTCTCGATCTCCCGGCGAAGGCGCAGATCCTGGCCGCGTCGCAAGCCTGGGGGGGCGTCGCCGTCACAACGACCGATCCGCATGGTGTCGGCTCGTTGCAGGTGATCCGGCCCGGAGCGCCCGCGCGCGCGGTCGCCACCATAAATTCCGCCCTGGCCGACAAGGCTTTCGCCACACCGGAGGCGATCCGCCACAGAGGCCTGGTCGAGGCGGAGTTGACGAGCTGGCTCTATCTTCCGCCCGTCTTGCCCACCGCCGGTCTCAAGGGGCTCATCGTCGTTCCTTATCCCGGCGCGCGCTACGCGCGTCCGCCCGTCGCGGCCGAGCCCGGCAGTCGATCGTTCGACACCAACGTCCAGCTGATGGTAGCGGCGGGCTATGCGGTGATCGTGCCCAGCCTTCCCATGGCCCGTGATCGTGAGCCGATGCCAGGGCTCGCCGAGGCGATGCTGCTGGCCGTCGACGCGGCGATCGCCACCCATCCCGTCCTGAAAGACAAGCCCCTGGCGGTGTGGGGTCAGAGCTATGGCGGCTACGGCGCCTTGGCGGCGGGTGTCCAGTCCAGCCGCTTCTCGGCGATCGTCGCCTCCGCGCCGATCACGAATCTCCTGTCATACTACGGCGCCATCCATCCCGAGGCCCTGGCGTCTCCTGCCCTGATCACCATGCCCTCCGAGCTGGGGTGGGCTGAAAACGGCCAGGGCGCCATGGGCGGCCCGCCATGGTCGGCGCCCGACAAGTACCTGCGCAACAGCCCCGGTCTGCAGTCCGACAAGATCGGCGCGCCGGTGCTCCTGATCTATGGCGATCTCGATATGGATCTTGGCCAAGTGACCACGCTGTTCTCCTCGCTTCTCCGCCAAGGCAAGGACGCGCAGCTGCTGCTCTATCGCGGCGAGAGCCACGTGGTGATGAGCCCGGGTAATGTTCGCGATCTCTATGCGCGAGTGTTCGCGTTCCTGGACGCGGCCCTGCCGGGATCCGCCCTCGCGCCAGCGACGCCCGGCGGCGCGCCCACTCCAGCGACGGTCTCGCCATCCCCCTCGGCGATGCGCCCTTCCCAATGACGAACCCAGGCCTCAAGGGCTGCTGCGACCAGGATCTCCCCGTAGAAATCCTTCCACACCAGGGTCTCTGGCCGCAGCGCCGCCTCCAGGCGCGCCTTGTCGATCAGACCCTCCGCGACGAGACGCCCGTCCAGAAGCATCGGCCTAAGGGTTGGCAGGCTGGCGGCGATGCTTTTGCCGAAGAAGACGGTGATGTCGCCCTTGGACCGTCGCTCGGCCACGAGGGCCGGTAATCGATCGGAGAACGCGCGCCTTGCCAGGCGCCGGTCGCCTTCGCCGGCGCTGAGGATTGGGGCGGGAATCGAGAGACAGAGCTCGACCATCGGCTGGCCGAGCAAGGGATGAGCCAGGCGCGTGACGGCCCCGCGCCGCGTCCTGGCGACCACGTTCAAGCTGTTGACCAACCCCGCCACCTGGACCCGCTTGGCCGGCGCCAGCCCTTGCAGGTCGTCAAGCCAGGGATGGGCGACGCCGCGTGCGGCGTGGACGACGAACCGCTCTCTGCTCGCCGCCCCCTCCGTTGGCCGCCGCCCCCAGAACGCTTGACGGGCGAGACTCCAGACGGACCGGCGCGTGCGCCGCGCGACATCGCCGAGCGCGCGCAGGCGGCCGTCTTCGGTGACCGCGCCCTGCAGGATGTCCGCCGCGATCTCGGCCGCGCCGAGCTGGTAGAACACCACGTCGCCGCCGTGGCCGGTGAAAAGCACCTGCGCCTTCAATCGCTCGGCTTCGGCGAGCAAAAGGCGATCGTACTCCGGGTCCAGGGCGTTCAGGCTCGGGCGCAGGCCCGTCGCGCCAAAGGCAAAGTCGTCTGACGCCAGGGCGAAGGGCGAGCGTTGAACCGTTGTCAGCGGCACGCCGATCGCGTCGGCGACGGCGCGCGCCCAGAGGCGCTCGTCGCCTTGCGCCTGATCGCGATAGAAGTTGATCGCGCCAGTGGGACGCCGACCGGCCCGGGCGAGCGCGGTGGCGACGATCGCCGAGTCCAGTCCGCCGGAGATTTCACAGAGCATCGTCTCGGCATCGCTGGCCTCAGCCGCGACGCTGACGTCCACCCAGCGCCTGAGCGCGTCAGCAGGATCGTCCGGCGGCCTGCGCTCGCGCACGATCCGGGCTGGCGACCAAAGGCGCAGGGATTCGCCCGCGCCGACACCATGCCGGCACTCTCCGGGGTCAACGCCCAGGACGCCGCTCAGCGGCGGGGCCGCGCCGGTCCGGCGAGGATCGTCCAGGAGATCGCCGACCCGGCGCCAATCGATCGCAAGCCCTAGCGGCGCGGCCAGGCCCCTGGGGGCTTCTGATCCAATCAAGGTGACGCCGTCCCGGCGCCAGATGAAGGCCTCGACCTGACCGGTAGGATCGCGCAGCACGACCGGCGGGTCGGGGCGTCGCGGGGCCAGCACCGCCACGTAGCCGCCCCAAGCGCTCTGGATGAGGCGCGAGACCGCCTCGATGGGATCCAGATCGACCAGGCCATCGAGCTGAGGTTGGCGCGCCTCCCCAGCCTCTCCCGCCGCTCGATCGAATACGCGCCCCAGCAAGACGCCACCGACGCCGTGCGCGCCGGCAAGCGGCAGGACCGGCAGCGGCGCGGCGCCCTTGACCAGCACCGCCAGGGCATAGGCCTTGACGACATGGCGCCATCCTTGCCGCGCGACCAGGTCTTCGAGCATGGCGTCGAAGGCGGCGGCGGTGGCGCCGGGCGTGCGGACCAGAACGATATAGCCCATGGCTCAGACCACCAGGATCGGGTGGTAGGCGGACAGGCGCTCGGCCTCGTCGTCCAAGACCGCGTCCTCGACCTGTAGCCAGCAATGAGCGTCGAAAGGCCAGACGCTGACGCCAAAGACCCAGGCTGCGTCGTGCCCGAGCGCGCGAAGATAGGCGCGCAGCATGTGGCTGCGAAAAAGGCAGGCGCCGTCGATCGGGAGCCACGGCGTCAGGCGTCGGTAGGCCGCCAGATCGTCGAGGAAGTCAGGCGAGAGCGCCTGGGCCTGGGCGGGCGGTCCGGCAATGAGCTGCGCGAACGGCCGGTACCGGCCGGCGCGCGCGACGAGGACCGCGTGCGCCAGGGCGCGCCATCGCCGCACGGTCGCACGCGCGTCGATCGTCTCGAGGTGCTCCAGGATCCGACGCGCCGTGCGCGCCACCGGCGCGACACAGGCCGGCTCTGTCGTCGGGAGCGTCCCGCGCTCGGCCAATCGCGCCTCAACCAGCGCTCGCGCCAGCGGTTCGGGCGCGCCGTGCACCTGGCCGTCCGGGTCGATAACCACGCCCCTGATCGCGGGCAGGCAGAAATAGGCGTCGGCTTCGGCGTCGAGCAACACCAGGTCGTCCTCGACGCTGACTCCGCGCACGTGTCGGGCCAGGCACAGCGACATGCTGCCTCCAGAGACTTTGGGAAAGACAGGGAGCCGGCGCCGCGCGGCGCCGGCGCGCCCGCTAGACAGGGTCGTAGTAGAGCGGCAGGCCTTCTTCCATGTGCATAGTGCCGCCGCCGGCTCGGGTCAGGGCCATGGCGCTGCCGAGGCGGATCAGTCGAGGCATGGAGGTCATTGGACCGTCTCCATGAGCGTATGCCGCGCAAAAGCGCGATGAGACGGCGCGCCGTCGGATTGTGACCGGCAGGCGCGCCGCACGGAAGACGGCGTCCGCGAGCGGGCGCCGTCCGCGCCGGGTTCAGAGCGGGTCGTACCGGATGAACTCGACGGACTCGGCCTTCAGGGTGCCGCCGCTGGCCTGGGTCAGCTGCTTGGCCGAGCCGAGGCGGATCAGTTGCAGGGAGTCACTCATCGCAGGTCTCCTTTCGTTCAGCCGCGGGTTGCGGCTTAATCAGGAGGCGACGCGGAGGTGGTATATTCAAACTATATCCGGGCTATATCTGCAGCCGCTCGAGGGTCGCCGAAAGAACCCGCGCCGCGCCCTGGATGCGCCGGCGGTAGAAGGCCCGGGCGAGCGCGCGCAAGCGGCCGGGGTCGGGATAGGCCTGCGCCAGTTCGGCCATGACCGCCTCGGTGTCGCCGATCACCAGGGCTTCGGCCGCAATAAACACCGACAGGGGCTCACGCGTGCGCCGCAAAGCAGCCAGCAGGGTGCGGTCTCCGGCCAGGGCCACGATCACATCGAAGACCTGGTTGGGATCCTCGCCGTCGATCAGCGGCCAGGACGCGCGCCTTACCGGCCCAACGCCACGAGCCGCACCGCCCCGGGCATCGGCCGACAAAGCGGCCAGGACGTGGGCCAGGTTCAAGCGATAGAGTTCGGCCAGGCTCGTGGCGTCATGCGAGCGGCCGACATAGCCGGTCCGGGTGCGGACGATCAGACCTTCGCCGGCCAACCATGCCAGAGCTTCTCGCACCGGGGTCTGGCTGACGCCAAGCGCCTTGGCGAGCAGATTGATGGCCAGGGCCCGGCCCTGCAGCCCCTCCCCCTCCCGAAGCTTCAGCCGAATGGCTTCCAACGCCCGCTCGAACGGATCGCGATCACGGCTCACGACATCCCCACCACAAAGCGGCAAGCGTGAACGTCCCGCTTCCTGGCTGTCGAGGCGCGAAGGGCGCGATGCGCCACCAGGCGGTCAAATGTGTTCGCTCAGAGACTCAACCGGTGGGTGGAAACCAGAAGACGACGGCTCTTCCCCCAGAATCGTGCGGATTGGTTCGCATGGTTTAGAGCAAACCCGTCGCCGATCCCGCGACGGGCGCCGGAATTCGCAAAAACCTGCCCACCTGCACGCAATTGCAACCTTCGGTCATTGATCCGGCTGCGGACGAGCGCCAGATTGCAATTCTGCCTTAGGTTGACCGCGTGTGGTTGCGGAGTGAGCATGTCCCAGCAGGATATCAGCTATGCCCGGCAGTCGGAGTTGCTGTCCACAATCCTCAAGAAGATCCGGGTCATACGAAGGCTCACCCAGGTCGAAGTCGCCGAGGCGATGGGCATCGCCGAGAAGACCTACGAGAACTTCGAGGCGGGTCGAGGACGCTTGCACTTCGACCGCATCAAGCGGTTCGCGGAGGTGACACGCAGCGACGCCTTGGCGATCGTCCACGGCGTCATGTTCGAGGATCCGGAAGTGGCCTACCGGGCGATGGACAACAAGTCGTCCATGATCCTTTGGCTGGCCCACCGGGAGTTCAGCGCCGAGGCCGGAGACGCCGGCGCCCTGCTCCCGGGGACCGCCATTTTCGAGGCCTTCCGGCAGGCATTCGCCCATCTAAAGGCCTTGTTGGCGCGGCGCCGCGACGGGGCCGAGCACTGGCTCGAACGAGAGATCGGCCGGCTCTACCGCAGCGGTGACGCTTCGGAAACTTGACCCAGGCCTAGGCGGGCGGCGGTTTGTCGACCGGCGTCTCGGCCCGGCGGAACCAGACCAGCGGCAGCACCCCATCCTCGGCGGCCATGATCCGGCCGCTCACCGGCTCGGGCCAGGTCGGGTCGTCGATCTTGACGCTGAGCACCGCGCCGCTGGCGTCATTGACCCGCCAGCCTGCCCCGCACTCGCGCTGCCCCGACCAGGCGATGAAGTCCGGGGCCTTGGCCGAGAACTTCTCGGCTGGGGTCAGGGTGATGAGCGCGTCGCTGGCGAAGGTGTCCAGCTTGCCGGTGAAGCCGTCGCCGTCGCGACGGAATTGGCCGATGGTCATCATGAGGTTCTCCTTTTTGCGCTGTCGTGGTCCCCGCCTGGACGATGCCGGCGCCCGACCGGCGGCGGCTCGAGAGACCAGCTGGGGGGAGTTGAGCTGGTCGGACGAGCCGCCGCCTCGCCGCGCTCCGGGGGGAACGAGAGCGCCGCGACGCGCGGGTGCGAAACGGACGCCTGGGCGGGCGGTTGGTGGCGTCCTCGCGAGACCCGCAAGACCCTTGTGTGCCAGCGCCCAAAGGCTCTCAAGGCGCCCAGGACGCCAGTCGTAGAAAGACAGGCCATGGCGTGGAAACGGCGGCTCCGCCCCACGCCGAGCCCCGCTGAAGGCCGGCTTGAAACATCCCCGGCGCGCCGCGCCCGCCCCGCCGGATCGGCGGGGCGGGCTGACCGCCTTAGTCCTCCTTGGGGCCGGTGCTACGCGACCAGACCAGGGTGTGGACCGTCTCGATGACCACCAGGGCGGCGTTGATCGCCGCGCCGAACGAGGGGTCGTCCAGCTTGACCGACAGGTACTCGTTGTTGTCCTTGCTCGTCTTCTTCCAGGCGGCCCCGAGATTGGCGGCGCCGGCGGTGATGCGGAAATCGGGGCTCTTGTCGCTGGGCTTGTCGGCGACCGGGCGGATCTGGACCTTCTTGAGGTTGATGGCCAGGGTGTGGATCTCGCCCGTGAACGAGCCGTCAGCGTTGGCGGTGAAGGCGCCGATGGTGGACATGGTGGTCTCTCCGATCTGAACCGGGCCGCGCCGATCGCGGCCTCGATGGCGATCGCTGGACCGGGGCTTAAAGTCCGCCCCGCAGAGCGCGCCCCGCCCGTCCAAGCCGTGCTTGCGGGCGCGCTCCCGGAGCCTTGCGGAGGACCGAAGGCGTTGAAGTTTCTTGTCTCGCGAGGAATGGGGCGCCTGCGCCCCAAGGGAAGAAAGTCCAAGGCCAAGGTTGCGGGGACGGACCGGTCCCCGGTCAGATCAGGCCAGAAGAGGACGCGGTCGACGCGCCCGGCTCAGATTTTCATGGAGAGACCGCCTGTTCATCTCGGCGCCGGAACGACAACCCTGGCGGCTGGTTCAGCGGCGAGATCCACACCCTGACCATCGGCCTCGAGAGTCCAGGTCCGCCCGGTTGCCGACAAGTCCGCGACATGAGCTCGGGCTTTCGCATCACCTGCGGGAATGCCGGGTTCGGGCCGCCGGACGATGACGAGTAAGGATGACAGCGAGCACCAGTTGGTCAGCCTGGACGTCCCTTGTTCGGCGCGGCGATCAACGCCGCCCTGGCGATCGTCGAGAAGGCGACCCCCTGGTCTGGTCGCGCAGCACTGGCCCCGAGGTGGACTAAGGCGGTCAACCCGCCCCGCTGATCCGGTGGGGCGGGCGCGGCGCGCCGGTCCTTCAGCCCGTCACTCGATCCCTGCCCTCGCGCGGTCCACTGGGCGCTGACGTCTTGATCCGAGGCTGACTGGCGAAGCGCGCGACGCAGGCTATAGGCAGGGACATGCCCGCTCCCGTCGTCATCGGCGTCATCATCGCCTGCACCGCGCCGACCGTTCACGACGGCGATACCCTGCGCTGCGGGAAGACGTATGTTCGGCTGTTCGGCGTCGACGCCCCGGAAGTGCGGCGCGGCAAGACGGCGGCGGAGCCCTTGGCCTACGAGGCTCGCGATTTGCTTTTCAGCCTGACCCGCGAGCGGGTCGGCTGTCGGGTTGTGGCGGCGGACCGCTACGGCCGGCAAGTGGCCAAGTGCTGGTCGAGCGCCAGTCCTGACCTCAACGCCGCGATGATCCGGTCGGGCCTGGCGACGGAGTGGCGCCGCTACAGCAAGGGCGCTTACGCCGCCGCGCAGGACGAGGCGCGCATCGCTAAACGTGGCAACTGGGCACCGGGGGCGACGGCGCGCCCGGCCCGCTGACCCCGCAGGCGCTAGACCTTGGCGTCCTCGCGGCTCTTGAGGTCTTCGAATGACTTGGGGTCTTCGCCCATCGCCACGGCCTCGGCGCGCGTCCACACCCTCGTCTCGCGGCCCTTGGCGACCTTGATCTGAATTCCGCGCGTACGAATGCCGCGTCCTAGCGTGGTGCAGCAGGTCGAAAGGTTGGCGCCGACCCAGTCATCCCGGTCGAAGGTGATCAGGCCGGGACGCTCGCCATCGTCGCCGGTCTTCTCGAAGGCGGCTTGCATCTCTTCGAGGATGCGGTCGATCTGATCCTGAGTCATCGAGCGGCGATAGGTCGATTCCGCGCGTCGCCGACCGTCGATCCAGACCATCAGCCCGATGGTCCACAGGAAAGCGGGCGACGCCAAACGAAAGCGGCCGATCCCAAAGGATCGGCCGCGCCGGTCTTGCCGAAAAGATGACGGGTGGCCGCAAGGCCGCCCGTCCCTCCCTACTCGGCCGCGTCCAGCAGAGCCGCGACCTCAGCCTCGTCCGCTGCGGTCTGTTCGGCCTCGCCGCCGCCCAAGACATCGTCCACGTCGGGCGCGACCTCCTCGGCCTCGTCTTGAGCGCCCGCCCCCTCGGGCGCCCCGGCCTCGGGGGTCGGGCCTTGATCGTCGTCCTCGGCGGACGCCTCGGCACGCGGACTGACGGTGCGCAGGACGGGCGGCAGCCATCCGGCTTCGACCAGCAGCGGCTCGGCCGCCTCGACCATCTGCGGCTTCTTCAAGCCCGACAGCCGCCCCGCCACCTCGGCCGACACACCATCGCCGACCGCCGCCATGATCTGGGCCTTGGTGACGCGGTCCAGGTAGCGCACGGCGGTCGGCCTCCAGTAGGCCCGCATGTCGAGATCAAGCGCCGTGGCCAGGGTCTCGACATGGGCCAGGATCGTTCGCTCACGACGCTCCCAGGTGCGCAGGCCATCGAGCGTCAGGCTCACGCAGTGGGCGAGCAGACAGGCGCGGCTGTCGGCGTCGAGCCCGACCACGAACGCCCAGATGTCCTCGGGGGCGCCGGGGACTTGGCGCGCCCAATGGCTGTGGCGTTCGGCGATGGAGAGCCCCGCCGGGCTTTCCTCGATGCCTTCGCCAAAGCCATTGAGGTTGCGCGACCCCCAACGGATGTCGAGGCAGGTCGCCGGAACGCCGAGGGCGAAGACCCGGCTGACCAGAGCGTGGACCAGGGCGAGTTGGGCAAGGTCCGGGTCCTGGGCCAGGGCGTCGCGAAGGGCCGCGGTGCGATGGGCGGTCAGTTCGGCGATCACGCGGTCGGGCAGCGGCGCGGCGGCGTCACCGTCGGGCTCGTCGATGTCGTCGTCTTCGCCGCCGTCGTCTGCGTCGCCGTCGCCGTCTTCTTCGTCCCTGTCGTCGTCTTCGCCGAGGAATGGGCCGTGATCATCGGCGCCGTCCTGCCCGTCATCGGCCTCGTCTTCCGGTTCGGGCGCGGGCTCGTCCTCGGGGCGGACAAAGCCCCGGTCGATCCGCACGTCGCCGTAGGGCAGCAACACCACCATAACACCGGCTCGCGCCTTCTCTTGCGCCGTGTGGCCGAAGTCGTCGCCCAGCGCCTCCAGTTCGGCTTCGATGGCCTCGAAGCGCGCGGCGACCTCGGGCGGCAGCGGGTCTGCCTCGGCCCACTGCTCGGTCAGGGCCGCCTCTTCAGCCTGCAATGCGTTCACGGCGGCGACCGCCTCGGGCGTGCGCTCAAGCGCGTGTTCCCAGATACGGGCCAGGCCGTGGCCGTGCGGGAATTCGAGGTGAGCGCTCGCCCACTTCCAGCCCTCACGGTCGCGGATGTCCTGGGCCAGAGCGGCGAGCTTTTCGCCGACCAGGCGGTCGAGCAGAACGACGTCCTCGACCCAGCCGTCGTTGTCCTCGGTAAAGAGGTCGCGCAGCACCGGGCCGCCCGCCGCGACATAGGCGTCCAGCCCTAAGAAGCGCACGCGGCGGTCGTCGGCCCCCACCTTCATCTCGGTCATGAGGCGACGGATGGCGTAGGGCTGGCGATTGCCCGGCGACAGCTGCTCATAGACCTGCATCTGCCGCACCGGATCGGGATTGACCGCGAAGGCGGTCACCTGATCGAGGGTCAGGACCCCTTCGCGATAGAGGTCGAGCAGCGCGGGCGACACCGCGCCGAGCCGCAGGTGCTTGCGCACGGTCTCGGGGCTTGGCCCGAACCGCGCGCTCAGCTCCTCGGCGCTGTAGCCCTTGCGCTCGGCGAGGTCCTTGTAGGCTTCGTACTGGTCAGCCGGGTGCATCGGTTCGCGGCTAAGGTTCTCGTCCATTGAGACCTCGGACGGGTCGTTGACCGTATCGACCACGCAGCGAACCGGCGCCCCCTTGGCCAACCGCTTGCGCTGGGCCAGCAGGCGTAGGGCTTGGCGACGCCCTTCGCCCGCGCTGACGAGGTAGTAGCCGGTTTCGCGCCCATCCTTGATCTCGGGTTCGACGACGAGCGGTTGCAGCACGCCCTTGTAGGTGATTGAGGCCGCGCGGGACTCGATCACCTGGGCGCTGTGACCGACGCGTCGGACGTTGCGAGGCGAGGCTTTCAGGCGGTTCAAGGGAATGTCCCGAACCTCGCCGTACTGGACGACGATCTGGCTGGGCTTGGCGGCCGAAGCGTCAGCGACGGTCGCGCGGGTTTCTTGGGGGGTCATGTCTGCCTCCTTGGGCAAGGGTTGCAGGCACGCGGAAGGCGCGCCTGAAACCCTGCCAAGCGGCGAGCGCGGGGGTGCAAACGGAGGGGCGTCTTCGCGGGGACCCGCCTGCAGGACGCGACCTGGCGATGGCTGATCCCTGTCGACACGGCCGAAGGTGGGCGGAAGACGATCCGAAGTGCGCTGGGGGCGGAGCCCCAAGCCACGGCCGCGGCAGCGGCCAAACAAGCCAAAACTCAGTCGGCCGATCTTATCGCGGATCCGGCCTTCGCAGAGATGGGCCCTCGATCGCGGCCAGGGCGGCTAGCCAGGCCGGCGTATCGGGTTCGGCCGTCACAGAGATGGACCCTCGTGGCCTTATCGTCGCAGCGCGCCCACCGCGCCTCGCGCTGTGACCCATAGGCCAAGAACACTCGTAGTGATCCGAGCAACCGAACATCGACCTTCCGCCGACAGGCCAAGCTTGCACCAGGCTGCGGGTCGAGCGACTTGGTATTGGCGGCCTGGCATTGGACCGTCATGGTGACCCAAACGGCCAGGACGCTTTTGATGCCCAGACCCAGCAAGATCGACGAGGAGAGGTGGCGCACCGCGCTTGCCCTGGTGATCGTCGAGACGGGCATGCGCAACTCTCGCCTAGAGGAGCTGCACGCGGGAATCTTCCCGACTTCGGCGGTCGGCGACTACAGCGACGTCAAGGTCGTCACGCCCTACGGCGAGATCCCCTGGTCGCGGCTTTCGCGGCTGTGCGACGAGGAAATGAAGTCGCTGATGATCGAGGTGGTCAATCGCGTCTACACGATCTTGATGAATCCCGAGCCCTTCAAGCGACTAATGGGGGCCGCGCGTTGGAACAAGCCCGAGCCCGATCCGGCCCTGATGGATGTCATCGCCCGCTGGGAGGCCAGGCAGCGTGGGATTTCGGACGAGGAGATCTGGGCGAAGTGGCCTCTGGACGAGTCCAAGCGCCCGCCGCCGATCCGCATGGAGCAACGAACGGCCGCCTATGAGGCCGAGCTCGACGAACCACGGGAGCACTGGTCGTTCGAGGCGACGCCAGGAAGCCTGCGGGCCCTGGCCGAGGCTCCGGTTGCCGACGCGGCCTGGATCGCCAAGGCCCGCGAGGCCCTGCGGCTGGGGGCCGAGGAATGGGAGCGCGATCGGATGACGATCCTAGACGAGGAAGACGCAGCCTATCTGCGCGACGAAACGTGACAACCCAGCAGCGAAGACGCAGGCTCGCGCCTTCGATTCCCACACGGAGCCTACAAGATGAACGTTTCGGATCTCGTCGACGCCGCCGTCGCGGCTGAACCCAAGCTCACCAAGGCCCAGGCGAAGGCCATCATCGATGGCGTGTTCAAGTCGCTCGCGGACGCGGCGGTGAAGGGCGAGGAAGTCTCGATTCCCGGCTTTGGCAAGTTCAAGGTCCAAGCCAAGCCCGCGCGCACGGGTCGCAACCCTTCGACCGGCGCGAGCATCGAGATCGCCGCCAGCAAGAAAGTTGCCTTCTCGCCGGCCAAGCAGCTGAAGGACGCGGTGAATTCCTAATCTTTCGGGCAAGGGGCCATCGACAAAATGGCCCCTTCGCTGGACAAACGCGTCGGTGGACGGCGGTCAGAACAAGCCAGCCGTGCGTCCGCCCCACGGTGCTGTCCCATCTCAACGACCTTAGCCGAAGCCCTGGCCCACGCCCGTAAGCTCTGCCGGACGCTGGCGAGCGCGCCCCTCCCCCAGGTTCGCGCCAAGGAGGTTTTCCAGACCTTGGTGCGTGCGCACGATTGGAGCCCGGCTTAGAAGAGAGATCATCGCCTTTGGGCGGTGGCTCGACAACCGTCCCGCGCCCGGCGCGATCAATGAGCGCTACGAGCGGATGCTGAACGCCCTCTAGGGTTCAGCGCCGGAGGCGGCCCAACCCAGCCGCCGTGACCAAAGGTCTTGTACGCCGCCACGATCAGGCCCGCCACGCCCGCCAGCGCCTGGAAGCGGAGCCCCAAGCCTTTCCAAGCTGGAGGCTCGCCGTGGGCGAGCCGTCGCTACGTCGGATCTACGCGGGTTGGTGTCAGACCGGCTAGTCGAAGAGCCCTCCCAGGAAGCCCCGACGCCGGCCGTGGCCACCACCGTGACCGCCGCCGTGCTTTCCGCCCCCGTGCTTTCCACCGTGGCCGCCGCGATCATGATCACCGCGATACTCCCCTTCCCAGGGGCCGCCGTACTCGGGCGCCTGCTGACGCGGCGTCGGCGCGGGCTGAGGCGGCGGGGCCGCTTCATAGGCCATGCTGCGCTCGATGATCTTGTCGAGTTCGCCCCGATCCAGCCACACACCACGGCATTTCGGGCAGTAGTCGATCTCGATGCCTTGCCGATCCGTCATGACCAGATCGACGCGGCAGACGGGGCACAGCAGACCGCCTTCATGGCGGGCGGCGGACATCGTATCGGTCATTCGCAAGCTCCTCGGAACGGCTGCCCTGTGACGATGGCGACGGATTTTGGAACCCGCCAGGACTGACGGCCACTTAAGAACTCGCACGAGGCCATATAGTGGCGCTCGGCACGCTGGTTCCTGTCAAAGTATGGCGGAAAGACCTGCCCCTGTTGGAGACGTCCGTACGCCATGAAGGTTGATCCGACCGCGCTGTGGGAGACTGCCAACCACGTCTTCAACCTGGCCCTGGCCTTCATCCTGGCCTTGCCGGTCGGTTGGGATCGCGAGCGCGAGGAGCGCAGCGCTGGCATCCGGACGTTCCCGCTGGTCGCCATCGCCGCCTGCGGCTTCGTGCTGGTCGGCATCGCGGTGCTCGGCCGCGGATCGCCCGGCCAGGCCCGGATCATGGAAGGCCTGATCACCGGCGTAGGATTCATCGGTGGCGGGGCGATCCTCAAGCAAGGCGCCCGCGCATCCGGAACCGCGACCGCCGCCAGCCTCTGGGCGACCGGGGCGATGGGAGCGGCGGTCGGCTACGGCCTCTACGACATCGCCGTCGTGCTGGCCCTGACCACCTACCTGACCCTGCGGTTTGCCCGCCCGCTTAAGCAAGCCGCCCGCGATGATAAGGCCGACAGTGAGGCGACCGCTGGCGAGGATCGCGGCGAATATAGCTAGGCACTGGACCGTCCAGCGTCCCCGAACCGTTCCGGCGCTGCGGCTACAGCCGCCGCGCCGGAAGGTCTCGCCTGATTCCTCCGTAGTCGCCCTGAGCCAGGCTGGCGTGAGTGGCAGGCGACAGCCGCCGATTGATCGGATAAAGGCGCCGTCGTGAGCCGCTCGACCGCCATCGCCAGATTCTTGGCCCGCGACGCCTTCCTGGTGCTCGCGACCTTGGCGATCGCCCTCCGGATCATGCTCCCGGCCGGCTACATGCCAGGCCAGGCCACCGGCGACAGGCTGCCGTTCGCTCTGGTGCTCTGCACCGGCAACGGCCCCATGACCATCCAGCCCGGTGAAGACCTGGGGGCGCGCCACGGCGAGGCGCCGGGCGAGCCGTCCGCTCACGACACCCCCTGCCCGTTCGCCGCCCAGGGCGCCGCGGTCGCGCCGCCGACCATCACCGCCGTCGGCCAGGCCAAGGCCGTAGCCTATGCCGAACGGCCCTTGGCCGCCGCGGCGAACCTGACGCCCGGCCGAGGTCTTGCGGCCCCACCGCCTCCGCCGACCGGTCCTCCCAGCGTCCTGATCTGATCTCCGGCGGCCTTGCGCCGCCATCCGAGCCCGCGCGTTCGCGTCGAACCGCGCGCGGCAGATCGATCACGGCCGTCTCGCGCGGCCCAAGGACCTGAACAACGCCATGAAATCGCTCCTGCTGGCCGCCTCGGCCATTACCCTCTGCACGCCTGTCACCGCCCTGGCCGCCGATCTCGCGGCCGCCAACGACCAGACACCGGCCGATAGCCAAGTCTCGTCGGTCATCGTCACCGCCCGCCCGAACCCCGAGGACCCGCAGGTCGTCGCCGACGCCCGCCGACGGCTGTCGGAGACCCCCGGCGGCGTGTCGGTGGTCTCGCAAGAGAGCTACATCAGCCGCCAGGCCCTGGCGCTGGACGACATGCTGCGCGACGCCCCCGGCGTCTACGCCCAGCGCAAATGGGGCGGCGACATCCGCATCTCGATCCGCGGCTCTGGCATCGGCAACACCGTCCACAATCGCGGGCTGCTGCTGGCCCAGGACGGCGTGCCGCTGAATGAAGCCGATGGGTTTGGTGACAGCCAGGTCGCCGACCCGCTGAACACCCGCTACGCCGAGGTCTATCGCGGCGGCAACGCCCTGCGCTTCGGCGGGGCCTTGCTGGGCGGGGCGGTCAACCTGGTCACGCCCACGGGCAAGGACGCGGGCTTCGCCAACCAAGTCCGGATCGACGGCGGCTCGTTCGGGCTGCTACGTGAGCATGTCGCCATCGCCCGCCAGTCGGGGAGCTGGGACGTCTATGCCGCGGCCACAAACCAGACGGCCCAGGGCTGGCGCTCGCAGAGCCAGCAGAACATCCAGTTCGGCTCGCTCAATATCGGCCGCAGCTTCGGCGAGGACCGCGAGGTCCGCTTCATCGTCAACGGCTCGAATATCAACCAGGAGATCCCCGGATCCCTGACCCTGGCCCAGTTCCAGGCCAATCCGCACCAGTCGGCGGCCGGCAACCTCTCCGGCGACCAGAGCCGCAACCAGCGCGGCCTGCGCGGTTCGCTGCGCACCACCTGGCGGCTGGACGACAGCTTGGTGTTCGAGGGCGCTGTCTATGCGGTGTGGAAGGACCTGGACCACCCGATCTTCCAGGTCATCGACCAGCAGAGCCGCAACTGGGGCGCCTTCGGCCGCTTCGACTGGGACGGCGAACTGGCCGGCAAGCGGGCCGACGCCTTCTTCGGCGCCTGGGTGCGGACCGGCGACTTGGACAGCAATTTCTACGTCAACAATCGCGGCGCTCGCGGCGCGCCGACCTCGCGGACCTTGCAGAACGCCAAGGCCGTGGACGTGTTCGGCGAGGGCCGTCTGTTCGTCACCGACCGCGTCGCCGTGGTGGCCGGCGCGACCTGGGGCGAGGCGCGGCGCGACTACACCAGCTTCGCCATCCCCGGCCAGGCGGCGACCTTCAACCTCAAGGCCGACAAAACCTATGACTGGGTCTCGCCGCGCGTCGGCCTCCTCTGGCAGGACGAGACCGGCAACCAGGTCTTCGCCAACCTGACCCGCTCGGTCGAGCCGCCGAACTTCAGCTCGATGAGCCCGACCAATACCGGCTTCGCCCCCGTGAAGGCGCAGAAGGCCTGGACCGGCGAGGTCGGGGCGCGCGGCCACAAGGGTCCGTTCACATACGACCTGACGCTCTATCGCGCCGAGCTTCGGGACGAGATGCTGCAATATGCGGTGACCTCGTCGATCCCGGCCTCGACCTTCAATGCCGACAAGACAATGCACCAGGGGATCGAGGCGGCGCTGGACTGGGCCGTGGCCCCGCGCTGGCGCCTGCGCCAGACCTGGAGCCTGTCGGACTTCCGCTTCAAGGACGACGTGCAGTTCGGCGACAACCGCCTGCCGATCGTGCCGAAGACCTTCTACCGCTCTGAGGTCCGCTACGACGACCCGCGCGGCTGGTTCATCGCGCCGTCGGTCGAGTGGTCGGCCAGCGACGCCTGGATCGACTACAAGAACACCCAGGCCACGCCCAGCTATGCGATCGTCAATCTGAACGCCGGCTGGAAGGTCACGCCCGCCGTGTCGCTGTTCGTCGATGCCCGCAACCTGACCGACAAGGCCTATGTCTCCAACACCCAGGCCGCCGTCGCCTGGACCGCTGCGACTGCCACCCTGTGGCCCGGCGACGGCCGGTCGATCTTCGGCGGGGTCACCGTAAACTTCTGACCTATGCAGGCGCGCCCGGCGCGTCTGCCCCACCCGCCCTTTCGAGCCGCTACACCTGTCCCCCCATGGACGAGTCGGTCGGCCAAAACAGGGCGCTACGGTTTGCGAACCCCTCGTCCTTGCCCCAATTCAGGGTGCGCCGGCCAAGCGTGAGGTGAATCTTCGAGCCCATCACGCGATGGATCCGCGCCTGGCCGGATGGTTCAAGTTCCGTGTGAGCTCCTTGCATCGCGCACGGTGACGCCGATCGACGGCGGGCCTGGTCGTGCCAACCTTGGGCGAGCGACGCTGAAGGCTGAATCCTTGGGGAGCCCCTCAGCGGGCCTCGCCGCTCGGTGGGTGACCAATCAGCTGGGCGCATAGTGCTTCGGCCAGGTCCGGGTCCCCGTCGGCGATGGCCTGACCCAGACCCCGGTGAAGTCCGACGTCCTCCAGCTGGCTCTCCGGCGACTGCTTTTCCATCTGCCAGATCCAGAACCGGGTGGCGACGTTCTGCAGGGCGATCACGAACCGGGCCAGCGTCGGGTTCTGGGCGGCGACGGCGACCGCGCGGTGAAAGGCCAGGTCCATGGCCAGCATGGCGCGAAAATCACCCGTGGCGATGGCGTCTTCGGCGCCGGCGAAGGCGTCGAGAATGGCCACGACATCGGTCGGACGGCGATTGCGCGCGGCCAGCGCGGCGGCCTTGCCTTCGAGCATCCGCCGGACCTGAAAGGCGTGCTCGATCTCGGCGACATCGAGGGGCGCGACGATGGTGCCCACGCGCGGGCGACGCACCACCAGCCCCTCGATGGCCAAGCGCCCCAGGGCGTCCCGGATGCCCGCGACACCGCCTGCGTAGCGGGCGGCCAGGGCATTCTCCTCCAGGACCTGCATGGGCGGCAGATCACCCAGGATGATGTCCTGCAGAAGGAGGTCATAGAGCCTGGCCTTCTGGAGACCGGGCGACCAGGCGCCGTGCGGCGCGACACTATTGAGGGGCCCCTTCATGGGCGGGGCGCGATCGACGACTTCATGGCCAAGGTCCTAGTGACAAACCCCGCCGACGTCATTCCCATTGGCCTCTAAAATGTAAGACTTTCGAACGGCGACAAGCGCTTGGCCCGGGCCGGCCGCCCGCTCTAAGTCGCCGCCATGTCCTGCCCCCACCCTGCTCCCGGCGCCGTCGCATCGGCGTTCCAACAGGCCCTTGAAGCCGGCGCGGCCCTGGCCGGCGCCACCGCGCCCAATCCACCGGTCGGGTGCGCCGCCCTAGCCGCCGATGGCGAGATCCTGGCTGTCGCCGCCCACCATGGCGCCGGTCACGCCCATGCCGAGGTCGCCGCGCTGGAAGCCTGTCGCCAGACCGGCCGGCTGGATGCGGTGAGCGCCCTCGTCGTCACGCTCGAACCCTGCAATCACCACGGCCGCACCCCGCCCTGCGTCGAGACCATCCTGGCCAGTCCCGTCCGCGCCGTCTGGATCGGCACGCCAGATCCGAACCCGGCGGTGCGCGGCGGAGGCGCGCGCCAGCTCGCCGCCGCCGGTCTGGACGTGACCTTCGCCGCCGACCTGCCCCACCCGATGGCGCCGCGGCTGGCCGCCCGGAGCGCCCGGCTCATCGCGCCCTTCGCGCGGCGCCTGCGAAGCGGCCGGCCGTGGGTGACGGTCAAGCAGGCCCTGCGATCGGATGGCTCCATGATCCCGCCCGCCGGCGCCAAGACCTTCACCAGCGCCACGTCGCTGGACCTGGCGCACGCCTTGCGCCGCCGCGCTGACGCCATCGTCACCGGCTCTGGCACGATCCTGGCCGACAGCCCTCTCTTCACCGTGCGGCGGGTCCCCGACCCGCGCCTGTCCCCGCGCCGCCTGGCCATCCTCGACCGCCGCCGCCGCGTCCCGGCCGCCTATCTGGCCCGGGCACGGATGCAGGGCTTCGCGCCGAGCCTACACGACGACCTGCCGACGCTGCTGGCGCAACTGGCGGAAGATGGCGCCCTGGAGGCTTTGATTGAGGCTGGGCCGACCGTGACCACGGCGGTGCTGGCCGGCGATCTCTGGGATGAGCACGTCGTCATCAGGACAGCGGACGCGGCCGATCAGGACGACCGGATCGAGGTTCGGCTGGCCCACGATCTGGAGGCCCGCGCCTGATGTTCACCGGGATCATCGAGACCGTCGGCGAGACCCTGTGGGTGACGCAAGCGGGGGACGGCGCCCTCAAGATCGGCCTGGCCACTGGGTTTTCCGATCTGACCCTGGGCGAAAGCGTCGCCGTCGATGGCGTCTGCCTGACGGTGATCGCCCAGGACGACGCTGGAGAGGCCACCTTCTTCCTCAGCGCCGAGACGCTGGCGCGCAGTACCTTCCCGACCCTCGCCGTCGGCGCCCGCGTCAATCTCGAACGGGCGCTGCAGGTGTCGGCGCGGCTGTCGGGTCACATCGTGCAGGGTCATGTCGATGGCCTGGCGCGGATCACGGCCATCACCGGCGACGAGGACGATCGTCGCGTGCGCCTCAGACTGCCCGACGGCCTCTGGCCCTACTGCGTCGAGAAGGGATCGATCACCCTGAACGGCATCAGCCTGACCCTGACCGATGTCGGCCCGATCCAGGCCCCTGACGGGTTCAGCGTCGGCGTCGCCCTCATTCCCCACACCTGGACCCACACCACCCTGCGGCACGCGGTCGTCGGCGATCTCGTCAATGTCGAAGTCGACGTGCTGGCCAAATATGCGGAGCGTCTATGTCACGTCTATCTGAAGCGCTCGCACGCCTGAGGGCGGGCGGGATGATCATCGTGGTCGACGACGTCGACCGGGAGAACGAAGGCGACCTGGTCATGGCCGCCGAGCATGTCGACGCCGCCGCCATCGCGTTCATGGCCAAGGAAGGCAGCGGGCTGATCTGCCTGTCGCTGGAGGCCGGGGCCGTCGAGCGCCTGGGCCTGGCGCCCATGGTCGCCGACAACCGCACCCGACGCGGCACGGCCTTCACGGTCTCGATCGAGGCGGCGGAAGGCATCGACACCGGCATCTCGGCCCACGACCGGGCCAAGACCATCGCCGCGGCCACCGCGCCGGGCGCATCCGCCGTCGACCTGGTCTCGCCGGGCCACGTCTTCCCGCTGCGGGCCGCGCCGGGCGGCGTCCTGGCCCGCCGCGGTCACACCGAGGCCTCCATCGATCTGGCGAAACTGGCCGGACTGAGGCCCGCCGCCGTGATCTGCGAGATCATGAACCCCGACGGCGCGATGGCGCGGGGCCCGAGCCTGGACGCCTTCGCGGCGCGTCACGACCTGCCGATCGTCTCGATCGCCGAGCTGGTGGCCCATCGTCAGGCTGTGACCGAAGTGGCGCGCTCGCACCTGCCCAGCGCGCGCGGCGACTTTGAAGTCGTGGCGTTCCGGTCGGCGGAAGCTGAACACCTGGCCCTGATCGCCGGTCCGCGCGATGGCGCCGCGCCGTTGGTCCGTATCCACTCGGAGTGCCTGACCGGCGACGCCCTGGGCTCTGGGCGATGCGACTGTGGCGAGCAGCTGCGCGCCGCGATGGACCGCATCGGCCAGGAAGGCGGTGTGCTGATCTATCTGGGCGGTCACGAAGGGCGGGGCCTTGGCCTGGCCAACAAGATCGCCGCCTACGCCCTGCAGGACCAAGGTCTCGACACGGTGTCGGCCAACCATGCCTTGGGCTTCGTCGACGACGCGCGCGACTACGGCGCGGCGTGCCAGATCCTGCAGGCCCTGGGCGTGCGGCAGGTGCGCCTGATGACAAACAATCCGCGCAAGGCCGAGGCCGTGACGGCCGGCGGCCTGACCGTGGTCGAGCGCGTGCCGGTGCTGGCCCCGATCACCGCCGACAACGCCGCCTATCTCAACGCCAAACGCGACCGGCTTGGCCATGACCTCGGTCACGTCGCCTGAAAGGACCTCACGCCATGACCCATGATCTTCCCCGCATCGCCCTCGTCGTCAGCCGCTTCAATGCCGACATTGTTGACGGCCTGGTGCTGGGCGCCCGCGCGGTCCTCGAGGCCGAGGGCGTCAGCCTGGGCGAGGAGGACATCGTGGAGGCCCCGGGCGCTTTCGAGTTGCCGCTGATCGCCCAGACCCTGGCCGCCAGCGGGCGGTTCGATGGGATCGTCTGCCTGGGCTGCGTCATCAAGGGCGACACCGCGCACTTCGAGTATATCAGCCAGGGGGTCGCGGCCGGCCTGATGACTGCGGGGCTCAGCACCGGACGGCCGATCAGCTTCGGCGTCCTGACGACCTACGACGAAGACCAGGCCCTGGCCCGCAGCCGCGAGGACGTAGACAACAAGGGCCGCGAGGCCGCCCACGCCTGTCTCCAGGCCTGGCGGACGCTCCGGTCGATCAGATCACGCGCGGCCTAGACGGCGCCGCAGGCCGACGACCGCCCGGACTGAACGGCGTCGCCGATTGGGGAGCGGGTGACTGCCACAGGAACGGGCGAACACGCCCATTCCTGTGTCGAACACTCGACATCGAATACTGTCTAACCTCCTGACTTTGCTCTGGAACCAAAGTCTTTCGCTGGGATTGAAGCTGCAGTGAGCGGCCTCGGCAAAGGTTGTCCGGGCCGGCGGTGAGGACAGGGCCAGCCCATGACGACGGCGTCACGCGACAAGATCTTCGAAAAAGAACTGGTTTCGCAGATCCCCCACCTGCGCGCGTTCGCCCGCTCGCTCTGTGGGGATGCGGTTCAGGCCGACGACTTGGCCCAGGACGCCGTCGCCAAGGCCTGGCGCTGCCGTGAAAGCTTCGAGCTGGGCACCAACATGCGCGCCTGGACCTTCATGATCCTGCGCAACCAGTTCCTGTCTGAGAAGCGGCGCAGCTGGCGGTCGGTGGAACTGGATCAGGAACGGGCCGAGCAGACCCTGGTCGCCACCGACAATCCAGCCGCCGCGATCGAGCTGGACGATGTCCGCCAGGCGCTGATGGCGCTGCCGGTCCCGCAGCGCGAAGCCCTGATCATGGTCGGGGCCGGCGGCTTTTCCTACGAAGAGGCCGCCGCGGTGATGAACGTGGCGATCGGCACGGTGAAGAGCCGGGTCAACCGCGCGCGCACCGAGCTGCAACGCCTGCTGGAGACTGGCGACTATGCCCGCGATGGCCGCCCGGTCGGCGAGGCCATGGCCGCGCTCACCCCCTGGGACGTGGCGCAACGCGCCGACGTCGTGCTGGACGCGCAGTCGGCCGCGTGACGGCCGCCCCGCCCCCGGACACCACCCAGCGCCCGGCGACCAGCCTGCTGCGCAAGCTCGGACCTGGTCTCGTCACCGGGGCGGCGGACGATGATCCCAGCGGCATCGCCACCTATTCCCAGACCGGCGCGCAGTTCGGCTATGGCCTCTTGTGGACCATGGTCCTGACCTATCCGCTGATGAGCGCGATCCAGCTGGTCAGCGCCCAGATCGGTCGGGTGACCGGCAAGGGCCTAGCGGCCAATCTTGGCGAGGTGATGCCGCGCTGGGCGGTCAATCTGCTGGTGGTTCTGCTGCTGGTGGCCAACACCATCAACATCGGCGCGAACCTGGCGGCCATGGGCGCGGCCGCCGAGCTTCTCGCCCATCGCGGGTCCCACATCTTCACCGTGGGGTTCGCGGTGCTCTCGCTACTGCTGCAGCTCTTCGTGCCTTACCAGCGCTACGTCGCGTTCCTCAAATGGCTGACCTTCGTCCTGCTGGCCTATGTCGCGGTGCTGTTCACCGTGAAGCTCGATTGGACCTCGGTCATCCAGGGTCTGGTCTGGCCGCGCGCGCAGCCGTCGGCGGCGCTGATCACGGCGATCGTGGCCATCTTCGGGACCACGATCAGCCCGTATCTCTTCTTCTGGCAAGCCGCCCAGGAGGTCGAGGAGGTCAATCGCAAGGCCCATGCCAAGCCGCTGACCGAAGCGCCCAAACAGGCCGGCCGGGCCATGCGGCGCATCCGGCTCGACACCCTGGTCGGCATGGCCGTCTCCAACCTGGTGGCCATCGCCATCATGCTGGCCACCGCCGCCACTCTGCATGTCCAGGGCAAGACCGACATCACCAGCGCCGCCGACGCGGCGCGGGCCCTGGAGCCGGCCGCCGGGCGCTTTGCCTTCCTGCTGTTCGCGCTGGGCATCATCGGCACCGGCCTATTGTCCGTCCCGGTACTGGCCGGCTCGGCCGCCTATGCGGTCGGGGAGTGCCGCAAGTGGAAGTGCGGCCTGGCGCACAAGCCGTGGGAGGCGCCGGGGTTCTATGGCGTGATCGCCGCGGCCACCCTGCTGGGGGTCGGTATCGACTGGTCGCCGCTCGACCCGATGAAGGCGCTGTTCTGGAGCGCGGTGATCAACGGCGTGATCGCCGTGCCGATGATGGCGGCGATGATGCGGGTGGCTTCGCGGCCCGGCCAGATGGGGCAGTTCGTGGTCGGGCGCGGTGTGCGCCTGCTGGGATGGATCGCCACGGTCGTGATGGGCCTGGCGGTGGCGGCCATGGCGCTCTCGCCGCTGCTGCCGCGCGGCTGAAGCGGCCGGGCGCGGAGTCCTCGCGCAACTGGAACCGGGTCAGGTCCAGTTCCGTTGAGCCGATGGAACCGACGCCGAGAGATAGCGCCCGATGATCTACGACGCCCTCATCGTCGGCGCCGGCCCGGCAGGCCTGACGGCGGCTACCTATCTCGGGCGCTTCCGCCGCAAGGTCCTGGTGCTCGACGGCGGCCCGTCCCGCGCCAGCTGGATCCCCGAGAGCCACAACACGCCGGGCTTCCCGCAGGGAGTTGGCGGCGGAGCGTTGCTCGCCCGTATGCGCGACCAGGCCGAACGCTACGGCGCCGTGTTCCAGACCGCGCGGGCAGAGACCTTCGAGCGTCGCGGCGACCTTTTCGCGGTACGCCTCTCCGGCGAGAGCGGCGGAACGGTTCAAGGGCGCACCCTGCTGCTCGCCGCTGGCGTGGTGGACATCAAGCCCGACCTTCCCGGGATCGATGCGGCCATCCGGCGGGCGCTCGTGAGGATCTGCCCGATCTGCGACGCCTATGAGGCCATCGACCAGGCCATTGCGGTGCTCGGCGATGGGCCGCTGGGCGCGCGCGAAGCGATCTTCCTGCGCACCTATTCCAACCAGGTGACCTTGCTGCATCTGGGCGCGAGCGACGATCTCGACCTTGTGGCGCTGCGCGAGGCCGGCGTCACCGTGATGGCCACCTCGCTGGGCGCCGTCAGGCTGGAGGACCAGGTGATCGTCGAGACGGGCGACGGTCGGGCGACCTTCGACTGCCTCTATCTGGCGCTCGGGTGCGAGATGCAGAGCCGTCTGGCGGTGCGGTGGGGCGCCGAGCACGACGACGACGGCAACCTGAACGTCGACGCCCATCAGCGCTGCTCGATCGACGGCCTCTATGCGGCGGGGGACGTGGTCCGAGGCCTCAACCAGATCGCCATCGCCACGGCCGAGGCGGCGGTCGCGGCCACCGATATCCACCGACGCCTGCGGCAGATCGATCCTTCGCCCGGCGCCTGAAGGCGGCGCCGGGCGGGGATTACCCGTCGGCCTCTTCCTCGCGCTCGTCGAGGACGGCCATCGCGCCCATCAAGTCCAAGATCTGACGCCGCGCGGTGGACGGCAGGGCTGGAAAGTTCCGCGCCAACTCGACGCCCTCGGCCGACATCAGGAAGGCCTGCGTGGTGCGGGCGATCCGCTCGGCGTCCTGAGCCAGGGCGCTCTCGGGCTCGACGGGATCGGGCAAACCCTCGAAGAACCAGCCGACCGAGGTGTTCAGCACCGCCGCCATGCCGTGGAGCTTGGAGGCGCTGATCCGGTTGGCGCCGCGCTCGTATTTCTGGAGCTGCTGGAAGGTCAGGCCGACCGCGTCGGCCAGGGTCGTCTGGCTCATGCCCAGGCTCTTTCGGCGCAGGCGAAGCCGGGCGCCGACATGCAGATCGACGAAGTGGGGTGATGTTTCGGTCGGCACGTCGGTGCTCCCTGGGCGCAATTGTCCTCAGGGGACATGACGGTTGACCGCCGTTACGCCGAGTCGGTCCAGCAGCCAGCGGTCGCGCGCGGGCGAGTCTCGTCCCAGACGCGAAAGTCGAGACGCGCAACATCCCCGATCAGGGTTCGCGGCCACGGTCGGCCCGCCCCTCGCGCGTCCTCAGCCAAGGGCGCGCACAGCCGCCAAGAACAACATCAGGGCGCCGAGTAACCCGGCGATCCGGCTAGCGCCCAGAACCAGGCGCTCGAGGCCACGCGTGGTCACCGACGCGCCGAAGCTGCTGAAGGTTTCCAGCCCGGCCATATTGCGCCGATAGAAGCGACGGCGTTTGACCCACAGGTCGGCAGCGACGGCCAAGGCCACTAGCCCGATACCAACAATCCATTCCATGGCAGCCTCCACGCGCCGAACTCAACCCTGGATAAACTATCACACCCCTGGCGACATCCAGAGCCGAACGATCAAGCCACCCGCCCGTCAGGTCCGCCCACGACCCCGACAATCTCTTCGAGGCCGGAAGAATGTCCCGCCGCCGCGCGCCGCCGCCTTTGCGGCGGCGCGTCGCGACGCGCCTGCCCCCCCTGGCCCAGCAAGCCGGAGCGCCCTCCCCGCCCCGGCCGCCTCTGGCGCCAGGCCTAGTATTCCTCGGCCAGCATCAGGGTCAGCACCCGCTTGGTCACGGCCGGGTCGGCCGGATCGGTCGAAGCCATGCAGAGGTCGAGGTCGTAGTAGTCGATCTTCCAGAAGAGCTTGGCGTCGCCGACCATAAAGGCCCCGCAATCGCGCTCGCCGTGCGGGTTGTTGTCCTCGTGGAAGTCGGTGAAGGCGGTCACGGCGGCGAAGGCCTTCAGCTTGTCGCCCTCAGGCAGCGCGTGAACGCCCTGGGTCAATACCCAGCCCGCGCCGGGCTCGGCGCGGCAGGCGTCGTTCAGGGCCGCGATGGCGGCGGTATGGTCTTGCTCGGTCATAGGAATTTTCTCCTAGGTGCTCGGGGTCAGGCGCAAAGCGCGCCTGACCCCGACGCCCGTCGGCGAGACCGGGTGTGCAAACGGAGGGGCGGCTTCGCGGGGACCCGGCTGCAGGACGGCCAAGGGCCGGCCGAAGCTGGGCGGAAGCCGATCCGAAGTGCGCCGAGGGCGGAGCCCTAAGCTGGCGCGTCCGCGTCAGCGGGCGCTCATGACAATGAAGCCTGCACAGGAGCCCGCGCGCAGCGCGTGGCGGGAGGCGGCGTCGAGCGTCCGGCGGCAGGCCAAAAGCCTGCCCGCAGGGGCGCGCCCGAGGGAGCGGCGAAAGCCGCGGGACCGAGCGTGCCCGCCGGTCGCTCGCCGGATCAGGCAGAGCCTGGCGCGAAAGCGCCGGGCGGCGCCCCGAGTAGCCCATTTGGACGCCCGCAACAGCGACGCCGGTCAGCGAACGCCGTTAACCAAGCTTGACAAGAGGCAAGTTTTGTGGTAGTATAGAAGTAGGATTGGGATTCCCTCAATCCGTTTTCAGCGCCCTTCAAACCGACGACTGAGAAAGAAATCAGATGAACTGAAATCAATAAGAGAGTTATAAATTGTATAATCCATTTATTCAACGCATTTTCCAATCCCGCCAAGCTCGCAACGGCGGGCTCGTTCGCCGCAATATCGGCTGGGTCAATCTTTTCGCCTCCATGGAACAGCTCGAAGCCGAGGTTCGCCGCCGCGGCTTCCACATGTTTGTCGTCGGCGACCAGGCGCTCATCCTCTGCAACAGCGGAGGCCTCACCTTGGTCTGCTAAAGCGCCCCACCACCGTCCTGGGCCTCTGGCCCAGGACGTATTCTCTTCACGGCCCCCGCCCCTGCGGGATGCGAATGACTCCCGGACAGGCGACGGAAGCTCTCTTTGACCGACACGAAGATCACCGAGGGGCTGCGCCCATCCAACCGCGTCCAGCGGGTCCTGATCTCATCGACCAGCTGGTTCATCGGCGAGTTCGCCGGCGATGATCTCTTGATCACCCACGCCTGGCCCAGCCTTGGAAACCGGGCGGCACGCCAGAGGATGCTGGCCGATCGCCATGCGCGCGGCGCCTTCGTGGCTGCGTTTCTGACCGACGACTACGAGAAGGCCCCAGGCGTCGTGGTCCCGCAATATGCCGGCTACGGCGAGATGTTCGCGGCCGGGATGAGCGTGCTGTTCGGCAAGCGCTTCGACGCCCATGGCTCGCTGCAGAACGATGGCATCTTCAACCTGCCCGATCTCAGCGCGTTCTCGACCTTCACCGATCCGGAGCTGCCGCAGAACAACCACCGTCCGCGCAAGACCCTGCCCGTCCTGCTGAACCTGGAAGAGGTCACCCGCCTCTATCCCGTCTGGACGGGCACGCGCGACATCCCGGCCCTGCACGCCTTCGACGCTGCGTGCCGCTTCTACATGCGCGCGCTACAGAGCAGCGAGCACGATCCCGAACAGGCCTATCTGCACCTGATCACGGCCGGCGAGATCATCTCCGAAGCCCAGTACCCGGCCGGCGGGCGGCTGCTCGACCCGGAGCTGGAGGCTCTCCTGCAGCGGATCGAGAAGGACCTGCCCGACGGCAAGGCCGCCGGCAGCACGCTGCGAAAGCGACTGTTCGAAATCAAGCGACGGTTCGTGACCACCTTCGTGGACTATATCGACCAGCCCTTCTTCGATGGGGGCGAGGCCGAGGCGGCATTCTGGTGCTTCCAGCCCGACAGCTTCAAGGCGTCCATCGGCGCGGCCTACGACCTGCGAAGCCGCTTCGTCCATACTGGCCAGTCATTCGCGGGCTGGGTCGAGCCCAGCCACCGGCTCAACGACGTCCAAGGCGGCCAGCCCGTCGTCAACGACAAAGACCTCCGCAAGATCCTGGAGCGCGCCCCGACCATCCTGGGTCTCGAGCGCGCAACCCGCTATCTGATCCTGCGCTTTGGCCAAGCGCGCCTCGGCCTCGACCTGACACCGCCCCCGCCACCCGAAACCACAGCCTAGCGACCCCAGACCGGGCATCCAGCGTTGAAGAACCCAACCGAAGGCGCGACAATGCGCCGGTTCATTCACCCGGGGGAACCGTGGGCCTCGCTGCGTTCAAAACCGTTCGACAGGCATTGGTGGCTTTCGCCGCCCTGCTGATGGCGGGGCTGTCCGTGCAGGCGCCGGTCGAGCAGGCCCATCTCGACGCGGACTTCGTTCAGGCCGCCAGCGCTTTGACCCAAGCGGCCGCACCCGCGGTCGCCGAGACGCAGGACGCTTCAACCTCCGTGAGACCGAGCGCGGTTCAGACCCCGACCGATCCTCACGCATCCGAGGCGCCGGCCTCGGGCGCGCATCATCACCATGCCGACGGCCCGCCCCTTCACGATCAGGTCGCGAACGCCAACGCTCCGACCATCGCGGCCACTGCAGCGGCTCGGTTCCGGCTGGACAATGACCACCGCGCCGGCCTGACCGGCAACCCGCAAGACCGCCCGCCCAGATCCGACCTCGAACCTATCGCCTAGACCGCGCGGCCCTGGCCGCGTCCTTCGTGTTCGAGGATTCCCATGTTTCTGAAATCTTCAGGCCGCACGTCGCGGCTCCATGCGCCCGCGCGCGCCTCCACTCTGCTGTCGTCGATTGATCACCGGAGCGTCGCTCCGTGAGCCCGATCCATGACCTCACCCTCTATGCCGCCGCCCATCCCTGGGCCGTGACGGCCGCCGTGCTGCTGGTCCTGATCGTCCTGATCGCCAGCCTGGTCTGGCTCTGGCAACGGCAGGCCGAGGAGATCCTCAGCCTCTACAAACAACCCGACGACGACCCACACCGGATCGATCTTGAGAACGGGCGCTTTCGGCTGGACATCGTGCGCCGCCACGCCGGCTGGCGGTTCGTGATCACCTGCCGTGACCACGATCTCAAACCCGGCGACGTGGTCGTGACCACAATCCGTCCGGACGGCTTGGGCCAGCGTTTCGACTTCGCTCGCCGCGGTCGACGCCTGCAATCGATCGTCAAGGTGCGTGAACCGCTGATCTTCGTGGCCCACGTGTCGATCAGCTGGGGCGGTTTCGACTCCACCTTCGTGATCGGCTTTGGCGGCGCCGTAGAACCGATCCGCGCCCACGGCGAAGTGCTCCGGCGCCCGGAGACCACCGCTGACAAAGGCTAGAGCGCCGACCTGGCGCGCCCGCCGGGTTCGCCCGGCGGGCCCTGGGGCTCGGCTCGCCCTACACTGGTGGACCGCGGAACGGATCGTTCTCCCGCAGCCAGCGCCGGGCCGGTCGCTCGACCGCGTGATAGACCGCCACCGACACAAGGAGGCACACCGCCAGGACCCCGAACCTGGCGCCCCAGGCCCAGACCCCGGTCGGCGGCGCCGGCAGGCGGTCCAGGACTTCGAAATAGGCGATGTCGACCGGCAAGTGGGTCATGTAGACCGCGTAGGAGATCTCGCCGAGATAGACCGCCAGCGGCGCGGCCAGGAGGGTGGCGCGCCCAGCCTTGTCCGTTTCCGCCAGGCAGAAGATCAGCGCCGCCAGGCCCGGCCAGATCCAACGATCGGCCAGACCCAGGGCGGTGGACAAGACGATCCAGACCACCGCGAGACCCGTACCCAGCAGCGCCAGCCTCGGCGACATCGACCGTGTCGCGCCCAACCGATGCAGGGCCACGCCCATGGCGAAGGACGGCACGATCCGCAACGCCCCGCCCTGGGCGGTCAACCGGGTCAGCGATCCGCCGAAGGTCTGCACGATCCCGTCGAGCGCGAAGAACAGGACGATCGCCAGCACCACGGCCAGAACGGGACGCGCGCGTAAGGCGATGGATGCGACGGCCGCCGCCGGGAACAGCAGGTAGGCGAACCATTCGGCCGAGATCGACCAGGATGGGAAGTTCCACTGCACGGTTGGCGTCGACCACCAGGCATGGATCAGCACCAGATGCTGCGGGATGGCGCTGGGATCGAAGGCCTGTGTCTCGAAGCTGGCGCCGGCCCAGCGGCCCAGGGCCCAGAGGACGATGGTCGCGCCCAGGGTCAGCAGATGCACCGGATAGAGCCGCGCCAGGCGGGCCCACAGGAAGGAACCGTATCGGAAGCGCCCCTCGGACCAGGCCTTCAGATAGACATGGGAGAGGATGAAGCCCGACAGGATGAAGAAGAGATCGACCCCGAGATAACCCTTGGCGATCAGACCGAACCGTTCGAGGTCGAGACCGAGGCGATTGCGGAAGTGGTAGACGAGCACCCAGGCGGCCGCGACGATGCGCAGGCCGGTCAGAGATCGAAGATCGGCTGGATACATGGTCCCCCCCGGGATGTTGATGGCCTAGCCCTCGCCGAGCATGCCGCCATCGCGGCGCGTTTCGGTTTCGCTCTCGACGCCCTCGACATTGCCGCCCGTCGGGCCGCCCTCGTCGATCATGCCGCCGTCCTTGCGGGGCGCGGGCTCCGGGGATGACGACGGCTTGCCATCGGTGCTGGTCGCCGCGTCGGGCTTGGGGGGATTGGGATTGGTCATGTGCTGCTCCTGAAAACTGGCCGTGGGGGCGGGTCGGGACGCGCCTGGCTCCGCGCTAGGCGGTCGCGGCCCCGGTGCGGTGTCGGTGGCCGCCATAGGCGACGACCTGGATCTTGCCGATGGTCGCCAACCCCACATCGGCGGCCACTTCCAAGGTCGCGGCCAAGGCGTCGAGCTTGGCGCGGCTGTCGACCATCTCGACGATCAGATGCTGTTCGGGAGCCAGGTCGCGGGCCTTGGCGCCGTGCAGCACCGCCTCGCCAAAGGCTTCTTCGATACGCAGCACCGCCGCGCCGGCGATGTCCATCTCGCGGGCGCGCGCCATAAGTACCGCGTCATAGGCGACCCCGTTCAGGGTCGCGCCGGCGTCCAGGTAGATCCGCAGGATGTGCAGGTCGTCTTCGTTCACGCGTCACCTCACGCTCTAAAGTCTGGCGCGCCCCAAGGTCTGGGGCGGCCAGCAGATTGAGGGCCGGCCGCCTAAGCGTGCCGCCCCTCCTCTCCGCACTCGGTCACTTCGGTCTGGATGGTGACGTGGTGCAGGTCGAAGTCGGTCTCTAGTCGGGTGGCGATCGCCGTGCGCACGGCCTCGCCCTGCGCTCCCTCTGTCAGCACGACATGGACGGTGCAGACCGCCTGGTCCGCGCCCGTGGTCCACAGATGCAGCTCGTGAACGCTGGCCACGCCAGGGGCCTCGGTAATGGCCTTGCGCACGCCGGCCAGGGCCATTCCGGGAGGCGCGCCTTCCAGGAGGATTCGGGTGGTGTCCTTCAAAAGGATCCAGGTCCGCGGCAGCACCCACAGGCCGATGCCGATGGCCACGATCGGGTCGACGAACCGCCAGCCGGTGATCTTGATGACGATGGCCCCGACGACCACGCCCAGCGAGCCGAGCATATCGGCCCAGACCTCGAGATAGGCGCCCTTGACGTTGAGGCTCTTGTCCTTGTGGCTGGCCAGAAGGCGCATGGAGATCAGGTTGATGACCAGGCCCAGCGCCGCGACGATGAACATCCCCACCGAGCCGACGGGCTCGGGGTTGAGGATGCGCTTGACGCCTTCGACCAGAACATAGATGGCGACGCCGAACAGCAGGATGGCGTTGAAAGCCGCCGCGAGGATCTCGAAGCGCCGATAGCCGAAGGTGAAGTCCTCGGTGGGCTTGCGCTGGCCGACCCGGATCGCCGCCAGGGCGATGGCCAGGGCGGCGGCGTCGGTGAACATGTGCGCGGCGTCTGACAGCAGCGCCAGGCTGTTGAAGGCGATGCCGGCGACGACCTCAGCGATCAGGAATGTCGAGGTCAGCGCCAGGGCTATGGCAAGCCGCTTGCCGTTCGCCTGGCTCGCGCCGTGATCGTGTCCAGCTCCCATTGAAAACCTCTCCTCTTCACGTGCGCCGAAACGCGCCTGCCAAGTTTGAGGGATCAACGCACGAAACCCGCCAAATGGGAGCTTCGCGCGCGCTCCCCCGCGTCTATTTCTTGTCGAGGATGGAGAGGGTCGCTTTCTCCATCGCGTCCTGGGTATCGAGGACGTTGAGATTGGCCTCATAGGCTTTCATAGCCTGCTTGAGGTCGAGGCTCTCGGCCAGGCTGTTGACGTTGGGCAGCAGCACGTAACCGGCGGCGTTGGCCGCTGGGTGGCCGGGGTCGTAGGCTTGAGGGAATGGTTTGGGATCGGCTTTCACGCCGCTCAACACCACGCCCTCATCGCCGCCCATCGGCTCGACCTTGAACACCGGGATCTGGCGGCGATAGGGCTCGCCGCCGGGGGTTCTGGCGGTCGAGTTCGCGTTGGCGATGTTCTCGGCCAGGATCTGGATACGCTTCTTCTGGGCTTGCAGTCCCGACACGGCGATCGCCGTGCTTCCCCCTTCGATCGGCTTACTCATTCAAGTGCTCCGTGGGTGGATATGAAGAACGGGCGGCGCGCCGGAGCTTGTCCGGCGCGCCGCCTTGGTCTTAGGCGTCGGCGGGTCTCCGGATTTCGGCCTTACGCAGGACGAAGCGGCAGATCGCCGGCAGGACGAAGAGCGTGAGGGCCGTGGCGGTGATCAGCCCGCCGATGACGACGGTGGCCAGCGGACGCTGGACCTCCGCGCCGGTGCCGGTCGCCAGGGCCATGGGCACGAAGCCCAGCGAGGCGACCAGACCGGTCATCATCACCGGCCGCAGCCGCTCCATGGCCCCGTCGATGATCGCCTTCTCCAGCGGCATGCCGGTGGCGAGGCGCTGTCGGATGGCGGTCATCATGACCAGGCCGTTCAGCACCGCCACGCCCGAGAGCGCGATGAAGCCGACGGCGGCCGAGACGGAGAACGGGATCCCGCGCAAGGCCAGGCCGAAGACGCCGCCGGCCAGGGCCAGCGGGATCGCCGAGAACACGGCCGCGGCCGGCGCGATGCCGCCCAGGGCCATGTAGAGCAGGCCGAAGATCAGCAGGAAGCAGAGCGGGACCACGAGCGCCAGGCGGCCTTGGGCGGCCTTCAGATTCTCGTACTGACCACCCCAGACCAGCCAGGAGCCGGCCGGCAGCTTGACCTGCGCATCGACCTTCTGCTGGGCCTGCGTGACGAACGAGCCCAGGTCCGCGCCGCGAACATTCGACTGGACCACGACGCGACGCTTGCCGTTCTCGCGGCTGACCTGGTTGAGGCCTTCCGAATAGGAGAACTTGGCCACGTCGCGCAGAGGCACCGAGGCGCGGGCGCCGCCCCCTGCCCGCTCAGGCAGCATGACCGGCAGGGCGCCGACGGCGTCCAGGTCGTTGCGGCTGGCGTCCGGCAAGCGGACCACCACGTCGAAGCGTCGGTCGCCCTGGAAGACCAGGCCGGCCTCGCGGCCGCCCATGGCCACGGCCAGGGTGTCGGCGACCTCCTCGACCGTCAGGCCGAGGCGACCGATGGCGTCGCGATCGAGCTGGACGTCCAGGGTCGGGAAGCCCGAGGTCTGCTCGACCTTGACGTCCGCCGCGCCCTTCACCGTCCGCAGGACCGTGGCGATCTCTTCGGCGGTGCGGCTCATGGCGTCGAGATCGTCGCCATAAACCTTGATCGCCACGTCGCCGCGCACGCCGGCGATCAGCTCGTTGAAGCGCATCTGGATCGGCTGGCTGAACTCGTAGGCGTTGCCCGTCAGGCCTTCCAGCTTGTTCTCGATGCGGCCGATCAGCTCGGCTTTGGTCTCATTCTTATTGGGCCATTCGTCCTTGGGCTTGAGGATGATGAAGGCGTCCGAGGCATTGGGCGGCATGGGGTCGCTGGCGACCTCGGCCGTGCCGGTCTTGGAGTAGACGAAGGCCACTTCGGGGAAACCCGCCACGACGCGCTCGATCCGGCGCTGCATGCGCAGCGACTGCTCCAGCGAGGTCGACGGGATGCGCAGGGCCTGGACGGCCATGTCCTTCTCGTCGAGCTGAGGCGTGAACTCCCGGCCCAGGAACCCGAAGGTCACGGCGGCCAGGACAAAGAGCGCCACCGCGCCGCCGATCACCGGCCAGGGCTTGGCCACGACCTTGTGCAGCAGCGGCTCATAGCGGGACTTGGTCCAGCGGACCGGCGCGACTTCCTTCTCGGCCACCTTGCCGTTGATCAACAGGGCGATCATGGCCGGGATGAAGGTCAGCGACAGCACGAAGGCGCCGGCCAGGGCCAGCATCACGGTGATGGCCATCGGCGAGAAGGTCTTGCCCTCCACGCCGGTGAAGGTCAGCAGTGGGGCGTAGACCAGGAGGATGATCGCCTGGCCATAGACGGTGGGCGAGATCATCTCGCGGGCGGCTTCGCGGGTTTCGCCCAGGCGCTCGGACAGCGTCAGGAGACGGCCCTCGTGGTGCTGGCGCTCGGCCAGGCGCCGCAAGGCGTTTTCGACGATGATCACGGCGCCGTCGACGATCAGACCAAAGTCCAGCGCGCCCAGGCTCATCAGATTGCCCGAGACGCCCAGCTTGTTCATGCCGATGGCGGTCATCAGCATCGACAGCGGGATGACCAGGGCGGTGATCAGGGCGGCGCGGAAGTTCCCGAGCAGCAGGAACAGCACCACGATGACAAGCAGAGCGCCTTCGGTCAGGTTCTTTTCGACGGTCTTGATGGTCGCGCCGACCAGCTTGGAGCGGTCGTAGACCACCTGGACCTTCACGCCGACCGGCAGACTCTTGGCCACCTCGGTCAGCTTCTCGGCCGAGGCGCCCGCGACGGTGCGGCTGTTCTCGCCGGTCAGCATCAGCACGGTGCCGACAACGACCTCTTCGCCGTTCTCCGAAGCCGCACCGGTGCGCAGGGCGCCGCCGAGCTTGACGGTGGCGACGTCACGCACGCGGATCGAGACACCTTCACGCGCCGCGACCGTGGCGTTGGCGATCTCGTCGACCGTGCGGACGCGGGCGTCGGCGCGAACGAGGAAGGCTTCCCCGCCCTTCTCGACGAAGTTGGCGCCGACGGCGAGGTTCGCCGCCTCCAGGGCTTTGGCCAGGTCGTTGAACGAGACGCCGACCGAGGCCATGCGGGTCGGATCGGGCTGGACGATGAACTGCTTTTCGAAGCCGCCGATGGAGTCGACACCGGCCACACCCGCGACCGAGCGCATCTGGGGCCGGACGATCCAGTCCTGCACTTCGCGCAGGAACGCCGCCTGGGCCGTGGGATCGGAAAGCCGCTCCCCCGTCGAGGTCAGGTAGGACCCGTCGCTCTGCCAGCCGGGCGAACCTTCGGTGACCTTGGCGCCCTTGCCGCCCGGATGCTCGAAGGCCACGGTCCACATCAGGACCTCGCCCAGACCCGAGGAGATCGGGCCCATGGCCGGTTCGGCTCCGGCCGGCAGGCTTTGGCGCACCTGGGTCAGGCGCTCGGCCACCTGCTGGCGGGCGAAGTAGATGTCGGTCTTTTCCTTGAAGACGATCGTCACCTGGGAAAAGCCGTTGCGCGAGATCGAGCGCGTGGACTCCAGGCCAGGGATGCCGGCCATGGCCGTCTCCACCGGGAAGGTGACGAGCTTTTCCACCTCGGCCGGGGCCAGGGTTCCCGAGACGGTGTTGATCTGGACCTGCTTGTTGGTGATGTCGGGCACCGCGTCGATCGGCAGGCGCACGAGGTTGTAGACGCCTAGGGCCGCGACCAGCGTGACCAGGGCGATGACGGCCCACCGGAAGCGGACCGAAAGGTCGAGGATACGGCCGATCATCGGGCCACCTCGCCGGTTTCCATGGCGTGGGGCTTGTCCTGATAGCGGACTTCCAGCTTGGTCACCGAGGCCAGCTGAAGCAGCGGAAAGGTCGCTTCAAAGCGAGCCGGCTCCCGGTCGGTGCGCTGGGGGCTGAGCGCCGCCAGGCGCGTGGGGACGGTGATCGCCCAGTGCCCGTCGGGATCGAAGGCGCTGACGTCGAGGTGGGCGGTGACCGGCGGCAGGCTGCGGCCTGGCGCGCGTCGGACCAGGCCCGACACGCGCAGGCCGTTGCCGGTATCGCGCGCCGAGGCGGTGATGATCTCGACGGTGCGGCCGCCGACACGGTCGATCGTCACCGCATCCTTGGCTTGGGCCGTTGAGGTGGTGAGCGAAGCGACCAGGGCGGCCGCGGCGAGGATGAGCTTAGTCTTCATGGCTCGCCTCCCCCTTGCCGAGTTCAGCCTTCAGCAGGAAAGCGCCCTTGCCGGCGATCTGCTCGCCGGTGCGCACGCCCGAGAGGATCTCGACCTGGCCGCCGCCACGGCGACCGACCCGGACCGGGCGCGGCTCGAAGCCGTTCTTGGTGCGCACGAAGACGACCTCGGCGCCATTGACGGTCTGGACGGCCTCGTCTGGTGCGGAGATGCGGCCGCTGACGCTGGCGGCGGCGCCGCGCGGGGTGATGCGCGCGCGCAGCGCCTGGCCGGGGGTCAGCATCGGGGCTTCGCCACTGACGGCCAGTACGGCGGTAGCCGAACGGTTCTCGGCGTCCAGCGCCGGGGTGATGCTGCGCACGGTGGCGTTCACCGAACCGCTTGCGGTCTCGACCACGGCCGCGTCGCCGGGCTTGACGCGCTGGGCGTCGGCGACCGGGAGCGCGGCCTGGATCTCGATGCGGCCCGGATCGGCGACCCGGAAGAGTTCGGAGCCGGCGGCGACATAGGCGCCGAGGGTGGCGGTGGCGGCGGTGATCCGGCCCGAAATCGGGCTGGTCACGGCCAGGGTGCGGCCATTGCCGCTGACGCCAGCGGCGGCGCTGGCGCCGCTCGCGCGCCGCAGCTCGGACTCGGCGATGGCGGCCTCGCGCTGGGCGGCTTCCAGGTCCTGGCGAGCGGTGATCTTGGCCTCGAACAGGCGCTGCTCACGGACCAGGGCCTGGCGGGCGGCGGCGGCCTTGGCGGCCGCGGCGCTCCGGTCGGCGCTGATGGCGGCGGCGTCGCGGCTCTCGATGGCGGCGATCACCTCGCCGGCGGCGACGGGGTCGCCCAGGCGCTTGTTGATACGAACGATGGCCCCGTCGGCGCGAGCCGCCAGGATCGCCGCGCCATTGGGCGTGGCCACCACCGTGGCCTGGGCCGGAACGGCCGCATCGAGCCCGCCGCCGGCCAGGGTCACCAGCTGGATGCCGTCGGCGGCGATGCGCTCGGCGGTCATCGCGACATGGGGCTTTTCGCCGGCGTGATCTTCCTTGGCCTCGGCGGCCGGGGCGTCCTTGGCGGGCGAGGACAGCATGGTCTTGCCGATCAGCACGCCGGCGCCGGCGGCCAGGACGGCGCTGACCGCCACGGCCGTCAGCAGGGTCTTTCTATCGTTGGACTTCATGGTGAGCTTTCCTATTGCGCGGCGGCGCGTTCGAGCGCGGCCAGCGCCTTGGCGCGTTCGAGGCGCGCGGCGATGAGTTCGGTGCGGGCGGTCGTCAGGGCGCCTTGCGCGTCGAGGACTTCGAGCAGCGAGAACTTCCCCGCCTCGAAGCCACCGCGCGCCAGATCGACGGCGGTTTGGGCCTGCGGGACGATCTTGCTGTCGAGCACTTCCAGCCGGGCATTGGCCGCGCGCAGCGAGGCTTCGCCGTCACGCACCGCCCGGACCGAGCGAGCCAGCGCCAGGCGCTCACGCGCCTCGGCGGCGGTCGCGTCGGCGCGAGCGGCCGCGACCGTGCCCTGGTTGCGATTGGAGATCGGGATCGGGGCCGTGAAGCCGACGATCATCGCCGAGTCGCCGGTCTGCTCGAACCGCCGCACGCCGGCCTGAACCGTCAGGTCCGGGCGGCCGGCGGCGCGCTCGCGATCGATGACGGCGCGGGCCGTTTCGAGGTCCGCGCGCGCCTGGCGCACGTCCAGGGTCTCGCTGGGATCGATCGTGGTCTGGGGGGGCGCGGCCGGGTCCTGACCGCGCACAAGCTCGATCGTCTCGCCCGCGTCGCCCCAGAGGGTGACGAGCGCGCGCCGGGCGGCCAGCGCCTCGGCTTCGGCGGCGATCACCGCAGCGGCCGCTTCGCGGCTGGCGGCTTCGGCGCGCAAGGCCCGCAGCGGCGGCTCGCGTCCGGCCTCGACCAGGGTGCCGGCGACCTTGGACAGCCCCTCGGCGCGGGCGGCGGTTTCACGCGCCAGGACCAGGCGATCCTGGGCGGCCAACGCCTCCGCGTAACGGACCCGAACTTCCTGGGTCAGGTCGGCCTTGGCGATGGTGAAGCCGATACGGGCGGCATCGACTTCGGCATTGGCGGCGGCGGCGCGGGTGCGGCGCTTGCCGCCCAGCTCCAGGCGCTGGCTAATCGTGGCGGTGGTTTCGGCGGCGCCGAACCGGCCATAGGGGCCCGAGCCGGCGAAGTTCTCCGATTGGAGGCCGGCTTCGGGGTTGGGCATCAGGCCAGCCTGGCGCGCGCGGCCTTCCGCCGCCTTCACCGAAGCTTCGGCGGCCGTGACAAGCGGTGACTGGGTCTGGGCGCGCGAAATGGCGGCGTCCAGGGTGAGCGGCTCGGCAGCGGCGCGCGAGAACGCGCCGACACCGGCGAGCGCCAGAACCGCGCCGAGAACGGCAGCGGGCCGGGCATAACGGGAATGCATGGGAGGTCCCTGTGTGAGAACTGACGATGGCGATTACGCGCGCGAAGGCGCGGCCAGGGTCAGGCTCGAGGGGGCTCGTTGGGGCCGTCAGGCATGCGCGAGGGCGGCATGTTGAGGGCCGAGGCGACCAACCGGATACGGTCGGCGGACACGACGTGCTGCGCCCCAACGACCGGGTTCATCAGCTGAGGCACATGGTGGCAGTGACCGCCCGGTTCGCCGCCTTTGGCGTCCGAGGCGTCCGCCGCGTCCTGGTCGTCGATCTGGGTGAAGCTCGCGGCTTCAGCCGCGGCGCCATGCTCGGCGGTCACCGACGTCTCCGGCGGACAGACGTCCAACCGGAACGACGGCGCGGCGACGGCGAGCACCAGCAGGCACGCGAAAAGCGCTCCCGTCCAAGTCTTCAGCCATGTCGGCACGTCGAACATAAAAGGGCCTATAGCGTCCGTGTTGCGTCGAGGAAATACGTTACAAGATACACTTGGCGTGGCGCATCAGCGCAGCCGCAAGGGTCAGATCCGGGTCCGCGGACGTGACCGGGTCACTGCACGCAAAGGCGTGCTGGTGGTGATATATTTCGCGAGAGCTTCCAGCCGGAAGTTGTAGATTCTAACCAACTTTTCGTGCTCAGCCTTAAACTTGAACTGCAAGGCCGCCAAACCGGTGATCTCGTTGGTGTGGCGAAGCAAGGTGCCGCGCGCACTCGGTTCGAGCCGGAAGTATTCGTACGATCGCGCGAAGAACGGCCCCGACTGGAACGCGACTTCCTCGGCCGGCGCCATGCCGATCACCTTGGCCCTGAACCGCAGCCGCTTCTCCGGGTTCGAACCGATGCGGATATAGACCCTAGCGCCCTGCACCGGCACGCCTTCGATCTCCCAGTGCGGGTGCCAGCGCGGATAGGCGCCAAACTCCGTCAAGGTTCGCCAGACCTTGGTCGGGGGCGCGGCGATATCGATCTCTGATTCTATGATCATGGGCGGCCTTTCGTCGCCTTGTCGCCCGCGCCCGATGGGGCCACGACGGGCTCCGGGCACGGGCGGTTCGTGGAAAGCAAGCAGACACGGAACAGCTCGCCGTCTATCGGCGGACTGGCCGTGGGCAAGTCGAAGAACGTGCAGTGGCGCTCGCGCCCGCGCAGATCCCAAAGGACCTTCGACGCGGTGCTCAGGATGTGGCCGTCGCGATCGAGGCGATCGGCTCGCACGAAGCGCGGCGCGGGACCGGCGGTGCGTCGGCAGACCGCGCCGTGGAAGCGCACGCCCTGGCCCTCGGCGACGGCGCGGACCGAGTCCAGCACAAAGCCGCGCGGGGTCGAAAGCGCGATCGGCTTGTCGATGGTGTCGGCCAGGGCCGAGCCGGCGATCGATGCGCCAATCATGGCCAGGCCAAGCGCCATGGCCGGGACGGATCGATGCCCGATCATGGCCGATGCCCCATGCCGATCACCGCCACGGCGATGGTTGCGGCGAGAAACACCATCGCGGCCACCAGGGCGAATAGGGCGCGGCGGGCCGAACGGCGGGCCCAGGCCGCGGCCTCGTCGTGGGATTCAGGGACGCTCATGCCCGGCGCTCCTTGTAAGCCAGGAGGCGCAGGGCGTTGGCCACGACCAGCAGGGTCGAGCCTTCGTGGAAGATCACCGCCTCGCCGATCTTCAAGCCAAACAAGGTCGCCGGGATCAGCACCGCGACCATGCCCAGGCTGACCCAGAGATTTTGGCGGATGATGCCGCTCGTCTTTCGGCTGAGCCCCACCGCGAACGGCAGATGGTTCAGGTCATCGGCCATCAAGGCGACATCGGCGGTCTCCAGGGCCACGTCCGAGCCAGCCGCGCCCATGGCGATGCCGACCGTGGCATTGGCCATGGCCGGGGCGTCGTTGACGCCGTCGCCGACCATCGCGGCCTTGCCGAACTGCTCGCGCAGGGCCTTGATCGTGGCGACCTTGTCCTCCGGCATCAGACCGCCACGGGCCTCATCGAGACCCAGATCACGGGCAATGGCGTCGGAGACCGACTGGTTGTCGCCTGACAGCATGATCATCCGGGTGATCCCGAGGGATCGCAGGCGCTTAATGACGTCGCGCGCCGCCGGACGGGCCGTGTCCATCAGGCCGAGCACGCCAAGATATCGGTCGCCATGGCGCACCATGACGACGGTGCGGCCATTGGCTTCCAGTTTCTGGGCCTCGCTCCACACATCTTCCGGCGGTCGCGGCCCCTCGGCTTCGAACAGGCCTGGCTTGCCGATCACGGCGGACTTGCCGTCCACCTGCGCCTGGATCCCCTGCCCTGTCAGGCTCTTGATGCTGGTGGCTTCCCGGCGGGCCTGGCCGTTCAGCTTGGCCTCGCCGTCGCGCACGACGGCGGCGGCCAGCGGGTGGTCGCTGAGCGCCTCGACCGCCACGGCGATGGCCAGCAGTTCGTCTTCCTCGACGCCTTGGGCCGGGACGATATCGGTCAGCTTGGGCTTGCCTTCGGTCAGGGTGCCGGTCTTGTCGAAAGCCAGGGCCGTCAGGGTGCCCAGGTTCTCCAGCGGACCGCCGCCCTTGACCAGGACGCCGCCGCGGCCGGCCCGGGCCACGCCGCTCAGCACCGCACTGGGCACCGAAATGGCGAGAGCACAGGGGCTGGCGGCCACCAGCACGGCCATGGCGCGGTAGAAGCTGCGGCTGAAGGGCTCATCGAGCACCAGGAAGGCCAGCATCAGGGTCGCGACCAGGACCAGCACGGCCGGAACAAAGACCTTCTCGAACCGGTCGGTGAAGCGCTGGGTGGGCGAGCGCTGGGCCTCGGCCTCGGCGACCATGCGCACCACGCGGGCCAGGGTGCTCTCGCCGGCCTTGCGGGCCACGCGGATGTCGAGCGCGCCCGCGCCATTGATGGTGCCGGCGAACACACGGTATTCCGCGCTGGCCTTGGCGAAGTCGAGATCGCGATCGGCGCTGGCGCGCTTGTCGACGGGCACGCTTTCGCCGGTGACCGGGGCCTGGTTGACGCTGCTGTCGCCCGCCACGACGACGCCGTCGGCGGCGATGCGCTCATTGGGCCGGACCAGGATGATGTCACCGATCTCCAGGGCCTCGACGGCGACGTCCTCGGTCTTGCCGTCACGGCGGACCGTGGCGCGCTCGGGGGCCAGCTTGGCCAGGGCCTCGATCGCCCGGCGGGCCCGGCCCATGGCATAGTGTTCCAGCGAGTGGCCCATGCTGAACAGGAAGAGCAGCAGTGCGCCCTCAGCCCATTGCCCGAGCGCCGCGGCCCCGGCGGCGGCCACCAGCATCAAGGTGTCGATCTCGAACTTGCGCTTGCGCAGGTTTTCGATCGCCTCGGTCAGGGTGAACCAGCCGCCGAACAGGTAGGCCGCCAAGTAGAAGGCCAGCGGCATCCACCCATCGGCCTTGAGGCTGATCAGCCACCCGACCAGCAGCGTCGCGCCGCACAGCAGGGCGAAGATGAGTTCGGTTCGCTCGCCAAACAGCCCACCATGGGCGTGGCCATGGCCGCCCTCCCCGTCGCCATGCTTGTGGTCGCCCTGATCGCCATGGTCATGGCCTTCATGGGCATGCGCAGACTTGCTGGTCATGGCGCTCGCTCCTACCGGTGCGGCTCGACGTGATGGCCGCCGTAACGCAACACCTCGACCTTCTCGAAGGTGACGAGGCCGATGTCCTTGAGATCGTCGAGCTTGGTCAGGAACTCGCGCAAGCGGGCTTCCTCGTCGACGAACTCGATCACCACCGGCAGGTTGTCATTGAAGTCCAGCGGCCGAGGCTCATGCATGCGCGCGGACTCGCCAAAGCCCTTGCGGCCGCGCAGGACCGTGGCGCCGGCCAGTCGATTGGCCTGCGCGCGCTGGACGATGACGTCCATCAGGGACCGGTCGCCGACCAGGGCGTTTTCGTCGGTGTAGATGCGGAGAAGGACCGCTTGTCCGGGGGTTTGCATAGGCGTCTCCTCTTGGTGATTACGGCCCCCGAAGGCTTGGCCCTCGGGGCGTTTGAAGGTGATGCGCCGGCGCGACGCTGTGGGGGCTGAGGGGCCGCGCCGGCGCCCCGGCTAGTGCGTCGTGCTCAAATCCGACGCGGCCGGACCCTCGTCTGGGGTCTTCCGACCAGACCCCAGTTGGAGGATGAGATTGGCGATGGCGGGCAAGACGAGCAGGGTCACGGCGGTGGCCGTGACCAGGCCGCCGATGACCACCATGGCCAGGGGCTTTTGCACTTCGGCGCCGGTCCCGCTGGCCAGGGCCATCGGGATGAAACCGATGGCCGGGACGAGGCCCGTCATCAGAACCGGACGGAAGCGCTCGACCGAGCCCTCGTAGATCGCCTGGGCCACGGGCACGCCCGCTTCGAGGCGCTCTCGGACGCTGGTCATGACGACCAGGCCGTTGAGAACCGCGACGCCGGCCAGAACGATGAAGCCGACGGCGGCCGAGATCGAGAATGTGATCCCCGTCAGCGCCAGGGCGAACACACCGCCCGAAAGTCCGAGCGGGATCGCCGCGAACACCGAGGCTGCGGGTCCGAACCCGCCCAGCGCCATGTAGAGCACCAGGAAGATCAGCGCGAAGCACAGCGGCACGACGATCGACAGGCGTTGGGTGGCGGCCTTCAGGTTCTCGAACTGGCCGCCCCAGGTCAGCCAGTAGCCGGTCGGAAGCTGGACGGCTTCGACCTTTGTACGGGCTTCGGTGACGAACGAACCGATGTCGCGGCCCCGCACGTTGACCTGGATGACCACCCGGCGCTTGCCGTCCTCGCGGCTGATCTGGTTCAGACCATCGGAGAAGCGGAACTGCACCAGCTCGCGCAGCGGCACCGAACGTTGCACACCACTGTCGCCGGCCGGCAGCATGACCGGCAGGGCGCCCAGGGCGTCCAGGTCGTTGCGCTGGGCCATCGGCACGCGGACGGTGATGTCGAAGCGGCGGTCACCCTCGAAGACATCGCCTGCCTGGCGCCCGCCCATGGCCGTGGCCACGGTGTCGGCGACTTGGTCGATGCTGAGACCAAAGCGGGCGATGGCGGCCCGGTCGAACTTGACGTCCAGGGTGGGAGCCCCGCCGACCTGTTCGACGCGAACGCCTTCAGCGCCTTGGATCGACTCCAGCACCGCGCCGATCTTGGCGGCGGTGGCGCTCATCTTGTCCAGATCATCGCCATAAAGCTTGATGGCGACGTCACCGCGCACACCGGCGATCAGCTCGTTGAAGCGCATCTGGATGGGCTGGGTGACTTCGAAGCTGTTGCCCAGCAGCGGCGCGACCTTGGCCTCGATGCGTTGAACGACACCGGCTTTGTTCTCGACGGTCTTGGGCCACTCCTTTTGCGGCTTGAGGATGATGAAGCCGTCCGAGGCGTTGGGCGGCATCGGGTCGGTGGCGACCTCGGCCGTGCCGGTCTTGGAGAACATCATCTCCACTTCAGGCAGGGACGAGACGTTCTTTTCGACCTGGCGCTGCATGGTCAGCGACTGTTCGAGCGCCGTCGACGGGATCTTCAGCGAGCCCATGGCGACGTTCTTTTCGTCCAGCTGCGGGATGAACTCCTGGCCCAGCGTCGTGTAGACCACGCCGGCGACCAGGAAGAGCGCCACCGCGCCGCCGATGAACGGCCAGGGACGATCGACCACGCGCTTCAGGACAGGCTCATAACGCTGCCTGGAGACGGCGATCACCTTGACTTCCTTCTCCGAGATCTTGCCGCGCATCAGGATGGCGACGAGAGCCGGAACGAAGGTCAGCGACAGGATGAAGGCCGCGCCCAGGGCCAGCATGATGGTGATGGCCATCGGCGAGAAGGTCTTGCCTTCCACGCCCGTGAAGGTCAGCAGCGGGGCGAAGACCAAGAAGATGATCGCCTGGCCGAAGACGGTCGGACGGATCATTTCCTGGGCCGCGCGCAGCACGGTTTCCAGGCGTTCGGGCAGTCGCAGCAGGCGGCCTTCGTGGTGCTGGCGCTCGGCCAGGCGTAGCAGACAGTTTTCGATGATGATGACGGTGCCGTCGACGATCAGGCCGAAGTCCAGCGCCCCCAGGCTCATCAGGTTGCCGGGCACCTTCAGCTCGTTCATGCCGATGGCCATCATCACGAAGGACAGCGGGATGATCAGCACGGCGATGAAGGCCGCGCGGACGTTGCCGAGCAGCAGGAACAGGGTCGCGGCGACCAGGATGGCGCCTTCGGTCAGGTTGCGTTCAACGGTCTTGATGGTGGCGTTGACCAGCACCGAGCGGTCGAGCGCGGTGGTGATCACCACGCCATTCGGCAGGGCCTTGCGAACATCGACGAGCTTATCGCCGACCGACTTGGCGACCGAGCGGCTGTTTTCGCCGATCAGCATCAGGGCGGTGCCGACAACGACTTCTTCGCCGTTCTTGCTGGCTGCGCCGGTGCGCAGGTCACCGCCGACCCGCACGGTGGCGACGTCCTTGACGGCGACGGGCACGGTGCGGCGGGTGGCGATGATGGCGTTCTGGATCTCGTCCAGCGTGCGCACCCTTGCGTCGGCCCGGACCAGATAGGCCTCGCCCGCGCGCTGGATGAAGTTGGCGCCGACGGAGAGGTTGGCGCCTTCCAGGGCCTTGGCCAGATCGGTGTAGGAGACGCCGTAGGCGACGAGCTTGGCCGGGTCGGGTTCGACCACATACTGCTTTTGGAAGCCGCCGATGGAGTCGACGCCGGCCACGCCCTTGACGGTGCGCAGTTGCGGACGAACGACCCAGTCCTGGATGGTGCGCAGATACGCGCCCTGCGAGGTGGCGTCGGTGAGGCGTTCGCCCTCCGGCGTCAGATAGGCGCCGTCGCTCTGCCAGCCGGTCTGGCCGTCACGAACCTTGGCGCCCTTGCCGCCCGGATTGGCGTACTCGACCGAGTACATGTAGACCTCGCCGAGGCCCGTGGTGACGGGCCCGATCTGCGGCTGGATCCCGGCTGGCAGGCTATCGCCCGCCTGGGTCAGACGCTCGGCCACCTGTTGGCGGGCGAAGTAGAGGTTGGTCTTCTCCGAGAAGATCGCGGTGACCTGCGAGAAGCCGTTGCGCGAGATCGAGCGGGTGGTCTCCAGGCCGGGGATGCCGGCCAGGGCCGTTTCCACCGGGAAGGTCACCCGCTTTTCGATTTCGACCGGCGAAAGCGCGCCGGCGACGGTGTTGATCTGCACCTGGTTGTTGGTGATGTCGGGAACGGCGTCGATGGGCAGCTTGGTCAGCTGCCACGTGCCGAGGAGTGCGATGATGACGGTGAGAAGCAGGACGTACCAACGCCCCTTCACCGACATCGAGAGTAAGCGACCGATCATTTCGGCGTGTCTCCAGAATAGCGGTTAGGGGTCAGTCTTCTTCCGAGCTCTTGCCGAGTTCGGCCTTGAGCAAGAAGGCGTTCTTGACCGCCAGGGTCTCGCCGCCTTTCAGACCATCGACGATGACGACACGTCCGCCGCTGCGCTGACCGGCCAGCACGTGCTGGACACGGAAGCCCTCCTTTGTCCGCACGAACACCACGTCGTTGCCGTTGACCGTCTGGACGGCCTCTTCGGACACGACGATCCCGCTCGAGGTCGATTGGCGCGAGGTGATGCGGGCGCGGACCAGCTGGCCCGGCTGCAACTGCCCTGCCCCGCCCGTCAGGGTCAGGACGACCGTGGCGCTGCGGGTTTCCTCGTTCACGCCTGGCGTCACGGAGCGGACGACGGCGGTGCGGGTTTCGCCGCCGGTCGTCTCGACGATGGCCTGGTCGCCGGGCTGAATGCGCCGGGCGTCGACGGCGGTAACCGAGGCGTTGACCTGGATCTTGGCCGGGTCGGAGATGCGGAAGAGTTCGGTCTCCGGCGCGACGAAGGCGCCCAGGCTGGCGGTCATGGCGGTCACGCGGCCGTTGATCGGGCTGATGACGGCGACATAGCCACCCGATACCGCCGAGGCGCCGGCCGCGGTCGCGGCGCGACGGGCCTCGGCCTCGGCCACGGCCACTTCGGCCTGGGCGGTCTCATAGTCCTGGCGCGGGCTGACCTTCTGTTCGAAGAGACGCTTCTCACGGGCCAGGTTCTTGCGGGCCAGGTCGGCCTTGGCCGAGGCGACGCTGCGGTCGGCCGAGATCTGGGCGGCCTCGCGGCTGGAGACCAGGGCCAGGGTCTCGCCGGCCCGCACGGGGTCGCCGAGGCGCTTGGTGATGCGGGTGATCGAGCCGGCGGCGCGGGCGGTCAGGGCCGCCTCACCGCCCGGTTCGGCTTCGACGGTGGCCTGAGCGACGACCTCGGCGGCCAGGCCGCCAGTGTTGACCGTCTGCAGCTGGACGCCCGAGGCGGTGATACGCTCGGGACCCATGGCCAGGTTTTGCGGTCCGGCCGCTTCCGCGGCTGCCGCGGGCTTTTCGGTCGCCGGTGTCTCGGCGGGTTTGCCGCCGGACATCTTTCCGACCGAGAAGGCGGCGATGGCGACGACCACGACGGCCGCGCCGCCCAGCAACAACTGCCGGTTCGAGGAATTGGACTTGGGCATCAACGGTCTCCGAAGAGGCGGCCTTGCAGGCGCGCCAGGTCGGCCTCGGCGCGGACGCGCGCCAGCTGGGCCTGGATGGTTTGGTCGCGCGCTTCGGCCAGAGACCGGCGCGCATTGATCAGCTCGACCAGGGGGGCCTTGCCGGACTCGTAGGCGATGCGGGTAAGACGGAAGGCTTCGGCCGCACTGGTTTCGCCTTCGCTCGCCGCGTTGGCCCGCGATTGGGCGGCGCCGAGCTGGAACCGGGCCGTGCGGATGTCGGCCTCGGCGTCGAAGCGGGCAGCGTTAAGCCGGGCCTCGGCCGCCTGCAGCTCGCCCTGAGCGGCGGTGATGTTGCCGCGGTTCTGGTCGAAGACCGGGATGGGCAGCGAGACGCCAGCGACCAGGGCCGTGGAGTCGTCGCCGCTAAAGCGGCGAATGCCAGCCGATACCGTGACGTCCGGCACCGCGCGGGTTCGTTCGATCCGCACCCGCCGGGCGGCGGCTTCACGGTCGGCTTCCGCCGCTACGACCGCCGGGGTCGACAGCGCATCGATGTCGCCGGGCTGGCTCGTGACCTTGGGGCTGGTCAGCAGGCTGTCGCTCAGCGAGGTGAAGGGCGTTGCCGACCCGACGAGGGCTGTCAGCCGCGAGAAGGCGCCGGTCCGTTCGGCCCGAGCCTCTTCTCGGGAGGCCAGCGCGGCGGTCAAGGCCGCTTGAGCCTGCAGGGTGCGTAGCTCGGCTTCCTTGCCGGCGTCGACCATGACCCGCGAGGCGCGCAGCGTCTCGTCGGACAGGGTCACGGCTTCGTCAGCCAGGGCGACACGACGTTCGGCCGCCTCGGCCAGGGCGTAGGCGTCGGCCAGGGCGAAGGCGAAATCAGCCTTGGACTGAACCAGGCGCGCCCGCGCCGCATCGAGAGCGGCGCGACCGGCGGCGACCCGCGCGTCGCGCTTGCCCCCGACTTCGAGCGGCTGGCTCAGCTGGAAGGTCGTCTCGGCATTGTTCGTACCGCTGTAGATCCCCTTGCCGCTGAAGTTCTCGACGGTCACCCCGGCAGTCGGATTGGGGCGGGCGCCGGCCTGGCGGGCCAGACCTTCCGCTTGACGAACGCCGGCCGCCGCTTCGGCGAGCCTGGGCGCATTGGCCTGCGCTTGAGTAAGCAGGTCCTTGAACGGCGGCGCCGGATCGGCGGCCGCGCCGGTCGCGGACGCCAACGCGCCTACGATCGCGGCCGCGCTCACGGCCGCGAAACGCAGCCGCCCACGCATGATGAGAGTCATGAAGATGTGTTCCTAGAGATTGAGACGCAGACGGTCCGCCGCGATGGGCGGAAGGGTCGCGTCAGGCTCTAGGCGGACGATCCAGAAGGACGGGGCGCTCGATCAGCAGGCCCTGGTCCTGCACGGGCTGCCAGGCGGCACGGTCCTCGAACGCGACCGTCTGGGGCGCGAACGACACCGGCAGGCTGATGCTGTGGGCCGAGCAATGGCCCGTACAGGCCGCGAGGGTCTTCTTGACAGGGACCTTTTGGTCGCCCGCGACCTTGATCACGGCCGGGGCCTGGACGTTCGACGCCATGACCTGGGAGGCCACGGACGTCTCGGTTTCCAGAGCCGCGTGTTCGGCCGGGCCGCAAATGACGATGCCCATCAGGAAGACGACGGTGACGAAGAGCGCCACGGCCTTACCGAAGGTGAAACGCACGGGCTGGCCACGGCGCGAGCGCCGCTTTGCGGCGTTTCCGCCGACTTGCCAGCCATGGAGTGCGAGTCCAACCATCCTGAGCTGGCATACCTCTGCTTAGCCGAGATTGAAATGCGTTATATGATTACATGTTATACAATTACACTGAGTGACGACTTGATGCGCCGCAGCGAACACTGAGAAAAGCTAGGCAATACCTAACATCCCCGCCCCAGAACTTCGCCACGACGCGCCAAGATGCCGCATCCAGAAACTCGACCTAACGCCCCGTCGGATAGGGCACGGCCTGCAGGTTGACGTAGTAGGCTTCGAGATCCGTGCCCGCGCCGTCCACCGGCTGCATGACCAGGGCGATATCGTGCCGCCCCTTGGGCAGGGTGAAGACGAAGGACCCATCGGCCGGCTGACGGTCGTGCTCGTAGCGATCGACGGTCTGGACGCTGGGCGCCCCGACATTGACCCGCTTGACGATAACCGGCGCCTGGTCGTTGACCCGCAACAGCGCGCGGACCGAACAAGGACACCCCGCCCCGGTTTCGGCGGCCAGACCGCTGGTGAAGCTGACCATGACGTCGGCCTCGGCGTCCAGGTCCAGCCGGACCTTGCCGACATCGGTCGCGGCCTTTGGGTCAAGCGCCGTCCCGTGGCGATTGGGTGTGTTGAAGTAGGCGATCGCCTTTCGGCTGACGCCATAGGCTGCGGGCTGCTCGGTTGTCGCCGTCGCGGGGGCGTGGGCATGGCCATGCGCGCCATGATCCTGGGCCAATGCCCCATGGGACGCCGCCAGCCAGAGGAGACCCGCCAGGATGGCCGGGGGGAGGATTGCGCGCATACGGGTTCTCCAGGACGGAGAGGCCCTCGCCTCTCCGTCCGCTGGGGTTAGAAGCGATAGCTGGTCTTGATGTAGTAGGTGCGGCCGTTGACGCCGTACGGCGCGACATAGGCGTAAGGGAAGATGCCGTTGTTGTCGGAGCCGTTGGTTCCGGCCGCCACGCTGGCCGCTGTCGAGGCGATCTGCTTTTCAGGATACTTATCGAAGACGTTGTTGACCCCCGCCGACAGGCGCAGCTTGTCGTTGACACGCCAGGCCACGTCCAGGTCCGCGACGATGTCGGCGCGGAAGCGCTGGATAATGTCGGAATTGGCCGAGCCGGGCGCCGAGGGCACCACGGTTACATTGTAGCCGGGGATCAGTGCAGCAACCTGGGCCTGGGTCTTGCCGGTTAGGCCCACCTGGCTGACCTGGCCATAACGCGTTCCGGTCAGGTTGACGCTCCAGGGCCCCTTCTCCCAGTTGAAGTTCAGGGTGATCTTGTCCTTGGGCGTGCTGTCGGTGGTGCGCACCTGCTGGGTGAGGTCAAACAGCGGCGTGGCGATGCCGAGCGCGGCGAGCGGCGCGGGCGTCCCGGCCACGCGATCGAGGCGGGTCTTGTTGAAGTTGGCCGCCAGGGTCGTGGTCAGCTCGCCGAAATCGCCCAGGCCCGCCTTGTGCCGGACGGTCACGTCGACCCCGGTGGTGGTGGTGTCGACCGCGTTGCTTTCGAAGGCGACGGCCGAAATCCCCGAATAGCCTTTGGAGGCCAGCAGCGTGGTGAGCGCCGTGCTCTGGAAGTTCGACGACATGACGATGCGGTCGTCGATAGCGATCCGGTACCAGTCGACGGAGCCGGACAGACCAAAGCCTTGGAACACCGCGCCGACCGAGATGTTGTCGGACTTCTCGGGCGTGAGCGGCTTGGTGCCGACCAGCGCCCCGATGGCGGTGTTGACCGGTACGGTCAGGATCTTCAGCGGCTGGCCGTTGACGAAGCTGATGTTGGTGTTGCCGAAGTACGACTGGGCCAGCGCCGGAGCCCGGAAGCCAGACCCCGCCGAGGCGCGCACCGCCAGGCCCTCGAACAGTTCGAACCGTCCGGCGACCTTGTAGTTGGTCGTGCTGCCGAAGTCGGAGTAGTCCTCGTATCGAATGGCCGCATCGATCATGAAGCGGTCGCCGAAGTCCTTCTCGATTTCGGCATAGAGCGCCTTGGCGGTGCGGTTGGCCGCGGCCGCGTCGGCGGGCGTGATGCCGCCGCCCGGCTGGGCCCCGACCGGGGCTGGTTTGCCGGCGTTGGGCCCATCCAGGATCAGGCCGCCGCCGTTGGCGTAGGACGCCAGCTCCCCGGCGACGAGGTCGTAGTAGTCTTTCCGGTATTCCGCCCCCAGGGCCAGCTTCAGGGGCGAGCCAAGGCCCAGATCCAGCTGACGGGTGAGGTCGAGGTTGGTTGTCCACTGGCGGAACCGCGAACCACCCCGATAGAAGGTGGTCGGCGTGGTCAGCCCCATCGAGACGTTGTTGGAATTGCTGTAGCCGATGTCGTTGATGCTGGTGCCCAGCCCCGTCGACAGGTCCCACTTGAAGCCCAGGACGTCGTCGCCGCGCAGGCCCAGGTTCACCGAATTGTTCTGCAGCTTGATGTCCTGCAAGGGCACGAAGCCGTCTGGATAGAGGGATCGGATGGTTTCATCCTGACCGGCCCGGCGGAAGAAGTTGAAGCTCGTTCCCTTCAGGCGATTGAAGCCACCGAACCCGTAGGCGGTGACCTGGTCGTTGATCGGCAACTCGCCGTTCAAGAAAACGCTGGTGTTGGTGTACTCGGGATCGCCGAACACCCAGATGTTCCGATCGACGGTGGCTTCGCGCGGATCGAGCGTGCCGCTCGACGGCGTCAAGCCAGTGCCGGACCCGAAGTTGGCCGAAGGCGCCACCGCGCCGCCGGCGGCGTTGCGGCCGAAGTACTGCTGGCGGGTGTCGGGCGCGGCGCGGTCGGAGTGTTCGTGGTCCTGGTACTGCACGGTCATGCGGATGGCGCCGCCGTCGCCGACGGCGAAGCCCGCCCCGATCGAGCCCTGCAGATCACGTCCATCGCCCTGCGAGGTGACCCCGGCTTGGCCGTTGGCGGTGACGCCGATCGACTTATCCAGCTGCAGGTTCATGACCCCGGCGATGGCGTCCGAACCATACTGGGCGGCGGCGCCGTCCCGCAGCACTTCGATCCGGCTGATCGCGGCGGCGGGAATGGAGTTGAAGTCATAGGCGACGTCGCCCCGGCCGATCTGGTTGCCGTTGTTGAGGTCGGCCGAGGTGTGGCGACGTTTGCCATTGACCAGGACCAAGATCTGTCCGGTCGAGAGGCCGCGCATGGTCGGCGGCGTGATGAAGTCGAGCGCGCCGGCCGCAACGGGACGCGGAGTGCTGAAGCTGGGCACGGCGACCTTCAGCATGTCCTGGAGGTTCGGCGCCGCCCCGCGGGTCAGCTCATCATTGGTGATGGCGTCGATCGGCGTCGCCGAATTGATCGCGGTGCGACCGCCAAAGCGCGAACCGGTGACGACGACCTCCTCCACCTGGGTGTCGGCGGCCGTGGCCTGGGCCATCGCGTCCGACGCCGCAGCGCTCAAGATCGAAACGCCCACGCCCGCCAAAAGCCAGGCGCGACGCTTTCCCCCGTTCGAAGCCATATGAGTTCCCCTTCTTGGACGCTCTTGGTGAACGTCGGTCGCTCACGACGGTGTGGGGATGACGGTAGAATGACAATTGACGGGGGAACACCACTCCATAACTAACTGTTATAGGTCGCCCAGCGCCCACATTAGTAAGGGGCTGAAGCACAGTGCGAGGTCGCCCCGCGATTTTCTTGCCGCGACCTGACGCGATCCTGCGGCGCCGGCGCCCGATAATTGTGCGCCCGACGAATACCTAGCCGCTAGGCCTGGTTGCTGGACACGCTGGAGACGTGGGCCAAAGGCCGAAGAGCGACCGCCCCCATAACAACAGCGTATGGAGCCTTGCAGTCGGAGCCATTGTCACGCCGAGCGCAGCGGCCAAGGATCAGCACCGCTAAAGTCGCCGTGTCGAGGTTTCTCATGTCGTTTCGCCGCTCTGCCCTGCTCGCTCTTCTGTTGGGCGGATCGATGCTCGCGACCGCCCCGGCCAAGGCCGGATCGCCGGCTGGGCAAAGCGATGTGACGGCCATGCTCAAGGACCTGATCCGCTACGACACCACCAATGCGCCCGGCGACACGCGGGCCGTCGCCGACTACTTGAAGACCGTCTTCGACGCCGCCGGGATCCCCAACGAGATCATCTTGGCGCCCAACGGCAAGGCCGCGCATTTCATCGCCCGGCTGAAGGGCGACGGCCGCCAGCGCCCGGTGCTGCTGGCCGCCCATACCGACGTGGTCCCCGTTCAGAAGGAGCGCTGGAGCGTCGATCCGTTCGGGGCGGTCGAGAAGGACGGCTTCATCTATGGACGCGGCGCGCTGGACAACAAGGGCTCGGTCGCCGTGTTCGCCCAGGCCGTCCTGAAGCTTGCCAAGGACCCGGCGGCCCGGTCGCGCGACGTGATCTTTTTGGCCGAAGCCGACGAGGAACAGGGCCAGTTCAACACCAACTGGCTAGCTGAAAACCACTGGGACAAGATCGACGCCGAATTCACCCTGAACGAGGGCGGACGCACGGTGGGAAGCCCGGATGGCAAGGTCCGCGAACTTCAGGTCACCTATGCCGACAAGCTTACGCTCAATCTGAAGATCAAGACCCACGGCCCGACCGGCCACTCTTCCCGCCCCATTCCCATCACCAGCTCGGCCAATGGCCAGCTGGTAACGGCGCTGAATCGGCTTCAGTCGTACGAGACGACCGTGCAGCTGTCTCCGGAGGTCCGCGCCTTTCTGCAGAAGAAGGCCAGGTTGAGCAGCCCGGCCTTGGCGGCGGCCATCGACCAGCTGCTGAAGGCCAAGGACGCTCCAGCACGCGCCACGGCCGCACGCGTGGTCGTGGCCAATGATCCTGGCGGCTGGGGGATGGAGGGCTTGCTGCGCAACACCCTTGTCCTGACCATGCTGAACGCGGGCCAAAAGCCCAATGTCATCCCCGGCGACGCCGAGGCCGTGCTGAACGCGCGCCTGCTGCCTGGTCAGACCGTCGAGGGCTTCATCGCCGAGCTGAAGCAGGTGATCGCCAATCCCAAGGTCGAGATCGAGATCATCAGCGCCCGGCCCAAGGCCGAGATCGCCGCCTACTTCGACAAGCGCTCGAAGATCGCCCCGTCCAATCTCAACACGGCGCTCTTCAAGGCCTTGGAAGACAGCGCCCAGGCGACCTGGCCCGGTGTCTCCGTACTGCCGACCTTGCTGGTCGCCAGCACCGACGCCACGCCTTGGCGCGAACGGGGCGTGCCCGTCTACGGGATTGGAGCCCTCCCCGCCGATCCTGACAGCGCCAGCCGCATCCATGGCGATGACGAACGCGCCGGGATCGCGGACCTGCGCCAGGGGGAGGCCTTTGTTTTCGGCATTCTCAAGCGGGTGACGACCGCTCCAGCGGCGGCGACGGCCGCGAAGCCATAGACGCTACAGTCGAACTTGCCGCAATCCATGCGCAAACCTTATGGTTCTCGTCTGGAGGCGTGGGGCGGCATGAACTTTCGACATCTTGAGGTTTTCCGCGCGGTGATGATCAGCGGCTCGGCCTCGCGCGCCGCCGAGCTGCTGCAGATCACCCAGCCGGCGGTCAGCCGCGCCCTCTCCGATCTGGAGGCCTCGCTGGGCTTCAACCTCTATGATCGCGTCCGCGGACGGCTCGTGCCGACGCCGGAGGGGCAGCTGTTCTTTCGGGACGTCAACACCAGCTTCGTGGGTCTGGACCGTCTGCGCGCCTCGGCCGCCCAGATTCGCGACTTCGGATCCGGCTCCTTGCGGATCGCCAGCCATGCCGCGCTGGGCTCGGCCCTGGTGCCGCGCGCCATCGCCTCGTTCCGCGCCAAGCATCCCAAGATCGCCATCACCCTCCAGACCCCGTCCTCGACGGCGGTGCGCGACCTGGTGGTCCACCAGCAGTTCGACGTGGGATTGGCCGCCGACGAGGTCGATCTCTCGGGCGTCGACCATCGGGTATTCGGCAACTTCCGCGCCCTGTGCGCCATGCCGCCAGGCCATCCCCTCGCCCAGGAACCGGTCATTCGGCCCGAACATCTTCAGGGCGTTCCGTTCATTGCTCTCGCGCCGGAGGACCGAGCGCGCGGACGCCTAGCCAAGATCCTCGAAGCCGCCGAGGTCCACCCCGAGATCGTGGTGGAGACGCCCAGCTCCTCGACCGTCTGCGCCCTGGTGTTGGAAGGCGCCGGCGTTGGCCTCATCAACCCGTGCTCGGCCCACGGCTTCTCCGAACGCGGCGTGATCTTCCGCCCATTCGAGCCCGAGGTGCTGTTCCGGTCGTACCTGCTGTTCCGGCCGGACGCCCAGCGGGCCCGCCACGTGAACGCCTTCGTGGCCGAACTGCTGAAGGCCCGGGCCGGCATCGTCAAATCGACCGGCTCCTAGATCGCCAGCCTCAAGGCTTCATCGCCGTGGAAGCCCCCGTCGACGGCGCCCCTCTCCCGAAATATCAAGGCCTCGCCGATGACCAGTTGCCTGCTCGCCAAGTCCCCAGACCGTCTCGTGGCCGTCGCCGACGGGCGTCTGTCAGTCACTTCAAAGGGCGTACTGACCACCAGCCTCGACAGCGCCCAGAAGATCGTGGTGTTTCCGACGCGCTACGAGATACCGGTCGTCTCGGTGGGACGCTTCAGCCACTTCTCCGAGTACACGGGGCCGACCTGGCACATCGCCTATGCCGGCACCCACGCCTTGGTGAGCGAGATCCTTGACGGATTTCGCAGCCAAGTTTGCGGAAACCTTCGCCTGTCGAGAGGCGAGAATGGCGTCCCGACCTTTGACGAACACTTCGACCGGTCAAGGTCCTATGACGACAGCTACAACTTCGACAATGACGAATTGCCCAAGCTAGAACCCTGGGAACTGATCCACGAGTTCCGGCAGGTGGCGGAGGCGAAATCCACGGAGTGGGCCCTTAACCGCGCCTTCCCCGACTGCGAGTTCCTGCTGTTCGGCAAAGAACTCCAAACCCGGCGCTACGTGGCCCACAAGGCGGTCCCTCGGCATTTGGGCTGGAGTACGGGCTCGCGGGTCGAATTCGATTTCCACTTGATCAAGGACGGGGAACTGGCGGCGATCGGGTCGCCGGAGGTGTCGAAGCGCGCCTATGCCGACGCAGAGCTGATCGGCGGGCTGAGCGGCTGGAGCAAGGCGGCCGACGCCTTCGGAGACGGGTCGATGTTCGCCGACTTTGATCTCGATGGAGACCTCAATGCCAAGCCGACATCAAAGGCTCCGGCGCCGCCCCAGCCCGATCCGGCGGACTGGGGGACCAACAAGGTGCAAGAGCGCCTGATCGAGCACGTGCTCGGAGCCGGCGACGCCGGCGTCGGTGGCAAGCTCACAATCGCCACCGGCGGCTGGTACGGCGAGATTCAGATTGAGAAGCGCTGATCTGACTCGTCACGCGACCTCAATAATGGCGTCGACCTCGACGGCGAAGCCCAAGGGTAGCTGGTAGACGCCGACGGCAGAGCGGGCGTGACGGCCGACGTCGCCGAAGACTTCGACCATCAGGTCCGAGCAGCCGTTGATGACCTTGGGGATGTCGTGGAAGCCGGGACCGGCCTGCACGAAGCCGCCCAGCTTGATCACGCGGACCAGCCGATCGAGGTCGCCCTCGCAGGCCGCCTTGAATTGGGCGATCAGGTTGATCCCGCAGAGCCGCGCGGCCGCCACGGCCTGGTCGATGTCGACGGCCTCGCCGACCACGCCCTTGATGCCGCCACCAACGTCCAGCGAGAGCTGGCCGGAGATATGGACGATATTGCCCGAGCGGACCGACGGCACGTAGTTGGCTACCGGCGGGGTTAGGGCCGGCAGCACGATGCCCAGCTGTGCGAGGCGTTGATCGATCTTGGGCATGGATAGGCTCCTTGCGCCGGCGCGAAGCGCGCGGCGGTCAAACTTCAGCTGGCGAAAAGGGTGAAGGTTAGTGCAGCACCTGGGCCAGGAACTGGCGGGTGCGCTCATGGCGCGGGGCGGCGAAGAATTCGCCCGGCGGCGCGACCTCCAGGATTTGGCCGGCGTCCATGAACACCACCCGATCGGCGGCCTGGCGGGCAAAGCCCATCTCGTGGGTGACGCAGATCATGGTCATGCCCTCGGCGGCCAGCTCGACCATGATGTCGAGCACCTCCTTGACCATCTCGGCGTCCAAGGCCGAGGTCGGCTCGTCGAACAGCATGACCTTCGGGTCCATGCACAGCGACCGGGCGATGGCCACGCGCTGCTGCTGGCCACCCGACAGCTGGCCCGGATACTTGCCGGCCTGCTCGGGGATGCGCACGCGCTCGAGGTAGCGCATGGCCGTCTCCTGGGCGACTTTCTGCGGCACCTTCTTGGCCCAGGTCTGGGCCAGGGTGCAGTTCTCCAGGATCGTCAGGTGCGGGAAGAGGTTGAAGCTCTGGAACACCATGCCGACCTCGCGCCGCGTAGCGTCGATGGTCTTGGGATCGCCGGTCAGCTCGACGCCCCCCACCCGGATGTGGCCGCGATGATGGGCCTCCAGGCGATTGACGCAACGGATCATGGTCGACTTGCCGGAGCCCGAGGGTCCGCAGACCACGATCTTCTCGCCGCTGGCCACGCTGAGCGTGACATCGCGCAGGGCGTGGTAGTCGCCGTACCACTTGTGGACGCCGGACAGCTCGACGGCGGCAGGGGTATCGGTCATCGGCGGACTCCGAAGGCGGCGCGACGCTCCAGCCAGGCCGCGTAGCGCGACACCGAAAAGCAGATCGCGAAATAGATCAGGGCGATGAAGAGGTAGGTCTCGGCATAGGGACCAGGCCAGGCCGGGTCGGCCAGGGCCGCGCGGCCGGAGCTGAGCAGGTCGAACAGACCCACGACCAGGACGAGGCTGGTGTTCTTGACGATCACAACCACGGTGTTGGTCAGCGGCGGGATCACCTTGGCGATGGCTTGGGGCAGGACGACCAGCCGCGTGGTCTGGAACCACGTCAGGCCCAAGGCGCGGGCCGCCTCGGCCTGTCCGGGCGGGATGGTCTGCAGGCCGCCGCGCAACACCTCGGCCAAATAGGCCGCGGAAAACACCGTCAGCGCCTCCAGGGCTCGCAGCAGCTTGTCGATCGTCACGCCGTCGGGGAGCATGATCGGCAGCATGATCGCGGCCACATAGAGGATGCTAAGCAGCGGCAGGCCGCGGACGATCTCGATCAGGGCCACGGCGATCATGCGCGGCACTGGCAGATCCGACTGGCGCGCCAGTGCCAGGACTACGGCCAGCGGAAAACCCAGGCCCAACGAACTGACGGTTAGCAACAGGGTGATCGGCAAGCCGCCCCAGTCGGAGGTCGAGACCTCCTCCAGGCCGAAGACGCCTCCGCCCATCAGCACCAGCACGGCCGCCGTGCCCACGCCCCAGGCCGCGAGGGTGACACGCGTCCAGTGGCGGGGCGGCAGGCTCCAAAGCGAAAGGCCCAGGAAGATCGCCACGACCAGCATCGATCGCCACTGCTCTTCCGGCGGATAGATGCCGAACAGGATCTGCGGATGCTTGTCACGCAGAAAGGCCCAGCAGGCCCCGACGCCGGTACAGGCCGCGCCCTCGCCGCTCCAGACGGCATTGATCACGCCCCAAGACAGCAGCTTGGGCAGGGCCAGGATCACCAGGGCGGCGATCAGCAGGGTGGCGAGACTCGTGGCCAGGTCGCCAAACAGCGCCTTGACCAGATCGAGGCGCGCCCGGGGCGGCGGCGGCTCGGCGGTCAGCGTCTCGGTGCGCAGGAAGACCTGGGCGACGCTGGGTGGGACGGCTTGCGTGCTCATCGTTGCACCAGCGCGATGCGGCGGTTGTACCAGTTCATGAACAGCGAGGCCGAGAGGCTAAGGGTCAGGAACACCGCCATCAGGACGAGGACGCCCTCCACGGCCTGGCCCGTCTGGTTGATGGTGGTGGCGATCACCGAAGAAATGTCCGGATAGCCGACGACCAGGGCCAGGGTCGTGTTCTTGACCACGTTGACGTACTGGCTGGTCATCGGCGGGATGATCACGCGCAGGGCCTGAGGGATGACGACCAACCGCAGGGTCTGGCGCTCCGAGAGGCCCAGCGCCCTGCCCGCTTCCCACTGCCCGATCGGCACGGCGTCGATGCCGCCCCGGATGATCTCGCCGATGAAGGCCGCCGAATAGAGGATCAGGCCCAGCAGCAGAGCGACCAGCTCGGGCGTCAGGGCAAAACCGCCGGCGTAGTTGAAGTGGCCCAGGCGGGGCGTCTCGACGGTCACGCCGGCCTTCACCGCCAGACCCAGCAGCGAGAGCGCGACCAGCCCCGCGCCGCCGAGGATCATCCCACGCTTGCCGATCTCGCGCTGGGCGTAGGCCGCGCCGCCCGCGATCACCACGACCGCGCTGAGCGTCAGGAACAGCGCCGCGCTCGAGAGCCGCAGTCCCGGCAGATAGAGGCCGCGATCCGTCAGGAAGACGCCCTCGATCGGGCTCATCGCCGCGTGGACATTTGGCAGTCCGACGGTGACCAGCGCGTACCAGAACAAGAGCTGCACCACGAGCGGCGTGTTGCGCAGCGCCTCGACGAAGACGGTCGAGACGCCGCGCGCCAACGGGTTCTGAGAGCGGCGCGCCAGGGCGACGACCAGGCCCAGCGCCGTCGAGACCGCGCCGATGACGATGGCCAGCATCAGGGTGTTGGCCAGGCCGGCCGCGAACGCCCAGGCGAAGCTGTCTGACGGCTGGTAGGGCAAGACGCCCTCGGAGATCGGGAAGCGGGCCGAGCGGGTGACGAAGTCGAAGCCGACGGTGATGCCGCGCTTGGCCAGGTTTGCCAGTGTGTTGCCGACCAGCCAGGCTGCGACGCCGGCCACGGCCAGGATCACCAGGCCTTGGTAGACGAGACCGCGAAGACGGCCTTGGGTTGGCGCGAGCCCCGACATGGGCGCGCTCAGTTGAAGGCCAGGGGGACCATCAGCCCCCCGTCGCGCTGCAGGCGGTTGAGGCCACGGTCGATCTTCAGCTTGCTGTCCTTGCCGACGTTGCGGTCATAAACCTCGGCATAGTTGCCGACCTGATGGACCACGTCGTAGGCGAAAGCCTCATTCAGCCCCAGCGCCTTGCCGTTGCCCTTCTCGACGCCGAGGAAGCGACGGACGGTCGGGCTGTCGGATTTCAGCATGGCTTCGGCATTGGCCGAGGTGATCCCCAGCTGCTCGCCCATCAGCATGGCCTGGAACGACCATTTGACGATGTCGAACCACTGGTCGTCGCCGTGGCGGACAGCCGGCGTCAGCGGCGCGACCTCGTCATTGGCCGGGATGATCACGTAGTCGTCGGGATTGGCCGCCTGGGTGGCGCGCACCGAGGCCAGGGCCGAGGCGTCGGTGATCAGGGCGTCGCAGCGGCCGCTGAAGAAGGCTTGGCGCGTGGCCTGGACGCTGTCGAACACCACGGCGTGCAGGCCAAGGCCATACTGCCGCGAGACGTCGGTGAAGGTCACCTCGGTCGTCGAACCGGTCTGGACGCACACAGACGCACCGGCGAGGTCTTTCACGTTCCCGACCTTTGCCGACTTGGGCACCAGTAGTCCGACATAGTCGTAGTAATTGGGAAAAGCGAAGTTCACGCCGTTGCCGTCGCGCGACAGCGTCCAGGTCGTGGTCCGGGGCAGGACGTCGATCTCACCGCTCTGCAAGGCGGTCAGGCGCTGCTGGCCGGTCAGGGGCACGAAGCGGACCTTGTCCTTGTCGCCCAGGGCGGCGGCCGCGACCGCGCGGCAGGTATCGACATCGAGGCCTCGCCAATAGCCCTTCTTGTCGGGCATGCCGAAGCCGACGGTCAGCGGGCTGGCGCCGCAGATCACGTAGCCGCGCTTGCGGACGGCCGCGAGGGTCGCCCCGCCACCGCCGGACTTGTCCTTGGGCTTCTCTGCGCAGGCCGCGAGTCCACAAAGGACCCCCGCCGCCAGAACCATCGAGACCAGTGCGCGCATGTCCTCGCCCCTCCGCTCGCCTTAGGCCAAGGCCGCGAACAGGCCTTCCAGGTCGGCCCACAGATCCTCAGGATCTTCCAGACCGATGCTGATGCGCAGGATGGTCCCCTCTTCCGTCCACGGCACGGCCACCCGGTCTGGACGGATGTCCATCGGTACGATCAGGCTGCGAACGCCGCCCCAGGAGGCGCCGATGGTGAAGGTCTTGAGCGCGGTCAGAGCCGGGCCGAGCTTGTCGTCGACACCCGGCTTCAGCACCACGGCAAAGAGGCCGCTGGCCCCGGCAAAGTCGCGTTCCCAGAACTCTCGGCCGGGGCACTCGGGCAAGGCCGGATGCAGCACGCGCTCCACGCCGGGCAGGCCGACGATCTTATGGGCCAGGTCCGTGCCGACCTTGCCGACATGGGCCAGGCGCACACCCATGGTCTGCAGGCCACGGATGGCCAGCTGCACCTCGTCGGGCGAGACGCCGATGCCGATCATCCGGGTCGTGGCCTTCAGCGCCTTGAATAGCTCGACGTCGCGGACGCTGATCGAGCCCAGCAGCAGGTCCGAGTGACCGCCGACATACTTGGTCAGGGCTTCCATCGAGAAATCCGCGCCATGGACCAGCGGCTTGAACAGCAAGGGCGTGGCCCAGGTGTTGTCGCAACCGACCAGCGCGCCCTTGGCGTGGGCCGCGGCGATGATCGCCGGCACGTCCTGAAATTCCATAGTCGTCGAGCCGGGGGACTCGATCCAGACGAGCTTGGTCCGATCGTCGATCAGGTCGGCGATCCCCGCCCCGATCATCGGGTCATAGACCTCATGGTCGATGCCGCGCGGCTTCAGATAGTTCACGCAGAAGCCGCGCACTGGCGGATAGGCGGTGTCGGGGATCAGCACCTTGTCGCCCGGCAACAGCACGGTGAGGAAGACGATGGTCGCCCCGGCCTGGCCCGAGGGCACGATCACCGTGCGCTCGCCGCCTTCCAGCGCGGTCAGATAGGCTTCGAGGGTCTTGGTCGTCGGCGTACCGTGCAGTCCGTAGGTATAGCCGTCGGGGCCCCGGTACTTTCGGTTCGAATAGGCGTCGGCGTCTTCGAAGACGATGGTCGAGGCGCGGTAGGTCGGCACCTGCAGGCTGGCGTAGCCTTCGTGCGAAACTTCCGGGTAGTGCACGACGCGCGACAGGTCTTTCATGGTGTCCCTCGACTGATCTCGAAGCGGACATTCGGGCCAGCCGGGTAGAAACACAATTGACCGTCAGGCACCGGTCCATGCCCTACGGTTATAGCTCAGGGACCTACCGCGATCGGGTGCCCCTCAGCGCCGCGGCGAAGAAGGATCTCACCGGCCGTTTTCGTCGGGCAAGGATTGGCCTGGCGGCGCCGGTTAGCTCTGCGCGGACCCGGTCCCACTCCTCCTTGAGGACGATGTCGCCCCAAATGATGAGCCATTTGGAGCGGCGCATCCGCTGTTTCAGGGTGCCGGGCTTTTCGAGGGTTCGGATCGCATCGAGGAGATTGCGCGAAGGCACTTCGGTTGGATTGAGCAGCAACTTGATCTTGGCGACCTTGGTATTGGCCAGCCGCTGCTGGGCCTCTCGGGCTTTTCGATCGGCGGCGGACTCTTTCACGCCCGGGGGTGGATCCTGATAGTTCCCCAGCAGGGAGTGAACATCCGCGATCAGCTCCCGCAAGTCGTTGATCCATTCCTGGCGCAAGCGGGCCACGGCATGAATGCCCAGATTGGCCGAATTCGTTGCGGCGATCTCCACATTGCGGGCCGCCGCCGCCGCGTTCGTTCGGGCCACTTCAACATTGTCGGCCGCGGCCTGGGCGTTCTTGTCGGCCACTTCTACGGACCTGAGGCTGGTCGCCGCCTGCTTCTCGCTCACATCGACGGCCCGGGCGCTGATCGCCGCGAGCTTGTTGGCATTCAGGCGAGCCATGAGGGGCGTGACGATCAAGGCAGCCAGCGAAGCGATCAGCGCCGCGATCGAGCTGAGCGCGGTCCACTTCGAAGACTTGTCCGGTTTCTCGACGGCTTCCTTCTGTGCGGTCGTTGAAGGTTCGGAGCCCTTGGCACCGTTGTCCCGCGCCTGGTCCTGCGTGTGTACGAGGCCGGTCTGCGCCGCCGCTGGTAGACCGGCGTCAGCAACAGGTGACGACGGTGCGGCCGCCGGCTGTTCCTGGGCGATGGTGGGAAGTGCGCCGACGACGGAAAGCGCGATTCCTGCGGAGATGATCAGGCAAAGACGCCGAAATGACACGGTTCGAATAGACACGGGCAATCCACACAGGCTTGGCGACTTCAGGATGGGGCCGTCTAAGTGACGCCCAGCGGAGCCGATAGGATCACGCTTGCGACACCTTTCAACGGGTCTCAGTCACTTGTCCTAGCTGGCCTCAGCTTCCTCCTGAAGCATCGGCCCGATTTTGAAGTGAGGCGTGCGCAATGACGCGGGAAGATCCTCAATCATGAGATCTGTCCATGTGTACCCCTTCGACCGCATGCCACCTGCTATCTCCGGGTAGTTCTTGAACATCACCGAATTGTACTCCGGTTTGAAACGGTGGATGAGTTGAGCCTCCACCTCCCTGGTCATGGCCTCGTCGCCCAAAGCGACCAGGGGCTCGCTCATGAAGCGTACGAAGGCCTCTGAGTCGGACAGGTCCACGTCATGCAAAAGCGTCTGAATGCCCGAGACATCGCTCATTCCGCCGTACGGCAGCTCGGCAACGTCCGTCAGGCCGACGACCGATAGCAAGATCAAGGAAACCTCGAACGGTGCCCTCGCGGCGGGGGCGGCCCCCACCGGGCTCTGCACTGTGAGGATCTTTTGCATCTTCTCGTGCCCAGTCAGTCTGTCCCAGACTTTCTGGTCGAACGCTTTCCCCACGTAAAGAACGGTGAAGTCTAAAAACGAAAGGGGATCGCCGCTTCCCGTGGTGTCGACTTCGAGTCCCCTCACAAGCATCTCGTAAAGAAGCTTCTGCGGACTCCACCAGACGATCAAACTTTTGTCTTTTCGAAACAGCTTGATCGCGCCTACATCACGAAATGGCTGCTCTTTGCCCGGTGCCTTGGTGAAATAATGGGTCTCGACGCAAATTGCTTCGCCGGGACCGCAAAGGCCAGCATTGACGAGGTCTACGCGGCAAGCCAAAGGCGTCGTTTCGCCGTCCGCGATTTCGAAAGAAATGACGCCGTCGTCGAGGACCACGTTGTCGAAGTAGGTCAGCGGCCGCTGGACCAGCAGATACAGCGTGCATTTGTCGAGCCGCTCGCGGACGACCTCCTCCTCCTTGAGAAACTCGAACTCATAAGCCGAGACGATCGGGTAGTTCACGGCTACCTGAATATTCGCGACCTTCGCCCCTTGGACGACGTCACCGTCCGCTGCTGCGGTGTCCATGCCCTGCCCTCCCACGCGCTCCAACGACCTTGAGCGATTACGTTGAGAGTCGCCAGCGCAGCAAGACGAACCCGTCAGCTATAGATTTTCTGCTCGTCCAATCCAACAGACCCAAGTACGCGGCAGCCCTCGGACCGACGCCAGGGCACGACGCGCAAGTGTACACGATGAGTTCACGACACCCCGTAAGTCTTTGATATTTATGATTGCTTCCTACAGTCCATCATCGGCGCAACAGAAAATCTATGATTCTTAAAATCTGCCATTTATTCTTTACATTCAATATTTTATGAAACAAATAAACCGCATTTCGCACCACCTCAGAACGCAGCTTTTCTTTATGCGTCGATATTTCATGCACATACTGCGCGCACGAAAATGCCGACCTTCGACTATTCGCCCTACGGCGCCTAACAAGCCGGCACCCAGCGGAAGGACCGCTATATAAGCGAGATGTTCAAGCTGCGCGAGGATGCACGGCGCTAGGCCACGGCTCAGAGAAGTGCGATCGACAATGGCGTCGCGGCGATCCTGTCGGCTGAGTCCATCGCTGAACTATCCATCGCCGAAGGGCCCTCTCGTCCGGATCCAACTCACGGGCCGCCGCGCCGGCCGACAGGCCGCTTCTGACAAGGCGGTCAACCGCTGATGCTTTGCAATCCCTAGTGCCAAGACTCCCACTTTGAGCGAGAAGACCGGTCGTTAGACGCTTGTAAGGATCCCGCGTTGTTCCAACAGGCGGCGGACGGCGAGGAACACCGCCTCGACAGGCTTGGTCTCTATGCAGCGCATGTCATCGGTGGCCGCGTGGTGAAGCCGATGGGCGCCAAAAATGCCCACGACGCGCCGATAGCCAGCCGCCGCAATATGGGCGAGCTCACCGCTCGCGCCCCCGCCAAGCGCATACGGAGCCTCAAGGCCCGGAAGCCCTGAGAAGGCGGCGCCGCACGCGGGTATAAGCTCGCTGCTGGCCATCAAGAAACGTTGCGGATCAGCGCTGGGCAAGGGCGCTAGACGCCCACCTAGCTCATGCCAGTCACGCGCGGCCACATTGGCCCCGAGATGCAGCCAAAGACGGGTGCGGTCGGGCGCAGGCGCGGCGGTATCGAGCATGTGCTGCGCACCGAGGTTCTCATACTCATGGCCGCTGTTACAGACGAACGCCAAATCAACCGGCGGATTCGAGCGGCTGACCCAATCGGCCAACATCATCCAGACCGCCACGCCAGGACCTCGCTCCCCAGCGCAGGTGAACCAGCCAGACCGGGGGGTGGAGATAACCAGCCACTGGCCGCGCCCCAAATCCCGCCTCCCGATCAGATTGAAGCTGGGTCGCCGCCCGCCCCGCCCGGTGATCTTCAGAACGCCCGCAACGCCGGACTTGGCGGCCGCGATCAGCGCCGGAGCATCCTTAGGGCCCAGCACCGCCACGGGCGATCGGAACAGCGGCGCTCGACCATCGGCGTTCAGCGCCAGAGCCTCACCGCTCGGACCGGTGGTGATCAAGACGACGGCCACCGCGCCGGCGCTTAACGCCGCCATGACCGGTCCGCGCACCGCCGGCGACAAGGCGCTGCTCCAGCGTGCGTAGGGCAGTTTGATGATGACGATAGCGCCGCCCGCCGGCGCCCCCGCGTCTTCAGGTGTCCGGACAAGGATCGGCCCGCTTACGCCCTCGGGCCCCGTCGGCGTGACGATCGCTTGGGGAATGACGGCGGCTCGAGCTTCTCCGACTTGAAGCCAGGCTTCGTTGATCTCGAAAAAGGGCGCGTCGAAACCCTGGCGTTCGACGAGAAATCCACGATCGCTGAGCCAGGCGGCCATCCACTCGCCACAGGCTATGTCCCCCACCCCGCCGCTAGCTTTGTTGCCAAAGGCTACGTAGCGCTCAAGCAGAGCGGCGGCGGAGGGCGCGTTCGACGGCGCCGAGACCTGGCTCGTCGCAAGACCGGTGAGCAAAGGTGTCGCCAGCAAGGTTCGGCGCGTGGGTGTCATGAGCCCCTTCTTATGGTCGCGGCCTAGCCAGAGGGAAGGCCGTCGCGGCGTATGGTGTCAATTGAAGAGCTGGACTTTGCGCCCGTCGACCGCCGAGCGGAACTGCCGCCGACTGGTGAACATTGGCTCGACATTGGCTTGGTCCCAAGCTGCAAAGCGCTTGGAAAGACGCGCCACAACTTCGGGATGGACGCTGGCCAGATCGTGCTTCTCGCCCGGATCCTTCGCAACATCGAACAGCAGCGTCCACTGCCCCTGAGGCGAGACCTGCGCCTTGACGCCATCGGGCGTCGGAGAGCCCAGCACGTTGGTCATATCGTCGACCGTGTCGGACTTGTTGACGACCAGCAGCTTCCATTTTCCCTCGCGCACAGCGTGGTTGGGCCCCATCCGCCAATACAAGGTCCGCTCAACCGGCTTGGCGGTCGGCGCGAGGGCCGAGGCGATGTCGCGTCCTTCGACCCCCGTTGGCGCCTTCACCCCCGCCAAGTGCGCAACCGTCGGCAGAATGTCGAGGGTCGAGACCGGCCGGCTCGAAACCAAACCCGGCGCGATGCGGCCGGGCGCTGACATGATGAAGGGTACGCGCACACCACCCTCCCAGGGAAAGGCCTTGTAACCGGCCAACGGTCCGTTGGAGCAGGCCCCGCGGATGTAGTTTGGACAACCGTTGTCGCTGAGGAAGAAGATTACGGTATCGCGCTCCAAGCCCTCGTCCGCCAGCGCCTTCCGCAACCGACCGATATTGTCATCCAGCGATGCGACCATCGCCGCGTAGAGCCGCTGATGGGGAGACGCAATGTGGGCATAACGGTCGGTATAGGCCTTGGGCGCTTGCAGCGGGGTGTGGGGAGCGTTGTAGGCCAGGTAAAGGAAGAAGGGCTGGCGGCGATGGGACTTCACGAAGCTTACGGCTTCATCAGTGAACACGTCCGTCAGATAGCCGCCCTGCTCCACGACCGTTCGCCCGCGCACAATCGGAAAGCGCGCGCGGGTCATCGCGCCGTCGGCCCCCGTATCGGCCTGCAGGCCGCTTTCCGCCGGATCCTTGAAATAGCTGGCGGCTCCGCCCAGGAAGCCAAAGAAGCTGTCAAAGCCCCGATCAAGCGGATGAAAGCCCGACGCTTGGCCGATGTGCCACTTGCCCACCATCGCCGTGGTATAGCCGGCCGACTTCATAACCTGAGCGATGCTGGCTTCGGTGACTGGCACGCCTGCCTGTTCATCACGCCCTACTGGGTTGAACTCAAAGCCAAACCGAGCCTGATGGCGTCCGCTCATCAAGCCCGCTCGGGAGGGCGCGCAGACGGCCGCAGTGGCATAGCCGTCTGTGAAGCGCACGCCTGAGCCGGCCAGCGCGTCAATGTTCGGCGTGTCGATCACCTTGCCGCCATACACGCCGAGATCGCCATAGCCGAGATCGTCGGTCAGAATGACGATGACATTAGGCGCACGCGGCTTTGCGGGTGAAGAAAAGCCCGTCGTGGTGAGCCCCACCAGGCAGGCCACGACCGCAAGTAGCCAGCGCTTCATGGACTCTCCGCGGGTCTGATAGGCGTTGGGGCGCCGCAGGCCTTGGCCTTCACATAGGCCTCCCCCATGGGCGCAAGGGTCTTGGGCAAGTCGCACAGGCTTTGGGCGGCGCTTTTGTCGCCTCCAAGATAGGCGCGCCAGAAGGTCAGTGTCTCCTCGACGATCACCCGCATCTGACTTGCGTCGGAGGGCTTGGGCGCTCCCATGGACTGGCGGCGCCCGGTATAGACGCCATGATCGCCGTCGCGCAGCACGATCAGGTACTGGTCGGCGCCCGCAATCTCCTGGAAAGGGATGGTCCGCTCCCAGGGCGTCTTTTCGAGATCAAGCGCGGTGCGATCGAGCGTGCCCGTGAAATGCAGGATCGGCGTTCGGATCTGGGCGAACGCGGCATAGGCCCCGCCTTGCCGAGGCTTGTTGGGACTGTAGACGATAGCCGCCTTGATCCGAGGCTCGCGGAAGGCGCCGTCCGGCGCGCCCGGCAGGACCTGCCCGAGCGCGACCAGCGTGGAGAGCGCGCCGAAGGAATGACCGCTCATGCCGATGCGCGAGAGATCAAGTTTGCCGGCCAGATCGCCGCCAGGCGCGGTCATGCGCGTAAGTTGGTCGAGCGCGAAGGGGACGTCGCCAAACCGGTTCACGGCCGCATCGGGGGGCAGCTTGCCCAGCAGTCCGGCCTCATCGCCTGGACGAAATCCGGCCAGGATCGCGGTGTCCGAGCCAGCATGTTGCAGGGCCACCACCGCAAAGCCTGCCTCGGCCATCGCCTGCAAGATGTAGCTGGAGCCCTCTCGCGATCCGCCCAATCCGTGGGAATGAACGATCAGGGGAAAGGGCCCCGGCCCGGCGGGCATGTAGAGCTTGTAAGGCACAACACGCCCGCCGCGGGCCGGGTCAGTCCACTCGCCATATGAAATGCCAGCTTTGGCCGACGCCGCCCCGCTGGCGACGTCCCGCGCCGCTGAGAGACTCGGCGCAGCCATACCCAACGCCAGGGCCGCCATCGCCGTAAGAACCGAGCGCCCCAAGGTCATGACTAGAACTCCCAGCCCAACTCGGCCCCGATCACTCGCGGGTCGGTGTAGAACTCGTTCGCGCTGACGATATTGGCCAGATAGGTCTTGTCACCGAGATTGCGTCCAAAGACCGACAGCCTCAGGCGCTCGGAGCGCACGCCGATCCGCGCGTCGACAAGGCTATAGCCTTCGTAGGAGCGGCTGTTGTCGGGGTTTTCATAGCCGCCGTCGGACATCTGCAATCCCGCTGAGGCGAACCCGCGCCAGGCGCCGCCTAGGGGGAAGGTGTAGGTGGCGTTCAGCGCCAACTGGTAGTCGCGCAGGCGCGGCACGGACTTGCCGCTCAGGTCGGCGTCATCGGGAAGACCATCGCCGTTGAGATCGAGCTTGGCCTTGGCGCCATCCTCGAACTTGCCCTTTTGCCCGCTGAGGCTGGCGCTGAGCGTCAGGTCCGAAGCGCCGAGCAGAAACCGGCGGCGGGCCTCGATCTCGTAACCGGCTACGTGGGCGTCACCGGCGTTCTGCAGGATGAAGCCGCGCGAAAGCGAACTTGGCGCGCTGACCACCTGCACATTGTTGGTCCACGTGTAGTAGATCGCCGCCGAAAGTTGGACGCCCTTCCAGCGCCCCTTTGCGCCCGCTTCGTAGGAGTAGGCGTATTCGGGATCGTAGAGCAGTTGCTGGGCGATCTGGGCGCGGACGGTCGTCGGCGGCAGGTTGCTGTTGAAGCCGCCCGGACGGTAGCCCGTGGCGAAGCGGCCATAGATATTGGCGCCATTGTCGAAGCGGTGACGCAGGGTGACCGTCGGGGTCACAAAGGTCCACCGGCGCTCGGCTTCGACGCGGGCGGTCTCATTTCCGGCCGCGCACGCCCCGCCCGTAACGTTTGGCGGGCAGAATTGGACCGAGCTGGCCGCCAGCGGTCCCGTCGCGCCATCAGGATCGACGGTGACCACCGCCATCAGCCCGGTCGGGGCCGCACCGGCGCCGAAGAAGGCCAGTGGGTCCTTGGCGTATCGCTCGAACCAAAACGACTTCTTGTCACGTTGCAGGCGCGCTTCGACGCCCAGGGTGGTCGCATCGGTGATCTTGTATTCGAGGCTGCCGAACAGCGACGGCGAGTTCAGGGTTTCGGAAAAGGCGTCGTGATTGACCGACAGGCGAGCGGCCGAGCGCACGCTGGCGGAGGTTCCGGTCAAGGCGCCAGCCTGGCCGACCACGCAGCCAGCCGCGACCGGCTGGACACCGCCGGAATAGGTCGGACAGAGATAGGGATCGATCACCACATCGTCGCTGGTGGACAGAAACTCGACGCCCGCCAGCCACGTGAGCCGCCCCTCGCCGTTTGAGCTCAAATAGGCCTGGGCGACAAAGCGGCTGTAATCCTCGAACTGGCCCACGGTGTAGTCCGGGGTGAGCACCGCCGCGCCTGGGGCCACGTCTATGCCTGAATGGCCCGCGTAGTGGTCGTTATCCTCGTTGGTCCGGCCCGCGTCGCGGGTCTTCCAGCCGACCTTGGCCGTCAGGTCCGCGAAGCCGAACTCTCGCTTGGCCGTCAGGTAGACCGAGTCCTCAGTGATATTGGCCCTTCCCTCGCGATCGAGATCCGCCCGCGTCCAGCGCGAGGGGTCCAACACCGAGCCATCGACGCGCACGGCGCGCCGGGCCAAGCTTGAGAAAGCAGGCGTGTCACTCTCATAGCGCTCATAGGTCAGATCGACCGTGGTCGCCGAGCCCGGCGTCCAGCGCAGCCCCGCGCGCAGTCCCTCGTAGGTCTGCCAGTCGAGGTCGTGGCCGGTCGCCTGGTTCTTGGTGAAGCCGCCGCTCTGGTGGTCGTAAAGTCCCGCCACGCGAAGCGCGAGCTTGTCGGCGGCCAACGGCAGGTTCACGACCGCTTCGATCGACGCTCGCTCGGGCTGGCTATAGCGTGCGGTCAAGGACCCGCCGAGCGTCTGGTCGGGCGCGCGTCCCACGATATTGACCGCGCCGCCCACGGAGTTACGGCCGTAGAGCGCGCCCTGGGGTCCTCGCAGCACCTCCAGTCGCTCGATGTCCAGAAGATCCATCCGGCTCAGGGACCGGCCGCCAAAGCCGCCGCCGGCGTTGTACAGCCCATCCTTGTAGAGGCCGGTGGCCGCCTCGGAGAAGCCAAGCCGGCCGCTGCCCTGTCCGCGGATCGAGATGTCCTGGAGGTATTCTGGCCCGGAGGTGACCAAAGTGGCGCTAGGCGCCTGACGCAGATAGTCTTTCATGCCGTCGAGCACGAGGTTACGTCGCTCTTCGGCTGTGATCGCCGAAATGGCCGACGGCACTTCAACCAGAGTCTCGCTGCGCTTGCGCGCCGTGACGATAATCTCGTCCAACGCCTGGGCGTCAACCTGACGGCCCCACGACACTCCAGGCGTCGCCAACAGCACCAATCCGACGGCGGTCATCAGACCGCCCCCTCCTACTCCGCGCCGCATGAGCGCCTCCCCGCGACTTTATCGTTGCGAGAAGGTTCCGGCTCCTAGCGCCAATTGTCAAACAATTTTTTGAAGCGCCGCCTACTTGTGGACCGACTCAAGGTGCAGCGCCGAGGCGAGCGACCGGCGCGTGATCATCACGATCATCCGAGCCGCCGCAGCCGCGATCTCGGGATGACGATCCTTCACGGCCGAGACCAGAATCCGGTGCGCCGACAGCGACTGCTGCTCGGATTGAGATGTCCCGGGCTGGAGCAATCTTTGCTGCCAGAGCGCCAAATTGCCGACCTGGGTCAGCATCCGGTAGGCCAGAACGCTGCCCGAATAACGCCCCACCAACTGCCCCAGACCAAACGAGAGCGCGTAAAGCTCGGCGCGATCAGCGTCGCGCGTCACCGCCGCCTCTATGGCTTCCAGCATCCCGTCCAGCCGGGGGATCAAGCGCTCGGGAAAGCGTTGCGCCGAGAGCCGCGCGCACTGCGCATACATCTCTTCGAGCAGGCTGAAGATATCCAGCAACTCCTCAGAACCCACGGAGACGACCTGCGCGCCGCGCCAGGGCTGCATCTCCACGAACCCCGCTCGAGCCACGCTGCGCAAGGCCTCGCGCACCGAGGCGCGACTTACGCCATGGCGCGCCGAGACCTCTTGCTCGCGCAACCAGGCGCCCGGCGGATAATGATTGTCGATAATCTCACGAATGAGGGTCTCAGACAGGCGCGCATCCAGCGTCTGATCACTCTTACGCCGCACTCGCGGCGGCGCGCTCGACCCAACCTCGTCCATCAGACCTCCCTGAGTTGACGTAATAGTAAGCCAGAAGCTCGCGAAACGGAACGTCAGACAATTGCCAATCTCTTTTGGAATGGTAGGGTCTGCTCAAGGGCGTCGAAAACCGCCCAAGGGAGGATAGGACGATGATCCCGCGACGAGACTTTCTGGCCGGCGCCCTAACGCTGTCGCTGGCTGCGCGAGCCAGCGCGGCGGGACGGGCGCCCCTGCCCCTCTCCCAGGCGGCGAAGCTGGCATGGCTCTATGGCCTGCCCATGATCGAGACGGCGGGCGTCCGCGCCCGCACCGCCAGACTTGGAACGTTCAACCGACTTTATCATCAGACCGATCTCGTCACCCCGGCAAACCAGAAGGTGACTTCGCCCAATAACGACACGCTCTACAGCCGTGGCTTTCTGGATCTGCGCCAGGGCCCAGTCGCCCTGACCCTGCCGGCCAGCGGCGAGCGATATCTCTCGTTGGCGCTGATGGACATCTGGACCAACAACTTCGCCATCCTGGGGACACGAACCACGGGTCCGGACGGTGGCCGCTTTATCGTCGCAGGTCCAAGCGGACCAGCGCCCGCCGATGCGATCCGCGCGCCGAGCGATTTCGTCTTCGCGCTGGGCCGCACCCTAGTCGATGGGCCCGCCGACCTGGTCGCAGCTCGCGCCGTCCAGGCCGCAATCATGGCTACCGGCCCGGAACGGCCGCCAGTCGATTTCGTCACGCCGGTCACGCGCAACGCCCCTTGGCGAGACTACTTCACCAGCGTTGGCGCTTTGCTGGCCGAGAACCCGCCGCCAGCAACCGATGCGGGGTTCTTCCACGCCGTTCGCGCGCTGGGCCTGACCGCCAAAGGCTTCGATCCTCCCGCCTTCACTGCTGAGCAAGAACAGCAGATCGCCGAGGGCGTGGCGCAGGCGATCCGCACCGCCGCCGAGCCGCGCGGCGGACTCTACGCCGCTCAAGGCTGGGTCTATCCGCAAGCCAACCTAGGCGACTTTGGCCAGGACTATGTCTTTCGGGGCCAGATCGCGCTGACCGGCTTGTTTGGCTTGCCCCTGGCTGAAGCGGTCTACACCCGCCCTGTCGGCGACAATAATTCGGGACTTCTGCACGGCGAGCGCTATCGCCTGACCTTCCCGCCAGGACAGATGCTGCCGGTCGACGCCTTCTGGTCACTGACAATGTACGCCGCAACACCGGATGGCCAATTCTTCCTGACCCCCAACGCTATCGATCGCTATGCGATCGGTGACCGCACGCCCGGACTGAAGTACGGGCCCGATGGGGGCCTGGATATCTGGATTTCGCGCAGACCACCGGGACCGGGACGCGAGAACAACTGGCTCCCAGCGCCCGCTGAAGGTCCCTATATCGTAAGCCTTCGCGCCTATCTGCCTCGGTCCGATCTACTTAACGGCGCCTATCGCGCGCCGCCCCTTCTGCAGGGCTTCTAGCGGTCGACCAGGATACTTGGTTCTGCCGTCGCCCTTGGCGGCCTCGAATTGGCGAACACGTCCCAGACCCAGGCACGCTCGGCCTTCAACAGGTCCACGGCGTCAAGCTTGGACGTGTCTGCCATCTCCGCCATCTCCATGGGATAGCCAGAAAGACTGCAGGAAGGGGAAACAGGGCGCTCTGCCCGTCGCTCCAAGACGGGCGGTCTTAAGAGACGTCCGTGAGCGCCTTTTGGGAAACGCGACATTGGGCTGCCGCGCGTCGGCTCGCGGGCAGAGTCGTCAAGGACGCGCCGGCGTCGCCTCCCCCATCAGAACTGCGACTTGGCGCGAACTCACCGTGACATCACCTTCCGCAGTCAGAGCGCGCGCCACCGCGCCAAGTTGCTCTCGTTCAGCGTCCAGCAGGTCCAGCAAGGGCCGTTGGCCAACCCGCACCTCCTGGCGCAGACTATCGGCGGCCCGATTGGCGGCTTTCACTTGATCATGTGCGGCGATTGCAGCCAGGCGATTGGCCTGCAAGTCACTCCAGGCGCTGATGACGACCGTTTTCAGCGCGGCGCGAGCCGCATCCCGTCGGGCCTCGGCCGCTCGGACGTCCGCGGACGCTTCGGCCTTGGCCGCCTGGACGCGTCCGCCGGCGAACAGCGTCCAACGCCCCTGAACCCCCACGGTGACCGCGTCCGAGCGATAACCCGGGAAGAACTGGTCTCGCACCTGCTCGGCCCGAGCCGCGACACTGAAACTTGGTCGCCCCTGGGCCGTTGCGGCCCTCGTGCTCGCCTGCGCCGCACGTAGGTCGGCCTCGGCCGCCTGTAAGATTGGACTGACAGCCTCGGCGCGCGCGAGGACCTCGTCCAGCGTGGGCGTGAGGCCGTCATCCACCACAGGCTCAAGCCCTACAGGCTCGGCGCCGACCAGGGCCGTATATCGCGCTCGCGCGCCCGCGAGCGCACCTTGCGCCCTGGCCGCTCCCGCGCGCGCCTCAGCCCTGCGCGCCAGACTCAACTCCAAGTCGCTTCGAGGAATCTCGCCAGCGCCAAACCGCCGCTCCGCCTGCCGGGCCCACTCATCGAACGCCTTTGTCTGGGCCTGGCTAGCCTCGAATAGGGCTTGGGCGGCTCGCACGTCGGCATAGGCGCGGGCGACAGCCACCTGCAGAGCTTGGTCAGCCTGGAGCAATCGCGCCTTGACGCCCTCCTGACCAGCGCGCGCTTGGTCAACACCAGCGGCCAAAGCTCCTCCCGCGTAAAGCGGCTGCAACATTTCAAGCCGGACCGAGCGGGGATCGACGTCCGCCGAGGCAAAGCCGAAGAAGCCGCCGAGATCGTTGCGGCCACTCATGTACTCGCCGGCGACGCCGACAGTCGGCAGTCGCGCGCCTCTGGCCGCGTCGAGTCGCGCCTTAGCGGCTTCGACTTGGGCTTTCGCCGCGCGGACGTCGGGATTGTAGGCGCGCGCCGCCGCGATCGCGTCGTCGAGCGTGGTCGCCCAAACGGCGGACGGCGAAGCCGACAAGACGCCGGCGGCGATCAGGGCGGCGCGGCGCATCAGCGGAACGCCGCCCCAGGCTTTACGCCGAGCTTTTTGAAGACGATCGCGGCCGGGCAGAAACCCGTGAACGCGGCCTGGATCATGTTCAACCCAGCAAACGCCGACAGACCAATCCAATAGGGATGAACGAAGTGGGCGAGCGTCAGCCCGACGAGAACCACGAAGCCGGCGAAGGCCAGCACGGCGCGATCGAGGGTCATTCCTAATCTTCCTTTGATGTCAGACGGCGGCCCTGGCCGCTGCCAGGTTCACCCAATCCACGATTTGATCGGCGGGCATCAGGCCCGCCTTGCGGGCGATCAGTCGCCCGTCCAAGAAGAGCAGTAAGGACGGGAGGCCCTGCACGGCGTACTGAGCGCAGGGACCTGGGCTTTCATCGGCGTTCAGCTTGAGGAAACGCGCGCTGGCGCCGACCCGCTTGGCGGCCGCCGCGAACTGCGGGGCCATCGCGCGACAGGGGCCGCACCAGGGCGCCCAGACATCGACAAGCACCGGCGCGCCTTTGGCGCCAGCGAGATGACGGGCGAAGGTCTCGGCGTCCACGTCTAACGGCGCGCCGGCAAGAACCTCGGCCTTGCAACGGCCGCAGCGTGCAACCGCCGGATCGCGATCCTCCGGAATCCGGTTGGCGGCGCCGCAGCTAGGACAGACGAACTGGCGCATGACCTCAGGCGCCCTTGATCTTGTTCACGCCAAGAATGTCGAGGGCCAGTTTCTCGTAGAACGGCTCGCTCTCGCCACGCTTAACTTTGCCAAGGAAGTATTTCTCGAAGCCGACCTTGGCCAAGTGCACCCACTTGCCGCTGGCCGACCAGTTAACATTGCGCGGCGGGATCTGGGGCTGAGCCACGAAGGCCACGCCGCCGTCGCCGAAATCGGCCAGGCAGATAGCGTTCCAGCTTGCCTCGTGGGTCGGCGCCTGACCGTCGAGGATTTCCTTGAAGTTGTGGGCGATGGCCGTGACCATGCTTTCGATCATGAAACCGGTCTTAGGCACGCCCACCGGCACAGGCGTCTTGCCGGTAGGCGCAATGGCGACGCAGACGCCGAGCGCCATCACGTTCGGATAGGTCGGATTGCGCTGGTGCTTGTCGATCAGGATGAAACCGCGCGGATTGACCAGTCCCTCAACCCCGCGCACCGCTTCAACGCCCCGGAAGGCTGGCAGCATCATCGCATAGCCGAACGCGACGTTATGGCGCTCGCGTACGGCGCCATCGTCGGCGATCTCGTCGACATGCATCAGACCTGCATCGACCGAGTCGACCTTGGCGTTGGTAATCCACTTGATATGACGCTGGCGCAGCTCGCTCTCAAGCAGCCCCTTTGTGTCGCCGACACCGTCCAGTCCGAGGTGGCCGATATAGGGCTCCGACGTGACAAAGGTCATAGGCACCTTGTCGCGGATCTTGCGACGACGCAGCTCGGTGTCGAGGATCAGCGCGAACTCATAGGCCGGACCGAAGCATGAAGCGCCCTGCACCGCGCCAACAACAATCGGTCCGGGATTTTCGCAGAACTTGTCGAAGGCGTCCGCCGCGGTCTCAGCGTGCTGGACGTGGCAGACCGACTGGGTGTGGCCGCCATGCGGGCCAAGCCCGGGAATCTCGTCAAAGGCCAGCTCCGGACCTGTGGCGATCACCAGATAGTCGTACGGCAGAATCGCGCCATTGCGCAGTTCGATCGTGCTCGACTCCGGGACAACGCGCGCAGCGCCAACCCCCGTAAACTCGATGTCCTTCTTCTGGAACACGGGCGGCAGCTTAACCTCGATAGCCTCGCGCTTGCGCCAACGAACAGCGACCCAAGGATTAGACGGCACGAAGTGAAAGGTGTCCCCCTCGGAGACCACCCGGACATCGGCGCGCTTGCCGACCGCCCGCTTGATCTCGAAGGCGGCGATCGCGCCCCCCAGACCCGCGCCCAAAACGACGATGCGTGGCTTGGTCACCTTGGCGTCTCCCTGCTGATTGATCCAGCTCAGCGTCGCGGCCAGCCAGAGCGGCCATGAAGCTGTCCCAGCGACCGCGCTTGACTTAATATTATAATTCTCGCATATACGCAATTATGAATTTTAAAGCCGCATCGCGGCCCCATTGACGGAGACGATCATGTTTGGCGCCCCGAAGGTGAAAGACCTCACGCCTGCGGATGTGAAGGCGGCCTTGGACGCCGGCGACGCACTGCTGATCGACGTGCGTGAGCCGGCAGAGTTCGCCGCAGAGAGGATTCACGGCGCCCTGAACTTCCCACTGTCGACCTTTGATCCGGCCGCCCTCCCCTTGGCTGACGACAAGCGCATCATCATGCAGTGCGGGTCGGGCAAGCGCTCTGCGATGGCGATCGAGCGCTGTCGCGCCGCCGGCCATAAGCTGGAAAGCCATCTGGGCGGCGGCATCATGGCCTGGAAGGCCGCCGGCCTGCCGACCATCACCATCGATGGCGCGAGCGGCGAAATCCGCGATCGCGGCTGATCCGAAAACGCCCTGGGGGGACCCCGATGACCGCGAAACCTTTCATGATCGGCGCGCTGGGCTTGGCCACGCTGTTGAGCGCTTGCGGCGAGGAAAAGGCCGCACCGAGGCCGGCGACCGTTATGGCGCCGGCAGCCGATCTCCTGACGGTGCGCGCCTCGGTCGTCGACGACCTCAAGCCGGTCCCCGCGACCCTGACGACCCGCGACATGGCCGACGCTCGCGCGCGGATCGGCGGAACAGTCACGCAATTGCTGGTCAAGGAAGGCGACACGGTCCGCCAGGGCCAGACCATCGCCGTAATTCGCGATGACCGCATCGGCCTGCAGACCTCGGCCTACGACGCCCAGGTCGCGGCGGCGGCGGCGCAAGCTGCGCAAGCGCAGGCCGATCTCGCGCGGACCCAGGAGCTCTATGACCACGGCGTCTACGCCAAGGCGCGTCTGGATCAGATGCAAGCCGCCGCCAAGGCCGCCAATGCCGGCCTCGCAGCGGCGCGCGCTCAAGCCCGCGCCAGCGCGGAACTCGGCCATCAAGGCGTCGTTCTGGCCCCGACCGCTGGCCGAGTCCTGACCGCCGATATACCGCTGGGGTCAGTTGTCATGCCCGGTCAGTCCCTGGCCACCATCACCGCCGGCCCGCCGGTCGTCCGCATAACCGTCCCCGAGGGCGAAACCGCCGCACTGAAGCTTGGCGCCGCCGTTCGCCTCGCCGCCGAGGACCTGGGCGGCGTCGCGGCGACGGGCCAGATCACCCAGATCTATCCCGCCGTGACCGGAGGCCAGATCGTCGCCGACGTAACCGCCAGCGGCTTGCCGCAGGCGCTCGTCGGCCGAAAGGTTCGCGCTCTTGTGGCCGTTGGTCAGCGTCAGGCCGTAGTGATCCCGCGGCGCTATATCGCGACGCGCTTCGGCGTCGACTATGTCCGTCTGGTCGGCAAGGACGGCGCCGCAGTCGACAGCCCGGTCCAGACGACCCCTGCCGCCGACCCCGCCGCAGTCGAGGTCCTTTCCGGTCTGCGCCTCGGCGACGTCCTGACCCCCGCGGAGCCCCGCCGATGAACCTCGGACTATCCGGTCGGCTCACCCAGGCCACCATTCGCTCTCCGCTGACGCCGCTGATCCTGATGGCCGCGATCGCTGTCGGACTCTTGGCGCTGTTCTCGATTCCCCGTGAGGAGGAGCCGCAGATCAGTGTGCCCATGGTCGACATCATGGTCGCCGCGCCTGGGATGTCCGCGCCCGATGCAGTCGAGTTGGTCGGCAAGCCGCTGGAAGCCATCGTCAAAAGCGTCAACGAGGTCGAGCACGTCTACACCTTCGCCGACGATCACCAGGTGATGGTGACGGCGCGCTTCAAGGTCGGCGTTGACCCCGATGCGGCGGCCGTGCGGATTCACGAAAAGGTCCGCGCCAACTACGACAAGGTCCCGGCCGGCGTTCCCGAGCCCTTGATCCAGACTCGCGGCATCAACGACGTGCCGAGCCTGGTTCTGACGCTCTCGCCAAAGCCGGGTTTCGAGAGCCGCTGGACCGACGAGGCGCTACGCGAGATCGCAGGCAAGCTGAGGACCGAGGTGGCCAAGGTCGACGATGTCGGCCTGACCTTCATCGTCGGCGGACGGCCGCGCGAGATTCGTGTCACCCCTGACCCAGCCCGCCTGGCGCTGCGGGGCGTGTCGATGAGCGCACTGATGGACACCATCAGACAGGCCACGCGCGCTTTCCCCGCCGGCGACGTGCGCAACGGCGGCGAGGCGGTCGCCGTCACCGCCGGCCGCGACCTGAAAAACGCCACCGAGATCGGCCTTCTGACCCTCCCCTCCGCCAGGGGCGGAGCGGTCTATGTGCGCGATGTCGCCGACGTGACCGAAGGTCCGCGCGAGGATCAGACCCAGGTTCGTCGCTATGCGCGCTTGGAAAGCGGCTGGAGCGAGGCCCCCGCTGTCAGCCTGGCCGTCGCCAAGCGCAAGGGAGCAAACGCTGTCGTCGTCTCCGAAGCTGTCCTGGCCCGCGTCGAGATGCTGAAAGGCTCGCTGCTGCCCGGCTCGCTCAACGTCGATGTCACGCGCGACTACGGCGCCACGGCTAATGAAAAGGCCAACGAACTGCTTTTCCACCTGGGGTTGGCCACGATCTCGATCGTCTTGCTCATCGGGCTGGCCATCGGCTGGCGCGAGGCCGCCGTCACCGCCGTCGTCATCCCGACCACGATCCTGCTGACGCTCTTCGCCTCCAACCTGATGGGCTACACCATCAATCGAGTGAGCCTGTTCGCCCTGATCTTCTCGATCGGCATCCTCGTCGACGACGCCATCGTCATGATCGAGAACATCGCCCGCCACTGGGGCATGAACGACGGTCGCAGCCGGATCCAAGCCGCCATCGAAGCCGTGGCCGAAGTCGGCAATCCCACGGTGGTCGCCACCCTCACCGTCGTTTCGGCCCTGCTGCCGATGCTCTTCGTGTCGGGCCTGATGGGCCCCTACATGGCGCCGATCCCGGTCAACGCTTCAGCCGCCATGGTATTCTCGTTCTTCGTCGCTGTGGTCATCGCGCCCTGGCTGATGGTTCGCTTCGCCCGAAAGACGCTCGAGGGCGGCTCGCACGACCATCGCCATGACGACGAGGGCAAGCTGGGCGCCCTTTACCGGCGGGTCGCTGGCTGGGTGATCCGCGACCGCCGCACCGCCTGGACATTCCTGGGGGGCGTAGGCCTCGCCACGGTATTGGCTTGCGTCATGTTCGCCACCAAGACCGTGACAGTGAAGCTCCTACCGTTCGACAACAAGTCCGAACTGCAGGTGATGCTGGACATGCCGGAGGGCACGTCGCTGGAGATCACCCAGCGCATCCTGGCTCAGGCCGCCGCCATCGCCGGCACTCTGCCCGAGACGGTCGCCATCGACTCCTACGCCGGAACCGCCTCGCCGTTCAATTTCAACGGGCTGGTGCGCCACTATTACCTCCGCACCCGTCCCGAGCAGGGCGATCTTTCGGTCGCGCTCGCCCCCAAGCATGATCGCAAGCGCTCGAGCCACGCCGTGGCCTTGGATCTGCGCAAGCGCCTGTCGCGCCTCGCCCTCCCCGCTGGCGCGGCCATCAAGGTTGTCGAAGCCCCGCCAGGACCGCCCGTGATAGCCACGCTGCTGGCGGAGATTTACGGTCCCGACGCCGCCACACGCCGCGCGGTCGCCGAGAAGGTCAAGGCGACCTTCCACGCCGTGCCCTATATCGTCGATATCGACGACAGCTGGGGCGCGCCCCGCCCCACCCTGCGCTTGGTTCCGGATCGCACACGGTTGGAAGCTCTGGGCGTCTCAGAGCGTGAGGTGCTCGACTCGATCGGCGCGGCCTTCGGGGGGCAAGTGGTCGGCTATGCCCATCGGGGCGAGGGCCGCGACCCGCTGGAGATCGCCGTCCGGCTGCCGCAGAACGCCCGCACCTGGGGCGAGGTCCTTGGCGCGACGCCGGTCGCCCGCGCCGCCGACGGTCGGCTGGTCGAACTGTCCGAAGTCGTCGAGGCCAAGCGCGAAGCCGGCTCGACCCACGTGTTCCGCCGCGACGGTCGCGACGTCGACATGGTGATGGCCGAGCTGGCTGGCGCCTACGAGGCGCCGATCTACGGCATGATGGACGTGAACAAGCGCCTGCGCGACATGGACTGGGGCGCCACGCCCAAGCCCGCCATCCGCCTGAACGGCCAGCCTACAGACGAAAGCCGGTCCACAGTGCTCTGGGATGGCGAATGGGAAATCACCTGGGTCACCTTCCGCGACATGGGCGCAGCGTTCGGTGTGGCGATCCTGGGCATCTATGTGCTGGTGGTTGCGCAGTTCAAGAGCTTCCGCCTGCCGCTTGTCATCCTCACCCCCATCCCGCTGACCCTCGTCGGGATCGTTCTGGGTCACGTCTTGTTCCAGGCGCCGTTCACCGCAACCTCGATGATCGGTTTCATCGCCCTGGCGGGGATCATCGTGCGTAACTCGATCCTGCTGGTGGACTTCATCCGCCACAGCGCCGAGGGCGGCAAACCGCTGCGCGAGGTGCTTCTGACGGCCGGCGCGATACGCTTCAAGCCGATCCTGTTGACCGCGCTGGCGGCGATGATCGGGGCGGCGGTGATCCTGACCGACCCCATCTTCCAGGGGCTGGCGATCTCGCTCCTGTTCGGACTCGCCTCCTCCACCGTCCTTACGGTTTTGGTCATTCCTGCAATCTATGTCGTCTTGCGCGACCCGGACGCACCAGTGAAACCCAAGGCCGCTTGATCCTGCCCCCCTTGTTTCTAAATCTGTTCCAATGACCGCTCCCGCCGTTTCCTGCCATTCGCCTTCCGACGTCGCCGATCTGCGCGCCTGCGCCAGCGACGCTGCGCGCCTGCTGAAACTCCTGGCGAGCGAGCAGCGCCTGCTGCTGCTCTGCCGGCTGGCGGATGGCGAGGCGTCAGTGGGCGAGCTCTCCGAACACGCGGGCCTGGCCCAGTCGGCGACCTCCCAGCACCTCGCCAAGATGCGCGCTGAAGGCCTCGTGGCGCCCCGTCGCGAAGCTCAGACGATTTATTACAGGCTCAGCGACCCGAACGCCGCGCGCGTACTGGGCACCCTGTCGGACATCTACCGCACTGCCGGCTGAGGCTCTGCACCGAGAGCCCGCCCGCCGCGCGCCGGGCGAGATGGACCGCTACGATCAAAAAGAGCGCCGCGTGATACGAGCGCAACTCAAACATTCGCTTCAACCCTATCGCCGCCGACGACTGGCGCAGCGGCTGGATCGAGTTGAACAACGGCCGCCTGGGCGATCTGGTCACCGAGCTCAACCGCGCCAATGCAGCGCGTCCGCTGAAGCTCGGCGAGCCCGCGCTGGCTGAGCTTCGCCTGACAGGTCGCTTTCGCGCGACCGCGCCCCGCGAAACAGCGGCGTTGGTGGCCGCCACTCATGGACTAGCTCTGCGCGAAGACCCCGACGCAACCATACTGACCCTGCCCCCAAAACACCGGAAGGGTTCGTGAAGAGCGCGACCTTTGCCTCGCCCTGTTCGGGGCGCTTTCATCGGCGCGCCGAGGCTCTTCCGGTGAAGCTTACGAACAAGGCGCCATCGCTGGCGCGTCGCCCACCGATGACGCCCTGTTCATCGGGCTCCTGAACCGGGAGGTTTCGCTGCCTCACGCGGGCCAGACGGCGCATGCTGGGGCAGGCGCGGAAGGCTACCGATCATTCCGTCCGGACGCGCCTTGGCCAGCATGCGCTTGTAGGCTGGGCGGGCTTCGATCCTGACTTTCCAGGCCGCCACGTTCGGAAACTGAACCTCGTCGACAAGATTCAGGCCTGTCGCAGCGTTCAACGGGAACATCATCATGATGTCAGCGCAGGAGAAGGCGGCGCCGCCGAACCAGGGATGCTGGCCCAAGAAGTTTTCAGCGAACTGCACGACGGCTTCCGAGTCGACCAGACGCGAGCGCTGCTTGGGCGGCTGGGCCGTCCAGGCGCGATAGTCAGAGAACAGGCGCGCCGCCAGACTGCCTTCGGCGAAGTGCATCCACATCAGGTGATTGGGATAATCCCGGCTGTCCAAGGCGGGCTGCAGACGTCCGGGAGCGTGGCGATTGAGGATCAACTCCATGATCGCGCCGGACTCGACCAGAACTTGGTCGCCATACTTCACGGTCGGCGCCATCGGCACCACAGGACTGAACTCCCGGATCAGCGCCATCGAACCAGCGAGGTCGCCGCGCTTGAACTTCAACTCATAAGGAAAGCCGAGCTCCTCCATCAGCCAGACGATGCGCTCGGAGCGGCGACCTTCCAGATGATAGATCGTAATCGGAGGCAAAGTCGGCGCGGGCTTGGCGTTGGCCTCGGTGGCGATGAACGGCGCGGCGGCCAGACCGGCCAGGGCGCCTAGGGACGCGCGACGTCCGATGGACGGATCCATTGGGGGTTCTCCCAGTAAAGAGGGCAAAAGGGGGCTGGGGCGAGACGTCTCAAGCCGCGTTACTCGCGCTCGTCGCCCCGCCCCTACGCGGCGCCGGCAAGAGCGCCGCGCAAGCAGGTTCTAGAAGGCGACGTCCAGACTGATCCCGGCTCGGCGCACGGAGTCCGGACTAAAATACTGGGCATAGCCACCGGGGTTCAGAGCGGTGACTGGCGACGGCGTGATCTGGGCCGCGTAGCGCTTGTCCAGCACGTTGCTGGCGTAGAACGCCACGCTCCAGGCCTTATCCGGCGCAGAGACGCCCACGCGACCGCCCAGCAGGCCGTAGGCCTTCTGGATCGTGCCGGGGTCGCCGCTGATCGAATAGTTGACGTCGCTCTGCCAGTTCCAGTTGGCTTGAATGAACCCGCGAAGCCCCGGTGTCAGGGCTCGCTCATAGACGGCGCTGACGCCGTAAACCCACTCAGGCACGCCCGCCAGGCTCCGCCCCTTGGCGTTGAAGAAACCGTCAAGCGACGTCGGATTGGCTGGCGGTGCGCTGCATGGTCCCCCCTGAGCGATCTTGGGCTGGCCGAAATAACACTGCACGCCGTTGAAGTCGGCATAGCGGGCGTGGGTGTAGGCCAGGCCCGCCGTCAGGCTGAGACCCGTGATGGGCCGCGCCATCAGATTGGCCTCAAAGCCGCGCGTCTTGATTTCGCCAGCGTTGGTGATCCGCGAGGAATAGGTGGCGCTGGTCAGGTCAGACACCTGGGCTTGGAAATTCTTGACCATGGGTGCTGTACACATTGGCGTTGACGATCAGACGACGATCAAAAAACGCCGCCTTCACGCCCGCCTCGTAGCTTGTCGGGATTTCGGGCCGCACGCGCTGATCAGCCGAGCTGTTAGCCGCGCTCAGGCCGCTGAAGCCCGGCCCCTTGTAACCGCGCGACACCGTCGCGTAGGCCATGATGTCGTCGCTGAAGTTATAGCGAGGCCCGATCCGCCAGGACGTATTTGTGGCGTCTACCTCCTGGTGCAGGGTGAGGGTGACGGAGCCTGGGATATAGACCGCGCCAGGCGTTGGGGCCCGTCGATAGTCCAGAGTGATTTCATCGCGGGTGAGCCGCGCCCCAGCAATGAGATCCAGCTTGGGCGTGATGTGCAGCGCTACCTGCCCGAACGCTGCGTAGCTGGTCGAGTTGATGTCGTTGACCGTCGAGGTCTCGAAGATCGTGCCCAATGGCGCGCCGGGAATGATCGGAACCACCACGCCGTTGGTCGCTGGCGTAATCCAGCTGAGTTGGCCTCGCTGGCGGATCAGCGAGGAGGCCTTGGAATGGTAGAGATAAAGGCCGGCGACATAATCGAACCGTTCGCCAATCGGTGAGGTCAGCCGAATTTCCTGGCTGAGCCAGTCGGTTTTACCGGATCCGCCATTGGTGTCGACATAGCTGACCGTGGTGAGGTCGCCATCATAGAACGCCTCGCGCTTGACTGAGCGATAGGCGCTGATCGAGGTCAAGGTCACCTCCCCCAGCGCATAGTCGACCTGCACCGTACCGCCCTGGGCGGTCGACTTGCCCTGAGACGGACCGTTCGCCGCGACCTGGAGGTTCTTGGGCCCGGCGACAATCCCATAGCGTCCGTTGATTACCGCCGGCGCATAGCCCGGCGTAACCTTGCGCCAGGTTGAAGAGCAGCAGAATGCGTCATTGGCGGTGCGATCGACCGAGAAGAAGACCGTCAGATCATCGCTGGGACGCCACAGCGCCTTCAAGGTCATGGTGCTGACGTCCTGAGGATCCGTAAAGACTCCGTCCTTGGCGACGTTGCGGATCAGGCCGTCACGCTGATTGTGCGTGGCGACCAGGCGCAGGGCCAGAGAGTCGCTGATCGCCAAGTTGCCAACGGCCTGCAGGACCTGCTCGCCACGCTCGCCATACTGCAAGTGTAGCTGACCGCTGTTCTCATTCAGCTTGGGTCGATTGGTGATGAAGTGGACGAGGCCTGCCGAGGCGTTCTTGCCAAACAGCATGCCCTGTGGCCCGCGTAGGATTTCGACCCGCTCCACGTCCGCCAAGGTGGCAAGGCTGGCCGGATCGGCCAGCACGACACCGTCGACGACCGTCGAAATGCTCTGCTCGATCCCCGCCGAGAAGCTGCTGGTGCCGACCCCGCGGATGGTCAGGCCCGAGGCGCTGCTGCTGAGACTCTGTTTGAAGCGGACACTCGGGTCGATGAGCGACAGTTGCTGGGGCTGGGTGATGTTCATCGAGGACAGCGCCTCGCCGCGCACGGCGGTGATGGCCAACGGAACGTCCTGAACGTTCTCGGCGCGCTTCTGGGCGGTGACCGTAATCTCTTCCACGGTTGCGAGCTGGTTGAAGCCACGCGGCGAAGCGTCTTCGGCCCGCGCGGCGCCCGCGACCAGCATTGCAGCGGCGCTGGCCGATACTCCCATCAGCAGATCCATCCTCAGAGGGCGCGACGGAACTCGCGGCCGGAGGGGTTTGAAGGGCATGGCGCATTCCTCCTTGAGCCGCTGCGCGGCTTCTTTTGTGATCGCTTGGTGGCACGCTCTCGCCTTCCCCCGCCGGCAATGGCCGGGCGGCGGCGAGGCGAACCTTGTGGGTCGCCCGGGGATGTGAATTAGCGTCCAGGCCCAAGACGCTTAAGTAACGGTATCGTCACTTAATGAGCATGACAACCGCTTTCGAACAATTGTTCGTCAAGCTGTCGCGCTTGGCCTCTCAGAGACGCGTTGAAGCCAGGCAAGGACACGGCTGCAATCCTCCGGGACCGCAACCCCAATCATCCGTCCGAAATCCACCGTGGTCAGCGCCACGATATCGGCCATGCTGTAGGTCGGTCCGGCGATGTAGTCCTGGTTGGACAGTTCGCCCTCCAGCCAGCGATAGGCCCGGTCGGCATGAGCGCGGTTGGATTCGCCGAAATCCCTGTACTGAGTGAGCAGGCCGGCGGTGAGCGGATGGGTGTGCCGCCAGATGTTGGCGATCGGCGCCATCAGCTGAAATTCGATGCGCCGGATCCACATGTCTATCGCGGCCTGCTCGCGGGGCGTCTCACCAAACAGAGACGGCTGCGGATGCAGGGCCTCAAGATAGCGACAGATGCTCACGCTCTCGCTCAGGAAAGTCCCGTCATCAAGCTCCAGCACGGGAACTTGGCCCAGAGAGTTCTTCCGCAGGAACTCAGCGGCCTTATGGGCGCGCTCCCTCAGTGGGACGCGCTCCTGCTCCAGGGCTAGGCCCTTTTCCGCCAGAAAGATGCGGACGCGGCGCGGATTTGGCGCAGGATTGTCTTCGCCATAGAGCTTCACTTTGGCTTGCCCCCTTCGGCTTACGCCGTCGCGGGCTCCTTCGCCCGCATTTAAGTAACGGTATCGTCACTTAAATGCGTGAGCAACCACTGTATGCACGATCCGGACTCAGGCGGTCTTGGCAGGGCGAGGTTCGCCATATTTCTTCGCTAACGCCTTGGCGCCGGCGACCACCGCCACGGTGATCGCGTCGATCATGGCCTCGTCATCGCCATCCCGGGCGTCCAGGGCGCCGGCCGTCCCGGCGACCATGAACCAGGCATATTGCCTGGCCTGACGGGCTGGCAGGCCGAACGCTTTCTGCAGGCCTAACGCCCAAGCGTCCGCGTCGGCCTTGCGGTTGGCGCGCGCCCGCTCGGCCAAAGGACCACAATCCCTGACCAGCCGCATGAACAGTTCGCCACGTTCATCTGCGCGCCGGCACCAATATTTCAAGGCGCCCCGAACCCATTCCTCAAAGGTGGAGGTCGGCCCGACCTCGGTCGCAAGGCGCTCGACATAGATTTGTGTCTCGCGGTCAAACAAGGCGGTCAGCAGGTCGTCGCGATCACTGAAGTAGCGGTAGCCCAGCGCCTTTGTGACGCCGGTCAGGCTGGCCACGCCATCCATGGTGACGGCGGCGACGCCTTGCTCAATGACGATCTGCGCCGCCGCATCCAAGAAGCGTTCGCGTCGTTCCGCGCCCTTCAACCGTGTCCGGGTCATGTCCGTATCGAAACTCCGACCATCCTCCTTTTTGGCGTGATGACGCGTGAAGTAGCAAGGGCGAGTCTCTTGAGGCGGCCGGAAGGCAGCGTGGCGCGGCAAGGCCAGCCATAAGCAGAGACCTAGAACCGGACGCGTCGCCGATCCCCAAGATGCCGCTCCGGCGCCGTCAGGGGGGTGTCAGCTCGCCATAAGCAAGATGATCGCACGACGTCGCGCCGCGCCTCCTGGCAACGCGCCGCGTCGGGCCCGCGTTATCGGGGCCGTACGAGAAGGAGTGAAACCATGAAACTTGCTGCTATCGGCCTGTCCATCGTCGCCCTTGGCGCGGCGACGACCACCTTGGCCCAAACGTCGATCGCCCATACGGAAGGCCAGCTCGCCAAGGGCGCCTTCACGGTGGGGCAGATCGAGGATGCGGACGTTATCGACTCCGCCAACCGCAAGGCCGGTGAAGTCGAACACGTCCTGCTGGACGCCGGCGGCAAGCCGACCGCCATCGTCATTGAGATCGACCGAATGGGCCCGGACAAGAAGGTCGTGGTGGCGCTCGCCGACGTTACGGTCGCACCCGAGCCGGGAGATTCGGACGATCACCTGGTCCGCACCAAGTTGACGAAGGCTCAGCTTTCCGCGCTGCCGGATTGGAAAGGCTGATTGTGCATGGTCGGGAGCGCACGGGTGATGCTCGGCGCTCCCGACCAACGCCATTGGCGACCTTTAGGTGTCCGCAAATCTCGGCGCAAATCGCTGCACTCGATCAGTGGTTCTCGTGAACTGCGACCACCTCTGGCGTCACCAATCGCAGTTGGTCGACCGCGACGCGTCCCGCACGGGACGTCAGCCGGACAAGATGCTCTCCGGGGCTCAACGGCGACCCGACGACGGCCGTGAGCTGATTGTCGAGAACGCCCTGCGCCCAGGCGGGCGACCCGACCGCGCGCGGCCAGCTCACACGCTGTGGAGCTGCGCCGTCGATACTGACGTCCAAGGCGATCTCCCCGCCCTGACCGTCCGGAAAGATCGGCAGAACCCCCACGCGCAGACTGCGGCCTTCGGTCCCTACCTCAACCTTGAGGGTCAGTTCAACTCCGGCGGCGTCGGCGATCATCACGCCCTCGCCCCGGCCTACGCCCTCCACCAAACGCCAACCGCGATTGGACTGAAAGGCCTCGGCTTCGAATACGGCCGAACCGGCGGAGGGTGTGGCGTCAACCACGGCCAGGAACGTCGCGGGGTCTGCCGTCAGCGCGGCGCCTGGCAACGGGATCGGACGGGCGCGGTAGATGCGCCACTGACTGTCCGCCGGTTCCTCCGGCATCAGCCAGCGCCACTTGCCGCCCGCGATCTCGTTGTTGAAGCGATCGGTCATGGCGGTGATCTCGGCCTGGGCCTCGACCGCCGCGCCGCCTGCGGAACGCGCCATGGCTTGCTGGCTGTCGATCAGCGCGTTGTACCGCTCCGCCGCGAAGAACCGCATATTCGCGGCCGCCGAAATGCGGATCGGAAACTCGACCAACTGGAACCAAGCGTCTTGCAGCGCCGGAGGAACCTGACCGCTCGTCACCTTGGTCTCCGCGACCAGACTGCGGAAGGCGCGCAGGCGTGTGTTGACCTCCTGCGGCGTGTAGCTGGACAGGTGCCGGTTCTCGGCGACGGGCGGCCATTCCAGGTGCTCGGGACGACGCTCGAAGTTCAGGCGATAGTATCGATCCAGGAGGTCGGCGGTCTTCCCCGAGAGGTCAGGCCCCAGGTTGCGCGCCGTCCAGTCCTGCAGAAACTGGCGCTGGGTCTTTCCGCGCCAGCGGTCGATGTCCCACGCCATCTCCAGGAAGTGACTGGTCCCGATCTCGGCCGGCTTGATGTCGCCGACATTGGCGATCCAGACGTTCCGCGCGCCCTTGTCCCAGGCGTGGATCATCTCCTCCTGGACGAGGGCTGGCGGCGTGGTCGAGAGCCACAGATAGGCCAGCGGATAGCCCAGGTACGAGAGATGGTAGTAGACCCCCGCCCCGCCCTTGCGCGCGGACTCCTCGGGGCTGGCGAACTGGCGGATGTAGCCGAAGTTGTCGTCTGGCCAGACGATGGTCACGTCGTCGGGGACCTTCAGGCCCGCGCGGTAGATCCCCAGAACCTCCTTATAGGGCACGAAGATCTGCGGGATCTTGGCGACGTCGGCATTGACGTTCTTGGACAGGATCTCGCGCTGGTCGGCGATGATCTTGTCCAGCAGAGCGACTTTTTCCTCGGTGGTCTTGGGACCGACCATGCCGGTGTCGTGGATGCCGCGCATCCCAACGGTCCAAAGGCTCTCGAAGCCCGCGTTGGCTTTGGCGCGCTCCTCCCAATAGGCCTTCACGCCGTCAGGATTGGTCGCGTAGTTGAACTTGGCCGGGTCGTCCTTCCACTCGCCGACGTTGTTGCGCAGCATGGCCTCGGCGTGGGACGAGCCCATGACGATGCCGTACTCCTCTGCCAGCTTGGCGTTGGCGGGGTTGGAATTGAACGGCGCGGTCGTGTGATGCATGGCCGGCCACAGGGTGTTGGCCTTAAGGCGCAGCAGCAGGGTGAAGATCTTGCGATAGGTCTTGGGACCGATGTCGCCGCGCTCGGGATCGAAGGTCTTCACCGCCCACGGATAGAGCCCCCAGTCCTCGTCATTGACGAAGATCCCGCGATAGCGGACCGACGGCGGCCCCAAGCGATGGACGCCGGCGCGCACGTACAACGTCTCGCGACGCTGCGGCGTCACGTCAGCCCACCAGGCCCAGGGCGAAACGCCCATGGCCTGGGCCACCTCATAGACGCCGAAGGCGGTTCCGCGGCGGTCGCTGCCGATGATCACCAGAGCCTTGTCGACCCCCGGCGCCGGGCGGTCGATCGTGGCGATGACGAAGCTCTCCCAAGCGCCCTTGAGCCGAGAAACCTCGACGCGCTTGGCGGCGACCAACTGGTCGATCATGGCGCTGCCGCCCAGCGTGCCGACGAGGATCGCGGTCTTGCCGGCCGGCGCGGCGGCCACCGACGCCCGCTGGCCTGTAACGGTCAGAATGTCGTCGGCGAGGTCATCGGCGGCGTGGCGCACCACGGCGGCGTCGGCGGGATCGACGACGATGGTCGGAACAACCCCCGCTCCCACCAATTGGAAGCCGCCTTGCACAGGACCATCGGCAAAGATCGGAGCGGTCTCAGCCGTGGCGCGGCTCGAGACTCCCGCAGCCGCAGCGCCGCCGTTCGGAACAGCAGACGAGGCCAGGGCCAGGGCGCAGACCGCCGCAACATGCATCCACTTCATCAGCAAACTCCCTGCTCGCGGCTCATAAGCGCCGCTTGCGCGCCCATTGCCTGGGCGACGTTCCTTGGTCGCCGAGCGGCCTTCAGCCGTCCACACGCGTCGCGCGTCGCACGACCGCTTCAAAGTCTTCCAGCCGGCAGTCGAAGGCCGGAGTCGCCGTGCCGCAGCCCGGAACAAAGACCGGGGCGGACAGGGGCGATGTCGCGGCGCCCAATGCGGTCATGTTCCGCAGTTGAGAAAGGCTCTGGCCCGTGAAACGCACACGAACCACCCGCACACCGTCCTCGCGCTTCCAGCGCTCGAACACCAGGGCGCCGCCCGGTTGGATCTGGTTGGGCTGGTAGCCTGGCAGAGTCCACTCCATACGGAGCAGGCCGCCCAGCGAAGCCAGGGTGCCGTCGTGGCCGGCGATCACCACCAGCTTGGCGTCGGCCGGACCGATCGAGGCGGAACCGCCGCCGATCGTAGCCGCCAGGCGGTCGGCTAGGTGACCCGCCAGCACGCGCGCCACATAGGGCGTCCGCAAGCGCAGGTCGAACTCGGCCTGATGCAGGAAGAACAAGCGGCTCAGCGCCTCCTCGTCCAGACCCTTCCAGCCCAGTCCGGCGAAATCGCGACCGTCGGCCCAGGCCATCAGCAGGCTCTCGGTAACGCCCGAGGCGAAGGCCTCTGGGCCAGAGACGCCAGCCAGTTCCTCACCGTCGACGAAGCCGGGCTTGGCGTCGAACACCCGGCGCTTGCCCGGCGAGGCAGGACACGGCCCCTTGTCGCATTGCATCAGAAGCGCGTCGAGCTGCTCGGCCTCCTGGCGGTGGCTGGCGCTCCAGGCGCCCAGGTCGCCGCCGACGCGCCCGGCGACAGCCGCGCGGGCAAGCGCTGGATCAGGCGTGACGATCCCCGCCTTCACCGGCTCGAACATCGGGTCGTTATTGCCCTCGCCGACCGTGTGCACGGTGATCGCGCAGCCAGGCGCCAAGGCGTCGGCGTAGGCGCGGCCGGTGGCGATGGTGCGCTGGGTGACGTTGGCCCAGGCGTAGACGGCTGAGCAGTCGCCGGCCTTCAAAAGGCCCTTCGCGACATAGTGCTGGCGATAGTAGTCGCCCATGCGCGCGACCAGCGTCTGGCCGCGCGCGGTGAGGCGCCCTGCGGGAACCTCGAAGCGCGGCCAAGGCCGGGCCGAGGTCTCCTCCAGGCGCTCGGGCGAGGACATCGCAGACCGCACGCCGTGGCGGCTGAGGATCACAACCTTCTCGAGCGTCTCGGCCGACGCCGAGGTCGCCGAGATCACGGTGGAGGCGACGGCGGCGATATGGAAGAGCATGCGCATCGCGGCTCCTAGAGCTTCACCACGACGCCACGACGGGCCATGACATAACCCAGCAGCCAGCACACCAGCATGTAGGCGATCGCGCATAGCAGCGAGCCAAGCGGGCCCGGCGCCACAGCCTGGAACACATTGACCCCAACCCACTTATAGAGCCCCACGTCCGGCGCGACCTTGATCATGCCCAGGACAGTCACGAACAGCTCCGAGAACAGATAGATCACCAGCGGATTGAGGCCGAACACCTGGAAGAAGTATGTCGCGCGGTTCGGATCCTTGCCTTCCAGAAGCTTGGTCAGCCCAGCCAGCAGGACGAGGTCTATGCCTACAGTCAACAGCACGAAACTGCCGGTCCAAAGCTTCTTGGCGATCGGGAAGAGAGGGCTCCAGGCGAGGCCCGCCATGATCAGCACGACACCTACGACGGCCATCCGCGCCAGGGCCGAGGACGAGCCCGGGTTCTCCTTCAGAAACCGCGCCGCGAGGTATCCGGCCAGCACATTGACGGTCGAAGGCAGCGTGCCCAGCAAACCCTCGGGGTCGAAACCTCCGTCCTTGCGATAGAGGTGGTTCTGGCCGATCAGGAGGAGATCCAGGTGCGTGCCGGCGTTACCCAACTTGGACAGCGGCGCCGCTGGATCGCCGAAGGTCATCAGGATCGCCCAGTAGCCGAGCAAAAGCGCCGCCGACAGCGCCACGATCAGGCGAGGCGAGAGCCAGCGCGCGGCAAAAGCGGCCAGCAGATAGCAGAGCGCGATCCGCTGCAGCACGCCCATGACCCGGGTGTCGGAGAACGGGATAAACGTCCAGCGCCCGTCGACCTCTCGGACGAATGGGAACCAGTACATCAGGAAGCCGAGCAGAAAGATCAGCGCGGCGCGGCGCAGCACCTTCACCGTAAAATCGCTGACGGGGATCGGCTTCGAGAACGCGAAGGCCATGGAGCAGCCCACGGCGAACAGGAACGACGGGAACACCGCGTCGGCCGCCGTGAACCCGAACCACTTGGCGTGAACCAACTGGCTATAGGCCTTTGCGCCGGGCCCCGCCGTGTTGACGACGATCATCAGGCAGACCGTCAGTCCACGAAATACATCGAGCGACAGGAAACGAGCGGCGGTCTTGCTCATGCGGCGTTCTCCCCGTCCTGAGCGACAAGAGCCACCAAGGTCCTGATCTCGCCGATCGGGTCGGCGGGCCGCTCGCGGCGATAGGCGACCTCGGCCTCGACCCAGGCGCGCTCCCACGCAACGCTGTCCCGTGTCACCGACACCTCGTCGAAGGGTCCAGTCCCGGCCGCTTTCAGAGCGTCGAGGAAGCGCGACCAGCGCGGCAGGTAGAAGCTCTTGTAGAGCCCCTGCCAAGCCTTGGAGGCATAGTCGTTGAGGTTGCCCTCCCCGCCCCAGATGGTGACCTGGGCCTTGGCGTTGGCCACATAGGCGGCCGCGTCAGCGGGGGTGTCCCCGTAGGTCCGAGCGTCATCGATCCAGGTGGCGAGGGTCTCGGGCTGGACGCCCAGCAGCCTGTCGATCGACAGGGCCAGGGCCTCGACCTGGGCCCGCGCGCGGTCGCCGCCGTCGGCGTCGCCCTTGCGATAGGCGGCCACCGCCGCCTGCAGGTAATCGTCGATCCGCATCGAGGCCAGGTGACGGGCCGCGTCGGTCAGGTCCAAAACGAAAAGAGGTTCGTTCGCATAGGCCGGAGCCAGGGCCGTCAGCGCCTTGACGGCGGCCGCCAGCTTGGCGCGATCGCCCGGATGCGGCGGGAACTCGCCGATGGCGGCGGTCGGTCGCTTGAAGAACAGGTAGGCCCCGGCCTTGCTGCGCCACCAGCGCGGCGACCAGTAGCGGGTCGAGAAGGCCGCCTCGACCAACTGGCTCAAAGCCGCGTCGAGCTCGGGCGAGGTCTTACCGTAGCGCGCGCGGGCGTAGGTCGAGAGCCACGCCGACAGCGACGACTGGCCGGCGTTCCAGGCCAGATCATAGGTCGCCTCGTAGACGATCGAGTTGTTATGCAGGCCCTCGGGGAACATCCCAAAGCCCGCCAGCTTGCCTGCCTCGGGATTGGCCGCGATGGCCGGGATGTCCTGACGGTAATAGCCCAGATCCCCATAGACCGGGTTGCTGCCGCCGTAGTTATGGACGTAACCATAGATCCAGGGCTTGCCGCCGAACGCCTTGGCGTTCTTCCAGACGGCCGGATAGCGGTCATTGCCGATGTCGAGGATCATCAGCTTGTCGTCGGGCACCACGCTCAAATAGGCCGAGATCGCCGCCGGATCCCAGAAATGGCTGTCCGCGCCGAACAGCCAGCCTTGCATCACCCAGACCGCGTCAGGTCGAGCCTGACGGATCGAGTCATAGATTGCCTTGCCATAGGCGGCCAAACGCTTCGCCTTCAGAGCCGGATCGACCTCGACCTTGGTCTTGGTCGCTGCGGTGTTGGCCACGCCGTCGCCATACGCCGCGTCGCGGGCGTCTGCGCCGTCGGCGTTGATCGGCGGCAGCATCTCGTTGAACGAGTCCGCCAGATAGTAGGTCCCTGCCCCGTAGGTCTGCGTGTACAGCGCCAGGAAACGCCCGGCGATCTTGGCGAACAGCGGGTCGGCCGGATCCAGCCAGTAGGTCTCGTGGAAGCCCTCCCACGGCCGCATGCGATAGATGCGCGCCGTCGGGTTCTTCCGGGCGAAGGCCTTGGGCACGTAGCCGCCGAACGCCGGCAGGATCGGGGTCATGCCAAGCGACCGCATCCGGCCCAGAATCTTGACCTGGAGGTCCTTTTTCTTGTCGATCCAGGCGGCGGGCAGAGGCGCCTTGTAGCCCTCGATATTGCCCATGCGGTGCCAGGGGGTGAAGGCCGGTCCAGAGAAGTAGTCGGCTAGCTCGGCCTCGCCGAGGCCGAATTCGCGCCAGAGCGCGCGCCAGACATATTCCTGGCCTTCCATGGCCAGCGGCATGTCGACGCCATGCGCCGCCATCCAGTCGATCTCTCGGGTCCAACGGCCCCAGCCCCACCACGGGGTCGTGTAGCCGTAGGTGCAGGTATTCAGATAGGCGCGGTGGCGGAACGGCGTCTCGACGCGGGCGCCGGAACCGAACGGCACGGCGCCGGTCTGGACGACCCGGTCTCCCTCCCAGCTGACATGAGCTAGGCCCGAGTCGCGGAGATGGGCGTAGGCGCCGCGGACCAGCGCCACGGGGCTGTCGCCGGAGATAGAGAGCGCGCCGTGCTTCTTGCCGACGGCGTACCAGGATCGCCCAGCGCCCGGCGTGACGCTCAGCTGAGCACCGGCCAGTCGCCTTCCGAAGAGCCGTTTGAGGCTTGCGCGGGCCGCGGCTACGCCCTCCAGGGAAGACGCTGCGAGAGCGGGAGACGCTACGAACGTCGCAGCGGCGAGGCTTATCGCCTGACGTCGGTTCAGAAGGGCTTTCATCGGCATCAGGATCTACGAAAAGGCGCGCCCGCCGCCTAGGAGAACACGTGCGGCGGGCGCCAGGGGAAGCCTCGTCCGTCCGACGGGCGAGGCAGGGAAAGACACGGCGCTCAGGGGAGGTAGGACGAGCGCCGCGTCAAACGCGTTACATCTTGTATTGGAACGACAGGTAGTAGCTGGGCCCCGTGACCGAGGTCTCCTGCCAACGGCTGGCCTTGCCCAGATACGCTTCCTCCTGAGCATTGTTGATGTTCATCGCCGCGAAGGCGAAGCTCAGGCGTTCGTTGAAGTTATAGCCGAGGTTCAGGTCGAGCTGGGTGCGCGACTTGACCGTGTGGCCCAGCGGACCGGCGAAGAAGCTCTCCACCGACGTCTGGTCGTAGGCGCTGCGGTAGTTGGCCGACAGACGAGCGCTGAACTTCTGGTTTTCCCAGTAGAGCGTGCCGTTGGCGGTGTGCTCCGACAGGTTGGCCAGACGGAAGCCGGTGGTCGAGGTGGCCGGCGTAACGTGCGTGTAATTGGCGATCAGGCCAAAGCCCTCGATCGGCAGCCACGCGTCGAGCGACTGCTGCCAGTTCACCTCGTAGCCGTGGATGTCGACCACGCGGGAGTCATTGAAGCTCTCGGTGATCAGGTAGTTGTCGCCGTTGCCGGCCACGCAGACGCCGCTCGAGTCCTTCGACAGCGAAACGGACTCATAGCTCGTCGGGCAGGTCAGCTGGGTGAAGACGCCGTTCTTGACCTTCTTGGAGAAGTAGCCGGCGCTCAGACCGTTGCCCTGGCCATAGTACCACTCCAGCGTCAGATCCAGCTGGTTGGCGGTCATCGGGTTGAGGTTGCCCTGGCCCGACGAGATCGTGAACACCTTCTTGCCCGTCGTGTCGGTGGTGCTGGTCACCGTACGAGCCAGCTGGTTGCTGGAGTCGATGATCGGACGGACCAGAACCTTCGCGGCGGCGACGCGCAGCAGCAGATTGTCGGTCAGGTCGACGCTCAGGTTGGCCGACGGCAGCAGGTTGTCGTACGACTTCTTGGCGGTGTAGTTGCCCGACACCAGCCGGACCTCGGTGTTCAGAGGATTGGCTGCGCCGCCGACATAGCCCTTGATCGTCTGGTCGGTGCTCTCGTTGCGGACGCCCACATTGCCGCGGAACGACTTGGACAGCACCTCGCCGCGCAGGTTGGCCATCGCGTAGAGCGAGGTCAGGTCCCGCTGGACGCGATAGCTGCCCAGCGGGTCGAAGCCCTCATAGACCGAAACGCCCTGAGCCTTCAGCGCATCGCGATAGGCGTCGAGGTTCGGCGACACCCAGGCGGCCGGCAGGGTCATCTGGCCGTCCAGGAAGTTGCTGATCGGGATGCCGCTGTTGGCCATGGTCGGCGAGTAGGACGCCGGGATGGCGTTCTGACCGTCCTTGCGCACGACGTAGCGCTTGAGCACCTCGGTCCGCGTCTTGGCGCCGACCTGCACCGACTCCAGGATGCCCCACTCCAGATAACGCTTGGCGTCGAACTGGGCCGCGCGCTCGTAGGAGTCGATCGTACGATAGGCGCCGTTCGGGTAGGTGTTCCGGATCAACGTGGCGGGGTTGTATTGCGCCGTGTCCGTCAGGGCCGTCGACGTGGTGAACACCACGTTCTTCGGGTTGGAGATGTCCACCGTGGCCATCGGGATATTGATGCCCAGGATCGCGGCTTCCTCGTTATGCTTGGCGCTGCCGCGCGAGTAGTGGCCGACAGCCTTGAAGTCCCAGTTTTCGATGCCGGTATAGTGGACGTTCGCCGTCAGCGCGCCCGTCGACTGCGGACGGTTCTCGTACTGGTGGTTGTTCTCCAGACGGAAGTTGTTCACCTGCACCTTGGTCGCGGTGCCGTCAGCCAACGTTATCGGCACGACGTTCGACGCCGATGGCGTGGTGAAGAGGAAGACCTGCTGATGGACGTGCTGGGTGGTCTTGTCCTCGGCATAGGTGCCGATGAGGTCCATCTGCAGGTGCTCGGTCGGCTTCCACTGGAGGGCGCCGTTGATCATGCTGCGCTTGGTTTCGCGGTCGATGCGGCGATAGCGCAGACGCGCGGGGGTGTAGACGTTGTTGCTGACGGTCCAGCGGTCCATCCACAGATAGTCGCCACGGTCCTTCAGTTCCTGGTAGCCGGCGCCGAGGAAGACGCCCAGCTTGCCGTCCAGGAAGTGGTCCACATAGGTCAGACCGTACTTGCCCGTGGCGCCGCCGCCGATCAGATCCTGCTTCTGCAGCTTGCCGGCCAGGATGATTTGGCGGCCCTTCACGTCGAACGGGTGAACCGTGTCGATATTGACGGTGCCCGCCAGGCCGCCGGCGTCCATGTCGGCCGTCGGCGACTTGTAGACCTGGATGCCCGACGCCAGCTCGGTCTGAATGACGTCATAGCGGAAGCCGTCGGTGAAGTTGGAGCTCTTGAACGTCTGGCCGTTGACGGTGGTCAGCGCGTACTGCGGGCCCAGACCGCGAATGCTGATCGTCGAGCCGCGGCCGTTGATGGCCGAGATCTGGACGCCCGGAATGCGCTGAATGGCTTCGGCGATGTTCTCCGAGGGAAACTTGCCGATGTCTTCCGACGAGATGCCGTCGGAAACGCGGACGTCCTTGCGCTTGACGTCCAGAGCGGTCGCCAGGCTCTTGCGGAAGGCCGTGACGACGACTTCGTCGACGGCGGCTTGGTCCGCAGGCGCGGCCGCCTGGGCGAGCGCCACATCGGCGAAGCAGACGCCGCTCATCAGCGCGATGGCGAAGGCCTTGCGGCGACCTGCGGTCGCATGGGTCTTGGTGTCGGTCATTCTTGTATTCCCCCTGACTAAGGCGGCGCGAGAACGGGTTGCGGTCGCGTCGCGCGCGGCAAGCATGATGCAGACCATTCGAGTACCTTTTTGCACTCTCGGTCGAATGATAAGAGTTGCGGCGCATTCGCCGCAATTCCTTAAGCCACTGCTTTATTTTACTTTTTGAAGAACGGCTATCCTTTGGGCGCCGCTCCAGCTTGGCTTGTCGAAATCGCCGATTACATCCTCCATATATTATTATATTTCAGTGCCTTATCAGAGCATATTCCGGCGACTGGAATCCGACGCACAATACCATTGTAATGCCTCTTAAGAAACCACTTCCGGCTTGAAGCTCAGCACGTATGATCCCGGCGCGTGTCGCTGCGACCGCGCTCGGAGCCTAGGGTCGCAGCACCTCCGCGATCCGCTCGGCTTCCGGGCCGATGATGAGGTGCAGGGTGTCTTCCGCGACCCGCGTCACCCCGCGCACGCCGGCGGCGTGGACGGCGGGTTGGTCGATGTTTGCGGGGTCGAGGACGACGATGCGCAGGCGGCTGGAGACGGCGGCGACGTCGCAGAGGTTGCCTGGGCCGCCGAGCGCCTGGACCAGACGTTCAGCCTTGCTCCTGTCGGCCTCGGAGGGCGATGGAGACGCAGCAGGAGCCGCCGGGGCCGCGAGCCTTGCCGCTGTTGTGGGCGATGGGCCTGCCCCGCCGGTGGCGATGGCGCCCCGGATCTCGCCGGCCACGGTGTCGGCGATGGGGCCCAGCACCACCTGCAGGGCCTTGTCGGAGGGCTTGACCACCCCGCGCGCGCCCAGCGCCTTGAGGGCGGGCTCGTCGACCTGGCCCTGGTCGTTGACGATCAGGCGCAGGCGGGTGGTGCAGGCGTCGACGCTGACGAGATTGGCCGCGCCGCCCAGGGCGACCAGGAAGTCGGCCCCGCGTCCGCCCCCGGTGGTGACGGTCTCGATGGAAGGGCCCGCTTCGTCCTCGCGCCCGGGGGTCTTCAGGTCGAACCGGACGATCGCGAACCGGAAGACGCCGTAATAGATCGCGCCATAGACCAGCCCCACCGGGATCAGCAGCAACGGGTGCGTGGCCTTGTTGAAGTTCAGCACATAGTCGAACAGGCCCGCCGAGAACCCAAAGCCCAGCTTGACGTCGAGGATGTTCATCAGGGCCATCGACAAGCCCGTCAGCAGGGCGTGGATCGCATAGAGCGCCGGCGCCAGGAACATGAACGTAAACTCGATCGGCTCGGTCACGCCGGTCAGGAACGAGGTCAGGGCCAGCGACCCCAGCATCCCCGCCACCGCCTTGCGGCGCTCGGGCCGCGCAGTGTGCAGCATGGCCAGGCACGCGGCCGGCAAGCCGAACATCATCACCGGGAAGAACCCGCTCATGAACGCCCCGGCCGTCTTGTCGCCGGCGGCGAAGCGGTTGAGGTCGCCGGTGACGCCGTTGAAGTCGCCCAGGATGAACCAGACCACGTTGTTGAGGATGTGGTGCAGGCCCGTGACGATCAGCAGGCGGTTGAGCAGGCCATAGACGACGAGGCCCAGGTTGCCCGACGCGGTGACCAGGCCGCTCAGGCCATCGACGCCGGCCTCCAGCGTGCTCCAGAACGCGCCGAACAGCAGGGCCAGGACCACGCCGGCCAGGCCCGCCACGATCGGCACGAACCGCCGCCCGCCGAAGAAGGCCAGATATTCCGGCAGCTTGATGGTGCTGTAGCGGTTATAGAGCCACCCGCTGATCACGCCCGACAGGATGCCCACCGGGATCGACAGCTTGCCGATCTCCTTGGCCTTCCAGGCGGCCACCGCCAGATCCTTGGCCCCCTCGACGGCCTTGGCCGCCACCTCGGGCGGGGCGACCATCAAGACCTCGACGCCCTTGGTGGCGATGACGTAGCAGACCACGCCCGCGAGGCCCGCGGCCCCATGGTTCTCGCGCGCCAGGCCCACCGCCACGCCGATGGCGAAGATCAGGCCAAGGCTGCCGAAGATCGCCCCGCCCGCCGCGCCGAAGGTGTTGGCCACCGTCAACGACACGCCGTGAGTCATCGCCGCGAGCGCGGGCGCGCCCAAGAGGTCCGGCTGGCCGATGCGAAGCAGCAGCGCGGCCACCGGCAGCACCGCGATCGGCAGCATCAGGGCCCGGCCAAGCGGCTGCAGGACTTCGAGCGGAGACTTCATCGGCTCAGGCTCCCCGGGACGCGTTCAAAGGGTTTTGGACCAGCGCGCGCACCGCCTCGGGGGAGGTCTGCGTCAGGGCCTGCGCCGCCAGGGCCCGGCAGGCCTCCAGCGACAGACCCCTCACCCTGGCCTTCACCTCCGGCGCGATGGACGCCGTGGCCGACAGCTCGGTGACCCCCAGCCCCAGCAGCAGCGGGGTGGCGTCCAGGTCCGAGGCCAGGCCGCCGCAGACCCCGACCCAGCGCCGGTGCTGGGCCGCGCCCCGGCAGGTCTGGTCGATCATCCGCAGCACCGCCGGATGCAGGGCGTCGACCCCGGCGGCGAGCTCGGGATTGCCGCGGTCCATGGCCAGCACGTACTGGGTCAGGTCATTGGTGCCGATCGACAGGAAGTCGGCCTCGGCGGCCAGCAGGTCGGCGGTGACGGCCGCGGCCGGGGTCTCGATCATCACGCCGAGCGCCACCGGCTCGGTGATCCCCAGCTCACGCTTGGCCTCCTCCAGCATCGTGCGGACCGCCCGCAGCTCATCGAGGCTGGCCACCATCGGGACCATGATCTTGCACTGACCTTGCGGCTGGACCCGCAGGATGGCGCGCAGCTGGGCCTTCAGAAGGTGCGGCCGCCACAGGCTGACCCGCACCCCGCGCAGGCCCAGCGCCGGGTTCTCCTCGGCTGGGATCGGCAGATAGGGCGCGGCCTTGTCGCCGCCGACATCCAGGGTGCGGATGATCAGGGGACGGCCGTCCAGGGCCGAGGCGATGGCCTGGTACTGGCGGGCCTGCTCGTCCTCGTCGGGCGGGGTCTCGCGATCCAGGAACAGGAACTCGGTGCGCAGGAGGCCGCAGCCCTCGGCCCCGTTGGCCACGGCGGCCTGGGCGTCGGCGAGCGAGCCGGTGTTGGCGAACACCTCGATGCGGACCCCGTCCAGCGTCACCGCCGGTTCGTGAGCAGCGGCCTTGGCGGCGGCCTTGCGTTCCTGGCGCTGGGCCAGGGCCGTCTGGGCCGCTTCCAGGGCCTTGGCGTCAGGGGCCACGCGCAGGGTCGCGGCGTCGGCGTCCAGGATCAGGGTCGCCCCGTCCTTGACCCTCGACAGGGCCCCGCCCAGGGCCACCAGCGCCGGAACCCCCATCGCCGCAGCCAGGATGGCCACGTGCGAGGTCGGCCCGCCGCGCGCGGTGGCCAAGCCGGCGACGACGCCGGGGTCCGCGCCCATCAGTTGCGAAGGCAACAGCTCGTCGGCCAGCAGGATCGAGCCGGGGGCCAGCGCCGCGCCAGTCTCCTCCTCGCCGCTCAGGGCGCGCAGCACCTGGCGTTCGAGATCGATCAGGTCGTCGACCCGCTCGGCCAGGCGGCGATCGCCCAGGGCTCTGAGGGCCTCGACATAGCCGCCGACCGCCTCTCGCCAGCCAAAGCCCGCGCTCTTGCCCGCCGCGATCGCGCGGCGCGCGCCGGCGACCAGTTCAGGATCGTCCAGGAAGGCCAGGTGCGCGGCCAGGATCGCCTTGCGGGCCTTGTCGCCGGTCTCGGCGGCCTTGCCGATGCGGACGCGGACGCGCTCCAGCGCCGTCGTCAGCGCCGCCTCTTCCTGGGCCAGGCCCTCGCCGGCCTCGCGCACGACGATATCGGCGCTGGCCAGGCGCACGGCCTTGCCAATCGCCAAGCCCGGCGCGGCCAGGACGCCCTTGAGCACGCCGTCGCGCGGCAGGTCCAACGGTTGGGACGGTTCGGTCGGGGCGGGCGGGATGGATGGAGGGATGGGCGAAGCCTGGGTCCTGGCGGCCTCCGGGGCGCCTTCCCCCATGCCGCCTTCGATCAGCTCGGCCAGGGCCGCCACCGCCGCCGGGGCGTCCGCGCCTGCGGCCAGGAGCGTGATGGCGTCTCCATGCCGGATCGCCAGCGCCATCAGGCCCACCGGGCTCCTGGCGTTGGCGCGACGCTCGCCAAGGACAATCGTGATCTCCGCCGCGAACGCTCGCGCGGCCTCGGCGATGCGGGCGGCGGGGCGAGCGTGGATCCCATGGACCAGGGGCACGAGGATCTCGCGGGCGATCTCGTCGCCCGTGGCGGTCGGGGCGGCGGTGGGGGTGGCGCGCCCCTCGATCGGCGACAGCGCCATCAGGAACCCGCCGACCCCGATCTCGCGGTCCTGGTCGCGGCGGACGATCTTGAACGCCTCACCGTTGGTGATCACCACCGGAGTGATCAGGCTGCGCGCCCGTTGCGCCAGCAGGTCAAGGTCAAAGCCGATCAGCGGCTCGCCCGCCTTCACCGCCTGGCCTTCCCGCACCAGGACCTCGAAGCCCTCGCCGTTCAGCGCCACGGTCTCCAGGCCGATATGCATCAGGATCTCAGCGCCGTTGTCCGCCCGCAGCGTCACCGCGTGCCTCGCCCGGTGCACCGACACCACCACCCCGTCGCACGGCGCGTGCAGCACCGAGTCCAGCGGATCAATCGCCAGCCCGTCGCCCAGCATCCGCTCCGCGAACACCGCATCCGGCGCCTCTTCCAGCGACGAGACCCAGCCCTTCAGGGGCGCGGTGAGGATCAAGGCTGACATCGGCATCCCCCTTTCCGCCAGCAAACACCCGGCGACACACTACATTCCATTTTAATACCATTTGGCAAGGCCACTTTTTAAATTTGGCAAGGACACTCTTTCGCGCGCGGCGAAATTCCTGCTATAGCGTTGTCCGACAGCGAGATTCCGGTTCGCCAGATCGATCTCATCGTTCGGTGATTGGTCCCACATTGGCATCGCGCTACACTTTAAGTTCCCGAAGCCCCCGAACGCAGGAGTCGGAGCGACGTGTCTCTTTCCAAGCGCATAGGCTTCGCCCATGGCGCGGTTTCGGCCCCCCTTTACCTGCAGCTGCAACGCGCGCTGCGCGAGGCGATCGAAACCAAGGTGCTCGCGCCCGATGACGCCCTGCCGCCCGAACGGGACATGGCCGAGGATTTCGCGGTTTCGCGGATCACGGTGCGCAAGGCGCTGGAGGGCCTTGTCAGCGAGGGCCTCCTGACTCGTCGGCAAGGCGCCGGCACGTTCGTTGCCGCACGCGTGGAAAAGAACTTCTCCAAGCTGACCTGCTTCACAGAGGACATGCGCTCACGCGGCCGCGCGCCGTCCAGCGAATGGATCGCGCGCGCCGAGGGCGCGGTGACGCCGGAAGAAGCGCTTATGCTGGGCGTTTCGCCCAATACGCCGGTCTATCGCTTCCACCGCATCCGCTTCGCCGACGGCGCGCCTATGGCGGTGGAGTACACGACGATCGCCGGCTTCGCCCTGCCCTCGGCCGAGGCCGTGCAGGACTCCCTCTATGAGGCCATGGCCGCGACCGGTCACCGACCAACGCGAGCGCTGCAGCGGCTGCGCGGCGTCCTGATCTCGCGAGAACACGCGGCGCTGCTGGGCGTCAAGGCCAAGGACGCCGGCTTGCTGGTCGAGCGACGCGGCTACCTCAAGGACGGCCGGGCCGTGGAAATCTCGCACTCCTATTATCGCGGCGACGCCTACGATTTCGTCGCCGAGCTGAACGACGCAACCTGAACGGCGCTAAGGCGCACCTAGCCAAAGGACCACAAGCTTGGAGGCGACTGTCTTGACCCGTTCCGATGAAAACGCGCCGACGCCGCTGCGCCCTCAAGACACGCGCATGTTCCTCGAGGCCCGCGAAGGCGCCGCCGTGGTCAGGAGGCTTATCGCCGCCAACGCCGAACGCGTCGCGGCGCTGGCGGCGCGGCTGCGAGAGCAGCCGCCCCGCGTGGTGATGACCTGCGCCCGCGGAAGCAGCGATCACGCCGCCACCTTCGCCCGTTACCTGATCGAGACAAGGACCGGGGTGCTCACCTCGTCGGCCGGCCTGTCGGTCAGTTCGGTCTACGACGCCTCGCCCAATCTCGACGGCGCGCTCTGCCTTGCCGTGTCGCAGTCGGGCAAGAGCCCCGACCTGCTGTCGGCCGTGACGGCGGCCAAGGCGGCCGGCGCCTATGCGGTCGCCTTCGTCAACGTCGAAGACTCGCCGCTGGCGGCGCTGGCCGATGTGGTGATTCCGCTGCACGCCGGCCCGGAGCTATCGGTCGCCGCGACCAAATCCTACATCGCCGCCCTCGCGGCCATCACCCAACTGATCGCCGCGTGGACGAGAGACGAAGCCCTGACGGCGGCGCTGGAAGGCCTGCCGCTTCAGTTGGAGGCGGCCTGGAACCTGGACTGGTCCACGGCGGTCGACCGCCTTCGCGACGCCGTCAATCTTTATGTGCTGGGACGAGGCGTCGGCTTTGGCGTGGCGCTGGAAGCCGCCCTGAAGTTCAAGGAAACCTGCGGTCTGCATGCGGAAGCGTTCAGCGCCGCCGAGGTGCTTCATGGCCCTATGGCCTTGGTGAAGGACGGCTTCCCCGCTCTGGTCTTCGCCCAGAACGACGAAAGCCGGGACAGTGTCGTGGAGATGGCCAACGGACTGCGCCAGCGCGGCGCGACCGTCTTGATGGCCGCCCCCGGCGACGACGACCCCGGCGGCCTGCCAGCGCCTTTGTCCCACCCGGTGCTGGAGCCCATCCTGATGATCCAGAGCTTCTACCGGATGGCCAACGCCCTGTCGGTCGCGCGCGGCTACAACCCTGATCGTCCGCCCCACCTCAACAAGGTCACCGAAACGCGCTGATGCCTGCCGCTCTCGTCAACGGTCAAATCCTGACTCCGCTGGGTTTCGTCAACGGCAAGGCGGTGCTCGTCGAGAACGGGCGCGTCGCCGCCCTTGTCGACATCGCCGACATCCCGACCGGCGCCCGACGCCTTGACCTCGGCGGTGATCGCCTCGTCCCCGGCTTTATCGACACCCAGGTCAATGGCGGCGGCGGCGTTCTGTTCAACGACGCCCCGACGGCGGCGACGATCGCAGCGATTGGGGCCGCTCACCGGCCTTACGGCACAACGGGTTTCCTGCCCACGCTGATCAGCGACGACCTGGACGTCGTCGACGCCGCGCTCCGAGCAACCGAGGATGCGATCGGCCAAGGCGTTCCCGGCGTCTTGGGCGTGCATATCGAGGGCCCGTTCCTCAACCCCAAGCGTAAGGGCATTCACGACGAGGCCAAGTTTCGGGTCATCGACGAGGACGCCATCGCGCTCCTGACCTCGCTCAAACGCGGCAAGCTGCTACTGACCCTGGCGCCGGAGCGGACCACGGCCGAGGTCATCGCGCGCCTGGCGGACCACGGCGTTATCGTCGCGGCGGGCCACACCAACGCCCGGTACGAGACGATCCGACGCGCACTGGACGCCGGAGTTACAAGCGCCACCCACCTCTTCAACGCCATGTCGCCGCTGACGAGCCGAGAGCCCGGCGTGGTCGGAGCGATGCTCGAAGACCAGAGCGCCTGGACGGGGATCATCGTCGACGGTCGCCACGTCGATCCAGTGACCCTGAAGATCGCGCTGCGGACCCGCCCTCTCGACCGATTCATGCTTGTCACCGACGCCATGCCGACAGTGGGCATGATGAACAAGCGTTTCAACCTACAGGGCCGAGAGATCGTGGTTCGCGACGGCGTCTGCGTCGATGAGACAGGAACCCTGGCCGGGTCGGACCTGGACATGGCGGCTGCGGTTCGGAACGCGATCTCGATGCTGGGACTGACGCTCGAAGACGCGATCATGATGGCCTCGGCCGCGCCTGCGGCTCTGCTGGGCCTGGGACGTCAGCGCGGCGCCATCGCACCGGGGTTCGCCGCAGACTTCTGCCGACTCGATGACGCACTGAACGTCACAAGCACCTGGATCGACGGGGAGGAAACACATGCCCGACAAGAGGCGCTCTTGGTCTAGGCGTTCGCTGGCGCTGGGCCTGACGTTGGTGATCGGCTGCGGGCAGGCCGCATGGGGGCAGGCCGCATGGGGGCAGGCCGCATGGGCCCAGCCCGCCGCTGACCTGCTGGCCAAGGTTGATCCGTTCGTCGGCGTCGACGGCGGCGGCGTCACGGGCGGCAACACGGTGCCCGGCGCCGGCGCGCCGTTCGGCTTCGTGTCGCTCAGCCCCGACACTACGAACGCCGACACCAACGGCTACGACTCTAAGAGCCCGATCATGGGCTTTAGCTACACTCACGTCAGCGGCACGGGCGGTTCGGGCAAGTACGGCAACTTCCGGGTCACGCCGACGGTCGGCCCGCTGCGCGTCAATCACCTGCACTACGGCAAGACCGACGAGCGGGCCTCGCCGGGCTACTACACCGTGGGCCTGGGCAACACCGACGCCGAGCGGATCAAGGTCGAGCTGACGGCGACGCGGCGGGTCGGCGTCCAGCGTCTGACCTACCCGGCCTCCGCCGAGAGCCATCTGATCTTCGACGTCAGCTCCGTGATCGCCATGCGCGGTCGAGGCCAACGCGTGCGCCTGGCCAAGGTGGAGCTGATCGACGACCACACCCTGGCCGGCGAGGTTACGGTCGAGGGCGGCTGGAACCCGACGCCCTACACGCTCTATTTCCACGCGGTCACCGACCGCCCGGCCAAGGCGTTCGGCGCCTGGAAGGCCGGCCAGGGCTGGATGGAGACCCTGCCCGGCGTCGGCCGCGCCGAAGGCGGCGTGCAGGTCAAGAGCCCTGCCAACCGCCTGGGCCTGATGATCGAGTACGACACCGAGCGCGAGTTCTCCAATCGCCTGGGCGCCTATCTGACCTTCGACACGACGACCGACCGGCAGGTCCAGATGAAACTGGCCGTATCGTTCATCAGCGCCGAGAAGGCGCGCGCGAACCTTGCCGAGGAAGCGCCCAGCTGGGATTTCGACACGCTGCGCCGGACCACCGAGACACAATGGTCCGAGGCGTTGGCGAAGATCCGCGTCGAAGGCGGTCGCGAAGAGCAACAGCGCATCTTCTACTCGGCGCTCTACCGCTCACACACCATGCCGCATGACCTCACGGGCGAGAACGTCTGGTGGGCCTCCGACGAGCCCCACTACGAGGACTTCTACACCCTCTGGGACACCTTCAGGACCCTGCATCCGCTGCTGACGGTCATTCAGCCCCAGCGCCAGCGAGACATGATCCGCTCGCTGCTGGACACCTACAAGCACACCGGATGGATGCCCGACTCGCGCATCGCCGGCGCGAACGGCATGACCCAAGGCGGGTCGAACGGCGATATCCTGATCGCCGACGCCGTCTCAAAGAAGCTCGGCGGCTTCGACGTGAACCTGGCCTACGCGGCGATTCTGAAAAACGGCGAGGTGGACAGCGAACGTCCCTTCATGCAGGGGCGGGTCCTCAAGGACTACTTGAAGCTGGGCTATGTGCCGTTCACCGAAACACGCTCGGCCTCCCGCACCCTGGAGTACGCCTACAACGACTTCGCCATCGCTATCGTCGCCAAGTCGCTGGGCAAAACCAAGGACGCCGAGCGTTATCTGGCGCGCTCCGGAAACTGGAAGAACCTCTGGGACGACTCGATCGGATGCGTCCGTCCCCGCTATCCCAACGGCGACTGGGTCGAGAATTACAGCTGCACCTACGAATATCCGGATCGTTCGGGTCCTTGGTGGGACGCGGTGTTCTACGAAGGCAACTCCCTGCAGTACTCAAGCTACGTCCCGCAGGACGTGCCCGGCCTGATGGCCAAGACCGGCGGTCCGGACGGCTTCGTCAAATGGCTCGATCACCTGTTCGACGGCCACTATTCCCAGAGCAACGAGCCGGACCTGCTGGCGCCCTATCTCTACATCCATGCGGGCCGGCCGGATCGGACCCATGAGATCGTTCGCGGCCTGATGGCCAAGCACTATCGGCTCAACCGCACGGGCCTGCCCGGCAACGATGACGCCGGGGCGATGTCGAGCTGGTATGTCTGGAACGCGATGGGCCTGTACCCCAACGCCGGCCAGCCCTTCTACTACCTCTCCTCGCCCATCTTCACCCGCAGCGAGATCCGTCTCGAAGGCGGCAAGACCTTCGTGGTCTCCGCGCCTAACGCGTCGGATGAGAACCGCTACGTCACGGGCGCCAAGCTCAACGGCAAGCCGCTGGATCGGGCCTGGATTTCGCATGAGGAACTCGTGCGCGGCGGAGTGCTGGAGGTGACTTTGGGCCCGACGCCAGGAGCCTGGGCCAGAAGCCTGCCTAAGCCACACCAGGGCTTATGAGCACGCCCTGAAGGCGACCTCGCAAAGCCGCCACAACGCCACTGGAAACTTGTCAGACAACTTGCTAGAAGTGGCCAGGCCACTTTTGGCCCTGCGAAGCAACTAGGTCCATGCTGAAGATCATCGACGCCAAGGTCATCGTCACCTGCCCCGGCCGCAACTTCGTCACACTCAAGATCACGACCGAGGACGGGATCACCGGGGTTGGCGACGCCACCCTGAACGGCCGCGAGCTGTCGGTGGTCAGCTTCCTGCGGGATCACATGATCCCCAGCCTGATCGGCCGTGACGCCCATCAGATCGAGGATATCTGGCAGTTCTTCTATCGCGGTTCGTACTGGCGCGGCGGCCCTGTGGCCATGACCGCTCTGGCGGCCGTCGACATGGCGTTGTGGGACATCAAGGGCAAGGTCGCGGGCCTGCCGGTCTACCAACTGCTGGGCGGCGCATGCCGCACCGGCGTCACCGTCTATGGTCACGCCAACGGCGAGACGATCGACGAGACCATCGCCGAGGCCGTGAAGTACAAGGCCCTGGGCTATAAGGCCATCCGCCTGCAGACGGGCGTCCCGGGCCTGGCCAGCACCTACGGCGTCTCGGGCGACAAGATGTTCTACGAGCCGGCCGACAACGACCTGCCGACCGAGAACGTCTGGTCGACCGCCGCCTATCTGAACCACGTGCCCAAGCTGTTCGAGAAGGCCCGCGAGGTCCTGGGTTGGGACGTCCACCTGCTGCACGACGTCCACCATCGCCTTACCCCGATCGAGGCCGCGCGCCTGGGCAAGGACCTGGAGCCCTACCGCCTGTTCTGGCTGGAGGACTCCGTTCCTGCCGAAAACCAGGGCGGCTTCCGTCTAATCCGCCAGCACACCACCACGCCCCTGGCCGTCGGCGAGATCTTCGCCCACGTCTGGGACGCCAAGCAACTGATCGAAGAGCAGCTGATCGACTATCTGCGCGCCACCGTGCTGCACGCCGGCGGCATCACCAACCTGAAGAAGATCGCCGCCTTCGCCGATCTTCATCACGTCAAGACCGGCTGCCACGGCGCCACCGACCTGTCGCCGGTGACCATGGCCGCCGCCCTGCACTTCGACATGTCGATCCCGAACTTCGGCCTGCAGGAGTACATGCGCCACACGCCGGAGACGGACGCGGTCTTCCCGCACGCCTACACCTTCAACGACGGCATGCTGCATCCGGGCGACAAGCCGGGCCTGGGCGTCGACATCGACGAGGAGCTGGCGGCCAAATACGAGTACAAGCGCGCCTATCTGCCGGTGAACCGCCTGCAGGACGGCACGATGTTCAACTGGTAAGACGCGAGGCGTCGTAGCTTCCGCTGCCGACCGCCGGCCGCTCCTAAGCGGTCGGCGGTGGGCGCGCCGGAACCGGATTCGGAGAAATTTCTTCCAAGCGCGCCTCTAAAAGCGGCCGCCGAAGCCTCTAACCTGCGGGAGGCTTCCATCATGTCCATCGCAGCGCTCTTGGCCATCGCCCTGTCTGTTTCCAGTCCGGTGGCCCGTCCAGAGGTCAAGGACATTGACGCCTTCACCCGCAAGGCGATGGCCCGGGTCGAGATCGTTCCCGGCCTCTCGGTGGCGGTGGTTCAGGGCCCCGATGTGGTGATGACGGCAGGCTACGGGGTCGCGGACTTGCGGACGGGCAAGACCGTGGACGCCGACACATGCTTCTACATCGCCTCGGCGACCAAGGCCTTCACCGCCTTGTCGATCGCCCGTATGGCGGGACGCGGTGAACTGTCGCTCGACGCCCCAGTCAAGACCTGGATCGGCAGCAGCCCGCTGCCGGCCGACATTGCGTCCTCAACCAGTCTCGATGATCTGTTGAGTCACCGCTCTGGCCTCGATAACGCGTCGATCTCATTCCGAGCGGCGTACTCGGGAGCGCACACGCCAAGGACGATGAGCGCCCTGTTGGCGGATACGCGCCGCAGCTATCCCTATGGCACGTTCCGCTACGCCAACACCGGCTACAATCTGGCCACCACCCTGATCGAGGACCGTTTTGCCCGTGGCTGGCGGACGATGGTCGACAGAGAGGTCCTGCGTCCAGCGGGAATGATCCATACTACGGCCCGGATCGATCAGGCCCGCCGCAGAATGGTGGTTGCGGCCGGCCACATGCCGGGCCCGGACGGACGCATGACGGTCAGCCCCCTCCAGAAGATCAACGCGACCATGCAATCGGCTGGCGGCCTCGTCTCGACCGCGCGCGACATGGCCCGCTGGCTGCAGCTACAGCTGAATGACGGTGTCGTGGACGGCCGCCGGGTGTTCCCGCCCGGCCTGGTCGCTTCGACCCACCATCGGCTGGTCAGCCAACAAGCCGCGTTCGGCCCCTATACGCGCGACGGCTACGGGCTGGGCTGGCAAACGGGGCGCTACGGAGACGAGGTGCTGATCCATCATTTCGGCAACTTCGCCGGATCGCGAACGCATGTGTCGTTCATGCCCGAGCGGGGGCTCGGCGTGGCGGTGATGGCCAACGAGGACGCGTTGGCCGGCGAGGTGGTCGATCTGTTGGCCAACTATATCTACGACCGCTTCGCTGGCCGCTCCGACCTCGAGGCCTATTATGAAGGCGAGCTGGCGACGCTGACGGCCCGCCGAGACAAGCGAATGAAAGGCCTGACGGCGAGCCGGGCCGAAAGGGCCGCGCGCCCATGGTCGCTCGCCCGGCCAACCAAAGCCTATGTCGGCGCCTATCAGAACCCGTCCATGGGTCGCATCGACATCGCCGAGAATGACGGCCTCATGGTGGTGACGATAGGCCCGATGTCCTCGCGCGCCGAGGCCGCGACCGATCCGGAAAGCGTTCGCGTCGAGTTGATCCCGCTCACCGGGCAGATCATCCGCTTCGAGGCCCCAGGCCAGCTCATCTACGACGGCCAGACCTACGTCAGACAGTGAGAACGAGGCTGGCGCGTCTGATCTCAAGACCTCGGCGCGCTAGGCATCGTCGCGGCGTCGCCGACCCGGCGCATCAGCCGCTCATAGGTCGAGCGGCGGATGGGGCGGGCGTCCCGCAGCCGAACCCAAGTGGTCTCGCTGATGCCCAGCGTTTCTTGCAGGTGCGCCTTGGTGATGGCCGGTAGGGCCGCCTGGATGCGCCGCACCTGATGCCGGTCGACGATGATCATCGTCATGGAACGGTGGCCTCCACCAGATCAAGGCGCGCCTTGAGCGGATCGGCCTTGCTCACCGGCCCCTGCGCTGAGAAGTCGAGCATCTGGTCCGAAGCGGCCTCGTAGCGTGGCCATGCGGGCAGGCCCGGCGCGACGGGCGCGCCGTTCTTTGCGAAGCTGATCCAATAGGCATGGGCGGCCTTGGCCGCCGCCGCATCGGCCGGCGCCAGCGCCGCGCCATAGCGGGCGTCGACAGTGTCGAACACAAACGGGATTTCGGTGGCGTGCGGCGCGCCCCACCACTGCCCCCTCATGCTCTCGGCCACGTAGGAGAAGCGGAACTGATAGACGGGCGCGCCCTGCCCTGACATCACTCGGGCCACGGCGCGGGCGGGTTCGATGAACATCCGATCGCCCGCAGCGGCCCAGCCATAGACCTTGATGTCACCATCGCCCTTGGGATCATACAGCGCCTCGGCCTCGGCCCGGCGCGGCCCGAACGGCGCGAAAACCTGATCGCGGGTTCCACCGAAGAAGAAACCGTCGGCGCTGGTCGCCCCGACCATCACCGGCATCTTCGTCCAGTCGCCGGCCTTGTAGGCCTGCAACGGCTCGCGAGTCATGAGCTTGCCATCCAGCATCGGCCCGCCGCCCCACGTCGGGGTGTTCGACGTCGCCATGTTGAGACCGTCGACCACCGTCTCGGCCGGCAAGGCGCGAAGGGCTTCCAGCGCCACCGCATCGGTTCCAGAGACCCCCGCCTTGGCCGCGAAAGCCAGCCCCGCCGCCTCGGCGGAACGCTGGCCCGCAGGCGCGGCCAGCGGCAGGGTCGGCAACAGGCGCGGACGGCCGCCGCCCGACTGGATGATAGCCTTGTGGAACAGCCCCTTGGCCTGAGGCGCGGTCAGCAGGGCGTGCACCGACATCCCGCCCGCCGACTCCCCGAAGATGGTGACGTTGTCGGGATCCCCCCGAAGGCGGCGATGGTGTCGCGCACCCAATGCAGGGCCGCGATCTGGTCCATCAGTCCGTAATTGCCCAGAAGCCCGCCGTCGGCGTTCGCCGCCGTGAGGGCCGGGTGCGCGAAGAAGCCGAACCGCCCGACACGATAGTTGAAGCTGACCAGGACCACCCCGTCGCGGGCGAAGCGGTCGCCCGCATAGACCGCCGGCGAACTGCCACCGTTGACGAAGCCGCCGCCGTAGATCCAGACCATGACGGGCAGCTTGGTCTTGCCCTTCAACGCCGCCTCGGGAGTCCAGACATTGACGTAGAGGCAGTCCTCGGACGGGGTCACGCCCAGCGGCGCGGCGTCGCCGGGGAACGGCTTCTGCATGCAGTCGGGGCCGTAGGCCTTGGCGTCGCGCGGGGTCACCCAGGCCTTAGGCCGCTGCGGCGCGCGCCAGCGCAAGGGACCAACGGGCGGCGCCGCGAACGGGACCCCCTTGAAGGCCGCTACGCCGGACGAGGCTTCACCGACGACAGGACCGAAGGTCGTGGTCACGGTGGGATCGGCCGCCAGGGCCTGGCCGGCGCCGAGCATCGCGAGCGCGACGGCGACGGCAACGGCGGTCGTACGGATCATCATCGGTATCCTCCCTTACGGCTTCAGCGTCCGCGCCTTGACCTTGGCCGCGCCTTTGAGAGCCAGATCGGCCGCCGAGGCGCCCACGGCGACCTGGTAGTCGCCGCCGGTCAAGTTCCAGCGGTTGGCCTTGGCGTCGAAGTTGGCCAGCAGGCGGAGATCGGCATTCAACGTGACCCGACGCGTCTCCCCCGGCGCCAGGGACACCTTGTCGAAGCCGATCAGGCGCTGCAGCGGCTTGCCGGCGGCGCCGGTCAGATAGACCTGCGGTGCGTCCTTGCCCGCCCGCTGACCGACATTGGCGACGTCGAAGCTGACCGTCAGGGTCTCGCCGCCGGTCACCTTCAGGTTAGAATAGGCGAACTTGGTGTAGGAGAGGCCGTAGCCGAACGGGAACAATGGCTTCTGGCCGGTGGCGGCGAAACGGCGATAGCCCACATCCGCGCCCTCGGAATAGACCACGTCGAAGCGGGTCTTCTCCGGGACTGTGAGGCCCGGCATTTCGGCGCGCGGATACTGGTCAATCGACGCCGGGAAGGTCATCGGCAAGCGCCCTGACGGATTGACCACGCCCAGCAGAACGTCGGTGATGGCCTCGCCGCCCTTCGCACCCGCGTACCAGGCCTCGACCACCGCGCCCGCCTGATCGAGCCAGGGCATCGACACTGGGCCACCGGTCTGCAGCACCACGATCGCGTTCGGATTGGCGGCGGTGACGGCGGCGATCAGGGCGTCCTGGCCGTCGGGCAGCGACAGGTCGACCGCGTCCTCGCCCTCGCCCATCCATTGGTTGCCGAACACCACCACGACATCGGCGGCCTTGGCGGCAGCCACGGCCGAAGCGACATAGCGGCCGTCATCGAAGGTCACCTTGGCCTCGGGCAGCGCCTTACGCAGCGCCGCCAGCGGCGAGGACCCGTTGAAGTACTGGCTGCGGAACGGGCCCATCATGCCCTCGCCCCCCAGCGGCACGACGCGCTTGGCGCCGCCCGGAGGGACCACCTGGGACGATCCGCCGCCCGACAGCACCCCGGCGTCGGCGTGACCGCCGATCACGGCGATCGTCTTGACGGTCTTGGCCAGCGGCAGAAGCCCGTCGCGGTTCTTGAGCAGCACGATCCCTTCGGCCGCGGCGGCGTGGGCGACAGCGGCGCCGGCCTCGTAGTCGATCGCGCCGCCCGGCTCGACCGGCTTGTCGAACAGGCCGGCGGCGAACATTGAGCGCAGGATGCGCCGCGTGGCGTCCGAGACCCGCGCGGCGGAAACCTCGCCCTTCTCGACGGCCGCCTTCAAGGGCGCGCCGAACCAGATCTGGGCGTCCAGTTGCTCACCCGACTGCTGGTCGAGGCCCTTGACGATGTAGTCGGTGGCGTGGACCGCGCCCCAGTCCGACATCACCCAACCCTTGTAGCCCCAGTCGCGCTTGAGCACGTTGTTGAGCAGGTGATCGTTGCCGCAGCTGTAGTCGCCATTGACCAGGTTGTAGGCGCACATCACCGAACCCGGCTGGCCCTTCTCGATAGCGATCTGGAAGGCCAGCAGGTCGCTTTCGCGGTGAGCAGCCTCGTCGATCAACGAGTTGGCGAAGTGGCGCTTGGTCTCTTGACCGTTCAGCGAGAAATGCTTGACCGTCGAGACGATCCCTTGGTCCTGAACGCCCTTGATCGCCGCGCCGGCTAGGTTGCCGGCCAACCAGGGATCCTCGCCGAGATACTCGAAGTTGCGGCCGTTGCGCGGGTCGCGGGCCAGATTGACGCCGCCGGCCAACTGAACGTTGAAGCCCTTGGCCCGCGCCTCGCGGCCGACCACCGCGCCGCCGTCATAGGCCAACTTGGTGTTGAAGGTCGCCGCCAGTGACAGACCCGACGGCAAGGCCGTGGCCCCGTCACCCGGGCGGACACCGAGGGGATTGGTCACGCCCAGGCTAGCGTCGCTCTCGTTCATCGCGGGGACGCCCAGACGCGGGATGCCCGGGATGTAACCCGCCGAGCCGATGGCGCCCCCGGGCTTCTTGATGCCGAAGATCGGCATCGACATCGGCCCGTGCAGCAGCCCGATCCGCTCGTCGAGCGTCATTTCCCTTTCCAGCAGCGCGGCGCGTTCGTCCGGCGACAGCTTGGCGTTCATCCACGGGCGGGCGGGCGCCTGGGCCTGGGCGGCCGTGGCGATGGCGAGCACGGCCAGGCTGGCGGCGGCGATCAGCGAGCGGTTCATGGCGGTCGTCCTTAGTAGGTCAGGCCGAAATTGATCGGGTACAGGGGGGCCTTGGAGTCATGCGGCGCGTCCTCGGCCTGGGCCTCGACGGCGGCCATGGAAGACGGCAGCTCGAACGGCAGCTTGCCGCGTGGCGGCGCCGCGCCGGTCAGGGCGTCGAGGAAGGCCTCGTCACCGGCCCCGAAGTCGCCGAGCAGCGCGGCGGCCTTGTCCCGTACGTTGGTCAGGATCGCCGGCCGATCCAAATAGACGGCGACGATGGTCGGGACCTTGGCCGAGGCGGTCTTGATCGCCTCGTAGTCCGCCGCCCCGTCCTTGAAGGACAGGTCGCCCTCGTGCTGCATGGCGCCGAACACGAAGTTCGGGTGGAGGGTCTCAAACGGGGTGGACGTGCGCACGATCGCCAGGTCCGCCTGGGCCAGATCGTCGACCGGAACCAAGCCATGGGCGCGCGCCGCGTCGGCGGACACCCCCTTGAGCCAGACCTTCCGGCCGCCCGGCTTCAGGGGCAACAGGCCATTCTTGTTCTCCAACAGGGTCAAGGCCGCGCTTTGCGCCGCGCGCCCCTCGGCCACGAAAGCCTTGGAGCCGACGATAGCGCTCGCCTGTTTGGCGTCGACAAAGGGGTTCTCGAACAGCCCTTGATCGAACTTGATCTTCAAAATGCGGCGCGCGGCGTCGTCGATGCGCGCCACCGGGATCTTGCCCGCCTTGACCGCCGCCACCAGCTCGGCCGTGTCCTCGACGCCGCCGAACTGATCGAGACCGGCGTTCACGCCCTTGGCGTAGCGGTCGACCTTGGACAGGTCCTCGACGCCCCAGGCGGTGGAGAAGCCCGCGAAGCTCGGCTTCTGGCCGGCAGGGAAGCCGTTGCGGCAGGTCTCGGCGCAGTCATTGGTGATCGCCCAGTCCGAAACCACGATCCCCTTGAAGCCGTGCTTGCCCCGTAATTGATCGGTCAGCAGCTGCCTGGAGAAACCGGCGCCGACTTGCTCGAGCGGTTGGCCGTCGAGAGACAGGTCCTTGAGGATCGCATAGGTGGGCATCACGCCCACGACGCCGGCCGAAAACGCCTGGTCGAACGGTTTGACGTGCAGGTCGAACTGTCCGGCCGGGAACACCGCATAGCGGCCATAGCTGTTGTGGCCGTCGAAGCCCTTGGCCGAGGCGCCGTAGCCGACCCAATGCTTGACCACCGCCGAGACACCGTCCGGCGCGAGGCTCGTCTCGTCGCCCTGGAAGCCCTGGATGTAGGCCTTGACCATGCGCCCGGCCAGATCCGGATCCTCGCCGAACGTGCCGCTGATGCGCGACCAGCGGGGCTCGGTGGCGAGGTCGGCCATCGGCGACAGCGCCTGGTGGATGCCGACGGCGCGGTATTCCTGGCGCGCGATGTCGCCGAAGCGGCGCACGAGCCTGTCGTCGCCGATCGCCGCGAGGCCCGTCGCCTCGGGCCATTGCGAGAAACCGCCGGCGGCGACGCTGGCGCCGTCGACGAACTGGAAGTGGTGGCGCGGATCGGTGCTGATCGTGACCGGCACGCCGAGCCGCCCCTGCTCGGCGATCGCCTGGACCGCGTTGTTCTGCTCGGCCAGCCAGGCCGGATCGCCGGAAAGGCGCGTGATGAAGGTGGTGACCTGACGGTCGAGGATCAGGGGCTTGAGCTTGTCCAGGTCGTAGCCCTTGCCGCGGCCCGGAACCATGCCGCCCAGGGCGGGCAAGGTGCCGTGCATCATCTCGCCGGCCTTTTCCTCCAGCGTCATGCGGGCGACGAGATCGTCGGCGCGCTGCTCGGAAGACCGACGCCAGTCCTCGAACGGTGAGAGCCGGCCGTCGCGATCGAGGTCGCGGAAGCGCAGCCCCTCGACCGTGATGATCTTGCCGTTTCGCACGCCCAGGGTCGGTTGCGCGGCGACGGCGGCCGAGCCCATGGCGGCCAGGATGGCGGTCGAGATCAGGAGGCGTCGAAAGGCCGGCACGTTGAACTCCAAGCGCGAAACAAAGAAGCGCCCTCGGCGCGCAGGAGACGCCGAGGGCTGAGGCAGGAGGTTAGAAGTTGACGCCGAGGCGCAGGCCGAAGGTGCGCGGCGGGGCGTAGAACTCGCCGTTGCCGTTCGTGGCCAAACCCGTCGTCGAGTTCGGCGACGAGGCTGTGCGCACATCGTCGTCCTCAAGGTTGCGGACGTAGCCCTGCAGGTTCCACCGGTCGTCGGCGCTGGTGTAGGTCAGGCTGAGATCGGTCTTGGTGAAGCTGCCCTGCTTGTTCTGGGCGAAGCCGTGGTACTCGAGGTTCTTGCTGCTCTCGTAGTGCGTCTGGACGCGACCGACGACCTTGGCGCCCGAGGCGATTTGCCAGGTGTGCTGGTAGCCGACATTGAGCGTCCAATCGGGAGTGCGCGCCATCCGACATCCCGAGAAGTCGGTCGACCGGGGCGCGGCGGCCGCGAAATTGGCCTTGAAACAGGAGGCCACATTCGCGTTGGCCGCATTGTTGGCGAAGGCGTCCCCCAGAGGCAGCACGAAGTCGGTGTAGCGCGCGTGCAGCCAGCCCAGGGTCGCGTCGATCCGATCGTTCTCGGTGATGACCAGATTGCTCTCGAACTCGACGCCATACACCCGCGCCTTGTCGGCGTTCAGGGTCACCGACGCTTGCTGGCCGGCGATGATGCCGACCGCCGTGACCTGGAAGTCACGATAGTCGTAGAGGAAGCCGGTCGCATTGAGCTGCAGCCGATTGTCGAAGAACCGGTTTTTCACCCCGGCCTCATAAGAGGTGATCTTCTCGGGCGCATAGACGTTGTTGGCGACCCCGTCATAGTAGCCGCCGGCCTTATAGCCCGTGGCCACATTCGCGTAGATCATCGACGTGCTGGTCAGGTCGAAATCGGCGCCCAGCTTCCAGTTGGTGGCGTCCCACTTGGCGTCGGCCAGGTTCTTGATGACGGTGGCGGTGATCGCCCCGGCCGAATTGGTCAGGAAGGTGCCGCCGTCGCGAGCCTTGCGATCCTCGGTGTAGCGCAGGCCGCCCGTCACGCGGAACCGGTCGGTGACCTCGTAGGTGCCTTGTCCGAAGACGGCCAGCGACTTGGCAGTCACTTCCGGCTGGATGAACGACAGGTACGAGTTCGTCGCCAGGAAGACGCGGAAGTCGACATTGTTGTCTTCCGTGAAGCGATAGAGACCCACCACCCACTTCAGATTGCCGGTGTCGCCACCCAGGCGCAGCTCGTGCGACCAGGTGTAGTCCTTGCCCTTGAAGAAGTTCGGCGCGCCGGTGCTGGCGTTCTCGCCGCTCCGGTCCAGACGCGAAAAGTTGTAGCCGGCCAGATAGGTCAACGTCGCGAAATTCAGGTCCAGATCGGCCTGGGCGTGAGCGCCGAAGAATTTGTTGTTGCGGTAGAGATTGGTGGCGCAGTTGCAGGTCCACGGGTCGTTGGTGGCCAGGGCCGTGCCGTAGGTCTTGTCGCCGCCGCCCGCGCCGCCCTGGTGGAGGTAGTCCGCCCCGGCCTTCAGCGAGAAGCTGTCATTGGGCTTCCACAGCACTTGAACGCGGGCGGACTTGTCGTCCTGATCGTAGCGGTCATTGCCGCCGGTGCCCGGCCCCTTGTTCAGCGCCTTGACGTAACCATCGTGCCGGGAGGTCTGGAAGGCCGCGCGGACGGCGATGGTGTCACTCACCGGCAAATTGACCATGCCCGAAGTGGTCAACGCGCCGTAGTTGCCGACGTCGACAGAGCCCGCCCCCTCGTAGTCGAACTTGGGCTGCTTGGTGATGACGTTGATGGCGCCCGCCGTAGCGTTGCGGCCGTACAGCGTGCCCTGCGGACCGCGCAGCACCTCGACCCGGTCGACGTCGTAGAACAGCGCGCCTACCGAGGTGGAACGGGCGATATAGATGCCGTCCATATGATAGGCGACCGCCGGATCGCCGACCTCGGTGGTGTTGGTGCTGCCGATGCCACGCAGGAAGACCACCGCCGCGCCCGAGCCGCTGGAGCTGATCTGCAGCGCCGGCACCTGAGCCGACAGGTCGACCACCGTCTTGATGCCTTGAGCCTCAAGCTTGTCACCCGTGACAGCCGAAACGGTGAGCGGGGTTTTCTGAAGGTTTTCACTGCGGCGCTGAGCGGTCACGACCACTTCGTCGAGCTTCACGTTACCGGCTTCCTGAGCCGCCGCGCCAGGCGCGTGAACGATCACGGCCGCCATAGCGGCCGAGGCGAACAGGAGACTACGCATCTCTTTCCCTTTGTCCTGCCTGGACTCGGAGCGCGCCGACGCGAACGTCGCCACACCACGAACCCAGCGGCGCCGTCGGCGCCTGTTTGCGTTCCCTTCGGCCCCTTGTTCCGAGGCCTTTTCCCGACGCGGTCGTCTCTTCCAGAGAGGCTTACGACAACGTTGTCGTAATTAGACAGCACAGTTACGACAACGTTGTCTATGTTCGATTTATTGACACCGCTGTCGACGATGGAGGGCGCTCGGACGAATTTCGCCCCCAAAGCGCGGACCGTGGCGAAGCCTTGTTCGCCTGCCCGTCACACCCTCAAGAATTGATCACGCTGAAAGCGATCCTCGGCCAATCCGACCTAGGCTGGCGGCGGCGCGGCCGAGCTCCTTTGAACAAGGCGATAGTCGAGCTGGCGCGCCGGAACGCTGGCCCGTAGCCGCTCATCGCCGAATCCGTCGATCAACATCTCGACGGCGGCCTCCGCCATTTCCGCGGTCGGCTGATGGATCGTCGTCAGCGGAGGCCAAGCCGCTTCAGCTGTAGGCGTATCATCGAAGCCGACCACGGAAAGATCGCGCGGCACCGATAGACCGTGCTTCGCGGCGGCGGCCAAGGCGCCAACCGCCATCTCGTCATTGGCCGCGAAGATCGCTGTCGGCGGTTCGGGGAGGCGCAACAGGGCTTCGGTGGCGTTGAACCCCGACAGGCTCAGAAATTCGCCCTTGGCGATCCACTCCGGGCGGGGTTCGGCGCCGCGATCCCGCAAGGCCTCGATATAGCCCTGCCGGCGCCGCGAAGCCGAGCCGTGATCCGCGGGGCCGTCGATGAAGGCGATCCGGCGATGGCCCATGTTCCACAAGCGCAGCGTCTGCTCCCGGGCCGCTTTACAATCATCCATGAAGACGTAGGGCGAGCGCTCGAACTCGCGGTGCGGCGCGATGCGCACATAGGGCATTCCCGCCGCCTCGACGGCCGCCAGCACCTCGGGATCGTCGCAGGTCGGCGGGGTCAGCACCACCCCATCGAAGCGAGCGGCGCGTAGGGCTTCGGCGAAACCCTCAACACCGCCCACGGCGTCGGGCGGGAGCACCTGCTCGACCACCAGATGGTAGCCGGCGCGTCGACACGCGCGCATCGCTCCCACCTGGACCTCGCCCACATAGTGATAGGCGCCGACCCGCATGAAGATCACCCCGATCAGGTAGCTACGATGACTGGATAGCGATCGCGCCGAGACGTTCGGGCGATAGCCCAGGGTCTCGACGATCTTGAGGACCCGCGCGCGGGTCTCGGCGCCCACGCCTTCTTCCTGATTGATGACCCGAGAGACGGTCTTGATGGACACGCCAGCGGCTCGGGCGATGTCGACGATCGTGAACTTCCCGGTCGGCGGATTGCGCTGCATGCGGCCACACCTAGCGAAAACCACCGGGCGAAGCGAGAATTTCAGACGGCGGCGGATCGCTGAGATCCTGCCCAGCCAGGGGCGCTCAAGCCCCCGCCTCCCCTCCACGAGACCCCGCGCCCATGGCCGCAAGGCGGCGCCTGGGAAAGTCCGCCAGGACGGCCTTCATCAAGATCTTCCGGCCACCTGTCTCACCGGCGAGACACACGCCGGCCCGGCGCCTGCAATATTAAGACCTGGATAACCAATTCCGCCGGGGATGGAATGAGTAAGAAACAGACCTCTTCAAGCATTCAACTAAAAAGGAATGAAAGCTCTAATTCTTCAATCGTGAATTGCAAGTCAATTCGCACGCCGAACGAGATCGGACGAAAACAGTATGCGTAAAAATCATCCCTAAATCGGATCCCATGTCGATCCGCCCAAGCTCAAGAGGATCCAATCCATGACCGCCATTGAGACGAAGATTGTTACTTGGGACGATCGCGCCCGCGAACGCGGCGAAGTAGTGCATCGGCGCGCAGGAAAACACCTGGAGAGCGCCCTTCTGGCCGCCTATCGCGTGATCGATCCCTCCCTGAAGGCTCTGCCGCAGGACGTCTGGGAAAATGAACAAAGGAAGTTCGCATTCATCGCCCGAGGCCACTTCCCGCGCGAGTACTTCGAACAACAGGCCGTCATCACCCGGAATATCGCCGAAAGTCTCGATTACGCGACCTATCTCAGCAAGACCTACGCGGCCTACGCCGCTGGCCTGGCGTGCGGGCTGATCAAGGAGAAGGGCTGGAACGAGAAGAACTCGGATGAGCTGATGCTCAGCCTGATGCAGTCGGTTTTCTCCGACGCCAGCGTCGTCATGTACTACTTCTTCGAGCTGATAAACGCGAAGGCGGACGAAGAGCGCGCGATCATCGAAGCCGAGCGGAAGGCGATCGCCGACGAGCAGGCCGCCGTCGTCGACGCCCTCGCCGACAGCCTCAAGCGCCTGGCGCGCGGCGACCTGACCGCGCGGATCGTGGCGCCGTTCAATGGTCGCTATGAACTGATCAAGGACGATTTCAACGCCGCCATCGACAGTCTGCGCGCCGCAATGACCACGATCTCGGCGTCGACGGGCGGGCTGCGCGCCGGCTCGGACGAGATCGCCGCCGCTTCGGACGACCTGTCCCGCCGGACCGAACAACAGGCCGCAAGCCTCGAAGAGACGGCTGCGGCGCTCGACGAGATCACCGCGACGGTCAAGCGCAGCGCAGAGGGCGCGCGGCGCGCTTCGGAGGCCGCTTCCAGCGCGCGTCTCGACGCCACAAAATCGGGCCAGGTGATGGAAGACGCCGTGCGCGCCATGGGCGAGATCGAGCAAAGCTCCAAGCAGATCACCAACATCATCGGCGTGATCGACGAGATCGCCTTCCAGACCAACCTTCTGGCTCTGAACGCCGGCGTCGAGGCGGCGCGCGCGGGCGAGGCGGGACGCGGCTTCGCGGTCGTAGCGCAGGAGGTTCGCGCCCTCGCGCAGCGTTCGGCCGACGCGGCCAAGGAGATCAAGGGCCTGATCGCCAGCAGCACCGCCCAGGTCGAGCGCGGCGTCCAACTGGTCGGCGACACCGGGCGAGCCTTGGGCGGCATCGTCAGCAAGATCACCGGCATCGACGGCCTCGTCTCCGAGATCGCCCAGTCCTCGCAAGAGCAGGCGACGGGGCTGAACCAGGTCAACACGGCCGTGAACCAGATGGACCAGGTGACCCAGCAAAACGCGGCCATGGTCGAGGAGGCCACGGCCGCCGCATCGAGCCTGAGATCGGAAGCCGCCGAACTCGAGACGCTGGTGGCCCGCTTTGAGACCGGCGGCAAGGCAGCCGGACGATCCACCGCTGCGCCGGCCGCCGCCTATGGCCAGAGCGGCGCCACCGACGCCCGCGCGCGCCTGGTCGCCTTCGCAAGACCCGCCGCAAACGCCAGCTAGCCTACCCCCTACGGGGGCGCCTTGCGCCCTGGAGGGCCCACCTGTGTTCCGCACCAGCTCAAGACGCCCCGCTCCGGTGGCGTCAGGGATCGGGCAATGTGAACGACGGGTGGGTCGCTCCGGTCCGTGCCGGACTTTTGCGCCGACGCCTGCTGATACCGGCGACCTGACCGCACCTCCCCCCCCCCGACCGGCTCAACGCGTCCGATCTGCGCGCGATTGTTCAATCGACCCCAGGACGCGCCAAGACCCTGGCGCGCCGAAAGGTCCATCTCCCTCCCCGTCGCACGAGACAGCGTCCGGCGACCTTGGAGGGATTTCGATGAGCCAAAACCAATCCAGACAAGCCCACGCCTCGCGTCGCGGCGTTCTCGCCACGGGCCTCAGCCTGGCGGCGATCAGCGCCGCGCCGTCGCTCCTCCCCGCCCTTCCCGCCTCGGCCCAGGCCGCGCATTCCCAAGCCCACAAAGGATCCTTCACCATGAGCAGCGGTTTCGTCACCACCAAGGACGGCGTCCAAATCTTCTACAAGGACTGGGGTCCCAAGAGCGCCCAGCCGATCGTGTTCCACCACGGCTGGCCCCTGTCGTCGGACGACTGGGACGCGCAGATGATGTTCTTCCTGCTGAAGGGCTATCGCGTCATCGCCCATGACCGTCGCGGCCACGGTCGCTCGACCCAGACCGACAGCGGCAACGAGATGGACACCTACGCCGCCGACGTCATCGCCCTGACCGACCATCTGGACCTGAAAAACGCCTTCCACGTCGGCCATTCGACCGGCGGCGGCGAGGCCATCCATTATGCCGCCCGCGCCAAGCCCGGCCGCGTGGCCAAGGTCGTGCTGGTCGGCGCGGTGCCGCCGATCATGCTGAAGACCCCGGCCAATCCCGGCGGCCTGCCGATGGAAGTCTTTGACGGCTTCCGCGCGGCTCTGCTGGCCAACCGCGCTCAGTTCTTCCGCGACATCCCCGAGGGCCCGTTCTTCGGCTTCAACCGTCCGGGCGCCAAGGTCAGCCAGGGCCAGATCGACAACTGGTGGCGCCAGGGGATGATGGGCGGGGCCAAGGCCCACTACGACTGTATCAAGGCCTTCTCGGAAACCGACTTCACCGACGATCTCAAGACGGTCGATATCCCGGTCCTGATCATGCACGGCGAGGACGATCAGATCGTCCCGATCGCCGACAGCGCCCACCTGGCCATCAAGCTAGTCAAGAAGGGCGTGCTGAAGACCTATCCGGGCCTGCCCCACGGCATGGCCACCACCCATCCGGAGATCATCAACAAGGACCTCCTGGCCTTCTTCAAGGCCTAGCCAGCCAAGGAACCGCCGCCATGCGCCAAGCAAGGCAAGCCAAGCCGCCTCACCCGGCTTCCACGTGTGGCGGCGGCGCCTGGCGTCCTCTGGGTCTGGTTACCGTGCGAACACCCGAAGGGGTCGTGTTCGGTCGCCTGGAGGTCCTGACGACGCCAGGCGACCAAAGGCCTCAAGATAGTAGTAAATATGGAAACAATGAATTTCATTCATTTCCATTTATGTACCGCAACGAGCCCGGCACAGTGCCGCCATCAGACATCAAACACGGCGACCCAAGCACGGTTCGCTGACCGACAAGGACCAAGCTCATGACGCTTCAAGCCAAGGCCGCTCCGGGCGCGCGCCTCCTGACGCCGAACGACCACACCCTGATCATGATCGACTTTCAGTCGCAGATGGCTTTCGCGACCAAGTCCATCGACGCCAGCCTGCTGCGAACCAACGCTGCTCTGGTCGCCAGCGCTGCCGCTGGTTTCGGCGCCTCGACCATCCTGACGACGGTCGCCGAGAAGAGCTTCTCGGGTCCGATGTTCTCGGAAGTCACCGCCCCCTTCCCCGGCAAGGCGCTTCTGGACCGCACCTCCATGAACACCTGGGAAGACCAGGCCGTGATCGACGAGGTCAACGCCATCGGCAAGTCGCGTATCGTGCTGGCCGGCCTTTGGACCAGCGTCTGCATTGTCGGCCCGGCGCTGTCGGCGCTCGACCAGGGGTTCGAGGTGTTCGTGATCACCGACGCCTGCGGCGACGTCTCCACCGAGGCGCACGAGCGCGCGGTGACCCGCATGGTCCAGGCCGGCGCCCAGCCCATGACCTCGCTGCAATATCTGCTGGAGCTGCAGCGCGATTGGGCGCGCGGCGAGACCTATGAGCTCACCACCGGCGTGGCCAAGCAGTTCGGCGGCGCCTACGGCCTGGGCATCACCTACGCCAAGACGATGTTCGGCGCCTCGGAAGGCCACTGACCCACACCGGGCGAGGCGCTGGCGCCTCGCCCACTTTCCCGGGAAGTCGTCATGAAACCCTATCTGCTGTCGATCGGCGCCGGCCTGCTGGTGGGCGTGATCTACGCCCTGATGAACGTGCGCTCGCCCGCGCCGCCGGCGATCGCGCTGCTGGGCCTTCTGGGCATGCTGTTGGGCGAGCAGGCCGTGCCGATCGCCAAGCGCCTGCTGACCAAAGCGCCGGTGAGCGCCTACCTCAAGACGCCCGAATGCGCCGGTCAGGTGCTGGGCCCCCATGCGGTGACCAAGACGCCTGAAGACCAGGCATGACGCCGCTCAGTCGCCGTGAGGCGCTGGCCTTGGGCGCAGCGCTCCTTGCTAATCCCCTTCTCGCTGATCCCCGGAGGCCCGGCCCCATGTCCGCTCAAGCCGATCTGCTGCTCGTGAACGGCAAGTTCACGACCCTCGACCGCAGCAACCCCCGCGCCGACGCGGCCCTGATCCGCGACGGCAAATTTGCCGCCGTCGGCGAAGAACGCGACGTGCGCGCCGCCGCTGGCTCGAACCCTAGGGTGATCGACTTGAAGGGACGTCGGGTGATCCCCGGCCTGATCGACAGCCACATGCACATCATCCGCGGCGGGCTGAACTACAACATGGAGCTGCGGTGGGACGGCGTGCCGACCCTGGCCGACGCCATGGCCATGCTCAAGAAGCAGGCCGCCCACACCCCGCCGCCGCAGTGGGTTCGGGTCGTCGGCGGCTTCACCGAGCACCAGTTCGCCGAAAAGCGCCTGCCGACCCTGGACGAGATCAACGCCGCCGCGCCCGAGACGCCGGTCTTCATCCTGCATCTCTACGACCGCGCCCTGCTCAACCGCGCCGCCCTGCGCGCCGTCGGCTACACCAAGGACACGCCCAATCCGCCCGGTGACGAGATCCAGCGCGACGCCTCGGGCGAGCCCACGGGCCTGCTGCTGGCCCAGCCGAACGCGACGATCCTCTACGCCACCCTGGCCAAGGGTCCCAAGCTCCCGCCCGAGTACCAGCTGAACTCCACGCGCCACTTCATGCGCGAGATGAACCGCCTGGGCGTCACCGGCGTGATCGACGCCGGCGGCGGCTTCCAGAATTATCCGGACGACTACGCGATCATCGAGAAGCTGCACGCCGACGACGAACTGACCCTGCGCATCAGCTACAACCTGTTCACCCAGAAGCCGAAGGCCGAGCTGTCGGACTTCCAGAGCTGGTCCAAGCAGGTCAAGCCCGGCCAGGGCGACGACAGCTATCGCCACAACGGCGCGGGCGAGATGCTGGTCTACAGCGCCGCCGACTTCGAGGATTTCCGGGTCGAGCGTCCCGAGATGCCGGCCAACATGGAGAGCGACCTGGAGCCGGTGATCCGTCACCTCGTGGAGAACCGCTGGCCCTGGCGGCTGCACGCCACCTATGACGAGACCATCACGCGGGCGCTGGACGTCTACGAGAAGGTCAACCGCGACATGCCGTTCGACGGCCTGCACTGGTTCTTCGACCACGCCGAGACGATCAGTGAACGGAACATCGACCGGATCGCGGCCCTGGGCGGCGGCATCGCCGTCCAGCACCGGATGGCCTTCCAGGGCGAATATTTCATGGAGCGCTACGGGGCCAAGGCCGCCGAGGCCACGCCCCCGATCGGCAAGATGCTGAAGGCCGGAGTGCCCGTGGGCGCCGGCACGGATGCGACCCGCGTGGCCAGCTACAACCCCTGGGTCTCCCTGAACTGGCTGGTGACCGGCAAGACGGTCGGCGGCACGCGGCTCTATCCGCCGGCCAACCGCGTCGACCGCGAGGAAGCCCTGCGCCTGTGGACCACCGCCAACACCTGGTTCTCGAACGAAGAAGGCAAGAAGGGTCAGATCGCCGTCGGTCAACTGGCCGACCTGGCCGTGCTCAGCGACGACTATCTGACCGTTCCCGAGGACGAGATCCCACACCTGTCTTCGGTGCTGACCCTGCTGGGCGGCAAGGTGGTCCACGGCGAAGGCGACTATGGCAAGCTCGCGCCCGTCCTGCCGCCGCCCATGCCTGACTGGTCGCCCGTGCGGACCTTCGGCGGCTATCAGGACCGCGCGCGCGGCCACGCCCGAGCCCTGTCCAGCGCCTGTGGCTGCGCCAACAGCTGCAACGTCCATGGCCACAACCACGCTTCGGCCTATGTGCAAGAAGCGCCAACGTCCGACGCCCGGTCCTTCTGGGGCGCCATGGGCTGCGGCTGCTGGGCGGTTTGACATGGAGACGCCCGGCGCGATCGCCAAACTGCTGCGTTCCGCCGCCTTCAAGACCTTCGCCAGCGCCCTGCTGACCCTGCCCTATTGGTGGAGCGGACTGACGAAGTTGGCGGACTTCAAGGTCGCGCGGGCGGAGGCGGCCGGCTTCGGACTGGAACCCTCCGCAGTCTTCGTCGCCCTCGTCATCGCGGTTCAGTTGGGAGGCTCCGCGCTGCTGATCGTCGGCCGCTGGAGCTGGCTGGCGGCGGGCGCGCTCGGCGTCTTCACCGCCCTGGCCACCCTGATCGCCCACCCCTACTGGATGATCGCCGAGCCGGCGGCGCGGTTCCACGCGCTGAACACCTTCCTGGAACATCTGGGCTTGATCGGCGGCTTCATGGTCGCGGCCGCCCTGGCCGAGACGGAGCGCACGGCGTGACCGCCCCGTCGCCCCCGGAGTCCGCCCCGCTGGCAGGGGTCACCGGCGTAGGCATGGCGTTCGTCGGCGGCTATGTCGACGTGATCGGCTTTGTTCTGCTGTTCGGGCTGTTCGTCGCCCACGCCACCGGCAACCTCGTCATGCTGGGCGTGGCCCTTGCCGGGAACGGCGAAGGGCTGGCGACCAAGCTTTTGGCCCTGCCGGTCTTCGTGAGCGCCGCGGCTGCGGCCTACGCGCTCGTCAAATCACGCAAGGCGCGAGGCCTGCCCTGCGAAGCCGTGGTTTTAGTGGTGCAGGCGGTTCTGCTGCTGGCGTTCATGCTGCTGACTTTAAAGGCGGCGCCCACCGTCGGTGGGGACCGGCCGGAGGTCATGGCCGCCGCTTTCGTCGGCGTGGCCGCCATGGCCGTGCAGAATGTCGGGGCGCGGGTGGTCTTCGCGCGCCTGGCCCCCACCACCATGATGACCGGCAATGTCACCCAGATCGCGATCGATATCGTGGACATCGTGGCCAATCGCGGCGTGGACGAGGCCTTGCGCGCACGCCTCCTCAAGACATGGCCGCCCATTCTCGCCTTCGCGGCCGGGGCCGCCGCCGGAGCGGCCGGGGTCGTACTGGCCGGCGCGTGGAGCCTGAGCCTGGCCGCCGCCCTCGTCACCGCCCTGGCTGTGGCTCACGCCATCGCGGCGCGCCGCGCGGGAGGCCGTCAGCGGTCGAGCCCGCAACGCTAAGCTCCCGCCATCGCCCGCCCCTGGCGGCGCCATTGGAACGGCGTTGTCCCCAAGTGTCGGCGGAAGAGTCGGGTCAGGTGGGCCTGATCCGACAGGCCGCAAGCGTCGGCGATCTGGCAAAGGCTGTCGCTAGTTTGCAAGATCAGGGTCTGCGCCCGCTCCAGACGGCGACGCATGACATAGGCGTGGGGGGTCTCCCCTGTGGTCGCCTTGAAGGCGCGGCAGAAGTGGCTGGCGCTCAGCCGGATTCGGCTCGCGAGGTCCTCCACGAGAAGCCGCTGATCCAGATTGGCGTCCACGAACTCCGACACCCGGCGCAGCTGCCAGGGCGCCAGGACGCCCCGCGTCGCCGACAAAGCCGGGCTGGGATCTGAGCGCCGCGCGTCGACCGGATCAGGCCAAGCCGGCAGCGCCCGCAACAGGGCCTGCAGCTGGGACAAGCTCCGCCGGGCGGCCGCATCGCGGTCCAGCGTGCTGTCCATCTCCGCTAGGAGGCGCAAGGCCAGCGGACCCAAGTCCTCCAATGAGGTTTCGACGGGGTTGAGCATCATGTCGGGGCGACTCCAGGTTTGCTCCTGAAGCCAGACTGAAGCGCTGCCGCCCGGCTTCGCCATCGAACCAGGGTTTGGTCGTCTATCAACTTGGTCTGCGGAACCTAACCCATCGTATGGTCAAGTCGCCGACGGCAGTTCCTCGGGCTTTCGATGGCGCGGACCATACGATGGTGTGGCTTGCCCGCGCGGGCCATCAGGCCTGATGATGCCAAAATGGCTTATGGAAACCACCTGCTTGATGCTCCGGCCTGGCCGGGCGCGCGCTCGACGGCGGCGTTGAGCGAGCGTGCGATCAGGAGCGGCAAACCCGTGTCGAAACCGCCCGAGGCGCAGCACGCCGACGTCATGATCATTGATGACGATCCGCTGGTGCGACAGTCGCTGGACAGTCTGTTCAGATCCATCGGCCTGACCACCCGATGCCACGCCAGCGGCCAGGAAATGCTGGACGCGCCCGAACCCTTGGCGCCCTGCTGCATCGTCTTGGATGTCCGCATGCCCCAGATGGGAGGCTTCGAGTTCATCACAAAGCTTAGCGAGCGCGGCTGGCGGATTCCCGTCGTATTCATGACGGGTCACGGCGACATCCCCATGTCGGTGCGCGCCATGAAGAGCGGCGCCGTAGACTTCCTGCCCAAGCCTTTCCGCGAGCAGGACATGATCGACGCCGTCCACGCGGCCCTGGATCACGCCAAGGCCTATCTGGAGGAGCAAGCCCACGGCGCCGAGCTTAAGGCCCGCTGGGACTGCCTTACGCCTCGGGAGCGGCAGGTGTTCGAGGGCGTCGCCCAGGGGCTGCTCAATAAGCAGATCGCCGGCGACCTTGGACTATCGGAGATCACCGTTAAGCTGCATCGCGCCAGCATGTTGAGAAAAATGGGGGTGCGGACCGTAGCTGACCTGGTGCGAATTTCCCAAGCGTTGTCGGCCCTGCGCCCGCGCGACTAGATCGCCGCCGCTTCGCGACTTGATCGCGCGGAGCCCCTGAAGGCCGAGAGGAAACCCGCTTTTGCCGCCAGCCGTGATAGCCGTGATCGACGACGATGCGCTGGTGCGTACGGCGATCGCGAGCCTGATCCGATCCTACGACTATCGAACGGCCGTCTTCGCGTCCGCCGTGGAGTTCCTGGCGGCGGATCGGCAGGGCGTTTGCTGCATCGTCTCGGATCTCCAGATGCCCGAGCTCACCGGAATCGATCTGGCGCGCACGCTCCGTCGCGCCGGCGACCGCTCGCCCCTCATCCTGATGACGGCGCACTCGACCCCGACGGCGTGCCAGGAGGCCGCCGAGACGGGGGTGCACGCGGTGCTTGAGAAGCCTTTGGACCCCGAAGCGTTGATCTCCGCCCTCAGGCGCGCCATCGCGAGCCGCGAATGACCGGGCGCACAGCCTAGACTAGGCTCCGGCCAGGATCGGAAGCGAGAAGCTGAAACAAGCGCCGCCGCCTGCCCGCGGCTGGGCCGTGAGCACACCGCCGTGGGCTTCGATGATCGAGCGCCCGATCGCCAGGCCCATGCCCATGCCGCTCGACTTGGTCGTGAACAGCGGCATGAAGATCTGGTCGACCAGCTCGAGCGGAATGCCGCCGCCGGTATCCTCCACGCGCACCACCAGGCTCGCGCCCTCGATCGCCGAAGTGATGGTGAGCTCACGCCCCTCCGACCGCGCCGCAAGGGCGTCTAGGGCGTTTGTGACCAAGTTCAGCACGATCTGTTGCAGTTGAACACGGTCGCCCAGCACCTGGGTTTGACCGGCCGTCAACTGGCAGGTCAGGCTGACCTGTTGGGCCTCGACTTCAGGCTGGGTCAGACGGACGACGTCCTCGATTACGGCGTCCAGGACCAGCGGCTCCATCGCCGCGTAGTCCTGCTTGGCCAGGGAGCGGAGCGAAGCGATGATCGACGCCGCGCGCTCGGCGCCCGCCCGGATGCCGGAAAGACCCGCGACAGCCTCCTCGATGTCGGGAACCGGTCGTCGCAGCCAGCGAAGACTGGCGTCGGCGCCGCTGAGAATGCTGGCCAGCGGCTGGTTTACCTCATGGGCGATCGAGGCCGCGAGCCCTCCCATCATGGCCAGGTGGGCGGTGCGGGAAAGTTCGGTGCGAGCCAACCGGAGCGCCGCGTCGGCCTGGGACTTGCGCTCGTGATCGGCCAGCAGTCGCGAATGGCGCTGCGCGACGCGCAAGGCCGCCGCAGCCTGACCCGCCAGCAGCATCAGGGCCTGGGTGTCGAGACGTAGCGCCTGGGCGGGGGCCAAGGTCAGATAGACCATGCCGACCAGCCCATCGTCATGGCGTAGGGGAACGCCTACGGCTAGGTCGCCCTCCCCCTCCGCCACGACCGGTTCCGAGGCCCTAAGCAAGCGGGTGAGCATCGCCGTAGGTATCCGGTCTTCGGTCGGCACCGTGGACGAGAGACGAACTTCGACGCCGTCATCGGTCCGAACCCCGACCGCTTCGATCATCGGGTCGCTGTCCTTCAACAGCAGGAGCATCCCCCCCGGCGCTTGAGCGTGGTCGATCAGCGCCTCAAGGGCGGCGCGCAGGAGGTTGGGAAGCTCCACCTCCCCCGTCATCGCCCGGATCGAATCCAGCATGGCCGTCAGGTCGGGCGGACGATCCGCGGCGAGCCCCAGGGCGGCCGCCTTGGTTCGAAGCTGAGCGGCCTTGGCCGCCGCGCCCCAGGCCGAGTAGTGGTCCTGAGCTGCGGACGCATAGCGACCCGCCAGATGAACGAGACCTTCCTGGCGACAGAGGTCGCCGGCCAGCTCCTCGGCCAGAGCGCGCTCGTGCACGAAGGCGCCTGAGGCCGCGATCGCGGCATCAAAGGCGCGAAGCGCTTCCAGGGGTTGCCCCTGTAGACGCGCGATCTCGGCTTCGAGCATTATAAGGCGGTGCTCGAACGTGCTGGGATTACGGGATCGCCAGCGCGCCAGCCGCTCGCGCAAGGGCAGGATCTCTGCCAGCGCCCGATCCTTGTCGGTGTCTTGGGCCGCGTTCAGCGCACGGAACAAGGTCAGATAGGCCAGGTCGATGTGGGCCGGCAGCGCCCAGGCTACCGCTTCGGCCTCGGCCAGAGCCTGGGCGGCGCGCGCATGATCGCCAAACCAATAGGCGGCGACGCCGTCATAGAGTTTCAGCCAGCAGGTGGTCGACGCGGACACCACCACATCGGAAGGCGCGTCGGCCCCGGCCTCATAGCCAAGTTGCATGCGTCGAACGAAGCCATGCTGAGCCTCGATCAGGATTTCGATGTCGCGGAAGCCGAAACGCCGCGCGAACGCGATACCCCGTCGCGCGTCCTTCTCGACGTCCGCGAGCGGTCGCCCCATCTGGATCAAATCGGAGACCAGGTGGTTGCGGGCATAGCAGCTCATCGCCAGATCGCCCGCGGCCTTGGCCGCAGCGATAGCGTCGTAGACCCGCTCCAGCGCGTAACCGAACGGCTTGATCCAGGGACTGAGCTGATCCATGGCGAGCAGCGCCGTCGTGCGCTGACCTTCGAAACCGTGGCGCTCCACCAGCTCCAGCGCCGCCTGCACATAGGCGAAGCCGTCCTCATGCCGATCGTGGAAATGGGCGATCATCACGCCGTACCAGGCCAGTCCGTAGGCGCTGTTCGACGTGATACCGTCGGCCAGGGTGAGCTCCACGACCTTGGCCAAATGCGTGAACAGCAGGCGATCCCCGGAGAAGGTCGTCACGATCAGCGTAGAGAGCAGCGAGGTCGCCAGGGCTGTCGCGGGGCTGTCGCTCAACGGACGCCGGGCGAAATCAGCGTCGGGACGGTCGCCCATCACAGCCCGGATTCGCTCCGCCGCCTCGAGGCAGGCGCTCTCCGAGGGCCCGCGCTCAAGCCGATGACCCAGAAGTTCGAGACCCGCGAGCGCGGCCGCGATGGCGCCCTCGTAGTCTGATTGAACCGTCCTCAGAACCGCCATCAACCGGTAGGTTTCGGCCCGGCTCAGCACCGTCAGGTCCTGTGACAGCAGCGTCGCCAGGTTTTCCTCGGCGTCGCTGATCTTCCCTCGCGCCATCAAGCTGGCGGCCTGTCCCTGCTTGATCGCGACGATCAGGGCGGGGTGATCTCGCCACCAGGAGCCCCTCACAAGCGCATCGGCGGCGTCGAGATAAGTAGCGGCTTGATCCAGCGAGCCGCTCGATGTCGCCAGGTCGGCGGCCCGGCGCAGGCTTTCGGCGAAACGCAGCCTAACACCGCCCCGCAGGGCGCCGACACCTTCATCTCGAACCGCCTTGAGGATCAGACCGGCGACCCGCAACAGCTGATCCGGGCTGTCCGCCGCGCGGCGAAGCAGCATCAGCCGTGCGGCGCGAGCATGCTGCAGCGGCCTGTCCTGGATCGGCGTCAAGAGGCGCGCGGCCTCGCGAACGCGGTCATGGGCGAAGCCGTAACCTTGTTCCATCGGCCTGACCAAGCCCTGAGCGATCAGGGCGTCGGTTGTCGGCGCCAGCGAAGGCTCAGAAGCCCTGACGAGGGCGGCCAGAAGACCTAACTCCGCATAGCCGTCCGCGAAGTCCAGGGCGGTGACGACAGCCAGCTGATCTTTCGGCAAGCTTTCGAGCTTCTCGGTCATGAACGACCGGACGTCCCGCGGCGCGGCCGCCAGGGCGCTCCCCTCGCTTCCATCCCGACCTGTAAGGTCAGTGGCGTCGGCGAAATGCGAGCGCAGCAGTTGCTCGATGAAGAAGGGATTGCCCTGGGCGCGCGCGTGGATCACGCCCGCCAGCCTTCCCAGCTCGTCGTCGTCGAGGCCCGCACACCCGAAGTGCGCCAGTATCTCGGTCGTCGCCGCAATCGAAAGCGGCTCCAGCCGAATCTCGGTGCGAGGCATCGACGTCGCGCGCAGCTGGACCAGCCAGTCATCATTTGGCGCGACATCGCCCACCTCCGAGGTTCGGAGAGTCAGAACGATCAAGACGTTCTGGGGCGTGGCCTGGCTTAGCGCCAAGAGCACCGCGCGCGTAGCCGGATCGGCCCACTGGACATCGTCCACCAGCAGGATCAACGGCCGTCCAGCCGCCGCGAACGCCTGCAACACCGCCGCAAAGCCGTGGTGCAGCCGGGACTGAGCCATCGCCGGAGGCAGATCCCGTCCGCGTGGCGGGCGGCCCGTCAAAGCCTCGGCCTCCGGCACAAGATCCAGAAGCAGCCGCCCGTCTCCCCCCAAGTCCGCCAAAAGTCGAGCCCGGATCGGGTTCAGCGTTTCGTCGCCTTCGCCCAACACGTCGGCGATCAACATGCGCAAGGCTTGAGTCAACGGACCAAGCGTTACGCCGTCCACAGAGGCCTCGCTCTTGCCGAAGGCGAAACGCGACTGATCGTGAGCGATCAAGGCGCGAAGACGGTGGGCCAAGGCCGACTTGCCGATCCCCGGCGCCCCGGAGATCACGATCAGTTCCGATCGTCCGGTCGTAGAGACCCGATTGAAGGCGTCGACCAGCGCAGCGGTTTCACGCAGACGCCCAAACAGGCGCTTGGAAGCGTGAAGCGTCATCTAGGCCGCGCCACGCGGGGCGAGCGCGCGCCGGATGGCCTCGCTTGAGCGTACGACCTGCCGATCCATATCGTTCGCGTTCGCCAAGTCACCACCGCCTCGCCCAGACGCTCGGCGTCGGCCACCGCAAGGCGGCGGCGAGGCGCATCGAGGCGCGCCACCACTTGCCAATACGTTGTACGACGCGCGACGCCACACTTGGCGCGTAGCTCAAGGCTCAATGCGCCGCAACAGCTTCCGCCGTCAGATCGTACAAAGAACAGCGTTGTGAGCGTTTCTCAGTCGCAGCGCAGCGCCACACGCTTGCCCCCCGAACGACGCCCCCCCCCCGGCAAGTTACGCTAGACTTAAGGCGTGAGCCCGAGCGTGTTCAAAGTTCAGCGCGGCGCGACTTCGCCCTACGAGGCCATCTCGTTGCGCAGGAGCGCCCGAAGCTCATGCTTGGCCACTTTTTCGAGCGTGGAACGGGGCAGGCTATCGACGAAGCGGATCAGCCGAGGGCGCTTGAAGGCGGCCAGCGCGTGTTCGCAGGCGGCCTCGATCTGCCGCTTGAGATCCTCGTCAGGCGCTCGGGCGGGCAGAACAAAGGCCGCCGGGACCTCGTCGAGCATCGGATGCGCCATGGCCACGACCGCGACCTCGGCGACGCCCGGGACCTGGGCGATGACGCGTTCGATCTCGGAGGCGGCGACATTTTCGCCCCCGACCTTCAACATGTCCTTGGATCGATCCGCGAAATAGAGCCATCCGTCCTGTCCGACCCGGACGCGGTCGCCGGTGATGAACAGGCCCTCGCGGGTGAACGCCGCCGCCGTCGCGGCGGGATCGTTCGCGTACTCCAGAAAGAGCGACACGCCCCGCTGGCCCTCCACGTAAAGGTTGCCGACCTCTCCAGGCGCCACCGCGCGGCCGTCGTCGTCGAGAACGTGAAGCCGGTAGCCCGGCGATGGTCGCCCCATGGACATCGGCGCGTCCGGATGGTCGACGGACCCGACCGATCCATGGGCGATGGTCTCGGTCATGCCCCACCAGCCGATCGAGCGGACGCCGAACATGGCGTCCCAAGGCGCGTCGCAGATGCCGTTGCCGAAGAACCGGTAGCTGTGCGTGGGCGGGACGTGCTGTTGAACCAGCGCCTTGGCGCAGAACGGCACCATCGAGGTCCAGGTCGCGCCATGACGAAGCGACACCGGCCAGAACCGCGAGGCCGAGAACCTGGGCTGCAACACCACGGTCGCGCCGACCCACAGGGACGCCAGCACCGAGTAGACCTGGGCGTTGGTGTGGAACAGCGGTAGGTAGGTCAGATGCACGTCGTCCGCCCGCAGGCCTTCATGCAGCGCGCACATCTTGGCGCCCCACAAGGCGTTGGCGTGGGTCCAGAGCACTGCCTTGGGGCGGGCGGTCGTGCCGGACGTGTATTGGATGCCGAACGGCGCCCAGGGGTCATGCGGACGTGGGGGCGCATGGGCCGGGTCGCCGTCAAGAGCGTCGAAGAGCTCAAAACCCGCCGGCAAGCCCTCCCCCGCGCTGGTCGCCACGCGCCAGGCGCCGGCCGGCAGAACGCTCGCCACCAGCGCGGCGAAGCCTGGCTGGGTGATCGCGCCGACGGCGCCGCTGTGATGGACGAAGTAGTCCAACTCGTCCTGCGTGGAGTTTGTGTTCGTGGTCACGGGCACGGCGCCGGCATAGGCGCACCCCAGCCACGCCAGAATGAACTCCGGACAGTTCTCAAGGTGAACCAGCACGCGATCGCCCGGTTTGACACCTCGGGCGTGCAGCCCGCCGGCGAAGCCGCGAAGCCGCTCGGCGAACGCCGCATAGCCCCAGCTCTCCTCTTCGCCTTCGAACGGCGCCCAGATCAGGAACGGGTGGTCGCCCCGGCCTTGCGCATGTCCGTCGATCAGGGTGCGGATGTCCATGCCCTCGAAGGGCGTCAACGGCCTCGCGACGGAGGTTTGATCGGTCATGAGGATGCTCCGCGACGGGTTGAGCAGAATGGGCGCGACGAACGCGCCTTGGATAGGGCGCCCCGAGGTGAGGTTAGAACTCTTGCGCGCGCAGGCCGGTCATCGTCCGCCAAGCCGTGCGCAAGGCGTCGGGGGAGCCTGCGCCAAAGACATGGCGGTCGGGCCGCACCAGCACCGCCTCGACGCCGCGCGCCTCGAACCAGCGCGAAAGCGGCTGGGCGAAGGGCTGCAGCGGGACGGCGTCCAGAGCCTTGCGGGTCAGAAGCCAGGCCTCCTGACCCAAGGCGTCGTCCAGGCGTGCGCCATCGGCCGCGAGACACTGAGGGAAGTAGGCGCCCGCATTAGCGTCGCCGGACAAGATCACGCCGACCGACAGCGCCGGATAGCCGGGCGGACCGCTGGGCAGCTTGCCCAACGCGCGGCCAAGTCCGATCTGCATATCGCGTACCCAGGCCGACAGGCGATTGGTCTTGCAGACCATCCTTCCCATCATCACCGCCATGTCGATCGTGGCGCGCAGATGGGGGCTTCGTTCAGGCTGATAGCTATCGAGCAGACTCTCGGGCGCGTCCGCCTTCAGGACGGCGGCGAGTTTCCAGGCCAGATTGTCCGCGTCACGCAGGCCCGAACATAGCCCCTGCCCCGCGAACGGCGGCGTCTGGTGCGCCGCGTCGCCGGCCAGGAGCACGCGCCCCTTACGCCATTCAGCGGCGATCCGCGCCCGGAAGGTGTAAACCGCCTTGCGTTCGATCCGCACCGCGCCCTTCACGTTCCACGGCTCCAGCAACGTCTCGATGAAGGCGTCCTGGCTGACCTGCTCGGGGGTCTCGCCCGGCAGGATCATAAACTCCCAGCGGTGACGCCCCTCCCCCATCAGAACGCAGGTGGTCGGGCGCTTCGGGTCGCAGATCTGCAGGTTGGCGGCGGGCAGGCGCGTGGCGTCATCGACCAGGACGTCGACCACCAGCCAGGGCTCCTCAAAGCGAAGATCGTCGAAGGTTATGCCAGCGGCCGAGCGCACGGGCGAGCGCGCGCCGTCGGCGCCGATCAGGAACCGGCTGCGCACTACCTTGTCGCCCTCGGCGGTGTTGATCCGGGTGGTGACGCCTTCGCCGTCGTCGACAAAGCCCTCCACGGCCCAACCCGACTTCAGCTCCGCCGTCTGCTGTCGCTGCAGCGAGCGGCGCAGCGCGGCCTCGACCGACGGCTGGTGGATCATGTTCGCGCCGGGCCAGCCCCCAGGCCCCATCCGGTCCGCGCCATCGAAGCGCATCAGAAGCTTTCCGCGAGCGTTGAGGAAGTCGTAGCGCGCCACACGGCGACTGGTCGCGAACACCGCGTCGGCCGCGCCGGCAGCCTGCAGGATACGCATGCCTTCGTGATCGATGTGAGCCGCGCGCGGCAGCGGAAAGATCGCTGTTTCCTTCTCCGCCACCACCACATTCACGCCATGCCGCGCCAGGAGGATGGCCAGGGTGACCCCCGTGGGTCCGCCTCCCGCGATCAGGACATCGCAATCAAGGTCCGCCACGTCACGCCTCGTCGACCATGACGGCCTCGATATGGCCGAGCCCGTCGATCTCACAGCGCACCACATCGCCGGCCTTCAGGAACTGGCGCGGATCCATGGCCGCGCCGACGCCGCCGGGCGTCCCTGTGAACAGACAGTCGCCCGGCTCCAGCGTCATGCCGACCGACAGATGCTCCACCTGACTCCAGATGTCGAAGACCAGGTGACGGGTGTTGGACTCCTGCCGCATCTGGCCATTCACGAAGCAGCGAAGATCCAGCGCATGAGGGTCTTCGACCTCGTCGGCGGTGACGATCCACGGCCCCATGGGCGCATGGGTGTCGAAGCTCTTGCCCAGCGACCACTGCGGCCCGGCGTGCTGCCAGAGGCGCTCGGTCACGTCGTTGCCGACGCAGTAGCCGAAGATCGCCGCGGGCGCGTCGGCCGCCGCGATGTGTTTGCCCCCCTTGCCGATGACCGCCACCAGTTCGACCTCGTAGTCGGCCGTCGCCGTGCCTTTGGCGATCTGGATGTCGTCGAAGGGACCGTTGACGCTGGTCTGGGCCTTGGTGAACCAGACCTGCCGTTGCGGCGTCTCCATCTTCGACTCGGCGATGTGGTCGGCGTAGTTGAGGCCGATCGCCCAGATCTTTCCCGGGCGCGGTATCGGCGCCTCCAGCTTGACCGAAGACAGCGGGACGCCCCCGCCCTCCTTCGCCCTGCGCTCCAGAGCGGTGCGAACCGTGTCCCAGTCGCGGATCAGGTCGATCATGGAGCCCGGCAGGCCGGTGTCGATGATGCTGTCTCCGACCACGATGCCCGTGCGGGTGCGGTTGTCGACGGTGTAGGTCGCGAGCTTCATGCGCCAATCCTCTGGGTGTCGCGACGAAACAGACGCTGAAGGCGCAGCACCATCGCGGTGATGAAGGAAACCAGGCCGGGCGGCGGCGGACGCTTGCCGGCGAACATCGGGTGGGGAGCGCCCCACTGCACCGCGAGCAAGGCGCTCATCGGCTGCTTTTGCGGAGGATCGGCCGCCGTGAACAGGTCTCCGTCGGTCCAGTGTTCCAGCTCGTTGCCGAACGGATCCTTCCAGTAATCGAAGACCTGACTGCCCATGATGTGGCGACCGACGCCCCAGGCGGACTGCCGGTTCCTGGATTTCAGGTACTGGTGGCCGACCATCAGGTCGTCCAGGTCGGCGACTTCAAAGGCGGCGTGCAGCAGACCCAGCGGACCGGGCAACTGCGCGAGAAACAGGGTGTGGTGATCCGCCGGCTTATCGCCGCGGTCGCATCGCATGAAGGCCCCGACCGGAACGCCCTCGGCGGCCTCCACCTCGTCGGAGGTGAGAAAGCCGAAGCGCTCCTTGTACCAGCGCTCCGAACGGCGAAAATCGCGGACCTTCAGAACCGCGTGTCCGATGCGGCGCACGTGGGCGGGCGCCGGCGACAGTCGGACGGCCTCTCGCAGACGGGTCTTCGACAGCGCGGTGTTCCAGCGCGCGCAGGCCGGCGGGGCCTCAGCCGTATCCTTGGTCTGGCCGGCGACGATCTCGACGCAATAGCCATCCGGATCGGTCAGTCGCACGACCTTGCCGCCGCCCGGAGCGCTCAGATCCTCCACCAGCACGCCGTCATGCGCCGCCAGGGCCTCAAGGTCCGAAACGCGCTCGGCGCGCAGGCCCAGCGCCAGGAGTCTCGCCTCGCCCGGCTCGGTCACATGCACGAAAGGGCGTCCGTCCTCCGCCCTGCCGTACAACCGCCCATCCGCCTCGAAGGCCGCCAGGCCGAAGTCCTCGAGAAACGCCCGCATGACGCCGAGGTCGGGCGCAGCGAAACGCACGTGCGCGATGTCTTCGATCCTGATCACCGACATGAGGTCCTCCCGCGCCAATCTAAGTTGACTACTTAGTCAGATTGGTTGCGACTGACCAAACAGTCAAGTACTTTCCTCACGTGCAAGACCCGTCAGACCTCTCCCCTCGCGCGGCCCGTACCCGCGCAGCCCTGCTTTCCGCCGGCTTTGAGCTTCTGGCCCTCAAGCCGATCGACGCCATTCCCGTCGACGAGGTCGTCGCCAAGGCCGGCGTGGCCAAGGGCAGCTTCTTCAACCACTTCGCCGACAAGCACGCCTTCGCCGCCGCGATCGCGGCCGAGGTGCGGCTTGAACTGGAAGAGCAGGTGACGCGCGCGAACCACGACATCGTCGATCCGGTCGAGCGCATCGCCAACGGCATGTGGATCAGCGCGCGGTTCGCCATACACAACCCCAAGCGGACGGCGGTCCTGCTGCGCGGCCTTGGCGGAGTGACCGAGCGCGCGCACCCGTTGAACAAGGGCGTGTCGAACGATTTCGAAGCCGCCGGGAGACGGGGCCTGATCAGCCCGGAAGCCAGGAACACAGGCGTTCTCTACTGGCTGGGCCTGTGTCAGGTGCTGATGGCGAGCCTTCTGGACGCCCCCGACGACGGCGACGCGGCGCGGGTGCGCGTGCGAGAGATGATGACCCTGGGGCTGACGGGCTTGGGCGTAACGCCCGCAGACGCAGCCAAGCTGTCCGACCAGCGCTGGGCCGCCTGATCGACCCGTCGCCACGCGGCGCTATGCGGGCCCCGCCGATCCACTAAGCTGCGCCCCATGAGTCGCGATCATCCTGCCCCGCCGGCCGGCCGCATCAAGATGGCCGACATCGCCAGGCTGGCGGGCGTATCGACATCCACGGTCTCGCGCGCGCTCTCGGGCCACAAGTCCATCCCCCAGGGGCTGAGAGACCGGATCGCCGAGCTCGCCCAAGCCCACGGCTATGTCGTCAATCAATCGGCCCGCAGCCTTCGCCTGCAACGCACCCATGTCATCGGCGTGGTCGTGCCGCTGGGCCACGAGCGCGAGCAGCTGATCAGCGATCCGTTCTTTCTGGAGATGATCGGCCGGCTGGCCGACGAGATCACCGGCCGAGGCTACGAGGTGCTGTTGAAGAAGGTCGTTGCGCCCAGAACTGGATGGTTGCAGCGCATCGTCCAGTCGCAGCGGTCGGACGGATTGCTGGTCATCGGACAAAGCGACCAGCACGACGCGCTCAACACCCTGGCCGACGAGTATCGCCCCCTGGTCGTCTGGGGCGGAGATATCGCCGAGCGTCGCTACTGCACGGTGGGCACGGACAATGTCGCGGGCGCGCGCATGGCCGTCCAGCACCTGGTCGCTCAAGGTCGACGACGCATCGCCTTTCTCGGACCGCCCGGCGCGCCGGAAGTCGAGCTGCGCCGCGCAGGCTACCTTCAAGCCCTGAGCGAAGCGGGCCTGACGCCGGAGCCCGACCTCTTCGCGCCGGCCCATTTCACGATCGAGACCGCGCAGCCGACAGTGCAGGCGCTGGTCGATAGCGGCGCGTCGTTCGATGCGGTGTTCGCCGCCTCCGACCTGATCGCGATGACGGCCGTTCAAACCTTGAAGCAGGCCGGTCGATCGGTTCCCGAAGAAGTCTCGGTGGTCGGCTTCGACGACATCGCGCTGGCGCAGCACGGCGCGCCGCCGTTGACCACGGTCCGCCAGGACCTGGCCGCCGGCGCGCGAGGCATGGTGGACCTGCTGTTTCGCCGCATTGCGGGCGGCGCCCCCGAGTCCGTATTCATGGCGCCGGAGCTCATCGTTCGCCAAACCTGAGCGGTCGGAGCGTGAGTGTTGCCAAATTAACGCAATCGATTGCGAATTTCATGAACACCGTCATTTTTGGCCTTCGCAATCGATTGCGTATGACGCATGGTGTCATCGCAGCCATCGCCAAAAGAAGCGGCGGCGACAGAGGAGGAAGTGATGAACAGGCAAAAAGCTCGCCTGCTGGCCGGCGTCGCCGTGCTGACCGTGCTGCCCTTGGCGGCGCACGCCCAACAGACCACCCCGCGCGATAACGACGTCCTGGAGCTCGACGCCGTCGTCATCACCGCCTCGCGCGACGGCGCGACCAAGATGAACTCATCGATTTCCGTGAGCGCGCTGTCGGCCGACCAGATCCTGGCCCAGGCCCCGCGCTCGACCGCCGAAATCTTCCGAGGCCTACCGGGCGTGCGTTCGGAATCCACCGGCGGCGACGGCAACGCCAACATCGCCGTGCGCGGCCTGCCCGTGGCCTCGGGCGGCGCCAAGTTCCTGCAACTGCAGGAAGACGGCCTGCCGGTCATGGAATTCGGCGACATCGCGTTCGGCAACGCCGACATCTTCCTCCGCGCCGATCAGAACGTGGCCCGTATCGAGTCGGTCCGCGGCGGCTCGTCCTCGACCTTCGCGTCGAACTCGCCCGGCGGCGTCATCAACTTCATCAGCAAGACCGGCGAGGTCGAGGGCGGCGAGATCGCCCTGACCAAAGGGCTCGGCTACGATCACACGCGCCTGGACTTCGACTACGGCGCGCCGATCAGCGACACGCTGCGCTTCCATGTCGGCGGCTTCTACCGCGAGGGCGAAGGCGCGCGGAAGTCGGGCTACACCTCCGAGAAGGGCGGCCAGATCAAGGCCAACCTGACCAAGGACTTCGAGAACGGCTTCGTTCGGCTGAGCGTCAAATATCTGAACGATCGCGCCGTCGGTTACCTGCCGATGCCGACGCGGGTGAGCGGCTCCAACGGCGATCCGGACATCGGCTCGTTCGCCGGCTACGACATCGGCCGCGACGATCTGCAGTCGGTTTACCTGACCAGCAATCCGGGCCTCGACGGCGATGGCAACCGCCGCATCAGCAAGGTCGCCGACGGTATGCACCCCGACACCCTGCAGTTCGGCGCCGAAGCCAAGTTCGACGTTGGCGGCTGGAAGATCGAGGACCGCTTCAAGGTCGCCAAGACCTCGGGCCGCTTCGTCGCCCCCTTCCCCGCCGAGGTGCTCGGAGCTCAGGCGCTGGCGACCTCGATCGGCGGCGCGGGCGCGACCCTGCGCTACGCCAATGGCCCGAACGCGGGCCAGGCGATCACCGCGCCGGGCAGCCTGAACGGCAACGGCCTGGCGATGCGGATCCACATGTTCGACGTCGAGATCAACGACTTCGGCAACGCCATGAACGACCTGAAGCTGTCGCGCAGCTTCGATACGGGCGAAGCGGTGATCGACGTGACGGCCGGCTACTACAAGTCGCGCCAGACCATCGCCATGGACTGGCTGTGGAACACCTTCGTCTCGGAAGTGAAGGGCGACAACGCCGCCCTGCTCGACGTCTTCAACAGCGCCGGGACCAAGCTGACCCAGACGGGCCTCGCCGCCTACGGCGTGCCGCTGTGGGGCAACTGCTGCACCCGCCGCTACGACGTCACCTACGACATCGACGCGCCCTATCTGAGCCTGTCGAGCCGTATCGGCGCCCTGAGCCTGGACGCCAGCCTTCGCCGCGACGAAGGCAAGGCGCGCGGCCTCTATGCGGGCGCCAAGCAAGCCGCAATCGACGTCAATGGCGACGGCGTGATCCAGAACGTCGAGCAGAGCGTATCGGTGATCGACAACGCCAAGGCCTCGCCGGTCAACTACGACTGGGGCTACACGTCCTGGTCGCTGGGCGCGAACTATCAGTTCAATCCTGACGTCGCGGCCTTCGCTCGCGTCAGCCGCGGCGGCCGCGCCAACGCCGACCGCCTGCTGTTCGGCAAGGTCCGCGCCGACGGCACGGTGTCCAAGGAAGACGCCGTCGACATGGTCGACCAGGTCGAGGGCGGGGTGAAGTATCGCCGCAACGGCTTTGGCCTGTTCGCGACGGCCTTCTGGGCCCGCACGCAGGAGCAGAACTTCGAGGCCACCAGCCAGAAGTTCTTCGACCGCACCTACAAGGCCAAGGGCGTCGAACTGGAGGCCAGCTATCGCATCGGCGGTCTCTCCATCACCGGCGGGGCCACCTACACCGACGCCGTCATCGACAAGGACGCCCTGACGCCGGCCGTCGTCGGCAATACGCCGCGCCGCCAGGCCAAGTGGATCTACCAGTTCGCCCCGACCTGGACGATCAACGATAAGGCCACGATCGGCGCCAGCGTCATCGGCACCACCAAGGCCTACGCCCAGGACGACAACCAGTTGATCTTCCCGGCTTACGCCCAGGTGAACGCCTTCGCCGAGTACAAGCTGGCGGAAACGCTGTCGCTTTCGGTCAACGCCAACAACCTGTTCGACAAGGTCGGCCTGACCGAGGCGGAAGAAGGTTCGATCACGGCGGGGGCGGTCAATGCGATCCGCGCGCGCTCGATCAACGGCCGAACTGTCACGGCGACGCTTCGCTACAGCTTCTAGTCCCCTGGCCGGGCGGGCCTCCTGCCCCGCCCGGCCGATTAGCCTCGCCAAGCCGTTCAAGGCTGGGCGAGGCTCCTCTTTCAACGAGTTCGCTGGCATGGCCTTCGCCGCATCGACCCCGACGCACGAGAATCGCGTCCAGGCCCGCTTTACGCGGCTCTGGCCGGAGATCGAGCGGCGCTTCGCCAGTCTCTACGGCCAGCATCCGCGCGGCGCGGAGGTGATGGATCGTCTCAAGCGCACGCTCATGGACGCTGCGCTGGCGCGTCCACAACCCCTTCGCGCCTTGGACGCGGCTCGGGAAGCCGACCCCGACTGGCTGCAGACGCCGGGCCAAAGCGCCTACACCTTCTACGTCGATCGCTTCGCCGGCGACCTGAACGGCGTTCGCGACAAGCTGGACTACCTGTCCGACCTGGGCGTGCGCTGGCTCCATCCCCTGCCCCTTCTGGAGCCACGTCCTGGCGACAGCGATGGCGGCTTCGCCGTGGCCGACTACCGCAAGGTGGATCCCAAGCTGGGAACGATCGACGACCTTGAGGCTCTGGCCGACGACCTGCGCCGCCGCGACATGGGTCTCATCCTGGATGTGGTGTGCAACCACACCGCCCGCGAACACGCCTGGGCCGTCAAGGCGCGCGCAGGCGACCCCGCCTATCGCGACTACTATATCGTGCTCCCAGACGCGCAGAGCGCCGCCGGCCGCGACCAGGAGCTGATCGACGTCTTCCCCGACACGGCCCCCGGCAGCTTCACCTATGACGCGGAGATGGGCGGCTATGTCTGGACCACCTTCTATCCGTTCCAGTGGGACCTGAACTACGCCAACCCGGCCGTCTTCGCCGAGATGCTGGAGGTTCTGATCTTCCTGGCCGGCAAGGGCGCGCAGGGCTTCCGGCTCGACAGCGCGCCGTTCCTCTGGAAGCAGGCCGGCACCACCTGTCGCAACCTTCCCCAGACCTATGACATCGTCGAGGCCTGGCGCGCGGCGTTGTCGATCGTAGCGCCGGGCGTCGTGCTGCTGGCCGAGGCGATCGAGAGCCTGGAGGACGTCATCCCGTTCTTCGGTCGCGCGGCGCCGGGCTGCAACCTCGCCTACAACAATGTGGTCATGACCGCCCTGTGGGCCGCGCTGGCCGACGGCGACGCCGCCATCGCGCGTCATTGCCTGGCCGTGGCCGCGCGGAAGCCCGCTCAGGGCGTCTGGTTGAACTATGTCCGCTGTCACGACGACCTGATCTGGAACGCGCTCGCCGCCTATGCGCCGCCCGCCGATCTGGCGCGCTGGTCGGCGGCCTATGGCCGGGGCGAGGGTTTCTCGCGAGGGCGCGCCTTCCAGACCGCCGATGGCGGCGTGCCGTCCACCAACGGGATGGCGGCCTCCCTGGTCGGCCTCGACGCGGCCGACGACATCGAGAGCGCAGCTGCGCGCCGCCTTTGCCTGCTCTACGGCGTGATTCACGCGCTGGATGGCTGGCCGCTGATCTACATGGGCGACGAGATCGGCCTCGGCGATGACGAGACCTACGAACAAGACCCCCTCCGCGCAGGCGACGGGCGCTGGCTGCATCGTCCACTGATGGACTGGCGTCGGGCCGAGCGTCGTCGAGCGTCGGGTTCCGTCGAGTCTGGCCTGTTCACAGCTTTCGCCCGCTTTGGGCGCGCGGCGCGGGCCCTGGCGTCCTTCGGCGTCTCCGGCGCGGCCGCGCCGATTGACCTGGGGGCGCGTCAGGTCTTGGCCTTCCAGCGAATGGGCGAGGCCGGCCAACTGCTGTGCGTGGCCAATCTTTCCGCCGAACCCGTGGAGATCACCCTGCCCCCGGCCTATGCCGAGGACGCGCTCGATATCCTGACCGACGAGGCCGCCGCCTCCGTCGTTCGCCTGGAGTCCTACGCGCAGAAATGGCTGGTCGCTCGATGAGCCGCGTCGCTGCGATCGAGCTTGGCGGCACCAAGGCGCTGGTCGCTTTCGGATCAAGCCCGTCCGACCTGACGCCCGCGACGCGGATCGCCACCACCTCGCCCGATGAGACGCTGGCGCGGATCGAGGCGGTGCTCGACGCCAAGCGGGGCGGGTTCGATGCGATCGGCGTCGCCAGCTTCGGCCCCATCCGTCTCGACAGGCGTGCTTCGGACTGGGGCCATATTCTCAAGACACCCAAGCCCGGCTGGTCCGGCGCGGATGTCGCTCAGCGACTGAGCGATCGGTTCGGCGCGCCGCTGGCGCTCGACACCGACGTGAACGGCGCGGCGCTCGGCGAAGGCCGATGGGGCGCAGCGAAGGGCCTGTCCACCTACGCCTATATCACGATCGGCACCGGCGTCGGCGTCGGCCTGATCGTCAACGGCGCGCCAGTACACGGCCTTCTGCATCCTGAGGCCGGCCACCTGCTGGTGCGGCGCGACGCGGCCAGGGACCCGTTCATCGGCGCCTGCCCCTTCCACGGCGACTGCCTGGAAGGCCTGATCAGCGGACCGGCCCTGGCGGCGCGGACTGGCGCCCCCGGAGAGACCCTCGCCGCAGACGACCCCCTCTGGGACCTTGTCGCCGATTATCTGGGCCAACTGCTGTGCAGCCTCGCGCTGACCGTATCGCCCGAGCGCATCATCGTCGGCGGCGGCGTCGGCATGAACCCGCACGTGCTGAGCCGTGCGCGAGCCAAGCTACAGAGCGCCCTCGCCGGCTATCTTGACGCATTGACCACTGACGCGGCGATCGAAACCCTCGTCGTCGCTCCGGCGCTCGGCGGCGACGCCGGTCTCCTCGGGGCGGTCGCCTTGGCCCAGGCCGCCAACCCACAAGTCCAGGAGCTGACGCAATGACGTCGACGGCACAGGTCACGCAGGACCCGCGACGGATCCGCATCCTGACCTATCTGATGTTCATGATGTTCGCGATGACCACCGACTCGGTCGGCGTGATCATCCCCCACGTAATCAAGACCTTCGAGCTGGGCATGGCGGCGGCGGGCTCGTTCCACTACGCCAGCATGACCGGCATCGCGCTGGGCGGGGTGGGTCTGGGCTTCCTTGCCGATCGACTGGGCCGTAAGGCGACGATCGTCATTGGCCTGGTCGCCTTCGCCGTCACGGCCTTTCTGTTCGCCGTGGGCCAAACCTTCGGCTTTTTCGTCGGACTGCTGCTGATCTCGGGACTGGCGATCGGGGTCTTCAAGACCGGCGCCCTGGCCCTGATCGGCGACATCTCGACCTCGACCCGCGCCCACACCGCCACCATGAACATGGTGGAGGGATTTTTTGGCCTGGGCGCCATCATCGGACCGGCGATCGTGGCCGCCCTGTTGGCGAACGGGGCTTCGTGGAAGTGGCTCTATGTCATCGCCGGCGCGCTATGTGTCCTGCTGATCATCGCGGCGATGACCGTCCGCTATCCCGAGGTTCCGCGGACGGCGCAGGAGAAGACCGATCCCCGTGCGACGCTGGCGATGTTCGGCAACCCCTACGCGCTCGGCTTCAGCCTGGCGATCATGCTGTATGTCGGGGTCGAGACGGCGATCTATGTTTGGATGCCGACCCTGTTGGCGGGGTACAAGGGGCCGGCCGTCGCTTTGGCGGCGTACGCCCTGTCGATCTTCTTCGTTCTGCGCGCCGCTGGACGCTTCCTTGGCGCCTGGCTCCTCAGTCGCCTGGCCTGGACCCAAGTGGTCGCGCTCTGCAGCGTGGCGATCCTGGTCTGCTTCGGCGCGGCCCTGACGGGCGGGCGCGAGGTGGCGGTGTTCTCGCTGCCGTTCTCGGGCCTGTTCATGTCGGTGCTCTACCCGACCCTGAACTCCAAAGGCATCAGCTGCTTTCCCAAGGCCCAGCACGGCTCGGTCTCCGGCGTCATCCTGTTCTTCACCTGCGTCAGCGCGGTGGTGTCTCCCTGGATGATGGGCCTGGTCAGCGACCATTTCGGCGACGCCAGCTACGGCTTTGGGCTGGCGACTGTGCTGGCCGCGGCCCTGGCGCTGCTGGCCGCGTTCAACCTGGTCGCCGACCCCAGCCGCCATAAGCTGCTGGCCCGGCAGGAAGCCGACTATGTCGTGGCGGACTAGCCTCTAAAGCAACACGCCTTCGCCACGCCCTTCTCGCCTGGATCGCCATGCGCCGGCGCCGGCGACCAGGGCGCTCATCCCCAACAGGCCCAGCAGCAAGCTGCCCGGCCAACCGCCCGGATCGGGGGCGGCTTGGTACTGCGGTGCGCGCGCAAAGTCGTCGCGGCCGAATGGGCGGTCCCGGAAGAGATATGGGTAGTAGAACCGGCGCAGAGCCCCATGGAACGCCCGGATGCGATCCTGATAGGCGATCTGCGCGGCCGGATCGGCGCCAGCCAGGCGATGTAACGCCAGCTGCGCGGCCACACCCGGCGTCACAAAGCCCAGCCGCTCGCTCCACGCGGCCCGCTTGAGCACGCCGTCGCGATAGGCGCGCGCCAGGTCCGCGGCGCTTTCATCGCCCACCTGATGGAAGGCGAAATACCATTTCCAATGGAACGCCTCGGTGAGCGGCGCGGTGTCCTTCCATTCGGGATGGGTGCGGAAGAACGCGTCCATAGTCTGGGATTTCGGGATGTCCCACGCCCGATGGACGGCGGTGCGCTGGCGCTGACCCAGCTCCATGCCCTGGCGTAGCGGAATGGCGCTGTTGATCACCACGTGACCGATCGCAGGCACGATCAGGGTCAGCGTCATCCAGGCCGCCGCCAGCGTCATGGCGTTGGCGAGCGAGCCGCGCTTGGCTCGGGCCACCACGACGCTGAGCGTGGTCCAGAAGGCGAGATAGGCCAGCACGACCAGCAGAACCGCCCCGGTCTTCCACAGCGCCGTCCCGGCGATCGCTGCGCCGATCAGGAACGGAACCGCCAGCGCCAGGAACAGACCCGCCGCCCGCACCGCGATCCGCGCGCGCCACAATCCGGACGGCGAACCCGCCGAGGCCGTCAGCGCGCCCAGCCGCCCCGCTTCCCGCTCTCCCGACCGCAGGTCGTGGAACAGCAGGATCACGAACAGCGGGGCCAGATAGACCAGCACGAAGGCGAAATCGAAGCGGCCCGGCAGCGCCGCCTCGGGATTTCCGATCTCGCCCTCATAGAGCTGCGCCTCCAAGCCCAGGGCCCGCACGCGCAGTACGTAGGGCGAGACGTCCCGCGTGCCGATCGCCGCGAACGCCAGGTCCGAAGGCGGGTCCCAGGTGGCGTGAAAGGTGTAGTAGGCCGCGTTGCCGGGGTCCTTCTCGCGCGACGCCCAGTCGGCGATCGCGGCGACGTCGGCCGCCTGTTGGGGCGCGATCCGGGCGATGGTCGCCTGTTGCCGCGCGACCTCGACCACCCCCGCGCCGACCGCCACGGCGGACAGCAGGAAGAGGCAGAGAACGGCCGCGACGGCCGATTTCAGGCCCAGCAGAAACCGCGCCTCGCGAAACAGGGCGTTCATGCGGCGCTCCGGTTCAGACGGCGACCGGCGCGGGCCGCCAAGAACGCTCCGGCGGCAAGCCAGAGCAGCAGGACGATCAAGGACGGCAATGCGCGGCCCGTCACCTCGCCGACGGACGGACGGTCCGGCGTGAAATGCGGCATCGACCGCCAATGGTCGGCCGAGATCCGGCTGCGGGCCTCGGCGGCGGCGCTCTTGCTCTTGGCCGCATCGTCCTCGGCGGTCACGGCCGTGGCCTGCAGCCGGTTGAGCCGCTGGACCAAGTCGTAGCGATAGGTTTCGGCCTGCTCCAGAAAGCGGCGATAGGCTGACAGATCGGTCTCGGCCAGGGTCATCGACAGGCGCCGGATCGCGATGGTGGGGCTGACCACCGCCAAGGCGTCCATCACCCGCCCCTGCGCCGCCATCGCCCCGAAGGCCTGGTCGGCGTAGCGGTCAAACAGGCTGGATGTCAGCTTCTCGCCCTCGATGGCCAGAAGGCCGCGATAGTTGACGGGCAGATCCTCGACGCGGCTTACCCCATACTGCTTCAGCATCTTCTGCTTGAAGGCCGCGAAGTACGGATCATTGGGATTGTGGCTGTCGCCCATGGCCCGCAGATCGCGTTGGACGGCGATGTCGGTCTCCACCCGTGTCGGCAACGGGGTCAGGCCGGCGGCGACTTCCGGCGCGAGGCGAGGAACGAGCACGACGCTGAAGGCCCAGGCCCCGACCAGCGCGATCAGGGCCGTACGGCTGCGCTGGACCATCGCCGAGACGGCGACGATCAACAGGGTCCAGAAGGCCAGATAGGCGACATACCCCAGCGCGCTCAACGCCACGGCTGACGCGCGCGCGCCGCCGTTGACGCCGAGCCACAGCAGCAGCCCAAAAGCCGGCGCGGAAATGATCAGGCCGGCCACGCCAAGCGCCAGGGCCTTGCCGCCGAGCAGCGTCCCGCCGGACACGCCAGCCAGCAGCGATTGGCGCAGCGTGCCGCGCTCCCGCTCGCCCGCCACCATGCCCGCGCCGATGAACACCAGCAGCAGCGGCGCGATCGCCTGCAGAACCAGGGCCGGCGACAGCTGGCCGAAGCGGACAAGCAGCGAGGATTGGCGCGCGTCGCCGAAGTTGGCGCTGTTCTGCCGGTGCCCCTCCAGGAAGATCATGTTCCCCGTATAGGCCTCGACGCCGGGATCCATCGCCGCCAGGCCGCTGGCGGGCCGGATGGCGAAGTGTCCGAAATGGACCACGCGATGCGGATGGCGATTGGGCTGTGCCGCGAAGTCCTGATCGGCCGCGTGCTGCAGGCGATCGCGCAGACCCGCCTGATCGGCTTGATAGGCTCTGGAGGTGACGGCCGCGGCCAAGGTCAGCAGCGCGACGAGAACGACGCCCGTCAGCGCGATCCGGCTTCTGAGCAGGTGGCGAAGCGCGTTACGCGCCACCGAGAGAATCACACTCATCCGCCCTGCGCCCTTGAGAAGCGGTCATGCAAAGCGCGCAGATCGAAGCGCTCCGCCCCCTCGGCGACCATCTCGGCGCTGATCCGCCCACGCTCCAGGAAGCCGATACGGTCGGCGATATCGGCCACGCCGATGAGGTCATGGGTGACGATCAGGATCGCAGCGCCCTCCCCGCGCAACCGCGAGACCAGGGCGTTGAAGTCGGCGCTCGCGCCGGGATCCAGGCCCGAGGTCGGCTCGTCCAGCAGCAGGACCGAAGCTCGGCGCAGCAAAGCCAAGGCGATGGCCGTCTTCTGGCGCAAGCCCTTCGAGAAGCCGGAGACGCTGCGCGCCCAGGCCTCCTCGGCGAGACCGACGGCGCCGAATGCGGCATCCATCTCGGCCTGATCGGCGCGGAGGCCGCCGAGCTGGAGGAAGTAGTCGACGTTCTCTCGCGCCGTCAGATGCTCATAAAGAGCGACGTTCTCGGGAATGTAGGCGATCGCGCGGCGAACGCCGGCCGGGTCGGCGGCTGGGTCAAGACCCGTCACACGCACACGTCCGGCGTTCGGTCGGATAAAGCCGAGGATGGCCTGCAAGGTCGTCGACTTGCCGGCGCCGTTGCCGCCGAGCAGGCCGTAGACCTCACCTGCGGCGACGCACAGCGACAGATGGTCGAGCACCTGGCGCTCTCCATACCGGACCACCAGGTCCCCGATCTCGATCGCCTTGTCGCCCTCGATGCTCTTCACGCCACCCTCGTTGTTCGCTCGCGACGCCGCCCGCGTCGGTATGTGATGTTATATCTTAACATTCAACTTGACCGTCAAGTCGCCCCTCGCCTATTCGACCGGACCACCCGGACCGTCGTTCTCCAGCGAGACCCTTCATGATCCCCAAGGCCCTTCTGCTCGCCCTCTGCGCCGGCGCCTCTTCGCTCGCATTCGCAGACATGGCCGACGCGCAGGAACGCGCCGACGAGGTCGAGGGCGTGGTGGTCACCGGTTCGCGCGCGGCCAGCGCCAGCATCAACGGCGTCGTCATCGACCCCATGCGCCTGCCGCAGAGCGTGCGGGTTCTGGACGAGACGCTGATCGCCGACACCGGCGTGACCAACCTGTCGGATCTTTTCGACTTCGCCGGTGGCATGGCGCGCCAGAACAGCTTCGGCGGCGCCTGGGACGCCTACGCGATCCGCGGCTTCTCGGGCGACATCAACCAGGGCCCGGACCTGCTGGTGAATCGCTTCACCGCCAATCGCGGCTTCAACGCCCGCAGGGACGTGGCCACGGTGGAGCGTTTCCAGGTGCTGAAAGGCCCCGCCTCAGCCCTCTCAGGCAAGGGAGAGCCGGGCGGTTCGATCAACATCGTGACCAAGGCGCCGACCCAGACCGCCCAAGGTTCGGGCGAACTCTCCTACGGCAGCTTCGACGCCAAGCGCATCATGGGAGACCTCAGTGGCCCGCTCGGCGGCGGCGTCTCGGCGCGCATGATCGCCGTCTATCAGGACACCGACGGCTGGCGCGATCACGTCGGCAGCGACCGCCTGCTGCTGGCGCCCTCGCTGGCCTGGACGCCGTCTGACGACCTGCGCCTGCTCTATCAGTTGGAGGCCAACACCGTTCACTTCGTGCACGACCGAGGCCTGGTGGCGGTGGGCGGTAACGGCAAGGCGCTGCCGCGCGAGCGGTTCCTCGGCGAACCCAACGACGGCAAGATCACCCAGAAGACGATCCAGCACCAGCTGACCACGACCTACAACTTCAGCCCCAGCGTCGCGGTGGAAGCCGGCGTCCAGTATCGCGACGGCTCGTTCAGGGGCCAGTCCACCCACAACAGTGTCCTGGTGGGAACCCAGCTTCGTCGCCAGCTTCGCATCCACGACTACACCTGGAACGATCTGTCCGGCCGGATCGAGGTGAGCTTCGACGGCAAGCTCGGGGGCCTTGAGCATCAGTTGCGCGCCGGCGCCGACGCCTTCACCTATGAACAGCGGCGGGTGTTCTATCGTTTCAGCCCGACAGCCGCGACGCCCTATGCGATCGACATCTTCAAGCCGGTCTACGGCCAGCCCAAGCCTGTCGCGGCGCTGAACCAGAACCTGCTGGAGGAACTACGCGGCCAGAGCCTGTACCTGCAGGATCTGGTGACGCTGAACAGCCAGTTCACCCTGCTGGTCGGCGTGCGCCAGGACTGGATCCGCCAGACCAACACCAACCATCGCAACAACACCGTCACCCGGCAGTCACCGTCGCAGGCCTCGCCCCGCGCGGCCCTGACCTGGGCGCCCAGCGAGACCTTCTCGGCCTATGTCAGCTGGGGACGTTCGTTCCGCTACAATCAGGGCGCCGACGCTGCGGGCGGAGCCTTCCCGCCGGAAAAGGGCGAATCCTGGGAAGCCGGGGTGAAATGGGATCTGGCCAGCCGCCTGACCGGCACGGCCTCGCTTTTCCGCATCGACAAGGAGAACATCCTCGTCAACGACCCGGCCAATGGCGGCTTCTTCATCCCTGTCGGCGCCGCCCGCAGCCAAGGCCTGGAGGTCGAGGCCAATCTGCGTCTGCCCGCAGGGATCACCGCCACGGCCGTCTATGCCTATACCGACACCGAGGTCACCCGCGACACGCGCGCCAACCTGGTCGGGAGCCATCTCAGCAACATCCCGCTGCACTCGGGCGGGCTCTACGCCAACTGGCGTTCGCGGGGCGACGCTCCGGGATCGGTCACGCTGGGCGGCGGGGTGGTCTATGTCGGCACGCGCGCGGGCGACGACGCCAACACAGGCTTCAAGCTGCCCGACTACGTCACGATACGCGCCAATCTCGCCTATCAGATCTCCAAGGCGGTCTCGCTGCACCTCGATGTCGAAAACCTGTTCGACGCCAACTATCTGGAAAGCTCATACAGCGACGTCTGGATCACGCCCGGCGCGCCCCGCACGGTCACCGGCAAGCTGCGGGTCAGCTTCTAGGCCCGAACTCCGCCGTCAGATGATGGTCATGCCGCCATCGACGACAATGATCTGACCGGTGATGTGGCCGCCCGCGTCGGAGGCCAGCAGAAGGGCGGGACCCATCAGGTCGGTGTCGCCGCCCAGCTTGCCGAGCGGCGTCTGGCGCAGCATCTCCTCGCCGTGCTGACCCAAGGTCGCCATCGTCATCTTCGATGGGAAATAGCCTGGCGCCACGGCGTTGACCCGGATGTTCTTGGGTCCCCACTCAGCGGCCAGGGCCCGCGTCATGTTGATGACCGCGCCCTTGGCGGTGTTGTAGGCGATCGTGCCCAGTTGGGTGTGGTGATGGCCCTGCAAGCCTTCGATCGAGGCCAGATTGACCACCGCTCCCTTGCCCTGCTTCAGGAACGCCTCGCGTGCGACCGCCTGGGTTAGCAGGAAAAGGCCAGTGACGTTGAGGTCCATGACCTTGTTCCAGCCTTCCAGCGGATAGTCTTCGGCCGCCGCCCCCCAGGCCGCGCCGGCGTTATTGACCAGAATATCGATTCGGCCAAAGCGCTCCAGCACGCGAGCCGTCACGGTCTGCGCGGCGTCCGGCAGCCCGAGGTCAGCGGCGAAGCCAACAGCGGTGCGGCCCTCGGCGGTCAGGCTTTCGACCGCGGCGTCCAATTCGTTCTGTTTGCGAGCCACCAGCGCCACGGTCGCCCCGTACTCGGCCAGGGCGCGGGCGATCTGCAGTCCCAGCCCCCGTGAACCTCCCGTCACGATCGCCACGCGACCGCTCAGATCGAACAGTTGGCTCAGGACTCCGGTCATGTCCGCTCTCCGAAGATCAGGCGACGATGCTGCTTTGCAGTTCCCGCCTAATAGCCTCCCCTTACGGAGGTCAACGGCGCCCGAACGGCGAGCAGTTGCGCCGGGCAAAAGAAAAGCCCGGCGACGAGGCCGGGCTGAAACAAGTAGGGAGGAAACGCCCTGGGAAAGGGCAGAGGCTGCTCGCCTCACGTTGGTGATCTATGTTCACTCAAGCGGGCTTCAAGGGGCCAAATGAAAAAAACTTGGCCGCCGTCGCGCTTGGCTTGCCACGGCCGTGTGATAATGAGCGCGCTTGACGAGTGAGGGCCTGCGCCCGAAGCGAGCGCCAAGCCCCATGTCTGATCCGAACGATCCCCAAGACGACGTCCCCGCCGCGCCCGCGCCCAAGCCGCGCCGGCCGCGCAAGCCGCGCGCCCAGACGGTGATGACCGAAGCGGCCGGGCTGGACCCGGCCTCGCCTGAGCCTGCGCCCCCCAAACCCCGCCGAGCCCGCAAGTCCCGCCGCGCAACAGCCGAAACTGCGGCCGAGGCGCCGGCCGAGATTTCAGCTGAGACACCGCCCGTCGCTGCGCCCGACGAGACGGTTGACGCCGAACTCTTCGAGGCGCCGCCCGAACCCGCGACCGGCCCAGAAGCGCAGCCGATCGCGCCGGGACCTGGGAACGACAAGGTCTCCCCAAGCGAGGCCGAGCCCGACGTCCCTCTCTCGCCGGCCGCCGAGCCGCAGGCCGAGACCGCGCCGCCGCCTTCGCCCGCCGAACCTGCCGCCAAGCCGCCAATCTGGAAACGCCCCGCCTGGCTGATCGGCGCGGGGGCGGCGCTGGCGCTGGTGGTCATCCTGGTCGCCTCGCTGTTCTGGTCGCTGCCGCTCAGCCGCGCGCTGGAGCCCTTGAACAACTCGGCGATCGTGCTGGTGGCTGACGACGGCTCACCCATCGCGCGGCGGGGCTCCTACAAGGAAGCGCCGATCGATGTCTCCAAGCTGCCGGACTATGTGCCGGGGGCCTTCATCGCCATTGAGGATCGTCGTTTCTACAGCCACATGGGCGTTGACCCGAAGGCCATTGCGCGGGCGCTGGGGCGCAACGCCCAGGCGGGCGGCGTTTCTGAGGGCGGTTCGACGATCACCCAGCAACTGGCCAAGAACGCCTTCCTGTCCAGCGACCGCAACCTGCGCCGAAAGGCCCAGGAGGCCCTGATCGCCGTCTATCTGGAGGCGCGGCTCTCCAAGGACGAAATTCTGTCGCGCTATCTGTCGTCGGTTTACTTCGGCGACGGCGCCTTTGGCCTGCGCGCCGCGGCTCGGCACTATTTCGGCAAACCGCCCGAGCAGTTGTCGATCGGCGAGGCGGCGATGCTGGCGGGCCTGGTGAAGGCCCCCTCGCGCCTGGCGCCGACCAACAATCTCGAAGGCGCGCGCGAGCGTATGCGCGTGGTGCTCGGCGCCATGGTCGACACCAAGATCATCACCCAGGCGCAGGCCGACGCGGTGGGCGAGGTCTCGCCCGTCGAAGCCGAGGACAAGCTGCCTACCGGCTCCTACTTCGCCGACTGGGCCCTGCCGCAGGCCCGCGCCCTGATCGGCGCGCGCTACGGCGAGACCATCGTCAAGACGACGCTGGACCCCGAACTACAAGAGAAGGCCGAGCGCATTCTCAATGACTATATCGAGCGCGACGGCGAGGCCCTCAATGTCACCCAGGGCGCGCTGGTGGCGATGCGCAAGGATGGCCGGGTCGTGGCCATGGTCGGGGGGCGCGATTACAAGCAGAGCCAGTTCAATCGCGCCGACGCCGGACGCCAGCCGGGCTCCGCCTTCAAGCTGTTCGTCTACCTGGCCGCCCTGCGCGACGGCATGACGACGACGACGCCCATCCTCGACACCCCGGTCCAGGTCAGCGGCTACATGCCCAAAAACCACGAGGGCAAGTACCACGCGCGCGAAGTGCCGCTGATCACCGCCTTCGCCGGCTCGTCCAACGTGGCGGCGGTGCGCCTGGCCCATGACCTGGGCCCCGCCAAGGTGATCAAGGTCGCGCGCGAGCTGGGGGTGACCGAAGACATCCCGTCCGACCTGACCATGGCGCTGGGCACCGGTCCGATGAGCCTCACCCGCCTCACCGCCGCCTATGCTTCGGTCGCCGCCGGCGAGTATCCGATCGTTCCGCACGGTCTGGCCGACTTCAAGAAGCCCAAGACCAAGGCCTATGACCCCAAGGTGCTGGCCAATATGCGCGACCTGCTGCGCTCGGCGACGCATCGCGGCACGGGCGTCGAGGCCGCCATCGCCGGCGCCTACGGCAAGACCGGCACCACCCAGGATTATCACGACGCGCTGTTCGTCGGTTATGTCGACGATCTCGTCGTCGGCGTGTGGCTCGGCAACGACGACAACAGCTCGATGAACGGCGTGGTCGGCGGCGGCGAGCCGGCCAAGATCTGGAAGGCGTTCATGCTGGCGGCGCTGGGACGCGACATCGCCCCCGTGGTCGAAGAAGATCCGCTGGAAGATCTGGGTCTGCCCCTAGAGGGCGAGATCGGCCCTGACGGCCTTCCCCTCGCGCCTTTGACCCCGGCGCCCGACGCCCCGACCCCGTCGCCCGACGGCGGCGCACCAGCCGCCCCGCCCCCGCCCGAACCGCGCCCCGAGGCACCTTAGATCTATTTCATCCGCCCACGGACACACCGTCGTAAAACTGTCGCCAAGCCGTGACAAAAGCCGGTCATCGGTCTGGCAGGTTCTCTCACCGTCTAGACGACTCAGGATTTGACGACATGAACAAGCTCATCGGCGCGGTCGCCACCGTCGCTCTGCTCGCCGTCGCCGACCAAGCCCACGCGGCGCGCGACTACGTCTGGGCCGCCGGCTCCTCGACCGTCTTCCCGTTCTCGACGCGCGTCGCCGAGAACTACGCCAAGAAGACCGGCAAGAAGTCGCCCAAGATCGAAGCCCTGGGCACGGGCGGCGGCATCAAGATGTTCTGCGGCGGCGCCGGCGAGAAGTTCCCGGACATCGCCAACGCCTCACGCCCGATGAAGAAGTCCGAGTTCCTCGCCTGCCAGAAGGCCGGCGTGAAGGACATCGTCGAAATCAAGATCGGCTTCGACGGCATCGTCGTCGCGTCGAACAAGAAGGGCCCGGACTTCAACTTCAAGCTCGAGCAGTTGTATCTGGGCCTGGCCGACCAGACCCTGCGCGGTGGCCAGCTGGTGAAGCAGCCCTACAAGACCTGGAGCGAAGTCGGCCCCGGTCTGCCCAACGCCCGCATCCTGGCCTACGGCCCGCCGCCCACCTCGGGCACGCGCGACGCCTGGATCGAGCTGGCCATCGAAGGCGGCGCGGCCAAGCTGCCGACCCTGGCCAAGATGAAGACCGCCGACGAGAAGAAGTTCAAGGCCACCGTGTCGCCGATGCGCACCGACGGCGGCTGGGTCGATGCGGGCGAGAACGACAACGCCATCGTCGGCACCATCGAAAAGACCCCGAACGCCCTGGGCGTCTTCGGCTACTCGTTCCTCGAAGAGAACGGTTCGCGGATCAAGGGCGCCACGATCAACGGCGTGAAGCCCACCGCCCAGACGATCGCCAGCGGTCAGTACCCGCTGTCGCGCTCGCTCTACATCTATGTGAAGAAGTCGCAGGTCGGTGTGACGCCGGGCCTGAAGGAATTCGTGGCCGAATTCGTCTCGGACGCCGCCACGGGCCGCGGCGGCTATCTGCAGAACCGGGGCATGATCCCGCTGCCGCCGGCGGTTCACGTCCAGATGAAACAGAAGGCCAGCGCCCTGACGCCGATGCCGGCGCCGAAGAACTAGTCCTCGCCAGAGGTGAGAACGACGAAGGCGGTCGCTGATGCGGCCGCCTTTTTCGTGCGCGCTCGGTGGTTCAGGGCTCCTCTCGGGCGGCGACGCAGCGCCAGGTCCGCTGATCCGCCACATACTCGTGAAAATCGGGCGTCAGGCTCGGAACCTCGTCCAGGCAACCGGCGGCGATCGCCAGGATGCGCCCCGAGAACGGGTCGCCCAGCGCCGTCCCGCAACGGCCGCAGAAACAGCGATTGAACCGATGTGGCGGCTGGGGCGCGTAGCGGGCGACGAGATTACGTCCCGAAACCCAGGAGAACGCCTCGACGCGGACATAGGCGTAGACGCTCGATCCAGCCTTGCGACAGCGCGAACAGTGGCAGAGGCCCACCATTTCCGGGCGCCCGAACAGCTCGAACCGAACGCCGCCGCAGCAGCAGCTTCCCTTGACTATCAACGCGCATCTCCCTGATCCGACAGGAAGTCTGCGCGATACCTACCGCCAGCGGGTGTCAGCAGTCGGCATAGAAAAGGAAATCTTAGGTTTTTAAATTCAGATTAAGAATCTATGGTTGCATAACGCAGAGGCCCATGAGACGCTATGGTCAGGTGAAGGAGGAATCCATGCTGAAGCCACCCTCTATCCGCAAACTCGTCGCAATCGCTACCGTTGTCTGTTCGAGCCTGTCCCCCATAGCACCCGCGCAGGCATTGCCAGCCTACCAAGTCGAGAGAACTTATTTCTCAGATGCTTCGTTTTCAGAAGTCATTGGTGACTCGGTGTTAAATTGTAGCGGTCAACTCTTCCTCACCGGACAATCTAGCGCTTATTCCACTATCGAGTTAGTTCCTTGCAAACACGACGATCCACCCCCATTTGACTTTGACTAGAAGTGATTCAAATCCATAACAATTGAATACATGTTGCCAAGTTAAAGAATTGATCATTCAGATCACCCCTAGATCTAATCTTTTTTTGATTTTCGAATACCAGTTCAACTTTTGTTGACATACTCAACGCGCGGCAGCTCTAAGGAAATTATGCCTGTGCAGTGCACTAGCGGACTGAGCGTGATAGCTTAGTTGACCGAGATTAGAAGGCTCGATGCCTATCGCGTCCGCGAGGTCATGCCGGCCGCGGCCGCGTCGTCGGCCACCTGCGAGTCAAGCTCCGGCGCGGGGCCGGTCTGGCGTACGGACGGAACGGCAGGCGGTTCGGGCGCCGGCGCGACGGTCTCGGTCTTGGCCGGCGCGGGCGGAGGGGCGCGGGCGGCCATGGCGGCGGCCGCAGCGTTGTCGGCGGCGGTCCGCGTTTCCGCCGGGCCGTCCTCATAGCCGCCACCGCTGGAGGTCAGGAACAGGATGCTCCCGAAGGTCGCCAGAACACCGATGATGAAACCCAGCAGGACCCACCCGAACGGGTTGCCGCGACGCTCGCTCATCTCAGGGTCCGCCTTTCGCGCTCAAACAGCCTTAACGCCGGCTATCATGGTCTAAACGTGCGAGCCAGCGCTTGGTTACCGAATTTGGCTGAGAGGCGAGCGGCGAGCTCAGGTCCCCGTCCACTTGCGGACCGGTCCGACGTCGACATGCACGAAATTGCTGGTCGGGTAGTAACCGACCCCGCCGACGCCCAGGTCGAGGGCCGCAGCACGAACGTGGCTGAGCGCGACATCCTCCAGGAAGATGTCCATCGCCTTGCCGTCCATGTGCAGGCTCTTCTTGGCGACCTCGCCGCTGCGCTTGGACAGCAGGCGGTTGGTCGCCGGCGAGCGGTAGCCGGAAATGACCTGGAATGGCCCCTTGCTCTCGGTCTTGCGGGCGATCTGGTCGAGAAGGTCATAAAGGCCGGGATCCATGGGATGGACCTCGTCGTTACGATAATCGCGCAGCACCTTGTCGAGGGCGCTGACGGCGTCCGGCACATAGGCGCCGTTCTCCCAGTAAACCGCTTCCAGCTTCTCGCCGGTGTGGATGTTGTGCAGGTGAACCCAGCGCGGATCGACGGCGGGCTTCAACGTCGGCGGGTCGATCGAGGCCACCGTGGCGGCGACGCTGGTCGGCGCGGGAACCGAAGCGGCCTGCGGGACCTTTCCCTCCAGGATCGCACCGATGATGTCGTCGTCGGCGCGCGCGGCCAGCGGCGAGAGCCCAACCCCGATAGCGCCCAGCCCCCACTGGAGCAGCTTACGTCGATGCATGAGTACGCCTTACACCCCGACACAGAAGGTCGGGAGGACACCTCATACAGACCAAGAATGCAAGCTGAGCAGTATCAAAGTGCGGCGATACGCTGCACCAGCTCCCGATCCCATCCATACGGATCCTGGCGGAAGTTCACCTGCCCGTCCGGGGTCACATAGGCTGTCCAATACAGCAGGTAGACGGCGATCTGCTGGGGCAGCTTGGCCCGCACGGTGTCGCCCGAAGCCAGGGTCTCGTTGACCTTTTCCGGCGTCCAGGTCGGATCGTCGCGCATCACCTCGTTGACCAGCTCGATTGGCTTTTGCAGGCGCACGCAGCCATGGCTGGCAAGACGGCTGAAGCTGTCGAACCGCGAGCGGCTGGGCGTATCGTGCAGATAGACGCCGTAGGGATTGTTGAAGTCGAACTTCACCTGCCCCAGCGCCGCCTTGGGCCCGGCCTTCTGCTGCAGGCGCGAGCCGCCGCCCTCGGTCGGGATGACGATGAAGTCGTTCCGCGCGAAATAGCCCGGGCTGGCCCGCTCCTTCGGCCACAGTTCCTTGGTCGCGATGGACTGCGGCACGTTCCACGGCGGATTGAGCACGATGCTGTGGATCATCGACGACAGCATCGGCGTCTCGTCGCCGGGGCGGCCCGTGACCGCCCGCATCGTCAGGGTCGGCGTGTCGTGGTGGAACACCGACAGGATCGCCGCGGCGACGTTCACCTGGATGCGATCGGCCGGCAGGGTCTGCGGCAGCCAGCGCCAGCGTTCCATATTGGCGACGATCTGGTCGATGCGGCGCTCGACCGGGATGTTCAGCGCCCCTAGCGTCGCCTTGTCGACGACCCCAGTGGGATTGAGCCCAAAGCGCTTCTGCGCGCGCTGAACGGCCTGGGTCAGCGCGGCGTCAAAGACCGGCGCGGCGTCCACGGCGACGGTCGGGTCCTCGGCGGCCAGACGCGCCTCCAGCGCGATCACCCGCGCCCCGGTGGCGCCCTCCTTCAGGTCGGGACCAGCGGCGATGGGAAGCCAGCCGCCCTTGGCAGCGATCTCGCGATAGGTGACCAGACCGGTGCGCAGGGTCTGATAGCCCGTATAAGGCGGCGGCAAGGCGTCGAGCCATTCGGCGAGGCGGCCCTGCTGCACGGCCGCGACAAACTCCGGGGTCGGATCATAGGCCGCCGGGCGCAGCCCCCACTCGGCCTTGAAGGCGCTGATGGGCAGACGACCGGTCCGCACGGCGCGGGCATAGGCCAGGGTCAGATTGACGAGCTGCGACTGGCCGGCGGCGCGCGCCCCCGGGTCGTTGGACATATAGAGTTCGATCGCGCGATCCGGCGAAAACACGCTCATGGCGAAGCCATGGCTGTAGGCGTCGCCAAGGACGGCCCGCAACACCTCCACCTGGTCGGGACTCAGCTGCACCGCCGACAGGTCCGGCGGGATCACTGAGGGATGCGGCGTGACCAGCGGAACGTTCTGCACGGGTCGAGCGCCGGCCAGCGGAGGTCTTTGCGACTGCGCCTGGGCGACCTCGAGGGACAGAAGGCTCAACGTCGCCGCCAGGGCGCCGCAGGTTCTCGAAAATCGCATCACCGTCGAACAACTCACCGCGCGGCCAGACCGCGTTAAGGTTTACAGATGGCCGTGTGGCCCCTGCCGCGTCAACGCGGGTAGCGCGAAAGGCGAACTCTCCCCCAGCCGCACGAAGACGTTTTTCAGTAACAGGAACCCGCAAGCCACACCGTTGGTTTCACCGTGGCCAGGAACATCGCTGGCGTCGCGGGGGCGACCATGGACAGAGCCTTGCCACAAAAGACCCTAGACCTGTTTCCGATCGGCAATTGCGCCGTCAGCGCCATGATCGACACCGGCGGTCGTTTCGTCTGGGCCTGTGCTCCCCGCATCGACTCCGATCCGGTGTTCAGCGCCTTGCTCGACAACGCCGATCTCGAAGGCGCGGAAGCCAAGGGCGTCTGGGACGTGCAGGTCGAGCGCCGCGCCGAGGTCCGCCAGGGCTATCTGCGCAACACCCCGATCCTGCGCACCGAGATCGCGGACGAGGATGGCGCGCGGTTCGAGATCATCGACTTCGCGCCGCGCTATCAGCAGTTCGGACGCCTTTTCCGACCGACGGCCTTCGTGCGGCTGATCCGTCCGCTCGTGGGCGTGGCGCGGATCACCCTGCGACTGCGGCCGACGGCCGATTGGGGCGCTCGGGTCGCCGAGCACACCTCCGGCTCGAACCACATCCGCTATCTGTGCTCGGACATGACGCTGCGCCTGTCGACCGACGCGCCGGTGTCCCACATCCTGGAAGAGCGGACGTTCCGGCTTGAGCGCCCGATCGCCATGTATCTGGGTCCCGATGAAGGCTTCAACGCGCCGATCGGTCCGACCTGCGAGCGGATGATGCGCGAAACCGACCAGTACTGGAAACTGTGGGTGCGCGGCCTGGCCCTGCCCCTGGAATGGCAGACCGCCGTGATCCGCGCCGCCATCACCCTGAAGCTCTGCATGCACGAGGAGACCGGCGCGATCGTCGCGGCCCTGACGACCTCGATCCCTGAACACGCCGACAGCGGCCGCAACTGGGACTATCGATACTGCTGGCTGCGCGACGCCTATTACGTAGTGCAGGCGCTCAACCGGCTGGGCGCGGTCGATATCTTGGAGAACTATCTGGGCTATCTGCGCAACATCGTCGATCGGGCTAACGGCGGCCACATTCAGCCGCTGTTCGGCGTGGGCTTCGAGGAGGTGCTGACCGAGCGGATCGCCCCTGACCTGCCTGGCTACCGGGGCATGGGGCCCGTACGAGTGGGCAATCAGGCCTACGAGCATATCCAAAACGACGCATACGGACAGATCGTCCTATCGACCGTCCAGGCGTTCTTCGATGAGCGCCTGCTGCGCCCCGCCACCATCGAGGACTTCCAGGCCCTGGAGCCCGTGGGCGAGCAGGCGTTCCGGCTTCACGACCAGCCCGACGCCAGCCTTTGGGAGTTCCGGGGTCGCGCCAACGTCCATACCTACTCGTCGGCCATGTGCTGGGCGGCGTGCGACCGCCTGGGCAACGCCGCCGAGAAGCTGGGCCTGGAGGATCGCGCCGCCTTCTGGAACGGCCGCGCCGCCCAGGTGCGGCAGGTCATCGAGTCTCGGGCCTGGAACGACAAGCTTGGCCGCTTCGCCGCCACCTTCGAGGGCGACGAGCTGGACGCGTCGCTTTTGCAACTGGTCGACCTACGCTTCCACACTGCGGACGATCCTCGCAACGTCGCCACCTTGAAGGCCATCGAGGAGGGTCTGCGGCGCGGCGCCTATCTGCTGCGCTATGCGATCCCCGATGACTTCGGCTCGCCCCAGACCGCGTTCAACATCTGCACCTTTTGGCTGATCGAGGCCCTGCATCTGGCCGGGCGGAGCGACGAAGCGCGGGCGTTGTTCGAGGACATGCTGTCGCGCCGAACCCCGGCCGGTCTTCTTTCGGAAGACATCGGCTTCGCCGACGGGGAGCTGTGGGGCAACTACCCCCAGACCTACTCGTTGGTGGGCCTGATCAATTGCGCCGTGCTGCTCAGCCGTCCATGGACCTCGGTCCGCTGACGCGTGTTGCGATTTTCGCAAACTCTGAAATCCCGGCGCCATATGAGGCGCGCAACACCCGGCCCGGGACGTATCGTTATCGGAGGCGCTCATCGTGAGCCGTAAACTCGCCCTCGTCGGCGTCCTTGGCCTGTTGTCGGCCGGCGCGGCGCACGCGCAGCAGGTCCAGCCGGCCACGACGCCACAGACGGCGCCGCCGGCCTCCCCGTCGCCGGACCTGGAAGACACCGAGGTCGAGGCCGTCACCATCACCGCCAGCGGCAAGCCGTTCGGCGCGGTGCTGGGCGACATTTCGCCAGAAGAGACCTTCACCGCCGCCGACGTCCGCGCCATCGGCGTCAGTTCGGTGGAAGACCTGCTGACCGAACTCCAGCCCCAGACCACCAGCGGCCTTGGCGGCGATCCGGTGATCCTGCTGAATGGCCGTCGCATCTCGGGACGCGGCGAGATCCGCGACCTCCCTAGCGAGGCGATCCAGCGCGTCGAGGTCCTGCCCGAGGAGGTCGCGCTCAAATACGGCTACTCGGCCGACCAGAAGGTCGTGAACATCGTGCTGCGCCAGCGCTTCCGCGCCTCGACCGTCGACGCCACCGTGGGCGGCTCGACCGATGGCGGGCAGATGACCGAGCAGCTCAACTGGAGCCGGCTGCAGCTGAACCGGAATGGCCGCACCAACCTCTCGGTCAAGATCCAGAATAGTGACGCCTTGCTGGAAAGCGACCGTGATCTGGTCAGTCGCTCCAGCACCGGCCTCTATGACTTCTCGGGCAACGTTACGCCGGTCGGCGGCGGCGCCCTCACCAACCTCAGCGCCCTGGCGGGAACGCCCGTGAGCGTGGCGGGCGTTCCGATTTCGGCCGCCGCCGGCGCCCCGAGCCTGGCGGGTTTCCTGCCGGGCGCGAACCGCGCCAACGTGAGCGACATCACCGACGACCGCACGCTACTGCCCCGCAACCGGCAGCTGACGATCAACAGCGTCACCAATCGCTACATCCTCGACAACGTCTCGGCGACCCTGAACCTCAGCCTGACCGGGTCGGAGAACGACTCGTTGCAAGGCCCCGCGCGGGCGCGCCTGACTCTGCCCGCCGCCAGCCCCTTCTCGCCGTTCGGCCAGGATGTTTTGCTGTATCGCTATCTCGGCGGCCAGGACGCCCTGGGCCAGACATCGCGAAATCTCGCCGGCCACGCCGGCTTCACGCTGAACCGCGACACTGAGCAGCTACGCCTGTCCCTGACCGGCAACTACGATCGCGCGATCAACAAGACCGAAACCGATCGCAGCGTCGACGTCAGCGCCCTGCAAGCGCGCCTGACGGGCCTGGAGGCCGGGCTGAACCCGTTCGGCGCCCTCCCCGCCCTGCCGCTCAACACCGACCGCGCCAAGTCGACGACCGACACCGCCGACCTGCAATTCGTCGCCAACCGCGCCCTGGCCAAGCTGAAGGCCGGCGACCTGTCGACGACCTTGAAGCTCGGCGCGACGGGCTCACGCCTGGAGGCGACCTCGGTCCGCTCGGGCGTCCAGAGCGACAGCACCTTGTCGCGCGGCGAGGGCGACGTTCAGCTCAGCTTCGACCTGCCCCTGGCCAGCCGACGCAAGGGCGTCCACGCCGCGCTCGGCGACCTGTCGGCCAACCTGAACCTCGCCGCCCGCCAGGTTTCCGACTTCGGGACCCTGACCACGGTGGGCGGCGGCGTGAACTGGTCGCCAGTCCGGCCGCTCAGCTTCATCGCCTCGGCCACCCGTCAGGAGAACGCGCCGAGCATCGCCCAACTCGGCAATCCGCTGATCGTAACGCCCGGCAGCCAGGTCTTCGACTATGTGCGCGGGACCAGCGTGGACGTCACCCGCGTCAGCGGCGGCAATCCGGATCTTCGCGGCGAGACGCGAAATGTCCTGCGCCTGGGCGCCACCTACAAGCCCGAGAAGATCCAGGGCCTGTCCCTGACCGCCAACTACAGCCGCACGCGGATCGACAACCCCGTCGCCGGCTTCCCGGCCGCCACGGCCGCCGTCGAGGCCGCGTTCCCGGACCGCTTCACGCGCGACAGCGACGGCGTCCTGACCCGCATCGACACCCGACCGGTCAACTTCCAGAAGCGCGAGCGCGAACAGATCCGCTGGGGGTTCAACCTCTCGCGCCAGATCGGCAAGGCTCCGCCGCCGCCGCCCGGAGGCTGGCGCGGACGCCAGGGCGCCGCATCGGACCGCGCCCCGACGCCGGGTCCGGCGCCCGACAGCACGTCCGAGACCAACGCGCCGCAGCCGGCGACCGGCGCAGCGCCGGCCACCGGAGAGGAGGCTTCGCGTCCGCCCGGCGGCGATGGACAACGCTTTAGCGGGGGCGGCGGACGCGGTTTCGGCGGCGGCGGCTTTGGTCGCGGCGGCGGCAATCCGCGCGCCACGCGTCTGCAGTTGGCGCTGTTCCACACGGTCCATCTGAAGGAACGTGTGACCATCGCCGACGGGCTGCCGGTTCTGGACCTGCTGAACGGTGACGTGCTCGGATCGGGCGGCGGTCAGCCGCGTCACGAGGTCGAGGCCCAGGCCGGGATCACCCGCTATGGCCTCGGCGCCCGGCTCACCGCCAACTGGAAAAGCGGGACGCACGTCGACGGCGGCGTCGGCGGCGCGACCACGGCCCTCGACTTCTCCAGCCTGGCGACCGTCAATCTGCGCCTGTTCGCCGATCTGGGCGTACGGCGCGAACTGGTCCAAGCCCATCCGCTGCTGCGCGGCGTGCGCCTGAGCCTGGCCGTCAACAACCTGTTCGACGCCGAGACCAAGGTTCGCGACGCCAACGGCGTGACCCCGCTCACCTACCAGCCCGACTACCTGGATCCGCGCGGCCGCGTCGTGCAGTTCACGGTGAGGAAGCTGCTGTTCTAGGCACGGACAGCGGCCCCACCTGCCTTTTGATCACGCCCGCTTGACCGTCGGCCGGGATCGAACGCCGCCGTTCCGCGTTCTGACCCCCATGTTGCTTACAGCTGAGGGGGTTCTCGCCATGACCGTGGCCATGCCGGCCGCGCGGACGGAGTCCGCCAATCTGCCCACGCCGCCCGGCGACCTGCCCCGCCGGGCCGCCCTTTTCCTGGATCTGGACGGCACCTTGGCCCCGATCATGCCGCGTCCCGACGACGTGGGGCCTGACCCCGCCCGCGCCCGCTTGCTGAGCCTTGCGCGCGAGAGGCTGAACGGACGTGTCGCCGTCGTCAGCGGGCGGTCACTCCCCGACCTCGATCACATTCTCAGCCGGGGCGTGCCCGCGATTGGCGCGGTGCACGGCCTTGTGCGGCGCTCGGCCGACGGGATCGTCACCACGCTTGAGCCCCACCCTGGCCTCGAAGACGCCCGCCGGATCCTGGGTGAACTGGCGCATTGCGACCGAGGCCTGTTGTTCGAGGACAAGGCCCTCAGCGTCGCGCTGCACTATCGCAACGCGCCCAACGCCGCCGAAGCGGTGATTGAGGCCGCTGAACGTCTTTCCCGCGCGACAGGGCTTATCCTGCAACTCGGCGACATGGTGGCCGAGTTGCGCACGCCCGGCGCGGACAAGGGGGCGGCGGTCGCCGCCTTCCTGCGCGAACCGCCGTTCCTGGGCGCGACTCCCATCTTCGTCGGCGACGACCTGACCGACGAGGATGGCTTCGCCGCCGCTGAACGCCTGGGCGGCTTCGGCGTACTGGTCGGCGAACCGCGCCCGACCACCGCCCGCTATCGCCTATCTGACACCCGCGACGTCAGCCGCTGGCTGCAAACCCTCACCGCGCCGGTGACCGCATGAGCCGGTTGATCGTGGTCTCCAACCGGGTGAACCCGCCCAATCCCGCCGACGGCGAAAGCTCGACGGGCGGCCTGGCCATGGCGCTCGCGGCGGCTCTGCGCGAGTATTCCGGCATCTGGTTTGGCTGGAGCGGCAAAACCGTTCCTGAGTTCAGCGGCCAGTTGAACATGCAGCGGATCGACGGCGTCACCGTCGCCACCGTCGATCTCGAGGAGACTGACTATCAGGAGTACTACAACGGCTACGCCAACAAGACGCTGTGGCCGCTGTTCCACTATCGCGTAGACCTGACCGCCTACGACCGCTCGTTCGGGCAGGGCTATGACCGGGTCAACCGCCTGTTCGCCGAGACCCTGCTGCCGCTGATCGAGCCAGACGACATCGTCTGGATCCACGACTATCACCTGATCCCCCTGGCGCGAGAGCTTCGCCGACTGGGCGTCACTAACCGGATCGGGTTCTTCCTGCACATCCCGTGGCCGGCGCATCAGCTGGTGGTCACCCTGCCCCGCCACCGGCAACTGGTGGAGGCTCTTTTCGACTACGACCTGATCGGCTTCCAGACCGAGGAGTCGCTTCAGGCTTTCGAAGGCTACGTTTTCTCAGAGGTCGAGGGCTCCAAGACCGAACGGGGCGAGCTTGTGGCGTTCGGCAAGCGCGCCCGGGCGGCGGCGTTCCCGATTGGCGTCGACGCCCAGGACTTCGCCCGCCTCGTCGACGGCGACACCGCTCGCAAGGTCTACGACCGCATGATGGCCCACAGCGTGTTTCGTAAGATGGTGGTGGGCGTCGACCGGCTGGACTACTCGAAGGGGCTTGAAGAGCGCCTCATCGGCTTCGAGCGCTTCCTGCACGACCACCCCGAGCTTCGCCGCGAAGTGATGCTCTTGCAGATCGCCCCGATCTCTCGCGACGAGGTCGAGGCCTATCAGGACCTGCGCGTGCGGCTCGACGGCCTGATCGGGCGCATCAACGGCGCCTATGCCGAGATGGACTTCACCCCCATCCGCTGGGTCAACCGCTCCTACCGTCGTGACGAACTGGCCGGCGTCTATCGCGCCAGCAAGGCCGCGCTGGTGACCCCGCTGCGCGACGGCATGAATCTGGTCGCCAAGGAGTTTGTCGCCGCCCAGGATCCGGAAGACCCCGGCGTGCTGATCCTCTCGCGCTTCGCCGGCGCGGCGCGTCAGATGAAGGACGCCCTGATCATCAATCCCAACAGCCCGGAAGAGGTCTCCGACGCGCTGGACAGGGCCCTGTCGATGGATCTGACCGAGCGCCAGCGCCGGTGGCGGACCCTGTTCGACAACGTCCAGCGCGAGGACGTCACCGCATGGCGCGACGACTTCGTTTCGGCGCTGAAGGGCGAGTCGATTTCGGACACGGCCACCGCCCCGCTCCCGAGACCTCGCGTGCAGAGCCTGGACACCGCTGCAAAGGCCCTGAAGGCCCGCAACACCGAGGCGCAGGACGTCAGAGCCTGAGACTGCCCACGACGCCGAAGGGCCTGGACCTACTCGCCCATCTCGTCGATGAGCTTCTTGAGCTTGGCGACTTCGTCGGGCTTGAGCGGCCGATGTTGGGCGAAGTGGCTGATCAGCGGCGCCAGCTGGCCGTCAAACAGGCGATCTAGAAGTCCCTGGCTTTCAGCCTGGACATAGGCGCTGCGGTCGACCAGCGGACGATAGCCGTGTTTGCCGTCGGCGCGCTCGGAGCGGATCGCCTTCTTCTTCAGCAGGCGATTGATCAGCGTCTTGACGGTGGCTTCGCCCCAATTTTGCGCGGCGCCGACCTCGGCGACCAGCTCGTCGGCCGATAACGGCGAGCGGCGCCAGAGCGCTTCCATCACATGGGCTTCGGCGGCGGTGATGTGCATGACGCTTACATCCGTAATTCAACGCGAAACGCTATACCGGTTATTACGCCTGTCAAGCCGTGGCGAGCGCGATGTCGCCCGCTCTGAGCGAGGGCTGGGCAAAGGACGGGTCCGTATTTCCGATGCGCAGGCGTCTCAGCCCCGATTGTCAATGACACCGGTTTCCATTACAGACATCGCAATCCCTGCAAAGCGGGGAAAGTGCCGGATTCGAGGGAGGACTTGCGGCGTGACCGTTTCTGAGGCCGACAGCGAGGTTTTCGCCCCCGCGGCCATCGCCCCCCAATTCGTCAAGGCTCGTCAGCAGGGCGTCAGCGTTCCAGGCTATCCAGGCGGCGTCATCCCCCCCAGCATGGCCGACGGCTACGCGGTCCAGGACATCGCAATCGACCTCTGGCCCGACGAACTGGTCGGCTGGAAGGTGGGTCTCGTGCCGCCGCAGCACCGCGAGCGCCTGGGCGCCGAACGGCTGGCCGGCTGCATCTTCAAGTCCAAGGTGCAGCAGGCGTCGTCCGAGAAGCCGAACACGTTCCGCGCCATCGCCGGCGGCTTCTGCGCGGTCGAGGCCGAGTTCATCATCCGCCTGGGTAAGGACGCGCCGGAAGGCAAGACCGAGTGGACCGCCGAGGAAGCCGCCGACTATGTGGGCGAGCTGCTGGTCGGCGTCGAGATCGCCGGCAGCCCCCTGAAGACCATCAATGCGCTCGGCCCCACCGTGGTGGCGTCAGACTTCGGCAACAATGATGGTCAGATCATTGGTCAGGCCATTTCCAACTGGCGCGACATCGCCTGGGAGGATATGCCGGTCGAGACCTTCATCAACGGCAAGTCGGTGGGTACCGCGACGGCCGCGACCATTCCGGGTTCGCCGCTCGCAGCGCTGGCCTTCCTGCTCGGAACCGTCGCCGCGCGCGGCAAGCCGCTGAAGAAGGGCCAGATCGTCACGACAGGCGCGACCACCGGGATTCACGACGTGGTCGCCGGCGACGTCGCCCATGTGAGTTTCGGCCCGTTCGGAACCGTGGATTGCGTAGCCGTCCCGGCCTGACGCCAACACCAACGCGATAAAAAACACAGGGGAAGGAAGCCAAGTTGATCGAGGTTCCAAAAGCGCCCGAACCCTCCGAGAAGATCGGACGGTATCGCTGGGTCATCGTCACGCTGCTGTTTCTGGCGATGGTCATCAACTATGTCGATCGCCAGACGATCGGCTTCCTGAAGACCGACCTGTCGCACGAGTTCGGCTGGAGCGAGAAGGACTACGCCAACCTCGTCTTCTACTTCCAGCTCTCCTACGCCGTGGCCTACCTCGTCTGGGGTAAGATCATGGACAAGATCGGGGCGCGCTGGGGCTTCGGCATCGCCTTCCTGATCTGGCAAGTCGCGCACATCGCCCACGCCGGCGCGCGTGGCCTGACAGGCTTCATCTTCGCCCGCATGGCGCTGGGCGTCGGCGAGGCCGGAGGCTTCCCGGGCGGCATCAAGGCCGTGACCGAGTGGTTCCCCAAGAAGGAGCGCGCCTTCGCCACCGGCATCTTCAACGCCGGCACCAATATCGGCGCCATCGTCACCCCGCTGGTCGTTCCGGCCATCGTGCTGACCTGGGGCTGGCAGATGGCGTTCATCGTCACGGGCGTCGCCGGTCTGATCTGGCTGCCGATCTGGCTGCTGGTCTATCGTACGCCGCGCGAAACCAAGAACCTGTCCGCCGCCGAGCTGGCGCACATCGAGCAGGATCCGGCCGACCCGGTCGAAAAGATCGCCTGGACCAAACTGCTGACCAAGCGCGAGACCTGGGCCTATGCCCTGGGCAAGTTCCTGATCGACCCGATCTGGTGGATGTTCCTGTTCTGGCTGCCGGATTTCCTGGGCAAGCGTTATGGCCTGGACCTTAAGACTTTCGGCCCGCCGATCGTGGCGATCTATCTGCTGTCGGACGTCGGCAGCGTCGGCGGCGGCTGGCTATCCTCGCGCCTGCTCAAGAACGGCGCCTCGATCAACAAGGCCCGCAAGCTGACCATGCTGGTGTGTGCGCTGCTGGCCGTGCCGGTGATGTTCGCCTCCTACGCCAGCTCGGTCTGGCTGGCCGTGCTGATCATCGGTGTCGCCACCGCCGCCCACCAGGGCTTCTCGGCCAACCTCTACACCCTGCCGTCGGACGTGTTCCCGCGCGGGGCCGTGGGCTCGGTTGTCGGGATCGGCGGCATGCTGGGCGCGTTCGGCGGCATGGTGTTCTCCAAGTACATCGGCCAGGTGCTGGAAAGCATCGGCAGCTACACGCCGATCTTCATCGTGGCGGGCAGCGCCTATCTGGTCGCGCTGCTGGTCGTTCACCTGCTGGCGCCCAAGATGGAGCCGGTGAAGGTCTAGTCACCGCGTTTCGATCGAGATCAATTTGGGCCGGGGAGCAATCCCCGGCCCTTTTTGTTTGAACCCAGGACAGGGGATAACCGGCTGGCGCGGGGCGAAAAGCGCTCTAAGTAAGAGTCATGCGCACGCCCTTGCTCACCGCCTCCGCCGCCCTCGCCGCCGCCTTGGCCGCCTGTGGTCCCGCTCCCGCTCAGCCCGGCCAGGCCGGCGCGCCGGTCGAGAGCCGCGCGCCGAACGCCCCGGAGCAGAAACCCGCCTTCGCCGGCCAGACCCGCGCGCCCGGCCTGAACTCCGCGATCAGCGGCCAGTATCAGACGCTCGCCAGCGGCCTGGACCACCCCTGGGGCATGGCCTTCCTGCCGACCGGCGAGATCCTGGTGACCGAGCGGGCCGGCCGCCTGCGCGTCTATGGCAAGGACGGCAAGCTTTCCCCCGCCGTTACTGGCCTGCCGGCGATCTACGCCCAGGGCCAAGGCGGCCTGCTGGGCGTCGCCATCGATCCTGACTACGCCAAGAACGGCCTCGTCTACTGGTCCTACGCGGAGGAAACCGACGGCGTAAACGGCACGGCCGTGGCGCGTGGCAAGCTGGCCCTGGGCGCGGCGCCCAAGGTGGACGATGTGCAGGTGATCTGGCGCCAGACGCCGAAGATGGCCAGCGCCCTGCACTTCGGCGGCCGCCTGGTGTTTGGTCGTGACGGGAAGCTCTTCATCACCACCGGCGAGCGATCGATCCCGGCCGGCCGTGTGCAGGCCCAGAACCTGGACGGCACCCTAGGCAAAGTCGTTCGGATCAACGCCGACGGCTCGATCCCCAGCGACAATCCGTTCGTGAACACTGCCGGCGCCAAGCCGGACATCTGGTCGCTGGGCCATCGCAACATCCAATCGGCCACGCTGGATGCGCAGGGCCGCCTGTGGACCGTCGAGCACGGCGCACGCGGCGGCGACGAGCTGAACCGCCCAGAACCCGGCAAGAACTACGGCTGGCCGCTGATCACCTATGGCGAGGAGTATTCGGGCAAGCCGATCAGCGAAGGCGCGACGCAGAAGGCGGGGCTGGAACAACCCGTGTACTACTGGGACCCCGTCATCGCCCCGTCGGGCATGGCGCTCTATAACGGCGCCCTGTTCCCAGCGCTGAAGGGTAGCCTGCTGATCGGCTCGATGCGCGAGCAGCACGTCGCACGCCTGGTGCTCAAGGATGACAAGGTGGTCGGCGAGGAGCGCCTGTTCGCCGACATCGGCGGCCGCGTCCGCGACGTATCGGTCGGTCCCGACGGCGCGATTTACGTGCTGACCGACGAGGAAGACGGCAAGCTGATCAGGATCACGCCGAAGGGCTGATCGAAAAAGGGGGCCTGGGCGCCGACGCCGAGGCCCCTTCTAGCCAAGATTGGCTTCGATGATCCGCTCCACGGCGACCACGTCGCGCCAGACGCCATCGAGCTTGCCGTGCTTCTCATGCACGCCCACCTCGCGAAATCCGACCGAGCGCAACAGAGCCAGGCTGGCCCGGTTCTCCACGAACACCCGCGACAACAGCTTCCAGAAACCTGCGTCCTCGGCGGCGGCGATCAAGGCCTTCATGGCCACCACCCCGACGCCCTGACCGCGATGCGAACGGCGGACATAGACCGAGAACTCCGCCACGCCCGCATAGCAGCAGCGATCGGCGTAGGCGAAGGTCACCGCATAGCCGACCACCTGCCCGGCCGCATCGACCACGACCACGGCCGGATGCTTCCCGTCAAACCAGGCCAACACGTCCTCGGGCGTGCGCGGCGTGGTCTCGAAGGTGGCGACCCGGTCGGCGATGCCCTCGTTGTAGATCTCGGCCATAGCCGTCGCGTCATCGACGGCGGCTGGACGTACGGTCAGCGCAGCGGCGGTCATGCGGACGCCGCCTCGTGCTTCATGGCTTCGGCGGCCAGCGCCACATGCTCGGGAATCCGGCCTTGCGCTTTCCGCTCGCTGTAGCGATCGACCAGATAGTCGGCGCGGTCCCGCGTCAGCAGGGTGAACTTCACCAGCTCCTCCATCACATCGACGACCCGATCATAGTAGCTGGACGGCAGCATGCGATCGTTGTCGTCGAACTCGCGGAAGGCCATCGCCACCGACGACTGGTTGGGAATGGTGATCATCCGCATCCAGCGGCCCAAGAGGCGCAGCGTGTTGACCGCGTTGAACGACTGAGACCCGCCGCTGACCTGCATCACCGCCAGGGTCTTGCCCTGGGTGGGGCGCACGCTGCCGATCTCCAGCGGAATCCAGTCGATCTGCGCCTTCATGATCCCCGTGATGGCGCCATGCCGTTCGGGGCTGCACCAGACCTGCCCTTCCGACCACTGAGACAGCGCGCGCAGCTCCTGCACCTTGGGGTGGTCGGGGCCGGTCGCGTCGGGCAGGGGCAGATCGCGAGGATCGAAGATCCGCGTCTCACACCCCAGCGCCTCAAGAATGCGGGCGGCTTCTTCAACCAGCAAGCGGCTGAACGAGCGCTCCCGCAGTGACCCGTACAGCAGCAGGATGCGCGGCGGATGGCTCGCGCGAACATCGACCTCAAGGCGGTCGCCATCGATCTTGGCCAAGAACTTGGCATCCAGGGCGGGGAACTCGGACAAACGCGCCTCCAGCATCGTCATTGATCTGTCGAATAATTCTAGCATATTGGAAATATGGAATCGAAAGCGGCTGTCAACATGCTGTCGGCCTTGGGCCACGAAGGGCGCCTGGCGATCTTCCGCCTCCTGGTGCAGGCCGGCCCTGCGGGCGTCGCCGCCGGCGAGATCGCGCGCACGCTGAGCGTGCTGCCAAACAGCCTGTCGGCCAATCTCAACGTCCTGTCCCACGCCGGATTGATCGCCTCGCGCCGCGACGGCCGCTCGATCATCTACAAGGCCGACTATGACGCGATGAGCGGGCTGCTGGGCTTTCTGATGGAGGACTGCTGCGCCGGCGCGCCGCAGATCTGCGCCCCGCTGAGCGCCATCGTCAGCGGCGGCATGGCTTGCGGGACGGCCAAGGCGTGAGCCCGTTCGATACGCCCCGCCGCCTCGTCGCCGAAGCCCTGGGGTCGGCCCTGCTGCTGGCCGTCGTGGTCGGCTCTGGGATCATGGGCGAGCGCCTCTCGGACGGAAATGTCGCCATCGCGCTGCTGGGCAACACCCTGGCGACGGGAGCGGCGCTGGTCGTGCTGATCTGGGTCTTCGGCCCGATCTCCGGCGCCCACTTCAATCCGGCAGTCACCCTGGTCGCGGCCCTGCGGCGCGAACTGCCGATCGCCCTGGCGCTGGCCTATCCGCTGGCCCAAGTGCTGGGCGGGATCGCGGGCGTCTGGGGTGCGCACGCCATGTTCGGCGAACCGATCCTGCAAGTCTCGACCAAGCTGCGCTCCGGGGGCGGCCAAGCCTTCGCCGAGATGGTGGCGACCTTTGGCCTGGTGGCGACGATCCTGGGCGTCAGCCGTTTTCGGCCCGACAGCACGGCGATGGCCGTAGGGCTTTACATCACGGCCGCCTACTGGTTCACCGCCTCGACCTCGTTCGCCAATCCGGCGGTCACGGTGGCGCGCAGCCTGTCGGACACCTTCGCCGGGATCGCGCCGACCAGCGCGCCGGCCTTCATTCTCGCCCAACTGGTCGGCGCCCTGCTCGCGGCGGCGCTGTTTGGCTGGCTTCTCAAGACGGACACCTCTCGATGACCGACACCGCCTTCCCGATCACCATCTTTCACAACCCGGCCTGCGGGACCTCGCGCAACACCGTGGCCCTGGTCCAGGCCGCCGGCTATGCGCCGCAGATCGTCGAGTACCTGAAGACCGGCTGGACCCGCGAGCAGCTGCAGGACCTCGCCGCCCGGTCCGGCGGGTCGCTGCGCGCCCTGATGCGGGAAAAGGGCACGCCAGCCGAGACCCTGGGCCTGCTGGCCGACGACGTCTCGGACGATCGTCTGCTGGACGCGATGGTCGAGCACCCGATCCTGGTGAACCGCCCCATCGTCGTCACGCCTAAGGGCGTAAAGCTGTGCCGTCCGTCCGAGCTGGTGCTCGACCTGCTGGACCGCAAACCCGACCAGTTCAGCAAGGAAGACGGCGAGGTCGTGATCTAGGCCTTCGCGGCGTCCGGCACGGCGTCCAATTCGCCCCGCGCGCGGGCCTTGCGCCCATAGACGATCTCGAACAGCGGGCTGGCCATCACCGTAGTGACGATCGCCATCAGCACCAGCATCGAGAACAGCGTCGGGCCGATGATGCCCTTCTGCAGGCCGATATTGATGATGATCAGCTCCATCAGGCCGCGCGAGTTCATCAAGGCCCCGATGCCCATGGCCGTGGCGTGGTCCTCGCCGGTGGCGCGGGCGGCAAGGTAGCAGGCGCCCCACTTGGCCAGGATCGAGGCGGCCAGGATGCCGAGCGCGATCAGCAGCAGCTCCGGCGAATTGACCATGTCCATCCGGGTGTTCAGGCCGGAATAGGTGAAGAACATCGGCAGCAGCAGCACCACGGCCAGCGGCTCGACCTTCTTCTTCAGCTCTTCGGTCAAGCGGCCGCGCGGCATCACCACGCCCATGATAAAGCCGCCGAAGATCGCGTGAATGCCGACCGCATCCATCAGGAAGGCTGAGAGGCAGAAGGCCAGGATGACCAGGGCCAGCGCGTGGGTGCTCATCTCGCCCTCGCGCTCGACCATGCGGCCCAGCGGCGCCAGGATTTTCGGACCCAGGGTCAGGACCAGCAGCACCCACAGCAGGCCGCCGCCAATGGCCAGGCCCGCGACGCCCGGGCCGCCGCCGAACGTGGCCAGCACCACCGCCAGCACGCACCACGACACCGCGTCGTCGAAGGCGCCGGCGGTCAGGGACAGCGTGCCCAGCGATGTCTTCTGCAGGCCGCGCTCATTGATGATCCGCGCCAGCATCGGAAAGGCGGTCAGGGCGATGCACGCGCCCATGAACAGGGTCGCCGCGCCCGGCGTGATGGCGGGCGAGAACAGCCCGGGGACCTTCAGCAGGAACGGCGTGATGATCGCCGCGATCGCGAACGGCGCGGCGATGCCGGCGAACGAGACGCTCATCGCGCTCTTGGCCTTGGCCTTGAAGTGGTCGGCCTGAAAGGTCGTGCCCACCATGAACATATAGAGGCCTACGCCCAGCTGCGCGCCGACATAGAGGACGTTGCGCGTCTCCTTCGGGAAAAGGGCCAACTGGAAATCAGGAAACAGCAGCCCCAGCAGCGATGGCCCCAGAACCACGCCGGCGATCATCTCGCCCACCACCTGCGGCTGGGCCAAGAACTTCTTGCCCAACCAGCCGACCACCCGGCACGTGACCAGGATCACGGCCAGCTGCAGGAAGAAGTGAATGGAATAGTCGCCGGCGTTGTAGCTTTGGGCGGCCGCCGCCGTGGCCGGACCATGCGGCGAAAGAACGCCCGCCGCCGTCTTCAGCGTCTCCGAAATCAGGTCCGACACGTCCGTAAGCCCCCCAAATCACCGTACCGGCTTTGCGCCTTGTGGCATGCCGCGCAGACTAGGATCGCGGACGCAAACCATCGATCGCTCACTTTGACAGCCTTGTCACGCGCTGATTCCGGCGGTTTTCGTCCCAGACGCTTTCCGAGGCTCAGAGCTTCGGCAAGCCGTCCATGATCGCGGTCAGGGCGATCACCGTCTGAGCTTCCATGGCGCTGTGGCCGGCGTCGGTGATGACGTAGGTCGCCGGCGGCTGACCCGCCGCCTCCAGAGCCTGGACGAGGCGCGAGGCCTGGGTCAGCGGGCAGACCTGATCGAAACGGCCGTGGACAATATGGACCGGCACGCCCTCGAGCGCCGCCACGCCGTCAGTAATCTCGCCCTCCTTCAAGAACAGGTCATGGGCGAAGAAGTGCGCCTCGATCTGGGCAAAGCTCAAGGCGAACGCGGCCTCGCCGAACTTGCCCGCGTCCTCGGTGGCCGGGATCATGTTCGAGATCGTCCCCTCCCAGACCGACCAAGCCAGGGCGGCTTTCAGCTGAGCCTCGCGCTCGGCGTCCGTGGTCGGAACCTTGTCGAAGATCGCCTTGTAGGCGCCCATCATGTCGCCGCGCTGGTTGGGCGGGATCACCTCGACGAAGGCCTTCCACTCGTCGGGATAGGTGATGTAGGCGCCCGGCGCGGTCAGGGCGTAGGGCTGGGCCTCATAGGTCTCGGCGTTGCCCTGGTACATGTAGAGCAGGTCCTCCTTCCGGCCCAGGAAGATGCCGCGCAGGATCAGCGAGGCGACCTTCTCCGGGTTACGGATGGCGTAGACGAGGGCCAGCGTGCTGCCCCAGCTGCCGCCGAATACGTGCATCTTGCCGGTGACGCCCAGCGCCTCACGCAGGGCGTTGATGTCGGCCACCAGATGGTCGGTCGTGTTGTTGGCCAAGGCCTTTTCCGGCCCGTCGGCCGCCACGGTCGGGCGGCTTTTCCCGCAGCCGCGCTGGTCGAACAGGATCACGCGATACCGGTCCGGATCGAAGAAGCGCGACATCACCGGCGCGCAGGCCCCGCCCGGTCCGCCGTGCAGGAACATCACCGGCTCGCCGTCGGCGCGGCCGTATTCCTCCCAATAGAGCTCGTGGTCCGGCGCCGTGTCGACCCGCAGCCAGCCGGTGCGCAGCGGCTGCCCTTGCGGATAGCTCCACTCGGTGGTGACCTTGCTGGTGGCGCGAAGCTTCGAGAAATCCATGGTCGAATCCTGCCGAAAGAGGTCGCGCACTCTCGCGCTGAAAGATGGAAATCTCTAGGCTCGAAACTCACGCTCTTCCGTGTCATCCCGGCCGGAAGCCCGCTTGCGGGCTGTAGAGCCGGGACCCAGGGGCCGGCGCACTGCGGTTCCCCCTGGGTCCCGGCTCTCCGCTACGCTGCGGCCGGGATGACACGACATTTGGAACACCCATGGCCCTCGACATCGAAGACCGCCTCGCCGCCGCCGCCTTCCGCCGTCTGGTCGAGCATCTGCAGATGCGCGCCGACGCCCAGAACATCGACCTGATGGGCCTGGCCGGCTTCTGCCGCAACTGCCTGGGCGATTGGGTCCATGAGGCCTCCGACGGGACAATCAGCAAGGAAGCCGCCCGCGAAGCGGTCCATGGCATGCCCGCCGCCGAGTGGAAGGCCAAGCACCAGTCGCCGGCGACGCCCGAGCAACTGGCGCGGATGGAGGAAAGCCTGGCGCTGAACGCGAAACTGCGGGCTGAACGCGCGTAGGGGGATGGGCGAAGAATCCTTCTCTCGAAGAGAGAGGGGGACCCGCCGCGGAGCGGTGGGAGGGTGAGAGGTTTCACCCTTTCCGGATTGGGCTCAGCCACAAGATACTGGAATAACAAAGGATTTAAAGGTTACTCTCGTAACCTCTCACCCTCCCACGCCTAACAGCGCGGGCCCCTCCCTCTCTCGAAGAGAGAGAGGGATTTTATGGGCGCTCAACGAGCATCCAGCCCTTTTCATCCTCCCCTGCAAAACCGGCCCTATCCTCTTTCCACCTCGAAGCACTGGGGAGGGCGCGCGGCCAGCGACCTTCGCGGCTTCGGGGGGCGGTCGAGCGGGGACAGGTTCGAGGGGGATACTCGAACGGTCCGGGGCTGAGCTTGCTGGGTTCACCCGCCCGCCGTCGGCGTGGTTGGAGGTAAAAGGGCGCGTCTGGCTGCAAGCCCGTCCTCTCCGATCGCTGGGGCTCTCGGAAACGGGAGGTCCAGGTCCCGGTAAGGCCTGAACAGGGCCACCCGACGGGACGCTGATGGAAAACGGTCGCGCGAGGCGTCGGGCTTCGTCGAAACGGTAATTACTCTTCACACTCCGGACGAACGTCCGGCGCCTCGCATCCCTCCCCGCTCCCGGCGTTTCCGCGTCGGGCCGATTTCGCGCGCCCTCCCCCCTTGATGGGGGAGGGTTGGGTGGGGGTGAGCACGGCGGCGAACGCCTTCGCGACGGCTAGCGCAGCGGATCACCTCCATCCCCTACCCTTCCCCCATCAAGGGAGAAGGGAGCTTGTGGGAGAGACCATTTATGCCCCTGCCTCGAAAGCCACGACTCAAGCGCTCCACCGGCGGCACCCGCGCCAGCCGGCGCTTCATCCGTGACAAGGCTCGCCTGAAAGCCATGCTCATGGCCCGGTTCATCGCGCTTCACGAGCAGATCGAACGCCGCAAGCAGTACACCTATCGCGGCGCGTACGGCGCGATCAGCTATTTCAACCCTGGAGAGCCCATTCCACCGGGCTACCAGAAGGTCGAATACGACGAGGACGGCAATGAAACACCGCCCTGCGTCAAAGAAAAAGTCCCCGGCCTTGCGACCGAGGACTTCTCCTTGTTCTTTAGAGAGCGAGAGACGCTTAGCGGATGACCCGCGCGCCCTTGCCCTTCATCACGGCCTCGACCTCTTCCTTGCGCACCATCGAGGTGTCGCCCGGCGTGGTCATGGCCAGGGCGCCGTGAGCCGCGCCGTACTCGACGGCGGCCTGGGGACCCTTGCCTTCCATGAAGCCGAAGGCCAGGCCCGAGGCGAAGCCGTCGCCGCCGCCGACGCGGTCGTAGATCTCGAGGTTCTCCCGCATCATCGAGGCGTAGAACTGGCCGCCGGCGTACAGGATCGCCGACCAGTCGTTGACCGAGGCGGTCTTGGCGTTGCGCAGGGTGGTGGCGGCGACCTTGAAGTTCGGGAACTCCTTCACGGCCGTCTGGATCATCTTCTTGAAGTTGGCCGGGTCGATCGAGCTGATGTGCTCGTCCAGGCCTTCCACTTCAAAGCCGAGGCAGGCGGTGAAGTCTTCCTCGTTGCCGATCATCACATCGACGTACTGGGCGATGTGACGATTGACCTTCTGGGCGCCTTCCTTGCCGCCCTGCGACTTCCACAGGCTGGCGCGGTAGTTCAGGTCGTAAGAGACGACGGTGCCGTACTTGCGGGCCACTTCGACGGCTTCGATCACGGCTTCCGCCGTGTTCGAAGCCAGGGCCGCAAAGATGCCGCCGGTGTGGAACCAGCGCACGCCTTCTTCGCCGAACAGCTTTTCCCAGTTCACTTCACCGGGGCGGATCTGCGAGGCGGCCGAGTGACCCCGGTCGCTGCAGCCCAGGGCCGGGCGAACGCCGAAGCCCTTTTCGGTGAAGTTCAGACCAACGCGCGTGTTGCGGCCCAGGCCGTCGAACTCGCGCCAGATGATGTGGGAGGTGTCGACACCGCCCTGCATCATCAGATCCTCGACCAGCCAGCCCAGGTCATTCACCGGCAGGGCGGTGACGGCCGTCGAGCGCTTGCCCCAGCACTTCTTGAAAGCGCGGGCGACGTTGTATTCGCCGCCGCCTTCCCAGACCTGGAACTGACGGGCGTTACGAACCCGGCCGAAGCCGGGGTCGAAACGCAGCATCACTTCACCGAAGCTGGCGCAGTCCCACTTCGTCTCCGAAGCCGGGCGGATGTTGAGGATATTGTCGGTCATTTGGTCTTAGGCCTTCCCACGAACCTTCTTGATCAGATCGACGGTCTCGCGAACCTTCTTGGAGATGCCCGCGTAGTCCTTGGCGTCCAGCAGCTCTTGCGTGATCAGCTTGGAGCCCATGCCGGCGGCGACGATGCCCGCGCCGAACCACTTCTTCACCGAAGCCTCGTCCGGATCGACACCGCCCGTCGGCATGATGCGGGTCCAGGGCATCGGGCCCAGCACCGCCTTGACGAAATCGGGACCGCCGACCGACGAACCCGGGAACACCTTGACGATCTCGCAGCCCAGCTCTTCGGCGTACGAGATTTCCGAGGCCGAACCGCAGCCCGGCGAGTACGGGATCTTGCGACGGTTGCAGACCTTGGCGACATCGGCGTTCAGGATCGGGCCGACGACGAACTTGGCGCCGTTGGCGATGTAGATGCCGGCGGTCGGCGCATCGACGATCGAGCCCACGCCCATGATCACGCGCGGATCGGCCTTATCGAAGTAACGGGTGACTTCGTAGAAGACGTGGCTGGCGAAATCGCCGCGGTTGGTGAACTCGATGCAGGGCGCGCCGCCGTCGGCGCAGGCCTGGATCACGTTCTTACAGACCTCGACGTCCGGGTGATAGAACACCGGAATGACGCCCTGCTCCATCAGGGCGGTCAGCACCGCCATACGGTCTTTCACCATCTCAAACTCCTTCCCGAAGGATCGTTCTTGCGCGAACCGCCGCAGGGGCCGCCGCGCGAGCAATATTTCGCCGGAATTGGCTCAGGGCGTTCCCTTAGACCGCGTTGCGCTCGGGCGCCACACCGCGCTTGCCGCTACGTCAAACTAAGGTCGCAGGGCGCATCGACCTTCGACCGATCACGGTCCCCCGGTCTCGACCCGCAGGGCGATCTTCCGTCGCTGTCGCTTCCTTCCCTATGGCCTATTCCGCGCCCCTCAGTCCTCGCCCGGACCGCAAAATTGAGGGCGTCGGATTTCGCCGACGCCCCAAGAGTTTGCGCAGGAGCGAGCTCAAAGAGCCGCAAACGAGACGGACCGACCGCCAAGCCGAACCGAAACGTATGACACCGGTTACCAAAAGTGGCTTGGCCACTTCGCTACCGGTGTCATTTGCAGATAACCAGAAACTGATAAGGAGCGCAAGCGCCGTTACAAGGCGAAATGGACAATCATAACCTCTTGGAATCCCGTGCCTTCTCCGGCCTGGGAGAACGCCGCTCCATCAACCCGTGTTGCGCAGCCCCGCCGCGATGCCGGCGACGGTTAGCTGAATGGCCAGACGCAGCGCTTCGTCGCTGTCCCCTGCCCTGCGACGGGACAGGAGCTCCAGCTGCAGATGGTTCAGCGGATCGACCGAGCGGCTGGCTAGCGCGACGGATTCGGAGAGGTCCGGCTGATTGTCGAGCAGCGCGGTTCCGCCTCGGATCGCCAGGGCCAGCCCGGTCGCCGCCTCGTGCTCGCGCCGGATCGTCGCGAAGATCCGCTCGGCGTCGGCCTTGTCCGGCGACAGGGCCACATAGCGGGCGGCGATGTCCATCTGGCTCTGGGCCAGGGCCAGCTCCATGTTCGACAGCAGGGAAGCGAAGAAGTCGAAGCTGCCGGCCAGATCGCGCAACTGCTCAACCGATAGGCCCGCGCGCTCAACGCCCGAGGCAAAGCCATACCAGCCCGGCAGCATGAACCGCGCCTGCGACCAGCTGAACACCCACGGGATGGCCCGCAGGTCCTCGATCTTGCGGCTGGCGGTCCGGCTTGCGGGCCGGCTGCCGATATTGAGACCGACGATCTCGCTGATCGGGGTGACCGACCAGAAGAAGTCCTCGAAGGCCGGATCGTCATAGACCAGCGCCCGATAGCCGTGGAACGAAGCCTCGGCCAGAGCGGTCATGGCGGCCTCGACCTTGGGGTCGCGCTGCGGGACCGGACGCTCGCTGGCCATCAACACGGCGGCGGCCAGACCGTCGAGATTACGGCGGGCGGTCGGCTGGTCGCCGAAGCGGCGGGCGATCATCTCGCCCTGCTCGGTCATGCGGATGCGTCCCTGGACGGTGCCGGCCGGTTGGGCGAGCACGGCCTCGGCGGCCGGCCCCCCGCCCCGCCCGACGCTTCCGCCGCGACCGTGGAACAGCTGCAAGCCTACGCCCATGCGATCAGCCTCGTGCGCCAAGGCAGAGGCGCCGGTCGCCACGCCGCGCCGGCTGGCGACATAGCCGCCGTCCTTATTGCTGTCGGAATAGCCGAGCATGATTTCCTGCACCGGCCGATCGCCCAGGATCGTGCGGCTGAGCGGCAGCTCCAGCCACTGGCGCAGCACGGCCGGGCCGTTTTCGAGGTCGCCGATGGTCTCGAACAGCGGCGCGACCTTGACCGAGGCGCGCGGCGCCGCGCCGCCCCAGACCAGCCCCACCTGCTTGAGCAGCACCAGCGGTTCCAGCATGTCCGACAAGGTCGCCGACTTCGAGATGATGTAGGCGCCAAGGCAGCCGTGGCCATAGTCGCGCACCGCCTGGGCGGCCGCCTCCATGGTCGCCAGCTCCTTGGTCGTCTCTTCTTCATAAGCGGTGAACGGCGAGACCAGCGGGCGCTGATGCGACAGCTCCTCAATCAGCACCTTGCACCGAGCGTCCTCGCCGAGCTTCAGATAGTCGACGCCCGTGCCCGCCCGTCGGAACAGCTCGTCCAGGGTGCGCTCGTGAACGTCGGCGTTCTGGCGCAGATCCAGGCTCATCAGGTGGAAACCGCAGGCCTTGGCGACCTCGACCAGGGTGCGCAGGGCCGAACCGACCAGCCGCTCGCCGCCATTGCGCTCAAGGCTGTCGATGATGACCGAGAGGTCGGCGACGAAGGCGTCCGGATGACCGTAGGGCTCGACGCTGGTCACCCCCGTCGCGAAGGCCACCGGCGCGCCAGTCAGCTTCTGCGACACGGCGGTCAGGCGGTCGAAGATCAGCTCCAGCGCCAGGCGGTAGGGCTCGTCGATCCGATGAACCGAAGGATCCTTGGCCTGGGCGGCCAGGGCCAGCAGCTCCTCGGACACTGGCGTGTAGGCCGTCGACACCGCGAGATTGGACCACAGCTTGCGCACTTCGCCGGCGTACCAATCGAGGATCACCCGCGACTGGCTGGCGAAAGCCAACTTCAGCGTCTGGCCGTTCACACCGGGATGGCCGTCGCGATCGCCCCCCAGCCACGACCCCATCTTCAGCAACGGCGCCAACTGGCCGTGCTGACCGATCTTGCCGGTCCAGTCACCGTAGAGGTCGATGATCGCCGGCAGGATCGAGGTGCGGACGATCGACAGCGCATTGCGGATCTCGTCCTTCACCGTGATCCGCTCGGGACGATAGAGCCGCGTACGCCACATCAGGGCGATCTCGCGGAACAGGCTCTCGCGAATCTCGGCGTCCAGGTCCGGCGGCAGGTGGTGACGGCGCAGGGCCATCAGACGCGAGATCTCGGTCTCTCGGTCCACCATGCTGCGGCGACGCACCTCGGTCGGGTGCGCGGTCAGCACCGGCACGACGTTCATCGCCGCGAAGACCTTCGCCAGCTCGGCGTCGGACTTGCCGGCGGATTTCAGCGCCTTCACGGCGTCGACGAGGGTGCGCGGACGGTCGTCGCCGGGCCGGGCGTCAGCTTCGGCATGACGACGACGACCGGCAACGTCCTCGCCGATATTGGCCAGCAGCGAATGGCTGGCGAACGCCCGCGCCAGGAACACCGCCTGCTCGGTCGTCAGGTCGGCGAACAGGTGGTCCAGCTGCGGCGCGTCGCCGGTGGCGGCGTCCTCCCGGGACGCAGCCTTGCGCGCCCTGGCTACCAGCTCGGCCTTCTCCGGGCCCTCCAGATAGGTGATCGCCTCGATCAGCAGCTCGCTGAGCAGATTGGCGTTCTGGCGGACGTGGCGGCTGGTCGGACGATCGGCGGCGATCGACAGGGCCGGGTTGCGCATGCGCGGACTCCAGGGACCGCGCGAGAGGCGGTCCCGATCAGGAATGGATCTCGAGAACACGTCGTCGCGCCGGGCCGTTCCCCGGCGCTTGACGTAGCGGCGCCCTCTAGCGCGCTTCACCGGGCGGGAAAAGCCGCCCGGCACGATGGTTGCGCTACCATCGTATTTCTGCGCGTTTTTCTTTCGCTAGCGAGCCAGCCAGCCGCCATCCACGGGCAGAGTAATGCCCTGAACGTAGTCCGAGGCCGACGACGCCAGAAACACTGCAGCGCCGCCAATGTCCTCCGGACGCCCCCAGCGACCGGCGGGAATACGGGCCAGGATGGCGGCGTTCCGGTCAGCGTCGTTGCGCAGGGCCTCGGTATTGTTGGTGTCGAAATAGCCCGGCGCGATGGCGTTGACGTTGATCCCCTTGGTCGCCCACTCATTGGCGAGAATCTTGGTCAGACCCGCCAAGCCCGACTTGGAAGCCGTGTAGGACGGGACCCGGATGCCGCCCTGGAAGGACAGCAGCGAGGCGATGTTGATCACCTTGGCCTGACCGCCCTCGACGCCCTGCTTGAGCGCCTGCTTGGCGAAGGCCTGGGTCAGGAAGAAGACGACCTTCAGGTTGGTGTCCATCACCGCGTCCCAGTCGGCCTCGCTGAACTCGATCGAGTCCGCGCGACGGATGATGCCGGCGTTATTGACCAGGATGTCGACCTTGCCATAGGCGGCGACGGTTTCGTCGACGACGCGCTGAACGGGCTCGGTCGAGCCGAAGTCGGCCTTGATCGACAGGAACTTACGACCCAGGGCCTCAACAGCCTTCTGCGTGTCGACCGGCTCACTGCGGCCCGCGGCGGCGATATCCGCGCCGGCGGCGGCCAGGGCGATGGCGATCCCCTGCCCGATCCCGGTGTTGGCGCCGGTGACGAGCGCGACCTTGCCTTCGAGGCTGAACGGATTGGCCATGTCGAGTTCCTGTTCAAATTAGCTGTCATCCCGGACGACCTGAAAGGTCGATCCGGGACCCAGGGGCCAGCGGCAAGGCGACCGCCCCTGGGTCCCGGCCCTACGCTGCGCTCCGGCCGGGATGACACCGGAGCACGGTGGCCGAAGGCCCTATTTCAGCTGGCAGATGTCCAGCACGTTCATGTCGGTGTAGTCGAGGTTCTCGCCGCCCATCGCCCAGATGAAGGTATAGTTGGCGGTGCCCGAACCCATGTGGATCGACCACGGCGGGCTCATCACGGCTTCCTCGTTGGCGATCACGATGTGACGCATCTCGTCCGGCTCGCCCATGTAGTGGAAGACCCGGTCGTTCTCGCCCAGGCCGAAGTAAAAGTAGGCTTCCGAACGACGATCGTGCAGGTGGGGCGGCATGGTGTTCCAGACGCTGCCCGGCTTCAGCACGGTCATGCCCAGCAGCAGCTGGGCCGACTTGCAGGTGGTCGGCACGATGTACTGGTAGATCGTGCGCTCGTTGGAAGTCTCCAGCGCGCCACGCTCCAGCGGGATCGCGTCGGCGAAGGCCAGCTTCTTGGTCTCGAACGCGGCATGGGCCGGAAGGCTGACCAGGTAGAAGCGCGCGGCGCCGTCGACGCCTTCGAAGGTGACGTCCTTGGCGCCCATGGTGACGTACAGGCCGTCACGCGGCACGATCTCGTAGACCACGCCGTCGACGGTGACCTTGCCGGTCGTCTCGCCGACATTGATGAGGCCCAGCTCGCGACGCTCCAAAAACGGGTGGCCAGCGGCCGAGGCGGGCTCGGTCTGGTCGGGCAGCTTGATCGGGCTGGTGGCCACGACGCCGCCGACGACAAAGCGTTCGGCGTGATTGTAGGTCAGGACGATCTGGCCGTCCTGGAACAGACCCTGCATCAGGTAACGGTCGCGCAGGTCGTCATTGCTGACCGCGAACATCATGTCCGGATGGGTGGCGTGATAGGTCTTGGCGAACATCGGGAAGTCTCCGGAAAGGGTGTTCTATTCGGCGGCCGCGCGCAGCGTGGCGGGGCGAGCCCAGTCCGGACGCTGGTCGAGCTTGTAGGCTTTCTTGGGCAGGTTATAGGTCAGGTCGACGATCAGTTCCTCGGCCTCGACCAGGTCCATACGATGCTCGGCCACCATGCGGGCCAGGAAGGCGCTGTCGACACGGCGGGCCACGTCGTGGCGAGCCGGGATCGAGAGGAAGGCGCGCGTGTCGTCGTTGAAGCCGACGGTGTTGTAGAAGCCGGCGGTCTCGGTGACCTGCTCGCGGAAGCGCATCATGCCTTCCGGGCTATCGTGGAACCACCAGGACGGGCCCAGCTTCAGCACTGGATAGTGGCCGGCCAACGGAGCCAGTTCGCGGCTGTAGGTCGTCTCGTCCAGCGTGAACAGGATGATCGACAGGCGCGGATCGTTGCCCAGACGGGTCAGCAGCGGCTTCAGCGCATCGACATATTCGGTGCGCATCGGGATGTCCGCGCCCTTGTCGCGACCATGCGAGTTCAGCAGGCCCACATTGTGGTTGCGGTGCGAGCCGGGGTGGATCTGCATGACCAAGCCATCATCGAGGCTCATCTTGGCCATCTCGGTCAGCATTTGGGCGCGGAACAGCTCCGCCTTCTCCGGCGTGACGTCCCCCTTCACCAGGCTGTTGAACAGCGCCTCGGCCTCGACATCGGAGAGGTCGGCGGTCGCCGCCGTCGGATGGCCGTGATCGGAAGAGGTTGCGCCGGCGTCGATGAACGCCTGGCGACGCAGGCGGTGCGCCTCCAGATAGCTCTTCCAGCTATAGACGTCCTGCCCCGAGGTCTCGGCGAACCGCTCGAAGGCGCGCGGGCCACGCTCGTCCTCGAAGTCGATGACCGCGTCGGGACGGTAGGCGGTGATCACGTGGCCGCCCCAGCCGCTTTCACGGATGGCGGCGTGATGCTGCAGGCTTTCGTGCGGCCCCTCGGTGGTGGCCAGCGTCTCGATGTTGAACCGGTCGAACAGCGCGCGCGGACGGAAGGCGTCCGTGGCAAGCGCGGCATTGATGCGGTCGAAATAGTCGTCGGCGTTCGAAGCCTCGAGGAACTCAGTGAAGCCAAAGACCTTGGCGAATACGTGATTCAGCCAGACCCACGACGGCGTGCCGCGGAAGAGGTGGAAGTTCGAAGCGAACACCCGCCAAGCGTCACGGGGGTCGGTGTCGGGAACCCCGGCCTTCGAGCGCACCTTCAGCGCCTCCAGGCTGACGCCCTGGCTATAGAGCATGCGGAACAGGTAGTGGTCGGGCGCCAGCAACAGATCGGTAGCGTCCTGGAAGGGCGCGTTGGTCGCGAACCAGGACGGATCAGTATGGCCGTGCGGGCTGATGATCGGCAGATCCTTGACCAGCGCATAGAGGCCGCGCGCATAGGACCGCATTGTCGGATCGGACGGGAAAAGACGATCCTCGTGAAAATTCAGAGGTCTGGCCATGGCTTAGCGTCTTCTCCCTTCGTCGATGGCGGCTTCGCAGACCGCCGCTCGTGTCCGCTTGGTAACCGGTGTCATCACTCGATGCAAGCATCAGCGCGTGAAGCTTGCTCAGGCCGGAACGGGCCCGGAAGACTCACGAATAACCAGGTTTGGTTCCATCTTGGTGACGTCGCGCGGCTCGCGACGTTCACCGCCGATCAGCTTCTCGACGGCGATACGACCAATCTCGCGCGTCGGGGTGTGGATGGTCGTCAGCGGCGGCCAGACGGCCTGAGCGATCTGGAAATCATCGAACCCCACGACGGTCAGATCCTGGGGCACCGAAAGCCCCGCCTTTCGGGCCGACTGCAGTACGCCGGCGGCCATTTCGTCATTGCCGCAGAAGATGGCCGTCGGACGCGGGGTCCGCGACAGCAGCAGGTCGCCACAGGCCATGCCCGACTCGAAGGTATAGGCCCCCTGGACGATATCCTCCGGCGCCAGCGCCAACCCGGCCTCGGCCAAAGCATCCTCAAAGCCCCCTCGCCGCTCGTGCGACGAACGGAAGCTCTCCGGACCCGAAATAAAGGCGATGCGCTTGTGGCCAAGCTCGACGATGTGCCGTGCGGCCTGGGCGCCGCCCATGCGGTCATGGCCGACGATCATGTGCTCAGGCTTGTCCAACTCGACCGAAGCGATCCGGATATAGGCGCAACCGATCTCGTTCAGCAGCTTGGCCACCCGCTCGTCCTCGGACACCGACGGCGGCAGCACGACGCCATACAGTTTCTGCCGCTCGACGAACGCGCGGATGTCAGTGAGGAAAGTCGGGCTGGCGCGATTACAGGGATGCACCACGAGTTCGAACCCGGAACCGCGCATACCGTCCAGCAGGCCAAGCTGCATGTTGACGACGTACTGCGGATTGGGATTGTCGTAGATCATGCCGATCAGGAACGATCGGCGGAAGGCCAATCCCCGCGCCTGAGGGTCTGGCGCGTAGCCCCATTCGGCGATCACAGCCTCAATCCGCTCACGGGTCTCGTCGCGCACGAAGGGCGACTGGTTGATCACCCGCGACACCGTCTTTTTCGACACGCCGGCCAGACGCGCGATGTCGTTGATCGTGGCCCGCCGCCGTCCGCCTTCGACGCTGGTCTCGTTTTCATCGGGGATCGAGGACGGCGTCTTGGAAGGGCTCACGGGGTTTCCAGCAGCTTCGGGCGTTTTCTTTTGTCATACTCCAGCCGACCCAAGCTCGCCAACATAAGGCGGAACATTCGATTGCGAGATGATTGACACCGGTTTCCATCCTGCCGATAGCGGGCGATGACAGCAGACAGGCGACGACGATCACCCCTGATGACCCAATCGACCTCGATCCCTGACGAATCGATCCACCTGGTGGACTCGCGCGATCATGTCGCCACTGCGCTGCGTGATCTCACCACTGGCGAAAAGGTGCGGCTGCACGGCCAGGCGCTGATCGTCGGCGCGGACATTCCCAAGGGCCACAAGATCGCGACGCGTCCGGTGCGATCCGGCGAGGATGTCTTGAAATACGGCTGGCCGATCGGACGCGCCACCCGTGACATCGCGGCAGGCGATCACGTTCACGTCCATAACGTCGCCACCCGCCTCGAAGGCGTAGAGGACTACAGCTTTTCCCCCGCCCCGGTGACACGCCCCCCGGCCGCTGATGCAAGAACATTCCAGGGCTTTCGCCGCAAGAACGGCAGGGCCGGGACGCGGAACGAAATCTGGGTTCTGTGCACCGTCGGCTGCGTCGCCAACACCGCGCGCCGGATCGCAGAAAAAGCCAACCAGCGCTTTAGCGGCCGGGTCGATGGCGTTCATGCCTTCCCCCACCCATTTGGATGCTCGCAACTCGGCGACGATCTGACCCATACGCGCAAGCTGATCGCCGCGCTGGCCAGTCATCCCAACGCCGGCGGCGTGCTGATCCTGGGCCTCGGCTGCGAGAACAACCAGCTCAAGACGCTGCTCGAAAGCGCGCCCGATATCGATCGGGAACGACTGAGAAGCTTCACGACCCAGATGGTCGAGGACGAACTCGAAGATGGCCTGGCGGCCGTGGAAGCGCTGGTCGAAATCGCCGAGCGCGATCAGCGCGAACCGGTCCCGATCTCCCAACTGGTCGTCGGCCTGAAATGCGGCGGATCGGACGGCTTCTCGGGAGTCACCGCCAATCCGCTGGTCGGGCGGATCGCCGACAAGGTCGCCGAGGCCGGTGGCACCCCCGTACTGACGGAAATTCCCGAGATATTCGGAGCCGAGAACGTTCTTCTGCAGCGCGCCGCGACACAGGAAGTGTTCGACGCTGCGGTCGCGGTCATCGACGATTTCAAGCGCTACTTCATCGAAGCCAACCAGCCGATCTATGAAAATCCGTCTCCGGGCAATATCGCGGGCGGCATCACCAGCCTCGAGGAAAAATCCCTTGGCGCGGTGCAGAAGGGCGGGCGCTCGCCGCTCGTGGAAGTTCTGCGCTATGGCGACAAGGTCGGTCGCCACGGCCTGACACTGCTGGAAGCGCCCGGTAATGACGCGGTGTCGTCCACGGCCCTGACAGCGGCCGGGGCGACGGTGATCCTGTTCACCACCGGCCGCGGAACGCCACTGGGCTTTCCCGCGCCGACCCTGAAGATCGCCTCCAACTCCGGACTGGCGCAGCGCAAGCCGGGCTGGATCGACTTCGATGCGGGCCAGGTGCTGGAAGGCGTTTCAATGGACGCTGCGGCTGACCGACTGATGGACCTTGTGATCGCAACCGCTTCCGGCAAGGCGACCAAGGCCGAACAGAACGGCGAACGGGAGATCGCGATCTGGAAATCCGGAGTCACCCTCTGAAATCCGCAAAGCTGGATTGCCACCGGTGTCCAAACTGGCTCATCTACCGTCCCGCCCTTCCCTAACGAAACTCCAGGCGTGTCCTTTGACTGCTTCCTTCGTCACGACCCAAGCCCTCCGCCTCAGCGCCACCAGCTATCCCGGCGCGATCCCCGGCGTGGCCATTCCCGGCTACGACAGAGACAAGATTCAGGTCGGTGTGGTGCACTTCGGTCCGGGCGCATTCCATCGCGCTCACCAAGCCTACTATTTCGACAAGCTGCTGGAGCACGACCCGCGCTGGGGCGTGTGCGCCGTGTCGCTCAAGAGCCCCGGCGTCCGGGATGCGCTGGAGCCCCAGGATGGCCTCTACACCCTGGCCCAGCTTGACGCCGACACGACCTTCCGCGTCATGGGCTCGATCCTGGAAGTGTTGGTGGCTCCCGAAGATCCGCCCTCCGTGTTCGCGCGTCTCGCCGCGCCGACCACTCGCTTGGTCACCCTGACCGTGACCGAAAAAGGCTACACGCTGTCGCCTGACGGGGGACTGGACGAGAACCATCCCGACATCATCCATGATCTGGCCAATCCACGCGAACCCCGGAGCGCCGTCGGCTACATTGTGGAAGGTCTGCGCCGCCGTTTCGCCGCCGGGCTCGCGCCGTACGCGGTCGTGGCCTGCGACAACCTCGCCGACAACGGCTGGCGGCTGAAAGCCGCAGTGGTCGCCTATGCCGGCAAGCTGGATGAGGAACTCGCCCGCTGGATAGACCACGAGGGCCGCTTTCCGCGGACGATGGTCGACAGCATTACGCCGGCGACCGATGATGCGCTACGCGCCCGCGTTCTCGCCGCCACCGGACTGGAAGACGCTTGGCCGATCCAACGCGAGGCCTTCACCCAGTGGGTGGTCGAGGACGTGCTGCCAGCGGACGGCCCCGACCTCGCCAGCGTCGGCGTCATCCTGACTGACGATGTTCGTGGGTTCGAGCGCGCCAAGCTAAGGCTGCTGAATGGCGTCCATTCAACGCTCGCCTATGTCGGCCTGCTGCGCGGCCATGAGACGGTCTTTGAAGCCGTCAGTGATCCCGCCCTCGCCGCCCTCGCGCAGGACATGATGGCCAACGACATCATCCCGACGCTGACGCCACCGCGCGGCCTGGACCTGCAGAGCTATGCCGACGCGATCCTGGCGCGTTTCCGGAATCCGGAGATCCGCCATCTGCTCTCGCAGATCGCCTGGGATGGCTCGCAGAAGCTGCCGTTCCGGATTCTGGGAACCCTCACCGAGACTTTGGAGGCTGACCGGTCCATTGAACGTCTGGTGGTTCCTCTAGCGGCCTGGATGCGCTTTATCGCTCGCCGCGCCGAGGCGGGTGAGATGATCGTCGATCCGCTGCAGGAACGCCTGTCGGCTCTGGGCGCGGCGGCGACCGGCGAAGCCAAGACCGACGTCGCCGCGTTCCTGGCGCTGGACACGGTGTTCCCCGCCGCGCTCTCGGAAAATCCAACCTTCGTGGCGGCGCTCGAAACGGCCTATGCCAACCTGAGCTAACGCGTAACGCCGCGCGCGGTCAGCACCGGCACGACGGTGCTGACCAGGATCTGAAGATCAAACAGGAACGACTGGCGGCGCAGATATTCGGCGTCGAGCGCGACCTTGTCGGGAATGGCCAGTTCATCCCGCCCATTGATCTGAGCCCAACCGGTCACGCCGGGCCGTAGACTATCGACCCCCGCCGCCTGGCGCGCCGCGATCAGGTCGTGCTGGTTGAAGAGGGCGGGACGCGGGCCAACCAGGCTCATGTGGCCGATGAACACACTCCACAGCTGGGGGAGTTCATCCAGGCTGAGCTTGCGCATGGCGCCGCCGATGGGTGTGAGCCATTGGTCGGGATTGTCCAGCAGGTGCGTGGCCACCTCGGGCGTGTCGATCCGCATGGTGCGGAACTTGGGCATCGGAAACAGCGCCGACGCCCGCCCGACACGTTGAGACCAGTAGAGACCCGGCCCTGGCGACGTCGCTCGCACCAGCAGCCAGAGCAGCGCGAGTGGCGTGGCCAGAACGACCAGCCCGACCCCCGCCGCCACCATATCGAAGGCGCGCTTCACGCGACGCCCTAGGCCAGATCGCCGCTGGCCGCGTCGAGCAACAGATAGGCCCGCCCTGCGTCGGACGACAGCAGCGCCGCCAGCAAGAAGCCCTCGCGGTCCTGACCCGCTGCTTCCTCGATCATGCCCGCATAGCGCTTGAGGAAGCGCTCAGTGTTGCTCTTAAGGGTGGCGTCGGAGAATAGCCGGCGCACGAGGCGACGGATCGCCGCCGGCGCCAGGCGCTTGACCACCTCCCGCGCGCCGACGGAGTCCCGCGTTTGCAGCGCCGCGGCGATCTCGTCGATACGACCGCGCGGCAACAGAGCGTGGGGGTCGATGCCCATGGCTGTGATCTCGGCGGCGAGCTTTTCACCCAACCCCGCATCGCCCGGCGTGCTGTTCTCGATGCCCGACAACAGGCTGCGCCAGCTCCAGTTTCCTTCCGCGTCGGCCTCGGACGGAGATCCCCCGGCCTGTTTACGGGCTGAGGCCTGCTCGAACACCGAGCGGAATTCCTGATCGGTCGCCGTGGGCGTGAGGCGCAAACGCCGCCGATCCAACGGCGGCTCGTCCTCGTCGTCGAATTCAGCGATCGGCAGCGCGGCCGGCGTCGGCGCGGGCGGGGTTGGCGGCGGTGCGGCGGCGCGACTCCGCGTTGGCGGGGCCAGCGTCGCGGCGCGCGCCGCAACAGTCGAAACGCCGGAAGCCGTCACAGCCCCCGCCGCCTCGCTCAGCATCTCGTAGTTGCGACGAACCCGCTCCTGGAAGGCCTGATCGATGGCCGCCGTTTCCTCGGCCGTGCGACGCACGGCGTTCATCAGCTGCTCGACGCCCTGCTCGATCGCGATACGAACCTCCCCGGCCTTCTGCAGGGCTTCGGCGGGCAGGTCTGCGGTGCGCCGGCTGATCTCGGCCAGCATCACCTCAAGCTCGTCCAACGTCCCGCGTGCGGTCTGCACCGAGTCCTGAAGCTTCTGCGCAGTGCGCGCGCCGGCCTGCTCGACCATTTGGGCGGAGTGCTCGATGATGTCGCGCGCCTCCTCCATCCGAGACTCGAACACCGCGTCCGCCTTCTGACCGGCGGCGAAGGCGATCTCGTTAAGTTGGTCGACACGGCTGCGCGCCGCTTCGACACGCGCCTCAACGCTCTCGCTGGCCTTCAGAGCCGCCTCAGCCATGGCTTCCATGGCCGCCTTGAGTTCCTCTTCCAGCAGGGAGCGCTGGTTTTCGGCGACGTCGCCAATCGTCTCCAGCGTCTTCTTGGTTTCCTCGGTTAGGGCGTCGCGCTGAGCCTTGGCGCCATCGGCCATCTCGCGGAACTGGTCCGCCGCCGCGCTGATCAGACCGCGCAGGATCTCCGCGCCCATGGCCGCTGTGTCCGACAACTCGGTCGCGCCGACGCGGGTGTAGGCCACGAATTCGGTCAGCTGCGCCGTCCGCGTTTCGGCCTCGGCCGCGAAGTCCTCCTGCTCCGAACGCAGCGCCTGACTGATTTCGACCAGCGCGGCCCGTTGCGCCGCGAGCGTCTTTTCGACCGAAGCCACCTGGTCCCCGACGCCGACGCCAGCGGTCTCCAGACGCGCGATCTGTCTTGAAAGGTCCTCAGCCCCGACGCGAGCGGCGTCGGACGCCTCGGCGGCGGCGGCGGCGAGATCGGCTGCGCGGGCGGCCAAGGCCGCTTCGGCTTCACGCAGTTGAGTCTCGGCCAGATCGGACGCCTCGGCGACCATTCGGGCCTGGCTGCCGATCGCGTCGACCACCGCCGTCGAGCGTGCATCCAGGGACAGCGAGAGGGTCTCCATCGCCGAGCGCTCGTGGCTCAGGCCTTGCGCCAGCTGATTGGCCATACGCGCGGACTCAGCGGCGGCGTCCGCGAGGCGCGCCGTCTCCTCGGCCAAGGCCTTGCGGAGCGAGATAATGTGCTCGCGTGCGCGCTCGGCCGCTGCGGCGGCCTCGTCCACGCCCTGGCGCATGGCGTCCACAGCGTTCGTGGCGCCGGCGGCGGCGAAGGCGGCGGGGGTGACCAGTCGGTCGGTCAGGGTTCGGTTGCGTCGCAATTCGTCCGAAATACCGTTCGCCTGACGAAGCAGGTACGCGCCCAGCAAGGTCAGTAAGGCTGGCCCGATCGCCAGACCTGCGAACACCATCAGTGCAAAGCCTTCGATCTTGAAGGCCGGCACGCCGCGGGCATAACCCAGCGCGAAGGCGATCGGAGCCAGCGCCCAGAGCGCCGCGACCGCCGTCGCCAAAGTCCAGAAGAGGACGCCGGACATGCGACGCGGAACCGGCTCGGCTTCGAGGGCGATGGCCGGATCAGATGCGGAATCGCGCAGATCCAGCGCCGCCTCGCGCCCGCGCGTCGTCGCCGCAGCTTCGGTCGGGGTCGCCTGTTCGACGATGGGCGCCGGCGGTTGGGGCGTCGCCGCTAGCGACTGAGCAGCCCTCGCTTCAGGCTCGGCGATCCTCGCCTGCTCGGCTTCCCGGCGACGCCGAGAGCGCGCGGAGGTCGGGGGCGGCACGGCGAGGTCATCCGCGCGCTGATCAAGCGTTAACGGCTCGCTAACAGGCGCATCGTCCTCCGGCGCCACGGACGCTGCCGGCTCCGGGAATTCAGGCGTGGTCTTGGGTTCCTCGGGAGGGATCTCCGTCGGCGTCGCGGAGAAATCGAGCGGTTGGCGCTTCTTAGGCTTCATACACAGCCAGGGTCCCAAGACGGGGCATAAAAGGGGCGTCGGCGAGGGGGCGTGGGTAGAACGTCGCGCGCCGAACCCCTCCTTCGCGTGTTACATGAACCTAACGGCGAAAAGCCTTGGGGAAAAGCGGCTTTGGTTGCGTTCTCGAGGGTTGCGACGCCAGGGCGCGGGTTCAGGCGTCGCGTTTCGTCCGTTGGGGGCCGTTCAGGGCGACCGGGTCCGCCGGAACGGCCGCATCGCGGGAACGGCTGACCGTTCGCGCTTGCGTTGATTTGGCGTGAGGACAGACGGCGTGCTCGACCACGACGCCGAACTGGCAGAGCGCAAATGACGACAGCCAGACGACCGCCACGGCCAACATTTCCGCCAGGAAGCTCATAGCTCGCCTCACGATCCGATAGCGACGTTATGCGAGAACCCCATGGCTTCGGCGAGTGAAATTTTGGTCATGAAGCGCCCGCCTTTCCGAGCCGGCGCCACGGCATCTGACAGCGCCCCCAGAATTACGACGGTTGTCGACGCGTCTGCTCGGGCCTAGGTGCCAGCCTAAGGCCGGCGCGCCCTTGAGCAGGCGTCATGCCGGAGATTTTTCCTTTGCGGACCCCAGCCTTGGCCCTTACGCAACTTGCACCCGCCGCCTCTCCGCCGGACCCGATGACGCCCGATCTCACCCAGGCAGCGATGACTCCAGCGCGTTTGACTCATCTCCAACGCCTGGAGGCCGAGAGCATCCACATCCTTCGCGAGGTCGCCGCGGAGTGCGAGCGGCCGGTTATGCTCTACTCAATCGGCAAGGACAGCGCTGTGATGCTGCACCTGGCCGCCAAGGCGTTCTATCCAAGCAAGCCGCCCTTCCCGCTGCTGCACGTCGACACGACCTGGAAGTTCCGGGAGATGTACGCTTTGCGGGATCGGATCGCCTCGGAGCTCGGCTTCGACCTGCTGGTCCACAAGAACCCGGACGCCGAGGCGCGCGGGATCAATCCGTTCGATCACGGCAGCGCGGCGCACACCGACCTTTGGAAAACCGAGGGCCTCAAGCAGGCACTGACGAAGTACGGCTTCGATGCGGCCTTCGGCGGCGCCCGCCGCGATGAGGAAAAGAGCCGCGCCAAGGAGCGGGTCTTCTCCTTCCGCACGGCCGAGCACCGTTGGGACCCCAAGAACCAGCGCCCGGAGCTTTGGAACCTCTACAACACCCGCAAGCATCCGGGCGAAAGTCTGCGCGTCTTCCCGATCTCCAATTGGACCGAACTCGATGTCTGGCAGTACATCCATCTGGAGAACATCCCGATCGTGCCGCTGTACTTCGCGGCCGAGCGACCGGTGGTCGAGCGCGACGGCGCGCTGATCATGGTCGACGACGACCGCTTCCGCCTGCGTGAAGGCGAAGTCCCGCAGATGAAGAGCGTTCGGTTCCGCACCCTGGGCTGCTACCCGCTGACCGGCGCCGTCGAAAGCACGGCCGCCACCCTGCCCCAGGTCATCCAGGAAATGCTGCTGACCACCACCAGCGAGCGCCAGGGCCGCGTCATCGACCATGACCAGTCCGCCTCGATGGAGAAGAAAAAGCAGGAGGGCTACTTCTGATGGCGCACCAGTCCGCCCTCATCGCCGAAGATATCGAAGCCTATCTGCACCAGCATCAGCACAAGTCGCTGCTGCGCTTCATCACCTGCGGCAGCGTCGACGACGGCAAGTCCACCCTGATCGGCCGACTGCTGTACGACAGCAAGATGATCTTCGAGGACCAGATGGCGGCCCTTGAGGCCGACTCCAGAAAGGTTGGCACCCAAGGTGGGGCGATCGATTTCGCCCTGCTGGTCGACGGCCTGGCCGCCGAGCGCGAGCAAGGCATCACCATCGACGTCGCCTACCGCTTCTTCTCGACCGAGAAGCGCAAGTTCATCGTCGCCGATACGCCCGGGCACGAGCAGTACACGCGCAATATGGTCACCGGCGCCTCGACCGCCGACGCGGCCGTGATCCTGATCGATGCGCGCAAGGGCGTGCTGACCCAGACCCGTCGTCACAGCTATCTCGTCAGCCTGCTGGGCATCCGCCACGTGGTCCTGGCGGTGAACAAGATGGACCTGGTCGGCTGGGACCAGACCGTCTTCGACGCCATTGTCGCCGACTATCGCGCGTTCGCCGAGCAGATCGGTCTTTCGGTGTTCACCCCGATCCCGATCTCGGGTCTGGGCGGCGACAACATCGCCACGCGCAGCGAGGCGACACCCTGGTTCGACGGTCCGATCCTGATGGACTGGCTGGAAGCCGTTGAGGTCGAGGACGACCTTCAGGCCAAGCCCTTTCGCATGCCGGTGCAGTGGGTAAACCGCCCCAATCTCGACTTCCGGGGGTTCTCGGGCCTCATCGCGTCGGGCGCGATCAAGCCCGGCGATCGCATCCGCGCCCTCCCTTCGGGTCGTGAAAGCCGGGTGGCGCGGATCGTCACGCTGCCGGGTGATCTCGACCAGGCGGTCGCCGGCCAGTCGGTCACCTTGACGCTGGAAGACGAGATCGACATCTCGCGCGGCGACGTTATCGCGACCGCCGACGCCCCGGCCCCTGTCGCCAATCAATTCGAGGCGACCATCGTCTGGATGGACGACGAACCCTTGCCGCCCGGCCGGACCTATCAGCTGAAACTCGGGGCTCGGACCGTTGGCGCCAGCATCACCGACATCAAGCACCGGGTGAACGTCAACACGCTTGAGAAAGCCGCCGCCAAACGCCTCGAGCTGAACGAGATCGGCCTGTGCAACCTGTCGGTCGATCAGGCGATCCCGTTCGAGGCCTATGCCGACAACCGCCAGATGGGCGGCTTCATCCTGATCGACCGCCTGTCGAACCGCACGGTCGGCGCGGGCATGATCAACTTCGCCCTGCGGCGCGCCGACAACATCCATTGGCAGCACACCGACGTCAGCAAGGTCTCGCGGGCCGCCCTGAAGCGCCAGCGGGGACAGGTGGTGTGGCTCACCGGTCTGTCGGGCGCGGGCAAGTCGACGATCGCCAACCTTGTCGAGAAGCGCCTGCACGCCCTGGGTCGCCACACCTATCTGCTGGATGGCGACAATGTCCGCCACGGCCTGAACAAGGACCTCGGGTTCACCGAGGAGGATCGCGTCGAGAACATCCGCCGGGTGGCCGAGGTCGCCAAGCTGATGGTCGATGCGGGCCTGATCGTGTTGACCGCCTTCATCTCGCCGTTCCGGGCCGAGCGCCAGCTGGCGCGCGACCTGATGGAGCCCGGCGAGTTCATCGAGGTCTTTGTCGACACGCCGCTGGCCGTCGCCGAGGCGCGGGACGTCAAGGGCCTCTACAAGAAGGCTCGGTCGGGTCAGCTGAAGAACTTCACCGGCGTTGACAGCCCCTATGAAGCGCCGGAAACGCCGGAGCTGCGCATCGACACGACCGCGATCGATCCCGTCGAGGCGGCCGAGCGGATCGTGGCCTGGCTGGAGGGCCAGGAGATCGACTACACGATCTGAAGTCGCTCAGAAGCGGAGCCTGTCGGAAGACAGGCTCCGCGCGCGGCGCGTCAGCAGGATTGCGCCGGCCAGGCCCAGCAGCGCCATGAAGGCGGTGGCCAGGTAACCGAATGCACCGAAAGCGTCGAACAGAGGGCCGGACGCCAAGGTCGCTATGCCCAGGGTGAAACCCGACGACAGCGCTGAATTGATCGCTTGGGCCGGCGAGGCGGCCGAAGGCGGCGCCAGCTTCTCGATCAGCCGCAGCGACGCCAGGAACGAGGCGGCGAAGGTCAGAGCATGCAGCATCTGCAGCGGGAACAACGCCCAGAGCGGCGGCTCAAAGGCGTAGACTGTCCAGCGCAGCACGGCGGCGCCCGCGCCTAGCACCAGGAACAGCTCCGGCCCCCAGCGGCGACGCAGCGGTTCGAGGAACCACATGAAGCCGACCTCGGCCGCCACCCCCACGCCCCACAGCACGCCGATCATCGGCTCGCTGATCCCCTGCTTGCGCCAAAGAATGGCCGAGAAGCTGTAGTAGAAGGCGTGCGCGCCCTGGATCAGCCCGGCGGTCACCACCGCCAGGACAAAGGTGCGGTTGCGCAGCAGCTCCGACAGGCCGTTCCAGCGCTCCGACCGCAGCGGCTTGGCGCCCTCGGCATGGACACGCTCCGCCGGCACCAGGGTCGCGGCGGCCAGCGCCCCGAACAGGCACGCCGCCGCGATCCAGACCGCGATGATCGTCGGCGCCGCGAAGGTCAGTATCGCCCCCATGGCCAGATTAGCCGCGATGAAGGCGCTAGAGCCGGTCCCGCGCGGGATGCCGTAGTTGAAATTGTCGACCCGGGCCCGCCGCAGGGTGATGACATCGATCAGCGGCGAGACCGTCGAGAGCAGCGTCTGGCCGACGAACCAGGCCAGCATGAACCACCAGAGGTTGGCCGGTCCCAGCAGAGCGCCATAACCGATCGCCGCGCCCAGCAGCAGCAGCACCATCGGCGTGCGGCGCAGGGTGAAGCCGTCCGCCCAGACCGCCAGCACCGGCCCGGTAAAGGGCTTGAGCAGCAGCGGCGCGGCCAGGATCAGGCCAATCGCACCGCCGCTCATACCTCGGTCACGCAGATAGGTGCCGATATAGGGTAGGCTGACGCCGGAACTCAGAAAGATGGCGGCGTAGAACAGGCAGAGGCGAACCAGGGTCGAGAACCCCTGCCGCTCTGCCTTGTCCGCCCCGCCCGTCACCTTACTCCGCGCCGCCGAAGCGGGCCGTCCAGTCGGCGATCTGCTCGTCCTCGATCTTCTTGAACAGAACCTCCGGCACGGTCACCGGCGCGCCGACCGTCAAGCTGCCGAGTTCGGTCTTGGCGTCGTTCGACGGCCAGGCGGCCGGGAAGTCCAGGCCGAAGGCGTCGCCGATCTTTTCGGCGGCGAACGGGATGAACGGCGCGGAGATTTTCGCGTACAGCGCCGCCAGGTTCAGGGCCGTGCGCACGATGACGGCGGCGCGGTCGCGATCGGTCTTGATCGCCGTCCAGGGCGCGGCTTCCTGCAGGTACTCGTTGCCAACCACCCAGAGGGCGCGGAGCGCCTGGGCGCTCTTGCGCATCTCGATCGCGTCCATCTGCTCGGTCAGATCAGCCAGACGAGCCGAGACATCGGCGAACAGCTTCTCCTCCAGCGGACCGGGCTCGCCACCCGCCGGAACCACGCCCTCGAACTTGCTCTCGTTGAACTTCAGGATACGGTTGACGAAGTTGCCCAGCACATCGGCCAGGTCACGGTTCACGGCGCTGGCGAACTGTTCCCAGGTGAAGGCCGTGTCGCTGCCTTCCGGCGAGTTGGCCGTCAGGTACCAGCGCCACAGGTCGGGCGGCAGGATCTCAAGCGCCGCGTCCATGAACACGCCGCGCTTGTTCGAGGTCGAGAACTTGCCGCCGTACCAGTTCAACCAGTTGAAGGCCTTGAGCATGTCGACGCTCTTCCAGGGCTCTTCGGAGCCGAGGATGGTCGCGGGGAAGCTGACGGTGTGGAACGCCACATTGTCCTTGCCCATGAACTGAACGTAGCGGACGTCGTCAGCGCCGGCGTCGGTGCGCCACCAGCGCTTCCAGTCGCGGTCCGGCGAGCCTTCGGCCCACTCCTGGGTGGCGGCGATGTACTCGATCGGGGCGTCGAACCAGACGTAGAAGACCTTGTCCTCGAAGCCGGGGCGCGGAACACCGTCCTTCGCCACGGGGATGCCCCAGGCGAGGTCCCGGGTGATGCCGCGATCGATCAGGCCCTCGTCCAGATGTTTGTAGGCGATCGAGCGGGCTAGCGGCGGCCATTCGGCGTGGGCGTCGACCCAGGCGCGGATCTTGTCCTGCATCTTGGTCTGCAGCAGGTAAAGGTGCTTGGTGTCCCGCACCTCGATGTTCCGTGAGCCGGAGATCACCGAGTACGGATCGATCAGGTCGGTCGGGTCCAAGAGGTTTCCGCAGTTGTCGCACTGATCGCCACGCGCCTTCTCAAACTTGCAGTGCGGGCAGGTCCCTTCGACGTAGCGGTCGGGCAGGAAGCGCTTGTCGTCGACCGAATAGACCATCTGGTCGACGCGTTCCTCGATCAGGCCGTGATCCTCCAGGGCCTGGCAGAAGTGCTGGGTCAGGCGATGGTTCTGCGGCGAGGACGAGCGGCCGAAATGATCCCACGACAGGCCGAAGGCCCGGCCCACGTCGTGCTGCAGCACGTGCTGCTCGGCGCAGTAGGTGGCCACGTCCTGGCCAGCCGCGGCGGCGGCCAGTTCAGCCGGCGTGCCGTGTTCGTCGGTGGCGCAGATGTAGAGCGTCTCGTGGCCTTGGGCCCGCTTGAAGCGTGCATAGACGTCCGCCGGCAGCATGGAGCCCGCGAGGTTCCCCAGGTGCTTGATGCCGTTGATGTACGGCAGGGCGGAGGTGATCAGGATGCGTGCCATGCGGGCGCGGCCTTTCGGGGGAGTCTACAGAACGCTTGGAAGGGTCCGCATATAGAAGGCTCGGACCGGAAACGAAAGCGCAAGCCGGTTGACCGAACAGCGTTCTCGGGGGCAGCCTCACGAACGCTGAGCCGGATAGACCTCATCCGGCGGTTTCGGGGGAAACGCCAATGAAGAACGTGAACTGGCTGGGCCTTGTCGTGGCCCTGGTCGCCGGACAGGTGATCGGCATTCTCTGGTACGGCAATCTTTTCAGCGCCGCTTGGATGGAGGCCCAGCGCCTGACCGAAGCCGACTTCGTCGGTCAGGACTGGAAAATGGGGCTTGGCGTCGTGAACATGATCGTCATCCTTCTGGGCTTGGACTGGCTGCTGCGTCGGCTCGGCGTTGACGGCTATGTCGCCGGGGCGAGGACCGCCCTGCTGGTCTGTGTCTGCTTCGCCCTGACGGTCGCAGCGCTAAACTACATCTATGCCGCTGGAACGCTGTCTCTGTTCGTGATCGACGGCGGCTACCAGGTCGTGACCTACACGATCGCCGGCGCGTTGCTGGCCGGCCTGAAGCGCAGACCAAAAGCGGCCTGAGCTAGAGGATCCTCCCCCAAAACGGGGAGGATCCCGACAGTCTCCGCTACAGCGGGATGTTGTCGTGCTTCTTCCAGGGGTTGGAGAGTTCCTTCCCCTTGAGGCTCTTTAGGCCCCGCACAATCCGGCGACGCGTGCCGTGGGGCATGATGACGTCGTCGATATAGCCGCGAGAGGCGGCGACAAACGGATTGGCGAAGCGATCCTTGTACTCGGCCTCGCGGGCGGCCAGGGCCTCGGGGTCCTTGGCCTCTGCGCGGAAGATGATCTCCACCGCCCCCTTGGCGCCCATCACCGCGATCTCGGCCGTGGGCCAGGCGTAGTTGAGGTCGCCGCGCAGGTGCTTGGAGCTCATCACGTCATAGGCGCCGCCATAGGCCTTTCGGGTGATGACGGTGATCTTCGGCACGGTGGCCTCGGCGTAGGCGAACAGGAGCTTGGCGCCGTGCTTGATCAGGCCTCCGTATTCCTGCTTGGTGCCCGGCATGAAGCCCGGCACGTCGACGAAGGTGACGATCGGGATGTTGAAGGCGTCGCAGAAACGCACGAAGCGCGCGGCCTTGCGGCTGCTGTCGATGTCGAGCACGCCCGCCAGCACCTGCGGCTGGTTCGCCACGATACCGACCGTCTCGCCGTCCATCCGGGCGAAGCCGCAGATGATGTTCTTGGCCCACTCGCTGCTGATCTCGAAGAAGTCCGCCTCGTCGACGATCTTCAGGATCAACTCCTTCATGTCGTAGGGCTTGGTCGGATCGGCCGGGACCAGGGTGTCCAGGCTCATCTCCTCGCGCAGCGGCTCGTCGAAGCTCTCGCGCTCAGGCGCGGCCTCGCGGTTGGACGAGGGCAAGAAGTCGATCAGGCGACGCACCTGGGTCATGGCTTCCAGATCGTTCTCGAACGCCCCCTCGGCGACGCCCGACTTGGCCGCGTGGACCCGGGCCCCGCCCAGTTCCTCGGCCGTGACGACCTCATTGGTGACGGTCTTCACGACGTCCGGGCCGGTCACGAACATGTAGCTCGTGTCCTTCACCATGAAGATGAAATCGGTCATCGCCGGCGAATAGACGTCGCCCCCGGCGCAGGGGCCCATGATCACGCTGATCTGCGGGATGACGCCCGAGGCCATGACGTTCTCGACGAAGATGTCGGCGTAACCGGCCAGGCTGTCGACGCCCTCTTGAATCCGCGCGCCGCCCGCGTCGAACAGGCCGATCACCGGCGCGCCGACCTTCATGGCCTGGCGCTGCACCTTGACGATCTTCTGGGCGTGAGCGTTCGACAGCGAGCCGCCAAACACGGTGAAGTCCTTGGAGAAGACGTAGACGACCTTACCGTTGATCGTGCCCCAGCCGGTGACGACGCCGTCGCCCGGGATCTTCTGGTCCTGCATTCCGAAGTCGGCGCAGCGGTGCTCGACGAACATGTCGAACTCCTCGAACGAGCCCTCGTCCAGCAGCAAGTCGATCCGCTCGCGGGCGGTCAGCTTGCCCTTGGCGTGCTGACTGGCGACACGCTTCTCACCGCCGCCGGCCTTGGCCTGCTCGCGACGACGCTCCAGTTCCTCGAGAATGTGCTGCACGCGCGTACTCCCCTGCCCGGTTCATTAGACTGGCGGTTCTTCCACCTTATGACCAAGCCGTAGCGAGGCCTGCGTCAGGGCGCAAGGCGGACCTTGCGGCAGCGCAGCATAAGCCGTCGCCGGAGCGTCAGCGCAGCGCGGCGAACCAACGCTCGATCATCTCCGCCTCGACGCCCAGCGCCTCGGCCCGCGCCTTGGCCTCGGCGTCCTCGCCCCATTGCTCGGCCTGATAAATCTCGTCCAGCCGCGACAGGTCCAGCGCGCTCCGCCCGGACAGCCGTTCCGCCCGGACCGCGAGGGCCAGGGCCGTCGAGCCGAAGAGGCCTGCGGCGAAGGCCATGCCCGCCAGCGCGAAATCGTCCAGGGTCAGGGCCAAGCCCTCGATCGACGCCAGGGTGTCCGGCGGCTGCGGCGTGTGGATGATCCCGCTGACAGGCGTGAACGCCAGGCCATGCTCGGCCTTGATCCAGTCCAGAACCGCGCCCCACTCACGCTCTTGTCGCTCGACCAGCGCCCTGGGGCTTTCAGCGCGATAGCAGAGGTGATCCGAGGCGGCGTAGGCGGTGATCTCCCGAGCGACCTCGGCGCGGGTCTCGGCGATCCGGTCAATGGCGGTGAAGGCCAGGCGGGTGGCCGGCATCGCGCTGCTGTCGATATACTCGACCTGCGCTTCCCACTCGGCGGCGATCATCTCTCCCAAGGCCTTGGTCGGCGCGATGAGAGGCTTCTTGGCCGGCGATTTGGGCGTGCGGCCGTCCAGCTGGACCGCGAAGCCGCCCTCGGCCGGCGCAGCAGCGGCGGCCTTGTAGAAGCGCTTGGGTTTCAACAGCAGTTCGGACTTGTCGGACACGGCTCAGGCTCTTTTTGACGCGCGTCCGCGACGGAAGGGCGGCGGACCGGCGTTGAATGGGCAAGATCACGCGTTCGCGCAAGGGAGAGCGCCCTTTGAGCCTACCATCCAAGGACATGATGGCCGCCATCGCCGTGACGCGCTTTGGCCTGGGCGCCCGGCCCGGCGAAATCGAGGCCGCCACATCCGATCCCCGCGAGTTCCTGATCGCCCAAATCCGCCGCGAGGGCGCGGACGTGCCGCAGGACGACGGCGAAAGCGCCGGCGCGCGCTTCGAGCAGATGCGCGCCTACCAGCAACAGCGCCGGGCCGAGCGCCAGAAGAAGGACGGCGAGGACGACGCTAAGACCACCGCCCAGGCGTTCATGAACGCCCAGCGGGACCTGCGCGAAAAAGTCGGCGCCGACTTCCTCGCTCGCGCGCGTCTTGGGGCGGCCACGCCAGCGGCCTTCCGGGAGCGCTGGGCGCTGTTCTGGGCCAACCACTTCACCGTCTCGGCGACCAAACAGCTGACCTCGGTGCTGATCGGGCCGTTCGAACGCGAAGCCCTTCGGCCTCATGTGTTCGGCAGCTTCGAGACACTGCTGGTGGCTTCCTCGACTCATCCGGCCATGCTGACCTATCTGGATCAGGCCCAGTCGATCGGTCCCAACAGCCGCGCGGCGCAGTTCGCCGCCCGGCGGCGCAACGCCAAGGCCGGTCTCAACGAGAATCTGGCCCGGGAAATCCTGGAGCTCCACACAGTGGGCGTCGATGCGGGCTACACGCAGGGCGATGTCACCGAGTTCGCCCGCGCCCTGACCGGCTTCTCGCTCGGCCGCGAACAGGAAGACCGCGCCGGCCAGTTCCTGTTCCGCGAACAGGCCCACGAACCGGGCGTGCGCACGATCCTGGGCCGGCGCTACGGCGAGACAGGCATGGCCCAGGGCCTGGCCGTGCTGCGTGACCTGGCCGCCGATCCTCGCACCGCCAGACACGTCTGCGGTAAGATCGCCCGCCACTTCGTCGCCGATGTTCCGCCGTCGTCCCTGGTGGAGCGGCTGGAACGGCGGTGGCTGGAAACCGGCGGCGACCTGGCCGCCGTGGCCAAGGCCCTGGTCGAGAGCCCCGAGGCCTGGAACCCGGCGGCCGCAAAGTTCAAGACGCCCTACGAGTACACGCTGTCGACCTGGCGGCTGATCGGCGCCGAGCCCTCGGCGATCGAGCGCCTCGCGCCGATCCTGACCAGCCTGGGCCAAAAGCCGTTCTCGGCCCCCTCCCCGAAGGGCTGGGCCGAGGACGCCCAGACCTGGGCCGCGCCCGACGCGCTGATCAAGCGGATGCAATGGGCGCAAGGCTTCGCCGCCGCCGTCGCCGACCGCGCCGACCCCAACACCCTGGCGCGCTCGGCGCTGGGTGAGCGCCTGACGTCGCCGGTCGCCACCGCCATCGCCCGGGCCGAGACCCGCCGCGAGGCCTTCGCCCTTCTGATCATGAGCCCGGAGTTCCAACGCCGATGACCGCGCCTCTGAACCGCCGCTCACTGCTGGGCCTGGGCGCGAGCCTGGGCCTCTCGGTCAGCTTTCTGGGAACCCAGGCCTTCGCCGCCTCGGAGGGCGATCTGGCGCGCAAAAAGCTGGTCGTCGTCATCTGTCGGGGCGGCATGGACGGCCTGTCGGTGTCACCGCCGGTGGGGGACGCGAACTACGCGGCCCTGCGCGGCTCGATCGCAATGCAGCGCGACCAGGTTCGGATGCTGGACGAGACCTTCGGCCTGCATCCTGAGCTGAAGGCCGTCCACGCCCTGGCGCAGAAGGGCCAGGCCCGTATCGCGCCGGCCATCGCCAGCCCTGACCGCGCGCGCTCGCACTTCGAGGCCCAGGACGTGCTGGAGACCGGCTCGGCCAAGGTGTACGGCGCCGAAACCGGCTGGCTGAACCGCACGCTGGAGGCCCTGGCGCCAGTCCGCAAGGTCGAGGGTCTGTCGGTCGGAACCACCGCGCCTTTGATCCTCCGCGGCAAGGTCCAGGCGGCCAGTTGGTCGCCGGGCAAGCTGGTCGACGAGACCGCTCGCCTGCCCGGCCTTCTGCAGGACCTCTACAAGTCCGACCCCCTGCTCGGCCCCGCCTTCGCGCGAGGACTGGAGACCGAAGCCATGGCTGAGACCGCGATGGCGGGCATGGCGGCTTCCGGATCCATGGCCGCGCCGGACCTCGTCCGAAACCGGGGCGGAGCCGAGACCGCGCGCAAGCTGGGGTCGACGCTGGGCGGGTTCATGACCCAGACCGGCGGTCCGCAGATCGCGGCGGTCTCGCTGGACGGCTTCGACACCCACGCCAACCAGCCGGGCCAGATCGCCACGCGGCTGTCCTACATGGACGCGGTGCTGGACGGGCTTCATCAGGGCCTTGGCGCGGAGTGGAAAAATACGGTGGTGATCGCCGTCACCGAGTTCGGCCGCACCGCGCGGGTGAACGGCACCGGTGGCACCGATCACGGCACGGCGTCCACGGGCCTGATCCTGGGCGGCGCGCTGAAGCCCGGCGGGATCGTCGGCGACTGGCCGGGCCTGGCCGACAAGGCGCTGTTCGAGAACCGCGACACGGCGCCGACGCTGGACATGCGCGGGCTGTTCAAGGGCGTTCTGGCCGACCACATGGGCGTCGACCGCGCCCTTCTCGATCGCAAGATCTTCCCCGACAGCCCCGGCGTGAAGCCGGTCGCGGGTCTGGTTTAGACTTCCGCGAAACCGGACAGCCGCGCTCTTGCAGCGCAGCCTGTGGGGGACCAAGCGGCGCTTCTCAGCGTCGCTTGGTCTGCCGCCGGGCGAAGGGATCCTGGTCGGCCTCGTCCTCGGAGAATCCGAACTTGCGGAAGCCTTCCTTCATCTCGGCGCTCAACGGCGCCTCGATGTGCAGCATGCCGGCCGACGGATGCGGCAGCAGGATCGAGCGGGCGTGCAGCTGCAGCTTCAGCCCCTCTGACAAGGGGGCGGACTTTTCGTCGCCATACTTGGGATCGCCGAGAATCGGGTGCCCCATGGCCTTCATGTGGGCGCGTAGCTGGTGGGTGCGGCCGGTGTGCGGACGCAGGGCCATCCAGGTCACGCGCGGACCGGCGCGGCTGATGGTGACGAACTCGGTCTCGGCCGGCTGGGCGTCCGGGTCCTTGGGCTGGGCAGGAACCACAAGTTCGCGGTCACCGACCCCGCGCTTGGCCAGGTGCAGTTCCATCACGCCCTCGGTCGGGTGCGGATTGCCGGCCACGATCGCCCAATAGGTCTTCTGCGCCTTGCGCTTGGCGAAGGCGCCCGACAGACGGGCAGCCGCCGACGGGGTCTTGCCCAGGAGCAACACCCCCGAGGTGTCGCGGTCCAGGCGGTGGACCAGACGCGGACGATCCACGCCCTCGCCCCACGCGCTGAGCAGCTTGTCGATATGCTTGGTCGTCTTGGTGCCGCCCTGCACGGCCAGACCCGCCGGCTTGTTCAGGGCCAGGACTTCCTCGTCCTCGTAAAGCACCAGCGACTTAGCGTAGGCGACGTCGCGCGCCGACAGCTTGTTCTTGTCGGACGGATCAGGCGCGTCGGGCAGCGGCGGCACGCGGATCTGGCTACCGGCCGCCAGCTTGGTGTCGGCCTTGGCGCGCGAGCCGTCGACCCGGACCTGGCCCGAGCGGAACAGCTTGTTCAGTTGGATATGGTTCAGGTGCGGCCAGCGGCGCTTGAACCAGCGATCGAGGCGCACCCCGTCCTCGCCAGCGTCAACGTAGAGGGTGCGGACTTCCTTGGTGCTCATGCGAAGACTTTCCGGGCCACCAGAAGGCCCGCGAACAGGGCCGCGATCGCCAGAAGGACGCTCGCAGCGGAATAGGTGAACGCCTGGCCGTAGGCGCGCTTCTGGATCATCAGCGCGGTCTCCAGCGAGAACGACGAAAAGGTTGTGAAGCCGCCCAGTGCGCCGACGCCCAGCAGCACCCGCCACTGTTCGCCAGAACCGTTACCGCGATGCGCCAGCCATGAGGCCAGGCAGCCCATCAGAAAGCCGCCGACCACGTTGACTGTAAAGGTGCCATACGGCCAGCCGGGTCCCAGGACCCGCATGGCGCCGACGCCCACCAGATAGCGCGCGACGGACCCGACGGCCCCTCCGGCCGCCACCAAGAGCAGCTTGTTCATGACCGCCTTATGCGCCGAGGGGCCGCGAACGCCAAGCGCCCACCGTCCATCCCTCGGTTTTCCCCCGCTCTCTTCACGGTAAACCCGGTCGGAAACCCTATTTCCAAACGGGAGGTTAAGCGCGTGATCGGCACTGTGCGGGTTCATCCAAAGCGCCAGGTCCATGCCCTTCGACACCCCCTCTTCAGACGCGAACGAACGCGTGGCCTTACCGGCGCCCGTCGTCCGACGCCTGGCAGGCTCGGAGCTGATCGCGCGCGGTTCGGTAAACGTCATCAGCATCAAGGCCATCCGCGCCTGGGCCGGCGAATGGTGGAGCCAGAAGCGCACCGACGTCTGGACCTATGTCGAGCGCAAGCTGAACGACCATCTGGACCGCCAGGACCTGCGCGCGCGGATTTCCGACAGCGAGTTTCTGATCGCGACGAACAACGATCAGGGTCTGGCGGCCCAGGCGACCAGCGTGAAGATCCTCGAGGACGTGCTGACGCATCTGTTGGGCGCGGCTTCGGTGATGGACCTTGGCGTTCGCTCGGTGATCGGCGTCGAGGACGGCGCGGCCGTATGCCGGCCGATCGATCCGATGGTGATCCTGGCGGCCCGCGCGCGGCGCGACTCCGCCCGCTCGCCGGTCCGCATCGCCATCGAACCCAGCGACGAGGCCCGACGTACTCCCGTGGCCTTCACCACCGCCGGCGGCGCGGCGCTCCGGGTGGATTTTACGCTGGAACACGTCGTCAGCCTGAGACGGAGCATCACCACGGCCGTGCGCATCGAACCGATGGTGACCCATCTGGCCAGTGGTCGGCAGGCCTCGGCGCGAGCATTGACCAAGCTTTCGGACCGGGACGTCGCCTTCATCGACGAGTCGACGCTGAAATATGCCAGCGTGTTCGCCCGCGCCGCCCAAGGGCCGAACACGCCTGAACTCATCCTGCCGGCCTCGTTCCGTACGCTCGGCACTCAACGCGGCCGCGACCTATTGACCGGAACGGCGGGCCTGTCGCTGAGCCTGCTGCGCGGCGGGGTGATGATCGAACTGGTCGACGTGACGCGCGGCACGCCGGCGGGACGTTTGCTGGAGGTGGTCGGACTGCTGCGCGCCCTGACGCGCGGGGTCATCGCACGCGTGCCTCCCGACAAGGAGGCGCTGCGCGTGCTGCGTGACGCTCGCCTGGCGGGACTGGCGCTCGATGCATCGGACCTTTCGGGCGAGGCGTCGAAGATCGCGATGGACATCATGACCTTTGGTCGGGACGCCCAGGGTCTGGCCGCCATGACCATTCTGCAGGGGCTGCCGGCCGAGGGGTATTTCGCCGCCGCCGACACGGCCGGACTGACCCACGCGTCCTTGCGGGCGACCTATCCGCTCGCCCGGCAGGCGGCCGCTTAAACGCTAGCGCGCCCGTAGCCGACCACCTTGACGATCTCTCGCGCGTCGTAGGCGTCACGGTCGCGCGGTGTCGGTCCTTTGCCGAACACCACCTCGATCGAGCGTGCAAAGGCGGGTCCTGGACCGAGGTCGAAGCTCGTGCCCACGCCGACCCCAAAGCCGGTGCGTCGGCCAAAGCTGGCGGAACCACCGCCGACGGAGAGGCGCGGGCCTGATCCCGCGCCGCTGACGACAGTGGAACGGTCGGCGATCCGGAACCAGTCGTAGCCGTCACGCAAAGCCAACTCGGCGGCGCGCAGCAGCGCGTAGTCAGCGACCTGAGCTTCCGGAGCGCCGGGCCCACCCTGGAAGGTGACCCGGTAACGCCCGGCCTCCAGGCGATACTCGGAATAGCCCATCGCGGTCGGCGCGCCCTGGGCCGCGCGATAGACCGTGGGGGCGGTCGCGCAGGCGGTGAGCAGCAAGGCGGCCAAGCCGGCAGCGATCAGGGGTGTGGCGGTTTTCATCACGGTTGGCCCTTTCAAGCCTGCTCAACGGTCGCCGGGGCCGGCTGTTCCGGAACAGGCAGGTCCAGAGCTTCGAGCATCGTGGTGAAATCGGTCGGAAGCGGTGCCAGGATCTTGCGTTCGCCACCCAGCGGATGCGGGAAGCTCAAGCTTGCGGCGTGCAGCATCAGGCGCGGGGCGGCGAACCCGCCCAGCATCAGCGCGCCGCCATATCGGCTATCGCCGGCCAGGGGGCGGCCTATGGAGGCCATATGAACGCGCAATTGGTGCATCCGGCCCGTGTCCGGCGACAGCTCGACCAGCGCCGCCAAACTGTTGTGCGCCAGGGTGCGATAGCGGCTGCGCGCGGTCTCGGCGTCCGGATGGTTGGGGTCGCAGACGCGCATATAGGCCTCGCGCCCGATCGACTCGCGACGCAGCGGACTGTCGATCATGCCGCCCTTGGGTTCGGGCGCGCCGGCGACGATGGCCAGATAGCTCTTGCGAAAGCGCTTGGCCTCCAGCGCCTTGCCCAGCATCGCCGCCGCCGGCTTGGTCTTGGCCGTCAGGATCACGCCCGAGGTGTCGCGGTCCAGACGATGAACCAGCTTGGGCCGAGGCCTGTTGGGTCGCGCGAACGCCCACAGCAGGTCGTCCAGCGTATGCGCCTTGATCCGTCCGCCCTGGCTGGACAGGCCCGCCGGCTTGTTGAGCACGATGATCGTCTCGTCCTCGTACAGCACCCAGGATCGCGCTGCAGCGATCTCGTCCGGTGTCAGGGCGATGGGCGTCTCTGAGGCCTTGGGCTTGGCGACGCCGGGCGGACGACGGTGAGGCTTGTTCATGACGCCCCCCTACCGAAATGACGCGAGAGAATGAAAGCCCCAATCGTAGCGACCAGTGTCGCCGGCCCCGTGAAAACCAGCAACGACCCCATAACGTCTTCACGCCACCACGGCATGGGCTCACTGAACATCATGTCCAAAGCGGTGTTGCAGAAGGCCTCGCCATAAAGGAACGCCGCCACCGCCAAGCCCGAGATGGCGGCGGAGACGACGGGGCGTCCCGGAAAGGCCTGAGCTGTCAGCACGATGCCGGTCGCCACCGAAAGAACGGCCAAGGGGAGCAGCAATTCCCGAACCTCGCGCGGAGGCGATCCCATAGCGCCGCCCTGAGCCGCGAAGGTCAGGAGCGTCAGCAGAATAAGCCCGACCGCGAGATATTGGCTCCTTAGCGCCTTCACTTGCCGCCCCTCCGCCTTTGACTCCAGGCCTCGAGACGCTCGCGCACCTTGGCCTCGGCGCCGATCGGCTTGGGCTCGTAGAAGCGCCGGCGCTCCATCCCGTCGGGGAAGTAGTTCTGGCCCGACACGCCGCCTTCCACATCGTGGTCATAGGCATAGCCGTCGCCATAGCCGAGCGACTTCATCAGCTTGGTTGGGGCGTTCAGGATATGAGCCGGCGGCGTCAGGCTGCCGGTTTCTTTCGCGGCCCGGCGTGCGGCCTTGTAGGCGGTGTAGACGGCGTTGGACTTGGGCGCGCTGGCCATGTGGACCACCGCCTGGGCCAGGGCCAGTTCGCCCTCGGGCGAACCGAGAAAGTCGTAAGCGTCCTTGGCCGCCGTAGTCAGCAGCAACGACAGCGGATCGGCCGCGCCGATATCCTCGGACGCCATGCGCACCAGGCGGCGGGCGATGAACAGCGGGTCCTCACCGCCCTCCAGCATCCGCGCCAGCCAGTACAGCGCTGCATCCGGGTCGCTGCCGCGCACCGACTTATGCAGGGCCGAGATGAGGTTGTAGTGCTCCTCGCGGTCCTTGTCGTAGGCGGGGCGACGCTTTTGCAGAAACTGGCCCAGTTGCGTCGGGTTCAGCGGGCTGTCGGTCCCGATCGAGAATAAGGTCTCGGCCAGGGTCAGCAGATAGCGGCCATCGCCGTCGGCCATGGCCACCAGGGCCGAGCGCGCCTCGGCGTCGACCGGCAACGGGCGGCTTTCGGCCGCTTCGGCGCGCTGCAGCAGAAGCTCCAGCGACTCCTCGGTCAGGCGCTTGAGCACAAAGACCTGGCAGCGCGACAGCAAAGCGCCGTTCAGCTCGAAGGACGGGTTCTCGGTCGTGGCCCCCACCAGGGTGACGATCCCCTCCTCGACGAACGGCAGAAAGCCGTCCTGCTGGGCGCGGTTGAAGCGGTGGATCTCGTCGACGAACAGCAGGGTCGACTGTCCCGCCATGCGCCGGGCGCGGGCCTGTTCGAACGCCTTCTTCAAGTCAGCGACACCCGAGAACACCGCCGAAATCTGCATGAACTCATAGCCGCCGGCCTTGGCCAACAGGCGGGCGATCGTGGTCTTGCCTGTGCCGGGCGGTCCCCACAGGATCATCGAGGCTAGGCGATGCGCCGCCGCCATCCGGCCGATCGGCCCTTCAGGGCCCAGCAGATGCTGTTGGCCCACGACCTCATCCAGGCTCTGCGGCCTCAGGCGATCAGCCAAGGGTGATGGCGCATGGGGTGTCAAGCCGGCGGCCTGGAAGAGATCGGACATTCGACTCTTCTAGAGCGTGGCAGGCGAAAGTGTGAGCAGTTTCGCCGCCCGCCACGCCTCAACAAGGGGCCGTTCATCAGGAGATGAACGGCTGCAGCGGGCGGCTCCAAACCTAGAACTGCGCCTGGACCAGTTGCCCGCCGCGCTCGATGGTGATGCTCCAGCGGCCCGCCCGGCCGGCGATCGCCGAAGCGAGATCAGCCACCGTATTGATCTGGCGACCATTGACGCTACGCACGAAATCGCCCGGACGCATCCAGTTGCCCGCATAACCAGGGCCGATCTTGGTGACCAAGGCGCCGCGACCGACGAAGGGATCGACGCCCAGGTCCTGGGCAACGGCCGGCGAGAGGTTCATCACCGTGGCGCCGTTGAAGGGGTTGTTGCCGCTGAGGGTGCGCTCGTCACGGGCCGGCGTTTCCGGCGCAGCGTCGGCGCGGACGGTGATGGTCTGCTCGCGGTCGCCCCGGCGGATCTGCATCGGCACGCGATCGCCGACCTTGTGGGTGCCGATGGCGAAGGCGCCGCCGCCTTCGTCGTTCACAGGCTGGCCGTCGATCGACAGGATGACGTCGCCTTCCCTCAGGCCCGCGCGCTCGGCCGACGAGCCCGGATAGACCTGCGCCACCAGCACGCCGCGCGGAGCGGCCATGCCCAAGCTCTTGGCGATGTCGGCTGTAACGGTCTGGCCTTTCACGCCCAGCCAGGGGCGCACGATGCTGTGGCCGCCGCCCAGGGCGGCGTTGACCACCTGGCGCACCACGCGGGCCGGGATGGCGAAGCCCACGCCCGACGACGAGCCAGAGCGCGAGATGATGAAGGTGTTGATGCCGACGAGGTCGCCGTCCATGTCGACCAGCGGACCGCCCGAGTTGCCAGGATTGATCGCGGCGTCGGTCTGGATGTAGCTGCCGAAATCCGCGGCGCCGACGTCCGTCCGCGCCAGCGCCGAGACGATGCCGTTGGTGACGGTCTGGCCGACGCCGAAGGGGTTGCCCATCGCCAGGACGAGATCGCCGACTTCCAGCTGCTCCTGGTCGTCGATGGCCATTACCGGCAGCTTCTCGCCCTTTGTGTCGATCTTCAAGACCGCGAGGTCAGCGCGCGGATCGTCCAGCAGCACCACGGCCGGAAACTCGCGCCGGTCGGCCAGCTGGACCGTGATATCGCTCATCCCGTCGATGTTGTGATGGTTGGTGATGATCACGCCGTCGGCGCGGACGATCGCGCCCGAGCCCAGCGACCCCTGCACCTGCGCGCCGCCTTGGCCGCCGCCCATGAAGAAATCCCAGAACGGGTCGACGCGACGCTGGACCACCCGGCGGCTTTTGACATTGACCACGGCCGGAGCGGTCTTCTTCACGATCGGCGAGAAGGACTGCTTCATCGTCGCCGCATCCGCCGGAACCCGTCGGGTCGGCTGAGGCATGTCCGGGATAGCCTGCGCGTTGGACTGGCCGGTCGGGTTCGAACAGGCCGTCAGCAGGACGAAGACGGGCAGCAGGGCGCGAAGCTTGCGCATGTTGGTCAAGGTGACTCCTAGCGTTTCTCCCTGAACTCAGCCGAGCTTTCGGGCGAGTCTAAGGCGACGAAAGGTCGAGGTTTGGCCATCACCAAAGCCGTCAGGCCGCCTGGGGTTCCGGCGCTGGGGCAGGCTTGGCCTTGGCATAAGCTAGGATGGTCGCCGCCAGCATCAAGGCCGCCGCGATCAGGATCGGCAGACCGGGGATGTGCAGCGTCGCGTCATGCCGAACCGCGAAGGCGAACGGGATCAGGAACAGCGGCGGACCGATGATCGAGGCGATGCCCATCATGGCCGCGTTCGCGCCTTGCAGCTGGCCCTGCTCGTTGGGCCCGACACGGCGGGTCATCAGGCCTTGCAAGCCGGGTTGGATCAGGCCCGAGAAGGTGAAGATCGGCAGTCCGGCCAGATACAGCAGCCCAGTCGGCGCGAAGGCGTAGATCGAGAAACCCAAAAAGCCGGCGAACAGGCCGATCATCAGCACGCCGCGCTCGCCGAACCGCTTGACCGCCGGACCGACGACGAAAGCCTGAATCAGGATGCTGGCGATGCCGCTGGCCATCAACGTCAGGCCGATCGTCTGCGGGCTCCAGCCATAGCGGAAGCCCATGTACAGAACGAAGACGCTGGGCAGCACGTTGTGCGCCAGCTGGAACAGGAAGCCCACGCCCGCCAGGCCCATCAGACCCGGATGGTGTCGCAGCAGCTGCAGCGAGCCGACCGGATTGGCCTTCTTCCAGTCGAACCGCGGTTGGCGCCGCTCGGGCGGCAGCGACTCGGGCAGGACGAAGAAGCCGTACAACCAGTTGGTCAGGGCCAGGGCCGCGCACACCAGGAACGGCGCCCGGTGATCGAATTCCCAGAGCCAGCCGCCAAGGGCGGGACCGAAGGTGAAGCCGATGCCGAACGCCGCGCCCATCAGGCCAAAGCCCTTGGCGCGGTTCTCCGGCGTGGTGACATCGGCGACATAGGCGCTGGCCGTCGAGAAGCTGGCGGCCGTCATGCCGTTAAAGATCCGGCCGATGAACAGCCACCAGAGGTTCGGCGCGAAGGCCATGAACAGGAAGTCGACGCCAAGGCCGAAGATCGAGGTCAGGATCACCGGTCGGCGGCCGAAGCGGTCCGACATCAGGCCCAGGATCGGCGAGCAGAAGAACTGCATCACACCCCAGGTCGTGGCGAACAGCACGTTCCAGTCTGCGGCAGAGGCGGTGTCGCCGCCGCCAAACGCCTTCACCAGGTTCGGCAGCACCGGGATCATCACGCCGAGGGACAGAACGTCCAGGATCGCGGTGACGAAGATAAAGCCCAGGGCGGCCTGACGCCGCCCGCCCGTGATCGTGGTGTTCATGACCGCCCCTTGTCGCCCGCCCCTAGGTGGACGCTGTTCGCCCGCGCCGCAAGCCCGGCGAGAAGGTCGCGCCACCATTCGCCGTGTCGCGCCAGAAACACCGTGTTTGGAAAGCCGTGCCGCGCCACATGAGGGCCAGGAACGCTGTCCCAGCCACGATGCTCGACAGTGACGCGGGTCTCGTCGCCAACCGCGTCGAAGCGGACCTCGACCTCGGTGTTCATGTCCGGCGCGAAAGCGGCCTGCCGCCAGCCGAACACCAGCCGCTCGCCGCGCTCCCAGACGCTGACGGCGCCGACCTCAAAGACCTTGCCGTTGGGCAGGCGCTCAACCAGACGGCCGTTCTCGAACGCCATCACGCCGGGTGAGCGTGGCGTGAACGAGAACAGGGTGTTGGGTCGCCACCAAAGCCCGATGTCGTCGACAAAGGAGTCGAACACCACCTCGGGCGGCGCTGCGATGCGCAGGGAGACCAGAATCCGCGAGCTCACGAGCGCTTGGCCTCCACATGGTTCTTGAGCGCCGAGAGCTGATCGGCCCAGTGATTTTCGGCCGCCTCAAGCCAGGCCTTCAGCTCGGCCATAGGCCCAGGCCTCAGTCGATACAGCCGCACCCGGGCGTCGAACTCGGGGTGGCTCTCCTCCACCAGGCCCGACTGACGCAGGGCCCGTAGATGACGGCTCATGGCGGGCGCGCTGAGACCCAGGCTGTCGGCCAGCTCTCCCGCCCGCCGCGGTCGCTCGCGCAGCAGATCCACCGCGCGCCGGCGATGCGGGTCGGCCAGGGCGGCCAGGGTGCGATCTAGCGCGTCGCTCATGGCGCGGCGTCCAGCAACGTCTTCGGCGCGACGTTGCGCCAGGCGTCGAGCAAGGCCCCGCGCGCCGTCGCCTCATCGCACGCCGACAGACGCAACCGCGTCGCCCCGCCCCTTCCCCAGCCGCCTGGCACGGGAACAAACACGTCAGGCAAGGCCGCGACCCGCGCCTCCTGCTGGTCGGGCGTCAGCTTGACCATGGCCCAGGCCGCATCCGGATTGCCCAGGGTCGCGAAGATCTTCCCGCACCGGAAGTCGACCGTGCCCATATGCGACGACTCGACCGCCCGAGGCAGGGCCAGGGCCAGGCGCCGGAAATCGTCCGGCGAGATCAAGGCTTGCCGACCGTGATCTTAAGGCCGCTGCGCGTCTCCATCTCATCCATCGAGACTACCTCGACATCGGCCGAGACCGTCCAGAGATGGCCCTCCAAGTCGCGACAGCGATAGGTGCGCGCGCCGTAAAACTGGGTTTCCGGAGCCTGGAGAATCTCCGCGCCGGCGTCTGCGGCCCGTCGGCAATGAGCGTCGACGTCGCCGTCGATATAGATGTGCACCGTCTGAGTGACCTTGCCGCCCATCGAGGCCGGGCTGGCATGGGCGGGGCTCCATTCGCCGCCGACCATCAGGCGCGAGGCGCCGTGGGTCATCTCGGCGTGGGCGACGCTGGAGTCCTCGCCTTCGATCAGAAAAGTCAGCTCGAAACCGAAGGCGGCTTCCAGCCAGGCCAGAGCCGCCTTCGGATCACGGTAAGTGACAGCCGAAACCAGGCCGGGGGAATTGGACATGCGCCACTCCTTCTGAATAGGCGTAATATTTAACGCATATCGAAACTATATCCGCAAGCCACCGCGCTCAGCGGCGATCTTCCAGCACCATCGCCGCGCCCTTCTCGGCGATCATCACGGTCGGTGCGTTGGTGTTGCCGGAGGTAATGGTCGGCATGACCGAGGCGTCGATCACGCGCAGCCCCTCAACGCCCCGGACACGAAGACGGCCGTCGAGCACCGCCATTCGATCGTCGTCGGGCCCCATGGCGGCCGTGCCGACGGGGTGGAAGATCGTCGTCGCCAGCGCCTTGGCGGCGGCGAGAAGGGCCGTGTCACCCTCGACGTCAGGGCCGGGACGGAAGGCCTCGGGCTGATAGGCCGCCAAGGCCCCCTGCCCCATGATCCGGCGGGCCCACTTCAAAGAGTCGACCGCCACGCGTCGATCCTCGTCCGTGGCGAGGTAGTTCGGATCGATCCGGGGCGGATGCTCAAGTCCAGGGCCCGACAGCGTCACCGAGCCCCGGCTCGTCGGGCGCAGATTGCAGACGCTGGCCGTCACCGCGCCGAACCGATGCAGACCCTCGCCCCAGCGATCCAGGCTGAGCGGCTGGAAGTGGAACTCCAGATTGGCGGTCTCGGACGCCGGGCCCGAACGGCAGAACATCCCCAGCTGCGACGGAGCCATCGTCAGCGGGCCCGAGCGGCGCAGCAGATAGTCCAGACCCATGCCGGCCCGGCGAAGGAGATTGGCGTAGTCGGTGTTCAGGGTCCGCACGCCCCGCACCTTGAACACCGGACGGATCTGAAGGTGGTCTTGCAGATTGGCGCCAACGCCCGGCAGGTCGTGGGTCACGGCCACGCCGACCTGCGCCAAGGCCGCGCCAGGGCCGATCCCCGAACGCTGCAGGATCACCGGCGAGCCGATCGCCCCCGCCGCCAGGATCAACTCGCCCGACACCCTGGCGGTCACCGCCTGACCGCCTCGACGCCCGTGCAGGCCGCGAACCCGCTTGCCGTCGAACACGAGCCGTTCGACCTCAACACCCTTCACCAATCGAAGGTTAGGGCGGCTCAGGATCGGCTTCAGGAACGCGGTGGCCGTGCTCCAGCGACGTCCCGCGCGCTGGTTGACCTGGAAGTACGACGAGCCCTCGTTATCGCCGCCGTTGAAGTCGTCGATCTGGGCGACGCCCGCCTGCTCGCCCGCGCGGCGGATGGCGTCCAGCACGTCCCAGCGGACGCGCGGGTGCTCGACCCGGTACTCGCCGCCGGCCCTGTGGTGCTCGCCCTGAGGGTCGATATGGTCCTCGTGCCGCAGGAAATAGGGCAGCACGTCCGACCAGCCCCACCCGGCCAGCCCGCGCTCGCGCCAGCCGTCATAGTCGCGAGCCTGCCCGCGCATATAGATCATGGCGTTGATCGCCGAGGAGCCGCCGATCACCTTGCCGCGCGGATAGGCCAGAACCCGTCCGTCCAAACCCGCCTGCGGCGTGGTCTCCAGCATCCAGTCGGCGCGCGGGTTGCCGATCGCGAACAGGTAGCCGACCGGGATATGCAACCAGATCCAGTCGTCGTCGCCACCAGCCTCCAGCAGCAAGACCTTATGGCGCGGGTCCGCCGACAGCCGATTGGCCAGCAGGCATCCCGCCGAGCCCGCCCCGACGATGATGTAGTCGTACTCGCCCAGATCCGTCGTTTCGCTGCCCACGCGTGATGGTCCTCCCCGGCGCCAGACTGCCGCCAGCGCCGCCGCCTGGGAAGCGGCTTGCAGCTTGCGGGCTAGCGCAGCGCTTGGCGAACCACCTTCAGCGAGCCGTCGGTCTTTTCGGGACGAACGCCCGTCACCTTGGCCAGCAGCGCATAGACGTCGACATTGTCGAACACCGGCAGCGCGACGCCCGACTTGAACGACGGGCCGTGAGCCACGAAGACCGCGCGCATGGTCGGATCGTAAGGATCGAAGCCATGGGCCCCGCCGTCCTTGCCGTCCCACTCGCTCGGCTTTCGCTTGGCCGCCGCCGTGGTCGTGTACCAGCCCGTCTCCGACAGGCAGACAATCGCGGGGACCCGAGGGTTTCGGCCATAATTGAAGCGGGCTGGTACGCGGTTCTTCTTCCAGCAGCTCATATGCGGCAGGGGTTTGGACAGAAACGCCTTCTCGACCGCCCTGCGCTCGCCCGGCTCGGGCGAAAACGACGTGACAGCGCCAGTCGTCACCAACTGGATCTTCGAGACATCGACAAGATCGTCCAGCACCACGCGATTGGCGGCCGGCAGCGGAGCCATGCCGTGATCGGCGACGATGACGATGTCGGTGCTCTCGAAACGCCCGCGCGCCTTCAGGCCCTCGACCAGCCGCCCCAAGGCAGCATCGACGGACGCGGCCGCAGCGCGGACCTCGGGGGACTCAGGGCCGTAGTGATGCCCCTGGGTGTCGACGATGTCGAAATAGAGGGTCGAGAAGGCGATCGGCGGGCCATCGGCGCTGTCCAGCCAGGACAGCACCTGATCGACGCGGGCCTCATGAGACATGGTCGCATCGAACTTGACCCAGCGTGAGGGGCGCACGCCGTCGATCTCGACTTCGGAGCCGGGCCAGAACATCGCCGCCGCGCGTTTGCCCTGCTGTTCGACCGAAACCCAGAACGGCTTGGCCTGGCTCCACCAGCCGGGTTCCAGGCTGCGCATGGTGAACTTCTCGGCCGAGACGCTGGGATCGATCATGGTGTTGGCCACGATCCCGTGCCGATCAGGCCGCTTGCCTGTGATCAGGGTGTAGTGGTTGGGAAAGGTCACCGACGGGAACGACGGCCGCATCGCCGCCCGGGCGCCATCCTCGGCCAGAGCCTTCATGACGGGGGTGTCGCCGCGATCCAGATAGTCGGCGCGGAAGCCGTCGATCGACACCAGGATCGTCAGGTGCGGCGCCTTCTCACGCGCCTCAGTTCCGCCAGCGACGACAGTCAGGCTCAAGGCCAGAACCAGGGACAGCAGGTGGCGCAGGATCATCGTCAGGCTCAATCTGAAACTTCGGTCTCGCCGGTCATCCATGGCCCAGATTGCAGGCGTATGACGATCGGCGTTTTCCGGCGGATGACACCCTCTTAACTTGGCGGTCGCGGCCGCGCTCGCCATAGTCGCACCGTCGAGCCGACTCGTTTCGGCGCCCGGAACCGCTTCATGTCGATCGCCCTGGAGGCCGCCGGCCTCACCAAGACGTATGGGGCGGTGCGCGCCCTCGACGACTTCTCCATCGCCATTCCCGCCGGCGGCGTGTTCGGGGTCCTGGGCCCCAACGGCGCGGGCAAGAGCACCCTGTTCCGGATCGCGCTGGGCCTCGTGCGCCCCACCAGCGGCTCGGCGCGCCTCTTCGGGGCCGCGCCGGGCGACATTACCGCTCTGCGCAAGGTCGGGGCCATGATCGAGACCCCGCGCTATCCGCCCTATCTGACGGCGCGCGACACCCTGAAGATGCTGGCCCTGGAAAGCGGCAAGGCCGACGCCGACATCGGCGGCTGGCTGGAGCGGGTCAGCCTGACCCACGCCGCCGACCGCGCCACCAGCGGCTTCTCGGTCGGCATGAAACAGCGCCTGGGCCTGGCCGCCGCCTTCCTGACCAAGCCCGAACTCGTCATTCTGGACGAGCCGACCAGCGGCATGGACCCGGCGGGCATCCAGGAAATCCGCGCCCTGATCATCGATCTGGCCAAGATCGAAGGCGTCACCGTCATCCTGGCCAGCCACCAGCTGGACGAGGTCAAGCGCGTCTGCGACCGAGTCGCCATCCTGTCGCGCGGCAAGGTCGTGGCCGAGGGCGGCGTGGCCGAACTGACCGCCGGCGAGGCCCGCCTGCGCCTGACCCTGGCCTCTCCCCTCGCTCCGGCGCTGGCGGTTCTGGGCGATCGCGGCGAAGCCGACGGACGGGACGCCGTTTTGGCCGATATTCCCCGCGCCGAGGCCCCCGCTGTCATCCGCGGGCTGGTCGAGGCGGGCGTCGATATCATTGAGGCCCGCTGGCGCGAGGTCGATCTGGAGGGCGTCTATCTGAAATCCCTGGGCCAGACGCCGACGGCCGCCACCTCGGAAGGAGCCGCCTGATGCTCGCCGACGCCATCGCCGCCGAACGTTTCCGCCTGCTGCGCGACCGCGCCGCCGTCTTCTGGGGCTTCTGCTTCGCGCCGCTGGTGGGCTTTGCCCTCAGCATCGGCGGGGATCTGTTCCTGCGCTTCGTCATCAAAAAGCCGATGCCGGGCCTGACCGTCGGCCTGATCGACCAGGTGTTGAAGGCGCTGTCGGACGGCGCGTCGACCTTTGGCGCGCTGTTCCTGATGATCGGCGCCGCCGCCGTGCTGGCCGGCGACTATCGCTGGGAGACCTGGCGGCTGCTCACCCCGCGCAACACCCGCCAAAACCTGCTGCTGGCGAAGCTGATCGTCGTCGGCGAGGCGGTGTTCTGGAGCCTGCTGCTGACAGGCGTCCTGTCGGCGCTGGCGGCCGTGATCGGCGCCGCGATCAACAGCAAGAGCCTGACTGTGTCGATGTTCGACCGCAACCTGTTCGACATCATCGGCGTGCTGGCCATCACCTGGCTTGAGGCCATGACCCTGGCGTCCCTGGCCGCGTGCGTCGCGATCCTGTCGCGCTCCACCATGGGCGTGGTGATCGCGTGCCTGGGCTTCCGGTTCGTCCAGACGATCCTGGCAGGCTCTCTGCGGCTGCTGGAGCAAAACGAGGCGCCCAGCTGGAAACTCCTCTCCCTCCCCGTCTACGACGCCGACCTGCTGCGCGCGGCGCTGCTGGATGCAACAACCCTAGGCCCGGCGAGCGGTTCGGCCGGCGTGGCGCTAGCGGTGCTGCTGGCCTGGGTCGCAGCGTTGACGGCTGGCGCGGTGTGGCTGTTCCGGCGGCAGGACCTGACGAAGGAGTGAGGGGGCCGCCCAGGACACCCAGGTGGCATCGTGGGCGATAGGCGACCCTTGCTCATAACCCCCCGGTTTCGGCCGTGCGACACCGAGAGCAGAATGCGTAACCCAGGACTGACCTTGCTTCTGTGTGGGACCCTGTTGGCGAGTTGCGCCAGCGCGCCCCGCCCGGACGCCACGCGACTGGCCCCATGGAGTCGGGTGTTGCGAGACCAGCAACCGGACGAAGCGCTCGCGGTCGTCTATCGGTGGCGAGGACGGAACTTGGTGTTCGTGGGCGCTAAACATTCGACGCGCTCGGATAGCCATACGTTCAAGCTCATCGCAGAGGCTTACGCGCGCGAGCATTTCAACGCCCTCATCGCCGAGGGTTTCCCCTATTCGCGAGGGCCGAACGCGCCGCGCACCCTGCGTTGGCTCGAGAGCCAGACCGAGACCGATGGCTTTGTGGTGGGAGGCGAAAGCGTTCCGGCTTTACGCGGCGCCGTTCAACAGCAGGCGCGCATTTGGGGCGGCGAACCCGACGATAGCGATGTTCGCGATCGCACGCTCGCGGACGGCATCTCGGCCATTGACCTGCTGGGCTTCTATACCCTCCGCTCCGTGCCTCAATGGATCAGAGAGCAGAGGATCACTGATGGCGGAGATCCCCGTGTGACGGCGCTCATCGAGAGCGAACTGATCCGCAATAGAAGTCGGCTGGGGCTGTCCGAGGCGCTGCTGCCCGACTACGCCGCGTGGGCGGACTGGTACAAACAAGCGAACGGTCAAGCCTTCGACCGCAACTTCAAGCTCGAAGAAGTCGGCCCGCTGGTTGATGGCGACTTCAGCACCAACAAGATTTCGGCGGCGGTCGGGCGCGCGCGCGACGCGTTCCTCCTGAGCGTCATCGCCGATCATCTCGGCAGGGGCGAGACCGTTCTGGTCGTGTTCGGCGCGAGCCATCTGACGATCTTGCGCCCTGCGCTTGATCACATGTTGGGCAAACCCTGCTACGTCGGCGCGAGTCTGGGGCCGGCGCCGACATCCTGCTTCGAATAGAAGCCGCCGGGAACTCGCCCGAAGGGGCTCAGACGCTGAAAGCCAAAGAAAAAGGCCCCGGATCGCTCCGGGGCCTTCTTGCTCAGCCGAGGCTGAAATCTCTTAGTCTTCGGCTTCGTTCGCGTAGACCGGACCGGAGTCCTTGCCCTTTTCCGAGACGTCGCGGTCGACGAATTCGATCACGGCCATCGGGGCGTTGTCGCCATAGCGGAAGCCGGCCTTCAGGACGCGGATGTAGCCGCCCTGACGGTCCTTGTAGCGCGGGCCGAGGACCGCGAAGAGCTTGCCGACTTGTTCGACGTCGCGAACCGAGCTGATGGCCTGACGACGGGCGTGCAGGTCGCCGCGCTTGGCCAGGGTGACCAGCTTTTCGACGATCGGACGCAGTTCCTTGGCCTTGGGCAGGGTGGTGACGATCTGCTCGTGCTTGATCAGCGAGGCCGACATGTTGGCGAACATGGCGGTGCGGTGAGCCGAGGTGCGGCCGAGTTTACGGTGAGCCTTACCGTGACGCATTTTGTATCTCCTGGGCGATCAGCCCGAACGGCGCAAAACCAGTGAGCGCCTGATTGTCACCAATCCTGGTCTGTCCCGACCCGGTCAGAGCGAAGCGCCGGGGCCCTCCACCGCGTTAGCGGCTTCAAAAGGCCCAGGCCGCATCCCGAAAGACGCGGCCCGGATTAAGCGCGTTAGGCTTGGAAGTCTTAGATCTGGTCTTCGAACTTCTTAGCCAGGTCTTCGATGTTCTCCGGCGGCCAGTTCGGCACGTCCATGCCGAGGTGCAGACCCATGCCGGCGAGCACTTCCTTGATTTCGTTCAGCGACTTGCGGCCGAAGTTCGGGGTGCGGAGCATCTCGGCTTCGGTCTTCTGGATCAGGTCGCCGATGTAGACGATGTTGTCGTTCTTCAGGCAGTTGGCCGAACGGACCGACAGCTCCAGCTCGTCGACCTTCTTCAGCAGGGCCGGGTTGAACGGCAGTTCCGGCTTGGACTCGTCGGCCGACTTGGCCTTCGGTTCCTCGAAGGTGATGAAGATCTGCAGTTGGTCCTGCAGGATCCGGGCGGCGTAGGCCACAGCGTCCACCGGAGTGACGGCGCCGTTGGTTTCCACTTCCAGGATCAGCTTGTCGTAGTCCAGCGACTGGCCCTGGCGGGTCGGCTCGACGCGGTAGGCGACGCGCTTGACCGGCGAGTACAGCGCGTCGACGGCGATCAGGCCGATCGGCGCGTCTTCCGGACGGTTGCGGTCGGCCGGGACATAGCCCTTGCCGTTGTTGACCGTGAACTCCATGCGCACCGAAGCGCCGTCGTCCAGCGTGCAGAGCACGTGGTCGGGGTTCAGGATCTCGATATCGGCCGGGGTTTCGATCTGACCCGCGGTCACCGGGCCGGGGCCCGTGGCGCGCAGGGTCATGCGCTTGGGGCCTTCGGCGTGCATGCGCACGGCCAGTTGCTTGATGTTCAGAACGATGTCGACGACGTCTTCACGGACGCCTTCGAGCGAGGAGAATTCGTGCACCACGCCATCGATCTGGATGGCGGTGACGGCGGCGCCTTGCAGCGACGAGAGGAGAACGCGACGCAGAGCGTTGCCGAGCGTCACGCCGAAGCCGCGCTCAAGCGGTTCAGCGACGATACGGGCCTTGCGGGTCGCATCGGCGCCGGTTTCGATTTGCGGCTTCTCAGGACGGATCAGCTCGTTCCAGTTTCTTTCGATCACGTGGTCGGGTCCCTTGAACGCGGCTCGCCGGCCGCGGTTTACGCAGCCGGCGAAGGAAGATTGTGGTCTAAAAAGTACTAGACGCGACGACGCTTGGGCGGACGGCAGCCGTTGTGCGGGATCGGCGTGACGTCGCGGATGGTCGTGATGGTCATACCCGCGGCTTGCAGCGCGCGCAGAGCCGATTCACGGCCCGAACCCGGACCCGAAACGTTGACTTCCAGCGTCTTCACGCCGTGCTCGGCAGCCTTCTTGCCCGCGTCTTCGGCGGCCATCTGCGCGGCGTACGGGGTCGACTTGCGCGAACCCTTGAAGCCCATCATGCCGGCCGAGGACCACGAGATCGTGTTGCCCTGGGCGTCGGTGATGGTGATCATGGTGTTGTTGAACGAGGCGTTCACGTGCGCCACGCCCGAGGTGATGTTCTTGCGTTCGCGACGTTTAACGCGAGCCGGTTCCTTGGCCATCGGTCAGGCTACCTTACTTCTTCTTGCCGGCGATCGGCTTGGCCGGACCCTTGCGGGTGCGGGCGTTCGTGTGGGTGCGCTGACCGCGGACCGGCAGGCCCTTACGGTGACGCAGGCCGCGATAGCAGGCCAGGTCCATCAGACGCTTGATGTTCATCGAGTTCTCGCGACGCAGGTCGCCCTCGACGGTGTAGTCACGGTCGATCGTCTCGCGGATCGCGAGGACCTCGGCGTCGGTCAGCTGATTGACGCGACGCGCATCCTCGATGCCCACCTTCGTGATGATTTCACGAGCCGACTTTTGGCCGATGCCGTGAATGTACTGAAGCGCGATCAAAACGCGCTTGTTCGTCGGGATGTTGACGCCTGCGATACGGGCCACGTCTAATGTTCTCCTAGTCACGCACTAAAGACGCGAACGGCGCGCCCGGCCGGATCAGGGATCCAAACCGGCGCGCACGGATCGCGCCCTTTCGCGGAAGCGCCCCGTTATAGGGATCGTTTCGCTTCCGTCAACAACTGAATCCGGGAGACATCCCCCAAATTCGGGCTTTCTTAATCGACCACAGGCGCGTGAGCAAAGTCACGCTCTCCTCAGAGATGGGGCCCGCTTATCGCTGCCGGATAGTCATCCTGCGGCGACGGGCTCCAGCGCGTTGTCGATCGACGCGGCGACCGTTTCGACGGTCCCCATGCCATCCAGTTCCGTCAGCTTACCCTGCCCTTGATAGTAGGGCAGCAGCGGCGCGGTCTGAGCGTTGTACGCGGCCAGACGAGTCACGAAGACTTCCGGATTGTCGTCGGGCCGTCCCTGCTCTTCGAACCGCTTCTTGATCCGTTCGATCAGGGCCGGCTCGTCTACCTTGAGTCGGAGAACGACGTCGATCTTCTGACCGCGCGCCGCCAGCATTTTATCCAGCGCCTCGGCCTGAGCGACCGTACGGGGGAAGCCGTCGAAGATCGCGCCGCCAGCCGCTTCGGCTTCGGGCAGGCGATCTTCGATCAGGGCGATGACGATCTCGTCGGTCACCAGCTCGCCGCGATCCAGCACGCCCTTGACGCGCTGACCCAGCTCCGAGCCCGAGGCGATCGCCGCGCGCAGCATGTCGCCGGTCGAGAGCTGGACCATGCCACGCTCCGTGACCAGGCGTTTGGCCTGGGTCCCCTTCCCCGCCGCCGGCGGGCCGAACAGGATCAGATTCATAAATGCCCCTTCGCGCGTTGGCGGGTCTCCGCCCGCTCCTCCCTCCGCAGACCTAGATTGCGCCGGGAGAAAACGGAAGTCAGTTTTGCGACAAACCGACTTCCGACGCCTGGTTTCGAAACAAGTCCGCGTTTAGCGGTTGCGACCGCCCCGCAGCTTCGACTTCTTGATCAGTCCCTCGTACTGGTGCGCCAGCAGATGCGACTGGATCTGAGCGACCGTGTCCATCGTCACGGTCACGACGATCAGGATCGAAGTGCCGCCCAAGGCGAACTGGTTAGACTTGATCGCCATCATCGCCAGTTCCGGCGCGACGCAGACGGCGGTGATATAGGCCGCGCCGATCACGGTCAGCCGGGTCAGCACATAGTCCAGATACTCGGCGGTCCGCTTACCTGGACGGATGCCCGGCAGGAAGCCGCCGTACTTGCGCAGGTTCTCGGCCGTCTCGTCCGGATTGAACACCACCGAGGTGTAGAAGAACGAGAAGAAGATGATCAGCAGCGCATAGAGGATCAGAAACGCCGGGTGGCCGTGCTGGAGCGCCCCGACCACGCTCGGCAGCCAGCCGGCCCAGTCGGGCAGGTTGGCTGTCTGGACGAACTGCAGGGCGGTCGTCGGCAGCAGCAGCAGCGACGAGGCGAAGATCGGCGGGATGACGCCAGCAGTGTTGATCTTCAACGGCATGAACGAGCTTTCGCCCCCGATCATGCGGTTGCCTTGCTGGCGCTTGGGATAGTGAACCAGCAGGCGGCGCTGCGAGCGCTCCATGAACACGATGGCCAGGATCGCGGCCACGCCGCCGATCACCACCAGGAACAGCGGCATGTAGTTGTTGTTCGACTGGCCCTGGGTCAGCATCTGCATCAGGATGATCGGCAGACGCGCCACGATGCCGGCGAAGATGATCAGCGACACGCCGTTGCCGACGCCACGGCTGGTGATCTGCTCGCCCAGCCACATCAGGAACATAGTGCCGCCGGTCAGCGAGACGATGGTCGATACGATGAAGAACGTCTGGCCCACGCCGTCGGCGACGACGCCAGGCTGCGCCACGATACCCATGGCGATAGAGGCCGACTGAACAATGGCAAGGATCACCGCCAGATAGCGGGTGTATTGGTTCAGGGTCTTGCGGCCCGCCTCCCCGCCTTCCTTCTTCAGCTTTTCCCACGGCGGATACACCGTGCCCATCAGCTGCACGATGATCGAGGCGCTGATGTAGGGCATGACGTTCAGCGAGAAGATCGCCATCCGCTCGACGGCGCCGCCAGAGAACATGTCAAACATGCCCAGGATGCCCTTGCTGTTCTGGCTGAACAGCGAGGCGAAGGCGACCGGGTCGATGCCGGGGATCGGGACGTAGGTGCCAAGGCGGTAGACGACCAGGGCGATGATCGTGAACCAGATACGCTTGTGAAGTTCGCTCGCCTTCTGGAACGAGCTGAAATTCATATTGGCTGCGAGTTGTTCGGCGGCCGAGGCCATACAGATCCCCACGACTCAGGAGCGCGATCGTCGAAAGCCAATACCGCTTCGGTGGCGATCGCGCTCTGAAATAAGGTTTCCTGGATCACGGTGATCCGAGGAGAGCGCCACAAATAGGTGAGGCCCGCCGCGATGTCACGGCGAGCCTCGTAATTCTGTCATCCCGGTCGAAAACGCGGTCCCGAAAGCGCCAGGCGCTCAACGGGATGACATATGCCCCTTAGGCTTCGGCTTGCGCCTTGGCCTTCTTGGTCACGGTGACCGAACCACCGGCGGCCTCGACGGCCTTGATGGCGGCCTCGGTGGCCGAATAGACGGTCAGCTTCAGGGCGGTCTTGATTTCGCCCTTGCCCAGCAGCTTCACGCCGTCGAGTTCACGACGGATGACGCCGGCGGCGACCAGTTCAGCAGCGCCCAGCTCGGCGCCCTTCTTGATCTTGCCCGCAGCGACGGCCTGCTCCAGGCGCCACAGGTTCACTTCGGCGAACTCCAGGCGGAAGGGGTTGTTGAAGCCGCGCTTCGGCATGCGCATGTGCAGCGGCATCTGGCCGCCTTCGAAACCGTTGATGGCGACGCCCGAGCGCGCCTTCTGGCCCTTCACACCGCGACCGGCGGTCTTGCCCTTGCCCGAACCCGGGCCACGGCCGACGCGCATGCGGCCCTTGGTCGAGCCTTCGCGGGGAGCCAGTTCGTTCAGCTTGGTCATATGTGCCTCTCCTTGGAGATCTGCGCCCAGCCGGGGGCTGGACTCGGCTTTTGAAAAACAGAGCGCGCTTAAAACCCCAAAACGCGAGAAAACTCAATGGGGCGAATGCGCGAATTCAAACGAAAACCACCCCGGATCGCTCCGGGGTGGCGTAATTCGCATCGCGTAGAAGAACTACTCGACGATTTCCAGCAGGTGCTGGACCTTGCGGATCATGCCGCGGGTCGACGGGTTGTCCTGCAGGGTCGAGACACGACCCACGCGGTTCAGGCCCAGACCCACGAGCGTGGCGCGCTGGTCCTTTTCCCGACGGATCGGGCTGCCGGTTTGGCGAACCGTAACGGTCTTAGCTTCAGCCATGACTTAGCCCTCGATGGCTTCCGGCGCCGAAGCGCCGTCGGCGCGGCGGCCGAGGATGTCGCCAACCTTCTTGCCGCGCTTGGCGGCGATCTGGCGGGGCGACGATTGCACCTTCAGGGCCTCGAACGTGGCGCGCACCATGTTGTACGGGTTCGAGGAACCCGTCGACTTGGCCACGACGTCCTGGACGCCCAGGGTTTCGAGAACCGCGCGCATCGGACCGCCGGCGATGACGCCGGTGCCGGGAGGCGCCGCGCGCATCATCACCTTGCCGGCGCCCCAACGGCCAGCGCCGTCGTGGTGCAGGGTGCGGGATTCGCGCAGCGGAACGCGGATCATCGTCTTCTTGGCTTCTTCGGTCGCCTTGCGGATGGCTTCCGGCACTTCACGCGCCTTGCCATGACCGAAGCCGACGCGGCCCTTTTGGTCGCCAACGACCATCAGAGCAGCGAAGCTGAAGCGACGACCACCCTTCACGGTGGCGGCGACGCGGTTGATGTGGACGAGCTTTTCGACGATGTCGCTGTCGACCCGCTCTTCGGGGGCGTTGCGGTCGCGACGGTCACGGCGTTGACCGCCTTCACCGCGCTGTTGTTCACCACGAGCCATTTTTGTTCCCTTAGAAGTTCAGGCCGGCTTCGCGCGCGGCGTCGGCCAGGGCTTTCACCCGGCCGTGGAAGATGTAGCCGCCCCGGTCGAAGACGACGTCCTTGACGCCCTTTTCGATGGCGCGCTCGGCGACGAGCTTGCCGACCTTGGCCGCGGCATCCTTGTCCGCGCCCTTGCCTTCGGCTTCCAGAGTGGAGGCCGACGCCAGGGTCACGCCGCGAGCATCATCGATGATCTGGGCGTAGATGTTCTTCGACGAACGGAAGACCGACAGACGCGGACGACCGTTGGCGAGGCTCTTGAGGCGGGTGCGAACGCGCTGAGCGCGCTTGGCCGCCGATTCACGAGGAGAGAGCGCCATGGCTTACTTCTTCTTGCCTTCCTTGCGGCGAACCTTCTCGCCAGCATAACGCACGCCCTTGCCCTTGTAGGGCTCCGGCGGACGAATGCGGCGGATCTTCGCGGCAATCTCACCAACCGCCTGCTTGTCGATGCCGGCGATCTTGATTTCGGTTTGCTTCGGCACCGCGAAGGTGACGCCGGCCGGGGCCGCAACGTCCACATCGTGGCTGAAACCGAGTTGGAGGCTGAGGGCCGTGCCCTTCATGGCCGCGCGGTAACCAACGCCGACCAGTTCGAGGCTTTCCTCGAACCCGACGGTGACACCGTGCACCATGTTGGCCACCAGCGTGCGGGACAGACCCCACATGCCCTTGGCGCGCTTCGTGTCGACGCGCGGAGCCAGCACGAGCTCGGAGCCCTCTTGCTTGACTTCGACTTCGTCGGCGATCGTCCACGACAGTTGACCCTTGGGGCCCTTCACCGTGACCGTCTGACCCGCGAGCGTGACTTGCACGCCCGAGGGGATTGCGACGGCTTTCTTACCGATACGTGACATGCTCTTTCCCTCCCGCGCCTAGTAGACGCGGCAGAGGACTTCGCCGCCGACGTTAGCGTCGCGTGCAGCGGTGTCCGACATGACGCCCTTCGGCGTCGACAGGATCGAGATGCCCAGGCCGTTCTTGATCGGCTTCAGGTCCTTGATCGAGGAGTAGACGCGACGGCCAGGCTTGGACACGCGGCTGATCTCGGCGATCACGGGCTCACCGTCGAAGTACTTGAGCTCGATCTCGAATTCGGGGAACGCGCCGGGCTTCTCGACCAGCGAGTAGCCGCGGATGTAGCCTTCGTCGGCCAGCACGTCCAGGACGCGGGCGCGCAGCTTGGAAGCCGGCGTCGAGACCTTGGACCGCTTGCGTTGGGCGGCGTTCTTGATGCGAGCGATCATATCGCTCAGGGGATCGTTCATCGACATCTGATCGTCCTCACCAGCTCGACTTGACGAGGCCGGGGATCTGGCCTTGCGAACCCAGTTCGCGGAGGGCCACACGGCTCATCTTGAGCTTACGGTAATAGGCGCGCGGACGGCCGGTGACTTCGCAGCGATTGCGGATGCGGATCGCGGCGCTGTTACGCGGCAGCTTGGCGAGCTTGAGGCGAGCCTCGAAGCGTTCCTCGAGCGGCAGGCTTTCGTCGTTGGCGATCGCCTTCAGCGCGGCGCGCTTCTCGGCGAACTTCTTGACGAGAGCCTTGACGGCTTCGTTGCGGTTGACGGCGCTTTTCTTGGCCATGGTTTCTTTCCCTTCCCGCTCTTAGTTCACGAACGGGAACTGGAATTCCTTCAGGAGAGCCTTGGCTTCCTGATCGGACTTCGCAGTGGTGCAGACGATGATGTCCATGCCCCAGATCTGTTCGATCTGGTCATAGTTGATTTCCGGGAACACCAGGTGCTCCTTCAGGCCCATGGCGTAGTTGCCACGGCCGTCGAAGCTCTTGCCGTTCAGACCACGGAAGTCCTTCACGCGCGGCAGCGCGATCGTGACCAGGCGGTCGAGGAATTCGTACATCCGGTCCTTGCGCAGGGTGACCTTGGCGCCGACCACCATGCCTTCGCGCAGCTTGAAGCCGGCGATCGACTTGCGGGCGCGGGTCGCGACGGGCTTTTGGCCGGCGATCGCTTGCAGGTCCTTCAGAGCGGTCTGGGCCTTCTTGGAGTCGGCCACGGCCTCACCGATACCCATGTTCAGGACGATCTTGTCCAGCTTGGGGATCTGCATCTCGTTGGTGTAGCCGAACTGCTCCTTCATCGCGGCGCGGATGCGCTCGCGATAAACGGTTTTCAGCCGGGGCTCGTAAGCTTGATCAGCCATTGATCACCTCGCCGGTCGTCTTGGCGACGCGCACCTTCTTGTCGCCTTCGATCTTGAAACCGACGCGGGTGGGCTTGCCGTTGGAGTCCACGACGGCGACGTTCGAGACGTGCAGCGCGGCTTCCTTGTTCTTGATGCCGCCTTGCGGATCGGCTTGGGTCGGCTTGGTGTGACGCGAAACCATGTTCACGCCTTCCACGACGACCCGGTTGTCCTTCGGCAGGACTTGCAGGACGGAGCCTTGCTTGCCCTTGTCCTTGCCGGCCAGAACGACGACGCGGTCGCCCTTCTTGATCTTAGCGGCCATTACAGCACCTCCGGAGCGAGGGAGATGATCTTCATGTGGTTCTTGGCGCGCAGTTCGCGGGGAACCGGGCCGAAGATCCGCGTGCCGACCGGCTCGCTCTGCTTGTTCACGATCACCGCGGCGTTCTTATCGAAGCGGATGACCGAGCCATCCTTGCGCTTCAGATTTTGATTCACCCGAACGACGACGGCGCGAAGCACGTCACCCTTCTTCACGCGACCGCGCGGAATGGCTTCCTTGACGGAGACGACGATGACGTCGCCCACGCTGGCGTAGCGACGGCCAGCGCCGCCCAACACCTTGATGCACATGACCCGGCGAGCGCCAGAGTTGTCGGCGACTTCCAGGTTAGTTTGCATCTGGATCATGGTCTAAACCTTCCAGATTAAGCCGAAGCCTTGGGAAGCACTTCCCAGGTCTTCAGCTTGGACTTCGGAGCGCACTCGATGATGCGGATAGCTTCACCGGCCTTGTACGCGTTGGCTTCGTCGTGCGCGTGATACTTCTTCGACTGACGCACGATCTTCTTCAGAACCGGGTGGACGATGGTCCGTTCAACCTTCACCACCACGGTCTTGTCGCCCTTATCGGAGACGACGACCCCTTCGAGGATACGCTTGGGCATATCGTTCTCCTTACGCCGCGGCCTTGGCGCGCAGCACGGTCTTGATCCGCGCGATATCCTTGCGGATTTCGTTGACGCGGTGGGTCTTTTCGACCTGGCCCGTGGCGGCCTGGAAGCGCAGGTTGAACTGCTCCTTCTTCAGGCTGATCAGGGTGTCGGCCAGCTGGTCGGGGGTCATGCCCCGGATTTCAGCGATCTTCATGAGCCTCAGGCCTCCTGAGCCACGCCCGCATCGATGCGGGTGACAACACGGGTGCGGATCGGCAGCTTGGCGGCGCCAAGGCGGAGCGCTTCACGCGCGATATCGTCCGGCACGCCGTCGATTTCGAACATGATGCGGCCCGGAGCCACGCGAGCGGCCCAGTAATCCACGGCGCCCTTACCCTTACCCATCCGGACTTCCGCCGGCTTGCCAGTGACCGGCACGTCCGGGAAGATACGGATCCAGACGCGGCCTTGACGCTTCATCTGGCGGGTGATGGCGCGACGGGCGGCTTCGATCTGACGGGCCGTGATGCGCTCCGGCTCGACGGCCTTCAGGCCGTACGAACCGAAGTTCAGCAGGGTGCCGCCCTTCGAAGTGCCGTGGATGCGGCCCTTGAACTGCTTGCGGAATTTGGTCTTCTTCGGAGACAGCATGGCGATCTAATCCTTAGGCGCGATCGCGACGGTCACGACGGTCGCCCCGGTCGGGACGATCACCACGCTCACGTCCGCCACCTTCACCGGCCGGGCCGGATTCGGTCGCCAGACGCTTGTCGAGCGCCATCGGATCATGCTCGAGCACCTCGCCCTTGAAGATCCAGGTCTTCACGCCGATGATGCCGTAGGTGGTCTTGGCTTCGGCGAAACCGAAGTCGATGTCGGCGCGCAGGGTGTGCAGCGGCACGCGGCCTTCGCGGTACCACTCCATGCGAGCGATTTCAGCGCCGCCCAGACGACCCGAAACGTTGATCCGGATGCCCTTGGCGCCGAGGCGCACGGCCGACTGGATCGAGCGCTTCATGGCGCGACGGAACGCGATACGGCGCTCGAGCTGCTGAGCGATGGACTCGGCGACCAGCTGAGCGTCGGTTTCCGGCTTGCGGATCTCGACGATGTTCAGGTGGACTTCGCCCTCGGTCATCACCGACAGGTCCTTGCGGAGCTTGTCGATGTCAGCGCCCTTCTTGCCGATGATGACGCCCGGACGGGCGGCATAGATCGTCACGCGGCACTTCTTGTGCGGACGCTCGATGATGATGCGCGAGACACCAGCTTGGTACAGGCGCTTCTTCAGAGCGGCGCGGACCGCGAGGTCTTGGTGCAGCAGCTTGCCGTACTGGTTGCCGTCGGCGAACCAACGGCTGTCCCAGGTGCGGTTGATGCCGAGCCGCAGCCCGACCGGATTGACTTTCTGACCCATTAGGCGGCCTCACCCAGTTCGCGGACCACGATCGTGATCTCGGAGAACGGCTTCTCAACGCGCGTCGCGCGACCGCGAGCGCGGGGCGAGAAACGCTTCATGATCAGGTTCTTACCCACATAGGCCTCGGCGACGACCAGGGAGTCGATGTCGAGGTTGTGGTTGTTCTCGGCGTTCGAGATCGCCGAGTACAGCGCCTTGCGGACGTCCTGAGCGATGCGCTTGTGGCTGAACTCGAGCTCGTTGAGAGCGCGCTGGACGTTCAGGCCACGGATGGACTGAGCGACCAGGTTCAGCTTGCGCGGGCTGGTGCGCAGGGTGCGAACCTTGGCCATCGCTTCGGCGCCGTCGAGGCGGCGAGCTTGCTTTTGCTTGGCCATGATTACTTCCTCTTGGCCTTCTTGTCGGCGGCGTGACCCGGGAAGTTCCGGGTCGGCGCGAATTCGCCGAACTTCATGCCGACCATGTCTTCCGACACGAGCACGGGAACGTGCTTGTGGCCGTTGTGCACGCCGAAGGTCAGGCCGACGAACTGCGGCATGATCGTCGAGCGACGCGACCAGGTCTTGATGACGTCCTTGCGGCCCGACGACAGAGCGGCATCGGCCTTCTTCAGGAGGTACCCGTCGACAAACGGGCCTTTCCAGACGGAGCGGGTCATGGCTTAGCGGCCCTTCTTCGCTTTGTGGCGCGAGCGGATGATGAACTTATCCGTGGCCTTGTTGACGCGGGTCTTGGCGCCCTTGGTCGGCTTACCAGCCGGGGTCACCGGGTGGCGACCGCCCGAGGTCCGGCCTTCACCACCACCGTGCGGGTGGTCGACCGGGTTCATGGCGACACCGCGGACGTGCGGGCGACGGCCCATGTGACGAGAACGACCGGCCTTGCCGAGGTTCTGGTTCATGTGGTCGGGGTTCGAAACGGCGCCGACGGTGGCCATGCACGTATCGAGCACCATGCGCAGCTCGCCCGAGTTCAGGCGGATCTGGGCGTAACCGGCGTCACGACCGACCAGCTGGGCGTAGGCGCCAGCCGAACGGGCGATCTGACCGCCCTTGGCGGGCTTCAGCTCGATGTTGTGGATGATCGTGCCGATCGGCAGCGTGCGCAGCGGCGAGGCGTTGCCCGGCTTCACGTCGACCTTTTCAGCCGTGACGACTTCGTCGCCGGCCTTCAGGCGTTGCGGGGCCAGGATGTAGGCCAGCTCACCGTCGGCCTGATACTTGATCAGGGCGATGAAGGCGGTGCGGTTGGGGTCGTACTCGAGACGAACGACCGTAGCCACGCCTTGCTTGCGGCGCTTGAAGTCGACCAGACGGTACAGGCGCTTGGCGCCGCCGCCGCGGAAACGGACCGCGATACGGCCGTTGCCGCCGCGACCGCCCGACTTGGTCAGGCCTTCGACGAGCTTCTTCTCGGGGCGACCCTTGTGAAGTTCGCTGCGGTCGATCAGCACCAGGCCGCGCTGGCCGGGGCTGGTCGGGTTAAATTGCTTCAAGGCCATGTCTTAGAGCCCCGTCGTGATGTCGATCGACTGGCCTTCGGCCAGGGTCACGATCGCTTTTTTGACGTCGTTGCGACGACCCACGATACCGCGGAAGCGCTTGGTCTTGCCCTTGGTCACGATGGTGTTGACCTTGGTCACCTTGACCTTGAACAGCTCTTCGACGGCGGCGGCGATTTCGTCCTTGGTCGCGTCGTTGGCCACCTTGAAGACAACCTTGTTCTGCTCGCTGAGCAGGGTCGTCTTTTCGGTGATCACCGGCGACAGGATCGTGTCGTAGTGGCGAGCGGTGGCGGCCATTAGGCGGCTTCCTTCTCAGCGAAACGGGCCGAGATCGCTTCGACCGCGTCCTTGGTCAGGACGAGGGTTTGGCGACGCAGCACGTCGTAGACGTTCAGGCCGGCGTTCGGCAGGACATCCACGTTCGGGATGTTGCGGGCGGCGAGCTTGAAGTTCGCGTCCACTTCCGGACCGGCGATGACCAGGGCGTTCTTCAGACCGATCTTGTCGAAGTTGGCGCGCAGAGCGGCCGTCTTGGCTTCGGTCAGAACGGCGCTGTCCAGGACGACCAGCGAGCCCGACTTGGCCTTCGACGACAGAGCGTGCTTCAGGGCCAGGGCGCGGATCTTCTTGGGCAGATCGAAGGCGTGGCTGCGGACCACGGGACCGTGGGCCTTGGCGCCGCCGACGAACTGGGCCGCACGGCGCGAGCCGTGACGGGCGCCGCCGGTGCCCTTCTGCTTGTACATCTTCTTGCTCGTACGAGAGACCTCGTTACGAACTTGAATCTTGTGGTTACCCGAGCGGCGCTTGGCCAGCTGCCAGGTGACGACGCGCTGCAGGATGTCGCCGCGGATCTCGTCGATGCCGAAGATGGCGTCGTCGAGATCAACGGAACCGGCCTTGCCGCCGTCCAGTTTGATGACGTCGAGTTTCATTAGCCTTCGCCCTCTTCGGTCACAGCCGCGGGGGCCTCTTCAGCGGGGGTCTCAGCAGCGGCCGGAGCAGCTTCGCCAGCCTTGCGGAAGGCGCCCGGACGCGGAGCGTCAGCCGGCAGAGCCTTCTTCACGGCGTCGCGAACCTTCACGTAGCTGCCTTCGTGGCCCGGGACGGCGCCCTTGACCAGGATCAGGCCGCGCTCGACGTCGACCTTCCAGACGGTGACGTTCAGCGTGGTGACGGTTTCTTGACCCAGGTGACCGGCCATCTTCTTGCCCGGGAACGTACGACCCGGGTCCTGGCGGTTACCGGTCGAACCGTGCGAACGGTGCGAGACCGAAACACCGTGGGTGGCGCGCAGACCGCCGAAGTTCCAGCGCTTCATGGCGCCGGCGAAACCCTTACCGACGGTCACGCCTTGGATGTCGACCTTCTGGCCGGCGACGAAGTGGTCGGCCGTCAGTTCGGCGCCGACTTCGATCAGGGCGTTTTCCTCGACGCGGAATTCAGCGACGACGCGCTTCGGCTCAACGGCCGCCTTCGCGAAGTGGCCGCGCATGGCCTTGGAGGTGTTCTTGGCCTTCTTGGCGCCAGCGCCCAGTTGCAGGGCGGTGTAGCCGTCCTTCTCAACGGTGCGAACGCCCGTAACCTGGCAACCGTCGAGCGACAGGACGGTGACCGGCACGTGCTGACCAGCTTCGTCGAAGAAGCGGGTCATGCCGAGCTTCTTGGCGATGACGCCAGTGCGTTGGGTGGGGAGAGTCATGGATCGGCCCTCCTTACAGCTTGATTTCGACGTCAACGCCGGCCGACAGGTCGAGCTTCATCAGCGCGTCCACGGTCTGCGGAGTCGGGTCAACGATGTCGAGAACGCGCTTGTGCGTACGGATCTCGAACTGCTCGCGCGACTTCTTGTCGACGTGCGGCGAACGGTTGACAGTGAATTTCTCGATAAGCGTGGGCAGGGGGATGGGGCCCCGCACCGTCGCACCCGTACGCTTGGCCGTATTGACGATCTCGCGCGTGGAATGATCCAACACGCGGTGATCGAAGGCCTTGAGCCGGATGCGGATGTTCTGACGATCCATATCGCTCGGTTTCCTAGTGGGCTGCGCCCGCGTCTCGAACCATTTCAAAGACCAACTCGGAACCCAGGTGGGCTCCGTACGCAGCGTCCGCAAAACAAATGTCCCCAACAGTCGCCTGTCGGGGGTGATGACCAGATATTGCACCCCTTCCGAGGAAGGTTAGCGGCGCTATGTCCGGGCGTCTCGCGAACCGCGTTTGAGCCCGAGAGCTCACAGCCGGTCCAACAGAGGCGCGCTTGTACGTTCCGGAATCGGTTTCGTCAAGCGCTCTGTCCGGTTCGTCGCGACTTTGTGGGACGCGAGTCGTCGGGCGGGTTCTGACTAGGCCCCTCCCTGCCCCGAAGCAAGCCCTCGAACGCGAAAACGCCCCGGCGAGACGATCGCCGGGGCGTTCCAGTTGTCTCTCTATATATTAGGTCCGTGGCGCTATTGGCCGATGATCACGTCGCCCGAGCCCGCTACATGTTTCTTCACCGGGCCCGTGACCTTGGCGATCTTGACGTCGCCCGAGCCCATCACGGACAGCTCGACCTCGCCCGCTTCACCGTTGAAGGTCACGTCGCCCGAGCCCATCACGCTGACCTCGACCGATCGGCTACGGCCGCCGGCCACGGTGATGTCGCCGGAGCCCGCGATATTGCCTTCCAGCTTGCCGCCGATGCTGGCGACCCAGACGTCGCCCGAGCCCGCGATATTGGCTTCGAGGTCGCCAGCGATCGCCTGGGAAGAGACATCGCCGGAACCCGCGATGCTGATCTCGGCATAGGCCGCGGTCCCGGCCTTGGCGCCACCCGATCCGGCCTGACTGATTTCCAGCTTGCCCTTGGTGTTGGCGATGGTCCAATCGCCGCAACCGGCGTTGCCGAGTTCGATGCTATCGGAGCGACCGATGGAGCCAAACACCGCGCCCCCCGCCTGGACCTTGACGTTCATCGGGGTGCGCACCGCGACTTCCGGGAGATTGTCGTAGGACACATCGCCCACGCCGCGCACCTTCACGAAGACCTTGCCGCCACGGCTGTTGCAGCCGTTGATCCGGCTCATCCGCAGATCGCCATCGATCACGACCTGCTCGCCTTCCTGGCGCACCGAGAGCGGTAGGGACGCGTTGGTGGTCAGGAACTCGACCTTCACGTCAGCCCGGTTCTCCGGGATGATGACGACGCGAGCGACCGCGTCCTTGATCTTGACGGAAGGCGCGGCCGCAGCAGCGCCGGCGGCGGTCGTGGCGATGGCCAGAACGGCCAGAGTGGTCAGAGCCCGCATCAGTGTCTCCCCAGGGATGCGTTGAATTCGATGGGGAGAAGCTACCGACCGCCTGACACCGTTTCGACTTAATTCGAGGTCATGACCCCGAAGTCATGTTCGGCGCAAGGTCAGTCGACCATCAGCGTCAGGCCGACCAGACCGAAGCTCAGGCCGAGCGCCGCGCCCAGCCGGGGATGACGGCGGGCCAGCGCGGTCAGGAAGCCGCCTCCCCCGCGAAGTTGCCCGACAAGACCCGGCTCGCAGGCCACAATCCGGTCGAAACGCCGCGCCAGCCGCGACGCGCCGATCGTCCGCATCGACTGACCCCGCGCGCCGCCTCGCCGCTCGATCAAGCCCTCGAAGACAACCTCGGCCGGGTCGGCGAAGTCATGCTTGTAGCTATCGGCGTCAACGCCGAAGTCGACCCGCTCGACCCCCAGGCCCGCCGCCGCCTCCAGGGTGTCCAGCGTCATCAGCGCGCCGGGGGAGTAGCGCGCGAACGCGGGCTCGTAGATCGGGAACCACAGGTGATGGCGCGCACCGGACAACAGTCCGAGTTCCGCCGCGACCATCTTGCCCCCTGCCCGCAACATCGCCATGCGCAGGCCGAAATCCTCGGTCCCGGAGGTCGCGAGCCGCTCCAGCAGCGTCACGGTCCATCCGCAACCGAACACATCGTACTGATGCGTCCGGGCGATCTGCGCCCGCTTTCGATCCACGATCAAAGCCACGTCGTCGAGCGTCGCCGGCGCGAAAGAGAAGGACAGCGGACCGTGATCGCGCTCCAGCGCCCGCCGACGCCGGCGCTTGTCCTTGAGAAAGCGCGCATCGCGGCCCGCCAAGTATGCGTCGAAGCCTTGCGAAAGGTCGGCCGCCATGGCCGATCGCGGCGACAGGCCCGCCAGGTCCGCAGCGCTTGGGCCGACCAAGCCGCCAAACCGGGCGCGGCGCGCGCCGGGCAGATGCGGCAGCAGCCGGGCGATCGACAGACCGGGCGCGGCGATCAGGCCGTGGAAATCGCTGAGCGGCGCGGCCAGGGGCTGCACGAGCGCGCCGCGCCTCTGGAACGGCAGGAAGCCCCGCAAGGCGTCACCGTCGCGCACCACGGCCAGCCTTGCGCCCGGCGCGACCTGGGCGGCGACCTCGATAAAGCGAAGGTCGAAGTAAGGGCTGGCCAAGTCCGGAGTCGCCGCACGTAGAGCCGTCCACGCAGACCGCTCGCTCGCCCCCAAGGCGGCGACGTCGACGATATCGACACGGATGCGATCAGCCTGCACGCGGCGAAGTCTCCCTAGACTGCGCGCATTTAGACCAAAGCCTCCTAACAACCGCTTTCGTTGAGCGCTGATCGACGAAGGCGGACGGGCGCGGACTTGTAGGCCGGGGTCCCCGAGCGCTGGTCATGGTCGTCCAGCGCGATCACCACATTGGTCTCGGGATAATAAGCCGCCAGACAGCCGGGCGGGATATCCCTCGCCACCAGGGTAAAGCCCCGCGCCACACGCCGCCCGCCCTCGTCGAATGCCGCCGCAAGGTCCACCCGGTCCCCCGCCGCCAGCCCGAGGCGCGCGATATCTTCCGGGCTGGCGAACACCACGTCGCGACGCCCGAACACGCCTCTGTAACGGTCATCCTGACCATAGATCGTCGTATTGTACTGGTCGTGACTGCGCAGGGTCGTCAGCAGCATCACGTCCCGATCGCCCCGGCGCGGATCCCCCCCCTTGGGGTCATAGACCAGGAAGTTGGCCTTGCCGCTGGCCGTCCGCCAGACGCGGTTAGAAGGTCCGACCGGCAGACGAAACCCGCCTGGGATCCGGACCCGCTCATTGTAATCCGCAAAAGCCGACGGGAAGACGCGCGCGATCAGGTCTCGCACAGCGTCGTAGTTGTCGGCCAGGCCGAACCAATCCACCAGGGGATCCTCGCCGAACGTCGCCGCCGCGATCCCCGCGACGATCGCCGGCTCGGACAGCAGGTGCTCGGACGCCGGCGCGTTGAGACCGCGCGACGCATGGACCATGGACATGGAGTCCTCGACCGTCACCGCCTGACGGACCCCGCCCCGGACGTCCATCTCGGTGCGGCCCAGACACGGCAGCAGCAAGGCCGCCTTGCCGACCAGCAGATGGGTGCGATTGGGTTTAGTCGCGACATGCACAGCCATATCCAGCTTGCGCATGGCGGCGAAGGTGCGGGTGGGATCGGGGGCGGCCACGGCGAAGTTTCCGCCCAAGCCCACGAACACCTTGGCCCGTCCCGCCTCCATCGCCCCGATCGCCTCGACCACGGTGTGGCCGTGAGCGCGCGGCGGCTCGAAGCCGAAGACGTCGCGGATCGCGTCCAGAAGCGCGGTCGGCGGCTTCTCCCAGACCCCCACGGTGCGCGCGCCCTGAACGTTGGAATGGCCGCGCAACGGGCAGATGCCAGCGCCGGGCCGTCCGATATTGCCCCGCATCAGCAGCAGATTGACCAGTTGCTGAACCGTGCTCGAGCTATCGCGGTGCTGGGTCAGGCCCATGCCGTAGCAGAGGATCGCCGCCTTGGCCTTAGCGTAGATGGCGGCGGCCTCCTCGATCCGCGCGCGCGGCAGGCCGCATCCTGCCTCGATCGTCGACCAGTCAAGCGCTTCGACCTGCTCGACAACGGCGTCGAAGCCCGTCGTGTGCTCGGCAATGAAGGCGTGGTCCAGAACCCCGCCGTCCCGCACCTCCAGAGCCAGCAGGGCCTTCATCATGCCCTGGACCAGCATCGCGTCGCCGCCGATCGTCACCTGGTAGTAGGCCGACGCGATGGGCGTAGAGCCCAGGGTCGCCATCTCGACCGGATCTTGCGGCGAGGCGAAGCGCTCCAGCGCCCGCTCCTTCAGCGGATTGAAGGCCAGGATCGTCGCGCCGCGCCGGCTGGCTTCGCGCAGGGTCGCCATCATTCGCGGGTGGTTGGTGCCGGGATTGTGGCCGAAACACAGGATCAGGTCGGCGTGGTCGAAATCCTCCAGCGTCACCGAGCCCTTGCCCAGGCCGATCGAGTCCGGCAGGCCCACGCTGGTGGGCTCGTGGCACATGTTCGAACAGTCGGGGAAGTTGTTGGTCCCGAACCGCCGACCGAGCAACTGATACAGGAACGCCGCCTCGTTCGACGCGCGGCCCGAGGCGTAGAACTCGGCCTCGTTCGGATCGTTCAAGGCCTTCAGCGCCGCGCCGACATGCGAGAAGGCGTCCGCCCAGGTGATCGCCTTGTAGCGATCGTCGGTCGGGTCATAGGCCATCGGCTCGGTCAGACGGCCCAGATCCTCGATCTGGTGGTCGCTCCAGGTCAGCAGCTCGCTAACGGTGTGACGGGCGAAAACCTCAGGCGTGGCGCGCTTGGTCGTCGCCTCCCAGGCGACGGCCTTGGCGCCGTTCTCGCAGAACTCGAAAGACGAGGTGTGCTTGGGGTCTGGCCAGGCGCAACCGGGACAGTCGAAACCCTCCGGCTGGTTGGCGTGCAGCAGGGTCTTGCCGCCCTCAATCACCGTTTCCTGGTCCGATAGCGCGCCAGCGACGGCCTTCAGCGCGCCCCAGCCTCCGGCAGGGGCGTCATAGGTCCGGACGCCGGGAATCTTGTTGTCCGCCATCAGGCCGGCTCCCTCATCCGATCGGTCAGCCGCTCAGCGCCCGCAAACACCGCGTGGCCATCGGCGCGCGCCAGAGCCACAAGCGTCAGGTTCGCCGTCTGCGCCCGATCAATCGCCAACGCGGTCGGCGCCGACACCGCCACCAAGATCGGGCAGCCCAGGCGCACGGTCTTTTCGACCATCTCGAACGAGCAACGGCTGGTCACCACGACGAAACCCTTCGCCGGATCACGCCCCCCGCGCAGCAAGGCTCCGGCCAGCTTGTCCAGCGCGTTATGGCGGCCGACATCCTCGCGTAGCAGGACCAGGTCCCCCTCCAGCGAGAAGAACGCGGCCGCGTGAGTGGCGCGGGTCAGGCGGCCCAGGGCTTGCTCGACCTCAAGCCTCTCCAGGGCGCGCGGAATGACGGTGTGCGCCAGGACTGTGTCCGAGGCGGCCAGCGTCGGCAGCGGTCTCACAGCGTCGGCCAGACGCTCCACGCCGCACAACCCGCAGCTGGACCGTCCTTCCAGATTGCGCGGACGAGCCTTGCGGGGCCCCGCGCCCGGCGTGAAGCGGACGTCGACCAGGACGCCCAGCTCCTCGGTCCGAACGTCGATCCCGGCGATGTCCTGAACGGCGGCCACCGCTTCGGTGACGACAAAACCACGCGCCAGATCCTCCAGATCATCCGGCGTGGCCATCAGCACCGTATGCGGGCGACCATCGAACGACAGACCGACGGCGGTTTCCTGCGGCGTGATGCGCTCGAAAGGCCGCGCAGCCTGATCGGCGCGCCACTGCAGGGCGGGACGGGGATCGGCGACGGAACGCGACATGCTTGAAGCCTACTCCCACGGCGCCGAGCGGTACAGCGGCCGTCGCGATGTCATCTGGAGGCTGGGTGAAGGCGAGGCGCGCGGATCAGACTCAGCCTGCGGCCGGCTCCAGGCGCGCAAGTAAGACGCCCTCGCTGACTTGCCCGCCCGTCGTCGCCGACAGCTCGGCGACCACGCCGTCGAACGGCGCGGCCATTGCGTGCTCCATCTTCATGGCCTCTAGGGTCAGCAGGGTCTGCCCCTTGCTTACGGCCTCGCCGGCGGTCACCGCGACCGAGACGATCTTGCCCGGCATCGGCGACAGGATCGCGCCATCCGAGGCGCCGCCTTCACCCGCTCCGCCGACCCTGGCGACGAAGTCGAACTCCACGACGTCGCCACCCTCGAACACTTGGATCGGGCCTTTGCCGTAAGTGGTTGGCAGGCGCGTAACCTCGTCGAAGGTCGAGCCGTCGGCGTGGCGGATGTCCCAGGACCAGTCTTCGGTTCCACCGCCGATCAGGGCGACGCGCAGCGGCGTGGCCTTGCCGTCGGTAGACATCGGCAGATGCATCGTCGCCCGGGGCGCATTCATACGGAAACCGAGCAACTTCGACGGGGCTGGCTCCCACGGATCGCGCCGGGCCTCCGCCTCCAGGAAGCTGTCCAAACGCCAGCCGATCGCGGCCATGGCAGGCTCGTCGCTAAAAGTGCGTTCCGTCAGCTCATCAAGGCGCGCCTCGATAAAGCCGGTGTCCACCGCGCCGTCGACGAAGTCCGGGTGGCTGGCGCATTTGGCCAGGAACGCGGCGTTGGTCTTGACCGGCCAAACCTCGACCAGAGCGCAGGCCTCGGCCAAGCGCTGGGCGGCGTCCTCGCGGTCGGCGCCGTGGGCGATCAGCTTGGCGATCATCGGGTCGTAGAATGGGGTGACCTCGCCCCCCTCCTCGACCGCGCTGTCGACCCGGACGTCGCCTTCCGGCAGGCGGAAGTGCTTGAGCTTGCCCGTCGACGGGAGGAAGCCCGTGGTCGGGTTCTCGGCGTAGAGCCGCGCCTCCATGGCCCAGCCGTCCAGCGTGATCTCGTCCTGCTCCAGCGGCAGCGGCTCGCCGGAGGCCACGCGCAACTGCCATTCAACCAAATCCTGCCCGGTGACCATCTCGGTCACTGGATGCTCGACCTGCAAGCGGGTGTTCATCTCCATGAACCAGATACGGTCGGCGCGCAGGCCTTCGCTGGCGTCGGCGATAAACTCGACCGTTCCAGCGCCGACATAGTTCACGGCCTTGGCGGCCTTGACCGCCGCGGCGCAGACGGCGGCCCGGGTCGCCTCGTCCATGCCCGGCGCCGGCGCCTCCTCGATGACCTTCTGGTGGCGGCGTTGCAGCGAGCAGTCGCGTTCAAACAGGTGGACGACATTGCCGTGGCTGTCGCCGAACACCTGCACCTCGATGTGGCGCGGCCGGGTGACGTACTTCTCCAGCAGCACCCGGTCGTCGCCGAAGGCCGCCGCGGCCTCGCGCCGGCACGAGCCCAGCGCGGCCTCGAAGTCCTCCGCGCGCTCGACCTTACGCATCCCCTTGCCGCCGCCGCCGGCGACGGCCTTGATCAGCACCGGATAGCCGATCTTGGCCGCCTCGGCGGTGAGGCGGTCAACCGACTGGTCCTCGCCCAGATAACCGGGCGTGGTGGGCACGCCGGCCTTGATCATCACCGCCTTGGCGGCGTCCTTCAGGCCCATGGCCCGGATCGCCGATGGCGGCGGACCGATCCAGACGAGCCCCGCGTCCATCACGCTTTGCGCGAACTCGGCGTTCTCGGACAGGAAGCCATAGCCCGGATGGATCGCCTCGGCGCCCATCTGCTTGGCCGCCGCTAGGATCTTGCGAGGGTCCAGATAGCTGTCCTTGGCCGGCGCTGGGCCGATCAGGATCGCGGCGTCGGCCTCCATGACGAACGGCGCATTGGCGTCCGCCTCGGAATAGACGGCGATCGTCCGCACGCCCAGATCGCGAGCGGTGCGAATGATACGGCGGGCGATCTCGCCTCGGTTGGCGATCAGGACGGAAGAGAGCAACGGGAAACCCAATCTAGCGAAAACGCGAAGACCAACGGAGCCTGGCTGAGAGGGCGAATCCTATTCGACCCAGGACGGCTTGCGACGGGCCAGGAAAGCGCGCACGCCTTCTTGTCCTTCGGACGACACACGCCGGCGTGCGATGCGACGCGCGCTCTCTTCGATCAGCCCCTTGTCGAGCTTTTGACCAACGAAGTCGTTGACCAGGGCCTTGGCGTCGCCGATCGCGCCGGGCGCGCAGGGCGCCATCTCGGCGATCAGGGCGTCACGGGCGGCCTCAAGGCTGGCGACATCCTCGAACACTTCGTCGACAAGACCAAAGCCCCAGGCGTCATCGGCGTCGAAGACGCGGCCCGTGGCGAACAGGAGTTTGGCGGTCCGAGGGCCCAGGGCTTGGATGACGTAGGGACTGATCGTCGCCGGCGTCAGACCCAGCTTCACCTCCGAGAAGGCGAACTTGGCGTCGACCAGCGCCAGCGCATGGTCGCACGCCGCGACAAGCCCCGCGCCGCCACCGAAGGCGGGGCCTTCGACGAGAGCCACGGTCAGAGCCGGGATATCGTGCAACGCCTTGAGCATGTGCGCCAATTCGAGCGCGTCCTGGCGATTGTCATCCTCGTCCCAATCGGCCGCGTCGGCCATCCAGGAGAGGTCGGCGCCGGCGCTGAACGCGCCGCCCACCCCACGCAGGAACACCACGCGGACACCCTCGGCGCCGTGCAGGGTCTCAAAGGTCTGACGCAAGGCCGCGATCGTGGCGGCGTCGAAGGCGTTCTTCTTCTCCGGCCGATTGATCCACACGGTGACCGCGCCTTCCGGCGTGCTGTCCATGTGGACCAACGGGCTCATCGCGTCAGTGTCGGGCACCTCGACGATGGGATCGGCGATCGGGTTGGTCATGGGAAGGTCCTTCCTGGAAGCTACATCCGGAAAACGCCGAAAGTGGTCTCGGGGATCGGCGCGTTCAGCGACGCCGAGATGGCCAGACCCAGAACGTCCCGGGTTTGCGCCGGATCAATGATCCCGTCGTCCCAGAGGCGGGCCGTTGCGTGGTAGGGATTGCCTTCGTCCTCGTAGCGCTGGCGGATCGGCGCCTTGAAAGCCTCGGCCTCCTCGGGCGTCCACTTGGCGGCGTCCCGGTGGACGGTGGCCAGCACGCTGGCGGCCTGCTCGCCGCCCATGACCGAGATGCGGCTGTTGGGCCAGGTGAACAGGAAGCGCGGGCTGTAGGCGCGGCCGCACATGCCGTAGTTTCCCGCCCCGAAGCTGCCGCCGATCAGGACGGTGAATTTCGGGACCTCGGCGGAAGCCACAGCCGTCACCAGCTTGGCGCCGTCCTTGGCGATGCCGCCGGCCTCGTACTTGCCGCCGACCATGAAGCCCGAGATGTTCTGCAAAAAGACCAGCGGAATCTTGCGCTTGCAGGCGAGTTCAATGAAGTGCGCGCCCTTGACCGCGCTCTCGCTGAAGAGCACGCCGTTGTTGGCGAGGATCGCCACAGGCTGCCCCCAGATGCGCGCGAAACCGCAGACTAGGGTCGTGCCATACAAGGCCTTGAACTCGTCGAACTGGCTGCCGTCGACTACGCGGGCGATCACCTCGCGGACATCATAGGGCGCGCGAACATCGGTGGGCACGATCCCGTAAATCTCCTCGGGGTCGTAAGCGGGTGGCTCGGGGTCGGCGAGCACCAACTGATCCGGCTTGGTGGTGTTCAGGTTGGCGACGATGGAGCGAACGATCTCCAGGGCGTGCTCGTCGTTCTCCGCGACGTGGTCGACAACGCCCGAGCGGCGACCGTGAGTCTCGGCGCCGCCCAGCTCTTCGGCCGAGATCACCTCGCCGGTCGCGGCCTTCACAAGCGGCGGGCCGGCGAGGAAGATAGTGCCTTGATTGCGAACGATGACCGTCTCATCGCTCATCGCCGGGACGTAGGCCCCGCCGGCGGTGCATGAGCCCATCACGCAGGCGATCTGCGGAATGCTGGCCGCGCTCATCCGGGCCTGGTTGAAGAAGATGCGCCCGAAGTGGTCGCGGTCCGGGAAGACCTCGGCCTGGTGCGGCAGGTTCGCGCCGCCGCTGTCGACCAGATAGATGCAGGGCAGCCGATTCTGCGCGGCGATCTCCTGGGCGCGCAGGTGCTTCTTTACCGTCATCGGGAAATAGGCGCCGCCCTTCACCGTCGGTTCATTGGCGACGATCATCACCTCGCGGCCCGACACGCGGCCGACGCCGCAGATCATGCCCGCGCCTGGCGCTTCGCCATTGTAGAGGTCGCAGGCGGCCAGTTGGCCGACCTCCAGGAAAGGCGAGCCCGGATCCAAGAGGCGCTCGACGCGATCACGGGGCAGCAACTTGCCGCGCGACGTGTGCCGCTCGCGGGCGCCTTCCGGTCCGCCGAGGGCGGCTTGCGCCACCTTGGCGCGCAGCTCTTCCACAAGCGCCCGGTTATGGGCGGCGTTCCTGGCGAAGGCGTCGCTGGACGCGTCGATAACGGAGTTCAACTTCGGCATGACCGACGCTTAGCCTTTTCCACCCTGCCCTGAAAGTCGGAGTTTTTTGGACCCCGAACCCAAAGATTCCGAGCCAAAACCGTTCTCGACCATTTCGCTTGTGCGATCAACAGTTGCGCCTGATGGTGTCCTTGTGGTCAAGCCTGCCGGTTCGGGTTAGCGTTCGCGGCGTGGAAACGCCCCTGCCCGACGACTCGGCCCTGGCCCGCCTCTTCGCCCGCGCGACACGAACCGGGGCGGCGGCCTGGTTTTCCCTGCCCGGGGGGGCGACCCTTTTCGAGCCAGGCGAAGCGGCGGACCATCTCTATTTTCTGAAGACCGGACGCCTGGGCGCCTTCCGCCGCGAGGAAGGCCAGGAATCACAATTCCTGGGCGTGATCCGCCCGGGCGAACCGGCGGGTGAGATGGCCCTGGTCGGGGGCACGGCGCATTCGGCCAACATGGTGTCTCTTCGCGACAGCGAGGTGCTAGCGCTTCCCCGCGACGACTTCTTCGAGGCGGCGGAGGACGATCCGACGGTCATGCTGGAGCTCTCCCGGCTGATGATCCGCCGGGCGCGCCAGGCGCAGACCCACGCAGCGATCGGCGATCCGTCGGTCTTCGGCTTCATCGCAGTGGAGCCCGGCGCGGCGATCCGCCCCGTCGTTGAGCGCCTTGGCCGCTGCATCGAAAGCCTGGGCTACTCGGTCACCGTGGAAGGCGGCGAGTCGTTGCTCGCGCCGACCGAATGGTTCAGTAACGTCGAACGTGAGCACGACTTCGTGCTGTACGTGGCCGAAGCCGACGAGACCGCGTGGAAGCATGTCGTTGGCCGTCAGGTCGACCACCTATTCCGCGTTGGTCGCGGCGATCGTTCGCCGCCCACGACCATTCCATCCTACGCTTCCGGTCCGCTGCAGACGCAGCGGCTGGTGGATCTCATTCTGCTGCAGTCCGCCAACCTTGATCGCCCGTCCGGCTCGGCGGCCTGGATGGCGGCGACCCAGGCGGCCAGACTGTTCCATCTGCGCGAGAATGGCGTCGGAGACCTACAGCGACTGGCCCGCGTGCTTACGGGTCAGTCGGTGGGCCTTGTTCTCTCCGGGGGCGGGGCTCGCGCCTACGCCCATATCGGCGCGATCCAGGCGATGCGCGAACGCGGCATCCCGATCGACTTCGTGGGCGGCGCGTCGATGGGCGCGATCGTCGCGGCTGGTCTGGCCATGGGGTGGGACGACGGAGAACTGGAAGCCCGTATTCAAAAGGCCTTCGTCGACACCAGTCCGTTGGACGATATCGCTTTTCCGATGATCGCCATGACACGCGGCGAGAAAGTCCGCGACCGGCTGCACGAGCACTTTGGCGAGGTCGACATCAGCGATCTCTGGCTGCCGTTCTTCTGCGTGTCGTCGAACCTTACCTCCGGCTCCTATCAACTCCACCGCACGGGCGACCTGCAGGAGGCGTTGCGCGCCTCGATCTCGTTGCCGGGCGTGCTTCCGCCGGCCACCCAGAATGGACAGGTGCTGGTGGATGGCGCGGTGATGAAGAACTTCCCCGCCGACGTGATGCGCTCATTTCAACTCGGCCCGATCGTCGGCGTCGACGTCACGCGCGGCCGCAGCATCACCAGCGCCGACATCGTCACGCCGCCGTCGCTGTGGAACTGGATCGTTTCAGGCGAGTGGCGGAAGGGGCCGCCGATCGTGGCCCTGTTGATGCGCGCCGCGACCGTGACGACGGGACGCGACCTCGCCGCCGCCCGCGAGGCGACCGACGTCCTGATCACCCCGAAACTGGAAGGGATCGACATCCGGGACTGGCGCGCGTTCGAACCGGCGGTGAAGGCCGGCTACGTCGCCGCAGGCTTCGCGCTGGACGGCGTGGATCGGCCGATCACCGACCTTCGCAAGCGCCCGAGCCTGATCGAGCGGCGCGCCCAGCACAGCCCCGCCTGGCAGAGATAAGACACGCGGCCTTGGGCGAGCGACGGACGATCAGATGTTGCTCCGGAATTGAGCGGCGCACCCCGCAAGCGACCGCGACCTCGCGTCGCAAGCGATAGCCCCTTCCCTTTCGCCGACGGCGGTCCAATATCCGTCCTGTGTTGTTCAACAACTGAAAGGAGGTGATCCAGTGTCTCATTGTCTCCAACCGCGGTCGCAAGTCGTGACCTGGAGCCCGAAGAGCGAGGTCTCCGCCTAAGGCGTTGAGCGCCAAGGGTAAAAGTCACAGGCTGCGAGAGCGGCTACGACGATGGAGGGCCGTCCCGAGCGATCGGGGCGGCCCTTTTCATGTCTCGCAGACCAGGATCAGCCGCCGATCAACTCACGGCCGATCAGGAAGCGGCGGATCTCGTTGGTGCCCGCGCCGATGTCGTAGAGTTTGGCGTCGCGCAGGAGCCGCTCGACCGGCCATTCCTTAGTGTAGCCGGCGCCGCCCAGAGCCTGGATCGCTTCCAGCGACACCTTCACGGCGTTCTCAGACGCCATCAGGATCGCGCCGGCGGCGTCGAAACGCGTGGTCTTGCCCGCGTCGCAGGCCTTGGCGACGGCGTAGACATAGGCCCGCGCCGAGTTCAGGGCCACGTACATGTCGGCGATCTTGCCCTGCATCAGCTGGAACGACCCGATCGGTTGGCCGAACTGCTTGCGGTCGCGGACATAGGGCAGAACGATATCGAGACAGGCCTGCATGATGCCCAAGGGCCCCGCCGCCAGCACGGCGCGCTCATAGTCCAGGCCGCTCATCAGCACGCCGACGCCGCCGCCGACCGGACCCATGACGTTCTCTTCCGGGATCTCGCAGTCCTCGAACACCAGCTCGGCGGTGTCCGAGCCGCGCATGCCCATCTTGTCCAGCTTCTTGGAGACGCTGAAGCCCTTCATGCCCTTCTCGACGAGGAAGGCGGTGATGCCCCGGCTGCCCTCGCCGGTCTTGGCGTAGACCACCAGCGTGTCGGCGTGGGGCGCGTTGGTGATCCAGAACTTCGTGCCATTCAGGATGTAGCGGTCGCCGACCTGCTCGGCGCGTAGCTTCATCGACACGACGTCCGAGCCCGAACCGGCCTCACTCATGGCCAGCGAACCGACATGCTCGCCGCTGATCAGCTTGGGAAGGTAACGGCGCTTCTGCTCCGGCGTCGCCCAGCGGCGGACCTGGTTCACGCAGAGATTGGAGTGCGCGCCATAGCTGAGCCCCACCGAGGCCGACGCGCGGCTGACCTCTTCCATCGCCACGACGTGCTCTAGATAGCCCAGGCCCAGACCGCCGAATTCCTCTTCGACGGTAACGCCATGCAGGCCGAGGTCCCCCATCGGGACCCAGAGGTCGCGCGGGAAGGTGTTGGTCTCATCGATCTTCGCAGCGATCGGCGCGATTTTGTCTGCGGCGAAGCGCGCCGTGGTTTCACGGATGGCGTCTGCGGTCTCACCCAGCGCGAAATCCATCGAGGGAGCGAAAGTCATCGACATAGTTTCCTTCCCGAGCGCCCGAACGGAAGATGTGGGCGGTTTCAGCGCTTGTCACGCTCTGGCTCAGCACCGAGACAGCGTGTGCATCCGATCGCAGTCGATTTCCACCGGAAAACTGTCGAGACATAGCAAAAACGCCCGCCGGGCATCGAGACCAGCGGGCGTTCTTGCTCACAGCTTCCGCATGGGAAGCAAAGAAAACTACTCGTCGTCGCTCGTATCGGGACCGGCCAGGCGACGCAGCAACAGATAGGCCGAGACCACAAAGCAGATCGCGCCGACCATGCTGGCGCCATAGCCGAACAGCTTCACCTGGCCGTCAGAGCCCGCCGCGACGGTGAGGATCCACAGAACGCCGCCGCCGAACAGGGCCAGGCCCAGGATGCCCAGGCTGATCAGAAGGCTTGCGTTGCCGAAGCGCGGCTGCTCGGGCTCGACCAGAGGCACATCCATCACGCCGACGCTGGCGTCTTCGCTCGTCGAGAAGCCGTCGAGATTGAACACCGACGAACCCGCGACCGGCGCACCGAACAAGGTCGGCTCGCTGGGAGCCGAACGCACCTGATACGGGGCTTCGACCGGCGACTCTACCTCTTCGGTCGTCTGCGGAGTCAGGCGGAACGGCGTGAACTCGACGGGCGCGGGCGGCGCTTCGTCCGGAACCGCCTGCGGCTCGGAAGGGAACAGGGTCGGGGCAGGGTCGACCTCGGCCGGCCGAGTCGGCACGGGCGGCTCGGGCAGACCCAGATCGTCCTGGCGGATCGCCGGCTTGGCGATCGGCGCCGGGCTCTCCGGCAGGATGGCTTCCAGGCGGGCGGCGACGGCGGCGGCCGACTGCTCGGTCGCTGTCGGCCCCTCCTCTTCCGGGACGACCACGTTCAGCGGCAGCCCGTCCTCGCGCTCGGCGACGACCCGGTCGCCCTCGGTGCGCGTATTGACGGCGGCGGGCGTCTGCCTGGGCACCGCGCAGCTGGCGTCATAGTCGACCTTGGGCCGCAGCACCGGGCTCGGCGCCGGGACCCATTCGCCGTTGGCCGGCGTGAGGAAAAGCGTCTTTTCGGCGGCGCGGCGGCGCACCAGGGCGTCGATGACAATGCGCTCGCCCTCGAAGTCGGCCTTGCGCCACATCTCCATCGCGCACGCGGCTTGCAGCAGCGAGCCCTCGTTGATCCGGCGCAGCACGCCCGAACGCAGGAAGTTGTCGAGGCCGATATTGAAGGCGAAGCAGACCAGCGCGTCGAACTGGTTCTGATTCAGCGGCGCGTAGGTGTGCTCGTTCACCGAATGGGCGACCGAGATGAGATCGTAGAGCAGCAGCGCCTCGGCGTCCTTTTCCGAGACGGAGGCCCCTTCACGGGCGGTCAGGGTGTGGCCATAGCCGACCGTCCAGCGCCCATCGGGGAGCTGCGCGGCCTTCTGACGGTACCCTTCGAATCTCTTGATGAGATCGACGGCGGCCCGGGAGACCTGATGACGCGGTTTCATCGCCTAGATTGACCCAGTTTGAGACAGACGCGGATGCGTTCGCCTGTCTCGGCGCAAGGTCGGCGCCAGTTTCCCCGGATGAGCGAGAAGATCTCAGTGCAGCAGCAGCGAGGCGATCAGCAGCACGGCGAAGAAGCCGGTGAAGTCGGTCAGGAAGGTGACGAAGATCGACGACGACACCGCCGGGTCGCGACCCATCTTCTCCAGCGCCAGCGGCATCAGGATGCCGCCCAGCGCGGCGGTGAAGATGTTGGTGATCAGGGCCGCGCCGACGATGATCGCCAGCTTGTCGTGGTGGTCGGACGGCCCGAAGAACATGTAGGTCGCCGCGCCCATCACCAGCGCCAAACACAGGCCGTTGACCAGGCCCACCAGCAGCTCCCGGGCCACGATGCGGCGGGCGTTGGCCGTGGTCAGCTCCTTGCTGGCCAGGGCGCGCACCGCGACGGCGAGAGTCTGGGTGCCGGCGTTGCCGCCCAATGACGAGACGATCGGCATCAGGATGGCCAGGGCCACCAGCTGGGCGATCTCGTCCTGGAAGATGGCCACGCCGCTGACCGCCAGGGTCGCGGTCGCCAGGTTCAGCATCAGCCACGGCAGGCGCGACTTTACGATCTCGATCACCGAGGCGTCGCGGCCCGCGTCCGACACACCGGCCAGGGCCAGGATGTCTTCTTCGGCCTCGTCACGGATGACCTCGACGATGTCGTCGACGGTGATCTGGCCCACGAGGCGCCCGCCGGGCTCGATCACCGGGGCGCTGATCAGGTGGTACTTGTCGAAGATGTAGGCGACCTCTTCCTGGTCCATCTCGACCGGGATTTCGGTGACCGCCTCCATCAGCTCGGCCAGCGGCGTCTCGCGGCGGCTGCGCAGCAGAATGCTGATCGGGATGGCTCCGACCGGCTTGAAGGTCGGATCGACGACATAAACGTCGAAGAACAGCTCGGGCAGTGAGTCACCGGCCTCGCGGACATGGTCAATCGTCTGGCCGACGGTCCAGAATTCCGGCGCGGCCAGGAACTCGCGCTGCATCAGGCGGCCGGCGGTCTCGTCCTCGTAGGACAGGGTCGTTTCGATGGCGGCGCGGTCGGTCTCGCCCATGGCGGCCAGCACCTGGAAGCGCTTGGTGTCGTCAAGGTCGTCGATGACGTCGGCGGCGTCGTCTGTGTCCAGCTCCTCGAGGGCCCGGGCCAGGGTGACGGACGGCGTCGCCTCCAGCACCTCTTCGCGGATGTTGTCCTCGAGCTCGGAAATGATCTCGCCCAGCGCCTGCGGGTCGAGCAGCGGGATCACTTCCTCGCGGTAGTCGGCCGTGAGAAAGCCCATCAGGTCGGCGACGTCCGCCGGGTCCAGCGCCGTGATCAGTTCGCCCAGGCGCTTGGTGTCGCCGCGATCGGCGGCGTCGATCACCATCTCGACGTAGTCGGGATTGAGCGCGTAGTCATCGCCCAGGGCGAGGTCTTCGAGCTCCTCGGGCGTCTCGGTCTTCGGAAGCGGGATGTGAGCCAGCGGGGTGTCGTCCAGCACGTCGTCGTTCAGTTCGGCGGTGTCCCGGGTCATGGGGGCCTCCTGAGCTCAAGAGCTGGCAGATTCGTGCTGGTTGGTCCGATGAAGCGACCTTGGGGCGAATCCAAGGCCAGAAACGATTAGAGCGCCCCAGGCGAGTCGGAAACCGAATTCGCCGGGACGCTCTACTCAAGTTCACCTTGGTGCGGTCGAGAAGACTCGAACTTCCACGGGTTGCCCCACAGCGACCTCAACGCTGCGCGTCTACCAATTCCGCCACGACCGCTCGTGGTGAGGGGCGGCTGGTAGCAAACTGGATCGGCTTTGGGAAGCCGGAAGTTCGAGAATGTCGAACTCCGCCCCGCGACGGATCAGCTGCCGCCCGCCATGTAGTCGTAGACGTCGGCCGCGCGCGTCACCTGGATGGCGATGCGATCGTCGCTGATCTGGATTTCGCCGCGCGCGATCGGGTGGTTGTTGGCCAGAATCCACACCTCGTCATGAGTCTTGGCGTCCAGCGGAATCACCGCGCCCCGGCCCATGCGCAGAAGCTGCTGCATCGGCAGGATCGAACGACCCAACAGGACCGAGATCTCGACATTGACGGCGTTGACCTGGCTCACGAAGTAAGACCCTTGAACTGACACGCACGACCCACCCGGTCGCGGCGTCCAGGATTGCAAGAATAAGGCCGCATGCTTTCGCTCCCGTTAAACCCTGAAAAGACTGGCCTTCCGCGCATGACCCGCGCCGACGGGGCGCCCGTGGGGTGGGCGGTTTCGACCGGGCCCGTACCCTACCCGGCAGCCGTTGCCGCCATGGAGGCCCGCGCGGCGGCCATCGCCGACGGAACCGCGGGCGAGCTGATCTGGCTGCTGGAGCACCCGCCGCTCTATACGGCCGGCGTCTCGGCCAAGCCCGGCGACCTGATCCAGCCTGATCGTTTCCCCGTGTTCGAGAGCGGGCGCGGCGGCCAGTTCACCTATCACGGCCCGGGCCAGCGCGTGGCCTATGTGATGCTGGACCTGACGCAGCGCGGCCGCGACGTGCGGGCCTTCGTCGCGGCGCTGGAGGCCTGGATCATCGACGCCCTGGCCGCCTTCAATGTCACCGGCGAACTGCGCGAGGGCCGGGTCGGCGTCTGGGTAGAGCGCAAGGGCGCCGGCTGGAGCCGCGAGGACAAGATCGCCGCCATCGGCGTCAAGCTGCGGCGCTGGGTCAGCTTCCACGGGATCAGCCTGAACGTGGAGCCCGACCTGTCGCACTTCTCGGGCATCGTGCCCTGCGGCCAGACCGAGCATGGCGTCACCAGCCTGGTGGACCTGGGCCTGCCGGTCGCCATGGATGAAGCGGACGCAGCGCTGCGGGCCAGTTTCGCCAAAATCTTCGGACCGGTCGAGGACGCTGAGGCTCCGGTTTAAGAGCATGCGCTTGCCGTCTCTCTGCTTCCTTCCCCTTGATGGGGAAGGGCCGGGGCAAACAATCCTCCCCCATCGGGGGAGGATCTAGAAGGCGTGCGTCCGCCGCTTCACGCGGCTATCCGCTGAAGGTCTGGAAAGGGATGCGGAGCGCCGGACATCCGTCCGGAGTGTGAGTTTGTAGATACCGTTTCGACGAAGCCCAAACGCTCCGCGCAGCCGTTTTCCGCCAGCATCCCGTCAGGTGGCCCTGTTCAGGCCTTACCGGGACCCGGGCCGCTGGTTTCCCAGATGCCCGACGGTCGGAGGGGACGAGCCACTACAGGCTAAGACACATTCTTTTGCCTCCAACCACGCCGACGGCGGGCGGGCCTGACCAGCATCAGGTCCCCGGACTGTCCGAGTATCCCCCTCGAACCTGTCCCCGCTCGACCGCCCCCCGCCGCCGCAAATGGTCGCTGGCCATGCGCCCTTTCCTCGCGACGAGGTGGGACCAGTATGGGGCGGGTTTCAACGCCGGGGAAAGTTGGCGCGTAAAAGTGAGAAGTGGTGGATTTCGTTGGGGTGAACGCCGCCAATTCCGAGCGTTCGCGGCGCCCAATCCCCATAAATCGGCCCCTCTCCCAGAGGGAGAGGGTGGCCGCGAAGCGGTCGGGAGAGGGGTTTCAAAGCCGCCGCTCTGCCGGCGCGCCGGCCAAGGCCGTCTCCCCTCTCCCCGGCCCTCTCCCCATGGGAGAGGGTGTAGGGCTGCCGCAACCTAGATCGAAATCGTCTTCAAGGGATTGGGCCCGTAGCGGTTGGCCCCCTGCTCGCCGCCCATCACGCCCAGCTCGACCACTGACCAGAGGATGACCAGCGAGAACAGGAAATCCAGGAAGTGCTCGGGCTGCGGCCAGACCGCGACCACCGCGATCAGGATCAGCATCGACCACCAGCCCGACCGGCCGCGGTCATGCAGCCGCTTAGAGAGCAGGCAAGCGCCGGTGAACAGCAGGATCGGATAGACGAACCAGCCCGTCAGCCAGTGCAGGGTGTAGTTGGCGATCGCCTCGTAGAACACGGCGACCCCGACCACCACGGCCGAGGCGATCAGGAACGGCGTGCGCGCCAGCCTGCCGTTCGACGACAGGAACAGTTCCGCCAGTTCGCTACGATCGCTCATTCGCCTGCTCCGAGTCGGTGGATGCACCGCTCGCGGCAATCTAGGCGTTGACGGACAAGGCTGGAAGTCCGCCTAGGCGACAGCCGGCGTCTCCGAGGGCGAAGGCTCGCGCGGCGCCTTCGGCGACGGCCCGAAGCGGTTGTCGCCTTGAGTCCCGTCCAAACAACCGAAGTCGATGAAGAACCAGATCGCCACTAAGCCGCCGACAATTTTAGCTGACATCGAAATCTCCAAAGGGAGACCGATGATCGCGTCGAAAGAGCCGACCAGATCGGGGACAAGCAGCAGCAGCGCCCACCAAGCCGATCGGTTACGATCATGCATGCGTTTGGCGAGCAGCGCAAAGCTCGGCCAGACCGTCAGCAGGGTCAGTATCCTGGAGCGGTGCTCAGTCAAATCGAGCCCAAGCAGGCGCTCCAACAGCACAAAGAGGGTCGCGGCCACCACCAACAACCCGATCCAGTACATCCAAAGGTCGCGACGACGAAGACGCCCCTGGAAGCTCAGCATCGTCTGCGTGAAGGTCACATAAGTTCTCCCCGGCTATCAAACCGAGGAGAAAACATCGTTTATGCGAACTCCACCAGCACCTCATCGGCCGCGACCGGGTCGCCGCCCTTGGCGTTGACCGCCTTGACGACGCCGTCACGCTCGGCGCGGATGATGTTCTGCATCTTCATGGCCTCGAGCACACAGACCACCTCGCCCTCGCGGACCTGCTGGCCGGCGGTGACGTCCATCGAGACGACGAGGCCGGGCATCGGCGACAGCACCAGCTTGGAGGTGTCGGCGGCCTGCTTCTCGGGCAGCTTGTCGTGCAGCTCGGCCGAGCGCGGGGTCAGGACCAGCACGCGCGTCTTGGCCGCGCGATGGCGGATGGTGAAGCCCTCGGCGGCGGGCGAGGCCTGGACGGTGAAGGCCAGACCGTTCAGCACGGCCTTGAACACCGGCTTGCCCGGACGCCAGTCGATGTCGGTCAGGAACAGGGTGCGGCCTTCGTCGAGCAGCTCGACAGCCACCGCACCGTCCTCGCCGGCGACCTTGACCCGGCGACGGGTCTCGCCGATCGCCACCACCCACTCGTCACGCGCCTCGCCGATCAGGCCAGAGTCGTAGCTGCGAGCGCGGGTCGCATAGACGCGCTGCATGGCCGCGCCGACGGCGGTCAGGATGTCGAGCTGGAGGGCCGTCGGCGTCGTGCCGTTGAAGCCGTCGGGGAACTCGTCCTTGATGTAGCTGGTCGCCAGCTTGCCCGACCGGAAACGCTCCTCGTCCATCACGGCGGCCAGGAACGGGATGTTCTGGCCCAGGCCCTCGATGTGGAAGTCCTCCAGCGCCCGGCCCATGCCGTCGATGGCGGCCAGGCGTGTCGGCGCCCAGGTGCAGAGCTTGGAGATCATCGGGTCGTAGAACATCGAGATCTCGTCGCCTTCGCGCACCCCGGCGTCGTTGCGGACCTTGTAGCCGTCCTTGTCGCCTTCCGCCGGCGGGTCGTAGCGCACGAGGCGGCCGATCGAGGGCAGGAACTTGCGGTACGGGTCCTCGGCGTAGATGCGGCTTTCGATGGCCCAACCGTTGATCGAGAGGTCCGACTGGCCAAAGGCCATCTTCTCCCCATAGGCCGAGCGGATCATCTGCTCGACCAGATCAAGGCCGGTGATCAGCTCGGTCACCGGGTGCTCGACCTGCAGACGGGTGTTCATCTCCAGGAAGTAGAAGCTCTTGTCCTGGCCGGCGACGAACTCGACCGTACCGGCGGAGTCGTAGTTCACGGCCTTGGCCAGGGCGACGGCCTGGGCGCCCATGGCGTTGCGGGTGGCCTCGTCCAGCAGCGGGCTGGGAGCTTCCTCGATGACCTTCTGATTGCGGCGCTGGATCGAGCACTCGCGCTCGAACAGGTGGACGACGTTGCCGTGCTTGTCGCCCAGCACCTGGATCTCGATGTGGCGCGGGCTTTCGATGAACTTCTCGATGAAGATGCGGTCGTCGCCGAAGCTGGCCTTGGCCTCGGCGCGCACGGCCGGGAAGCCTTCCTCGACGTCCTGGCGGGTCCAGGCGACGCGAATGCCCTTGCCGCCGCCGCCGGCCGAGGCCTTGATCATCACCGGATAGCCGATCTCCTCGGAGATCTTCACGGCTTCTGCGGTGTCGGCGATCTCGCCGATGTGGCCGGGCACGCAGGACACGCCCGCGGCCTGGGCGAACTTCTTGCTCTCGATCTTGTCGCCCATGGCGCTGATCGCGCCAGGGTTAGGACCGATGAAGACGATTCCCTCGTCGGCGCAGCGCTGGGCGAAGCTGGCGTTCTCGGACAGGAAGCCAAAGCCCGGATGCACCGCTTGCGCGCCCGTCTGCTTGCAGGCGGCGATGATCTTGTCGGCGACGAGATAGCTCTGATTGGCCGGCGAAGCGCCGATGTGCACCGTCTCGTCGGCCATCTCCACGGCCAGCGAACCAGCGTCGGCGTCCGAGTAGACGACCACCGTCTTGATGCCGAGGCGGCGGCACGTCTTGATCACCCGGACGGCGATCTCACCACGGTTGGCGATCAGGATCTTCGTGAACATCGGCAACTTCCGCCCGCAGATTTTTGTGCTTTGCAGCATGGCCTATCAGGCCCCGCCGGGTTTGCAAGCTTGCCCTTACGGCGCTACACCGGGCCCCAGGCATGACACCGGTTACCAAGAGTAGGGTCCGAGATGTTCGCCATCGGGAGGAGACGGTCGTCATGAAGTCGATGTTCCTGGGCTCGGCTTGCGCCTTGATCCTGGCCAGCGCCACGAGCGCGGCGCCGACCGGCGAGCCGGGGCTGCTGTTTCGTCTGTCGGGCGACAAAGGGCTGGTCCCCGACATCACGGCCGGCGATCCTGTCCCCAACTTCGCCGACAAGGTGACATCAATCGAAGGCAAGGCCGGCAAGGGCTTCCGCGCCGCCGACGATGGAATCGTCTCTTGGAACGCGCCCGGCAATATCCAGGCCCAGCGCGGAACCCTCGCCTTCTTCTGGAAGTCCGGCTACCCGGCCGGCGTCGCGCCGTTCGTGATCTTCCGCGTCGGCTACGCCGATCATTCCAGCTGGGACATGGCGTTCCTGCGCATCGACTGGAACGGCCAGGGCTTCGACGCCTTTGTCACCGACAATGGGCTGGCGCGCACCCGTGTCTCGTTCAAGGTCGACAAGAACCCCGCCCCGGACGCCTGGACGCATCTGGCCTTCACCTGGGACGAGACCACCGGCGTCCAGCTCTATGTCGACGGCAAGCTGGCGGCCAAGAAGGAGGCCAAGGCGGTCTATGACGCGGGCCTCGATCAGTTCGGCGTCGCCGGGCGGGTGATCGCGCCCCACCAGGTGCAGAGCCGCTACAACTTCACGCGCGGCGGCGATCTGGACGAGCTGCGGATCTATGACCGCGCGCTGGCCGCCGACGCCATCACCGCCCTCGCCCGCAACCAGGCGCCCGCCATCGCTGCACCCGTCGCCACGCTTGAGGACCCGGCCGTCCGCGCCGCCTGGAAGCAGCGCTACGGCTGGACCAAGGAGGTCCCGCCGCTCCTCGCCGACGAGAAGACCACGATCCGCAAGGTCGAGATCACGGACGCCAAGGACATCAAACAGTGGATGTGGCGGGCCAATGACGGCATCCCGGAAACCACCTGGCCTGGCGTCTACAACCGCTCGCGCCTGCCCGGCCGCGACGACTATTTCCCGTTGCCCGACTGGAACGTTTATGTCGACGGCGGCAAGGCGCTGACTGTGGCTCTGCCCGACGAGCCGATCAACCGGATCGAGATCCAGGGGCCGGCCTACGGCGCGCTCTCCTGGTCGGCCAAGGCCGGCGACAAGCAAGCCAGCGTCGGAACACGCGCCAAGGACCAGCAGCGCACGGTCACCCCACTGGCCCAGCCGCTGACGGGCGGCGTTCTGACCTTTACCAACGTGGCGCAGGAAACTCCGATCCAGGAGCTCTGGGCCTACAACGTCTCGGCCGGAGGCGAGCCGAGGGACGCCTTCAAGATGAGCTACACGGTCCGCGCCGACGTGGCGCCGGACTATCTGAATCTGGCCGATCTCAACGCCTACATCGCCGGTCGCCATCCGGCGGGCGAGCGCGCCACGGTCGTGGCCGTTCCGGAGGGCGCGCCGACCCGGCCGCGTCCCGCGACCGACCTCACGGCCAAGGGCCTGCCGATCGTCCACGTGCTGATCCCGTCGGGCTTCGGCGACGCGCCGGCGGCCAAGCCGCTGGCCCGCAATTGGGCCTATGGCTGGGAGAACGCCCGCGACGGCCTGGACGGGATCGCCATCGACATCCCCGCGCTGCCCGGCGCGGCGGGCACGGTCATCCCGCTGAACATCCAGGTGAAGGACCCGATCTGGCCGGGCCGCAACATGATCGACGTCAGCGTCTCGGTGAAGGCCGGCGAGGCCCGCACAGTGTGGCTCGACCTGCGCGACCGCATCCTGACCGCCGACAGCCTGTATCTGACCCTGGCCGCCGACAGCGCCGCCTTCAGCCCCAAGGCTATGGACGGGACTAAGATCCGCCTAGTGCTCAAGGACCGCGACAAGGCCAAGGTCGAGCACATCCAGGATCGTCTGAACCAGGTGAAGGACAACTGGGCGTTCCTCGTTGAGGAGCACACCACCTCCAAACGCCAAGGCCTTTATCGTCGCCTCTACGCCGACATCACCGATCTGCTGCGCGTTGATCCCGACAACCCGGTTGGCCGCGAATACTGGGGCGACATCACCTATGGCAGCCAAGGCTGGCCGGCGTTCGAGCAGCCCAAGCCCAAGGACGACACACCGCTGTGGGCCTTCCGCCAACTGGAGGACCTGAAGCTGGTCTCCAGGTTCGTCAACTGGTGGATCGACGAGCGCCAGGCCGACTTCGGCGACTTCGGCGGCGGCTTGTCGGATGACAGCGACCTCTTGCAGCAATGGCCGGGCGTGGCGCTGATGGGCGTGCAGCCCGACAAGATCACCCACTCGCTGAACCGCCTGACCGACGCCGTCTACAGGAACGGCATGTTCACCGACGGCCTGTCGACCATCGCGACCGACGAGCTGCACGCCTATGAGGAAGGCATCAACTCCAATTCGGAGGCGATGTACGTCAACTACGGCGATCCGCTGGCGGTCGAGCGCCTGTTCACGACCGTGAAGGCCCTGCCGCGCGTCATCGACCAGAACCCGGCCGGCCACGTCCACTTCAATACCAACTGGTACAGCGGCAAGATCGCGTACCGCGAAGGCCCGTGGGAGTGGCAGAAGCCGTATTCGTTCGGCGTCACCCACCCCTCGATCCTGATCGCCGACTACAATGGCGACGCCACCGCCAAGGCTACGGTGGTGGGGCTCGCCGATGGCTATCTGGCCCACGCCAAGCCGGACGGCTCCCTGCCCAACGAAATCAACTGGCGCAGCGACGCCGAACGCGGCGGCACGGTGCTGCAAGGCTCGGGCGCGGACGGTCCTTTCCAGGTGTTCTGGTCGGCCTGGCGCATCACCGGCGACGCGAAGTATCTGGCCCCGATCACCTGGCGGATCGGCAAGAACGGCCTGAAGTCTCTGGCGGCGGTCAACGAAAACGCCCTCACTGCGCTGAACCTGGGCGAGGCCAACAAGGACGCGCTCCTGAAAGCCGCAGCGAAGGGCGGGGCGTTCGAGCGCTATGCGGCCTGGACCCTCACCGGCGACAAGACCCACCTTGAGGACCTCTACGCCGACGAGATCCAGTGGAACGCCCAGCACATGTACATGCACACCGAGGGCCACTGGTGGTCCGACCGGGTGGAGCTTCCATCCGACTATCTGCAGCGCACCCGGCTGGGCGGCATCGCCAACAAGCGCGGCCAGATGAACCCGGGCCACACCGTCTCCTGGCGCTTCGACGGCGCCGACGGCACGGCGGTCGCCCTGCTGGTCAAGAACGCCACCAAGACCGGCTTCAAGGTCATCGCCTACAACACCACCGACAAGCCGGTGACGGCGACCATGACCGGCTGGACCGTCACGCCCGGCCAGTGGAGCTTGACCCAAGGCCTCGACTCCGATGGCGACGACGCGATCGACGGGACAAGCCAGACCCGCACCCTCGCCTTCGAGCGCAGCCTGGGGACCAAGGTCGTCCTGCCCCCGCGTCAGACGACGATCATCGACATGAGCCTGACCAAGGCCGGCGACGATCCCGCCCGGCGCGCCGATCTGGGCGTGGGGCGCGGTGACGTCACCTTGAAGGGCTCGGTCGTCACCGCCAAGGTTCACAGCCTGGGCGCCCAGGACACGTCCGCCGCCCAGCTGGAGCTCGTCGGCGCCTCGGGCCAGGTGCTGGCCACCGCCGCGATCCCGCCGCTGAAGGCGCCCCGCGACTTGCTGCCCAATACCGCTTCGGTGAAGCTGAAGATCCCGGCGGGCGCCAAGCCCTCGGGCCTGCGGGTCCGCATCGTCTCGGATCACCCCCAGAACACCGCCCTGAACGACGAGGTCGTGCTGCCATGAACAAGACGCTTGCCCTGATCGCCGCCGGCCTGGCTCTCTCAGGCGGCTACGCTTCGGCCCAGACCGCGCCTGCGGCGCCGGCGGCCCCAGCGCCCGCCTATTCCAGCCGCGTCATCACCCTGGCTGAGGCCAAGACCGTCGCGGCCGCCGCCGAGGCCGAGGCCCGCAAGAACGGCTGGACCATGGTCATCGTCGTGCTGGAGTCGAACGGCGCCCAGGTGCTGGCCCAGAAGATGGACGGTACGCAGTACGGCTCGAACGAGGTCGCGGTGAAGAAGGCCCAGACCGCCGCCCACTTCCGCCGTCCGACCTCGGTGTTTCAGGACGCGGTGAAGAGCGGGACCCTAAACGCGATCTTCACCGGCGCCACGGCGGTTGAAGGCGGCGAGCTGCTGCTGGTCGACGGCAAGATCGTCGGCGCCATCGGCGTTTCGGGCGGCACGGCGGCCCAGGACGGCGTGGTTGCGCGCGCGGGTCAGACGGCGCTGAAGTAGAACCTTCCGCCAAATCAATCACCTCTGTGTCATCCCGGCCGTAGCGCGCAGCGCGGAGAGCCGGGACCCAGGGGGTGTCGAAACGCGGTGCGCGCGGCCCCTGGGTCCCGGATCGCCTCTAAGAGGCGTCCGGGATGACAAGTGTTCCGACCTTGTGGGAATGGCGCTGAGGCACCCCCTAAGCCCCAAACTCGCGCGCGAACATCGCTTCATAGCCTGCGATCAGCGCCTCCTGCTCCGGCGCGATCAGGCGCGCGACAGCGGCCGCGAAGGTCACTGGCGCCAAGCCTGACGCGCTAACCAGCTTGCCGTCGGTCACCGCCTTGGGCGTGTCGACATAGTGCTCGCCGCCCGCATAGCCCGGGACAACGCCGTCCAGCCAGTCCTTGCCGTTCGAAGTGTGGCGGCGTCCGGCGAACAGGCCCGCACGGGCCAGGGCCGTCGTGCCGGCGCAGATCCCGCCCACGATCTTGCCGTCGGCCAGCGCCTGGCGGATCAGCGCCGAGATCGCTGGATTTTCGCCTTCGCTCCAGGCGTCGCTGCCGATCAGCAGGAAGACGTCGGCGTCACTGAGCACCGGGTCGTCAAAGCGATAGTCCGACGCCGCTAGCACCCCGCCGATCGAGGTCTCGGGATCGCCGGTCGGGGTAGCGATCTCAATCTGCACCTTCAGGTGCTCGCGCAACAGAGCCAGCACGCCGCCGGCCTCCCAATCGGCCCAGCCCGGCTGCAGAAAGGCGACGGCGACGGTCATGTGGGGCTCCTGGTGCTACCGAAACAGCGCCGAAACGCTTACATTGGCCTTCATGACAGACGCAGCCACCCTTTCAACCGCCGGCTTTGACCTGACGCCGCCGACCGAGCCCGAGCGCGAACGCCTGGAGGCCGACCTGACGGCCGAGGAAGCCCGCGTTCTCCTGCATCACGGCACCGAAGCCCCGTTCTGCGGCGGCCTGCTGGGCGAGAAGAACCCCGGCGCCTATTGCTGCCGTCTCTGCGGCCTGCCGCTGTTCAAGCACGAGACCAAGTTCGAAAGCGGCACCGGCTGGCCCAGCTTCTACGCCCCGTTCGCCGAGGATCACGTCATCGGCGTGCGCGACACCTCTTACGGCATGGTTCGCATCGAGACCCGCTGCGCCCGCTGCGACAGCCACCAGGGCCACGTCTTCCCGGATGGCCCGGCGCCGACGCGGCTGCGCTACTGCATCAACTCGGTGTCGCTGCAGTTCGTGAAGTCCGGCGATCCCCTGCCCGACCCGCTGCATCGAGGCGATGCGATCGCCTGACCCAAGGGGAAGTTTGACGGCGAACCTATTTCGGCATTCCCTCTGCCAAAAGCTCCGAAGCGAGCGATGGCGGAGGGAACATGTCGACGAACGCCAAAGCGCCGCTCGCCCTGCTGGGCGCGGCCGGATCACCCTACACCCGCAAGATGCTGGCGTTGCTGCGTTTTCGGCGCATCCCGCACGCGATCCACTGGGGCAGCCACCGCAACCCGCCACCGGGCCTGCCCGAGCCGAAGGTGAAGCTGCTGCCCACCTTCTACTTTCCCACCGCCGATGGCGTCGAGGCGGTGACCGACTCCACCCCGATCATTCGCCGACTTGAGCGCGAGCACGCCGGCCGCTCGGTGATCCCGGACGATCCGGTCGTCGCCTTCCTCAATGACCTGATCGAAGACTACGCTGACGAGTGGCTGACCAAGGCGATGTTCCATTTCCGCTGGGCGCACGCGGCGGACATCGCAAACGCGGGGCCGATGCTGATTTTCTGGCACGACCCCACCCTGCCCGGCCAGGTCGCCGAAGCGGCCGCCCGCGAGATCTCCAAGCGCCAGATCGACCGCCTCTATGTGGTGGGCTCCAACCCGACCACCGCCGCCACCATTGAGGCCAGCTACGCCCGCTTGGTCGAGGTGCTGGACGGCCTGATCGAGCGCCAAGGCTATGTGCTGGGCGCCCGCCCCTCGGCGGCGGACTTCGCGATCCAGGGCCAACTGTCGCAGCTGGCGATCATCGAACCGACCTCGGCGGCGATCACCGTCCAGCGCTCGCGCCGGGTTCGGGCCTGGCTCGATCGGGTGGAGGACCTGTCAGGCCTGGAGCCCGACGCCGCCCACTGGGCCTCGCGCGCCGACCTTGCCGACACGCTGCGCCCGCTGCTGACCGAGATCGGCAGGGTCTATGCGCCGTTCTTGCTGGCCAACGCCAAGGCGACGATGAGCGGCGTCGAAACAGTCGAGGCGGTCATCGACGGCCGCCCCTGGACCCAGCCGACCTTCCCCTACCAGGCCAAGTGCCTGATGGCGCTGCGGCAGGCTCATGCCGCGCTGTCTGCAGCCGATCGCGCGGCGGCTGACGCCCTGCTGGCGGGGACGGGGTGTGAGGCGCTGTTTGGGGGGATATGAGGAAAGCCCATCAGCTTTCCTTAAATCCTACTCAATTGATATGAATTGAGCTGCAACCCCGCCGCGCCCTAGAGATCGCTTATCAGCGCTCAATCCCGGCGGACCACCATGACCTTGCAAGCCCGTGACGCCACGCCGCCGATCCTGATCGTGCCGGGCCTCTACAACTCCGGGCCCGATCACTGGCAAACCCATTGGGAACGCGCGCTGCCGGGCGCGGTGCGCGTCGAGCAGCAGGACTGGGAGCGCCCCCTGCTGGGCGACTGGACCATCAGTCTGGCCGAGGCCGTACGCCAGCGGCCCGGCGCGATCCTGGTGGCTCACAGCCTGGGCTGCGCGCTGGTCGCCCACTTCGCCCAGGTGACGGGCGGGCGCGGCGTGGGCGGGGCCATGCTGGTGGCGCCGGCCGACGTCAATCGCGAGGGGCCGGCGGGCCGCCTGCTGGTCGGCTTCTCGCCCATTCCCCGCCAGCGCCTGCCGTTTCCGAGCCTGGTCGTGGCCAGCCGCAACGATCCCTATGTCGAGATCGAGCGCGCCGAGGCCTTCGCGCGCGGCTGGGGGTCCGAGTTCGTCGACCTGGGGCGAGCGGGCCACATCAATGTGGCCTCCGGTCACGGTGCATGGCCAAAGGGGCGAGCCCTGCTGAACCGCCTGGTCCGGCGCGTCACGGAAGACGCTCGACAGAAGGAAAGGAAGTTGGTGCGGGCGGTCGGGGTCGAACCGACACTCCTTTCGGAACCGGATTTTGAGTCCGGCGCGTCTACCAGTTTCACCACGCCCGCACATCTTCGCCTGCGCGAAGGGTGGTCTTCCTAGCAGGCGTTCGCGGCGAATTCCAGAGGCGCGATGGACGGTTTAGCATCGCTCCACACGGAGATTCTCGATGCTGCGCCCCGGCCCCCGCAACCTGATCACCGACGTCGCCGGCCTGAAGGTGGGCTGCGTCGAGGACGAGGCCGTCCGCACCGGCGTGACGGTGGTCCTCTGCCCCGAGGCCTGGACCGCCGCCGTCGACGTGCGCGGCGGCGGCCCGGCGGTGCGCGAGACCGACACGCTGCGCCCCGAGAACAGCTTCTCCAAGGCCCACGCGATCTGTCTATCGGGGGGATCGGTGTTTGGTCTTGGCGCGGCCGATGGCGTGGCTTCGGCCCTTTCGAACCGCGACGTGGGCCTGCGAATCACCGCCGGCACGCCGGCCATCCCGATCGTGCCGGCGGCGTGTCTGCATGACCTTTCCAACGGCGGCGATAAGGCCTGGGGCCTGGACCCGCCCTATCGCGCCCTGGGCATGAAGGCGGTCGAGGCGGCCGGCGAGGATTTCCCGCTCGGCCCGGTCGGCGCGGGACGCGGGGCGATGGCGGGCGTGCGGCCGGGCGGACTGGGCTCGGCCTCGATCGACCTCGGCGACGGGCTGATCGTCGGTGCCCTGGTGGCGGCCAATCCGGTCGGCTCGGCCTACATGGCCGACGGGGAAACCTTCTGGGCCTGGCCGTTCGAGATCGACGGCGAGTTCGGCGGCCACCGCCCTGGCGCCATGCCGTCGGCGGTCGAGCCGCTTCCGGACGACTCGAAGCTCGGCGCGCGCCTCAAGGCCGGGGCCAACACGACGCTGGCCCTGGTGGCCACGACCGCCGATCTGTCCACCGCTGAGGCCCAACGCATGGCGATGATGGCGCATGACGGGATGGCGCGCGCCGTGCGCCCCGCCCATACGCCGTTCGACGGCGATGTCGTCTTCGCCCTGGCCTCGGGCGCCAAGCCGCTGGGCGAGGATCCTGTGCGCGGCGTCCTGCGGACCCGAATCGGCTCGGCGGCGGCCGACTGTCTCGCGCGGGCTATGGCCCGGGCGGTCTACGAAAGCCGAGAGCGCCGCTGAGCCTTACGGCGGCGTGATCGTCTCGCCGCCGGCCAGCTGGATGGCGGCCGTCTCCAGGTGATCGAGCAGACGCTTGAAGGTGGCCACCTCGCTGGGGGCCAGTCCCGCCAGCAGCGTCGCCTCATAGGCCAGGGCCAGGGGGGCGATCTCGGCGAACAGCCGTCGCCCGGCGGCCGTGAGCTCCAGCGTGTGAGAGCGCCGATCTGTCCGCACCGTGGTGCGCGCCACCAGCCGGCGCACAACCAGCTCCTGAGCGGCGCGGCTGACCCGGACCTTGTCCATCGCGGTGCGGGTGACGGCGGTGTGCGGGGTCAACGCGCCCTCGGCGAGCACCGACATCAACCGCCACTGCGGGATCGTCAGACCAAAGCGGTCCTCATAGGCCCGCGCGATCAGACGGCTCACGGCGGCCGAGGCCGTCGCCAGGCGATACGGCACATAGTCCGAGAGGCTGACATTGGCCTCGGGCGCTGCGGGCGCGCCAGACGTGATCGGAGAGACCGTTGCGGTCATGTCCCTTCCTTTCGTCCTTCCCCGGCGCGGTCGCCTTCGGAAGGAGCGACCTTTCGCTTGATCCGTTCCCGAACGAGGCCCTGGCTAGGGCCCCATCGGTCCTGTCTGTTTGGGCATCGCCGCCGCAGGAGCTCAATGCTCGTTACGATCCGCGTCGAATACACGTCATAATCGCACGTCACTTGGGCAGAGAATAGCCGTCTCGCCTTCCTGAACAGCGATCCGTCAGTGATGGGCTGCGGCGGCGAGCTTGTCCTTGGGCGGCTCCGGCGTGGTCAGCAGCGCCTTCTGGCAGGCGCGCAACTCGTCGAGGCAGGTCTTGCGATTCCAGAAGTCGGAGAATTCGGCGACGGCCAGACGCAGGAGCTGGATATGCTCCTTGTATTCAACGGGTTTGGGCGCGTCGTCATGATCGTCGTGGTCGCCGTGGGCGGGCTTGGCGTCGGTCAGCAGCACCGTCTGGGAGCCCACGATCGTCACATTGCGACTCAGGACCTCGACGCCGGCCTTGGCGGGCGCGGCCTTGGGGTCGTCGTGATGACCGCCGGCGGCGTGGTCGTGTTCCTTGTCGTGGCCCTTGGCGTCATGACCCTTGCCGTGGCCGTGCTTGTCGGCCTTGCCGTGGTCGTCCTTCTTCTCCTCGGGACGCTCGCCCTTCATGCCCTTGTTGAGCTGCTCAAAGGCCTTGCCGCACGGTCCGCCGAACACCAGCAGCGGACCGATCCGCAACTGAACTTCGTCGATCAGGTCCTGGGTCTTGGCCACAAGCTCGCCGGAGTGGGCGCTGCTGGCGGCCACGCACTTGGCCTTGATGGCCTCATGAATGATCTTGGGCGTCTCGCCGTGCTTCTCGCCCTTGTCGCCGCGCCCCGTCAGCCGTCCGGCGAAAAAGGCCAGGCCGATGATCGCCAGGCCGGCGAGCACCAGAAGGAAAACCAGCGTCGGATCGAAGACCGGCACAGGTTGGTCGACCGGAAATTCTGACTGGTACACGCTGATGTCTCCGCCCCACGCGACACGCCATTCTCATGACGCTTCGTATGGTTAACGCAACAGCATTATTGATGCACGGCCAAGGTGCTCAGGACGGCCGATAAATGATCGCCGAAACGCGGGCGCCGTGCTCGTAACGGGCGGGCCCGCCGTAGACGGCGACCTCGCAGAGGATGTCCCCGCCGGCCTCCCCGCTCCAGATGTAGCTTCGCTCGACCTCGACATAGCGGCCGGCGGGCGAGATGCCCTCGAAGGTGTCACCCCAGGGGACCACGCCCTTCAGGTCCTGCCAGCGCAGCGTGACGGCGCGGGACAGCTCGTCGCGCGCCATCGCCTCCAGGTCAGGATCGCTCGTCGACAGCGCCTCAGCCCTCGGCCGTGTCGCGGAAATAGGCCTCGACCTCGCCCTGCAGCTTGATCGTCATCGGATTGCCCTTGCGATCCAGGGTCTTGCCGGCCGCGACCCGCACCCACTTCTCGCTGATGCAGTATTCCTCGACATTGGTCTTCTCGACACCCTTGAAGCGGATGCCGATGCCGCGTTCCAGGAGATCGGCGTCGTAATACGGGCTATCCGGATTGACGGAGAGGCGGTCGGGGGGCGTGTCGCTCATGGTCTTCAGCTTTCGGTGCGGGCCGCGCGGCCCCTGTCTTGGCCGGCGGTGATAGCTACGAAACGCGCAGAAGCCAAATCCTGAGGGACATCCCCTCCCCTGGCCGGACTTTCGTCGGCGCTCAGGTGGTCTGGTCGCTCTTGATCGGATCGGCGGCCGAGACCACCCCGTCATTGTTGGTGTCGTGGGTCACGAACATCCGCCAGCCCGAATAGTCGAACTCGGCCTTGGTGATTCCGCCGCTCTTGTCGCTGTCGAGCACCCCAAAGCGGATATCGGTCTGCCGCATCTGGCGCATCCGCTCCTCGTCCTTCTTGTCAGGCGTCATGTCCGAAGCGGCCAGCTTGGCCTCCAGCCGCGCCTTGAACTCGGCGACGTACTCGGCTTGCGACAGCGCGCCGCTCTTGTCGGTGTCGGTCTTGGCGAACTGAAGGGCGCGGGTGGCGGCGTACTCGTCCTTGGTGACGACGCCGTCGCCGTTCTGGTCCTGCTCCTTGATGAAGATGTCGCGGGCGTGCGAGGCGGCTTGGGCCACGCCTGCGATCAAGGACAGGGCCGCGGCGGCGGTCAGGAGGGTGCGGGTCTTCATGAGGGGTCTTTCGCTCAACGGAGGGATTCGAAGGTCAGGGCGTAGGTGAAGCTCTGGCCCGGCTGGCCGGGGGCTGGCGCGGCGACGCGGTAGCGCGACTGGATCTGGTAGACGCCGGACCGATCGACCCGCACGGCGAAGCGGCCGTTGGCGTCGCTCTTCAGCGTCTTGGGGGTCGCCTTGGTGTCGGCGTAGCGGTCGTCGGCCCCGTGCAGGGTGATCGGCTGACCGGCTACGGGCTTGCCGTCGAACAAGACCTCGAACACCGCGTCCTGGCCGGTGACGATCTTGCTGGGATGAGTCACGGCCCGGAACTCCAGACCCTTGCCGTGGGGCGCCAAGGCCTGGTCGCTGGGCGCCCCGCGCGTGACATAGACGTCCGCCAGGGTCAGGCTCTGCATGTCGATAGCGTCGGCCGGCGCCTTGGAGCCTTCGAAGAACGCCCACTCGCCATTGACCAGCGCCGCCTTGGCGACCCGGCCGGCGCGCAGGCCGGTGGTGATCCGATAGGTGCCGGGCTTCTCGGTCGTCGCCTCGACCAGCGCGAGCTCGCGCGTATAGACCGGAACCAGGGCGGTGCGCACGCCATCGGGACCGATCACGGCGTAACCGTCCGACTTCATTGCCACTTCAGGCGTGAAGAAGCTCTCGGTGAAGGCGCCCTGCACCGTCACGATCTTGCGGTCCGAGGCGTCGAACACGGTCGGCAGCAGATACGGCGAGTGGGCCTGCGCGGCGGGCCCGAGCAGGGCGAACAGCAGCGCGCCGCCTGTCAGGCTGGCGCGAAACGAACGGATCATTGAACAAAACCCCAAGCGCCGCGACGGCTGCGGCGACTCCGCTTTATTGCGACTGATTCTAAGAATCAATCTTAATTAGCTTGACCGCGCCCCTATCGAACCTTAGGCCCCTCACCGTCAGTTGCGAGTCATTCGCATATCAAAATATTAAGAAGGGGATCTCGATGTCGCGCCTGAAACTCGCCGCCCTCGCCGCCGCGTCCACCGCCGCCTTGCTCGCCACGGCCGCTCGCGCGGACGACGCCAAGCCCGAATCCGACGCCGTCGAGTTGGACAAGGTCACCGTTACCGCCACCCGCTCGGAAAAAGCCCTGTCCAAGGCCCCCGCCAGCGTGACCGTCATCTCAGCGCAGGAGATCGAGGACGGCTTGATCAAGGACATCAAGGACCTGGTGCGCGGGGAGCCGGGCGTTTCGGTCCGCAACGCCCCCGCCCGGTTCACCGCCGCCGGCGCCTCGACGGGGCGGGACGGCAATGCAGGCTTCAATATTCGGGGCCTGGAGGGCAACCGGGTGCTCATCGTCGTGGACGGCGTGCGCGTGCCCGACAGCTTCGCGTTCGGCGCCCAGTCGGTCGGACGCGGCGACCAGGTCGACCTCGACACGCTCAAGTCGGTGGAGATCGTTCGGGGCCCGGCCTCAGCGCTCTATGGCTCGGACGGCCTGGCTGGATCGGTCAGCTTCATCACCAAGGACCCGTCGGACATTCTAAAGGGCGGTGACGCGTTCGCGGGTCGGGCGCGCATCGGCTATGCGTCGGCCGACGAGAGCTGGACCGAAAGCGCGCTGCTGGCGGGCCAGGTCGGCCGCTGGGAGGGCCTGCTGACCTACACCCGCCGCGACGGCGAGGGCCAGAAGACGGCCGGGACCAACGCCTCGGCCAACACCGACCGCACCACCGCCAACCCCGAGGACAACCAGTCCAACGCGATCCTGGCCAAGCTGATCTACAGCCCCGATGACCATAACCGCTTCCGCCTGACGGTGGATCATCTGGACCGCGATGTGGATTGGACGGTCCTGTCGGCGATCGCCAAGCCGCCCCTGGCCGCAACCAGCGTGATCGGCCTGACCGCCTTCGACAAGGTGAAGCGTGATCGTGTCAGCCTGGATCACCGGTTCGACGGCGGCCAGGGCCTGATCGATAGCGCCCACACGACCCTCTACTGGCAAAAGAGCACGACGCGTCAGTTTTCGGCCGAGGATCGCAACACCGCCGTCGATCGCACGCGCGACGCCACCTTCGACAACCGGGTGCTGGGCGCCAGCGCCGAACTGCACAGCCGCTTCGACCACGGCGCGCTCACCCACGACATCGTCTGGGGCGGCGACGCGTCGATCACCCGCCAGCGAGGCGTGCGTGGCGGTACGGTTCCGCCCGCCGGCGAGACCTTCCCCGCTAGAGCTTTCCCGACCACGGACTTCACCCTGGCCGGGCTCTATGTTCAGGACGAGATCAAGGCCGGCCGCTTGGCGCTCTACCCCGCCCTTCGCCTCGACTACTACAAGCTGGATCCGAAGACTGACCCGTTGTTCCACGCCGCGACCGCCGGCCAGAGCGACACGCACCTGTCGCCCAAGCTGGGGCTGGTCTGGGAAGCCAGCGACCTCGTCACGGTCTTCGCCAACGCTGCGACAGGCTTCAAGGCCCCCTCGCCATCGCAGGTGAACACCGGCTTCAGCAACCCGGTCTCGAACTACCAGTCGATCTCGAACCCCGACCTCAAACCCGAAACCAGCCGCACCCTGGAAGCGGGGCTACGCCTGGGCCGGGAAAGCTGGCGACTGTCGGTGACAGGGTTCACCGGCGACTATGACGACTTCATCGAGCAGGTCCAGGTAGGCGGGAACTTCACCGCCGCCAGCCCCGCCGTCTATCAGTATGTGAACCTCACCGGCGTGACGATCAGCGGCGCGGAAGCCAAGGGCAGCGTCGTCCTGGGCGCCGGCTTTACGGCGCGAGCGGCGGTCGCCTACGCCAAGGGCTCGTCCAAGGCCAAGGGCGTCAGCACGCCGCTCGTGTCCATCGATCCTCTCAAGATCACCGGCGGCCTCGGCTACCGCGCGCCGTCAGGCCGGTTCGGCGGGGATCTTTCCGTCATCCACGCGGATCGGAAATCGGCGAGCCGAACGGGCGTCACCTGCGCGGGCGGCTGCTTCACGCCGGCGGCCTTCACCGTCGCCGACGCGACGGCTTGGTGGTCTGTCACCGAGGCGGTGACGGTGCGCGCGGGCGTCTTCAATCTCACGGACGAGAAATACTGGTGGTGGAGCGACGTCCGCGGCCTTTCCGACACCTCGGTGGTCAAGGACGCCTACAGCCAGCCTGGCCGGAACTACAGCATATCCCTGGCGCTGAAGTTCTGACCCGGCGGAGCGGCGCGCGCGGGCGGGAAGCCGCGCGCGCCGACATCCTTGCGGACAAGCGCCCCGGCCCCTGCTAGCTAGTCGCGGTCACGACACCGGAGTTCGCATGCTGCGTCGCCTTTACGACTGGGTCATGGGTCTGGCCGCCTCGCGCCACGCCGAAAAGAGCCTGTTCGCCGTCTCGTTCGCCGAGAGCTCCTTCTTCCCCGTTCCGCCCGACGTGATGCTGGCGCCGATGTGCCTGGCCAAGCCGGAGAAGGCCTGGCGCTATGCGGCCCTCTGCACCCTCGCCTCGGTTCTGGGCGGCATCCTCGGCTATGCGATCGGCTTCTTCCTGCAGGATCTCGGCATCTGGCTGATGAAGATCACCGGCCACGCCGGCGGGCTGGAAGAGTTCCAGTGCTGGTACGGCAAATACGGTGTCTGGGTCATCCTGGCCAAGGGCCTGACGCCCATTCCTTATAAGCTGGTGACCGTGGCCTCCGGTCTTGCCGCCTTCAGCTTCCCGATGTTCATCGCCGCGTCGGTGATCACCCGGGGCGCGCGCTTCTTCCTGGTGGCTTTCGTCATCAAGAAGTTCGGCCCCACGCTGCTGCCGGTGATCGAGCGTCGTCTCGCCTTGTTCGCCGGAATTTTGATCGCGCTCCTTGTCATCGGTCTCGGCGCCAGCCACCTCCTGGGCGGAAGTGGAAGCGCTGGAGCCTGCGTCGCATGACGAACGAGGACCCGAAGGTCGAAGACACCGCCCCTGTGGGCGAAACCCCGCCAGCGGCGACGCCTGTGCGCGGTCCCACGCCGGCCGCCCCCGTGCAGCGCTCCGTCATCGCCACGACCTATGACCTCGTGACACGGCACTGGCCGCTGGTGGCGCTGCTGTCGAGCGCGCTGCTGCTGGTCATCGCCCACGCCTTCGAAAAGTTCGGCGGCCTCGCGCCCTGCCACCTGTGCCTGAAGCAACGCGAGGTCTACTGGGTCGCCGGAACGGTCGGCCTGGTCGGACTGGCCTTGCAGCGCACGCCGTTCTGGTCGCGCCTGCGCCTGCCTTTGGCCCTGCTTCTCGGCGCCATCTTCCTCTACGGCGCGGGCCTGGCGACCTATCACGCCGGCGCCGAATGGAAGTGGTGGCCAGGACCCAAGACCTGTTCCGGCGGTGACGCCGCAGCGGCCTCCAATCTCGAGGCGATGCTGAAGGGAACGGCGGCTATCAAGCCGCCGGCCTGCGACAAGGCCGCCTGGGTGTTCCTGGGCCTGTCGATGGCCGGCTGGAACGTCCTGATCTCGCTCAAGCTGGCCGTCTGGTCCGTCCTGGCGGCGTTCCGCAAGTCGGAGACCCTGGCATGACCCGTCCCATCCCCCCGCGTCCCGGCTCATCGGCCTCGGCCGCGCGCCTCGCGGAAATCCTGCGCGTCGACCAGGCCGGCGAACTGGCCGCCGTCCATATCTATCGTGGTCAGGCGGCGGTCATGCGCGCCGCGCCCGGCCGTGAACGCATCGCCGAGCAGCTGCGCGAGATGGAAGGTCACGAGCAGGTCCACCTGTCCCGCTTCAACGAACTGCTGACCGAGCGCGGCGTACGGCCGACGTTGATGTCGCCGGTCTGGCGCGCCGCCGCCTTCGCGCTGGGCGCCGGCACCGCCCTGCTGGGCGACAAGGCCGCCCATGCCTGCACCGAGGCCGTCGAGACGGTGATCGAGAAGCACTACGCCGGCCAGATCGAGGAGCTGAAGGACCGCGATCCGGCGCTGGCGGCCGAACTCAGCCAGTTCCGCGACGACGAGCTGGCGCATCGCGACATCGCCATCGAAGAAGGCGCGCATGAGGCGACGGCCTATCCGCTTCTGACGGCGGTGATCCAGGCCGGATGCCGCGCCGCCATCAAGATCAGCGAGAAGATCTGAGCCGAAGACGAAGGTCCCGCTTTCGTGCAAGCGCTTGGCGCCCCGCGCGGACGAGCCTACCCATAGGCCCTCTATGGGGTCGGGTGGGGAGTCGTCCGTTGTCGCATCGCTTTAGCCTTTTCGCCGCCTGTGCGGTCTCATGCCTGGCGCTAGGCGTCGGGCAAGTCGGCGCCCAGACGGTCAAGACCAGCGAACTCACGCTGGAAACCGGCGGCGCGATGCCGGAGGCGCAACGCGCCCTGGCGTTCGATCACGCCGACCTCAAGCTCAAGATCCTCCCCGAGAAGAAGGCCATCGAGGGCGAGGCGACCCTGACCTTCACGGCTAAATCCCGGCTCGACAAGCTGGTGGTCGACTTCGATCGCGTCTTCACGATCCGTAGGCTGACGATCGACGGAAAGGCGCTGAAGCCGACATCCTGGAGCAACCCCGAAGGCCGGCTGACGATCACCCTGCCCCGGACGGTGGCCAAGGGGAGACAGGTGACGCTCGCCGTCACCTATGACGGCGTCCCTCACGAGGCCAAGCGCGCGCCGTGGGACGGCGGCTTCGTGTGGTCCAAGACCGAGACCGGCGAGCCGTGGATCGCCACGGCGGTCCAGGGCGACGGCTGCGATCTCTTCTGGCCCTGCATCGACTACCCGACTGGCGAACCCAAACTGGTGGACCTGCACATCACCGTGCCCGCACCCCTAGTCGCACCGGCCAACGGCGTCTTCAAGGGCATGACCGAGAAGGACGGCTGGCGCACCTATCACTGGCGGGCCAAGCAGCCGAACACCTACGCCATCGCGCTGGATGTCGGCCCCTACGAGGAGTTGACCGGGACCTATGAGAGCCGGTTCGGCGACAGCATTCCGCTGTCGTTCTGGCACCTGAAGTCCAGCGCCGCGCCGGCCAAGGACCTGTTCGCCGAGTTCACGCCGATGCTGGACTTCTTCGAGCAGATGATCGGCCCCTACCCGTTCCGCGACGAGAAGATGGGCGTGGTCGAGACGCCGCATCTGGGCATGGAGCACCAGACGATCAACGCCTACGGCAACGCCTATAAGAAGGACGGCTTCGGTTTCGACTGGCTGCTGCAGCACGAGTTCGCGCACGAGTGGTTCGGCAACCAGCTGACCAACGCCGACAACGACGACATGTGGCTGCACGAGGGCTTCGGCAGCTACATGCAGCCGCTCTACTCGCAGTGGCTGCACGGCGACATGGAATATATGAGCCGGCTGAACACTCAGCGCCTGGCCGTGCGCAACAAGTTCCCGATCGTCTCGGATCGCCCGCTCAAGGAGGACGCGGTCTATAACGGTGATCGCGGTCCGGGGAACGACATCTACTACAAGGCCTCGAACGTCCTCCACACCTTGCGCGCCCTGATTGGCGATGAGGCGTTCTTCAAGATCACCCGGATCGCTGTGTACGGCCGCGATGACCCCAAGCCCGGAAACTTCTCGCCGCGCTATTTGAGCACCCGGGACTTCGTGCGGATCGTCAACGAGGTCACCGGCCAGGACTTCGGCTGGTTCTTCGACGTCTATCTGTACCAGGCCGCTCCGCCGGAACTGATCGAGCGCCGCGACGGGGCCGACCTCGTGCTGCAATGGAAAACGCCGGCCGACAAACCCTTCCCGATGCCCGTGGACGTCAAGATCGGCGGAAAGCTGGTGACCTTGCCGATGGCCGGCGGAACCGGCCGCGTGACGGTGGGCGATGCGGTTCCTGTCATCGTCGATCCCGCGTCCAAGGTTCTGCGTCGCCAACCCTATGTCGAGGCGTTCCAAGCCTGGAAACAGGCGGCGGACAAGGCGGCGGCTGAGGCGCGCAAGAAGGCCGAAGCGCAAAAGGCTTCGCCCAGCCCGGGGTCTTGAACCCTCGCTAACCTTGTCGCTTTACCCGATGGCGCGATCTGGCCTCTAGGGTCAGAGGTCTGTGTTGGAGACCGCGTCCGTGTTGAAGCCAAGCCATTTCGTGATCGCAGCGCGCGGGGCTCTGCTGATGGGCGGCCTCGCGGTCGCAGTCCTGGCGCTGGGTCCTTTCCAAGGCGCCGAGCGGCTGATCGGGCTAAGCGACAAGACCGCCCACGCCCTGGCCTTTGGCGGGCTGCTGGCGGTTTCGTTCCTGGCCTTCCCGCGTTCGCGCCGCAGCGATCTGGCCATCGCCGCGCTGATCCTTGGCGCGGGCGTCGAGGTGGCGCAACTTTTGGGCCATCGCAGCGCCAGCCTGCTGGACTGGCTGGCGGACGCGGCCGGCGTGGCGACGATCTACGGCGCGAGCATGATCGAGACCGTTCGGAAGATGGCGCGTGACCACGGCGACAAGACCTTCGCCGAGATCGCGGCCTTGAACCGCCGGCGCACGCCGCGTCGCCCGTCAATCAGCTTCGCCCCTGCTCAGACCAAAGCCGAAAACGCGAGCCCCGGTTACGACACCTTCGCGCAACGCGCGGCCCGCCGCTTTCCGGTCAGGTAATCCGTTTGACGCTGACCGGGTCGCTGCCGGGGAAGCTCTCTTCCAGGCCTTCGTCGAGCAAGGCCTCCTGGCGGTTTTCCGACTGGGCGACCCTGCCCGCGAGCTGATCGTGCTTTTCACCCTCGGCCAGCGGTTCGTCGGCTTCCCGCGCGTGGGGCGCGTCGAAGGACTTGTCCTCGGGCCGGATCTTGCCCTCTGCGGCCATGTCAGCCGTCGATGCGGCCGTCCCATGCGTGAAGTGACGCTTGTCAGCGTCGTTGGCGGGGTTCTGGTTCATCTTCGATCTCCATGACGACTGTCATGGGAAGAACCCGCGCCTGGCGGCTCCGGTTGCATCGGGCGACCGGCGGGCCGGAAGCTCGCCTTACGCCTCCAGCTCGATGTCCCAGTACAGATAGTCCAGCCAGCTCACATGCAGCCGTCCCGGCGGGAACCGGCGCCCGCGTTCCTGCAGCTCGTACATCGACGGCCGGCGCGCGGTGTGGAACGTCTGCATTCCCGCCTCGCGCGGCGTTCGCCCGCCCTTGCTGAGGTTGCAGGGCGCGCAGGCGGTGACGATGTTCTCCCAGGTCGTGCGGCCGCCCCGCGAGCGCGGGATGACGTGGTCGAACGTCAGGTCGTCCGGAGATCCGCAGTACTGGCAGCTGAAACTGTCGCGCAGGAACAGGTTGAAGCGTGTGAAGGCCGGCGGGCGCTCCTGCGGCACATACTGCTTCAGAGCCACCACGCTGGGCAGCTTCATCTCACAGGAGGGCGAGTGGATGACCTGGTCATAGCTGGCCACGACATCGACGCGGTCCAGAAACACCGCCTTGATCACCTCCTGCCAGGGCCAGAGGGACAGCGGATAGTAGCTCAACGGCCTGAAGTCCGCGTTGAGGACCAGAGCGGGCATGCCCGACGGCGGGCGGGTGAGGACCTGCATCAAGTCCTCCTCTCGAGGCGGCCAGGGCCTCGGACGATGGGGTACGCGACAGGACTGAAGACGGGCCTCCTTCCTACGCTATTCAGGGAATCGCCATTCATTCCCGAACGCATGAGAAGGATGATCCGACTCAGCGACAGAACCAAGACATCCCTGGCTCGTTTTCAAAAAGGCGCGATTTCGCGTCGTTTCACGGCGCCGTAGCAGGCCCACAGCAGGTGAGCGGCGACGCTCCTGTAAGGCCGCCAAAGCTCGGCCCGGGCGTAGGCCTGCTTCTCGGTCGGACGGACATCGGCGCCGTCGACCCAGCGCAGGGCTTCCTGCAGCGCCACGTCCCCGCCGGGAAACAGGTCCAGCCGGCCTTGGGTGAACATCAGGAAGACCTCGGCCGTCCATCGGCCCACGCCGGTGATCGCCGTGAGGGCCGCCACGGCCTCCGCGTCGGAGAGGCTCCTTAGCGCGTTGAAATCGCAGGCGCCGTTCAAATGGGCCTCGGCGATGGCCCGGGCATAGCGCGCCTTGGGCCGGGAAAGGCCCAGCGAGAGCAGGTGAGCCTCTTCCAGCCCCGCCACCGCCTCCGGTGTCATGTCCGGCAGCCCCGCCTCGACCCGCGCCCAGATCGCCGCAGCGGAGGCAAGCGACACCTGCTGCTGGACGATCATCTTCAGAAGACCGGGAAAGCCGCCCAGGCCGACGCGCCAAGCGAAGGCCGGCGTCACAGCCTCCGCCGCCGCCAAGGCCGGATCGGCGGCCGCCAGGTGTTTGCGGGCGGCCAGGATCGCTTCGGCGGAAGGCGGGTCGAACATCCAGGCTTGGTCGCTCTGACAGCGCCCGCGCACAACCCGAAACTTGCGGCTCTACTCGATCACCGTGATCTCGATCGCGCCGCCCGGCGCGGCGGAGACCTCGCCGACCGCCTTGCCGAGCAAAGCCCGGGCGATCGGCGCGACGTAAGAGATCGAGCCCTTGGCGGGATCGGCCTGGTCCTCGCCGACGATCCGGAAAGTCTGAACCCGGCCGTCCTCGCGTTCGAACGTCACGCGATCGCCGAACTGCGCCACCGACTTGGAGGGATCGCGTTCCAGCACTTGCGCGGTCGCGCGACGGGCCGACCAGTAGCGGAGATCGCGCGTCGCGCGCGCCATGGCCGTGCGGTCACCGTCGGCGGCGCCGCCCGCGCTCTGGGCGCTGGAATACGCCGCGCGCGCAGCCGCGAGTTCGAGCTCGATCTCGGCTAGGCCGTCGGGCGTCACCAGGTTCGGGTGCGTGGAGATCGGACGATCCGGCAGATCGGCGGCGAAGGCTTCGCTGTCGCCTTCCTTGGTGAAGGCGACGCTCATGGCCGGAAAAGTCTGTGAAACATTGCAGGGGCCCGTGACGCGTCGAACAGAGGCGGCGTCTGGGGCCTAACGCGTCCCGCTCTGGTTAGCTCCGCCAAGGCGGCGGTTCAAGCGGTAGCCGCATTGGACACGGCGGCGGGCGCTCCCGTGGAACTCGCCCGCCGATCGTGGATCAACAGCCTACAGGACGACGCCGACGATGGCGGCGGCAACGCCCAGAGCGATGACCAGGAAGTAGCCGGCGGCCATGCGGTCAAAGGCGGTTTCAAAGGCGTTCAGCGTGCGGTTCATGATGATGATCCCTCTCATTCAGCTTGTCCCGATCCGCTACGGATCATCGGTCTCGCCAGAGACGAGCCAATCTGGACGGTGCTTAGATAGCACCAATCTGAACGCCGTCAAGATGATCTTTACAGCGTTTGGATGAAATTTTAGAAAGGCGGGGTTAGAGTGAGGCCGATGAGCACAGCGACCGCAGAATCACGCCCCTATCACCACGGTGACCTGAGCCGCGCCCTGATTGGGGCGGCGCGCAAGATTCTCGAGACCGATGGTCCTGCGGCGCTGTCTCTCCGGGCGGTGGCGCGCGAGGCCGGGGTAAGCCCCGCCGCGCCGTACCATCACTTCAAGGACAAGGCCGAACTGCTGGACGCCGTGGCGCACGAGGGCTGGCACGAACTCGATGCGGCGCTCTCCAAAGCCCGTGGCGAGAACAATGCCGCCCGGGACCAGATGACCAATCTCGGCGTCGCCTATGTGTGCTTCGCCCGCGACAATCCCGCGCTCTATCGCGTCATGTATGACTGCTCACGCGACCGGGACGCCTTGCCCGACCAGCTGAAGGACGACGGCGCCTATTGCCAGGTCCGCGACACCATCGGCGAGAATAGCGGCGGCCGCGCCACCGAGATCGACCTGGAGTTGGCGACGATCGCCGCCTGGTGCGCCGGACATGGCCTGGCCGAGATGATCAGCTTCAAGCAGTTCGCGCCGCTCAAGGAACTGCTCGGCGGCGAAGAGGCGTTCCTGCGGGCGGTCTTCGAGCATCTGGGCATGTTCGCCAAGGTCATCGACCAGGATCCGGCTTGACGTTCGTCACCCGGTTCGCGCCCTCCCCGACGGGTTACCTGCATCGCGGCCACGCCTACTCCGCGCTGACTACGTTCGAGGCGGCGCGCGCGGCGGGCGGGCGGTTCATCCTGCGCATCGAGGACATCGACGCCACCCGTTGCCGACCCGAGTACGAGGCGGCGATCCTGGAAGACCTCGCCTGGCTGGGCCTGCGCTGGGAAACGCCGGCGCGCCGGCAATCCGAGCACCTATCGGACTACGAGGCCGCCATTGCAGCGCTGCGCGATCGCGGCCTCGTCTATCGCTGCTTCAAGACCCGCAAGGAAATCGACATAGGTCGCGCGCCGCACGAGCCCGCCGTCGCCTATGTCGGCGCGCCGCTCAGCGCGGGCGAGGAAGCTGAACGGCTGGCGCGCGGCGAGCCGTTCGCCTGGCGGCTGTCGCTGGCGGCGGCGCGAGAGGCCCTCGGCGGCTTCGATTCCCTCACCTTCGTGGAGGAAGGCGTCGACAGATCATCGCCCCGAACCGTCCAAGCCCGCCCCGAAACCGCCGGCGATATCGTCCTGGCCCGCAAGGACGTCGGCGTGGCCTACCACCTTGCGGTCGTTCATGACGATGCGCTGCAGGGAGTGACCCATGTGATCCGGGGCGAAGACCTGTTCGAGGCCACGCATATCCAGCGACTGCTACAGGCGCTGCTGGGCCTGCCGACCCCGGTCTATCGCCACCATGGCCTGCTCACGGGGCCGGACGGCAAGCGCTACGCCAAGCGGGACAAGGCCCAGACCCTGCGGGCGCTTCGCGCGTCGGGGATGACAGCCTCGGCGCTTCGCGCCGAACTCGGGTTTGAATGAGGGCGATCAGCCGCCGCCCGCCTGCTCCACCAACTGCCCCATGGCCTTCAGATAGTTCGAAAACGCCGCCCGGCCGGTGTCGGTCAGTCGCACGCGCGTCAGGGGCTTGCGCCCGACGAAGCTCTTGTCGATCGACACGTAAGCCGCCTCCTCCAGCTTGCGCAGGTGGATCGACAGGTTGCCCTGGGTGACCTCGAGCACATCCTTCAGCTCGGTGAAGTCCGCGACCTCGGCGCTGGCCAGATAGGCGACGATGCCCAGGCGCACCCGGCCATGGATCACGTCGTCCAGCCCGCTGATTTCAAACTTGGGGGCCACCGAGCGCCTCAGGCCGCCGACCGCATGGCCTGGCGCATCATGTAGAAGCCCGGGGCCGCCATGAACGCGAACAGGCCGAAGCTGGCGATCATCAGGTAGAGGTCCGCCCGCTCGATCAGAAGGCCCATGGCCACGCCGGAGACCAGCCAGCCCAGGGCGACGATCAGCATCCACATCCTCCGGCGCAGCACGTAGATCACCTGCCACACCGCGCCTTGCAGGATGAACACCACCGCCGGATGGAAGAGCCAGTAGTGGAAGTCCTTGTGGCGCGAGGCGGCCGCCGCGAAGACGATGATCAGGGCCAGGTTCGCCACGCCCGTCGCCTGAAACGCCGCGTTGACCGCCCGATTGGTGACGCCGCGTTGCGGGCTCTTGCGATCCTTGATGATGACGATGGTCATCAGCACCAGGAAGATCACGGTCGGCGCCCAGGCCAGGATCAGGTTGCCAAGGCCGCCAAGGCCGATCAGCCCGCGTTCCTGGACAACGTAGATCAGAGACTGAAGACCATAGAGCAGCCCGGCCGCGCCGTAGAGCGCGCCGCCGGCCACACCCAGTCCGCCGCGCTCCTGGGAGCCTTCGGCCAGGCCGCGCAGGAAGGCCAGGTCGTCCTGGACGCTCTTCAGGTCTTTGCTCATGTCGGCCCCTTTCAGCGCGGCATCATGGACGGTCACAGGATTCGACCCAACAGCGGCAGGCGACGTAGTGCCATGGTCAGAATCCAGCTCAACACGGTGGCCCCGACAAACACCGCCACGCCCTTGGCCAGTCCGCCCCAGGCTTGAGGCAGGAACAGCCAGGCCAGCCAGGCCGTGAAGACGTAGTGGGTCAGGTACATGCCGTAGGCGTTGGCCTGCAGGCTGGCGCCGATCGGACCGGTTTTCTTGACGAACCGCAGGAAGGTGGCCAACGCCGCGAAGGACAGGGTGGCGCAGGCCAGGGCGAACATCACGCCGCCGCCGATGTCCAGCGCCAGGCGCGGCGGCGGCTTGGGCGAAAAGGCCATGATGATCACCGCGATCACCCCCACGACGGGCAGGATCGGGGCGGCCTGCCAGGCCCACCAGCGCTTGGCCAGCTTGCCCTCCGCGTTGGTCAGCCCCTGGCCGACGCCCGCCGCCCCGACCGCGACGCCGGCCAGGAAATAGACGAAGTAATGAAGGACCCGCGAAGTCTGCACCGTGAAGGGCCCCACCTGCGTCCAATGCATGAAGGTGAAGGTCGCGCTCATCGGGATATACGCAACGGCGCTGGCGATCACGAGCCCGAGAAAGAACAGGCCCGGCTTACGATCCGCGCCGCGCGCCAGCCGTCCGAGGCTCTCGATCGCGCCCGGCGCGATCAGGTTGATCGCCGTGGCCACGGCGCCGAAGGCGAGCAGCACCCACAGGAACCACGCCGGGCCGCTGGGCCAGACGGGCAGATCGAACCAGGCGCTTGCGAAGGCGGCGACAGAGACATCCCCACCGGCCTGCAGCCACGCCGGGAAATAGGCCAGCGGCGCCAGCAGGCCCGCCGCAAGCACAAACGGAACACCCAGTCGCAGGGCCCGGCCGCCCAGGAACCCGCCGCTACCCTTCGCCCGCAGGCCGTCAGCGACGAACAGACCCGAGATGAAGAACATCAGCGACATGAAGAACAGATCGTTGACCAGGGTCAGCAGGCCAAACAGCTCGAACTTCTGAGGATCGCGAACCGGGAAGGCCATCCACAGGTACGGGGCCTGGCCGAAGTCCGCGATCGGCGGCGGATTGGGCGTGTACGCCAGCACCGTGTGGTGGGCGATCACCAGCAGGGTGACGAAGGCGCGCAACGCGCCGATCGGAGCGTTGCGGCCGCCGAGTTGGGCCATCGTCGATCGTTCGGTGACACTGAGCGGCGCGTGCATGGGCTGATCCCTTCCTCAAGTGGGCGTACCATGGATCAACTAGTTTGTTTTGTAAACTAGTCTATCAGAAGCCTGTATCCTCTGATGCCGTGTCATCCCGGCCGAAGCGCAGCGGAGCGCCGGGACCCAGGGGCGACAGAACGCTGTGCGCGCCGCCCCTGGGTCCCGGACAGCCTCTACGAGGCTTCCGGGATGACACGGATTAATGGTTTGAATTTACGGATGTTCTGGCGCTCACCGCGCCCAGTACCGATACCGATACGCCGGCTCGAAACCCTCATCGTCATACAAGGCGATAGCAGGCGCGTTGTCGGCCTCCACCTGCAGCCAGGCCTGTTCTGCGCCCAGCGTCGAAGCCTCCGACAGCAGAGCGCGCAGCACCAAGCGGGCCAGCCCCTTGCGGCGATGGTCGGGCGCGGTGCGCATGCCGAAGATCCCCGCGAAGCCTCCGCCGATCGCGCTGGCCCCGATCGCCGCCGGCGCATTGTTGATGTCCAGGCGCGCGAACCGAGCGGGGGCCGGGATTCGTCGCAGAGTCTCCAGCCGCTCGCGGCCGTCTTCGGGATCGCCGGCCGTGGCGGTGAACACCGCCTGGAACGCGTCGTCGGGCGTCATCGAGATCACCACACGATCGCTCCCCTCCCCGCGCGTCGGCCCCAGCATCACCAGCGTTTCCTTGGTCGGCGCATAACCCCGCGCAGCAAGCCTTCGATCAAGGTCCGCAGGCGCGCAGGCGCCGTCCGTGAGCTTGAAGCGCGGCGGCAGTCCTCGCGCATCGAGCCACGCCTCGGCGGCCAGGATCGCCGCATCGACGTCGCGATCGGGCGCGCCCAGCGGCCAGCAGGCGTTGATGCGCATGGAGTGGCCCGACGTGGCGTTCAACCGCCATCCGCCAAGCGTCGCGCGCTCTCGCGCGGGCCAGGCGTCGTCGGCCAGCGGCTCCAGCCGCGCCGGATCGATCACTTCTCGGCCAGGAGCTTTTCGACCAGACCCCGCATCTCGGGCGCGGACCAGTCAGCCGGTCCGGCCAGACGCGCGCGTTCGCGACCCTGGCGGTCATAGATTACGGTCGTCGGGTAGCCCTGAGCGCGCGGTTGCAGGTCGAAGGACAGCTTGTAGGACGGATCGCGATAGGTGACGAGCGGCGGATTGGCCGCCATCTCTTCCTTGACGAGGTTCAGATCGCTGTCGCGGTCGACGCTGATCGGCAGCACCGTCAGAGGCTGGGTGGCGTAGGCGGCCTGAAGCTTGGCCAGGGTCGGCATCTCGGCCTTGCACGGCGCGCACCAGGTCGCCCAAAGGTTCATGACCACGACTCGTCCCTTGAAGTCGGCCAGGGTCGTGGGCTTTCCGTCCATCGAGGTGAAGACCGTCGTCGGCGCAGGACGAGGCGTGGCGGGCACGTCCAGCTTTTCCAGCGCGCCCTTCTTGAATTCTGTCAGGTCAGCGGGCCCAGAGGGTTTGAACGAAGCCGACACGATGACGTATAGAACCGCCGCGACGCCGACGAGAATGACGCCCGCCAGCGCCATTCTCATAGGATTACGCTTCTTGGCTTCCGCGCCGTTCTGACCCGACTGGACTTCGCTCATATGACCGACAACGCCTCCAACACGCCCAAGGCCAAGGGCCAGGGCCAAGCCATGTGGGGCGGTCGGTTTTCGGCCAAGCCGGCGGAACTGATGCAGGCGATCAACGTCTCCATCGGTTTCGACAAGCGCCTGTGGGCGCAGGACCTGGCAGGCTCCCGCGCCCACGCCCGGATGTTGATGAACCAGGGCGTGATTTCAAGCCATGACGGCGAGGAAATCCTGGAGGGTCTCGCCCGCGTCGAGGACGAACTGCTGTCCGGGACCTTCCCGTTCCGCGATGAGTACGAAGACATCCACATGAATATCGAGGCGCGGCTGCGCGAGCTGATCGGCCCGACGGCCGGTCGGCTGCACACCGCGCGTTCGCGCAACGACCAGGTGGCGCTCGACTTCCGTCTCTGGGTACGCGACGCCTGCGACCGCACGGTCGGCCAGCTCGAGGCCCTGCAAAAGGCCCTGCTGGCCCAGGCCGAAGCCCATGCCGATGCGCTGATGCCCGGCTTCACCCACCTGCAACCGGCGCAGCCGGTGACCTTCGGCCATCACCTGATGGCCTATGTCGAGATGTTCGGCCGCGACGCCGGCCGATTCCGCGACGCCCGCGCGCGGATGAACGAATGTCCGCTGGGCGCGGCCGCCCTGGCGGGCTCTCCCTTCCCGATCGACCGACAGCAGACGGCGACCGCATTGGGCTTCGACCGCCCGACCGCAAACTCGCTGGACAGCGTCTCCTCGCGCGACTTCGCGTTGGAAGCCCTGTCGGCCGCCTCGATCACCGCCACGCACCTGTCGCGCCTGGCCGAGGAGATCGTGCTGTGGACGACGCCGATGTTCGGCTTCATCAAGCTGACCGACGCTTTCACGACCGGCAGCTCGATCATGCCGCAGAAGAAGAACCCCGACGCGGCCGAGCTGATCCGCGCCAAGGTCGGCCGCATTCTGGGCTCGCTGACCACGCTGACCGTGGTCATGAAGGGCCTGCCGCTGGCCTATTCCAAGGACATGCAGGAGGACAAGGTCCCGACCTTCGAGGCCTTCGACGCGCTCGAACTCAGCCTGCTGGCCATGGCCGGCATGGTCGCCGACCTGACGCCGAACACCCAGAACATGGCCAAGGCGGCCGGCGCGGGCTTCTCGACCGCCACCGATCTGGCCGATTGGCTGGTGCGGACGCTGAACATGCCTTTCCGTGACGCCCACCACGTGACAGGCTCGGCCGTGAAGACGGCCGAAGGCTTGGGCGTCGATCTGGCGGATCTTTCCCTGGAACAGTTCCAGGCGATCGAGCCCCGGATCACGAACGACGTCTATGCCGTCCTGACTCCGGCCGCCTCGGCGGCCAGCCGCATGAGCTACGGCGGGACGGCCCCCGCACAGGTCCGCGCCCAGATCGCGCGTTGGAAGGAACTGCTCGCATGACCCGCCTCATCACCCTGGCGACCCTGACCGCCCTGGCCGTCTCGGCCGCCGCCTGTGGCAAGCAAGGGACGCTGGAACGTCCCGCCCCGATGTGGGACGCGCAGAAAAAGGCCGCCTGGGCCGCCGAGCGCCGGACGGCGTCGGCCCAGGCCAACCAGCCCGCCCGCGCCGGCGGCGCTCAGGAGATCCGTGACCCGGCCTCCAGCAGCCGCACCATCCGGGCCGCGCCGCTGCCCGGCACCAAGGACCCGTTCGGCGGTCCGTCAGCCGCGGGCTTCCCCGGCGCCACGCCCAACTAAGAGACTCCGTTGAACCACTTCGAGTACGGCCCCGAGGGCCTGGCCTGCGAAGGCGCGCCCCTGGCCAAGATCGCGGCCGAGGTCGGCACGCCGGTCTATGTGTACAGCCGCGCGACCCTGGAGCGGCACTTTGTGGTGTTCCGCGACGCGCTGGCGGCCGCCGGCGTCGTCGATCCGCTGATCGCCTACGCGGTGAAGGCCAACTCGAACGTCGCTGTGCTGAAAGTGCTGGGCGACCTGGGCGCCGGCGCCGACACGGTGTCCGAGGGCGAGGTGCGCCGCGCCCTGGCCGCCGGTATTCCGGGCGAGCGGATCGTCTTTTCGGGCGTCGGCAAGGCGCGGCGCGAGATCGCCTTCGCCCTGCAAGCCGGTGTCGCCGAGATCAATGTCGAGTCCGAGCCCGAACTGAACCTGATCGCCGAGGTCGCCGCCGAGCTGGGCGTGCGCGCCAAGGTCGCCTTCCGGGTCAATCCGGACGTCGCGGCCGGCGGCCACGCCAAGATCGCTACGGGCAAGTCCGAGAACAAGTTCGGCGTCTCGTTCGCCGAGGCCGCGCGCCTCTACGCCAACGCCAGCAACAACGCCAACCTCGACCCCGTGGGCGTCGCCTGCCACATCGGCAGCCAGATCACCGATCTGGCGCCCATGCGCGCAGCCTTCACCAAGATGCGGGGCCTGGTCGAGCAACTGCTGGCCGAAGGGCTGTCGGTCGAGCGCCTGGATCTCGGCGGGGGCCTCGGCGTGCCCTATTTCAACCACCCCGAACCGCCCTCGCCCGCCGAGTTCGCCGCCATGGTCGGCGAGGTCACGAAGGGCCTGCCCGTGACCCTGGCCTTCGAGCCCGGCCGGGTGATCGCCGCCAACGCCGGCGTCCTGGTGTCGGAAGTGATCCACGTCCACGAGCGCCCCGAGGGTCGCAAGTTCCTGGTCATCGACGCGGCCATGAACGACCTGGTGCGTCCGGCCATGTATGACGCGTTCCACGACATCCGTCCGGTGACGCAGCGCGCGGGCGAAACGGTCTATGACGTCGTGGGTCCGGTCTGCGAGACGGGCGACACCTTCACCCGCGACCGGGCCCTGCCGCCGTTCGTGGCCGGAGACCTGGTGGCCTTCATGTCGGCGGGCGCCTATGGCGCGGCCATGGCCAGCGAATACAACACCCGTCCGCTGGTGCCCGAGGTGCTGGTCGACGGCGATCGCTACGCGGTGATCCGCAAGCGGCCGACCTATGAGGAGATGCTGGCGCGGGATCTGGTGCCGGACTGGGTGTAGCCTCGTTACTTGCCCCCACCGGACCTGCTGCGCAGGTCGTCCGCCCCCGGAGGGGGCGGAAGGTTCCTTCTTCCCCCTTTGGGGGAGGAGGGCCGCAGGCCCGGAGGGGGCCGGCGGCCGCCTATCAATCCATCGCGCCGATGTACGGCAGACCCCGGCTCTTGCCCTCGTCGTCGAGGCCATAGCCCACGAGGTAGCGGGCCGGCGCTTCCCAGGCGACGAAGTCGGGCTCCATGCCGCGATCCTTGGGCCAGGGCTTGCGGGCGAAGACGGCGGTCAGCACTTCGCTGGCGCCGGCGTCTTTCACCAGGCGCGCGGCCTCCGACAGCGACAGGCCGGTGTCGAAGACGTCGTCGACCACCAGAGCGCGACGGCCGACCAGCGGGCGCTGCAGGTCGGCGCGAACCTCGCAGCGGCCCGAGCTCTTGCGCTCGTCGTGGTAGGAGGCCAGCCAGAGCGCGTCGAAGCGGACGTCGCGTCCCGCCTTCCACAGCGCGCGGGTCAGATCGGCGGCGAACCACAGGCCGCCGGTCAGCAGGCAAACCACGACAGTGTCGTCGTCGATGCGGGGCGCGATCTGTTCGGCCAGTTTTTGAACCCGCTCGGCGATCTCGGTTTCCGAGATCAGGACTTCGGGCTTGGGAAGGTCATTCATGATGGGCGGGTTCGTGAGAGTCTGAAGGGGGTGTTTGGTCCCCGCTCTCATGTCCCGGGGGTTCCTGTCCAGCCGCTTCGTGCGCGACCGGCGCATCCTGAGCGCCACGCAGGGCGACTTCGGGCTCGCCGCCGTGCGCTTCGGGCTTCTTCAGGGCGGTCTTGACCGCCTTGGCCGCGCCCGGCTCGGTGGCGAAAGCGATCTGAAGGTCCTTGGCTGTCCGAGGCGGATCCAGGAAGGTGATCGAGAAGTGCCGCACCTCGCCCGGCGGGATCTTGGCGTCGGCAGCGGCCGCCAGTTGGCCGGCCACGCGCTTGTCTTCCTTGCTCAGCAGTTCCACGCGCAGCGGCGGCGCGACGACTTCATGCTCGGTGATGTTGCGGATCGAGCCGGTGATCGTGACGGCCGCATGGCCCTCCTGCATAGACGGCTGGGCCTTGATGCTGTCGCGGTCGATCACGAGCCCTACGGTGTTCACCGGCAGGCCAACCGCCGCATAGGCGCCCGCCGAGCCCGGCATGATCCGCACCACATCGATCCGGAAGATCAGGGCGGCCACGACAACCACCGCCATGGCGGCGGCCATGCCGGCCCAGATCACGCCAGTGGTGGTGGCCGCGCGGAGTCGACGCTCGGCGTCAGCGCGCGCCCTGAAGACCTTGGGCAGTTCCTCGCCCGGCAAGGCGCTGACCGGCGGCTCTTCCACTTCGGCGACCGGTTCGGGGGCCTCGACGCGCTCAGGTTCGGGATCGCTGCTGGCGCTGGGCGGTTCGTCGAAGAGGTCTAGCGGCTCTTCGGCGTCTTCATCCTTGCGGGCGGTCCAACGGTGTCCGCACGAGGCGCAACGCACGACGCGGCCGTCCGGCCCGACCTTGGAGTCGTCGACGAAATAGCGGCTGGCGCACTCCGGGCAGGTCAGTATCATGGCCGCGAATCGAACGAACCCCACATGACTTCATGGGGTCGCTGATTTTAACCCTGATGTCCAGAAAGCCCAGTGACGCGCCTTGCGGATCGACACAGAACAGGGCGATGACGCCCTTCCGGTGGTCCGCTTCGAAGGCGTGTCGATGCGCTATGGGCGGGGGCCGGAAACCCTCAGAGATATAAGCTTTTCCCTGGACCAGGGCTCGTTTCACTTCCTGACCGGCGCGTCAGGGGCGGGCAAGAGCTCGCTGCTGAAATTGATCTACCTGGCGCACCGTGCGTCACGGGGTCGCGTGGAGCTCTTCGGGCGCGACGTCAGCCTGACCCACGCCTCGGACCTGCCGTTCCTGCGTCGCCGCATCGGCGTGGTCTTCCAGGAGTTCCGGCTGCTGGAGCACCTTTCGGTGTTTGACAACGCCGCCCTGCCCCTGAGAATCCTCGGCCGCAAGCCGGCGACCTATCGCGAGGATGTGGCCGAACTGTTGAACTGGGTGGGTCTGGGCGAGCGGATGCACGCCCTGCCCGCCACGCTGTCGGGCGGCGAGAAGCAGCGGCTGGCCATCGCCCGCGCCGTTGTCGACCGTCCTGACGTCCTGCTGGCGGACGAACCGACAGGCAATGTCGATCCGGCCATGTCGCTGAGGCTGCTGCGCCTGTTCGTCGAGCTGAACCGACTGGGCACCACGGTTCTGATCGCGACCCACGACGAGGACCTCGTGGTCCGCGCCGCCCGTCCGACCCTGCACCTCGAGCAGGGGCGACTGGTTCCGCTGGGAGGACGCTCATGAGCGAGTTCTTCCAGGTCTCGCGCTGGCGTCCGGGTCCCCTGTTGCCCCCGCGCGACGCGCGCGACGGCGCTCTGGTGTTCGTCGTCGCCGTGCTTTGCTTCCTCGCCTGCCTGACCGCCTTCGCGGCGCTGGCGGCCAACCGCGCGGCGCAAGGCTGGACGGCCCAGCTGAGCGGCTCGGCGACGGTCGTGGTTCGCGCTCGGGCCAACGAAACGCCTGATAGCGCCGCAGCACGCGCGGCCGAGGCCCTGGCCGGGGTACGCGGGGTCGTCGAGGCCCAGGCGCTGCCCCGCGAGAAGGCCGAGGCGCTGCTCGAGCCCTGGATCGGCAAGGAGGCTCTGGTCGACGATCTGCCGACGCCGCGTCTGGTGACCCTGGATCTTGATCCCAAGGCTCCACCGACGGCGGAGGTGCTTGAGCGCGCGCTCGGCGCCGCCGGGCTGGACGCGACAGTGGACGACCACAGTCGCTGGATCGCCGACATCGAGCGCGCCGCAGATCTGGCGCGCCTGACCGCCTTGGGCGTCTTCGTGCTGATCGCCGCGGCGACCGCGGCTGTCATCGCCTTTGCGACCCGGGCCGGGCTTGCCGCCCGTCGCGAGGTGATCGAGGTTCTGCACTTCTCAGGCGCAGAGGCCCGCTTCATCGCCGGACTGTTCCAGAACCGGTTTGCGGCGATGGGCGCCCTGGCGGGCTTGCTGGGGGGCGCGGGGGCGGTCATCATCGGCGCCGCCGCGCGTTACTTCGGCGGAGGGAGCGGCCTGGTTCCGGTCTTGCCGCTGGCATGGGTCGATCTGCTGGCGGCCCTGCCCGCTCCCGTGATCGCGGCCCTGATCGCCGGCGCCTCCGCGCGCATGGCGGCGTCGCGCATCGTGGGGGAGATGCCGTGAAGACCTTGGCCGCTTTACTGATCGCCCTGATGATCTGGGGGCTGGGACTGCTGGCCTTCACCGGGCGCGTTGACCAGTCGACCCCCGCGCCCGAGCCGCCCATTTCGGATGGTGTGGTGGTCTTGACTGGCGCCTCGAACCTGCGCCTGGAGGCGGCGACACGGCTCCTGGAAGACGGCAAGGGCAAGCGGCTTCTGATCTCGGGCGTCAACCGCGAGGCTACCCGCGCCGATGTCCAGTCGGTCACCCGAGCGGTGAAGCCAATCTACGACTGTTGCGTCGACCTCGGCTTCGCGGCCGCAGACACCGTGGGCAACGCGCGTGAGACGGCTGAGTGGGCCCGGTCGAAGGGGTACAAGAGCCTGATCGTGGTCACCGCCGACTACCACATGCCCCGATCGATGCTGGAGCTGCGCGCGGCCATGCCGGACGCGACCCTGCACCCCTATCCCGTCAAGACCGATCTGAACGCCCGGCGCTGGTGGAAAACCAGTCTCAGCGCGCGGCGCATGATCGTGGAGTACTGCAAGTATCTGGCGATCCTGGGCCGAGAGGCGTTCCTGAGCCTGGGACCGAAAGAAAAGGCCGCCCCGGCGGCGAAGGAAGCGTCTTGATCTATCTGCGTTCGTTCCTGTTCCAGTTGGTGTTCTGGCTGTGGTCGATCACCTGGGCGATCGGCATGCTGCTGGTGCTGCCGCTGCCGCGTCGCGTCAACACCTGGTGCCTGACCACATGGGCTAAGGGTTTGCTGGTGGGTTTGAGAGTCCTGGCGGGCGTCCGGGTCGAAGTGCGGGGCCAAGAGCACCGCCCGACCGGACCGGCGCTGATCGCGGCCAAGCACCAGTCGATGTTCGACGTGTTCAGCCAGTTCGCCCTGCTGCCCGACGCCTGCTTCGTGATGAAGAAGGAGCTCCTGATGGTGCCCCTGTTCGGCTGGCACGGCTTGAAGGCGCAGATGATCGTGGTGGACCGCGACGGACACTCGGCGGCGCTGAAGAAGCTGGTTCGGGACGCCGTCGAGCGCATGAAGGAAAGCCGCCAGATCGTGATCTTCCCGGAAGGCACGCGCGGCAAGGTCGGCGAGCCCGGCGACTACAAGCCCGGCATCGCCGCGCTCTACCGCGAAATGAACATGCCGGTGACGCCGCTGGCCCTGAACTGCGGCTCGCACTGGAACAAGAGCCTTCTCATCCAGCCCGGTACGATCGTGTTCGAGTATCTGCCCGCCATCCCCGCCGGACTGAAGCGCGGCGAGTTCATGCGCGAACTGCAGACCCGCATCGACACGGCGACCAAGGCGCTGGAGGATGCGGGGACCTAGATCGCGACACACAGCCGTTGAGCACAATGACTGAAACCGCCGCCTCGGCATCCGCCGCGCCGCTGCCGCTTGACCACCTGACCATTCTCTCGCGCTCGGCCGAGGCGGGCGCGGCGTTCTATGGCGTGGTCCTGCCCCGGCTGGGCTTCTGGTCGGAAAAGCCGGGGATCTAGCGCAACGCGGCCGGCCTTTATCTGCAGCTGCGCCAGGCCCACGACGACACCCGCGACTATGACCGCTACGGACCGGGCATGAACCACGTCGGCTTTAGGGCGCCGTCGCCAGCGTTCGTCGAGGACCTCCACGCGACGATGACGACGGCTGGCTACGAAGCGCGGCTGCAGACCTTCGGGGACGGGGTCGTCGCGCTGTTCCTGCCCGATCCAGACGGTTTGCGGATCGAGGTGTCCTGGTATCCCGACGGCGTTCCGCCGGTGGACTAGCCGCGCCGACGCCCAGCGCGGCCCTCAAATGGCGGGGGAGCCCGTCCCTTACCCCTCCCGCGCCTCGACCAGCTTCAGCAGCGCCTCCATCGCTTGGTCGCGCACACCGTCCTCGCGCAGGTGCGCGACCAGATCGCGCAGATAGTCGATGTTCGGCCCCGACAGGCCCACGGCGCCGGCGATCAACGCCGCCTGCTGCTCCAGGGTGAGGGCCCCCGCCCATTGGCTATGCTTCATGTCCGACAGGAAAACCAGGGCGGGCGTGCGGGCGCCGCCGTCGACCTTCACCTCGCGCCAGGTCTCGAAATAGGTCTCGGTCGGCTGTTCGCGCTCGCGCAGATAGGCGTAGACGCCTTCCCACTCGGCGGCGGCCACGCGATAGGCCATGCCGCGCACCGAACCGCCCGGCGCCAAGCCCAGCACCAGGCCCGGCCGCTCATAGGTGCCCCGATGGTGCACCGAATAGATGCAGAACGCCCGCCGCCGGCCGTGGAGCACGGCGGTTCTTCGGTCTATGAACGGGAACCCGGGCCGCCACATCAGCGATCCGTATCCGAACACCCAGCGATCTTCGCCGCTCTCTGAACTCATCACCGATCCCGACTGGACGCGCCCTAGAATGACCCATAACGACGCCGCCCCGTCCCGCAAAGCCCCTGCCAAGGCTCGCCGTAGCCGGCTTTTCGCGCCCTTCATCCTTGCGGCCATCCTGGCGGGCGGCTGGTGCTATGGCTGGTTCTGGCTGCGTGGCCAGGCCGAGCAGCGGATGGACGCGCAGGCGGCCGACCTCGAGGCGCGCGGCTATGACTTGTCGTGGAGCGCCCGCACCTTCTCGGGCTTTCCGTTCCGAATGAATATCCAACTGGCCGATGTCCGGGTCGCCGAACCGACGGGCTGGGCGCTGCGCGTCCCGCAATTGAAGGGCGAAGCGGCCGTCTACGACCTGACCCACTGGGTCCTCGTGGCGCCAGGCGGCGTCGTGCTGACCCGTCCCGAGTCGGGCGACGTCACGATCACCGGCGAAGCCCTGCGCGCCAGCATCTCCCATGTCACCGAGTACCCGCCGCGCATATCGGTCGAAGGGGCCAAGCTCACCTTCGTCCCCGCGCCCGGCGCCAAGCCCTTCACCCTGGTCTCGGCGGACCGGATGCAGTTGCACGTCCGCGGCGGCGGTCCCGACGACCAGGGCGCGGTGTTCTTCAAGGCCGACGGCGCCAAGACCGCCTTCCCCGGCCTGCTGGGCCGCATCGCCCAGGACAAGACCGCCTCGATGATCCTGGAGACGCGCCTGTCGCACGTGTCGTATCTGCGCGGCCGCAACTGGGCGGCGGCGGTGAAGCGCTGGGGCGAGGCCGGCGGACAGATCACCGTTCAGCAAAGCCAGATCCTGGCCGGCGACGCCGAAGGCAAGGCCAAGTCCGGCGTGCTGGGCGTTGACTCCGACGGCCGCGTGACCGGCCTGCTCAGCGTGGCGATCAAGGAGCGCGCCGATCCTTCGCAGCCTATCCGGACACCGGAGCAGGCGCTGGCGGCCGCCGCTCAGGCCATGGGTCAGGAGCCAGTCATCGAGGCGGACCTGCGATTCGATAACGGTCGCACCTATCTGGGCGCCATCGACACCGGACCCGCGCCCACCGTCTATTGATCAGGCAATCGCGGCGCACACGCAATTTTCTTCCCGTGAAGGCTAGCTATTGCGTGTTTGGCGGCAAAGACTATGGTCCGCCCTCCAATTTCGGGGAAGAACATGGGCAGCGACGCGACGGACGCCACGCCGTCTCTCGAAGAGGTCCGATGGCGGCTCGACGCCATCGACGGTGAACTGCTGAAACTGCTCGACGAGCGCGCCAGTCTGGCCGGCGCCGTCGCGGCGGCCAAGCGCGCCTCGGGCGATACTGGCTTTGGCCTGCGCCCCGGCCGCGAGGCCCAGATCGTCCGCAAGCTGCTCGCCTCGCCCCGCAAGGGCGCCGGCGCCGCCCTGGTGATCCGCATCTGGCGCGAGATCATGGCCGACAACTTGGCGCGCCAGGGTCCCTATCACCTGGGCGTGTTCGGTGGCCGTGAACCGGCCCGGACAGTCGAGCTGACCCGCCTGCGGTTCGGAACCGCGCCGCGCCTGTCGCTGGTGGCCTCGGCTCAGGATGCCCTGGCCGCGGCCCGCACGCCGTGGGGCGTCGGGGTCCTGCCGCTCGCGTCTGACACCCCCTGGTGGGGCCGCCTGCTGGCCGAACCCAAGCTGAAGGTCTTCGCCGCACTGCCGTGCCTCGCCGCCTGGGGATCGCAGGCCGCCTTGGCGGTGGCCGAGGTCGACGTGGAGCCGACCGGCGGCGATCAGACCTTCTGGGTCACCGACTCGCCCAAGAGCGCGTCCGCCATCGTCGAGGCCCTCAGCCAGACCGACGTGGCGGCCGAACTGATCGCCGACGTCGGCGGCCTGAAGCTCTTCTCGCTCTCTGGCTTCTTCCAGGCCGACGACCCGCGTCTGGCGCGCGCGCCAGGCCAACTTACGGGGGTGATCGGGGCTGCACCGGAGCAGTTCGACGTGTAAGAGACGGCCGTCTTACCGAAGACATCCGTCAACCGAGTAATCCGATGACCGCCGCCTCCAACGACCGCTTCGCCGCGCCGCGTCCCATGCCCAAGCCCGGGATCATGGACATCCACGCCTATGTCGGCGGCAAGTCTAAGGTCGAGGGCGTCGCCCATCCGGTCAAACTGTCGAGCAACGAGAACATCCTGGGCAGCAGCGACAAGGCCAAGGACGCCTATCGCAACGCCGTCGATCGCCTGCACATCTATCCGGACGGCAAGGCCAACATCCTGCGCGCCGCCGTGGCCGAGCGCTACAAGCTGGAGCCCGAGCGCCTGACCTTCGGCGACGGCAGCGACGAGATCTTCGCCCTGCTGTGCCAAGTGTATCTCGAGCCCGGCGACAACATCGTCCAGGGCGAGCACGGCTTCGCCGCCTACGCCATCGGCGCCCGCGCCTGCCAGGGCGAGGTACGCATGGCCAAGGAGGTCAACCACCGCGTCGACATCGACGAGGTGATCAAGTGCGTCGACGAGCGCACGCGTCTGGTCTTCATCGCCAATCCCGCGAACCCCACCGGCACCTGGCTGACCGGCGAGGAGATCCGCGCGCTTCACGCGGCCCTGCCGCCCTCGGTGATCCTGGTGCTGGACGGCGCCTATGCCGAGTTCTGCAGCGATCCGCGCTTCGAGGACGGGCTGGAACTGGCGCGCACGGCCGAGAACGTCATCGTCACGCGGACCTTCTCGAAGATCCACGGCCTGGCTGCGCTGCGCGTGGGCTGGGGCTATGCGCCCGAGCACATCATCGCGCCGATCGAGCGCATCCGCCCGCCGTTCAACACCTCGATCCCCGCGCAGGAGGCGGCGGTCGCGGCGCTGTTCGACGACGACTTCCAGGACCGCTCACGCGCCCTGGTCGAGCAGTGGCGGCCCTGGCTGGCACAGCAGCTGGGCGGCCTTGGGCTGGAAGTGACGCCGTCGGCGGCTAATTTCGTGCTGGCCACCTTCCCGACAACGCCGGGCAAGACGGCCCCGGAGGCCGAGGCGTTCCTGGCCTCGAAGGGCTACCTCGTCCGGGCCGTCGGCAACTACAACCTGCCCAACGCGATCCGCATCACGATCGGCCTGGAAGAGCAGAACCGCGCTGTGGTCGAGCTCCTGTCGCAGTTCATGGGGCGCTAGAGACCCATGCCCAACCCCGGCGTCCTCTATCCGAAACTCACCGTCATTGGCTGCGGCCTGATCGGCGGCTCGGTGATCCGCGCGGCGCGCCAGCATGGTGTGGTTGGCGAGATTACCGTCGCCGACGCCAGCGAGGCTCACCGCGCCCGAGTGACCGAACTGGGGATCGCCGAGCACGTCACCGGCGACATCGCCGAGGCGGTGAAGGACGCCGATCTCGTGGTCATCGCCACGCCGGTCCTGTCGGTGCCCGAGCTGGCCAGCGTGGTGATCCCCGCGATGAAGCCGGGGGCCACCTTGACCGATGTCGGCTCGACCAAGGGCAATGTGGCCGAAGCCTTCCGTGCCCAGGACCTGACGAAGATCTACGCCATCCCTGGCCACCCGATCGCCGGCACCGAACAGTCTGGCCCCGACGCCGGCTTCGCCGAGCTGTTCGAGAACCGCTGGACGATCCTGACGCCCTTCGAAAGCGAAGACGACCACTACGCGGCCGCCGTCGCCAAGCTGTCGGCCTTCTGGCGCGCCTTCGGGGCCCAGGTCGAGTTGATGGACGAAAAGCACCACGACCTCGTCCTGGCCGTCGTGTCCCACCTGCCCCACCTGATCGCCTACACCATCGTCGGCAGCGCGGCGGACCTGGAGAACGTCACCGAGAACGAAGTCATCAAGTACTCGGCCTCGGGCTTCCGCGACTTCACCCGCATCGCCGCCAGCGACCCGACCATGTGGCGCGACATCTTCGTGGCCAACAAGGACGCGGTGCTGGAGATGCTGGGCCGCTTCACCGAGGACCTGCAGGCGATGAGCCGCGCGATCCGCTGGGGCGACGCCGACACCCTGCACGCCCACTTCACACGCACCCGCGCCATCCGTCGCGGCATCGTGGCTGCGGGCCAGGAAAGCGCCGAACCCAATTTCGGCCGCGATCGCGGGAAGCACTAGCTAACGGGCTTAGTCCGGCTTGCGCTCGCCCTTGCGATGAACTGGGCAAACCCGCCGGGATCCGGTCTGCCGGAAATCCGCGAGGCGGATCTTCGACTCGTGGTCCGGCGCGCCCGGCCGACCGTCCGGGTGCAGGCCCCGATAATAGAGCTTCTGCCACTGATCGGCCGGCGTCTTGGGCTGGTTCGCCTTGATCCACTCTTGGAACGCAGCGCGCGAGGCGGCCCAGCCGCGATAGCTTTCCAACAGGTCCGGCGCATCTTCCAGCGGCCGCAGCTCAGGCTTCAGCCTGTCGACCACGCCGCGCGGGGTCGGGAAAAAGAAGCAGAACGGCTCGTTCTCCTCGAACCGGATCCAGTGATTGGGCCGGGTGAAGCGCCAGTTCATCGTGAAGGTATATGGGGCCCAGTCGGTCTCGATCACGCCGCCCATCGGCGCGATGCCATCCTTCATGGCGTTCGGAGGACCGCCGACCCAGAGGTTCCAGCCCTCGGATGTGCGCATGATGCCCTCGACATGGAAGGTCAGCGTGCCGCTGCCGAAAAGCGAGACTGGCGCGCGCTTCTTGTCCGCGCCCTCGTCGACGACAATCTCAACCGATTGGGTCCCGACGTCGCCAAGCCAGCGCGCCGAGAAGCCGCATGGATTCAGGATGACCCAGCCATGCGAATTGGCGATGGCCAGGGGAAGGCAGCGATAGGCGAAGCTCTCGGGCGTCGCCGTCATCCAGTCGCGCTTGGCCGACGCTGGCGCGATCCTGGGCTCCCAACCCTCATGGACGTAACAGGTCAGTTCCGTCTCGGCGGCGCGGGCTGCAACATTCCGGGGACGCTCGGGAACCGAGCCCTTCAAGCGCTTCCGCATTGTTTCGCCTCAAAGCTGATCACCGCTGGGCCTATCGGTCCGACATGACAGTTTCGTGTCGCTTGCGAGGCTCGAGGGGCCTGCGCCTTGGCCCGCCATCGGCCTCATTCCCGAAACATCGCCGCAACAAAAGAGGCCCACTCACACCGTTCAGGGACATAGCCCTGGAAGGAACCGCCTACATGCGCCGTACGCTTCTCGTCGCGCTCGCTTCGCTCACCACCCTCGCGGCAGGCGCCGCCGTGGCCCAGCAGGACGGACCGCCGCGCGGCATGCCTGCGCCGGAAGACGTCTTCAAGCGCTGGGACGCCAACAGCGACGGCGTTGTCGACAAGGCCGAGTGGACCGGCGCCGGTCGCCCGGAAGACCGCTTTGCGATGATCGACGCCAACAAGGACGGCAAGATCACCATCGACGAACTGAAGACCGCGTTCGAAACCATGCGCCAGCGCCGGATGCAGCAGGGCGAAGGCCCGCCTCCGGGGCCGCCGCCGGAAGGCGCTCCGCCGCAGAACTAGCCTTCTCGACGGAACGTCGAACGCCGCCCGGTCAGCCCATCGGGCGGCGTTCTGCGTTTCAGGCCAAAAGGCGGGCGCGCAGCATCGCCAGCGGAAGTGTCCCCGGCCACAGCACCGCGTCGTGGAAAGCCTTCAGATCGAAGTCCTTGCCCTGCCGCCGGCGCATGGCCGCGCGGAGTTCCACCAGCGCCAGCCACGCCAACCCCTGCCCCGCCACGCTTCCCGGGCCGATGGCCGCGCGCTCGACATCCTGAGCCACGGGCGCGAACACCGGGGCAGGTCCTTGCAGGTCGGCGAACCAGGCCTCGGCCTTGGCCTGGCTCCAGCCCTTGGCGTGCAAGCCCGTGTCGATCACTAGCCGCCCTGCCCGGAACAGCATCCACTGAAGGTAGCCGAGCTCGGCCAGGGGATCGCCAGCGAACGCGCCTTCCTCGTCGGCCAGTTGCTCGGCATAGATCGCCCACCCTTCGCTGAAACCAGGACAGGCCAGGCGGGTTCGCAGCGGGTGGGCGGCGGCTCCCTCCTCCATAGGGATCTGCAGCATGTGTCCGGGAACGCACTCGTGGTGGGCGACGCTGGGCAGGGTCCAATGGGGCCGGCTACGGATGGCCGCCAGGTCGACGAAATAGGTCCCCGGCCGCGCGCCATCGAAGCTGGGCGGGGTGCGATAACCCTGACGCGCCGCCGCTTCGTCGGCCGCCGACATCCGCGAGATCACGGCCGTCAGCGCGCCCTTCGGGATGGCGCCAAAGGATCGCGGCAGGCGTGCCTTGGCCTTATCCAGCCACGCGTTCATGTCGGCCACCAGTTGATCGCGGCCGGCGTCATCATCGGTGTAGAGAAACTGGGGATCGCGCGACAACGCCGTCAGGCGCGCCCCCAAACTCCCCTTGGTCAGCCCCCGGGCGCGCAGCAAGGCGTCGGCCCGCGCGCCAAACCGGCGGGCGGCGTCCAGGCCTCGGGCGTGGGCTTCGTCGGGCGACATGTCCATGCCCGTGTTCAGTTTCAGCACCAGGGCGTAGTAGTTTTCGGCGTCCTTGAAGCGCACGCCTACGCCTTCGCCCGCCTGAGGCTTGAGCGCGAGAAGCACCTCGCTCTGCCGCACCAGCTCGGCGGCGAGATCGCCGCTCGCCCCGGCGGCGACCTTGGCGATGGCGGCTACGGTCTTGTCGATCACGAAGGCCGGCGCGATCACGCCCAGCGCGGCGTCGGCGCGGATCTTCTGTGTGTCGGCCTTCAGCCTGGAAGCCAGGACGGACGGCGCGTCGCCGCCCGCCCGTATCGCCTCCGGAACATTCGTCCACCAGCCTGCGCGGGTGGTCACCGCATACGGCGCGCTCGCAGACGCTCCGAACGGAAAGCGGCGCACCAGTTCGGCCTCGGTGTCGTAGGCCTGAAGGACGGCGTCGCGGTCGAGGCGCGCGTTGGACGACAGCCCCTCAGTCGGGAAGGCTTTCAACAGCGCCAGCCGGTCGGCCGGCCCGCCCGTCCCCTTGGCCAGCTTGTCGAGCAGCGCCTTCAGCGCGGCGTCGCCCGACCCTTGCGCGATGGCCTCCCCGCCCGTCAGGGTCGCCCCAACGGCGGCGGCGCCCGCGAGCGCTTGGCGGCGGCTGAGCATGGGATCCTCCCGAAATTCCACCTCCTGTCTATGGCGCCTGACACCGGTGTCCAGCCACGTCGTCACCCGCACTCCTGGATACCGCTAACAAACGTCGTGACAACGCTGTCGTTTCACCGCTAGCTTGTCCGCCAAGGCGTGCGAGCGATGCGCCAATCTTGAGGAAGCGTCGATGATCCGCCGGGCCGTTCTCTCGTTTGCGTCCGTCATGGCGCTGGCCGGCGCGAGCTGGGCCAATGATGCGCCGCGTCCCATCCGCCTGAACCAGACCGGCTTCGAGGCCCAGGGGCCCAAGCGCGCCATTCTCGCCGATTCCTCGAAGACACCGCTGGACTGGCTGCTGCTCGACGCCGGCGGCGCCACGATCGCCAAGGGCAAGACCGTCGTCTTCGGCGACGACAAGGCCTCGGGAGAGCACGTTCACCAGATCGACCTTTCGGCGTTTCGCAAGGCGGGCGAAGGCTACCGCCTGACGGTCGGCGCGTTGGAATCCCGTCCTTTCGCGATCAAAGCCAAGCCTGACGGCCGCCTGACGCAGGCGGCGATGTCGTTCTTCTATCAGCAACGGGCCAGCGTCCCGATCGAGGCCCGCTTTGTCGAGCGCCCCGACCTGGCGCGCCCAGCCGGTCACGCCCCGGACAGGGCCACCTGTTTCGACCAGGCCGACGAGCGCGGACAGCTCTGGCCGGGCTGCGACTACACGCTGGACGCCAGCCGAGGCTGGTACGACGCCGGCGACCACGGCAAGTACGTCGTCAATGGCGGCATCTCGGCCTGGACCCTGCTCAACGCCTGGGAGCGGGCCGCTGTCTTGAACCGCCCCGGCGCCCGCGCGGCGTTCGGCGATCGCGCCCTGGCCTTGCCCGAGGCGGGTAACGGCGTCCCCGACATCCTGGACGAGGTTCGCTTCGAGCTCGACTTCCTCCTGGCCATGCAGGTCCCCGAGGGCAAGACCCTGCAAGTCCCCGTCGGCGCCCAGCGTCCGACCGATGGTAGGCTTGTTCTCAGCGCGATCGACGCCTCGGGCATGGCGCACCAGAAGCTGGCCGACCGCCAATGGACCGCACTGCCCACCGCGCCCGCCGACGACAAGCAGGTGCGCTATCTCTACTACCCGACGACCGGCGCGACGCTGAACCTGGCCGCCGTGGCGGCCCAGGCCGCGCGGTTGTGGAAGGACATCGATCCCGCATTCTCGGCCAAGTGCCTGGACGCCGCCCGGCGCGCCTTCGCCGCCGCCCAACGCCATCCGGACATCTACGCCATCGGCCCCTTCACGGGCTCGGGCGGCTACGGCGATGGCGATCTGACCGACGAGCTCTATTGGGCGGCGGCGGAGCTCTACGCCACGACGGGAGAGACCATTTACGAGACTGCCCTGCGCGCCTCGCCGCTGTTCCTGGCCTCACCGACCGAAGGGGCGCGTCCGACCGGTGACATCGGCTGGAACAGCGTGGGCGCCCTGGGCACGATCACCCTGGCGCTCGTCCCGAACGGCTTGAAGCCCGCCGAAATCGCCAAGGCCCGCGCCAATCTGGTGGCCACGGCCGGAAAGCACCTGTCCGACGACCTCGGCCAAGGTTACGCCCTGCCCTACGCCGCCCCGGGCTATCCCTGGGGCTCGAATTCATCGGTGCTGAACCGCGCGCTGGTGCTGGGCCTGGCCCACGACTTCACCGGCGAGATCGCCTATCGGCATGGCGCGGTCGACGCGATGGACTACGTGCTGGGCCGCAACCCGCTGGACCAGTCTTATGTCACCGGCTTTGGCGCGCGACCGATGCGCCATCCGCACCACCGCTTCTGGGCCAAGCAAGCCGATCCAGCCTATCCCGCGCCGCCGGCGGGCGTGGTTTCGGGCGGGCCCAACTCGACCAATATGAGCGACCCGGTGGCCAGCCAAATGAAGGGCAAGTGCCGGCCGCAGACCTGCTGGGTCGACGACTACCGGTCCTTCACCCAGAACGAAGTGGCGATCAACTGGAACGCCCCGCTGGTCTGGGTGTCGGCCTTCCTCGACGACACCGCGCGCTAGGTTGCCGGTCGGCGCCATAGCGACTTGAGTCAGCCGGCGCGGCAGGCTAAACGGAGCCTCCCCTGAGCGGGCGTAGTTCAGAGGTAGAACGTCAGCTTCCCAAGCTGAATGTCGGGGGTTCGATTCCCCCCGCCCGCTCCAACCGCTTCCCGACAAAACCACTTCGAGTTCAGCCGGCGTTGGCCGCGACAGACCTCGCTTGGTCACCTTCCAAAACACAGGTATCTCGACCTCGTCATGTTCGCGCTGCGCGAGCCAGAAGGGCGGGATAGGATGGCTTACGGCAAGTTGAGGCGCTTTATCGAGTTATCGGCGCTTGATCGCCCTTGGGTCGGACGTGTCTTCGACAAGAAGCGCAAAAGCGCGCCGCCGCGAGACGCACACGCTGACTGGGACTGGAACAGCGACTACGCCTCGGGCGTCCTGGATCGTCTGTGGCGTAATGACCAGCGACACCACCACCGGCTGCTGGCCTCGCTTCTGGCCAGCGCGCGCCCTAATCCTGCAGTGCTGGATATCGGCTGTGGCGAGGGCGCGCTTTATCACACCATGGCGCTGCATCGCCCTTCGGCATATCTTGGTGTCGATATCTCCAGCCTGGCGATCGAGCGCGCGCGCGAGCGCGCCAAGGCGACACCGATTGACGGACCGGTCGCCTTCGAGACCGGCAACGGGAGCGCCTACGAGACCGACCAGACCTTTGATGTTATTGTCTTTTCTGAATGCGCTGAGTTCCTGGGCGACATGGGAAAGGTGCTTGACCACTACAGGAAGAACCTGCGGGAAGGCGGCAAGTTCGGCCTGACCATGTGGCTTGCGACCCGCCAACTTCCGACCTGGGAATTGCTCAAGACCCAGACCAAGGTGGACGATGAAGCCGTTGTCTGCACCGCCTGGGGCGGCGCATGGATCGTGGCGGTGCTCTCACCGCGTTAGCGCGTCCAGGTTCGTAGGCTCTAGCGCTCCTTTCACACGATGCAGCCCCGCCTTTCGTGAAGAAAAGAGCCGAACAGAAGACCAGAGCCCTCTGCCGGGAGCCGTCAGGTCGTGAGATCTGGCGCCTGCCCGGCCTGGATGCTCCCTCATCCAGACCAGACAGGCTTTCGGCGTTAGATCAGGAAAGTTGGCGCAACCTATTTGACCCGCTCGGCCTTGATGCCCAGCTTGGCCAATTGAGCCTGGACGCTTTCGGCGCCGACCAGGTGACCCGAGCCAACCGCGACGAAGCTGACGCCCGAACCGTCCAGCTTGGTCTTCAGCTGGTTGGCCCAGTCGACGTTCCGCTTGACCAGCAACAGCTCATAGAGGTCCGGGTACTGCGTCTTCATCTCGGTGATGAACTGCGCTTCCAGAGCCGCCACGTCGCCCGACGCCCAGGCCGCGACCATCTTGTCGAGCTTGGCGGCGCCGCCTTCGGCGTCCTTCAGGCTGGACTTCAGGAACTCGATCTCGGTGGCCGAAGGCAGGTCGGCGAAGAAGCGGATCTGTTGTTCGGGCGTTTCGAGACCGGCGACGGGCTTACCGGCGGCCTTGACGTCGCGGGTCAGCACGCCCTCGACGCCGCTCTTGGGATCGTAGCCAGCCTTGATCATCGGCGCCATCGCCAGCGACACCGCCGCCAACCACGGACGCATCATCTCCAGGGCCTGGGGCGGCATGCCGGCCGACTGACCCAGCTCGCTGGCGCGCTTGAAGTCCTCCGGACCGATCTTGGCCGAGAGCTTGTTGGCCGGATCGACGCCGTAGCGCATCACCAGCGGCTGCATCACCGCCGGATCGTCCGCGCCGACCAGTTCCAGAGTCAAGTCGCCGCTGTCGGCCAGGGCCTTGTCGATCTTGGCCGAGCGCCACTGGGTGTCCGGCTTCAGCACGTGGACGGTGCCGAACAGGTAGATGGTCGAGTCCTTGTCCTTGATCGCCCAGAGGGCCGGTTCGGCAAGGGCGGTTCCGGCGAAGCCGAGCGCGACGACGGAGACCATGCCGGCGAACAGGCGGCGGGCCGAGCGATTGAGTTTGTTGAACATGAAAACCCCGATGGTTGGTGTGAAAGAAGTGAGGCGGGTCAGGAAGGTCCGCAAGAGCGGATCTGACCCAGGGTTGATTTTCGAGAGACGCTACTTGAGGAAGTCCGCGACCGCCTGGGCGAACGCCTGCGGCTGGTCGAGCATGATGAAGTGGCGGGCGTCGTCGATCCGGCGGGCGGTCAGACCCGGCAGACCCGCATAGGCGTCGACGAACAGCTTGTCGGCGGCGGCCGCCGGCATGCCGGTCCCGGCGTCATAGGCGTAGAGCAGCGTCGTCGGCGCCTTCACCTTGGCGAGGTCGCCGCGCGCGTCGGTGACCAGCAGGTCGTACATCGCCCGCCCAACGACCGACGGCGACGACGCGCCGCCCCAGGCGGTCACCTGCTTCTGTCCCTCGGCGGACTTCACGAAGCGCGGCGCGCCCATGGCCTGCTGGCTCGCGAAAGCCTCGGCGCTCATCGCCGCCGTCGCGTCGCGCATCTGCACGGCCTGCGGGCGCACCATGTCGGGGGTCGCCGCCGGCGAGAACAGCAGCGAGAAGAACGGCAGGCTGTCGACGATCATCAGTCGGCCGATCGACTCCGGATGGCGCTCGGCCAGCAACAGGCCCGTGAAGCCGCCCAACGAATGGCCGATCACGGCGGGCGACTTCAGGCCCTTGGCCTTGATGTAGCCGTCGATGGCCTCGACCAGCGGACCGACCACGGCCCCCTCGGCGTTGCCGGCGACCGGCGCCCCGGCGAATCCCGCCACTTGCACGACGTGAATCCGGTGGGTCGCCGAAAGCTGCTTCACCGTCCCATCCCAGACCGCGCCGGACGAGGCCAGGCCCGGGATCAGGATCACATCAGGACCCTGGCCGACGACCGTCACCGTCATGCGCTCGGCGGCAGGACTTGCGGCCACCGGCGCCAGCGGGGCGGCGTGGGCGTGGTCGCCGCCGAACACGCCGGTGGCGGCAAGAATGGCCACGAGAATGGCCGACGTGCGCAGACCAGCGCGGCGTGGGCATGAGATCTTTGCAGTCATGATCCTTGTCCTTGGATAGGGGCGCGCGAAAGGCTTCGGCGTCGCGCGCTGGTGTTGCGATGGTCAGGGGTTGGTGGAAGGGCCGGCGGCGGTGGGCTAGCCGGCGAGGCCTCGGCGCCAGGTGATGATCATGCCGATCACCAGGTAGGCGGCCATCATCACGCTGGCTGCGTCCCACAGGGTGAGACTGGGCAGCAAGTCCAGCTTCTCACCGGCCGCCCACAGGAACAGCAGGCCCTGGAGGATGGCGAAGCTGATGGCGGCGATCTCAGCCATGGCGTGGCGCATCAGCTCGTCGCTTCGCGCCCAGATGGCGATGTTGCCGGCCGTCTGGACCAGGAACAGGGCGATCAGGCCGGCCATGGCCGCCGACGCGATCATCGGCGACAAGGGCGAGAACAGCACCGGCGCCAGGACGGGGATCGCCATCATCACACCGGCCAGCAAAAGAACCAGACCGTTCTGGGCGTAGAACACCACCTGGCTGGGCGTGGCCGGGCGGGCGTCTTCTGGATTGATCTGCCGCCCCAGAGCATGACGGCTGAGGCTGACCAGGATCGTCACAAGCCCCACCGCGACCATCATCGCGGCCAGCAGCAAGGCCAGCACATCGGACCACCCCAGATCGGCGACCGATAGGGCGCCGGCCTTTTCCAGCGCGACTAGATAGCGCCCGAAAAGATAACCCAGCGGCGCGGCGACGATAGCGCCGACCAGGGCCTGGATCGCCCGGCGGCTAAAAGGGGACTTTGACGACTTCGAAGCGAAGATCATGACGGTGTCCTCGATCGGGGCGGGCCTTCAGGCCTCGTCCTGGAAGATGGATTCGATGGGCTGCCCAAAGAGGCGGGCGATCTTGAAGGCGAGCGGCAGGCTGGGATCGTACTTGCCAGTCTCCAGGGCGTTGATGGTCTGGCGAGAGACCTCCAGCCGGTCCGCGAGATCCGCCTGACTCCAGTCGCGCTCGGCGCGCAGCACCTTGAGGCGGTTCTTCACTTGTACCTCCAGCGAACCAGAGGCTGGGCCAGCCCGAAGGCGCCGCAGAACACCGGGAAGGCCAGATAGGTCGGCGCATGTCCCAGCACCCCGAAGTTCTCGAGAAAGCCCCAGATCGTCGCGCCGGCCAGGGTGCCCCCCATCGCCCAAAGCAACGCCCGGACGGACATGTTGCGCTGGAACTCGTCGGTCTCCTCGGCCAGGTAGAACCCCATGACGGCGATCACCGCGACGATGGGAAGCGCCGGCGCCACCGCCACCGCCCAGAGCGCCAGGCCCGTAGGCTTGAAGTGCTCGTAGAGCAGGATCGAGCAGGGCAGGACCGCCATATAGGCCAGCATCGCGGGGGTGAACCGGAGCAGGTAGCGGCGCATAGCCGGCGACATTTTCTGAGCCATGATTGAACTCCTTCCGTCTGCGATCAGCGCTGACGCAGCCACCACACGGCCCAGACCACGACGTAGGCGGTCAGTTGAAAGACCAGCAGGCTGAACACGCCGATCGCGAACCACTCCGAGGGGGAATGTTGTCCGGCCAGCGCCGTCAGCCGCGCATCGCCGACCAGCATGGCCAGTGGCGCGGCCAGCAGGATCGATCCCGAGCCGCCCCAGAACCAGGCGAACTTGTGAGCCTCGCGCGCCGCCTCGTCGATATTGCGCCAGTAGATGACGGAGGCGACGATCATGAAGGGCGCCACCGCCAGCAGGGCGTAACCCATAAAGCTGGCCGGCGGGGTGACGCCGATCTCCTTCAGAAGAGTCAGCCCTGCCCCGCCAATCGCCCCCAGCAGGGCGCTGGCGACAAGCAGGCGCAGTGCGATCGCCTGACGGCGGGCCTGGGTTCCGGTGGATTCGCTCATCGGGAAAACCTTGCTCTGGATCGGGCGACTAGAGGGCGGCCAGCGCTTCGACGGCGCCGTCCTGCTCGGTCGTCGCGGACGTCTTGGCGTTTTTGGACGGGCGCTCGCGCAGAACCAGGAACAAGATCGCCCACAGCACGGCGAGCCCCAGGGCCAGACCGACCGCCAGCAGCGGCCCGCCCATCTCGCGCGCCGCGCTGGTGGCCACCACCAGTGACCCGGAGCTGGCCGCCATCCCGATCGCCAGCTTCTGGGCGCGGGTTGCGGGGGTGCGTTGAGCGGTCTTCTTCATGACAAGCCTCCTCGTCGAAATGACAAGGATGTTTGTCATACATCACCGCAACGTTGTCAAGCATGGTTGTCATTTTGTCGAGCAAGCAAGACTAAATGACGGATGTGCTGGCGATTATATACTTTGCAAACGCGGCTGATTTTGGTACCTTGGCCTCGTTGAAAGAGGCCCGTTATGTCCATCCTGTCCAAGCCGTATTTCCACGATGAACAAGCTGCTTTCGAGTTCGTCGAAAGCATCATCTGGGCTGCTGGTCCGGTGTGCCCGCACTGTGGCGGAACGGAACGCATCACGTCGGTTAAGCCGAACCCTGAGAAGCGCGTCCGCTTCGGCCTGAAGCGCTGCGGCCAGTGCAAAGGCCAATTCACCGTTCGCATGGGCACGATCTTCGAGGAGTCCAAGCTCCCCATGACGAAGTGGCTTCAAGCCATCTTCCTCATGTGCGCCAGCAAGAAGGGCGTGAGCGCTCACCAGCTCCACCGCACTCTGGACGTGACCTACAAGACGGCTTGGTTTCTGGCGCACCGCGTTCGCGAGGCGATGAAGCCGTTCGCCAAGGCGATGATGGGTTCGGACGGTGGCGCCGTGGAGGTCGATGAGACTTTCATTGGTCAAGCGCCGGTCGAGAAGAAGAGCCGCCTAACCCTGGCGAACATGAACAAGGTCATGACCCTGGTGGAGCGCAACACCGGCCGCGCCGCCTCTATCGTCGTGACCGATTTCCGGCTCTCGACCATTGAGCCGATCCTGTACAGCCACGTTCACCCCTACGCGCACCTCATGACCGACGAGGCCAAGCACTACGTTCGCCCCGGCAAGGCGTTCGCCAACCACGACACGGTGAACCATGCCCGCGACGAGTACACCCGCAACGAAGAGGGCAAGCACCTGATCACCACGAACACGGTGGAAGGCTACTACTCGATCTTCAAGCGCGGCATGAAGGGCGTCTATCAGCACTGCCAGGCCAAGCACCTGCACCGCTATCTCGCTGAATTCGATTTCCGCTACAGCAACCGCGTTGCGCTGGGCGTCGATGATCAGGAGCGCGCCAAGCGGGCGCTTGAGGGTGTCGTTGGACGTCGCCTGACGTACCGAAATCCTAACGTCGGGTCCGCGCCACAAGCCTAACGGCAAGAGGCGTAATGCTCGGTGGAAATGCGCCAAGTGACCCTTGACTAGTCGCTGGAATGGCGCCTAGTCGCCCTTGTCGATTCTGTCGAATCTGGTATATTCGCATTGCGGGTGCCGAGAGGCCGTCCCATTAGCCTGCGGGTGAAGGGTGGATGTCAGGAAGGCGTAAGTCCCTGGACCCGCTATCTCAAACCAAGCGCCATTTTTATCCAGTCTCCTCGGGCCTCTTGCCGCAGGAATGCGAGACCAGAATCCGGCCAGATTTTCAGGCCATTCCCGACGACGCGGCCCTGCGAGTGATAAAACTTTGCTGCCCATAGCCTTGCAAAGCGGTCATCGAATACGCCCTGATCCTTACGCTCCAAGGCAAGTCCAAGGCCAGCAGACAAGTAATCGGCTGCTAGCAGCGCGGCGTGTGAGTCGTCGTGAGCTAGTGGCTCAACCAAATCTGGGTCAATGTGAGCCCAGGAGGTGTTTGTATTATGTCCCGGCTCATCGCGTAGTCGCCTCAAGTATCCCTGAAACGCATCATATCGAAGACCCTTTCTTTCAGAGAATACTATTCTAACGCGCGGGTCATTTGCTGGTAGCTTTGCGTGCGTATCGCGGCAGGCAAACGAAATCCGCTCAACAAGGTACTTAGAGGCGTGAAAATAGAGGTCGCCTGGATTTTCCCGCCACCCATCCTCAATAAGCCCCGGCTTATAGACAGCCACGGCAACCGCTTGGCAGGACCTTGCAGCGAACGACTCCGTAATTGCCCACTGCTGAGACGGGGAAGATCCCATCTTCTTAAAGGATTTAAACTGCCAATCTTTTGGCTTCCGACAGGCGACACGCGCATCTGCAAGCGCAGTGTTATATTGCTCGACGTTTGCGGTTCGGCAAAGCACCGCAGCGATGACAAGAAAGTCGGAAGAACCAGCTTCGAATGAGAAGCCGTCACATCCAGATTCATCAATGAAAGCTGTAAAGTCCGCCATGAACGACAGCAAAGCCGATCAACCGCAGCTAGACAAGTTCCGCGAACTAGCGCGCCAACTGGAGTGCGACGAGGACGAGGCGCGCTTTGAGGATCAGGTCAGGAAGATCGCGAGCGCGCCAAAGGTTAACGATGCGCTCGAACCACCAGCGTCCCAACTGGAAGCGCCCCGTCAAAGACGATGATCGCGCTTCGCTGATTAAAATCCTTCACCTCATAACGTGGAAGATTCATATCGGGCGACGAGATGGATAGGTTGTTTGTCGTGGTCGGCTGGTCAAAGGTGATGAAGAGAGCCGTCATTAAGTGGTCGGCCATCGGCTTTCCCCGCTTTCCGGGTTCCGGCATGGCCTGGGCTATCATCAGAAGCGTAAACCAGCGCCAGATATTGTCTGTTTGCAGGCCTGTCGCCGTTCGATTGCCCGCATAGCATTGCAGCCTCAACTCGCTCTCGACGGGAGCTGCTGGCAAACTTGCGACCGAGCCAGCTTGGGGTATTGGGCGCCACAGACGGTAGACGAACACAGCAATCGCAATCGTCACCAGTGCAAGCGGCGCGTAACCCCACCAGGGAGAGGCCAAGAACTGGGGCGCGCCCAACGGCAGGGGAGCCTTCGCGCTAGTGAAGGCGAAGATCATAGCGCCCAACCAGAGCGATACGACGCCGAGCCAATCAAGCAGCGTTTTTGGCAATCAGACCCCCCCGGACAGATCGCTTTTATATCATGCGATTCTGGGAAGTTTGCAAAGTATATAGTCACCGATGTGCTTGATGTTTCAGGCCGCACGGCGGCCCAGGAAGGGGTCGTCGCGCAGGGTCTCCCCGAGCAGGCCGCGCCAGTGGACGGCCACGAGTCGCCGCCGCGCCAAGGCTCGGTTCAGGACTCCGGTTGGGGCAAGCGTCATCACTTCCCAGCCATAGCGCGAGAAGCGATCGCCAAAGTCCGACCAGCGAATGACCCGCCCGGCAGCGTCCTGACGCCACACGGACTTGTCGCAGCCGGGAATACGCGCGCATCGCTCCCAGGCCTCGACACGCGCCTGCAGGATCAGAAACGGATCATGAGCGATACGGGCCAAAAAGGGCCTCCGGAAAAATCTGCGCCATCCTCCGCTTGGGGCGGGACTGAGTCGCGCCCCAGGAGAACGACGACCAGGTTTTGTGTAATCGCACAGACTGTCCACTAGATGTGGTTGCGGCGCGTTGCCGCGCGACACCCCCTGCGACAGCTCATCGCGCACGACGAAAGCTGTCCCCGCGCGCAGCCTGGCGCCGGGCCTTGCTCTTCAATCGCTTCTGGAGGTCACGAAACATCGCGCCGGGGCCCGTGGAAAATCACGGCCCCAGCAAAGCGCATCACGGTTACCCGGCCCGTAACTCGGCCCCGCGACCTATCGCCCCAAGGTGACGTCGGCTAGCGCCAAGCCTTGAAATGCTTGGACAATTTCAACCCCTGACGCTGGTAGTGCGACCCACCTTCGCCGTACAGACGGGCCGGACGCGCCGTCAGCGGTTCATAGACCAGGCGCGCGACCGTCTGGCCGTCCTCCAGCAGGAACGGCGTTTCGTGGCTGCGGACCTCCAGCACGCCCTTGGAGCCGACGGCGGCGGCCTCCTCGGTGCCGAAGCCGGGATCAAAGAAGCCCGCATAATGGACCCGGAATTCGCCGACCGACGGGTCGATCGGCGTCATTTCCGCAGCTTCAAGCACCGGGATCTCGATGTCGTCCTTGCTGGCCAGGATGTAGAACTCGCCCGGATCCAGCAGCAGCTCGCCGTGGCGGGCCTCCAGCGGCTCCCAGAAGTCCCGCGGGTCGTGGCCGTCCTCGTGGTCGAGATCCACGACCCCCGCGTGCCGACGACCTCGGAAGCCGACCACACCGGTCTCGGAGAGAAGATCGACACCGACGCTGCGGGTCGCCAGCTTAGCCGGCTCGCCGCGCTTCAGGCGCAGCTGGTTGAGCCGCGTACCGGCCCGCACCAGCACCGAAAAGGTCTGCGGCGCGATCTCGATATAGAGCGGCCCCGTATAACCCGCGTCCACGTCGTCGAAGGCCCGGCTATGGTCGGTCAGCAGGCGCACGAAGACATCCACCCGCCCCGTCGAGCTCTTCGGATTGCCGCGCGCCGACACCGTCATCGGCAGCGCCAGGCGCTCCTGGATCTCGGCGATGTAGACGCAGCCCTTCTCCAGCACCGCGCCCTTGGTCAGGTCCAGCTCGTGCATGGCCACGTCCCTCAGGCGCTCGGGCACCTTGCGGTTCAGGCCCGGCAGGAACGAGGCGCGGATACGCCAGGCCCTCGCACCCAGGCGCAAGTCGAGACTGGCGGGCTGCACCTGATCGACGTCGAACGGCGTGGCGGAGGTGATGGCCTCCTGGGCGATCAGCTCTTCGATGGTCTGGCAGGGCAGAATCCCTGCGGCGTGGGCGTCGGTCATCGGCGCGACACTCGCCAAACCCGCTCGCAAACGCAAGGCGCGAGCGAATACCGCTCGCCTGTCACGGCTCACTTTTCGCCTGTGACAATTCTCTGACGCACCAAAAGGCGTTCTGGCTTGACCCGGCCCCCTCCCCCGCTCCTTATGCGCGCGTTTTTGCGTAGGAGACTGGGCCGTGGCCGAGAACCCGAAGGACTGGGATGTCGCGACGAAATTGATCCGGGGTGGGATCGCGCGCTCGCAGTTCATGGAGACCGCCGAGGCGCTCTATCTGACCCAGGGCTTCACCTACGACAGCGCCGAAGGCGCCGACCGCCGCTTCGCCGGCGAGGACCCCGGCTTCGTCTATTCGCGGTTCAACAACCCGACCGTCAAGATGTTCGAGGACCGCCTAGCCCTACTGGAAGGCGCCGAGGTGTGCCGCGCCCAGGCTACCGGCATGGCCTCGATCCATGCCGCGCTGATGGGCCTTGTCCGCGCCGGCGATCACGTGGTGGCCGGCCGGGCCCTGTTCGGCTCCTGCCGCTGGATCGTCAGCGAGTGGTTGCCGCGCTTCGGCATTGAGACCACCTTTGTCGACGCGACCGATCCCAAGGCCTGGGAAGCGGCGATGCGCCCCAACACCAAGGCGGTGCTGGTCGAAACGCCGTCGAACCCGGTGCTGGAGATCACCGACATCCGCGCCGTGTCGGAACTGGCCCATGCGGTCGGGGCCAAGGTCATTGTCGACAACGTCTTCGCCACCCCGATCTTCCAGAAGCCGCTGGAGCTGGGCGCCGACGTCGTCGTCTATTCGGCGACCAAGCATATCGACGGCCAGGGGCGGGTGCTGGGCGGAGCCATCTTGACCAGCGAGGCGATCAACGAGGAATTCTACCGCGACAGCCTGCGCCACACCGGCCCTTCGCTGTCGCCGTTCAACGCCTGGGTGATGCTGAAGGGTCTGGAGACCCTGGATCTGCGCGTCCGTCGCCAGGCCGACAGCGCGTTCGCGCTGGCCAATGTCATCGCCGAACACAAGAAGGTCCAGTCGGTCCTTTATCCGTTCCGCCCCGACCACCCCGGCCACAACGTCGCCAAGGCGCAGATGACCGGCGGCGGCACCGTGATCGCCCTGGACCTCGGCAGCCGCGAAGCCGCCTTCAAGTTCCTGAACGCGCTGGAGATCGTCGACATCTCGAACAATCTCGGCGACGCCAAGTCGATGGCGACCCATCCGCCGACCACCACCCACCGCTCGGTGCCGGAAGCCGACCGCCCGTCGCTGGGCGTCACCGAGGGCGGCGTGCGCCTCTCGGTCGGCCTGGAAAGCGTGGAAGACCTCAAGCGGGACGTGATCCGTGCGCTCGATCAGGCGTGAGACCTCCCCGCCCATGCACCGCATGAGACGCCGCAGAGGCGGCGACAGCGCCGCCTACGAAGCCCGCACGCGCGACATCGTCGTGCGCGTGTTTCCCGCCTATGCGGCCGAGGAATCCTCGCCCGAGCAGGGGCTTTATCTGTGGTCCTACACCGTCGAGATCGAGAACCACGGCGACGAGACGGTCACCCTGATCGCACGGCGCTGGATAATCACCGACGCCTTCAACCGCGTGAACGAGGTCGAGGGCAGCGGCGTCGTCGGCGAACAGCCCGAGCTGAAGCCCCGCGAGGCGTTCCGCTACGTCTCGAACTGCCCCCTCCCCACGCCGTCCGGCGCCATGCGGGGCAGCTACCAGATGGTCAACGACGCCGGCGAGCTGTTCGACGTCGAGATCCCGGAGTTCTCGCTGCACCTACCGGGCGCGGCGATGAGGATGCACTGAGGCAGTTGAAACTAACGTGCTTCGGTGCCGTTCACCCGGGCTGATCGCACCCGGCGCGATCTAACGATACTCCCTGCCTTCTCATCCGCCTGGCGATCCCGCGACGGAGAATTCGCGCGTCCCGTGTTTCAGCGCGCACGCCCCAAAATACAACCATAAGGTAAATATATACCGTATCCGTACTATGGTTGTTCTTACCACACTCGGCGCGGCGCGACCCCCGAACGGTCTCGCCCTTTGAGCGGCAGGGGGGATGGAGTCCAGAGGAGATCGGCTGAGCCGCGCCATCAAGGATAGGGGAATATCCAAGATGATGGCCTTGGCCATGGACCTGGACGTGCACGAGAGCGCCATCAGCCGCTGGCGCAAGGGCGCCCCCATGTCCCTGGAGCACGCCGCGCGGCTCTCCGAGGTGCTGAACATCTCCCTGGACTGGCTGGTGTTGGGTCGGGGGGAGATGGACGCGCACAAGGCCGAAAGTCTTGCGCGGGAGGAGTACGAGCTGGTCCGCCTCTCGCGTGGCCTAAGGCGCAGCGCGGTTCGCCGACTCGTCTCCTTCTTACAAGATCTAAGCCCACCCATTCAGAATTGATCTACGCGCAATTTTAACAATAACCACTTGCGCGTCACGCAATTCGCGTCACCTACCACGAATTTCAAGCATCAATATTATCTCCAAATCGGCGGCTCGCGATCACTTCACTTGCGAAGTGATCAGATCATTTGGCCAATACCGATTTAAACGGAGAAATACACAATGGCGACCTACACGATCAAGATCTTCAACCAGTCGACCATCAACAAGGCCTATACCGTTTTCCAGCAACCGCCGTTGGTCACGGCGAATGGCGGCTCGCCGACGATCTTCGCCAACGCCTGGCGGACCTTCCCGCTGCTGACGAACAACGGCTTCAACACTCTCACCTACACCGAGACCACCTACGCGTACTGGGCGCAGCCGCCTGGCGTCAGCGCCGGGGTTACGGTCGACTCCGGCGGCGTGTTGGAACTCGACACCGCCACCAAGGACACCACGTCCTTCGTCTACGGGGAGGATAGCGGCAAGCAGACCGGGTTCCTGCCAAAGACCAGCCCTGGTACGGCGCAGAACGGCTCGTTCCAGATTCTGACCGGCACCGACTTCACGCCGGCCAACAACCTGGTTCTCGGTCTGGCTAGCGACAACGGCAGCGGGATTCCGTCGCCCGTGGCGACCTTCGCCGCTGCGCCGAATGAAAGCTACAACATCACGCCGATCGTGCAGTTCTACGTCGCCGACGGGGCCTTCACCGAGGGACAGATCGTCGACGTGACCACCGTCTCGAACGCCAGCGCCTCGATCGACTTCACCGGCACGTCGTTCACGACGGCGGTTGTCGAGCAGCGCCCCAACGGCGCGTTCATCGTCACCTACAGCTGACGGATTCCAAGGCGCGCCGCCCCCCCGCCCTGCGCGCCTTGCGATCCGAGCGGCGCGGCGAGCCGCACTGCACAAGCGCGGCTCGCCGATGCCTGCCCTTTCCCCTTTTTCCAACTCGGAGACACCATATGTCCTCTCCCCAGAACAGCGCGCCCCTGGATGGGTGCACCACCATCGACGCGGCGAAGGGCGACCTTGCGCTCCAGGCCGCGCGCGATGCCAATCCTAACGCTCCCGGCAATTCCACAACGAAGGAGGCCGTCGACAATCTTCTCCTGTGCGAGAGCAAGCGGCCCAAGATCGGTCCAGCCAACCTCGTCGGCCACGGTTGCGAAGGCGACATCGACACGGGCAAGGACGTCGGCCAATGCATCACGTCCAAGAACACGCTCGTGTGGACGCCCCACCTGGAAAACCTCAAGGGCCACGTCAGCGAGCTCTTCCTGTTCGGCTGCAGCGTCGGCGCCGGCGTTGACGGAGCGGCGTTGCTGCACCAGATCGCCCAAGTGATCGATGCGCCGGTGAGCGCCCCCACCGGCCTCGTCTCTTTCACCGCCACGGGGTATAAGCTCCAACCCGGCGCTGTCTGGCAGACCGCAACCCCAGACAAACAGCCCCTGCATATCGATCCGCCGCCTCATGGGGGTCCGCACGCCATGGTCCAAGCGTCCAACGGTTCGAACGCTTCTAGCCTCATCCAACATGCGGAATACACGCCGAAGGGCGACGGGCCGCCCGCCCCCGAGCATGTCTCTCTGGCCCTGGCTAAGGAGGTTCTCTGGGACCAGCCCATCTCTATCGAAGGCGAGCTTCTCGCCAAGGTTACCGGCCATCTGGTAGCCCATCTGGCGCACCCCGGCCGAGCTCACGAGGTCCGGTCGCTCATCGTCTACAATCACGCGGTCCTCGAGGACCTCGCGACCAAGACCTACTATCACGCGACCCCCGAGTTCAGGCGCATAGCGCGAGCTCTGATCGACGCATAGCAGAGAAAAGAAGGCGGCCCCTGGGCCGCCTTCGATCGTATAAGTTAAACCCCTGTCGGCGGATCCAACTTATAGACCCGCGAGCAGTACTCGCAGGTCACGTGGATCTTGCCGTCGGGCTCGACCATCTCGGCGACTTCCTCGGCCGAGAACGAGTCCATCACCACGCCGATGCGATCCTCGGAACAACGGCAGAAGGCCCGCAGCGGCTTTTCGTCGAGCAGGCGCACGCCGTCCTCGTTGAACAGGCGCCACAAGAGCGTCGGCGTCGACACGGTCGGGTCGATCAACTCGTCCTCGCCGGTCGTCTCGAACAGAGCCTGGACGTGAGTCCAGGCGTCCTGCGTCTCGCCCCGCGCCTGATCGCCGGCGATGACCTGGATCAGAATGCCGCCCGCGCGCCAGGTTGCGCCTTCTCCGGTGTCGACCTGCCCCACCGCCAGACGAACGCGCGTCGGCGTCTGCTCCGACTGGGCGAAATACTGTTCGGCGCAAAGCGCCAGGGTCTCGCCCTCGATCGGCGTCACGCCCTGGTAGCGGTCCATATCCGGACCTTGGTCCAGGGTCATGATGAACACGCCGCCGCCCAGCAGGGTCTTGGCGCCGGGGCGCACAAACCCGTCCGAAACCGCCGCCACCTCATCGGGATCGAACCGGCAATAGCCGCGCAGGCCGCCGCTGGTGTCGTAATCGACGACGACATAGCGCACCGGACCGTCGCCCTGGGCCTGGACGATAAGTCGTCCCTCGAACTTCAAGCTCGACCCGACCAGCGCCGCCAGAGCGCAGGCCTCACCCAGCAGGTTGGCCACCGGCTCAGGATAGTCGTGGCGCGTCAGCACCTCGTCGATCGCCGCGCCAAGGCGCACGACCCGCCCACGGACGGGCAGGTTCTCGATCTGGAACGCGGAAACGACGTCGTCGAGGACGCCAGTGTCGGAAGCGATGTCGGTCATGGGGAGGCTAGATAGGCGGTTCTGACGAAATTGCGAGCCCGATCACCGTCCGCGCGTCGCGCCGCCCAAAGCAATACGTACCGAGATCGGGGGCCTGCGACCGAACGCCCCGTTGCGATAACACGGGATTCGGATTCATTTGGGGACGCCGTCGCTTTTGCCCATACGCGACGGCGACACCGGCCAGCGTTTACCAACCGGCGCTGGCCGGTAACCTTTCTAGCTGATCGCGCCGAAGCACCAGGCCAGGACGGATTTCTGGGCGTGGATGCGGTTCTCAGCCTCATCCCAGACCAGGGAACGCGGGCCGTCCAGTACGGCGTCGGTGACCTCTTCACCCCGATGCGCCGGCAGGCAGTGCAGGAAGACGCCGTTGTCAGCCGCCAGATCCATCAGCTTGTCGTCGACCTGATAGGGCTCCAGCGCGGCGAGACGCTCGTCGTGGTCAGTGTCGCCCATCGAGACCCAGGTGTCGGCGACGACTACGTCGGCGCCGCTAACGGCGGCCTTGGGATCGGTGGTCATGCTGACGCGGCCCTGCAGGCCCTCGGCGCGGGCCAGGTCATGGAGGTCGGCGTGATAGACCGCCGGGCAGGCGATCTTCAGCTCGAAGCCCAGCAAAGGCGCGGCGTGGATGAAGCTGGAGCAAACATTGTTGCCGTCCCCGACCCAGGCGATGGTCTTGCCGGCGATCGGGCCGCGATGCTCCTCGATGGTGAGGATGTCGGCCATGATCTGGCACGGATGGCTCTTGTCGGTCAGGCCGTTGATGACCGGCACGGTCGAGACCTGAGCGAAGCGCTCGACGTCGGCGTGGCTGTTGGCGCGGATCATCACCGCGTCCACCATGCGCGACAGCACCTTGGCCGTGTCCTCAATGGTCTCGCCGCGGCCCAGCTGCATGTCCGAGGCGGTCGAGATGATCGCGCTGCCGCCCAGCTGGCGCATGGCCGCGTCGAACGAGAAGCGGGTGCGGGTCGAGTTCTTCTGGAAGATCATCGACAGCACGCGGTCCTTGGCGGGGGCGTCGGCGTCGACCTTGCCCTGTGGCCAGCCTTTGCGAGCGGCCTTCCGCGCATGAGCGTCGTCCAGCAGCAGGCGCAGCGTGGAGCCGTCCAGCTTCCAAAGGTCGATGAAGTGGCGGGGTTGAGTCATCGGACGATCCCTATCCCCGCCTCCCCGGCGAACGCCGGGGCCCAGATCCATCCTGGGATTAAGCGGGCTTGATCTGGGTCCCGGCATTCGCCGGGAAGGTCGGAAAAGATGGGTTCTTAAGCAGCGGCCTTGGCGCGCGCGGCCTCGCAAGCCTTTTCGAGCTTGGCGATCGCTTCGCTGGCTTCCTCGATGGTCAGGTTCAACGGCGGCAGCAGGCGCACGCAGTTGTCGCCGCCACCGGCCACCAGCAGCTTCTGATCGCGCGCCAGGACCATGAACTCGCGATTGTTCGGGATCAGCTTGACGCCGATCAGCAGGCCCTTGCCGCGCACGTCGACGATAATGTCGGGGAAGCGGTCCTTCAGGCCGTTCAGCTGCTGGGTGAAAAAGCCCGAGACGGTCTTCACGTTGTCCAGCGTTTCAGGCGACTTGATGATGTCGAGCGCGGCCTTGCCCACGGCCATGGCCAGCGGATTGCCGCCGAAGGTCGAGCCGTGCGCCGCCACCGTCATGCCCTTGGCCGCCTCGGTGGTGGCCAGACACGCGCCGATCGGGAAGCCGCCGCCCAGGGCCTTGGCCACCGCCATGATGTGCGGCTCGCCGCCTTCGGCCCACTCGTAGGCGAAGAGCTTGCCCGTCCGGCCCATGCCGCACTGGACTTCGTCGTAGATCAGCAGAACGCCGTGCTCGTCGCAGAGCTGACGCAGGCCGACCAGGCACTGGGTCGGGATCGAGCGCGCGCCGCCCTCGCCCTGCACGGGCTCGACGATGATCGCCGCGGTGGTCGGGCTGGCGATAGCGGCCTTGATGGCGTCGTGGTCGCCGAAGGTCAGCTGGCTGTAGCCCGGAAGACGCGGACCAAAGCCGTCGACATAGCTCGGATTGCCCGACGCATTGACCGCCGCATAGGTGCGGCCGTGGAACGAGCCGTCAAAGCCGTAGATGTCGATCCGCTCAGGCTGACCGTTGGCGGAGTGATATTTGCGCGCCGTCTTCAGCGCGCACTCCACGGCCTCGGTGCCCGAGTTGGTGAAGAACACCACGTCGGCGAACGAGTTGGCGCACAGGGCATCGGCCAGTTCCTCCTGCTCGGGGATCCGATAGATGTTGGAGACGTGCCAGAGCTTCTCGGCCTGGGCCTTCAGCACTTCGACCAGGGCCGGATGGGCGTGGCCCAGGCCGTTGGTGGCGATACCCGCCACGCAGTCCAGATATTCTTCGCCCTCGGTCGAGATCAGTCGCGCGCCTCGGCCTCGCTCGAACGCCAGCGGAGCGCGGTTGTACACGCCCATGATGTGGTGCTGCGAGGTGGTGGACGACGTCGCGGTGCTCAAGACCGGCCTCCCTAAAAGGAAACAAGCCCCCGCGCTGTAGGCACGGGGACCGGAAGGCCGCAGGTTGTCGCCGTGGAACGTCGTCGTGTCAATGAACGGTCTGTGAAAAGACCCTGAAATGCCGACGAAATTTCAGGCTATGGCGCCTCCGCCTCAGCTCTTGAGACGGTAACCGGTGACGAAGAGCCTCCAGCACCACAGGAACAGCGCCACCGTGAGCAGGCCGGTGGTGACCACGCCGATCGCGATCGAGCCGTCGGCATGGCCGATGAAGCCATAGCGGAAGCCGTCGATCAGATAGAAGAACGGGTTGAAGTGGCTCGCGGAGCGGAATGGTTCCGGCAGTTTGTCCACCAGATAGAAGGTGCCCGACAGGAAGGTCATGGGCATGATCAGGAAGTTGGTCACGGCCGCCAGTTGGTCGAACTTCTCGGCCCAAAGCCCGGCCAGCACGCCCGCCAGACCCAGGATCAGCGAGGCGGTGAGGCCGAAGTACAAGACCGCCCAGAGGTGAGCCACCGACAGACCGGCGCCCGGCAGAACGCCGATCACCGCCGCCGTCACCGCGCCCACCACCACGCCGCGCGTGGCGGCGCCCAAGGCGAAGGCCGAGACTTGCTCCAGCGCCGACAAGGGCGGCGTCAGGAAGTCCGGCGTCAGACCCATCATCTTGGCCTGGATCAGCGAGGACGACGAGTTGGCGAAGGCGTTGTTGAGGATCGCCATCATGATCAGGCCCGGGGCCACGAAATGGCCGAAGGTCACGCCCCCCACGGCCGGACGGCTGGCGCCGACGGCGACCACGAACACCAGCATGTAGAGCAGCGTCGTGACCACCGGCGCAGCGACCGTCTGGGTGCCGACCTTCCAGAACCGGCGGATTTCGCGCTGGTAGAGCGTGATGAAGCCGGACCAGTTCCAGCCGCGATAGTCGCGCGGCTGCGGCGGAATGACGCTCTCGGCCATGTCTCTCATCGGCTCAAACCCTTGTTCTGCTTGGCCATGTGCGCCTTGAGGGCCCTTTTCGCAAGCGTAGGCTTGCCGGAATCAACATCTTGTTTCTGTGGACAGAGTCGATGGCGCCCATTGTGCGTTTTAACGCATTCTTTACGATATGTAGTAGGACAGCCGCCGGCGGGGCGGTTTGATCACCATATATGGGGTGACGGGCGTGGGGACGCCCCCACCCTCTCTCGAATGGCGGAGATGGGTAATGAGCTGGACCGACGAACGGGTTTCCACCCTGAAGAAGCTCTGGTTGGACGGCCTTTCGGCCAGCCAGATCGCCAAGCAGCTGGGCGGCGTGACGCGCAACGCCGTGATCGGCAAGGTGCACCGCCTGGGTCTCTCGGGCCGCGCGGCCCCCTCGCAGCCGGCCCGTCCTGCCTTCAAGGCGCCGCGCCCTGCGCGTCCGGCAGCGCAGGCCATGCCGTCGGCGCCGCGCCGCGTGACGCCGGTCGAGGCCCCCTCGGCGGTTCCGGTCGCCGCGGCTCCGGCGCCCCTGCCGGCCTTCCGCCACGAAGAGCCGGGCTCGGCCACCGTGCTGACCCTGGGCGCGCACATGTGCAAATGGCCGATCGGCGATCCGTCGTCGGAAGGCTTCACCTTCTGCGGTCGCCGCTCGTCGGAGGGCCCCTACTGCGTTGAGCACGCGCGGGTGGCCTACCAGCCGCAGCAGACCAAGAAGAAGAGCGGCGGCGCCGAACTGGCCCGCTCGCTTCGCCGCTACATCTAAGAAGAACAATAGTCTCTCGGAGCGGCGGATCCCGGACGGCCCGAAAGGCCGTCCGGGATTTCTGCGTTCTAGATCTCCGCGAAAGCCCCCTCCGTCGGAGGGGGTGCGCCCCGGGGAGATGACCTGCTCCAACTTCCCCCCTAAAACGCTCCCATGAGCGATCTGCCGCCCTCCGATTCCAACGCGCCGCCCTACTCGGTCTCCGAGCTGGCCTTCGCCCTGAAGCGCACGCTGGAGGACCGCTACGGCTTCGTGCGGCTGCGGGGCGAGCTTTCCAAGGTCACCCACCACTCGAACGGCCACGTCTATTTGACCATCAAGGACGACAAGGCCGCGATCGACGGCGTCGTCTGGAAGGGCAATGTCCGGTCCCTGGGCGTGCGGCCCGAGCACGGGCTCGAGGTTATCGTCACCGGCAAGATCACCACCTATCCGGCCGGCTCGCGCTACCAGATCGTCATCGACAGCATGGAGGCCGCCGGCGTCGGCGCCCTCCTGGCGCAACTCGAACGCCTGAAGGCCAAGCTGGCCGCCGAAGGCCTGTTCGCGCCAGAGCGCAAGCGTCCCCTGCCCTCGATGCCCGCCGTGGTGGGCGTGATCACCAGCCCGACGGGCGCGGTCATCCGTGACATCCTGCACCGGATCCGCGACCGCTGGCCCTGCCAGGTGCTGGTCTGGCCCTGCGTGGTGCAAGGCGACGCCGCCGCCGGCCAGGTCAGCGCCGCGATCCGAGGCTTCAACGCCATCCAGCCGGCCGGGCCCGTCCCGCGCCCCGACGTCCTGATCGTCGCGCGCGGCGGCGGTTCGGTGGAGGATCTGTGGGCCTTCAACGACGAGGGCCTGGCCCGCACGGTGGCCGAAGGAACCATCCCGCTGATCTCGGCCGTCGGCCACGAGACCGACACCACCCTGATCGACTTCGTTTCCGACCGCCGCGCGCCAACCCCGACAGCAGCCGCAGAGATGGCGACGCCGGTGCTGGCCGAACTGCGCGCCCTGATCTCCGACTTCGATCGCCGCCTCAACCGGTGCGGCTCACGGACGATCGAGGAGCGGCGCACGCGCCTCATCAGCGCTGCGCGCGGCCTGCCGCGCCCCAACGATCTGCTGGCCCTGGCCCAACAACGGTTCGACATCGCCTCGGGACGTCTGGACGCCGCCCTGCAACGCAACACCGCCGTCCATGCACAGGATCTGTTGAAGGTCACCGCGCGCCTGACACCCGACGCCTTGGGCCGCCAGCGCGCTGTGAAGGCCGATCGCTTGACCGATCTCTCCCGACGCCTGGACCTCGCCGCACGGCGCGCGCCTGATCGCGTGGCCCAGCACGCGCGTCTGCCGGCGCTTTGGGAACGCCTGAACGACGCCGGTCGACGCCGCCTGCAGCGCGACGCCGACCGCTTGGCGAACCTGGAGAAACTGCGCCAGTCGCTGAACCCGGAACGCCCGCTGGAACTCGGCTTCGCGCTGGTGCGGAAAGGCGATGGGACCCTGGCCCGCTCCGCTGCGGACCTCGTGTCAGGCGAACGTGTGAACCTGAAGTTCAAGAGCGGTGATCGCGACGCGGTGATCGACGGTGAAGGCGGCTTTGTTCCGCCTCCCGCTCCGCCGGCGCCAAAGCCCCGCCCCAAATCCACCAGCCAACCAGCCGGTCAGGGTGACCTGTTCTGAAACGCCGGCTTGGCGTAGAGTAGTGCCATGAACGCTTTTGATCGTGATCTCGGTAAGCCCGATGGCATGGCCGTCCTGCACTATGGCGACGGCGAGTTCGCCGTGCTCAACCCCGGCCGCTTCGTGCTGTGCGCCGTGACAAACAAGCCGATCCCGCTTGAAGCCCTGCGCTATTGGAGTCCCGAGCGGCAGGAAGCCTATGCGGGTCCCGCCGAGGCGCTGAAGCGTTGGCAGGAGGCCTGAGCCGCCGCGCGGTTCTTGCCGCGCTTCCGATCGGCCTGGGCCTTCCGGGCCTGGCGCGCGCCGCCGCGCCCGGCCTGTCACTGAAGGGAAAATTCGTTCAGGGCGGCTACGCCGTGGGCCGCACCGCCTCCCGGGCGACCATAGCCCTGGACGGCCAGGTTCTAACCACAGCCTCGGCCGATGGCTGGTTCGTGATCGGGTTCGATCGCGACGCGCCGCCCACCTCGATCCTGACCGTGACGACACCCGATGGCTCGGCCTCCGACGAACGATCCATCGCGGCCGGCGATTTCGATATCCAGCGCATCGACGGCCTGCCGACCGAACAGGTCACGCCGACTGACCCCGGCTTGCTGGAGCGCCTGGCCGCCGAGAACGCGCGCAAGGTCGCGGGTTTCGCCAGCCAGGCCGACATCGACGGCTTCCGGGAGGGATTCATACTCCCGGTTGCGGGCGCACGTCGATCGGCGCGCTTCGGCGGTCAGCGTATCCTGAACGGCGAACCCAAACGTCCCCATTATGGGGTTGATCTCGCCGTGCCGGTGGGGACCCCGGTCCGCGCGCCGGCGTCCGCGATCGTGGCCTTCGCCGAGACCGGACTGCATTTCGAAGGCGGCCTCTTGCTTCTCGACCATGGCCAGGGCCTGGTGACGGCCTATCTGCACCTCTCAAAAATCCTCGCGTCGCCGGGGACTTACGTGAAGCAGGGCGAGGTGGTGGCGTTGAGCGGCAAAGAAGGCCGTGCGACCGGCCCGCATCTGTGCTGGCGGATGAAATGGCGCAGCCGGAATATGGATCCCTCCCTGTTCGTCGGCGCTGGGCCGTTCCGCGCCTGAAACTAAGACCAATTCGCCCCTGGCGCGAGTTGCAATCATTCGTTAGCTATGCCGCCGGTATCGAGACATGAGATCGCCGGGGGAGCGGTCATCGGTTTCGGTCTTCCCGCGAGATCCTTGAGGAGGCGGCTCCCGCATGTCGGCGGTGCTCGAAAAGCTGCGCTTTCTACTGGTGGACGATAACCATCACATCCGAGCGATCGTTTCGACGATCCTCAAGGGCGTCGGGGTACGGCACATTCGTGAGGCCATGGATGGGGCCGAGGCGTTGCAGATCCTGCGGGATTGGCAGACCGATATCGCCATCGTCGACTTCAAGATGAGTCCGCTGGATGGGGTGCAGTTCGCGCAACTGGTCCGCAATTCCCCGGACAGCGTCGATCCGTTCCTGCCGATCATCATGCTAACCGGATTCGCCGAACGACACCGCGTGTTCGAAGCGCGCGACGCAGGCGTGACCGAGATCGTTGTGAAACCGGTCACCGCTCGCTCCTTGCTCGACCGGATCAACACGGTGATCTTCCATCCCCGTCCGTTCATCCGCTCGCCCGACTATTTCGGCCCGTGCCGCCGTCGGCGCGTCGACCCGAACTATCATGGCCCCTTCCGCCGCGCCGGCGAGAAGGATGGCCCGGCGCCCAAGGTCGAAATCTAGGACTCTTCAGCCTGGTTCCGCTCGCGCTCGGCAAGCGCCGCGTAGACCTCGTTCGGCCAGCGTCGGTGGACCCAGAACCATTCCGCCGGCCGCTCGCGAATGCGATCCTCCATGAAGGCGTTGATCATTCGCACGCCCGCTTCGATGTCCGCCGTGCGGTCCCCGGTCTTGGGCGGAACGATCGGGTCGTGGACCACCGCTCGGAAGCGTGCGCCCTTCAAGCGCTGAACCGACATCGGCTGCAGCACCGTGCCAAAGCGGATCGCCAGGCGCGTCGGCCCAGGCGCCGTATGGGCCAGATGACCGAAGAACGGCGCAGCTACCCCGCTGTTGAACTTCTGGTCGTTCATCAGGGCGACCGACTTGCCCTGCTTCATCCCTTCCAGTAGCTCACGCGCGCCGTCGCCCCCCTTGGGCGCAAATAGTCGGACGCCATAGCGGAACCGGCTCTCCTTGATCCGCTTGTCGACATAGGGATTGTTGGCCGCGCGATAGGTCATCTCGCAGATGACGCCGCTATCGACGATCGCCGCCGGCATCACCTCCCAGTTCGACAGGTGTCCCGAAACGAACACCACGGGGATCCGGTTCTCGGCGATCTGGACCAGTCTCTCCTTGCCCACCACCTCGACCCGGCCGGTGGACGGCAGGATCTTGTCCATCAGCGGGAACTCGGCGAACGAGCGGCCGAGACCGTCCCATTGCTCGTGCAGGATCTGTTCATGCCAGGCGGCGTCCTTGTCCGGAAACGCCAGCTTCAGATTCCGGGCGGCGACCTTGTGCGCCCCGCTCATCGGCCCGAACGTGCGACCCAGCCAGCCGCCAAAGTCCGAGGCCCGATCCACGCCCATCAGGCGAACAGCGCCGATGAACAGGTCGAAGCCGAAGGCTTCCAACCGCCACAGAAGGTCCTGAACCCAAGGCTGACGCTTTTCGGACATGCGCCCTTAGTAGGCTCCCACGCACGCCTCGCGCAACGGCGTCTCGCCCGGCACGCGACTTGCGGCTGCCAACCCAGACCGTTCCGTTTCGGGACGGGTCCTCGGGAGAAGAAGTGGGGTATGGCTTCCATGGGCAATGACATCGACGTTCATCTCGGTAAGCGACTGCGTCGCCGCCGTCGTCTGCTGGGTCTGACCCAGCAGCAGCTGGCCGGCACGGTCGGCGTGCGTTTCCAGCAAATCCAAAAGTACGAGTGCGGCGCCAACCGCATTTCAGCCGCGCGGCTGTGGCAACTGTCAGAGGCCCTGGAGGTGCCGGTCGGCTACTTCTACGATGGCCTGTCTGACACGCGACGCGAGACGACCGGCGAATCGGCGGAAGGCGGCGAGATGTTCGCGCGCAAGGAAACGCTGGACCTGATCCGGGCCTACTACCTGCTGGGCGAGCGTCCGCGCCGTCGCCTGCTCGATCTGGCCAAGTCGCTGAACGGCGGCGCAGAACACGCCGACGCTTAAAGTCGGCGAGCCTATACAGTCATTGGTGGCGTACCTGCGGCGGGGAGGCTACATCCCCGCCCATGACGCTCTCCGCTGACCGGCTCGCCGCGCTCGACGCCTTCATTCTCGACCTCAATCGGGCTTCCGCAGAGGTCATTCTGCCGCTGTTCCGGGCCGACCATGGCCTGGAGGACAAGGGGGCGGGCAAGAACCTGCCGCGCGACACCCACGCCGCCTTCGATCCGGTCACCGAGGCTGATCGCGGCGCCGAGGCGGCGATCCGCAAGCTGATCTCGGAACACTATCCAGAACACGGCGTGATCGGCGAGGAGTACGGCGAGGACCGGCCCGACGCCGAGTTCGTCTGGGTGCTTGACCCCATCGACGGCACGCGCGCCTTTATCTCCGGCCTGCCGCTGTGGACCACCCTGATCGGCCTGCGCCATCAGGGACGCCCCGTGCTGGGCTCGATCGGTCAGCCGTTCATCGATGAGGTCTTCGTCGGCCACGCAGGCGGCTCGCGCCTTGTCGCGGGCGGTCAGCAGCGCGCGATCCGCGTTCGCGAGTGCGCCAACATCAATGACGCCGTCATCGCCACCACCGATCCGGACGCCTGCTTCGACGGAGCCGAGCGTGGCGCCTGGCTGCAGGTCCGCGCCGCTGCAAAGCTGGCGCGCCTGGGCTGCGACGCCTACGCCTACGCCATGGTGGCCATGGGCAAGATGGACATGGTCATCGAGGCCGGCCTGAAATCCTGGGACATTGAGGCCGCCATCCCGGTCGTCGAGGGCGCCGGCGGCATGGTCACCAACTGGCGTGGCGAGCCCGTGGGTCCCAACGGCGGCCAGATGGTCATCTCCGGCGACCGCCGTCCGCTGGACGAGGCGCTGGTCAGTCTGAAACGTTCGGCGAAATAAGCGGCTCGCGCGGGGCGAGCGGATCCACCGTCTCGTCGAACGCCCTCCAGAACACCGCACGGCGAGCGTCGGTCTCAACCAGGATCTCGTGAAAAGCGCCGGGGACCTCGATGTAGCGCCCCTTGGGAAGGCGTCGCGCAATCGCCATTGAGTCTGCATTCAGCACACGGTTGTCGAGTTCGGCCCCCAGGATCGTCACCGGAACGGCGATCGCCTCGACCGACTTGCTCCCCCGCAGCCAGGCGCAAGCGGAGATGGCGAAGTCGGCCCAGCCCCAGGTCATCCCGCCCAGCGCGATCTCGGGATGGGCGCGCAGTTGGACCTGATAACGATTGTAGCGTGGCTCATCATGGGTCAGGCCGTCGCCCTGAAAGGTCTGAGTCAGCGGATCGTAAGGGGCCTGCACGTACTCGCCCGCAAGCCCGATCCGCGACATGACGAAGGCCAACGGCCGGGCCAGCCAGGGCGGAACTCCGGCCGTGTTGAGACCCAGCATCGGCGCGGACAGGACCGCAGCCGCGAAACGTGTCTCACCATGGGCCAGGGCCAGCATGGTCAGGCACCCGCCCATGGAGTGGCTGACGGCGATCCAAGGCTTGGGCATCCGCGTCTCGAACGCGTCGAGCAGCGCCGTGTGGTCGGCAACGAACGTCCTGAAGCCTCGGGCGTGGCCCTTGAGGCGATCCGGCAAGGCGCGCGCCGACAGCCCCTGCCCTCGCCAGTCATGCAGCAGTACGGCGAAGCCACGCGCCAGGAGGTCGTCGACGACCTCGAAATACTTCTCCAGCGGCTCGCTGCGTCCGGGGCTCAGCACCACCGTCCCACGCGCGGGACCGTCCGGGAAAAACGTCGCGGCGCGGAGGGTCGCCCCATCCGCGCCGCGGAACCATTCGGCCTTGCCGCTGTCGGGAACCGGGGCCTCGGGAATCGAGACCAGAGGCGCCGGTCCCGCCATGGCTTAGCGGAGCTTGGCGAACAGCGCGCCCATCTTGGGCTGCAGGCCCATGGCCACGCCCATGTCCGACAGCTTCAGCTTGCCGGTCATGACGGCCATCGTCGGGTCCAGCTTGCCCTCGCCCATGGCGACCAGGTCGTCCAGGGCCAGGGTCATGGTCAGGTCGGCGGGCTTGTCTTCGTTGGTGACCGAACCGCCGTCGATGTGGATGACACCGGCGTCCTTCAGGTCGAACTTCAGGGACTTGCCCAGGCCGCTGTCGTCGCCAACGGCGGTTTTGATCTTGTCGGTGAGTTCCTGGATGGTGGCCATGGCGCGATCTCCCTCTGCGCTTGTGGATTGGCGAATAGCTAGACCGGCTGAAGCGGATAAGTAAACACCGTTCAGAACGGCCACAGGTTTATTTCTTGCCGTCGTCGAACGCGACCCTAGCGGGCGTTCGCGACAGCTTTACGCGGGCGGCGCCCTTGTGCGCCTCGGGATAGAAGACCGGCGCGCCGCCGACGATCGGAAGCGCTTCAGTCCGGCCGTCGCCATAGACGATCTGACCGCCCTGCGCGCCGACGAAGCCAATCCCAGGCAACTTGGGAACCATGAGACTCAGCCCTGGACCGGCCGCCTTGCGCATCGCCGCGTTCGACTCCGACACCGTCAGCGCCAGCTCACGCGCGTCATAGTCCTGGGCCAGCTTGAGCACCGGCGTCGGTCCCATGCTGACCCCGAACTTCTTGTCCGCAGGCAGGTCGAAAACAAGCCTGGCCTTGCTATTCAGCTGGGCCAGCGTTGGCAGGCGATCGAACTCGCCGTCAGGCCCGACGGGCAGCGGCGTCGTCGCGCCATTGCTCTCGACCAGGACGACCTTCACGCCGCCCAGCGGCTTGCCGTCGCTCCGCAGAACGTACCCAAGGCGCATGCGGCTACGCTCTTGCGCCGGCACCTTCAGGAACCTGTCGAGATAGACGAAGACCTTATCGGCCGGAACGCTCTTTTCCCGGGCGATAGCCGGCGCGGCGGCGGACACAAGAACGAGGCTGAGCGCCGTCGCGGCTAGCGGCCTGATCATCGGGCTCCGCCTCATTTGGGCTTCACAAACTTCAGAGTCATGCGGTCGCTCTCCCCGATCGCGTCGTACTTGGCATGATCGAACCCCGGCTCGGCCGGTTCGCCGCGCGGCGTAGACAGGCGCGTGGGCGGCAGGGTCCAGACCCCGAAGGGGTGGTCCTTGGTGTCCTTGGGATTGGCGTTGATTTCACTGGTCCCGGCCAGGACGAACCCGGCCTCCTTGGCCATCTGGATCACATAGTCCTGCTGGACATAGCCATCCTCAGCCAGCACGTCCTGAACCCGTCCCGGCTGGCCGCGATGTTCCTCGATCCCGAGAATTCCGCCCGGCTTCAGCGCCGACAGCGCGTCCTTGAAGGCCTTCTCAGCGATTCCGCCCGCCATCCAGTTGTGGAGATTGCGGAGGAAAAGCACCAGATCGGCGCTGCCGGCTGGAGCCACGGGCCCGCTGGTGGGGCCGAAGGCCGTAAACGCGACCTCGCCATACACCTTCTTTTTCTCGGCCAGCTTGCGCTGAAAACCCTCGACAATCTCCGCAGCCGCGGGGTCAGCGGGACCGGTTGTCTCCAGCATGGCCTCGTAGAGCTTGCCGCGCGTGTCGGCCAGGAACGGCGCCAGAATGTCCGTGTACCAACCCGCGCCCGGCCAGAACTCCACCACGGTCTGGCCAGGCTTGAGCTCCCAGAACTTCAGGCTCTCAACCGGGTGGCGCCACACGTCGCGCGCGCGATCGGCGGGGAGGCGCCAGCCACCCGCCACTGCGGCCTCGATCGTGTTCGGACCCGCCTTGGCGGCGGCCTTGGCCTCCGCCTTCGCCGGGTCTTCCTTTTTTCCACACGACGCCAAGGCCAAAGCGCCGACGCCGGCGACCAAGCTTCGCCGCGACCAGAGTTGAACTGGAACCATCATTCCCCCACTGCGCGGGTCAGCTTGGCGGCGGACCTTGGCGAAAGTCAGGCCGGCTTGCGGAAGCGCAGGGTCATTCGATCGCTTTCGCCGATCGCGTCGTACTTGCTGCGGTCGAAGTTAGGATCTGCGGGCTGGCCGCCCGGGGCGGTGCGCTTGACCGGCGGCAGCGTCCAGACGCCAAACGGGTGATCCTTGGTGTCCTTGGGATTGGCGTTGATCTCGGACTGCGCGTCCAGCTTGAAGCCGGCCTTCTCGGCCAGAGCGATCACCGTCGCGGTGTTGAGGTAGCCGTCAGCGCCGGCGGCCTTCTCCGAACGCGGATCAGCGCGGTGTTCCTCGACCGCCAGCACGCCGCCCGGCTTCAAGACCGCGAAGAAGTCGGCGAACACCTTGTCGGCGACACCCGGCTGCACCGTCCAGTTATGGACGTTGCGCGCGGTCAGCACGATGTCAGCCGAGCCTGGCGCGCCCAGCGGACCCGACACCGGGCCGAAGTTGGCGAACTGCGGCTTGCCGTACTTGGCTGCGTCCGCGAAGCGCGCTTCGAAGTCGGCGCGGCCCTTGCGCGCGCCTTCTGACAGCTTCGGGTTAGCCAAGTCGGCGACGCCGGCGATGTAGGTCCCGCCGGTGGCCTTGGCGTAGGGCGCCAGGATCTCGGTCCAGTAGCCGCCACCCGGCGAAACCTCGATCACGGTCTGCTTGGGCTTCAGACCCCAGAAGATCAGGCTCTCATAGGGATGGCGGGCGCCATCGCGAGCGACGTCGGCGGCGGGGCGGGTCGGCGACGCGATCGCAGCCTTCAGGGCGGCGTCGGTCGCGGCGAAGGCGGCAGGCGCGGACAGGGTGAAGGCGGCGGCGAGCAGGAGAACTTGGCGACGAAGCGGCATGGGGAAGTGTCCTTCGGTCGAATGGGAGCGGCGACCTTAGCCATGCTTGGCGGCGCGTCAAACGATTCACGTTCTGTGAGTTGGCGCCCCTTGAACCGGAAAACAGGCTCACCAATTATCTCAACGAAGGCGCTGGATGACCGGGCCTTCCGGACCGCTGGCGACGCCGATTTCGGGTCGCTGAAGGGACGAAAACACTAGACCTTGCTTGATGAGAAGGATCTGAAACCTATGCGTACGATCGACCTTTCGCCCCTGTACCGCTCGCTCGTCGGCTTTGACCGCCTCGCCGACCAGCTGGACGCCGCCGCGCGCAATGAAGCGGCCTCGGGCTACCCTCCCTACAACATCGAACGCACCGGCGAGAACGAGTACCGGATCGAGATCGCGGTAGCGGGCTTCAAGCCCGAAGAGCTGAATGTCGAGGTGAAGGAAAATCTGCTCACCGTCACCGGCCGCAAGGCGGCTAACGACGAAGCCAAGCAGTACCTCCATCGCGGCCTGGCCGAGCGCAACTTCGAGCGCAAGTTCCAGCTGACCGACTACCTGGTGGTGGTCGACGCCGATTTGTCGAACGGCCTGCTGTCTATCGCGTTGAAGCGTGAGCTGCCCGAAGCGCTCAAGCCCCGCACGGTGGAGATCAAGACGACATCCGCCTCGACCCTGATCGAGGGCGAAAAGGCCGCTTAACCCGCGGCCCTGTCTTTCTGTTTCCCAAATCCCCCCACTGAACTAGGCGGCGTCGAAAGGCGCCGCCTTTTTCTTGGGATCAATCCGGCATCGACAGATCCAGGCCCTGGACTTGGGTGAGATCCACGTTCCGGAAGCTGGCCTTGGCCACGCGTGCGCCGGTCAGGTCCGAACCGCGCAGATCAGCGCCGTCCAGAATGGCCTCGCTGAGATCGGCCGCCTGAAGCATGACGTACCGCATCCGAGCGGCTTGCAGGTTCGACTGCGTGACCCGTTCCGGCCCGAGCGGCAGAGGCGACAGGAACGCTTGTCGCAGGTCGGCCTTGGTCAGGTTGGCGCCAGCCAGTTTCGCCCCGCGCAGATCCGCCCCACGCAGATTGGCGGCGCGCAGATCGGCGTTCTGCAGGTTCGCGCCCTGAAGCTGCGCGCCAGCCAAGTCGAGCCCGACCATACAAGCGCCCTTGGCGCTCATCGCGGTCAGACGCAAACCCTTCAGCTTGTCAGTCAGCGGACGAAGGTCTTCACCGTCCAGACGCGCTGCGGAGCCTTCCTTGCCGCCGGTCTGGCACCAGCGCTGATTGTCGACGCAGCGGCGCAACAGCTCGTCGACCTTGGCCAAGGCCTCCTGGCTGGGAGTCTTCAAGGCGCCGTTCATATGCGCCCCGCTGGTCCGAGCGGTCGATGTGTCGACCCCGGCCAGCACCGCGCCCGAAAGGTTCGCCCCCTCGAGATTGGTTCCCCGGACATCGGCGCCGTCCAGGATCGCGCCCGTCAGGTTGGCCTCCTTCAGGTTCGCCCCCGACAGCTTGGCGCCCTTGAGCGAGCAGTCGCTAAAGTCCGCCTTGAAAGCCGAGACGCCTTCGAACTGCGACCCGTCCAGGGTGGCGCCGGAGAAGTTGACTTCGTCGACATCGCCCTGGCGCGCTTCGTGCCGCAGCGTGTCCAAACCCTTGCGCGGGTGCGGAATCGCGATCTGCCCTTCACGGAAATCGGCCTGGGTCAGGTCCGCTTGGGAGAGATTGGCCCCCCGCAGGCAGGCGCCGCGCAGATCGGCTCGCACCAGGGACGCCTGGCGCATGTCGCTCTTGCGCAGGTCGCAGCCGAAAAGGCTAGCCCGGTCGAGCTTGGTGCGCGCCATGCGGCACCCGTCCAGGACGGAGGCGGTAAGATCCGCGTCGGTCAGGTTTCGAAACGACAGATCAAGGCCCGACAACTGCATGAAGCGGAGCGAAGCGCGCTTGCCCCCTTGCTTGCCGGTAACGAATTTCTCGTGCGCCGTTACGATCATGTCGAGCTCGGCTTGGCTCAGGCGACGACGCCCGGCCACGCTTTGCGCGGCGTTCATAACGATTTCCCCATGTGAATTCAGTTCTTGGTTACGCGGACTTTAGCGAGGATCGACGAGCGAAGCGTTAAGGCTGCGTCGGTTTGTCGCGGAATATTTCCTAGATGACATCATCAAGCCCGCGCGCCGCGAGACGGATGGCGCCGACCAAGTCCACGTCTCGCATCTGCGCACCGGTAAAATTCGCCCGAGACACGTCCGCGCCCGCCATGCGGGCCTGACGCAGATCCGCCCGCGCCAGATCGGCGTTGGTCAGGATCGCGCCGGTCAGGTCGACAGGAAGCAGGCGATCGGCGCCGATAAGAAGGGGACCAAGCTGCGCGTCGCGCAGATCCGAGCCCGTCAGCTTCGCGCCCTTGAGCCGCGCGCCGCGTAGATCCGCCCGGCGAAGATTGCATGCCCGCAGGTCGGCGCCATCCAACTGCGCGCCCTGCATCTGCACCCCTTCCATATCCAGGCCGTAGAAGACCGCGCCCTTGGCCGACAGCGCGGTCAGATTGAAGCCCCGGATCGAGCGCAGATTGCGCAGGTCAGCCTTGTCGAAAACCGACGGCTTGCCCTCCGCCCCGCCCGTTTCGATCCAGCGCGCGTGGTCGGCGATCATCTGCTCGTAGGGCAGATCGGAAACGCTGGTGCCCGACGGCTTGTCGGTCAGCGCGCCTTCCATATTGGTGTCGTGGACGTTCCAAGACAGGGTCTTGGCCCCGACCAGAACGGTGTTTCGGAGATCCGCACCGGCGAGGTTCGCGCCCGACAGGTCGGCGCCGGCAAGATTGGCCCCATTGAAATTGGCCTGCTTGAGATTGGCTCGGACCAGCTTGGCGTCCTTCAGGATCGCATCGCTGAAATCGGCCTTGGTGGCGACGATGCCGGACAGTCGAGACCGCTCCAGATTGGCGCCCGACAGATTGGCGCCGGCCGCATAGGCCTCACGCTGGGTCGGCTCGATCACCCGATAGCCTTCCTTTCGGTCGGCGGCCGCGATCGTTCCCTCGCGCAGATCGGCCTCGAACATGTCCGCGCCGGTCAGGTTCGCGCCGCGAAGGCTGGAGCCCCGCAGGTCGGCTCGGCGCAGGGAGGCGTCGGTCAGATCCGCGCCCTGCATGTCGGCGCCGTAGAAGTTGGCGTTGTCCAACTTGGTCTTGCGTAGATCGCATCCGACCAGGATCGCGCCGGTGAAGTCGGCGTCGCAGAGATTCCGCCCCGTCACAGACAGGCCGGAGAGATCGCAGAAGGCGAACACCGCGCGCGCGCCGCCCATCCGCGCCGACCACAGCCGGTCGTGCTTGGCGCAGATGACATCCACGTCGTACTGCGTCAGACGCTTGTATTCCTGCGTGGTGCCGGCGGCGGCGCTCATGGCTCGCAAGGTGTCCCCATTTAGGAAACCACCTTGCGCAGACCAAAATTAACGCCGTGTTTCCAACAGCTTCCGGCTATCGCCTACCGGCGTTATTCGACCGGAGGCAGAGCCTCGGCGCGACTTTCGTCAAGGTAGCGCGCGCTGGTGGGTCTCAACACACCATCGAGTTCGATCACCAACGGATTGCCTGTCGGGATCTCGACACCGACAATCTTGTCGTCCGGCACGTTGAACAGGTGCTTGACGATCGCGCGCAGCGAATTGCCGTGCGCGGCGATCAGAACCGTCTCGCCCGCCTTCAGATGCGGAGCGATGTCGCTCTCCCAATACGGCAGAACGCGAACCAGGGTGGTCGCCAGGCTCTCGGTCGACGGAAGGGTCGCGCCCTTGTACCGCCGATCTTGGGCGAAATCGTATTCGCCGCCCGGGGCCAGTTCCGGCGGCGGGATGTCGTAAGATCGGCGCCAGATGGTGACCTGCTCGACGCCGTGCTTCTCGGCGGTCTCGGCCTTGTTAAGCCCCGTCAGGCCGCCGTAGTGGCGTTCGTTCAGGCGCCAGTCCTTGGTCACCGGCACGAAGCTCTGCTTGGCCGCGTCCAGCGCAAGGTTGCCGGTGCGGATCGCGCGGGTCTGCACCGAGGTGAACAAGTGATCGATCTGGAGACCGGCCGCCGCGATCAGTTCGCCGCCCTTCTTGGCCTGCGCTTCGCCCTCGGCGGTCAGGTCGACGTCGACCCAGCCCGTGAAGCGGTTTTCCAGGTTCCACTGGCTCTGGCCATGGCGGAGCAGGACGAGCGTCGGCATCGGGCTTCCTTTGGAGATCAAGTACAGGGGGCGGGCTAAGGCCCTGCGGGGCGAGCGTCAAGCGTCACGGCGATCGCTGGCGCGCTCGCCCCCTCCCCCGCGCCGCCGCCCGTGCTATAGGCGGGCCATGCCTGATCGCATCTTCATGCCGTTGATGGGCCTGATCGCCGCCGCGCTGATCGCCCTCTCCCTCGTCTGGCCGCAAGGGCAGGGCGACCGCTCCTGGGGGCCTTTCGGCCATACGCCCGTCCAGCAGACCCCTGAGATGAAAGCCAAGATCCAGCGCGAAAAGGATTCGGCGCGTCGGCGGGACGAAGCGGCCAAGAAGGCCGTCGAAGCGGCGAGCCAGCTTTCGCAATGACCCCTTTCGACGCCGTTCAGGTGGGCCGTCGGGTTCTTGCCGTCGAGGCCGACGCGCTGCGCGCGCTCTCCGACTCGCTGGGCGAGGCCTTCGTCCAATCCGTCGAGACCATCTTCAACGCCAAGGGCCGCGTGGTCTGCACCGGCATGGGCAAGTCCGGCCACGTGGCGCGCAAGATCGCCGCGACCCTGGCGTCCACCGGGACCCAGGCGATGTTCGTTCATCCGGCCGAAGCCTCTCACGGCGACCTCGGCATGATCGGCCCCGACGATGTGGTGCTGGCTCTGTCAAAGTCCGGAGCGGGCCGCGAATTGGCCGATACCCTGACCTACGCCAAACGTTTCTCGATCCCGCTCATCGCGATGACGGCTGTGGCCGACAGCCCGCTCGGCCAAGCTGGAGACGTCCTGTTGTTGCTTCCCGACGCGCCGGAAGCCACTGCGGAGGTCAATGCGCCGACCACCTCGACCACGCTGCAGATCGCCCTGGGCGACGCCCTCGCCGTAGCCCTGCTGGAACGGCGTGGTTTCACGGCGAGCGACTTCAGGGTCTTCCATCCTGGCGGAAAACTGGGCGCGATGCTGCGAACCGTGGGCGACCTCATGCATGGGGTCGACGAACTGCCCCTGGTGCCCGCCGAGTCCCCGATGCCAGACGCGCTGCTGGTGATGAGCGAGAAGCGCTTCGGCGCGGTGGGAGTCATCGACGACGCCGGCCGCCTGACCGGGTTGATCACCGATGGCGACCTTCGCCGCCATATGGACGGGCTGCTGACCCACACCGCTGGTCAGGTCATGACCCACGCGCCCCAGACAATCGCGCCCGGCGCGCTGGCCGCAGAAGCCCTGAAGCTGATGAACGATCGCCGCATAACCGTCCTGTTCGTCGTAGAGGATCAGCGACCTGTGGGCGTCCTGCACGTTCATGACCTGCTGCGCGCCGGCGTGATCTAGGCCGCGCCACACTCTTTACAAGCCACCGTGTTACCGGCCCGCTCAGGCCGGTCATGCGGCCTCGTCCTTCCCAAAGCGAGCCTTCGATGTTCTCCGTTCCCCGCGCCGACCTGGTTCCCAACACCGCCGCCTACGAGAACGAGCCCTTGGTCAAGGCGACCGGCTTTCGCGAGTATGACGCGCGCTGGCTGTTCGGACCGGAGATCAACCTGCTGGGCGTCCAGGCCCTGGGTCTTGGTCTGGGGACATACATCCACGAGCTTGGCCAATCGAAGATCGTGGTCGGCCATGACTTCAGATCCTACTCGTCGTCGATCAAGAACGCTCTGATCCTGGGACTGATCAGCGCCGGCTGCGAGGTGCACGACATCGGTCTGGCCCTGTCGCCGACGGCCTATTTCGCCCAGTTCGACCTCGACATCCCCTGCGTGGCCATGGTCACGGCCAGCCACAACGAGAACGGCTGGACCGGCGTGAAGATGGGCGCCCAGAAGCCGCTGACCTTCGGCCCCGACGAGATGAGCCGCCTGAAGGACATCGTGCTCAACGCCAAGTTCGTCGAGCGCGACGGCGGCAAGCTGATCCGCGTGCAGGGGCAGGCCCAGCGCTATATCGACGACGTGGCCAAGCGCGCCAGCATCACCCGGCCGCTGAAGGTCATCGCCGCCTGCGGCAACGGCACGGCCGGCGCCTTCGTGGTCGAGGCCCTGCAGAAGATGGGCGTTACCGAGGTGGTGCCGATGGACACCGACCTCGACTTCAACTTTCCCAAGTACAACCCCAACCCCGAAGACGCCGAGATGCTGCACGAGATGGCCCACGCCGTCCGCGAGCGTAAGGCCGACCTGGCCTTCGGCTTCGATGGCGACGGCGACCGCTGCGGCGTGGTGGATGACGAGGGCGAGGAGATCTTCGCCGACAAGATCGGCCTGATGCTGGCCCGGGATCTGGCGCCGCTGCACCCGGGCGCGACCTTCGTGGTCGATGTGAAGTCCACAGGCCTCTACGCGACGGATCCGATCCTCAAGGCCCATGGCTGCGAGGTCGTCTACTGGAAGACGGGCCACAGCTACATCAAGCGCAAGAGCGCCGAGCTGGGCGCGCTGGCCGGCTTCGAGAAGAGCGGCCACTTCTTCATGAACGGCGAGCTCGGCTACGGCTACGACTGCGGCCTGACCGCCGCCGCGGCCATCCTGGCCATGCTGGACCGCAATCCGGGCGTGAAGCTGTCGGACATGCGCAAGGCCCTGCCGGTGGCCTTCACCTCGCTGACCATGAGCCCGCACTGCGCCGACGAGGTGAAGTACGGCGTCGTCGCCGAGGTGGTGAAGGAGTACGAAGACCTGTTCGCCGCCGGCGGTTCGATCCTGGGCCGCAAGATCACCGAGGTGATCACGGTCAACGGCGTGCGTGTTCACCTGGAGGACGGCTCGTGGGTGCTGGTCCGCGCCTCGTCGAACAAGCCCGAGGTCGTGGTCGTCGTCGAGAGCACCCAGTCCGAAGACGACATGCGCGCCCTCTTCCGCCAGGAAGTGAAGCCGCGCCTGGGCGACCGGGTCGGCAAGTACAATCAGGAGATCTGATCGGTTAACGCCGGAGTGGCCGGACATCCGATCCGGCGCGTCCGCGACAAGGCGAAGAGGCAGGCTTAAAGCCGCCTGCCCCTCCCTTAGCGGGCCGGCTATCGGACGTCGCGTGTCAGGACGTCCTGGTGCCCCGCTTTGCGAGCGTATCGACGCGCTTGGAGGGCGGCGTACCCGTTGAGCGCGGATCGTTGAGCCCTCTTGGCGGTGAGGGCAGCGTGCCTGGATAGACGTTCATCGCGGCGTCGTCTTGAACGGGCGGTAGGGCGAGGGGGCGAGGCGCGGGGCCACGACGAAGAGACGGAATGCGGGAAGCATGAGCGCCGCAGCGACAATACAGGCTACCGACAGCTGGAAGAGCCAGTCCATTTGGGGGGTCTCAAGCATCGCCACGCCTGAGCGCTGACCGCGATGCGGTTCGCTCCCGACGGCGACTGATGCTTATATGGGGAGCGAGCCCCCGGTTTATCAGGGACGTCTTGAAATATGCTGCGTCCGGCCGGTTGGCTGGCGCGCGACATTGCGGCGGGGTAGTCACCGCCCATGATCAAGCTTCGTCCTTCTCAGCCCCAGGACGGTGATCGCGTCGTCGCGATCTGGGCCGCGGCCGTCGACGCAACGCATGACTTCCTGACGCCCGAGGATCGCGCCTCAATCGGTCGCGAGGTCGAGGCCTTTCTCCCTGCGGCGCCGCTTGTGCTGGCCGTCGATGACCGCGATCGCCCTTTGGGCTTCATGCTGATCGCCGACGGCCACATGGAGGCCCTGTTCATCGACCCCGAGTATCGCGGAGCCGGCCTCGGCGCGATGATGATCGACTATGCGCTGGCGTTGCATCCCCACCTGACCACCGACGTCAACGCGCAGAACGCCCAGGCGTTGGGCTTTTACGAGCACATGGGCTTCGAGCGCATCGGCTGGTCAGCGACCGACGGCCAGGGCCGTCCGTACCCGCTGATCCATCTGCGCTTTGGCGTATGAGCCGATTTTCGGCTTATCTGCACGGCCTTCCCTCGCGAGTCATTCCATGCGCCGCCTGCTCACCGCCCTCGCCCTGATCCTGACGCCTGGCCTCGCGGTCGCCGCTCAACCGATCCTGCTCAAACCCGCGCGGGTCTGGACTGCGGAGAGCGCGGGACCGCCCCGCGAAGGCTGGGCCGTGCTGATCAGGGACGGCAAGATCGCTTCCGTCGGCCCCGCCGCCCAGATCGACGCCGCCGGCGCGGAGGTCGTCGACCTGCCCGACGCGACACTGATCCCCGGCCTGATGGACCTGCACAGCCACCTGTTCCTGCATCCCTATAACGAGACCTCGTGGGACGATCAGGTCCTCAAGGAGACCCCGACCTATCGCACGTTGCGGGCGGCGGTGCAGGCCAAGGCGACGCTGGAGGCCGGCTTCACCACGCTGCGTGATCTTGGCACCGAGGGCGCGGGAACTGCGGATGTGCCGCTGAAAAAGGCGATCAACGAGGGCTTGATTCCCGGCCCTCGCCTCTTTGTGACCACGCAGGCGATCGTGGCGACCGGCGCCTATGGTCCGGCGCGACGGAACTACAATCCCGACGCGGAAATCCCGCAGGGCGCGCAAGAGGCCAGCGGCGTCGCCGAGGTGGTCAAAGCGGTGCGCGAACAGGCCGGCGCAGGCGCCGACTGGATCAAGGTCTATGCCGACTATCGCGTCGGGCCCGATGGTTCGACGCAGCCGACGTTCAGCGTCGAGGAACTGAGAGCGCTGGTCGAGACCGCGCATTCCAGCGGCCGCCCGGTCTCGGCCCACGCCTCCAGCGACGAGGGGATGCGTCGCGCGATCCTGGCCGGCGTCGACACGATCGAGCACGGCTATGGCGGATCGGAAGCCACCTTCAAGCTCATGGCCGAAAAGGGCGTTGTCTTCTTCCCCACCCTCACGGCGGTCGAGAGCACCTCGACCTATTTGGGCGGCTATGTCGCGGGCAAGACGACGCCGACCCCCGCGATGCAGGCGGCCGAGCGGGCCTTCCGTCTGGCGGTCAAGGCCGGCGTGACCATCGGCATGGGCAGCGATGTCGGCGTCTTCAAGCATGGCGACAACGCGCGGGAACTGGTGTGGATGGTCCGCTACGGCCTGACACCCGCCCAGGCGTTGCTGACGGCCACCTCGGTGGACGCCAAGGTCCTGGGCCGGACCAACGATCTGGGCCAGATCAAATCCGGCTATCTGGCCGATCTCGTCGCGGTGAAGGGCGATCCGACCCAGAGCATCGAGGCGACGCGCGATGTCGTTCTGGTGATGAAAGCCGGAAAAATCGTCGTTCGTCCCTGATCGTGGTGTCGAAGACGCAGTCCCCCTTGGGGCAGGTCACGCCGCCCGCTAATCAGGGCGGCGCTGCTTAAAAGGAGTCGCCATGCGCCTGCCCGCCCTCGTTCTGGCCTGCCTGTTCCTCTTCGTCTCGCCGGCCCTGGCGCAGAAGCTGGACGAGACGCCGCGCGTGGCGGTCATCTCGGCCTTCCCGCCGGAGATCGGCGCGCTGAACGCCGCCACGACCGAGCAGAAGGCGCACGACGTCAACGGTGTGCGCTTCGTGACCGGCAGGCTCGAGGGCAAGCCGGTGGTGGTGTTCCTGAGCGGCGTGTCGATGGTCAACGCGGCCATGACCACCCAGATGGCGCTGGACCGCTTCAACATCACGCGGATCGTCTTCTCGGGGATCGCGGGCGGCGTCGACGAGGGCCTGGATATCGGCGACGTGGTCGTCGCCGACCAATGGGCCCAGAACCTGGAAAGCGCCTTCGCGCGCGAGACCGAAAAGGGCTTCGAGGTCGCGCCCAGCATCCGAACGACCACCCTTGCCAACTATGGCATGATCTTCCCGCGCGGCATTCACATGCCCGGCGACGCGTTGGGGACGCCGGCCCGCGTCTGGTTCCCGGCCGACGCCAGCCTGTTGGACACGGCGCGCAAGGTCGCGGCGCAGGTGGCCCTGCAACGTTGTGCTGCCGACAAGTGCCTGGTCCATCCGCCGAAAGTGGTGGTGGGCGGCAACGGCGTCTCGGCGCCGGTGTTTCTCGACAACGCCGCCTATCGCAAATACCTGCGCGCCACCTTCGAGGCCCGGGTGGTCGACATGGAAAGCGCCGCCGTCGCCCATGTGGCCCTGGTCAACAAGACCCCGTTCATCGCCTTCCGCAGCCTGTCTGACCTGGCCGGCGGCGGCGCGGGCGCCAACGAGATGCACACCTTCATGGCCCTGGCCTCGGACAACTCAGCCACGGTGGTGAAGGCGTTCGTAAAGGCGCTGCCCTAGATTCCCCCCTGAGTTCAGACCCCGGAGGAGCAAACCATGTCGTCTTTCGATCGCCGCGTCCTGATCTCTGGGGCGCTTGTAGCTGGCGCAACTCTGGCGACGTCGGCCAGCGCCGCGCCCGACGCGCCCATGCTGTTTCACCAAGTGTTCTTCTGGCTGAAGACCCCGGGCGACAAGGCCGATCGGGACAAACTGATCGCGGGGCTGAAGGCGTTGAAGGCCATCGACGTCATCCAACAACTGCACGTCGGGGTGCCCGCTTCGACCGAGAAGCGCGATGTCATCGACAACAGCTACGATGTCTCCGAGCTGATGGTGTTCAAAAGCGTCGAGGACCAGAAGCGCTACCAGGACCATCCGCTGCACCAGAGGTTTGTGGCTGACTGCAGCCATCTCTGGAGCAAGGTGGTGGTCTACGACTCGATGTCGGTCTGAAGGCGGCTCTATCGCGTACCAAACGTGCGGTCGCCGGCGTCGCCGAGCCCCGGCACGATATAGCCGTGCTCGTTGAGGGTCTGGTCGATCGCCGCCGTCCAGATCGGCACGTCCGGATGCGCCTCGCGCAGCGCGTCGACGCCCGCTTGGGCGGCCAACAGGCAGACGAAACGCAGGTTGGTGACGCCGTAGTGCTTGAGGCGTGCGATCGCCGCGATGGCCGAGTGGCCGGTGGCCAGCATCGGATCGACCACGATCACAAGGCGGCCGGCGATGTCCTCGGGCGCCTTGAAGTAGTACTCGACCGCCTCCAGCGTCTCATGGTCGCGATAAAGACCGATGTGCGCCACACGCGCAGACGGCACGAGGTCGAGCATGCCCTCGCACATGCCCAGACCCGCGCGCAGGATCGGCGCGAAGACCAGCTTCTTGCCGGCGATTTCATAGGCCGTGGTCGGCGCCACCGGCGTCTCGATCTGGACCTCGTCCATCGGCAGATCGCGGGTGACCTCGTAGCAGATCAACGTCGCGGTCTCGCGCATCAGGGCGCGGAACGTCTTCGTCGAGGTCGTCTTGTCCCGCATCTTGGTCAGCTTGTGCTGGACGAGCGGATGGCTGACGACGGTGACGTTGGACATGAGAAAGCCTTGCTAGAAGCGTGTCGCCACGCTCCTAGCACGGTGTCTCGAAATCAGGCCAGTTGGTCGCCGATCGGCAAAGACCGGATGCGTTTGCCGGTCGCCGCGAAGATGGCGTTGCACAGGGCCGCCGGCGCCGGCGGATAGGCCGGCTCGCCCAGGCCCGTAGGATTGTTGTCCGACAGCTTGTAACGCACCTCGACGGGCGGCGCATCGGCCATCCGCAGCAGCGGGAAATCACCGAAATTGCTGTTGGACGCAGCGCCCTTCTCGAAGGTGATGCTCTGGTAGAGCGTGCTGCTGATGGCGTCGAGGATCGAGCCCTGCACCTGCTGTTCGGCGCCGTTCGGGTTGACGATCTGGCGGCCGACGTCGGCGGCGGCCCAGACCTTGTCGACCTTCACCGCGCCGTCCTTGACCGTCACCTGCATGACCACCGCCACATAGCCCAGGTGGCTGTAGTGGCAGGCGACGCCAAGACCCGTGCCCTTGGGAAGCTTGCGCCCCCAGCCAGACATCTCGGCCGCGAGGTCGAGCACGCCGCGCATCCGGCCGGTGTGGAAGCTGTCGCCCTTTCCCGGCTCGCCCAGCAGGCGTGGCTCGCCCAGCAGCTCGCGACGGAAGGCGACAGGGTCCTTTCCAGCCGCCAGGGCCAGCTCGTCGGTGAAGCTCTGGATCACGAAGCCGAAGGCGTTGTTGCCCGGCGCGCGCAGGAAGCCGGTCGGGAAGCCTAGCGGCATCACCGATACGTCATGGCGGTAGTTGGCCACGGCCCGGCACGGGAACTGGGTCGCGTTCATCGCTGCGGCGGTGTTGAAGGTCTCGCCCTCGCCGAAGGTGATGAAGTGGTTTTTCCAGGCCACCAGCGCGCCCTTGGCGTCCAGACCGGCGGTCAGGTTGTGCCAGCCGCCCGGACGATAGAAGTCGTGCTGGATATCGTCTTCGCGGGTCCAGATCAGTTGCACCGGCGCATCAACCTTGGCGGCGATGGCCGCAGCCTCGACCATGTAGTCGTTCATCAGTCGGCGACCAAAGCCGCCGCCGCCGCGGATCAGGTGGATGGTGATCGCCGAAGGATCGACGTTCAGCGCCCGCGCGACCAGGGCGCGGCCGGACTCGGGATTCTGGGTCGGGGCCCAGATCTCGACCTTGCCGTCCTTGACGTGCGCCGTGCAGTTCTGCGGCTCCAGCGCTGCGTGGGCGATGAAGGGATAGCTGTAGGCGGCTTTCACCGTCTTGGCCGCGCCCTTCAGCGCCGCCTCGACGTCGCCGTCGTTGTGCAGGTTGCGATGCGGCGGCGCGGCGGCCAGTTCGGCGGCCTTTGCGGCGAAGCTGGCGGTGCTCTGGCTGGCCGTCGGGTGCTCGGCCCACTGGATCTGCAACGCCTCACGGCCCTTGCGCGCCGCCCACCAGCTGTCGGCCACCACGGCCACGCCGGGCATAAGCCCTTGGAGATTGGTCCCGCCCTCAATGATGAAGGCGTCTCGGACGCCCCTTACCGCCTTGGCCGGCGCCAGATCGACTGACTCGACCTTGGCCCCATAGACCGGCGCCTTGGCGAAGGTGGCGAACAGCATCCCCGGCAGGCGCACGTCGATGCCGTAGGTCGGCTGGCCCGTGACGATCGCGTCGAGGTTCTGGCTCTTGTGGCTCTTGCCGATGATCCGGAACGCCTTGGGATCCTTCAGAGTCAGCGACTTTGGATCCGGCGGCGTCAGCGCGGCGGCGGCCTCGGCGAGCTCGCCATAGGACGCGCGGCGCTTGCTGGCGGCGTGGACCACGACGCCCGGCTCGGTCGTCAGGCTGTCGGCCGGGACGTTCCAGCGCGCGGCGGCGGCGGCGATCAGCAGGGCGCGGACCGTCGCGCCCACCCGGCGCAGCCCGTCATACTCCAGCGTCGTGGCCATGCTGCCGCCGGCCACCTGGCGTCCGTAGACCTTGGCGTCGGCGATCGCCTGCTCGACCGTCACTGCCGACCACTCGACGTCCAGTTCCTCGGCGATCAGCATCGGCAGGGCGGTCTTGATGCCCTGCCCCACCTCGGGAACCTTGGAGGCGATAGTCACCTTGCCGTCTGGCGCGATGCGGACATAGGCGTTGATCTTGGTGTCGCCCGCCGCGCGGCTTTCAGAGGACATGGTGAAGCTGAGCAGCAGGCCACCGCCGACGGCGGCCCCGGACTGCAGGACAAAGCGACGGGTCGGGTCGCGCAGGATCTCGCCGTCCATGATCAAGCCTTCTCCAGACCGGCGGCGACCTTGATCGCCTTTTTGATGCGGATGTAGGTGGCGCAGCGGCACAGATTGCCGTTCATCGCCGCGTCGATCTCCTCGTCGGTCGGCTTGGGCGTGGTAGTGAGCAGCGCCGTGGCAGACATGATCTGGCCCGCCTGGCAGTAGCCGCACTGGGGCGTGTCCACCGCCTTCCAAGCCGCCTGCACCTTGGCGCCGACCGCCGTCTTGCCCACGCCCTCGATGGTGGTCACCTTCTGCTCACCCACGCCGCTGATCGGCGTGACGCAAGCGCGCACCGGAACGCCGTCCAGATGCACAGTGCAGGCGCCGCACAACGCCGCCCCACAGCCGTACTTGGCGCCGACGAGGCCCAGCGTGTCGCGCAACACCCAAAGCAGCGGGGTGTCGCCATCGACGTCGGCGGTACGGCGCTCTCCGTTGACGCTCAGCGTAAAGGCCATGGCCAAGGGCTCCTGCTGCAGGGGGCGACATCGTAACCTCTTCAATCTGGCTTGGAGACTCGCGTTTTGGAAGCGCTCTCCCCCACGAAGATTGTGGCGAGACGGGGATATCATCCGAACCAAGACAATTTCCGCGACAAGGCGGCCGTTGTCGCGTAAGGGGCGCACCACGCGTTACGGGACGATAGGATCACGACAGACTGTCGAGCCTTCCGATCGCGACGACTCCCTTGATCGCGGGCGCTATGGTCAGCGTCGGCGCGGCTCTCCGTGTGTTGGCCGCGCGCTGAGCGTGGCCAGGATTTCGTGGTCTCGTCGCCGACGAGGCCTACGATGGCGGGTTCTATTTTATCGGGTTCTGGATGACGTGAGGCAAGCGGGCGGCAAATCGGAAGAACGCAAGACTGGCAAGCGCCGCCAAGTCGCCGCTCTACCCTGGCGCGGCGAGCGCGAGGCGCTGCGCGTCCTGCTCGTGTCCTCTCGCGAAACCCGCCGCTGGGTGATTCCGAAGGGCTGGCCGATGAAGGGTCGTTCTGATCCGGAAGCCGCGGCGCAAGAAGCCTATGAAGAGGCGGGCCTGAGAGGGATCGTCGCGACCGGTCCTTTGGGCGACTATGGCTACCTGAAGCGCCTCAAGAACGGCCAGGCGCGCGAGGTCAGGGTCGACGTCTACGCGTTCGAGGTCACTGCGCAGCTCGAGAGCTGGCCTGAACAGGGGCAACGCACGCTCGAATGGATGACGCCGGTCGAGGCCGCGCTCGCCGTTCAGGAGCCGGAATTGCGCGACCTCATCGCCCGCTTCGCCGGCGTTGACCTGACCAGCGATCACGACACGCCCGCCAAGGCCCCGACACCGATGCGCGTGGCCTTCCAGCGCCTGCGCCGCCGCGTCACGGCGCTGTGGGGCCGCTACCGAGGCTAGATCCTTAGATCAACAGGCCTGTGGACAAGTCTTCGCTGCGCGCATAATGTTCTCATTATGTTCTATTTTAGCGAAGTCCCATGCAGCTGTCCCTAGCCCTGGCCCGGTCTCCGCTGGAAAGCGTCCGCGACGCCCTGCTCTGCGAGTTCGGGCCTCAGCGGCCGGTGGCGCGGATGGACCCGATCTCGCAGCTGGTGAAGTCGTCGATCAGCGGCCGCACGGCCGATGCGGTGTCCTGGGCGGCGTTCCTGCGCCTGCGCGCGGCGTTCAAGTCGTGGGAGGACCTCTCGCGCGCCAAGGTCGCCCACGTGGCCATGGCCATTCAGGACGTGACCTTTCCGGAGGACAAGGCCCGCCACCTGACCACCGCCCTGCGCATGATCGAGGAGAAGGTCGGCTGGCTCTCGCTCAGCCACCTGAAAAACCTGGAGGTCGACCAGGCGCGCTGGGAGCTTCAGGCCCTACCCGGCGTCGGTGTGAAGGTCGCCGCCTGCGTCCTGAACTTCAGCGACCTGGCCATGCGGGCCCTGGTGGTCGACACGAACGTCGACCGCGTCGCCAAACGGATCGGCCTGGTGGGCGCGGGCGACACGACCAACACCTATCACGCCCTGATGGCCATGGCGCCGGCGACCTGGACCGCCGACGATCTTTTCGAACTGCACTGGCTGATGAAGCGAGGCCTGGGCCAGATGCTGTGCGGGGCCGAAGCACCCAAGTGCGGGGCCTGCCCGGTCAAGCAGATGTGCGCCAAGGCGGGGGTCGGTCATAGCGCCGAGGTGCTGGCTTGGCGGCCGCGAGGGTAAGCGGGGACGTGAGGTGAGGATGGCGACGTTTTGAACGGTTGAAGTGATCCCCAGAATCCCGACCTCCCCGGCGAACGCCGGGGCCCAGATTCATCCTGGGCGGTTCGGGGTCACGCGATATTGCGCAACGCGAACGGGATAGATCGCCCGTAGGTTCGATCTGGATCCCGGCGTTCGCCGGGAAGGTCGGGTTTCTGGAGAGTCGTTAGAGGCTGCTCACGACCCATACTCGCCCCCTCCGCGCCTTCGGCGCTCCTCCCCCATAAGGGGAAGAAGGGAGCGCACCTTCTGCCCCTATGGGGGCGGACGACCATACAAGGCATGGTCCGGTGGGGGCCTGCGGCCTGTCCGACTTCCCCCATTGCGGACATCAGGCGTGTCCGCTCTGCGACGTGCGCGATTGCTTGCCGTGGCTGGGTTGCGCTACAGCCCCCTCGTCTGAGGAGATATCCATGAAGCGCCTCGTCCTGTTCGTGATCGCTATCCTCGCTGCGGAGAGCGCGATGGCCGCTGTCGGTGTCGCCGAATGGTCCGGGGTCTACAAGCAGCGGTTCAACGTGACCGAGCCTGAGCCGGGCGTGTTGGAGGACGTGCTCGAAATCGTGCCCGTGGGGCCAGACCGCGCCTATGTCCGCGCCGATCTCACCTTCTCAGCGGGCAATAGCTGCAAATTCTATGGCGTAGCGACCCTGGAAGGCGATCGTCTCAGCTATCGCGGTCCGGTCAAGGGCTATCAGGGCGAGCGCTGCACGCTGACGCTTGAGCGTGGCAGGGACGCCAGGGGCAATCCGACGATCGTGCTGCGCGACGAAGGCGCCCGTTGCGAGGCGGCGACCTGCTCGAAACGCGGGTCGTACGACACCCAGTCCTTTCCCGTGAGCGCCCGGCGGACGATCCGGTATCTGCCGCGCCTGAAGGCCTCGAGCGAATTTGCCCGCGCGCTGAAAGAGGCCGGTATCAAGACGCCCCCGGCACCGCCCGCGACCGGGGCCAATCCGTAGCGCGACTTGCGGTGGGCGCGGGTTCTGTGGGGGCTCCACTGAGGGCGGGCGCCGGACGCCGGGGTGGACGCTGAGGGGGCCTTCGCCCCATCCCAGACGCTCCCAACGCCCCCTACCCCGCCGCCAGTTCCGTGAACGTCTTCGTTCCGATCGGGTAGCGGCGGTAGTCGCGGTAGTCGAAGTGCCACCATTCCTCGGCGTAGACGGTGAAGCCGTCCGCCTCCATGGCCTCGCGCAGGATCGCGCGCAGCGCACGCTGCCGGCTCGTGCCGCCAATAAAATCGGCATAGGCGCGGGTCGAGAACTCGTCGTAGCGGCTGGGCATCTCGACCGGCTGGCCGGTCTTCAGGTCGTACAGCGTCAGGTCGACCGCGCAGCCGCGATTGTGGCGCGAGCCTTGGGCCGGATCAGCGACGAAGATGCGGGCCTCGGGTGGCGTGGCCTCCCAGAACATCCAGGTCACGGACCAGGGCCGATAGGCGTCGTGGACCAGGAGGCCATAGCCCTGCGCAGCCAGGGCGCGGTGGATACGCGCCAGCGCCTCCGCCGCCGGGCGCTGCAGATAGGCCGCCGGCGTCTCGTAAAGCGGAATCCCCATGAAGTTGTTCGAGCCCGCATAGCGGATGTCGAGCTTAATCCCCGGCGCGAGGCGGGTGACCTCGACCAGGTCCGAGGGCAGCTTGTCGCCCGCCTCAACCGGCGGCGCGGCCGCCAGGGCCCGCTGGCGCAGCAGGACCGGATCGGCCCGGACGGCCTTGCGGATCGCCGCCTCGACCTCGGCTCCGAAGTCGTGGAAGGCCAGAGACTTGCCGTTCAGTCGAACCGCGACCGTCTCCAGGATCAGCTCGCCGCCGCCCGCGATGGCGTAGCGCCCCCCTCCGCGCGGGCGCAGGCGCGCGGCCTTGAAGCCGTCGCCGTCGATATGGAGCGCGCCGTCCCGCTCGAAGACGGTGAGGGGCGCAGCCTTGTCGCCGTACTGCCCGATGGCGGCCAGCTCGGCGCGGCTCTGGGCGAAGGCGGCGGGCGCGGCCAAGCCTGCGGCGGTGAGCGTCAGGAAAGATCGTCGAACCAGATTGCTCATGCCACAGCCCCCTATCGTGTCATCCCGGCCGTAGCGTAGCGGAGAGCCGGAACCCAGGGGGTGAAGAAACGCCGTGCGAACCGCCCCTGGATCCCGGATAGCCTCTTCGAAGCTCCCGGGATGACACGGATGATTGCTACTTCATCGTCGGGATGACGAAGCTGCTATCGGCCACCTCACCCTCGGGCCACCGCGCGGTGACCGTCTTGACCTTGGTGTAGAACTTCACGCCCTCGATGCCGTGCTGGTTGGTGTCGCCAAAGGCCGAACGCTTCCAGCCGCCGAAGGTGTGGTAGGCGACCGGCACCGGGATCGGCACGTTGATGCCGACCATGCCGACATTGACGCTGGCGGCGAACTCGCGGGCGGCGCGGCCATTGCGGGTGAAGATGGCGACGCCGTTGCCGTACTGGTGCTCGGACGGCAGGGCCATGGCCTCTTCCAGGGTCTCGGCGCGGACGATCTGCAGCACCGGACCGAAGATCTCCTCGTGATAGGTCTTCATGCCCTTCTTGACGCCGTCGAACAGCGACGGGCCGATGAAGAAGCCCTTCTCGAAGCCCTGAAGCTTGAAGTCGCGGCCGTCGACCACGAGCTCGGCGCCCTCCTCCTGGCCGATGCGGATGTAGTCGGCGATCTTGTCGCGATGCTGGGCGCTGACCACGGGGCCGTAGTGGGCGTCGGGATCGGTGGAGACGCCGACCTTCAAGGTCCCGATCTCGGCGACCATGCGCTCGCGCAGTTCGTCGGCGGTGGCCTTGCCGACGGGGACAACCACCGGCAGGGCCATGCAGCGCTCGCCGGCCGAGCCGAAGGCCGCGCCCGACAAGTCCTTGACCACCTGGTCCATGTCGGCGTCGGGCAGGACGATGCCGTGGTTCTTGGCGCCGCCCATGGCCTGGACGCGTTTCCCGTGCGCCGTGCCGGTCTGGTAGACGTAGTGGGCGATGTCGCTGCTGCCCACGAAGCTGACCGCGCGGATCAGCGGATGGGTCAGGATGGCGTCGACCGCGCTCTTGTCGCCGTGGACGACGTTCAGCACGCCGGCGGGCGCGCCGGCCTCCATCATCAGTTCGGCCAGCTTGACCGGCACCGTCGGATCCTTTTCCGAGGGCTTGAGGATGAAGCTGTTGCCGACCGCGATGCTGATGCCGAACATCCACATCGGGATCATGGCCGGGAAGTTGAACGGGGTGATGCCTGCGCAGACGCCCAGCGGCTGGCGCATCGAATAGACGTCGATGCCGGGGCCCGCGCCCTCGGTGTACTCGCCCTTCAGGATGTGGGGGATGCCGCAGGCGAACTCGATGACTTCCAGGCCGCGCTGGATGTCGCCCTTGGCGTCGGCGATGACCTTGCCGTGCTCGGACGACAGGATCTCGGCCAGGGTGTTCATGTCGCGCTCGATCAGGCGCTTGAACTCGAACATCACCCGGGCGCGGCGCTGCGGATTGGTCTGGGCCCAGCCGATCTGCGCCTTGGCGGCGACCTGCACGGCGGCGTCGAGCTCGGCGTCGGTCGCGAACTGGACGCGGGCCTGGACCTCGCCGGTATTGGGATTGAAGACGTCGCCGAAGCGGCCGGAGGTTCCGACCAGGGTCTGACCGTTCACGAAATGGGCGATGTCTCGCATAATGCGCTCCCTAACGCTGTTTTGCGCGTCAATAGCACCCCAGGATCACGCCGTATCGCGCGAAATCCTGCCAAGCTACTCCGCGTCGACATGCACGCGGCGGAACCGCCCCTGCAGATAGACGAGCGGCTCATGATCGGGGTCGTACCGCAGCTTCACCACCCGTCCGACATAGACCCGGTGATCGCCGGCGTCGAAGGCGTGGTGCGTCTCGCATTCGAAATTGGCCATGCATTCGGGCAGGATCGGCACGCCGGTACGCCAGGTCTCGGTCTCGAGGCCGGCGAAACGGTCGGTGTCCTTCTGGACGAACTGCCGAGCCAGTTGCTGGTGCTCGGCATGCAGGACGTTGACGGCGAAGCGCTGGGCGACGTCCAGCGCCGGCAGGCTGGACGACTTCAAGTCAACGCAGATCAGGGCCAGCGGCGGATCCAGCGAGACCGAGGTGAAAGAGTTGGCGGTCAGGCCCACCCGGCGACCGTCCGGAGCCACGGTCGTGACGACGGTGACCCCCGTCGTGAAGCATCCGAACGCGTTGCGCAGAGCCCGGGCGTCATGCTCGGCGCCCTCGCCCAATTCAATCGTAACCGCCTGACTCATGGGGCTAGCAGTGGGGCAAAGCGGCGCGGCGGGCAAGCTCTAGGGTCGTGGCGGCTCGACCAAAACGCCCGGCCGGCCCGCATCCAGGCCAAAGGTGACCGGCAGATGACGCACGTGCGGCGTCTGCAGGCCCAGCGCCTTGGCGCCGCGCGCGACGGCCAGCTTGCCGAGCGCGGTCGGGCCAAAGCCCTCCTGGATACGCGGATTGGCGCCGAGACGCCGCCGCAGCACGCCGTTGGCGTAGATCACATTGGCGCGCATCAGGGCCGGCGGGGTCATGAACTCGATTGAGATCGAGACATTCAGCATCGGGCCGTTCTCGATCCGATGCGGCGCGTTCTGGCGCCAGGTGACCATCTTGCCCGGCGTCAAGTCCACCTCCTGCGCACCCTTGTCCCATTCGGGATCGAAGGCGAACTGCTCAGCCGTCTCACGCAGCACGATCTTTTCCAGCGCCAGATCGCCGACATAGGGATCCGCCACGGGATAGACCCATACCTTCTTCTGGCCGCGGATCTGCCACAGCGACACCAGCGGCACATCGAGATGGTAGAAGACCTGCGCATTGGCGCTGGAGATCAGCATGCCCAGATCGCGTTTGAAGGTGCGCAGGCCAGGGACGTGCGCCTCCTTGTCGGCGAAGATCTCGTCAGCCAGGGCCGCGTACTCGGGCACATGATCGTTGGTCTGGCGCAGGTTCAGCCAGATGCGGCCGGTCTTGGCCGCCTCCAGCAATTGGTCGCCGGTCAGGTTGCCCGCCGAGCCCTTGCGCCAGGTGGTCCAGGCCTTGGGGTCCTCCCCCATGGTGAAGACGCCCAGCTTCTCGCGCGGGTAGAGGTCGAGCAGGCGCGCCAGGCCCTCGTCGTCGAACATCGGGCGCTCGTGCAGAGCGTGCTGGAACAACAGGTTCTCGCGGCCGAAGGCCTTGGCCTTTTCCGGCGTCCAGTCGGTGATCACGCTCACGCGGTCCTCCCGTAGAATTGGATCTTGAAGGGGCCCCACCAGAAGGTCTTGCCTAGGCCCCGCGCGGCGCGGTCCAGCCACTCGGCGCGGTCCTTGGCGCCCAAGCCCCATTTCAGCGCGGCGATCAGCCCGAAAAATGCGGCTTGCCCCAAACCGATGAGCATCCAGCGGGCGACCCCGAGGTTGTCCCGCGGCTGCGCGGCCGCGCAGTGAGACGATGGCCCTTGCCCATAAGCAAAGGCGCGCTGGATCGTGTAGCCCAGGTTCAGTCGCGCCGGGACGGGATCTTCCCACACCCAGGCGGCGGGCTCCCAGACGAAGCGCTTGCCCGCCGCGCCCATATGGCCGAACAGCAGATCGTCCTCGCCGCCGATATGGTTGCGCTCGGCCGCAAAGGGCGAGACCGGGTCGGGCAAGGCCGAACGCCGGATCAGGCTGTCGCCGCAGCCGTAATGGTGCGCGATGATGCCGGCCTCGGCGGGTCCAACGCGCGAGAAGAAGCGTTCCAGATAATCCCGATGCCGTGTGACATGATCCGGCGCACGGGCCTTGACCGGGCCGAACACGACATCGGCGTCATAGCGGACCTGCGCCGCCAGCAACGCCGCCAGCCAGCCGCTCGGCGCTTCCTCGTCGTCGTCGAGAAATGCGATCAAGTCGCCCGAGGCGCGCGCCATGCCGGCGTTGCGCGCGAAGGCGACCCCCGGCCGCTTCTCGTTGACATAGATGACCGGACAGGGCGCGCCCTGACTAAGCATATCGACGACAGGTTTGGCGGACGGGACCTGGTCGTTGTCAACGATCACCAACTCCAGTTCCGCGAAATCAACGCCGATCTGGCCGAACACCGAACGCGCCGCGACGGCCAGGCCGTCGGGGCGTCGCTGAGTGGGGATCATGACCGTGACGCGCGCCATCAGGCCTCCGTGTGCTCTCCGCGTCCGCGCTGCGCCCGCGCCGCCACGGCTTCGACAAAGCCGCGAACGCGGCCGGTCACCGTAAGCTCCGTGCTGGCGATGGCGTCGAGACGGCGACGAAGCTGGCCGACGGGGCCCGCGCCGTGCGCACCGGCCAAGTTCCATACGCTTTCCACCGAATGGGCCACGCAGCCCGCGACGGTGGCGGCTGTCGCCGCGCCCTCGCCGATCTGAAACGTGCGAAGACCATAGGCGCGCTTGTAGTGGTCGTGGCCCGGTCCCAGATCATAACGCGTCAGGCCCAACTCGGGCATGGCCGCAATCGCTCTGAGGAAGAAGATCTGCCCGGGAGACCATGCGGCCATCGCGGGGTTCGTCGAAGCGATCCAGGGGTGATAGGTCGCGCCCTGGCGGACGCCGAAATGCCCCCCGACCAGCAGGTCGCCGGCGTAGAGGTTGATCATCAGGCCCCGCATATCGCCGTCGCGGGTCGTGAACAGGTCGGCCATCAGTTCGCGCGTCCAATCGGCGCGCAGGAAGTCGTGGCCGCCGGTGCGCGCCAACTGATCCCGCTTCCAGTCGATCAGCAGGTTGAAGGCGTCTCGGGACATGTCACCGACCACCAGGCGAACCGCGCCGACCTCACGGTCCAGCTTGTTGTCGAGGCGACGATAGTTCTTGATCTTCTTCGGGCTCTCGGCGCGCACGGCCTCGAGATAGGCCTCGGCGGTCGTCCCCTTCAGGTCGATCAGATAGGCTGTGCGATCGGTCTCCGGCGAAGTTGGGAATACGCCATGAGGATCAATCAGGCCTGAATAACGGAAAACGCTGACCTCGGCGGCGCGCAACACATCGGCGACCCGCAGTCCCGTACCGGGACGGGAGACGAGGCCATGATAGTCCGAGAGCGGCGACCCGATCGGCCGCGCCAGACCGCCGGGGCGGCGATGAAATGGCAGGAAGCCGATGGTTTCTCCGGCACGGCGGACGATGGCGACACGTGCGTCTTCACGAACCTTTCCAACGGCTTGTGCGAACTCGGGGCCGAGCAGAGGGTTAGCGAAGCCGTCTTCGTCTGCGGCAAAGCTCCGCCACAGCGCCGCATCGGCAGCGCTCAACAGGCTCGGATGAAGGGTCTCGACGGTCAGCATATCCACCTGTCCTACCCCGGAGCGGGTTAGGGAAAGATGGATTGCGCCTGCAATCGACGCGCCATGTGTCGGCTCATAGACGCGAAATGGGGATCAGCCGAAGGTAGCCTTCAGGATTTTTTCCAGCCACAGCTGGTCGACGTCATCAAAGGCGGCGGGCCGATCGGAGTCCACATCGAAGACGGCGATCAGCTTGCCGTCGGCTCCAAAGACCGGCACGACGATCTCGCTTTGCGAGCGGCCATCACAGGCGATGTGGCCAGGGAAAGCATGCACATCGGGCACGAGTTGGGTCTCGCCCGTAGCTGCGGCCGCACCGCAGACTCCGCGCCCGAAGGCGATGCGCAGGCATCCCAAGGTGCCCTGATAGGGACCCACCACCAGCTCCCGTTCCTTGGCGGGATCCACGACGTAGAAGCCGGCCCAGAAATAGGTGTCAAAGCTGTTGGCGAGCATCGAGGCGACGGTGGCCATGCGGGCGGTCAGGTTCGTCTCGCCGTCCAGAACGGCTGCGATCTCATCGGCCACCTCGGCGTAGCGTGAAGCCTTGTCGGCGGAAAGGGTGAGGTCGTTGAATGCTTCGGCCATGGCGCGGATATAGCGCGGCCGAGACCAGATGTCAGAGGGCGTCCGCGATTTCTCAGGGCGCAGTCTTGGCCGCCCGCCGGGCCAGCTCCTCCGCGAACTCGGCGTCGCTGATCGGACGCCGGGCGACCAGCAGACTGCATTCGACATCGTCGACGATGTACGCCCCCGAAGGGCCATTCCACCAGCGCTCAAGAAAGCTGCGGCGGCGATGTCCAAGGACCACGAGATCGGCCGAAACCTCGCGCGCGAAGGCGCTGATCGTGTTAGCCGGATCACCACGCAGCACATGGCCCGTCGCGGTCAGGCCCAGGCTACGAAGCTTCTCCAGGCCATCCTGGACCAACTCGTGGCTGGCGGCGATGATGTGCTCGGCCGCGCCAGGCTGCGCGCCCTCGGCCAGGGCGAGGCCCTTGCTTTCAGGCAGCACGCACAGGAGCCAGACGGTCGATTGATAGCGACAGGCTAGCAGAGCCCCCTCCCGCAGGGCGGTTCTGGCTTCACGACTGCCATCGAAGGCCAAAACGATCTTCTCGTACACGCGCATCCCCCCAAGGCCCTGGAGCCGTCCGGCCACAGGTTCGACCGCCGCGACGCTTCGCTCAAGCCCTATCGCAACCGCCTGTGGATCGCCGTCGCAGCGCTCTTTCGCTCCCCTCGCGAATCCCGCGACGGTCCGCGGGAAGTCAGCAACCCGAGCGCCGGCTCGGACAGTTCAAAGGGGGGTATGATGGCGGACGGATCGCGGGCATTCAGCGAGGCGGACCTTCGCTTTGTGAGCCTGTACCACCACGACGGCCGGTTTGTTCGCCGCGAAGGCGCCTTTGCCTTCTGCCGTCGCGACGCCGACGGCGGACGCACCGTCCTGCACCTGGAGTCGGCCGCCGATATCAGCCGCGCCGCCACCCCAGGTCACGCCCACTGGGATTGGGCCGTCGCCAACGGCATGAACGAGCTGCTGGTCAGCGTCCGCGAGGCCGAGCGGGCCGACGCTGGAATCGCGCTATCGGATCTGCGGTTCGCGCTGCGCTCGGTCTAGAATTCTTCCCATTCGCCCGGGCGCTCGGCCGGCGTCACCTTCAGCGCGTTCGCGCCTTGAACGTAACGCTGGCGGAAGGTTTCACGGACCGGCGCCGCCGTCGGACGCTGGACCGAGACCGGGCGGCGCTGGGGCAACTCACGGACCTCCGCGCCGACCTGGAAGCGGGCGATCAGGCGCTCAAGCTGGGCGGCCTCGTTGGATAGCGCGTGGCTCGCGGCGGTCGATTGCTCGACCATGGCGGCGTTTTGCTGAGTGACCTGATCCATCTGGTTCACGGCTTGGTTCACTTCGGCCAGGCCCACGGCCTGCTCTCTGGAAGACGCCGCGATCTCTCCGACCAATTCGTTGATTTCGGAGACCTGGGTCAGGATCTCGCGCAGCGTCTCGCCGGTCTCGCCCACCAGCTTCACGCCCTTGCCGACCTGCTGGGTCGAGGCGCTGATCAAGCCCTTGATTTCCTTGGCGGCGTCAGCCGAACGCTGCGCCAGGGCCCGCACTTCCTGGGCGACGACCGCAAAGCCCCGCCCGGCATCGCCCGCCCGGGCGGCCTCCACCCCGGCGTTGAGGGCCAGCAGATTGGTCTGGAAGGCGATCTCGTCGATGACGCCGATGATCTGAGTGATCGACTGCGAGGAGCGCTCGATGCCGCCCATCGCCTGGACCGCCTCCTCGACCACCGCGCCGCTACGCTCGGCGGCGGCCTTGGCGGTCATGGTCACTTGCCGGGCGCGTTCGGCGCCTTCGGAGCTGCGACGCACCGTAGCCGTGATCTGGTCCAGCGCGGCGGCGGTCTGCTCCAGGCCGGCGGCTTGCCGTTCGGTTCGCTGGGCGAGGTCATCCGCCGCGATGCTGATCTCGGCACAGCCGCTCTTGATGCTGCGCGCGGCGTCGAGAATGCCGGCCATGGTCGCCTGCAGACTTTCCACCGCCGCGTTGAAGTCGCGTGGCATCTTCACCGCGTCGCCTTGGAACTCGTCCTCGCGCATCCGCCAGATCAGGTCGCCGTCCGCCAGGCGCTCCATCCCCTCGCCGAGACTGGCGACGGCCTTGGCCTGGGCGCGCGCGAAGGCTTCCGCCTCTTCGGCGTGCCTCTGGCGCTCGGCCTCGGCGACAGCGCGTTCGGCCTCCTGCTCGGCGCGACGGCGTTGACCATCGGCCAGATCATGCCGGAAACCATCGAGGGCGCGCGCGATCGCGCCAATCTCGTCGCCTCCGTCGACACCAGGCACCGCCTCATCATAGCGCCCGGCGCTGAGGCGATCGACGGATCGCGTCAAGCCGGACAGCGGGGTCTTCACTAAGGTCACGCTGGCCAGGAACAGGGCCGCCAGGACGCTGATCGTGATCAGAACACCGCCTGCCATCAGGAACTTGGCCAGACGATCAGCAGGTCCGGTGATGGCGGCGACCGGAACATCCATGACCAGGGCCCAGCGCGCGTTCAGGTCTGGGATGGCGATAGGACGAACCAGCCGGATCATCGCCTCGTCGCCGACCTTTACGCCCTCGATCTCGATAGCCTCACCGCCGGCGAGCACCCCATGCACGCCGTCCGCATTGGCGTCCGCATACGGTTTCAGGCGTTGATTCACGTCGGGATGCGCAACCCATTGGCCGCCAGCCGACACCAGCATCACGCGACCACCGCCCAGCGGCCGCATCTTGCCCAGGACCTGCGATAGATTGTCGAGCGACATGTCGAGGCCCGCGACGCCAATCAGCTTGCCGCCCGACATCACCGGATAGGCGACCGAGGTCATGGCGACCTGCCCCCCCTTGATCGATTCAAGGTAAGGCTCGACCAAGCTGGACTGACCGCGCTTGGCGACGCCGGTGTAGTAGTCCTGTTGGAAGTCGCTGCCGTCGGTTTCGAGCTCCAGGGTCGGCGCGCCGTTGTCGTTCACCCAGTAAACCGAAAAGCGGCCGTCCTTGTTCGACGCCGTGGCGCTGTCGCCCACGTGCTCGGCGTCCTTGCCATCCAGAGCGTTGGGTTCGGCCATGAACCAGGCGCCCATCACGCTTTTGGTGGCCAGGACATTGGGCTTGACGATGGCCATGTACTTGTCGCGATCGACCAACCCGGCCTCATGCGCGGAAGCGATGGAACCGCTCATGGCGCGCGTGGCGGCTGCGGCCGCGTCGATGTCGGCCCGGACCTTGTCGATCGCCTCCTCGCTCACCGCGTCCGCATATTGGTTGGACAGCTTGGACACGATCGTGCCCGTGTGACTCGAGACGGCCACGGCGGCCGCGACGAGGAGGACGCCGATCGCCAAGCCCGCAACCAGGATAAGTTTCCAGGCGATGGTCAATCGACGGAACGCAGTCATGACAAGGATCTCCGGCCGCGAGCTTGCTGTTTAAGCTCCACTTCGCGGCGGAAACCCTAAAGGCGCGTTAACCACGTTTCGGGAATGCGCCACCGCGACATTAGCGCGCACCCTGCGCCCCCACCTTACCGCGAGTAGCGCGCCCTGACCGGCGCATAGTTGTCCCAGACCTGTCCGTCGGTGACCGATCGCAGGAGCTTGATGTACTCGGCATGGCTCCACGCCAAGGGAGTGGCCGAATCGGTCCCCTCGCCTCGGACATAGCCGTGAGGGCTCTCGGCTCCGACGCCGTCCCAAACCTGCTCCGGGATCATCAGCCCCTCGTTGGCGAACAGCTCCATCGCCTTGACGTAGGTCTGACGGATCTTGTTCACGGCGGCGGGATCGGGCTTGCCCGAGAGGCCCGCCAGCGCGAGCTCATAGTGGCCGCGCTCGCCGGTGAAGATCGGCCACACGCGTCCCCTCTGCCCGGGACGCATCTGGTTATCGGCGCCGTAGTTTGCGCCGGTCTTGGTGTCCTCGCCGTAGCCGTCGACGCCGTAGCGACGCCAGCCTGGGAAGCTCCCTTCCACGCCGGGGAACTTGAAGCTGTAGCGGACGCGGTAGAGATCCTCGAGCGACTCGTCGTCCAACTCAGGCAGACTGGCCACGATCGCCGGATCGTCAGCGCGGCGAACCCCGTAGCGCACCAGCTCCAGGAAGCCGGCGTCCAGCATCTTGTCCTCGGCCACAGGCTCCTGGCCGTTACGCGCCTCGACCGGGCTCTTGTTGTTTGGATCCTGGTCGCTGTTCAGGCGCAGATAGTAGTGGCCGTCGCCGAACGCGCCCTTCGTCGTGACCATCCGGGTCTCGAGCTTGCCGGCGTAGTCGTCGGCGGTCTTGCGATAGAGCTCAGCCGAGCCCGTATCGCCGGCGGCGTCAGCGATGTCGCCGGCGACCACCAGACCCGCGATCACCGCAGCGGTTGTCGAGGGCGAATATCCCCCCTGCTCTTCCCAGCGCTCTTGTTGGGTAAAGGGCGGCGTGATGGTCGCGGTGTTCCAATCCAGATGGACCTTGCCGCCCTTGACCAAGAAATCGGCTGCCGGCTTCAGCATCTGGCCGTACAACGCCTTCAGTTCGGCGTCCGACAGCCAGCCCAGTTTCCAGAGCTTCCAGCCCAGCATGATCGGCATGGCCGTCTGGTCAAGCTGGACACCGACCCACTCGGGCGTTCCGTCGACGTGTGACTTTTGCAGGAACCAGCCGCCGTCGCCCTTGTTGCCCGGCGTCTTGGGCCCGACCTGGACCGTCGGCAGATAGTGGAAGGCCGCCAACGGCGTCACCTTGTCGCCCAGGGCCGCCAGCGCCATGGCGCACTGATAGAAATCCCGCGGCCAGACCGCCTTGTAGCCGGTCGACGACTTGGTGGCGTCCACCGTGTCGCCCCAGGGGTTGGACAGCGAGGCGATCAACGCGCCGGCATAGGTGCGGTCTTCTTGCACCTTGAGCATCAGGGCGCTGGCCTGCAGCAGCTTGCCGCCGTCCTCGGACGCTTCGCGCAGGCGCGACAGCTCGCTCAGCGAGGCCAGATAGTCCTCCCAGCCCACATGCGCGCCCTCGCCGTTGTATCGCGCCAAGACTTCGGCGTAGCCGGTCTTCAGCGTGGCGGCGGCGGCCTGGTCGGCGGCCTTGGCGTCAGCGCCGAAGCCGATCACCACGTCAAAGGTCTCGGACTTGGCGACCTTGGGCAGTTGTCCGGTCAAGACGATCGCCCCCTTGGCCGAGGTCGTGGTCGCCTTCAACGCGGCCAAAGCATCGCCATCCTTCAGCACGCTGGCCGAGGCCTTTGCGAAGGGCTTGCTGGCCTTGAGGCTGAGGAAGGCCTTGCCCTCGCTCGCCGTCAGCGCCGAGGTCGAGGCCGCGCCGAGGTCGCCGCCGCCAGTATTGGCCATGTGCGGCTCCAGCAGCAGGGTCGGCGTCACCGCGCCCTTCAGGGCCGTCACCGTCACGCGCACGAACAAGGCGTTGCGGTCCGGATCCGTGAAGATCCGCTTCTCGATGACGAAGCGTCCTTGGCGGTCGGTGGTGGTGATCTTGTAGGCGGGCGACAGCGGTCGACCGGCGGCGTCGACGTGCAGATATTCGGTCTTCGAGGTCGTGTCCGCCCCCTCGACAGCCACGCCCGTCGCGGTCGCGACGGCGACGCGCATCTGCTTGATCTGGGCCTCATGGATCAGGCCGTACATGGTCTCGGTGAGGACGCCGTCGGCGATCGAGAACCAGACCTTGGACACCGCCCCGGTCTTGCCGCCCGCCTTGTAGGCGCCATCGACATAGGCCTCGTAGGACGCGCCGACGCCAGTCTTGGCGGAATAGGCCCAGGTAGTGGGCGCGGCTTGGGCGGCGGTGGCGATCGCCGTCGCGGCCGAGACCAGGGCGAAGGCTTTGAACGTGCGCATGGCGAGGACCTCGTCAGGCTTGAAGGGAAAGGATCAGGCGGGCGCACCGGCGACGCGGTCACGGACCAGGAAGGTCGCGGCGGCGGCCAGCGCGAAGGACACGGCGCCCAGGACGAGCGCGAAGATCGGTTGATTGCCAAAGAAGGTCTTGAGCAGCAGGCCCAGCAACGTCGCCGCGAGCAACTGCGGGATGACGATGAAGACGTTGAAGATGCCCATGTAGACGCCCATCTTCCCGGCCGGTAGCGCCCCGGCGAGGATGGAGTACGGCGCTGACAGGATCGAGCTCCAGGCGAAGCCGACCCCGACCATGCCGATCAGCAGCCACTTGGGGTCGCGGATCACCAGGAACGACAGCAGACCCAGGGCGCCCAGGCACAGGCACACCGCATGGCTGACCCGACGGTTGGTGAGCCGAACCATCAGGGGGATCACCAGGGCGGCGATCGCCGCTACCCCGTTGTAGACCGCGAACAATACGCCGACCCAATCGGCGCCCTCGTTGTAAGCCTTAGAGGAAGCGTCGACAGCGCCGAAGTGGACCGCCGCCACGGCGGGCGTGGTGTAGATCCACATGGCGAATAGCCCAAACCAGGAGAAGAACTGCACCATCGCCAGTTGGCGCATGGTCTTGGGCATCCGGAAAAAGTCGGCGAGGACTTCTGAGAAGCCGTTATCGGTGCGCCCGATCCGCTTGAAGCGCGCGCCCGCCACGCCTGCGCCGCCAAAGACAAGCAGCAGCGCGGCTAGGACATAGAGCTCCTTCTCCAGCCCGACGCCCCAGACTACCAGCGCCAGGATCGCGCCCAGCAGAACGCCGCCGACACCCAGGGCGATATAGGCGTTGACCGAAGGCTCCGGCGCCTCGTGCGGTCCAAGGCCGGCGACCTCGCGCTCCGCCGTCTCGAACGCTTTGAGCTGCTCGGGGCTGTACTCGCGGGTAGTGAACACCGTCCACAGCACCGCCAGCAGGAGGCCCGCCCCGCCGGTGTAGAAGGCGATCCGCACCGAGTCCGGCACCTGGCCGGCGGGCGCGGTGTTGGCCACGTCGAACCAATTGGTCAGCATCCAGGGCAAGGCCGAGGCGAACACCGCGCCCAGCCCAATGAAGAAGCTCTGCATCGCATAGCCGGTGGCGCGCTGCTCGTCGGGCAGGTTGTCGCCGACAAAGGCGCGGAACGGCTCCATGGTGATGTTGATCGAGGCGTCCATGATCCACAGCGCCGCGGCCGCCACCCACAGCGTGGGCGAATTGGGCATGACCAGCAGCGCCAGGGTGGTCAGGATCGCGCCCCAGAAGAAGTAGGGTCGGCGACGCCCGAAACGCCCCCAGGTCTTGTCGCTGAAATGGCCGATGATCGGCTGGACCAGCAGGCCGGTCGCCGGCGCGGCGATCCACAGGATCGCCAAGTGGTTCACATCCACGCCGAGAGACTGGAAGATGCGGCTGGTGTTGGCGTTCTGCAGGCCGAAACCGATCTGGATTCCGAAGAAACCAAAGCACATGTTCCAGATCTGCAGGAAACTCAGCCTCTGCCTGGCCATCGGTCCTCCGCCGCCCCGACCGCCGGTTAACCCGGCTGGTTCGCAAAATTTTTCATTGCGCTTTGCAGGCGACATTTGCGCACGCACCGGCGCCGCGCGCAACGCCAAATGCATGACTGATTGAGCGATTCCGATCTTTGGAGCTTCTCTCGACGCATCACCCGGCCCACAGCGCCAGCGGAAGCCCGTGACCATTTGCAAGAGTTTTCAATGTCGATTTTCGACTTGGGGTCACTGCGGCCCGCTTGCAAACACCGTCGAAGCGCGTCTTATGGGGTCCTGAAAATTTTTGCAGAAACCTTTGCATTAGGGGCGAGTTCGGAGTGAGCAAGGGCGCGACGCGACTGGAAGACCTGGCCAAGCTGGCCGGCGTTTCGATCTCCACCGCTTCACGCGCGCTCAATGACAGCCCGGCGGTCAACAAGCGCACCAAGCAGCTGATCTGGAAGCTGGCGCGCGAGATGGATTACCCCTTCCGGCGATACATGCCGGCCGGTCCGATCGGCGCGGAAGCGACCATCGCCCTCGTCACCCCCCGTCCGCAGGGGCGGGGCAGCAGCATGTCGGATCCGTTCTTCCTCGAACTCCTGGCCGGCGTCGGCGAGGCGGCGCGCGAGCGCGGCTGCGACGTGATCCTGTCCCACATCGCGCCCACCAACTTCGACGACCTCTCGGAGGCCATGACCACCAGTCGGGCCGAAGGCGTGATCTTCCTGGGCCAAAGCTCGCTGCACGCCGCGTTCAATCGCCTGGCCGAGACCGAAAACCGCTTCGTCGTCTGGGGCGCGCAATTGCCGGACCAGAACTATTGCTCGGTGGGGTCCGACAATCTGATGGGCGGACGCCGCGCGACGCTTCACCTGCAGCGTCTGGGCCGCAAGCGCATCGTCTTCCTGGGCGACACCGAGGCGCCCGAAGCCATGCAGCGTCATCGCGGCTATCTCGACGCCTTGGAGCACGCCAAGCTGGGCGTTGATCCCGACCTGATCGTGCCGGCCCACTTCGAGGTCGAGTCGGCCGAGGCGGCGGTCGACAGCCTGATCCACAACGGCGTCACCTTCGACGGCGTGGTCGCGGCTTCGGACCTGATCGCCCTGGGCGCGATCCGCGCGCTGAAGCATGCCGGGCTCTCGGTTCCGGGCGACGTCTCGGTGATGGGCTTCGACAACGTGCCCTTCAGCCGCTACGCCAGCCCGGCCCTGTCGACCATCGCCCAGGACACCGCCAAAGCGGGACGACTGATGGTCTCAAAGCTGCTCGACAGCGGCGAACGCGCCAGTCGCTCTGAGCGCGTGCCGACAGACTTGATCATCCGCGAGAGCTGCGGCGGCTAGCCGCGTCGGGCGATCAGCCCCGCGCAAACCGGCATTTCGCCCTCGGCCTCCAGGTTGACGCCATCGACCAGCGTCCAGCCGTCCGGCAGCGACCAGGCGACCGGCTCAAAACCGAGGTTAAAGGCCAGAAGCAAGGCGTCCGCGCCTTCGCCGCGCTGCAAGATCAGCAGCGGTGTGTTGCTGTCGAGGAAGCGGATCGCGCCGGTGCGCAACGCCGGGTAGGCGCGACGCAGAGCGATTAGTCGGCGGGCGACGTGCAGAGTGGACGCCGGGTCGACCTCCTGGGCGTCGACCGCCAGCGGCAAATGCTCGGGGTCTACCGGCAGCCAGGGCTCGACGCCTGAGAAGCCGGCGTTGAGCGCGCCGGCCACCCACGGCATCGGGGTGCGGGCCCCATCGCGCCCGAGGGTCTGAGGCCAGTTAGCGATAGCTTCAGGGTCCTGCAGCCGCTCGAACGGGACGTTTGCCTGCGGCAGGCCTAGCTCCTCGCCCTGATAGACGAAGACATTGCCGCGCAAGCCCATCAGCAGCAGCAGGCACATCTCGGCGAAGGCCTTGCGGTCGCGCCCCTCGGCCCAACGCGACACTGCGCGTGGGGCGTCGTGGTTCGAGAAGGTCCAGGACGGCCAGCCCTCGCCGTCCGCGCCCGGCCATTGCGCCGCGCTTTCCATGACACGCTCGGCGTCCAGCTGATCAGCGTAGAGATAGTTGAAACCGTACGCGCTGTTCAGACGGTCGCTCCCCGCCGTGAACTGCTTCATCTCGCGCTCGGCGTGGTCGCCACCAACCTCGGCTACGGAGAACCGCCCGCCCGCCGCGTCGGTCAGGGCCCTCAGGCGGCTGAGGAACTTCGGGATATCGGCGTGGCTCTGGTTGTGGATCTTGTCCTGGAAGTCGAACGGCCGCGTGCGCTTGCCGCCCGGCGGCAGGGGCGGATTATCGGTCAGCTTCGGATCGTGCATCGAAAAGTTGATGGCGTCGAAGCGGAAACCGTCCACGCCCCGATCGATCCAGAACTGGGTGACGGCCAACAGGGCTTCCTGCACCGCCGGATTGTGCAGGTTCAGCTGCGGTTGGCTGCTGAGGAAGTTGTGCATGTAGTACTGGCCGCGGCGGGCGTCCCAGGTCCATGCGGGACCGCCAAACACCGACTGCCAATTGCTGGGCGGGCTGCCGTCGGGCTTGGCGTCGGCCCAGACGAACCAGTCGGCCTTGGCGTTGGTCCGGTCCTGGCGGCTCTCTGCGAACCAGGGGTGCTCGTCCGAGGTGTGCGAGAACACAAGATCGATGATGATCTTCAGGTCGAGGTCATGGGCCCGCGCGATCAGGGCGTCGAAATCCGCCAGGGTCCCGAAGATCGGATCGACGTCACAATAGTCCGAGACGTCGTAGCCGAAGTCCTTCATCGGCGACTTGAAGAACGGCGACAGCCACACGCCCTCGACGCCCAGCGAGGCGATGTGGTCGAGGTACGCGGTGATCCCCGGCAGGTCGCCGACACCGTCGCCGTTCGCGTCGGCGAAGCTGCGCGGATAGACCTGATAGATCACCGCGCCGCGCCACCATTCGGCGTTCATCGACGTCTCCACATCGGGGCGTTCTAAAACCTGCACTGTCACGATCGTCCCTCGGAAACGCAAATCATGTAGTCGAACGGCGCCAGTTCGACGCTGTAGCTGCCCGGCGCCGCCGCGCTTGAGACGCAGGCGCCCTGCAGGCTCTTCCAAGCCGCAGACCCCATCTCGACCGGCACACGCGCCTTGATCGGCTTGTCGCTCGTATTGAAGACGGCCAGCACCTCGGTTCCCGCCATTCGCCGCGAGAAGGCCAACAGGCCGGGCTTGCCCTCGGCGACCCGCGTCACCTGCACCCCTTCGCGCAGGGCGGGCGTCGTCGCCCGCAGTTTCGCGAGCGCCGCGATGCGACGGTAGAGCACGCCATCGGCCTGGAACGCCGGCCTGGCGCCCGTGGCCGCCGAGCCAACCAGGCGGTTGTCGTTGTAGCTGGCCACCTGGCTCGGGAACATGTCCTCACGGCTGTCGGCGTAGTCGCCATCGCCGGTGAAGCCCTGCTCGTCGCCATAGTAGATCGTCGGCACGCCGCGCGCCGTCAGCATGATGGCGTTGGCCAGGGTGACCCGCGCCAAAAGCTCGTCATCGCCGATGTTCGGGTGGGCCTTCAGCACGAAGTGACCGATGCGGCCCATGTCGTGATTGCCCAGGAAGGTCGGCAACTGGCGCGCCGTGGCCTCGCCGCCCTCATAGACAGCGTCGCCGGCGAAGACGCTGGCCAGTCGGTCGGGTCCCGTTCTGCCCGTGACGACATCTGTCACCGCCGCCTGGAAGGCGAAGTCCAGCACCGCCGGCAGCTTGTCGACCTTCACATGCCGCGCCAGCGTGGCGACGTCAGAATCGAAGACCTCGCCGAAGATGTGGAAGTTCGGGATACCTCGGGCCTTGGCGCGCGCCAGCATGGCCGGAACGAAGGCCTGCCAGAACTCCGGGTTCACATGGCGAGCGGTGTCGATGCGGTAGCCGTCGATCCCGAACTCATCGATCCACCGGCCATAGACCTCGATGAAGCCCTCGACCACGCGCGGGTGCTCGGTGAACACGTCATCCAAGGTCGCGAAATCGCCCAGCAGCGAGCTCTCGCCGGCGAAGGTGCTGTCGCCGCGGTTGTGATAGTAGATGGGATCGTTCAGCCAGGCCGGCGCCTTCGCGCGCTCCTGGCCGGCAGGGACATAGGGGGTATAGGCCCAGTCCGCGCGTTTGAGCTTGCCGAAATCCTTGCCGTCAAAGCCGTCATTGATCGGCGCACCGTCGACCCCGCCATGGCGGACGTAGGGATAGTCCGCGACGCCGCGATAAGCGCAACGGCCGTCCGGGCATTCCTTGTACTGGATGACGTCGGCCGTGTGGTTCACGACAATGTCCATATAAACCTTCATGCCGCGCGCATGGGCGGCGTCAACCAGGGCCTTGAAGTCGGCCTTGGTTCCCAGATGCGGATCAACGTCGGTGAAGTCGGTGATCCAGTAGCCGTGGTGCGCGGCGGACTCCTGGCCGGGCGGTCCTTGCACGGCCCGGTTCACGAAGATCGGCGCCAGCCAAAGGGCCGTCGCGCCCAGTCCCTGAGTGTAGTCGAGCCGGCGCGTCACGCCCTTGAGGTCGCCGCCGTGATAAAAGCCCGCTCGCGTGGGGTCGAAACCGTCGACCAGGGTCCCTCGCGCGGGGCCGCCGTGGTCATTGGTCGCGTCGCCATTCTCGAAACGATCGGGCAAGACGAAGTAGATCACCTCGTCTTGAGGCTTGCGTTGCAGATACGAAGCCGGAGCAGCCGCTGCGCTCTCACCAAGCGCGCTCATGGCCGTCATGGCCAGCAGCATCCGCCGCCAGGGCGTCAAGGCCGACATCGCTCCCCTCCCTCAATGCGCAGCGCGACTTGTGGCCGGCATTGCAATTCTTTGCAAGAATTTGCAGTCGCATTGGCAAGCTGTCAATCCGTCAACTTGAGGGCTTTTGCGACCCTTCCCGCCAAAACCGATCATCAAATGTGCAGCAAATCGGCCACATCATCCCCACTTCCGGGAGCCCAGGGGCTCCAGGCGATCTGCGTTTGCATTTTTTGGGTTGATTACGGACCGTTAATTTGCAGTATTTTGCGACAACGGCCCGCCGCACGACACAACAGCGCAGAGCCGGACAGGGAGGGAACTCGCATGAACACCCAATTTTCGCGCCGTCGCGCCTGGCTCATGGCCGGCGGGGCCACGGGCCTTGCCCTGGCTTTCGCCGTGGCCGGCTCGGCCCAAGCCCAGACCGCAAGCGCCGCTTCTGACGACACCAAGGTCGAGGAAGTCGTCGTCACCGGTATCCGTCGCGGCATTGAAGGCGCCATCTCGCTGAAGAAAAGCTCGACCGCGATCGTCGAGGCCGTCTCGGCCGAAGACATCGGCAAGCTGCCGGACGTGTCGATCGCCGAGTCGATCGCCCGCCTGCCCGGCCTGACCGCCCAGCGCCTCGACGGCCGCGGGCAAGTCATCTCGATCCGGGGCCTGGCGCCAGACTTCACCACCGCCCTCCTGAACGGCCGCGAGCAGGTCTCGACCGGCGACAACCGCGGCGTCGAGTTCGACCAGTATCCGTCTGAACTGCTGAGCGCCGTCGTCGTCTACAAGACTCCCGACGCCGCCCTGATCGGCCAGGGCCTGGCCGGCACCGCCGACATGCAGACCGTCCGCCCGCTGGCCTATGGCAAGCGCGCCCTGGCCGTCGGCGCCCGCTATGAGTGGAACGACATCGGCGCCCTGAACGCCGGCACGTCGTCGAAGGGCAACCGCTTCAGCATCTCCTATATCGACCAGTTCGCCGACGGTAAGGTCGGTCTGGCCCTGGGCTACGCCCATATGGAGTCGCCCTATCAGGCCGAGCGCTGGAACGCCTGGGGCTATCCGACCGCCGACTCGGCCGGCAACCTCGTGGTCGGCGGCGCCAAGCCGTACGTGATGTCCTCGAAGCTAAAGCGCGACGGCGTCATCGGTGTCCTTGAGTTCAAGCCGAACGAGCACTATTCGGGCGCCATCGACGTCTTCTATTCGAAGTTCGACAACCGCCAGATCCTGCGCGGCATCGAGCTGCCGCTGTACTGGTCGTCGGCCACGCTGCAGCCCGGCTATTCCTCGACGGACAAGCTGGTGACCAAGGGCACGTTCTCGGGCGTAAAGGGCGTGGTCCGCAACGACGGCAACACGCGCGACAACACCGTCAAGGCCTTCGGCTGGAACAACAAGTTCTTCATCGACGACAACACCACCGTGACCGCCGACCTGTCGTGGTCGAAGGTCAAGCGCACCGACCAGATCCTGGAAAGCTATTCGGGCACGGGCCGCAGCGGCGTCGGCGCCACCGACACCCTGGGCTTCACCATGGACAGCGACGGCGTCGCCCAGTTCAACTCGACCTTGAACTATGCGGACGCCAGCCTGATCAAGCTGACCAGCCCGCAGGGCTGGGGCACGGACGCGGCCACCCTGCCCGGCGGTCAGGACGGCTATCTGAACAAGCCGACCATCGAGGATGAGCTGAAGGCCATCCGCCTGTCGGCCAAGCGCATGCTGAACGGCCCGATCAAGGCCCTCGACTTCGGCGTGAACTACAGCGAGCGCAGCAAGCAGCTGATCAACGACGAGTGGTTCCTGCGCGTGAAGGGCAATCCGGCCAGCGTCGCCATTCCGAGCAACGCCCTGGTGGGCACGACCTCGCTGGCGTTCATGGGCATCAAGGGCATGGTCAGCTACGACCCGTTCGCCCTGATCGGCTCGGGCGTCTATGACCTGGTCCGCAACCCCAACGCCGACGTGCTGGTCAAGAGCTGGAACGTCGAGGAAAAGGTCACGCTGGGCTATCTGAAGGCCGACATCGACACCGATCTCGGCGGCGTCAACATGACCGGGAATGTCGGCGTCCAGGTCGTCCACACCGACCAGAGCTCGGTCGCCCTCGGCGCCACGGGCTCGGGGACGGGCGTGAAGAGCGCCCAGCTGAGCGGCGGCAAGACCTACACCGACGTCCTGCCCAGCGCGAACCTGCAGTTCCACCTGGGCAACGAACAGGTGATCCGCGTCAGCGCCGCCCGCACCATGGCCCGTCCGCGGATGGACCAGATGCGCGCGTCCAAGACCTACAGCTATGATCCGGCCAAGGCCGGTTCGACCAATGTGAACTTCTCGCCCTGGGGCGGCAGCGGCGGCAATCCGGAGCTGGAGCCCTGGCGCGCCAACGCCTTCGACGTGTCGTACGAAAAGTACTTCGGTCGTCAGGCCTATGTCTCGCTGGCCGGCTTCTACAAGGATCTGAAGACCTACGTTTACGACCAGAACCTCGTCTTCGACTTCAAGGGCTTCCCGGTCACCAGCGGTCCGGAACCGGCGCTGCGCCAAGGCATCGTCTCGACGCCGCAGAACGGCAAGGGCGGCTCGATCAAGGGCGTCGAGTTCACGCTCTCGATGCCGGGCGCCCTGCTCACGCCGGCCCTGGACGGCTTCGGCGCGGTCTTCTCGGCCTCGCACACCGACAGCAAGATCCGCCCGAACCCCAGCGATCCCTCGACCCCGATCCCGGGCCTGTCGAAGAACGTCGCCAACCTGACCGTCTACTACGAAAAGGACGGCTTCTCGGCGCGGATCAGCAACCGCTACCGTTCGAAGTTCCTCGGCGAAGTCTCCGGCTTCGGCAACGGCCGCAACTATCGCATGGTCAAGGGCGAGAGCGTCGTCGACGCCCAGGTCGGCTACACCTTCAACGACGGCCCGATGGAAGGCCTGTCGCTGCTGGCCCAGGTCAACAACCTGACCGACGAGCCGTTCACCACCTATCAGAACGGCGACACCCGCCAGGTGATCGACTACCAGCGCTACGGCCGCACCTTCCTGCTGGGCGCCAGCTACAAGTTCTAATCCTGCAAGCCTTCCCCAAAGGCCTTAGCGCCCCTGTCGGCCCTGCCCGACAGGGGCTCTTTTTGCCCGACGTTCAGGGACGCTCCAGGCGCTCGCGAGCCCGCCGGCGCACGGCGCGGAAGACGATCGGCAGCAGCTCCCAGCTGAACGCGCCGACGACGAAGCCGAACAGATAGGCCTCGTGTAGCGGCGCCCAGGGAATGACCGGCAGGCCCACCCGCACCAGAAACCCGGCCAGGATCATCGCCGACGCCGCCGCGCAGGCCAGCCGCACCAGAAGGCCACGCTCGACCACGCCCAGCGCGCCGATCTGCACGCAGCCATAGACGGCGACACCGCCCAGAGCGCCCACGATCGCGCGCAGGCGATCGGGATCGATGTCCATCGAGGCCTCCTCTAGCCCGGGATCTTGGGGTGACGGCTCAAGGGTGTCCCGCTCCGCGCGTCGCGGCCGCGACAGCGCTCCGGAACAACCCCGCCGTTAAGAAATGTGCCCGGTCAGCGGGGGAGAGTCGACGGGGTGTGAGGGAGGGGGCGTCCGGTTCTGACGTCGGGTCGGGGGTGTTTGGACTGGGGCGAGCGGGCGCTGATGGCTAGGTGTGAGCGCCGGGTTACTGTAGCAGCGCAGCTAGAAGCCGAGAATTAGACGCACTGTCACCGCAATTCCACCGTAATTCAGGAGGGCGTCAATCTGGTGTGGAGGGCGCGCGAAAAGGCCCGCCGGTAAGGGCGGACCCTTCTAATGTGGAAGCTGCGAAGCTAGAGTCCATGCCCCGCCATTTAAGCGGAGCCTTGGGTTACGCACGCCGGCAAGCTCGCTCCATTTCGCGCTCTCCAGCACTCGCAACCTCACCGACCAGATTGCGATATCGTTGCACCGCCTCGGGCGCAGGCTGAGATATCGGCCGGGGAGCTGGAGTTTCGGTTTGTCGCTCTTGTACCGCCCGGGCGATAAACTCGCGAATGCTCGCCTTGGTCACAACGTTCTCCGATTTATCGGTGAAGGGCAGCTTGTCGATGCATAAAGCGCGGATTGAGGCTCGGATCAAACCAATGCTTACGCCTTATCCAAACTAAGCCTTCATTCTTCGTTAAGACGGCCACATCCGTCGGACCGCCGACAGACTCAGACGGCTTCGTCACCTTTTCCTTCAACGACTGTAGGTTAATTAAAGTTTCGGCTAAGTCTGCCATCTCGTCCAGTGGTAGTGCGCTCAGCACTCTGCGCATTGGGTACGCGTGGGTCGTTCTCGCTTGCTCGAACCAACCATCAAGAATTGTCTTTTTCGTGGCCTCGACTAGGGCAACATTGTTTTGGGGCGGCAGCCCAGCGCTCGCCACTATGGTGTTGGCCAAATTGGCCAACTCCAAGCTGAGCAGTTCGCTCATGGTTGAGTAGCTATCTAGGCTGAAGCCAAGCTGGAAGGTATCGCTCATCGAAGTTTGAGCGAAGGCATTTATCTGCGCGCCGTTGTCGTGGGTGACCGCTGCGGCACTTTCGCGCTCCCGGAGCAGGTGATCTGCAAATAGGCCTTGAACTTGGTACTGCACCATCGAAGGGAAAATTTCGTGATCGCCATAACCAGCAATCACCAAACCCGTGGTGCTGAAGTGCCGCGCTGGCTCCTTGAACATTAGGTCCAGCGCAACCTGAACAAATGCATCTATTTCCGCGATACCTTCCCAGTCGAGGATCTTGAGCGCACCTTCAATTTCTGACCTTAGATCGGCCGAATAGATCGCGGTCGCTCGATCAATGACCTCCTGCGTAAGCAGCGCAACAAAAGGCAACGACGCCAGACGAGTTCTTTCGGCAAGAATCGCAGCGTCAAGTCCGTCCAAGATCTGCTGCTTCGCAGAGCCTGCCGCGTGCTGTACTTCGAACAGTATTCCGAGTGCGGCACTTTTCGCCGCAGCCAGAAAGACATCGCGCTGGATTACGTCAGGAAAAAGCCGCTTATCGCGTTCGATGTAACCGAAAAACTCTGTCGCGTATTCCTCAACCGTGTTGAAGCTTTTGCTTCCCAAAGCAGATCGGAATTCCTTTACCGCTAGCTCCCAGGGGACGCGAAGTACATCCGCTGTATCGAAAAACATCAGCGCTACAGGGTTATTATTCGACAATTGAAAGATCTTGTTCGCGCCTTTGAAATAGCGCTCTTCCCGCTTTCCATCGATCCATCCTGACGCCGTGATGGCGCTGTCAGCAGCCAGCACAAGCCCGTGGCGATTCATCACGCAAACTTCAGAGGTCAAGATTCGGCTCCCTGCACGCGTCAGCATGGTGCAGCCTCATCGCTTCATCTTGCAAGAGAGTGATCAATGGACTTGATAGGCTGTACCACGTCGCGCCCTTTAATCTGACCTCCAGGCTGCGGTAGAATTGGAATTTCGGTGACAGTGCACTCTATTGGCGCTGCGCTCGGTGCGCACGTTCGGTGTGAAACCTGGAGCCGTAGCGCCCTCCCACACCACACATAGAAAGGTTTTGGTAGGCCTGGAGGGACTCGAACCCCCAACCAGACCGTTATGAGCGGTCGGCTCTAACCATTGAGCTACAGGCCCGCGCGGAGTCGCGCCGAAGCGCACGCGAGCCGGCGGATTAGCATGAGCCGAACGCGGCTTAAAGCTCCGGTTCAGGTTGAGGCTGTCACGAAGGAACCCTAGCCGTGCGGCGACGCTATCTGCGCCGGACTGCCTTGGAGAAAGATAGATGACTCACACTGCTCGCCGCCTGCCCGCCATCGCCCTGCCCGCCCTGCTGGGTGGCGCGTTGCTGCTGGGCGCCGCCGCGCCGGCGCTGGCCCAAAGTAACGACGCGGCCTTCAAGGCCACGACCTTCACCCTGTCGGCCTATGGCGAGACTCAGGTGGCGCCGGACATGGCCACGATCACGCTGGGCGTCCAGACCGACGCGGCCACGGCGGCCGAGGCGCTGAAGGCCAACGGCGCGCGGATGAACCAGGTGATGGCCGCCCTGAAGAAGGCCGGGATCGCCGCGCGTGACATCCAGACCTCGAACCTGAGCCTGAACGCCCAGTACGCCTATGAGCAGAACCAGCCGCCCAAGCTGACCGGCTACCAGGCGTCGAACCAGGTGACGATCACGGTGCGCGACCTCGCCAAGCTGGGCGCGGCGGTGGACGCCACGGTCAGCGCCGGCGCCAATACGGTCAACGGGATCAGCTTTGGCCTCGCCAATCCCCAGGCCGCCGAGGACGCCGCACGGCTCGCCGCCGTGAAGGCCTTGCAGGCTAAGGCCGAGTTGTATGGCCGCGCCACCGGCTACAAGGCCGTGCGGCTGGTCAATCTGAGCGAAGGCGGCGGCTATACGCCCGCCCCGCCCCCGATGCCGGTGTTCGCCATGGCCAAGCGCGAGATGGCCGACGCCACCAGCATTTCGGCCGGCGAGCTGAAGGTCCGCGTCGACGTCAGCGCGGTCTACGAAGTCAGCCAGTAAGCCCGGCGACGGGACAGAAAAAGGCCGCCGTCGGGATGTCCCGGCGGCGGCCTGCTTGTGTGGGCTAGAACCCGGCCTTCTCGAAGGCCTGCTCGACGCGGTCCTTGATCTCCAGCCCCGGCAAGGCGCGCTCGCCTTCCATCACCGCCACATAGGTCAGGTTGCGCGCCGGCTTGCCCGCACTGGTCGGCACCGGGCCGATCGCCCAGCCCACCATATTGCCCGGGGCCGAGCCGCTGTCGCAGCTGAAGAAGCGCGCGGGCTTGCCGAGGTTGGCCTGCAGCAGCTTTTCCGCCGTGGTCACGACGCCATCACAGGTCGGCAGGTTGCGCGAGCAGGTGACATAGCCGCCGCCCCGCCAGACCAGTTTGCCGCTGGCGGCGTCGGCGATCACCACGCAGGTCGAGCCCGAACCGATCTGACGACCGATGGACTCGGCCAGAACCGTGTCATCGATCCCGTCGGGCAGCTTGGGCGAACAGGCGGTCAGGCTCGCCACGGCGAGAACGACCAGCGCCCCGCTTTTCATCCAGGGGCGCGTCATCGATCAGGCCGCCTTCTTGATCAGGTTGCCCTCGTCCAGCAGGACGACGGTCGGTGCGTAGTTGCGCGCCTCCTCGGCGGGCATCTGGCAGTAGGTGACCACGATCACCAGGTCGTTCTTCTGCACCAGACGGGCGGCCGCGCCATTGACGCCGATCACCTTGGACCCGCGCGGCGCCTCGATCGCGTAGGTGGTGAAGCGCGCGCCGTTGGTGATGTTGAGCACATCGACCTGCTCATTGGGCAGGATGCCCGAGGCGTCCAGCAGGTCGCGGTCGATGGCGATCGAGCCTTCGTAATCGAGGTCGGCCTGGGTCACCGTGGCGCGGTGCAGCTTGGCCTTCAGCATGGTGAGCAGCATGGCGGGGAAGTTTATCCCTTTGAATGAACTGAAATCTTCTGGGCCGCCACACACAAGGCCCTGGAACAGGTCCCGCCATATAGACACGAACCTGCGCTGGTTCAATCGCACGGCGGAAGCAAGACCCCGGCCCAAGGCCTTGGCGAGGCCGGTCAGGTCGCGGCGGCCTTGAGGAAGCTCGTCATGTCTGAAAGGAGCGGCGCCTTGCCTCGGAACGGTCGCGATAGCGCCAGCACCGCGCCCGCGTGGTCGATGCCGGCATAGTGCCTCTCCTCGACGTTTGCGCCCTTCCCCCGCAAGGCGGCGGCCAGCTTTCGGGTGTTGCGCGGATAGACGGTGGTGTCCTTGTCCCCGGTCGCTAGGAATGCGGCCGGCGCATCGGCGCGGGCGAAGTTGACCGGCTGCGTCGCCGCAAGATCTGGCGCTTGCCCGAAGGTTCGCTCGGTCACAGGTCCCTTGAGCGGCAGGAAATCATAGGGTCCCGACAGGCCGGCGAAGGCACGAACAGCTTTGCGCTGCACGCCGACGGCGTCGAGATAGCGCGGGTCCAGCGCCAGCATGGCCGCATTATAGGCGCCCGCCGAATGGCCGATCAGCACGATCCGCGCCGGATCGCCGCCGAGAGCGGCGGCGTTGTCGGCGGCCCAGCGCACCGCCTTGGCGCAGTCATCGAGAAAGTCCGGGAACCGCACCTCGGGGAACAGCCGGTAGTCCGGCGCCAGGGTGAGAAAGCCCTGAGCGGCGATGGCGCGGGCGGCCCAGCCATAGTCGCCCTTTCGGCCGCTGTCCCACGACCCGCCATAGAAGAACACCGCGACGGGCGCGGGACCGTGGGCGATCGGCGGGGCGTAGATGTCGACGCCGCCGCGCGGACCGTCCATGTAGCGTGCGCCCCGGGCCTCGCGGCGCGCGGCGTCCTTGGGGGTGAACCTGGCGAACACCGAGAGCGGCGAGCACGCCGCCGTCACCGAGGCCGCCAAGGCGACAAGGCCCGCACGCCGGCTCATGCTGCTCTCCGCCATATCGCGATCTCCATCACCGCTCGCGATAACGCTACGCGCCCGGCGCGGGTTCGGATGCGGCCGAACGCCCCCATCGCTTGCCTCGGCCGCTAAAGCTTGAAGCCGCCGCTCTCGATCTTGGCGCACAACGCCTTGGTGATCTTCACATAGCCCTTGCCCGGATCGCGGAAGTACAGCGGATCCTTGGTCTTGGAAGGGTCGAAACCGTCGTTGACCAGGTCGATCTTGCGGTACTTGAAGGTGCCCGTGGTCTCGATCGCCTTCTGGAGCCGCAGGAACAGCGGGCGGGCGTAGCTGGGCAGGCTCTCGTCGACGTATTTGGCGAACGCCTCCAGATCGAGATCGCCCTCCATCACCAGCGAGGCCATGCCCGCCTTGCCGTCGAGATCACCCACCTTGACGCCGTAGACATTCACTTCTTGCACGCCCTCGAAGCCGGCGAGGCGCTCGGACACCTCGGAGGTCGCGACGTTCTCGCCCTTCCAGCGGAAGGTGTCGCCGATGCGGTCGATGAAGTAGATGTAGCCGTCGTGATCGACCTTCATCAGGTCGCCGGTGCGGAACCACGCGTCGCCCTTATCGAAGACGTCGTGCAGCACCTTCTTCTCGGTCGCGGCCTTGTCGGCATAGCCGGTGAAGTTCGAGCGCGCGTCGCTGCCGATATGGCCGATGCACTCGCCGACCTCTTCTGGTCCCGCCTCGATACAACAGCCATTGGGGCCGCGAACGGGCATCTCGTGCTCGACGTCGAACTTGACGATCCTGAAATTGAACTTCTTGCGCAGGTAGCCCGGGATCCGGCCGATCGCGCCGCGCTTTCCGTCGAAGTTGAAGAACGAGACGTTCCCTTCAGTGGCTCCATAGAACTCCAGCACGTCGCCGACCTTGAAGCGGTCCAGCATATCGTCCCAGACGTCCGCGCGCAGACCGTTGCCGAAGATCATGCGGATCTTGTGAGCGCGCTCCAGCTCGTGCTCGGGCTGGTTGGCGAGGTAACGGCAAAGCTCGCCGATGTAGACGAACATGGTGCACTGCTCGGCCACGACCTCGGGCCAGAAGTGGGTGGCCGAGAACTTCTTGCGCAGCACCACCGAACCGCCGTTCAGCAGAGCCGCGCCCAGGGCGCAGAGCCCGCCCGTAGCGTGGTAGAGCGGCAGGGTGATGTAGATGCGATCGGTGTCCTTGGCCCCGGTCGAGCCGGCGAAACCGCGCATATAAAGCTGAGCGCGCATGTGCGTGATGCGCGCGGCCTTGGGCAGACCGGTGGTGCCGCTAGTGTAGATATAGAGCGCCGTATCGGAGGCGGTGAGGCCCTCGCGAGCGGTCTCGCGATCGGGGCGCAGGTGGCTGCAGCTCTTCAGGGCCTTCAGGAGGTCGCGCTGGTCACCGTGCACGGGCCCCAGCACCCACTGCTGCATGTGCCGCTCAAGCTGCGCCTTCACGTCCTCGAAGCACGGCGAGGTTTCTGGATCGACGATGCAGTGCATGGCCTGCGAGATGTTCAGGCAGTGGGCCAGCGCCGCGCCGGTCAGCTGGTTGTTGATCAGGGCCGTGGCGACCCCCACCTTGCTCAGGCCATACCAGATCGCCAGGTATTCCAAGCGATTAGGCATGAACAGCGCGACCGTCTGGCCGCGCGTAAGGCCCAGCCCCTTGGCCCAGTGCGCGTAGCGGTTCGCCATGGCGTCCAGCTCGCCGTAGCTGATCGTCTTGCCTTCGAAGGTGATGGCTGGACGCGCGCCCCATTTGTCGACGGCGGCTTCCAGATCATCACAGACCAGATTGGCGCTATCGGGAGCGATCGTCTTCACACGCTTCAGCGTCCGGGACAGCCCCTTCAGAAACCGGATTTCCCGTTTAATTTTCTGGCCCAAACGCATTCGTCTCTCCCTTGAAGCAACCATTGGAGAGCCCCGCGCGGCGGGTCAAGACGCCGCGTGCTGCAATGCAAACCTATCGACGTTCTATGACTTAACCAGGAACGCGGAATCGAACCTCGTTGCGCTTGAAGTCCATAGAGACCCGGTCGAAGCGCTGCAGGATATCAACACCGATCACGATCGCGGGTTGCTCACGAAAGCCCCAATAATCGAAGGTGTGGATTGGCCCGAACACCAGCGGAATATTACGTAGCGTCATCCCGCCTAACGTCAAACGGGATAGGGTCGCCGCTCTTCCAGCAAGGACCTGACCCGTGACGCTACGGAGCTCCGTGCCGTTCAGTTCGCCGATTAGAGCGTTGTTCTGCCTGGCGGCCTCAAGCATCGCCAAGTTGCCGACGGTGGTAGTGGAACCGCTATCAACAAAGGCGACAAGACGCTGAAGTGGCATAAAAGCATCGATCAGAGTCAAGCCGCTTCGTAGCAGCTTGGATTTCACAATGACGGTCCGGGCATCGGGCACGGGTAAGGCTTCCCCGACCGTCATCCGCCTTTGCTTGAAGTCGAGGAGCAAGCTGGCGCGCGCGAGCCATTCCAAGCCAAGGACCCCGTCCATGCGAAGTTGTTCACGGGGCAACACCGAAACAACTAAGTCATTTCGAACACGCTTTCCGACAGCCAAACGGGCCACACGCGCGGTGGCGACCGTTTGCGTTCCGGCGATACTATGAAGACGGCTCTCGGCCCCGCGCGGCAAACCCAGTTGGGCGGCCAGCTCGGCGGCGATAACCGAACTGTTGGCGCCTGTATCGACCAGAAAGTCGAATGGGCCATGAGTGTTCACATACGCCTGAACCGTCAGACGCCGCGCAGTGTCCAGATACCTCAAGGGGTTTGATGCAGGCGTGTCGCCTTGGTTGCTGGCTGCGGCGCCAGACGCCAACGCGCCGCTCGAGACCAGTCGAAGCAACGCGCGGCGTGAAAAGCCGAATTCCGACATCGGCGTCCTCCCCTTCCAAGGACGCTATACGGGCCTAGGAAGGGGCGCTAGAGAGCGTCGCGCGCGGACGAGTAGCTAGCCCGCCGCCAGACGGCGCTGGTCGTCGCGAGCGGCCTTCAGCTTTTCAGCCACGAGGAAGGCCAGTTCCAACGCCTGCTCACCGTTCAAGCGCGGGTCGCAGTGGGTGTGATAGCGATCGCCGAGGTCGGTTTCCGAAACAGCGCGCGCGCCGCCGAGGCATTCCGTGACGTTCTGGCCGGTCATTTCCAGGTGTACGCCGCCCGGATGCACGCCTTCGGCCTGGGCGATCTCCACGAAGCTCTTCACCTCGGACAGGATCCGGTCGAACGGACGCGTCTTGTAGCCGGTCGAGGCCTTCAGCGTGTTGCCGTGCATTGGGTCGGTGGCCCAAACCACCGCGCGGCCGGCCGACTTGGTCGCCTTCATCAGACGCGGCAGGCGGTCGGCGATCTTGTCAGAGCCGAAGCGGCCGTACAGCGTCAGGCGGCCTGGCTCGTTGTGCGGGTTCAGGACGTCGATCAGACGCAGGAGGTCATCGCCTTCCATGGTCGGGCCGCACTTCAGACCGATCGGGTTCTTTACGCCGCGCATGAACTCGACGTGAGCGCCGTCCAACTGGCGGGTGCGCTCGCCGATCCACAGCAGGTGGGCGCTGGTGTCGTACCAATCACCCGAGGTGCTATCGACGCGGGTCATGGCTTCCTCAAAGCCCAGCAGCAGGGCCTCGTGGCTGGTGAAGAACTCGACGCGGCGCAGGTCCGGCTGAGTGTCGGGCGTCACGCCGACCGCCGACATAAAGGTCAGGGCTTCGCTGATCTTCTCCGAGAGCTCGCGGTAGCGCGCGCCCTGCGGGCTGTCACCGACGAAGCCCAGGGTCCAGCGGTGAATGTTGTAAAGGTCGGCGTAACCCCCGCTGGCGAAAGCGCGCAGCAGGTTCAGCGTCGCAGCCGACTGGCCGTAGGCCTTTAGAAGGCGATCCGGATCGGGGACCCGCTCGGCCTCGTTGAAGTCCATGCCGTTGATGATGTCGCCGCGGTAGGACGGCAGGGTGACGTCGCCCTGAACCTCGGTCGGCTCCGAACGCGGCTTGGCGAACTGGCCAGCGATGCGGCCGACCTTCACCACCGGCTTGCCGCCCGCGAAGGTCAGCACCACCGCCATCTGCAAGATCAGGCGGAAGGTGTCGCGGATATTGTCCGCGTGGAATTCCTTGAAGCTCTCGGCGCAGTCCCCGCCCTGCAGCAGGAACGCCCGGCCCTCGGCCACCTCGCCGAGCTGGCTCTTCAGTCGGCGCGCTTCGCCGGCGAACACCAGCGGCGGCATCTGGCGAAGCGTCTGCTCGACCCGCTCCACGGCGCCGGCGTCCGGATAGTCGGCGGGGATGTGCTTGGCGGGCTTGGCTCTCCAGGCGGCGGGGGTCCAGCGGGCGGTCATGTCGAGGCTCGATAACTACAAAGGGCGCGGTAGATACCGCAGAACAACGGAAAAGGCAAAATCATGCGAACAGCGCCCACCATCTGCCCCACAAAGAACATTCGTTTCCAGACTACACACGCAACGCGCTCGATTTTTGCGCCACAGCGCATGCAATGGCGGTTAGCGCACCGAGGGCCATCCACCATTCCTGCCAGACGCCGAAGCTCAGCCCGCCGATGACAAGATAGGAGACGGTCGCCGCCGCCGCCATGGCGCCGTCCCGCCGACTTTCGCCTGTCCAAGCGACGATGCGGTAGATGATCCAGGCGAAAAACGCGGCGGCGAGCGCAGCGCCCATCGATCCAAGCTCCAGCCAGAGCTGCAGCGCCGCGTTGTGCGTGTGCAAGGGAATGGCGGGGCCGAAGGTGCGGCTGGCGTCGATACCCCAGCCCCGCAAGGCGTGATCAACGATCTTGTCGGCGGTGAACGCCCAGATGTTCAGGCGATGATCCCACGACGGGGGCGCGATCTGGTGCAGCCAGGCAAAGAGTCCCGAACGCACGCCCCATAGCACCACCAGCGGCGCGAAGATGAACAGGGCCGACACCACCGGGATCAACGCGCGCACGAAGGGCTTGCCGGTCAGCCGCGTTCCAAGCCAGGCGACGCCGCCCAGAAGCAGAGCCGCGACCGGCGCATCAGCGCCCGTAAGGTGTGCGCCAGCGACGATGCAAGCCGCCATCAGCGCGATCACGAGATTGCGCCCGCGAAACGACCAGGCGTCCAGAATTCGCACGCATGGCCAGAAGAGCAGGATCGCCGGGTAGGTCGCCTGCGAGACCTTCACGACGGCGAGGTCGGGACGGATCGGTTCCTCGGTAAGGTTGTGCAACCCCTGATAAATAGCGGCCTTCAGCACGCCATCGACGCAGGTTATGACCGCCAAAAGCGCCACACCGGCCAGCATCACACGCCCTGCCAAGCGCGCCGAGCGTGCGGACATCTGCGACAAGGCGGCGACGGCGGAGCCATACAGCGCCAGCTGAAACACCAGCTTCAGCGCGGTGAACTTCTCAAGGTCCTTGCCGCGCCGAAGGTCCGCCAGATGAGGCGCGGCCGGGCTCCAGTTGAGACTCAGCAGGGCCCACCCGACAAGGACGATCAACGCCAATACAGGCAGCAGCGGCGGCCTCGACCTTACCAGCGTGGGCGCCGCCAGGAGGCCGACCAAACTCAGCAAGGCCGCGTACCAGAGCGGGATCAGGTAACCGACGAGCGGCGTCATCACCATCGCGAAGACGGCAAGCGCGCCCAACCATCGGGTCCGCCGCTCAGGAACGCTCGCCAGGATCATCCAATCCCGCCGACTTCGGCCGGAATGTACTTCTCGCGCATCGTCACCAATTCCTCGGCCAGGGTCGGGTGGACCGCGCAGGTGGAGTCCCACTGCGGCTTGGTCACGCCCATCTTCACTGCGATCGCAGCCATCTGGATGATCTCGGGCGAGTCGGGGCCGACCACATGGACGCCGACAATCCGCTCATCGTCCTGCTTGACCACCAGCTTGATCAGGCATCGCTCCTGCCCGCCGTAGAAGGTGACCTTCATCGGGCGGAAGACGGAACGATAGATGTCGACCTTGCCGAACGCCTGCCGCGCCTCGGCCTCGCTCATGCCTACCGCGCCGACCGGCGGCTGCGAGAAGACAGCCGAGGCGACCAGGTCATGATCGAAGGTGGTCGGATTGCCGTAGAACTCTGTCTGGGCGAAGGCCGCGCCCTCGCGGATCGCCACCGGCGTCAGATTGATCCGGTCGGTGACGTCGCCCACGGCCCAGATGCTGTCGACATTGGTCTTGGAGTACTTGTCGACCGCGATCGCGCCCTTGTCGTTCAGCTTTACGCCGGCCTTCTCCAGTCCAAGCCCCTGGACGTAGGGTTCGCGACCGGTGGCGAACATCACAGCCTCGGTCTCGAAAGTCAGGTCGTTGCTCAGCGTGCTGAGCAGTCGCCCATCTTCCAGCTTCTCGATGCTCTTGTGCGAGCAGCCCAGGACGACCTTGATCCCACGCTTCTCCAGTTCGTCGGCCAGGTGCATCCGCACGTCGTCGTCAAAACCGCGCAGGATGTTAGCGCCCCGGTAAAGCAGGGTGGTCTGAACGCCGAGACCGGCGAAGATGCCCGCGAACTCCACGGCGATATAGCCGCCGCCAACGACCAGTACGCTCTTGGGCAGCGTCGGCATGTGGAACGCCTCGTCCGAGGTGATCCCCAGCTCCGCTCCCGGGAAATCGGGGCGCACCGGACGTCCGCCAGTGGCGACCAGAATCTTTCGGGCGGTGTAGGTTCCCGCATCGTCGCTGCCGTCCTTAGGTAGGACCTCGACGGTATGGGCGTCGACGATCTGGGCGCGCCCGTGCAGCAGATGCGCACCGGCCTTCTGGAGATTGGTCACGTAGATGCCGGACAGACGGGCTATCTCGACGTCCTTTTCATGCAGGAAGGTCTTCCAGTCGAACCGGGCGTCGTCGATCGTCCAGCCATAGCCCTTGGCCGTCTTCAGCTGGCTGGTGACCTCGCTGGCGTAGACCATGAACTTCTTGGGCACGCAGCCGCGGATCACGCACGTGCCGCCCACACGGTACTCCTCCGCCACGGCCACCTTGGCGCCGCTCAGCGCCGCGAGCCGCGCGGCCCGCACGCCGCCGGAACCCGCGCCGATGACAAAGAGGTCGAAGTCGTAGTCAGCCATCAGCGGCCTCCGGAAGCAAAACGGGTCGGCTTATGTAGGACGTCAGGGCTGCAGGCGCACCACGCCCTCGTCCGTGCCCACCAAGGCCTCGTCGGCGAGGTCGAGGAACAGGCCGTGATCGACGACGCCAGTCACGCTCTTCAGCGCTGCAGCCAGCGCCGTCGGATCGTCGATCTTTCCCGACGCCATGTCGTAAATCAGGTTGCCGCCGTCGGTGACCACCATGCCGCGTTCGGCCGTGCGCAGGCGCGGCGGCGGCAGATCGAATTCAGCGGCGATATCGGCCAGGCGATGGCCCGTATGAACGTGGCCGAAGCGCACCACCTCGATCGGCAGCGGGAACTTGCCCAGGGCCGGCACGCGCTTGGCCGCATCGGCGATCACGACGCAGCGGCTGGAGGCTTCCCAGACCAGTTTTTCGCGCAGCAGCGCAGCACCGCCGCCCTTGATCAGCGACAGGCCAGGGCCGATTTCGTCGGCGCCGTCCACAGTCAGATCGACGGTCGTCACGTCGTCGAGCGCCGCCAGCGGGATGCCGAGCTCACGGGCCAGGGCGGCGGTGGCGTCCGAGGTCGGCACGCCGCGAATGTCTTTCAGGCCGCGAGCGGCCAGCGCCTTGACGAACCAGGCTGCCGTGGAGCCGGTGCCCAGACCGACCACCATGCCGTTCTCGACAAGCTCGGCGGCGGCTTCGCCCGAAATGCGCTTCTGGTCGTCGGCGCTCATGCCTTCTTGTCCTTCTTCTTGTCCTTCTGGGCCTGCTTGATCGCCCGGAACTTGGTGGCCCAACCGGCCTTGCTGGTCTGGTCGGCGCGCGACAGGGCCAAAGCCCCGTCCTCGACGTCCTTGGTGATCACCGATCCCGAGCCGGTCATGGCGCCGTCGCCGACGCGCACGGGCGCAACTAGGGCGCTGTTGGAGCCGATAAAGGCCCCCTTGCCCACATGGGTCTCGAACTTGTCGAAGCCGTCATAGTTGCAGAAGATCGTGCCGGCCCCGATATTGGCCTTCTCGCCGACCGAACCATCGCCCAGATAGCTGAGATGGTTGGCCTTGGCGCCCGCGCCGACCTTGACCTTCTTGACCTCGACGAAGTTGCCGATGTGGGCCTCGGCGCCGATCTCGGCGCCGGGCCGCAGACGGGCGTAGGGACCGATCAAGGCTCCCTCGCCCACCGAAGCGCCCTCAAGATGGCTGAAGGCCTTGATCACAGCGCCGCTGGCGACGCTGACGCCGGGACCGAACACCACGAACGGCTCGACCACCGCACCGCCGGCGATCTGCGTGTCCCAGGCCAGATGCACCGTTTCCGGAGCCGGCATCGTCACGCCCTCGATCATCAGCGCCTTGCGACGGTTCTGTTGCCAGACGGCCTCGGCGGCGGCGAGCTCCGTCTGGGCGTTGACCCCCTGAACCGAAGCTTCGGGCGCGAAGGCCGCGCGGGTCGATAGGTGGCGCTCATGCGCCAAGCCGACGACGTCGGTCAGGTAGTATTCACCCTTGGCGTTGTCGTTGCGGACGTTGGCGAGCAGGTCGAATAAGACCGCACGATCGGCCGCCAGAACGCCGGAGTTGCAGTGCTTGACCTGCTTGGTTGCGAGATCGGCTTCCTTCTCCTCGACGATCCGCAGCAACACATGACCCGGCGCCAGGATGAGTCGGCCATAGCCCGTCGGGTTCTGCGCCTCGAAGCCCAGAACCGCGACATGCGCGCCGTTGGAGATCAGATCGAACAGCGGCGCGATCACCGGCGCGGTCGTCAGCGGACAGTCGGCATAGGTGACGACGACGTCGCCCTCGAAGTCGGCCAAGGCCTCCTTGGCCGCCAGAACCGCATGGCCCGTTCCGAGCGGCGGATCCTGGACGACCGTGGCGTGGGGGCCAAGACGCTTGCGCACGCTCTCGCCGACCTGAGGGCTGTGGGCGCCGACCACGACGACAATGCGCTCGCATCCCAGCCCCTGGGCGGCGTCGATGGCGTGGTCCAGCAGGGTCCGCCCCGCCAACTTGTGCAGCACCTTTGGCGTCGGCGACTTCATCCGCGTGCCCTGCCCCGCAGCCAGGATGACGGCGGCGCGCGGGCGGGGGGACTTGGGGGCGGGGACGGTCATGGCTCTCGCGACTCCCTGGAGGCGAACCAAAGTTGCATTAGCCGGGCAATTGGCCGAAACGCCAGACCTATGAACACGCTTCATGACCTGAACGGGGCGACCATCGCCTTTGATCTCGACGGGACGCTGGTGGATACCGCGCCCGACCTTGTAGGCGCGCTGAACACGATCCTCGCCCAAGAGTCACTACCGCCATTGCCCTTTGACGATGTGCGCCTGATGGTGGGCCGGGGCGCACGCGCCTTGCTGGAGCGAGGCTTCGCGGCGGCCGGCGCGCCGCTCGACACCGAGCACGCGCCCGCGCTCGTCCAGCGCTTCATCGACGTCTATCTTGGCCGCATCGCCGACGAGAGCGCGCCCTTTCCCGGCGTGATCGAGGTCCTGACCGACCTTAAGGCCGCCGGCGCGAAGCTCGTGGTTTGCACCAACAAGCTCACCAACCTGTCAGTGGCGCTGCTCGACGCCGTGGCGCTGTCCCCCTACTTCGAGGCGGTGATCGGCGCGGATCTGGCGCCCGCCGCCAAACCGGACGGCCGCCACGTCGCCGCCGCCGTCGCGGCCGTGGGCGGAGACGTGACCCGCGCCGTGATGATCGGCGACAGCGTCAACGACGCGCTCGGCGCCCGCAACGCGGGGGTCCCAGGCGTGCTGGTGTCTTTCGGCTATACCGAGGATCCCGTCGAGACCCTGGGTGCTGATCTGGTCATCCACAGCTTTTTGGACGTGCCCAAGGCCTGCATGACGCTTTTGGCCTCTTGCCCCGCGCCGAACACCGGGCTATAGCCCCCGTCCTCTCGCGGATCGGTCCCTCCGGGGCCCTCCACACGGCGGATGCGTAGCTCAGCGGGAGAGCACCTCGTTCACACCGAGGGGGTCACAGGTTCAATCCCTGTCGCATCCACCATTTTCCTCGATAAAATCAAGATATTGGCTACCAACAGCCCGATGCCGAGCGGCGTTTGGTTTTGCTTGCCAGCTATTTGCCAGAAGCGATGGTTTCGTACGCCGCGCGTGAGGGATTTGCCGACTAACCGCAGTGGGCCCCTCCTCTTCATGTTCCCGTTGCGGCGTCAGCTCTTGGTGGGATGAAGAAGAGCCTTGCTATGCCGGCGTTTGGCGCGAGGCGTACCGTCGCGCGGTTTGAACCAACGCCCTGAACGCGGCCGAAGCATTTCTACGGCCTGAATAGTAGAGGCAAAGCGGCGCAATCGGCGGGGTCCAGTCCGCCAGCAACCGGACCATTCGGCCAGCGGCGATGTCTTCGCCGACATCGGCCTCCATCAGGTAGCCTATGCCCATGCCGCCCAGGACAGCGGCGCGCACGAGACTTGTTTCATCGAGGGTCAGGGGCCCTTCGGGATCGAGGTGGATGACTTCGCCCGCCTTTTCAAACCCCCAGCGAAGCAGCGCGCCGTTGGGCAGCCGAACCCGAATACACGGATGGTTCAGCAGATCCGCCGGAACACGCGGCGGTTCGGTTAGGTAGTCGGGCGAGGCGACGACGGCGTGGCCGCGCGGGACGCCCAGAGGCAGGGCGATCATGTCGCTCGGAACCAGATCGGCGCGTCGAAGGCCAAAATCGAAGCCATCCGCGACGATGTCGACCAGCTTGCCCTCCGTGACCAGATCCACGTGCACCTGGGGATAACTGCGTACGAAGTCCAGGATCAACGGCTCAAAAATCTCCCGCGCGGCGCTCGGGAAAGCATTGATGCGCAGCATTCCGGACGGCGTATCCTGCTGCGAGCGCGCCGCCTCCACAGCGTCATGGATACTTTGCACCGCCGGGCGCAGTTGCGCGACGAACGCGCGCCCCGCGTCCGTCAGCGACACACTGCGGGTCGTGCGATGAAACACTCGCACGCCAAGCCGTTGTTCGAGCTTGGCGACCGTGTTGCTCAAAGCAGTCGCCGATAAGCCCAAGTCCAGCGCACCCGCCCGGAAGGACCCTTTGCGAGCGATGGCCAGCACGGCTTCCAGCTCGATGAGCTTGAGGCGCTCCATTGTCCCCTCCAGCACAACACCACATGCCGATTTGTCCCGATTATATGGATACTGGTCCAGCGCTATTTGAACTCATCGGCCGCGCGTGAAACCGACTTAAAAGGAAACGGTCCCTGGACCGGCGCCCCGCCTACGAGAAAGGAGCTGTCATGACCATCAATTTGCCCCCTCCCATCGCCCGGTACTTCGACACCGACAAAAGCAAGGACGCAGACGCGATCGCCCAGTGCTTTACCGGCGGAGCGATCGTGCGCGACGAGCGCAACACCTATGTGGGGCGAGACTCCATCCGGCGATGGAAAGAACAGTCGTCTAAAAAGTACACCTACAGCGTCGAACCGTTCGCGATCGCCGTCGACAAGGGCCGGATCGTCGTGACCGCCCGCCTCACCGGCGACTTCCCCGGCAGCCCTACGGATCTGCGCTACTTCTTTGTTCTCGCGGACGAGCAGATCGCCGACCTGGAGATCACGCCATGAACCTCGTCGACTTCGAAGGCGTTCGCGCCGTGGTCACCGCCGGCACTAAGGGCGCGGGACGCGCGACGGTCGAACGCCTGCTGCGAGGCGGGGCGAGCGTCATCACCGCCGCTCGCAGCGCCGCCAACGCCCCCGCCGGCGCCTCTGTCGTGCAAGTCGACCTGACGACACCGCATGGCGCGAGCCAACTGGCAGAGGCTGCAATCGAACGCTTCGGCGGCGTCGATGTTCTCATCCACGTCCTGGGCGGGTCGTCCTCGCCCGGCGGCGGTTTTTCAGCGCTGTCCGACGCGCACTGGGCTGCGGAGCTCGACCTCAATCTGATGACCGCGGTGCGTCTGGATCGGGCGCTCTTACCGCAGATGCTGTCGCGCGGACGCGGCGCGGTCGTCCACGTGTCGTCTATCCAGAGGACGCTGCCTCTTCCGGAGTCGACCACGGCCTACGCCGCCGCCAAAGCCGCCCTCACCACCTACAGCAAGGCCCTTTCCAAGGAGGTCGGGCCCAGGGGCGTGCGGGTCAATGTCGTGTCGCCAGGGTGGATCCACACCGAGGCGGCCGAGGACCTGATGCGCCGGATAGCCGACAGCACGGGCGGAACCCTCGACGAGGCCAAACAAAGCATCCTGACCGCCCTTGGCGGCATTCCGCTTGGCCGGCCGGCCAAGCCCGAAGAGGTCGCCGAACTGATTGCGTTCCTGGCTTCAGACCGCGCCTTGGCCATTCACGGCGCGGAGTATGTCATCGACGGCGGCACGATCCCCACCGTCTGAGCACCTCAATTGATCAAGGACCTCGCCGGTCGCTACTCGACCTGGGGATTCGGAGTCGCCGGCGCCTCAGACCCCAATGCAGCCCTAGATGCGGCTCCTTAACGCTCAGACCTTGGTTTCATCGTTGAGGCGCAGGCGCTCGTGGTCGTCTCCGGGCGCCTCGTATGGGGCCTTTTCGAAAAACATATCGCGATAAATTTCTCTGGACAGCGACCTAAGCCACCACTAAAAGATAATTATCGCGATAATTTTTATTCCAACAATAAATGTCGACTCGCTTTTACGAAGGAAAGCTCCAATGATCCGTCAAGCTCGCAACATCCTTGTCGCTGTCACTTTGACCGGTCTCGCCGGCGCAGCGCACGCTCAGACCGAAGCCTCGCATGGCGCACACGCTCCGACCGTTCGCAACGTCGTCCTGGTCCACGGCGCCTTCGCCGACGGTTCCGGCTGGCGCGGGGTCTACGACCGCCTGACCGCCCAGGGCTACAAGGTCAGCATCGTTCAGAACCCGCTCACCTCGCTGGCCGACGACGTCGCCGCCACCCGCCGCGTGCTGGCCCGCCAGGACGGTCCCACTATCCTGGTCGGCCACTCCTACGGCGGCACGGTGATCACCGAGGCCGGCGCCGACCCCAAGGTCGCGGGCCTGGTTTATGTCGCCGCCCTGGCGCCGGACACCGGCGAGTCCACCGGCGACCAGTTCGCCGAGATCCCTGCTCCTGCCGGTTTCGTCATCGAGCCGCAGGCCGACGGCTTCGGCTTCGTCAATCTGGCCAAGTTCAAGTCGGGCTTCGCCGCCGATATCAGCGACGCCGACGCGGCCTTCATGCGCGACTCCCAGGTCCCGATCGCCATGTCAGCCTTCGGCGACAAGGTCACAAACGCCGCTTGGCGCGTGAAGCCCAGTTGGTTCGTCGTGGCGACCGAGGACGGCGCCATCGATCCGAAGCTGTTGCGCAAGACCGCCATCCGCATCGGCGCTGAAGCCGTGGAGATAAAGGGCAGCCACGTCGTCTTCCTGAGCCGCCCTGACGCGGTGGCCGATGTGATCGACACGGCCGCCAAGACCGCGTTCCGCAAAAAGAAGTAAGGCAAACACCCATCTCGACGTTCGTTGAGCCAGCCGCCACCGCGCCGTCCGCGCTGGCGGCTGCGCCCATGAGGCGGCTGGAAGCGGTTGCGGCTATCCTGCTATGCGACGAGACCCATGGCCTTCAGAACCCTCCCCATCACCGCTTGGTCCTCCGCCCTGATCGCCACCTTGATCGGGTTCGGCGGAACGGTTGCGCTGGTCGTTCAGGCCATGCAGGTGCTGGGCGCGAGCGCCGAACAAACAGGCTCGGCTGTCACCGCCCTTTGCCTGTCCATCGGCCTTGCCGGTGGGGCATTGTCGCTGGGCCTGCGGATGCCCGTCGTACTGGCCTGGTCGACGCCCGGCGCGGCGCTGCTGGCGGGAACCACCGCTGACATTTCATGGCCTGTCGCCCTCGGCGTTTTCGTCATCTCGGCCCTGCTGGCGATCGTGCTCGGCCTGATTCCGGCCTTGGGTCGACTGGCCGAACGGATTCCGAGCGCCGTCGCCTCCGCCATGCTGGCTGGTGTCCTTTTGCCGTTCTGCCTGACTCTCTTTCGCACGGCCACGGTGGACCCGGTTCTGGTCGGCCTGATCCTGGCGGTCTTCCTCGCGGCTCGGCAGCGCGCTCCGCTCTATGCGATGCTGCTGGCTCTGATGGCCGGGGTTGCGCTCACCCTGACGCGCGGCGGCCTTTCCTGGCCGTCCTCGGGCCATGTCCTGGGGATGCTGGCCGCTCAAACGCCGGTCTTTCAGCCCGCAGCGATCGTCAGTCTCGCCCTGCCGCTTTTCCTGGTGACCCTGGTCTCGCAGAACCTGCCTGGCCTCGTGGTGCTGCGCTCAGCCGGCTATCGCCCGCCGGCGCGCCCGCTCTTGGCCGGCGTCGGCTTGGCGTCCCTGCTGGCCGCGCCCTTCGGGGCGCACGGGGTGAATCTGGCGGCGATCACGGCGGCCATCTGCACCAATCCGGAAGCTCATCCCGACGCGACGCGGCGATGGGCTGTCGGGGTGATCTACGCCGGCTTCTACCTTCTTTTGGCGCTGTTCTCGCCGTTCCTGGTCGGCGCCTTCTTGAGCTTGCCGCACACCGTCATAGCGGCCTTGACGGGACTGGCCTTGATCCCGGCCCTGCTGGGCGCGATCGAAGGGATGCTGGCGCCGACCGCCGACCGCGATCCGGCGATCGTCACCTTTCTGGCCACGGCCTCCGGGCTAACGCTGTTTGGCGTAGGCTCGGCGTTCTGGGGCCTGACGGCCGGCTTCTTCGCCCTGGGGGCCAGAGCGCTCCTGCGTCCACAATCGTCGACGGGCAAGGCGTCCAAGACCTAGGCCGACTGACCATCGGTTACGGCTGAAACCCAGAGCTCCCCCCGCCCCCCCCGGGCAGGAACGGGCCGAGTGGTGGCGGGCCTACAAGCGCGCCGTCGATGTTTCAGATCTTTTCCTCTCGGTGAGGACATGGGCCTTGGTCTCTTTCGCGCCCGCATCGACATAGGCCTTGATGGTTTCGTGGTGCGGCGGAACGATACGCCAGCGAAGGACCGCGGCGGTCTGGTCGCTTCGCGTCGTCGTCCGCGCCGTGGCGGCGGTCTGGGCGAGACCATCGCCGGGCTAGACCAACAACAGCAGGCCGACCGCCACGAACGCACCAAGTATCGGAGTTGGACACGACGAAACTCTCGGCATGCGCGGCTTTCTTCTCCATTTCAGGTCATCACGCACAAGGATGTCCGGCCAGGCGAGCCTAGCCAAGCCGACACGGAGCGCCGCATCGTTAAGACTCTGGATTTCATGCAGATTTAGGGTCATTCAACGAGGTGTCACAGGTTTAACACCTGTCGTATCCCCCCATTTCCTCTTCCAGCCTCTCATACCTTTTCCTTCATTTTGGCCAGCTGCAGACCCGTGGCGATCGCCGCGAGCCCGCCGCCGAGGGCGGAGACTGCGGCCCATCCTCCCCAGGACCAGAGTTGCGTGGCGGCGGCGGAGCCGGTCGCGCCGCCCAGAAACATCGCGCCCATGAAGATCGTATTCAATCGCGCCCTGGCTTCCGGACGGAGGGCGTAGACGACATGTTGATTGGAGATCAACGCGCTCTGTACGCCGAAATCCAGAAGGATGACCCCAAAGACGAGGCCGGCGAGCGAGCTCCACAGCCCGAAGACCGCCCAGGCGACGAGAGCGTGGACCGCGCCTAGCACGATCATGGCGCGTGGCCCGTGGTTATCGGCGATCCTCCCGGCGATCGGAGCGGTCAGGACCCCGACAGCCCCGACCAACCCGAACAGCCCCGCGACATCGGCGCCCAGTCCGAATGGCGGCTGCTGGAGGCGAAGGGCCAGGATGGTCCAGAAGGCGCTGAACGCGGCGAACAGCAGGGCCTGGGTGATCGCGGCCAGGCGCAACCCCGGAAGCGCCGACCACAGCTGGACGAGCGACCGCAACAATGCGGCGTAGGTCAGATCGGTCTCGGGCTTGCTGACCGGCAGGCGGACGGCCATCCAGAGGCCGACGGCAAAAGCCAAGGGCGCGGCCAACCAGAACATCTCGCGCCAGCCGGCGTGCGCGGCCACGAACCCCGCAAGGGTGCGGCTCAGCAGAATACCGCACAGCACGCCCGACATCACTGCCCCAACCACGACGCCGCGCCGCTCGGGCCGCGCCAGATGCGCGGCGAAGGGCACGACCTGCTGAGCCACGGTGGCGGCCGCGCCCACGATCAAGGACGCCAAGATGATCAAGGCCGCGCTGGGCGCCGCAGCGGCGGCGATCAGGGCCAGCGTCAGAACCAAGAACTGGACGACGATCAGGCGCCTGCGTTCGAACAGATCCCCCAACGGCGCCAGAAAGAAGAGCCCCGCCGCGTAACCCAACTGCGTCACGGTCGGAATGAGCCCCGCCAATCCACTGCGCAGGTCACGCTGCATCAAGCCCAACATGGGCTGGCTGTAGTAAATGTTGGCCACGGCGACGCCGGCCGCCACCGCCATCGTAAAGGTCAAACCCTTGCCCAGGCTTTGTCCGACCGACCGGACCGGTGATTGAGCGAACATCCTCATAAAAAGTCTCCCGCAACCTTTGCGCGCTGCGGGAAGGACATGGATTATCTCTGCATCGCGCAGTAGTGATGCGATAAGAGAAACCGCCACAACGGATTTCGATATAATGGACCTCGCTGACCTGGCTGTGTTCGTCGAAGCCGCTCAGGCCGGTAGCCTAGCCGCTGCAGGGCGTCGCCTCGGTGTCAGCCCCATGGCCGCCTCACGTCGACTGGCGGCGCTAGAAGCCGAGCTCTCCGTACGCCTGGTTCATCGGACCACGCGTTCGTTGTCTCTGACGCCTGAGGGCGAAGCCCTTCTGCCGCACGCTCAAGCCATGCTCGAGCAAGAGGCCGAAGGTCGCGCGGCGGTCCGCCCGGCTAAGGCCGGCGCATCGGGATTGTTGCGCATCACCGCCTCGGTGCCGTTTGGGCGCAAGATCGTCACCCCGATGATGGCGAGCTTCCTGCGCGACAATCCCGATCTGCGCGCGGAGTTGCTGCTGACCGACGGGATTGTCGACATCGCCGCTCAAGGCATCGACCTGGCCTTGAGGATCGGCCCGATGCGCGACAGCACGCTCGTGGCCCGCCGCTTGGCGGATAATCCGCGTGGTCTTTACGCCTCGCCTGGCTATCTTGAGCGGCGCGGAACGCCCGAGATCATGACCGACCTCGCCGCACACGAATGCCTGCTGCTGCCCGGTATGACCCAGTGGACTTTTGAGCGCGGCGGCAAGCCGGTGCAACAGCGTGTTTCAGGACGCTTTGTCGCCGACAGTTTCGAGGCGCTGCAACAGGCCGCGATCGAGGGCCTGGGCATCGTTCGTCTCTCAGCTTGGAACGTTCAGGATGACCTCGCCAGTCACCGTCTGATTGAAATTACCCCCAGCGACGTCGTCATCCCGACGCAATCGGTGTGGGGGGTCTATCCCACCACCCGCTTCGTGCCGGCCAAGGTCCGGTTGTTCGTCGAGGCCTTCCAAGCGCACCTGCGAGCCCAGAAGAAACTCTGACGATAGAGGCAGCATAAGGCCCAAAAGCGCAAGTTGTAGAGAATGCTGTTACAGCGGCCGCGACAGCTGATTAATCTAAACTCCGAATCAGAATTGATAGATCACACGATGCAATCGATTCCCTAGCCGCAAGGGGCGCGCCTAACGGCGCCGGGCGGCATTTTCGGCTCCCGTAAACCCGAGATCAGTTACCTCAAATCACCTCCTTTCGTCTAATTCAGACCAGACAGCCGAAAGAACAGTATGCTTCAATTTCGACGCTTGGTTCGCTGGTCGAGACTCCGGCGCTCCCGCGCGCCCCTCATCGCCGGTCCATTGGCGTGCCTGTTCTGTGTCGTCCTGGGCGCATTCTCGCAGCACAGTGTCGATGTCGCTCAAGGACGAATTGAAACCGCCTTCGAGGGCATCGCCGTCGCTGACACGGTCTTCGACAACACTTACGCGGCGGATCATCAGAGACGTATTGACGAGACAGAGCGACCACAGGGCGGGCGCAACGAGATCATCCAGACGCGTGATCGCGCGCTGCGACGACTGGCTCAACTCTACGAACACGATACGGCGCGAAGCGCTCAGGTGAAGCAACTGGAGCTGGCGATCAGCGCGGTCTCGGCCCTTCCCGACCGTGAGAAACTGGCCGTGTTGGGATCTCCAGCACGCCCCTCTGCGCGCGAACTTGCCGCGCTGTTTGCGTTGAGCGACGCCCAGACAGCCCTTCGTGACGGGCAACAGCAGGACCTTGCCGAGAGCCTCCGAAACCTGGAGACGGCGAACCGGTCGGCCACCATCCTTCTCTGGGTGACAGGCCTGGGGCTTCTGGGCGTGACCCTGGCCGCCGCGCGCGTGCAGGCTCTGACCCAACGTCTGGACCGCCGTGATCGGACCCTGGCTCTTGAGAAGGCGCGTGCGTCCCATGAAGCCAGTCGCGCGAAATCCCAACTGCTGGCGATCATGAGCCACGAGATCCGCACGCCGCTGAACGGGGTGCTGGGCATGGCGGAGATCATGTCGCGTCACCCCCTGGTCCCCGAGCAGCAAGCCAGGCTCCAGGCCTTGCAGGAGAGCGGGCGATCGCTGCTGGAGCTTCTCAACGACGCTTTGGACTACTCGAAGATCGAGGCTGGTAAGATCAAGCTGGACGAGACCGCCTTCTGCCTGAATGACACCCTGCGGCGCGTGAAGGCCACCTTCGCGGGCGTAGCCGAGAGCAAGGGCCTGGCCTTGATCCTGGACCTCGACGATGAGACCCCCGCCTTCGTCCTGGGCGACCCTTTGCGACTGCGACAAGTGCTGATGAATCTGGTCGGCAACGCGCTGAAGTTCACCCCTACGGGCGCCGTTACGATCCGGTCCCGCCGTATCGACGACACGCTTCTGCTGACCGTCACCGACACGGGCGCGGGTATGACGCCCGATGCGCTGAGCCGCGTCTTCCAGGCCTACGCCCAGGCCGAGCGCTCGACCGCCGCCACCTATGGCGGCACCGGCCTTGGCTTGACCATCAGCCGAGAGCTCGTGCGTCTGATGGGCGGCGACATCTCAGTCGAAAGCACCTTGGGTGTCGGCTCGGCCTTTACGGTCAGCCTGCCTTTGAGGATCGCGGTCGCCCCCACCGAACAAGCCCCCTCCGCCGTACATGATCCAGCGCCAAGCGCCCCATCTGGACTGCGAGTGCTCGTGGCCGAAGACAATGCGGTCAATCGCACGGTGCTCGCCGAAATCCTGTCACAGCTCGGCTTGAACGCCGTCTTGGTGGAGGATGGCGCACAAGTGCTTCAAGCCTTCGAGGCGGAACTTTGGGATCTGGTGCTGATGGACGTGCAGATGCCGGTTCTGGACGGAGAAGCCGCCATCACGGAAATCCGGCGCAAGGAAACCGACGCAGGCGTCGCGCCCACGCCGATCATCGCCCTGACCGCCAACACCTTGCCTGAACAGGTCGAACGTTATCGGAGGGGCGGCGCGAACGCGGTTGTCGCCAAGCCAATCGACATTCGCCAACTCGCGGCCGCGATTAGCGCGTGTGTGAAGACTGGCGACGGGGCGGCCGAGCCTCAAACCTCATGAGCGTTTCGGAAGGCGCGACCGTCCTCCGACAGCGGACCTGAACGCTCCTGGGTCGAGAGGACCGCCGCCCCGGGCATGTCAGACGAGATACGCTCTCCGCAGCTTGCCGACCGACGCATCGGTCAGGCCAAAGCGAGCCTTGGACAGGGCGATCGGTCCGCCGAACCGGGTGTCGATGGTCGCCAGAGCGCGGCGCATGACCTCGGGATCGGACCCCATGATGACCTGCAGAACCTCGGGCGGCAGCTTGGCGAGCGCCTGGGCTTGCTGGGCTGAGACGCCGCTGGTGCTCGCACCGGACTGGCGCATCTGCTGGATGTAGTAGGACGGCGGCGTATAGACCTCGGTCAAAGCGTAGTCCTGCAGCACCGTTTCACGCGGCACGCCCAGCACGGACAGGATCAGGGCCGACGCCATGCCTGTGCGGTCCTTGCCTGCGCTGCAGTTGAAGGTCAGCGGTCCCTCGTTGGCGACGAGGCGGGCGAACATGTCCGTGTAGTGCGGCGTCAACATGTCCAGGAACGTGACATAGGCGTCTGCAAAGCCCTGGATAGCCTCTTCGCGGTTCGACAGCTTCGCGAACGCGGCCATCGAAGCGCTCATGTCGTAGTCCGTGGCGATCACCTTTGCTCCGCCCGCTTTGAGGAACGGACTGGGCTCGCTCGCGCGCTCCTGCGGGCTTCGCAGATCGCATATGGTGGTCACACCCAGCTTCGACAGATAGGCGAAGTCGGCCAGGGTTAGTCCGCTCATCACGCCGGAGCGATAGATCTTGCCCCATTTGACCTGACGTCCATCAGCGGTCCGCCAGCCGCCGAGGTCGCGGAAATTGCGGCCGCCTTCCAGCGGCAACAGGCGCTCGGCCACCCGGGTCTGGCGACCATCCGCCGCCGTCACCAGGAAATAGGGTCTTGGCGACACCGGCGCGCCGAGTTCGGCGGTCGCGCCAGCGGCCGTCTTCAACGCGCGCATGGCGGGCTTGGCGGCCGCCGGGTCGGCGGACACGAAGACCGAGACAGCCCTGGCGCCCGTCCAATCAAGCCGCACGGCTCCGGGTGCGGTGCGCGCGACCTTGGCGTCCAGGATGACAGCCGCGCGCGCGGCGGGCGCGAGCGCCCAAGCGCCGGCGGCGGAGAGAAAGAGACGGCGATCCACGTTCAGCGCTCCCATCCTCAGAACTTCACATTGGCTTCGACGCCGAAGGTGCGCGGCTCGTTGAAGATCGCGTAGGTCCCCAGGGCGGCGTTGGTGTTTCGCAGGAAGGCATACGAATTGTTGGTCAGGTTGCGCGACCATACCGACAACTGCAGGGCCGAGGCGCCCTCGCCCAAGCGGATATCCGCCAGCGCCAGGCGACCGTTCATCGTGAACGACTTGTCGCTGGGCGTCGGATCCGTCGTATTGGTGATCTGGGCGTCGGCGAAGTTGGCGTCCAAGTGCGCCTTGAACGTCGCGCCGAAGGCCGGACGAACATAATCCACCGCCACGCTGCCAGCGTTCTTGGGGCTGTAAAGCGGATAGATCGTCGATCGCGCGTTGGTGAAGGGGTTGAACGCCTTCGAGAGCTTGATGTCGGTGTAGGCATAGGCGCCTGAGAGCGTCAGCCCTTCGAGAGGCACGAAGGCGAAGTCGAGCTCGAAACCCTTGGTCTTGCCGCTGGCGGCGTTGGTGGTCTCCAGAGTCCCACGATTGTTGTTCAGCACGAGAACGCTGAAGTCGACCTGCGCGTCCTTGATGTCGCCGCTGAAGAGCGCGACGTTCACCCGGCCGCGACGATCCCAGAACTCGGTCTTGGCGCCGAGTTCGAACATCTCGACCTTCTCAGGATCGAAGGCGCGGTAGGTCAAAGAGCGCGAATTGGCGCCGCCCGCCTTGTAGCCCGTAGCCCAGCGGCCGTAGAGGCTGACGTCCGGCGTCACGTCATAGGCCAGGCTGACCATCGGGTCGAAGTGGCTCCAGGACTCGTCCAGCGGCACCTTGCCCACGATGGTGTTCTTGTTGGCGTCGACATAGCTAGGCAAGGCGCCGTTGACGACGTCCAGTTGCCCCTTCTTGGCGTCCCGGGTGATGCGCCCGCCGACCGTGACGTGCAGCTTGTCCTCAAAAACCGGAGGGGTCCAAGCGCCCTGGCCGAAGGCGCCGTAGCTGGTGGTGACGACGTGGCTCGCGCGGTCCAGGGGATGGGTGCTGAAATTGACCGGCAGCGGGGTGAAGCCCGTGCCCGTCGCGTTCCACTGCAACGAGTTCGGGGTCTGGGCGTTGTCGCTGACCTTCTCGCGGAAGTAGAAGACGCCGGCGACATATTCCAGGCGCTCGGTCTTGCCGACCAGCTGGAATTCTTGGCTGACCTGATCCTGCCAGACGCGCGCGACGCTATAGCGCGCGAAAGGCGCGTTGGGCACGAACACCGACAGGGCCACCGCGCCGTTGTCGAACTGGGTCTGCTTCAGCTTGCGGTAGGAACTGATCGATTTCAGATCGAGGTTGTCCGCCAGGGTCCAGGTCATATTCAGGCGATGGCCCCAGGTGTGGCCTTCGCTCAGTTGCAAGGGCACGCCGACCAAGGCGCTCTTGGCGCGGTTGGGCTGCGGCGGCGTCAAAGGCGCGGGCGCCAGCGCGCCGCGCTTCTCGAGTTGAACGAGATAGGGCGTCGACCCGTCGTAAGAGACGTCATAGGCGTAGTCGGCTTTGAACACGTCGGAGGCCCGCCACGCGGCTTCCAGGTTCAAGCCGCGCTTGTCGTAACTGTTGAAGTCCGGCTGCGCCGTGGTGCTCGGATTGCTCGTCGTGCCGCCACGCTTGGTCACCAAGGCGTCGATCTTGACGCTGACGCCGGCGAACGCCGGCAGATCGATGTGGCTCTCGGCCTTGTAGCCCTCGTAGTTGCTGTAGCCCAGCGTGGTGTTCATGCCGAACTCGCCGGTCGGCGCGCGCGTCACGATGCTGACAGCGCCGCCCTCGGTGTTGCGGCCGAACAGCGTGCCTTGCGGGCCCTTCAGAACCTCGATGCGCTCCACGTCGTAGAGCGCCGAGCCCAGCCCCTGGGCCCGGCCCAGATAGACGCCGTTGACATAGACGCCGACAGCCTGATCGCGCGCGGGCTGGTTAGCGTCGCCGAGCGCGCCGATACCGCGCATCCCGATCGTCAGGGCCGATTTGCGGGCGAAGAATGGGGCTACGCGCAGAGACGGGATGGAGCCGTCGCCGAGATCCTCAATGGACTGCACGTGACGGGCTTTAAGGGCCTCGCTGTCCATGGCCGAGATGGCGATCGGGGTGTCCTGCAGGTTGGTCTTGCGCTTCTGGGCGGTGACGACGACCTCCTCAAGACCCGTTACCCCGTCGGCCGGCGCAGTTGTCGTCGCGTCCGCAGCGTGCGCGGCCCCGCTCAGCGCCAGGGCCGCGACGCCCGCCATCAGGCCGGCGCGCCGCGCCGTCTGGAATTGCCGTTTCATGTCTGTCCCCGAGCTTGTCCGGCCGACGCCGTGCTTGAGGCGCATCTAGGCTTTTGCTGTGACTGTAGAACGAATGTTATGTTTCATTTCCACGAAGGTCGAAGATCAGCAGCGGCAGACCTTGCGATCCCGATGGGGCCGGGGAATATGCGCCATGGTCGCCCGCTCCCCTCCCCCCCACCACCGACAACATCCGTAGCCGCACAAACGCCGGAAGCGCAGAGCAACACCAGCCAGCGCCTCGTTGCGGCCGCTGGATTTCTGGTCGCCCAAGAGGGAATCGCTGCGGCGTCGGCGCGCGCTATCGCCGCGCAAGCGGACACATCCGCCAGCGCGATCCACTACAACTTCGGAAATTTAGAACGATTGTTACATGTGGTCGTTGAGCAAGGCGTCGAAGATACCGGCGCTTGGCTGGTCGACCGCGAGAGCGAAATCGCCGCCCTTCCCCCCTCCCCGGATGGCGCGGCTTGGGCGCTGCTTCATGTCCTCGGCGCATGGACTTCGGCCGCCCGCCCGCTGGCGCTGACCTATCAGGAAGCCGTAACCGCCTGGCCTGGCCAGGGCCCCTCGGCCGCCTGGACGCGACTCTGGCGCGACTTCTGGATCCGCACGGCGCAACGCTTTGAACTGTCCGCACTGGACGGCCGCGTGCTCCACGCCTTCTTCGAGCACGAGGCGCTTTACCATCTGTCTCGCTGGTCGACAGCGCTGGAGGGCGCGGCCTTGGTCGAGATGGTGGAACGCCTCGCCACGATCTGCCTTGGGGCTCCCACGCGCCCCCCGCGCGGCGCGGTGGCGACAGCGGAGCGCGCGGCCGGCGCCCGCCCGCATGGCTCGGTGCCCCCGTCGGCGATGCGCATCGCCAAGGCCGCCGGCGAAGTGGTTGAGGAGAAGGGACTGGCGGGCCTGACGCACCGCGCGGTCGCCAAGCACGCGGGCGTCACGACGGGATCGGTGACCCATCATTTCCGTTCAATCGAAGATCTGGTCGCCGGCGCGATCCGCGGCCAAGTCCAGGCGATGACGGAGGAAGCGGCCCCTCAGGCGGCCATCAATGAGATCGCGACGCCTGACGCGCTGTTCGCGGCCCTTCGCTTCCATGTCACCGCCGATGCGCCATCCAGCGCCGTTGTCCGCCGCCGGCGGCTGTTCCTGGCGGCGCTTCGACGACCAGAACTCGCCGCAGCGGGCGCGGTTATCCGCTTCTCCTATGGGGGCACGCTGCGCGACAGCCTTGGCCGTACGTTCGCGCTTTCGGACGCGGATCTGCTGGGCAACGCCAGCGTTCTGGCCCGCCTGTTGGCCTCTATCTGGTTCGCCTGCGCCGGAGACGACGACCCTGTGTCAAGCCGAACGATCCTCTTCGACCGGATAGAGGCCAACGTGCGGACCTGCCTGCGCCCTTAGACGGGTAGCCTCTTCACCCAGCAGGAAAGGCGCCCTAGCTTTTGGGCAGCCAGCGTGATCGATCGAGGTACGGACCGCCGTAGGCCGGTCCCTCGGGGGCGGCTTTGGCGGGAGGCGGGGTCGATACGGCCCTGGAGGGCGCAGCCGCGACGGCCGAGGATTTGTTCGAACGTTTGGCCTGCAGCGCTCGGGAAGCCTTGGCCTCGTCGCCCATACATTGCTCGTAAGGCTGTTGGTGCAGCGAGGCGGCGAAATCGTAGACGCTCCGCTCGACCAGCGTGCGTACGGCCAGCTGGATCGGCTCAAGCGCGCTCTTGCCGCCCGAAATGTCGAAGACATTGCCATTGAGGAAGTCGAAGACGCCCGCCTTGATCTCCCGGCCGACGATCTGCTTCTGGTACGAGGTGATGTCGACCACCTCTTGGGAGCGGGTGTCGATGAGCCGCAGGTCGATCGCGACATTGATGACGAACTTGCCGGTGGTCAGCGACGCCTTGAGGCCGGCCGTTCCCACATCGCCGCCCCGGGCATCCAGGCCGCTGGAGCTGATGTTGTAGTTCAGCTCGGTGATGCCGCCGACGATGTAGTAGTCGGAGCCGGCGATCTGGCCGGCATAGATCGGCCGGGCGTTGTCCGCCACGGTTCCGGCCTGTTGGGGATTGTCCGAAAGAACCCGATCGCGCGCATAGGCGATCTCGACGTCGGAGATGCCGCGATCGAACCGCTCGACGATGGGGACGCCGGCCTTGTTGAGCGCGGTCATCGCGAAGAGCGCGGCGCCTTGCGTCACCTTGGCGCCCGTCTCGATGTCCCGCTTGCCTGTCAGGTCCGAGATCGCACCGACGGCGACGCGCGGTGGCGTCTGACCGGCGTTTTGCGTCAGGCAGCGCAGGGCCGAGGAGTAGGCGGTGTCGTTGACGGTCGCCGGCGCGCCGCCGATGGGTTTGGCGTAAAGGCCGGTCTTGGGGTCGGCGCTGGTGGCGCAAGCCGCCAGAACAGGCAGAAGCGCGACCGAAAGCAACAAGGGTTGGCGGAGCTTCATCAAGGGGTCGTCCCAATCGCGGCCTGTGACGGGGCCGCGACCAAGCTTCACCCAAAGAAGCTAAGGATTACTGGATAGCGCCGCGGGAAACCCCGTTTTGGGCCAAGGCGCGCGCGCTGGCGTAGCGCGGCGGCGGCGGGCCTTCCGGCTCGGCTTCCGGCGGCAGGCAGCCTTGCTTTAGGTCCTGGCCATAGAAGTTGGCGGTAAGTTCAAAGACGCCGCGTTCGACCAGGGTGCGCACGGCGGCCTGCAGCGGCTCCATCGCGCCGCGTCCACCTGAAAGAACCGCTGCGTTCTTGTCGCCGCCGGCGGTCAGACCCAGGTCGAAACTCGCGCCGCGCACCTGCTTTTGGTACGAGACCATGTCGACCACTTCCTGCGTCCGCGAATTGACCAGGCGAAGGTCCATGGCGACGTTCATCACGAACCGCTGAGCATTGATCCCGCCGCGAACGCCGTCGGTATCCTTGGACCCGGCCGTCGCGTTGACACCGCTCGAGGCGATATTGGTGTTCAACTCGGTGATGCCGCCGACGATGTAGTATGACGATCCCGCGATCTGACCGGCATAGATCCGGCGAAAGTTGTTAGCGTCACGACCGGCGCGCTCGGGATTGTCCGAGAGAAGATGCTGGCGAGCGTAGTTGAGCTCGATCTCGGCCACCGTGTTGTCCAGGCGCTCCACAACCGGGAAGCCGGCCTTGCCCAGCGCCGTGATCGCGAACAGCGAGGCGCCTTGGCTGATCCGCGCACCGGTCTCGAACTCGACCTTGCCCGTGTAGTCGGCGATCCGGCCGACCGCGATCCGGGGTAGCGGCGTATGCGGACGCGCTTGCGCCAGACAGACCAGGGCGTCGGTATAACCCGTGGGGTTCCGCGTCGCGGGGGCCTCGTTGATCGGATTCGCATAGAGGTCGCCGGCTTGGGCCTGGCCGGCCAGAAGGCAGGTCGTGGCCAGGAGCAGCATCCAGCGTTTCATCGGGCGCATCGGGAGTCCTCGGAGCGGAGAAACAAAGAACAGAGCTAGTTGCTGGCGCTGGCGACGCCGTTCAGCACGGCGTTGGCCGAAACCGGGGCGTTGTTGATCTGGGTGCTGTTCAGAACCACCGTGTTGCCGGTGCCGTTGACATCGATCCGGATCATATTGCCGATCGCGGTGGCGGAGGCCGAACCGGCCGCGCCGCTCTGAAAGTACTGAGCGCCGGCCAGACTGTTGGTCGAGTTGGTCGTCAAGGCGCTGTTGCCAACACCCGATTGGATGACGCCATCCGCCACGATCCGATTGCCGTTGGCGTCGCGCGTCGATGGGTTGAACGTCTTGTCCATCACATCGGCGCTGGAGCCGTAGCCGCGCTCGATCCGGTTGCTCAACGCGCTGGTTTGCGCGCAGGCCAGTCCCGCCCAAACCATCAGAGCGATCGGCGCGAGGAGCGCGCCGCGAAGCGTGGAAACCTTGGTCATGCCATGCCCTCGCATGCTTGGTCTCGCCGACGGTCTTGCCGTCGGCGAGACACAAAGCGGCTTAGAAGCCCTTGAGCGCGATCGAGTTGCCGATGGCCGTGGCGGCGACGTCGACAGCGCCGGCGGCGCGTTCGATGCCGACGCTCGCCGTCGCGATGACGGGCGTACCGATCGAGGTCTGCGACAGCTTGGCGGTGGCGAAGTCGCCGTTGATCGAGACGTTATTGGCCATGGCGGTGGCGGCGATGTTCACGTTGCCGTCGATGTCGCCGAGATAGGCGTTGATCTTGGCGGTCGGGTCGCGGTTCACGACTTGGGTGACCTTGATGTCACCGATGGCGTCGACATTGGCCGAAACGGTGTTGCCGATCGCGGTGGCGCTGAGGTCGACATCGCCAACGACGCTGGGCAGCGTGGCGTTCAGCTCGGCGACGACGTCGCCGTGGGTCAGCGATTGATTCGCTTCCATCTTATCGAGCTCGCGGCCTTCCAGCTTCAGGCTGTTGGCGACGGCGGTCGAGGCGGCCTTCACACCGTTCAGCGCCGCGTCGACTTGCAGGTCCAAGCGCGACAGCGCGGTGCCGTCGAACGACTGGTTGGTGACCGAGCTCTGGCTCGGCAGGACGTCATAGCAGGGGTCGGTCGGACGGCACGAGGTCGGCGCCGGATCGGTCGTGGCCGGGGTGGTGGTTTGGGCCAGGGCGGCGTTGGCGCCGGCAAAGCCAGCCGACAGAGCCACAACGGCGGCCAGGGTCTTCAGGTTCTTCATGGTCATCCCTCACTGAACGCCGATGGTCTCGGCAAGGGCGTAACCGCAAGAGCGATGCCGCAAGGTGCGCGGAAAACCTATTTTGAGTAACTTCGTTCTTTCAGAGATTTGCGAGACCAGGCGCCGTCGCGCGTGTCGCTCAAGGAGCACAAAACCCCGGAAGCGTGCCAAAACATGGCGCGCCGCTGTTTCAGAATCTTACAGCGCGAAAGCGCTCTGAGAGCGACCAGCCTCCGGCGACGGGACTCGGACAGCGGATTTGGCCGACCGGCCACTACGGCTTCTGTCAGGCCGCCAGCGCCGCCGAGCCGGGGACCAGCGCCGTCACCACCAGACGGCTGAGCATGCGACCTTCCAGCGGAATGATCGCGTCGACAAAGGCTTCGCCGTTCAACTCCATCGCCGGCGGCGCTTGGAGAACATCGGCGTCGACCATGAAAGTCTCTTGCACCGCGTCGACCAGCAGCCCCACCAGTTGGTTCGCCGAGCGAACCACGACAATGACATTGCGGGACGAAGGCTCCGTGCGTCCCAGACCCAGGCGGCTGCGAAGGTCGAAGACGGGCATGACCGCGCCACGCAGATTGATCACGCCGAGAATATAGCTGGGCGTATTGGGCATCGGCGTCGCTGGCGTCCAACCGCGGATTTCGCGGACCACCGAGATGTCGATGCAGAATTCCTGACCGCTGATCTCGAAGGAGATCAGTTCCAATCGGCCCTGGGCCAAGACATCCTGCATCAGAACTCCTCCCAGCTTTCGGTCTTCAGCGCGGTGGCGCCGATCGTGCCCGGGCGGCTTTCAGCGAAGGTTTGGGCCTTACGCTGGGCGGCGTGGACGGGTGAGGTCTTTGACTGCGGCGCGGGGGCTGCCCGCGAGCCGCCGTAGCGGAACTTGCCGATCAGGTCTGCGAGCACCACCGTCTCTTCGCGGAGGGAATGCGCCGCCGCAGTGGCCTCTTCCACCATCGCGGCGTTCTGCTGTGTGACCTGGTCCATCTGATTGACAGCGGCGTTGACCTCGTTGAGGCCGACGGCTTGCTGTTGCGAAGAGGTGGCGATCTCCGAGATCAGCGCGTCGATCTGAGCGACCTTTTCCACGATCATCGTCAGCGCCTGACCGGTGTCGCCCACCAGCTTGACGCCGCGGCCAACCTGCGAGGTGCTGCTGGCGATCAGCGTCTTGATCTCCTTGGCCGCGTCGGCCGAGCGCTGGGCCAGGGCGCGGACTTCCTGGGCGACGACGGCAAAGCCGCGCCCCGCCTCGCCGGCGCGCGCCGCCTCGACCCCAGCGTTCAGGGCCAGGAGGTTAGTCTGGAAGGCGATCTCGTCGATCACCCCAATGATCTGGGTGATCTGACCCGAGCTCTGCTCGATCTCGCCCATGGCCTGGACGGCCTCGCGCATCACCGCACCGGACTGCTCGGCGTCACTGCGGGTGCTGGACGCGGCCGACGAGGCCTGCTTGGCGTTCTCGGCCGCCCGCTTGACCGTGGCGGTGATCTCGTCGAGCGCCGCTGCGGTCTCTTCGAGGCTCGCGGCCTGTTGTTCGGTGCGTCGAGACAGGTCGTCGGACGAACTGCGGATCTCTTCGGTGCCCGACTTGATCGTTTCGGCGGTGTGACCGACCTGCTGCATCGCGTTCTGCAAGGTCTCCAGCGCGCGGTTGAAGTCCTGGCGCAACTGGTCGAGTTCGGGGATGAACGCCTTGTCGATGCGCTGCTGCAGATCGCCCTGCGCCAGCGCCGTCAGCGCTTCGCCGATCTCGCTCACCGCCTCTACGCGCTTGGTCACGTCGGTGGCGAACTTGACGATCTTCACCACCCTGCCCTGGTCGTCGATGATCGGATTGTATGAGCCTTGGATCGTCACGCTCGCGCCGCCCTTGCCGATCCGCTTGAACTCGGCGGCCTTGTACTCCCCGCGCTTAAGTTCAGCCCAGAAATCCGCATAGTCCTGACTGTCGCGATAAGCGGGCTCGACGAACATGCTGTGCTTACGCCCGATCACTTCAGCGGACGTGTAGCCCATGGTGTTCAGGAAGTTCTCGTTCGCATCGAGGATCGTGCCGTCGAGGTCGAACGCAATCATGGCCTGAGACCGGCTGATCGCGGCGATCTGGGCAGTGTAGTCGACATTCAGCAGACGCTCCTTGGCGTCGGCCCACTCCACCACGAAGCCCGTGATTTTGCCGCCTGCCCGCAAAGGGGTCACCAGCAGGTCGAACGCCAGTTTGCCGACGCGAATGGTCGCCGCGTAGGGCTTGGTCAGCTTGGCCAGCATCCCGCGCTGGTGCGCGGGGTTCTTGTGGAACACATCGATATTGCTGCCGACCAGCTTGGCGACGCTGAAGTTCGGCAACTCCTTGCGGATATCGGCCTCGTTCTCGGTCAACAGTGCGGTGACCGCAGTGTTCAGATAGGTGATGTTGAGCTTGGCGTCCGCCACCATGACGTTGGCCCGCAGGGCCTCAAGAACTTGGACCCCCTCAAGGCCCTTTCCAGTTCTTGCAAATAAATTCAGCATTTCGAGGCCTTCGACTTCATGAATAGACAGGCAAAGCTATTCGTTAAGGCCAAGCTCGCGACGGCGGGTTAAAAATTTATTTCAGCGTTATCCCAGCCCAAAAATAATGACAATTTGACGCAGCATCCAACCGACTATTTCATACGTGCACTTCGAAACTGACTTTCCTTTAGTTGAACTTGCGAATGCAAAACATAAAAGGTCGCATAAATGAAAGCAGGGCTGGATGTTTCTACCCAGCCCTGACACGGCGAAGTAATGCGGCCTCGTCAGCGCCGAGGAGACCAGCAAGTTCGGCATGCTGTAGAGTAGGCGCCAAGCCACCGCGCGGAACGCGGGCGACTGGCGGCGGTTCGGCTAAGCCTCGCCTTGAATGGCCTGGCGCAGCCGGGCCGCGACGTCGCCCAGCGTAATCGCGTTCAGCGAGTCATTGACGTCCAACACGCCCTGCCCATGCTGCTGCGAGAGATTGCCCGTAAAGTCGGTCAGCGCAGTGACGTGCTGCGCTAGCAGGTCGACCGTGTGAAGTTCCTGCATCACCGAGAGGCGGTGCTCGTCGGGGACGACCTCAAGAATCTTGCCCAGCGCCACGTCCAGGTGCCCGCAGGCGACGGCCGCCAACGACATCTCCGCGGAAATCGCCTTCAACACCGTCTCAACGCTCGCCAGTGCCATCTTATCCGACATCTCGACCCCCTGATTCCTTATGGCGAAGTCAGCATGCGAGAGGCGGGCGCTGCAAGGCCTTGATTCCTGCGACGAATTATCACGTCAGGTAACAACAATCGGAGCGGCGACCTCAGATAGCGGTGCGACGGAGCAGTTCGTCACGTCGATAGGCCATATCGCGCCGGGTTCGCTCCAGCGCATCCCGCTCGGCCATAGCAAGGAGCGCCTCGACGGTGCGGTTCAGGTGATCGTGGATAACCCGCCGGGCCGATTTGGGGTCTCGCGAGCGAAGCGCGTCGACAATCCTACGATGATCGTCCGCGAACGCTTCAGGCGCGGAGAGGCGCGCGCGCCGCAGGCCGTTCGCGCACTCTGGAAACTGGCGACGCAGCATCCAGATCTCTTCGACCGCCGCGACGATGGCGGCGTTGCGCGTCGCGTGGGCGACGGCGATGTGGAAGTCGTGCTCCAGTCGCTCGCCCTCCTCCCCCGCCGCATGCCGCCCTAACTCACGCGCCATGCGATCCAGGGCCGCGAGTTGCTCGTCCTCCACAGCCGCCGCCGCCAAGGCGCAGGCTTCACCTTCGAAAAGCCGGCGCGCCTCCGTCAACTCCAGAGCAGACACCTCGGCTTCCGAGGGATCCTTCTCAAGGTCGCCGCGCGCGGTGACATAGACGCCCGATCCCTGGCGCGCCTCCACCAGACCTTGGAACTCCAGGGCGATCATCGCGTCCCGGATCGTGGGTCGGCTCACCCGGAACGAGTCGGCGAGCGCCCGCTCCGAGGGCAAGCGATCGCCCGGCGCGTAACGCCCTTCGGCGATCGACGCGGCGATGGACCGAGCCACCTGCTGGTACAGCTTCTGGGGGTCGGGCGCGCCGCTCATCCAGCCTCGCTTGGGATTCTATGATCCCATCTTAGCGATTGGCCTGACCTTTGGAAGCGGCTCCCAGCCGGCGCACCTCGCTGGCCGCGAGCAGGAAGGCGCCGACGCCATACAGTTGCGTGTCGTCGCGCCCGACCTGGTCGGGCGCGACGCCGACACGCTGCACCCAGCCCAGGCGGCCGTCGGGCTCCACCGCCGCTTCCAGCGCTTTCCAGCCCCTGTCGATGGTCCGCGCGTACTGGGTGCGCGGCAAAAGGCCGTGGTTCACGCCCCAGGCCAGGCCATAGACAAAGAACCCCGTGCCGCTGGTCTCCGGCGTCTTCTGAGGCTCGAGCAGCGACACCGGCCAGTAGCCCTGCTCGCCCTGCAGCGACGCGATCTTGGCGGCCATCTGACGGAAGACCTTTTCGTAGCGCGGGCGGCTCGGATGGTTGGCGGGGAGATCTTGCAGAACGCGCGCAAGGCCCGCGAAAGCCCAGCCATTGCCGCGTCCCCAGAAGATCTTGCGGCCGTTCGCATCGCGTCGCGTGATGAAACGGCTGTCGCGGAAATAGAGGTGGTCGGTCTTGTCGAACAGGTAGTCGTGGGTCGCCCAGAACTCCCGGTCCGCGTGCGCCAGATAACGCCCGTCGCCAGTCACCTTCGACAAGGCCGTCCACGCCGGCGGCGCCATGAAGATCGCGTCGCTCCAGCACCAGCGGGCCTGGCAATAGGGATCGCCTTTGGCGGGCTTGGGCTCGAAGTCCAACGATACCGTCGAGGGATTGGCCAGCACGGCGTCGAACCGGCTCCGCGTGGGACCGAGCTTGGACGGATCCTTCGTACGGTTGGACGCCCAAATCCATACCGCGGCCGTCGCGTCGGCGTCGGCGTGGCGCGGCCGGTGATCAAAACTCCACTGCTCGGCTTGGCCATGCGCGAGCACGGCCTGCGTCAGGTAGGGGTCTTGGGTGGCGTCGGCGAAGGTGTAAAGGCCGATGTAGAACGCCGCCTGCACCCAGTCGCGCGGTGCTTCGGTGTCCTTGCGAAACGAAGCCACCGGCACGTAATCGAAGTTGTCCATGTGGGCCAGTTGCCAAGCGGCCACCCTGCGGGCAGCCGCGTCCACCGAGGCGGCCGAGACGCTTACCGAGCCCTGTATCGGAGCCGCCAAAGCGGGCGCCGCAGCGCTGGAGATCAAAACCGCAGCGAGCGCCGCCTTGAGAAACTTGGAGGTCATCGTGGGGGTCCCCTAAGCGCGCGCGCCGAGATCGGACACGGCCAGAACGTCCATGTCGTCGAACTCGAGGTTCTCGCCGCCCATGGACCATACGAAGCTGTAGTTTGCGGTGCCCACGCCGCTGTGGATCGACCAACTGGGCGAGAACACCGCCTCGCCTTCATCCATGAACACCGCGCGAGGGTCTGACGGCTCGCCCATCAGATGCATCACTCGCCCGGGCGAGGCGTCGAAATACATGTAGATCTCGCTGCGGCGCCGGTGGGTGTGGGGCGGCATCGTGTTCCACACATTGCCGGCCTCCAGCTCCGTAAAGCCCATCACCAGCTGACAGCTATCGACGAGGCCAGGCCGGATCGCTTGGCGGATCACCCGCCGATTGGCGTTGAGAGCTTCACCGGCCACGATGACGCGCGCCTCATCGCGGCGCACGCGTCGGCTGGGGTGGTTGGCGTGGGCTGGATAGCTGACGAAATAGAAACGAGCCGGACTTGCCGGGTCGCCGCTCTCGAAACTGACCGTCTGGACGCCCCGACCGATGTAAAGGCAGTCGTGGCGCGTGAGTTCGAAGCGACATCCATCCAAGGTCACCACACCCGTCTCGCCGATGTTGATCACTCCGACCTCGCGGCGCTCGCAGAAGAACTTGGACGCCAGCTCAGGATGCGTCGAAAGCGTCAACGGAGCCGTCGTGGGAACTGCGCCACCGACCACCGCGCGCTCGACCTCAAGATAGCTGAGACGAAGCGCGCCAGCCTGAAACAGGTCAGCGATGACGAACGTGTCGCGAAGCTGCCCCGCAGACATTCGCGCCATGCCCGCACGATCGGCGCTCTCGCGATAATCCATGTCGACGCTCATCGACCTCCCCGTCGCGCGTCCGCTTCCGTTCGAGCGGCTTCTAAATTGACATTACCAATTTTAGGCTTCGAACGTAAAGCGATCTGTCGACAACGGGCGATCGCACTCGCAGCCGAGCACTTAGACCAGGAGAGAGCGTCCAACTAATATTGTTGCAATACAAAGGTATAGAAAGAAATACGACTGACCCGACCAATCGGATTTTTGGCTAGGCCATCCGAGAAAAACCGAAGCCTATGGGAGGGGCGTACCTTGATCGAACCTACTTGGCGGCGCTGGCGGCGCGGAGCGCGATTTCCTCGCGCTTGGCGGCGAGACTTTCCCGTGTGCGCTCGATCGCCTCGAGTTCGGCGGTCAACAGCAGGTTCTCGATCAGTCCGCCAAGGTGCGCCTGCATGGCCGTGCGAGCCGCCTTGGGATCTCGGGTGCGCAGGGCCTCAATGATCTCCTGATGCTCGTCATGCAGCGGCCGCTTCCGGACAAGGCGAGCTTTCTCAAGCATCTGCATGCACAGCCGTGAGCGATAGCGGAGATCCCACATGCTCTCGACGATGCGCACCACCGCCGTGTTTCGCGTCGCTTGGGCGATGGTGATATGAAACTGCCGGTCGGCCAGTTCGCTCTGCTCCTTGGTCGACGCCTCGCTGTTCATCTCGACGACCAGCGTCTCCAAGTAAGCCAGTTCATCGTCGGTGATCAGCGTCGCGGCGAGTGCCGCAGCCTCGCCTTCGAACAGGCGCCGCGCCTCGGCTTGCTCGAAGGCGCCGATGTCCAGATCCTTCACCGGCGGCGGCGGTTGGTCTAGGCGCACATAGACGCCCGAGCCCTGACGCGCTTCCAGCAGCCCCCGCATCTCCAAGGCGATGATCGCGCGGCGAACAGTGGGACGACTGACCCCGAACTCATCCGCAAGATCGCGTTCGGAAGGCAAACGGTGACCAGGCGTGTAGACGCCGTCGGCGATCGCTGCGCTGATCGACGCGGCCACCTGCTGATAGAGCCGGGTGGCGTCGGGAGACGAGGTGTCCAGCGAAAGGGTCGACATCGCAGCGCCAGAAGCAAGCGCCCGGAAACGGCGCAATGTAACGACTAGCGCGCGCCCGCCCTCCTCACAAGGCGTCGCGGTCGAAGTGGCCTTACCAAGAGTCGGGGCGACCGGAGGGTAAGGACTCCGGCCGCCATCGCCGTCCGCTCCGGGAGGAGGTTGGCGCAAGGTACGCAGCGCCTTGGTCGACGAGTCTGCGATCGCCGCCGGTATGCCGGACGGGTCGCGCAGGATCAGAGTAGCAAAATTGGCTTAGCCTGCAACGAAAAATGGCCTGACCAAATAGATGATTTTAAGCAGAAGTTGTTGACCCAATCTGCGCTGACGCTCTCAGGCCGCCTCACGCAGGCCCCACGGATGCGCAGGATAGAAGCGGGCCATCATGCGTCCTGCATAGTCTGTCAGCCTAGGGTAGCTCTCAGCCTCTCGACGCAGGGGGGAGTCGAAGAACGGCGTCATGATGGCCGCCAGCATGGCGAAAGCCGTGGCGTCCACGCCTACGGGGTGAGAGTCCCGCATAAGATAGGTCTTATCCTCCAGAAGCTCGTCCAACGCCCGCAACGAGAGCGCGCCTAGCCAAGCCACCTCCTCACGCAGATGCCGGCCGACACCGACCGCGCGGACATTGGCGCCAACTGCGTCCTTCAACCCCCTTCGGAGCTCATCGCGCAGGTGCGGCGGCGCCTGATCGAACCACCGTGCGGGGCCCTTCTCGAAGTTGGCGGGCTCCAAAAACCGAAAGTAGCTCGAAACCCACCCCAGTTGGTTCTCGATCATGCGTTCGATGGCCCAAGCCTGAGCCCGTTCCTTGCCGCTGAGGCCGAGATCGAGGTCGATGTCGTACTTCCGTTCGAGGTGAACGCGAATGAAGGTAGAGTCCCCGATCGCCTGGGCGGCGTCTTCAATCCAGGGCAACTGCCCCTTCGGGGCGGTCTCGCGGCTGCCGATGGTCTTTCGATAATCCAGACCCGCCATCATCAACTGGACCTCGGTCTTGGTGACGTAGGGGCTGATCTCAGGCAGCCCAAATCCGGCTCCAGCGGCGAATAGCGTGATCATTGTCCCTCTCCATCCCGAATGTCGCGATGACGACTTGCTACCGCCAGCCTGCTGCCAGCATGCTGTCAGCAACGGTCCTGGATAGTGAAGCCCATGAGACGCGCCGAACGCCTTTTCCAGATCATCCAGATCCTTCGCCGCAGCCGCGCTCCGGTGACTGCGGACGCCATCGCGGCCGAGCTGGAGACCTCCAAGCGCAGCGTCTATCGCGACATCGCCGCTCTCGTGGGCCAGCGCGCGCCCATCCGGGGCGAGGCTGGCGTCGGCTATGTGCTGGAAGCGGGCTTCGACATGCCGCCCCTCATGCTGACGCCCGACGAGATCGAGGCGGCGGTGCTCGGCGCCCAGTGGGTTGCGGGTCGCGGCGACCCGGTCCTCGCCAAGGCGGCGCGGGACCTGATCAGCAAGATCGCGGCAGCCGTCCCTGACCGCCTCCGCCCCTATGTGCTGGAACCCGCCGCCGCCGCCGCGCCGGCGTGGAAGCCTCAGACTGACCGGATCGACGTGGCACAGGTGCGCGCTTGGATCCACGCCGGCCGCAAGATCCGCCTGAACTACAGCGACGAGGCTGGCGCGGTCAGCGAGCGTGTCATCTGGCCGGTCACGGTCGGCTATCGCGAGACGATCCGCATGATCATCGCCTGGTGCGAACTTCGGTCTGCGTTCCGCACCTTCCGGACCGATCGGGTGGTCGGAGCTGAATTCATGGACGAGCGCCATGGCAAGCGGCCCGCCGTGCTACGGGCCGAGTGGCTACGCTTCCGCGACGCCGAGATCGCCGCCTGGGAGGCGCGGGCCATGGAGAATTGCTCGGGAGGCTAGATCCCGTGCCGCTTGGCGAAGGTCTCGAACAGATGGGGCCAAGCGGCGACAGGCTTGCCCGCGACGAACCGCAGCCCAAAGCCGTGGCCGCCCTCCTCGAAGATGTGCATCTCCGCCGACACGGCCTTGGCCTTTAGCGCCGAGAACATCAGCAGGGTGTTCTCGACCGGAACAGACTTGTCGTCGGCCGCGTGCAGCTGAAACACCGGTAAGAGGCCATTTCGCACCTGCTTTTCCGGTGAGAGTTCGGCCACCCGCTCAGGTGTGTTCCGCTGGGCCAGGAGTTGCTTGCGCGAGCCGCCGTGCGCAAAAGCGGGATCCATCGTGATCACCGGATAGATCAGGGCCGACAGGTCCGGCTTGGTCGCAAGCGCGTCGGTGGCGTCGATCGCCTGATAGGTCTCGACGTCGAAGCGGGTCATCAAATTGGCGGCCAAGTGCCCGCCGGCCGAAAAGCCCATGACGGCCACGCGATCCGGTGAGAACTTCATCGCGCCGGCGCGGGCGCGGATGAGACGGATGGCGCGTTGGGCGTCCTGCAGCGGCGCATCGCCACCGGCAGCCCAGCCATCGGCCGGCATGCGATAGAACAGGACAAAGCAGGTGTAGCCTCGCGCGGCGAGCCACCGCCCGGTCTCATAGCCTTCCTTGTCCAGGACGACACGCTCGTAGCCGCCGCCGGGGATCAGCATGACGGCGGCGCCGTTTGGTGTCTTGGGGCGAAACACGACCAGCTTGGGAGACCGGGTGTGGACTTGGGCGCGATCTCTCAGGCCCTTGGGGTCGCCCCGCTCGACGATCTGCTCCTCGACCCTGACGTCTTCGCCGCCCGGCGCACCATTCGGCCAAAGCCGAATGGTCTCGACAGGATCCGGCGGCGTGATCGCTGGATTGCGCCTCTGCGCTGCCCTCGCCTCGCTTGCGGCCAAGGACCCGAGTATGCCCGAGACAAAGACACTGAAGGCGCCGCGCCGGTTCATCATGGGGCCCAAGACCTGATCGTTGACGTCTCGCGACCCTAGATCCGGTTGCGCGCCTTTGGAAACCGGTTTCCTAATCCCCTGCGAAGCGCAGGTGATGCAAGACGATGCCGCTGGTCGTGGCCACGTTCAGCGAGTCGAAGCCATTGGCCATCGGAATGCCGATCCTGCGCGCCCTGGCCATGACCTCCGCCGTCAGGCCCGGCCCTTCGGCCCCGAGCAGCACCGCCGTCCGAGGCGCGGGCTTGAGCGTCGCCAGCACCTCGTCGGCGGCGGGACTAAGCGCCAGAGCCTGAAAGCCGGTTGTCGAAAGCAGATCCGCGATCGGCTCGCCCCGGGCGAGTCTGGCCGTCGGGACCGACAGAACCGCGCCTACCGAGACGCGGATGGCCTTGCGGTAAAGAGGATCGCAACAGTCGGCGTCGAGGATCACGGCGTCCGCGCCAAAGGCTGCGGCGTTGCGATAGATGCCGCCGATATTGTCGTGGTTGGCGATGCCGCAGAGGACCAAAACCACCGCTCGCGCGGGCAGGCTCGACAACAGGTCGCGCGCGTCGAGAGACGGCGGCTTGCGGCCTAACGCGAGAACGCCCCGATGCAGGTGAAAGCCGGCGATCGCGTCTAGAACCTCTTGGTCGGCCAGGTGAACCGGCGTGTCTTGGGGCAGTCCGGTGAGAACATCATCGAGCTTGTCACGCCGCTTCGGGTCGATCAGCAACGAAAAAAGGCGTTCGGGCGCGTCGCGCGCGAAGGCCCGCAGCACGGTTTCCCCCTCGGCGATGAAAAGACCTTCGCGGCCGACAAGGTCGCGCTCCTTGATCGCACGAAATGGTGCGACGGCGGGATCGTCAGGGTGCGAGACACGATGAAACTGGGGCAAGACGGCCTCTGGAGATGGCGCGTTGGTCAGCGCACGCCTCGTATCGGCAAGATCGCCAGACCGCCAGCCAGAGCCAAGGCGCTGGCCACCAGAAAGAACATACGGAAATCGCCCTGCGTAGGCCCGAGGCTCCATACGGCGAGCGCCGGCGCCAAAGCCTGCGGCAGCGTGTTGGCGAGGTTGATCACGCCCAGATCCTTACCCGCGTCCCTTTGGGAGGGCAGCACTTGCGTCACCAGCGCGATATCGACGGCGGAGAAGCACCCCACTCCGCAGCCGTAGACGATGAAGGTCGCCACCAGCACTGGCCATGCTGGGGACATGGAAAAAACGATCAGCGAAAGCGCGACCGTCAAAGCGGCGCCGAAGGCGAAGAGTTTGCGACGCCGAAGGCGGTCGGAAAGCACCCCGCCCACCATGGCGCAGGTCACATTGAAGACGGTCGAGATCGCCGCCAGGATCGCGAAGCCCTCCTCGGCCCGGCGACCAGGGAACAGATGCGGATAGTCGACCTCGTCCTTCAGAAAGTAGAGCATGTAGCTCTGCACCAGACTGAAGGCGACCAGAACGAGGAAGCGTCCCAGCCACGCGAACGCGAAGTCTGGGTGCTGTCGCGGACTGACCCAGAGACCCGAGACGAAGGCGCGAAAGTTGAACGGCGGTACGGCGCTCTTGGGCAAAGGGGGATCACGGAGGCGTAGCACGAAGGGGGCGAGACCCAGCAGCAACGCCGCCGAGATTGCTGCGTATCGATAGCTTTCGGTGACGAGAAGGCCGCCGACCACTACGGCGCCGATAGCGGTGCCGATGGGATTTCCGAGGCTCAAGAACGCGGCCACCATCCCCTTTTGCGTATCCGGCACTCGATCAGGCATGACGGCCATCAGCGCCGAGAAGCAGAGATTGAAGGTCAGCTGGAACAGGATGATCCCGCCGATCAGCGCCACCGGCGTCTTGGCGTGCATGATCGCCAGATAGGCCAAGGCGGCGCCGATGGCCCCGACCACCATCCACGGACGACGACGCCCGAACCGGGAGGTGGTGCGGTCGCTGATCGCCCCGGCCAGCAGGTTGGCGATGCTGGCGGCGATGGCGCCGTAGAAGGCGACCTGAGCAAGAACGATCGCCTTGCCGCCAGGATCAATCGCCTCGGCCTTCAAGGGAAGAAGAACCTGCAGCAAAGGCTGGAAGGATACGAAGGCGGCGATCTGCGCGAGCGTATACGCCGCGATGAAATTCGCGCGCACCGGTTCCCTGGGTCGCGCCCCATCATCGGCCAGCATCTCACCTCCCCGCGCGATCTGTCGCCGCGTCTGCCTGCACACTGGCTGCGCGAACGGCCCGATACAAGGCCTGGTAGCGCTTTCAAGCCTGGAGTTTCCTTCCTCCACGCGAAGGCACTAGGTTGTCGGGAATGGGCGTGAGTCTGAACGAAGTCGGGGCCAAAGAATGGGTTCGGTGACGATCTACGACGTCGCCGCGAAAGCGGGCGTCTCGATCAAGACCGTTTCACGCGTGATGAACAACGAGCCGAACGTTCGGCCCGTCATGCGAGAGCGCGTTCTGGAAGCGGCGGGCGAGCTCGGCTACAGCCCCAACCTGTCGGCGCGAAGCCTGGCAGGATCGCGATCGTTCGTCATCGCCGTATTCGTCGACGCGGCCTTGACCATTGATCACTGGCAGAGCGAGCGCGGCGCCGACTATCTGAGCCGCATTCAACTGGGCGCGACGCTGGTCTGCCGCGACGCGGGCTATCACCTGTTGATCGAACTCATCGACCACGAGGGACCGCAGGTTCGCCAGGAGGTGGCCGCGCTGCTGGCGGCGCTCAAACCGGACGGGGTGATCCTGACCCCGCCGTCCTCTGACAACGCCGTGGTGCTTGAACTGCTGGACAAGGCCGGCACGCCCTATGTTCGTGTCGGCCCGGAACGTGCGGAAGGCCTGGGCCCGCGCGTCCACATGGACGACGTCGCCGCCGCGCGCGAGATGACCGAACACCTGATCAGCCTCGGGCACAAGCGGATCGGCTTCATCGTCGGCGAGCCTCGCTATGGCGCCAGTCAGGCCCGCCGAGAAGGATATTTCGAGGCGATGAAGGCCGGGGGCCTACCGATCTCGAGCGCGTGGATTCGGCAAGGAGATTTCACCTTCCAGTCTGGCCTAGACCAGGCGAAAGCGCTTTTGGCCCTACCGGATCGTCCGACCGCGATCTTCGCCAGCAATGACGACATGGCGCTGGGTTGCATCGCCGCGATAGCCGAAACGGGCCTGATGACGCCCGGAGACGTGTCGGTCGCCGGATTTGACGATAGCCCCAGCTCGCGGTTCAGCCGACCTCAATTGACCACGGTCCGTCAGCCTGTCGCGGAAATGTCCTCGGTGGCGGCCAAGCTGCTCATCGAGCGGTCGCGGAACGGCGCGGCTGCGGAACGGCCGGTGGACGAACTTTTGCCGTTCGCACTGATCCACCGCGCCTCGACGGCGCCGCCGCCGCGCTAGATCACCGACCGGGACGCGCGAAGGCCGCGACTCGCGCACGCGCCGCGTGGACAGGGTTTTCCGCCAATCGTGCGTGATGGTCGGGGGCTTGCATCGACGGCTCGCGACCGCCAAGGCGGAAAGCGCCTACGCGGTTCGAGAGGTCCGCCGCCTCGACACGGAGCGCATGGGTGGCGTCGGTCGATTGGGAGACCATCGCCGCGTTGCGCTGAGTGACCTGATCCAGCTGGGTGACCGCCGCGTTCACCTGCCCTAGAGCCGTAGCCTGTTCACTCGCCGACGCCGCGATCGCATTCACAAGCTCGTCGATACCACCCACCTTCTCGTGGATTCCGCGCAGCGCCTCCCCGGTCTGACCGACAAGGTCGACGCCCTCGCTGACCTGGCGGCTGCTCTCGGTGATCAAAGACTTGATGTCACTGGCGGCCTGAGCCGAGCGTTGAGCCAGGGCGCGCACTTCCTGAGCGACCACCGCAAAACCCTTGCCCGAGTCGCCAGCGCGTGCGGCTTCGACACCCGCGTTGAGCGCCAACAGGTTCGTCTGGAAGGCGATCTCGTCGATCATGCCCAGGATTTGGTTCACCTGCTGCGATTGAGCCTCGATCTTGGTCATCGCTTGCGCGGCGCGGGTGACGATGTCGCCAGAGCGTTCAGCCTCGGCCGAAGCCTCGCCCACCCGAGACGACACTTCTCGGGCGCTTCTGGCTGTCTTGCCGACGGCGCTCGTCAACTGCTCGACGGCCGCGGCCGTCTGTTCCAGCGTCGCGGCCTGTTGCTCGGTGCGCTGGGACAGGTCCTCGGCGCTCCGGGCGATCTCGTCAGCCCCTGCCCTGATGCCGCCCGAGGCTTGTTCGACCGCCCGCATGGCCTCGGCCAGCGCATTGGCGGCCTGCTCGAAGTCCACCTTCAGGCTTTTGAACTCCGGCGCCAGATCGCCCTCGACACGCGCGGAAAGGTCGCCGGCCGCCAACCGCGCCAAGGCTTCGCCAACGGCCTTCACCGCCACCGCCTGGCGATGTTCGACCTCTTCGCGCTCGCGCTCCATCGCCTCGCGCTCCTCGAGGAGCACATCGATGTAGGTCGAGACCGATAGGTCCATGTCCAGAAACGCCGCCTTGATCAGCGCCGAAAGGCTATCAGCCAGATCAGCGTCCGCCTTGGCGCTGCTGAACAGCCCCTTGGCGCGCTTGGTCACGATTGCGCGGGTGAGTTCGTCGACAACGACGGCGTAGCCGCCGATGTACCATCGCGGCGCGATATCAAAGTCGGCGTGCGCTCGCCCGATGCGCTCAACGTCCCGCACATACCCCTCGCCATAATCGGCTTGCGCGATACGACGCCAATGCGCGCTCTGCGCTCGCTCGGCGCTGGCCATATGGCTATCGTCGCGGAACTTGGCGCGCGTGTCCGGAGACAGCCGAACCTGGCTGTAGAACTTCCCCAGGGCCGCGCCGATCTCAGCGTCGATCACCGGTTTGATCGCGCGCAGGTGAGCGCGAGACCGCTCGTCGAAGCGCATAAAGGCCATCCGCTGATCAAGCTTGGCGTGGGCGCTCATGCCAGGGCTCCGACTCATTGGTAAGGATTGATTGACCACGTTGGTGAACGGAATCTGTTAACCAAGATTGAAGTCCGCCACGATGCGCCGCGTGGCCGCACCATCGCGCGGTTTGAGGACCCGCTTCTCGCAATCTTCGCCGCGAACAGAACCAAGCTGCGCCTTGGCGCGTTTTGGGCTTGTCAGGGCCGTGGCGGCGCTTGGATATAACCGGGACTTAACCCCAAGGACTTCATGGCGCTTCCGGCGGACTTCACCTTGACCGAACAGGACGGACGCTCCGCGGTCATCCTCAGCGGCGACTGGACCGCGCGGGGACTTTTTGACGCGGGGCCCCGGCTGGCCAAAGCGTTGGAGGACCACCCCGACCTAAGCCTTGACCTGACCGGGGTGAACCGCTGCGACACCGCAGGCGCCTATGCGATCCTGCGCGCGACTGGCGACCGGCTCCAAGTCGACAGGATCAACGCTCGAAAGCAAATCCTTCGCCTCCTAGAACTGGTCGGCGCAGCAATTCAGGTCGAGCCGGAGCACACCGCGCAGCGGGGCGGCCTTTACGCCTTGCTTGAGCGGATCGGGCGCGGCGTGTTCGGGCTGTTCGCCGATGGCTATGGCACCCTGATCTTCCTGGGGCACCTGCTGGTCGCCCTAGGCCGTAGCGTCGTTTCGCCGCGCCGCATCCGTTGGGCGCCGATCATTGCGCTCTGTGAGCGGGCCGGGCTGGACGCCATGCCCATCGTCGCGACGACTACGTTCTTCATCGGCGCGGTAGTGGGCCTCCTCGGCGCCAACATGCTCACCGACTTCGGCGCCCAGGTTTATGCCGTCGAGCTGATCGGCATCTCGGTCATGCGGGAATTCAACATCCTGATCACCGCCATCCTGCTCGCAGGCCGGTCGGCCTCCAGCTTCGCGGCCGAGATTGGTTCGATGAAGATGAACCAGGAGATCGACGCCATGCAGGTCATGGGCGTCGACCCCTATGAGGCGCTGGTGCTGCCGCGCTTTGCGGCGCTGTTGTTCACGATTCCCCTGCTCACCTTCGTGGCCACGATCGCCGGTCTGGCGGGCGGCATCCTCGTGGTCTGGAGCGTCCTGGACCTTTCGCCAACCTTCTTCCTCCAGCGCATCGTCGACTATGTGGGCGCGACCCACTTCTGGATCGGCCTCTCCAAGGCGCCGGTCATGGCCATGGTCATCGCCGCCATCGGCTGTCGCCAGGGGATGGAGGTCGGCAACGACGTGGAGTCGCTGGGGCGTCGCGTGACGGCGTCAGTGGTCCACGCCATCTTCGCCATCATCCTGATCGATGCGATCTTCGCCCTGATCTACATGGAGCTGGACATATGACCGGCTCGGCCGCCTCCGCGCCGCTCGCCGAAGCGCCGGACGTTGACAAGTATCCGATCGAGGTCCGAGGCCTTGTCTCGCGGTTCGGCGACAACGTCATCCACGACGGCCTCGACCTGAAGGTCGAGCGCGGCGAAATCCTGGGAGTCGTCGGAGGTTCGGGCACCGGAAAATCGGTTCTGCTCAACAGCATCATCGGCTTGAAGACGCCGGACGACGGCCATGTCCGCCTATTCGGAAGCGACATGCGCACCGCTTCCAGACGTCGCTGGTCATCGGTCGAGCGCCGATGGGGCGTCCTCTTCCAGCAGGGCGCGCTGTTCTCCAATCTCACGGTCCGCGAGAATGTGTCGGCGCCCCTTTTCGAGCACACGCAACTTCCGCGCAGCGAAGTCGAAGCGATCGCGGACTTGAAGATCGCGATGGTGGGTCTGCCGGCTCGCGCAGCGACGTTGAAGCCTGCGGAACTGTCAGGCGGTATGCGAAAGCGCGCAGGCCTCGCCCGGGCTCTGGCGATGGACCCGGAACTGTTGTTCCTGGACGAACCGACCGCAGGCCTCGACCCGATCGGCGCCCAAGCGTTCGACGCCCTGATCCAGGACCTATCCAATAGCCTGGAACTGACGGTGTTCATGATCACCCATGACCTGGACAGCCTCTACACGATCACCGATCGCGTGGCGGTGCTGGCCGACAAAAAGGTGGTCGCCGTGGCGCCGGTTCGCGAACTGGAGCGTTCGGAACATCCCTGGATCAAGCAATACTTCCTAGGCCCCCGAGGGCGCGCCGCCGCGGCCGCCGAGGAACTGGCCGAGTCGAGGACCGACTACTGATGGAAAGAAACGCCAACTACGCCCTTGTCGGGGCTATTTCGCTGGCGCTCTTCATGGGCCTGGTGATCTTCGTCGTCTGGCTCGCGAAACTGAGCTTCAATCGCGACTACGACCTCTACGATGTCCTGTTCGTCGGCCCGGTGCGCGGGCTCTCGGAGGGCGGCGAGGTCCACTTCAATGGCATCAAGGTCGGCGAAGTGACGCGGATCGAACTCGATAAGACCGATCCCAATCGGGTCATCGCGCGCGTGCGCGTCACTTCGGACGTACCGATCAAGGTGGACAGCTTCGCCACGCTGGAACCGCAAGGGATCACGGGCGTGAACTACGTGCAGATCACGGCGGGCTCGCCCAACAAGGAGCTGCTGAAGGACACGGTGAAGAACGGCAAGGTGCCGGTCCTTCGCAGCCAGCGCAGCGCCCTGTCGGACTTGCTGGAAGGCGGCGGCACCGTACTGACGCGGACCATTGAGGCGCTGGATCGCGTCAACCGCGTGCTATCGGACAAGAACATCAAGAGCTTTGGCGCGACGATGACCAACGTCCAGGCCGTCACCCAGGAAATGCGTGATCGCAAGGCGATCTTCGCCGACGCGCAGAAGACGTTGCAGAGCATCGACCAGACCGCGCAGTCGATCACCGAGCTCTCCAACAGCGCCAACCGGCTGGTCGATGGCGACGCCAAGCGCACCCTCCAGGAGTTGGGCGACGCTGCGACCGAACTGAAGGCCGCCACCAAGGATGCTCGCGGCATGGTCTCAAAGCTGGAAGGCCCGACCAGCGACTTCGCCACGACCGGCCTGCCGCAACTGTCGGCCGCCATCGTCACCCTGCAGTCGGCCGCCGAGTCCTTGGACCGTCTGGTCGGCGAGGTGGAACAGAACCCTCGCGGCGTTGTCGGCAAGGCGCCCGCCAAGGAAGTGGAGGTCAAGCCGTGATCCCGATGAACCGCAAGATCGCGCGTGGCGCCATCAAGGCCGTAATTGTGGTGGCGGCCGCCGCCAGTCTTTCGGCCTGTATCAGCGTCTTCCCGAAGACCGATCCGGTCAGCCTGTACCGCTTCGGCCAAGCTGAGGTCCGCGCCGAGAAAGCCCCGGCCGGCGCCATGTTCGGCGTGATGAAGGCGCCCACGGTGTTCACCCGCCCCTCCGCCGGCGATCGGCTGTTGACGAGCACCAACGGCGAAGTCGCCTACATCGCCGACGCCCGCTGGGTCTCGCCGGCCTTCGTGCTGTTTGAAGAGGCCGTCGCCAGCGCTTTCCAGAACGACGCCGGTCGCGCGCGTCTGATCGGTCGGGGCGAGATCGCCAAGGCCGACCTTGTTCTCCGTCTGGAGGTTCGGACCTTCGAGGCGCAGTACGTCAACGGCCCAAAGTCGGCGCCTGAGATCGTCGTACGCGTACGCGGCGTGCTCAACCGCAACCAAGACCGGGCTCTCGTGGGCGACCAGATCTTCGAGGCCCGCGTAAAGGCCACCGACAACCGCGTCTCGGCGATCGTGCCCGCCTATGATCAGGCCGTGGCCAAGGTGCTGGGCGACGTCGTGACCTGGGTGAACGCGTCAGGATCCGGGATCCAGAACTAAAGCGCTTCCAAGGGCTCCGTGACGGCGCCGTAGCCGGCGTCGTCGGGGATACGCAGAACGCGCCCGTCGACCCACGGCTCTACCGTCACGAGCGGTCGACTCAGCGAGCGCGACACCGCGTCGACGGGATCCCGGCTCTCGGCGAGCAGCTGGAGATTCATCCGTGTCGGGAAGATTACCTTGCGCTGGCCGGACGCCGCCAGTTCCAGCGCCTGGCTCGGCGCGATCCATTCGGCGTCCACAGCCTCATGCCCGTCGCAGATTGCCTGCTGCGCCAGCGGCGCGTGGGCGACATAGAACCAGGTGTCGAAGCGCTTGGGCATCAGCTTGGGCGTGATCCAGCGTGCAAAAACCGTCAGCGCCGACAGGTCGAGCTTAAGCCCCAGGTCCTCGACCACGTCGATAAAGGCGACCTTGTCGTCGGCGACAGCGGCGCGAATGTCCTTGGCCGCCTCGCCCGCGTAAAAGGCTCCGTCGCGATCGCGGGCCAGGAGTATGCCCGCCTCTTCATAGGCTTCGCGGATCGCGGCGATGCGCAGGGCCGCGCCATCAAGATCGTCTGCATCGAAGCCGATCGCGAGATCGCGCCAGCGCGGGTCACTGTCGCCTTGGTGGCTCTTGCCGCCCGGAAAGACCAGCGCCCCGGCCGCGAAGTCGATCTGGTGATGCCGCTTCACCATCAGAACCTCGAACGTCGGCGCGTCTCGAAGCAGCAGTATGGTGGCGGCGGGGCGGATCACCCCTGTTGATGACTCAGGCATGGCATGAAGTCTGGCGCCGGCGGCGACGCTTGCCCAGGCCTCTTTCGAACAACCGTTCGGCGGCGTGACGTCAAGCCGACTGGGCTCGACGCTTGGTGGCGCTGCGGTCCATCCGCTCCAGCAGGTACTCGCTGTCCTCACGCGACGCCACATGTGTCGAGGTCAGGAAGCGCTGGATCATGTGCTCCTGGAACCGCTCGCGGTCATGCGCGCCGCCATCGAATTCCAGGCCATGGAAGGCGTCCACGCCCGCCCGGAACGCCGAATAGAGGCGCGGCGGAAGACCCGCGCGCTCGCAGATGGCCTTCAGCCCCAGGGGGCCGGCGTCGTGGATCATCAGCCAGGTGCGGTGATGCGGAACCCCGGCAAGCTCGGCGACGGCCCACTCGAAAAAGGTCATGTGGCCATGCGCCAAGGCGCGCAGGATCAGGGATGGGGACAGCCGCCCCATCTTGTTGAGGTGAGCCACGAACGCCTTGGGATCGCTCGTGCGACCAGCCTGATCGACCAGATCGATCGTCGCCCGCTCCTTGGCGCCCAGGACCAACTCCATGGTCCGCTCAGGGGAAAGCGCGTGGGCGGTCAGGATGTGGTCGCGCAACTGCTCGCCGACCATGTCGATCAGACGCTCGGTGACCGCCAGCGGCAAGGCCGAGCGATAGGCCACCGCCTGCAGCACCTGCTCGGACTTGGCGAAGCGGTCGAGCGCCTTCTGCAGAGTCACCTCGGAGAAGCGGGCGTTGTCGTTGGCGCAAACCGTCGCAACGACGTCCTCGCCGCCCTGCTCCACCAGCAGCGTCGTGATCTTGCTCGACAGTTTCGGGCGCTTGGCGACGGCCATCTGGCGCACGGGCCCACCCACCTTCACGATCTCGGCGAGGTCGGCGTCAGTGAAGACCGGCGAAAAGCTGATGATCGGCAGGCTGACGCTCTCGACATCGCGCGCCAGCCGCATAGCGACGTCGGGCGGCAGGGCCAGAGAGTTCTTCAGCGTCACGGCCATGGCCCGCCGGACCAGCTCGGCCGCGTCTGCGGCCATGACCCGCAGGATGTCGTGCGCAATCTGACGCTCGTCCTCGCTCAGGACCGTGCGGTCAATGCTGCGACAGAGCTTGTGCGCCGCCAGGGCGCGCTCGTCGGGCGTCGCGCCCTTCACGAGCATGCGGATGTCGGCGTCGGTGAGTGCAGCGCGTGTGGTGGCCATGGGTCGCCCGCTGGGAGCTATGCGTTGAGTCACATCCTCGACGGTTAGGCTTAATGATTGTTTGAGCCAGGAAGCTGTGGATTAACGATAAGCCGTAACGCGATGCAAACCACGCTCGCCTAGGGTTCGCCCTCAACCGAGAGGAGCGCGACCTTGCTCGCCGAGCGCCGCCCAACCATGTCACCGACGGACGGCGCCCAGTTGGTCAAGGCCCTGGACGCGCAGGCCGCGCTGTTGCCTTACGCGCTGGCGGTTTTCGCGGTCAGCCTGCCCCTATTCGTCTGGGTCGGATCCTTCGCGGCCAACCCGCTATGGATGACCGCGAGCTTCGCCATCTTCGCCATCAACTGGGGCGTGTTCTACGCCGCCGTGAACTGGTTGCGCGACGAAGGGTCGCTGGACCTGGCGCGCCGCGCCCGCGTGCAAGTGATGTGCGGCGTGCTCTGGTCGCTGGCGGTGATCCAGATTTCGGCTTTCGCCCAACATGCCGGGCCCGCCCGCGACACGCTGCTGCTGATGGCGACCGCCGGCGCAGTGCTCTGCGCTTTCTTCGCCGCGCCCTACCTGCCAGGCCTGCTGATCATCGCGCCGCTGGCCGCCGCCGGACCGCTGACGGCGCAATTCTCGCGCCCTGACAGCCACCAGGCCGGCGAGCTGACCTGGGGCGCCACCGCCTTGGCGATGACGCTGGCCCTGATCCTCAACCGGATGTTCCGCCGCCAACACGACCTGGCCGTCGCGCACGAGCACCTGGTCGAAGAACGACTTCGGGTGCTGGACGAGGCCGAGCGCACCGCGCGCTCGAAGTCCGATATCGTCGCCACGCTCAGCCATGAGATCCGCAACGGCCTGACCGGCGTTACGCACGTCTTGGCCGCCGCCGCGGGACGAGGCGGGCGCGCCGCGCCTTCGCGCGAGCAGTTGAACGCCGCGCTCGACGCCGCCCAAGACCTTATCGCCGTCCTCAACGCCACGCTCGACTCCGAGACTGCCGAGACCGGGCGCCTGACGGTCGAGTCGCAGCCCTTCAACCCCGTCCGCCTGGTCCAGGACCTAGCCCTTCTCGACAAGCCTCACGCGGCGGCCAAGGGCCTGGAGCTGTCGGTTCACATCGACCCGCTGCTGCGCGGCGAGATCGGTGCGGCCGTCGCCGATCCGCTTCGCACCCGTCAGATCATCGCCAACCTTCTGGGCAATGCGGTGAAGTACACCGTTCGCGGCCGGATCGAAGTGCGGCTGGAAGTCCGCGAGGGGGTCGTCGCCATCGAGGTCGCCGACACCGGTCCAGGCCTGTCGAACGAGGAGATGGAGCAGGCTTTCGAGCCCTTCCGCCGGATCGAGCGCACCGGCGCGGGCGTCAATGGCGCGGGCCTTGGCCTGTCGCTGTCGCGCCAGCTCGCTCGCCTGATGGGCGGCGCTCTGGAGGCCCGTAGCGCGGTCGGCGTCGGCAGTTGCTTCACCCTCACCCTGCCCTTCGATCCGTCGGCGCGCTGTGAACTGGAACAAGATCTCGACGCGGTCGTCACCGAGACGCCCGGCGCTCCGCGAATGCTCCGCGTGCTGATCGCTGAAGATGATGCTCTGAATGCAGCCATGCTGCGCGCGATCCTGGAACAGCTTGGGCACCAGGTGGTGCACGCCCAAAACGGTCGACGCGCGGCGGATCTGGCCAAGATCGCCGAGTTCGACCTGCTGATGCTCGACCATCGGATGCCGATGATGGACGGCCCCGCCGCAGCGGCGACGCTGCGCGAAAGCGAAGGCCCCAATCAACTGACTCCGATCGTCGCCGTCATCGACGGCGAGGCCGAAGAAGCCGCCGAATTCCTGGAGGCCGGAGCCGATATCGTCCTGCGCAAGCCGGTCAGTGTGGCCGGCGTGGCGCGCGCCCTCGCCGACGCCGCCGCCCTGCATCGAAACGACCCCACCAGAGCCGCCGCCTGACCTCAGATACCGTAGGGTAAGCCTTCCCTCGACGTTCCGTGTCGCCCATCCTCTCCGGTAACGAGAACAGATGGGAGGGAGCGATGCTGGAAGGCTTGCGCGTCGTTGAACTGGCGACCTACATCGCCGCCCCCGGCGCCGCCGGCGTGATGGCCGACTGGGGCGCGGACGTCATCAAGGTCGAGTCGCCCGAGGGCGATCCGATGCGGCGGTTCTTCGACACGATCGGCTCGGACCAGGACGCCAATCCCGTCTTTGAACTCGACAATCGCGGCAAGCGCGCCGTGGTTCTCGATATCCGCAGCGACCTTGGGCGGGAGGCTCTAAAGGCGCTCGTCGCGACCGCCGACGTTTTTCTCACCAATGTCCGTCCTGCGGCGCTGGCCCGCGCCGGCCTCGACTACGACACACTGAAGGCCGTCAACCCGCGCCTGATCTACTGCGCGCTTACCGGCTATGGATTGACCGGTCCCGACGCCGACAAGCCCGGCATGGACGTGGCGGCTTTCTGGTCTCGCGCAGGTGTCGGCGCCATCACCGCGCCCAAGGGCGCCGAGCCCTTCCCGATCCGAACTGGCATGGGCGACCACGTGACATCATTGGCGACCGTCTCGGCCATCCTTGCGGCGGTCCACGAGCGCACCCGAACCGGTGTCGGCCGACTGGTGGAGACCTCCCTGCTGCGCGCCGGCGTCTACGCCATCGGCTCCGACATGGCCATTCAGCTGCGCTTTGGAAAACTGGCCTCGACGCGCGGCCGCCGGGAGTCTGTCCAGCCACTGGCCAATTTCTACAAGACCGCCGATGGGCGGTGGATCTGTCTGCTGCCGCGTCAGGGGTCGGTGGACTGGCCCCGCATCGCTGCAGCCGCCGGCCGTCCCGAGCTGGTGGACGATCCCCGGTTCGTATCAGCCAAGGCCCGCCGAGAACACGGTCAGGCGCTGGTCGACATCCTCGACGAGGCGTTCGGCGCCATGAGCTATGAGACCGCCGCCGCCGCACTGGACGCCGGCGACATCACCTGGGCGCCATACCAGACCCCACGAGAACTGGCGGAGGACGCCCAAGCCGAGGCGGCAGGATGCTTTGTCGATACGCCAGACGGCGCGGGCGGCACGTTCAAGGCTCCCGCCGCTCCGGCGCGTTTTCCGGGGGCGGACGACGGTCCTCGCGGTCCTGCGCCAAAGTTGGGGGCCGACACGGCGGTGGTGTTCCGGGAACTGGGATGGTCCGAAGACCAGATCAGCGCGCTGACCCGCGTCAGCGCTGCTTGACCTTGTCGTTGGCCTCGGCCAGCACGCGCAGCATCTCGGTGGAGAACAGCGAACTGGCCAGGCGTTGACCCGCGCCCATGGCGCTTCCGGTCGACTCGCCGAAGGGACTGCCGACATCCTGCGACCCGCGAAGGATCAGGTCGACCACCGCTTCCTGTTGGCGAATTCGCTCAAGCCGACGGCCGGTGGCGTACTGGATAAAGCCCTGATCGTCGGTTTCACGCGGTCGCGCGTTTTCGGTAATGCGGGTGGCGCCGCCGGTCTTGGTCAGGTTGGCGTAGAGTTCGCCAACGGTGGTCGGGCGCCCATCGCGGTAGAAGATCGAACGGTTGGCCTGGGCGGCCTCAGGGAACATCGCTGCGGCGTTGGCGGTCGGTGAAACCGTAGCCGCCTCGATCAGCCGCGCCGAGCCCTGCGGACCCAGGAAGTGCGCGGCGTAGAGCTCACCTGAGGTCGGTGTGCGGCCCACGCGACCGCGCAGGTATGAGGCATGGTCGGAGGCCAGTTCCCCAGCCATCAGCGAGGCGGCGTGGGGGTCCATCTTCAGGCCCAGCACCGCCTTTCGCGCCTCATCGCCTTCGACCCGGTATCGACCGTCGGCGCCCTGACTGATCAGGTCGGCGTAGCGAGCATAGCCGTACTTCGAGCCATGCTTCTTCAGGGTGGCCAGCCAGGTTTGGTCGACGAACTGAAACAGGCCCGACGCCGATGACGTCCTGGCCTTGGCGCCGGGATTGAAACCGCTCTCGCGCTTGGCCGTGCCCATCAGAAACGTGAAGTCGACCCCCGTCGCGTTCGACGCGCGCTGGATCGCCGACTCGACGACATTACGGATGGAGCTGACCGCAGGCATGGCGCCAGGAGTCGTCGATCATGGTTAATCGCCGATTAACCACGTCACGTCCGGGGTGCGACCGGAGCGCGCGCCGCCGCCGAGTCTTACGAATGTAAGAAAATTCGACGACGAGATTACGATTGTCAATTTACAACACTCATCACCCATGTTGACTTGATCCTACACTCGTAATTTTCGCTCAGGAGATCGAGATGGCCCTGGCTCTGCATCCCAACGGTTCTGGCATCCCAGGCTTGGACGACGCGCCGCGCAAACCTGGCAAGGCGCTCCTGGTCGGGCTCGGCGTATCCGCCGCGCTGCATGTCGCTCTGATCGGTTATCTCGCCTATCAGAAATGGACACAGCCATTGCCGACCATGGCGGCCGATACCGGCTTCATTGTCGAAACCGTACCGGTAGCACCCAAGGCGCCTCCTCCACCGCCTCCGGAGGAAAGACCCCCGACGGTCACCGCGCCGAAGCTACACATCCCGGTTCCAACGGCGATCGAGACCCCGCCGCCGCTTCTGACCGATCCTCGGATCATTCCGGAGGGACCGCCCACGGCGGGCCCGGTCACAAGCCTTACGCCAGCGGTAAGCACACCACCGCCCCCCCCTCAACCGCCGCCAAAAATGATCACCCGCGCCAACTGGCAGCGCATCCCTTCGGCCGACGAGATGGCGCGCTACTATCCGGAAAGCGCGCAGCGCCGGGGCCTGTCAGGTCAGGCGACCCTCAGTTGCGGCGTTGCGCTCAACGGAACGGTTCGCGACTGCGTCGTGCTCAGCGAAACGCCCGTCGACGAGGGCTTCGGAACAGCCGCCCTGAAAATCTCGCGCTTTTTCAAGATGAAGCCCCAGACCGAGAACGGCGAACCGGTCGACGGCGCGACGGTCCGCATCCCCATCCGCTTCAACGCGGGCGCCTGAAAGCCCAGCCAAGCCGGCGCCCTCCTCCAACGTTGCAGCGGAGGCCGGACCGCAGCCTTCCTTGCGGTCCGGCCATCTCTCACTAGTAGCTTTTGGGCAGGCCCAGAACGCGCTCGGCGATGAAGTTCAGGATCATCTCACGACTGACGGGCGCGATGCGGGCGATCATCGCCTCGCGGAAGTAGCGCTCGACATCGTACTCCTTGGCGTACCCCATGCCGCCGTGCGCGAGCACCGAGGCTTCGCAGGCGTGGAAGCCCGCCTCGGCGCCCAGATACTTCGCGGCGTTGGCTTCAGCGCCGCATTCCTTGCCCTGGTCGTAGAGCGACGCGGCCTTGAAGGCCAACAGATTGGCGGCCTCAAGTTCGGCCCACGACTTGGCCAGCGGATGGGCCACACCCTGGTTCTGACCGATCGGACGTCCAAAGACGATCCGCTCATTGGCGTAGGTGGTGGCCTTGGCCAGCGCCGCGCGACCCAGGCCGATGGCCTCAACGGCGAACAGGACCCGCTCGGGGTTCAGACCGTGCAGCAGGTACTGGAAGCCCTTCCCCTCTTCGCCGACCAGATCATGCGCGGGCACGAACAGGTCCTCGATAAAGAGCATGTTACACTCGACGGCCTTGCGCCCCATCTTCGGGATTGGCTTGGCTTCGATGTTCTCACGGTCGGTATAGAAAAGGGACAAGCCTTGGTGCGGCTTGGCGCACTGGTCCTTTGGCGTCGTGCGGGCGATGATCAGGATCTTGTTGGCGCGCTGGGCGCCCGTCGTCCAGATCTTGCGGCCGTTCAGACGGTAGCCGCCGTCGACCTTCTCAGCCCGGGTCTCAAGGCTGGAGGTGTCGAGGCCTGAGTTCGGCTCCGTGACGGCGAAGCACATCTTGTCTTCGCCGGAGATGATCCGGGGCAGAAGACGCGTGCGCTGCTCGTCGGAGCCGAACTTCACCAGCGGCATCGGGCCGAAGATATTCAGGTGGATCGCGGACGCCCCGGAGAACCCCGCGCCGGACTGAGCTACCGTCTGCATCATCACCGCGGCCTCGGTCAGGCCCAGCCCTGCGCCGCCGACGCTTTCCGGCATGGCCACGCCCAGCCAGCCGCCCTCGGCGATGGCGGCGACGAACGCCTCGGGAAACTCCCCGGTCTCGTCGGTGCGGCGCCAATATTCGTCATCGAACGCGGCGCAGACCTTGGCCACGCCTTCGCGAATGGCCTCCTGTTCCTCGGTCAACCAGAATCCGGACATTCGGCCACTCCCCTGCGTGTTCTTGTTGGTTAGGTCTGGGACGCCTCGAAGCGTCGCGCGTTCATCGCCTCAGCGTCGGAGCCCAGGTTATCACCTGTCAGATACGCCGCGACCAAGTCAGCCACAAGCGGCGCGAACAGCCAGCCGTTGCGGCGTGCGCCGGCCGCCAGCAGCACGCCAGGCTTGCGGCTCCACCCCACCAGCGGCAGTCCGTCCGGGGTCGTGACCCGAACACCCACGTCGATCTCGGCGGCCTCGAGATCAAGATCGGGACGCAGAACCTTGGCCGCATCGCACAGCGGCCGCGTCGCCTCAGGATCGGGCGCGAGGTCGTCGCGCCCGTGCTCCATGGTCGCCCCGATCGCTAGCGACGCGCCGGGCGCAAGGTAAACGCCCTCGCCCCTGATCACCGGCCGATCAGCGCCGCCCTCGTAAGGCGCGCGCAGAATCTGCCCCTTGATCGGCGACAGATGGTTGGTCTCGGGCGCAAGCGCTCCATCAAGAGCGCCAGGTCCGGTCGCCAAAACCAGCACGTCGAAAGGCTCTGTACGCCCATCGGCGAGGCGCAGGGCGCCCGGCTCGAACGACTCGACCGCCACCGCCTCGAATACCGCGCCCGCCTTCTCCGCCGCCGCCCGCAGCGTGGTCAGCGCCTGTCGCGCGTCCAGGCGCCAGTCTTCGGCGATAAAGGTAGCCTGAGGCGCGCCCAAGGCGCGCATCCGCGCCAAAACCTCGTCGCGCCAAGCCGGACGGCCCTCTACGCGGACTCCGCTGCGCGAGAGCTCGATACCAAGCGCCAGGGCGAAGTCTGGCCACAGGTCACGCGCGCGGCGCATCAGATCCAGGTGTTCGCGGGACGACGGATCGAACAGCGCCTCGCTCATCGGCGCCAGCATGCCGGCCGCCACGCCCGACGCATTGGCGCCAAGCGGGGCCGGATCGAAGACCGTGACGCCGAACCCTAGGCGCGCCAGGCGCAAGGCTACAGTCGATCCCAACGCCCCGGCTCCCGCCACGGCGACGTGCGCGCCCGATCTAGGTTTCATGGCGCGCAAACACCCCTCTGGCCGGCGCACGTCAAGTCCGGGCCCGCGCTTAAGGCTCCAAAATCAACCATAAAGATAAACTAAGTATCGCGACACTTCAGCGCGAAGACCCGTTCCGTGCATGCATGCGCGTGACGACGCAGCCAAGCTCGGTCTATATCCGTTAAGACTAGCATTGAGCCGTTTATCGGTGTTCGAGGGAATAAAGGCGGATGAACGATCGACTCGCAGCCGAACAGGCCCATCCCGTTGATCTCTATGTCGGGGCCCGGCTGAGAATTCGTCGCAAGATGATGGGTCTCAGCCAGACTCAGGTCGCCGACGCGCTCGGCATTACCTTCCAGCAGATCCAGAAGTACGAGCGCGGCGCCAACCGGATCAGCGCCAGCAAGCTCTACGACGCTGCGAAGCTGCTTCAGGCCCCCGTCTCTTACTTCTTCGAAGGACTGGATGAGACGGACGGCGGCGTCGATGATGGGTTCGCCCAGCGCATGACGGAATTTGTGTCCACGCCGGAAGGTCTTGAGCTCGCCAGCCTGTTCCCGCGTCTGGCCGATCGTCGCCTTCGCCGTCGCGTGGTCGATCTCGTCCGGGCCATGGTGGACGATGACGGCCCCGACAACGGCGCCGCCTAGTCGAACCGCTGGCTCCACGACCCCGCCGACAGCGGGGTCTTTTTTTGAGCCTCACGTCGCGAGAATCGAGCGGTGCGCACGGCTCAGCTTTCCCGCCTTGAAGGGGGTGCGAGGGCCAATCGGGCGCTACTCGAAGCTTCGAGAGGCGCCATAATTGTAAAAAACCCCGCGCTACGGGCGTTTTGTCCCCGTGAATCGGCGTTTTAACCTTTCCTAACGGGTGACAAACGCGATCGGTGTCGTCAGGCTCGAATTTCCCTGATTCACAGGAATGAGCTTGAGAAGATGAACGTTTCCGATCTGGTCGACGCCGCTGTCGCCGCCGACGAAAAACTGACGAAGACCCAGGCCAAGGCCATCATCGACGGCGTCTTCAAGTCGATCTCCGACGCTGCCGTGAAGGGTGAAGAAGTCTCGATCCCGGGCTTCGGCAAGTTCAAGGTCCAGTCCAAGCCGGCTCGCACCGGCCGTAACCCGGCCACGGGCGCGACCATCGAAATCGCCGCCAGCAAGAAGGTCGCCTTCACGCCGGCCAAGCAACTGAAGGACGCCGTCAACGGCTAAACCTTTGGGCGGAAGGCGACGCCTGGCGCTTCGCCTTCTCGCAACGGCTTCGGGGTGCGACGTTACGCCAAAGGCAAACGTTGCACCCTAAGGCTTTTCGGAACAAATCAAGAACGATACCATGTGTTCATGGCCGTTCTCGATCTCCGGCGCAAGCTCGCCATTCTCTCCGACGCCGCAAAGTACGACGCGTCGTGCGCGTCATCCGGCGCCACCAAGCGCGACTCCCTTGGCGGCAAGGGCGTGGGTTCCACCGAGGGCATGGGCATCTGCCACGCCTACGCGCCGGACGGGCGCTGCATAAGTCTGCTCAAGATTCTTCTGACCAACTTCTGCATCTACGACTGCGCCTACTGCATCAATCGTGTGTCGTCGAACACCCCCGGGCGCGGTTCACGGTGAAGGAGATCGTCGATCTCACGCTCAATTTCTATAAGCGCAACTACATCGAGGGCCTGTTCCTGTCGTCAGGTGTTATCCGGTCGGGTGACTACACGATGGAGGAAATGGTCCGCGTAGCGAAATCACTGCGCCTGGACCACGACTTTCGGGGCTATATTCACCTGAAGCTGATCCCCGAAGCCTCGCCAGAACTGGCGGCCGAGGCCGGTCTCTACGCCGACCGCGTGTCGATCAACATCGAGCTGCCGCGCGACGATAGCTTGAAAACCCTGGCGCCGGAAAAGAACCCGACAGACATCAAGCGCGCCATGGGCCGTATGCGCCTGGCGATCGACGACCATGCGGAGCCCGCTCGACGAACGCGACCTCGGGTCTTCGCGCGCAGCCAGTCCACTCAGTTGATTGTCGGCGCGGACGAAGCCCGAGACGGCGATATCCTGGCACGCAGCGCCAATCTTTATGGGGCGTACCGCCTAAGCCGGGTCTACTACTCGGCCTTCAGCCCGATCCCCGACGCCAGCCACCGACTGCCGCTTGTGCGCCCGCCGCTCCTGCGCGAACACCGGTTGTATCAAGCGGACTGGCTTATGCGCTTCTACGGCTTCGAGCAGTCGGAGATCGTGGCGACGGGCGAGGACCTGGACCTCTCGGTCGACCCCAAGACGAATTGGGCGCTTAACAACCGCGCCAAGTTTCCGGTCGATGTGCAGACCGCAGATCGCGAGACCTTGCTGCGTGTGCCAGGCCTCGGCGCCAAAGCCGTGGAGCGTGTGTTGACCGCGCGGAAGGTCGCGCGACTGACCTTGGAAGACCTCAAGCGCGTAGGCGCGGTCCTGAAACGCGCCAAAGCCTTCGTCGTGACCGCCGACTGGACACCGGGCGCCTTGACCGACCAGGAGAGCCTCAAGTCCGCGCTCGCCCGCCCCCAGCAGTTGAGCCTGTTCTAATGCGGGTCGTGCGACTGACGTCCGAGATCGATTTCGCCGGGTGGCGGTCTGCGGCCAGGGCCCTACGAGCGCAGGGCGTCGAGCCGCAAGCGTTGGTGTGGACGGTGGAACGAGACCTGTTCTCGCCCCCCCCTGGCGGGGGATGGGGGAGACGGTATCCACGCCGCCCGCTCAACCTCCGCCCCGCAGGACGAAAAGGGCTTCACCGTCCCCGCCGCCTTTCTCGAACTTGCCGAGCAGGTGATCCTGCATCGGTCGCCCGACCGCCTCGCCCTGCTTTATCGTATCCTCTGGCGGCTGGGACGCGAGCCTCGCCTGATCGAGAATCCCGCCGATCCTGACTTGGCCCGCGCCCGGGACATGGCCAAGGCCGTCAGTCGCGCCGCGCACAAGATGAAGGCCTTCGTCCGCTTCCGCCTGATCGAAGGTCCCCCCAAAGAGACTTACGCGGCGTGGTTCGAGCCGGCTCATCGTGTGACCGAAGCCACGGCCCCCTTCTTCGCGCGTCGTTTCTCAAACATGGACTGGACGATCCTGACACCGGACGCCTGCGTGGCGTGGGACGGCGAACGCCTGACGGTCTCTGAAGGCGCCGATCCCGCCGACGCGCCGTCCGAGGACGCGCAGGAAGCGCTTTGGCGAACCTACTACGCCTCCATCTTCAATCCCGCCCGCCTGAACCCTCGGCAGATGCGCCAGGAGATGCCAAAACGCTATTGGCGGAACCTGCCGGAGGCGACGCTCATTCCGGCCCTCATCGAAGCGGCCGAGCACCGCGCCGCCGCCATGGTCGAGACACCGCCCCGCCCTCCCTCCGTGCGCGTGCTCAAGGCAGCCCAGCGCCATGCGCGGGACGCATCATTCGGCGCGGGGACGCCGACGACGCCGGAGGCGGTCGAGGCGGGGGTGAGCGTTTGCCGCCGATGCGATCTCTGGCGTGACGCGACCCAGGGCGTCCCGGGCGAAGGCCCATCGAACGCGCCCCTGATGTTTGTCGGCGAACAACCCGGCGATCAAGAAGACCTTGCGGGCCGCCCCTTCGTAGGCCCCGCAGGACAGCTCTTTGACCGAGCACTGGCCGAGGCCGGCGTTCCGCGCGAACGCGTCTACGTCACAAACGCGGTCAAGCACTTCAAGCACGACGCTCGCGGCAAGCGCCGTGTTCACAAGACACCGACACAGGGCGAAGTCAGCGCCTGCCGTTGGTGGCTGGACGCCGAGCGGAGGCTCGTGAGGCCCCGCGTCACCGTGATGCTCGGCGCGACCGCGGCCCTTGGCGTGATCGGCCGCCCAACGCGGGTCGTCGAAGCAAGAGGACAGCCTTTGGGCTTGCCGGATCACACCCAGGGCTTGGTGACCTTTCACCCTGCCTATCTTCTCCGGCTTTCGGATCCGGCAGCGCGGCGCGCGGCCTACCAGAGCTTCGTCCACGATCTGAGGCTGGCGGGCGAACTGTCCGGAATGACCTGAGCCCCGCCCTTCCCCACGAGCGAAAGAGGCCCCGCCTATGACCTCTCGCCTCAAACCCGACGCAAGCGCCCAGTCAGTCCGAAAACGAAAAAAGCCCGGACAAACGCCGGGCTTTTCAAAGGCTTGCGATGGTACCAGCTCTCGGGCTCGAACCGAGGACCTCTAGATCCACAATCTAGCGCTCTAACCAACTGAGCTAAGCCGGCTCATCGCGAGGCGTTGTCTTTAGTGGGATCGTTCGCCGGGATCAAGCACCGATCCCGATGTTTTGAACGGAAAACGCCCCGGAGCCGAAACTCCGGGGCGTTCCTTAACTTTCGCCTTGCTCCAGGCCCTATTGCGGGACTTGGAACACCAGCGGGACGGTCACCTGGCCACCATCGACGGGCGCGCCGTCGAGGGTCTTCGGCTTCATCCGGAACAGGCGCGACAAGCGGATAGCCGCATCGCCGAAGCCCATGTCCGCCGGCGATTCGGAAACCACCGAGCAGCCTTCCAGAGTGCCCTTGGCCGTCACGGTGCACGAGATCGTCGCGCGACCGCTGACTTCCATCCGCTGAGCACGGTCCGGATAGTACCGGGCCATGTCGTCGCCGGAGGGCTTACGAGCCCAGTCCGGACGGGTGATGACCGAGGCGCGCGCCGGCGGGTTCGAAGGAACCGGCGGAGCGGCCGAGATCACCGGCGGAGCCGTCTGTTCCACACGCTTTTCAACGGGCGGAATCGGCAGCGGCGGCGGCGGCGTCACGTCCGGCGGCGGAGCCACCGGGGGACGCGGCTGAACCACGGCCGGAGGCGGCGGAGGTTCGTTGGTCGGAGGCGGCGGCGGCGGAGGCGGCGGCGGCGGCGGAGGCGGAGGCGGAAGCTCCACCACCGTCGCATCGTCCGAGTACTCCTGGAACACGGCTTCGAACTTTTGCTTCGCGAGGTACGCGAAGAGAAGCGCGTGCAGACCAACCACCACAGTCAGGGCGACACCGAAAGGACCGAAGCCCTTCTTGCGACGCGGACCATCCGAAGTGAGCGGATCGTAACGGCGATGCTCGGGCGTATTTTGATCAGCCATGCATCACCCCCTACTGACTATCATCCCGCCCGACGAGCGCCACGCTGTAGAAGCCGTTATCCTGGAGAGTGTTCATCACCTCCATGAAAGCCCCATAGCGAACCTTTTCGTCGGCCCGGATGAAAATGCGCTCCTTCGTCGGATCGCGGCGGCCCATGCTCTTGGTGATGTCGTAGCCCAGCTCATCGATGCTGGTCTCGTTATCACCAAGGTAGAGCTGCCCCGACTGCTTGATCGAGACGTAAACCGGCTTGGATGGTGGCGGCGATGACTTCGCCACCGCCGGCGGCAGGTTCACTTCGACCGACACGGAGGCCAGCGGAGCCGCCACCATGAAGATGATCAGGAGCACCAGCATAACGTCCACGAAGGGCGTAACGTTGATCTCGCTGTTCTGTTCGACGTTGAACCTGTCGCCACCACCGCCTGAAAGTTTGGCGGCCATGGGTGTTACGCCCCCTTGTCGAGCTGGCGCGAGATGGCGTTCATCAGTTCAGCAACGAAACCTTCCGAACGCGTGCCGTAGGCCGAGATGCGGGTCTGGAAGTAGTTGTAGAAGATAACGGCCGGGATAGCGGCGAACAGACCGATACCGGTGGCGAGCAGGGCTTCAGCGATACCCGGCGCGACGACGGCGAGGTTGGTCGTGTTGGTGTTCGCGATGCCGATGAACGAGGTCATGATGCCGTACACGGTACCGAACAGACCGATGAACGGACCACCCGAACCGACCGAGGCCAGGAACACCATGCCGCCCGACAGGCGCTTGGCCAGCGAGGCTTGAACGGCGTTGATGGCGTAGGTGGCGCGAGCCAGCGTCGAGTCGCGGTGTTCGCCGCCAACGGCGAGGCCGGCTTGGCGCGACAGCTCAACTTCCTGCGAGGCGGCGGCGGCCATGTCGGCCATCGGGTTGCCTTCGAATTCTTCCGACGAGCTGATGCGCGCGATGTCGGCGATCGAGCGAGCGCCGCGGAAGGCTTCCAGGAACTTGTCCGACTGCTTGTTCAGGGCGGCGAACTCGAAAATCTTGGTGAGCAGCAGCACCCACGAGAAAACCGAGGCCAGGATCAGGCCGATCATGACGACCTTAACGACCACGCCGGCGGCCAAGAACATGCCGACCGGGGTCAGCGAGTGGCTGGGCTTCGCCTCGCCGCCTTCTTCGGCGGGAGCGGCTTCCGGAGCCGGGGCCGGAGCAGCGGCGTCCGCGGCCGGAGCGGCGGCGGCGTCGGCGGGCTTAGCTTCCGCGGAGGCGGCGGCGGGAGCCGCGGCGTCCTGAGCAAAAGCCGGGGCGCTCGCCATCAGCGCCACGGCGCCGACGAGAGCGATGAGGGGGGTCTTCCGTTTAATGTCGAGCATCTGTCGCCAGTTCCTGATTGGTCTAGCACGTTTGGACCGAGGGTCGTCGCGCGAGAGCGTCTCCACCCTAACTCTGAATAGCCCGCCTGGAGGTCGATAACTCTCCCCCCGGACGGACCCGCTTCGCTGCGCTCGACCCGTTACGCCCCTCACGAGGACCAAGCCTCCAGAAGGATCGTTTCGAAGCGCGTGCAACCGAAGCCTCCAATGAGGCTTCGGCCTTACCGCAATGTTAGAATTGCGGCTGGGGTCCTTTGGCAACCCCTTTTCGCACCGTCAAGGGTCTGAATTGGGCACAAATTCATCGTCAGCCCCCCACGCCCCCGGGCTTTGCCGCGCTGCACAAAAGAGTTTTCCGGATTTAAGGGCGGTTTTTCCCTACCAACGAGAAAAACCATGCTGCACTGCAGCAAGGCAACAAAACGCGGGTCTGTGAAGAAAGGCGCCTGTCTCTGCGGCAGGTAGGCCCCCGAAGCCCGGCGATCAAGCGTCGCGGTCATAAAAATGAGATATCGGCCAACGGGCGAGCCCGGCGGCCTGAACTTCCAAAATCAGGAAGATTGGAAGGTGGTGCCTGGGGCCGGAATCGAACCAGCGACACGCGGATTTTCAATCCGCTGCTCTACCAACTGAGCTACCCAGGCATCCGGGCTTTGACGGGCAAACCCGCCGTGGCGAACTCGCTGTGCAGCGAGGAGCCGGGTCTATAGGGGAGGCGCGAAAGGAAGTCCAGCGCCGTTTTATCATTCCCTGTTGATGTCTTCGGATAGCGGATTTTCCACGTCGTCATCCCCGCCGGCGACGACATAGCGACCATTCAGCCAACGCTGCAGATCGACGTCAGCGCAGCGTTTGGAGCAGAAGGGCCGAAAGCCCGGATCGACGGGTTTCGCGCAGATCGGACACTTGGCGCTCATTCGGCGTGCACCTCGATACGGTCGGCGGGCCAAGCGGAATCGGCTTCAACGGTGAACCGCCTGCCGAGCCGTTCGGCGACCCCCTCGTCGAGTTCCGCAAGAAAAGCCTGGGCCGCGCCCGGCGCACAACGCGCCCTGAGTCGGCCGCCGGGATTGGCTCGTCCCTCGCGCTCCAAGGCCCGCGCGAGTCGCCGCGCGACGTAGCGGGGATTGGGTTCGCCTTGCGCCCCAATCATACGCTCGAGAATCGGAGGAGACCGCCGAGGGACGATCATCTCCAGAGTGCCAAATTTGCTGATCGCACCGATTCCCACGCCCGGGTTGTCCGGCGCGAAGGCGTTGCGCGCCGCCGTGGTCAGCGCTTGGGCGTCGTGGCCGCGTCCGACGAGATCAAACACGACGATGCCGGCCAGGCCTTTCAAGCGCAGGACCCGCGCGGCCACGTTGATCGCCGCCATATTGGCCAGGCGCGCGGCCCGCTTTGAATCGCCTCCTTCGCGCGCGCCAAGATCCACATCGATCGCGGTGAGCGCCCGAGTCGGCTCGACGGCGATGTCGCCGCCCCCAGGCAGACTGAAAATCGTCGCCAGCACATCGGCCTCTGCGGCCTCGACGGCGAGCAGGGCCTTGTCGCCGGTGGTCGGGGAGCCCGCTTTCACGGCGTGTCTAAGACGTTCCTCGATGGTGGGCGCTTGCGCGACGATGCGCGGCTCGCCCTGCCCCTCGGCCATGAAACGCGCCACCCCCGCCTTGTCGGCGCGCGATGGCGTCTTGACCTCGATCTCGACGAGACCGCCCTCGATCAGGCTTGGCATGTCCAGACGCAGCGGCAGCAAGAGATCCGCCCCGCCGGGCAGTTGAACGAAGGCCGATGCGAAGGCCTTTTCGATCTTTCGCACCCGCGCGACGCCCCGCACGCCCTCGGCGTTCAACGGATCATCGCCTGGCCACTCGACCATCAGGCGCTCGGGACGTCCGTCCAGCGTCACCACGCCAACGGTCTCTCCCACGCCCTTATGAAGATAGGCGCGACGCTCGCTGGGGCCCTTGGTGGTCATGGGCGGTACCCCAGTCCGGACAGGAGATTGAGCGTCTCGTACAGCGGCAGCCCCACCACGCTGGGATAGGAGCCCTGCAGGTCGGTGATGAAACCGCCGGCCAGACCCTGGACGCCATAGCCGCCCGCCTTGCCGCGCCATTGACCGCTCGCGACATAGCTGTCCCTTTCGGCCTCGGAGAGCCGCTTGAAGCCGACCTTGGTCTCGACCAGACGAGTCGCTGTCCGCCCGCCGGGAGCGATCAGCGCGACCCCGGTCAGAACCTTGTGGTTCCGGCCAGACAGCAGCCTGAGACAATAGAGAACGTCGGCTTCGGTCTCGGCCTTGGGCAGAATACGCCTGCCAACGGCCACCACGGTGTCGGCGGCGAGGACGAAATCCTCCGGCGCGCGCGCGGCGACCACACGGGCTTTCTCAAGCGCGAGTCTCAGCGCGTGACGACGCGGGGTTTCGTCGCGAAGAGGCGTTTCGTCGATGTCGGCGGGATCAACACGGTCGGGGGTGACACCGACCTGGGCGAGCAGATCAAGGCGCCGGGGGCTCGCACTGGCCAGCACCAGCGCCGGCCCGGCGGCCACTTGGGCGGCCGTCGTCGGAGCCATCGGCGTCTTACTTGAAGCGGTAGGTGATACGGCCCTTGGTCAGGTCGTAGGGGGTCATCTCGACCAGCACCTTATCTCCCGCCAGGACGCGAATACGATTCTTGCGCATCTTGCCGGCGGTGTGCGCGATGATCTCGTGGTCGTTTTCCAGCTTCACGCGAAACGTGGCGTTCGGCAGCAGTTCGCTGACCGTACCGGGAAACTCGAGCAGTTCTTCCTTAGCCATCAGGCCTCTCAAAGGGACGAATCGGATAGCCGCGAGCGTACGCCCGACAGGGTTGTCGGGGCGAGCCGTTCGCGGCGAGGCGCCTCTATAGCGCAATTACCCCCCGAACGTCGATGGCGCGCCGAAACGTTGCTTGATCGCGGCCGCGAGGGCGTCTCGCACCTCGCGATAGGCCTCTAGGCGGGCCTCTCGCGAACCGTCGCTCAGAGTGGGATCGTGTGTCGGCCAGTACTCGATCTCGACCGATCGGTCGCGAGACAGCTCAACCGCGCGGTGCTGGGCTTCGGGCGTGAGGGAAACCACCACGTCGAAGCTGTCGTCCTCGAGCTCAGCAAAGGTCTTGGGCTTGTGGCCAGAAACGTCCAGGCCCAGTTCGTCCATGACCGCTACGACAAAGGGATCTATCCCCTCCCCCGCCGGATCGGACTTGAGGCCGCACGAGTCGACGAAGGCGCGCGTCCCGTAGAACCGCTTGAACAGTCCCTCGGCCATCGGCGAGCGCACGCGGTTGTAGTTGCAGGTGAACAGCACCGCGTCCGGCAACGGCTGCGACACGATCAGCCCCGCCAGTGCAGCGCGCAGATCAGGGTGAACAGGCGACGCGCTGTATCGAGGTCCGTCTTGACCTTGCCCTCCAGTCGCTCGCGCAGAAGGTTGGAGCCTTCGTTGTGCAGGCCCCGCCGCCCCATGTCCAAGGCTTCAATCTGCTGGGGCGAAGAGTTGCGGATCGCCGAATAGTAGCTGTCGCAGATCAGGAAATAGTCCTTGATCACGCCGCGAAACGGCGAGAGCGACAGCAGGTGCCGGCGCTCGTAGCCCGCCCCGGCGATATCGAAGGCCAGGCGGTTCTCGATCAGCGACAGCCGCACGTCATAGGGCCCCTCGCCGGCCTCGGCAGGCTCGAAATAGTTGCCCTCGAGCAGGTCGAAGATCGCCACCTGGCGCTCCTGCTCTTGATCGCGCGAGGCGGCCGCAAGGCTCTCCTCGTCGATCTCGATCGACTTGATCCGTTGGCTGGCGCGGGCGTCTGTGTTCATCTGGCGCGGGAGGTTCGCGCGTCAAACGTCGCTTGGCAACCTCACCGACGCCGATAGGGCGTGAGCGGGCAGCCCCTCGGCCTCGGCGAGGGCCACTGTGTGCGGTCCGAGCACGGCGAACGAGGCCGTATCGCACTTCACGATCGAGGTGCGCTTGATGAAGTCGTAGATCGACAGGCCGGACTGGAAGCGCGCCGCCCGGCTAGTGGGCAGGACGTGGTTGGAGCCGGCGACATAGTCGCCGATGGCTTCCGGCGTGAGACGGCCCAGGAAGATGGCGCCGGCGTGCCGCACCCGGTCGGACAGGCGCTCGGGGTTGTCGAGCGCGAACTCGACGTGCTCGGGCGCAATGGCGTCGACCAGGGCCGGGCTGTCGTCCAGCGGCGCGATGATCACCGCGCCGTGGTCGCGCCACGAGGCAGCAGCGTCCTCGCCTGTGGAGAGGGTCTTGAGGCGCTCGGCGATGGCCTGTTCAACCGCCGCGGCGAAAGCCTCGTCGTCGGTGATCAGGATCGACTGGGCGGCCGGATCGTGTTCGGCCTGGCTGAGCAGGTCGGCAGCGATCCAGTCGGGATTGTTGTTGCGGTCGGCGACCACCACAATCTCCGAGGGGCCGGCCAAGGCGTCGATGCCCACCACGCCGTACAGGCGGCGCTTGGCGGCGGTGACATAGGCGTTGCCGGGGCCGACGATCTTGTCGACCGGCTGGATCGGACCCGCGCCATAGGCCAGGGCGGCGACGGCCTGGGCTCCGCCCACGCGCCAGATCTCGGTGACCCCGGCTTCCTTCGCGGCGGCCAGCACGGCCGGCTGCAGCTTGCCGGGCGGGGTGACCATGGCGATGCGATCGACGCCGGCGACCTGGGCCGGGACGGCGTTCATCAGTACGGTCGAAGGATAGGCCGCGCGACCGCCCGGAACATAGACGCCGACGGCTTCCAGCGGCGTCCAGCGCCAGCCAAGCTCCACGCCGGCCTCGTCGGTCCAGGCCTGGTCGGCGGGACGCTGGCGGCTGTGATAAGCGCGGATACGCGCGGCGGCGAAGGCGATGGCGTCGCGCACATCGGCCGGGGTCTCCGACGCGCCGGCCTCGATCTCCTCGGCGGTCACGCGGATCGTCTCGGCCGTCAGTTCGACCTTGTCGAAGCGCCGGCTGTAGTCGAGCACCGCCTCGATTCCCTGCGTGCGGACCGCCTCCAGCACGGCGGCGGCGGCGGCGTCGACATCGGCCGGCGAGCCACGACGCTCGTCGAGGAAGGCCTTGAAGGCGGCCTGGAAATCGGGATCGGAGAACTTAAAGCGGCGCATGGCCTGCTAGATGCGGCTTTTTCCGACCAAGGCAAGCCCGAAAGCCTACGGAATGGCGGGGTCGCGCATGACAGCACGCCGCATCAGGAGTCCGTAGACGACCGCCGCGATCGCCAATCCGACGAACCAGGCATAGGTGTATAGCCCCGTCCAGATATTCCCAACGCCCCCGAACAGATGCGGCGCGGCGGCCGCCAAGAAACCCGGCAGATTGGGAGCGACGCCGAGGAGCAGCGCCACGACGGCGGCAATGTTCCAGCCCCCGCGATAGGCGTAGGTCCCGTCGCGGACATAGAGGTCATCGACCGCCAACCGAGCCTTACGGACGATCCAGTAGTCCACGATCAGCACGCCCGCGATCGGCCCCAGAAGCGCGCCGTATCCGACCAGCCAGGTGAAGATGTATCCCTGGGTCGTCTCAAGGAGCTTCCAGGGCATGATCAGGACGCCGATGACCGCCGTGATCCAGCCGCCCATCCGATAGCTGATCTTGCTGGGCCATAGCGCGGAGAAGTCGTAGGCCGGGCCCACCAGGTTGGCCGCGATGTTACAGCACACTGTGTCGAGGCTGATGATCAGCAAGCCGACCACCACCGCGATCCCGCCGATGTCGCCGGCCAGTTGGACCGGATCCCAGATCGCCTTGCCGAAGATGATCGTGGTCGCCGAGGTCGTCACCACGCTGACCACGGCCAGCAGCCCCATCGGCACGGGGAGTCCAACCGCCTGGCCGATGATCTGATCGGACTGGCGACGCGCGAAACGGGTAAAGTCGGGAATGTTGAGCGCAAGGGTCGCCCAGAAGCCGACCATGGCCGTCAAGGCGGGCGCGAAAACCGTCCAGAACTGGCCGGCCTTGGCGCCGCCCGCCGCGAAGGCCGAAGGCTGGTGCAGGATCGGCCCCAGGCCTCCCGCCTTGTCCACGGCCCACCACACCATCAAGGCGCAGATCAGGATCTTGATCGGCGCGGTCCAGGTCTCCAAACGGCGGATCGCCGTCAGGCCCTTTGTCACGAAGAGTAGTTGCACGCCCCAGAAGGCGAAGAACGCCAGAAGTTGCCCAACACCGATCCCCAATAGCGGCAGCGGGGCTCCTTCCAGTTTCCGGCCGGCGATGACGCCCAGCAGGGTCAGCAACGCTCCGCCGCCGATCCAGGTCTGGATGCCGTACCAACCGCAAGCAACGACCGCGCGCGCCACCGCCGGGATCCGCGCGCCCTTCCAGCCGAATGAAGCCCTGGCCAGGACGGCGTAAGGCACGCCCCAGCGCGCCCCGGCGTGTCCGATCAGCAGCATCGGGACCAGGACGATCACATTGCCGAGCAGAACGGTCAGCACCGCCTGCATCGCCGACATGCCCTGCTCGATCAGACCCGACGCCAGCATGTAAGCCGGCACGCAGATGACCATACCCAGCCACAGCGCCGCGAAATGCCACCAACGCCAGTTGCGCTGCGCCTCAGTGGTCGGCGCTAGGTCTTCGTTCCAGAGCTCATTGTCGGGCGCGCGCATGCCGCTCTCCGCGGGTGCGATCCATCCCCAGCGCGCCGGCCCCCGCCTCGACGCGACCTGACCTTACGGGCGGATCGCTCCGGCTGGCAATTGAGGTCGCCCTGGTCCTGAGCCGCGCTAACCCAGAGCTGCGTAAGCCAGCGTGGCCAGTCCGGCGCAGAAGACAAAGCTCAGCGCGACCAGCGTCGCCCGTCCCCAATCGAAACAAGGCCCGCCATGCCGCAGAACCGGCGGCGCGGGCTTGGTGATGTCGCAGGCACGAAATAGCACGGACTGGGATTCGCCCGTCGCGTAGGCGGTCTTCCTGGCCATGTGGGCCTCCCTGACGTTCACGCCTCTTCTGAGCGCGTGGCGTTAGGTTAACACCGCTCGCCTGTCCGGCGAATTGGCTGGGCGATCACTAGCGCGTGGGACGAATCTCCGGCGCCGCTCCTGCTTGCGGAAAGATCAGGAAAAAGGCGCCGCTCAGAGTTTGAGCAGGCGCCCAAATCGGAGGCCTTTAGTCCTTGTGCCCCGGCGTTCGGGGCGTGGACCAGGGATCGGACACATCCGCCAGCGCGACGTCGAGACAATCGACCGTCACGCGCATGTCGCCGCCGCCCGCGAAGGTCAACGTTACGACGCCGGCCGGAGGCTCCTCGGCAGGCTCGAAGCCAATGGACAGCAACTCGACGACGGCGCCCTTGGCGTCCCGGCGCAGATTGCGCGCCTGGACGCTCGAGACATCGCCGAACTGAAGCGCCGAACGCACCCGCTCGCCCTGCTTGCCCTTCCGCGCTTCCCAACGGAAGCGATTGCAGGCGATGGTCAGGGTGCGAGCCTGAGCGTCCCATCGGATGTCGCCGATCTTGGCGATGGCGTCCTGAAGCGCTGCAGACAGGACCCCCAGGTCGTCGGCGTCGTGCGCCAGCAGGCGCAAGGGCTTGGCGGCCTCGGCCATGATCAGAGTTCCGCCTCGCCGTCGCCCTTGATGCGCCGCACCTGAGCCCCGCAGGCGCCCAGTTTCTCTTCCAGGCGCTCGAAGCCCCGGTCGAGGTGATAGATGCGACTGACCGTGGTCTCGCCGCGCGCGACCAAGCCCGCAATCACCAGGCTGACCGAAGCCCGCAGGTCGGTGGCCATGACCTCGGCGCCTTCCAGTTGTTCCACGCCGCGCACCCGCGCCTCGCCGCCCGACACCGAGATGTCGGCGCCCAGGCGCATCAGCTCCGGTGCGTGCATGAACCGGTTCTCGAAGATGGTCTCGCGGATCCGGCTCTCGCCCCTGGCCGTCGTCATCAGCGCCATGAACTGGGCCTGCAGGTCGGTGGCGAACCCGGGGAACGGCGCGGTTTCGATATCGACGGCGGTCAGGCGCTGGCCGTCGCGGCGGATGATGCACCCGTCAGCCGTCTCCTCAACGCCCGCGCCGGCTTCCTTCAGCTTGTCGAGCAAGGCGTCGATCAGGCCCGGACGCGCGTTGCTGAGACGCACCTCGCCGCCGGCCATGGCGGCCGCCACGGCGTAGGTGCCCATCTCGATCCGATCCGGAATGACAGCGTGCGTCGCGCCGTGCAGACGCGGAACGCCGGTGATCGTCACCGTCGGGGTGCCGGCGCCCTCGACCTTGGCGCCCATGGCGTTCAGGCACTCCTGGAGGTCGACGAGTTCCGGCTCGCAGGCGGCGTTGTGGATCACCGACACGCCGTCGGCCAGCACAGCGGCCAGCATCGCATGCTCTGTGGCGCCCACCGACACGAACGGGAAGGTGATCTCCGCGCCCTTCAGGCCACGCGGGGCCTGTGCGTAGACATAGCCTTCGTGCAAGTCGATCTTGGCGCCCAGGGCCTCGATGGCCTGCAGGTGCAGATCGACGGGCCGGGCCCCGATCGTGCAGCCGCCCGGCAGCGAAACCTTGGCTTGGCCCGAACGCGCCACCAACGGGCCCAGCACGTTGAACGAGGCGCGCATCTGGCGGACCAGGTCATAAGGCGCGAAGCCGCTGGTGATCTCCGGCGCATGGAGGAGGGTCTGCTGGCCGTCGGAGCCGTCGCTTTCGGTCACCTCCACGCCCAGACGCGTCAGCAGCTTGCCCAGAAAACGGGTGTCGGCCAGACGCGGCATGTTGGTCAGGCGCAGCGGCTCGTCGGTGAGCAGGCTGGCCGCCATCAGCTTGATGGCCGAGTTCTTGGCGCCGCTGACCGGGATCGTCCCGTTCAACTGCGCGCCGCCGATGATGGCGATGCGATCCATTAAGGTCCCTCGAACGCGCGGGGTGGGGACGCCGCGCGGTCAACATGTGAGGCGCGCCTTCTATCCGTTGCAAGAGGGCTTGCAAGGCCCTGCCGCTTAAATCGGCGCTGAGAGATCATAGGGACGCTCGTCGGGCCAGAACAGCGCGTGTGTGGTGCTGGCGAGGTCGATCGCCACCTGGGCCAGATCGATCGCCTTGCGAACCGCCGCCAGGCCATCCTCGCCGAACGCCGCCCTGCCATACTGGGTGTCGAACGGGCCGCCGTCGCCCGCGAGCCTCACCGCCACGGCCCAGCCTGCGCCGACAGGATTCGGAAACGGCGCAGACAACGCGAGGGTCAGGATTCGCCGCTGCCCGGTCGCGTGAGTTATCCCCAGCAACTTTCGAACGTCGTTATACGGCCCTGGCGCGGCTTCGGCCGCCGTGATCGCTGCGTCGTCTTCGCCAGAATCCTTGCGCGACGCGGCTTTTCGCTTCCGGAGATTGGTTCGGAGGGCCTCCGCGAGCTTGGCTTCACGGGCCATCTTGTCGTCGTTGATCGGCATGTTCCGGGGGTGCGGCGACAAAGTTGTTCGGTCAAGACGATTTTGGGCTTGGCGTTCGCGATTCTCCTCGCTATACGCCCCCTCCTCGTCGCCGCCGTAGCTCAGTGGTAGAGCGCATCCTTGGTAAGGCTGAGGTCGGCAGTTCAATCCTGCCCGGCGGCACCATGGGGACCCAAGCAAGTTTCGTTGCTTGGGTCCCCGCCATTCCGACGAGACTTCCAGATACAGTTTCAGGTACCCAACGCTCCCCAGCGTCGCCTTGCGGCTTGGGTACAGTCACAGGCGCGCCAAGAGATCGCGGCCAGGGACTGGCCGCGACGCGGGCGTGACACCGGCGTCCGTGGCGCCTCGGCTATGCGGTCTGATTGACGCGCTTCAGCCTCGCCATGGCGGCGAAAATCAGCACGCTGGTGACCAGCAACACCGCCGCCAGCGCCAGCATGGGCGCGAGATCGCTGCCGGTGGCGTCCCGCACCACGGGCACCAGATTCTGGGCGATGAAGCCGCCCAGGTTGCCCACCGCGTTGATCGCCGCGATACCGGCAGCGGCGCGCGGGCCGCTGAGGAAGCTGGGGGGCAAGCTCCAGAACACCGGCTGGGCGGCGAAGATCGCCGGCGCGGCGACGCACAGCATGGCGAACTTCAACGGCGCGCCAGGCACAATGACGCTCAGGCTCAGCGCCACCGCGCCCAGGAGGACAGGACCAGCGATGTGCCAGGCGCTGGCGCCGTGCCGGGCGGCGTGACGCGGCACAAACCAGAGCGCCACGGCGACGAATAGCCACGGAATGACGTTGATGAAGCCATTCACCGCGTTGGAGACCCCAAACGACTTTACGATCGTTGGAAGCCAGTAGCTGAGGCCGTAGGCGCCCAGCGGCATGCCGATATAGAGCCCGGCCAGCATCAGGACACGCGGATCAAAGATCGCCTTCCAGGCGCCGCGATGATCGTCGACCTCGCCCCCCCGCTCGGTCGCCAGCACCGAAGCCAGCCAGGACTTCTCGGCCTGGGGCAGCCAACCCGCCTGTTCGGGGCCGTTCGGCAGCTTCCAGAGCACGTAGGGCGCCAGGAGAACCGCCGGCATTCCGGTAACCAGAAAAACCCATTGCCAGCCCGCCAGCTCGAGAAAACCGTCCAGCCCGAGCAGAAGCCCGCCGACCGCCGCGCCGACCGCATTGGCCAGTGCGGAGGCGATCATGAAGAGACCCACCATCCGCGCACGATGCGCCTGAGGGTACCAGAGGGTCAGGACGTAGAGCACGCCGGGGAAGAACCCCGCCTCTGTCGCCCCCAGCAGAAAGCGCAGCACGTAGAACATCGCCGCGTTCTGGGTGAAGCCGAGCGCCAGGGTGACGAGGCCCCAAGAGAACATGATCCGGGCGAACCACACCCGGGCGCCCACACGCGCCAGGATCAGGTTCGAGGGCGCCTCGAAGAGGAAGTAGCCGATGAAGAACAGCGACGCGCCCAGGCCATAGGCGGCCTCGCTGAGTCCCAGCGCCTGCACCATGTCCAGCTTGGCGTAGGAGACGTTCTGCCGGTCGATATAGGCGATCAGGTACATCAGGCAGAACAGCGGCATCAGCCGCCGCGTCACGCGCCCGACGGTGGCGCGCTCCAGGTCACCGGAGGGATCGGACATCGAAGGTCTCCTAGGAAGCGCGACCCGCTTATGAGGCGCCGGGCGGCGGCGCGGTCGATTCGCGCTCGATGAGGTGGTGGTCGAGGATGTGGTCGGCGGCGAAAGGCGCGTCCGAGCGCAGCGCGCGGATCAGGCGGTCCAGCGCCACAGCGGCCATTTGTCGGACGGGCTGACGGATGGTCGTCAGGGGCGGCCAGAGCGTGGTGGCGACGGTCGTGTCGTCGAAGCCCACCACCGTCAGATCCGCCGGCACGTCGAGATGTCGCCGATGCGCAACCGAGACCGCTGCGGCCGCCATATCGTCATTGCTGGCGAAGATGGCCGTCGGCGGCGTATCGGCGCCAAGCAGGGCTTCAGCCGCCGCCAGCCCTGAGACGTAGGTGAACCCGCCTTGGGCAACGACCAGCTCGGCGCCGTCCACAGCCGCAATGGCCGCCCTGGCGCCCTCGAGACGCTCCGCGCTGGCCGTCTGGTCGGGGTTGCCCGTGATGAAGCCGATACGCCTGTGCCCCAGCGCCAGCAGGCGGCCGGTCATGGTGAGGCTGGCTTCTCGATCATCGATTCGCACATTGATGGCGTCAGCGACGGGCCGGGCCGCCGCAACCACCGCGATCGGAAGACCGGCGGCGCGCAAGATGTCGCGCGCCAAGGCGGACTCGCCGAGCGGAGGGGCCAATACGACGCCCTGCACGCCAGCGCTCACCAAGCTCTCCAGTTCGGGCGCGGACGGCGGGCGCCCTCCCTCCCCTCGAACGAGGATCAGGCGCGCGCCCGCGCTGGTCGCTTCCTCGAACACGCCGATCAGGAAGTCGCTCATGAACGCGGCGCTGGGATTGGAGTAGACCACGCCGATCCGGAGCTCGCCGTCCATGACGAGATTCCGCGCTGTGAGATTAGGCTGGAAGTTCAGCTCGCGGATCGCCGCCAGAACCGCTTGGCGTGTGTCTTCGCGAACCTTGGCCTCGTGGTTCAGGACGCGTGAGACAGTCATTCGCGAGACGCCCGCGCGCTGCGCGACGTCGGCCATGGTCGCCCCCCGGACGCGCTCCGGGCGGCTCAAGGGCTCACCCCGAAGAGGCGCTGGGCGCTGATCGCTCCGGTGTCCAGAATCGTCATCCAAACCTCGGTTCCCCCAATATCGAACAGCGGGGAATCCTTAGCGCAAAGAAAGGCGCCCGGACCACGGCTCGACGCAGGTCGACCGGATCCGGGCGAGGCCGCCCAGGGGAGGTGAAGGCGGACGGCCCTGGACGTCTTAGAAGGCGTAGCGGACACCCACGTGGTAGAAGCGACCCAGCAGGTCATACAGCGCGGGGTTGGCGTCCAGCCCCGTATTGGTCTGCGGAGATGGCGTCGGGTCACGGTTCAGCAGGTTGTCGACCTTGAAGTAGGCTTGAGCCCCATTGCCGAACTTGTAGGACGCGCTGACGTCGACATAGGTCGCGCCGCTCATCTTGTTGTAGTCGATCGTCGGCCTGTTGACCGTCGAGACCGGGCAGCTGCCCGCCTTGCACTCGACGTACTGGTTGCCGAACGTGCCATCGCTGAACCACCGCTCCTGGACGCTGAGGGCGAACTTGTCGTTTTCCCAGGACTGGATCGCCAGGAATTTCCAGTCCGGCGTGGCGCCGGAGTTCTGCCCCGCCGCGTCCGTCGCGATCGCGCCCGGGATGCCCGGATTGGTCACGAACTTGTGGGTGTTGGTCGCGAGACCCCGCACCGTGAAGCGGCCCGGAATGCTGGGCAACTCGAACCGATAGCTGCTCTCGATATCGAAGCCGCTGGTCTTGATCGAGGACAGGTTGAACACCTGCGCGTTGACATAGGGCGTCCCGGCCGACGGCGTGAAGTTGAACGCGCCGCAGAACTGCGAGAGTCCTGAGTAGCAGAAGTTGACGATCTGCTGCGCGCCGAGGCTCGAAATGCCGCCGTTCAGCACGATGTTGTACCAGTCGACCGAAACGCTGAAGCCCGGCAACCACTGCGGGTTGGACAGCACCGCGCCGACCGTGAAGTTCTTGGCGATCTCGGGCTTCAGGTCAGGATTGCCGACGACGTTCTGCAGCACCAGCAGCGCACCGCCCGTGAACGGGTTGGTGAAGTTAGGCAGCGTGGTGGTGACCGGCGCGGCGTACAGCTCCGACAGGTTCGGCGCGCGGACGTCTCGCGAAGTCACCGCGCGCAGGCGCACGCCGTCGATGGGAGTATCCCAGGTGCCCCCGACCTTCCACGTATAGACCGTGCCCGAGGTGCTGTAATCGGTCCAGCGACCGGCCATGTTCAGGTTGGCCCGGCCCGCGGCTTCGGAATTGACCAGCGGGATGTTCACTTCGGCGTAGGCTTCCTTCACCGAGTACTTGCCGGCGCCCGAGTGATAGTTGCCAGCGTACCAGTTGGCGCCAGCCACGTTCAGGATCGGATCGGCGGGATAGTCGGCCGTGTACGGCGAGTCCGCCGCGCCGTCGCCATAGGGGTCGCCCTTGACGTGATACTGCTCCTGCCGCCACTCAGCGCCGAAGGCCAGCGAGATCGGGCCGGCCCAGCCGGTGAACGGTTCGCCGCTGAAGTTGATGCTGGCGACGTCCTGCTTCTGCACCGAGTGCTGATACGGGCCGTTCTTGGGCGTGATGTAGGCGAGCGCGGCCTCGCTGGGGCGCTGGCCGCCGAAGATGTTGATTGGAACGCAGCCGTTGGCGCGGGCCACGGGATCGGCGCAGACGATCTGGCCGCCGATCGTGGTAGCCTGGATGGCCTGACGGTAGCGCGGGTTCAGCATGATGTCGCGGACATGGATGTCCGTAGTGTTCTCGCCATGCTCGAAATAGGCGTCGTAGCGCCATTCCTTGCCGAGGGCGTTGAACTTGCCGTCAGCCCCGATGACGCCGCGATACTGCGTACGGGTGGGGTGGACGTTGATGTTGCGTGGCAGGAGGGCGTTGCTGGTGCCGTAGGTGAAGGTCGTGATGCCGTTGGCCGCGCACGCCGCGACGACCGACGCCGGCAGGTACGGGTTCGAGCAGGACATGGTCAGGCCGGTCGTGGCCGCGCCCGGATTGGGCTGGTTCATGCTCTCGACGCGCGCGGCGTTGAAGGTGGCGTAGATCTGGTTGTTGTCATCCAGGTCATAGCCGATGCGCGCGTAGCTGTTCATCCGCTTCAGGCGCGATTGCAGCGATGTGCCGATGCCGACATTGCCGGACAGATCGCCGCCGATACAGAAACCGCCAGACGAGAAGCAGCCGATCACCGCGCCGTTCGCGGCCTTGGACGGCGTACCGCCACCGTATTGGAAGGTGAACGGATTGCCCGCCTGGTCGAAGGCGGTGCCCTGCAGCGGCCCCGCGCTGATCAGGCCGTACTTGGTGTACTGATAGGCTTGCGCGTGCTCGCGATAGAGGTACTGCGGCGAGCCGTCGTTGGTGATCCCGCGGTTGATCAGGGTGGCGGTGGTGTACCAGTCGCGGCTGCCGGGTGCGTCTTCGCCGAAGCCGCCGGCGGGAACGCCCTCCTCCCAGTCATATTCCGCGCTGACCTGCACATGCAGGCGATCATCCATGAACGCCTTGCCGGCCGCCACCTGCGCCAGCCACTGGTGATTGTCGCCATAGGTGGTGACGCCCGCCATGGCGTTGGCCTTGAAGCCCACGAAGCGCTTGTTGGTGATGAAGTTGACCACGCCGCCGACGGCGTCCGAGCCGTAAGAGGCGGAGGCGCCGCCGGTCACCACATCGACCCGCTCGACCAGAAGCTGCGGGAACAGGCTGATGTCGGGAACACCGGTGACGTTGGCGGGCACCACGCGCTGGCCATCAAGGAGCGTCAGGGTACGGATGGTGCCCAGCCCCCGCAACGAGAAGGAGGAAAGGCCCTGTTGGCCGCTCGATGTGCTGAAGGTGCCCGTCGTGGCGCCCGTCGACCCCTGCAGCGATGGCAACTGCGTGATGGCGGTGAAGATGTTGGGCTGAGCGGCGCGTTCCAGGTCGGCCTGCCCCATGACCTGGGTCGGCGTCGGCGCGGTGAAGCCGGTCGACCGGATCCGCGTCCCGGTCACGACCACTTCAGAGACCGAACTCGCGCTGTCCGAAGGCGTCTGGACCGACTGGGCGTGGACCGATCCCGCCGCCATGACCGTTGCGAACGCGCTCGTCGCGAGCAAGGCGCTCAAGAAGGCCGATCCCCCTCGCGTGCTACCGACAGCACTCATCCTGAAAACCTCCCAAATTTCTCGTTGAGACCATCGTTCGATGACCTGAGGAGGACTGTGTCAGACGATGTGACCGCTAACTATACGACCATGGTCGTAGGCGCTCCGGGCCTGGTCTAAGGGCGCGCGCGAAGGCCCGGAGCCGACTTGGGATCCGTTGAAGCAGGCCGATAGACGCCGCCTGCGGACTAGCGAACGGCGTAGAGCGAGTGATGGGTCAGAACGAACAGGGTCCGCCCGTCCTGCCCCCCGAAAAGGAGTTGCAGCGGCCGTTCCGGAACGTCGATACGCCCGATCTCCCGTCCGTCGGGGCCGTACTGGAAGATCTGGCCGTTGGCGACGAACACATGGCCGTCCGCATCGACCGCGACGCTCTCGCCTCCCCGATTGGCGAAGACGCGCAAATCGACCAGCGCGCCGCCGGGCGCGACCTTACCGCTGTAGGTCTTGTTCTCAGAGGCGTTGGTCACGAAGACCCGTTCGCCGACCGCCCCGGTGATCAGACCATGGGCCTGCAGCGAGTCAGCCCAGCGCCAGCCGACTCGGTCGACCGGCCCCTGCTTCCAGATGCGGAAGGCCGGCAGGGCAAGGCTCCCGTCGGGCGACACATAGGCCTTGGCTTTCGGCGTCCCGACGTCTCGCGCGAACATCTCGGCCAGGGTCGTGAACTGATCCTTGGAAGGATCGTATTGGTCCCTGAACTCGCCGTTGTTCCACCAGTTCGCGGGGAGCAGGGTCTGGGCCTTCTTATCCGTGGCCCAGGCGGTCGGGGCGATCATCGTGATCTGGTCGTGCGGACCGCGCGGATCGATCGAATAGACGCTGGCGTCGGGTCCGTACGAGGAGACAACCAGCAGATTGCCGGAGCGATCGACCGCCAGATTGGTCGGGTCCAAGGACTGGTCGCGCACGATCTCCAAGCCCTTGGCCTCGGTCCAGCGGTAGATGCGCTGGAAACGCTTCTCGATGAAGTACAGCGCGCCGTCGGAGGCGACGGCGGCGCCGGAGATTGACCAGAAGCCGGTCTCAAGCTTCTTCACGCGCGGATCGGCCGCTGGCGACACACTTGGAGACGGGGCGCCGGTCACGTCGAGAACCGCGAACTCGCGCTCACGCACCTCCAACTTGCGGGTCTTGTCCTGAATGGCGTTTTCGAACGGGAACTTGCTCGCGCGGAGATAGGTCCCGCAGCCTTGCGCGTCGCACAGCGCCACACCGCTCTCGGCGTTGATGTGAACATTGCGGAAGCGGATGTCGGTGGAGTTGAACAGCTTCACCGCCGTCTCGGCCGGATGATACGATCGCGTCACCCGATAGCCGTGATAGTTGGCGAACAGGATGTTGCGCGAGTTGCGCACCTCCAGCGAGACCGCGTCCGGTCCGTCGCCGACCTCCTGTTCGGTCTGCGGCGCGAGGAACTCCCAGTTCTCCACATTGTCGAGCACGAACTCGTTGCGAACGTGGTGCTCGACCGAAACCTCATAGACGCGGCCCGGCGTCTTGGTGTCGCTGATGTAGAACCCCGCCGAGGCGAAGGTGTTCGGGCTCCAGACGTTGGCGAAGGTCCCGCCGCCGCCGTCGGTCACCCAGATGCTGGGGTACTGGGCGTCCCATCGCCCGTCAGCCACGGGATCGCCGCTGCGCGCTTGCGCCGCGCTGAGGGGCTTTCCGTCGGCGGTGGGCGTGCCGCCACCGCCCATGATCTTGACGTCGGTGACGAGCGAGGCCTCGCCCGACCGCCATAGCAGCGCCGAGGCTCGGGGATTGATGCGGCCGGTGAACAGGCCAATCCCGGAGACGATGTTGTCGCCGCCCTTGGGACTCTCAAGGATCGGCCGCACCGCGCCCACCCCGGCGTGGCGGGGATTGTTGTCCGGAATGACCAACTGGGTCAGGGCTGGATGCAGCCCGATCAGCACGGTGTCCGGTCGCAGCTTCAGGGTGTCGGAGACCTTGTAGAAGCCGAACGGCAGATACAGCACGCGGTGGGTGTCGATCGCGCTTTGCAGCGCGGCGGTGTCGTCGGTGGCGCCGTCGCCCTTGACGCCCAGCATCTTGACGTTGGTCCACTCGCGCATCGGCGGCGTCGACCGCAAGGCGGGCGCCGACAGTGGGGGCAGCGCCTTGAGCGGCGCGATGTCGGCGATGGTCTTGTACTGCCCCATCTGACCCAGGCCCGGCAGGGTCAGGCCGTAGGTGAAGGATCCCACCCGATAGGCGCGCCCCTTCCCCGCGACGGTGCGACCGCTGTCGCGGAAGCGGGCGAAGGTCGGGGTGTTGGCGGCGACGGCGTTGTCGAAGCCCACCTGCGTGAAGACGTTGTCCTCGCTGGAGATGACGACGCCGGCCTTGGAGACGTTCTCGAAGCGGACGTTCTTGCCCCACAGGCTGTCGCTATAGCCACGGTCGATATCGATCCCAATGGGCGTGTTCTTGATCGCGACGTTGATGAGGGTGAGGTCGACCTCGTGCTCCCGGATCGCAGCGTCGCGTTGCCCATCGAACGTGGAGTCCATCAGCGTGAACTGCCAGGCCGGCGAGGTCTTTTCGGTGACGATGCCGTACCGACCACCGCGGAAGTGAACGTCCTGCATGACGTTTCCCGCCTGATAAACCCCGGCGAAGCCCGACCCGATGCGGAACTCCATGTGGCTGAGAAAGGCGTGCTGCGCCATGCGGAACCGAGCGCCTGCGGCCGCCGGGTTCCCCTCGCCGATCTCGATGTCGATGTTGCTCATCGACGAGTAGAAGGTTCCCGAATTGGCGTCGCGGACCTTCGCGCCGACAGGACGGGCGGTCGGGACAGGTACGGGTATGTCACCGACCGCGTACTGGTCGTCGCCGGTGAAAATGACCATGGTTCCAACGCCTTCCTGAAACCCGGGCGTCTTGGCGCCGAGCAGCAGGACGGGGCGCGTGGGGCCGACGCCAAACACGCGAACGCCCGGCGGGACCAGCAGGCTGCGGGTCAGCCGGTAGCGACCTGAGGGCAGCAAGACCAGCCCGTGCCCGGTCTTGTCGCGCGCCGCGCTGAGCGCACTCTGGATGGCGTCGGTGTCGTCGGCGCGACCATCGCCGATAGCCTTGACCCTGATCGCGCGCGGTTCGTCGGGCGCAACGGGAAAGACGGAGTCCGCCGCGAGGGCCAGGGCCGTCGGACTGGCGGTGGCCAGGAACGCCGCCAACAGGATCGCTTTCATCTCGCCCCCCAAGAACTGCCTCAGGGATTGATAGAGCCCCGGACGGCCTCCACCACCCACGACCATGGTCTTAGTTACCCGCCGCCGATGCGCCGGTAGAAATCCTGACCGAACCCCGCGTGTCGCCTTGTCGACACGTCCGTCGCCCCGCAAACACCAGGGACGCCGCTTGTCGCCGCCATCCAGTCCTCTCGCGCCGTCCGGGCTCGCCGTCATCGCCATGGGCGTGAGCGGCAGCGGAAAATCGACCTTTGGGCCGCTCCTCGCTCAGAGGCTGGGGTGCCGCTTCCTCGAAGGCGACGCATTCCATGATCCCGCCGCGATCGCCAAGATGCGAGCCGGCCGCCCGCTGACAGATGACGATCGCTGGCCATGGCTCGATCGCCTGGGCGCCGCCGTTGGCGAGGCCGTCCGCTCGGGCGGGACGGCGGTCGCCGCCTGCTCGGCCCTGAAGCGCCGCTATCGCGAGCGCCTCGTCGCGGCGATCGACGCCCCGACCCGGTTCATTCTGCTGGAAACAGAGCCTGAGGAGCTTATCAGACGCCTCACCCAGCGCGCTGGACACTACATGCCGTCCAGCCTGCTGGGCAGTCAGTTAGCGACACTGGAACGCCCTGGCGCGGACGAACCTGTGCTCTGCGTGGACACGACCGTTTCGCCAGAGCGCCCGTGCGAACGGGTAGAGGCCTGGCTGACGCGCGAAGCTGCGGACGTTCGCCCACGCCCCAGCCTAGGGCATCAGCCGCTTTCGCCCGCAGGATAGATGCCAGCGCATGGCCAGCGCCGCGCTGTCGCCGTCCTGAGCCCGGATCGCGTCCACGATCATCTCATGCTCGCGCATCATCTCGCGGATGACCTCCGGCGGCCGCGAACGGGAGATGTCGACACCGGCCCGCATGATCTTGTCCACGTCGGCCTCCAGCGCCTCGAAAGCGACGAGGAAGGCCGGGTTGGCGGTGGCGCACACGATCCGGCGGTGCAGTTCCATGTCCTCGGCGTGCGCGGGGGCGCTCGACAACAGGGCCGAGCGTAGATCCTCCAACGCCGCCTCGATCAATCCCATTTCCTCGGGCGAGCGCCGCACCGCCGCTAGCCGCGCAGCCTCGGCCTCAAGCACAAAACGCACCTCATAGCTGCCCAGCGTCGCCGGCAGCTCGGAAAGCGGCATATAGGCGCCGAGCTTGTCGGACGGACGGTTCTTCACATATGAGCCCGCCCCCCGGCGAGCCTCGGTGATGCCGTCGGCGGCGAGGCGGACCAGCGCCTCGCGGATCACGGCCCGCGACATGCCGAACATCTCCGCCAACCGCGCCTCCGACGGCAGACGGTCGCCCGTCTCAAGGCCATCGCGATTAATCAGCTCGACAATGCCCGTATAGGCTCGATCCGCCAGACGGCCTTCGCTCATGCGCACCTCCTTTGCATCTCACCATCGGGCCGTTTGCGTCGCACGCAAAGGGCTCGCGCGCCCTGGGTTCCGCCCCTCGTTCCCGAAGCTCCGAAACCTGTATGACAGATTTTCACCCCAAAAGGCACTTGAGCGAAATGTTCGCGCGAACATTGCTCACCACCCTTGAATTTGTCTGACAGATATAGCATTCATCTGCAGGACGATCCGGAATCGCCCACGCTTGGGCGAGCAAACAAGCAGCGGACGCGAGGCCGCGAGGCCTCTGGGTGGAGACAGAGGGGTTCGGGAATGACGATGGAAATCCGCGCCGCCGACCGAGATTTGGGCACGGTGCTGGGCGGGCTGACCCCGACCCAACTGAAAGTCCTTGAGGGTGTGAACTCAGGACGGCTCAACAAGCAGATCGCCTATGATCTCGGGATCGCCGAAGCCACGGTCAAGGCGCACATGACGGCGCTGATGCGCAAGCTCAACGTCCAAAACCGCACCCAGGCAGCCTTGGCCGTACGGGCTCTCCGCGCGGCCGACTGAACGGACGCGACGCCCAAAAAGCGCGCGAGGTAGACCCCGTCGCCAGGCTCGGGTGACACCACCCAAGCCTGGCGGAGACCTTAGCCCAGCGACGTCTTGTAGAGCGTAAGCAGCTCGGTCCAGGCCTTCTCGGCCGCAGGCTCGTTGTAGGCTTGGCTGCCCGGGACGGTCCAACCGTGGTTGGCGCCCACATAGACCTCGACCGTGGCCTTGATCTTCGCTTCGGCGAAGGCGGCCCTGAGTTTGTCTTTCGAAGCCGGATCGCGCTTGTCGTCGTTGTCGGCGACGGCGACGAGATAGTTGGCTTTCGTCTTCGGAATCAGCAGCTGCGGGCTATCGGGTCCCTCTGCGGTCAGGCCGCCACCGTGGAAGCTGGCCACCGCACCGATCCGCGAGGGGTTCGCGCCGGCGGTGCGGAAGGCCAGCGGGCCGCCCATGCAGTAGCCCTGGACGCCGACCCGCTTGGCCTTGTTGGTCTGCGGCTGGGCGTCGAGGAAGGCCACAAAGGCCACGGCGTCGGTGACCGCCGTGGTCGGCGTCACCGTCCTGGCGAGGGCCGAGATGGTTTCGCGATCCTGCGGATTGGCGAAGCTCATCGCCCCCTCCATCACCGGCGCCTTCTTGGTCCGGTAGTAGAGGTTCGGGACCAGCACGACATAGCCCGACGAGGCCAGACGACGAGCCATCTGGCGGAAGACCGGGCGCAGGCTCCAGATATCGGGCCACACGAGCACCGCCGGCCACTTGCCCTTCCCCTTGGGGTGGAACAGCACCGCATCCGCCAGGCCGTCCGGCGTCTTCACCTCGACATCCTTCTCGACGACGGAGTCGTCGGCGTGCGCGACCGTGGCCACGCCGGTCAGCGCGGCGGTCAGCAGGCCAAACCTGCGGCGCGAGATCGTCGGATCCTGAATGAGGCCGGGATGGATTTCGTCATCGCACATGGCGGTCTCCTCCTGATTGGGACCGGCACGCTATAACCGCGTTATCCGTTCGCCTATCCACTTTACCCAGGCGCTGAGTAGGTCGCCTTGCCGGGCACGAGCAGGTCCTGTTTACGAGCGTCGCACACCGCGTAGCTGAAACCGGACTGGATCGCCCAGGCTCCCACCTCGCCTGCCTTGTTTACGGCCAGGAAGCCGACCTGGATGTCCTTGGCGTGAGGCTTCTTCTTCAGGATCCGCTCGACGGCTTCGCGACAGGCCGCCTCGGGCGACCGCCCCTGCCGCATCAGCTCCACCACCAGGAAGCTGCCAACGTTGCGGATGACTTCCTCCCCCACCCCGGTTGAGGTCGCGCCGCCGACCTCGTTGTCGACATAGAGACCCGCGCCAATGATCGGACTGTCACCGACGCGACCACGCATCTTCCAGGCCATGCCGCTGGTCGTACAGGCGCCGGCGACATTCCCCTTCGCGTCGATGGCCAGCATGCCGATGGTATCGTGATTGCCCGCCCCGCCAGGCGTGCCGAGCTGCCCGGTGGTCTTGCCGTAATCGGAGACCTCGCTGTTAGCGCGAGGCTGATACTTGGCGTCCCTCTTCCACGCCTCCCAGGCGGCGCGAGACTCCGCTGTCAGAAGCTCCTCGCGGGGGAATCCCTGCTCAAGGGCGAACTGCAGCGCGCCGGCGCCGACCAGCATGACGTGAGGCGTCTTTTCCATCACGCGACGCGCCACCGAGATCGGGTGCGCGATATGCTCCAGCGCCGCGACAGCGCCGCAGTTGCCCAGCTCGTCCATGATGCACGCGTCCAGCGACACATGGCCGTCCCGGTCGGGATATCCGGCGCGTCCGACGCTGTGGTTCTTCAGGTCCTGCTCGGGAACCCGCGCGCCCGCCTCGACGGCGTCGAGCGCTCGGCCGCCTGCCGACAGCACGGACCAGGCCGCTTGGTTCGCCGCGACGCCAAAGTCCCAGGTCGAGATGACGCCAGGCCCAACCAAGCGGACGGCGCTTTCCGCGCCGCGTGCGCTCGCGGTGCTCAATATCGCCGAACCCGCAAGGGAAGCGCCGATCAGACCTCTACGATTCAACATCCATGTGCTCCAAGAAAGCCGGATCGAATCCGTAACACGGCCTGGAGTTGACCATGACCGCCAAGCGCGTTCTTCTCGAAGTCTGTGTGGATACGCCCGCAGGACTAGCGGCGGCGATCGCCGGGGGCGCTGATCGGATCGAACTTTGCGCGGCGCTGACACTTCAAGGCCTGACGCCGGCGCCGGGATTGATGGCTAAGGCCGCCTCGGCGCCGATCCCCGTCTATCCGATGATCCGGCCGCGCAACGGCGACTTCTGCTACGACGACGGCGACCTTGATGCGATGCTGCGGGACATCGACGCGGTGCGGCGCTACGGCCTCGCCGGGGTCACGATCGGCGCCAGCCGCCCCGACGGGGCCCTGGATATCGAGACCCTGCGCGCGCTGGTCCGACAGGCTGACGGGATGGGCATGACGCTGCACCGGGCGTTCGATCTGGTTCCCGACATGTCCGAAGCGCTGGAGATCGCCGTGGAGATGGGCTTCGAGCGGGTCCTGACCTCTGGCGGCGCCCTGACCGCCGAGGCCGGCGCAGAACATATCGCTGCTCTGGTCGAGCAGGCCGCCGGCCGCATCGGCATACTGGCCGGCGCGGGGGTCAGGCCTGGAAACATCGCCGAACTTGTCCGCCGCACGGGCGTTCGTGAAGTCCACGGGTCGTTCGGCGGCCCGATCCCGGGCGCCGAACCGGGTTCGAAGCTGGGCGCGATGGGCTTCGTGCCGCCCGAACTGCGCGACACCGATCAGGCGGCGGTCACGGAGGCCGTTCGGATCCTCCGCGCGCTCTAACCTTCGATGATGTGCGGAATGAACCGCGAGCGGTCGCGGGTCACGCGGCCACGATCCTCGCGCACGCCGACGCCGGCGGGCTGCTCGCCAATGACCCACGAGCCGATCACTGGATAGTTCACGCCGAACTTGGGCGGCGGCTTCAGCGCCTGACGGATCCAGCCTTCAGCGCCGTAGCCCTGGTCGAGCACCCTGCCCTTGCGGCCATCTTTCCACAGCTCGATGTTCGCGCCCTCGCGGCTAAACAGCGGCTTGCGGGCGTAGCTGGTCCCCAGACGTTCGATCTTGGGATCGTCGTCGAAATAGGTCTCCAGCAGGTTCGGGTGCCCCGGATACCGCTCCCAAAGCAGAGGCAGCATCGCCTTGTTCGACAGAACCGCCTTCCAGGGCGGCTCAAGGAACAAGGTCTTGGAGCCCGCGATATTCGCCGCGTACGGCTCTCGCAGCATGTCCTCCCAGGGATACAGCTTGAACAGCGCGCCAATGATGTAGTTGTCCTGGTCGACGAAACGGCCGTCAGCGTCGAGACCAATCGCCGTCGTCGGCACGAACTTCGGTTCAAGCCCCGCCAGCCGCCCCATGTCCTCCAGGAAGCGCACCGTCTGACGGTCCTCGACGAAGTCGGGGTCGCTGGCGAAGTGGACGAAGCCGCCGCTCGGGAAGATCGCCTTGAACTGTTCGGCGAGTTGATCGTGCAGGCTGTTGAACTGGTCAGTATCCGCAGACAGCGCGCCCTGCTGGATCATGTCCTCCAGCCACAGCCACTGAAACACCGCCGCCTCATAGATGCTGGTCGGCGTGTCTGCGTTGTACTCGTAGAGCTTGGGCGGCCCAGCCCCGTCGTAGAAGAAGTCGAACCGGCCATAGAGCGACGGATCGCGCGCCTTCCACGAAGCCGCGACCAGGTCACGTGCGGCCTCCGGGATCTGAAGGCGCGCCATCAGGGCGTCGCTTTTGACCGCGTCATCCACCAGATCCAGGCACAGCTTGTGCAGCGCCTCGGTCGCGGGCTCCAGATGCCCCTCGACCTCTTCCAGCGTGAAGGCGTAGGCCGCCCGCTCGTCCCAGTAACGACGGCCATCGGCGTGATGCCAGGTGAAGCCGACCGCCTCGGCCTTGGACTTCCAGTCCCGCCGAGGCTTGAGGGTCAGACGGCGCATCAGGCGTTCGAGCCGTCCCGACCAACCTTCTGCTTGTCCTCGATGGCCAGCATCGGCGCCGGCAGGGCCTCGTCCTTCGGAGCCATCAAGCGCGCCAGCACGTCCTCGGCGCCGCTCGCGCCCGGCAGGATGCCCGCCGCCGCGAGCTTGGCGTCCAGATCGGCGCCGGTCTTGCGGTCCTCCGACTCGCTGTGCAGCCGGAACTGCTCTTCCCGAACCGCCTGACGCTCCTTAATGCGCTTGAGGCTATCGGCAGCCGAGCCTACCACGCCGCTGGCCGAACCCGAGCGCGAGATGACGGCGGCCTGGGCCTTCTGGACGCTTTCGTTGACCTTGACGATCTCGATCTCGCGACGAAGCGCCTCGACCTTGGTGTCGGTCTGGGCGATCACCGTGCGCAGCTTTTCCTCGGCCGCGCGCAGCTCGTTCATCTGCGTCGCCTTCTGGCCCGCGTCCTTTTCAAGGTCGGCGATGCGCTGAGCAACTTCCAGAGCCAAGGCCTGGTCGCCCTTGTTCATCGCCGCGCGGGCCGAGGACTCGTACTTGCGCGACTGATCGGTCAGTTGGGCGACCTCGGTCTCCAGCGAACGGCGGCGCGCGACCAGTTTGGCCAGCTCGTCGCGGGCCTTGCCTTGGGCGGTGTCGGCGTCGCGGATCTCCTGGTCCAGGATGCGAAGGGCGTTGGCGTCCACCACGGTCTGCGCGCCGTCATGCGCCGCGCCGCGGAACAGGGCCGAGAGCTTGCTCCAGATCGACATTCGAAGTTCTCCGGTCTCTGTCGTTTTAGGCAGCCGCCACGCGGCTCTTTTCGAAGGAATCGCGCAGGTCGCTGGCGGCGGCGATGGCGTTGTCGGCCAGGGTGCGCAGCTCGATGACCAGTGTTTGCAGGGTCGTCTTGGACGAGATCTCTCCCATGAGCTCGTAGTAGTCGCGGCCCTCCACCGTGGTGATGCCGAAGTTCGACAGCGGCACGATCTTCTGGGCCTTGAGCAGGAATTCGTTGAACGCCGCGCGATCATTCTGTTCGTCGCACGCCCACAGCAAGGTCGAGACGACCAGTTGCAGCGCGCCGCCGCTGACATAGATCGGCAGATCGCCGAACTCGTGCATGACCACCATCAGCACGGGCTCCACGCCCTCGACGACCGTCACGGTCATCTCGTCCTCGCGCACGAGCGCGCTTTCCACCAGCGCATCGCGCAGGGTGTGGATCGTCCAGGCGGTGTCGATAACGGAGTCCATGTGTCTGACGCCCTTGGGGGGATGGGGATTGGTCTGCAGCGTCGGTCCGCGAACCGACTCCACGACGATGGCCTGTACGGCTGAAAGAATGTCGGGCTTGCACGCCGCCGGCGCCCAGACCTCGATTTTCACGAAGCCGGCGTTCCGACGGGCTTCACGCCACGCTCGGGTTCTTTGAGCGGCCTGAGCGCTTCTCGTCGGTTTAGCAGGCATGCGCAACATGTACGCATAACATGTACGCTTGACAACCCATCGTTGGGCGTCATCCTGCGGCCGACTTCACCCGAGAGCAAGCCCGCTTTCGGCAGCCCGGCGTCGCCCTGCAGATAAGCGACCCGGCCCAGTATTCGAGGGCTCGCGGATCGCGATGTTCGGAAAACTCTTCGGCCGCAAGGACGAGCCCTCGCGTCTCGCCCTGCCCATCATCCGCAACGTGACGATTGGCCGGACTGTGGTGCTGGACCCGCTGGCCTGGCGACGGCTGGGCGCGGAGACCAAGTTCGCCCTCGACCGCGATACGCTGGAGATCACGGCGCAAGGCCTGATCCAACTGAACGACGGGGCCTTCGTTCATCGGTTCTACACCGACGACGAGATCCTGTTCCAAGTCGTGTCGGACGACCGTGAGGGACAGAAAGCCAACGACTTCACGCTGTTCGCGCCGTGGGCCAGCGAATACCCCGCCGACCGGACGGACCATGAGCTCTGGAACCAACGCCTGCGGTCTCGCACGTTTCAACCCGAAGGCCTGCCGGCCTACACGCGCCTTTGGTTCGGCGACGACGCGGAGCAGCAGGAACCCGTGACCCTTTGGGAAGACGTTTATTACGCGCGCGATGCCGACATGCCCGACCGCCGTCTGTTCCAGACCGCTATGCTGTTCCACCGAGACCTGCTCGGGGGTGACGGGCGCGAGCTGCTGCTGGCTCTGACCCTGGAGCCCGAGGACAGCAAGGACATCAGCCACGAGACCATGATTGGCCTGCCTCTATCGGTGGGCGAGTTCCGAGCCTGAGTTTTGACAATTCACTCGTCCGGTCGCCACGCGCCGGTCGAACGGCCTTCTTGGGGAGAGCCAATCAGATGTTCGACTTCATCGGTTTCAAGGCAGGGGCGGTGGCCTTCCTGCTGGCCTTCGTGGTAGCCGGCCTGTTCACCATCGCCTTCAAGTACGTCTACCAGTGGGTGACGCCGTACAACGAGCGCGCCTTGATCCGGCAAGGCAACACCGCGGCCGCCATTGCTCTGGCCGGCGCCTTGATCGGCTATGTTTTGCCGCTGGCCTCGGCGCTGAGCCATACGGTCAGCCTGCCCGAGTTCGCAGCCTGGGCGACGCTCGCCGGTGTAATCCAGATCGCGGCCTTCACCGGCGTGCGTCTCGTCGCCCTGCCCGACGTCAAGGCGCGCATCGAGAACGGCGAGGTCTCGATCGGCGTCTATCTGGCGGGCATCTCCATCGCGGTCGGCCTGCTTAACGCCGCCTGCATGACCACCTGAGGATCTCGTCATGACCGCTCCTCGCAAGCGCTCCAACTCGCTGAAGCTCAGCACCATGCTGGCCGGCGCGGCCTCGCTGACCCTGGCGGGCTGTGACGATCCCTCGCCACAAGCAAGCTGGGATCCCAACCGCGGCGAAAAGGTGGAGGCGTTCAGCTACAAGAGCCTCGCCGAATGCCAGGTGGCCAACGAGGTCTCCGACGAGCAGTGCGAAAAGTCCTGGGCGGCGGCCCAGAAGGACGACGCCGAAAAGGCGCCGCGCTACGAAGCCCGCGCGACCTGTGAAGAGGCCTACGGGGCTGGGAACTGCGTACCCCGCACCGAGAACGGGCAGAGCTTCTTTGGGCCCATGCTCGCCGGTTTCGTCATCGGCCGCATGCTGGACGGCGGCGGCGGGTACTATCGCGGCACCGGCATGTACCGCCGGGACGATCGCGATGGCGGCGGCTACTACTCCACCTGGGGCGGACGCCTCGGGCGCGACTATGGCACCGGCAAGACGGTCATCAGCAAGACCAGCATCGACCCGCCGGATGTGATCCGCAACGCGCCGCCCAAGGTGCAGACCCGCACCTCTGTCGTCTCGCGCGGCGGCTTCGGCGGCGGGCGCAGCTACGCCAGCAGCAGCGGCGGCTTCAAGGGCGGCTTCGGCGGCTAAGTCGTAGCCATCTCGTTTTTGCGATTGACTCGCAATAGCTCAACACGTTTACTTGCGAAGCGTTCGCAGGAACGTGTCGGGCCGCTCACCGAAGTCGGTTCGCCAGGGCGGGTGTCGGCCCCCTGCCAGGCGAGGAGATTTACGGCGTGCGGCCCGACCATTTCACCGATCTCTTCTCCGACGCCGCTCTGGACCGTTGCGGCCCCGCCGGTCTGGCCGAGGGTGAGCGCGTCCTGCTCTGGATGCTGCGCCAGTGGGCTGCGGCCCGTGTGCTGCGGGAAGAACCCGGCGCGCGCCTCTCAAAGACCGCTGGAGCCCTGATCTCGCCTCGCCTGGCCAGCGCCTTCATCCTGATGATGAGCGCCATTGAGGGGCAGGTTCGTCGCCCGCTGCGCTTCTCGACGCCAGGCTGCCGCAGCTACGTTGACGACGAGCAACGCCTCATCGTGGCCTGTGGCGTCAGCCCGGCAAGCTCAGAGATGGCCGATCGCCTGATCGAAGGCCTCGTAATCGCGCCCGAAGCCGTGACCTTGATGGCCCGCTACCTGAACGCCGCCTTGGCGCAGGAAGGCATGGCCTTGCCGATGCGCCTGGACGAGCCGGTGATCGGCAGCGCGCCCCTGCGCCCAAGAACGCTGCACTAGCGCCTTCGGGACGTGGAGCGTCACTCGCTGGCCCGAGTCCAGCCCTCGTCGATCAGGCGTCGCGCCAGGGCCTGGGCGGCCATGACGACATCGTTCCAGGTCACGTCGAAGCCGGCGTCGGTCCCGTAGTAGGGATCGATGACCGCACGCCCCGCGTGGCCGTCCACCAGGTTCATCAGCAACCCCACATCGGCGGTTGCGTCAGCCGGGGCGACGTTCAGAAGGCCGCGCAGGTTGTCGTGATCCAGCGCGTAGATGTGGGCGAAGGTCCTGAAGTCGTCGGGTCGAATCTGACGGGCGCGCAGGCCGCTGATGTCGACGCCATTGCGACGCGCCACGGCGATCGCGCGCGCGTCTGGAGCCTCGCCCTTGTGCCAACCGCCGGTGCCGGCGCTGTCGGCGGTGACGTCCAGTCCCAGCCGCTCGGCCTCCGCGCGAAACGCGCCCTCGGCCAGGGGAGAACGACAGATATTGCCCATGCAAACAAAGAGAACCGCCGCCCGCGCCATCACGCCTTCCCCCAACCCCCGCCGCCCGGCGTTTCGATGACAATCACATCGCCCGGCGTCACCGCTACGAGGTCGGTTGCGCCCAGGGCTTGAACCTGACCATCGGCGCGCTCGACCCGCGCAGATCCCAGAGCCCCGGCCGCCCCACCCTGCAGCCCGAACGGCGCCACCCGGCGGCGGTTCGACAACAGGGTTGCGGTCATGGGTTCGCGGAAGCCGATCTTGCGAACCACGCCGTCACCGCCCCGGTTCGCGCCCGCCCCACCCGAGCCGCGCCGGATCGAAAAGGCCTGGACCAGCACGGGATAGCGCGCTTCCAAAACCTCGGGATCGGTCAGGCGGCTATTGGTCATGTGGGTCTGAACCGCATCGGTCCCGACGAAGTCAGGCCCTGCGCCCGAGCCGCCGCAAATGGTCTCGTAGTACTGTCGGCGATCATCGCCGAACGTGAAATTATTCATCGTGCCTTGCGCCGCCGCCATGACGCCCAGGGCGCCATAGAGGGCGTCGACCACCACCTGGCTGGTCTCGACATTGCCCGCCACCACCGCCGCCGGATAGCGCGGGCGCAGCATCGAGCCCTCGGGGATCACCAGCTCGACCGGCCGCAGGCAGCCGTCGTTCATCGGGATTTCGTCGTCGACCAGCGTGCGGAAGACATAGAGCGCCGCCGCCCGGCAGATCGAGGCCGGGGCGTTGAAGTTGGTCGGGACCTGATCGCTGGTGCCCGTAAAGTCGACGCGCGCGGTGCGGGCGGCTTGGTCGACCGTGATCGCGACCTTCACCACCGAGCCGTCATCCAGTTCATAGGCGAAGGCGCCGCTCTTCATCGTCGCCAGCACGCGGCGGACGGCCTCTTCGGCGTTGTCTTGGACATGCGCCATGTAGGCTTCAACCACGTCCATGCCGAATTCGTCGACCATCCCGGTCAGGGCCTCGGCGCCCCGCGCGCAGGCCGCGATCTGGGCCTTTAGGTCGCCGATGTTCTGATCCGGATTGCGCGCCGGCCAGCGGCCCGAAGCCAACAGCGCCCGCGTCTCGGCCTCACGGAAGCGGCCGCCTTCGACCAGCAGGAAGTTCTCGATCAGAACCCCCTCTTCCTCGACGGTGCGGCTGCTGGGCGGCATGGAGCCCGGCGTGATCCCGCCGATATCGCCCTGGTGACCGCGTGCGGCGACGTAGAAGCGGAGCGCGCCCTCCGCGCCAAACACCGGCATGACAACGGTCACATCCGGCAGGTGCGTGCCCCCATTATAGGGCGCGTTCAGCATATAGACGTCGCCGGGCAGCATGCCTCGACCATCGTCCCGCCGCGCCTCACGGATCGCCCGCACGCTGTCGCCCATCGAGCCCAGGTGCACGGGCATGTGCGGGGCGTTGGCGATCAGGTTTCCATCGCGATCGAACAGCGCGCACGAGAAGTCGAGGCGCTCCTTGATGTTCACCGAATAGGCGGTGTTCTGCAGCGCGAAACCCATCTCCTCGGCCACGGCCATGAAGAGGTTGTTGAACACCTCCAGCATCACCGGATCGGCATCCGTGCCGATGGCCTTGCGGCTCGGCAGGGCGACGACCCGCTCAAGCACCAGGTTCAGATGAGCATCGACGGTCGCGCGCCAGCCGGGTTCGACCACGGTGGTGCCCGTAGCTTCGCGGATGATCGCGGGCCCTGGGACCTCGGCGCCGACCGCCAGCGCTTCACGGTCGAACACCGGCGTCAGACGGACCTCGCCAGCCATCCGGACCTCGACCGTCGCCAGGGCCACCGGCTCGGCGCAGCGAGCCTCGCCGCCAAAGCTAGGACGCGCCCCGGAGTTCGGGTGACCGATCGCCTCTACCGACAGGGTTTCGACCACCAGTGGCGTCGTCGGCGAGGTGAAGCCAAAGCGACGCTGGTGGAGCTCTTCGAAGGTCTCGCGGACGCGGTCATCAAGCAGCGTGACCAGCGGCGTGTCCGTGCCAGCGTACTTGACCCGCAGGCTGGCCACGGTCTCCAGCGACGCCAGCGGAACATCCTGCGCGCGCAGCGCGGCTTCCGCCTCGGCGGCGAGGCGTCCGGCGCGCTCGGCCAGATCATCGGCCTCGTCCAGAGGTCGCTCAACCGTCTCCTCGCGGATCAGCCGCAGGTCCGCCAGCCCCATGCCGTAGGCCGAAAGCACCCCGGCGAAGGGGTGGATCATGACCTTGGTCATGCCCAAGGCGTCGGCCACCAGGCATGCGTGCTGCCCGCCCGCCCCACCGAAACAGGCCAGGACATAGCGGGTGACGTCATAGCCCCGCTGGATCGAGATCTGTCGCACGGCCTTGGCCATGTTCTCGACGGCGATGGTGACGAAGCCCTCGGCGACCTCCTGCGGGGTCATCACGCGGCTGGTCGCCGTAGCAATTTGCGCCGCCAGCGCCTCGAAACCGCGCGTGACAGCCTCGACGTCGAGCGGCTGGTCGGCGCTCGGCCCAAACACCTTCGGGAAGAACTCGGGCCGCAGCTTGCCCAGCATGACGTTGCAGTCGGTGACGGTCAGCGGCCCGCCCCGGCGATAGGCCGCCGGCCCCGGAACCGCGCCGGCCGAGGCCGGCCCTACCCGCAGCCGCGCGCCGTCGAAGCTGCAGATCGAACCGCCGCCCGCCGCCACGGTGTGGATGTTCATCATTGGCGCGCGCATCCGCACGCCCGCCACGACGGTCTCGAAAGCCCGCTCGTACTCGCCGGCATAGTGGCAGACATCGGTCGAGGTGCCGCCCATGTCGAAACCGATCACCCGGTCGAACCCCGCCTCGGCCGCCGTCCGCGCCATGCCGACCACGCCCCCCGCCGGTCCGGAGAGGATGGCGTCCTTGCCCCGGAAAGCCCGGGCATCGGTCAGACCACCGTTCGACTGCATGAACAGCAGCCGCGTGTCGTGGCCCAGCGCGCCCGCGACCTGGTCGACATAGCGCCGCAGGATCGGCGACAGATAGGCGTCGACCACCGTGGTGTCGCCCCGCCCGACCAGCTTCATCAGCGGGCTGACCTCGTGACTGACCGAAACCTGGGAAAAGCCGATCTCGCGCGCGATCACCGCGACCCGCGCCTCGTGATTGGTGAAGCGGAAGCCGTGCAGCAGCACGATCGCCACGGCGCGGAACCCGGCGTCGTAGGCGGCTTGCAGGTCGCGCCGCGCAGCGTCTTCGTCCAACGGACGGAGCACCTGGCCTTCGACGCTCACCCGCTCGTCGATCTGGACGACGCGGTCGTAGAGCGCCTCAGGCTTGACGATATGGCGTTCAAACAGTTTAGGCCGCGCCTGGTAACCGATCCGCAGGGCGTCCGCATGCCCCTTGGTGATGGCCAGGACCGTCGGCTCGCCTTTGCGCTCCAGGAGGGCGTTGGTGGCGACGGTCGTTCCCATCTTCACCGCGTCGATGCGCGCGCCGTCAGGCAGTAGCGCTCGGACACCCGCCACGGCGGCGTCGGCATAGTGCTCGGGATTTTCCGACAGCAGTTTGTGGGTCACCAGCGAACCATCGGGCCGACGCGCGACGATGTCGGTGAAGGTGCCGCCTCGGTCGATCCAGAACTCCCAGCCGCGCGCGGTTTGGTCGGTGGCGGTCATGAGATGGCTGGACTCCCTTCGTGCTCCTCCCTTACCCGCCATCCTTCATCTCGTCATCCCGGCCGCCCGGGATGACGAGGTTGTAGGCGCCTACTTCAAGACCCCCAGCAACTCCGCCGCCTGCCACAGGCCCAGCAGCAGGAAGATCACCGCCGCACCGATGCGGACATACTTCAGCGGCACCACCTTGGTCGCCGCCTCGCCGAGATATACGGCTGGGACGTTAGCCAGCATCATGCCCAGGGTGGTGCCGGCGGCTACCCAGCCGATCGAATGGAACTTGGCCCCCAGGGCGACGGTGGCGATCTGAGTCTTGTCGCCCATTTCGACCAGGAAGAAGGCGATCGTGGTGGTCAGGAACACGCCGTAGCGACCCGCGCTAGGCGCATCCTCGTCATCGGCCTTGTCGGGGATTAGCGCCCAGGCGGCCATGGCGATGAACGAGATGGCGATCGCCCACCTGAACCAAACTCCGCTCAGGAAGTCCGACACCCAGTAGCCCGCCGTAGCGGCCAGGGCGTGGTTGGCGAGGGTCGCCACCAGGATGCCCATGATGATCGGGATCGGCTTTTTGAACCGTGTGGCTAGGATGATGGCCAGAAGCTGGGTCTTGTCGCCGATCTCGGCGATGGCCACGACGAGGGTCGAGACGAGCAGGCTTTCCATGAAAACAATCCTCGGGCCGGGCGCATGCCAATAGCGTCGATACCCCACCCGGCCCGGATGACGATCGGCGCCATTGGTCTCGCCAAGGAAGCTGCAAGTCCGCTTCCCTTCCCCGCGCCATGATCCAGAAGACCAAGTGTGTTGACGGCGGGGCCCGCTGATAGGCGCGGGCGGCTACTCCCCAAAGGTGGGCGGCGTTTAGCGGTTGAAGAGGATCAGGTCAATCTCCCTTCCCCCTTCATGGGGGAAGGGTCGGGGATGGGGGTGATGCGGCCGGTCAGCCACATAGGCCGTAGATCACCCCCACCCTGCCCTCCCCCATCAAGGGGGAGGGTTCAGACAGAGGCCGGCGCGTCGAAGCGCAGGACGTGGATGGCCACGCGCACCTTGCCGCCGACGAAGCTTCCGCCGACCGCCGTCAGCACCACGGGCGTGTCGGCATAGTAGGCCGTCGGCCCGACGACCCCGACATTGCTGGAATTCTTGGCCACGCCCAGCGAGCCGCCGAACTTGCTGGCCTCGCCCGCGACGCCGCAGTCATAGGCGGCCGCTCCGGTGATCGCGACCGTGGTTCGCGTCGAAACGGCCAACACGATGGCGCGGTTCGGGATGGCGATGGTGGTCGGGGTCGAGGCGCCTGACAGCGTCAACTCCTCTTCCAGGAGTTCCAGCCGCGTATTGGCGAGACCGGGTGAGGCTGCGGCGACCGTGCTTCGGAACGTCGCCGACAGCGGCGTCCAGGCCGCGCCATCGAACGCGACGATCTGGTTCTCGTCCTTGACCCAGGCGAGGACACCTTCGGCAGGAGCAAGCGGCTCCCAGGCGCCGGCCTCGAAGCGCATCAGGGTTCCGGCCGGCTGCCCCGTCCATGCCGAGCCAGAGGCGGCGACGGGCAGGATCCAGACGCCGCCGGCGACAGGACTGGCAGGCTGCGCCGCGACCAGGCGGCTTTCGACCGCCAACTGAACGAGGCCGTCCAGCCTGGCGAGGCTTTCATTGATGGGGATATGCTTTTGCGCCTGGGCGGCGACCACGTAGGGCAGGCCAAGGCGGGGCGTGACATCGTCGAACATGGGCGGCTCCAAGAGCGGGGTTTAAATCCGCTCCAAGCATCGGGCCGCCGTGACGCGCGGGGACGGAGCCAGCTCCGTCCCCATGATCCACCCGCCTACTCGGCGGCGAAAGCCAAGTGTTTTCCGGCAGTAAAGGCGGTTTTCGCAGCCAACTCGGCCTTGGCTTGCTCATACTCCGCCGCGAACTTGGCGACGAGTTCGCCGGCGGTCAGGACGTTGTCGATGGCGCCGATGCCCTGGCCGCAGCCCCAGATGTCGCGCCAGGCCTTGGCTTCCTGGTTGCCGCCCGAGCCGAAGTTCATCTTCGACGGATCGCTTTCCGGCAGATTGTCGGGATCCAGGCCCGCATTGATGACCGAAGGCCGCAGGTAGTTGCCATGAACGCCGGTGAAGAGGTTCGAATACAGAATGTCGTCAGCTTTGCTGTCGACAATCATCTGCTTGTAGCCCTCGACCGCATTGGCCTCCTTCGTGGCGATGAAGGCCGAGCCGACATAGGCCAGGTCCGCGCCCATGGCCTGGGCCGCCAGGATCGAGCGGCCCGAGGCGATCGAGCCGGACAGCGCCACCGGGCCGTCGAACCACTGGCGGATCTCCTGGATCAGCGCGAACGGCGACAGCGTGCCGGCGTGGCCGCCGGCGCCGGCGGCGACGGGGATCAGGCCATCGGCCCCCTTCTCGATCGCCTTGCGGGCGAAGCGGTCGGTGATGACGTCATGCAGGGTGATGCCGCCATACGAGTGAATCGCCTGGTTCACGTCCTCGCGGGCGCCCAGCGAAGTGATGACGAGCGGGACCTTGTACTTCACGCACATGGCGATGTCGTCTTCGAGGCGGTTGTTCGTCTTGTGGACGATCTGGTTCACCGCGAACGGCGCCGACGGCATGTCGGGGTTGGCCTTGTCCCAGGCCGCCAGTTCCTCGGTGATCCGGGCCAGCCATTCGTCGAGCTGAGACAGTGGGCGCGCGTTCAGCGACGGGAACGACCCGACGATGCCCGCCTTGCACTGGGCGATCACCAGGTCCGGGTTGCTGATGATGAACAGCGGCGAGGCGATGACCGGAAGGCGCAGGCGGTCGCGCAGGATCGGCGGCAGGGCCATGAAGAAGCTCCCCTTTGGAGTTCGGCTTGAGACGCCGAATATCTGATCAGCGATCAGCTTAAACAACTGTTTGGCCCGGATGCAAGGCTTGACGGCCGTAGCGGCAGGGGCGCATCACGGTCGAAAATAGAAAAATGCTGCAGTGCAGGAGAGAGACGCTTTGACCGAGGCGATGACGCCCCTGGCCGAGGACTTCGGCGCCCAAGGCGACGCGGCGACCCGCGCGCGCTGGATGGCCCTGGTCGAGAAGACCCTGAAGGGTCAAAGCTTCGGAGACGCGCTCACCGTCAAGACGCCGGATGGCCTGACGGTCCAGCCGCTCTACACCGCCGAAGACGGCGTCGCCGTGGCGCGTGATCTTCGCGTTCGCGATACCGACCGCCCTTGGGACCTGCGGATGCGCTCGGCGCATCCCGATCCTGCGCGGGCGGCCAAGGACGTGCTGACCGACCTGGAAGGCGGTGCGGCCTCGGTTCTGCTGCAGATCGATCCGACCGGCGCGAACGGCGTTGCGGTCGGCTCGGCCGAAGACCTCGGCAAGGCCCTGTCGGGCGTTTTGCTGGACCTCGCGCCTGTCGCGCTGGACGCGGGCTTCCTGGGTCCCAAGGCCGCCGACTGGCTGGCGACCCTGGCCAAGGCTGCGCCGAACGCCCCCCTCGCCTTCCACCTTGATCCGCTGACCGCCTTCGCACAGGCCGGCGTCAGCCCCGGCCCGATCGAGAGCCATGTCTTCAACGCCGCGACGGTGGCCAGCCGCCTGTCGACGACCTACGCCAAGGCCAGCCTGTTCCTGGCCACCGGCCGCGCCGCGCACGAGGCGGGCGGTTCCAATGTCGAGGAACTGGCCCTGATGACGGCCAGCGCTCTCGCCTACGCCAAAGCGCTGGTGCGTTCGGGCCTGACGCCCCACGAGGCGTTCAGCCGCATCGTCCTAGGCGTCAGCCTGGACGGCGAATACTTCACCGGCGTCGCCAAGGTGCGCGCGGCCAAGGCCATCTGGGCGCGGCTCACCGAGTCGTGCGGCGCCACCGTCGCACCCACGATTGAGGCCCGCTCCTCGCGGCGCATGCTGGCCAAGGCCGACGCCTGGACGAACCTGCTGCGTCTAACCTCGGCCGGCTTCGCCGGCGCGGTCGGCGGCGCGGACGCCATCGTGCTGGACGCCTTCACCGACGCGATCGGCCTGCCCACCGCCTTCGCCCGCCGCCAGGCCCGCAACACCCAGCTCGTCCTGATGGAGGAGAGCCATCTGGGCCGCGTCGCCGATCCGGCCGGCGGCGCCTGGTACCTCGACAGCCTGACCGACCAGCTGGCCCGCGCGGCCTGGGCGTCGTTCCAGGCCATCGAAGCCGCCGGCGGGGTCATCAAGGCGCTAGAGAGCGGCCTCGTCTCTGACGCTGTCGCCAAGACGCGCACGGCCCAGGAGGCCGCCTACGCCGACAAGAGCCGCAAGATCCTGGGCGTCACCGTCTTCCCCAACGCCGACGACAAGCCGCCGGAGGTCGAGACGCCCGACCCGTCCGCCTTCGCCGTCCAGGGCCCTGACGTCCGCCTGCCCGGCCCCGACAGCCATTGCCCGGCCCTGACGCCCGTCCGCTTCGCCGCCGCCTTCGAGGGAGCCTGAGCTCATGAGCACGTTCCCCGACTTCACCAAGATCGATTTCGCCGAAGTCCCCGCCCCGGCCGCGCCGAAGGGCGAGGCCTGGAACACGCCCGAGGGCGTCGCCGTGGCCCCCGCCTTTGACGCGAGCGACGTCGATGGCCTCGACTTCACCGGCGGGTTCCCGGGCGTGGCGCCGTTCGTGCGCGGCCCCTACCCGACCATGTACGTGACCAACCCGTGGACGGTGCGTCAGTACGCGGGCTTCTCGACCGCCGAGGACTCCAACGCCTTCTATCGCCGCAATCTGGCGGCCGGTCAGATGGGCCTGTCGGTGGCCTTCGACCTAGCCACCCACCGCGGCTATGACAGCGACCACGAGCGGGTGAAGGGCGACGTCGGCATGGCCGGCGTGGCTATCGACTCGATCCTGGATATGCGCACGCTCTTCAGCGGCATCCCGCTCGACAAGATGAGCGTGTCGATGACCATGAACGGCGCGGTGCTGCCGATCCTGGCGCTCTACATCGTTGCAGCGGAGGAACAGGGCGTTTCCCCCGACAAGCTCTCGGGGACGATCCAGAACGACATCCTCAAAGAGTTCATGGTGCGGAACACCTACATCTATCCGCCCGCGCCCTCGATGCGGATCATCTCGGACATCTTCGCCTTCACCTCGGCGAACATGCCCAAGTTCAACTCGATCTCGATCAGCGGCTATCACATGCAGGAGGCCGGGGCGACGGCCGACCTGGAGCTGGCCTACACCCTGGCCGACGGGGTCGAATACGCCCGCGCCGGCGTGGCGGCGGGCATGAGCATCGACGCCTTCGCACCGCGCCTGTCGTTCTTCTGGGCCATCGGCATGAACTACTTCATGGAAGTGGCCAAGATGCGCGCCGCGCGCCTGCTGTGGGCCCGCCTGATGAAGCGCGAGTTCGATCCCAAGGACGACCGCTCGCTGTCTCTGCGCACCCACAGCCAGACCTCGGGCTGGTCGCTGGCCGCTCAGGACGTGTTCAACAACGTCGCCCGCACCTGCGTCGAGGCCATGGCCGCCGTGAACGGCCAGACCCAGAGCCTGCACACCAATAGTCTCGATGAAGCCCTGGCCCTGCCGACCGACTTCTCGGCCCGGATCAGCCGCAACACCCAGCTGTTCCTGCAGATGGAGAGCGGCACGACCCGCGTCGCCGACCCGTGGGGCGGCAGCTACTACGTCGAGCGCCTGACCTATGAGCTGGCCCAGAAGGCGCTCGCCCACATCGAGGAGGTCGAGGCGCTGGGCGGCATGGCCAAGGCCATCGAGCAGGGCCTGCCCAAGCTCCGCATCGAGGAGGCCGCCGCCCGCACCCAGGCCCGGATCGACAGCGGCAAGCAGAGCGTGGTCGGCGTCAATCGCTACAAGCCCGAGGTGGCCGACGATATCCCGGTTCTGAAGGTCGACAACGGCGCGGTCCGCGCCCAACAGCTGGAGAAGCTGGCCCGCCTGAAGGCCGAGCGTGATCCGGCCGCCACTGAGGCTGCGCTGAAGGCGCTGGAGGATGGCGCCCGGGGCAATGGGAACCTGCTGGCCCTGGCGGTCGACGCCGCCCGCGCCAAGGCCACGGTCGGCGAGATCAGCTATGCGCTGGAGAAGGTGTTCGGTCGCCACCGCGCCGAGATCAAGTCGATCCAGGGGGTCTATATGAAGGAGGCCGGCAACGATCCGACGACGGCCCGCGCCAAGGCCATGGTCGAAGCGTTCGAGCAAGCCGACGGCCGCCGGCCCCGCATCCTGATCGCCAAGATGGGCCAGGACGGCCACGATCGCGGCCAGAAGGTGATCGCCACGGCCTTCGCCGACCTCGGCTTCGACGTCGACATCGGCCCGCTGTTCCAGACCCCGGCCGAGGCCGCCCGCCAGGCGGTCGAGAATGACGTCCACGTGGTCGGCGCCAGCTCGCTCGCGGCGGGTCACCTGACCCTGGCCCCGGAGCTGAAGGCCGAGCTGGCCAAGCAGGGTCGCGACGATATCCTGATGGTCGTGGGCGGGGTCATTCCGCCCCAGGACTTCCAGGCTCTGCGCGACGCTGGCGCGGCGGCGATCTTCCCCCCGGGAACGGTCATCGCCGAGGCCGCGATCGAGCTGCTGGACCAGCTGAACCGGCAGCTCGGCTACACCCAGGCCTAACCGCTCTTCTTGCGGAACAGCCCGCGCTTCTTCCTGGAACGCTCCAGGGCGATGTCGTCGGGGAGGCCGTGGCGGGCCTCGATGTCCTTTTGCAGCGCCTTGGCCGCCATCAGGTGGCCGGGGAACAGCATGTCGACGACCGAGCCCGCGAACGGCACCGCATCGGTCGCGGTGTCGGCCAGGACATAGGCCAGCATCCGGGCGACGGTCGCCATCGACGCGCCCGCGGTGACGGCGTGGTAGACCAGCAACGCGCCGGCGCCGGCGCTATAGAGCGGCCCGACGCCGGGCACCCATGAGAGCACGCCGTCCAGACCCAGGCCAAACGGTCCCAGCCCGATCAGGCGATCGGACAGGCCCTTGATGCTCTCCGCCGAGCGCCAGGCGCGATGGGCCTTGGCGCGGCGATCCGCGTGACGGTCTGCGTAGTTGGCGGAAACGGAGATGTCGTCGGTCATGCTTGGCTGAACGCTCCGTCCCTGTTGTCGTTGCCGTTAGCCCAGGAAGACCACTCGCCGCTTTTCCTTGCCGGCCTGGATACGGGCCAGCAGGTCGCGATACTCCTGCGTCGCCTGGACCTCCTTGCGGGTCCCTTCAAAATAGATCGTGTCGTCCATGTGCTTGGTCAACATGTCGGCCGACCACTTGTGACCCGTGAACAGCACGTCGACCGCCTTGCCCGCCACCGGGATCGAGCCGGCGACCGTATCGATCAGGATGATGGCGCAGATTTGAATGACAATCATCGGCGCGGCCCGCGCCCGCACGGCGTCGAAGACGATCAGGCTGCCCGCCCCCAGGCTGTAGAGCTCGCCCGCCCCCGGGATCCAGGTCAGCAAGCCGTCCAGGCCGACGCCCAAGGGGCCGACGCCTACGACGTTGTCGGAGAGCTTCTTCACCCGCTCCACATTGGCGCGGATGTTGTGCAGCTCGACATGCGATTTCGCGAAGATCACCAAGGGGCTCCGGGGGCGGCAAACAGGATCAATCTGCCTTAAGCCTGGCCGCGCCGGAAGGGCCGGAGCGCCAGATTCCCGCGTTGCGCGAACAGTGTCGTCGAAAGTCTCGCGCGCGGAGGGAGCCCCTCGCGAAAGGCGGCGTTTGCGCTTAAGTTAACGCTATTGCTCGCCAGGATTCCCTGATGCTGATCACGACGACGCCCTTTGTCGAAGGCCGCCCCGTCCAGGCGTACAAAGGCGCAATCTACGCCCAGTCGATCCTGGGCGCGAATGTGGTTCTGGACCTGATGGCGGCGATCCGCGACTTCATCGGCGGTCACTCCAAGTCCTACGAACGCGTCCTGGCCCGCGCCCGCGACGACGCCATGAAGAACCTCGTGAAGGAAGCCGAGAAGCTGGGCGCCAACGCCATCCTCGCGGTCGATCTCGATTACAACACCGTCGGGCCCAATGGCTCGATGATGATGGTTTCGGTTTCCGGGACCGCCGTCGTCCTCTAATCGGGGGACGTGAACCCCGCGCTCGACATCGACACCCTGGAGCAACGCCTGGTCGCTGGCGACCGCGCAGCGCTGGCGCGCGCCATCACCCTGGTCGAGAGCCGCCGACCCGATCACCAGACCGCCGCCCGCACCCTGCTCTCGCGCCTGATGCCGCTGACCGGCCGCGCCCAGCGCATCGGGATCACCGGCGTGCCGGGCGCGGGCAAGTCGACCACGATCGAGCGGTTTGGCTGCAATCTGGTCGAGGCCGGAAACAAGGTGGCGGTGCTGGCCGTCGATCCGTCGTCGGGCCGCCACGGCGGCTCGATCCTGGGCGACAAGACCCGGATGGAGCAGCTGAGCGTCCAGCCGAACGCCTTCATCCGCCCCTCCCCCTCCGGCGGCGCCCTGGGCGGGGTGGCGCGCAAGACCCGCGAGGCGATGCTGCTGTGCGAGGCCGCCGGCTTCGACGTGGTGATCATCGAGACCGTGGGCGTGGGCCAGTCCGAGACGGTGGTGGCGGACATGGTCGACATCTTCCTGGCCGTGCTGATCCCCGGCGGCGGCGATGAGCTGCAGGGCATCAAGAAGGGCCTGATCGAGCTGGCCGACCTGCTGGTCATCAACAAGGCCGACGCCGATCCCGCCAAGGCCGAGCGCTCGGCGCGCGACTACCGCAACGCCCTGCATATCCTGACCCCCGCCCATCCGCACTGGACGCCGCCGGTGCTGACGGCTTCGGGCCTGACCGGCCAGGGACTGGATGTCCTGTGGACCCAGATTCTGCGCCATCGCGAGGTCATGACCGCCAACGGCGCCCGCGCCGCGCGCCGCGCCGACCAGGACGCCCGCTGGATGTGGGCCATGGTCCGCGACCGCCTGGAAGACGCCTTCAAGACCGCCCCTGCCGTGGCGGCGCTGGTTCCTGAGCTGGAGACGGCAGTGCGGCAAGGCGAGGTTCCCGCGTCGGCGGCGGCCGACAGGCTGCTGGCCGCCTTTGGGTTGTGAGCGATGTTTGCAAGCCCCCTTCCCCTTGATGGGGAGGGGACGTGCTTGAGCGATCTCGCGCCGTGCGGCTCGACGTGATCCCGAGAAACCCCGCCCCTCGTGCGCGCTCCTAAAGAGTAAGCCGCACGACCAGACAAAGCCTCCCGGGAGCCGAACGCGGCCCCGCTCAACCTAGCCCCGCCGCCGTGACTCCTCGCGAGAGACCGGTCTGCAAGCAGACCGTTGGGCCGGATCCAAACGCCCTCCCCCGCGACAGGGATGAGTTCAGTATGGGGCGGTTTTAGCGCCGGGGATAAGTTTGGCCGTAAAAGTGAGAAGCGATTGATTTCGTTGGGATTGGCTTCGCCAATTCCGAGCGTTCACGGCGCCCAATTCCCTCTCCCGCTGGGAGAGGGAGCTTCGAAAGGGTTCCTCACCCCGCCTGCGCCGCGCGCTCCCACGCCAGGAACTCCGGCGTCTCCAGCAATCGCTCCGAATAGGCCTGGGCCGCGCCGGCGTCGCCGTAGTCGGCCAGCTTGACGCCATAGGTTCTGAATCGCGTCGCCACGGGCGTGTAGAACGCGTCGGCGATCGACCACGCGCCCAGCAGGAATGGGCCGTGCGAACGGGCGAGCAAGGCGGTCCAGAGCGCCACGATGCGGCGGACATTCTTCTCGGCCGCCTCGGAAAGCTCAAACGCTCGCGGCGTTTCATCCAAAGCCATGGGGCATTCGCTGCGCAGCGCCTGGAAGCCTGAGTGCATCTCGGCGCACGCCGAACGGCCGAGCGCGCGCAGAGTCGGATCATCCGGCCAAAGCTTCGCGTCCGGGAACTTTTCCGCCAGGTATTCGCAGATCGCCAGCGAGTCCCAGATCACCAGATCGCCGTCGCGCAGAGCCGGCGCCAAGCGGCTGGGCGAGATACGGCCGATCTCGTCGCCCGTGGCGTCCCCGCGACGAAGCTCGATCTCGATCTCGGCGAAATCCACGCCCGCCCGTTTGAGCACGAGCCACGGGCGCAGCGACCAGGTGGACCACCGCTTGGTGCCGATCACAAGTTCCACGCCACGCTCCTCACGCCGTTTCAAAAATGCCGGATAGCGTTTTCGCTTAGCCTGCGTCTAAGCTGCCCTCAACGATTAGAACAAATGTTCGAGGGAGAGAGAGTCCATGGCGCAAGACGCCACGCCGTCGCCCGTCATCGCCCCGGTGTCGACGGCCTATCGCCGCTACGCCCTGTGGGTGCTGCTGATCATCTACACCCTGAACTTCCTGGACCGGCAGGTGGTCAACATCCTGGCCGAGCCGATCAAGCGCGATCTGGGCCTGGCCGACTGGCAGCTGGGCATGATGACGGGTCTGGCCTTCGCGATCTTCTACACGGTGCTGGGCATTCCGATCGCGCGGATCGCGGAGACCAAGAACCGGCCCTACATCATCGGGATCTCGGTCGCGGCATGGAGCGCCTTCACGGTGCTGTGCGGCTTCGCCCAGAACTTCTGGCAGCTGATCCTGGCGCGGATCGGCGTGGGCGTCGGCGAGGCCGGCTGCACTCCGCCGGCCCACTCGCTGATCACCGACTATGTGCCCAAGGAAAAGCGGGCTAGCGCCATCGCCTTCTATTCGATCGGCACGCCGTTGGGCACGCTGGCCGGCATGGCGATGGGCGGGCTGGTCGCCGACGCCTATGGCTGGCGCGTGGCGTTCATGGTGGCGGGGGCTCCGGGCATCGTCTTCGCCTTGATCGCGGCCTTCACGCTGGTTGAGCCGCGCAAGAAACTGGCCGCGGAGATGGCCGCCCGCGCAAGCTCGCAGATCAGTTTCGCTGCGGCCCTGGCGGTGCTGGCCACCAAGAAGACCTTCTGGCTGGTGGCGCTGGCCGCGTCGGTGAAGGCGTTCATCGGCTATGGCTACGCGCCGTTCATCGCCTCGTTCTTCTTCCGCGTTCACGGCGCGGACATCGCCCAGCTCGCCGGGATGTTCGGCCTGAAGTCGGCCGGCTTCCTGGGTCTGGCGCTGGGCCTGATCAACGGGACGGCCGGCGTCATCGGCGCCTGGCTGGGCGGCGTCTTGGCCGACCGCCTGGGGGCCAAGGACCTGCGCGCCTACGTCACGGTGCCGGCCATCGCCTCGGTTGTGACCATTCCGATCTTCATTACCGCCGTCAGCCTCGACGCGCCGATGACCGCCATTGGCCTTCTGTCCGTGAACGCCCTGCTGGCGACCCTGTGGTACGGACCCGTCTACGCCACCGCCCAGAGCATCGTCGATCCGGCGCTGCGGGCTACGGCGTCGGCGGTGCTGCTTTTGATCATCAACCTGATCGGGCTTGGCCTTGGCCCTGTCGCCGTCGGTCTGCTCAGCGACATCCTCGCTGGCCCGGTGGGGCTGGGCGAGGCGCAAGGCGTGCGCTGGGCCCTGATGATCTCGGCCACCCTGGGCCTTTTGGCGTTCGCGCTGTTCTGGGCCGCCCGCAAGACCATCCGCGACGAGATGGTCAGCTGATTTAGAGGCTCCCCCGTGACGCGGGGGAGCCTCTCCATTTCTCCTCTGGCGCTTTGCCTTCCGCTCGGTCACAGTCCCTCAAACAATTAGAACAAATGTTTGAAGGGAGAGAGTCAGTATGGCCGACGCGCGTGCGTCCGGCGGCGACCGGCCGCTTTACTCGAACGGCTACAAGGCCGCGGTGCTGGGGCTGCTGCTAGCCACCTACACCTTCAACTTCATCGACCGGACGATCATCGCGACCATCGGCCAGGCCATCAAGGTCGACCTGAAGCTGACCGACACCCAGCTGGGCCTGCTGGGCGGCCTCTACTTCGCCCTGCTCTACACGATCCTGGGCATTCCGATCGCCCGCCTGGCCGAGCGCTTCAACCGCGTGACGATCATCTCGGTGTCGCTGGTGATCTGGTCGGGCTTCACCGCGCTGTGCGGCGCGGCCGTCAACTTCACCCAACTGGCCCTGTTTCGCTTCGGCGTCGGGGTCGGCGAAGCCGGCTGCTCACCGCCCAGCCACTCGCTGATCAGCGACTATTACGAGCCCAAGAAACGGGCCACGGCGCTGTCGATCTATTCGTTCGGCATTCCGCTGGGCACCATGTTCGGCGCGGTGGCCGGGGGCTGGCTGGCGCAGGAGTTCAGCTGGCGCGTGGCCTTCGTCATCGTCGGCCTGCCGGGCATCCTGCTGGCCCTGATCGTCAAGCTGGTGGTGAAGGAGCCGCCGCGCGGCCATTCCGAGATCGTCGAGCGCCCGCTCGAGGCCGAGGACGTGGTAGTCGAACCCGCCAAGCCGGCGTTCTCGATGGCCAACGAGTTCAAGGAGCTGTGGGCCGTCACCAAGATCCTGTTCGGTAAGTGGCCGGTGCTGCACATGGTGCTGGGCGTGACCATCGCCTCGTTCGGCTCCTACGGTTCGGGCGCCTTCGTGCCGTCGTACTTTGTTCGCGCCTTTGACCTGGGCCTCGCGCAGGTGGGCCTGATCACCGGCCTGATCGGCGGCTTCTCGGCCGGCGTGGGCACCCTGGTCGGCGGCTTCTTGAGCGACTGGGCCGGGAAGAAGAGCGCCAAGTGGTACGCCCTGACCCCCGCCATCGGCCTGATCCTCTGCACCCCGATCTATATCGCGGCCTATCTGCAGACCGACTGGCAGACGACCGCCCTGATCCTGCTCGTTCCCGGCATCTTTCACTATGTCTATCTCGCGCCGACCTTCGGCGTGGTGCAGAACTCGGTGGAGCCACGCCGCCGGGCGACGGCGACGGCGCTGCTGTTCTTCTTCCTGAACCTGATCGCCCTGGGCGGCGGGCCGGTGTTCACCGGCTGGCTGATCGATCATCTGGCGCAGTTCCACTTCAACCATCCGGGCGGCGGCGTGATCGCCAGCGTGCTGGGCTCGTTCGGCGGCGAGGCGGGTCAGAACTTCGCCAGCGCCTGCCCGGGCGGCATCGCGCCCAAGGGCGCGTCGGCTGAACTGGCGGCCCAGTGCAAGACCACCCTGTCGGTGGCCAGCCAGCAGGGCATCATCGTCTCGTTGTGCTTTTACGCCTGGGCCGGCGTTCACTACGCCCTCGCCGCGATCGGCATGGTCAAGCACTTCGAGGACCGCAAGGCGGCGTAAGTAATAAGCCTCTTCCCTTGACTCGCGGGGCGGTCGGGCCGAAACGGCCGCCCCATGATCAGCCGCTACGCCCGCCCCGAAGCCGCCGCCATCTGGTCCAGCCAGACCAAGTACAAGATCTGGTTCGAGATCGAGGCCCACGCCGCCGACGCCATGGCCGAGCTGGGAGTCATCCCCAAGCTCGCCGCCGAGACGATCTGGGAAAAGGGTCGCGACGCGGTCTGGGACAGCGACCGCATCGACGAGATCGAGCGCGTCACCAAGCATGACGTCATCGCCTTCCTGACCCACGTGTCGGAAATCGTCGGCCCGGAAGCCCGCTTCCTGCACCAGGGCATGACCAGCTCTGACGTGCTGGACACGTGCTTCGCCGTGCAACTGTCGCGCGCCACCGACCTGCTGCTGGAAGACGTCGACCTGGTGCTGGCCGCGCTGAAGCGTCGGGCCCTCGAGCACAAGATGACCGTTTGCGTTGGCCGCAGCCACGGCATCCACGCCGAGCCGATCACCTTCGGCCTGAAGCTGGCCGGCTACTACGCCGAGTTCCAGCGCGCCAAGGAGCGCCTGGCGATGGCCAAGTTCGAGATCGCCACCTGCGCGATCTCGGGCGCCGTCGGCACCTTCGCCAATGTCGATCCGCGCGTCGAACAGCACGTGGCCGACAAGATGGGCCTGGCGGTCGAGCCGGTCTCGACCCAGGTGATTCCGCGTGACCGCCACGCGGCCTATTTCGCGGCCCTGGGCGTCGTCGCCTCGTCTGTCGAGCGCCTGGCCACCGAGATCCGCCACCTGCAGCGCACCGAGGTCCTCGAAGCCGAGGAGCCCTTCGATCCGGGCCAGAAGGGTTCGTCGGCCATGCCGCACAAGCGCAACCCGATCCTGACCGAGAACCTGACGGGCCTCGCCCGTCTGGTCCGTTCGGCCGTCGTGCCGGCGATGGAGAACGTCGCCCTCTGGCACGAGCGCGACATCAGCCACTCGTCGGTCGAGCGCGGCATCGGCCCCGACGCCACGATCCACCTCGACTTCGCCCTGCGCCGCCTGGCGGGCGTCATCGAACGCTTCAACATCTATCCCGACAACATGGCCAAGAACCTGGACAAGCTGGGGGGTCTCGTCTTCTCGCAGCGCGTCATGCTGGCCCTGACCCACAAGGACGTGAGCCGGGAGGACGCCTATGCGGCCGTCCAGGGCAACGCGATGAAGGTCTGGCGCGGCGAAGGCCGGTTCCTCGACTTCCTGAAGGCCGACCCGGTGGTGTCCAAGGCCCTGACCGAGACCGAACTCGAGGAGCTGTTCGACCTTGGCTACCACACCAAGAACGTCGACGTGATCTTCCAGCGCGTCTTCGGAGAGCAGGGCTGAGCATGAGCGAACCGCCGGTCCTGCGCCTGAATCCCGCGCTGGATCCGGCGGCGTTCGGCGACGCCTACGCTCGCGACGGCGTCGTCCGCATCCCCGAGGTGTTCGAGCCTGCGGTCGTCGAGCGTCTGGCCGGCATCCTCGAACAGACGATCGACTGGGACATCATCTGCTCCAACGAGCACGGCGGCGCCGAGGTGCTCAGCCGGACACGTCGGGCCGATCTGGGCGACCAGGCCGTGGCCGGCCGCCTGCACGCGGCCACCCTGCGGGCGCGCAGCGGTTTTGCGTATGTCTATCTCGGCTATCCGATGATCGACGCCTTCGTAGCGGGGCGAGACCCCGGCCACCCGATCCACGCCTTGACCGCCTTCCTGAACAGCCAGGGTTTTGTCGAGTTCGTCGCCGCCGTCACCGGCGAAGCCGGCGTCACCAAGATCGACGGCCAGGCCACCTGTTATCGTCCCGGCGACTTTCTCACACAGCATGACGACACCGGCGTCGGCGAACGCCTGGCCGCCTACACCCTGGGCCTGACACGTCAGTGGCGGCCAGACTGGGGCGGCCAACTGCTGTTTCACGACGAGCACGGCGACGTCACGCGCGGCTTCGCGCCGGCCTTCAACGTGCTGACCCTGTTCAAGGTGCCGCAGCAGCACTCGGTCGCCCCGGTGGCGCCCTATGCCGGCGCCCTGCGCCTGACCGTCACCGGCTGGCTGCGCAACGACCCGCCGAATGGACGCGGCTAAACGAGGCTTTCCACCGGTCGTCGACGCCCGCACCCGGGTGCTGATTCTGGGCAGCCTGCCCGGTGACGCCTCGCTGGCGGCGGGACAGTATTACGGCCATCCTCGCAACGCCTTCTGGCGCCTGATGGAGCGCGTCCTCGACGCGCCGCTCGCCACGCTGAGCTATGAGGCGCGGCTGAGCGCCCTGCTCGCGCACGGCGTCGGGCTCTGGGACGTGATCGGCGAAGCCCATCGGCAAGGCAGCCTGGACGCCGCCATCCGCGACCCGGCCGCCAACGACCTTGTCGCCCTGATCGACACCCTCCCGGCGCTGCGGCTGGTGGCCTTCAACGGCGGCGCGGCGGCCAAACTGGGGGGCCGGCTGGTCGGAGACCGGGTCGCCACACTGCCGCTTCCCTCGTCCAGCCCTGCCCACGCGGCGCGGTCCTTCGCGGACAAGGCGGCCGTCTGGCGGCGGATGCGCGAGTCGCTGACGGCCTGAGGCCAATAAAAAAGGCCGCCCCGAAGAGCGGCCCTTTCGCATGATCGTTCGCTTACGAAGAGGCGATTACTCGCCCTTGATCTGCTCGCGGGCCTGAGCCAGCAACTCGGCCATCTTCATGCGGACTTCGCCCTCGGAAATCGAGACGCCCGAGCCCTTCAGGTCCTCGAAGACCTTGCGGAACACGTCTTCGTCGCCCGGCTGTTCGAAGTCGGACTTCACCACGGCGCGCGCATATTCCTCGACCGTCGCCAGACCCATCAGGCCCGCGGCCCATTCGCCCAGCAGGCGGTTACGGCGCGCGGCCGCCTTGAATTCCAGTTCCTGGTCGTGCGCGAACTTACGTTCGAAACCCTGTTCGCGTTCGTCGAAGGTGGTCATGGAAACCCCAAAGTCGTCCGGAGCCCGAAACACCCAGATTGATCCATCTGGCCGCTACAGGCGCCAATTCAAAAACATTTAGAGCATGATGATCGCCGAAACGGGCGTTCGCTTTCGCCAATCATGCGCCTACGCGGGCTGCATATATCGTGGCGCTCGCCGCCGCAATCGGCGGATAAGCCGCAGGCGACGTTTCATGAGAGGCGTCTGCGGCGCGCCGCGCCCCAGGTTTGCGAACCCGCGCTCATTCGGGTAGGTTTGAGCCGACTTTTTAGTGAGCGGCCTTGAGTCGAACGCCGCGCGCAGCTATCCGCCGCGCGCGCTTTTCGTTTTCCGGGAGGATCCCGGCCCAGGCGGCGCGCGATTCCGGAAAGGGCCTCGACGAGAGCCATGACGACCCGTCGCAAGAAGATCTACGAAGGCAAGGCCAAGATCCTTTACGAGGGCCCCGAGCCTGGCACGCTGATCCAGTACTTCAAGGACGACGCGACCGCGTTCAACGCGCAGAAGAAGGCCATTCTGGAAGGCAAGGGCGTCATCAACAACCGCATCAGCGAGTACATCATGACTCGCCTGAACGGCATCGGCGTGCAGAACCACTTCATTCGCCGCCTGAACCTGCGCGAGCAGTTGATCAAGGAAGTCGAGATTGTCCCGCTCGAGGTGGTGGTGCGCAACATCGCCGCCGGGTCGATCGCCACGCGCCTGGGCCTGACCGAGGGCCAGCCGCTGCCGCGCTCGATCATCGAATTCTACTACAAGGACGACAAGCTCGGCGATCCGATGGTCACCGAGGAGCACATCACCGCGTTCAACTGGGCCGCCACCCAGGAGATCGACGACATGATGGCCATGGCCCTGCGGGTGAACGACTATCTGTCGGGCCTGTTCGCCGGCGTCGGCATCACCCTGGTGGACTTCAAGGTCGAGTTCGGCCGCATCTACGAGGGCGACTTCAGCCGCGTCATCCTGGCCGACGAGATCAGCCCCGACAGCTGCCGCCTGTGGGACACCGTGACGAACGAGAAGCTGGACAAGGACCGCTTCCGCCGCGACCTCGGCAATGTCATCGAAAGTTATACCGAGGTGGCCCGCCGCCTCGGGATCATGAAGGAAATGCCGACCGTCATTCAGGGCGGCGTCCACTGAAAAACCCTTCTCCCATAGGGAGAAGGCGGGGCCCGCGCTTCCCTGAAGCGTGGGAGGATGAGGGGTTTAACCCCGTCCGGACAGCCCCATAACCCCTCACCCTCCCATGCTGCGCATGGGCCCCTCCCTCTCCCTTTTGGGAGAGGGTCGCGAAAAGGTTAGATGATGAAAGCCACCGTCCACGTGTTCCTGAAGCCCGGCGTGCTCGACGTTCAGGGCAAGGCTGTCGAAAACGCCCTGCACGGCCTGGGCTGGCCGTCGGTCAAGGACGCCCGCGTCGGCCGCGTCATCGAGTTCGACCTCGACGCCAGCGACGCCGAGGCCGCCAAGGCCGAGGTCAAGACCATGTGCGAGAAGCTGCTCGCCAACACGGTCATCGAAAGCTACCGCATCGACGTGGCCTGAGGGCGGCCTTCCGCTCAGATGTAGAGCGGGATAAGGGGAGCCTTGCCAAAGCTGCTTCTGAGCGTCGACAGGCTGGTCCGCCGAATTGGCTCAAGGTCCATCGCGGGATCAATGAGCAGCTGGGTTGAAACCCCCAGCAGCAGCGAGCCCACCATCAGCGCGGCCGCGTCGGCGTCGAGGTCCTCGCGGATGACGCCCTCGGCCTGGCCGCGCAGCACCATAGCCTCCAGACGCTCCTCCGCCGCCTTGTGCGCGGCGGCGAACGGCGCGCGCACGTCGGACATGTCGCCCACCGCGCCCGCCATCATCACGAAATAGGCGCGTAGCTCCCGGTCCGCCGACAGGGTCAACAGAAACGCGTCCACAAAGCCCAGCACCGCCTCCAGACCATTCATATGGTCCAGTCTGCGGTCGTCCATCTGCGCTTCCAGACGCGCTTGCAGACGCACGATCAGCGCCTCGATCAGTCCCTGCTTGGATCCGAACCGCTGGCTGGCCAAACCCCGGCTGTATCCCGCCCGCGCGCCGATGTTCTCGAAGGTCGCGGCGGCCACGCCCTGCTCGGCGATCAGTTCGGCAGCGGCGCGTAGCAGCTCGGCTTCCGACTGCTGGCGGCGGTCGGACTGGGTGCGGCGCTCAGGGACCTTAAGGGATGACGTCATCTTGCCGAACTTAGTTATTTGTTGGACAACAAGCAAATAATTGAGATGGCCAAAGAGCCATCCTCGGGAGAACCAGGAGGCCTGCATGACGATCCCCGCCGATATCGCCAAGGACATTGTCGATCCGACCGCCTACGCCGACGGCGACCGCGTCGATCAGGCCTTCGCCTGGCTGCGCAAGGAGGCTCCGCTGGACATCGCCCAGCCCGAGGGCTTCGATCCGTTCTGGGTCGTCACGCGCCACGCCGACATCCTCGAGGTCGAGCGCCAGAACGAACTGTTCCACAACGGCGACCGCGCCACGGTGCTGACCACGATCAAGGCCGACCGCAAGGTGCGCGAGATGATGGGCGGATCCCCTCACCTAGTCCGCTCGTTGGTGCAGATGGATAACCCGGACCATTTCGCCTACCGCAAGATCACTCAAGGCTCGCTGCTGCCGCAGAACCTGCGGGCGCTGGAGGCCCGGATCCGCGAGATCGCCCGCGGCTTCGTCGACCGCATGGCCGAGCATGGCGACCGCTGCGACTTCGCCCGCGACGTGGCGTTCCTTTATCCGCTGCACGTCATCATGGAGGTGCTGGGCGTCCCGGAGAGCGACGAGCCCCGGATGCTGAAACTGACCCAGGAGCTGTTTGGCAACGCCGATCCAGACCTCAACCGTACCGGCAAGTCGGTGACCGACGCCGGTGAGGGCGTCGACAGCATCCAGTCCGTCGTCATGGACTTCATGATGTATTTCAATGCGATGACCGAGGATCGCCGGGCCAATCCGCGCAACGACCTCGCCACCCTGATCGCCAACGGCAAGATCAACGGCGAGCCGATGGGTCACCTGGAGGCCATGAGCTACTACATCATCGCCGCGACGGCCGGGCACGACACCACGTCGTCGACCACCGCCGGCGCGCTTTGGGCGCTGGCCGAGAACCCCGACCAGTTCGCCAAGGTGAAGGCCGACCCGTCGCTGATCGCAGGCCTGATCGAAGAGTCGATCCGCTGGGTCACGCCGGTGAAACACTTCATGCGCACCGCCACCGCCGACGCCGAACTGGCGGGCCGGAAGATCGCCAAGGGCGACTGGCTGTTCCTGTCCTACCCGTCCGGCAACCGCGACGAGACGGTGTTCGACGACCCGTTCAGCTTCAAGGTCGACCGCACGCCCAACAAGCACGTCGCTTTCGGCTACGGCGCTCACATCTGCCTCGGCCAGCACCTGGCGCGGATGGAGATGCGGGTGCTTTGGGAGGAGCTCTTCGCCCGCCTCGACCATGTCGAGCTGGACGGCGCGCCCACCCGCATGGTCGCCAACTTCGTCTGCGGGCCCAAGTCTGTCCCGATCCGATTCAAGATGCACTGAGGCGGAGCGATGAGCGCGGAACCCTTCAAGGTCTGGCAGTGCCGCACCTGCGGCTACATCTATGACGAGGAGCAAGGCGATCCCGCCGAGGGCCTTGCGCCCGGCACGCGCTGGGCCGCCATCCCCGGCGATTGGATCTGCCCCGCCTGCGGCACGCCTAAGTCGGATTTCGACATGATCGAGCTGTAGGCGCCTTTAAGCCGTTCGCCCCACTGACATTCCGCCCGAACGGTGCTACAGGCCCGCGCCATGAAAGCCGCCGTCGTTGTTTTTCCGGGTTCGAACTGCGATCGTGACTGCAAGGTCGCCATCGAGCGCTCCGCTGGGGCGCGCGTCGAAATGGTCTGGCACCAGGAGACGGCGCTGCCGGACGACCTGGACCTGATCGTCCTGCCCGGCGGCTTCTCGTACGGCGACTACCTGCGCTGCGGCGCCATGGCCGCGCAGAGCCCGGTGATGAAGGAAGTGGTCGCCGCCGCGAACAAGGGCGTGGCGGTCGTCGGCATCTGCAACGGCTTCCAGGTGCTGACCGAGGTTGGCCTGCTGCCCGGCGCCCTGCTGCGCAACGCCGGCCTGAAATACGTCTGCAAGCCCGTCGAGCTGGACATCGTCAACGGCCAGACCCGCTTCACGGCCGGCTACGGCGAGCAGCGCCAGGCGGTGATGACCGTCGGCAACGGCGAGGGCAACTACTTCGCCGACGAAGAGACGCTGGACCGGCTCGAAGGCGAAGGCCAGGTGGTGTTCCGCTACAAGGAAAACCCCAACGGCTCGGCCCGGGATATCGCCGGCATTATCAACGACAAGGGCAACGTCCTGGGCCTGATGCCCCACCCTGACCGCGCGTTCGACGCCGACCTGGGTTCGGAGGACGGCGCGGTGCTGTTCCGCAGCATCTTTCAGAGCGCCTGAGCGCTAGCGCGCGCGTCCTCTATGACAAAAAGTGGGCTCCGGGGCGCTGTTATACTGTAGCAGCCTGTAGATCCGAGGCCTAAGCTCCCCCTCCTCTGCAGGAGGGCCCCCATGAGTCTCATCACCACCTTGCGCGGGGGGCTGCTGGCCGCCGCCGCGCTCTGCGCCTTCGGCGCTGTCGCCCACGCCCAGGTCGCGACCCAAGTCACGCCGATGACTCCGGACATCGACGGCAAGTTCGTCCAGACCAAGGTCAACTACGACTACGACAAGCGCGTGGTGATGATCCCGATGCGCGACGGGACCAAGCTCTACACCGTCATCGTAGTTCCCAAGGGCGGCAAGAGCCTGCCCATCCTGCTGACCCGCACGCCCTACAACGCCGCCGCCCGCGCCGCCCGCGCCGACAGTTCGCGGATGGTGGCCGCCATGCCGCAGGGCGACGAGCCCTTCGTCGCCGACGGCGGCTATATCCGCGTCTTCCAGGACATCCGGGGCAAGTACGGCTCGGAGGGCGACTACGTCATGACGCGCCCCCTCAAAGGCCCGCTCAACAGCTCTGAAGTAGACCATTCGACCGACGCCTACGACACCATCGACTGGCTGGTGAAGAACGTGCCCGAGACCAACGGCAAGGTCGGGATGCTGGGCAGCTCGTACGAGGGCTTCACCGTGGTGATGGCTCTGGTCAATCCGCACCCCGCGCTGAAGGCTGCGGCGCCGATGAGCCCGATGGTCGACGGCTGGATGGGCGACGACTGGTTCCAGTACGGCGCGTTCCGCCAGATCAATTTCGACTATTTCAGCGGCCAGACGGCGGTGCGCGGCTCGGGCGGCGGCGTCCAGCGCCAGGGCTATGACGACTATTCCAACTTCCTGCGCGAAGGCTCGGCCGGCGACTACGCCAAGAACCACGGCCTGGATAAGCTTCCCTGGGTGCAGAAGCTTTTCGCCCACCCGGCCTATGACAGCTTCTGGAGCGAGCAGGCTCTGGACAAGACCATGGAAAAGACACCGCTCAAGGTGCCGACCATGTGGATCCAGGGCCTCTGGGACCAGGAGGACATCTGGGGCGCGGTTCACAGCTATCCGGCGCTGGAGTCGAAGGACACCAACAACGACAAGAACTATCTGGTGCTGGGCCCCTGGCGGCACAGCCAGGTCAATTACGACGGCTACAACCTCGGTCCGTTCAAATGGGACGGCGACACCGCCCTGCAGTTCCGCCGCGATGTCCTCAAACCCTTCTTCGATCAGCACCTGAAGGACGGCCCGAAGGCCGACACGCCGCCCGTGCTGATCTACGACCCTGGCCAGAACAAATGGAACCGCTACGCCAGCTGGCCCCAGGGGGGCGCCGACGGTGCGGGTCCCGGCAAGGTCAGCAAGAACCTCTATCTCGGCGCCAACGGCGGGCTCGGGTTCAGCGCTCCGGCCGGCGGCAAGGGCGCGGCCGCCTATGACGAGTACGTCTCCGATCCGGCCAAGCCCGTGCCCTACATTCCTCGGCCGCTACAGTTCGCGGATCGCAGCCGCTGGACGCCGTGGCTGGTGACCGACCAGCGCTCTGTCGACGGGCGCCCTGACGTGCTCACCTATGTCAGCGAGCCGTTGACGGAGCCGCTCAAGATCGCCGGCGTGCCGAAGGTGAACCTGTTCGCCTCGACCAGCGGCACGGACAGCGACTGGGTGGTCAAGCTGATCGACGTCTATCCCGATGAAGTTCCCAGCCAGCCCGAATTGGGCGGCTACGAGCTGGCGGTCGGCATGAGCATCTTCCGCGGCCGCTATCGCGAGAGCTTCAGCGAGCCCAAGGCCCTCAAGCCGAACACGCCGCTGAAGTATCAATTCATCCTGCCGACCGCGAACTACACCTTCAAACCGGGCCACCGGATCATGGTGCAGGTGCAGTCCAGCTGGTTCCCGCTCTACGACCGCAATCCACAGACCTTCGTGCCGAACATCTTCCTGGCCAAGCCCGGGGATTATGTGAAGGCGACACAGCGCGTGTTCCATGCCGGCGACACGGCCAGCTTCATCGAACTGCCCGTGGTGGACGCGAACTAGAACGAAAAAGGGCCGGCGGTCGAACCGCCGGCCCTTCTTACGCCGAGAGAGGAGCCGTCAGCGTTCGCCGCGTTGGGCTTCGTCCTGCTGGTTGTCCTGCCCGCCTGGATTGCGGCCCTGCTCGGTCTTTTGCTGACCGCCCTTCTGCTGTTGTTGCTGACCGGGCGTCTGGCGCTGCGGATCGTTCTGCTGTTGCTGAGGATTGCGGTTCTCTTCGGCCATCAGGCTTCTCCGTTGCGTGCCGCGCGCTTGAAGCGCACGAAAGACGAACGGCCTCGCGTGGACAGCGTTCCTCCGGCCAAGCTGCCTTAGTGCGGCTAAGCTTCCGTTTTTTCGAGATTTTTCACCCTCAGGCCTCGCTCGCAGCAGGATCATGGGCGCGCCCGGTAGCGAAGCCTGCCCAGCGGAATGGATCGCCTTGCTAAAGGCCTGGCGCGCGAAGATCTTCGCCTAAGGCGGGAGGGTTAAGGTTAAGCCGCACCGCTTGGGCGAGACGCCTGGAACATTTCGCCCCGATGCGCAACAGCTTGACCGTGAGCAAGAAACTGGGGGGCTGCGGCGGGAGCCTTCTCGACGCGCAGAGTTAACGAGACCATGTCCGATCCCGAGTTTCGGTTTCCCGAGACCTATGTCAGCGGCGTTCCCGTCTGGTCGCGACGCCGCAAGCGTTCCGGCCCGCATCCGCTGATCAGCACGCTGGTCGTGCTCCTGGCCCTGTTCGGTGCGGTGATGATCGGCGTCTCTCTGCGTATGGGCTCGGTCGAGAAGGGCGGCGCCGTCGTCGACGGCTGGATCGCCATGGCCAAGGCCCAGTGGGATGAGGCCGCCGGCCAGACCAAGGAAAGCCAGGCCTCTCCGAAGCGATAGGCCGGTAATCACCTGACGCCTGTGGCGGAATCTGATCGACCGGGTTAGAAGGCGCGCCCATGAGCACGCCCCAAAAGCCCATGGCCGAGATGGCCGCCGAGTTCGGCCTGAAACCCGCCGAATATGACGTTGTCCTCAAGCGCCTGGGCCGTGAGCCCAACCTGGTGGAGCTGGGCGTCTTCTCGGTGATGTGGTCCGAGCACTGCTCGTACAAGTCCTCGAAGAACCAGTTGAAGAAGTTCCCGATCGACGGGCCGCGCGTGATCTGCGGCCCGGGCGAAAACGCCGGCGTCATCGACATCGGCGACGGCGACGCGATCATCTTCAAGATGGAAAGCCACAACCACCCCTCGTACATCGAGCCCTATCAGGGCGCGGCGACGGGCGTGGGCGGCATCATGCGCGACGTCTTCACGATGGGCGCGCGGCCGATCGCGCTCTTGAACGCCCTGCGCTTCGGCGATCCCAGCCATCCGAAGACCAAGCGTCTCGTCGACGGCGTGGTCGCCGGCATCGCCGGCTACGGCAACTGCGTGGGCGTACCCACGGTCGCGGGCGAGACCAACTTCCACAAGGGCTACAACGGCAACATCCTGGTCAACGCCATGTGCGTGGGCCTGGCCAAGGCTGACAGCATCTTCTATTCGGCCGCCCCGGGTCCTGGTCTGGCGGTCGTCTATTTCGGCTCCAAGACCGGCCGCGACGGCATCCACGGCGCGACCATGTCCTCGGCCGAGTTCTCCGAGGACTCCGAGGAGAAGCGCCCCACCGTCCAGGTCGGCGACCCCTTCGCCGAGAAGCTCCTGATCGAGGCCACCCTTGAGCTGATGGCCACGGGCGCGGTCGCCGCCATCCAGGACATGGGCGCGGCGGGCCTCACCTCCTCGTCGGTCGAGATGGCCGGCAAGGGCGGCGTCGGCATCGAGCTGAACATGGACATGGTCCCGCAGCGCGAAGAGGGCATGTCGGCCTATGAGATGATGCTGTCGGAAAGTCAGGAGCGCATGCTGGCGGTCCTGAAGCCCGGCCGCGAGAAGGATGGTCACGCCATCTTCGAAAAATGGGGCCTGGACGCCGCCGTCATCGGCTACACCACCGATACCGGCCGCCTGGTGCTCAAGCATCATGGCGAGACGGTCTGCGACGTGCCGCTGGCCCCGCTGTTCGACGACGCGCCGCTGTACGACCGCCCGTGGGTGCAACCGGCGCTGCAGCCGCGCCTCGACCCGGCCGCCATCCCGGCCCCGATCGATTGGAACGAAGCGGTTCTGAAGATCATCGGCTGCCCGGACATGGCCTCCAAGCGCTGGCTGTGGGAGCAGTACGACCGCCACGTCATGGCCGATACGCTGGAAGACAGCGCCACCGGCTGCGACGCCGGCATCGTCCGCATCCACGACACCGGCAAGGCCATCGCGGTCACCAGCGACTGCACCCCGCGCTACGTCCAAGCCGACCCCTACGAGGGCGGCAAGCAGGCCGTGGCCGAAGCCTGGCGCAACCTGACGGCCGCCGGCGCCCTGCCGATCGCCATCACCGACAACCTGAACTTCGGCAGCCCCGAAAAGCCCGAGACCATGGGCCAGATCGTCCGCGCCACCGACGGCATGGCCGAGGCCTGCCGCGCGCTGGACTTCCCGGTCGTGTCGGGGAACGTGTCGCTCTACAACGAGACCAACGGCGTCGCCATTCCGCCGACCCCGACCGTCGGCGCCGTGGGCCTGCTCGAGGACTACGATCTACGCACCGGCTTCGGCAATGTGGCAGAGGGCGATACGCTGGTGCTGATCGGCGCCACGCGAGGCGAGCTCGGCGCCTCAATCTACCTGCGCGAAATCCTGGGTCGCGAGGACGGCGCCCCGCCGCCGGTCGACCTGGCTCTGGAGCGCAAGAACGGCGACTTCGTGCGCGGCCTGATCAGCTCGGGTCTGGTCGCCGGCGTCCACGACCTTTCCGACGGCGGCCTGCTGGTCGCTGCGGCCGACGTGGCCCTGGCCAGCAAGGTCGGGATTACCCTGAACGCCACCAGCCAAGCGCACGCCCACGCCTATCTGCTAGGCGAAGACCAGGCCCGCTACCTGATCGCCACGCCCGACCCGGACGCGGTGCTGGAAGCGGCCAAAGACGTTGGCGTGCACGCCAACATCGCCGGTGTCGCCGGCGGTGAGGCGTTCGCGTCGGACGGCCTGTTCAGCGTCTCGCTGGAAGTCCTCCGCACGGCGCACGAGGCCTGGCTGCCGGGCTACATGAACGCGCCGAAGGCGTAAGCATCGATTGGGGAGCACGCGGCGGCTCTTAAGCCGCGTGCGACCGCCCCGACCACCGCGCCACCGCCTCCAGCAGCTTCGTCGGGCTGATCGGCTTGCCCAGGTGGTCGTCCATGCCAGCGGCCAGGCAGCTGGCGACCTGTTCGGGCAGGACATTGGCCGTCATGGCGATGATCGGGGTGGAGACGCCGCGCGCGCCTTCCAGGGCCCGGATCTCGCGGGTTGCGGTCAGGCCGTCCATGACGGGCATCTGCACGTCCATCAGCACCAGGTCGTACTGCCCCTGGCGCATCGCCTCAACGCCGGCCACGCCGTCATTAGCGGTCTCGACGGCGACGCCGAAGGGCTCCAGCATCGCGCAGATCAGCTCGCGATTGACGACGTTGTCCTCGACGAGCAGCAACCGCACATCGGCGTCGGCGTTGAGGGGCGAGGTGTCCTGGGCCTCCTGGGTCGGCAGCTCGGCGAGTGGTCCGCGCACCTCGAACCAGAAGGTCGACCCCTCCCCTTCGACGCTATCGACGCCGATGCGGCCATCCATCCGCTCGATGATCCGCCGCGAGATCGCCAAGCCGAGGCCCGTCCCGCCGAAACGACGCGAGACGGCCGCGTCGGCCTGCGAGAAGCGGTCGAAGATGCTCTCGCGGTGTTCCGGCGCGATCCCAATGCCAGTATCGGTCACCTCGGCCCCTAGAACCGCTTCACCCCCTTCGACCGTTTGAACGAGGGCCACGGTGATGGCGCCGTTGGCGGTGAACTTCACCGCATTGGACAGGAAATTCAGCAGCACCTGGCTGAGCCTTGGCCCATCCAGGTTCATCGGCCGAAGATCGCGCGGAACCCTCACATCGACGGTCAGCCCCTTGGCCTCGGCGCGCTCGGTCACCAGGGCGGCGCAGGATGAGGCCATGGCGGCCGGGTCAAACGGCGCTGGGTCCAGCTCCAGGCCGCCGGCCTCCAGGCGCGAGAAGTCCAGCACATCATTGACGACGCTCAGCAGGGTGTTGCTGGCCTCGAGGATGTGGCCGACCTGCCGGGTGGCGGTCTTGTCGAGGTTGCGCGAGCGGCGCAGCACTTCGGCGAAGCCGATGATTGCGGTCAGCGGCGTACGCAGCTCGTGGGTCATGTTGGCCAGGAAGTCCGACTTGGCCGCCGAGGCCGCTTCGGCCATTTCCAGAGCCTTGGCGATATCCAGCTCCAGGCGCTTTCGCTCGGTGATGTCGCGCGAGGTGACCAGCAGGATTCCCGATCCGTCGCCAAGCAGGGAGTAGGTGCTTTCCAGCCAGATCACCGAGCCGTCCTTTCGGATGCTTTCGTAGTCGGTGCTGACGGGCGCGGCACCGGGAGTAAGGCCGCGAATGATGCCCTGCACGCGCTTGAAATCGGCGTCGCTGACCATGGCTTGCGGCGGCAACGCCATGAATTCTTCCAGCGTGTAGCCGCTGATGCGCGCGATGCTCGGCGAACTGTAGAGTCTTTCGCCCTTGGGGGACCACAGGGCGACGTGGTCAGTCAGGTTGTCGCCTAAAAGCCGGTAGAGCCGGTCAATCTCACGATACTTGGCGAGAGCCGCCTCGGCCTCTTCGATCGCCTTTTGCTTGGCCTCGACATTGGCCCGGAGGTCGGCATGCATGGCGTCAAGGCGCGCGCGTTGGCTGGCCAGCCAGTAGGCCAGCGGCGCGGCGATCATCAGCGAGAGAACCAGGGTGGTGACGGGCACGTAGGCCTGGGGATCGTTCAGCAGCAGGATATTGACGATGAAATCCAGCGCCATGGCGACGCCCACGATCAGGCACGCCGCAGGCGCGGCGCGAACAAGTCGGACTCTGATGGCCGGCGAGATGATCGTCAGGCTCCTGAGAACGTCTCACGCTAGAAGACGATACTCAGATTAAGGACAGGTGACGCCTTAAACCAGACCGGCGACAATCAGCCGCGCCAGGACGCCCCGCCCAAAGGCCTGCTTCAGGGACGGGCCGGCGGAGCCAGGCTATCCAGTCCGCGCTCCAACGCCAGGCTGGCCTGGACCACGGTGGCGATCGAGCGCTTGAAGAAGTCCTGAGGGATCGTCGCGAAGTCGTCGGCCGGCTTGTGATACTCGGCGTGATCCTCGACCCCGAAATAGACCCACGGCACGCCCTTCTCCGCGAAGGCGTAGTGGTCGGACTGGTTGGTCCAGTTGTTGTGCGCGCCGTCGGCGTTGGTGTCGTGGCCCAGCTTGAGCGACACCGGAGCCGTCGCCGCGACGCTCTCTAGGATGGGGCGCAGCGCGGGATTGGGCGAGGCGCCCGCCGCGTAGAGCTCATTCTTGGCGTTCTTGCTGAGCATATCGAAGTTGATGTTCAGCGCGATCGCCTCCAACGGAACAGGCGGCGCGGCGACAAAGGCCCTCGCGCCGCGCAGGCCGCTTTCTTCGGCGTCGACCACCGCCAGGATCACGTCGTGCGTCGGAGGATTGGCCTTGAAGGCTTCGGCCACCGCCAGCAGACCCGCAACGCCCGAGGCGTTGTCGTCGGCGCCGTTGTAGGTCTCGCCGTTGCGGAGCCCCAGGTGGTCGTAGTGAGCCGTGACGACCATCGCCTTGCCCGCCTTGCTGCCCTTGATCAGCGCCACGAGATTGACGCCGCGCACCGTCGAACCGTCGCGCCGGGTGAAGTCGAAACCTTGCTCGAAAGACTGCCCCGCCGGCGAGAGGCCGATCTCAGCAAACCGCGACAGGATGTAGGCCCGCGCCTTCTCCGATCCGGGCGAACCGACGCCCCGTCCCTGCATGTCGTCGGCGGACAGGATACGGACATCCTCGAGCGCCTTGTCGCCCGGGGCCGCCCAGGCGGGCGAGGCCAAGGCCATGACGGCGGCGACAAGCAGACTCAGCGGGCGGCGGGAAAGGGTCATGGCGGTTACATGCCCCGCACCACACAGGATGTTCAATTAGTTCTCGGCCCATACGACAAGTGCGCTTATGACAAGCGCTGTCAGGTCGCGACGGCGTGTATGGCCGTTCTTAAGGAATCTCGGCCACATAGGCCGCTCAAGGATCGGAGTGTCGTTCCCGTGCCCATGTCCCACGCCGAACTGGAAGCCCGCCTGACCGCGGCCTTTCCGGACGCCGAGATCGTGCTGACCGACCTCGTCGGCGACAACGATCACTGGAAAGCGCGAATCACCTCGTCGGCCTTCAAGGGCCTGCCGCGCGTGCGCCAGCACCAACTGGTCAACAAGGCCTTGGCCGACGTGCTGGGCGGAACCCTACACGCCTTGGCCCTCGAAACCGCCGCGCCCGCCGAGTAAGGAGCCGCCGCCCCTTGCGCTATCGCCCCTTCGGAGCCACGGGAATCGCGGTGTCGGCGCTGACCCTGCGCCTGGCCGACAGCTCGCGGCTGCGGGCGAGCGACTGGCGCGCGCTGGTGTTCACGGCGCTGGAAAACGGCATCAACAGCTTCCAGATCGACGGCGACGCTCCCGAAATGCTGCAAGGCGTAGGCGAGGCGTTCGCATCCGTCGAGCGCAGGCTGCTGTTCCTGACGTGGCGCGTGCGTCAGGACTCCAACCAGCTTGGCCAGCAGACCCTGGATGGCTTGCGCCGCTGGGCCTACGAAGGCCTTGGGCTGGATTATCTCGATCTGCTCCTGATCAACGATCCGCAGGCGTCGTCGCTGCCGATGAACTTCGAGGCCGGCCTCCAGGCCCTGTGGAGCGCGCGGGCCCTGGGCGGACTAGGCATCGCCAGCCGGGGCGATATCCATCCAGGCTTGCTGGCCAACGGGCTGGTGACCGCCGTGTCGTCGCCCTACAACCTGTCTTCGGGTTGGGCGGAGCGCCATCGCATCCGCCTAGCCTCGCAGAACAACTTCGCGGTGATCGGCGAGGATTTCTGGCCGCAGGCCTTGCGCGAACTCGCCGACCAGGCGCCGCGCCGCCCCTCGTTCTGGCAACGGCGCACCGACCCGCTGGCCGACGTGGGCGGCTATGAGTTCCTGAGCAAGACCCCGGGCTGGAGCGGCGAGGACATCTGCCTGGGCTACGCCCTGACCGAACCGTCTCTGGCCACCGTGCGGATCACCGCCGACACCCGCCAGGAGGTCGAGCGTCTCGCCGAGGTCGTCGAGCGCGATCTGCCCACCGGCGTCTGCGCTCAGATCGAGATGGCCCGCTTCTCGGCTCAGGAACGCGAGAAGGCGGCCCGTCGCCCTTGACCCCGGCGCGCGCGGCGCCTAGCTGACAGGCTTCGCCTAGGAACTCGCCATGACCGACGCCGCCGCCTCCCCCGCCCTGGACTTCATCGCCAAGACCGTCGCCGACCATCCGGTGGTGGTGTTCATGAAGGGCGTGCCGGACCAGCCCCGCTGCGGCTTCTCGTCGGTGGTCGTGCAGATTCTGGATCACCTGGGCGTCGAGTTCGTCGGCGTCGACGTGCTGCAGGATGACGATCTGCGCCAAGGCATCAAGACCTTCACCGACTGGCCGACCATCCCGCAGCTCTATGTAAAGGGCGAGTTCGTCGGCGGCAGCGACATCGTCCGTGAGATGTTCCAGTCGGGCGAGCTGAAGACTTTCCTGACCGAACAGGGCGTCATCGCCGCCTAAAGCCGGCCGCCTCGGCATGAGCCGCCTGTTCGTCCCGCCGTCGGACGCCTACACCCTGACCTTCACGCCCAAGGCGTCGGACATCGACGCCAACGGCCACGTCAACAACGTGGTTTATCTGGGCTGGGCGCAGGACTTGGCCATCACCCATTGGGACGCCTGGACCTCGCCCGAGGAACGCGCGCCCTGGAGCTGGGTCGCCCGTCGCCACGAGGTCGACTATCGTCGCGAACTGCTGCCCGGCGAGATCGCCACCGGCTACACCTGGGTTGGCGAACTGAAGGGCCCGCGCTTCGAGCGCTACGTCCGCATCGACGGTCCGGACGGCGAGATGTGCGCCCAGGCGCGCACCGACTGGGTGCTGATCGACATCGCCGCCAAGCGCCCGGCGCGCGTGCTGCCCTGGATGATCGAGCGCTTCACGCCGAAGGGCTGAGGCGCGCCGGCGTCAGGACTTGGACGCGATAGGGTTGGCGATGATGATCCGATCTCGCCGCGATAGACCCAGTTCCGCGTAGCTGAACTTAAGGGCGACCTCCCCCTTTGGACCTTTGCACGTCTCAAGTCGCCGACGCGCAAAGGCGACCACCGCGCGGCTCCGATCGCGGTCCACTCGGAACACGAAATCGGCCTTGCTGGCGCAGCCTTGCGACCGCACGCGCACCGTCAGGGCGTCACGACCTGGCGTGACCGAGATCAAGGGCTCCAGCTCGGGATAACGATCATCTCCCGCCAAGGTCAGCGCCGGCGTGGTCGCGCACCCGGCCAGCGCCATCGCCGCCCCGGCCAGCAAAACACCTCTGCGCGAAGCGACGCTGCTCATCACCCTCTGTACGAACCACCGTGTTGCGCCCAAGATCGCTCACCGCTGGCTTCATGGCCAGCCTTCGAGGGACGACAAGCCGTGCGCCAGGCTTTGGGCTTTTTCGCCGCCTTGGCGACCGCTGCAATGGTCGCTCCAGCTGCCGCCGCCCCGAAACAGCCTGTGCTGGACAAGGAAATCGAACGGCTGATGACGGCGGAGAAGATCCCCGGCGTCGCCGTGGCTGTCGTCGAGAAAGGCAAGGTCACCCACGTTGTCACCAAGGGCGTCCGCAACGCCGCCGGCGACCCGCTGACGCCAGACACCATCATGTACGCCGCCTCGATCACCAAGGCGGCGTTCAGCTACTACGTGCTTATGCTGGCCGATGACGGCAAGGTCGACCTTGATAGATCGGTCGCCGAGATCCTGCCCAAGCCCCTGCCCGCCTATCCCAGATACGCCGACCTGGCGTGGACGAGCGCTGGAAGACGATCACGCTGCGGCGCCTGCTCACCCACAGTTCCGGCCTCGCCGACCAGCGGTTCTATGACCCGGAAAACCGGTTTCGTTTCAATCTCGAGCCGGGGACTCGGTACGCCTACTCGAACGAGGGGATCAATCTGGCCCAGTTCATCATCGAAGAGGGTCTGGGTCTCAAGGTCGGCGACGAGATGAACCGCCGCCTGTTCCAGCCGCTGGGCATGACGAACTCGAGCATGATCTGGAGGGAGGACTTCAAGCAGAACCTCGCCGACGGTCAGCAAGCCGACGGCCGGTGGGAGGCCCACGACGATCGCTCCAGCGTGAAGGCGGCTGGATCGCTGGACACCACGATCACCGACCTGGGCAAGCTGGCGGCGGCCATGGTCTCAGGATGGGGATTGTCGGCCAAGACCCGCGCGGAACTGGACAAGGGCAGCTTTCCGATCGTCAGCCGCAGCCAGTTTCCGCCGTTTCTGATCCGCGATAATCCCGACAACGCCAGGATCGGGCTGCAAGCCGGGATCGGGGTGGTGGTGTTCGACGGGCCGAGAGGCCGCGCCTTCTACAAGGGCGGCCACAACGACATCACCGACAACCACATGACCTGTGTAACCAAAGAAAAGCGCTGCGTCGTCGTTCTGACCAATAGCGGCGTCGGTCAGCGGATCATCCCTGCGGTTGTCAAGGCGGCGCTGGGCGACATCGGTTCGCCTTGGGATTGGGAGTACGGCGCCGCGCCGAAACCCTGAGGCCTTAGCCCCAGGGACCAGCGTCATGCGACCCGCCGCTCAGCGGAACGCTGGAGGGCGCCGCTGAAACCGCCGTCGGTCGACGCGCGCCGCGCTCCACACCCAGGCGCATCAGGGCCTCGACGCGATTATGGGTCGCCGGGTGGGTCGAGAACAGGTTGTCGGCGCCCTTCCCGGCCAGCGGGTTGATGATGAACATGTGGGCGGTGGCCGGATTGCGTTCGGCCTGGACGTTCTCGTAGCCGCCGCGAGCATAGGCCTCGATCTTCTCCAGCGCGCGGGCCAGAGACTCGGAGTCGCCGGCGATCTGCGCGCCGATCCGGTCGGCCTCGTATTCGCGGGCGCGGCTGATGGCCATCTGGACCAGCATGGCCGCGATCGGGGCCAGGATGGCGATCAGGATCGCGCCGACCAGCCCGCCCAGACCACCGCCATTGCCCTCTTCGTCGCGTGAGCCACCGAAGAAGAAGGCGAAGTTGGCCAGGGCCGAGATCGCGCCGGCGATGGTCGCCGTCACGGTCATCACCAGGGTGTCGCGGTTCTTCACGTGCGCCAGCTCATGGGCCATGACGCCGCGGATCTCTTCGCGGGTCAGAAGCTGCAAGAGGCCGGTGCTGGCGGCCACGGCGGCGTGGTCAGGATCACGGCCGGTGGCGAAGGCGTTGGGCTGGGCGCTGTCGATGACCGTGATGCGGGGACGCGGCAGGCCGGCCGAGCGGGCCATCTCGACGGTGTCGATCACATAGTTGCGGATCAGCGGCTCGGGATGGGTCTCGTCGACCTCGACCGCGCCATAGGTCCGCAACACGATCTTGTCGGCGTTCCAGTACGAAAACGCGTTCATGGCCAGGGCGAAGACCAGCGCGATCATCATGCCGGTCGCGCCGCCGATCAGGAAGCCGGCGCCCATGAACAGGGCCGTCAGGCCCGCCAGCAGCATGTAGGTCTTGAAGTGGTTCATCGTCTTTCGTCAGTCGAAGATGTCGAACAGGTCGAAGCGCTTTTTCTTGTGATGGCCATAGGAGCCGTGGCGACGGTAGTCGTCATCGTCGTGACGCTTGCCGCTGTGGCCGTGGTGGCCGTGATCGTGATGATGATCGGGACGGCTGTAGGGTTTGGGCTGACCGTAGATCGCCTGGGTCTCGTCGCGCTCCATGGCCATCAGCTTCTCAAGCTCGCCCCGGTCCAGCCAGACGCCCCGGCAGCGCGGGCACATGTCGAACTCGACGCTGGCGCGTTGCACGGCCTGCATCGAGGCGTCGCAGTTGGGGCACATCAGAAGCGGCATACGGAACCTCCGGTCCAAAAAGGATGCTCGGGTGTTCTCGACGACAGGCGGCGCCTTTTGGGGAGGGGGGCTAGGCAGCCGGACCCAGACATCGAGAACACCCGATGCGGTCCGACATCACGAGCACTTGCATTGCTCGCCAGAGGGGCCCGGTCCCGCTGAACCGCAATTAGGGTCCCTCGCGACGCGGTTCAAGACCTTTGCGCAACAAAAAAGACCCCGGATTGCTCCGGGGCCTTTTCCGTATCTGTTCGGATCCGACGCTTACGAAGCGTAGAATTCGACGACGAGGTTCGGTTCCATCTTCACCGGATACGGAACTTCCGACAGTTCCGGAGCGCGGACGAAGGTGGCCGACAGGCTCTTGGCGTCGACCGAGACGTACTCGGCGAAGTCACGCTCGTTCGAGGCGACGGCTTCGAGGACCAGAGCCATGTTGCGCGACTTTTCGCGGACCTGGATCACGTCGCCGGCCTTGCAGCGGTACGACGGGATGTTCACGCGCTTGCCGTTCACGGTCACGTGGCCGTGGTTCACGAACTGGCGGGCGGCGAACACGGTCGGCACGAACTTGGCGCGATAGACGATGGCGTCCAGGCGCGACTCGAGCAGGGCGATCAGGTTCTCCGAGGTGTTGCCCTTGCGACGGGCGGCTTCCTCGTAGGTGCGCGAGAATTGCTTCTCGGTCAGGTTACCGTAGTAGCCCTTCAGCTTTTGCTTGGCGCGCAGCTGCAGACCGAAGTCCGAAACCTTGCTCTTACGACGCTGGCCGTGTTGGCCCGGGCCGTACGAACGCGAGTTGACCGGGGACTTCGGACGGCCCCACAGGTTTTCACCCATGCGGCGGTCGATCTTGTACTTGGCGCTATGGCGCTTCGACATAGTCAGTCTTTCAAAACGATCCGGGCCGGCTCCCCCGAGAGGGTGCGATTGCAACGGCGGCGTCGGGTCAATCCGTCATAAAGGTATCGCCCCGCGCGGCGAGCCGGCGGGTTGAAGCGGTGGCTTATGGGGGAGCGGCGGCGGCGAGTCAATCTCCGCCACCCTTGGGGGTTAAGGCCTCACCAGCGGATTACGCACGCGAATCTTGCCGCCGCGCTCGACGCCGAACGCATCCAGCGGATAGCGCAGCTCAACGCCGTCGGCGATCAGGGCGCGGCAGTTGTCGGGTCGCTTGCGTACGAACGAGAACCCCGTGAGCCCGTCGCGGCGCTGCGTCTCGACCGAGAAGTCCTCCTGACGGGTGCAGCCATTGGAGGTCACGCGCACCACCAGATCGGCGCCGTCGACCCGCGCGGCCATGAGGGGTTCCAGCGGCTGATTGCTTCCCTGCGCCGTGATAGACTCATGCCGAACGTCGTCGGCGTCGATGATCACACAGGCCGAGGTGCTCAGGCCCAGGGCGATGACGGCGGCAAGCGATGCGAGTTTCATGCTGGTGTCCCCTCTTGTTGGTCAGCTTGACCGTGAGAGGACCGCTCGCCGCCTGAACCCAGGATGAATTACGAAAAAGTCACAACCGAGCCGCGTGGAACGCTACGTGATCGGCGATGAAGCTCGTGATGAAGAAGTAGCTGTGGTCGTAGCTCTCTTGCCGGCGAACCGTGACCTTGCGGCCGGCCTTGGCGGCGGCGGCTTCGATCAGCTCGGGCTTCAGCTGGCTCTCCAGGAAATTGTCCGAGAGGCCCTGGTCGATCAGGATGTCGTCGAAGCTCGTCCCCTTGCCGTCCTCGATCAGGGCGCAGGCGTCGTAGGGGCGCCAGGCGGCGCGGTCCGGGCCGAGATAAGCGCTCAGCGCCTTGTCGCCCCACGGGCAGTTCAGCGGCGAGACGATCGGCGAGAACGCGCTGACCGACTTGAAGAGCTCGGGGTGCTTCAGCGCGATGGTGAGGGCGCCATGGCCGCCCATCGAGTGCCCGAAGACGCCCTTGCGCGCCCCGTCCAGCGGGAAGGCGCTCTCAACCGCCGCCAAGAGGTCGCCGGTGACGTAGGAGTGCATCATGAAATGCGGCGCCCACGGCGCCTGGGTGGCGTCGACATAGAAGCCCGCCCCCTGCCCCAAGTCATAGGCCGGATCGTCGGCGACACCTTCGCCGCGCGGTGAAGTGTCCGGCGCGACAATGGCGATCCCGTGCTGGGCGGCGTGGGCGTAGACCCCCGACTTCACCGTGAAATTGTCCTCGGTGCAGGTCAGGCCCGACAGCCAGACGAGATAAGGGAACGGCCCCTCGCCATCCGGCGTCCACACCGTGAACTTCATCGGCGTGCCGGTGCTGGTGCTGGCGTGCTTGCAGTAACGCAGCGTTCCGCCATGGACGCGGTGGGTGGAGAGGGTTTCGACGGTCATCAGTGCTTTCCAATCACCCGAACAAACTTCTGATTCCAAAAAATGTAGAGCGCCTTGAGACACTTGATGTCCAACCGCGCGAATATCTCACCTGGTCGAGGATCAAAAAAACTCACCCATTGAGAGGCATCGGAGTTTGGATAGATCAACAATGAAAGGTCCCGTGCAGCGTAGGCTTTGGAGCACTTTTCATTGATAGCTTTTTGCATCTGCCCCAGCAGGTCAGCGCGCGCCCGCTCCAAGCCGGCTTCAGAGTAATTTCCGATCGGGTGGGTACCTTCAGCCTGCTTCGCGAAGCGCTTTCCATCCTTCGATGGGCAAGCTTCCGTCACCTCCAAGAGCATTTCGCCACGCCCATCCAAGATCGTGAAATCTGGCCGATCGCCATGGATTACGCTTACCGGAAACTCCAATGCTCCAGCCTCGACGAGATTGAAAATGAGCCGTCGAGCTAAGTAGGCTTCGCTTGCGATAGTGGTCCGCCGGCCAAGGCCTGTTCGCGGACCATTGACCAAGCCCACCTCCCCAAATTGCCGTTCTAGATCAGCAGGCGAAGTAGCCGCAGTAGCCACCAACCTCGCCTGCGGATCAAACGCCACCTAGAACGTCACCACGGTCCGGATGCTCTCACCGGCATGCATGAGGTCAAACGCCTTGTTGATCTCTTCGAGCGGCAGGACGTGGGTGATCATCGGGTCGATCTGGATCTTCCCGTCCATGTACCAGTCGACGATCTTGGGCGTGTCGGTGCGGCCGCGCGCGCCGCCGAAGGCGGTGCCGCGCCACACCCGGCCGGTGACCAGTTGGAACGGGCGGGTGGAGATCTCCTTCCCCGCCTCGGCCACGCCGATGATGATGCTCTCGCCCCAGCCGCGATGACAGGCTTCCAGCGCCGTGCGCATGACGCCGGTGTTGCCGGTGGCGTCGAAGGTGTAGTCGGCGCCGCCGTCGGTCAGGGCCACCAGATGCGCGACGAGGTCGCCCGAGACATCCTTCGGGTTGACGAAGTGGGTCATGCCGAACTTGCGGCCCCATTCCTCACGGTCCGGATTGATGTCGACGCCGACAATCATGTTGGCGCCGACCAGCTTCAGACCCTGGATGACGTTCAGGCCGATGCCGCCCAAGCCAAAGACGATGCAGTTGGCGCCCGGCTCGACCTTGGCGGTGTTGGTCACCGCGCCTACGCCCGTCGTCACGCCGCAGCCGCAGTAGCAGGCGGTCTTGAACGGCGCGTCACGACGGATCTTGGCGACCGCGATCTCGGGCAGGACCGTGTAGTTCGAGAAGGTCGAGCAGCCCATGTAGTGGTAGATCGGCTGGCCCTTGTAAGAGAAGCGGCTCGTGCCGTCGGGCATGAGCCCCTTGCCCTGGGTGGCGCGGATCGCCGTGCACAGGTTGGTCTTGCCCGACAGGCAGCTTTTGCACTGGCGGCATTCAGGCGTGTAGAGCGGGATCACGTGGTCGCCGACCGCCACGCTGGTCACGCCAGCCCCGACCTCGACCACCACGCCCGCGCCCTCGTGGCCCAGGATCGAGGGGAAGATGCCTTCGCTGTCGAAGCCGTCCAGGGTGTAGGCGTCGGTATGGCAGACGCCGGTCGCCTTGATCTCGACCATCACCTCGCCGGCCTTGGGCCCTTCAAGGTCGACCTCGACGATCTCCAGCGGCTTCTTGGGTTCGAACGCGACAGCGGCGCGGGTCTTCATCGGGCATCTCCCCTGGTATCTTGAGCCGTCTTGGTACGCCCGCTCGGTCGCGCCGATAATCCCGAAGGGCGCAAAACATTGTTGCACACACGGAATAATCGGCGCATCCCCGCTATATGAGCCGCTGGGACGGGATCGACGAGTTCGTGGCGACGGCCGAGGCCGAGAGCTTCTCTCACGCCGCGCGTCGGCTGGGCCTTTCAACCTCAGGGGTAAGCCGTGCGGTCGCCACGCTTGAGGAACGACTGCAGACCCGTCTGCTCTATCGCACCACACGCAGGGTCAGCCTGACCGACGCCGGCCGCGCCTTCCTCGCACGCGCCCGTCGGTTGATCGCCGAGCGTGACGAGGCCTTGGCGTCTGTGGGCGAGGACGACGGCGAGCCGCGGGGCCTGCTGCGGATGACCTGCTCCATGGCCTACGGAGAGCGCTTCGTGGCGCCAGCGGTGAACCGCTTCATGCTGGTTCATCCCAAGCTGTCCATCGAGATCGACCTCGACGACGCGGTCCGCGACATTGTCAGCGAGGGTTTCGACCTGGCGATCCGCTTTGGCCGCCTCACCGACAGCCGCCTGATCGCCAAGCGCCTCGCCTCGCGCACCCGTCGCCTATGCGCGGCGCCGTCCTATCTCGCGCAGGCGGGAACGCCGCAGACGATCGCCGATCTCGCGCACCACGCCTGCATCCTGGGGGCGGCGGAGACCTGGCCGTTCCGGGATGGTGAGCGCGAGATCGCCTTCAAGCCGCAAGGACGCTGGCGCTGCAACAGCGGCCAGGCCGTACTGGACGCAGCCTTGCTGGGGTTCGGGGTCTGCCAGCTGCCGAACTTTTACGTCGACAGCGCCATCGCCGAGGGCCGCTTGGTCCCGCTGCTCGAACCCAACCGGCCAGCCGACGAAGGCGTATGGGCGGTCTACCCGCACTTGCGGCTTCTGCCGGCCAAGGTCCGGCTTCTGGTCGAACATCTGGAAGTCGCGCTGGGCGGCTAACGCCCTCTCCGATCTGCTTGCGCGCGTCAGATCGGAGAAGGCTGGAACACTCTAGGCCTTCACCACCGCCGGGAAGCGGAAACGCCCGTCCAGCATCTCGGGTCTTGGCAGATAGGCCCGCAGGTAAAGCGCGAAGGGGCCGGACTGGGGCGCAGGCAGCCAGTTGGCGGTCTTGTCGCCGCCCGGATCGGTGCGCCCGATCCACAGGTCCAGCGTCCCGTCGGCGTTGCGCTTGAGCCCTTGGGTGCGGTCACCGATCGTGTAGCGATGCAGCGGGTTGTCGGTGAAGAAGAACTGGCCGTCAGCAGTGGCCTCATACATCGACAGCGACCAGAACCCGTCCAGCGGCAGTTGCGCCGGCATGGTCAGGCGATACGGCCCGTCGCCCGTGAAGGTCCCCGAGCCGTCGTCGCCGGCGGCCTTCATGTACATGGCTTCGGCTACTGGCAGAGCGCCCAGCCCCTGCAGGGCGACGATGGCGCGATAGAGATAGTCCTGGCCGTAGTCGCCGAGATTGGCGCGCGGATACGACCAGCCGTTCACGAAGGTCTGCCGCCCCCGGGCGAAGATGGTGATCATGCGCGCCTGCTCGACGCCGCCGGCGGCGGCGGCTTCGTCGAACGGACCGGCGCCCAGGAAGGCGGCGGTGCGCTTCAGGATCTTCAGATCGGTCGGCGGCGCGGGGTCGCTGGCCAGCAGAGCCCGGGCGGTCGCGAAATAGTCGGCGGGCTTGGCGTCGCGCGCCGCATAGGCGGCGACAGGCCCCGGCGTCGCGCCCTTGAGCAGGAAGCCGTCCTGGGCCTTATGCGCGGCCGGCAGGTCATCGCCCCCGTCGGTCAGGGTGCGGATCAGAAGCCAGGCGTGCGGCGTGGCGATGCGCGTGGGGTTGGGCCCCGTGGACGCCTGGCCAGGGCCGACCAGGGTGAAGGTTCCGCCCTCGCCGCCGACGGTTCGCGTGCCCAGCACAACGTTGTTGTTGGTGAACATGTCCATCACCGCCACCGAATAGTAGCGCTTGCCCAAGGGCGGGATGGTCAGGGTCGCCGGCCCCTTGGTCAGGTCCAGGAAGGCCGAGGAGTACAGCGTATCGTTGTTGGGCGTGGTGACCCAGCGGGCCTTGTGGTCCGACAGGGTTCGCGTGTGAGTCAGGGTGTTGATCGCCGCGCCGGGGCTCTTGAGCAGCCGCGCGCGGGTCGTGGCCATCTCGATCAGCGGCAGGGCGTAGAGATAGGCGTCCCGCGCCGCCGTCGCGTCGCCTTCTGCGGCCTGGACCGCCGAGACGAAAGCGGGCGACAAGCCCAGCGCGCCGGCCATGGCCAGCAGTTCCCGACGGTTCATGCCGCCCTCCCCAACAGATGTTTGAGGACAGTTGAACGCGAGACGCCGCGCGGCGCAAGCACCGCGCGACGCTGATCGGGTTCAGGCGGCGTGGGCGTGACGCGCGGCGTGAACGACGCTTTCCAGCGTGATGATCGTGGCGTCCACGCGATCATGCGCGTCCGAGCCGATCACCTTCTTGGCGGCGGCGGACGACAGGGCTCCGCGAAGATGACCCAGAGCGCGCGGCGGGGCGATCAGGACCACCTGATCGACGGTGTTGTGCGCCAGCACGGCGTCGACGCGTTTGGCCAGATTCGTCAGGAACGCCTTCTCGGCGCGGTCGTGGGCGTCGCCACTGTGGGTGATGTGGCTGGGCGCGCCGTGGTCGTGGTGCTCCTTGACGTCCGAGAGCCACTCGGGGCGGTCATGCAGCGGCCCGTCGATGCGCCGCTGCTCCAGCAGGCGAGCGCGGCGGCCGTCGGCGACAACGACCAGGGTGATGGCGTCAGGGTTCATGGAAGGCTCCTTGCTGGATCACGACCATGAAGGTGCGCCGCTTTAGGCCGGCGACGGATGATCAAGGTCAAATCCGCGCGGGCCGCCGCGCCCTTAAGGAACGTCGTTCTTGACCGCCTTCTCGGCCAGCTTGGCCAGCACCCGGCCGCGCCCGCGGCTGAGCGCGGTGATCACGCCCCGGAAGGTGCGGACCTCCTGATCCGACAGGCGGGCGCGCGCCAGCGGAACCCGCAGGTTGCGCACCATCGACGGCTTCTTCTCCGGCGGATGGTAGAAGCCCGCCTTCTCCAGCTCGTCCTCGAGATGCTCGTACAGCCCCAGCAGCGCGGCCTGATCGGCGGGCTCCTCGACATTCTGCTCGAACTTCTTCCAGGGCCGATCGTCCTGGGTCATCTTCCATTCGTAGGCGTTGATCGACACCGCCTGAGCCAGGTTCAGTGACCGGAAGCGCTCGTCGATCGGGATCGACACGATGGCCTGGCAGAGCGCGATGTCGTGGGTCTCCAGCCCCGCCCGCTCGCCGCCGAACAGCAGCCCCACGGCGCGCCCCTGGGCGACCTCGTCAGCCAGGTGACCGGCGCTTTCTCGCGGCGTGTAGACCGGCAGGCGCGTCTCGCGTGGCCGGGCCGTAGTGGCGTAGACCAGCTTGAGGTCGGCGATCGCCGCTTCCAGGTTGTCGAACACCTTGGCGTCGTCCAGCGGCCAGCTGGCGCCCGAGGCGCTGGCCCAGGCCCGCTCTTGCGGCCAGCCGTCGCGCGGCCGCACCAGACGCAGGTCCGAAAGCCCGAAATTGGCCATCACCCGCGCCACCGAACCGATGTTCTCGGCCAGTTGAGGCTCGTTGAGGATCACGCAGGGCGGAATGGGCTTGAAGTCGGCGGCGTCGGTCATCCGCGTCCTTTGCCGCCGACCGGCGGCAGGATGCAAGCGGTTCTAGCGCCGCGCCCGCGCCAGGGCCTCCAGCAACCGCGCCGGATGCAGCGGCTTGGCCAGGTGCAGATCCGCTCCTGCGGCGTGGGCGGCGGCCACGTGCTCCTCCATGGCGTTGGCCGTCAGCATCACGACCAGGATGGGCTCGGACGCCGCCGCCTTCTCCCGCGCCCGGATCGCCCGCGTCGCCGACAGGCCGTCCATCACCGGCATCTGCATGTCCATCAGCACTGCGTCGAAACGACCGGGCTCGAAGGCGTCCAGCGCCGCCTTACCGTCCTCGACCACGGTCAGATCCACACCAAAAGGTTCGAGCACGATCTCGACCACCTTGCGGTTGGTGGGATGGTCCTCGGCCACCAGCACCCGCAGCCCCTCCAGCGAAATCTCGCGGGGCTCCTCGGCGACCGCGTCGGCGACCCGTTCGCAGCGGGGCAGCGGAAGGCGCACCTCGAACCGCGCGCCTTGCCCCGGTGTCGCCTCGGCCGTGATCGATCCCTGCATCATCTCCGCCAGGGCCGCACAGATGGACAACCCAAGGCCCGTACCGCCGAACTGACGGGTAATCGACTGGTCGGCCTGCACGAAGCGCTTGAACAGGCGGTCACGAACCTCCTGGTCGAAGCCGACGCCGGTGTCGCGGACGACGAAGCACAGGGCCTCGCCCCGGCGATCCACATCCAGGGAGACCTCGCCCTGGTGCGTGAACTTCACTGCGTTGGCCAGAAGATTGGAGAGGATCTGGCTGATGCGGCCGGCGTCACCGTCATAGGTCCCCTCAGCCTCGGACGAGACCGACCAGCGCAGGCTCAGATTCTTGGCCTCGGCCGCCGCGGCGTGCAACTCGGCCATCCCCCGCACCAGTTGGACCAGATCGAACGGTGCTGGATTGAGCTGGAACTGGCCGGCCTCGATCTTGGACACATCGAGAATGTCGCCCAGCACCTGCTCCAGCAGCCGCCCGGACGAAGTCACCAGCGCCGCCAGTTCGCGGCGCCGCTGAGGATCCTGCTCCTCGGCCAGACGGTCGCCGAGGGCGATCACACCGTTCAGCGGCGTGCGCAGTTCGTGGGACATGTTGGCCAGAAAGACCGACTTGGCCTGGTTGGCGCGCTCAAGTTCGGCCGTGCGCGCCGCCACCCGCTGCTCGAGCGAGCGCAGCAGTTCCTCGTTGCGTTCGCGCTGGCGGCGCAAGGCGCGGGCCAGGGAGCCGATCTCGTCCGGCCGCGCCTCGAACGGTAGAGCCGCCTCCGGATCGCCCTGCTGCTGGGCCTCGGCCAACGCTTCCAGCGGCGCGCCAACCATCTGATGGGTCAGGCGGCGCAGGAGCAGCACCTGCAGCAATACCCCCAGGAACCCGAACAGCAGGACCCAGGACGCCGTCTTCAGCGAAGACCAGACGAGATCGCTTGAGGGAAAGCTCATCAGGAACCACCAGTCGGGCTCCACCAGGCGGCCATACGCCACCAGCCGCTGACCATCGGGAGACAGCACGACGCCGACGTCGCGCCTTTCAGCCCGAATTCGGCCAACCAAAGCCTTCAGCGCATTGTTGCGCTCGAACCGGTAGAGGGCGTCCACATCCACGACGCCGTTGCGCGCCAGACCTTGTGCGACCACGAGTTCGCCATCGCTGGAGACAATCATGTTGGAACCGCCCGGCAAAGCTTCGGCGACCGCGCGCAGCAGGTAAGAGTCCAGCGACAGGCTTGTGCCGAAGGCCCCCATGAACCGCCCCTTGTAGTAGAAGGGCGTCATGCAGGCGGCGTTCAGGCCTCGACCGGTGGGGTCGGAGATCAGACGCCTGAGCTTGGTGCATTTCATCACCCGGTCCGGATTGTTCTCCGGAAGTGTCAGGGTGACCATCTCTTCGTTCGAGATGTCCAGCGTGTTGGGCGCATCCCGCCGATAATAGAGCAGCTTGTCGGAACGCTTGGGGCCGTACATCACCAGGCGGGTCTGCGGCGTGAAGAAGTAAAAGTTGTCGTAGTGCCGGATCTGCGCCTCGCCGGTCGCCGCGACCACATCGGCTGCCGCCACAAACAGGGTCTGTTCGGCGCGGCTCATGGCGTCGGCGTCGCGAAGATAGCCGCCCAGCCCATGGACGTAGCGGCTGCCCACCCGCACGCCGTCGAACAACGCCGGCGCCGACCGCCGCGTGCCGTCGCTCGATTTGGGATAGAGCCGTTCGAATTCGGCGAGGTCGCCCGCGCCCCCCGCGAGATCCAGGCGGCGAGTCAACGCCTCCGCCGCCGCATCATGGACCCTCACGAGGTCGGAAAATAGTCGGTCCTCGGTTTTCACCCGTTCGCCCACATACTCGGCGAGATGTCGCTTCTGCGTGTCCGCCGCGCTTTCCCGCACGAAGATGAAGGCCGCCGCCGTGGCCACGCTGGTCACGACGATCGACAGGATCGCGACCATCGTCAAAAGCCGGCGCGCCAGTGGCGCGGTCACTCCAGCAGTGGCCCCCGATCCGTTGTCCAAGCCTGCTCCCTGGCCCGTCCGTTAGGCCCCTCTTTGGGGCCATTCACCCAAAACCGCACACTCGAACGCTGAAGTTACAGTCGGCGCCGTACCGATCGGCTTTTCCCCCGCGACGCAACAGTCTATAGCCTCCCGGTCCGCGCCGCGTGCTGGCCCTGTGCGCCAGAACGCCGCAGGCGCGCCACCGCCAGAGGAACATCCCCGCAATGGCCAAGATCAAAGTCGCCAATCCCGTCGTCGACATGGACGGCGATGAAATGACCCGCATCATCTGGAAGCTCATCAAGGACAAGCTGATCTTCCCGTACCTCGACCTGGAACTCGACTACTACGACCTGTCGGTCGAGAACCGTGACGCCACCGACGACCAAGTGACGATCGACGCGGCCAACGCGACCAAGAAGCACGGCGTCGCCGTCAAGTGCGCCACCATCACGCCGGACGAAGCCCGCGTCGAAGAATTCAAGCTCAAGAAGATGTGGAAGTCGCCGAACGGCACGATCCGCAACATCCTGGGCGGCGTGATCTTCCGCGAGCCGATCATCTGCCAGAACGTGCCGCGGCTGGTGCCGGGCTGGACCCAGCCGATCATCGTCGGCCGCCACGCCTTCGGCGACCAGTACCGCGCGACCGACTTCAAGTTCCCGGGCAAGGGCACGCTGTCGATCAAGTTCGTCGGCGAAGACGGCCAGACCATCGAGCACGAAGTGTTCAAGGCGCCGGACGCCGGCGTCGCCATGGCGATGTACAACCTCGACGAGTCGATCCGCGACTTCGCGCACGCATCGTTCGCCTACGGCTTGAACCGCGGCTATCCGGTCTACCTCTCCACGAAGAACACGATCCTCAAGGCCTATGACGGCCGCTTCAAGGACATCTTCCAGGAGACCTACGACGCCGAGTACGCCGAGAAGTTCAAGGCCGCCGGCATCCACTACGAGCACCGTCTGATCGATGACATGGTGGCGTCGGCCCTGAAGTGGTCGGGCGGCTATGTCTGGGCCTGTAAGAACTACGACGGCGACGTGCAGTCGGACATCGTCGCCCAGGGCTTCGGGTCGCTCGGCCTGATGACCTCGGTGCTGATGACGCCGGACGGCAAGACCGTGGAAGCCGAAGCCGCCCACGGCACCGTGACCCGCCACTACCGCCAGCACCAGAAGGGCGAGAGCACGTCGACCAACTCGATCGCCTCGATCTTCGCCTGGACCCGTGGTTTGGCCCACCGCGCCAAGCTGGACGACAACCAAGAGCTGGCCAACTTCGCCGCCACCCTGGAAAAGGTCTGCATCGACACCGTCGAGAGCGGCTACATGACCAAGGACCTGGCCCTGCTGGTCGGCGACAAGCAAGGCTGGCTGACGACCGAAGGCTTCCTCGACAAGATCGACGAGAACCTGAAGAAGGCGATGGCCTAACCGCATAGGCCTGACCTGAGATCGAAGACGCCCCGGAGGATCGCCTCCGGGGCGTTTTTCGTGGGCGCCCGTCCCGCGCGAGCGGCCTTGCGATGAGGCCCGGGACCTGTGATCTATCGACATTAACCTTTCGGAGGCGGCATGACTCTGCAGAAGCGGATCTGGGACCTGATCGTTCTGGCGATCTTCGTCTTCGCCGCCGCCTTCGCGACGGCGCCGTGGTTCGCTTTTCGGGCCCTGAAGGCGGCAGCTCAGTACGAAGACGTCCAAGCCATCGGCGAACTGGTCGACTTTCCAGCCGTGCGCCGCAGCCTGACCGCCCAGTTGGTTGTCGACGCGCCCGCCGCCAAGCCGGAGGCGCCGTCACTGTGGCGGGATCCAATGAGCGTCTTCAAGAAGGCCATCGAGCCGATCGCGCCGCCGGAACCCAAGGTCGACCGCTACCTGACCGTGGCCGGCGTTTCGGCCCTGACGCGGGGCTATGCGCCGGGCAAGGCGCCATCCGCCGCAGCGCGCGACGATACGCTCGCCGGCCAGATCCGCGACACCTTGCGCGGTCCCTACCCCGCCATCGCCTATTGGGATCCCAACCGCGTGCGGATCGCGGTAAAGCGGCCGGACGCCAGCCGCAAGGTCACGATCTTCACTTTCGAACGCAAGGCGCTGTTCACCTGGAAGCTGGTGCATATCCGCTTGCCCGGTGACGAGCGCCAGGGATGAACCCGCGCCCGTGACCGCGCTTGTTCTGGATGTCACCGCCCGCGTCTGGCCGTTCTTTCTGCTGGTCGCCGTCGGCGTCGCCCTGACACGTCTGCGCCTGCTTGACGCGCGGATGGCCCAGGGCCTGTCGACCTATGTCTATTGGGTCGGCTTTCCCGCCCTGCTCGTGCATTCGCTCGCCCGTCTGGGGCGTCCCGAGCCCGAGCTTTGGGCCGGCCTCGCGGCCTATGCCGGCGTGGGACTTATGGTGATGGGCGCCCTGATGGCCTGCGGCCGCCTGCTGGGCTGGAGCCGGGACGAGCGGGCCGGGGCTGCCATGGCGTCAGGCATCGGCAACAGCGCCTTCCTGGCCCTCCCCGTCACCGCCGCCGTGCTGGGCGCCGAAACCGCGCGCCTGGTGGCTGGAGCGGTGGCGGCCGACTTTGTCGTGCTGGCGGCGGTGGGCGTGGCCCTTCTGGGCTGGGCGTCAGGGCGCTCCATCTGGCGCGCTATGGCGCAGGCCTTCTGGAACCCGGTGGTGGCGGCCGCCCTGCTCGGCCTGCTTCTGGCGCTGCTGGACTTCGCCCTGCCCGAACCTCTGGACCGCGCCATCGGCATGGCCGCCGCGTCAGGCAGTCCGGTCGGCCTCGTGGCGCTGGGCGCGGCGCTGGGCCTGAGACAGGCCGAGGAAGCGCCCGCGCCGACCCGCACGCCGATCCTCTTGGCGGCGCTGGCAAAGCTCTTGGCCTTTCCGCTGCTGGCCTGGCTGGTGATCGGCCTGACGCCCGCCCCGGCCGCGTTCCAGGCCGGTGCGACCTTGGTGGCGGCGGCGCCGACGGCGGTGAACGTCTTCATCCAGACCCGCGCCTACGGCGTCTGGCCACGCGGCGCTGCGCGGATCGTGGCGCTGACGACAGCGGTTTCGATCGTCTCGCTCTCGCTTTTGTCGATCCTGCTGACAGCCCTTGTCACCTAGGGCGCTAAGGTCCTCCCCAGGAGGACGCACGGATGATCAGCTACATCACCATCGGCGCCAGCGACCCGGACCGGGCCGGCGCCTTCTATGACGCAGCCCTCGGCGCGCTGGGCAGCCAGCGCCTGTGGCGGCAGGGCGACTGGATCGGCTATGGCCCCGATCCGGAGCACGCCACCGTCATGATCTGTTCGCCCGAGAACGGCGAGCCGGCCAAGGCTGGCAACGGCGTCATGATCGGTCTGAAAGCCGACTCACCCCAGCAGGTTGACGCCTTTCACGCCGCCGCCCTGGCCCACGGCGGCGCCTGCGCCGGTGCGCCGGGTCCGCGCCCGGCCTATGGCGAAGGCTACTACCTGGCCTATGTCCGCGATCCCGACGGCAATAAGCTCGCAGCGTTCTTCAAGGGCTGACGTGGCAAGCGTCCGCCGCAGATCGGCGGACGCCATCGCCTCAAGACTAGGGTGACAGAGGCAAGAACAGATCGGTCACCGCCTCGTGCTCCGGAACGTCCGGAAAGAAGCTGACCCGCTGGGCGAAGAACGGCGCATCGCGCGGCTCGCGTCCGCTGCGTGGCAGCCACTCGCCATAGAGGAACCGCGAGGCCGCGCGCAGGTCGTCGCTGGACCCGACCTGCCGCAACACGGCGCATGGCCCGCCGGGGATCACGCCCGCCGTCACGCCGTCCGCGTTGGGCGCGACCCGCGCAGTCGCCGCGCACAGGTCCATCCGATACTGCTCGACCGGCGTGTCGTCTGGATCATCGTGGAACACGTTGAACGTCGCGCTGACACGCGGCGGCAGGCCAGCGGCGCGGCGCCAGGCGATGAAACGACGGATCGTATCGCCCAGCAGGGCCGGATCGCCTTGGTGCCGCAGGACGGCGACAGGCGTGTCGGGAAAGTCGACGATGCGGACATCGCCGTCGCTGAAGGTCATGGTCTGTCTCCTGGCTTGAACCAGCGGCGACTGCGCCGCATGCCAAGGCTCCCAGCGCGGTTCTCGACGGAACGCCGACGGGCTCTGGTCGAACAGCCGGCGGAAGGCGCGGCTAAACGCTTCGGGCCCCTCGTAGCCGCTGTCGAGCGCGATCCCTAGCACCCCGTCCTGGTCGCGAAAGGCCAGGCGATAGGACGCCCGCTTCATCCGCGCCAGCTGGACATAGGCGGCGACCCCGATCCCGAACAGGCCCGAGAACTGACGCTGGAAATGGTGCCGCGAAAAAGCCGCGACCGCCGCTAGGACCTCGACGCTCAGGTCCTCGTCTAGGTGCGCGTCGATATGCTCGAGCACCCGGCGCATCCTGGCGTGATAGTTTTTGGCGACGTCCGGGTTCATCCGCACCTCCTTGGCGGAGACAGACCTAAGGCTCCCCACCGGCGGGAACCTGACCGATCGTGCGGTTCTGCGCGCCCACAAAAAAGCCCACCGCTCCGCAACGGAGGGTGGGCCTTGTTGTTCGGCGTCAGCGCCTTGAGCCTTAGCCGGCCAGCGCCGCCTTGACGGCTGCGAGGCCTTCCTGGGCCTTGCTGTCGTCGGGCGCGCCGCCTTGGGCGAAGTCGGCCTTGCCGCCCGCGCCCTGCCCGCCCATGGCGATGACGGCGGCCTTGGCGAGGTCGGCGGCGCTGAACTTGCCCGTCAGGTCGGCGGTGACCGCCACCGTAACGGCGGCCTTGCCGTCCGACGTGCCGACCAGGGCCACGACGCCGCTGGTCAGTTGCTTCTTGAACTCCTCGGCCACGCCGCGCAGCTCCTTGCCGCCGACGCCGTCGAGGACGCGAGCGATCAGGGCCACGCCATTGACGTCTTCAGGACCCGAAGCCGCGCCTCCGCCGCCCAGGGCCAGTTGCTTCTTGGCCTCGGCCAGCTCCTTCTCCAGGCGCTTGCGGTCGGCGATCAGGGCGTCGACGCGCGCGCCGACTTCGGCCACCGGCGTCTTGAACTGATCGGCCAGCGACTTGGCCACGCCCGCCTGATCCAGCAGGAAGCGGCGGGCCGCCTCGCCGGTCAAGGCCTCGATGCGGCGCACGCCGGCGGCGACGCCTTGCTCGGAGACGATCTTGAACAGGGCGATGTCGCCGGTGCGGGCGACGTGGGTGCCGCCGCACAGTTCCACCGAATAGGCCTTGGCCTCGTCGACCAGCGACTTGCCCAGCGTGAGCACGCGGACGCTGTCGCCGTACTTTTCGCCGAACAGCGCCACCGCGCCGGCCTCGATGGCCTCCTGCGGGGCCATTTCCTTGGTCTCGGCCGGGACGTTCTGGCGGATGACTTCGTTGACCTCGGCCTCGATGCGGTCGAGTTCGTCGGCCGTCAGCGGGCCGCCGTGGCTGAAGTCGAAGCGCATGCGCTCGCCATCGACCATCTGCCCCTTCTGAGCGACGTGCGGGCCCAGCACATGGTGCAGAGCAGCGTGCACAAGGTGCGCAGCCGAGTGGTTCGAGCGCGTGGTGTGGCGACGGTCGGCGTCGACGCTGGCCACGACCTTGTCGCCGACCTTCAGGTCGCCGGTGAGCTCCACGCGGTGAACATGCAGTTCGCCGGCCTGCTTCTGGGTGTCGATCACGCGGCTTTCGCGGCCGTTGGCCTCGATGACGCCGGTGTCGCCGGCCTGACCGCCGCTCTCGGCGTAGAAGCTGGTGCGGTCCAGCAAGACCTCGGCGGTCGTCCCAGCCGAGGCGCTCTCGACCTCGGCGCCGTCGACGACGATCGCCTTGACCACGCCAGTGGTCTCGGTGGTCTCGTAGCCCACGAAGTCGGTGGCGCCAGCCTTTTCCTTGATCGAGAACCAGGCGGCGGCCGCGCCCTGCTGGCCGGACCCGGCCCAGTTGGCGCGCGCCATTTCGCGCTGCTTCTGCATGGCCGCGTCGAAGCCGTCGGTGTCGACGGTCAGGCCCTTGGCGCGGACGGCGTCCTGGGTCAGGTCCAACGGGAAGCCGTAGGTGTCGTAGAGCTTGAAGGCGGTCTCGCCGTCCAGCACGTCGCCGGCCGACAGGTTGGCGGTGGCCTCATCCAGCAGGCCCATGCCGCGACCCAGCGTGGTGCGGAAGCGCTCTTCCTCCTGGCGCAGGGTCTCGACGATCGAGGCCTCGGCGCGACGCAGTTCCGGATAGGCCTGGCCCATCTCGGCCACCAGGGTCGGGGCCAGGCGGTGCATCAGGGGCTCGTTGGCGCCCAGCAGATAGGCGTGGCGCATGGCGCGGCGCATGATGCGGCGCAGGACGTAGCCGCGACCTTCGTTCGACGGCGAGACGCCATCGGCCAGCAGGAACGACGACGAGCGCAGGTGGTCGGCGATCACGCGGTGCGACGGCGCCTGGGCGCCTTCGGCCTTCACGCCCGTCAGCTCGACGCTGGCGGCGATCAGGGCCTTGAACAGGTCGATGTCGTAGTTGTCGTGCTGGCCCTGCAGCACGGCCGCGATCCGCTCCAGACCCATGCCGGTGTCGATCGAGGGCTTGGGCAGGCTGATGCGCTCGCCGCCCGCCAGCTGCTCGAACTGCATGAACACCAGGTTCCAGATCTCGATGAAGCGGTCGCCATCCTCATCGGGGCTGCCGGGAGGGCCGCCGGCGATGTGGGGACCGTGGTCGAAGAAGATTTCCGAGCACGGACCGCAGGGGCCAGTGTCGCCCATGGACCAGAAGTTGTCGTTGGTCGGGATGCGGATGATGCGATCATCGCCAAGACCGGCGATCTTCTTCCAGAGGTCCGCCGCCTCGTCGTCAGTGTGGTAGACCGTGACCAGCAGCTTGTCCTTGGGCAGCTTGAACTCGCCGGTCAGCAGGGTCCAGGCGTGGTGGATCGCCTGTTCCTTGAAGTAGTCGCCGAACGAGAAGTTGCCCAGCATCTCGAAGAAGGTGTGGTGGCGGGCGGTGTAGCCGACATTGTCCAGGTCGTTGTGCTTGCCGCCGGCGCGGACGCACTTCTGCGAGCTGGCCGCGCGCGGATGGGCCGGGGTCTCGGCGCCCGTGAACACGTTCTTGAAGGGCACCATGCCGGCGTTGACGAACAGCAGGGTCGGATCGTTCTGCGGCACCAGCGGCGCCGACGGCGTCACGGCGTGATCGGCCTTGCCGAAGTAGTCGAGGAAGGTGCTGCGGATCTCGTTCAAGCTGGGCATGAGCGTCTCAAGTCTTGCGTACCGGTCCGGCGAGCGGCCGGAAGTCGGCCGCTGCATAGCGCGGTTTTCGGCGAAGGGGAAACAGGCTTGGAGATGGGGGCGCGGGTTGGAGCGGAAAAGGACCTGTTTGGCGCAGTCCGCCCCAGCCGCCCTCGCCGCGTCGCGGCATCAACGGGCGACGGGCGACGGGCGACAGGCGACAGGCGACAGGCGACAGGCGACAGGCGACAGGCGAAATTGGTGAAGCCGAGGTCGGCGCAAGTCGGGCGTTGCCCAAGCCTCGATCGCCGCAGTTCGGCGCGACCGACTTAGATCGATAACGGGGACCGACCTTCGCGCAGTCCGCGCGCAGTTCGCGTCACCCCGATGTGTCCTTTTCCCGCCGCTGGATAGTCCCCTCAAGCCTGGTCGCGAGCGCGACCGTATTGGAGATCGTGCCGTACTTGCGAACATTCCTATGCAGTAGTTCCAGCCGCTGATCGCTCTCATCGGTATCGATGATCAGGCTATAGTCGACCGAGACGATCATCGGTGGAACGTCCTGACGAACCGCGTGCAGGCGGACCTCCACGCCACGAAGATCAAAGTCGAGCATTGGGGTGACGCGCTCAATGCCCTTGATCATGCAGGCGGCGATCGCGGCCAGGAAGAGTTCAGCGGGATTGAAAGCGTCCGGGCGGCCGGCCAAGTCTGTGTCCAGCACCACCTCAGCCCCCTTGGCCTGGGCCACAGAGCCGTGCTGGTCCACACGGCGTGCGGTAACGCGGTACTCAAGCATGAGCGTCCTCCTGTTAGCGTAGAGATTAGCTCCGCCTCGGCGGGCTTACTATTGGAGGTGAACTTGGGTCGAAACCCGACCTTCACGCTGCATGCCGCCCCCAATCAAGCCGAGGAACAACTGTCCAGCCTCCCGCCCCTGAAAGAGTAGGCCGCCTGGCATGGGGTCCAGGCGGCCTGATCGCGACCTTCGCGGCGGTCCGCCGCGGGCGTGTTGAAGGCGGGGAACGCCCGCGAGTGCGGGCAAAGGCCGCGAAACCTTCGGAGGGACGACCTATTCCTCGTCGCCCTCCTCGGGACCGCCGACCAGAAGCTCTTCCTCGATTTTCTGGGACGACTTGCGGACGGCCGCCTCGATGCTGTTGGCGATATCAGGGTTGTTCTTCAGGAACTCGCGGACATTGTCGCGGCCCTGGCCGATGCGCTGGCTGCCGTACGAGAACCACGAGCCAGCCTTGTCGATGATCCCGGCCTTGACGCCCAGATCGATCACTTCGCCCAGCTTCGAAATGCCCTCGCCGTACATGATGTCGAACTCGACCTCGCGGAAAGGCGGGGCCACCTTGTTCTTCACCACCTTCACGCGGACGTTGTTGCCGATGATCTCGTCGCGGGCCTTCACTGAGCCGGTGCGGCGGATGTCCAGGCGCACCGAGGCGTAGAACTTCAGCGCGTTGCCGCCGGTGGTGGTCTCCGGGCTGCCGTACATCACCCCGATCTTGTGGCGGATCTGGTTGATGAAGATGACGATGGTGTTGGCCTTGTTGATCGAGGCGGTCAGCTTGCGCAGCGCCTGGCTCATCAGTCGCGCCTGCAGACCCGGCAGGCTGTCACCCATCTCGCCTTCGATTTCGGCCTTCGGCGTCAGCGCTGCGACCGAGTCGACGACCACAATGTCCACGGCGCCCGACCGCACCAGGGTGTCGGTGATCTCAAGCGCCTGCTCGCCGTTGTCAGGCTGAGAGACCAGAAGGTTGTCGAGATTGACCCCCAGCTTGAAAGCGTAGGACGGGTCCAGCGCGTGTTCGGCGTCGACGAAGGCGGCGGTGCCGCCGGCCTTCTGGACCTCGGCCACGACGTGCAGGGCCAGGGTGGTCTTACCCGAGCTTTCCGGGCCGTAGACCTCAATGATCCGCCCCTTCGGCAGACCGCCGATGCCGAGCGCGATGTCGAGGCCCAGCGAGCCGGTCGAAACCGACTCCATCTCGACCTTGCCCTTTTCGCCCAGCTTCATCACCGAGCCCTTGCCGAACGCGCGGTCGATCTGGGCGAGAGCCGCCTCTAGCGCGCGTTGCTTATCGCCTTCTTCCTTGGCCACGAGTTTCAAAGCCGCCTGACTAGTCATGATTGATCCGCCTTCTATTCCATGATTCCGGCCGCCCGATTGGCGCTTCCCGCGCCCCGCCTCAGCAACCTGTGGAACATGGTGAATGCGTACATGCTTTGTTCCATGTTCGCAAGATGTTCCCTTACCCAGAAACGTCCGTTTTTGTCGCACTGCCATCACGAGCGCGCTTTTACCGATTTTGGGTATGCCGTTCGGACCGCCTGAAACCGCTCCTTAAGCCCCGTCATGGCAGTTTCACCGAGAAATAGGGGAAACGCCGCCTTGTCTCTGGATCCGCGCCGTCTGCTTGGGCTGGCCTTTGCGAGCGCCGACCTGTTGGTCGAGCTGCAGGGTGGAAAGGTGCGCCTAGCCCTGGGCGCCGCCCAGAAAGTGATGGGCAAAAGCGAGTCCGCGCTGACCGGGAAGGCCTGGGTCGACCTGTTCCACGCCGATGATCAGCCGCTGATGGAAGCCATGCTCGGCTGCGCCGACGATGGCGTCCGGCGTGGTCCGGTGGTGCTTCGTCTGGCGGGCCCGGGGGAGCGCAATGTTCGCGTGGTCCTGCGGGCCCTGCCCGACAACGGAGGGCGCGTCTCGGCCGCTCTCACGGCCGCCCAGCCGGCGAGTCCGCCGCTCAGCGCCAGTTCGCTGCAACCACGCGAGTCGTTCGACGACATCGCTCAGGGACTGTTCGAGGCCGCGCGCGTCACCGGCATCGAGCTGGAACTGGCGATGGTGGAGTTCTCCGGCCTGGCCAACATGCGCCAGGGCCTTTCACCTGCCGAGGCCGCCGCCCTCGATGTGCGTGTGGCCAGCGCGCTTCGCGCCGAGGCCCACGCCGGCGCGGCCGCCACCAAGCTTTCCGAAGACCGCTTCGCCGTGCTGCGTCAGCGCGACGACCGCCCAGAGAACATGATCAAGCGCCTGACCCGAATGGTCAGCGCCGAAGCCAGCGCTCATCTGGTCCCGCTGGAAAGCGGCGGCGGCTCGGCCCGCGCGTTGCGGGCGCTACGCTATGCGCTCGACGACTTCCTGCGCGAGGGGCTCAAGGACACCCCGCCGATGAGCCTGTCGGAGGCGATGAACCGCTCCGTCAAGCGCACTCTGGCCCGTGCCGGCGCACTGGGCGTCGCGGTGAGCCAGCGCCGATTTACCCTCGCCTATCAGCCAGTGGTCTCGCTGGCGACGGGCCTGGCGCATCACCACGAGGTCTTGGTGCGGTTCGAGGACGGCGGCAGCCCGTTCGCGCTGATCCGCATGGCCGAAGAGTTCGACCTGATCGAGGAACTGGATCACTCGATCGTCGAACAGGTGGTCAAGAAGCTGGCCAACGACCAGGAGCGCAAGCTTAAGCTGGCGGTCAACATCTCGGGCCAGACGATCGGCAACGAGAGCTTCATCGACCATGTGAGCCGCCTGCTGTCCCGCTATGACGGGGCCAAGGGCCGCCTGATTTTCGAGATCACCGAGACCCGCGCGATCGACAACCTGACCCTCGCGAACCAGCACATCCAGAGCCTGCGCGCGCTGGGCTCGCTGGTGTGTCTGGATGATTTCGGCGCGGGCTCGTCGTCCTTCGCCTATCTGCAGCAGCTGAGCCTGGACATCGTGAAGATCGACGGCCGCTATGTCCGGGAACTGGCCGACAATGGCCGTGACGGCGCCCTGGTGCGCCGCCTGGTCGAGCTGTGCCGCGACCTCAAGGTTCGCACCGTCGCCGAGATGGTCGAGACCGCCGAGGTCGAGGAAATCGTGCGCAACGTCGGCGTCGACTTCGCCCAGGGTTGGCTCTACGGCAAGCCTTCCGACAAGCCGTCCCCCGCCCTGCGCACCACCGCCACGGTCACGCCGCTGGCGCGACGCGCGGGCGCCAGCGACAGCTGGGGCTGACCGGCCCTCCCCGCGTGGGAAGGACCGATCAGAACCTCACTCAGGCCTTGCCGCCCTTGGCGACGATGTAGTCGTCGACCACGCGTTCCAGCACGGTCAGAGGCGTCATGCCCGACAGCAGGCCCGCGTCGTGGAACTCGCGGATGTCGAACTTCTTGCCGAGCGCCTTCTGGGCCTTGGCGCGGGCGCGGAGCCAGACGATCTTGCCGATCATGTAGCTGCAGGCCTGGCCGGGCCACACCACGTAGCGCTCGATTTCGGTCGTCGCGCCGCTTTCCTCATCGCCCATCGTCTCGGCCATGTACTTGATGGCCTGCTCGCGGCTCCACTTCTTGTAGTGCATGCCGGTGTCGACCACGAGGCGCACGGCGCGGAACAGGGCGTCGTGCAGCATGCCGATCTGGCCGCGCGGATCGTTTTTGTAGATGCCCATCTCGACGGCGAGCTGCTCGGAATAGAGCGCCCAGCCCTCGGCGTAACCCGAGAAGCCGATGATCTTGCGGATCAGCGGCAGGCCCTTGGCCTCGTTCGACAAAGACAGCTGCAGATGGTGGCCCGGAACCCCTTCGTGCACCGTCAGGGTGGTCAGGGTGTACTTGGCCTGCTCCTTGGTGTCGCGCAGGTTGATCCAGTAGATCCCCGGGCGCTTCCCATCCAGCGAGGGCGAGTTGTAGTAGCCGCCCGGCGCGCCGGCCTCGATGGCCTTGGGCACGCGACGGATCTCCAGCGGCGCCTTGGGCAGCTGGCCGAAATAGGCCGGCAGCTGCTTTTCGATCCACTTGGCCTTGTCGTTCAGATCCGCGATCAGCTGTTCCTTGGCCGCGTCGGTGTTGGGGTAGATGTCCTCACCCAGCTTGCGCATCCGATCGCCGACCGTGCCCTTGGTCATGCCGATCTTCTTGAACAGTTTGTCGGCCTCGGCCTCGATCGACTTGACCATGTCCAGACCCAGCTGGTGGATCTCTTCGGGCGTCAAGGTCGAGGTCGTGTAGTTCTTCAGCGACACCGCGTAGTAGTCGCCGCCGTCCTTCAGCCGCCAGACGCCCGCGTCGTGGGTGGCCTTGCTCCGCGCGCTCTCCATCAGCGCGATCTGGCGCTTGAGCGCGGGCAAGACGGCGTTCTCGTAGATCTTGGAGGCCTCGCCGGCCCAGTCGCCGTCGATCTTCTTGTCCTTGGTGCGGCGGGCGATCGACTTGACCAGCGGCGCCTCGGCCGTCGGCGTGTCGGCGAAGGCCTTCATCTGGATCAAGGTCTTGTCGATGATGAAGTCGGGCGGGATCACGCCGTCGGCGATGTCCTGCTTGGCCAGGGCGGTTTCCTGATCCATCAGGCGCGCGAAGCCCTCCATCCGCGACAGGTAGGCGTCGGCGTCGGCCTTGGTCTCGATGCTGTGCTGGGTGTCGAGGAAATCCGGCATCTGCTGATAGCTGCCGGTCAGCTGGCTCAGCACATAGGGCGCGCCCGAGCCGCCGCCGCCATAGCGGAACTTGGCGTTACCCTCATCCTGCACCGACAGCACGAACTCGACCGTGTCGTAATTGACCGCGTCCATGCCCTTGAGTGCGCGGCGGTCGATAACGCGCAGCGCTTCCAGTTGCTTGCGCGTCTCGGCCTTGCCCGCCTCGATAGCCGCGAACGAGCGATCGCCCAGCAGGCCCTTGGTCCAGGCCAGATCACCGTGATCCAGGCCCAGGCCCGTCGCCGTCTCGGGAGACTGGCGCAGTTGCTTGGCCATGATCACGTCGAACAGGGCGTTCAGCTTGGCCACCTCGCCCTCGCGGGCCAGGGCCAGGGTCGGCAGACCGCCCGTCGCGGCGAAGCCGGCCGCGGCCGTGGCGAACATCATGTGACGACGATTGAGCAAGGTTTTCCTCCCCAGAGGCATTTTTGAAGTTCAAAGCCGTAAGCCTGCCGTCTGGCGAGGCGAAATTAATTCCGAGTCATCTTGCCACGGCTGAGCGTCGCCGATCAGGCCAAAGTCACGAAGAGCTCGTTCTCGATGATCCATTGGCCGGTGACCTTCTTCCAAGTGGCTAGATAGGTCCCCGACTGCTCGGGCGCGTCCTTCCAGGTCCCGATCCAGCGGCCGCGCTCGGCGGCGCGCGAGCCCTCGGCGTTCAGCGTGATCTCTTCGGTGGTGCGGACATAGGCCACAAATCCCCTGTCCGCGAACTGCCCGGCAAACGCGGCCAGGACATCCTCGGCGCCCAGCAGCAGCGAGCCGTCGCCGGCGATCAAGGTCACGCGGGGGTCGAAGAAGGGCCGCAGCCGGGCGGCGGCCTTGGCGGCGATCAGCTTGTTGGTCAGCTTGCGACGCGCGGCGATGGCGTCTTGCGGCGTGGTCATGATGATCTTCCGGTTCGGGCCAGTCGGTGTAGCTTGCGCGGCGTTCATACCGCAAACCCTGAGTCCCGATGGCCGCCCCGACCCTCACCACCGCTCGCCTGATCCTGGCTCCGCCCGCCCTCGCCGACTTCGAGGACAGTCGCGCGATGTGGTCCGACCCGCTGGTCGTCAAGCATGTCGGCGGCCGCGCCTTCACCGAAGAGGAAAGCTGGACCCGTCTGATGCGCGCACGCGGTCTTTGGGAAGTGCTCGGCTTTGGCTACTGGGCGGTTCGCGAGACCGCCACGGGCCGCTATGTCGGCGAGGTCGGATTCGCCGACCTGCGGCGCGAGCTTGAGCCCAGCCTCTACGGCCTGCCCGAAATGGGATGGGTGCTGGCGGCCTGGTCGCATGGGCAGGGCTTTGGAACCGAGGCGGTGCGCGCGGGCCTGGCCTGGATCGACCAGGCCCTGGCCCCCGAGGTGGTGCCATGCATCATCAACGTGGAGAACAGGCCCTCGATCGCTCTAGCCGAAAAGGTCGGCTTCCAGCTGAAGACCCACGCCCAGTACAAGGGTTCGCCGATCCTGATGATGGAGCGACGCCGGTCGTCCGGCCGCTGACCGTCTGACGCTTGCGCGCCGAAACGTGCTATGGCCGGCGCATGGTTCGCAAAGTCACCGCCAAGCTCGTCGCCGTCCCCGATCCCACCGCCGAGGCGGACCGCGCCTGGTTCGAAGCCCATCCCGAACGGCGCTTTCGCCTGCGCGACCCGGCGCCGGTCGAGTTCAAGGACCCGCTGGGCGATCCCGGGGAGGGCTTTTCCTGGCGCGTGCTGATCGCCCGCCTGCCCGAAGGCAGCCGGCTAAGGTTGCCGGTGTCGCTGTCGTGGGAACTGCACAACGACCACGCCAAGGACCAGCACCTGCAAATCCTGTTCGATCAGGTCGCCCCGCCCGAGGCCAAGGCGCGTATCGCTTTCAAAAGTTAGAGCATTTTCGGCCCGATAACCGTTTCACACGTGTCGGAAAAGGCTCTGCCTTGACGCGCCGCGCGGTTCGAGCACCCTTTCGCCCATGATCCGCACGGTCGTTCTCTGGGCGCTGGTCCTGGCGCTGAGCGCCTTCGCCCTGCAGTGGCTGGAGTACGGCTTCGTCGTGCGGGCCTTCTCTTGGCAGGTCTATGTCGGGCTGATCGGCGCGGCGTTCGCGGCCGGCGGCGTCTGGGTCGGCTGGCGGCTCGCCGCCCGCGCGCGCCCGGAGGTGTTTCAGCGCAATGACGCGGCTCTGGCCAGCCTTGGCCTGACAGGCCAGGAGATCAAGGTCCTGGAACGTTTGGCGGCCGGCCGCTCCAACAAGGAGATCGCCCGCGACCTTGGCCTCTCGCCAAACACCGTAAAGACCCATGTTGGGAACCTCTACGGCAAGCTGGAGGTCAGCCGTCGCACCCAGGCGGTCGGCAAGGCCCGGGACCTGTCGCTCATTCCGTAGGGTTGACCGACGCCCGATCGGGCGAAACTGTCGTTCTCACCCTTTTGGGCGATACCGTTTCCCCGGGGAAACAAGACAGCTTGCGGGGCGCGTCGCAGGGGGCGGCGCGGAGGAGGACTCCATGCAACGCACCATTCTCATCCACGGCCTGGCGTCGGGCGCGATCATCATCCTGGGCATGATCGCCACCATCGTGCTCTCCAAGGGCGGCGCGCCGCATTCCAACGTCTGGCTCGGCTATCTGATCATGCTGGTCGGGCTGTCCGCGATCCTGATGGCGGTCAAGTCGCACCGCGACAAGGCGCTGGGCGGCGTCATCCGGTTCTGGCCCGCGCTGCTGATCGGTCTTGGCGTGGCGCTGGTGGCGGGCCTCGCCTATGTCGCGATCTGGGAAGTCTATCTGGCGCTGACCGACTACGCCTTCATGGAGCAGTATGTCGCCGCCACGCTGGCCCAGAAGAAGGCCGCCGGTCTCAGCGGCGCCGAGTACGCCAAACTGGCCGCAGACCTGGAAGCGATGAAGCACAGCTACGCCAACCCGCTGCTCCGAATGCCCATGACCTTCGCAGAGATCTTCCCGGTCGGGGTGCTGGTGGCTCTGGTCAGCGCGGCGCTGGTACGCAATCCGAAGTTCCTGCCAGCCAAGGCCTGACGGTCCAGGCTCCGCCGTCACTCCCGGAGCGCGGCGGGCCTCAAGCGGCTTGCAGCTGCTGCTTGACGCGCTCGGCCAGGGTCTTGATGTCGATCGGCTTGGGCAGGAAGGTCACGCCCGTCTCGCCTTCCAGCAGGTCGCTGAACTCGGCCTCGGCATAGCCGGAGATGAACATCACCGGCGCCGTCCCAAGGTAACCGCGCGCCTTCTTCAACAGGGTCGGACCGTCAATCCCCGGCATGATCACGTCGGAGATCAACAGGTCGATCGTGCCGGCGTTCTCTTCGGCGATCAGCAGGGCCTCCTCGCCGTCCGCGGCCTCCAGCACCTCGTAGCCCCGGGCGCGAAGCAGGCGGGCGGCGACGCTGCGCACGGCGTCCTCGTCCTCGACGAACAGGATTCGGCCGGCGCCCGACAGGTCGCGCGCGGCGCGCGGCTTGGCTGGCTCGGCGGCGACTTCGGCGGCCACGGCGCCGGCCGGCGCTTCGTAGACCGGCAGAAAGATGCGGAACGCCGCGCCCTCGTTGGGCCGGCTGTGGACGTGGATCCAGCCATCGCTCTGCTTAACGATGCCGTAGACGGTGGCCAGGCCCAGACCCGTCCCCTCGCCCACCGGCTTGGTGGTGAAGAACGGGTCGAAGATCTTGCCCATGACGTCGGGCGGAATGCCGGGACCGTCGTCGCTGACCTCGATAAAGGCGGTGTCGCCATCAGCGGCCGGGAAGCCGAGCTGGATGGCCTCGTCACGGGTCAGGCGCGCGGTGCGGATACGCACGACGCCGCCGCCCTTGGCCGCACGCACGGCGTCACGCGCGTTGACCGCCAGATTCATCACCGCCGTCTCGAGCTGGCTCTTGTCGGCGCGCACCTGCGGCAGGTCGCGGCCGTAGTCGGTGATCAGCTTGACGTCTTCGCGCAACAGACGGCGCAGCAGGACTTCGAACTCGCTGATCAGTTCGCCCAGGTCCAGCACCTCGCGCTGAACGGTCTGCTTACGCGAGAAGGCCAGCAGCTTGCGCACGAGATCGGCGGCGCGGACGCCGGTCTGGCGGATTTCGTTCAGCCCCTCGTACGACGGGTCGCCGACCGGGTGGCGGTGCAGCAGCTCGTCCAGGCGCAATTGGATCGCGGTGAGCAGGTTGTTGAAGTCGTGCGCCACGCCGCCGGCCAACTGACCGATGGCCTGCATCTTCTGGGCCTGGGCCAGTTGCAGCTCGATCTGCTTCTGCTCGGACACGTCGATCATGTAGGCCACCAGGCGGCCTTCGGCGCGGTATAGATAGAGATGGGCGATGCGGGCGGGATCGCGCGCCAGCCGCACCTCATAGGGACCCGCGCGCCCTTCGTTCAGGCGCGTCTCAGCCTCGGCGCGCGAAGCGGCGTCGATCAGGTCGCCGAACACGACGCCAGGCTTGGCGCCGGTCATCGTGGTGAGGGCCGGATTGGTCTCGAGCACACGCGAGGTGAAAGGCTCAACGCCTTCCAACAAGGCCGCGCCGAACGGCGAAGCGCCGGCGAAGGCGTCGAGCGTGCTGGGCGGCGGGGCCGCGCGTTCGGCCACCGGCGCGGGCGAAGCGTCTTCGGCGGCCGTCTCGGCGACGACGACGGGCGACAGCCGGATCAACAGCCGGCCGCCGGCCAGGCGCGAAACCTTGGCCGTGTAATCGACGCCTCCGGCGCTCAGCACGCCCTCGGCCATCTCGCCCTTGCGCGCCTGGACCAGGGCCGCGAATAGGCTGGAGCCGGCCACGCCCTTGGGAAGCCGGCGCTGCTCGCCCATCACCTCTCGCCACGGCCCGTTGGCGGCCAGGACGCGGCCATCGGCGGCGGCGAGGCTGGCCGGCTCGCTAAGCGCCTCGATGAAGCCCTCGGCCTGATCGGCGTCACCGCCGGAAAGCGCCGAGCCGCGAATGGCCACGAGGCCCAACACCACGACGCCCGAAACGCCCAGAAGCAGCAGCAGGCCCGCCAGGGTGGTCGGACCGGCCTTCAAGGCGGGCGCCGCCGACAAGGCCGCAGCGACCACAAAAAACAGCGCCGCGCCGACCAGCCATGGATCGAAACGCCGACGCGGCGCGCCGGTCGAAACCTTGTCCTGAAGCTGCAAGTCGGCCATCGGCTGGGTAGCACCTTTGGTTACGGCGAGCCCGCGACTCACCCGCAATTGGAGAAAGAATAGCCTTTTCTAGAGGCTAGGTCAGTTTTCCCAAGAATGTGGCTCAGAGAGGACGCGCCCGGGATTGAGGCTTCTTGCCGTTCAGGATGAAGCTGATGACCTTGGCGACGGCTTCGAAGTGCTCGACGGGGATTTCTTCGTCAACCTCGACGCTCGCGTAGAGGGCGCGGGCCAGCGGCGGGTCTTCCAGGACCGGCACGCCATGCTCCTCGGCGATGGCGCGGATCTTCAGGGCCAGCTCGTCGACGCCCTTGGCCACGCAGAGCGGCGCGGGCGTCTCGCCCTGCTCGTACTTCAGCGCCACGGCGTAGTGGGTCGGGTTCATGACCACGACGGTGGCCTTGGGCACGGCCTGCATCATCCGCTGGCGCGAGCGCTGCATCTGGATCTGCCGGCGCCGGCCCTTGATATGCGGATCGCCGTCGGACTGCTTGAACTCGTCCTTGACCTCCTGAAGCGTCATGCGCATGCGCTTCATGAACCGTATCCGTTGCCAGAAGTAATCGAAGGCCGACGTGGCCACGAGCAGCAGGATCACCGCGATCAGCAGGCTCTTGGAGAGCTTCATCGCCTCGGGAATCAGGGCCGCCGGGTCCATGCCGACCAGGTTCCGCACCTCGCCGACGTGGGGCTTGAGCACGAAATAGGCGATCACGCCGGTGACCAGGAACTTCACCGCAGACTTCAGGAACTGAACGATCCCGTCGGGACCGAAGATGCGCCCCAGCCCCTTGATCAGATCCAGCTTGTTGAAGTCGGGCTTGATCTTATCGGGTGTCAGCAGAAAGCCCGTCTGAGCGATGTGCGCTGCGGCGCCCGCGAAGGCGGTGACCACCATCACCAGCACCAGCGGCGGCAGCGCGGCCATCAGCGCCTGCTTGAGCACCACCATGGCCCCGCCGCTGGTCAGGTCGATCGTGCCGGCGTGGGCGATGAACGGCGTCAGGGCCGCCATCAGGTCGCGGGTCAGCCAGCCGCCGGCCAACAGGATCACCGACACCGCCCCGGCCAGCGAGGCCAGCTGCGGGATATCGGCCGACTTGATGACATCGCCCTTGGCGCGGGCGTCCGACAGCTTCTTGGCTGACGGCTCTTCTGTTTTCGATTCTGGATCCGTGTCGTCCGCCATGCGCGCCCCCTAGACGAAGATGTCCAAGAGTTCGCGGTAACGGTCGGTCCAGACCATGGCGATGCCGCCCAGCGACAGCGCCAGCAGGGACAGGCCCAGGATCACGCTGAGCGGCGAGGCCACGAAGAAGATCTGGAAGGCCGGCATGATACGCCCGACCAAGCCCGTGGCGAGATTGAAGACCAGAGAGAACACGATCACCGGGGCGGCCAGCTGCACGCCCAGGGAAAACGACTGCGCCACCGTCCGCACCGCCAGGGCGGCCGCGTCATTGACCGGCACGGCGCGGGTGAACGGGAAGATCGTGTACGATTTCACGATGGCGCCGATGAACAGGTGATGCAGGCCGGTCGCCATCACCAGCGTCAGGCCCAGCATAGACAGAAACGTCGCGACCGCCGTGCTCGAACCCTGCATCGACGGGTTGGTGCTCTGGGCGAACGAGAGGGTCGTCTGCATCGAGATGATTTCGCCCGCCGTCGTCAGCGATGTCATGAACAGGCGCAGCACCGAGCCGACCATCAAGCCGATCAGGACCTCATGGATCACAGCACCGCCCAGTCCGCCCAGGGTCGTCGGGATCGGGCCGACGGTGTCCTGCACCAGGGGGGCGAGGATCAGCGCCATCAGCAGGGCGAACGACAGGCGGATACGGGCGGGAACGGACTGGTCGCCGATGCCCGGCATGGTCATGACCATGGCGCCCACCCGTGCGAACACGAGGGCGGCGACATAGACCTGAAAGGCCGTGGCGAAGGCGTTCAAGGGCCCCTCGCCTCCTACATGCCGGCGATGCGAGCGGCGATCTGGCGCATGAAGCCGCTCATCAGCGAGCCCATCAGCGGCAGGAAGATCAGCAGTGAGATGAAGATCGCCACGATCTTGGGCGCATAGACCAGCGTGGCTTCCTGTATCTGGGTCAGGGCCTGGAACAGGCCGATCGCGACGCCGACGACAAGGCCGACGATCAGCACCGGCGCGCAGAGCTGAAGCGTCAGCCAGATCGCGTCCCGGCCGACATCAAGAACCTCGGCGCCCGTCATCAAAAGCCTCGTGGGAATCGGCCGGACCGGCCGCCTGGAATCGAGGCTTCAAGATGCGCGGAATATGGTTAACAGGGCGTTAGGGGTTGCGGAGCTGAGCCCTGCTGTCGGCGGCCACGACGCTGTGTCCCGACCGCCGTCAGAGCGTGATCAGCGGATGCGGATGCGGACCGGAACCTGGATGTAGGAGCCGGCGCGGCTCTTGCCGTCGGGCCCCAAAAGGTCGACCTGGAACTGAGAGGCCATCGACAGAGCGGCTTGACCAACGCCCAGGTCGTTGGGGCTCTCGTCCTGCACGGTGCAGGCGGTGAGGTGACCGTCATTCTTGACCAGGCAGTTGAGTACGGCCACCGCGATGCGCGGCTCCGACACGGGCTTCAGCAGGTCCGTCGAGGCCTGGGCCGGAGCGGCGTCGGCGACGATGGCGGCGGCGAGAGCGAGCGAAGCGATCACGTGTTCATCCCTGTACTGGTCTTTTTATCGGCGGGCCTTTCGCCGCCTGTGTTCCGTTTAGGATCAGACGGCCTGGGCGTGCTTGAGCCGTTGCAGACCCTGTGCCGCCAGATCGGTCAGCGACCGCAGGCCAAGCTCGGAGAAGACGTCGAACGCCCCGGCCAGGGCAGCGCCCGCGCGGGCCAGCCGCCCGTCGTCGCGGCCGGTGATCTCCACCCGAGCCTCGTAAAGCCGAGCGAGGTTCATCTGGGCGACGGCCCAGCTGGCTGGGTCGCGCCCGCCCGGCGCGGCCGCCAGCTCGGCCTTGAAGGCCAACTCGGCGGCGTCGAGCACCGCCAGATCGGCGGTCAGCTCCGCGCAGCGCGCCAGACACAGCGCGCGATTGTTGGCCACCACCGCACGCAGGGCCAAGGCCGGCTGGATCTTCAGCGCCTGGGTCGCGCGGTCGTAGGCCATCACCGCCTGCTCGAAGACGCGCTCGCTGGTCGAGGCCTCGCCCATCGCCTGCAGCGCCGCGCCCAACGAGGCCTGGGCCCTCGCCCAGTCCATGGGACTGTGATCGGCGGGAACCGCCTCCACCGCTTCGGTCAGAGCCTCGACGCCGTCGGCGATCCGCGCGATCTCACCATCCAACTCGCCCAGCAGCACCAGCGCGCCGCCTCGCAGCCCTTGCAGGCGCGCCCAGGCCAGCGGCTCGAAATCCGGATCAAGCGCCGCGGCCGCCGCCTCGGCCTCGTTCGCGGCCTGCTCGGCCAGGGCCCGGTCCTTGCGGCGTTCGGCGCACGACAGGATCAGCTCAACCCGCGCCGCGCGCTGCTCGGCCAGCAGCAGGCGCGCCGAGCCGCCTTTTACGCGCTTGGCGGACGCGAGCGTCCGCAGCGGCGCCTCGAACGCCTGCACCGCATCCAGGGCGCGATCGACATTGTTCTCCGACAGCGCCGCGCGGCCTTCCAGCCCGGCGGCCAGCGCGCCGCATTGGGCGGTGCGATTGTGAGCGGGCGTGCGGGCCAAGGTCGCCGACGCCGCAGCCACCAAACCCTCGTCGCCAAACAGGTCCGCGCCCAACACCGCCAGTACGGCCTGCTCGCAGCGGGCGGCGGCCAGGGCGTCCTGTCGCCGTTCGGTCTCGAAGAGCTTGGCGGCGGCCTCGGCCTGGGCGGCGCCCTTGCGCAAAGCGGCGGCGTCGCCCGTGCGACGGGCCAGCTCGCGCCAGACGACGGCGGCTTCCAGCAAGCGCGCGCCGCGATCCTTGGCGCCGATGCGTCCGGCCACAACGTCGGCCGAACGCGCCTCGTTGGCCAGAAGACGCACGTCCAGCAGCTCCAGCAGGGAGGTGTCCCCGCCGGTCAGCCCTTCGCGCCACGTCGCCTTGAAGCCGCCCTCGGCGTCGACGCCGAACAACCGCTTCAGATCTCGCCCGAACTCGAACATCGCCTCGCGCACTCCGCTTACGGATCGTCCCACCCCGGGACAGCCCAGAGAAGGTTCAACGCCTGAGCAGCAAAACCGGAGCCAGCGAAATTAACAAGCCGTTAAGAAGTGTTTAGCGCGCGTTAACCATAAATATTTTCTCTTTTTTTACACCTTGATCAAAATTCCACCCATATTGGGCGAAGTTGTATTGAATTGGCACGGTTCTTGCTTATTCCAATACAGCAAAGACCGCAGGCAGGCTCACCCTCCTAGAACTTTGTTCACCGAACTGAAGATGACGTTAACCCTAAGTTTTAAGCCAGGGTTTACCGTTCGTTCCCATCGACCCTCCCCTCAACGGTGCGAAGCAGGTTAGAAGACAGAGGAATCGTCGACTTCGGAGCCCGACATGGCCTCTGTCACCGTGTGGATCGCCAGCCTCTGCCGCGCCGACCCGGGCTACGGCGGATGGGCTTATGTCCGGAAGATGGACGGCGAGACCGGCGCTGCGGCGATCAAGGGCGCGGCGGGCGGCGAGCGCCGCACCAGCGGCGCCAAGATGAGCCTCACCGCTCTGACCGAGGCGCTGGAAAGCCTCGCCGACCTTCCGGCCGAGGCTCGGGTCACTCTGCGGTTCCTCGATCCGGACCTGGCGGGCCAACTGGTCGCCACCGACGGCGCCTACGCCACGGCGGAGCCGGAGGCCTGGGCCGCCGCGCGCGCCGCCGTCGCCTCACGCCCCGTCCTGGATCTCGTCCCGTCTTCGCCGGGCGAGGCGACCAGCGGCTTCCTCTCGGCCTGGGCGGAGTTTGGGCTGGATACGGCCAAGTCGCGCGGCAGCTTCAAGGCCGCGATCCCCAAGCCGAACCTGATGAAGTTCCCGGCCTAGCTAGTCGCCTCGTAGCCGGCCACAATCAGATCGGCCGTAGCGGCGTTGCAGGCGAAGGGGATGTCGTACAGCGTCGCCAAGCGGATCAGCGCCTTGATGTCGACGTCGTGCGGCTGAGGCGATAGCGGATCGACAAAGAAGATCAGCGCGTCCAGCCGCCCCTCCGCGATCATCGCGCCCAGTTGCTGGTCGCCGCCCAGCGGACCGCTCTTCAGTCGCATAAGGTTCAGGTCGGGCAGCGCCTCCAGGATTCGGCCGCCGGTCGTGCCGGTTGCGAACAAGGCCTTGTCCTTCAGAAAGCCCTGGTGCGCCACGATCCACTCGACCAGCGCGGTTTTCTTGTCGTCATGGGCGACCAGGCCGATGGCCAGGGGAGCGGGCATGGTGGGTGTCCTGAAGCGGTCCTAGCCGCACTCATTTCGCGCCGACGCAGCCAAGGCAAGCCCGTCCCTGCCCGCACCTTGGGCGCCGCGCGATTTCCTCGCCGAGGAGCCCTTGCACGCCGCCCGGCATAGGCGCGTCCTAGCGCCATCGATTGAAGGGGGAGCAAGACCATGGCCAACGAAATGTCCAACGAACGCGCGCTGGCGCGGCGCGCCTTCCTGCGCAGCGCGGCCTTCCTGGCTACGGCGGCGCCGATCATGACCGAGGCGAGTCTGGCGCACGCGGCCCAGACCGCCACGCCGCCATCAGGCATGGCGCTCCATGGCCAGGGCCCCACCGCGCCGCCCTCGAGCATGGTGCTGATCAACGCCAACGAAAATCCGCTCGGCCCCAGCAAGGCGGCCTGCGACGCCATCGCGCGGGTGGCGCCGCTGGGCGGGCGCTATGACCTGACCGGCGAAACCGAGCGCCTGACCAAGACCATCGCCGCGCAGAGCGGCCTCAAGCCGGAGTTCATCGCGGTCTACGCCGGCTCGTCCGAGCCCCTGCACTACAGCGTGCTGGCCTTCACCTCGCCGACCAAGAGCTTCGTCACCGCCGATCCGTCCTACGAGGCGGGTATGTTCGCGGCCAGGACCAGCCAGGCCAAGATCATCAAGACGCCGCTGACCAAGGACTACGCTCACGACGTCAAGGCGATGGTCGCCGCCGACGCCCAGCCCGGCGTCATCTATATCTGCAACCCCAACAACCCGACCGGCACGGTGACGACCAAGCAGGACATCGTCTGGGCGCTGGAGAACAAGCCGGCAGGGTCGATCCTGCTGGTGGACGAAGCCTATATCCACCTGACCGACGAGCCCGACACCCTGGACCTCGTCGCCCAGGGCAAGGACCTGATCGTGCTGCGGACCTTCTCGAAGATCTACGGCATGGCCGGCATCCGTTGCGGCTTTGCGGCGGGGCGTCCGGACCTCTTGGCCAAGCTCAAGCCGTTTGGCCAGAACGCCATGCCGATCACCGGCTCGGCCGCCGCCCGCGCCTCGCTGGAGGATCCCCAGCTGGTTCCCGAGCGCCGCAAGATCATCGGCGATACGCGGCGCGACACGATCGCCTGGCTGAAGTCCAATGGCTACAAGGTCATCGGCGATCCGCAGACCAACTGCTTCATGATCGACACCGGCCGCAACGGCCGGAGCGTGATGGCGGCCATGAAGGCCAAGAACGTCCTGATCGGCCGCACCTGGCCGATCTGGCCCAACGCCGTGCGCGTCTCGGTGGGCACGCCCGAGGAAATGGCGGCGTTCAAGACAGCCTTCAAGGCGGTGATGGATGGCCCGCCTCTCGCAGAAGCCGACCACGTTCAACTCGCGCAACTCGACGGTTACGTGGCGGTGTAGGCGCCGGTCGACAAGGCGAGATTGGCGGCGCCTCTGCGGAGTTTGAGGCGCCAACATCTCGTTTCCGGCGTTGGTCGGATTTCTGTTCCCGACCCATACTCGCCCCCTCCGCGCCTTCGGCGCTCCGCCCCCATAGGGGGAAGAAGGGAGCGCACCTTCTGCCCCCTATGGGGGCGGACGACCATGCAAAGCATGGTCCGGTGGAGGCCTGCGGCCTGTCCGACTTACACCCTCAGTCGCCCATCCGAACCGCCGCTTCGCGGCGACCGCTACCCGCAGCGCCAGGGCTCCAAGCAAAGAGCCGCCAGCCGCCTCTCCTACGCCCGTTCCTTGGTTCGCTCGAACCGCACCTTCGGGTACTTGTCGGCGACGTAGCCGATCTCCCAGGCGCTCTTGCCCAGGAACACCGGCGCTTCGTCGATGTCCTGGCCCATGGCCGACTTGTGCTTGTCGACGAAGTCCTCGACGGCGGCGCGCTCGCCGACCAGCCAGCGGGCCTCGGCGAACGGGCTATTCTCGAAGATCACGTCCAGCTGGTACTCGTTGGACAGGCGATCGGCCATGACCTCGAACTGCAGCTGACCGACGGCCCCGACGATGAAGTCGCTGCCGATCATCGGACGGAACAGCTGGGTGACGCCCTCTTCGGCCAGGCCTTCCAGCGCCTTCTTCAGGTGCTTGGCCTTCAAGGGATCCTTCACCCGCACGCGGCGCAGGATTTCCGGCGCGAAGTTGGGCAGGCCGGCGAAGCGCAGCGTACCGCTTTCGGACAGGCTGTCGCCCACCCGCAGCACGCCGTGGTTCGGAATGCCGATCACGTCGCCGGCGAAGGCGTCCTCGGCCAGTTCGCGGTCAGAGGCGAAGAACATGATCGGCGCATTGACGCTCATGGCCTTGCCGGTGTTCTGGGCCTTCAACTTCATGCCGCGCGTGAAGCGGCCGCTGGTCAGGCGCAGCATGGCGATGCGGTCGCGATGGTTGGGGTCCATGTTCGCCTGGACCTTGAACACAAAGCCCGAGACCTCCTTGTCGCCGGGCTCGACGCTGGTCGGCTCACCGTTCTTTTCGGCCTTCATGGCCTTGGGCGACGGGGCGTAGGCGCCGATGCCGGCGAGCAGCTCCTTGACGCCGAAGTGGCGCAGGGCCGAGCCGAAGAACACCGGCGTCATGTGGCCTTCCAGGAACGACTGCACCTCGAAGGTCGGATAGCCGCCGCCGACCAGTTCGGCCTGCTCTTCCAGCTCGGCCTTCCCGGCGTCTTCCAGGAACTGGTTGATCGAATTGCCGTCGAAGGCGACCGGCTCGGGATGGCCCTCGTCGTCGCCCGAACCGCCGGTCCGCTTGGCGTAGGGGATGAAGATCCCCTCGCGCATGTCCAGCATGCCCTTGAAGCGACCGCCCGACCCCGCCGGCCAGTAAAGCGGCGCCGGATCCAGCGCCAGCTTGGAGGCGATCTCGTCCAGCAGCTCGATCGGGTCCTGGGCCTCGCGGTCCATCTTGTTGATGAAGGTGATGATCGGGATGTCGCGCAGGCGACAGACCTCGAACAGCTTCAGGGTCTGGGGCTCGATGCCCTTGGCGGCGTCCAGCACCATGATCGCCGCGTCGGCGGCGGTCAGGGTGCGGTAGGTGTCTTCCGAGAAGTCCTCGTGGCCCGGCGTGTCCAAGAGGTTGAACATCTTGCCGTCGTGATCGAACGTCATCACCGAGGCGCTGACCGAGATCCCGCGCTCGCGCTCGATCTTCATCCAGTCCGACCGGGTGCGACGGTTTTCGCCGCGCGCACGCACGGCGCCGGCGGCCCGGATCGCCCCGCCGGCCAGCAGGATGTTTTCCGTCAGGGTCGTCTTGCCGGCGTCGGGGTGGCTGATGATGGCGAAGGTGCGCCGACGGGCGGCTTCAGCGGCGGGTGCAGTGCTCATGGGCGGGGACCTACCCGTCCACGGCGTCCTTGTCACCTGCGCCGGACGACGCGGCCGGTTTGCGGCGGGCCATGATGTCGTCGAACTGCTTGCGCCAGGCCTTGACCCTCTCAGGCGGAGCGTGCGGATCGTTGAGCAGGGGCTGCAAGAGGACGGCGGCCTCCTCGAACCGGTCGCGACGCACCAGGCCATCGACCGCGCCCAGCCGGAACGCGGCGACCTGAGGCGCGATGGCTTGCGCCTTCAGCAGAACATTGAGGATGTTGTCGCTGGGGTAGGACGGCTCGCCGCGCCGGGTCATGGCGTAGTCGTACAGCACCAGCGGGTTATCGGGATCGAGCTTGAAGGCTGCGGCGAGGTGGTCGCGCGCCTCCTCCAGCCAACGCGCCGCCTGGGCCGGCACGGCGCGAGCCTGCAGCATGCACGACCAGCCCAGTATCTGCAGCGCCTCTACATCGGCGGGGTCGGCGGCGATGCGTCCGCGCAGCAGGGTCTGAGCCTTGGCCCGATCGCCAAAGTCGTTCTCCGCGCGGGCCAAGGTCAGTTCGGCGAAGCGATCACCGGGGAAGCGCGCCGCCCGCTCGCGGATCAGCGCCAGAAGCGCGGGGCGGTCGGCCGTAGGGACGCCCATCTTCAGCCGCTGGTTTTCCAGGATCAACGCGTCCGTCGAGGGCGGCAGGGCGGTGAAGGTCAGGTTCAGCGCTGACGACGGTGGCCTGGGCATGCGCTTGCCCGGCAGGGCGACCATGTAGCGCTTGAGGGTCTTCTCCAGGTCGGCGAAGGGAATGCCGCTGGCCTCAGGAAACAGGGCGACCGGATCGCCGCCCGCCGCCACGCTTCGCGCATAGGCCGCCAGGCGCTTCAGGCGCTCGGGATCGGACATCATGTAGTGGGTCAGGATCCAGGCCTGGGCATAGAAGGCCGAGATGTCTGCTCGCTCTCCGGTCAGCGCCCGCCGTCCCAGGATTGTCTCGAACGGCGACCAGATCTGGCCGCGCAGCCAGCCGATACGGGGATTGGTGACGCCCACCTCAACGACGTCGCTCTTGAACCGCGCCGTCATCATGTACTCGGCGTAGCCCTCGACCAGCCAGGAGGGATAGGCGGCGGGCGCGTGCTGCATCATGAAGTGGTGGGCGTACTCATGGAACATGACCCTCAGCGCCACGTCGCTGTCATTGCCGGCGGTCAGCACCGCGAAGACCTCGCCCACGCCCGCCGAAAAGAACCCGCTGATATTCTGGTCGCCTGGCCGCACGCGCTTAAAGTCGGCGCGGGTCGGCGCCAGATAGATCGGCAAGCGCCGCACCGGCGGGGCGTCGCCCATGCCGTGCAGGGTGCGAAGAAGTCCGTCGAAATCCTCAAGGTCCCGCGCCATCTCGCGCAGGGTCTTCTCCCCCTCGTTGCCGAAGAGTGCGAAAGAGCGGCTCTCGGCCTTAAGCCAGCGGCTCTCGGCCAGCGCCGTTGAAGGCAGGCCTAGCGCGACGGGGGCGGCGACGGTCGCCAGCAATGCGCGACGCGAGATCAATCGGGACATCACTTCTCCTGGGTCCCCAACGCCGAAACCACCGGCCTCGGCTCATGGGCTTCGCCTCCCCACCCCGTCAATGGACGGTGGATGCTCATGAGCTCGGGCCGGCTGTCTCGGGCCCTGCACTCTGGCCGCTCCCACCGGGCGCGCCGGCCGCCGCCTCATCGATCGCCTTGACCATCGCCTGCGCGGCGTCGACCGCTTCCCCCCCGTGGGGGCTGCGGGCCAGGGGCATCAGCACGGCCTTGGCGATGACCGGCTCCTTGGTCGCGATCAGCGCCCGCGCCGCCTCCAGCCGATAGAGTCCCACCTCGGGCCCCATCTCCACGGCCTTGAGGCGGATATCCACGAGGCGGGACGTCAGGGGTTCGAGCGCCTTGCTGTTGGCGTAACCGCGCAAGACCACCGGATTGTCCGGATCGAGCTTGAAGGCGCGGGCGAACAGCTTCGCCGCCTCGGCGAAGGCGGCGGCGCGGATCGCCTCGTCGGCGGCTCCCGCGGCCAGACGGCTTTCTCCCAAGGCGATCAGGGCCTCCAGATCCTGGGGGTCGGCCGCCAAAAGCGCGTTGAGCATGCCCTCCCCAAGGGCGCGGTCGCCGTAGCGGGTTTCGGCTCGGGCCAGCACCACCTTGGCGAAACGGTCATCTCCCGCCTTGGCGGCCGCCTTACGCACGGCGGCCAGAAAGGCCGGCTGATCGGCGTCGGCCACGCCGATCTTCATGCGCTGCGATTCCAGCAACAGACCATCGGCGCTGGCCGGCAGCCGGGTGATGGTCATCGTCGCTTCGCCACTGTCGGTTCGGAGAAGAGCCCCGCCGGGGATCGGCTTGCTCATATAGTCCTGCAACTTGAGACGCAGAGCCTTCGGGTCGTCGCCGTAGACGCGCTTCCAGGCCCCGACGGCGTCACGGCTGTCGCGCGCGTCGTCGAGATAGGCCTTCAAGCGCTTGTACCGCTCGGGATTAGAGATCACGTAGTGGGTCAGCAGCCAGGCTTGGGCGTAGTAGGCCGCGCCCTCGTCGCGCCTCACCGCCCCCGGTCGCTTGGTCAGCACATCCTCGATCGGGATCCAGCTCCCCGGCTGGGTCAGGGTGCGGGCGCGGCCTCGGTTGACCCCGCCGAAGACCAGCTGCTTCGCGCCCAGATCGGCGGTCATGTAGTATTCGGCGTAGCCCTCGACGAGCCAGGCCGGATAGGCGCTTGGATAGTAGCGCAGCATGAAGTGATGCACGTACTCGTGCAGCACCGCATCGTCGCCCTTGTTCTCGTCGTTGTCGCCCGTGACGCCGTCGCGAACCGCCACGACGAACGTTTCCCCCGGAGATGGAAAATAGACCCCCGCCGCGCGCTCCAGCTTCGGCTGAATGCGTTGCAGTTCGGAGAGGCTGCTGACGAGATAGACAGGCAGCTTTCGCGGCGTGGCCTCGTCCTTGGGCCGGCCGTGGCGTCGGCGCAGGAGTCCGTCAAAATCCTCGAGCTGCGTCGCGTAGAGACGAACCGCGCGCTCGCTCCGGCCATAGACGACGAAGTGCGCGCTCTCGGCTCTCAGCCACTCGGCGTGCGCCGCGCCGCCCACCAAGAGAGCCGCCAGCGCCACCGCCGCGCCCCAGACTTTCGTTCGCATGACGCCCCCACAGAAGCACGATCGGGCGTACGGCCCGGGCGCGCAATCTTGAATTGAGCTTAGGCGAGAACGGGGAGCGGCTTCAACTCTTTCTTGTTCCGGCGAGAGGCCGCGACGAGGCCCGGTTCGTCGCGGCCCGCCGTCTTTAGAACTTCGCCGCCAGGCGGGCGTACCAGAGGCCGCCATCGGTGTCGTAAGGCGCGTTGCGCGAATAGATCAGACCGCGCGAGGCCTGGAACGTCGCCTCGTCCGGATAGGTGTCAAACAGGTTCTCGGCGCCGACCGTCAGCTTGATGGCGGGCGTGACCTGGGCGCTCACCGACAGGTCGATAAGGGTCTTGCCCGCGAAGGTCTGGATCAGGTCGGCCGCGCCGTTGGCCTGGGCGTCCGTCCACTCGCCCGACCAGCGGGCGCGGATCAGGCCGCTGAACATGCCGCGCGCATAGTCGAACGATACGTTGGCGGCGTTCTGCGGCAAGCCGTCTTCCAGGTTGACCTTGGCCAGACGCGACACCTCGGTCAGCTTCGACCGCGTGACCTTGGTGTCGTTCCAGTTCCAGGCGGCGGTCAGGCCGGCCCGGCCGCCCCACAGAGCCCCACGCCAGGCGCCGACGACATCCACGCCCTGGGTGCGGGTGTCGAACGAATTGGTGAAGTAGCTGACGGTCGTCAGGCTGTCAGCGCCGGGAACGCCGGCCGCCACCAGTTGAGCGCGCAAGGCCGGCGTCACCGTGAAGTTCGGCGAGACTGCAAAGCGGTTGTCGACCTCGATGCGGTAGTAGTCGACCGAGGCGGTGAAGCCGCCCTGGCGGAACACCGCGCCTAACGAGAGGTTCTGCGACTCTTCCGGCTCCAGCGGCTTGCCGCCAAGCGCCACCGCGATCGGGTTGACCGGGGACAGGCGACCCGAGGTGAAAAGCTGCAGGGTCGTGGTGTTCAACCCCTGCGAGGTGCGGGTGTTGTTGATCTGGCCGGCGGTCGGAGCCCGGAAACCCGTCGAGACCGCGCCGCGAAGGGCGAAGTTCGGCGTGAACTCATAGCGGGCGGCGATCTTGCCGTCGGTGGTCTGACCGAACTCCGAAAAATCCTCGTGACGGACGGCGATGTCGACGCCGAACTTGTCGGTGAACGGCAGATCGAGATCCACATAGCCCGCATAGCTTGTCTGATCCCAGGAGCCCGCCTGGCTGGGGGCGTAGCCGGGGAAGCCGTTCGAGCCGCTGGGCAGGCCAGCCGCCGCGCCTGGACCCACGTCCCAAGAGAAGCGGTCCCCGGCCTTGATTTCGTAGGTTTCCTTGCGCGCTTCCAGGCCGACGGCCAGGTTGGCCGGCTTTGCCAGGAACGACCAGACCAGCGGACGCGAGGCGTCCAGGTTCAGGGTGCTTTCCTTCTGGATCAGGGCGCCGGCGTTGAAACGCGTCGGCGACTGCGGCCCGAACGAGGCGTTGATGCTGTTGCTCAGCACGTAGTCGACCCGATCCTCACCCCAGCCGGCCGAGAGGTCCCACGACCAACCCATGGCGTCGCCGCGCAGGCCGCCGTTCACCGAGCTGTTGGTCTCGTCCTGGCCGAACTTCGGGGAGAACCCGGCCGGATAGATCTGGCTCAGCGACCAGCCCGGGAACACCGTCGAGGTGCGATACGAGCTGTCGGTGGACGGGTTACGCCAGTTGAAGTCGGTGACCCCCGTCATGTCGCTGTAGGTCACGAAGCCGTAGGCCTCGACCGCGTCATTGATCGGCAGGACCAGGTTCAACGAACCGCGCCACACTTCCCGATCCGGCTGGCCCCAGCGCTGGACGGGGTTGGGCACCTTGATGTTCGGGTTGGCGGCCTGAAAGGCGATCGCGTCCGGGCGCTGGCGGGTGCGCGACGTGGCCTCGGCCTTGGTGTAGTCGAGCGCGGCGACCAGGCTGCCGCCCTGACCGAGGGCGAAGCCATAGCGCGCGCCGAGCTCGGTCTTGTCGCCGTCGCCCGCATAGTAGCGGCCATACTGGCCGTAGCCCTCGAAGCCGGTCTTGCTGGACAGGATGATGTTGATCACCCCGGCGATGGCGTCCGAGCCGTACTGGGCCGAGGCGCCGTCACGCAGCACTTCGATGCGCTCCAGACCGCTGGTCCCGATCGACGCCAGGTCGACGCCCTGTTGGCCACGCCCCCCCAGAACCGCCGAGCGGTGGCGGCGCTTGCCATTGACCAGCACCAGGGTCTGGTCGGGCGAGAGACCGCGCAGGGTCGCCGGGCGCACGAAGGCCTGGCCGTCGGCGGCCGGCAAACGCTGAACGTTGAACGACGGCGTCGTGGCCGCCAGTTTGTTCATGATCTCGTCCGAGACGATGCTCTTCAGCGTCTCCTGGCTGACCACGTCGATCGGCGCGGCCGACTCGAAGGCGGTGCGATCAAGACGGCGCGTTCCGGTCACCACCACCGTCTCGACTTCCGTGGCGGTCGATTGGGCGGGCGCCTGCTGGGCTTGGGCTTGGCTGGCGAGCGCCAGGGCGAGCACGCCCCAGGCGCTGGTGGACAGGAGCTTCATGGCGAACCCTCGGTATGTCTGGTCCGCCGGGGTTAGCGATCGCCCTTGTCAGATGGGCGACACGCTCATGTTGGTTCCGTGAAGGGTTTGCGTCATTCACCCTCCGGTCGAACTGAGGCGAAATGCTCGCGATCAGCCGCCTTAGAGTTCGCGGGACGGGCGCAACGCTCCGTCGGCAAACCGCCACTTCGCGTCAAAATGCCCCTATTCGAAGAGGGGGTTTGGAGTCATGCTCCAGCTGTCGCACCGGCAGGCGTCAGATCGCCGGGCGTATGGAGGAAATCGAAAGATGGCCCTGCTCGACCATCATCGCGGCCCGGCGCGTCAACACCCTGCGGGAAGCGCGCTATGTTTCGGTCTCACCATCGCGGGCCTGACCGCCCTGGCGGTGGCGCTGAGCTGGGCGATGAATTTCGTCTAGGGCGACGCCCCTAGGCCGCCAGCCGGCGCCAGACTTGGCGATCGGCCTCGATGTTGGTCAGAGCGCCGCTGTTCTGGCGCTCCAACAATGTGGCCATGATCTCGATTCCGAGTTGGGCGTACCGCACCTGCACGTCAGCGACCCGACAGCCACGCCCCGGCGCGATGAACAGCGCGGCGTTGACGTCCGGAGCCTTCGACACGATCAGGGCCGCGAGGCGCTCGGCGCGCTCCCGGTCCTTGAGGTGCAGCAACGGCTCCTCGGAGAACAGTTCCTTGCCCAGTTCCCCCACATAGCTCAGCGAGAGCTTGGCGAAACGGTCGCGCGTGACCGGCGGGGTCAGTTCCGCCGGGTCGAAGCTCAGGACCACATCGTTCAGGAGGAAAAGCATGGCGGGGACTACGGGCGACCGTGGGAGGAACAGGAACCCCGCCATCATGCCCGACCACGATTTCGCTCCGGTTTAGGAGCAAGGTTAACGTGGTGACGTCCTCGACGGCTTCACCCCGTTTCGTGCGTCAGGCTTCGACCGGCTCGGTCAGAAAATGGCGCCCCTCGCGATCCTCGATCTCGACCACCCAGACATCCGGATCGATCCGCGCCGCGCGTTCGGCGTAGGCGTCGAGATCAGGCTCGAAGGTCGAGCGGACCGGCTGCATCCAGAAGCGTTCGCCATCCCCGCGCGTGGCCTCGCTGAACAGGCGCGCGGTCCCTTCCCGGCGATCCAACACCTTGACCAGCACCGCCCCGGCCCGCGCGTCGCCCTTGCGACCGACCGTGGCGAAGGCCCCGCCCAATTCGGCGCGGCGGATCAAGGCGGCGACCCAGATATCCGTCGAAAGAAGCATCGCTAACCGAACCGCAACCCGGGCGCGTCTAGAACCCGTCCTTCAAGTTTCGTCACTCCCATAGGCCAATGACGTTCGCAGAGCACCAGAAAGGTCGCGTTCGACGCGCGATCGCCTTGGCGATCGGTGTGGCGGCGTCCGCCTGCCCCGGCGCGCTGCTCGCCGCTAACGCCGGCGATCAACTGTACGAGCGGACCTTGATGACGGCGGCCGATGCGCGCTGCCGCCTGTTCTCCCCGACCATCTCGGCCGCGCTCGACGCCTCCCGCGCCCAGGCCCGAGGCGCCACCCTGCGTTCCGGGGCCACCGAACTACAGGTCACGGCGCTCGAGAAGCGCGCCCGCGCCAAGGCGGCCGGCGCCGCGTGCGACTCCAAGGATCTGACCCTGGCCGCCTCGCGCGTGAAGAAGGCCTTCGAAGGCTATTCGCAGATGCTAAGCATGACCTATCCAGGCGATGTCTCGTCCTGGAAGGCGGAGCGGTCGGTTTCGGCGACGATCCCGGTGTGGCGGCTTTCACAGCCCTCCAGCTTCGGCGCCAATCGCGTGTTGTTCGGCCTGGCGGGTCGCACCAAGGCGGTGATCGCCGTGGCCACCTTCGAGAATGGTCAACGCCCCTATGTGGCGCGGGTCATTCTGCGCGACACTAGCCGCACGCTCGGCCCCTATATCGACCCGCGCTCGGGCAAGAACCTGGCGGGCAAGGTCGCCCCTCGCAACGCCAGCCTCGTCTTTACCGCCGAGTCCCGCGATGAGGCGCCGCTGACCCTGCTGCCAACCGGCGCCAAGACGGGGTTGGCCTTCCGCTTCCCGCCGGCGGTGGCTCAAGCCATGTCGCAGTTGGACCCGCGAGAGGCGGTCGTCATCGAATTCGCCTTCGCCGGACGCGGCGAAGAGGACACGCGAAAGGCCTATATCGAGGTGGGCGACTTCGCGGCGGGGATGGCCTTCCTGCGCTGACGCCGCGCGACCGGCTTAGCGCGGCGCGAAGGCGATGATGTTGTCGCCCAGGCTGGTGGGCGGCGGCGTCTCGAGGGGCGGGACGGGCTCCGGCGTGGGCTCCTGCGAGGGCGTCGCCGCCGAGACCATCGGGGCCAGAAGCACCGGCAGGCGCACCGACACGGTCGTTCCCACCCCAAGCCGGCTTTCGATCATCATTTCGCCGCCGTGCAGCTGGGCGAAGGCGCGCACCAGCGACAGACCCAGACCTGTGCCGCGCGCGCGCTGCTCCACGCCGCCAGCCTGTTCATAGGGCCGGCCCAGGCGCTCCAGGTCTTCAGGACTGATGCCGACGCCAGTGTCGGCCACCACGATCTCGAGCACGCCGTCATAGCCGTGGGCGGTCACGGTGACCTGCCCGCCGCGCGGCGTGAACTTCAGGGCGTTCGACACCAGGTTCAGGACAATCTGCTTCAGGGCGCGCCGGTCGGCGTCGACCTCCAGCTCGCCAGGCGGCAGCACGCCGCGCAGCTGCACGCCCGCCGTGTCGGACTGCACCCGAAGCAGACGCATCGCCGCCTGCACCGCCTCGCGGGCGTCGAACACCCCGCGCTGCAGCTCGAACCGCTCGGCCTCGATCTTGGACATGTCGAGCACGTCGTTGATCAGGTCCAGCAGATGGCCGCCGCTTTCGTGGATCAGCTCGGCGTACTCGGCATATCGGTCGCTCAGCGGGCCGAACATGCGCGCGCGCATGATATCGGAGAACCCCATGATGGCGTTCAAGGGCGTGCGCAGCTCGTGGCTCATATTGGCCAGGAAACGCGCCCGACCGGCGGCCAGGGCTTCGGCGTCGACCCGGGCCCGATCCAGGGCGCTTTCGCGATCCCTTTCGATCGTGATGTCCCGCAGCACGCCCACAAGCTGGTTCGGCGCAACCCGATGCAGGTCCAGAGCCACCAGCCGCTCGACGCCCAGCGCGGGGTTGAAGGCCAGGCTGGCCGCCCCCTCGCGGTGCGCCTGCGAGATGGCGGCGGTCAGGCGCTGGCGGTCGCCTGGGGCCGCAGCGCCCGACAGGCCGCGCGTCATCAGGTCCGCCTTGGTGACGCCGGGCGGCGGCGCGCCGCGCGCAGCGATCACCTCGCCGGCGCCCCGAACGGCCAGAGCCAGATAGGGCAGACCGTCCAGCAGGGTCTCGAGTTCGATGATCTCGCCGGCGTGGCGATCGTCGCGCGCGCCCTGTCGGCGGCGGCCGATGAGCAGTCCGGCGGCCAGACCAAGACCCGTCGTCACCAGCGACAGGAACCCCAGCACGAAGGCCAGGGGGCCGGTCGGCGCCGCAGGGGCCAAGCCGGACAGTTGGGTCAAGGCCGCGACGCAGGCGCCGATCAGGGCCAGGGCCGCGCCTTCAGCCAGGCGCTTGGGCTGGTCCAGGGTGGACGCGGCCGCCACCGGCGCGAGGCACCAGGCGGCCATGGCGCCGGCCACGCCGCCGGTCAGCACGGCGGCGAGCGAACCGCCCACCGCCCACAGGACCAAGAGCAGAGATTGGGTCCGCTCGTCCTGGCGAGTGAACACCAGCGACGTCAGGGCTGGCGCGGCGCCCGCTCCGAGCGCGGCCCAAGTGGACCATGCGCCGGAATCGGCGGTGAACAAGGCTGCGGCCGCCGCCAGGCAGACAGCCGCCAGCCACCCGAGCCGCCAGGCGCGCGCGGGATCGAAGGCGGCGGCCGCGCCGGGGCGGCTCTTCAGGTCTGCAAGCGTCTCGAAGTCCAAGGCCGGTCGACTTTTTACGCGGCGGGAGGATCACCGTCGCCAAACCTTAACGCGGCGCGCCCCCCACCTCCAACCCCACACAATCTTCGGGCGATTATTCGTGGTGGAAGCACTGTGGACGGAAACGGAATCGTAAGCGCCTGCCGCCATGATCGCCCCTCGAATTCATCACGGACAGAAGGTCCGGGAGATCCCATGGCAGAGCCGGCGATACTGGACGCGTCGCATGACAGCGCCCCCCCGAGCCCGCCGGCTGACCGCCGCGCGGCGGCGGAAGAACGTCGTCGCCTGGCGCTCGACAATCGGAAACGCTCGTTCCTGCGCATGGTCAGCCATGAGCTGCGGACCCCGCTGAACGCTGTGATCGGCTTTTCCGAAATCCTGTCGCAGGAGCTCTACGGCCCATTAGGCAGCCCGCAGTACCGGGAATATGCCGCGATCGTGCACGAGAGCGGCCTGAAGCTCTTGAAGCTGGTCAACCAGATCGTCGAACTCGCCCGCCTGGAAGGCCAGGCCACTGATATCGAGATGACGCCCGAGCCCCTCGACGAGGCCATCGAGGATGTCGTCGAAAGCCTGCGCGCCGAGATCGCGCGCCGGGACGTGATCGTTCATGTGATGGGCGCGGGCGCCCTGCCCTGCGTCCAGGCCGACAGCAGAGGTCTGCGGACCATGCTGACCAACCTGCTGCAGAACGCCGTGACCCACTCGCCCGCCGGAGGCGTGATCCACGTCACGGCCGCGCGGGTGGATGGCGAGATCGAGATCGCCATCCGCGACCAGGGGCCGGGCGTCGAAAGCGCCGAACTCCCCCGCCTGCTGCAGCCGTTCGAGCAAGGCGGCTGCGCGCTGACGCGAACCAACGAGGGCGCGGGCCTGGGCTTGCCGATCGTGGATCTGCTGTCGCGCGCCATGGGCGGTCAGTTGAAGCTGTCCTCCAGCCTCGGCGCCGGCTTCCTGGCCCGCCTGATCCTCAGAGCCGCCTAGCTGCCGCTTGCGTTGGCGCGGCGAGGCGCCTAAACGCCCCGCATGACCAGCCCCATCGACGCCGCCCTGACCGACCTCGCCGACGAGTTCGAGCTGCTGGGCGATTGGGAAGAGCGCTATCGCTACGTGATCGAGCTGGGCAAGGACCTGGCGCCGCTGACCGACGCTGAACGCTCCGAGCAGAACAAGGTCAGAGGCTGCGCCAGCCAGGTTTGGCTGGTGACCGAACCGCAAGCCGATGGCTCGATCATCTTTCGCGGCGACAGTGACGCCCATATCGTCAGCGGCCTGATCGCCATCCTGCTGCGGCTCTATTCGGGCCGCGCCGCCGCCGATATCGCCAGCTTCGACGCCAAGGCCGCCTTTGATCGCCTGGGCCTGTCGGAGGCGCTGTCGTCGCAGCGCTCGAACGGTCTCAAGTCGATGGTCGCTCGCATCCAGCGCGACGCGCAGGCCGCTCTTGGGTAACTACCGCGTCGCAGCCCTCTATCGCTTCATGCGGTTTCCGGATCCGGCGGCGATCCAGGGACCGCTGGCGGCCTTGTGCTGCAGCTTGGGCGTCAAAGGCACCTTGTTACTGGCGCGCGAGGGGATCAACGGCACCGTCGCCGGCGAGGACGCCGCGATTGAGGCCGTGCTGGCCCATATCCGCGCGCTGCCCGGCTGCGCTGACCTGGCGCCGAAGACCGCCTGGGCCGAACGCATGCCCTTCTACCGGATGAAGGTCCGGCTGAAGAAGGAGATCGTCACGTTGGGCGAGCCCGACCTCGATCCGACCGACGCCGGAACCTATGTCGAGCCCGCCGACTGGAACGCGCTGATCAGCGACCCTGATGTCCTGGTGATCGACACCCGTAACGCCTACGAGGTGGCGGTCGGCCGCTTCGAAGGCGCGATCGACCCGAAGACCGCCAGCTTCGCCGATTTCCCCGCCTGGTTCCGCGACTGGCGCAAGACGGTCGAGGCGCAGCGCGATCCGCAAGCGCCCCTGAAGGTGGCGATGTACTGCACCGGCGGCATCCGCTGTGAGAAGTCGACCGCCTTCCTGAAGGCCGAGGGCGTCGAGCAGGTGTTTCACTTGAAGGGCGGCGTTCTGGACTATCTGGAACAGATTCCCGAGCCCGAGAGCCTCTGGCGCGGCGAGTGCTTCGTCTTCGACGAGCGCGTCTCGGTAGGCCACGGCCTGACCAAGGGCGATCACGTCCTATGCCGAGGCTGCCGCATGCCGGTCAGCCCGGAGGACCAGACCTCGCCGCTTTACGTCGAAGGCGTGGCCTGCCCGGCCTGTCATGACCAGCGCAGCGAGGAGCAGAAGGCGCGCGCCGCTGAGCGCCACCGTCAGGTGCTGCATTGCGAGGCTCTGGGCGTCGACCACGTCGGCGCGACCCTTCCAAGCAAGACGGGCTGAACCGTTCGACCTCGCCCCGCGTTGACACGGCTCCCCTTCCCCAAACGCGGAGCCCTGCGATGCACACCAACGAAGACCACATCAAGCTCGTCAACGGCCTGGTCGAAACCACCATCGACAGCGCCGACGGTTACGACGAAGCCGCCAAGGACGCGGACAACTCCCGCTATACCGAACTGTTTCAGCGTCGCGCCCAGGAGCGCCGATCCATCGCCTCGGAACTGCAGGACGAAGTCCGTCGCCTCGGCGGCGAGCCCAAGGACGACGGCACCATCCTGGCCGCCGCCCACCGCGCCTTCCTGAACCTGAAGGACGCCGTGACCAAGGGCGACGAGGCGGTGATCAATGAGGTCGAGGCCGGCGAGGACTACATCAAGGGCAAGTACGAAAAGGCCCTGCAGGACACCGACGTCGATCCGCAGACCCGCCGGGTGATCGAGAAGGCTTGGACCTCAGTGAAGTCGGGTCACGACCAGATGCGCGATATCAAGCACATGCTGAAGCACTGACAGCGCATCGCGGCGCACGAGACGGGCGGGATCGGAAGATCCCGCCCTTTTTCGAGGTGACGTCTTACCGAGGACGACGTCAGACCATTCGATAGTGCCGCGCCAGGGCCTGCAAGGCGAGCTTCAGCACGGTCTTGCCCGAGCGGCGAGGCAGTTTCAGCGAGCGCTCCGCGGCCTCCAGCGCCGAGCCCATCAGACAGACCCGCTCCAGAATCTCCCGGAGCCCAGGTCCAACCGCCGCCAGCGCCCTGGCGATACGCTCGCGCGTGGCGTGGTCTCGCTCCACCGGAGACAGTGAAGGCGCGCCGCCGTCGACGCGCGGCGCCGCGTCCCAGCGCATCGTCATCCGGCCCAGCGTTCCCAGCCGCTCGTAATCCTCGCGCAGTCGCTCGGCGGCGGCGGCCTCGACGGCCGACAACCAGGGCTTTCCCCGGCTATCGCGGCGGCGCGCTAGCCAGGCGATCGGCGACTCGCCGAGATTGCGTTGAACGATCCGGTTCTCGACCTCGACAGCGGCCTCAACGACGCCGGGTCGCCCTGCAGGCGGCGAGTGGGTTTCCGGCCGGGCGACCATGCTCCACCCGCCTTCCGGGCGCGGCTTCAAGGTCGCTTCACGGGCCAGCATCGTAAAGGCCGCCTCATCCAGCACCAGCATCGCGCGGCGCCGACGACTGGCCCCCAGTCGGACCCCGTACGCGCCATTGCACGCCTCCACCACCGCGCCGGGCCGCTCCAACAGCCGCATGGCGCGTTCAGCGCGTCTGCGGGCCTGAAGTTCGGCCTCGAAGCGTACGTCCGGAGACGGGTTCATTGCGGCAATTCCTGCGCGTGGGACGGCGCCTGGCGCAGGCACGCCTCAAGTTCGGCCAAACGCCGATCGAAGGCCTCGTTCTCGCGTAGGTCCTCGATCTTCCGGCAGGCATGGCCGCAGGTGGTGCGGTCACGGCCGAACGCGAAAGCGACGCGGGCGAGCGACCAGTGGAACGTGATGTGCGTCAGATAGATGGCGAGCTGCCGCGCGCGGACGGCGGTGTGCGACGCGCGCCTGGGCGCCGCGATCTCCGCCGCCGGCACGCCGGTGGCCAGGGAAACGAGATGGGTGACAAAGCCGACCGTCAGGCGGTCGCGTCGGGGATCGGGCGAGATCGCCCACATATCCTCAAAGGCTTGAACCAGCATGGCGTCCTCTCATCCAGGCCGCGAGCGCGACCGGCGAACACCACTATAGGTATATATTCCGCGCCGAGGAAGATATTCCTATTGCGCACGAGACTCAGCCTTTCATGACCTTGTATTTGCTGGCTAATTGCATCGATAATCCCATGGGCATTCGGGGATAGACGCAGATAGAATCCAGCCCGCCGCCCTTAGGCGACGGGAGAATTCGCCAAAACGATTCGCCCCGACATGCGCGAGCGTGCTCATGCCAATCAGATCAGCCCTTGGGCTTCGTGGGCGCGGTGGGCTTGGCCAGCTGCTGAGCGGTCCAGACGTCGATCCGGGTTTCAAGGACGGACAGCGGCAGAGAACCGCGCAAGAGCACAGCGTCGTGGAAACCGCGCTCGTCGAACTTGTCGCCCAACTTGGCCTCAGCGCGCTTACGCAGCTCCAGCAGCTTCAGTTCGCCCATCTTGTAGGCCAGGGCCTGGCCGGGCCAGGAGACATAGCGCTTGAGCTCGACCTCGATATTGGTCGGCGACAGGGCGGTGTTGTCGGTGAAGCAGGCGCGGGCCTGGTCGATGCTCCAGCCCTTCCAGTGCATGCCGGTGTCGGCCACCAGGCGGCAGGCGCGCCACATCTCGTAGGACAGTCGGCCGAACAGCTCGTAGGGATCGCGGTAGATGCCCATCTCCTCGCCCAGCCATTCAGAATAGAGACCCCAGCCTTCACCAAAGGCGGTGAAGTAGAGGTTCTTGCGGAAGTCGGGGACGTTGGCCTGCTCGGCCGCGAGAGACGTCTGGATGTGATGTCCCGGCGCGCCCTCATGCAGCACGAGGGCGGGCAGTTCGTAGAGCGGCCGCTGGTCCAGCTCGGAGGTGTTGATCATCAGGCCGCCGGCGCGGCCGACCTTGGCGTCGCCGCCGAAGTAGCGGCCGGTGGTGTAGCCCTTCTCGATGCTGGCCGGCACAGCACGCACGCCGTAGGGCAGACGCGGCAGCACGCCAAAGTGGGCCGGCAGCTGGTCGTCGGCGCGCTTGGCGATCTCGCTGGACTTCTCCAGCAGTTGCTGGCGGCTGGTGGCGTAGAAACGCGGGTCCTTGCGCAACATGGCGATGAAGGCCGGGAGGTCGCCCTGGAAGCCAGCGGCCTTCATGGTCTCTTCCATGCGGGCCCGGATGCGCTTCACCTCGGCCTGGCCGATGTCGTGGATCTGGTCGGGCGTCAGGGTCGTGGTGGTGTGACGACGCGCCAGGAACGCATAGTAGCGCTTGCCGTCGGGCAGGTCGGACGCCGCGAGGCTCTTGGCTGCCCGTGGCACGTACTCTTCGGCCATGAACTTGACGAAGCTGGCGCGGGCGGGCGCGACGCTGTCCTTGATCGCCTTCTCGCCCTCGGCCAACAGCGCCGCTCGGGTCGCTTCAGGAACGCTGGCGGGCAGAGCGCGCAGCGGGGCCAGCAGCGGATCGTCGGCCAGCGGCGTGGCGGCGGCGCGCTGGGCGCGGTCCTGAACGGCCTGGGCGGTCGAGACGGCGTGGACGAAGCCCGTGCTCACGCCGCGCCGGGCGTTGGCGATGTTGGCGGCGTACCAGGCTGGCATGCGGTTCAGCAGAGCGATCCAGCGCCGCGCCTCGGCCTCGGTCTTCAGGCGCATGCCACTGGCGCGATACAGCATCATCACGTCAAAGCCGCCGTCGCTGCTGAACGGCATTCGGGCCTCGTCGAAGCCGCCCGCCTCGACGCGGTCCTTCACCGCCCACAGCAGCAGGTCCCGCGTCAGCTTCTCGTCGTCGGAGAGCCCCGTCACGTCCATGGCCGAGAGGTCGGCGGCGATCGTCTTGAGCTTGGTCAGCTTCGCGGCGTCGGCGGCCGGCGAAACATCGGGCAGACGCCAGCGCGCCGCGTCACCGCCGCCGTCGTCAGGGTCGCCGTCCGCATTACCCAGCGCCTCGTAGCGCGCGACCAGGCCAGTGAGGGTTTCGGCGGGGCCGGCCCAGGCGGATGAAGCGACCAGGGCGGAGAGACAGACGCCGGCCAGGGCGGCGCGCCAAGTGCGATGCTGAGTCATGCGGCCAAGATTAGGCCAAGGCCGCGCTGCGTCCACACGCGAATCGACCGTCCCGAAGGAACAAATCGATAAGGTCCAATTGTCGGAGAAGAACCGAGAATGGAGCGGGCGAAGAGATTCGAACTCTCGACATCCACCTTGGCAAGGTGGCGCTCTACCACTGAGCTACGCCCGCGCTATTCGCGAGATATGGTCTCATCCAGCCTGCCCGGAAACCGGGAGAATGGAGCGGGCGAAGAGATTCGAACTCTCGACATCCACCTTGGCAAGGTGGCGCTCTACCACTGAGCTACGCCCGCATCGGCGAGGCCCAGAAGAGCGCCCCGCGACGAGGAGGCGGCTTATGGCAGAGCGCTTCGCGGTTTGCAAGCGCCCTTTGAGGGGTTGCGTCGAGGGTTTTTTCCAAGGCTTGATCCGCTGGGGTTTGGGGCGGGTTTGAAGCCCGGTTCTTGGGGCGGAGTTGGGCCTTGCGTCTGTTCGTGTTCGGTATGGGCTATGTGGGCGCGGCTTTCGCCGACGCGTTGCAGGAACGCGGCTGGGACATCGCCGCCTCCGCGCGCAACCCTGACCAGGCTCAAGCGCTTCGCGACCGGGGGATCACCCCCGCCGACCCGCGTGATCCGGAGTCGATGCTGGCCGCCCTGTCGGGCGTGAACGCGATTCTGGTCACCGCCCCGCCGGGCCCAGACGGCTGCCCGGGCCTGGAATCGCTGGTCCCCGCCCTGGCGCGCGCCCAGGCCTATCCGGACTGGATCGGCTATCTGTCGACGACCGGCGTCTACGGCGACTTCGACGGCCGCTGGGTGTTCGAGACCTCGCCCCTCAAGGCCCAATCGGTCGAAGGCGCCCGCCGGGTCGGGGCCGAGCGCGACTGGCGCCAGGTCGGGCGTGGCATGGGACTGACCGTGACCACCTTCCGCCTGCCGGGGATCTATGGCCCGGGCCGCAGCGCGCTGGACCGCCTGCGCGCCGGCGAAGGCCGCCGGATCGTCAAGCCGGGCCAGGTCTTCAGCCGCATCCACGTCGACGACATCGTCTCGGGCCTGCTGGCTTCGCTGGATCACCCGCGCGCAGGCGGGATCTACAACCTCGTCGACGACGAGCCGGCCCCGCCCCAGGACGTGATGGAACACGCCGCTAGGCTGCTGGGCGTTCCGGTTCCGCCGGACCTGCCGTTCAACGAACTGGGCATGTCGCCGGCCACCCGGCGGTTCTACGCCGAGAACAAGCGTGTCTCGAACGCGCGAGCCAAGGCCGAACTGGGCTGGCGCCCCAAATATCCGACCTATCGCGAGGGTCTGGCGGCGATCCTGAAGGCGGGCGGCTAGAGCCTATTCGTCATCAATCGGCAGTGGACGCGGCGCTATGCCGGTCGCTTCGAGACCAGCGGCATTCCGCAGCCGCGCCGCGCGCGCCAGGCGGCGGGAGACCAGATCCCCCTCTTCCGGTTCGGCCAGCCCCTTGGCCTCCGTCACGGCGGCGACCAGACGCTCCAGGTCCTGCGGGCGCGAAAGGCGGTGGTCGCCGTCCTTGATCAGGCTGAAGACGACATTGTCCGAGGTCAGGGCGTTGGCCAGTTCCAGGGCGTGGGTCCAGGGCACATCGGGGTCGGCTCCGCCCTGCAGGATACGGACGGGAACATCGATCGGCACGGGGCCGGGCAGAATCGACCACCGCGCACCGTCCTCCAGCAGATCGCGCGTGATCGGATAGCCGCCGTCGTCGTACTCCGATGGGCGGATCCAGAAGCCGTCGCGGGCGATGGCCGCCTTGGCCTCGGCGGAGAGTTCGGGCGCCATCAGCTTCTCGGTGAAGTCCGGCGCCGGCGCGATCAGCACCATGGCCTTCACCCGGTCGGGCCGGGCGATGGCCGCGAGGCAAGAGAGCCAGCCGCCCATCGACGAGCCGACCAGCACCAGCGGCCCGTCGGTCAGAGCGTCGATCACCGCCAAGGCGTCGTCGCGCCACCTCGTGATCGTGCCGTCCTGGAAGGCCCCGCCGGACTCACCATGGCCGAAATAGTCGAACCGCAGATAGTTGCCGCCCGTCGCCTTGGCCTGCTCGGCCAGCACCTCGGCCTTGGTTCCCGTCATGTCGGAATGGAAGCCGCCCAGCCATACGACCGTAGGGCCTTCGCCGTCCACGCGCCGCCAGGCGAGGGTCGATCCGTCTTCGCGCGTCACGGCGCCCCGGGATTCGGTCATGGCGTCGCCCTGATCCTTTCGCTAACTACGGGCCGTTATCGCCGTCGAGACTCGCGTGCCCGACCTACCCGCCAATTTCACCTTGCTGCAAGTGACGCCGGAACTTGAAACCGGCGGCGCCGAACAGACGACGATTGATGTCGCCCACGCCGTGGTCGCGCAAGGCGGCAAGGCGCTGGTCGCGACCCGCGGCGGTCGGATGGCCGCGCGCTTGGAGGCCGATGGCGGGCGCCTGGCTCAAATGCCGGCCCAATCCAAGAACCCTCTGGTGATCCTGGGCAACGCGGCGCGGCTGATCGACCTTATCCGGCGCGAGAAGGTCAGCCTGGTGCATGCCCGTTCGCGCGCGCCGGCGTTCAGCGCCCTGTGGGCCGCCCACGCCACCAAGGTCCCGTTCGTGGCCACCTATCACGGCGTCTACAACGCCAAATCCGGCCTCAAGCGCTGGTACAACGCGGTGATGACCAAGGGCGCCGTGGTGATCGCCAATTCCGAGTACACGCGCGAGCACGTCATCCGCGAGCATGGCGTTTCCGCTGACAAGGTGGTGGCCATCCCGCGCGGCGTTGATCTCTCTCGCTTCGAGCCAGGGATCGTCAGCGCGGACCGGATTGAGGCCCTGCGCAAGGCCTGGGGCGTCGCGCCCGACGAGCGTCGCCTCAAGGTGCTGCTGGCCGGCCGTCTGACGCGCTGGAAGGGCCAGGGCCTGCTGGTGCAGGCTATGGCGCTGCTGAAGGCGCGCGGCGAGGACAAGATTCTGCTGCTGCTGGCCGGCGACGACCAGGGCCGTAAGGGCTATCGGGCCGAACTGGAGACAGCGATCGCCGAGGCTGGCCTGCAGGACGCGGTCAAGCTGGTCGGCCATTGCGACGACATGCCGGCCGCCTACCTGCTCAGCGACCTGGCGATCGCCCCGTCCCTGGAGCCCGAGGCTTTCGGCCGCACAGCCGTGGAACCGCAGGTGATGGGGCGGCCGGTCATCGCCGCCGACCACGGCGCAACCCGCGAGACGGTCGTCCCGGGCGAAACAGGCTGGCTGGTCGCCCCCGGCGACGCCGAGGCCTGGGCCGCCGCGCTGCTCAACGCCGCCGACATTGGCGCTTCCGCACGTCAAACCATGGGACAAGCCGCTCGTTTACGTGCACGGCGGTTGTATTCGGTGGACGCGATGTGCGAAGCGACCCTCAAGGTCTATGCGCGCGTACTGGGTTTGGAGCGTTCGTCTTGAGCAAGGAGATCAAGAAGGTCCTGGTCATCAAGCTGGGAGCGCTGGGCGACTTCGTCCTGGCCCTGGCCGCGATGCGCAAGATCCGCGAAGCCCACCCCAAGGCCAAGATCACCCTGCTGACCACCCCGCCCTTCGAGGCGCTGGCCAAGCTCAGCCCCTATTTCAACAGCGTCGAGACCGACGGTCGGCCGGAGGACTTCGGCCAGACGCTGGCCATGATCGGGCGTATCCGCAAGGCGCGCTACGACCGCATCTATGACCTCCAGACCAACAGCCGCACCAACTGGTACTTCCAGCTGCTGCGTCCGTTTGCGCCGCAGTGGAACGGCATCGCGTTTGGCTGCGCCCTGCCGCAGAAGGGGTCGGCCCGGCTGCGGATGCACACGCTGGAGCGCCAGGCCGATCAGCTTCGCGCGGCGGGCATCTGGCCGGACGCGCCGACCGAGCCCGGCAGCGCGCCGCCGCCCGACCTGTCCTGGATCCTGCGCAAGCACAAGGAGCCCCGTCCGGTTGCGGGCGCTGCGGCGCCGCGTCCCTATGTCCTGTTTATCCCGGGCGGCTCGGCCCATCGCCTCGAAAAGCGCTGGCCGGTCGAGAACTACGCCCAGTTGGGTTCACTGCTGAAGGCCAAGGGCCTGGACATCGTCATCATCGGCGGTCCGCAGGAAAGCGCCATGGCCCGCCAGATCCAGAAGGCCGTGGGCGGCGCCCGCGACCTGACCGGCCGCACCGACTTCGCGCAATTGGCCGTGCTGGGGGCCAAGGCGGCGCTGGCGGTCGGCAATGACACCGGCCCGACCCACCTGCTGGCGGCCGCCGGCGCTCCGACCATCGCCCTCTTCTCCGACGCTTCGGACCCGGAGCTGTGCGGACCCCGCGGCCACGTGGCGGTAATCCGCTCGCCCGACCTGAAGGCGCTGCCGGTCAGCACCGTGGCCAGCGCGGCGGTGGCGCTGCTGCCGCACTAATACCCCGCGTAGCGCCCCGGCTTGTGGTTGGCGATGATCACCGCGCTCAGCGCCACCGCGCTGGCGATCGACAAGAGCAACTTGTCGAAGCTGATCGTGAAGAACGCTGCGGCCACCACCAGGCAATCGGCCGCCATCTGCACCTTGCCGGCGCTGATTCCCCGCCGCTCCTGCAGATAGAGCGCCAGGACCCCGACCCCGCCGACGCTGGACCGGTGACGGGCCAGCGCCAGAATGCCCATGCCGATGATCGTGCCGCCGAAGACGGCCGAGAAGATCGGATCGATACCCCCGACCTTCAGCCAGTGCGGCATGCCCCAGGCCAGGGCGGCCAGCAACAGGTTCGTCGCCAGGGTCTTGAGGGTGAACGCCCAGCCCAGCGTGCGCTGCGCCAGGACATAGAACGGCAGGTTCAGAACGAAGAACACGACGCCGACCGGCCAGCCGCTGAGATAGGAGACGATCAGCGCCACGCCCGCGACCCCACCCGTCACCAGGCCGGCCGCCTTCAGCAAAGTCAGCCCCACGGCGATGAAGCTGGAACCGATCAGGAGCGCGTGGATGTCTTCGAGGGCGGTGTGGCGGTGCTCGGGCATGAGTCGGTCAGGGGTCTTGGTTCAGGGAAAACTCATCCCCGCCTCGCCGTTTCCGTCCCGATTGGCCCGAATGATCGCCGAGCCAAGCCACAGGGCCAAAAAAATGGACCCGCCAGCGTCTGTTTGACCGCCTTCGCTTGATACAGCGCAGCGGGCGCGTCATATATCAGGTTCTCGCGGCGCGCCCAGCGCGGCGCGTATGCGTTCAGCTATATTCTTAGTCACCGCTCTTCATACCAACAGCCTCGGAGCCGCCCTATTCGCCGTCCTATGCAAACGCCGCCCGTCAAGGATGGGCCGCGTATCAACGATGAAATCCGCGTCCCCCGCGTCTTGCTGATCGACCAACACGGCGAAAAGCAAGGCGAGATGCCGACCGCGTCCGCTATGGAAGCGGCTGAGGAAGCCGGCCTGGACCTGGTGGAAATCGTTCCGAACGCCAATCCTCCCGTCTGCAAGATCCTGGACTACGGCAAGTTCAAGTTCCAGGAGCAGAAGAAGAAGAACGAGGCGCGCAAGCGGCAAAAGGTGGTCGAGCTCAAGGAGATCAAGCTCCGACCGAACATCGACAAGCACGACTATGACGTGAAGGCCAAGTCGATGTTCCGCTTCTTCGAGGAAGGCGACAAGGTGAAGGTCACCCTGCGCTTCCGGGGTCGTGAAATGGCGCACCCGGAACTCGGCATGAAGCTGTTGCAGCAGGTCAAGGCCGACTTCGACGAGGTCGCCAAGGTCGAGTACGAGCCGCGCATGGAAGGCCGGCAGATGATCATGATCCTGGCCCCTCGGTAGGATCGGATCCCAGGGTAGACACCGAAACGCCCCGGCCCCGCGGCCGGGGCGTTTTTGTTTTACGGTCGCCAAGATTGGACATCGGGCGTAAATCCCGCCGCCTGATGTCCGAGCCCGCCCACAGCAACCGCGCCCTGGCCGTCCTTCTCCTGGTTGTCTTCATCAACCTGGTGGGCTTTGGCGTGATCATTCCGCTGCTGCCGTTCTACGCTCGGTCGATGGACGCCGCGCCGTGGCAGGTGACGACGATGTTCGCCGCTTACAGCCTGGGACAGTTCTTCGGGGAGCCGTTCTGGGGGCGTCTGTCCGACCGCATCGGCCGGCGGCCGGTGCTGATCGTCACGATCATCGCCAACACCCTGGCCTATCTGGCCCTGGCCTTCGCGCCGAACATCTGGGTAGCCATGGCCATTCGGCTGGTTGGCGGCTTTGGCAGCGGCAACATCTCGACCATCCAGGGCTACATGGCCGACGTCACCCCGCCGGAAAAGCGCGCCGGGCGGATGGGCCTGCTGGGCGCGGCGTTCGGGGCGGGCTTCGTCATCGGTCCGGGCCTGGTGATGGTCATGCGACCAGGCGCCGGCGCCCTAGGCTACCAGTTGCCGCTGTTCCTGGCCGCCGCCATGGCCGGGACGGCCGCTCTGGGCGTCATCCTCTTCGTCAAGGAAAGCCGCGCGCCATCCGCACCCGGCGCGCCGCAGACCCACCGGCTGGAGGCCCTGAACCAGGCGGCCGCCCATCCGATCCTCTCGCGCGTGCTGCTGGTCACCCTGATCTCGACCGCCGCCTTCGCGGGCATGGAGTCTGTGTTCGGTCTCTACGCCGACACGCGCTTTGGCTGGACCGCCAGCCAGGTGGCGGCCTGCTTCGCCTTGATCGGCGTCATCGCCTCGATCGGCCAGGGCGTGCTGACCGGCCGCCTGGCCCGACGCTTTGGCGAGGCGCGGGTGCTGACGGCGGGCCTGTCGATCATCGGGACGTCGCTGCTGATCACCCCATTCATTTCCAAGCCCGCCCTGGCCGTGGTGGCCGTGGCGTGCACCGCGTTTGGCCAGTCGCTGGTGTTTCCCTGCGTCGGGGCCCTGATCTCGCGCGCCACCCCGCCCGATCGCCAGGGCCAGATGCTGGGTCTGAACATGGCCGCCGGATCGCTGGCCCGAATTGGCGGGCCGCTGCTGGCTGGACCGGTGTTCGGGATCGCCATCGGCGGTCCCTACTGGGTCGGCGCGGCCCTGATGGTTCCGGCCATCGGTTTCGCGCTCGTCATCGTCCGCCGGACCAAGACGGCCGCCTAAGTGCTTGCCAGAGCCGAGTCTTTCCTGTAGCTACGCCGCCTTTCCGGAACCGCCTGGCCATTGGCATGCCATGGCGGTTCGTCATGCTTCTAGAGGACGGGGCGCAAGCTCCGACGCGAAATGCCGAAGTTGAAGACCAAGTCGGGCGCTAAAAAGCGCTTCAAACTGACCGCCACGGGCAAGCTGAAGGCCGGCGTCGCTGGTAAGCGCCACCGCCTTATCGGCCACAATGGCAAGTACATCCGCCAGCAGCGCGGCACGAAGGTGATGAGCGAGGCCGACGCCAAGATCATCAAGACCTACCTGCCCTACGGCCTGTAAGAGGAGCGCTGACACATGGCTCGCGTTAAACGTGGCGTGGTTGCTCACGCCAAGCACAAGAAGGTTCTCGAGCAAGCCAAGGGCTTCTACGGGCGCCGCAAGAACACCATCCGTACGGCGAAGGCCGCGGTCGACAAGGCCGGCCAGTACGCCTACCGCGACCGCAAGGTGCGCAAGCGCGCCTTCCGTTCGCTGTGGATCCAGCGCATCAACGCCGGCGCCCGTTTGGAAGGCTTCACCTACTCGCAGTTTATCCACGGCCTGGACGTGGCGGGTATCGTCATGGACCGTAAGGTCCTGGCCGATATCGCGGGCAACGACCCGGCTGCGTTCAAGGCCATCGCCGACAAGGTTCGCGCCGCCCTGGCCTAAGGTCTTTTTGGGTCTTTGATCCAACCGATCTTGCAAAGCCCCCAGGCGCGAGCCTGGGGGCTTTTTGCTGTCCGGCGCTTTCCTCCTCACCCGTGAAACGGGGGAGGTGGATGGGACAAAACCCAACTATCGGTTCAACCGCCGCTTCAAATCCTCTAGACGGATGCCCGTCATGACCGATCTCAACACTCTCGAAGCCGACGTGCTGGCCCAGGTGGCCGCCGCCTCGGATCTCCAAGCGCTCGACGCCGTCCGCGTGGCCGCCGTCGGCAAGACCGGCTCGATCTCGGGCCTGCTGAAAACCCTGGGCGCGATGAGCCCCGAGGAGCGCAAGACCCAGGGCGCGGCGATCAACGCCCTGCGCGACAAGGTCCAGGACGCCATCGGGCAAAAGAAGGCCGCCCTGGAAGCCGCCGAACTGGACGCGCGCCTGGCCAGCGAGACGCTGGATCTGTCGCTGCCCGCGCCCTACCGCCGCAAGGGCAGCGTCCACCCGACCATGCAGACCATGGACGAGATGGTCGCCATCTTCGCCGAGATGGGCTTCGCCGTGGCCGAGGGTCCGGATATCGAGGACGACTTCCACAACTTCACGGCCCTGAACTTCCCCGAGAAGCACCCAGCCCGTGAGATGCACGACACCTTCTTCTTCAATCCGAAGGAAGATGGTGAGCGCATGCTTCTCCGCACCCACACCAGCCCGGTGCAGGTGCGGACCATGGTGTCGCAAAAGCCGCCGATCCGGATCATCGCGCCGGGCCGCACCTATCGCTGCGACAACGACGCCACCCACACCCCGGTGTTCCACCAGGTCGAGGGCCTGGTGATCGACAAGGGTATTCACATGGGCCACCTGAAGTGGACCCTGGAGACCTTCCTGGCGCGGTTCTTCGAGACCGACGCGGTGACCACCCAGTTCCGTCCGCACCACTTCCCGTTCACCGAGCCGTCGGCCGAGATGGACGTCCAGTGCGACCGCTCAGGCGGCGAGATCAAGATCGGCCAGGGCACGAGCTGGCTCGAGATCCTGGGCTGCGGCATGGTTCACCCGAACGTGCTGCGCGCCTGCGGCATCGATCCGGACGAGTACCAGGGCTTCGCCTTCGGCATGGGCGTCGACCGCCTGGGCATGCTGAAGTACGGCATGCCGGACCTGCGCGACATGTGGTCGTCGGACGTCCGCTGGCTGTCGCACTACGGCTTTAGCGCCTTCGCCGCGCCGAACCCGGCCAGCGGCCTGAGCTGAATGAATGCTCCCCCTAGCGGGGGAGCTCCCGGCGAAGCCGGGTGAGGGGGAAGTCAGCGCAACGCCTGCAGCTACTCCCCTCTCCACCGCTTCGCGGTCCCCCTCCCCCAGAGGGGGAGGATTTTGAGAGACCGACGATGAAATTCACCCTGTCCTGGCTCAAGGATCACCTTGAGACCACCGCCACCGTCCCCGAGATCGTCGCGGCCATGACCATGGCCGGGCTCGAGGTCGAGCACGTCACTGATCCGGCGACCAAGCTGGCGCCGTTCACGGTCTGCAAGATCGTCGAGGCCGCGCGTCACCCGAACGCCGACCGCCTGCAGGTCTGCCAGGTCGACACGGTCGACGGCCGCAAGGAGATCGTCTGCGGGGCGCCGAACGCGCGCGCGGGCCTGACCACCATCTACGCCCCGATCGGCGCCTATGTGCCGGGCCTGGGCGTAACCCTGGTCGAGAAGCCGGTGCGCGGCGTGGTCTCGAACGGCATGCTCTGCTCGGCCGCCGAGCTGGAATACGCCACCGAGAGCGACGGCATCATGGAGCTGCCCGATAGCCTCGCCGTCGGCACGCCGGCCGTCGACGCCCTGGGCCTGGAAGCCGTCATCGACTTTGAAGTCACCCCCAACCGCCCCGACTGGCTGGGCGTCGCCGGCATCGCCCGCGATCTGGCCGCCGCCGGCGTGGGCACACTGAAGGACCTGTCGATCGCGCCGATCCCGGGAACTTATCCGAGCCCGATCAGCGTCAAGGTCGACGGCGAGGCCTGCCCGGCCTTCGCTGGCCGCTATATCCGCGGCGTCAAGAACGGCCCCTCGCCCAAGTGGCTGCAGGACCGCCTGACCGCCATCGGTCTGCGCCCGATCAGCGCCCTCGTGGACGTCACCAACCTGATCGCCTACGACCGCGCCCGCCCGCTGCACGTCTATGACGTGGCCAAGCTGTCGGGGAGCGAGATCTCCACGCGCCTGGGCCGTCACGGCGTGAACGGCGACGAGCACCTGATCGCCCTGGACGGCAAGACCTACGAGCTGACGCCGGAGATGTGCGTGATCGCTGACGCGGGCGGCGAGCGTCCGATCGGCCTCGGTGGCGTCATGGGCGGCGAAAGCACCGGTTGCTCGGACGACACCGTGGACGTCTTCATCGAGAGCGCCTGGTTCGAGCCGATCCGCATCGCCCAGACCGGCCGCACGACCGGCATCGCCAGCGACGCCCAGTACCGCTTCGCCCGCACCGTCGACACCGGCTCGCTGGTGGACGGGATCGAGCTGGCCACCAAGCTGATCCTGGAGTTGTGCGGCGGCGAGCCGTCAGAGGTTCTTTATGTCGGCGAGGTTCCGCCCGCGCCGAAGGGCTTCGCCTTCGACCCCGACTATGTCGGCCAGCTGTCGGGCCTGGCCGTGACGCCGGAGAAGACCCACCAGATCCTGGCGGCGCTGGGCTTCGACGTCGCGCTGGGCTCGCCCTGGACCGTCACCCCGCCGACCTTCCGCCGCGACGTGGAAGGCAAGGCCGACCTCGTGGAAGAAGTCGCGCGCATCGCCGGTTATGGCGCCCTGCCCTCGACGCCGCTGCCGGAGGTTCCGCGCGCCGTCGGCGGCATCCTGACCGCCAAGCAGGCCCGCGCCCGCGCCGCCCGTCGCGCCCTGGCGGCCGCCGGCTACGCCGAGGCCGTGACGTTCAGTTTCACCAACCGCAAGACCGCAGAGCTGTTCGGCGGCGGCCAGGACGTGCTGGTGCTGGCCAATCCGATCGCCTCGGAGCTGGACTGCATGCGCCCGTCGCTGCTGCCCAACCTGATCGAAGCTGCCGGCCGCAACGCCCGCCAGGGCTTCCCGGACGCGGCCCTGTTCGAGATCGGCCCGACCTTCCACGGTGACAAGCCCGCCGACCAGCGCACCGTCGTCTCGGCGATCCTGGTCCCCAAGGCTCCGCGCGGCTGGGACAAGGCGCCGCAAGGCGACGTCTTCACGGTCAAGGCCGACCTGCTGGGCCTGCTGGAAGAGCTGGGCGCACCCGTCGCCTCGCTGCAGACGGCGCAAGGGACCGCCTCGTCCTGGTGGCACCCGGGCCGCTCGGCGCGCCTGCAACTGGGCCCCAAGGCGGTGATGGCCGAGTTCGGCGAGATCCACCCGGCGGTGCTCAAGGCTCTGGACGTCGCCGGTCCGGTCTATGGCTTCGAGATCACCCTGGAGGCGATCCCCGAGCCGAAGAAGAAGTCGATCAAGACCCGCCCGGCCTTCTCGCCCTCGGCCCTGATGCCGCTGACCCGCGACTTCGCGTTCCTGGTGGAGAAGCCCAAGGCCGCCGGCGATCTCGTGAAGGCCCTGGCCGGCGCCGACAAGGCGCTGATCACCACCGCGCGCGTGTTCGACGTCTATGAAGGCCCCGGCGTGCCGGAGGGCTTCAAGTCGGTCGCGATCGAGATCGTGGTCCAGCCGCGCGAAGCCACCCTGACCGAAGCCGAGATCGAGGCCCTGTCGGCCAAGGTCGTCGCGGCGGCGGAAAAGGCCGGCGGCAAGCTGCGGGGGTAATCGCTGACTCGCCCCCTCCGGGCCTGCGGCCCTCCTCCCCCTTAGGGGTAAGAAGGTTCGCGCGCCTTCCGCCCCCTCCGGGGGCGGACGACCTCGCCAAGCGAGGTCCGGTGGGGGCGAGTGCTGAATTTCCAGGCGCCCCGCCTCGCCGAGGGCAAAACCGCCCCGTCCCGCGACCGATCGCCTCTTTCGCCGGCAAGACCTTGCGCAACCGAAAACCCCGCGCTACCTCTAGGCTGCGCTAACGGAAATCATCGCTTCCACATGCAATCGACCTTCGCCTTCGCCGCCTTTATGACCACCGGCCTTACCGCCGTGGCCGTGATGTCGTGCGCCGTGGCGATGTGGAACATGATTAATCAGATTAAAACCGTCCGAGTTCGAACGGGGCAAAATCGGCGCAAGCAGCGGTAGGAAACCCTACCAAACCCAAAGCCGAAGGATCGCAAGATCTCCAAAAAGCCCCGCTCCCACGAGCGGGGTTTTTTGTTGCGCGGTTCCTCGGTCCTCCAAGTCTCTCAAGCCAAGGATCGACCCCAATGAGCTACCTGCCCTCTCCACCCGCCTTTCATAGCGACCATGACGGCGTCACGGTCCACCAATTGCTGCTGGCCGCTCAGGACGCCCCCAGCGCTCTGGAAGCCGTGCGCCAGGGCCTCGCCGACAGCGGCGCCGAACTGTGCGGCCTGACCATGAAGCCCGTGGGCCAGATCGTCGAAGCGTCGCTGAAGGTGCGCCATCTGGGCGACCAGGCCGCCCGTCTGCTGGCGCGTGATCTCGCCGCTTGGCCGGGCGTCAATTCGGCCTCGGTCGAGCACCAGTGGTTCCGTCCGTGAGCGACCGCGTAGATCCGCTCAAACAGCAAGGCGGCGACCTTGCGTCCCTGCGTCGCCGCCTCTTCCTGGTCACCGCCGACGACACCCCCGACGCGCTGATGCGCGTGCTGGGCGTGGCCTCGGTGCAGCAGGCCCGCCTGCGCGCCCTGTCCGCCGTTCCCGAGGGGGCGCACATGGCTATTCGCCTCGAGATCGACGACCAGGGCGACGACCGCGCGCAAGTTTTGGCCTCGCGGCTGGCGGCTTGTCCCTCCGTGCGCGGCGTCGGATTCGGCTGGCGGCAGTAACCGATCCGCGCCGGCGTGCGTATCTGTAGAACCATACCTCCGGAGTTCACGATGCGCCGCCTGATCATCCTTATCGCCGCCACCCTCGCCATGCTGGCCGCTCCCGCCCTGGCGGCCCCGAAGACCGAGACCGCCGTCTTCGCCGGCGGATGCTTCTGGTGCATGGAGCACGACATGCAGGGCGTGCCCGGCGTGCTCAAGGTCGAAAGCGGCTACACCGGCGGCCACCTGAAGAACCCGACCTATCGGGACGTCACCAGCGAGACCAGCGGCCACTACGAGGCCGTCCGCGTCACCTATGATCCGGCTAAGCTGGACTATGGGTTCCTGCTCTATCGCTACTGGAAGCTGGTCGACCCCACCGACGACGGCGGCCAGTTCTGCGACCGGGGACCGTCCTACCGCCCCGCCGTATTCGTCACGCCCGCCCAGCGCCCGATCGCCGAGAAGTCCCGCGCCGAGGCCGCCAAGCGCCTGAAGACCGGCGCGATGAAGACCCCCATCCTGCCGCTGCAGACCTTCTATCCGGCCGAGGAATACCACCGCGACTACGCCAAGCGGAACAAGCTGAACTATATGGCCTATCGCACCGGCTGCGGTCGTGACGCGCGCCTGAAGCAGGTCTGGGGCGGCTAGCCTTCCACCGATTTTCCCGGCGAACGCCGGGGCCCAGATCGTAAGGCGCAGGCGCTCTAGAGGTCCGCCACTCTGCCTGAAGCTGGGTCCCGGCTTTCGCCGGGAAGTTCGGATTGGGAAGCGCTCAACCGCCTCGACACCGCCTCAATCCCGTGTAGCTTACCTCTGTAAATACACGGGAGGACGTCGATGAACCGCCGCATGCTGCTGGCCTCGGCCGCGCTGCTACTGGCCCCGCTCGCCGCCCTCGCGCAGGAGCGCGAGGTCTCGGTCACCATCTACAATTCCAACCTCGCCCTGGTGGAGGATGCTCGCCCGCTGGACCTGAAGGCCGGGCGTCAGAAGCTGGAGTTCAAGGACGTCTCCGCCGCGATCCGCCCCGAGACGGTCAGCCTGTCGGCGCCAGGCGTGACGATCCTGGAGCAGAACTTCGACTACGACCTGCTGACGCCCGACAAGCTGATGCAGAAGGCGGTCGGACAGCAGGTCAAGATCGTCCGCACCAACCCCGGCGACGGCAAGGAGACCACCGAGGTCGCCACTGTCCTGGCCGCAAACCAGGGCGTCGTCCTGAAGATCGGCGACCGGATCGAGGTTCTGCGCGACGACGGCGTGCCGACCCGCGTGATTTTCGACAAGGTGCCCGAGACCCTTCGCGCCCGTCCGACCCTGTCGGTCAATGTCGAGGCCGCCACCGCCGGTCCGCGCCAAGCCAAGCTGAGCTACCTGACCTCGGGCCTGTCCTGGAAGGCCGACTATGTCGCCCTGTTCGACGAGGCCAAGGGCGCTCTGGATCTCCAGGGCTGGATCACGCTGTCCAACAACTCCGGCACGCCGTTCGAAAATGCGCGTACCCAGTTGGTGGCGGGCGACGTCAACCAGTTGAACGACGGCGGCGGTTTCCAGCCGCGTCGGTCGTCCGGGATGATCAGCGCTGGCGTGGAAAGCGGCGTGGGCGAGCGGGTCGCCGACTACTACGTCTATCCTCTGCCCGAGCGGACCACGATCGCCTCGAACCAGAGCAAGCAGGTCGGCTTCCTGTCGGCCCAGGGCGTCACCGCCAAGAAGGTCTATGAAGTCCGCGAAGGCTGGTTCACCAGCCAGGCCGAACCCGTGAAGGCCGTCGTCGCCATCCAGTTCAGCAACGCCAAGCTCGCGGGCCTGGGCAGCCAGCTCCCCGCCGGAACGATGCGCGTCTACATGCGCGACGCCGCCGGGGATCCCAAGTTCGTCGGCGAGAACGCCATCGGCCATACGCCCGGCGGCTCGGAACTCTCCATCAAGACCGGCGAGGCCTTCGACGTCTCCAGCCAGGCGACCCTGGTGGCGGAGTCCCGCGTCTCCAAGCGCCTGACCCGCTACGAGATGAAGTACCTGCTGCGCAACGCCAAGGACCAGCCGGTGACGGTGGAACTGCGCCAGGGCGGCCTCGGGCGCGATAGCACCGTAAAGACCGAAAGCCTGAAGGGCCGCCGTATCGACGCCAACACCCTGGGCTGGAGCGTGCCGGTTCCGGCCAATGGCGAAACCGTGCTGACCTTCACGGTCGAGACGGGGTGGTGATGAACAGATCCTCCTCACCCGCATCGCGGGGGAGGTGGCGCGATGCGAATACGCGTCGTGACGGAGGGGGCGTCGCCTCCAGTCTCAAGCGCCCCCTCCACCGCTTCGCGGTCCCCCTCCCCCGTTTCTCGGGGGAGGAGAAGCTGCTCGCGGCCAGCGCCCTTGCCCTCGCCGCCGCGCTCCCGGCACACGCCGAAACCCTCGCCTCGCGCGCGCCCGAGACGGTCGCGATCACCCTCTATCGCGACGGTGACGGACCGTTCCAGGCGATGTCCCCCTGGCTCCGACAGCAGTCGCGCGAAAAGGGTCTCGTTCTGGTCACCGAGACGCGCACCGTCGACCTGCCGGCCGGCCGCCACACGCTCCGCTTCGACGGCGTCGCCGAGGGCCTGATCCCGCAAAGCGCGGCGTTGGAGGGCCTGCCGGGCAAGGCGGTCGAGCGAAACTACGACTATGCCCTGCTGAGCCCCGGAACCCTCGTGGAACGTTCGCTGGGCCAACCGATCAAGGTGGTGCGCACCAATCGAACGACCGGTCGCCAGCAGACCGTCGACGCGACGCTGATCCAGGCCCCCTACGGTCTGATGGTCCGCACCGCCGAGGGCGTGGAGGCTCTGGGCTGTTCGGGCGGCCCCGAGCGCCTTGTGCTCGACCGCGTCCCCGATGGGCTCACCGACAAGCCCAGCCTCTCGACCGTCGTCGAGGTTCCCTCGCCCACGCGCGCCAAGGTGACCCTGTCGTATCTGGCGCTCGGCGTGAACTGGCAGGCCGACTATGTGGCGCGCATCCATCCCGACGGGCGCCGCCTGGACCTGACCGGCTGGCTGACCCTGGTCAACAGCGGCGGCAGCCAATTTGTCGGCGCCAAGACCCAGGCAGTGGCCGGAAAGCTTTCGCGCACCCCCGTGCGCGTGGACAGGGGGCAGTCAAAGACCATCTATCGCGCCTGCTGGCCGATGGACACCACCCACTACGGCCAGGCCCCGCCGCCGCCCCCTCCGCCCGCGCCGCCGCTCCCGATTCCGCCGGTCATGTCGGCCGTCCCCATGTTCGCCCCCTCGCGCGGCGAGGTGGTCGTCACCGGCGCGCGCGCCAAGCTGGCCGAGCAGTCGAACCTGGGCGACTACAAGCTCTATACCTTGCCCGAGCCGGTCACCCTGAACGCCCGGCAGACCAAGCAGGTCGCCTTCCTCGACCAGAAGGATGTGGCCTTCCAGCGGCTCTATGCGGTCGCAATGGACAGCTACAACGACTACGGCGAGGCCGACGCGCCGTTCGTGACGCCGGATGTCGTCCTGCGCCTCGAGAACAAGACCACCAACGGCCTCGGCAAGCCGCTGCCCTCAGGCGCCCTGTCGGCGATCGAAACCGCCGAGGGCCGCCCAACCTTCGCCGGCGAGCAAGCCGTACGCGACGTGGCGGTCGGCGAACCGATGGACCTGGTGATCGGCCGCGCCATGGACGTCCGCGCGCGCCCGCGTCTGGTCGAGGAACGCCGCCTTTCCAAGGACCGTGTGCGGCGGACCTACGAACTCGACCTCACCAACGCCAAGTCAGTTCCGGTCACGGTGGAGATCCGCCACGATCCCAGCGCGCCGCGCTTCAAGGTCGTGGCGGAGCCCCAGAAGCACGATATTCGGCAGGGTCAGGTCGCCTGGCGCGTGCGGCTGGCGGCGGGCGAGCAACAGACCTTCCGTTATGCGGTAGCCTTCAGCCGCTAAATACCGTCACGCTTGCGTCCTAGACGGAACGGCGGAGCGGAGATTCGGATGAAGAAGCCCATCGTGGAAACCTGGCTGGAACGCGGCCTGTTCGCCTCGCGTTGGCTGATGGCGCCGTTCTATGTGGGCCTGGTCCTGGCGCTGGCGGCGCTGCTGGTGGTGTTCTTCCAGGAACTGTTCCGCGAACTGCCGCACATTCTGTCGATGAAGCCCGAGGACGCGATCCTCATGGCGCTCACCCTGATCGACCTGTCGCTGGCGGCCAACCTGATGGTGATCGTGATCCTGTCGGGCTACGAGAACTTCGTCTCCAAGATCGACACCGCCAGCCACGAGGACCGTCCGGACTGGATGGGCACCGTCGACTTCTCGGGCCTGAAGATGAAGCTGATCGCCTCGATCGTCGCGATCTCGGCCATCGCGCTGCTGAAGGCCTTCCTGAAGCTCACCGAGCCCGGCGTCGCCCTCGACCAGGCCCGCCTGCTATGGCTGGTGGTCGTGCACCTTTCGTTCGTCGTCTCGGGCGTGCTGCTGGCGGTCATGGACTGGCTCAACAGCAGGGTCGAAAAGCACTGACGACCGAAACCGGCCCTCCGACCTAGAACGGCAGCTTGCGACGCTTGCGGCTGTAACCGAGGTAGCCGACGTTGGCGCCCAGGCGCAGGCCCACGCCCGCACGGATCGGCGCCAGCGTGATTTCGTCAGCTCGCTGATAGTTCACGCCCAGCCCGCCGATGAGGTAGGCGCTGCCCTCCACGCCCGGGAAGCGGCGGAAGATCGCGTCCGGGTACTGCAGATCATAGCACAGGGTGAAGACGCGGCTGGCGTTGCCGCCCCAGTCCCAGCCGATGGTCGGTCCCTGCCAGAACACCTCCAGCGTCGGCCGCCCCTTCATGTAGAGCAGGCCTCGGCCGTAGCGCAGCCCCGCGACAAAGGCGCCGGAGCCCTCTTCGCCGGCGATGTAGCCGGTGGGCTGGCCCTTGTCCTTGAAGATCTTCTCGATTGCCGCGCCGGCGCTTTCGGCCGTGACGCCCAGGAAGTCCGAGGTGGCGCGGATCATCTCATCGGCCGAGTAGGTCTGGGCCCGGCCGGTGTCGTAGGTCGGGGTCATCCCGCTGGACGCCGGGGCGGGGCCGGCCTGCGCGGCGGGCGCGGGGTAGGTCTCGCGCGGCGCGGGCGGCGGCGGCGCGTTGGGATCGGTGATCGGCTGAGCCGGCGGCAGCTGCTCGGCGGTGATCCGCTGACGCGCCAGGGCTTCCGAAGCCACGGCGGACAGGCCGAGGGCGGCGCTTGAGAGGATCAGCTTGCGACGGTCCATGTCAGGGCCTCCGGATCGAGTTGTTTGCAACACTGTTGCAAGCCATTGCGTCCGGTTTGGGGCTCCAAACTTAACGCGCGGTTAAGCATAACCGCCGCTCACGCCCCCACCGCGACCGCAACGCCCCTCGCGAAGCAGCGCAAATGTGATATGCGCACGCGCATGACTTCGACGCCTCTGGACAAGATCCGCAACTTTTCAATCGTGGCTCACATCGACCACGGCAAATCCACGCTCTCGGATCGGCTGATCCAGACGACCGGCGGCCTGACCGCGCGCGAGATGAGCGCCCAGGTCCTGGACAACATGGACATCGAGAAGGAGCGCGGCATCACCATCAAGGCGCAGACCGTGCGCCTGACCTACAAGGCCGCCGACGGCGAGACCTATATCCTCAATCTGATGGACACCCCCGGGCACGTCGACTTCGCCTACGAGGTCAGCCGCTCCCTGGCCGCCTGCGAAGGCTCGATCCTGGTCGTCGACGCCTCCCAGGGCGTCGAGGCCCAGACCCTGGCCAATGTCTACCAGGCCATCGACAACAACCACGAGATCGTCCCGGTCCTGAACAAGGTCGACCTGCCCGCCGCCGACGTCGACCGCGTCAAGGCGCAGATCGAGGACGTCATCGGCCTGGACGCCTCCGACGCCGTCGAGTGCTCGGCCAAGACGGGCCTGGGCATCCCCGACGTGCTGGAAGCCATCGTCACCCGCCTGCCCCCGCCCAAGGGCGACCCGAACGCCCCGCTCAAGGCCCTGCTGGTCGACGCCTGGTACGACGCCTATCTGGGCGTCGTCGTGCTGGTGCGCATCTTCGACGGCAGCCTGAAGGCCGGCCAGCAGGTCCGCATGATGCAGACCGGCGCCACCCACCGCATCGACAAGGTCGGCGTCTTCACGCCCAAGGCCACCGACGTCGAGTACCTGGGCCCCGGCGAGGTCGGCTTCTTCACCGCCTCCATCAAGGAGGTGGCCGACGCCGCCGTCGGCGACACCATCACCGACGAGAAGAAGCCCACCGCCGAAGCCCTCAAGGGCTTCAAGGAAGTGGTCCCGGTCGTGTTCTGCGGCCTCTTCCCGGTCGACGCCGCCGACTTCGAGGACCTGCGCGCCGCCGTCGGCAAGCTGCGCCTCAACGACGCCAGCTTCACCTACGAGATGGAGAGCAGCGCCGCCCTCGGCTTCGGCTTCCGCTGCGGGTTCCTCGGCCTCCTCCACCTGGAGATCATCCAGGAGCGCCTCTCCCGCGAGTTCGACCTCGACCTGATCGCGACCGCCCCCTCGGTGGTCTACAAGATCAAGCTGCGCAACGGCGACGAGATCGAGCTGCACAACCCCGCCGACCTGCCCGACGTCATGCAGATCGAGGAGATCGCCGAGCCCTGGATCAAGGCCACGATCTTCACCCCCGACGAGTACCTGGGCGGCGTCATCAAGCTGTGCCAGGACCGCCGCGGCATGCAGCGCGAGCTCTCCTATGTCGGCAGCCGCGCCATGGTCGTCTACGACCTGCCGCTGAACGAGGTGGTCTTCGACTTCTATGACCGCCTGAAGTCGATCTCGAAGGGCTACGCCAGTTTCGACTACCAGCTTGAGGACTACCGCCCCGGCGACCTCGTCAAGATGTCGATCCTGGTCAACAGCGAGCCCGTCGACGCCCTGTCGATGCTGGTCCACCGCAGCCGCGCCGAAAGCCGCGGCCGGGGCATGTGCGAGAAGATGAAGGACCTCATCCCCCAGCACATGTTCGTCATCCCGATCCAGGCCGCCATCGGCGGCCGCATCATCGCCCGCGAAACCGTCCGCGCCCTGCGCAAGGACGTGACCGCCAAGTGCTACGGCGGCGACGCCACCCGCAAGAAGAAGCTTCTGGAGAAACAGAAGGAAGGCAAGAAGCGGATGCGCCAGTTCGGCAAGGTCGAGATCCCGCAGGAAGCCTTCATCGCCGCCCTGAAGATGGACGAGGATTGATCGGGGCGGTTAGCGCTGGATTGTTGAGCTTGAAGCGCCCCCGCCGGGAGACTGGCGGGGGTGTTTTTGATTCATCTCTGCCGTTCGGAATGTCTGCTTCCTGGCGGTGACGGAGGCGCGAGCAACATCGATCCTGATCACACCGGCACGGTGATCGGCGGCTTGATGGCAAGGCGGTTGCGTACTTGAGTATAGATTCCTGCCACGCCGGTCATCTTCAAGGTGACAACCACGGCATAGGGTGTCGGGTCGATCACGTCGTCGACCTGACGCTGAATGACGATGTCAAAGGTGGCGTCCTGGCCAAACACCGCCGCCTTGTCGCCCTCCCAACGGCGATGAGCGACCGTGCCATTATGGATCTGATTATAGTCAGGCTGGCGGCCGCCCGCCGTGACCGCAAGGGCGGCGGCCGACTCCTTCGGCTCAATCATCTTGATCTGCACGCCACGATACTTGGGGGCCCCGATACGCGGCGGCGCGAGCCAGGCGACGGTCACCGCTACCTCATGAGGCGTGGCCTTGCCGACCATGGCGACGGGTAGCGGTACGCGCACGGTGTGGGCCTGATCGGAGTTAAGCCGGCCCACGCTCCAAAGCGTCGCCCGATCCTCGGCGCAGTCTAGGATGACGTCGCCGTCGATCGCGCCAAACCCCAGGAAACGACGGACGTTGTCCTTCTGCTGGACGCTGAACTTGCCGCTGGCCGGCCCGAGGGTCTCGACAATGAGGTCGCGCGCTTCGGTCCACCGGGCCGAATGCACCAGCATGGCCTTGAGCAGAACCGCCCGATGGGCCGAGGGAATGTCTAGGAAATCGTCGTAGACGGCCTCAAGCGCCTCATGGGCCCGACAGGCCAAGCCGGTCACCTGGGCAGCCGCCACGCTAGTGCCGATTGAGCGGGCCAGCGGGGCTGCCGCAGGATTAGTTGCGGTCGGGGGCGCGGCGACGAGAATGCCGCCGAAAGTTCCAGCGTTCTTACCCATGGGCCGCAGCGCATGGCCCGCGCCCTTGGGCATCAGTCGGACGTGATGCCGTCCGCCGGGCGCAAGGATATCGGGTTTGACCGCGCCGCCGTGACCGGGACCGAGCGCGCTGGAAACGGTGGATAAACCGGTCTGGCTCCAGACATCGAAGGTCGAGGCGGGCAAGGGTCCAACCGGCGCGTTGTCTTGATGCAGCGCTCCGACCGTGATGGCGTTAATCGACTCGGCTGGCGCCAGGACACGGCGATAGGCCATGGCCGAACCGCTGGCCTTCAAGGCAAGTTTCGCGCGTTCGAGCGGCGCTAGGTCCTCGAAGGCGATCGTATTGACCTCGTCGTTCACGAGGTCGGTGCCGTGATTGCCGGCGCTGATCACGAAGAGGATGCCGTAGGCATGGGACAGATAGTCGACGACGCGGGCCCAGCCAGACATCTTGCCGGAGAAAGGCTTGTTGCGGTCGCCCAGTGAAGCGTTGACGATAATCACTCCGGGCGCCGTCGGATCGGGCCCGGACTTCATACGCACGATGGCCTCGTGAAACAGGTCGGCAGGCAAGCGATCGGGAAAACGCTCGTCGTCATCGATCTGCGGTGGGGCGAACATTACGTTAACGAAATGGACGCGCCGCGTCAGCGGTGGCGATTGCGGCGCCAGAAGGTCGCCATGCACGACAGCGGACGCCATCGCCGTGCCGTGAAGGCGCGGTCCGACTGCCTGGGGCTCAAGACCGAAGGGATCCTCAATCGACAAACGTCCGGCCAACTGAGGGTGCAGCGCCAGCGGTACTGCGTCGAAGATCGCCGCGATCGGCGCGCCGTCCGGCAAGGGGGTCCCGCCATTGATGGTCCCGCCATCCTGGGCCTCGAAGGTGGTCAGATGCACGGCGCTTTGCGGTCGGATGTGCATAACTGCCTCGGAGGCTACGATACCCTCGTAACCCCGCGCGAGGATCGCCTGGATTTCCGCGATCGGCACGTCGGCCAGCATGGCGTGGTAGCGCGCGCCGTCGATCCGGGTCGAGGAGATGACTACGCCGCCTCGGGCCACGACCGAGGCGGTTGCCTGCGCTTGAACGCCCTGCGCCTCAGCGCGATAGACCAGTTCCAGCTCGATTCTGACCAGACCGCGGGCGTCGGCGCGTTGCTCGGCGAGCACGGCGCGATCCTCCAGAGTCAGGCGGTCTTCCGGCCCCCAAGCACGCAGATCCTTCATCTGCAGGAAGAGGTCGCGCCAAGGCGCGAAGCCTTGCGGCAGGGCTCGCCCGGCGGCGTGCTGACGCCACAGGCCGACCATCTGGGTCAGCGCTCTGGCGTCGGGGATCATCAAGTAGACCGCCGGATCACGGTCGCCGTCCTGGGCTTCAAGCTCGTCAGCCCCGACGAACTCGAGGCCTGGAACCCTGGCCGCGGCGCGCATGAACCCGCTGACGTCCGCCGTTAGATCAAAGACCAGCAGGCGCTCGGGCGCGATGCCGGCGGGGTCGGCCCTGAGCTGCAGCGCGTTGGCGCCGGGCGTCAGTATTTGGGCTAGGCGCTGAAGACGTTGACCGGCCGGCTTCTGCAGCTGTTCAGCGGTCGGAATCTGCCTTGGGCGCGGGAACCCGATCCTTGTCACGCGCGCGCGACCGGTTGGGTCGTCGAGTCTCAATAGCGGACGGTTCGGACGCTTCGCCATGTCCCTCCGGCGTCACTCTGGACGCCCACAACGCCAGCTCGTCACTCAGGACCTGCCGAAGCGACTCACCACCCTGAGCGAGAATATGTCTGCGACGCACGTTTTGGCAGAACTCGGACACTTCGGCAAAGCTTACCGCACCCAGTTTTTGGGCGACCTTCTCCGCCGATAGGCCGGAGGGCTCGGGCCAAGAATCCATAAAACGAGACACCAGCACTGCTCGGCCGGCGGCGTCCGGCCTTGGCATTTCGAGCCGAAGCTGGAAGCGACGCCAAACCGCGCGGTCGAGTAACTCGGCGTGATTGGTCGCGGCGACGGCGACGACATAACTGGGCAGTTGATCTAGCTGCATGAGCAGGAAGGAGACGACGCGCTTGATTTCGCCGGTCTCGTGAACGTCGCCGCGCTCCTTACCGACGGCGTCAAACTCATCGAAGAACAGAACGCACGGTATAGCGCGGGCATATTCGAACAGGCGCGCCATCCTGGCGTTAGTCTCGCCCAGATAGGCACCGACCAGGGCGTCGTAACGCACGGTCAACAGCGGTAAGGCAGTGGCCTGGGCGATCGCTTCGGCCAGCGAAGTCTTGCCGTTGCCCGGAGGACCAGACAGAAGGATTCGGTGACGCGGCTGCATGCCCTGCGCTCGCAACAGATCAGCCCGCAGCTGCTCTTGGATTAGTTGCTGGCTAAGCCGCTTGGCCGGCAATGGCAGGATCAGATCGCTTAGTTCGACCCGCGCCTCACTCTCGATCACGAAGTCGCGCCCGCCGGTGCTGCTGCGACGCAGATCCGCCGAATTGGTCACCGGCACCGACTGCAGGGCCCGCTCCAGTCGGTCCGCCAGCACATGATGGCTGCGTGACTTCTCCTCGGCGACGATCGCCTCCACGGTGGTGGTCAGCATCGAGCGATCGCCCGCCGCGCCAGCCCGAACCAGAGATATCAGCAGATCGCTTCGTGCCATGTCACCAACCTGCGGCCGCGCGCAGAATCTCCTTAAACGCTATCACAGGATCAACGCAGCGGGGAGCGAACTCCGTCCCAGCGGCCCCTGCGGCCGCCTTTAAGTCCGTCGATGCCGCAGATGTCCAGCTAAACACACCGTTGCGCCAAAAACGGACGAAGCGCCGTTGCCCTAACGCATTCATCGGTCGCAGGAAGTCTGCTCACGCAGGATGCGAATGAAGGTCGTTTTCCTGGAGCGATCTTAGAGTCCGCTCATGGCCCAACTCCCCACCTCTCCCAGGTCTAACCCCCTGAAATCCCTCACCCCGACCCCGCTCTACGCCCCGCTGCGTCCCCGGTGTCCGGAGCGGCCGTATTCTACGGCTCATGAGCAAGTCCCATCCCGACGCCCCCGCCACCTGGTTCCGCCTCTCGGAGGCCTCGTGGGCCCAGATCGCCGAGGAGTACAAGAACGGCGCGACCGCCGCCGAGCTGGGGGCCAAGTGGAAGGTCTCGCCGACCAGCATCTATCGCCACGCCTGCAAGAACGGCTGGACCAAGAAGGCGCACAGCGATGCGGTGGCGCGCGAGCACGCGGCGGCCTTCGAGGCGCAGGCGGAGGCCGCGCGGCGGGCGGCGCTGGGCGGCGCGGGGGCGCTGCCGGGCGAGCTGTGGCTGACCGGCGATGAGGACGCCGACGCCGAAGCGCTTGACGCCTTCGATCCGGCCTTCGCCGCCGCGTCGGGTCGGGCGCCGCCCCCGCCTCCGCGGCCGCCCCCGCTGTCGACCGATCCGTCCGACCTGAAGGCCGCGACGCTGGCGCGGCTGGCGGCGGCGATCCAGTCGGGGCGCGACCAGGAGGCGCTCAGGCTGGCCACCCCGGCCGACCGGCTGACGCGGCTGGCGACGGCCGACCAGGAGGGGCTGGGGTCGTTTCCCGGCGACGGGTCCAACGGCGATGAGCCCTATGACGCCGAGCGGGCGCGCCTTCTGATGACCGGCTTTGTCGACTGGCGGCCGTCGCGGGCCCAGGTCGAGCACGAGACGGCCTACATGTTCCGCTCGATCTACCTGATCGCCCTGGCCATGCTGGTGAGCCCCGACAGCGTGCCGGGCCTGTTCAAGCGGCGGGTCCGGCGCTTTCGCCGCGACTATCTGGGCGAGGACGATCCCGAGGCGTTGGAGGCCGCCGAGATCATCACCGAGGCCCTGCTGCGCCAGCAAGAGGTGGTGGCCATGGACTTCACCGGCCCGACGCCACAGCCGGCCCGCAAGCTGCCGGCCCGCACCTGGCCGCCGCCGCGTCCGCCCTACCCCTCGCGCAAGGACCTGGCCAGGGAGGCCACGCCCCTGCCGCCGGCCGAGCCGCCGCGCGGGGCGGTGCGGTATGGGCGGCGGCGCTAGAGCGTGAGGCCGCCCCCTCGCCTCACCCGAACGGCGGCTTGACCCGGTAGAAGCGCCCTTCGCCCAACAGGTCGTAGACGCGGATGACGCGGAAGGCGTCGGGCTGGGCCTGGGACAGGTCCTGCTCGGCGCTGGTCAGGGCGAACGGGGCGAACTCGCCGGCCAGGGTGGTCTTGACCACGATCAGGCGCGGCGTCTCGTCGAGCCCGAAGCCGATGACGTCGCAGCCGTCAGGATCTCCGCCGCGCGCCGGGCGGACACGGGCGCCGATGTCGGGACGGCCGTGGTCGGACAGGCGGCGGGCCTCGTGGGCGACGACGCTGGCGACGCCCAGGGCTCCCAGAAAGCGGTCTTCCTGCGCGCGCCGGCCCATGTCGAAGCGCTGCAGCACCTGCATCAACCGCTCGCTCCTCGCCGCCGGCGGGGGCGGCGCGGTTTCGACCAGGGGCACAGCGTCGGGCGCGGCGAACAGGGCGTCGGGGCGTATGACGGCGGCCAGCAGGGCGGGCTTGGCGGCCAGCTGCTCCTCGACGGCGTCCAGCAGGGCGTCGTCATAGCTCCAGCGGGGCGGCTGGTCCTTCAGGATCGGCAGGCCGATCAGCGACAGCACCGCCGAGATCTCGCCCTGCTTCCAGCTGATCGGGCCGTCGGCCTTGCCGGTGACGAAGCGCACGGTGCGGGCGTGGGCGGCGCGGTCGACGGGCTTGCCGGCCAGGGTCTTTTCCAGCTGGGCGACATAGTCGCCCACCACCACCGCGAGGTCCGCCCCCGTCCACTCACGCCCGACCGATTCCCCCGTCATGGCGCGATGATGCGGCAGCCGCGCCCGGCGCGCCAGCGGTGAAGCTCAGCGCGCGCCGGAGGCCACGGCCGAGGGGGCGTCCTGGACGGGCGTCTGGTCGTCATTGAGGCCGGCCGCCTGCATCGCGCGCCGCATCGTCGTCACCGGGGCGTCGGCGCCGACCTTGAAAGTCAGGACAGCGGTCTCGGCGGGATTGTCGCCGAGGTTGGCGAAGCCGCCCGCACGCTCGGCGTTCAGGGTGACGCCGTAGGTCCGGTTCGGCAGCACGCGGCACAGCAGGACGAAGGTCTTCTGGTCCGACAGCAGGCGGGGCGTCTTCACGCAGTCCATCGGCTCGGCGCCGGCGGCCGGGGCGTAGTTCCAGGCGGTCGGCGACATCTGCTGGTCGAAGGCGACCTTCAGGATCAGCACGCCGGGGGCCACCACCTGATCGCGCGCGGGATAGGTCGAGACCAGCTTGGGCGGCAGGGTCGGCGGCAGGATCAGCACCGGCGACACCGCGTTCGGCGCCTCCGGCGGCGGCTTCTGCGCCTGGGCCTGGACGCTGGCTCCGCCCAAGGCGGCCAGAAGGATCGAGACGGGAACCAGGCGACGGCGCGACATCTTTCCAGACTGACGTTCAAGCGCGGCCTTCTCAAGGCGCCATTGCAGGCCTACATCGCATCCATGACCGACAAGACCGACACCGCCCCCGACGGCGAGACGCCGATGCAGCGGGCCCTGCGCCTGAAAAAGGCCGCCCAGGGCCGCCATGGCCATGGCCCCAAGGCCTCCAGCGGCAAGGTCGAGCGCGCCAGCGCCGCCGCGCCGACCGGCAAGTCCAAGCCCTGGATGACGCGATAACGCCTGAGGGCGCTTGACGTCTAAGACTCGGGCGGAGAGTCGGTGACCGGCTCCGAGCCGGCTTGCGGCAGGCTCGAGATCGGCCGTCCCGGCAACAGCGGCTCGCCGGTCCACTCCCAGTGCCAGGGCTCGTAGACGTAGTTCACGAACCCGAAGCGGCCCGCATTCGCCACCATCCAGCGATAGGCGGGCGAGCGGGCCATCGCCAGGCGGTTGACGTCGTCGGTGGACGCCGGTCCGAACCCGGGCGCGCCCTCAAGGACCAGATCGACCGCCAGCCCTGTCCGGTGCGCCGAGCAGATCGTCCGCACAAGGCCCTGGCAGTTACGCTCCGCAGCGCAACGCGCCGCGTCGGTGTCAGGCGCGCGGAAGCCCGAGAAGATCGCCAACTGGCCGGCGCGGATGGACACGTCGTCAGCCCTCGCCGCCTCAACCATGCGCCGATAGGCCGCCAGAGCGGCGGGGCGGAGGCGCACGATCTTGCCGCCATAGGTCTCGGCGGGGCCCGCCGCGACCAGGGTCGCCTCGGGCGGCGCGCCGGGACACAGGCCCTGCCGGTTCACGCGCACGAAGGGCCGCGCCAGATGCCAGCCCGGCGCCATCGCGGCGAAGGTTTCCGGGCCGAACAGACCGCTCGGCGCCAGGCCGCGCGCGCCTTGCCATCGCGCCAGGGCGGCGGCGAAGGCTCGCGTCTGCGGCCCGCACGTCGCGCCGATCTCGGCGGCGATCCGCGGCCCATAGATCTCCCAGCCCTGCTCGGGCTTTCCGAAGGGCGACCAGGCCAGGGTCGAGAGCGACCGCGCATTGGCGGCGGCGGCGCCTGGCGGCGCAGATCCCTGATCGCAGGCTTGCGGACCACCGGCGCTGATCGCGGATCCTGCTGGCGGATCGATGGACGGGATGTAGGCGCTTTCCGCCCCCTCAGCCCTTTGAGGCGCGTCGCTGTCCGGCGTCGACGGCCACCACAGCCAGAGGCCGCCGGCCACGCCGATCAACAGGACAAATCCCAGCATCAGCCGGCGCAGCGCGCTCACGTCGATCTCCCGCCTGATGGAACTTCGCCATGGCTCAAGGTTTGAGACGGGAGAGTGTTCCGCCTGGAGAGCGTATGACTGGTCTGGCTTCCCGTATCGCCCTTCTGGCTGTTCTGGCCCTCACCGCTTGTGACGATCCCCAACCGGCCAAGCCGCCATCCGGACGCACGGTGCAGAAGGTCGAGACGCCCAAGCCCCCCGCGCCCGCCGCCCTGGCCTCGCGCTCCCCCGTGGCCCGGGCGCTCAATGCGGCGCGGTTTGACCCGAACGCTTCGACGCCTGAAGCGCGACGCGACGTCTTGGTGCGGATCCAAACGCTTCTGGACCGCGCGCATTTCTCTCCCGGCGTGATCGACGGCCGCGACGGCGCCAACCTGACCCTGGCGATCAAGGCGTTCCAAACCGCGCGAAAGATCACGCCGGACGGACAGGTCAGCCAGGCCTTGCTGGACGCCCTGACGACGGCCGACGGCGGCCCCGTTCTGGTCGACTACAGCATCACCGCAGAAGACGTGGCCGGCCCGTTCACCCCCGCCATCCCCAAGGACGACTACGAGGCCATGGCGGCCCTGCCCGCCCTCAACTACGCGACCCCGCTGGAGATGCTTGCGGAGCGGTTCCACATGGATGAGGCGCTGCTCCAGATGCTGAACCCCGGCGTGGACTTCGGCGTCGCGGGAACCACGATCGTCGTCGCCGCCGTCGGAAACGACACCCTGGACCGCAAGGTCGAGCGGATCGAGATCGACAAGACCCTGGGCCAGGTCCGGGTGTTCGACGCGGCCGGGGCTCAGCTCGCCGTCTACCCCGCGACCGTCGGCAGCGCCGAGCGCCCGGCCCCCGAGGGTGAGTGGGCGGTTCGCACGCTGGCCCCGCGTCCGACCTACACCTACGATCCCTCACGTCTGACATTCGGCAAGGCGAAGGCCAAGCTCACCATCAAGGCTGGGCCCAACAACCCGGTCGGCTCGACCTGGATCGACCTCACCAAGGACACCTACGGCATCCACGGCACGCCGGATCCCCACCTGGTCAACAAGCGCGCCTCGCACGGGTGCGTGCGGCTGACCAACTGGGACGTCGCCGAACTGGGCGCGGCGGTCGCCAAAGGCGCGCGCGTCATCTTCATGGGCCAGGAAACGCGGGCGGCCTAGAGCCTCGCGCGTCAATACGGAATCGTTTTGACGCGATAATGAGGCTCTGAATCAAATACTTGGAGCGTGGTCGTCACTTCGGTTTGCGGAACTTCAGGATGAACTGATCGGTCTTGCCGCGAATGGCGGGGTCGAAGACGTTGATCGTACGTGCATCCGCCGGATCGGCCAGCAAGGCGCTTTCTGCCTCCAGCTTGAAGCCCGCCGCCTCGACCTCCGCCTTGACCGCGGCGATGTCGATGCGGTGCAGGGTGTCGGCGGCGGTGATCCCCGAACCGGCGACCGCCGAGTGATCGATCACCAGGAACACGCCGCCCGGCTTTAGCGACTTGAAGATCTCGGCGTTGGCCTTGGCGGCCGTGTCCGTCGGGAACGGCTTCAGATGCATGTCATGATAGTTCTGGACGGTGATCACGGCGTCGACATTGTCGGGCAGGTCCAGCGCGGTCATCGGGCCGTCCAACGGCTTGCTGTTGGCCAGGGCTGCGGTCACCGATTTCAGGCTCTCGCCGTAGCGAGCCGCGAACTTGATGAACTCGGCCGGCTGGTAGGCGTAGACGACGCCCTTGGGCCCGACAGCGCCCGAGATGATCCGCGTGAAGTATCCCCCGCCCATGATGTAGTCGACGACCATGTCGCCGGGCTTGAGCTCGGCCATGGCCAGGATCTCACCCGGATGCCGGGCGGCGTCGCGGGCGGTGTCCGCAGCCGGGCGCGCCGGATCGGCGACCGCCTTGGCGATGTTTTCGGGAACCTGAGCGAACGCCGGCGCGGCGATCGCGAACGCTAGAACAGCCAAAGCCGGAACCGTAAACCTGCGAGCCATCGCGCGCCTCCCTGATGTCCGCCCCTGTCGTATCAGGCCCGGAGCGCCCAACGAACGGCGTTATCATGAAGTTTCGGCAAGGTTTGGTCGAACCCGGCCCTTTCCCCCGTCCGCCCCGCCCCGCATGATCGTCCCTAACGAACAAGGGACGGGGGAGACGGGGATGAAGTGGATCCTGCGCGGGATCGGCGGGCTGCTGGCGCTTGTGGTGATCGCGGCCCTGGCCCTGATCGCCATCGATCGCTCCAGCCTGCCCAGGGCGCCCAGCCGGCAAGCGCTGCTCGACAAGGCCAAGCTCTACGACGTCCGGATCCGCCGCGACGAATGGGGCGTGCCGCACGTGCTGGGCGCCACCGACGCCGATGCGGCCTTCGGCCTTGGCTACGCCCAGAGCGAGGACGACTTCGAGACCCTGCAGGATGTGGTGCTGGCCACGCGCGGCGTGCTGGCCCGCAGCAAGGGCGCCAGCGCCGCGCCGACCGACTATGTGGTCTCGCTGCTGGAGGTCTGGCCGACCGTCGACAAGCACTATGACGCGTTGCCGGCGGACCTGCGCGCGATCATGGAGGCCTATGCCGATGGGGTCAGCCTCTATGTCGCCAAACATCCGGAGAAGGCCAAGCCCGGCCTTCTGCCCGTCACCGGCAAGGACGTCGCCGCCGGCTTCATCTTCAAGCAGCCCTTTTTCTACGGCCTGGACGGCGAGCTGCGCCGGATCACCGCCCCGGCGACAAAGGGACCACCGCCCAAGGGGTCCAACGGGCTTGCGACGGCCCCCTCGCGCAGCGTCGACGGCGCCACGCGGCTGTTGGTGAACTCCCACCAGCCCTACACCGGCCCGGTCGCCTGGTACGAAGCCGTCGTTCAGAGCGGCCAGGGCTGGCACGTGGCCGGCGGCTTCTTTCCCGGTTCGCCGTTCATGTTGCACGGACACAACGCAACGCTCGGCTGGGCCAACACCGTCTCCAAGCCCGACCTGGTCGACGTCTATCGTCTCACCATCAACCCGGCCAACAAGAACCAGTACCGGCTGGACGGCCAGTGGAAGGATTTCGACAAGCGTTATGTCACCCTGCGCGTGAAGCTTTTGGGCCCCATCGTCCTGCCGGTCCGCAAGGCGGTGCTGCGCTCCGCGCACGGGCCGGTGCTGGAGACCAAGCAAGGCGTCTTCGCCATCCGCTATGCGGGCATGGGCGAGTGGCGCCAGCCGCTGCAGTACTGGCGGCTCAACCGGGCGCGGACCCTCGAGGACTGGCGCGCCGCGATCGCCACCCACGCCATCCCCAGCCTGAACTACGTCTATGCCGACGCGGCCGGAAACATCGGCTTCGTGCACAACGGCCAATACCCGAACCGCAAGGCCAAGGCCGACTGGAGCGGCGTGTTGCCCGGCGATCGCTCCGACCTGATCTGGCAAGGCTATTTGCCCGTCGAGCAGAGCCCGCAACTGTGGAATCCGAAGTCGGGCCTCGTCTTCAACTCCAACAACACGCCCTTCGAGGCCAGCGAGGCGGCCGATAACCTCAAGCCGGCGGACTTCCCGGCGTCCATGGGCCTGCAGACCAACATGACCAACCGCGCCTGGCGGGCCCTGGAGACCTTCGGCGCCGACCGTGCGATCACCGAGGCCAGCTTCCGCGCCCACAAGTTCGACGTCGCTTTCAGCGATCGTTCCAGCGTCATGGCGATGGTGCGCGAGGTGCTCGCGGTCGATCCCAAGGGCGACGCCGACCTCGCCGAGGCCCAGGAGATCCTGCGCGCCTGGAACAAGCAGGCCGACCGCGCCAACCGCGGCGCGGCCCTGGCCGCGCTGATGAGCCAGCCGATCCTCTTCGCCAACACGAACGGCGACCCGGCGCCCGCGCCGATCGACAGCCTGCGTGCGGCGATCAAGACGCTGAAGACCCACTTTGGCCGCCTGGATCCGGAGTGGGGCGAGGTCAATCGAATCCGACGCGGCAAGGTCGATCTGCCGATCGACGGCGCCGCCGACACCTTCCGCTCGGTCTGGGGCAAGCCCCAGAAGGACGGGACCACCACCGCCGACGGCGGCGACACGCTCGTGATGTTCGTGACTTGGGACAAGGCGGGCGGGCTGCGATCGGAGAGCATCCACCAGTTCGGCTCGGCGACCCTGGACGCGACCTCGCCGCACTACGCCGACCAGACGCCGCTGTTCGTGGCCATGAAGACCAAGCCTGTGCGCTTCACAGAGGACCAGCTGAAGGGCCACATCAAGATCGATTACCGCCCTGGCGAGCGCTGAACGATCGAGCTGAGCCGTTCAGCCGCCGTTCAGGCGCGGCGCGGCTAGGTTACATCAACGATCACGCCTCGGTTGGGGGAACATCATGCGTAAGACCTTCGCGCTCGCGGCCTTCTCCGTCCTGGCCATGGCCAGCGCGGCCTCGGCCCAGGCGCCCTATTGGAACGGCCGCTACGATGACCCGCCGCGCGGCTCCTATACCCGCTCCTGCCGCGAGATCACGGCCTTCAACGGTCAGGTCTGGGCGCGCTGCCAGACCGATCGGGGCGGTTGGGAATGGAGCAGCGCGCGCGCTCGCGATTGCGGCGGCCAGGGCCTGGAAAACCGTGATGGCCGCCTGCAATGCGCCGGCTTCGTGGGTCCTGGCCCCGGCCCGGGCGGCGGCGGTTGGAACGGTGGCGGCGGACGCCCGCCCTACGGCGGCGGCGGCGGCGGTTATCGCGGCGACATCCTGATGTTCGAGGACGCCGGTTACCAAGGCCGCGTCTACGAGGTGATGGGCGACACGCCCGATCTCGACGTCGCGCGCTTCAACGACAAGGCCTCGTCCATCCGCATCGTGCGCGGTCAGTGGGAAATCTGCGAGCACGCCAACTACCAGGGCCGCTGCAGCCGCCTAGACGCCGATCAATACGTTCTTCCGCGCGAGTGGAACGACGCCATCAGCTCCATCCGCCGCATTCGCTGAGGGAGGCCTCCATGCGCAAGACCGCATTCCTGATCACCTGCGGCGCCCTGGCGCTGCTGACCACCCAGGCCCTGGCGCAAGATCGCGACTGGGACCGCCGCGACCACCGCTACGAGCAGCGGGATGACCGTTATGACCGTCGCGACGACCGGCGGGACGACCGCCGCGATCGCTGGGGCGGCGGCGGGGTCGTGCTGTTCGAGCACCGCGACTTCTACGGCGACGCCCGGCCGATCCGGGGCGACATGCCCGATCTGGCGCGGATCGGCTTCAATGACCGCGTCTCCTCGATACGGATCTCGCGGGGGGCCTGGGAGTTCTGCGAGCACGCCTACTTCCAGGGACGCTGTTGGGTGTACGACTACGATGTCGGGGTGCTGCCCAATCGACAGAACGACCGCTTCAGCTCGGTCCGCCGGGTTCGCTGACCGCCCGGCCGCGCCCGGCCCTTGAAGCTCGGCGCGGCCCATGGCTAAGGTCGCCGCGATCCCGTCCAAGGTGGAGTTTTCGGATGCGTAAGTTGGTTGTCCTCGCCGTCGCCGCCTCGGCGCTGCTCGTTTCGGCCTGCAACACCATCGAAGGCGTTGGCCGTGACGTCTCGTCGGCCGGCAAGGCCGTCAGCGGCGCCGCGCGCGACGCCAAGCACTAGCCGCTCAAGGCTATAGCTCTGGGCCATGCGACGGCGGGTCGCCCTTTTCTCGCCGTCGCTGCAGGCGCATATGGACGCCATGTCTGAGCCTCATCCCTCCGCGTCCGTGTTCACAGGCCTCAAGCGCGGCCTTCAGCACCGCTGCCCCAACTGTGGCGAGGGCCGGCTGTATCGGCGCTATCTGAAGGTGGAGCCGGTCTGCGAGGCATGCGGCCACGAACTGGGCCTCTATCCCGCCGATGACGGTCCGGCCTATTTCACGATCCTGCTGGTCGGCCACGTCATCGTGGCGCCCATGCTGATCTTCCCGTGGATCTGGGAAGCCTCGCCGTGGCTGGTGGCGCCGCTGACCCTGATCCCCCTGACGACCCTGACCCTGGTCGCGCTGCCCCGCGTGAAGGGCGCCGTGATCGGCATGCTGTGGGCCATCAAGATCCGCAAGGCGGAAGACGCGCCGACCTGACGGAACCTTTCCGGTCGGAACCGACAAGCGGCGCCGCGAATTCCGAACCCATGACCTCGCGTCGCCACGGTGGCTGACGCGGGCTCGGAGGGAACTCTCGGACCATGCTTGGCACGATCCTTATCATCATCCTGATCCTGGCCCTGATCGGCGCGCTGCCCACCTGGGGCCACAGCCGCTCGTGGGGCTACTTCCCCAGTGGGGGCCTTGGCCTGATCCTCGTGATCCTCATTATCCTGGTGCTGATGGGCAGAATCTAGCACCGCCTTGCCCTGACACGACGTTCGCCTAATCTCCCCCTTCGAACTGAGGGGGGAGATTTCATGACGGCGACAGCCGAGGCCACGCGCCTCACGCCGATGGCCAGGGCCCGGGCGATCCTGGGCGGCTCGGCCGGCAATCTAGTCGAATGGTACGACTGGTTCGCCTACGCCGCCTTCACCCTCTATTTCGCGCCCGCCTTCTTTCCTAAGGGCGACCAGACCGTCCAGCTGCTGCAGGCGGCGGCGGTCTTCTTCCTGGGGTTCGTCGCGCGCCCGATCGGCGCCTGGCTGATGGGCCTCTATGCCGATCACGCGGGTCGCCGCGCGGCGCTGTCGGTTTCTGTGGCGCTGATGTGTGGCGGCGCCCTGATCATCGCCGTCACCCCGGACTTCAAGACCATAGGCCTGTGGGCCCCCGCCATCCTGCTGTTCGCCCGCGTGCTGCAAGGGCTGTCGGTCGGCGGCGAGTATGGGGCCAGCGCCACCTATATGAGCGAGATGGCGGGGAAGGCCCGCCGCGGCTTCTGGTCAAGCTTCCACTATGTGACCCTGATCGCTGGCCAGCTGCTGGCGCTGGGCGTTCTGATCATTCTGCAACGCACCCTGGGCGAAGAGGCCCTGAAGGCCTGGGCCTGGCGGGTTCCGTTCATCATCGGCGCCCTGCTGGCGGTCGTGGTGTTCTGGATCCGTCGCGGGCTTGAGGAGAGCATCTCGTTCAAGCGGCCCGCGCAGAGTGAGACCCTGTCCCGGACCCAGGTCGCCAGTGCGGCCGTGTTCTTGCTGCTGACCATCGTCGCGGCCGCCCTGGGGCTTACCGGCGGACCATCGGCGAAGGCCGCCCAGTATCTGGGCGCGGCGTTCCTGGTCCTGTTCTTCGTCTCGCTGATCGTGCCGCTGATCCGCCGCCATCCGCGCGAGAGCCTGCTGATCATGGGCCTGACCGCCGGCGGGTCGCTGACCTTCTATGTCTACACGACCTATATGCAGAAGTTCCTGGTCAACACCGCCGGGTTCAGCAAGGCGGAGGCGTCCGAGGTCAGCGCCCTCAGCCTGATCGCCTTCATGCTGATGCAGCCGCTGGCCGGCTGGTTGTCGGACCGCTTTGGCCGCAAGCCGATGCTGATCATCGCGTTTGGGGGCGGCGCCCTGACCATCTGGCCGATCATGACCGCCATCAGCCAGTCAACCTCGGTCGGTGTGGCCCTGGCCCTGATCCTCGCCGGCGTCGCGTTTCAGTCCTGCTACACCTCGATCAGCGCCGTGGTGAAGGCCGAGATGTTCCCGGCGGAGATCCGCGCCCTGGGCGTCGCCCTGCCCTACGCCCTGGCCAACGTCCTGTTCGGCGGCACCGCCGAGATGGTCGCCCTGGCCTTCAAGCATGAGAACCTGGAAAGTACGTTCTATCTGTATGTCGCCGCGGTGATGACCGTGGGACTGCTCTGTTCGGTCATCCTCAAGGACACCAGTCGCCACAGCCTCATCCATGAGGACTAAGCCAGTTTTCCGACTCTCAGGCTGCGTCTAGACTTCACCCATGCCGTTGCTCGACATCATCGCCCTCACCGTCTTCGCGTGCTGCTGGATGCTGTACGAGACGATGCTCAAGCGCCTTGGCGAGGGCGGCGGCGTGCTGAACACCGACATGACGGTGATCCGCCGCCGGTGGATGCAGGAGATGGCGGTGCGTGAGGTGGCGCTGCTGGACGGCCAACTCCTGGGTCACGCGATCAATTCAGCGAGCTTTTTCGCCTCTTCGAACCTGATCCTGATCGCCGCCGCCGCAGGCGTGCTGTTCGGCGGCGACACCGCCCTGAAGAGCGTCGAGGGCCTGGCCGTCCTGGCCAAGACGACGCCGTTGATGTTCCAGATCAAGCTGGGCCTTGTGCTGGTGGCGCTGGCGCGGGGTCTGCTCGACTTCATCTGGGCCATTCGCCAGATGAACTACTGCTTGGCCGCAATCGGCGCGACGCCGATGTGGTCCCCGCCCTCCGTGCTGGCGGAATACGCCGAGGCGGCTGGCGGAATCCTGAACCCCGCCCTGTCCGCGTTCAATGCAGGTGTCCGGGCCTACTACTTCGCGCTGGCGGCGGCGGTCTGGCTGCTCGGGCCGCTGCCCTTCCTGATCGCGACGCTGGGCGCGATGGGCTTACTGCTGTGGCGACAGCGTCGGAGCCGCGCCTCAATGGCGGTCCGTAAGGTCCGGCAAATCCTGGAGCGACAACCGGTGGTGCACGGCCCGCACCACGCAGGTCGTTCGGCGGCAGAGGCGCCCGAAGACCGGGTCTAACGGCTCTGACGCTCGTCCCAAGTTGGAAGCTGAACCCTAGGAACGGGGTTAACCACGCCGCGTTGACAAGACAGCGAACCAGCGCCGCCCAGATGCAATAAGCCCCGCCGGTGACTCGGTCTCCGGCGGGGCTAATGGGAAGTCTTGTGGGTAGACCCTCCCTACATAGCGCAACCGGCGCCGGTTCGCAACCGTTCTGCTACGAGAATCCGACACTTCGCCGTGAATTCGGAGTGCAACTTCCGCTATTGCCGGAGGGCTGTCAGATTCCTGACGGCGGGGTCAAAATATCAAAGCCCACAAAACGACGAGCCGAACCAGCAAAGCACAGCTCTCAATTTGAAAATCTCTCAGAGAGAATAGCGACCTAAACGGAAAATCGAAAGATCAACTCTAGCCGCGAACTGTAGTCCAGAAAAACGAGAACTATGCCGGTTAAGATTTTAGACGAACAAATCAGGCAATAGCGGGGCGGGATGTCTGGGCATTTTCTCGCCGCTCACGCGAGAATCTTGCGTGGCGCTTCGCGTCGCCATAACACACCCCGCCCGCGCACACGCTATGCGCGCATAGCCCCCTTACAGGCCGAGCGCGGTCCAGATCGGCAAGACATTGTCTTCCCACGCTTTGGCTTGCGCCTTCAGTTCGGTGAGATTGTCCTCGCCCTGCAGGGTGACCCCCTCCTTCACGATCGACTGCCCCTGCGCGCTCAGAGTCTGATACGCGAAGGTGGCCCAGTCGTCGGCGGTCTTGCCGCCTTGCTCCCGGCTCAGCCAGAACAGTTGGGAGAACCGCGGCGCAGTCACACCTCCGCCCGTGACCGGCGAAGCGAAGTGGGCGATCTCGCCCGTCGACAAGGACCGCCCAGCGATCGCGGTGTTCAGCGCCTTCGTGCGGGTTTTCGCCGCGTCGCTATCGGCATCGGCCACCACGGAAGACAGGACGCCCAGCCCCAACAGAACCGTCAGAGCCGAAGTGATCTGCGGGAACTGGATATTGCTCTTGGCGAGTTGGGTCTCGATTTCGGCGACCGAATGCGGACGGTGATCCAGCAGCAGGTCGAAGAGCGGGCGGTAGACCGTATCGACCAGGTTCGCCTCGCCCAGAATGCCCCTGACCTTGGTCGGCAGGTCCTTTTCCGCCACGGTCAGAATGACCCGCTCTTGGCGTATGGCGCTCGCCTGCTCATGCACCGACAACTGGCGTACGCCGCGAACCCAATAGTCTCTGCGGAACTGCTGATTGGTGCAGAAATCGCGGAGCGTTTCGCGAAGCGAGCCATTGGGTACGCCCTTCATGAACTCCGACTGCTGCGGCGTCAGGTTCAGTTCGTGCAGGAGGTCCAGGACGTGGGCCGAACACGCAAAGCCCACCTTGGCGTCGCCCAGCCACTTCTCGACGTCCGAGAAGTACATCGGGTGCCAGTCGCGGTTCATGTACTCGTGCGCGAGATAATGCCGATCCTGCTCCTTGATGCGCTTCAATCGGTCGGCGCCGCCGGGATTGGCCTTCGCGTAGAGCGGATCCAGCCCCAGGAACTGCTCGATGAAGTTCAGCGCGGCGTCGGTCTGACCGATCACGCCCTGCCCCGGCGCACCCATGACGTCGGCATGATGCTTCATAAGGTGACGGATCGGCGCCGAGGCCGACCAGCCCGGCAAGGTGTTGTACGAGATGTAGAGCACGCCGCCCGGTCGCAGCTTGCGGCGGATGAAGTCGACCAGCACATGCCGGTTGGCGTCCGAGATCCAGGTCCAGATGCCGTGCAGGCCGATGAAGTCGAAATCCGGCAAGTCGGCGCGATTGCAGAACTCGGCGAAAGCCTCGTCATACAGCTTGGCGTCCGCGCCCGAGAGCCGCCCCATCTCGGCGGCGAAGGCCGCATGAGCCGGGTTGAAGTCAGTGCCGTACCACTTGACGCCCGGCTGAGCCGCGGCGTGGATCGACACCGACAGGCCCTGACCAAATCCCAGTTCGCAAGCGTTCTCGATCTTGGGCGCGTGGCGCCCCACCAGCAGGAGCGGGAGCCGGCTCCGCAGCGGGTTCAGCTCGCCATAATAGCCGTATGTATAATTGACGTCCGTGACATAGCCGGCGCTCCACTCAGTCGACACGCGTGCGTTCCTTGAAATCTAGTGGTCTCGAAGCCCGGCGATTAGTCCTTTGCGCGCGGCGACTTGGCAATCGAATTTCGGCACCGAAGCTTTTTTGACGTATTTCGATCCCGGCTCGCTATAGATCGACGGTCAGATTTCACATCCAGCTCCGCGCCAATACACATGATCTCTCGCTTGCTGACCCTCTGGCGCGGCCTGCCCGCTCCGATCCGCCGGTCGGCCCACCTGACCGTTGGCGCGCCCAGGATGGCGGCGGACGCCGTGTCGGCGTGTTGGCGAAACTATCTGTCGGCCCGAGAACGGCGACGGGCCTTCGCGGGGGCCAAGCGCGTCTTGCGCCGCCGCCCGTCGGACACCTCGGGTCCGGTGACTGTCGTCGGCTTCCACGGCGCAGTGCATGGCCTTGGCGAGGGCGCCAGACTGCTTCTCAGGGGACTGGCCGACGCCGGCGTCGACGTCCGCGCGTTGGACCTTTCTGAGCGGGTAGGCTTCCCAGTCGACATGCCTGTGACGACGCCGCCGCCGGGCGAGACAGAGCGGGGCGTGGTCATCTCGCACGTCAATCCGCCCGAACTGATCGAGTGGGTGCTGCAAACCGAGGCGGCCTTCCTGCGCGAACGCCGCCACATCGGCTACTGGGCCTGGGAGTTGGAGGAAGCGCCGGCGGATTGGCTGCCGGCCTTCGATTTCGTTGACGAGGTGTGGACGCCTTCGGAATTCGCTGCGGACGCCATTCGACGGATCGCACCGAAGCACATCAAGGTCTCCGCCGCGCCCTACCCGATCTACCTTAACGCCCGCCCGCCCGCCGATCGCGGTCGGTTCGGTCTGCCCGAGGATCGGGTGGTGGTGTTCACCGCCTTTGATCTGAGGTCGACCGCCCAACGGAAAAACCCGCGCGCCGCGCTGGCCGCCTTCCAGCGCGCCAATCGGCAACTTGGCGGGCCGGCGCTGCTGATCTGCAAGGTGGTGGGCGGCGACCTCTATCCCGAAATGCTGGCCGCACTCGCCGCCGAGGTCGCCGACGACCCTTCGGTCCGGCTGATGACGGACAATCTGACAAGCGAAGAGATGGCGGTGCTGACCGCCAGCGTCGACATCGTTCTCTCGCTGCACCGATCCGAGGGCTACGGGCTTTTGCTGGCGGAGGCCATCTGGCAGGGCAAGGCGACCGTCGCTACGGGCTGGTCCTCGAACGTCGAGTTCATGGACCAGTGCTCGAGCGCGTTGGTGCGCTTCGAACTGGTTCCGGTGGCGGGCGACGGCCCGATCTATCGCTCCGGACGATGGGCGGACGCCGATGTGGCCCATGCGGCCGAACAGCTCGCCGCCCTGATCGCGGACAAGACCTTGCGCGAGCAATGGTCGGCCGCGACCGCACGAAACAAGCATGTTTCGTTCGATCGCGACGCCTGGATCACGCTGATGGGCGAGCGGCTTCCAAGATCCTAGCCGACGCCCCTGGCGCTCTATCCCTTCGGCGCCGTCGTCATGGGCGCGTCGCTGTCCTTCAGGGTCGGAAGGTCGTTGATCGACGGCGGCGGCTCCACCTTGTCCGCCGAAACGGGCTTGGCGGGCAGCTCCGACGACTGCGGACGGATCGGCGTGGTGTCGCCCGCTTCGGGCTTCTTTGCCGCCAGCGGCAGCGAAACCTTGTCCAGGGTCTGGACGATCAGATCCGTGGGCAGCATGCCGCGGTAACGAACCTTCTTGAAGTTGCGCTCCGGATCATACGGGGCGATCCCCGGCGCCAGGTTGCCGACTTCCAGCGTACCGATCTGCGACAGCAGCTGGACGCGCGAGACATACTCGTTGGCCCGGCTACGGACGAAGCCGAGCTGGGAATTCTGCAGTTCGGCCTGCGCGTTCAGGACCTCGATCGTGCTGCGCAGGGCAAAGCGCTCTTCCTCACGAACGCCATAGAAGGCGATCGTGTTGGCCTTCATTTCCTCTTCGATCGTGACCAGCGAGCGGCGCGCCGCGACCAGTTGCTCCCAAGCCTCCGACACGCTGTAGACCATGTTGCGGCGAGCATCGTCGATCAGCAGCTTGTCGCGATTGTTCTCTTCCAGGGTCTGCCGGATCGTCGAATTGATCTGGCCGGCGGAGAACAGGGGCTGGGTCAGGGTCACGCTGGCGGAGATCGCATCCTCGCGGTTACGGATCTTGGCGCTGTAGGGATAGGTCGGCGCGTTGCGGTAGTCGAAGCGCGCCGAGACGCTGAAGAGCCTTTGAGCGCTGGCCTCGGCCACGCCCAGCCGTGAGGCCTTTTCCGTAAAGATCGCCGACAGCACGACCGGGTTGTTGGCTTCGGCCTGATTGTAGGCCTCGTCGAGCGCCTTCGGCAGGTCGTCGATGTCCGGCTCGGGGTCGAGTTCGGTCGGCAAGTGTCCGACGAGCGCCGCGTAGTTGGCGATGCTCAGATTCAGTTGAGCCTGGGCGTTGACGACCTGGGTGCTCGCCGAGGCAAGCCGCGCCTTGGCCTGCTGTACGTCGGTCAGGGTCACCTGGCGAACGGCGTACTTGTCCTCGGTGTCCTGGAGTTGCTTGCGCAGCCATGCTTCGCCGCCGAGGCTGATGCGCAGGATCTCGCGGTCTCGACGCACCGTGACATAGGCGTTCGTGACCCGAACCAGCAGATCCATCTCGATCCGACGCAGGCTTTCGCGTGACGCCTTGATCTTGGCCTCAACACCTTCCAACCGCGCCGCGTAACGGCCGTTGGTATAGAGCGATTGCGACAGGCCGAGTTGGTTCACCTGGCTCGCCGCCTCCAAGCCTAGGGGCTTGTTGCTACCAAACGGGGTCGTGCTCGGCCCCTTCAGGTAGCCATAGACCTCCGCGACCTGGGCGTTGGCCTGAAGGCCGTAGGCCGCGCGGGCCTGGGTATAGTTCTCGTCAAGCGCGCGCAGGGCGGCGCGCTGGGCCTGGATGTTCGGATTGCTCTGGTAAGCGGCGGTGATCGCGTCCGCCAGCGTCTCGGCGCTCGCAACCTGAGCGCCGCCGGCGACCGCGCAAGCCGCGACGATACCGATCACGGACGCCCGGATGGACAGGGTTTTAGCAAACACTCGCATTTCCTAGACTTCCGGCGCAGGACCGACGTAGGGCCTTCAACCTAATATTTGTGGCTTAATCAAGAAGACGACGGACCGTCTCTTCCCATGTGACATTCTTGTCGCGCCAAAGATCGCGCGCCGCCTTCCCCAGCGATATCGCCCGCCCCCGGTCTGCGGTCAAACCTTCGAGGGCCTCGGCCAAGGCTTGGGGCGTTGGCTCGGCGACCGCGCCGGTGTCGGCGCTGACAATCTCCAGCAGCCCGCCGGAGTCGGTCACAGTGAGCACGGCCTTGCCCGCAGCGAAAGCCTCCATCGTCACATAGCCCACACTGTCCTCGTCAAAGGGCAGATAGGCGCAGACCAGCGCCCCATTGGCCCAGCGCGCGATGTCGGCGCGGGGATGGAAACCGAAGCGCAGATCGACGCGGTCCTTCAGGTCCAGGTCCTCGACCAGCTTGGTCAGGCGGTCGGCGTAGGCCTGGTTCTCCGGCGGACCCGCGATCACCAGGCGCAGGCTTCCCGGCAGCAAGGCCAGGGCCTCGATCAGCAGATGCTGACGCTTGCCCGCCGCGACCCGACCGCCGGCGAAGACGTAGTCGCCATGCTCGCCGCCGGTAAACAGCTCCCCGTCGTTCAAGGGCGGATAAAGCACCTCGCTGCTCACCCCGTTGAACCTCATCAAGCGGTTCTGGGTGACGGGAGAATTGCAGTAGATCTTGCGGCACTCGGCGAAGCAGGCGTTGTCGGCGGCGTGAATCGCGGCCTTCACCGCCCTGCCCGTGTCGTCGAAATCCAGATGGCTCTGGCCCGCTTCCGAAAGGTCATAAGCCTGGCGGAACTGGTGCAACAGCCACAGCACCTTCTGGTGGTGCGGGATCAGATAGGCCGGGAACTTCAGCCCGATCACGCGATCCACGTTGTAGAGCCGCATGCCCTTGGAGATCAGCATCTCCTCAACCAGCCGCTCGGCCGGTTCCCAGGTGAACGGGACACGGGCAAGCTCGGACTGCACGCCGGGCGTGGCGTTCAGGCGGCGGACCAGATGGTCGGCCAGCTCCTCGGCGCCGCCGCGCTGGAACGGCGCGGCATTGTTGACGACCAGAACCTTCATGCGGGCGTTCTCACGAGGTCAGGCGCTCCACCACGGTGCTCCAGTCGATCTTCATCTCGGCCAGCCGGTTCAGCGAAGCGGTCCCCATCTTGGCCACAGCGAGCTTGTCGGCATGCAGCCGGTCGAACTGCTCAGCCAAGGCGCGTGCATCCGGCGCGCTGATCAGACCGTTACGGCCATGCTCGACCAGTTCCAGCACCCCGCCGGAGTCGGTTGTCGTGATCACCGGCTTGCGGGCGTGGGCGCCTTCCAGCGAGGGATAGCCGTAGCTGTCCTCGTCCTTGGGCAGATAGGCCACGGCCAAGGCCTGCTTGAGCATATCGGCCTTCTCTTCCTCGCTGATCCAGCGATCCTCGAGAATGACCCGATCCGCCACGCCCAGGTCGTGGGTCATCTTCACCAGCTGGCGGCCATACTCGGGACTGGACGCCGTGCCCGCCAGACGCAGCTTCACGCCGGTCTTCACGTACTGCATGGCCTCGATCATCAGCGCCTGGCGCTTGTGCGGCTCCAGCCGAGAGATGGCGACGATCTCGTCGCCATAACCGGTGTGGCTGAAGCGTTCGGGCTGATAGATCGGCGGGTAAAGCGGCGTGGCGTCCAGGCCATTGAAGGCCTTCAAGCGGTCGGCCACCACCTGGGAGTTGGTGAACACCGCCCGCGCCTCGGAAATCGCCTGGGTGTCCAGCGCGCGGAGATTGTCGCGAACGGCGCGGTAGTGCGCGTCGTCAGGCATGCCGCGATAGGGCGTGTCCCAAAGGTCGTAGAAGGTGCGGATATGGTGGATGAACCACAGCACCTTGTTCGGGTGGTCCACCACATAGGCCGGCGGCCGGAAGCAGATCACCCGGTCGCACCACTGCGTCAGGTCCATCATCCGCCAAGCGGCGATCTGGTGCAGGATCTCGTTCGGATCGTCGACAAACGGCAGATAGAAGCGCTCGACCTCGTGGCCGGCCTCGACCAGCTTTTCCTCGAGCCACTCGACGATGAAGCGCGCCCCGCCGTTGATGAACGGCACGATCGAGGACAGCAGGACGATGCGCATCGGCTAGACCAGCACCTGATCCAGCGCCGCGACGACGCGGTCGATGTCGGCCTCGCTCAGCCCGGCGTGGGTCGGCAGGTTCAGGCCATCCGCGCCGCAGGCTTCGGCGACCTTCAGGTCGTCCGTGGCCAGATGGGCGTAAGGCGGCATGATGTGCATCGGATGGAACACAGGGCGGCTCTCGATGCCCATCGCCTCCAGATCCTTGATCACCTGGTCGCGAGAGGTCGAAAGGCCTTCGCCCAGCCGCACCGTGTACATCCAGAACACGTGACGGCCGGTCGACTCCACGTGGGGCTTGATCACCCGGTTGCCCAGACGCGCCAGCTTCTGTTCGTACCAGGCCACCACCTTTTCGCGCGCGGCCAGGTGCTCGTCGACCCGTTCCAGCTGCGCCAAGCCGATCGCGGCCTGGATGTTGGTCATGCGATAGTTGAAGCCAACGACGGGAAACCAGTAGCGGCGGTTCGGGTCCATGCCCTGGCTGCGGTACAGGCGCATCGTCGCGGCCAGTTCATCGTTGTTCGTCGTGATCATCCCGCCCTCGCCGGTGGTGATGATCTTGTTGCCGAAGAAGCTGAAGGTCGCGCAGTCGCCCAGCGCGCCGGACATCTTGCCCTTGTAGGACGCGCCGACGGCTTCAGCAGCGTCCTCGATGACCATCAGGCCGTGCTTCTTGGCGATCTCCAGGATCGGGTCCATGTCGGCGACCTGGCCGTAAAGGTGCACCGGCATGATGGCCTTGGTGCGCGGCGTGATCTTGGCCTCGATCAGCGCGGGATCGATGTTGAAGGTGCGCGGATCGTTGTCGACCAGCACCACCGTACCGCCGCAATAGGTCACCGCGTTGCACGAGGCGATATAGGTCAGGCTGGGGATGATCACCTCGTCGCCCGGCCCGATCCCCATGGCCACCAGCGCGAGATGCAAGGCCGTCGTGCCGTTGTTGCAGGCGATCGCGTGCTTCACGCCGCAGTAGTCGGCGAAGGCGCGTTCGAAATCGGTGATGAAGCGGCCCGCCGACGAGATCCACGTCGAGTCCAGGCACTCCAGCACGTAATCGCGCTCGTTGCCGTCCAGGCGCGGCGCGGCGACGGAAATGCGCGGCAGGTCACTCACGAACGGTCTCCTTTGATCTTGGCCGGCACGCCGATCGCGAGGACCGCGTCCGGAAGGTCACGCACGACGACGCCCCCGGCGCCGACGATCGTATCGGCGCCGATCGACACGCCGGGTATGGCCCGGGCGCCCACGCCGAGAAAAGCCCGCTCCCCCACGGTCACCCCCCCGGCCAGCGCCGAGGCGGGCCCCAGATGGCAGGCTTCGGCCAGGCGGCAGTCATGATCCACCACGGCCCCGGTATTGATGATCGCCAGATCGTCGATCCGGCTGTCGGCATTGATCGCAACCCCCGCCATCACCGCGATCCCCTCGCCCAGACGCGCAGTCGGCGAGATCACGGCCGAAGGATGGATGGCGTTGACCAGCGAAAACCCTTGCTCGCGCGCTTTGCGCCCCAGCTTCTGACGAAGCCGGTTGTCGCCGATCGCCACGAACAGTCTCGAAAACCCCTTCTCGCGCAGCCCCGGCAGCGCCAGGTCGTCGCCCACCACGGGAACGCCCAGAACCTGGCGGGGCGTCGGATCGGCGTCGACGATGGCGGCCACCGTCTCCCCGCGAGCCCGCAAGCTCTCGATGGCCACCTTGGCGTGGCCGCCGCCGCCGATGATGACGACGCCCCCGATGTCGAGGGTGGCGCTCATCAGTTGCGCGAACGCCGGGCGATGTCGGCGTCGACCATTTCGGCGATCATCTCCTGCATGGTCGTCTTCGGCTCCCAGCCCAGCTTGGCCTTGGCCTTGGCCGGATCACCCAGCAGCAGGTCCACCTCGGCCGGACGCAGGAACTTCGGATTGACCGTCACGTGGTCCTGATAGTTCAGGCCGACGTGGGCGAAGGCCACTTCGCACATCTGGCGCACGGTCCAGGTCTTGCCGGTCGCGACGACGTAGTCGTCCGGCGTTTCCTGTTGCAGCATCAGCCACATGGCCTCGACATAGTCCTTGGCGTGGCCCCAGTCGCGCTGGGCGTCGAGATTGCCGAGGTCGACCGTCTTCTGCTGGCCCAGCTTGATGGCCGCCACCGCGTCGGTGACCTTGCGGGTCACGAACTCGATGCCGCGCAGCGGGCTTTCGTGGTTGAACAGGATGCCGGCCGAGGCGTGCAGGCCGAAGCTCTCGCGGTAGTTCACCGTCATCCAGTGGGCGTAGAGCTTGGCCACGGCGTAGGGCGAGCGCGGATAGAACGGCGTCGTCTCCGACTGGATCGGATGCTGCACCAGACCGTACATCTCCGACGAGGAGGCCTGGTAGAAGCGGGCCTGCGGGCATTCCAGGCGCACGGCTTCCAGCATGTTGGTCGTGCCCAGGCCCGTCACCGAACCGGTCAGGTGCGGCTGGTCCCACGAGGCGCCGACAAAGCTCTGGGCGGCGAGGTTGTAGACCTCGTCGGGCTGCAGGCGGCGCACTAGGCGCGCCAGGCCGCCGGCGTCCAGAAGATCGCCAAGCTCGAACTGGATGTCGTCATACACGCCGATCCAGCGCAGGCGGTCGCCGATCACGTCGGCCGAAGCCGAGCGGCGCAGCATGCCGTGGACGGTGTAGCCCTTCTCCAACAGCAGCTTGGCGAGGTACGCCCCGTCCTGACCGGTCACACCGGTGATCAAAGCCGTCTTAGCCATGCGTCTTCGCCGACTCCAGTAACAACGAAGGGTCCTGACTACACTATTGCCCGCGAATGGAAAGCAGCGCCGGCGATTTTCCATCGCCGACGCCGCTCATCCGAAAAGCATGGGAAATCAGGCTGTTGAAATCCCGAAACTACTCCTCGCGCATCGTGGTGCGCAGGGTGTCCCGCAGCGGCGAGAACAGGTACTGCAGCACGGTGCGCTCGCCGGTCGGGACGATGACCTGAGCCGGCATGCCGGCGGTGACGCGGCTCCGCAGGTTCGGCGGCAACTGCTTGATGTCCACCGTCACCACGCCCAGGAAGTACGACACCTTGCCTTCCGGATCGGTCAGGCGGTCGTGCGAGATCGAGATGATCTTGCCGTTCAGGATCGGCACCTCGCGCGAGTGGAACGACGGCAGGCGCACCTCGGTGACCATGCCCTCATGGATGTTGTCGACGTCGGTCGGCGCAAACTGGGCGTGGATCTCGAAGCTGCGCTCGTCGGGCGCGATATCGACCAGCGCTTCGGCCGGACGCACCACGGCGCCTTCGGTGAAGAAGCGCAGGGCCTGGGCCACGCCGTTCACCGGCGAGACGATGTTGACGCGGCGCTGGGCGTCGGCGGCGACGACTTCGCGTTCGCTGACCTCGGCCAGCTTGACGCGGGTCTCGGCGATCGCCTCGCTGACCTGTTCGAAGAACTGCTGACGGATCTGGCGGATCTTCAGCTGGGTCTCGCCCATGCCCTGGATGGCCTTGGCCCGGTCAGCGGTGAGCTTGCCGATGGCGCCCGACAGCGAGGCCTGCTCGCGCTCCAGCGCCAGCAGGCGCGGCCGGGGCACCAGGCCCTTGTCGTAGATCTTGCGCAGATCGCCCAGCTCATCCTGGATGAAGCCGAGTTGCTCCTTGAGCCCCTGGATCTGACGGTCGATGCCGTCGATCTCGCTCTTGAACTGATCGCGCTGGGCGTTGAACAGGTCGACCTGGCCCTGGATGGTCTGGCGGCGTTCGACGAACTGCGACTGTTCGTCGGCGAGGGCGCGGGCCACCACCGGGTCGGCGCGCTGGGTCAGGAGCTCGGCCGGGAAGCTGATGGTCGGGCGCTGATCGCGCTCGGCGACGAGACGGGCCTCGAGGGCGCGGAAGGCGACGTACTGGGCGCGGGTGATGCCGGCGGCGGCGTTCACCTGGGTCGGGTCCAGCTGGAACAGCACCTGCCCGGCCTTCACCCGCTCGCCTTCGCGCACTAGGATCTTGCTGAGCATGCCGCCTTCCAGGTGCTGGATGGTCTTGCGGTTGGCGGTCGTGGTGACAACGCCGTTGGCGATCACGGCGCTGTCCAGCGGCGCGAAGGCGGCCCAGCCCAGGACCCCCACGAAGGTGAAGGCGATGACGGCATAGCCGATGCGGGCGATGCCTTTGTAGTTGTCGGTCGGACGCTTGATCTGAGCGGGCTTCATGTGAGCTTGAGCCTAAGAGGCGCCAGGGAACCGGCGCCGGTAAAACGGGGAACGGCGGACGTCAGTTCGCGCGCTGCGGCGCGGGGATCGGCGGCTGGGGCGGCTGGGGCGGCTGCGCGCCCATCAGCTTGGCCAGCATGACGTCCCGCTCGCCGAAGTCCGAGATCACCCCCTGATTGATGACCATGATGTAGTCGGCCTGGCTCAGGATGTTGACCTTGTGCGTGGCGAACACGACCGTGCGGCCGGCGGCCTTCAGCTTGGCCATCGCCTGGGTCAGGGCCGCCTCGCCCACCTGGTCGAGGCTGGCGTTCGGTTCGTCTAGCACGATCAGCGCCGGCTGGCGGAACAGGGCGCGGGCCAGGGCCAGGCGCTGGCGCTGGCCGCCCGACAGCGAGGCGCCGCCTTCGCCGATGGCGGTGTCGTAGCCGTCCGGCAGGGCCTGGATCATCTCGTGGACGCCGGCCATCTTGGCGGCCTCGATCACGTCATTGGCCTCGAACTCGCCGAAGCGGGCGATGTTCTGGGCCACGGTGCCGGAGAACAGCTCGATGTCCTGCGGCAGGTAGCCGATGTGGCGGCCCAGCTTTTCGGGGTCCCACTGGCGCAGGTCGTAGCCGTCGAGACGGATCACGCCCGCCGCGCAGGGCCACACGCCGACGATGCCGCGCAGCAGCGAGGACTTGCCCGCCGCGCTGGGGCCGACGATGGCCAGGGCCGTGCCGGCGTCGAGGCGGAAGCTGGCCTGGCGCATGGTCGGGGCCTGGGCGCCGGGCGGGACGATCGAGGCGGCCTCGGCCGACAGGACGCCGCGCGGTTCGGGCAGGTCCATGTGATCGGTGCGGTCGGCCTCGGCGCGGAGCATGGCCTGCAGGCGGTCCCACGAGCCGCGGGCGCCGATGAAGCCCTTCCACTGGCCGATGGCGCCTTCGATGGGGGCCAGGGCGCGACCCACCAGGATCGAGCCGGCGATCATCGAGCCGGGCGAGATCTCGCCCTTGATGGCCAGATAGGCGCCGCCGCCCAGGATCAGGGTCTGGACGATCTGGCGGAACACCTTGATGCCCGACATCACCGCGCCGCCGGCGTCGCTGGCGGCGGCCTGCCAGGCCACCTGCTCGTCGCGCCGCACGCGCCAGCGCGCCTGCAGCCCGCCCCACATGCCCATGGCCTTCATGACCTCGGCGTTGCGCAGCGTGGCGCTGGCGTCGTTCTGAGCGGCGATCGAGGCCATGGTGGCCAGCGTCACCGGATTGTTGGTGGCCCGGTCGTTCATCACCGCCAGGCCGAAGGTGATGATGCTGGCGATGATGGCCAAAACGCCGAAGAACGGGTGCAGGATCCACGAGACGATGATGAACACCGGCGTCCAGGGCGCGTCGCAGAAGGCGATCAGGCCGCCGGTCATGAACTCGCGGACGGAGTCCATGTCACGGAACGCCTGCCCGCCGGAGCCGCGCTTGTTCAGGGTGGAGTCGAGCACCGACTTGAAGATCGGGTCGCGGGCCATGGCGTCGAACTTGAGCCCGCCGCGCACCAGCACCTGGGTGCGCAGTGCTTCCAGCGCGCCATAGACCAGGAACAGGAAGACGCAGATCAGGGTCAGCACGACCAGGGTCGAGACGTTGCGGCTGCTGAGCACGCGGTCATAGACCTGCAGCATGTACAGCGGGCTGACCAGGGCCAGGATGTTGATGAAGAAGCTGAACACCATGGCCGCGATCAGCGCGGGCCGCATGGCCACCACGGCCATATCGAGGACGGTGGGCTTATCGACGCGACGGGAGAAAATCATGCGCTGCTTTCAAGTCGGCCACCATTTCGGCGCCGCTTACGTTTGGTCGGGGCTGTTCATCACGCAAATGTGGCGGGATCGCGCCCGCCCGCCGCTAAATCACAGTTTGTGACAAGCGACAAGCCGCCGGGCGTTTGCGCGCGAGCCGCGCGTCGCCCACTCCCCTGAGACGCGACCCTTCCCGCATAAAAAGACCCCGCCGTTCCGAAGAACGACGGGGTCCGATAGTCCAGCTCGGGCCGAAGCCCGAGCCGTTCCCGGTTGCCGATTAGGCACCCAGGGTGAGGTTGGCCGCACCGATGCCACCAACGGCGACGCCGTTGAAGGTACCGACGAGGAAGATCTCGTCCGCGGTGATCGCCGTGTTAGCGGTGGCAGCGCTCGAGTTGTAGAAGTACAGGTAAGCGTTACCGTTGTCGTAGGCCACGATGTAGCCGGTGTCGCCGGCGTTGGCGGCCGTCAACGTACCGACGTTAGCGATCAGAGCGGTACCGTCGGTGCCCGCACCGATCACAGCGGTCGTGCCGCCGAGGTCGAAGTTGAACACCGTGACGTCAGCGGTCGCGGAAGCGACGTTGGCGTTACCGGCAGCACCGATCACTTGCAGAACCGGTTGGACGCCCACGCCGGTAGCAGCGGTGGTGGCGTTGAGGTCCAGCTGGATCTTATCGTTGTTGACGTTGAAGTTGTTGATCACGTCACGGTCGGCAACCGCGACGATACCGTTGCTACCACCCGCGTTCGTGCCATCGCTGAACACGATCGTGTCAACGGTGGTACCCGTGGCGTTCAGCGTAACCGTGTCGATGTCAGCACCACCCGTGAAGGTGACCGCACCGGTGCCGGTGACGGTGACCGAGTCGGTGCCAGCGGCGCCGACGAAGGTCAGAGCGCCCGCGCCCGAAACAGTGGCCGAGTCGTTACCAGCACCGCCGTTGAAAGTCACAGCGCCCGAAGAGGCATGGCTCAGAACGTCGTTACCGGCGTCACCGTTCACGGTGCCGTTACCGGCGCCCGTCACGTTGACAGTGTCGACAGCGCCACCGGCGTTACCGTTGAACGTGAACGCGGCCGTGCTCGAGAAGTTCGCCGTCGTCGCCGCGTTAGCAGCGTTAACGGTCTGAGCAGCAGCGCCCGTACCCGTAAAGGTAGCAGCACCCGAGAGCGTCACGGTCGAAGCAAAACCAGACGTCACCGCCGTGGTATTGGCGTTGATCGTGATGGTGCCCGTTTGCGTGGCGTTGATGTTGACGGTTTCGATACCCGTCGAAGCCGTGTTCAGGTTGATGGTGCCAGCGTCCGCCGTGATGTTCAGCACGTCGGTGGTGGCGGCGCCGCCACGGATAGCCAGAGCCTTAGCACCCGAGTTAGCCGTGAAGGTCGTCGCCGTAGCCGAACCCGTGATCGTCACCGTGTTGTTCAAGGCAACGTTCGTCAGGTCGAGAGCGCCACCAGTCGTCAGCGTCACAGCAACGGTGCCACCGCCGGCGCTGGTGATGCCGCCCGTCATCCCGGCAACCTTAGCAGCCGTGGTGTTGACGCTGACAGTGCCGTTCGACGAGTCAGCGCTGAACGTCGTGATACCCGAACCCAGACCGTCCGAACCCGCGGTCGCACCCTGGATCGTATAGGCAACACCAGCCGCAGCAGCAGCGATGGCGACCGATTCGAAGTTGCTGACGCTCGTCAGGTTCAGCGTACCGCCGTTGGCAATGCCGCCGGTGGCCACGTTGAAGACGTCGACATCGGTACCGCTGGTGCCGCCGTCGAACGACGCGCCGGTGGCTTCAACGAACGCCTTGGTGGCGCCATTGACGACGTCCACGCCGCCGCCCAGAGAAACCGCACCACCGGTGGCGAAGTTGGTCAGGGTGACGGTGTCGGCGCCGGTGCCGCCCGTGATGTTCTTGATGGTCGAAGCCGCAGCGGCCGACACGGTGTTCGTGCCGTTGGCCAGGGTCAGACCTTCGAAGTTCGTCACGGCCGCCGCGATGGCGACAGTGCCGGCGTCCGAAACAACCAGGACGTCGTTCGTACCAGCGGCAGCGTTCAGGGCAACGGCGCCGTTCAGGTTGGCGATCGTGGTCGTCACGGTGTCGTTGTCATTCGTGGTGACGCCGGTGGCGCCCGTCTGGGTCGTCAGGTTCACGTTGGCCGCCAGCGCGTTCAGCGTGATCGAGTTACCCGTCAGGCCCAGGCTCAGATCACCGGCGGTGATCGTGCTGTTGCCGGTCAGAATGACGCGGAAGTCGCTCTGGTCCAGCTGGCCGTTCGAGTCGAGGTCGAGCCACAGGGTGTTGGTGTCAGCCTGGAACACGGCTTGAACGCCATCGGTCGTAACGGTGGTCAGAGCGCCCTGAGCCAGAGCGAACGACGAACGCACGCCGACGAACTGCACGCCGCTGGTCAGGCCGAGGCCGATCAGGTCGAGCTTGTCGGTGCCCGACACGAAGTCGGTGATGGTGTCGGTCGACTTGTCGGTCGACTGAGCCAGCGCCGTGTAGATCACGGTGTCGGCGCCAGCGCCGAGGGTGATCGTGTCGCCGCCGGTGGCGGTGCCCGAGTTGGTGACAACCAGACGGTCAGCGCCCGAACCCAGCTTGATCGTCGCGCCGCCAACGGCGGTCGTGATCGTGGTGGCGGTGAAGTCGATCTTACCCGTGACGGTCGAAGCGTCGAAGCTGGTCAGAGCCGCGCCACCGACAGCGCCGGTGAACGTGACATTGGCGTCGCTGGCCAGCGTGATCGACGTCGCGTTAGCGGCGGTCAGACCAGCCGAGGTCAGGGTGCCTTGACCGGCGACAGCAGCGTCGTCAGCCACGTTGACCTTGATGACATCCCAGTTGGCGGCCGTGATGGCGCCAACAGCGTCAGCGGCGCCGACCTTGTTGATGTTCAGCGTCAGGTTGTCGGCAGCGCCGTTGGTCGCCAGACCGGCCGACAGGGTTTGACCGACGGTGCCAGCGTCTTGCGAGACCGTGAGGGTCGCACGAGCGTTGGTGATCGTGGTCGCGCCTTGCAGGCTGGCGCCGTTGGCTTGGCCGGTGCTGGTGTAGTTGACGGTGTCGATCGAGGCGAAGTTCGCCAGGTTGACGTTGCCCGTGCCGCCGCCCGAAACTTCGAGGACTTCAACGGCCGTCAGGACGCCGCCGGTGCTGCCGGTGGCCACGGCTTGGCTCAGGACGACCGTGTCGGTGCCCGCGCCGCCGTTGAACGAGTCGCCGGTGGCGAAGCCGTTCGAGAAGTCAGCGCGGTCAGCGCCCGTACCACCCGTGACGGTCGCGTTGACGGCGCCCGAGTTGGTCATGACGACGTTGATGCCGCCGGTGTTCTTCGAACCGTCGACGGTGCCGGTGGCGCCGGCGAAGGTCAGGGCGTCGATCTTCACGCCGTTCGCGCCGTCGATGTTGACGGTGGTCAGGGTGTTCGAGACCAGAGCCGTCAGGTTCGAGGTCGTGGTGCCCGAACCCGTCACGTTGAAGATTTCAACGCCGTTGACGGTCACGGCCGACTTCGAAGCCGTACCAGCCGCTTGAGCCGGGTCGAACACGTTTTCCAGAACCAGGGCTTGGCTCGTGGTCGTGCCGGCGACGACGGCGGCGTTGTAGTTGACGGTCGTGTTGACGGTGGCCGTCGACTGGCTGGTGTTGCGCACGACCAGGGTCGCGGCTTCATTCAGGCCCGTCAGGGTCAGGTCGAACGAGCTGTCGTCGTTGACGATGCGCGTAGCGCCAGTGACGCCCGACATGTCGAAGGTGGTGCCGCCCACAGCGCCAGCGCCAGCGTCGCTGGTGATGTTGTAGACTTCGATACCGGCGGCCTTGAAGCCGGCTTGGTTCACCGCGACGTTGCCGTTCGAGGCGTAGTTCAGGGTGTCGACGCCAGCGCCGCCCGTCAGGCTGTCAGCAGCCGACAGGGTGGTGTTGGTGGCGACGAAGGTGTCAGCGCCAGCAGCGCCGTTCAGCGTGTCAGCAGCCGTGGTTAGCGTCAGGGTTTGAGCAACCGGGCTCACGCCGTAGTTGTCGAACAGCGAGATGCCGCTGGCGTTGTCGGCGGTCAGAGCGCCGTCGTCAGCCAGGTCCTTCACCAGGTTGTTGGCGGCGGTCGCGTACGAGCCGAGGCCAGCGCCGTTGTTGAAGATCGTGGCTTGATAGATGATTTCGCCAACGATGGCGGCCTTGACGGCCAGCGAGACGTCAGCCGCGGCCAGGCCCGGGACGTTCGCCTTCACGAAGGCTTCGAAGTAAGCGATCGACGAAGCGCTCGACAGGAAGGCCACGGCGTTGGCGACGTTGACGCCAGCGGCGGCAGCGGCGGCGTTGCCGATGATCACGTTGTAGGCAGCGGCGGTGGCGTCAGCGACCGACGACGAACCGTAGGCGGCGGTGAAGCTGGCCTTGGCGGTCGGGTTTTGCAGAGCCAGCGAAACGGCTTGCGCGATGAAGCGGTTTTCGCCGTTCAGGCCGGCTTGGGCGCCCGAACCGGTGTAAGCGGCGTTCAGAGCCTTCAGACCGGCGACGCTCGGAGCGAAGCCGAGGAAGAACTGGTACGACTGGACGCTGACGGCCGTCGTGACGTCCGAGCCCATGTCAATGGCCGACTGCAGCGCTTGAGCGTCGCTCAGCGTGCCGGTGGCGTTCTGGTTGGCGATGCTCTGAAGGCCGGTCAGCTGAGCGGCCGTCGGAGCAGTGCCAGCGTTCGCGTTCGTGAAGAACGTCGACAGCTGGGTGATCGTATAAGGCATGTTGCCTGTCTCCCAAAATAAATCCCACACCCCCTGCGACCGTTTGGCGCGCATGGGAGCAGAGATGCCTATAGAGCAAACGTCATACGTCGACAATAGCCGAAATCGCGCCGTACAGCATTTTCGTAACCGGTACAGCAAAATGGCTATATAGCGTTCCTTGTACCCCCCTTCGGAATGCGCTATAGGATAATGCGAATTCGCCCGTCGCGCGGGCTGTCTCGCGCGTCGCCCGGCTAGCAAGGCTTTATAATATGTACGGCAACCCACAACGTCGCAGCGCCCCGGAGGTCCAGGACCTTCGCCGCGAAGGCGGTCGATGGCTGAAGGAGATGCGCGAGGCCGCCGGCCTGTCGCAGCGCCAGCTGGCCGCAAAGGTCGGCGCCGACTATTACACCTTCATCTCGCAGCTGGAGACCGGCCGCGGCCGCATTCCGCCGGACCGCTATCGGGACTGGGCGGCGGCTCTGGGCACGCCGGAGCGAGCGTTCGTGCGGGAGCTGATGCGGTTTTACGATCCCATCACCTACGAAATCCTGTTCGGCGAAGAATAGTTCGTTTAGGGTAACGCCCGACTGTCCGGGGGGACGGTCGCCTTCTCAACGCGTGGGGAACCGTCCGACGCATGGCCGCACAGGTCCTTTCGTTCTTTCAGCGCGCGCCGCGCATCCAGCCGAGTCACAGCGACTGGACGCAGCAGGAGCTGGCTGAGTTCTACCGTGTGGAGAGCGCGCTGATCCGCGCCGGCATCCGCGTCGGCACCGACCGCGGGATGAGCGACGAGAACGACCCCTGGTTCATCTTCTATCGCGCCGACGACAACGAGGTGGTGATCCACTTCGCGCGGATCGACGGCGAGTACATCATCGCGGGTCCGGCGTATGAAGAAGTCGCGCGTGGCTTCGACTTCAGCGCCCTGGTGCGCACCATGGTTGCCCGCCACCCGCTGATTAAGCGTCCCGAGCGCGGCGACAACGTGTCGATCCACCCGGCCGCCCTGCTGGTGGCGATCGTCGGCACCGCCTTCTTCAAGAGCGGCGAGGCGCGCGCGGCCGAGAGCGGCGCGTCCAACCCGCCCGCCACCGCCCACCGCCCCACCCTGCTGAGCACCAGCTCGCCGGCCAGCATCACCGGCGGCGCGGCCGCCGTGCCGCAGGTCGGCGTCTCGGCCCAGGTCCCGGTCAGCCAGGCCGTGATGATCCTGGCCGCGGCGATGATGGCGGCCGAGATCAAGGTCGACTCGACCAGCCTCGCCCCGGCCGCGCGCGACGCCATCGCCGAAGCGGCGGCGGCGCTGGACTTCAGCGACCACACCGTCGACGGCACGATCAACCTGGCGACGCGCTCGGTCAGCACGACGCCGGTCACCGCCCCGGCGCCCACGCCGGCCGAGACGGTGTCTTCGGTGCTGGCGCTGGTGGCGCTGCTGAGCACCTTGCCGACGCCGGAGCAGACCTTCGCGCATGCCGACAGCGGCGCGGCGAATACCGTGGCTTCGGCCGGGCTGGAAAGCGCGGCTCAGAACCTGTCGCAGATCGGCCAGTGGACCATCGACGTGCGTTTCGCCGCGAGCGGCTCGGCCGAGGTCGAAGCGGTGCATCTGGTGCGCACCCTGGTGGCCGGCGCCGCGTCGGAGCAGGTGGCGGTCATCCAGGTGGAGAAGCTGCCGCAGATCCTGCTCGACATGATCGAGCGCGGACCGCACTACGGCGTGGTCACCGATCCCAGCGCGCCGGTCAGCGGCACGCCCAGCACGCCGATCCCCGCGCCGCCGGTCGAAACGCCGCCTCCGGCGCAGGACAATGCGCCCGCGCCGGTGGACAACGCGGCGCCGACTCCGACGCCGGTCGACCCGACGCCGCCGCCGGTGTCCGTGGATCCGACCCCCGCGCCCGTCGCACAGCCGAAGCCGGCTCTGCCGGCGTTCAGCGGTTTCGCCAGCCAGGAGCTGGTCAAGCAGTTCGTCGACTACTTCATCGCACACACCGACCAGGTGTCGATGATGCTGAAGGGCCTGCAGGTCGTGATCTTCGACAGCCGCGTGACGAGCGCGCCCGAGACGATCGACCACATGACCAGCATGACGTTCACCTTCTTCGACGGCAGCTCGGTCAATCTGGTGGGCGCGCAGTCGGCGTTCCTGCACCACGACGGCCTGACCTGAGGCGCCGCGCGCCGGCTCACCCCGCCGCGCCGCCCGCTATCCCTCGCCTCGCGACCATGCGCCTGCCATAGTGCGGCCGATCCGGCTTTCATCGTCGGACGCCGTCGCTCCAGTTCACGAGAATTCCCTTGCGTCCGCCACGCCTTGATCTTGCGATACGATCCGCCATGGCGCCCGCGCCGTCGTGGAGCGCCGAGGTCGCGCCGTCGGGCGCCGAGCAAGCCCCCTCGCCCGCCGATGGCGCACCGACGGCCGCAGCCGCGCCGGGGCGTCGCCGTCTGGCGCTACCTCGCCGGATCGCCGCCCGACTGTTCGGCCGCGTCGCCGACTATGGGCGGCGATATCTGCAGGCCCCCGTACTACATGAACTGGGCGAGCAACGCGCGCTGAGCCATGCCTTGCTGGACGAGCTGCGCCATACGCGGCTTCACGTCGTTCAGCTCGAGCGACAACTGGAAGCGCTGGCGGTCGAGCACGGCCGATCCGTCTCGGCCCTGGCCGCTCTGGCCAACGGTCATGGCCAGCAGCTGACCGCAATGCTGGCGGCGCAGGACGCCTTGGCCTTGCGGCAGGAGCGCATGGCCGAAGAGCAGGGCCAGATCGCGCGGACGCACTCGGAGCGCCTGTTCGCGATCGAGGGGATCGCCGCGACCTCCGTCACCCATCTTGAGACCCTGCCCGCCCTGTTCGGCCCGCGCTTCGATGAGCTGGAGATCAAGCAGCGGCCGCTGATCGCCTATGACGACGAGTCGATGGCGATCCGCATGCGCGACGGCTACGTGATGGCGCCGCGCCATTTGCCGACCTTCGTCACCATGCTGGCCAACGCCACCAGCCGAGGCCTCGAGCCGGGGACCGGCGACGTGCTGCGTCGCCTGATCCAGCCGGGCATGGTGGTGGCCGATGTCGGCGCCAATATCGGCCTCCTCACCCTGGTCATGGCCTGGGCGACCGGCCCCAGCGGTCGCGTCATCGCCTTCGAGCCGGAGGCCGTGCCCCGCTCAAACCTCGAAAAAATGAAACATCTCAATGGCCTGTCTTGGGTCGAGGTGCGCGATCAGGCCGTGGGCGAAAGCGCTGGTCGCCTGACGTTCCACGTCAGCGACATCATCGGCCACAGCTCGCTCTACGCCCTGCCCGACGCTGAGGAAGCCCGCACCGTCGAGGTCGAGGTCGTGCGCCTGGACGACGTGGCGCCGGCCCAGCGGCTGGATGTGGTCAAGATCGACGTCGAGGGCGCCGAGCTGGACGTTCTGGCCGGCATGAAGGGCGTGATCGCCAAGAACCCGGACTTGGCTGTCGTCGCCGAGTTTGGGCCCGAGCACTTGAAGCGGGTCGGCCAGACGCCGGCCCAGTGGTTCAAGGCGTTCGGCGACGCGGGCTTCACCCCCTACATGATCGACGAGACCCGCAGCGACTGCGTAAAGACCAACGCCAAGGCCGCCGCCAAGGTCGTTTCGGCCAACATCGCCTTCGTGCGCGCCGGCGGCGACGCCGAGAAGCGCCTGCTGAACCGCTAGGACCGCCCGATGAAGATCTGCTGGGTGACGCCCTTCGTCCTGCGCTCGTCCATTGGCCGTGTCAGCGCCGAGGTCGCCAAGCAGCTCGCCGCGCGCGGGCACCAGGTCGAGATCCTGCGCTGCGAGGACCAGAACGATCCGGCCGAGCCGCTGCATCCGACCGCCCTGCCCGTCCACCACTGGCGTAGCTACGATCTGAACCGCCTGCGGGCCGAGTTCGACGTCGTCGTGGTCAATATCGGCGACAACTATCCCTTCCACGCCGGCGTCTTCGCGATCTTGGACGCCGCGCCGTGCCTAGGGATCTTTCACGACTTCTACATCTACAACCTGTTCTCGGGCTGGCTGTACTACAACGGCCTGGACTATCGGCGTCACGACGCCGAGATCGTGGCCACCTACGGGCCGGCCGCGCAGCCGTACGCGGTGGCCGTGCGCTCGGGCCAGATGCTGGACATGGGCGAGATCGCCCAGCACCTGCCGATGACCGAATGGCTGGCGGGCCGCTGCGAGGCCGCGTTGGCGCACGCTCATTTCTACGCGCCGAAGCTGGAAGCCGTTTGCCTTGGCCCCGTCGCGGTGACGCCGCTGTGCTGCCCCGATCGCGCGACCCCGCCGGGACCGCCCAAGGCGAAGTCGCAGCTCACCATCACGACCGTCGGCGTGATGAACCCCAACAAGCGAGTCGCCGACGTCATCCAGGCGCTGGGCGGATCCGAGGCGCTGAAGGCCTGCGTCTACCGCCTGGTCGGGCCGATCTCCGATGAAGAGCGCACGCGGCTCGAAGCGCTCGCGCTTGAGGTCGGCTTCGAGAACCTGGTCATCGACGGCGCCGTGGACGACGACACCCTGGACCGACGCCTGGACGAGGCCGACATCATGGTCGCGCTGCGCAAGCCGGTGCTGGAAGGCGCTTCGGGCTCGGCCTGCGAAGGCATGCTCAGCGGCCGCCCGACGGTGGTCGCCCGCGCCGGCTTCTACGGCGAACTGCCCGACGACCTCGTGTTCAAGATCGACGGTGACATCGCGGTCGACGAGCTGCGATCGACGCTGGAGCGACTGGTTTCCGACGACGCCCTGCGGCGCGACACCGGCAAGGCCGCCCGGGCCTGGGCGCTTGAGACCCTCAACGCCGCGCGATACGCCGAAGCGGTCGAGACCCTGGCGCAAGCCGAAGTCACCAGCCGCCCGCTGCTAGCGGTTGGCCGGCGCATCGGAGGCGAACTGAAAGCCATGGGCCTGCCGGCGGAAGACCCCGCCGCGGCGCGCATCGGGGCGACCTTGCAGAAGCTCTTCGCGCCCTTGCCGCAGTAGAGCGCCCCGGTTCAGGCGCTCTTGCTGACCGGCGGCGCGCAATAGTGATCGAGGAACGCCTGGTGTTGCGGCAGCCGCGACACGGCGCCGGCGATGTTGCGTTTCAGGTCGTCCAGCGCCTGCATCAACTGCTGCGGCGGCATCATCCGACCCATGTGGTGATAGGTCCTGGGCATGATCCGCTGCCCCAGCATCACCTGCAGCCAGGAATCGACCTGGAACAGCTCGCCCGGGGCCTGGAAAACATGGCCGCTCTCCTGGAACAGAGCGATCCGGTGGGCCAGGCTGTCGGGAATATCCATGGTCCGCACGCGGTCCCAGAACGCGCTGTCGGTGCGTTCGGTCACCTTGTAGTGCAGGATGATGAAGTCGCGGATTTTCTCCAGCTCGTCATCAGCCTGGCGGTTGTAGCGATCGACGACCGCCTGACTGATCCCGCCGAACGGGAAGAGCTGCATCAACCGTGTCACGCCGATCGTGATCAAGTGGATCGAGGTTGACTCCAGGGGTTCGACGAAGCCGCTGGAGAGGCCCAGCGCCACGACGTTCTTGTCCCAGGTCTTGCGACGGCGGCCGGTGCGGTAGCGGATCAGACGCGGCGAGATCAGGGTCTCGCCCTCGATCTCGCGGGTCAGCATGTCCATCGCCTCGTCGTCCGACATGTGATCGCTGCAATAGACGAGCCCATTGCCAACGCGATGCTGCAGCGGGATCTTCCAGCGCCAGCCGGCGCGATGGGCAATGGCGCGGGTGTAGGGAACCGCCGGCTCGGTAGAGCGGGTCTGGACCGCCAGCGCGCTGTTGGTCGGCAGCCAGTGGCTCCAGTCTTCGTAGCCCGCCTGTAGGGTCTGCTCGATGAGCAGGCCCCTAAAGCCCGTGCAGTCGATAAACAGGTCGCCCTCGACCAACTGGCCGGACTCCATGACCAGGGCGTCGACGAAACCGTCCGTTTCCCGCTGGCGGACGCTAGCGATCTTGCCCTCGACGCGGCGGACGCCGTCCGCTTCCGCCATCTTGCGCAGGAACTGCCCATAGAGGCCGGCGTCCAGGTGATAGGCGTAGTTCAGCGGGCTCTCCTCGCCCGTATAGAACCGCTGGGCCTCGGCCGCCTTCAGCTCGAAGCAGTAGTCGCCCAGATCGCGCCCGAACCCTTGAGCCACGGCCTCCAGCCAGAAGTGATGAAAGCCGCCCATCCAGGTGGATTTTCCCACTTGGCCGAACGAGTGGATGTAGCGGTCGCCGATCTCGCCCCAGTTCTCGAACGAGATACCGAGCTTGAAGGTCGCCTGGGTGGCCCGCATGAACTCGGCTTCGTCGATGCCCAGGAGGGCGTTGAAGGTGCGCGCCGTCGGAATGGTCGACTCGCCCACCCCGACGGTGCCGATGTCCTCGGACTCCACCAGGGTGATGTCGAGCAGCGAACCCAGCTGGCGGCCCAGCGCCGCTGCGGCCATCCAGCCGGCCGTGCCGCCCCCGGCGATCACCACCTTGCGGACCCGTTGGGACTCCATGGCTTCCTCTTTTCTGGACATGGCTATCGGTTCAGCCGGTCGATCAGCCAGGCGCGCAGGCGTCGGGCCTTGAACTCGTCCAGCGGGCCCAACGGCCCGCGCGCCGCCTCGGGCAGATGCGCGCCAGCCCGCTCACCGGGGCCGAACACGTAATAGTCGAACAGAGCCTTCCAGCCCCGCTTCTCGAAATCCGGCCGGTCGCGCAGGCTGAGCAGGCCGTGCAGCAGCGTGGTCATCGGCGTATCGACAAAGGCCGGCGCGGCGTTCCACCAGTAGTTCATCAGCACGTTGAAGTCGCCCAACGCCTCGACCTGGTGCCACCACAGCGCGGGGTAGACCAGCACGTCGCCCGGCTCCATCTCGGCGACCTGAGCGCTGGCCAGGGCCTCGCGGAACAGCGGGTGACGGTCGAAATCCGGGTTCTGGAAGTTGACCATGCTGACGACCTGACCGCCCGGCGTTGGCTCGAGCGGCCCAGGGTACAGGTTGGCCACCTGATCGGGCGGAAACAGCGTGAAACGACGGCGGCCCACCGCGCAGACGGCGATGTTGTTGGACATGTCGTAGTGGGCGGCCGCAACGGTTCGGTTGCCGATCCAGATCCCCGCCATGGGCGGCTGCGGACCATAGACCTCGGGACCCAGGTCCAGATCGTTCTCGACCTTCAGGCTCGGGAAATAGGCGTCGAGATCAGTGGAGCCGATATAGATCGACGGCGCGTCGTCACGGCCCTCGACAGCCTCGATACGCCCCAGAAGATCCTCCAGGCTCGCGCGTTCGGCCTTGAAGTTCAGGCCCGTGAGGGCCTGGTCATAGAAGAAACGGCCCTTGATGCCCGGGTCGCCCGTATAGCCCACCACTCGGACGCCGCGACCATGGGCGCGGATATAGTCGCGAGCGGCGTGAGGCGATTGAAGCCCAGCCTGCACGATGGGCCAGTCCCCCACCAGGCCCTTGAACAGCATCGGCGTCTGTCCGGCGAGCACGGCGTCGAACGGGATCTCGGCCGGCGTCGCCACCGTGGCCTCGACCGTGCGCTTCGCCGTCAGCGCGGTCATGCCAGACTGGCCCGGCGACGGTTCTTGCGAGCGATCAGCTCCTCGATATTGCCCATCGACGAGACGACCCACTGGGCGGCGCGCAGCAGGCCAGACTGATGCAGCCGCTCCAGCGCCTCGCCGGTCAGCGCGTTGAGCCGATCCGGCGCGATCGTGAAGACATCGGGCACGTCGTAGCTGGCGTGATCGTCGAGCTTGATCTCAATGTCGATCGGCTCGATCAGGCCGTACTGCTCGAAGGCGGCGAACATCGGGCCAGCGATCTCCAGCCCGTCGTGGATCTGGCCCAGGGTCTGGCTGATGCTCTGCAGATAGGGCGAATTACCCCCCGCCGGCAGGAACAGGCGCTCGCCCTCCGTTCGGCTCACGCGCGGATGATCAAGATCGACATGGATCATCGGCCGAGGCTGGCCGCCGCGTTCGTCGCGTTGCAAGGCGATTGAAAAGGGTCCGCGACGCTGCACGGCCGGGATGTAACGCGCGTTCCAGCCCGTCTCGTCGAGAAAAAGGTTTTCGTCCCGGTCCAGCCCCAGCAGCGCCACAGCCTGATAGGCGCCCGAAGGGTCCTTGAGGATCAGGATCGGATATTCGCGCTGCGCGGCTTCGAACTCGGTTGGCAACAGCAGGGTCTGGTTAACGCCATCGCCGAAGTCGACGCCGTGGGCCGCGATCACCCGCAGATCAGCATGATCGACATTGTTAAGAAGCACACGGTTCATGAACGCCCACCCACACTGGATACGCTGACTTCAAAGGAATAATGGGGCCGCCGCAAGCGGCGACCCCATCCTTGCTTCTAGGACTTCCGACTAGAAGCGGTAGCGCGCGCCCAGGAGGATGCGGCGATCCAGCTCTTGAGCGAACCACAGCTGGTTCGGATCGCGAGCGTAGGTCCGCAGGCTTTCCTTGGTCAGGTTGATGCCTTCCAGCGAGATCGCCAGCTTCGGCGTCACGTCGTAGCTGACGTTGATGTCCAGCTGGCCAAAGGGCGCGACATAGACCGGGTTCCGCGAGCCGCCACGGTTGGTGGCTTGCAGGAACTTGTCACGCCAGTTGTAGGCGACCCGGGCCGAGATCCCGTTCTTGTCGTAGATCAGGGTCGCGTTGGCCGTGTCCGACAGACCCAGCAGCGCGAACTGATCTTGCGACGGGCTTGCGCCGTTGTCGAAGCTCACATCGCCGCGCACCATCGTGTACGCCCCCGACACACCAAAGCCGGTGTCGCCGAAGAAGTGCTGCGCGGCGATTTCGAAGCCGTGGATCTTGCCGGTCTTGTTGTTGATCGGCTTGGAGACCTGGAAGTTGAACAGCGGATCGGTGCTGTTGGGCGAGATATCCACCGCCGCCAGGATCTGGTCCACGAAGGCCTGGTTCAGGTCGCCCGTGACGCCACGGTTGGCCTGGAACTGAGCCTGGGCTGCGGCCGCCGAACCGGTGGTCTGCAGCAGGGCCGTCATCGTGAACAGGTTCACGTCGGTCTGGTCGGCGCCGATGGCCGTCAGGATCGCCTTGGCGTTACCCGAACGGGTGCCCGCCGCGCCGGAGCTGACGTCACGCAGACCAAACAGGTTCTGCGAAACGGTGCCGGTGCCCACGAAGTTGTTCACGCGCTTCTCGAAGAAGCCGGCCGTGATGTAGCTGCTGGGCTTGTAGTACCACTCGAGCGAGACGTCGAAGTTGTCGGAGATCAGCGGCTCCAGGTCCGGGTTGCCGCTGGTGCCAAGCGGAATAGCGCCGTTGGCCACCGGACGGTTGGGCGTGCCCGCCGTTTGAGCGGCGAACAGGTTGCCATAGTCCGGACGCGCAATCGTGCGGCTGAACGAGAAGCGACCGACGAGGTTTTCGCGGAGGTCGACGCTGAAATCCAGGGCCGGCAGCAGGTTCGAGTACTTGCCCTCGCCGGCCAGCGGCGCGTAGGTCGCCGAGGTGTCGAGACGGAAGTCGTTGTCCGCCGTCCAGACGATCGCGCTGGGCGTGCGCACCAGCGAGGTCGAGGTGACCTCGGTCTCCTCATAGCGGACACCCGTCACCAGAGTGGCCGGCATACCGCCCAATTCCGACTTCCAGGTCACCTGCGCGTAGCCGGCCAGGATGTCTTCGTCGACGCGGTTGTTGGCCTGACCCGTGATCGCCACGGCGTTGCCGCGGGCGACATAGGCCTTCGACATCGCGTTGTAGAGGTCGATGGCGTCAGCGCGGAACGACACCAGGCCGGCGCCGCTTTGCTTCAGATCGAACTCGTTGAACTGGCAGGCCATGCAGAAGGCCTTGACCAGGCCCGGGGCGAACTGCGCCACGTCGCGGGGGTTCGAGATCCCCCAGCTGCCCAGATCCTGCTGCGTCGAGCTGCCCGCCTGCACCATCTTCGACGTGCGGTAGTTAAAGCCGAAATCAAAGCGGCTGCCGTTGTCGTCGAGGTCGTAGGTGACGTCGGCGCGGATTTCCTTGATCTCGTGCTGCTGGCTGTTTGTCCAGGTACGGGCCACCTGGCTGCCCAGGTCGCCGGCGTCCAGAGCGCCATTGCCGTTGCCGCGCGGAGCCGCGTCGTTGATCGTGATCGACTGGACCGGAACCTTGCCGCTGTAGTCCACCGAGTGCGACGAAACGATCGGCGCGCCGATGGAAACGGTGGTCGAGCTGGTGCCGTTCGACGAGTGCGGACCGGAGTCGGCCTTCGAGATGTGGCCGTCCAGCTTGACGCGCAGACGGTCGGACAGGTCCCATTCTGCGCTCAGGCCGTAGGACTTCAGGGTGTCTTCGTTGCTGCGGTACTGCTGCTCGAAGCCCATGTCCTTGGTGCCGCTGAGCTGTTCTTGCAGCAGCACGGCGGTCGCGACGACGGGGTTGTTGTCGAAGGTGACCTTGTCGAACGGACGGTTGAACCAGTTGGTGCTGTCGTTGCGGCGCTCGAACGACTTGTTCACGGCGTACAGAGCGTCAGCCGTGATCGTCAGGTTCTCGGTCGGACGATACTGCGCGGTCAGCTGACCGTTGATCCGCTCACGCTCGCCTTGCGAGAAGTGGTAGCGGCTGTCGTTCGGAATGGCGACCAGGGTCGAGCCGCTGGACGGCGCGCCGGTGATCTGGGTGGCGCCGCCGTTGCGGACGAAGCCGTTGGCCGGATTGATGAAATCCGCGTAGGTGCGGATGTTCCAATCGTTCGACGTCACGCTACGGCTGGTGAAGTCGCGCTTCTGGTAGGCGCCGAACAGCGCCACGCCGAACTTCTCGCTCTCGTCGGTCCAGTTCAGCAGGCCCGAGACTTCTGGCGTGATCTTGCTGCCGCCATCATCGACCTTCTTGTCCATGCTCTGGTCATAGACGGCCTTGACGCCGAGGCTGCCCGTCAGGCCCGGCTTGCCCTCCAGCGGGCGACGGGTCTTGACGTTGATCGCCGCGCCAATGCCGCCCGACGGCACCGACGCGCGACCGGTCTTGTAGACTTCCAGCGTAGTGACGCCTTCGGAGGCGAGGTTCGAGAAGTCGAACGAACGGCTCGTGCCGCCGGCGGTGTCGGACGACTGGTCGCCGCCGACAGTGGCCACGTTGGCCGTCGGCATGGTGCGGCCGTTCAGGGTGACGAGGTTGAAGCCGCCGCCGAAGCCGCGAACCGTGACCTGCGAGCCTTCGCCGTTGGTCCGATCGATCGACACGCCGGTGATCCGCTGCAGGGATTCAGCCAGGTTGGTGTCTGGGAACTTGCCCATGTCTTCGGCGGAGATGGCGTCGACGACGCCCGAGTTGGTCCGCTTGATCTCGATCGACCGCTCCAGCGAAGCGCGGATGCCGGTGATGATGACCTGATCGACGGTGTTGTCTTGAGCCTGCTGGGCCAGCACCGGGCTGGCGAACATGGCCGCCGTGATGGCGACGCACGAGGCAGACGCATGCAAGCGACGAAGCCGCTTCATAGCCGTTCCCCCTAATTAGCCCTCTCTGGGGCGCTGTTTTTGTTACGGTCCGGAAGCATTCCCGGAGCGCTCTTCCCGCTCGCGCACGCCAGGCGATAACCCACGCACGAGAGACCAGTTAGCGGTAACATCGGTATCGAATGGCCGCAATGGCCAATTGACAGCGCTAGCAATCTTTTTTCGGCTCAGTTTCAGCGCGGATTTTTTGACGAGGATGTCGAAAGAGCCCACCCGCCCAGCACGACCTGGGCGCACTTTGTTTCCATGGCGCCGCTTAGGTTGCGTCCCATTTCGTGGCCGTAACCGATTACACGCGGTCAATGTCGCGCGTCGGTTTCGCCTTGCGGGGGGAATTCTATCGTCAGCCAAGACGCGCCATGGGCCGGCGCACCCGACGTCGCAGCGTCGAAGTCCTGACGCCGGCTTAGCCGCCGGGGTGCAGACCCGGCGCTTCCTGACCTGTGCGCGCGACGTACTCGGTGTAGCCGCCGCCGTACTGGTGAACGCCCTCGGGCGTCAGTTCCAGAACCCGATTCGACAGCGCCGCCAGGAAGTGACGGTCGTGCGACACGAAGAGCATCGTCCCTTCGAAATCAGCCAGCGCGGTGACCAGCATCTCCTTGGTCACCATGTCCAGGTGGTTGGTCGGTTCGTCGAGCACCAGCAGGTTGGGCGGGTCAAACAGCATCTTGGCCATGACCAGACGCGCTTTCTCGCCGCCGGACAGCACGCGGCAAGGCTTTTCGACGTCGTCCCCCGAGAAGCCGAAACAACCGGCCAAGGTCCGCAAGGCGCCCTGCCCTGCCTGCGGGAACGAGCGCTCCAGCGATTCGAAGATCGTCTCCTCGCCGTCCAGGAGGTCCATCGAGTGCTGGGCGAAGTAGCCCATCTTCACGCTGGCACCGATATTGACCACGCCCTGGTCGGGCTTGGTGTCGCCGGCCACCAGCTTCAGCAAGGTCGACTTGCCCGCGCCGTTGGCCCCCAGCACGGCCCAGCGCTCCTTACGGCGCACGAGAAAGTCGAGGTCCTGGTAGATCGGCCGCTCGCCATAACCCTTGTGGACGCCCTTCAGGCTGATCACGTCCTCGCCCGAGCGCGGCGGGCTCTGGAATTCGAACTGGACGGTCTGGCGGCGACGCGGCGCCTCGACCCGTTCGATCTTGTCCAGCTTCTTGACCCGGCTCTGCACCTGGGCGGCGTGCGAGGCGCGCGCCTTGAACTTCTCGATGAACTTGATCTCCTTGGCCAGCATAGCCTGCTGGCGCTCGTACTGCGCCTGGCGCTGGGCCTCGCTGAGCGCCCGCTGCTGGTCGTAGAAATCAAGGTCGCCCGAATAGGTGATCAGCTGACCGGCGTCGATCTCGATCACCTTGCCGATGATGCGGTTCATGAAGGCGCGGTCGTGCGACGTCATCAGCAGCGCGCCGTCGTAGTTCTTGAGGAACGACTCCAGCCAGATCAGGCTTTCCAGGTCCAGGTGGTTGGACGGTTCGTCCAGCAGCATGCCGTCGGGACGCATCAAGAGGATCCGGGCCAGGGCCACGCGCATCTTCCAGCCGCCCGACAGCAGCCCGACATCGGCGTCCATCCGCTCCTGACTGAAGCTGAGGCCGGCCAGCACCTCGCGGGCGCGAGCCTCCAGCGCATAGCCGTCCAGCTCCTGGAACCGCTCCAGCACCTCGCCGTAACGCTCCATGATGGCGTCCAGCTGGTCAGCCTGGTCCGGATCGACCATGGCGGCTTCCAGCGTGGCCATCTCGGCGGCGAGCGCGCTGACGGGACCGACGCCGTCCATCACGGCGGCGACGGCGCTCTGGCCCGACATCTCGCCGACATCCTGGCTGAAATAGCCGATCCGCATCCCGGCATCGATCGAGACGATGCCGTCGTCAGGCTGCTCCTGGCCGGTGATCATGCGGAACAGCGTGGTCTTGCCGGCGCCGTTCGGGCCGACCAGCCCGACCTTTTCCCCCTTCTGGACGCCCATCGAGGCTTCGATGAACAGGATCTGGTGGCCGTTCTGCTTGGAGATGTTGTCGAGGCGGATCATGGGCGCCCTGCTATAGCGCGCGGGGCCGGAACGCTAGAGCCTCTCTGGTTCGCCGATCGCCAGACGACGCGCGACAGGCGCGGGCTTCACGGCCGCTCGCCCCGCGCGATCCGCGACTCGATCTCGGCGAGAACGGGACCCAGCTGGGCGACGCTTTCGACCACATAGTGGGCTCCAGCCTCCCGCAGGACCACATCGGCGGCCCGGATCCGTTGGGCCCGGTCGTCGGCGGGTAGCGCCGCCAGGCTGTCCTGGTCCAGACCCACGCCGTTGCCAGACGCCGAGAGACCCACGGTCCAGGCCCCAACCTCGCGCCCCTCGGCGATCCCGACGACCGCGTCGTCCACCTTGACGCAGGCGCGGGCCGGCCACGCGCCGAGCTCGACCAGGGCTTTCCACATCATCAGCGGCGAGGGCCGCCCCGCCGCCGTCTCGCCGGCGCAAACCACCGCCTCGGGCGCGTAGCCCTGGCGCGCGGCCAAGGGGAGAATGTCGGCCATCATGGGCCGGGTGTAGCCGGTGGTCGAACCGATCCTGACGCCCCGGGCGCTCAGCACGGCGGCGATCTCGGCGGCGCCGGGGATGAGTTGGGCGCAGTCGCGGGCGGCCGCGCGCATGAGGGGTTCGACCGCGTCATGCAGCCGGTCGACGTCGACCTCGGTCGGCGGCGCGCCGTGGCGTTCGCGCCAGAGCGCCGCGATGCGGGGCGCGGCCAGCAGCGCGCGCACGTGGTCCCGTTTGGCCTTGCCCATGTCGGCGCGCGCCTCGGCCTCGGAGACCTCGATCCCCGCCTCGGCGAAGACATCGCGCAGGGCCAGGACGGGCGCCCGGCAGCCGAAGTCGATCATGGTGCCGGCCCAGTCGAAGACCACGGCTTGAAGGGTGCTGACCATCACGAAGCGGCTCCTGGGGTTACCGGGTCGAACAGACCCGAAATGACGTCTTCGGCCAGGCCAAAGGCGGTCGACGCTCCGGTGCCGCCCGTCACGGTCACAAGGCGAACGCCCGGCATGGGGCTTTCCACGAGACTATGCCGGTTGGCCGAGGCGTAAGTGCCCGTCCAGCGCTCCAGCACCGGCGGCGGAGCCTGGCCGAACACGGCGGCGAACTCGTCGAGGATCAGCGCGTCGACATCCTCGCGGCTGAACGGATCGGGCGTGGGGGCGTAGTGGTGGCTGTCGCCCACCACCAGCGAGCCGTCGGCGCTCTGCGCGACGATCAGGTGGACGCCATGCTCCAGATGCGCGCCCTGCTCGCTCTTCAGCCGCGCTGACAGCGCCCGGGCCTGCGGCAGGTCGGCATAGCCGAGATAGCGGATCAGGCCGAGGTCGGACATCACCGGGGCCGGCAGGCGCCAACCCGGATCGGCCAGGCGCATCATCTGCAGCTTGCAGCGCGTGACCCCGGCGCGGGCGAAGCTGTCGGGGAACAAGGTGATCAGGTCATCCCCGGGACAGACCACGATCGCCTCCGCCAGCACCGGTCCGGCGGCGGTCTCCAGTCGTCCGGTCTCGACGCCGCGCACGGCCACCCCGCGTAGGAAGGTGACCCCATGCGCGGCTTCAAGCCATGCGGCCAGACGGGGAATAGCGGTGCGGGATTCGACCCGTAGATCCACTGCGCTGGTCAGCGCGCCCAGAACCTCGCCCCGGACGGGCAGCCGGTCGGTCAGCGCGTCGGCGTCCCGCCAGGCGCATCCGTCGGCCATCTCGGTTTCAAGGAAGGCCTCCAGCACCGCGCGCGCTTCGGGCCGGCGCGCCACCATGGTCAAGCCGCGTTGCAGCACCGCGATCCCGGCCGGGCCGGCGATCTCGTCCCAGATCTGCGCCGAGCGCCGCGCCCGCCGCCAGACCTCGCCACGCGCCTGCCCGGTCACCGTCACGAAGCCGAAGTTGCGCACCGAGGCGCCATTGGCCTGGAAATCGCGGTCGATGACCACCACGCGCTTGCCCAGGCGCGCGGCGGCCAGGGCGTGGGCCAGGCCCACGATACCGGCGCCGACGACGGCGAAATCGAACGGTTGTCGCACTGCGATGGTCCCCGGCGTTCAAGCGGCGCGATCGTCGCCCGGAAGGGCCTCTCCGCGAAAGGCGGGACCGTCATGCGCCGCCGTGAGGCTGAACGCCAAGCGTTTGCCCTTATGGGCGGCATAGGCCGGACCTATCGAACCGCCGACCGGCTGCGCTGGGCGCCCCGTCACGGCGACGTCATGCGCCGCGCCTAGGGCTCTCCAGATCATGGCCGCCAACTACCAGCACCTGCGCACCTTTCACGCGATTGCGCTCGAAGGCAGCGTAACCCGCGCCGCGCGCCGGCTGAACGTCGCCCAGCCCACGCTTTCGCAACAACTGAAGGCGCTCGAGGAGCGCCACGGCGTCACACTGTTCGAGAGCCGCCGCGCGCCGCTCAGGCTGACCGAAGCGGGACGCGAGCTGTTCGCCCTGACCGAGCGCCTGTTCGCTGCGGCCGCGGATGTCGACGACATGCTGGGCGAAGCGGTCGGCGTGCGCGGCGGCGTGCTGCGGATCGGCGGCGACAGCCCGCCCCAGGTGGCGCGCCTGGTGGCGGCCTTTCGCGCGCAACATCCGGGGGCGCGGGTGCAGGTGCGGATGGGCAATGCGCGGGAGACCATGCGCTGGCTGGGCGCGGCCGAGATCGACGCCGCCATCGCCAGCGACCCGCCGGCGGACGGCCAGTTCACCTACGACCCTCTCTACACGGACAGCCTGAGCGTCGCCCTGCCGATCGGCCATCCCCTGGCCGCCCTGGACGCCACCCCCATCGAGCGGCTCGCCGCCGAGACCCTGCTGCTCCGCGAGCCCACCTCCAAGACCCGCGCCTTCACCGAACAGGCTCTGGGCGCGGCCGGGATCGAGGTGCGCGAGACCCTGGAGCTGCACTGCCGCGAAACGATCCGCGAGGCGGTGGCCCTGGGACTTGGGGTGAGCCTGTTCTGCTCGTCGGAATGTCCCCCAGACCCCCGCATCGCCTACCGCCCCCTCGCCAGCCCGATCCGCCAACACCCCCTGCGCGGCTACCTCGTCTGCCAACAAGACCGCCGCCGCAGCACGCTCATCCGCTCGCTCCGAGCGATCGCGAAGGCGTTGAGCGAGGCGTTGGAGGAATGATGATCGGGGTAGTAGTGGCGGTGAGAGAGTCCGCCAAACCAGTATTCCCATACCGCATCACAGCGTCCCACAAAGACCCACTATCACGTTGATTATAATGGACTAATTTTCGCGCCTGTGTCACTCTGCCCCTCAGCTACCCACCCGATCCTGAGTACAAAATGGGACCGAAAGTGGGACCCGAAGTGGGGCCGAAAATGAGAGCCGGCGAATTTCGCCGGCACGACAGGCCGGGGCTGCCGGAAGTGGGACCGAGCGGCTTCTGCAAAGTGGGGCCGAACTAAGCTGGAGGCTTGGCATGGGACGTTCACTTCACAAGCTGACCGCGATTCAAGCCGCGAAGCTCAACAAGCCAGGCCGCCATTCCGACGGCGGCGGCCTCTATTTGTCGATCGATGAAAGCGGGCGTCGGCGTTGGGTGTTCATGTACACGCGAGCCGGCAAGCGAGTTGAACTTGGGCTTGGAGGCCGGCGCGACTTTTCCCTGGCGGACGCGCGCGCGGAAGCGGCAACTTTACGTGCGATGCTGGCGTCGGGCGCCGACCCCAAGGTCGAGCGCGCTAGGGATGACAAAGTCCAGACCTTCGGCGCCTGCGCCGACGCTTATGTCGAGGCCATGCAGCCTTCGTGGCGCAACGCCAAGCACGCCGCACAATGGAAGATGACGCTCACCAAGTACGCCGCGCCGATCCGCGAGCGCCCGGTCAACGACATCACCACTCAGGACGTTCTGGATGTCCTTCAACCGCTGTGGACACGCACGCCCGAGACGGCCGAGCGCCTACGGGGGCGGATAGAAAATGTCTTGGATGCGGCGAAGGCCAAAGGATTGCGCACTGGTGAGAACCCGGCGCGGTGGCGGGGCCATTTGAACCAACTCCTACCCAAACGGCAGCGCTTGAGGCGCGGGCACCATGCGGCATTGCCCTACGACCTCATGCCCGAGTTTATGGCCAATCTCCGCACGCGCAGTGCGGTTGCAGCTCGTGCCTTGGAGTTCTTGATTCTAACTGGCGCGAGATCGGGTGAAGTGCTGGGCGCGACTTGGGATGAGATCGATCTCCAAAAGGAGATCTGGACGGTGCCCGCCGATCGCATGAAGGCCGGCCGCGAACATCGCGTTCCCCTCTCAGGCCGCGCCATGAAAATCGTCGCCGAGCGACTTGAGGCTGGCTCGGTCGGTCATGTTTTCCGAGGCGCGCCATCGGCGTCGGCGTTGTCCTCCATGGCCATGGCGATGCTGCTGCGGAGAATGAAAAGCGACATCACCGTGCACGGCTTCCGGTCCACGTTCCGAGATTGGGCCTCGGAAACGACGGGCTTCTCCCACGAGGTTTGCGAGATGGCCTTAGCCCATACAATCGCCAATAAGGCGGAGGCCGCCTATCGTCGCGGCGACCTGTTCGACAAGCGCCGTAAGTTGATGGAAGCGTGGGCCGGATATTGTTCAGGTGGGACAAAGCAAAGAGTGGTCCCCTTGCTCCGAGCCTAAGAAATTTTTCCGGGGCAAATTTGCGTCAACAGGCGCCTTTGGCGTACCTCCAGAAACGAGACACACTGCTCTAGACCCGAATACGGTGCCACTCTGACTTGGGGCGTGCCAATATCGTAGGTGAAGATCGGTTCCTTGGCCGCCAGTTCGCTGACGACGCGCATCACCTGCTGCAGGTTATCAGCCACCTTGTAACTAGGCTGCGGGGGCCTGTCGCCGATAAAGGTCCGGGTGCTGCTGGCACTCTTCCAGCACCCGGTTCACCCATGGCTCATACCAGCACCACGTATTCCCGACCGCCACAGCCCCATAGCCTTTGGCCGGGTCTTTCGCACTCAACCGCTTCCACAGTTTCGTGTGGCTATCCATGGTGAAACGGTTCCAGCCCTCAGCACGGACCTTCTTCACCACTTCGCCTGGCAGGTACTTGCGCTTCTCGACTTCCTTCAGCGCCATTTGGAATTTGTCGTCGATTTCAGAGCCGGGCGGAACGATTTCAACGGCAAGGTCTGCGCCGGGGGCCCGGTTGGCCGTGCGGTGGTGACCTGCCCCTGATTTTTTCCTCCACGCGGAGCTAGAGTTCGGCCCTTGAGAGGACGGACATGAAGCGAGCGAGATTTACGGAAGAGCAGATCATCGGGATCCTGCGGGAGAACGAGGCTGGGGCGAAGGCGGGTGAGCTGGCCCGCAAGCACGGCGTGTCGGAAGGCACGATCTACGCCTGGAAGGCCAAGTTCGGCGGCATGAGCGTGTCGGAGGCCCAGCGGCTGAAGACGCTGGAGGACGAGAACCGGCGGCTCAAGTCGTTGCTGGCCTGTGTTCCGGCTTGCAAAACTAACCCCCTTCTCGGGGAGATAGGCGTCCAAAGTTGACCCCCTATCCTTGAGGCTTTGATGGCCAGATCGGCGGCTTGTGGAGCTGCGGATCGAGACAGGGATGTTGGTATTGGAGACGGTGGCGAAGATCCGGCGCGAGCATTTCGCGCGGGGTAAGGGCGTGAAGACGATCGCGCGGGAGATGGGCCTGGCGCGCAACACGGTGCGCAAGGTCTTGAGATCGGGAGAGACCTCTCTGGTCTACGAGCGGCGCGAGCAGCCGCACCCCAAGCTTGGGACCTTCATCGAGCGCCTGGAGGGCATGTTGGAGGCCAATGCCTCGGGCCCTCGTAAAGACCGGCTGACGCTGACACGGATCGCCGACCTACTAAGTCGTGAGGGATACGACGGTAGCTATGATGCGGTTCGGCGCTACGCGAGCCGCTGGGCTGATCAGCGCCGGGGCGTCAGCTCGCCGGTCGAGGCCTTCGTGCCCCTGAGCTTCGCGCCGGGCGACGCCTACCAGTTCGACTGGAGCCACGACCAGGTGGAGATCGGCGGCACGCCGCTGACGGTGAAGGTGGCCCACCTGCGGCTCAGCCACAGCCGCCGCTTCTACATCCGGGCCTATCCGCGCGAGACCCAGGAGATGGTGTTCGACGCCCATGCCCGGGCCTTCGCGCTGTTTGGCGGTGTCACCCGGCGGGGCATCTACGACAACATGAAGACCGCCGTGGAGGCGGTGTTCGCCGGCAAGACCCGGCGCTTCAACCGGCGCTTCGAGCAGATGTGCTCCCACTACCTGATCGAGCCTGTGGCCTGCACCCCGGCCTCGGGCTGGGAGAAGGGCCAGGTGGAGAACCAGGTCGGCTACGCCCGCGACAACATCTTCAAGCCGCGCCCTCGGTTCAGGACCCTGGAGGAGCTGAACGGCTGGCTGGAAGCCGAGTGCGAGCGCCGGGCCCGCAACGACCGTCACCCCGAGTATCGCGACCGCACAGTCCAGGAGGTGTTCGAGGCTGAGCGGCCGTTCCTGGCGCCGTTCGTAGGGCCCTTCGACGGCTTCCACCAGGTCGAGGCCGTCGCCCAGGCCACCTGCCTGATCAACTTCGACCGCAACCGCTACTCGGTGGAGGCCAGGGCGGCGCGCCGGGCGGTGCAGATCCGAGCCTATGCCGACCGGGTCATGGTCCTGTGCGACGGCGAGGTCGTGGCCGATCATCCCCGCGGCTTTGGGCGCGACCACACCGTCTATGACCCCTGGCACTATCTGCCTGTCCTGGCACGCAAGCCTGGGGCGCTGCGCAACGGCGCGCCGTTCCAGGACTGGTCTCTGCCGCCCGCCCTGACCCGGCTGCGCAAGCGACTGGGCTCGGGCGACGAGGCCGATCGGCGCTTCGTTCGGGTGCTGGCCAGCGTCCTCGACGACGGCCTGGACGCCGTGGACGACGCGGTCCGCGAGGCCCTCGACGCCGGCGCCGCCAGTGACGAGGTGATCCTCAACATCCTGGCCCGACGGCGCGAACCGCCCAGGCCCGAGGCGATCACCACGTCACAGGCCTTGGCCTTGCGTCATCCGCCGATCGCCGACTGCGCCCGCTACGACCTGCTGCGAGGTCCCCGTGCAGCGGCATGAGATGATCGAGGCCCTGGGTCAGCTGGGCCTGAAGGGCATGGCCGCCGCGTTCGACGACGCGGTGACCACGGGCCTGCAGCGCAACCGCACCGCCTTGGAGATGCTGGCCGACCTGCTCAAGGCCGAGACCGCGCACCGCCAGGCCGCCTCCATCCGCTACCGGATCACCGCCGCCAAGCTGCCGGCGATGAAGGATCTGGCGCGCTTCACCTTCGACGGCTCGCCGATCAATGAGGGCCTGGTCCGCGCCCTGCACAGCGGCTCGTTCCTGGCCGATCACCGCAACATCGTCCTGGTCGGCGGCACGGGCACCGGCAAGACCCACCTGGCCATCGCCATCACCGCCAACGTCGTGCGGGCCGGCGCCCGTGGCCGCTACTTCAACACCGTCGATCTGGTGAACCGCCTTGAGGACGAGGCCCGGCGCGGCAAGACCGGCGCCTTGGCCGCCCAGCTCTCACGTCTGGACGTCGTGGTGCTCGACGAGCTGGGCTACCTGCCGTTCGCCCAGTCCGGCGGCCAGCGCCTGTTCCACCTGATCAGCAAGCTCTACGAGCGCACCTCGGTGATCATCACCACCAACCTGACCTTCGGGGAGTGGCCCACCGTCTTCGGCGACGCCAAGATGACCACGGCGCTGCTCGACCGCCTGACTCATCACTGCGACATCGTCGAGACCGGCAATGACAGCTGGCGGCTCAGGAACCGCGCCTGACCGGCGCGCCCAGCGTCATCCACAACTTGTTCAACCTCCCCCAGACCCCCTCCGGGCAGCTGAAAGATCAGTGGCTCACTAGGCGGCGACGCGCTGCGCTAGCTGACCGCTACGCGCCTCGCCGCCGGTCCGGGAACAGAGCGTAGAGGGGTCAACTTTGGACGCATATTGGGGGTCAGCTTTGGACGCCGTTTGACATGCTGGCCGACGCGATGCTCGACAAGGCGGCGTTGAACGAGCTGCTCTCAAAAAAATGGTAGGGCCCGCCGCCATGCGCGAAGGCGTCGCTCATCTGCGGACGGTGTTCGAGATCAGCGAGCGGCGGGCCTGCTCCATCGTCAAGGCGGACCGCAAGATGGTGCGCTACCGATCGCGCCGCCCGCCGGATACCGAGCTTCGCGAGCGTCTGCGCGGCCTGGCCGCCGAGCGCCGGCGGTTCGGCTATCGACGGCTGTTCGTCCTGCTGCGTCGGGAGGGCGAGCTTTCCGGCAAGAACCGCATTTACCGGCTCTACCGCGAGGAGGGCCTGACGGTGCGCAAGCGTCGGGCTCGCCGCCGCGCCATCGGCACACGGGCGCCGATCCTGGTGGAAGCCAAGGCCAACGCCCGCTGGTCGCTGGACTTCGTGCACGATCAGTTCGCGGGCGGGCGCCGGTTCAGGGTTCTCAATGTGGTCGACGACGTCACCCGGGAATGTCTGGCGGCGATCCCTGACACTTCGATCTCGGGCCGGCGCGTGGCGCGGGAGCTGTCGTCGCTGATCGCTCGACGCGGCCGGCCCGGGATGATCGTCAGCGACAACGGCACGGAGTTCACCTCGACGGCCATTCTGGCCTGGGCGGAGGATCATCGCGTCGCCTGGCATTATATCGCGCCGGGCAAGCCCACTCAGAACGGCTTCGTGGAGAGTTTCAACGGCCGGATGCGCGATGAACTGCTCAACGAGAGCCTGTTCTTCAATCTCGACCACGCCCGCCAGAAGCTCGCCGCCTGGGCCGAAGACTACAACACCCGCCGGCCGCACTCGTCGATCGGCTACCAGACCCCGGCGGCCTATGCCGCGCTCCTGAACGCAACTGGCCGACCCGCTGCGCAATGTGGAAGCTCCACGGCTCGGCCTGTTGCTACAACCGCGCCATCGGGCGTAACCAATGCCGAGACTCTGGTCCGCGCTGGATGAAAGATCAGAGGCAGGTCAGTGGACCATGAAGACCCGGTAGGCGAATCTCGGATCGGCTTGCTGTTCGAGCGTCAGGTTCTGCTCGAAGCCCTCCATGCGCGTGACGATGTGACCAGGCAGGCCGCTCGCCTTCTTGAGAAGCGCCCTCTGGTCTGGGCTGAAGGTGACGAACTGGAGGGCGATCGGTAGGCGACGCTCCAAGCCATACTGTGCGCCGAACTGCGATTTGATCGTGTCATTGAAGTTGATGCAGCAGGCCTGAAGCTTGGCGCTGACCGTGTCGTCGATCCGGCTGGTCGACCGATGCTCGATCTCATGCCGCAGTTCGAGAAGGAAGTTTAGATTGTCTGCCGCGCCGCGTTCGACTGGGCAGCGGTCGTGTTTGAGACATTGGGCGAGCTCCCAGTATTTGTCTGCCCCGCCGGGCGTCTTCATCACGACCTTCTCGCCGTTCTGGGTGCGTGTATGGCGATAGTCGATGCCCTCTCGTTTGAACCAAGCATGCAGCAGATAGGTCCAGGCGATCACCGCCGTCACGATGAACAGTTCGGCCCGAAAGGTGAGGCCTGCGCTATTGAACGTATGAACCGCCGAGATCATGGCCTCGCGCGCCTTGATCAACAGTTCGTCGCCTCGGATGCTCAGACCCGTTTCGGCATCGATTTCAGGCCACGAAGCTATGAAGCCGTCCAACTCCTCGACGGTCGCGGCCCTGACAGCCGTGTGCTTCGACTTGGTTCTGATCTCTGCGATGGCCCGATGGTTCACCGACCGGGTAGGTCTTGTGAAGTAGGCTAGGATGTCCTGATCGTTTGGCCATCGACCGTGATCAATCATGGCCTTGATCAGTGCGATCTCCCAGCGCTCCAGGGAATTGCCGCGCCGACGGACAGGTGTCTTTGGCTTTGCCGGTGCCGGTGCCGGAGCCGGTGCCGGCGCGGGAGGGGCTGGGACCGCTGGCGGCGCGTGACCGGCGAACGGCGTCTTCATCCCGCGATCACCGCGTCGGGTTCGCCGGCCAACAGGGCGTTGATCCACGCGAGCGCGAGGTCGCGGCTGCGGTAGCGACCGCCCCATTTGGCTCTTTCCTCGCGCTCCACGATAGGGAATGTCGAGTAGATGTAGCTGATGTCGTCTCGGCTGCCGGCCGGGTCGGCGGGATCGTAGACGCCGTAGAGGATAAAGTAGAGAGCATCCAGCTTCGCACGCAGGTTCAGGCGCCGGTCTTCGTCCCAGACGAACGGCGGCAGGACCTCGCCCTCCCCGTCCACGTGACCTAGGTCCTGAGCGAAAGGCGCTAGATCGTGAGCCGTGTAGCTCAGTTCGAGAACGGCCTCACGCACGATCTCGCGTGCGGTTTTAATCCCAATGGCGCGATCGTAGGCGGCGGGCGGGACAACGGGCAGCTGCTCGACGATATACCAGTTGAGGCTTGTCCCCTGAACCTTGGACCTTGCCACGTAGTCGAACACGACGGCGTCGAGATTAGCGAGGAGTAGAGCGGCGTCCGCAGAGGAGAACGCGCCATCTCGCGAAAGGATAAGTGGTGCCTTATTTCCGAAGCCGGACTTTGGCACCATAGCCGCGATCATGGTGCGAGCGTCGGTTGCTCGCGCTATATCACGGAACGCGATCACGGCCTCTTGACTAATAGATTTGTTAACCTCGTTCGCGGCCACCCAATACTGCGGCTCCGGCATGAAAGCCGGGTCCGCCTTCTGCTCGTTCGTGACTTCGCCGCTGAGCGCCGCGTTGTGGACGTTGGCAGCATTGACGGTGACGGATGCGGCCCGGTGGTCGAATTGATGGATCATTCGTCCGGCGTAAAGCGGCAGCCAGTCCCCGGACGCCGAACGGAACCGGTTGCCGCCGATGGGCCAGGCACCTTCGCGCTCTTCCAACTCCGCTCGCGTCCGAAAAAGGTGGCTGTCGTTGGTCATGTGGAACATGGTGGCGTAGCGAACAGGCCATGCCGCCACGGCCTCGGCACCCGATCGGTCCACCAGCACCGGAAGCCGCTGGTAGATGGCCGTGGTCAGCGCCATGTCGCGCCGCGACCGGAAGATGGGCGCAGTCCCGGTGTTGGGGTTCACGGCAGCAAAGTCGACAGCGGCTATCGGGAAGGCGCGGTCTTGGTTTCGCAGTTCATCCAGCGAATGGAGGTAGAAGGCACAGGTTGCGGCTTCGAACCTACGACCAGGACTGAAGGACAATACACAGAATTTGAAGCTGGCGTGAACGTCTGGGAAGAAAATCTTGCGGTTTTCAAAGTCGTAGAGCGCCTTCAGCCGCCCTTCAGTCGCCACGCCGCGAAAGAAGGCGCTCGCCGAGAGGTCGGAGGCTATTCCGCTAGGGGTAAGCAAGCCAACCATGCCGGCCGGTTTCACCAAAGCCTGCGCGCGCTCGACGAATAGGCTGTAGAGGTTGATGTCGCCCCGGCTGAGCAGAGGGTAGTGACCCGACGCCCGCGCCATTCGAGCCGTATCCAGCGCCCGCGCCTCGGCCTTCTCGAAATCAGCGTGAAGTGGGTCGTCGGCCTTCTTAAGCGCGGCGATCATCTTTGTACGGTCCGAAGCTCACTGTGCCAGCGCAATCTCGGGTCTACGCGCCGCGAACCATTCGACCTGTTGCAGTTTGATCCGGTCCCAGGGCGGATTGCCGACGACGGCGTCAAAACCACCGTGCCGCTCATGATCGTCCCAGTGGTCCCACACGCCGGGGAAGGCGATCTGCCAGTTCAGGAAACGCTCTTCAGCAATCAGTTCGCGAGCGCGGCGCCAGATGTTGGTAAAGGCCTCGAAATCTTCCTTCTTCGATCGCCGCCGCTCGGGCTCGCCACGACCGCGCGCTATGGCTAGAGCATCGCCAAACTGGCCGTCCAGCCAAAGCCGAATTAGGCTCTTCTCAGCCCTGTTCAGATTCAGCCAATCCAGGGCGTGCATGAACCTGACGAAGCTATCTAATGGACCGACCTGGGCTTCCACGTCGGTCCACATGGCGGCGGATCGGTGCGCCTCGGCGATCTCAGCGTCGGTGGCCAACTCGATCGTCTTCATCGCCAGCGCCTGGCGCTGGGCGTTCTTAAGAGCTTCGTCGTAGAGCAGTGGAGCGCCGAAGGAGTGGGCTTTATCGATTGCATCGCGCACCCATAGACCAAACAAGCTGTCGCCAGCGTGCAAGTGGTGATCGATAAACGATAGGGGGGCACCGACGGTGAAGGTGTGAAGCCACAGGGCGACTTTCGCGAGTTCGACCGCCATAGGGTTCTTGTCGACGCCGTAAACGCAGCGCTTTAGCACCATGCGCCGAACGATGTGGCGGTCGTCTAACTGAGCCTCGTCGATCGCCCACCCGGCGGCCCTGGCGTTCTTAAGGATGGTGGCACGAATGTCGTCGATCTTTTCGGCCAAGGGCGAAACATAGCCGACCTCCGCGCCCAAGGCGGCGGCCTCGGCCATGGCGTCCAGGACGTGGTCGGCCAATGTGTCGACTAGGCTCACCAAGAAGTGCCCCGATCCCATCGCCGGATCGCAGACGCGCAACGACAAAATCGCCTCTGCGGCGTCGGCGTCTTTCAGCGCGCGGCGACGGACACGCTCATCATCGTTCTCCGACAAGCCGGCGAGGGCCGCATGGAACGCATTGCGGCGCTCGTGGACGAGCGGCTCCAACGTTTCGTCCAGGATCAGACCGACTAGTTCATCGGGCGTATAGTAGCTGCCCGAGTTCTTCCGGGCGAAAAGGTTAGGTCGAACGGTCAGGTGCCCCGCTTCCCCAACCAAACCTTCCCGAACGATCTCAAACTCCAGCAGCCGTTCATAGATCGAGCCCAACTGCTGGACTGACAGGTCGCGGTAGTTGATGTACCGGCGTTGGCCGGTCGATCGCTCGAAGGACAGGGCGTCAAGGGCGGGCGCCATGACGCTGTCAGCGATCCGAGCGCCCGAAAGCAGGGTCGTGCCCGAAGTCGCGAACAAGCCGCCGTTGTAAGGCGGGATGCCGATCGACGAGTCACCTTTGTCGACGATACGAGACAGGTCGGAGATGTGCCCCCAGACCTTGGCGGCGGTCGATGAGAAAGTGTCGCCATTGGTGACTCGCTCGCCAATTTCGAGGCGAACCGGTCGGAGCGCGTAGTCGTCATACCGCTCGTCGTTGACAGGCAGTAGATCCCGGTCCTCGGCGTAAAGCAAGAAGAGCAACCTGTAGAGCAGGATCAGAGCTGCATCCCGCACGTCATCCAGGGACGCCTCTGGCGCGGACTCTGCCAGTGCGCGGGCCAGGCTGGGAAAGACTTGGTCGAAGACCACCTGCGCGAGGCTGGCCGCGACCCTCTCTTCATAGAAGGCAGCCTCGGACTTGGCGCGCTCGTGGAACGTCTTTTGGTCGACCCCGGTCGGCAAGAATGCCTCGCGGCCGAACATGACTGCGAAGACGCGCAGCCAATGATCTTTGGCTTCGTCGTCGATAAGCAGATCGTCGCCAATAAGACCCAGCACGCGGCCGAGATCGATCTCAAGAAACTCCTCCGAGATCGACCGAGCACCGGCCCAGTAGAGCCTCCAGCGCGGCCCGTTGGTTAGGACACCCCAGCGCAACTTGCCGCTTGTCAGGTCGTCGATGCGCCGCAGGTAGCGCAACATCTGCGTCGACGGCGCAGTAGTCTCATTACGCCCCGACGCGCGGTCGAGGGGTCTTGCCCAACGCTTGCTCTCAACGACAGCGAGACCGTGATCGTAGCGCCGCCACTGCTCTGGCAAGGCGTTGGCGGCGGCCTTGGCGGCGGCATCCGCGAACAGCAGGCCGTCCGGTACGTCGTCGCGACCGCTGACTGTGAGGTTCTGTTGGCGCAGGGACTCCGACCAGCCCAGCGCGGCCAGCACGGGCCAGATGAAGTCGTCTTCAGTCTGGCTCTCATTGGTCTTAGCACTCTGGGGAAAAGCTTTAGCGATCCGGTCCAAGTTGCCTCGGAGGGTCGTCACATCGACGGCCTGATACGCCGGCGACGACTTGATCGCCTCGACCAAGTAGTCCGTGCTAAAGAGACTTCCAGCGGTGAAAAGTCCAGAATCGACCAAGCGCGCACCCATTTGCTCTATGGTTTAGAGGCGGAGGCGACGTTGGAAAAGCAACAACCGCAGCGCTCTGCTAAAGTCTCAACAACTTGGCGCCACGAGGTTGGTTAGGCGGAAATGCCATCATCCTTGGCGGGACCTAGGCGGTATGCGGCTGGATCGGCGATCCAGCGATTGATCGCGGACTCATGCCAGCCCGCACCGTGAGCGCTGATCGGGACCTGGCGAGGAAAAGGGTGCTGTCATCTGTGGACGGCCCCTGATCTGCAAGAGGTAAGTTCGGGTTTGAAGGGGTGATCTGCGGGGTGCGGACATCTGTCCGGCCTGTTGGCGCGGTGTCGATGACCGCTGGCCCTGATGGAGTCCGCGGGTCGGGTCCCTAATCAGTCTATCGGGCTTGGAAGCTCCGCCAGCACCTCGGGTCAGCCCGCCTGCGGCCGCGTTCAGATCGTCACCGTCATTCCCATTCGTCCCTCTGCAGCTTGGGGCGACGGCTCCGTGGCCGCCGCGATCTCGGTCAGGCCATGGCAGGCGGCCTGTAAGCCTCTCCTCGGGTCATGACCGCCCAGGCGATGCGGGCGGTCTTGTTGGCCATGGCCACGGTGACCACACGGGCGGGGCGTCGTTCGAGCAGGGCGCGGGCCCAGTCGGCCGAGGCCAGGGACACGCCTGTTCGGATGCGCCGGATGACCGAGGTCGCTCCGACCACCAGAAGCTTGCGCAGATAGCCGTCACCCATCTTGGAGATGCGACCTAGCCGATCCTTGCCGCCGGAGGAGTTCTGTCGGGGAACCAGGCCCAGAAAGGCGGCGAACTCCCGGCCGGATCGGAACAGGGAGGGATCGGTGACGCTGGCCGACAGGGCCGTGGCGCTGATGATCCCGACGCCGGGGATGGTCGCCAGCCTCTGGCTGATCTGGTCCTGGCGATGCCAGGCCAGCGGCCGACGTTCGAGTTGATGAATCTGGACCGCCAGGGTCTGGAGTTGATCCGCCAGCATCACCAGGGTTGATCGCGCCAGGTCGGGCAGAACCTCATCGCCCGCCGCTCGCACCCGGTTGACCAACTCCGCGACCCGCCCAGCGCCTTGAGGCGCGATCAGCCCGAACTCGGCGCAGTGGCTGCGGATGGCGTTGATAAGCATGGTGCGCTGACGCACCAGCAGTTCCCGTGTCCGATGCAAGGTCAGTATCGCCTGGCGCTCCGCGCTCTTGACCGGCACGAACCGCATGGTCGGCCGCGTCACGGCTTCGCAGATCGCCTCGGCGTCGGCGGCGTCGTTCTTCTGTCGGCGGACATAGGGCTTCACATAGTTGGGCGGCATCAGCCGGACCTCATGACCCAAGGCCGCCAGTTCCCGGGCCCAGTTGTGCGCCGTCGCGCAGGCCTCCATCCCGATCTGGCAGGCCGGAAAGCTGTCGAAGAACTCCAACACCTCCGACCTGCGCAACTTCCTGCGCAAGGTGACGGTTCCAGCGTCATCGACGCCGTGAACCTGAAACACGCTCTTGGCCAGATCCAGGCCGATTGTCATAGTCTTCATGGTGGATGGCTCCCGCCGCTGTGGCTGCTTCAACGACAACCACTCTATGGCGCTCTCGACGCCGGACGCAGGGGCCGTCCACACCATCAGTCTAACGCTAACCGGTCTCCGCATCATGGTGCGGCCAAGCCCGTTGGCGGAGACTGAGTTTGAAACCGCTATCGTTTAAGCGCCACCGTTTTCCGGCCGACGTCATCAGATACGCCGTCTGGCTATATTTCCGATTTAGCTTGAGCCTCCGCGACGTCGAAAGCCTCCTCGCCGAGCGCGGAATCGAGGTCAGCTACGAGACGATCCGGTGCTGGACCAAGAAGTTCGGCCCCGCCATCGCCAGGCGGTTGAAGAAACTTCGCCCCTCCCCTTCGCCCCGCTGGCATCTGGACGAAGTGGTCTGCCGGATCGGCGGACGGCACATGTACCTCTGGCGCGCGGTCGACGACGAAGGCGAGGTTTTGGAGCTGCTGGTGCAGCGCCGCCGCGATACGAGGGCAGCTCGCAAATTCCTCGAACGACTACTGCGCCGCCAGCCGATCGAGCCCGAAACCATCACGACGGACGGCCTGTCGTCCTACTCGGCGGCCCTGCGGGCGCTGGATTTGGAGCACCTTCATCGGCCAGGTCGGCTCCGGGAGAACAATCGTGCCGAGAACTCTCACCTGCCCGTCCGGCAACGGGAGCGAAGAATGCAAGGCTTAAAAAATCAGCCCTCAGCCCAGCGCTTCCTGTCCACCCACGCCGCCGTCTACAATACCTTCTCCGTTCAGCGACATCTGATCAGCCGCCCCAACCTTCGCCGCTTCCGCGCCGAGGCTCATGCCGCTTGGGCGAAGGCCACCGCCTGAAACGACTAAGTATTGGCTCGCTTCGACTTGTCGCGGTTAACCTGACAGCACCCCGTGCTCCTCGCCTCCGCTAGCTTGCCGCTTGTTCAGGCGCTGGCGCGCTTTCTTCCCTCCGTGCGGTCGATATCGAGCCGGGGGACATTTTTCTTACGGCATCGAAGCCCTGCTGCGTCCTACGATCAGGAGGCTTCAGCATGCCAGCGTCGGCCATGAGAACACCGCTTGAGCAAGTCGTCATCGACTACTCGGGACCGCTCGCGCGCTTTTTCCAGCGACGCATCCGGGCCGGCCAGGAGGCGGACGATCTCGTCCAGGAAGTGTTTGGGCGATTGGCCCGGCAAAACCTCTCAACGGTCGACAACCTCCACGGCTACATCTTCCAGATCGCCGCCAACGTTCTGCGCGATCAGGCGCGCCGGGCCAGCACCCGCGCCTTCATTGTCGCGCAGTCTGGTGATTTCGACGCCGAGGACCAGACAAGCTTCTCGCCAGAACGGGTGCTGCAAAGCCGCGAAACCCTGCAGAGCCTGGTTTCGGCGCTCTACGAACTGCCCCCCTCCGTTCGCAACGTTTTCAGCCAGTATCACTTCGACGGGGTCTCCCAAGTGGAGATCGCCCGGCGGATGGGCATGTCCTTGAGCACCGTCGAAAAGCAGATGGCCAAGGCCAACGCCCACCTCCTCAAGCGTCTGCGGAAGATCCTATGAACAGGACGCCGGACATGGATCAGATCGAGGCCGACGCCGCTGCCTGGGACGCGCGACTGCGGCGCGGCGATGCGACCGAGCGCGAGCGCATCGCCTTCCAGGCTTGGTTGCTGGAAGCCGAAGAGCATCGCCATGCTCACGAACGCCTGCAAGCCGCCCTGTTCGCGCTTCGCGCACAGGCCGACCTGCCCGAGCTCAGCGCCTTGCGCGACGCTGCACGCCAGAGCGCCAGGCGCATGGATCGCTGGCGTTTCGCCTTCGGCGCCTGTGCGGCCGCGGCGCTGGTCCTGGCGGTGGGCCTGGCCTTCAACATCAATCGCGGCGCGGAGGCATGGGCCGTCCTGCACGGCGCCAAGATCTACGCCACCACCTTGAACGAACGGACGCAGATCGTCCTCGCCGACGGCTCTGCGGTGACGCTGGACTCGAACACACGCCTGGCGGCTCGGCTGAGCCCGGATCGCCGGGACATCACCCTGCTTTCGGGCCGCGCCCTCTTCCACGTCGCCAAGGATCGCCAGCGCCCGTTCGTGGTCCGCGCGCGCGATCGCACCGTGACGGCTCTTGGCACCGTCTTCGACGTCGGTCTCTCGCCCCGCAGCCTGCGGGTGACGCTGCTGGAGGGACGCGTGGCTGTCCGCTCCGTACAGGCCGGCGGCGTTTCCCGGGAGTTGGCGCCGCGCCAGGAATTCGTTGAGCGCGACCGCGCCAGCGCGGTCGTGCGGATCGTGGACCCGGACAAGGCGCTTGGCTGGGTCGATGGCCAGATCTTCTTCGAGAACGACACGCTGGCGCAGGCCGCTGACGAGATGAACCAATACTCGCGCCTGAAGATCGTGGTCGATCCGGCCATCGCGGATCTGAAGATCAACGGCATGTTCCGAGCCGGCAACCAAACCGGCTTTGTCGGCGCGCTGCAAACGACCATGCCCGTCGAGGTCCGTCCCGACGAGCACGGCCAACTCTTGGTCACGAGACGGCCCAGCGCCGTTCGTGACGCCGCGATCGTCGGAGACGCAAGTGAGCAATAAGCAGGAAGACAAGCGGCTGGGCATGTCTGCCCGGGTCAGCCGGCGCGACGTCGTCAACGGAATCCTCGCCGGTAGCGGCGCGGCGTTGATGTCAGGCTGCGCGACCGGCGCCGACGCGGCCGAGGCCGCAGGTCCCGTGCGCGACGCCTTCACAGGTCGGGGCGGCGTGGGCGACTACGCCCTGTCGAACGGCAACACCCAGGCAGTGATCAACGCCGCGCACAGGGTGCGCGACATGACCTTTGACGAGCTGCCGTCGGCCGACGACAGCGAACAGGTCGACCTGGTGATCGTTGGCGGCGGTCCGGCCGGTCTCCTGACCGCCTTCGACTACGCAAATCTGACCGGCGGCAAGAAGACCAGCCTGATCCTGGAGAACCATCCGGTCTTCGGCGGCGCGTCCAAGCAGAACGATTTCCTGGTCAACGGCGTTCGCCTGACCGGCCCCCAGGCGGCGAACGATTTTGGCGTACCGGCAAAGGGGTCGGGCGCGATCCTGGACAGGGTGTTCGACGACCTGGCCCTGCCGCGCGAGTACGACTTCGCCAGCTTCGATCCCAAGTTCAAGCCGCTGCGCTTTGCCTGGGACAACTACACCAACATGGACGGCTTCGGTGAGCGCCTGGTCGACATCGGCTACCATTTCAACGCCACGGACGGCGCCCCCTCGCCTCGCCTGGAACGAAACATCTGGGACGACGATCTGGCTCGCACGCCGTTCTCGCCCGAACTCCGCCGCCAGCTGCTGGCCTGGCGCGCCAACGCCGGCGGAACCTCCAACCTCACTCCCGAGCAGCTCGATGGGATGAGCTACGCCCACTACCTTGAGGTGGTGAAAGGGTACGACCCGGCGGTGACGCGGGTGGCGCGCCCGCCCATAGCCTTGCTCACCGGCCTAGGCATGGGCGCGGTGTCGGCGCTTGCCGCCAGCCGCTACGTCACCAACAACGCCCGTCAGACCATGTCCTTCCCGGGCGGCAACAGCGGCATGGTGCGGCCACTGATCAAGAGAATGTTCCCCGGCGCCATCGGCGGCGAGGACACCTTCGCCGACATCCAGAGCAAGCCGATCAATTTCGCAGCCTTCGACCGTCCTGGCCAACCAACCCGGCTGCGGCTGGGCGCGACGGCGGTCAAGGTCAGCCATGCCGACAAGGCCGGGCAGGAGGGCGGTGTCCTCGTGGTCTACGAGAAGGACGGTCGTCTTCATCAGGTGCGCGCCAAGGCCGTGGTCATGGCCAGCGGCGGCTGGGTGAACCGCAGGGTACTGACCGACATGCCCGCCGATATCGCCTCAGCCTATGGCGAGTTCATCCATGGCCCGGCCCTGGTCATCAACGTCGCCCTGACCAACTGGCGGGCGATGTACGACCTGGGCGTGACGGCGCTGCGCTGGTTCGACGACGCCAACATGCTGGGCTTTAGCGGCAACATCCGCGCGCCGATGCTCGTGGACGGCATGACGCCGCCGCTGGATCCCGACAAGCCTGCGCTCTTCACGATGTACATGGGCGTCTACCCCGTCGAGGGCGAGGACGCGCGGGCGCAAACCGCGGCCAGCCGCACCAGGCTCCTGGGAACGCCCTACGCCACCTACGAGCGGATCGTGCGCCAGCAGCTGGCGACGATCCTGGCTGGAACCCGCTTTGATCCAGCCAAGGACATCGCCGGCATCGTCATCAACCGATGGGGCCATGCCCGTGTCGTACAGCCTCCCGGCTTCTTCCTGGGCAAGGACGGTAAGCCGAGCCCTCTGAAGGTCGTCGCCAAGGGCTACGGGCGCGTGATCATCGCTCACTCCGAACTCAACGGCGCCCAGAACGCCCGCGGTGCCTTCGAACACGGCGCGCGCGCGGCCAAGGAAGCCGCGGCGCTGACGTGATCCTCCGCGTCCGCCTGTCCGACTAGTCCCACGCCGCCGCGCGCACTCGCACGCGGCGGCTTTTCTTTTCACCCACCGAACTGGAGAACAGACAATGCGTATAGCCGCATCTCTTACCGCCCTCGCCCTCCTTTGCGGGGCCTCGACGGCCTCGGCCCAGGAGGTCGTCCGGCACGGCCGCGAAGGGGCGATGCTGCTGGAAAGCGTCGAGCTCGGCGCCGGCGCCAAGACCATCATCCTCGGCGGTTATGCGGCCGCCCCGCTCGATCCCAACGACCGCTCCAAGGGCTTTGGCGACACGAAGGCCCAAACGATCAGCACACTGAAGAAGATGCAGGCAGTGCTCGAGAAGCGCGGCTACAAGATGTCCGACATGGTCAAGATGAACATCTTCGTGGTCGCCGATCCGGCGCTCGGCAAGGCCGACTACGCGGGGGTCAACGCCGGCTTCAAGGAGTTCTTCCTCACCACGGCCAACCCCAATACGGTCGCCCGCACCGCCTTGGAGATCAAGGCTATGCAGAGCCCGGATCTCTATGTCGAGATCGAAGGCTGGGCCTCCCGCTAACACACGCTAGACACCCAAGGCCGAAAACGCGATCGCCGCCCGAAAGGGCGGCGATCTTCGTTTCCAATGGAGCGAGCGGCTGGGGGTGGTCTTAGCGAGGGGACCTCGCACGTTCCAACGCCTGGAAACAAACTCCACACGCCCATCCGCGATCGCTCTATCGCGGATGGGCGGGCTCAGGTGGAGGCGTGATCAGAAGCGGAAGCGCGCTCCGACGCGATATGCCCGCCCCAGAAGATCGTACTGGCTGGTGGTGCCGAAGGCGTAGGCCACACTGAACAGACCGGGGATCGGATTGGGATCGCGGTCGAGCAGGTTTTCCACGACGCTGAAGACAGTCACGTTCCGGCCCGCGATCTTCAGATCATAGTTCTGCGCGAGCTCCACATAGGCCGCCGAGCCGAAGTGATTGATCTCGTCGGCCACGCCCTGGGCATTGGTGCTGGCGAAGTTGCTGAGACGCCCGCCCCCTAGATAGCGCACCGAAACCGTCGTGCGGCTGGGACCATAGGTATAGGTGCCCGTAAGCAGACCGTTCCATTTCATCGTACCGGGCAGGCCAAGCTGATCCGTCAACGTTCCGGCCAGCGCCGTCTCGTTCTTCAGGGTGTTGGAGGCCAGAAGACGAAGGTCGACCGAGCCCCTCAAGCTGTCGCTGAAGCTGGAAAGGTCGGCGCGATACGAGAACTCATAGTCGACCCCTTCCACCGCCTGCTTCTGGGCGTTGACGCCGCCGATATAGATGGTCGCGCCTTCGATGCCGCGGCTGCCGGGCACGCGGATGATCGAGGCGCAAGACGCCGGGTCTTGCTGCACGCCCGCGCCGTAGCACTGGTTGATCAGCTGCTGCGCGCCGATGGCCACGATCGCGTTGCCGATCTCGATCTTGTACCAATCGACCGAGGCGCTGAAGCCCGGCAGCCAATGCGGCCGATAGACGAGGCCCGCGGTCCAGGTCTTGGCCACCTCGGGCGCCAAGTTCGGGTTGCCGCCGCTGATCGTGTAGGTGGACACAGTCGGACCGCCCGGCTGGCTGGCGTCGACGAAGGTGTTCTGAAACGCCGTGCCAGCGGCGAAGAGATCGCTGAGGTTGGGCGCCCTGATGTCACGCGAGCGGGTGCCGCGCAGACGCAGGTCGTTATTCACCTCCCAGGTCAGCCCTGCCTTCCAGGTCGTGACCGCGCCGCTGGTCGAGTAGTCGGTGCGCCGGACCGCACCGTTGAAGTCTACGCTCTTGAAGAACGGAACGTCCTTGATCAGCGGGACCAGCGCTTCGCCGAACACTTCCTTGACGGTGTAGCTGCCTTGCGAGGCGCTGAAGTTGCCGGTGTACCAGGCCGATTGCAGCGACAGAGGATCGGCCGTCGCCGTAAATTGCTCCTTGCGATACTCAAAGCCCGCAGCGATCGACACCGGACCCGCCCAGGTGGAGAACGGCTCGTACTGAGCGTCGATGGCCCAAACATCCTGCTGGATATCCAAATCCTGCCGCGCTTGCAGACCTTCCTTGACGCCCAGGACCCAGTTGATCGCTTCGATGCCAGGGGCGCCGATCCCGAAGATGTTCAAGGGCACGCAGCCATTGCTGGCATTGCTCAGTTGCGACCGACAGATCGCCTGCCCGGCTGGCACGCCGGCCACTCCGCCCACGGCGGGATTGGCGATAACGTCGATGGCCTGATTGTAGCGGGCGACGATCGGATTGTTGTCGCGCGTGTACCAGACATCGCTATCGCCCCGCTGATAGTAGGCGCTCCACTTCCCGGTCTCCAGGAAACGACCTTCCAGCGCGGCCAGGTAGCGGTTCTGGCGGCGATAGTAGCCCGCCTCCCCGCCGTGGCCGCCCGGCGTGACCAGATCATAGTTGAGACGCCCCATCGTGAAGCCGGCCAAGTTGTTGGCGACCATCGCCTGGCGGACCGTGGCGGGGATGAATGGATTGTCGATACTGACATTGATGTTGGCCATTCGGTTGTACTGGGACGACCAGTTGGACGCATCGGAGCCACCGCGCGAGGCCTCGAAGATAGCGGTGACGCTGTCAGTCAGCTCGTAACTGGCGCGACCGTAGACAGCCCAGTTCTTCACCGGCGGCAGCAGCGGCCAGATGCGCGCGATGTCCTCGACCGTGCCACCAGCCTGATAGTCCCCGCTCTGGATCGGTCCGAAGGTGAACTGGCCCACCTGGGCGTTCTCGCCGAACATCAGCCCGCGCAGGGGGCCGCTCGTGATCAGCCCGCCCGGAGTCGCACGGCCATAACCGATGTCATTGCGAACGATCCGCCCCGGTTGACCATTGGTGGCGGTCCAGGCGGGATTGGCGATCATCCGGAAGCCCGGCTGATACCAGTCCCGGCTCATGACGGAATCTACGCCCTTCCCGTCGAAATAGTTCCCGCTCAGCAGCAGGTGACCGCGACCGCCCGCGAACTTGGCGCCAAACGCCAGGTCGGCCGTATAGGTCTCACTGTCGCCCTCTTCGGCGACACCGGCGCTGGCGGAACCTTTCAGGCCGGTGAAGCGGGTGTCGAGAACGAAGTTGACCACGCCAGCCACCGCATCCGAGCCATAGGCCGCCGAAGCGCCGCCCGTGACGATGTCCACCCGCTGGAGCAGATTGGTGGGGAGCAGGTTGATGTCGACGGCCGAGTTAAGACCCGCGGAAACCACCCGGCGTCCGTCCAGCAGGACCAAGGTCCGCGTCGGCCCCAGATTCCGGGCGTTGAGCAGGTTGGCGCCGCCGCCGGTGGTGCCGGCGCTCAAGGTCGTCGTACGTGGCGACGTCGGCTGTCCCATCTGCGGCAATTGGTTGATGTAGTCGGCAACGTTGGTCGGCGCCCGGCTCTCGAGCGCCTCCTGCCCCAGCACCGTGGTCGGGGTCGGCGCCTGATAGCCGTCACGAACAATGCGCGAGCCCGTGACCATCACCTCTTCGACGACCTGCGGCGCGCTATCGTCAGAGGGCGGATCGCTCACGGCCTGTGAGACCGGCGCGGCCTGACCATAGCTGATCTTTTCGAGCAAGGCTGAGGCGCTCCGCGCCGTGGCGACGGGCGGCGCGCTCACTGCCGTGGAGGGCGCTTGCGTACGGCCGAGGGTCACGACCGCACCTCGATCGGAGGCTGGCTGCAGGCCCGTGCCCTTGAGCAACGCGTTCAGCGCCGCGCGCGGCTCCAGACGTCCCTGCACGCCCGCCGTACGCCGGCCCGCGACCAGAGCGCTCGGGACCATCATCTCCTGGTTCGCCTGCCGCGCGAAGGTGCTCAGCGCAACACTCAGCTCTCCAGGAGCGATATTGAACTCCCGCACCCGCTCGCCGGCCGCCACGGGCGTCGCCGCCAGCGAAATCGCGAGCGCCGTCGCCGAACAGCCGCCATAGATCGAAAGCCTGTTACGCATGTTGCATCCCCGATAGCTGAGAGGCCCACGGCCTTTTCAATTCGGGGGACGCAGCACCGTCACAATCCCGCCAAAAAAAGATTCACGCGGGGCCCAACCGCGCCCGTCAGCCCCCTCGGCGCCCATGACATAGGCGCCTATGCAAGACGTCTTGCCGCTCGCCAAACAGAGCTGGTCCGGGCGCTGACCAAGTTCACCCCACCCCTGCCCGGCTATCACCCCTACTACCCGAACCACCTCCAGGCCTCGCCGGCCTTCAAGCTATTGGTCGAGGCGCTAAGGGCGCAGGTGGCATGCGCCATTCGCCGCAATGCGCGCACGTCAGGAATCGATAACCGTCGGGAAGAGCGCTGTCAGTCCAACGGTAACCGGTCTCCGCATCATGGTGCGGCCAAGCCCGTTGGCGGAGACTGAGTTTGAAACCGCTATCGTTTAAGCGCCACCGTTTTCCGGCCGACGTCATCAGATACGCCGTCTGGCTATATTTCCGATTTAGCTTGAGCCTCCGCGACGTCGAAAGCCTCCTCGCCGAGCGCGGAATCGAGGTCAGCTACGAGACGATCCGGTGCTGGACCAAGAAGTTCGGCCCCGCCATCGCCAGGCGGTTGAAGAAACTTCGCCCCTCCCCTTCGCCCCGCTGGCATCTGGACGAAGTGGTCTGCCGGATCGGCGGACGGCACATGTACCTCTGGCGCGCGGTCGACGACGAAGGCGAGTGACGTGACCCCCATTTCTCATCCAGCGATAACGAGAGTCCTGGGTTGATTTGACCTTGCCCCCAACCTTGGACCAGGTCGGGCCGGGATTTCTCGCCGGTCAGGCGCCGGGCGGGCCATATGGCCCGGCGCCGTTCATCAGCTCGATCGGGCACTTGTCGCCAATCGCGCGGTGGGGACGATGTTCATTATAGTCCCTACGCCAAGCCTCGCATTTTGAACGGGCGTCGTCGAGGGACATGAACCAGGCGGTGTTCAGGCATTCGGCCCGGACCTTGCCGTTGAAGGATTCCGCGAAGGCGTTGTCCGTCGGCTTGCCAGGCCGGCTGAAGTCCAAGGTGACGCCGCGCTGATAGGCCCAAAGATCCAAGTCACGGGAGACAAATTCCGGGCCGTTGTCGACCCGTATGGTCTTGGGATAACCCACCACCTTGCCGGCCCGATCGAGGGTCTCGACAACGTCGTGAGCCTTGTAGGCGAAGCGGGGATCCAGGGCCGGCGAGAACCGGCTGAAGGTGTCGATGACCGCCAGAATGCGGATCTTGCGGCCATCGCGTTCCCCTCTCGGGCCACGTGATGAACATCATCGCGGAACGACTTGAGGCTGGGTCGGTTGGTCATGTTTTCCCAGGCGCGACGTCCACGCCGGCGCTGTCCCACATGGCCATGGCGATGCTGCTGCGGAGAATGAAAAGCGACATCACCGTCCACGGCTTCAGGTCAACGTTCCGCGATTGGGCCTCGGAAACGACGGGCTTCTCGCACGAGGTGTGCGAGATGGCCTTAGCCCATACAATCGCCAACAAGGCGGAGGCCGCCTACCGGCGCGGCGACCTGTTCGACAAGCGCCGCAAGCTGATGGAAGCGTGGGCTGGCTACTGCTCTACCCCGAAGAGCGGAAAGGTCGTGGCCTTGCGCCAGGGTTAGCCGACATCCGGCCGGTAGTTCGCCGGATCGGCAATCCAGCGATTGATCGCGGACTCCCGCCACCCCGCACCGTGAACGCTGATCGGGACCTGGCGAGGAAAGGTGCCCTCGCCGATCTTCCGATAGAGGGTCGAGCGGCTGAGGCCCGTGCGCGCCAGCACGGTCTTGAGGCGGACGATGCGGTCGAGATCGGCCATCGTTTCAAGCTCCACAGACTGGGATCTGAAGGCATTCGATGAGCCAGAATTGGATTGCTCGCCGCTGGCGGCAAGACCTCGCGGAGCCAGATCGTACTCCAGGAAACAAAGACAGGCTCTAGGCGCCTCTAGCGAAGGTGAGAACGTACCTCCATGCGTCCTCTCGCACCCCGGCGTTGCCAATTTCGCCCTGCGAACCGGAATAGCTCCGCTATTTTTTCAGGCGCACGCCGGCGCCGAGGAAGTCATCCTCGGCCTGAAACACGATGCCCGCATCTTCCAGCGCCCGCCTTACAGCCTGGGCGTTAGCCGCCGTACTGCGTTCAGGTCCCAGCGTTTCCATACGCCGGATGGTATGGAGGCTGAGTCCAGAAGCCTCGGCGAGCTTCGGCCCATTCCAATCGAGCAGGCCGCGAGCAGCCCTCATTTGGCCCGCGGAAATTTTCAAGTTGTCATCTTTAGTGTGAAGTGGCACTTTTAGCTGGACTTGATGCTGTGAACACGGTACAAAGCGACTAATACACATCAAAGGTCAGAGGTCATGAGTCCGCGTCGAAAGACGGGGCGCGAACCTGCGCGCCCACGTGAGCCCTCAAGGCGGGCTCTGCTAGCAAGCCTTTCGGCCGCGCCTCTGATTAGCGACGCTTCCGCGGCGCGCGCTCGGATCGATCCTGGAATCGATACCTGCCATCGCTGGCTCGACGTCGACGCAGAGCAGCGCCGTCTTCAGCTTGAATGGGGCACCCTGGAAGGCTGGCTGATCGCCCACCGCAATTGGTACAAACTGTCGCCGGCCCAGCAATCCGCAGTCCCCGAAGGCGCCAGGCTCGCTGAAATTGACGCACGGCTCGATGTGCTGGAGGTCGAGGGACACGCGCTCCTTAAGGCCATGCGGCCGAAGCCAGCCAAGAGCGTCGAGGCCGTCATCGCTAACCTGTCCGTGGCGGCGCGCCTGATCTTCGTGGAGGACCACCCCGAAGCGCACGGATTGATCACCCGCGCCGTCCGCGACCTCGCCGCCTTCTCCGGTGGAAAGTGACCCTCCGCGTCGCCCGGCGGCGCGATGGCGCCGACCGCCCGCTGGCGGCGGCGTTCCGTCGTAACGCCACCGGCTTCCTTGAAGGCGCCGAGGCGGCGCTGCCGCGATACCCAGAGGCGACGCGCTACTTCCTAGCCATCGCCATCGAACTGGCGCTGAAGGCTTACCTGCTCGACCGAGGGATCAGCGACGACTGGAACCGCGTCTATCTCCGGCACGATCTGGCCAAGACGCTGAGGTTCACGCGACGCGCCGGCTTCAACGGCGCCCCTGCCGGGGTTGCCGAATTGGCCGCGCTCTTAGGCCCTTACTACCAAGTCCATGGCATCTCGCGGATGCCGCCGGACGAGATTGCGTCCGTATGCTGGCGTCAGGCCTGCACGACGGTCCGCGACCTGATCGTCGCCGTTGGCGAGGCGGCCAGGCGGCGTGGCTCCAGTGGAGAGGACGCGGCGTGATGGCCCGTTTTCGCCTGCCTTGGCCGCTTGTCGCAAGCCACTGGTGGCGCTGGCGATATCCCCGTCTCTGGCGCGGCCGGATCTTCAATCCACACAACACCTAGCAGGTTATGTCCTACGCGGTGCTGCGCCTTCGCCAGGCGACGCGGGATGTCTTCCTGCTCAATCACATTCAGGCGCTCGACTACGCGCTGATCGCTCGCCACCTGGGGCTTTCCGTCGCCGACGTTCAGGCGGGCCTGGCCGACGCGCTCTGCGAGATTTCCCGCATGGTCGACCTAATCGAGCGCGTCCGCCCTCCAACCAAACTGTCCAAAGCGGAGCATCCCGATGTCTGACGACAAGGGGCCATTCGCCGTATCGCGGCGTGTCGTGATCGGCGCCGCCAGCGCGGTGCCCGTAGTCAGTGGCGCCGGCGGCGTCGCACCGGCCGACCCCGTCGTGGCGCGCTGCGCCGAGTGGACGGCGCTCGACGCCGAGATCGATCGCTTGGGCCTGCGCTGGTCGGACTTGGAGACCATCCTGGTCCGACAGAAGCGGTGGGAGCGCATGACGCCTGAAGAGCGCGGGGAGCTGTTGCCCTCAGAAGAGATGGACGCCATCGACAAGCAGCTTGAACCCCTGTTCGAGCAGCGAGAGGCGTGGCTGGAGGTTCTTCCTGCTATGCACGCCAGCGACTTGCATGGCGTCGCTGCCAAGCTGGAAGTGGCGCTGAGAGTCATGGTTCACCAGCAGGGCGAGGGCTACGACCTCTTCAAGGCGACGATGGAGGAGCTACGCACCGCGCGCTGTCCGAATTGCGGGGCGCCCGTTTGCAAGCGCTAGCCGCGCCACCCAAGGCAACCGCCTTGCCCACCCCAACCTGCGGGAGCCAGGACCGGAACGGTCGGTGCTCGCCCTGGAGCGCTTGGGGAGCCTCTGCCGGGCGGGATGGTGCGGGTCAAGGGCGGCTTCGCCGTCGCTCCGCGATGCGCCCGTAGGGCGCACCCTTGACGCGCGCCAGCCCGTCCGGCCCTTGTTCCACCAAGCGATCCAGGGCGTCTTGTCTCCGAGCGAAGGTCAGGGATGACCGCAAGCACTGGGGCCAGCCGGACAGGCCCAGCCTAGCGGGCGGGTCAGCGCACGCGCTTGAAGCGGACGCGGTCCTTGCCGGCGATGAGAAAGGCGTCATAGCCAGCGTCGCCCCACGCCTTGCGCTGCACATGGCTCGTGTAGGGATCGGTGGTGTTGGCCCACCACTGTTGGCGGGCCGCGCTCTTGGGGAGCATGGCGCCCAGGATGCGTTCGATCTCGACGAAGGTCAGCTCGAGTTCGTCTTGACGCTGGCGGCGCAGATGACCCGACAGGGGATCGTATTTGGACATTCCCGAGCATCGCCGATTGGTCCGGACACGTCGAATCCGCACGCGACGAGCGCGACTGGAGAACGACCTTGAAAAGCTACGCTTGCGGGCGTTTCTGCGTCGCAAGCACTTTCCCGGATCGTCGGCGTTGCCGACGAACCGACCATGGAGACTTTCGTGACCGATACGCCTGAAGCCCGCACGCCCAACGTCGTCGACATCCACGTCGGAGGCCGCGTGCGCATGCGCCGCAAGATGCTGGGTATCAGCCAGGAAACGCTCGCTGACGCGCTGAAGCTCACCTTCCAGCAGGTTCAGAAGTACGAGCGCGGCGCCAACCGCGTCAGTGCCAGCAAGCTCTATGATATCGCCAAGACGCTCCAGGTCCCGGTGTCGTTCTTCTTCGACGGCCTCGCTGACCCGATGACCGACGAGGTCGACGAGGTCGGTGCCGCTGCCGAGCGCGTCATTACCGAGTTCCTGAACACGCCCGAAGGCCTGGAACTGGCCGAGATGTTCCCGAAGATCGGTCGGAGCCGCGTCCGTCGCCAGGTCCTCGATCTCGTGCGCGCCATGGCCGACGAGAAAGGCCGCGATAAGGCCTGACAATACTCTTTAGCGGATCTCCGACGCCGGGCGGGATTCAGTCTCGAATGCCCGCTTTCCGCCACGCCGCCAGAGCGCCAGGGTGTGCTCGGCATCGTCGGCCTTGAGCATGTTCGCCAGGAACGTGAAGGCCCCGTAGAGCGCGGCGCGATCATCGCGGGTCAGTTCGACGAGGCCAGACTTCTGCACCAGGCCTCCCAGCTCGATCAGGTGGCGGGTTCGCTCGCGCCGCTTCACCACCCAGGCCCGCGTGTCCATGCGGGCTCGCCACGCTTCCAGGCGGTGGCGCGCGGCCCTCGTTCGGCGCTCGGCGTCATTGTTCGCCGCCAGCACTTGCCGGAGCGCCGTCCTTGCCGCCGCGAAAGAACCCCGCGCCGCGCTTCCTCCAGCCTTCCTTGCGAGCGGCGTTCCCGGCGTCGGCCAGATCCAGCAGTCCGCCGGCCAGAGTATCGATGTCGAGGGCGTCGGCGCCCGTGGCGATCACCAGCTCGCCAAGCTGCCGAACCTTACGATCCTTCAGGATCCTGGCCTTGTCTTCGAGGCTCTTGAGTTCAGCGTCGAAGTCTCGTGGTTTTCGCATCCCAAGTCTCCAGGTTTCGATGATGCGCTGATCGTAAAGCAGACGGTCCGGGAATGCTGTAAGGTCGCCGGAACACATTGGGACGGGCCGGTCCCTCCCGAGATTCTTTCTTGGGAGGGCGCGCTTATACGTCGTGCCGACGTGCGCTCAGGGTAGTAGGTGGTCTGTCGCCATGGCGATCTACCACCTCAGCGTCAAAGTCATCAGCCGCGCCACCGGGGCCAGCGCCGTGGCCTCGGCCGCCTATCGCTCCGCCAGCCGGCTGCACGACGAGCGGCTCGACCGCGACCACGACTTCACAAACAAGAGCGGTGTTGTCCATTCCGAGATCATGCTGCCGGACGGCGCGCCCGAGCAGCTTTCCGACCGCACGATGCTGTGGAACACGGTCGAGGCCGGCGAAAAGCGCAAGGACGCCCAGCTCTCCCGCGAGGTCGAATTCGCCATTCCGCGTGAGATGGACCAGGCCCAAGGCATCGCGCTGGCCCGCGACTTCGTCCAGCGCGAGATGGTCGATCGCGGCATGGTCGCCGACCTCAATGTGCATTGGGACATTGGCCCCGATGGTCTCGCCAAGCCCCACGCCCACGTCATGTTGTCGATGCGGGAGGTCGGCGAAGACGGCTTCGGCGCCAAGGTCCGCGACTGGAACCGCACCGAGCTGGTCGAGCACTGGCGCGAGGCCTGGGCCGACCACGTCAACGAGCGGCTGGCGCAACTCGATATCGACGCGCGGATCGATCACCGCAGCCTGGAAGAACAGGGCATCGACCTTGAGCCACAGCATAAAATAGGTCCGGCGGCCGGGCGCATGGCCGGCGAGGGTCTGGAGGCCGAGCGGTTCGAAGATCATCACCGCATCGCGCGCGAGAATGGCGACAAGATCATCGCCGATCCGCGCATTGCCCTGGACGCCATCACCCACCAGCAGGCGACGTTTAAACAGCAGGATTTGGCGAAGTTCATCCACCGCCACTCGGACGGCAAGGATCAGTTCGACCGGGCCATGAGCGCGGTGCGGACCTCGCCCGAGTTGGTGGCGCTGGGCCAGGACGGGCGCGGCCAGGACCGTTTTACCAGCCGCGATATGATCGCTGTCGAGGATCGGCTGCATCGCGCTAGCGAAGTGATGGCGGAACGTCGGGCGCACGGCGTCAGCGCGTCGCAGCAACGGCGCGCCCTGGCGCGCGCCGAGCAGCGTGGTCTCGTTCTGTCCGGCGAGCAGAAGGCCGGGTTCGAGCACGTCACCGAGGGGCGCGATCTCGGCGTCGTCGTCGGCTATGCCGGCACCGGCAAGTCAGCGCTCCTGGGTGTCGCCCGCGAGGCCTGGGAGGACGCCGGCTATCGCGTTCAAGGCCTCGCGCTCTCGGGGATTGCCGCCGAGAACCTGGAAGGCGGATCGGGCATCGCTTCGCGCACGATCGCCAGCCTTGAACACCAGTGGGCGAAAGACCGCGAGTTGCTGGACGCCCGCGACGTGCTGGTGATCGACGAGGCCGGCATGATCGGCTCGCGGCAGATGGAGCGGCTGTTGTCGGCCGCCGAGAAGGCCGGCGCCAAGGTGGTGCTGGTCGGTGATCCTGAGCAGCTCCAGGCCATCGAGGCCGGCGCGGCCTTCCGGTCGATCGCCGAGCGCCATAGCCACGTCGAGATCACCCAGGTTCGTCGGCAGTACGAGGACTGGCAGCGCGACGCCACGCGGCATCTGGCCACCGGTCGGACGGGCGAGGCGCTGGACGCCTACGAGGCGCGCGGCATGGTCCACGCCGCCGAGACCCGCGACCAGGCGCGCGAGGATCTGGTCGAGCGCTGGGACCGTGAGCGTGTGGCCGAGCCGGGCAAGAGCCGGATCATCCTCACCCACACCAACGATGAGGTGCGCGAGCTGAACCTGACGGCCCGCGAGCGGCTGCGCCAGGCCGGCGCCTTGGGCGAGGACGTCACGATAAAAGCCGAGCGCGGCGAGCGTTCGTTCGCGACCGGGGATAGGCTGATGTTCCTGAAGAACGATCGCGGACTTGGCGTGAAGAACGGCATGCTCGGCGAGATCGAGCAGGTCTCGCCGACCCAGATGACCGTGCGGCTCGACGCGGGGCGATCGGTGACCGTCGACCTGAAGGATTACGCCCAGGTCGATCATGGCTACGCGGCGACCATCCATAAGAGCCAGGGCGTCACGGTCGACCGGACCCATGTGCTGGCGACGCCGGGGATGGACCGCCACGGCGCCTATGTCGCCCTGTCGCGGCACCGCGACAGCGTGCAGGTCCACTACGGCCGCGACGAGTTCGAGGGTCTGGGCAAGCTGACCCGCGTGCTGTCGCGCGAACGGGCCAAGGACATGGCCAGCGATTTCGCCGAGCGGCGCGACATCCACGTGCCGGCGTCGATGCAGGCGAAGGAATCGCCGCAGCGCCAGCGCGGGATGTTCGACGGGTTCAAGCCGGCGAGTCCAGCGTGTCAACCGACGGCGCCGGCGCGAGAGGTCGGCCAGCTCTACCGGAACCGCGCGATCGAACGCCACGCCCGCGCTACGGCGGATGTCATGCGGATGAACGCCCGCGGGTTGCCCGTGCTAGCCCACCAGCGGCGAGCGTTGGAGGAGGCGCGCGAGGGTCTGGGGAAGATCGGTCCGCACGCGGCCAAGGATCTGGAGCGAGCCTACATGCGTGAGCCCGGCTTGGCCGGTGAGGTCGCGTCGGGGCGGACGCAAATGGCGATCCGCGTCCTTCAGCTTGAGGCGGAGGTTCGGGCCGATCCGCGCCTACGGGCCGATCGGTTTGTCGAGCGCTGGCAGGGCCTGGAGCGGCAGCGCACCGCCTTCCACCGCGAGGGCGACATGACCGGCACCCGGCAGGTCAAGGAGCGCATGGGCGCCATGGCCAAGAACTTGGAGCGCGATCCGCAGATAGAGTCGCTGCTGCGCGGGCGGCGGGCCGAGCTTGGTCTGCCGCCAGAGATAGGCCGCAGCATTGGACGGGGGCTCATCGAATACCTCGGCATTGGCCGTGGGCGCGGGCTTGGCGTTTAGGAGAAGAATGATGGAGCACGGTATTGCGCCGGAAGGGCCGGTCGATGCGGCGGCGGCGTTCGAGGCGCTGCGGCGGGAGGTGGCGTTGCTGAATGTCGCTGTCGCTGGACTTGCGGCCGAGCGAGCGCACGCGCCGGACTACAACGAGACGCTGGGCGAGATCGCCAAGGGCGTGTCGGTGGCAGTCGGACGGCTGGGCAAGGTGATGACCAGTCCCGCCTTTGCCCTGAGCCCGGCGGACCTGGCGCGACAGATCGCTGCGGCTGGCGACGAGGCCAGGCGGCAGGATCGCGTGGCTTTGCATCAGGCCCAGGAAGCGCTTCAGCGCTCCGGTCGTGATCTCGATGGGTGGATTGATCGGGCGCGGCTGGCCAGCTTGCAGAACTGGCGGCTGTTACAGGCGGCGGCTGTAGGCGTCGTTGCGGGAGCGATCCTCTATGCGAGCGTCCCGACCATAATCGTCAACGCCGCGCCGGCTAGTTGGGCGTGGCCGGAGAAGAGGGCGGCGCAAATGCTACGCCGCGACATGTGGTCGGCCGGCGAGCGCTTGCTGTTGGTCGCCGATCCGGAGCGCTGGCAGAGGCTGGCGTTGCAAAAGGCCTGACCGATTGGAGCGTCTATAGGGCCATCGCATCGGCAATAGTCGTATATTCGTCAGCGCCTATTGAAAAGCTGCCAGGCAACAGGTGACATTGCAGCATCAACAAATGGGGCATCAGCTCTTTAGCGCGGTAGTAAAGCTCGTCCGATGGATGATCGTCTGAGCGGAATCCGAAGTGGATTTCCCTGATCGCCTCTCTCGGCACAGCCACGAGATACAGCGGTCTTCCATTGATATCGATGACCGTGAATTTGCCACTGGGAGTTTCGCTCTCTCCGGGCGTGACGCCCTGAAGGCATTTCACCACGCGCACTTCCTCTTCATACGACCAGCACAGCGGCTTATGCAGGAACAACCGCTGAAGCTCTTCGTAGTGGTCTTGCGGGAAATGGTGCGTGCCGCCAACTTCAATCCCTGTCGTCGGCTTGCCGATGAAGGGCTGGTTTAGCCTGCGCGAGACATAGATCACGTTGCCATACTGAGCCGGGATCAAGTTGTGTGCTTCCCCGGTCAGCCCTGCCGCGACAACATCGATCCCTATTACTAAGCCGCGATGCTGCTCGGCGTAATGCGCCCACATGAGCGGATTGGTCGGTGTGCGCGTGAGCGAGAGCACACCCGTCCTCTGCCCCCATAAAAGCTGCTTGCCCATGACGTGAATGCGTTCCGGGATGCGATCTAACGCCATGCTTCCCGATTCATCCGGATAGACGGGCGTGTCGAACGGATCGTTGAAATGCTCTGGCCGCGAGAAGCCGATCGTCGCCGTTTCGATGATCTGCTGCCCAGCTTTAAAGGGCACGTATTTGTACAGGATCATTGCAGTTCTTCAGGCACCCGGTAGAGGCGTTACGAGTTGGCCAGCATGTGAACGTTGAAAGCTATGTTTTGACCTGACGGTCGAATAGTCGCTCGATATTTTCAAGTTCATTGGCAATCAGAGCGCACAGGTAGCGAAAATTTTCGGCCAAACTGCCATGGCGTGAGATGGCTTCTTGGACGATTTCGTTGGCTTCGCTACTTCCGGCGTGGCCTTTCACCTTCGACCTTATCCGCTGAATTGTACGCAAACCCACGAGCTGAACTGACGAGCCACTTGGGTGTTCGTGAGCGATCAGCTTTTCAAGCAGCGCAATGCTCTGTTCTTTTTCAGTGTAGGCAACACCCGCTTCATCCAGCTTCTTGCGAATGAATTTGGCTTCAAAGCCCTCCACGAGGAGCTTTGAAAGATCCATATTTGCTTCACTCCACTCATCCCGGCTTGTGGTCAGCGGCTGATTTGCGCGATTGAGCAATTCGACATCACGAAGTGTCCACCATGGCGTGCGCTTATCTTTCCAGCGCCGCACGATAGACAGCACCTCTTCACGAGGCGGCATGAACGACACGAACTCACCTTTGAAGTCGTTGACAAAGGCGCGTTCGGAAATCGGGGATTTCGGCTCTTCGTTGTAAGAGAGCCAATGCAGTTGCTCAGAATACGGCAGATTTCTGAGATCACAGATATAAGCGTGAATCTGTCCGGCCTCATTCACATCGAAGCCGCGTAAACTCCATGCCGCGCGGCACTGAACGTCTCTTTCCCCGACCGTGTATTTTTCACGATCCGTTTTATACTTTGACAGCACCTCCGGGCGGAAAAATGCCGGAGAAAGCTCAAAAGGAAGAGAATTTCCGTCAGCTTCAAAATAGTTTGTAGTCGCTTTGGGATCGGTTGAGATTTCAGTTATCGTGTTATTTCGCCAGTCTTGGGCGACAAACTCGACATATCGCTTTTTCCTGCGCCCGCTCCATCCATCTTTGATGTCTTCCATGACTTCAAGGGCCGGCCTGCGAAGGCCGATGATCTGATAGCCGCGCGTATAGGCGCAATTCCCGCCCACCTTCTGGCGGTAAACTAAGCCACCCTCTTCGAAAATCTCCTCGGGACCGTCCGGCCAGCCATTAAACGACCCACGGCGCAGCAACGTGAAATCGAACATGCGGACGAGCGACGAATTCGAGACTGCGAGATATTCTTCAAGCGCAGGCCAAGAGAACGAGACGAGCAAAACCTCGTCCGAACCACGCGGGCGTATCGAGACCACATGATCTAAGTCGCCATTCTCATCAAATTTACAATAAGAATTATATTCTGGCCGCCAATGAATTCCTGCCAGATGAGTGTATTCTTGGTTCACCTCGAAATAGGTGCGGTCGTCTCCAGACCATCCTTCGAAGGTCCGACCGAAAACGAGATCCTTGCCTTGATTGAGCGCTTTGGAACCCTTGCCGTTAGCACCTCGCTCGATCCACATCTCCTCGCGCCCACCGCCATAAACGTAGCTGGCGATGCTCGTGTACGGATTGCAGCTCCAAGCTAGAAGGTCGGTTTGATCTGGCGGCGACAGAAGCTCGTTGGGAACAACCATGGAGTGGATGAACGCATACGGCCCCGATCCATAGATGACGATCTCGTCGGTGGAGGCATTTGCTCGCAGGAAGGCCAGATGCTTTCCGGCCCTAATCCAATCCGAAAAGGCAGCAGGATCAGATGGCGGCGTGTCAAGGCGAGCTATCTGCTCGGCGATTTTCGTATGCGCAAAGCTAGGCATTCGCCATTTATAGCCTATTCGCGCCTACGTTTTATATGGCTTTTGATCGCTCTTTCATTGAGCCCCATGCCGAACATCTAAACGAGCGAGAACACCATGTACGAGACCTTTGACCGCTTCCTTGCCACCGACACCTGGCACACCACCCACGACAACGACCAAGAGCGCTTCTACGTCGCCCTCAGTCAGGTGATCGATCACCCCGACTTCAACCCCGATCAAATGGGGGAATACATGCGCCGAGCGAAGAATGTGGATCGTGCATCCGAGGACGGGTTCGGACCGCGCATTGATAGCCTGGTCACGGCAGCTTGGGCGATCCGTGACTACAAGGCCGCCACGAGCACCTAACGGCAGCGCCCGCTTGAATACGCGACATCCAATCGGCGCACGGCTGGTCAGGATTGCCGTCGCGCGGGGTCTAGCGATCCGGTCATCGACGCGACCGGGGCGAGCTGGAGACCAGAAGCGCTAGAGCCCCGGCGGCGTAGCGCCCTCCCTTAAGGGGAGCGAGCGGCCCCCGAGGCATCCGGCGCGCAGACGTCATAGGGGCGGCGCCTTCATCGCACTCCCCGGATAGGGTTTCGTAGAAAAGCGTAGGTGCGCCTAGCGCGATTCTAGCCTTCGATCTTCACCTGCACCAAAGGCACTGGCAGCCGCCCATAGGGCTCGGCAGCGCCGAGGAAAGTAGGACCCATAGTGGGACCCTCACAATCAAATGCGAAAATAACTATTTAATACAATGGATTGAGAGAAGGCGTGGCGGTGAGAGAGGGATTCGAACCCTCGATAGAGTTTCCCCTATACACGCGTTCCAGGCGTGCGCCTTCAACCACTCGGCCACCTCACCAGCGCACTCGGGTCGGGGGTGGTTGAGACCCCCGGCGCGGGAAGGCGCGCAATATACTCAGGGGCTCGCCGGTAGCAAGCGCGTTGCGGGATGAAACCGTCGACGACCACGCCTATATCTGTCGCCGAAGTGTTTTCCGCCGCGAAAGGCCCGTCATGCTGTCGCTCCAAAAGACCCTCGAGCTGCCCTCCGCCGCCACCGCCCTGCCCGGTCGCGCGGCCCCGATCCCGACAGCCGACGTCCATTTCATCAACGGCCACGCGCTGAAGGGGCCCTATCCCGAGGGCCTGGAGACCGCCATCTTCGCCATGGGGTGCTTCTGGGGCGTGGAACGCGTGTTCTGGAAGGTCCCGGGCGTCTATGTGACCGCCGCCGGCTACGCCGCCGGGATCACCCCCAACCCGACCTATGAAGAGGTGTGCACCGGCCGCACCGGCCACACCGAGGTGGTGCTGGTGGTGGTCGATCCGAAGATCGTCACCTACGAGGCGCTGCTGAAAACCTTCTGGGAAAACCACGACCCGACCCAGGGGATGCGCCAGGGCAACGACATCGGCACCCAGTATCGCTCGGGGATCTATGTGACCAGCGACGCCCAGGCCGCCGCGGCTGCGGCGTCCAAGGACGCCTATCAGCAGGCTCTGTCGGCGCGGGGTCTTGGGACGATCACCACTGAAATCGAAGCCGCCGGCCCGTTCTATTTCGCCGAGGACTATCACCAGCAGTACCTGGCCAAGAACCCGAACGGCTATTGCGGCATCGGCGGCACTGGCGTGGTCTGCCCCATCGGCCTGGGCGTAGAGGGCTGATGACGCCCGAGGCGTTCGACAAGGCGTGCCTGGCCCTGCCGGGCGCGAGCCTGTCGATCCAATGGGGCGACAATCACGTGTTCAAGGTCGGCGACAAGATGTTCGCCGTGCGTGGCGCCGCGGGCGACAGCTTCTCGTTCAAGGCCTCGGACGTCGCCTTCGAGGTCCTGACCGAACCGGGGCGAGCGCGGCCCGCGCCCTATCTGGCCCGAGCCCGGTGGGTCTGGTTCGCCGATATGGCGACCGAGGACGATGCCGAGGTCGGCGACTGGCTGGCGACCGCGCATGGTCTGGTCGCCGCCAAGCTGACGCGCAAGGCGCGCGCCGCGCTGGGCCTCACCTGACCCGGGCGAGGCCAGACAACGCCGTCGTCTCCATGGCCTCCAGCAGGCGCTCGTTGGTGAGACCGGGCGTGGTCGGCGTCCACTTGGTCAGCCAGATGAGCATGCCGACCAGGAGCTGGACCACCAGGCGCGGTTCGCAGTCGGCGATCGTGCCGTCGGCCATGCCCTCCTCCAGGAAGCGCTCCAATTTCTTGGCCAGCCTTCCGGTCCAGGTGTCTATGGCCCGCTGCTGGGCCGGCTCCAGATAGGAATGGTCGCCGAAATAGAGCTGAGGTCCGTTGATCACGCCGTCTTCCAGCACGGCGCGCAGGAAACGCCGCAGCTTGCACAGGCCCGTGCCGCCGTCGGCCTCGATCGTGATCAGGATGGCCTCGAAACGCTCGAGGGAGCGTTGGTGGCCGGCATAGGCCAGCGCCTGCTTGTTGGGGAAGTAGTAGTAGAGCGCGGCATCTCGCAGATCGAGCGCCGCGGCGATGTCGGTCATCGTGGCGGCGGCGAAGCCCTTGGTGTTGATGATTTCGATGGCCGCGCGGAGGATCGCCTCGCGCTTCTTCATCGACTTCTGGCTTTGCGCCAAGGGCCTGACCTCTTCGGTCAGGACGCCAGGGTCCTCGCCCTTCGACAACCGAGTTCTCCTCCGCGACGCCGCCGGTTCTGTCGCCGGCCGAACGTCGATCGCCAACCTCCGCCGTAATGCGGCGGCGATCAATCGGATAAATTCTAACTTGCGTTAGAATATCGAGACCATGTTAAGTTCGGATCTGCAACGCTCGGGATGCAAGACCGCGCGTGCTGGGGCGATAACATGACGCAAAGCGTCCTCATCCACGGCCAGGCCACGGCGACCGTCCTCAACGGTCGGTCGGATCGGTCAGGATCGCCCTTCCCCAACGTCAACATGTCCGCCCTTCCCCAAAAGAAACCCGCGATTGCTCGAGGCGGGATGGGAAGGCGCGCGGCGCATAATAAAAAATCAGGGAGTATCTCATGAGAAACGTCCACCTGCTGGGGGTGTCGGCCCTGGCGCTCGCCATCGCTTCCCCCGCCCTGGCCCAAAGCCAGTCCAACGACAACTCGATCTCCGAGATCGTGGTCACCGCCACCAAGCGCGAACAGACGCTGCAGGACGTGCCGATCTCGGTCGCCGTCACCGGCCAACAAACGATTGAACGCGCCCAGGTGCGCGACCTGATCGACCTGCAGTCCGTCGTTCCGTCGCTGAAGGTCTCGCAGTTCAACGCGACCGGTCAGACCAACTTCGTGATCCGCGGCTTCGGTAACGGTAACGGCAACGACGGCATCGAAAGCTCGGTGGGCGTGTTCATCGACGGCGTCTACCGCTCGCGCTCGGCCGCGGCCCTGGATGACCTGCCCGAAGTCGAGCGCATCGAAGTGCTGCGCGGCCCGCAGTCGACCCTGTTCGGCAAGAACGTGTCGGCCGGCGCCATCAGCATCGTGACCAAGAAGCCGCAGTACGAGTTCGGCGGCAAGATCGAAGGCACGTACGGCAACTACAACGCCCAGCAGGTCAAGGGCACGATCACCGGCCCGCTCAGCGACACCGTCGCCGTCCGCGTCTCGGGCAGCTACAACAAGCGCGACGGCCTGTTCACCAATCTGACGACCGGCAACGACGTCAACAACCGCAACCGCTGGTCCATCCGCGGCGACGTGCTGGTCGAGCCCACCGACAAGCTGTCGATGCGCTTCATCGCCGACTACAACAAGATCAACGAGCGCTGCTGCGGCGTGTCCTCGATCCTGAACGGTCCGGCCACCCTGGCCATCGGCGCGGTGCTGCGCAAGCCGATAAGCGACACGACCAAGGTCTTCGAGCGCAATGTGATCTTCAACACCGATCCGGAGAACAACCTCTCGGGTCGCGGCTTCTCGGGCCAGATCGACTATGATCTCAGCTTCGCCAAGCTGACCTCGATCACCGCTTACCGGAACCAGAAGAACGCGTCCTTCCAGGACATCGACTTCACCGGCGCCGACATCTCCAACAACCGCACCGCCAACGAGATCAAGACGTTCACCCAGGAAATCCGCCTGGCCTCGAACAGCGAAGGTCCGTTCAACTGGCTGGTCGGCGGCTTCTTCCAGGACGAGCGTCTCGATACCGGCCGCACCGTCAGCTACGGCACGGACATCCGCTCTTATGCCGACGTGCTGTCCGGCGCGGTTCCGGCCACCCTGCTGGGCGCCCTGCCGCCGGCCCTGCGCCCGGCCCTGACCGGTCGCTCGAACCTCTACGCGATCGAGTTCCTGCAAAGCCTCGTCACGCCGTCGATCCGTCCGGGCGCCACCTACTTCCAGGCCGGCCAAGGCATCGACGACTACTACAAGATGAAGCAGCGCTCGCTCTCGCTGTTCAGCCAGTTCGACTACAAGGTCACCGAGAAGCTGACCCTGACGGGCGGTCTGGCCTATCTGAAGGACACCAAGAAGGCCCAGTCGTTCGTGACCATGAACGACCCCTTCTCGGCCCTGAACCTCGGCGCCGTGCCGCAGTTCACCGCCCTGGGCCTGCCGGGCAACATCTACAGCGCCCTGGGCGCGCTGCAGTTCTTCTACGGCAACACCACCAACCACGGCCCGGTGAACTACCCGAACGCCAACGAGTCGGGTCAGCTGAAGGGTGACAAGATCACCTACGCGATCCGCGCGGCCTATGACTTCGGCGCCATCAACGCCTATGTCAGCTACTCGACGGGCTGGAAGGCCGGCGCCTACAACCTGTCGTCCGACAGCCGTCCGCCGAACGCCAACGGCGTCGGCCGCAGCGCCAATCCGGAAGACGTCGACGTTCTGGAAGCGGGCGTGAAGGCCAACTTCCCGGGCGGCTACGCCAACGTCGCGGTGTTCCAGCAGTCGATCAAGGGCTTCCAGTCGAACGCCTTCACGGGCCTGGGCTACAGCCTGGTCAACGCCGGTGAAGAGTCGGTGCGCGGCTTCGAAATCGACAGCGCCTGGCGCCCGACCGGCTGGCTGAACCTGGGGGCTGCGGTCACCTACCTCGATCCGAAGTACGACAGCTTCACGGGCGCGGCCTGCGTGGCCTACGACACCGTGCGCTGCCCGGTCGATCCGGCCACCGGCCGCCGTCCGAACTTCCGCGATCTGACGGGTGACGCCCCGGCCGGTATTCCGAAGTGGACGTTCTCGACCTCGGCGACCGTCAACCACGAGTTCGGCGACTATCAGGCCTATGCCCGCGTCGAGTACGACTACACCAGCAAGACGCACCTGACGGAAACCACGCCGCCGAACATCGCGACCTTCGGTCAGAACCTGGTCAACGCCAGCGTCGGCGTGACCAACACGGCCAAGCAGATCGAAGTGATGCTGTGGGCCCGCAACCTGACCAAGGACGACGGTCTGATCTCGACCTTCCCGACCGTGGCCCAGGACGGCAGCTACAGCGGCTATCCGAACGCCCCGCGCACCTACGGCGTGACGGTCCGCAAGACCTTCTAAGGTCTGGCGACACCGTGAAGACCAGCGGCCCGGTCCTGCGACCGGGCCGTTTTTCTTTGCGGCGAGTGGCCTGACCACTTTCAGTTGCGCCCTGACCGCCCCGCGTGCTTCATCAGCGTGAAACGCCGAACGGCGGCTGGAGGACGCGATGGGGATGGCCAAGAAAACCCTGGCGGGCGTGATCGGCGCCTTGGCGCTCCTGGCGCCATCCCTCGGACTGACCGCGCCCCCTACCCTGACCCGCGCCGACACGCGCGCCGGCGTCGATCTCTCCGGAACCTGGCGCTATTCGGTTGATCCCTATCGGGATGGGCTGGCCGGCTTCCACCGGGGGCCGGCGGGCGAAGGCCACCGGCGCTATGACGATGTCGATGTCGACGCCGTCACCCGTGCGCGGCCGAACGCGCTCTATGAGTACGACATGGATCGCAGCCCCATGGCCACGCTGCCGCAGGGCTGGATAGGCCATGATCCCACGCTGCGCTACTATCAGGGCCTGATGTGGTACCAGCGCCGCTTTGACGCCCCCGCCCTAAAGCCGGGCCAGCGCGCGTTCCTGCGGTTCGAGGCCGTCAACTACACCGCCAAGGTCTATCTGAACGGCAAGGCGGTCGGCGAGCACGAGGGCGGCTTCACGCCGTTCTCGATGGAGGTCACCGACGTCCTGCGCGCCAGCAACAACCAGCTCACCGTGGGGGTCGACTCCACGCCCCAGGCCGATGGCGTCCCCCCGCCCGTGACCGACTGGGAGAACTATGGCGGCATCACCCGGCCGATGCGCCTGGTGATCACGCCCGCGACCTTCGTGGATGAGGCGTGGGTCCGTCTGTCCAAGGACGGGAAGATCGCCGTCACGATCCGGCTCGACGGCCCCGAGGCGGCAGGCCGCGAGGTGCGCGTGCGGATCGGCGAGTTGGGCGTTGCGCTGGTGGGCAGGACAGACGCGAACGGCGTGCTGAACGCGGCCGTGGCCGCGCCGCGGAGCCTGGTGCGCTGGTCGCCCGAAACGCCCCGGCTGTACGATGTCGTGGTCGAGACGGGCGAGGATCGCCTGACCGACCGGGTCGGCTTGCGCACCATCGAGACCCGGGGCTCGGAGATCCTTCTGAACGGCAAGCCGATCTTCCTGCGCGGAATCTCGGTGCACGAGGAAGAGTTCGGCGAGAACCCGACCCGAACGATCAGCGAAGCCAGCGCCCGGGCCCTGCTGTCCGAGGTCAAGCAGGGCCTGCATGGCAACTTCGTACGGCTGGCCCACTATCCGCACAGCGAGATCATGACCCGTGTCGCCGACGAGATGGGCCTCCTGGTCTGGAGTGAGATCCCGGTCTACTGGCTGGTCGATTTCGGCAATCCGCGCACCCTGGCGCTGGCGCGCGGTATGCTGGCCGACAACATCCGCCGCGACCGTAACCGCGCCTCGATCATTCTGTGGAGCGTGGCCAACGAGACGCCGATCAGCGCGCCGCGCAACCGCTTCCTCTATCAACTGATCGACGACGTCCGCGCTCTGGATGATAGCCGGCTGGTGACCGCCGCCCTGCTCACTGATCGCAAGACCGTCGACGGCCAGGTGGTGATGAGCCTCAACGACCCGCTGGCCGACAGGCTGGATGTGCTGGCGGCCAACACCTACAACGGCTGGTACAGCAATGACGCGCTCGACGCCCTGCCGGCCATGACCTGGCGCGCGACCGACAAGCCGATGGTCTTCTCGGAGTTCGGAGCCGACGCCCTGGCCGGCTTCGCCGACCCTGCGCTGATGCGGAAGTTCTCCGAGGACTTCCAGAAGACCTACTACGAGAAGACCTTGGCCATGGCCGACAAGGCGTCGACCTTACGCGGGATTTCGCCCTGGATTCTCAAGGACTTCCGCGCTCCCCGCCGACAGCACCCGATCTATCAGCAGGGCTGGAACCGAAAGGGTCTCTTGTCGCCGACCGGTCGCCGCAAGCCCGCCTTCTACGTGCTGCGTGACTACTTCAAGGCGCGGGAAGCGGCCCGGTAGCCCCGCAACCCTAGACCAAGGTCGCAGTGGTGGCGGAGCGATGACAGCGTTATCATTTCGCCGTCTCCAGAGACGCAGGCTCAAGAACGGCGGGGATCGCATGACGACGCGGCGCGATATGATGGCGGGCGGCCTCGCCCTGGCGACAAGCCTTCTGGCCCCGCGCGCCGGCCAAGCCCAGCCCTTGAGCGCCGCCCACGTCCGACAGGTCAAGGACCTGTTGTCGCGGATGACCCTGGACGAGAAGATCGGCCAGATGCACCAGCCGCCCGGCGGGCGGCAGAAGGCGCTGAATTCCCGCATCGACGCGGCGGCGCTGGATCTCGTCCGTCGGGGCGGCGTCGGCTCCTATCTGCACGTGGCCGGCGCCCAGTTCCTTCGGGACCTGCAGAAGGTGGCCGTCGAAGAGTCGCGGCTGAAAATCCCGCTGCTGTTCGCCATCGACGTCGTCCATGGCTACCGCACGCTCTATCCGGTCCCGCTGGCCATGGCGGCCACCTTTGATCCCGAGGCGTACCGCGCCTGCGCCCGCATGGCGGCGATCGAGACCAGCGTCGCGGGCCTGCACTGGACCTTCGCGCCGATGGTCGACGTGGCCCGCGATCCCCGCTGGGGTCGGGTGGTCGAAGGCGCGGGCGAGGATCCGTATCTCGGCGCGGTCATGGGCGTGGCCCAGACCGAGGGCTTCCAGACCCGAAACCTCGCCGGCCGCGACACCGTGTTGGCCTGCGTCAAGCACTTCGGGGCCTATGGCGCGGTGGCGGGCGGCCGCGACTACGACAGCGCCGACATCTCGGAGCGCACGTTGCACGAGGTGATCCTGCCGCCCTTCGCCGCTGGCAAGGCGGCGGGCGCGGGGTCGTTCATGACCGCCTTCAACGATATCGGCGGCGTGCCGACCACCGCCAATGCGGTCCTGGTGCGCGGCCTGCTGCGCGACAAGTGGGGCTTTGACGGGATCGTCGTCAGCGACTGGAACGCCATCGCAGAGCTGATCGCCCACGGCGTGGCCGAGACGCCGGCCCAGGCTGCGGCCCTGGCCCTGAAGGCCGGCGTCGACATGGACATGGCCGGCGGCGTCTACGCCGCGCATCTGAAGACCGCCGTCGCCGAAGACCCCAGCCTGCTGCCGCTGATCGACCAGGCGGTAACCCACATCCTGATGACCAAGGCGCGCCTGGGGCTGTTCGACGATCCCTACCGCTTTGGCGATGTCGCCCGCGAGAAGACCGTGATGGTCTCGGCCCCGCACCGAGCCATCGCCCGCGACGCGGCGCGCAAGTCGGTGGTGCTGCTGAAGAACGACGGCGACGTCCTGCCCCTGGCCAAGGGCGCCAAGGTCGCCGTGGTCGGCGCCTTGGCCGACGACGCCCGCAGCGCCATCGGGTCTTGGAAGGCGCGCGGCGAGGAAACCGACGCTGTCACGCTGGTCACGGCGCTCAGGGCCCGCCTTCCAGACCTCGTCTACGCGCCCGGCGCCGCGCCCCGCGCCGACGATCTGGCGGGCGTCGCGGCGGCCGTCGCGGCGGCCAAGGCCGCTGACGTCACCGTGCTGGTGGTCGGCGAGGATTTCGACCACAGCGCCGAGTCCCGCAGCCGCTCGGATCTGTCCCTCCCCGGCGGGCAGAAGGCGTTGGCGGATGCGATCCTGGCCACCGGCAAGCCGGTCGTGCTGCTGATCATGGGCGGTCGGCCGCTGGCCATCCCCGACCTGCTGGCCAAGGCGCCGGCGGCGCTGATGACGTGGCTGTTGGGCGTGGAGAGCGGCACGGCCCTCGCCGACATCCTGCTGGGCGAGGTGTCCCCGGCAGGCCGCCTGCCGATGGGCCTGCCACGTACGGCGGGCGCCCTCCCGGAGACCTACGCCCACTACCCCACCGGTCGCCCCGCCGACCCCGATCTGGCCAAGGACACTACGCGCTATCACGACCTGGACGTCGGGCCCGTCTACCCGTTCGGACACGGCCTTTCCTACGCCCGCTTCGACTATTCCGGGCTTGCGCTCGACAAGGCGGCGATCAGCGACGGCGAAACCCTTTCCGCTACGTTGACCGTCACCAACACCGGCAAGGTCACCGCCGACGAGGTCGTACAGCTTTACATGCGCGATCCGGTCGCGGCCGTGGCGCGGCCGGTGATGGCGCTGCGGGGCTTCCGCCGCCTGACGCTGAAGCCTGGCGAGACCCGGCGCCTGACCTTCACCCTCTCGGCGCGACAGTGCGCGTTCTGGGACGCGGGGCGTTGGCGGATCGAGAAGGGTCGGATCGACCTGATGGTCGGCGCCTCGTCCGCCGACATCCGCGCGCGCGCCGCCTTCATGATCGACCAGGAGGGATGGAGCGACACCTCGCCCGCCGCGATCCTGACGCCCGTGACGGTGACCTGAAGGAGACGCTACGCGATCTCACGGCGGTAGGGCCGTTCCTCGTAGTCGAACCAGTCGAAGTCCGCCGGGGCGCCCATTCCAGAGCCGTCCTGGCAGGCCATGCCGACGAAGGCGCCGGTGAAGTTCGGCGCGCCCGGCGTGGTCGCCTCGTCCGACAGGATCGACGCGTCGAACACCTCGGGCAGCCAGCGCCACGCGCCGCCATCCTGCCGGTAACCGAAGCGCAGCCGCTCGAAATCGACCTCGACCCGCAGCTCGACCGGGCCAGCCGCCAGCGGCGTCGGCGCGGTGAAGCTGTCGGTCTGCGGACTGTCGGGCGAGCAGGTCATGACCCGCAGATGCTTGCCGTCCTCGGCGTCGTGGGTGACGTGCAGATAGTGAAGCTTGGCGCCGTTGTAGTAGCAGACCAGCCCGGCCGCCTGCTGGAAATGGGCGGGTTCGAAGTCCAGAGCCGTGGCGGCGGAGAAGCAGTGCGCCTGCTGGCGTCGCGCGACCAAGGCCTGGGTGAACAAGCTGCCCAGGCTCTCGCGTCCGTGGAGCCGCAGAAAGCCCGGTCGCGCCGTCAGGCTGAAGATCGTCTCCGGATAGGGCGTTCGCAGCCACTGGAAGTCGATCGGCAACGCTGCGGCGTCGAAATGTTCCCGCACCGGAGCGGCGGGCCAGGCGTGATCCGTAAGGCCGGCGCCGGGCGTATCGAGCGTCGGGTCGCCCGAACCGTCCAGCGTGCGCGGCCAGCCGTCGGCGTCCCAGGTCAGCTTCTGGATGGCGGTCTCACGGCCCAGCACGCACCGGCCCCGGCCCGGCAAAGGGCGCCCACAAAGATAGACGATATAGGTCTCGCCATCGGCGGTCTCGACCAGGTCGCCATGGCCGGCGCGCTGCAGCGGCGCATGGGGGCGGTCCCGCGCGGTGATCAGATAGGTGTCGGGGTGCAACTCATACGGGCCGTCGATCGCGCGGGACCGGGCCAGTGTCGCGGCGTGACCCCAGCCGGTGCCGCCCTCGGCCGTGATCAGGTAGTACCAGCCGTCGCGCTTGTAGAGGTGCGGCGCTTCAGTGAGGCCGATCGGCGTCCCCTCGAAGATCACCTTACGCTCGCCCACCAGCCGCTGCTCGACGACGGAGAACTCCTGCAGGACGATGCCGGCGAAGCGATTGCGGCCAGGTCGATGATCCCACAGCTGATTGACCAGCCATTTGCGGCCGTCGTCATCATGGAACAGCGACGGATCGAAGCCGGAGCTGTTCAGGTGGATCGGGTCGGACCACGCCCCGTCGATCGTTTCGCAGGTGACGAGGTAGTTGTGGAAGTCGCGCAGTGAGGCGCCCGAGGCGCCGCCGACCGTGGTGCGGCCATAGCGCTTCACATCGGTGAAGATCAGCCAGAAGCGGCCGTCGGCGTGCGTCAGGCACGGCGCCCAGACTCCGCAGCCGTCCGGATCGCCCATCATGTTCAGTTGGCTGGGGCGCTGCAGCGGCCGGCTCAGCAGGCGCCAGTTCCGCAGGTCGCGCGAATGGTGGATCTGCACGCCGGGGAACCACTCGAAGGTCGAGGTGGCGATGTAGTAGTCCTCGCCGACCCGAACGATCGACGGATCGGGATTGAAGCCGCGCAGGATCGGGTTGCGGATCAGGTCGTTGTTCATGCGGCGGCCTTGGCGGGGGCGGCGCGGTCCTTGACCAGCGTCCAGAGCAGCACGGCGCCGGCGATGTCTAGCACGCCCAGGGCGATGAAGAACGGGTCATAGCCGATCTTGGTCACCAGGCCGCCGATCAGCAGCGAGAACAGCAGCAGGCCCAGATTGCCCATCATGCCGGCCAGCCCCGCGACGGTCGCCACCTCGTTTCGCCGGAACAGGTCCGAGGCCATGGTGATCACGGTCACCGACAGCGTCTGGTGCGCGAAACCGCCCAGGCACAGCAGAGCGATGGCGGCGTAGGCGCTTTCGACCTTGCCCACGAACATCATGCCCGTCATCAGCACCGCCCCCAGGGTGAAGGCGATGCGACGGGCGTTGATCAGCGACACGCCCCGCTTTTGCAGCACCATCGCAATGACCGGCCCGGCCATGCAGCCGAGGTCCGCCGCGACGAAAGGCATCCAGGCGAAAAGCGCGATCTGCTTCAGGTCGAAGCCCCGCGTCTGGGAGAGATAGAGCGGCACCCAGAACGACAGCGTGCCCCAGGTGGGGTCGGCCAGGAAGCGCGGCAGGGCGATGCCCCAGAACTGCCCCTGCTTGAGAATCGACAGGACGGAGGGGCGGCCCGCGACGGCGTCCAGGTGCGCCTCCTGCCCCGCCGCGATCAGCGCCCGCTCCTCTTCGGTCATCGACGGATGCTTGTCGGGCGCGCGATAGCAGACCAGCCAGAGCACCACCCAGGCCAGGCCCATCACGCCGGTCAGCACGAAGGCCGCGCGCCAGTTCCAGGTGAGAACCGCCCAGACGACCAGTGGCGGCGCGAGCACCGAGCCGATCGAGGCGCCAATGTTGAACACCCCGCCGGCGAAGCCGCGTTCCTTGGCGGGGAACCATGTGGCCACGGCCTTCATCCCCGCCGGCTGCGCGGAGCCCTCGGCCAGACCGAGGAACCCTCGCAGCACCGCGAAGCCTTGCCAGTTGTTGGCCAGGCCGTGCGCCATGGCGATCAGCGACCAGGCGGCGGCGAAGACGGCGAAGCCGGTGCGCAGGCCCAGCGTGTCCAGAATATAGCCGCAGACCGGCTGCAGCATGATCCCCAGCTGAAAGGCGCTGGTGATCCAGGAGTACTCGGTCACCGTGATGCCGAGATCCTTCATGAGCGTCGGCGCCGCGACCCCCATGGTCGAGCGCGTCAGGTAGTTGACGATCGCGCCCAGCATCACCAGGCCGATGATCCACCAGCGCAGGGCTTTGAGTTTCGGCAAGGCGGCTCCCCCTCCGGGCCTCGGCGGACCCGCTCCTGGTACCGCTAACGCCGAAGCGCGTGACCGTCCACTCCCGACCGGTCAAGATAGACTGAAGTCTTAGTCGGCGGCTTGGCGGCTCGCCGCCACCGCCTTGCGCCGACGAGACGTGGGCTGGCGTCGCGTCGCCGTCCTGCCGCCGCCCTTAACGCCCTTTCGCCGCGCCCTGGCGTCCTTCTCGGCGGCGACCTTCTCGAGGACCTGCTGGTGTCGCTTCGCCCGCGCCTTGCAGCGGCTGTGCATGGCCTCCAGCTCCTTATCGGTCAGTTTTTCGATGCCCATGAAGGCGTCCTCCGCCTCGGTGGACGCACGGATCAGCTCGTCGAGCTTGGTCTGAAGCGCCACGCCGTCGCGGTTCTGGGTGTTCTGGATCAGGAACACCATCAGGAAGGTGACGATGGTGGTGCCGGTGTTGATGACCAGCTGCCAGGTCTCGGAAAACCGGAATAGCGGGCCCGAGATCGCCCAGACCAGCACCATTCCAACGCAGATCAGAAACGCCGGCGGACTGCCGGTGGCCTTGGCGGTGATATTGGCGAACTTGGCGAAGAGCTTGTCCACGGCGACCTCCCTGTCGCTCCGCCAACGCTCAGGTTTCGAGGGAGGCTCCCGCCTGTTCGGCCCGGCGCCGGCCAACGCCGTCCTGGCGCCGCACTTCGCCGACGAAACGGTCATGCCGCTGCTCGGTCGCCGGCTCCCAGATGAAGACTCCCGAGCAGTCGTGCGCTGTCGCGATCTCGGACGCCAGGATCAAGGCTTCTTTGTCGGACTCGGCCGCCTCAGCGATGAAGGTCAGCGAAACACCGTCGGCGCGATGCGGGTAGAAAAGGTAGGTCGGCATGAGCATACTCCGGCCAGACGAGCGGGAGCGGAAAGCGCCACCTTCCTTCTCTCAGCCACCGACGCTCGAAGAAACCGTGCCGGTGATGCGGACAGTATAGTCACTCAGATTGGGCTTTGCGAACGAATATTCCCATTATCGCCCGCAGACCTTTGTCGAATACCCGACATAGGGAAAATTATAGATCAAAATTCCACATATCGCTGCCGACCGACTGATGTTCGTCTCGAACATGGATCCACGTGCCGCCCCTTGTTCCCTTCGCCCCAACCCTTGAGTGGCCTGAATATCTGCTGGTCCCTCCGCAGCGTCTCGGCCACTCTGGCGCTGAAGCGTAGGAGGACGCGATGATCGGATACACCCTGGTGGGCGCCAACGACCTGGACAAGGCCAAGGGGTTCTACGACGACCTCTTCGGCGCGATCGGCGTCAAGCGCCTGATGGAGTTCCCGACGGGCGGCTGCGCCTGGGGGGCGGACTGGACCAAGCCGATGTTCGGGGTCGGTAAGCCCTACAACGGCGAGGCCGCGACGTTCGGCAACGGCACGATGATCGCCTTGGTGCTCGACGAACGCGCCAAGGTCGACAGCCTGTATGAGAAGGCGATCAGCCTGGGCGCTCAGTGCGAGGGCAAGCCGGGCGTGCGCGGCGACGAGGGCCCGCAGGCCTTCTATGCCGCCTATTTCCGCGACCTGGACGGCAACAAGCTTTGCGCGTTCCGCGTCGGCCCGGCCTAGAGCCCTTTGGCTCTAGAGGGCCCTGAATGTCTGACTTTAGAGCCTGTTCATCTGGTCTGGATGGCTCCATCTAAACCAGAACGCTCTAGCGGTAGCGGAGCGTCCAGCGCACCGTGATCGTCCCCTGAGCATCCTGCGCGCCCGTGCAGGTCGTCAGGGCGGTCATCGGCCCGGTGACGGAGCGGTAGGCGGGCTCGTTGTCCAGATCGCGCGTCGCGCAGGTCAGGCCTTGCACGTCGAACGTCCTCACCGCGCCGCGCGCGAAGCGAGTCGCGCCGCCCCGGCTGACGCCGCCACGCGAGAAGCTGGCGAAGGCGAGGTCCACGGCCTTCGCCGAAACGCCGGGCTTTAGCGTGAACACGTCGGTCCGGCGGATCAGGCCAGGCTCCAGCACATAGGTCGTGTGCGCGCTGACCCGATCGTCGGGCACGGGCGCTTTCTGGCCCAGGCGGTCCAGTTGGTCCTGACGATAGGTGACGACGGTCCGCGCCCCCTGCTCGACCACCTTGGCGCCCTTGGCGTAGGCCAGCGGCGCCAGGGCCGCGCCGTCAGCCAGGGTGATGCGCGGCAGGAGCTGAGGAAACGCGGCGTCGGCCACATGTTGCAGCAGCCCGGGCGACGATGGGATCGGGTAGTAGGGCGAGTTCATGTGCTGGCCCTCCCCGCCATTGATGAGGGGCAGACCGATCACCCGCGTCTCGCCGGTAGGTCGACGATCACGGATCGTCACCAGCAGCCGGTCGTACTGACCCTTGGCGAACCATGTGACCGTCCGGCGCGGCAGGCGGTCCAGCCAGGCGCCGTAACCCGGATCGGCGGCCTGATCCTTGAAGCCCAAATCGTTCCAGATGGCGTTGGTGTAGATGTACTGGCGACCAAGGCTGAGGTTCTCGCCGAGGATCCGGTGCTTGCCGCGATAGGCGTCGGTGCGACGGCCGTGCTCCCAGAGGTTCACCGAGCCCATCGCCGGGTCGAACCAGAAGTCCATGTAGCGCGCAGCCACCCGCGAACTGAACGCATAGGCCATGCGCTTCTCCTCGGGCGTCAACACGTCCAGCTTGGCCGCCGCCGTCAGCACCTCCAGGAAGGCGGTCTCGCCATAGGTCCCGATGCTGCGGCCATACTCGAAGCCCTCGCCGCGCGGGTTTAGGCGCGGCAGCATCAGGTCGACGGATCGGCGCAGCCACGTCCGCACCTCGGGCGTCGCGGGCATGCCCGCCTCGATCAGACGGTGGGCGATCTCGCCGATCAGCAGCACGCTGTAGCGGTCGAACCGCCCCTGCCCATCGGTTTCGTCCGCAAAGCCATATTCGCCCGAATACTTGCGATAATGGTCGAGCGTCTTGTCCAGCAGAGCTTCGCTGGCCGAGACGTCTTCCCAACCCAGCCGGTAGCGCAGCCGCGCCACGCTGAAGGCGACGCCGTAGTAGTTGTTGGGCAGGTTGATCAGCGTCAGATCGTCGGCGCGGACAAAGCGTCGCCAGTCCAGCTTGGCCTTCAGCGCCGCCATCGTCGCCGGGGACACGGCCTGATCCAGCAGCCCCGCCTCCTGAAGCATCACCAAGGCCTGGCAGTAGTAGTAGACACCCCAGGTGTCATTGGGGTCGGCCACCGTCATGTCGGCGATCTCGCGATAGGCGGACAGATACCGGACAAGGCGTGGATCATCGCGCGGCGTGTCGACGATCAGATATGCCAGGCCAATGGCGATCTTGCCGGGCAGGAACTTGTCATCGGCCTCGAAGACCTTGACCCCGTCCAGCGTCATGCCGCGCTTCTCGACCATCAGCTTGTCGAGCAGCACGGCCATACGCGGCAGGATGCGGGCCTCGACCGTCTGGTTCATCGGCGCGACTGTGGCGTAGCCGGGACCGCGCGGGTCCGGCGCGGCTGCGGGCTTGGCCGCCAAGGCGAGGGACGCTGTCGCCGAGCTCAGGGCGGCCACGGACAGGAACAGGCAGGGACGCAGTCGCATCAGAGGCTCGCGGGCCCGCCATCGCGGGTCTTCTGGGTGGCCGCGCCGCCCAAGAAAAGGTGGCGACGCGCTTGGCATGACCAATTTCGCCACGCCCACTAAGATGTCAAGCCAATTTGGCCTTACCAGTTACACCTCGCAGGCCCCACGGCACGCTCGCCGAACGGTAGCGTCGCGCCTTGTCATGCAATAGGATTCCCGCCGCCGACGCGACGTCGGCGGGATCGCAGACACATGACCACTTCGACGGCGGAAACGCGTAAACTCTATCAGCAGGTCGCCAACTCGATCGCCGATGCGATCCGTGACGGCGTCCACAAGCCCGGCCAGCGGTTGCCTTCCGAGCGCGATCTGGCCGAGGACTACAAGGTCAGCCGTCCCACGGTGCGCGAGGCGATGATCGCCCTTGAGATTCGCGGGCTTGTCGAGGCCCGCCATGGCTCGGGCGTCTATGTCACCGATACCCCCCGCCCGGAGAGCCCCGCACCCGAACTGGACATCGGCGCCTTTGAGCTGACTGAAGCCCGTCGCCTGATCGAAGGCGAAGTCGCCGCCCTGGCGGCCGCCACCATCACCGACGAGGAACTGGCCGAACTGGCCGCGATCATGGACGACATGGTCGTGGAGAACGACAATAACGTGCGTGGCGAGCGGGCCGACCGCCGCTTCCACGTCACCATCGCTCAGGCCAGCCGCAACAGCGCCCTGGTCACCGTGGTCGAGAACCTTTGGGACCTGCGCTACAAGTCGCCGCTGTGCCGGGCGATGCTGGAGCGCGCGCGTCAGGTCGGCGTGCGCCCGCTGATCGACGACCACCAGGAAATCCTGCTGGCCCTGAAGGAGCGCAACCCCACCAGCGCCCGCAACGCGATGCGCGAACACCTGGGCCGGGTCATCGACAACCTGCTGACCGCCACCGAGATCGACGCCTTGGAGCGCGCCCGGAGCGAAGTGGCCGCGCGCCGCACCGAGCTGGCGCGCCGCTCGGCGATCTGAACGCTTCGCCTCAATTCCTGAAGGGCGCGATCGTCAGACGGCTTTGAGCCGCCGGCGACTGGCCCGCGATGCTCTCGGCCTTGGCCGCCAAGCCTGCGTCCCCATACGCTGCGGCGGCGAGGTCGTAGAGCGGCAGGGCTTCGCGCGTGGCGTCCTCCGGTTTGAGGTCCCTGTAGGGGAAGGCCGCCGCGTCGCCGACGAACTGGGCCAGGTACGTCAGCGCCGCCCGGATCCCCTGCCCCTGCGGACCGCGATAACCCCACAGATCGACGCCGACGCAGGGACCGAGCTCGGCCATGCCGATCAGCGGTTCCAGCGCAAAGTAGCTGTAGTGCAGAGCCTTGGTGCGCGACAGCTCCTCGGGCATCCTGCCGTCGGGCGCGATCTCCGGATCGATGCGGTTGGAGCCCACGCTGGCGAGCACCTCGCGGGCCAGGTCTGGCCGACGTGCGAACAGGGCAAATGTCGCCAACTGGTAGTCGTACCAGAGGCCATGGTTGTTCCTGGCCGCCCGTTCTTCCTTCCCGGTCGGCGCGGTCTGCATCCAGTCGGCATAGGCGCCGAACCAGGCTTCAAGGCCCGCCTGCTCCGACGCGGTCAGGGCGTCGGACGGGGCCAGCACGCCGACCGCTTCGATCACCCGCAACAGGCGATAGGTGTCCAGCACGCCCTCGGCGCGCCCGAGGGTGCGGCCCGGCACGCCTTGCGCATAGGTCATGGCCGGGTTCATCCGCGTGGCCGGATCGAGAAACCAGGCCCGCAACAGCTGAGCCGCCTTGGTCGCGTAGCGGGTGTCGCCAGTGAAATAGTAGGCCAGGGCCAAAGCCTCGACGGCGCCGGCCATGGTCTCCATGCGATTGGCGTCGAAGGCGTTGGTGTTCCGCTCGGGATTCACTTCGCCGTCCTTGCGGATATAGGGCTCGCCGTTGGGCTGGGCCGGGTCGGGCCACCAGTACGGCCCCATCGAGATGTAGTCGCGCTTATCGCCGCTGGGCGGTGTGCGGCTCTTGTCGACCACACTATAGACGGGGCCGGCCAGAGCCTTGTCAGCGCGGGCGAGCAGAGCCTTGTAAGCCGGCGCAAGTTCCGGATCGGCGAGTCGGGCCTTGGCGGCGCGCAACGCCCTAGGCTTCCAGCGGAAGGTGCGGCGCCCGTCGAAGTCGGCGGCGTAGCCCTGCTCAGCCCGGCACACCGGCGCGGCGGTTACCGGCGCCGCCACCAGAAGAGCGAGGCAGCTCGCCGCCATCGCCATCGAACACCGGACCATTCAAAGCCTCCCCGCCGTCAAGCGCGGCCTGCGGCGACCATAGCGCCGGGCGCGAGATTGGCTAGGCCAAACTCGCGAAACTGGTCTTCGCGATTGCCTAGAACAGGTCTTGTCCGTTAAGACCATCGCGAAGCGCTCGCAGCTAGCGCACGGGAGGGGACGACGCATGCGCGCCACCATCACCGCGATCCTGGTCGGTCTCAGCCTAGCCACGCCCCCCGCCATGGCGGCCCCGGCGCCCGGCCCCTCGATCAAGGAGCAGGCGGAGGTCGCCGCCTCTGCGCTAACCCTGGGCCGCGCGGTCGCCGACTGGCAGCTGCGCCACATGGACGGCCGGTTCGACTACGTCCAAACCCATCGTCCCGGCACACAGAACCCGCGCGGCTGGATCCAGGGGGCCTTCTATGTGGGCCTGACCGCCTTCGCCGAGCGGACCGGCGATGCAGGCTACCTTCAGGCCCTCCGCGCCCACGGCGAGGCGCAGGCCTGGGGCCTTGGCAAGCGCCCCCTGCACGCCGACGACCATGTCATCGCCCAAAGCTGGCTTTGGCTGCACGCCCGCGACCAAGACCCCGCCCAGTTGGCGCCGGTCAAGGCGCGGTTCGACGCCATCCTGGCCGATCCGCCCCGCGCGGACCTGACCTTCATCGACGGTACCGAGGACCAGCCGTGCCAGGCCCGCTGGTGCTGGAGCGACGCCCTGTTCATGGCCCCGCCGACCTGGACCGCCCTGTCGGCCGCGACCGGCGATCCGCGCTACGCCGCTTACGGCGACCACGAGTTCTGGGCGGCGACGGACTGGCTGCTCGACCGGGAGCACGGCCTCTATTTCCGCGACAGCCGCTACTTTGATCGCCGCGACGATCAGGGCCGCAAGATCTTCTGGAGCCGGGGCAACGGCTGGGCCTACGCCGGGATCGTCAACATCCTGAAGACCCTGCCCGCGAACCATCCTTCGCGCCCGCGCTATGTCGCCCTGTTCAAGCGGATGTCGGCCAAGCTGGTCGCGCTGCAAAAGGCTGACGGCTACTGGTCGGTGTCGCTTCTGGCGCCCGAGAACAGCCCGCCCGAGACCAGCGGCACCGGGTTCTTCGTCTATGGCCTGGCCTGGGGCGTGAACCAGGGCCTGCTGCAGGAGTCCCGCTACGCACGGTCGGCGCGGCTGGGCTGGAACGCCTTGGCGCGCGCGGTTGGGCCGGACGGCAAGCTCGGCTGGGTGCAGCAGGTCGGCTATGCGCCAGACCATGTCGCGGCCGGCGACACCCAACTCTATGGCGCCGGCGCCTTCCTCCTGGCGGCGTCTGAGGCGTCGCGCGGACGCTTCTAAGGCCCGATGAAAAAATGGGCTGGCCCTCCCGTTGCTCCGGGGGCGGAAATCCGGTCCTCCTTCGTCATCCAGGGACAAGGCGCGCGCGTAAGGTCGCGCCACAGGCTGATGGGGCGAGATCGATGAAACGAAGTGCGGTGATGGCCGGAGCGGCCCTTGGCGTGGTGCTGGCCTTTGGCGCGATGGGCGGCGCCACGGCGTCCGACCTGCCCTCGCCGGCGACGGCCTTCGCCCAGCCGGTCGGCAGCGACTACTTCCTGGCCGACTACACCGCCTATGAAGCCTATCTGAAGGCGCTGGCCGCCAAGTCCGACCGCATGAAACTGGTCGACATCGGCAAGACCGAGGAAGGCCGCACCCAATGGATGGCGATCGTCTCCTCGCCCGCCAACCTGGCCAAGCTGGACCAGTACCGGACCATCGCCCGCAAGCTGGCAAAGGCCGAGGGCGTCAGCGAGGCCGAGGCCCGCAAGCTGGCCGCCGAGGGCAAGGCCGTGGTGTGGATCGACGCAGGCCTGCACGCCAACGAGACTGTGACCTCACAAGGCCAGATCCAGGTCATCCACCAGATGCTGACGGGGACCGATCCTGAGACCCTGCGGTTCCTGGACGACTGCATCATCCTGTTCGCGCACGACAATCCCGACGGGATGGAGATGATCTCCGACTGGTACATGCGCAACGAGGACCCCAAGAAGCGGGAGTTCGGCTCGTTGCCGCGCCTGTATCACAAGTACATCGGCCACGATAACAACCGCGACAGCTTCATGTCGGCCATGGCCGAGACGACCAACGTCAACCGCCAGCTGTTCCGCGAGTGGTTCCCCCAGATCGTCTACAACCAGCACCAGACCGCGCCCAACGGCATGGTCGTGTTCGTGCCGCCGTTCCGCGATCCGGCCAACCACAACTACGACCCGCTGGTCATGACCATGCTGCAGGAAGTTGGCATGGCCATGCACAGCCGCCTGGTGGCCGAGGACAAGCCCGGCACCGGCGCGCGCAGCGCCGCCCCCTACTCCACTTGGCACAACGGGATGGAGCGCTCCATCGCCTACTTCCACAATTCGATCGGCCTGCTGACCGAGATCACCGGCGGCCCGACCCCGTCGCCGATCAACCTGGTCCCCGAGGTGCAGTTGCCCAGCAACGACCGGCCGGTTCCGATCGCGCCCCAGATGTGGCGCCTGCAGCAGACGCTAGATTACCAGGCCAGCCTGAACCGCTCGGTGCTGGACTACGCCTCGCGCAACCGCGAGCGCCTGCTCTTCAACATCTGGAAGATGGGCGACAACAGCATCAAGCGTGGCAGCCGCGACACCTGGACCATCACCCCGACCAAGGTCGACGCGCTGATCGCGGCCGGCAAGGAAAAGCCCCTGGCCGGCGGGCGCGGCGGTTCGGCGGATCCTTCGCTCTACAAGACGATCATGCAGGCGCCCGAGCAGCGCGACCCGCGCGGCTTCATCCTGCCCGCCGATCAGGCCGACCTGCCGACCGTGGTCGCCTTCCTGAACGCCCTGATTAAGGCGGGCGTCGACGTCGATGTCGCCGACAAGGCCTTCACCGTGGCCGGCAAGACGTACCCCGCCGGCTCCTACGTGGTCCGCACGGCCCAAGCCTATCGTCCGCACGTGATGGACATGTTCGAGCCGCAGGACCACCCGCACGACACCGAGTATCCGGGCGGCCCGCCCAAGGCGCCGTACGACGTCACCGGCTACACCCTGGCCTACCAGATGGGGATCAAGTTCGACCGCGTGCTGGACGCCTTCGAGGCGCCCACCAAGCGGGTGCCCGACCTGATCAAGGTCGCGCCGGGTTCGGTGAAGGGCTCGGGAAGCGCAGGCTGGCTGATCCGCCACGAGACCAACGCCAGCTTCACCCTGACCAACCGCCTGCTGAAGGCCGGCGCCAAGGTCCAGTGGCTCAAGGACGGCGCCAAGGCCGGCGGCAAGACCTTCGGAGCCGGCGCGATCTGGGTCCCTGCCTCCCCCGCCGCCAAGGCGGTGATCGACAAGGGCGTGAAAGACCTGGGGATCGACGCCTGGGCCGTCGCCGCCAAGCCGGCGGGCGCCGCCATCGCGCTGAAGCCGATCCGCGTGGGCCTGGTCGACGTCTACGGCGGCTCGATGCCTTCGGGCTGGAACCGCTGGATGTTCGAGCAGTTCGAGGCGCCCTTCCAGGTCGTCTATCCGCAGCGCCTGGACGCCGGCGACATCGGCAAGGACTTCGACGTGCTGGTCTTCGCCGACGGCGTGGTGCCCGCCCCGGCGGACGGTCCGTTCCGCGCCGGCCGCGGCGGGGCCCAGCCCAAGCCCGAGGACATTCCGGCCGAGTACCGGTCGTGGCTTGGCCGCGTGACCGATGAGAAGACCGTCCCCAAGATCGCCGAGTTCGTGAAGGGCGGCGGCACGGTCGTGGCCATCGGCGCCTCGACGCGCCTGGCCACGGCGCTCGGCGCGCCGGTCGAGGTGGCCACGGCCAAGACCGAGAACGGCCAGCTCAAGGCCCTGTCGAACCGCGAGCTCTACATCCCTGGCGCAGTCCTGCGGGCCAAGGTCGATCCGAAACAGCCGCTGGCCTACGGGGCGGGTGAGGAGGTCGACGTGTTCTTCGACCGCAGCCCGGCCTTCACCGTGAAGCCCGACGTCAAGGGCGTCTCGCGCGTGGCCTGGTTCGACAGCGACAAGCCGCTGCGCAGCGGCTGGGCCGTGGGCCAGGAGAAGCTGAAGGGCTCGACGGCGATGCTCGACATCACCGTGGGCAAGGGCAAGGTCTTCGCCTTCGGCCCCGAGATCACCCAGCGCGCCCAGTCGTGGGGCACGTTCAAGTTCCTGTTCAACGGCCTGCTCTACGGGCCGGCGGTGAGCGGAAAGTAGGGCTGAAAATAAGATCGGCGCCGGACGGGGAAGTCCGGCGCCGAGTTCGTCTCGGGACGGTTGGAGACATCCGCGAGGCGGTTACCGCTCCGGGGGTTGGCGTGAACCGGAGCGGCCTGGAGTCGCCGGGAGCTGGACCGGCGTCGGCGACGACCAAGGCGAAGGTGCGCCCGCCCCCGCGCCCGGACATTGAGACAAATCAAACAGTCTAGAAACGAAGTCGGCGCCGGAGGGGCAGCTCCGGCGCCGACAGATCGCGTCCCCTTAGATCAAGGGGGGGAGGTAGACCCTCAGGGCGCGATCGCCTCGGCCCCCGGGCGACGCGGATCGGCGCCGCCGAGATAGAGACCCTGCTCGATCATGATCGACTGGGCCGAGCCCATGGTCTCGTCGGAGGTTATCGGATGACCCATCGCCTTCAGGATGGCGACGGTGTCGGGATTGAAGTTTGGCTCGACGCGCAGGGTGTCGCTGGCGTCCTGGAAGATGCGCGGCTGGTGGGTGGCCTCGGCCACGTTCAGCTTGAAGTCTACGACGTTGACGATGACCTGCAGCACCGTGTCGATGATGGTGCTGCCGCCCGGCGTGCCGGTGATCAGCCACGGCTTGCCGTCCTTGAAGATCATGGTCGGCATCATGGTCGAGAGCACGCGCTTGCCCGGCTGCAGGGCGTTGGGCGGGGCCGGCTTGCCGCTCTTCTGCGCGCGCCAGGCGGCCTCGTGGGCGTAGTTGTTCATCTGGTTGTTCAGCACGAAGCCCGCGCCGGCCACCATCACGCCCGAGCCGAAATCGGCCCCCAGCGTATAGGTGTTGGACACCGCGTTGCCCTCGGCGTCGGCGACCGAGAAGTGCGTCGTGTTCGGGCTTTCGAACGCCCACGGATCGCCGGCGCCCAGGTCCTTGGCGGGCGTGGCCTTGTCGGGATTGATCAGCTTGGCGCGCTGGGCGCCATAGGCCTTGGACGTGAAGCCCTGCAGCGGGACCTTCACGAAATCGGTGTCGCCCAGATACTTGTAGCGGTCGGCATAGGCCATCTTCATGGCCTCGGCCTGAAGGTGCAGGGTCTTGGCCGAGCCCAGGCCCGTGGCCTTCAGGTCGAAGCTCTCCAGGATGTTGAGCATCTCCAGCAGGGTCGCGCCGCCGGCGCTGGCGGGCGGCGAGGTCTTGACCGTCAGGCCGCGATAGCTCCCGACCAGGGGCTGACGGATCTCGGCCTTGTAGGCGGCCAGGTCCTCCAGGGTGATCAGGCCACCATGGGCCTTCATGTCGGCGGCGAAGCGCTGGGCGATCTCGCCGCGATAGAAGGCGTCGGCGCCCTTGTCGGCGATCTGGCGCAGCGACCAGGCCAGCTCGGGCTGCTTGAGGACCTCGCCGGCGCGATAGAGCTCGCCGCCGGGCTTGTAGAAGGTCTGCTTGCCGGCCTCGCTCTCGGACAGGCGCTGCTTGCCCCAGCTGAAGACAAAGGCTTCGTCGGGCGACAGGGCCACGCCGTCGGCGGCCAGGCGATAGGCCGGCTCGACCACCTGCTTCCAGGCCAGGCGACCATATTTCTGATGCGCCAGGTAGAGGCCCGCGACCGTGCCCGGAACGGTGGGCGCGCGATAGCCGCGCGAGGCCACGTCGTCCATTTCCTTGCCATTCTCGTCGACGAAGGTCTCGAGCTTGGCGGCCTTGGGCGCGACGCCGCGATAGTCGATGAAGATCGTCTCGCCCGTCTTAGCCAGGTGGACCATCATGAAGCCGTCGCCGCCGATATTGCCGGCGCGCGGCAGGGTCACGGCCAGGGCGAAGGCGGTGGCGACGGCGGCGTCCACGGCGTTGCCGCCCTGACGCAGGATGTCGGCGCCGACCTTGGTGGCGATGGCGTTCTGGCTGACCACCATGCCCCGCTCGCCCACCACCGGCGAGTGGATGCTGGGATACTCCAGCAGCTGCTTCTTCTGGGCCAGCGCCTCGGACGAGACGATGGGCGAAAGCGCCAGGGCGAAGGCGGCTAGGCCGGTGGAAATAAGGCGGAAAGGCTTCACGACGCCCTCGTTGGATAAACGCGTATCTTCAATCCGACCTTCCCGGCGAATGCCGGGACCCAGATCATAAGGCTGTGCTTGAGCCGTACTGGACCCTCGGAGCCCTACAATCTGGGCCCCGGCATTCGCCGGGGAGATCGGACTGGTGGAGCAAACTAGAACCGCTTGGAGAGGTTCATGTACCAGTAGCGCCCCGTCGCGTTGTGCAGCGCGCCCGAGTAGCCGAAGTTCGAGGCCGACAGCGGCGGGTCCTTGTCGAAGGCGTTGCGCACGCCCACGCGGACCGTGGAGCCGTCGAACATGCCGTCCTTGAACGCGTACTGGCCGTAGAAGCTGACGGTCGTCCATTCCTTGATCGGGAAGTACTGGCCGTTCACCTGCGCCGGGCCGGTGTCATAGACCTCGCCGACATAGTTCACGAACGCGCCCGCGCCCCAGCCGTCCTTGCGCCAGGAGACGCTGGCCGTGCCGCGGAACTCGGGGAAGCCGTCGAACTGGATCTGGTTGCCGGCGCTGGCGATCGTGATGCCCGGCAGCTTGCCGGCCGCGACCGCCTGCAGAAGGATGCTCTCCGTCTGGCCAGGAGCCTGGTCATACTTCAGGAGCTTGGCGACATTGATCGACAGGCCGAAGTCGCCCCAGGGGGTGTCGTCCAGGTCGTAGTCCAGGCTGAAGTCGGCGCCCTGCACCATGCGCGGCTGCAGGTTCGAGTAGGTGTCGCTGATGTAGGCGATGTTGCCGACCGTGGCCGTGCCCACCGGCGCGTCGCGCACGACGTTCGGGTTGGACGAGCCGCTCTGGCGCAGCAACCAGTCGTAGGCGATCTGGTTATAGCCGCCCAGGATACCCACGATGTTCTTCTCGCGGATCGACCAGAAGTCGCTGGTCAGGGTCAGCTTGCCATATTGGCGCGGAATGAAGGTGGGCTGATAGACGAAGCCGATCGTGGCGTTGTCGGCCTCTTCCGGCTTCAGGTTCTTGTTGCCGCTGCGCACTTCGATCGTGCTGGCGCTGGGGCAGGTGGTGACGGTCGGCGTGTTGATCCGGCAGGCCGCGAAGTCGGTGCGGGTGTTCGAGACCGTCGTGCCGTCGCTGTAGAACTGCGGCAGGTTCGGGGCGCGGAAGCTCTGCGAGACCGAACCGCGGATCGCGAAGCCCTGGCCGACCTTCCAGTAGATCGCGCCCTTGGGCTTCAGCACGTTGCCAAAGTCCGAATACTCTTCGTCGCGCGCGGCGATCTGCAGGCTGATCTCCTCGACGAACGGGATGTTCATCTCGGGCGAAACGATCGGCACGGCCAGTTCGAAGAAGGCCGAGGCGACCGACCGGTGCGCGTTGACGTCCGGCGCGCCCGAGGCGCCCATGACGTCCGTGCCGTAGGTCACGCCGGTGACGCTGTTGGTGTACTTGATCGTGCCGTCCAGGCGCTTGTCGCGGTCGTCCTTGTACGTCTCGCGACGCCACTCGACGCCCGCCGCGATCCCGACATCGCCGCCCGGCAGGGTGAAGAGGTCCTTCTTGGAGATCTTGAAGTCGGCCAGGGTCAGCGAGGTCTCGCTGATGCGATAGACGTTGATCAGGAACGAGTTGATCGTCGCGCGATCGTTGGGCGTGCCATCGCCCAGCGAGTAGTTGGGCTGGCTGCCGCCGTTGAACGGATTGTACGCCGTCGCATCCGTGCGGTTCAGGGCCGCCTGGAACGCGGTGTTGCTGATCGCGTCGTGCGTCATGTCCTTGGTGCGGGCCTTGGAATACAGCAGCGCCGAATCCCACTTCCAGCCCTTCCAGCCGCCCTTCAGCCCGCCCAGCAGGCGGTAGCTGTCGTCCGTCACCGTATAGGTGCGCGGGCCGGTGTCGACCGGGCGATAGGTGGTGATGTTCATGGCGAGGCCGGTGGTCGGCACGCCGGTCAGATTGGCCAGACGGTTGGGGCTGGTCGTCGGACCGAAGGGGTTCCAGTAGGCGTTCGCGGCGATGCTAATCGGCGCGGTGCTGAGCGGCGCCGACTGTTCGCGGCTGCCGGTGAACAGGGCGTGGTAGTAGCCCACTTCGCCATAGCCGGTGATGTCGCCGAAGTCGTGCTCGACCGTCGAGAACAGGTTGGTGCGCTCGACGCCGCCCTTCAGGGTGCGATCGGGGTTTTCGTCATAGCGCAGAACGCGGCTGTTGGCGCCGGTGATCGTGCCCGAGCGGATGCAGAGGTTGCCGGTCAGCACGGTGCTGGAGCAGCCAGCGGCGGTGTTGGCGGTCGGCTCGATGTGGAACACGCCCGAGGTCGTCAGCGTCGCCGTGCCTTGGCGGACCGTGGTGGTCGCCGGGATGAGGGTGAACGAACCCCAGGGGCTGGAGGTCGAGCGGCTGTCGAAGGTGGTGTTGTCCACCCACGGCGTGTTGGCCACCTGCGCCCGGTGATCCTCGCTGGCCGAATAGTCGCGCTCCGACGCCATCAGACGGCTGCGGCCGGTGTAGTTGCCGAAGAAGGTCAGGCGCGTGCCGTCTGCCAGACGGGTGCCGGCCTTCACGTTGAACGAGCCTTCGCGGTAGCTGGTGCCTTCCGAGCCGCCGTACTGGGCTTCCATCTTCAGGCCACGGAACTTGGTGTCGAGGACCGTGTTGACCACGCCGGCCACCGCGTCGGCCCCGTAGATGGCCGCAGCGCCGTCGCGCAGCACTTCCACCCGCTTGATACCCGCCACGGGGAAGGCGTTGGTATTGACGGTCTGAACCGGAACCAGGTTTTCGGTCTGAGTGCCCGGCGCCAGCACGGCGCGACGACCGTTCAGCAGGGCCAGGGTATTGCCAGTGCCGAGGCTGCGCAGGTTCAGCGAGGCCACGTCGCCGCGCGCGTCGTTCAGGTTGCCGGTGGTGCGGGCTTCCTGGAACTGGACGTCGCCAGCTTGCGGGATCGAGCGGAACAGTTCGTCGCCCGAAACAGCGCCCGTGGCGATGATCTCTTTCTCGCCGACCACCGTGACCGGCAGGGCCTCGGTCGTGCGGGCGCCTTCGATCTGCGAGCCGACGACCACGACCGCTTCGACGACCTGGGCCTCTTCACTGGTCGCGCCGGCCCCCGCGCGCGAGGACTGGGGGGATTGGGACTGGGCGCCTTCGGCCGGCGCCTGGCGCAGCGTGATGGTCTTGCCGTCGTCCGACTGGACGACCAGTCCGGCGGCCTTCGCCAGACGCGCCAAGGCGTCGGCGTCGGCGACGTCGCCGGTCACCGCCGGGGTGCGCTTGCCCGAGGCGGCCTCGAACGGGAACAGAACCTGCTTGCCCGACTGCTTGGCGAAGGCTTGCAACGCGGTCACCGCATCGCCGGCCGGAATGTTGAACGTGTGCCGCGCCTCTTGCGCGAGCGCCGGGCCGGCCAGCACCAGGACGGCGGCCGACGCCATCAGGAAGCCGCGAACCGCGCGGCGACGGGTGTTGATGGTCATTTTCTTGTTTACCCCTCGAAGCGCCCTCCATCCCCATGGAGGACCGCCTTTGAAGGATCGACGCACGCGTGTCGGGTTTCCGCCAGTGGCGAAGGGACTTTTTTAGCCTCAATTCCAAGTGTCATCCCGGCCGGACCCCGGCGAAAGCCGGGGGTAGAGCCGGGACCCAGGGGCGGCGCGCGAGGCGTTCTGTCACTCCCTGGTTCCCGGATAGCCTCTTCGAGGCTTCCGGGATGACACCCAGTTGTGATGGAAGCTATCTATCCCTTGCGCCACAACCGGATGTCGCCGTCGTCATCCTCGGACGCCTGCACCGGGAACGTGCTGGTGACCGCGTCGACAAAGCTGCGCGGCTCGGTGGTCTGGAAGTAGCCAGCCAGACGCAGGCCATTGATAGACGGATCGACGATGCGCACCTGCTGCCTGTTGTAGCGATTGAACTCGGCCACGGCCTGTTCCAGCGACTGGCCGTTTAGCGCGATCGCGCCCTGGCGCCAGGCCAGGACGCGGTCGATCTCGCCTTCGGAGATGGCGCGAGCTCGGCTTCCGGCGGCGGTGTAGACCGCTGCGACGCCGGCCTTCAGGCGCATCTCGTCCTTGGGCTGGGCGGGTTCGGGGTCAAGCGCGACGGCGCCCTTCTTGACCGTCACGGTCGCCCCGTCGGCGCGCAGACGCACCGCCAGCTCCGAAACGCCGTCGGCCCGCATCACCGCGTCTTCGGCGCGCACCACGAAGGGACGGGAGTCGCTGGCCGCCTCGAACACCGCCTCGCCGCGCACCAGGCGCACCTCACGCACGCCGCGCCGGTAGCGGACCACCACCTTGCTGTCGGTGTTCAGTTCGATTCGGCTGTTGTCGCTGAGCACGACGACCCGACGCTCGCCGATCGCGGTGGCGTAGGCCGTGCCGCCGCCGAAGGTGGTGACCCCCGCCACAGAGAGGGCCAGCACTGCCGCCGCGGCCATGCCGCGCGCCCAGACCGACCGGCTCAGACGCGGCAGAACCGGGCGGCGCTCGGCCGCCAGCAGGTCCCGGTCAGGCCGCTCGGCCGCCGGACGCATGGCGCGCAGGCGCTCCAGCCGCGCCCAGGCGGCGGCTTCGCGTTCAAAGGCGGCTTCGTGTTCGTGGCTTTCGTCGCGCCAGGCCTCGAAGGCGGCGCGGTCGGCGGCGGAACACGAAGCGTCATCAAGCCGAACCACCCAGAGGGCGGCCGCCTGCCTCACCGCTTCGCGTCGTGATCCCGTCTCGCGCTCCATGAGCGTCCTTCGTCGACCTTACTCTTACGCCCGATACGACGTCCCAACTTGTCGGAACAGTACCGAAGACCCTTCACCAGATGCTTCTCGACAGTAGAGACGGACAAGCCGAGCCTAACCGCTATCTCGTCGGGCGAGAGGCTGTAAACTTTTCTCAACGTGAAGACGCGACGGCACTGCGTGGGCAACTCCGCGATGGCGTCCGCCAGCAGCCGCAGCTCTTCGCGTGATTCGATGACGGCATGAGGGCTGGGCGCCTCGTCCAACGGCTCGATCCGGTCGAAGTCGGCGACGGCGGTGATGGTCAGCACCTTGCGCCGGCGCAGCGCGTCCAGGGCGCAATTGCGAAGGACGCGGTTGGCGAACGCGCCCGGATTTCCGATCTCGCGCCAGGTCTTGCAGGCGATCGCGCGCGCGAAGGCCTCGTGCACCAGATCCTCCGGATCGGTCTGACCATCGCGGCAGAACCGCCGCGCATAGGCCAGAAGATCTGCCTCCAGCGGCAGGATCTCACGCCGAAACCAGGCGCGCCTGTCGTCGTCTTCTTGAGCCATCAACGCTCCCCTCGAGCTTCAGCGAAGCCGAAAGGGCGCCCGAACGCAACCCGGCGATGACCCATCGCCGGGCGCGGAGCGAATTTTGCCTAGTCTTCGATCGGGTTGTGGCGCGTATCCTTCAGGAAGAAGCCACCGACCACCGCCGTGATCCCGGCGATGATGACCGGGTACCAGAGGCCCGAATAGATATCGCCGGTCGCCGCCACGATCGCGAAGGCCGTGGTGGGCAGGAACCCACCGAACCAGCCGTTGCCGATGTGGTAGGGCAGCGACATCGCCGTATAGCGGATCCGGGTCGGGAACAGCTCGACCAGCATCGCCGCGATCGGGCCGTAGACCATGGTCACATAGATCACCAGCAGCGCCAGAAGGCCGATCACCGCCGGCTTGTTCACGAGCGCCGGATCGGCCTTGGCCGGATAGCCGGCCGCCTTAAGCTGGTCGCCAAGGTCGGCCTCCCAGGCCTTGCGGGCGTCGGCGAAGGCCTTGCCGCTTGCGCCCTTGGCGTCGAGCCCGTCCAGCGTCACGCCCCCGACCTGAACCGTGGTCGGCGTTCCGACCGGCGCGGCCTGGACGCTGTAGCTGACGCCGGCCTTGGCCAGATAGGCCTTGGCCACGTCGCAGGGGGTGTTGAACTTGGCCTTGCCGATCAGGTCGAACTGGAAGGCGCAGGTGGCCGGGTCGGCGGTGACCACCAGGGGCGCGGTCGCCTCGGCCTTGGCCAGCACGGGGTTGGCGTAGGTGGTGATCGCCTTGAAGATCGGGAAATAGGTCAGCGCCGCCAGCAGGCAGCCCAGGACGATGATCGGCTTGCGTCCGATCTTGTCCGACAGCCAGCCGCAGATGACGAAGAACGGCGTGCCGATCAGCAGCGCCACGGCCACCAGCGTGTTGGCCAGCGCCCCGTCCAGCTTCAGCGTCTTTTCCAGGAAGAACAGGGCGTAGAACTGGCCGGTGTACCAGACCACCGCCTGGCCCATGGTCAAGCCCACCAGCGCCAGCAGCACGATCTTCAGGTTGGGCCAGTTGCCGAAGGCCTCGGCCAGCGGCTTCTTGCTGCCCTTGCCCTCGGCGATCATGCGCTCGAAGGTCGGGCTCTCGTGCAGCTTCAGGCGAATCCACAGCGACACGCCCAAGAGCAGCAGCGAGACCAGGAACGGAATGCGCCAGCCCCAGGCCTTGAACGCCTCTTCGCCCAACTGGATGCGGGCGGCCAGGATCACCGCCAGCGACAGGAACAGACCGATCGTCGCCGTCGTCTGGATCCAGCTGGTATAGAAGCCGCGCTTACCGGCCGGAGCGTGCTCGGCCACATAGGTCGCCGCGCCGCCGTACTCGCCGCCCAGGGCCAGGCCCTGAACGAGGCGCATCAGCACCAGGGCGATCGGCGCGGCCACGCCGATTTGGGCGTAGGACGGCAGAAGGCCGACGACGAAGGTCGAGACCCCCATCAAGAGCATGGTGATCAGGAAGGTGTTCTTGCGGCCCCACAGGTCGCCCAACCGGCCGAAGATCAGCGCGCCCAGCGGCCGGATCGCAAAACCGGCGGCGAAGGCCAGCAGGGCCAGGATGAAGCCTGTGGTCTCGTTGACGCCTGAGAAGAAATGGCTGGTGATGATCGGCGCCAGCGAGCCGTAAAGATAGAAATCGTACCACTCGAACACGGTGCCGAGCGACGACGCCCCCACGACCATCGTGTCGCGCCCCTTGCCCGGAGCGGCCTGGCTTTCAGCCCCCATGCGCCTTCCCTTCCCTCATCACCGCCGCATGTGATCTGCGGTCGTCCCCAACACCGGGACCCTAGCTCAGCGAACAGCAGTCTTGCGATGGAGAATTATGGTAGCGGTCACTTTTTTCTGCGCCGCCCTTCCCCCGTGATGGGGAGCGAGACAAATTTCCTCCCTCGTGCGATCACCCGTCGACACCAAGGGAGCCGCCATGACCGCTTCGAAGATCGTCCGCCGCGCCCTGATCGGCGCCCTGGCCGCCGCGCCGCTTCTGGTCGGGGCCGCCTCCCCCGCCCTCGCCGCCGGCAAGCCGCGCGTGGCGATCCAGACCGACAAGGGGACCATCGTCGTCGAGCTGGAGGACAAGAAGGCTCCCATCACCTCGGAGAACTTCCTGCGCTATGTCGACAAGCATCGCTTCGACGGCGGGCAGTTCTTCCGCGCCAACCGGGCCAAGGGCGCGCCCGGCCAGGGCTCGATCCAGGGCCAGCCCAAGCCCTATTCGCGCCGCGCGCCGCCGATCGCTCACGAGAGCACGCTGAAGACCGGCCTCAAGCACAAGGCCGGCGCCATCTCGATGGGCCGCGACGCCCCCGGCAGCGCCACCGCCGACTTCTTCATCTGCGCCAGCCCCCAGCCCTATCTCGACGCCAAGCCCGGCAAAAGCGACGCCGCCCAAGGCTACGCCGTGTTCGGCTATGTCGTCGAAGGCATGGACGTCGTGAAGAAGATCCTCAGCGGTCGCACGGACGGCCCGACCAACGTGCCGTCGATGAAGGGCCAGATCCTGAACCCGCCGGTGAAGATCATCAGCATGAAGCGGATCTAGATCGTTCCGTAACTACTCGACGCGCGGCAATACCAGCGCCACGCGCAGGCCGGGGCCCGAGCCGTTGTACTCGCCGGGACCTTCCGACAGCTCCAGACGACCGCCGTGCGAGGCGGCCACGGCGCTGACGAGCGACAGGCCCAGGCCCGCGCCGGGTTCGCTGCGGCTGTTCTCCAGGCGCACGAAGCGCTGCACCACGCGGGCTCGGTCGGCTTCCGGCACGCCCGGCCCGGTGTCGGTGACCGAGAACTCCAGCTCGCCCGACGAGGTCCGGCGCGCGCGCAGCATGATGGCCCCGCCCTCGGGCGTGTACTTGATGGCGTTGTCCAGGATGTTGGCCAGGGCCTGGGCCAGGAATTCGCGATTGCCCTTGATGGTCAGGGCGGGCGTGATCTCGGCCTTGAAGTCCAGGCCCTTGTCCTCGCACGAGAGCTCGTAGAGCTCGGCCATGTCGCCAGCCAGCTCCGAGGCGTCGAACTGCCGCTGGTCCGGCGCCGAACCGGCGGCCTGCAGACGGGCGATGGCCAGCACGGCGTTGAAGGTCTTCAACACCCCGTCGGCGTCCTGCAGCGCCGTCTCCAGGGCTGCGACCGGGTCGCCCTTGCCGTTTTCGGCGTCGATCAGGGCCACCTCCATGCGGGCGCGCAGGCGGGTCAGCGGCGAGCGCAGATCGTGGGCGATGGCGTCGCCGGCATGGCGCAGGCCGCCCATCAGGCGCTCGATCCGGTCGAGCATGTCGTTCAGGCCCTCGGCCAGCTCGTCATACTCGTCGCGTGTTCCCCGCACCCGGGCGCGGGCGTGCAGATCGCCGCCGCGCACCGCGTTGACCACGTCCACCAGCCCCTGCATCGAGCGGCTGACATTGCGGCTGATCAGCACCCCGCCGGCCATGCCCAGCAGGATGACCAGCGCCCCCGCGCCCCACAGCGCCCGCACGATCTTGCGGACGTAGGCCTCCGAAGCGTCGACATCGGCGCCGACGAACAGGATCTCGCCGTTTTCCAGGCGCTGCTGCACGCCACGCGCGGCAGCCTTGACCTCGGCGCCGTCCAGATCAGTCTCGGTGACCTTGAAGCTGGCCCATTCCGGCCCGTCGCCGGTGAAGCCCGAGATCGGCGACTCTTCGATCGAGCCGGAAATCCGCTTGCCGGTCTTGTCGGCCAGGAAATAGAGGAACGGCCGCTCGCCGGCGGCCCGCTCGACGATGGTCTGGTTCAGCGCGTCGACGCCGCCCTGGCGATAGGCGGCCTCCAGGCTCTCGAACTCGCGGCTGATCTCGGCCTGGGCGCGGCGGTTCACCTCGCCGGCCGTGGCCACATAGATATAGCCCAGGAAGGCGCTGGCGGCCGCCGCGAACAGGGCCAGGAACAGCAGGGTCAGCCGGAACGGCGTGGTGCGGAGAAGGCGCGGCAGACGCATGGTTTGGTAGGCGCTAAGGCCCCCTCGAATCCGACCTCATTGGAGTTCGGAGCATTGAATTCCCGACCTTCCCGGCGACACGTCAGTGCGGCGAAGCCAATGCCGGGACCCAGATTCAGCCTGAGCGACGATCCAGTCCGGCGCCGCTTGGCCCTTCGATCTGGGCCCCGGCATTCGCCGGGGAGGTCGGATGAAGGTTACGGATCCAGCCGGTAGCCGGCGCCGCGCACCGTCTGCAACATGGCCCGGTCAAAGCCCTTGTCGATCTTGCTGCGCAGGCGCGAGATGTGAACGTCGATGACGTTGGTCTGCGGGTCGAAGTGGTATTCCCAGACCTTTTCCAGCAGCATGGTGCGGGTCACCGACTGGCCGGCGTGGCGCATCATGAACTCCAGCAGCTGGAACTCGCGCGGCTGCAGATCGATCTCCTTGCCCTGGCGATGGACCGTCCGGTTGATCAGGTTCATCTCAAGCTCGCCGACCTTCAGGGTCGTTGCCACCGCGCCGGTCTCGCGGCGGCGAGACAGGGCCTCGACGCGGGCCATCAGCTCGGGGAAGGCGTAGGGCTTGACCAGATAGTCGTCGGCGCCGGCCTTCAGGCCGACCACGCGGTCATTGACCTCGCCCAGGGCCGACAGGAACAGGACCGGCGTCTGGTCGCCCTCGCGACGCAGGGTCTCGACCACGGTGACGCCGTCCATCTTGGGCATCATCCGGTCGACGACCAGCACGTCGTAGCCGCCCTTCTGGGCCTCGGCCAGGCCGGCCTCGCCGTCCGGCGCGTGCTCAACGTCGTAGCCGGCCTCCTTCAGCCCGTGCGCCATGGCGCCGGCGGCTTCCAGGTCGTCCTCGATAATCAGAATACGCATCGTATAGCCCCTCAGGCGCCAGACACGGTGGTGGAACCTTGGACGTTCCCCCGATTCCGCGCATCACGCGATAGTCGTCAGGGTTGATAGCGTTTTCGACGACCGCCGTAACTTAAACCTTGGACAGATACGAAAAAGCCCCGCCCAGGGGGTCCTGGACGGGGCGATTGGTTCGAGAGCGGATCGCTTACGGCGCGATCTTCAGCGGCACGAAGACCGAGCGGTTCTGGCGAACCACCTTGGCCAGAACGCTGGTGCGGCCGGCCTTTCGGGCGGTCTCGACCGCACTCGCCACGTCGGCCGCGCTGGCGACCGCCGCGCCGTTGATGCTGGCCAGCACATCGCCCTTGGCCAGGCCCTTCTCGCCCGCGTCGCTGTCGCCCTTCACGCCGGTGATCAGCAGGCCCTTGATCTCGGGATCGATCTTGTAGGTCTGACGCGCGGCCGCATCGATCTGCGACAGGGTCAGGCCCAGCGCGTCGACCTTCTGGCTGGCGGGCTTATCCGGCGTCGCCGAGTCGCTGTTCTGGTCCTGATCGTCGCCGTTCACGGCCAGGCTGCTTTCCGACGGACGCGTGCCCGACTTGATCTCCACCACACGCGGCTTGCGGTCGCGGATGATCGAGATCTTGATCGTCTCGCCCGGACGCGCCTTCGAGACTTCACGAGTCAGTTCGCTGCTGTCGGCGATCTTGACGCCGTTGACGGCCACCAGGATGTCGTCCGGCAGCAGGCCGGCCTTGGCGGCGGGGCCGCCCGGCACGACGTCGGAGACGATCGCGCCCTTGACGTCGGGCAAGCCGAGCGCCTCGCCCATCTCGCTGCTGAAGGCCAGGATGCTGACGCCGATATAGCCGCGAACGACCTTGCCGTTGGCGATCAGCTGCTTGGCCACGCCCTCGGCGACCTCGGCCGGGATAGCGAAGCCGATGCCGACCGAACCACCCGACGGCGAGTAGATGGCGCTGTTGACGCCGATCACCCGACCATAGATGTCGAAGCTGGGACCGCCCGAGTTGCCGCGATTGATCGGCGCGTCGATCTGGATGTAGGGCACGAAGGACGAGGTGTTGTCCTGCAGGTTGCGGTCATAGGCCGAAATGATGCCGGCCGTGGCCGTACCGCCCAGACCGAACGGGTTGCCGATGGTGATGACCCAGTCGCCGACGCGCGGCTTGGCCTGGTTCTCGAAGTTCACATAGGTGAAGTCCTTACCCTTGGCCTTCGGGTCGACCACCTTGATCACGGCCAGATCGGTGCTTTCGTCGCGGCCGACCAGCGTCGCCTTCAGCTCTCGACCGTCCTTCAACACCACTTGGATGTCGTCGGCGTCGGCCACGACGTGGTTGTTCGTGACGATGTAGCCATCAGCCGAGATGAAGAAGCCCGAGCCGGCCGATTGCTGCTTCGGCGTCGCCGGCGTGTCGCCGTCCTCGTCCTGCTGGTCCTGGCCCGGCTGTCCCGGACGGCGCTGACCACGCGGCACGATGTCGAACCCTTCCAGGCCCGGAATGCGCAGCGACGGCGCCTTGGCCTTCGAGGTCACATTGATCTGGACGACGGCGGGCGAGACCTTCTCGAAGATGTCAGCGAACGACATCGGCGCGCCCGGCGGCGGCGCGAAGGTCGGCGCGCTGGCCACGGACGCGCGGGTCACCGGGGCCTGGGCGGCGTCGGCCGTCCCCATCCGCATGCCCATTCCGGCCAGGGCCGCACAAGCGACGCCCGCGCCCGCGACGGCGCCCACAATGAAACCCGACTTCCTAGCGGTCATTCTCGTCTTTCCTCACCCACGTCCCACGGACGCGGTCCCTTAACGTCACCCGCGCGCCCGGCGCGCGGCCCCGATCTCTTTGAGAACCTAGTCGCGGCATTGAAAGGTGCAATGGTTCTCGCACTATCTTTCCGTCATCCGGAAGGCGCTTCTTGCGGCGCTATTTCGGCGCAATCGTGTCAATCGCCTTCGAGCAGACGCCGAACACGCTCTTCCTCGTCCTGTGAAAGCGCCGGTTCGGGCGTCTCGCGGCGACGCAGGAGGCCCGCCATCAGAACACCACCCACCAGCAGGACCCCCACGGGCGCCAGCCAGAGCACCGCATTTCCTCCAGAGAAACGGGGCTTTAGCAGAACGAACTCGCCGTAGCGCTCGACCAGAAAGTCGCGGATTTGCGCATCGCTGCGGCCGGCCTTGACCTGCTCGCGGACAATTCGCCGCAGGTCGCCAGCCAGTTGGGCCTCGGAGTCGTCGATCGACTCGTTCTGGCAGACCAGGCAACGCACTTCCTTGAAAAGCGTCCGCGCGCGCGCTTCCTGCGCTTGGTCGGGCAAACGCTCTGACGGGTCCGACGCGCCGGCCGTCAGCGCAACCGCCGCCGCCGCGATCAAAAGCGCGCGCACCCGCCTCACGACGTCGCCTCCCCGGTCCGCCGGCCCACGCCCAGGCGCACCCGGCGGTCCGACAGCGAGACGATCCCGCCGATCGCCATCAGCAGCGGCCCCAGGAAGATCAGTCGCACCCAGGGGTTCACATAGGCGCGCACCAGCCAGGCCGGCTTGCCGCCCTCGCCCGCGCGGCGCTCGCCCATCACGACATAGATGTCGTCCAGGCCCTTGGCGCAGATCGCCACCTCGGATGTGGTCTGCGCGCCGGTCGGATAGAAGCGGCGCTCGGGCGCGGCGCGGCAGACCTCTGCGCCCGACTTGTCGGTGACCTTCACGATCCCGCGTTCGGCCAGGAAGTTTGGCCCCTCGACCGTGACCACGTCGGCCAGGGTCACGGTGTAGGCGCCCAACGGCTGGCTGCCATTGAGGCTGAGGGCCTGGGCCGCCTCGACCCGCCAGGCGGTCTCGAACGACGCGCCCAGCACGAAAACGCCCAGACCGGCATGGGCCAGGGTCGTGCCCCAGGCGCCGCGCGGCAGGCCCCGGGCGCGGCGGAGACTTTCGGCGACCGGGGCGCGGAACAGCTTCAGGCGCTCGCCCATCTCCAGCAGCGCGCCACCGATCAGCCAGAAGCCGACAACCAGGCCGCCGCTGGCCAGGGCCTTGCGCGGCTGGACCATGGCGTAGGCGATCAGGCCCAGCAGAGCCGCCAGGGCCAGGACGATCCACAGCTTGCGCGCCACGCCCTTGGCGTCGCCGCGCTTCCAGGCCAGCAGCGGCCCGGCCGGCAGCACGGCGAAGGCCAGGATCATCAGCGGCGTGAAGGTCAGGTTGAAGAACGGCGCGCCCACCGACACCGCCTCGCCGTCCATCGCCTCGCGGATCAGCGGATAGAGCGTGCCGAGCAGCACCACCGCCGTCGCCGTCGACAGCAGGATATTGTTGAGGACGATCGCGCTTTCGCGGCTGATGGGGCGGAACTGGCCGCCGCGGTTCAGGCTGGGCGCGCGGATGCCGAACAGCAGGAAGCCCGCGCCGGCCGCCACGCCCATCATGATCAGCAGCAGGACGCCGCGCGTCGGATCGACGGCGAAGGCGTGGACGCTGGTCAGCACGCCCGAGCGGACCAGGAACGCGCCCAGCATCGAGAAGGTGTAGGCCGCCAGGGCCAGGAACGCCGTCCAGCCCGGCAAAGCGCCGCGCCGTTCGGTGACGATGGCCGAATGCAGCAGGGCCGCGCCGATCAGCCAGGGCATGAAGCTGGCGTTCTCGACGGGGTCCCAGAACCACCAGCCGCCCCAGCCGAGCTCGTAATACGCCCAGAAGGCGCCCAGCGTGATGCCGACAGTCAGCATGCTCCAGGCCGCCAGGGTCCAGGGCCGCACCCAGCGCGCCCAGGCCGCGTCGATCCGGCCCTCGATCAGCGCGGCCAGCGACAGCGAATAGACGACCGAGAAACCGACATAGCCCGCGTAGAGGAACGGCGGATGGAAGGCCAGGGCCGGGTCCTGCAGCAGCGGGTTCAGCGAACGCCCCTCGATCGGCGCGTCCAGCAGGCGCGCCAGCGGATTCGAGGCGAAGACCGTATAGGCCAGGAACAGCACGCCCAACGCGCCCTGCACCGCGATGGCGTAGGCGCGCAGGCGCGGCGGCAGGCTGTCGCCGAAGAAGGCCATCGCCGCGCCGTAGCCGGTCAGCACCAGGCACCACAGCAGCATCGAGCCCTCGTGGCTGCCCCAGGCGCCGGCCACCTTGTAGAGCATCGGCTTGTCGGTGTGCGAGTTGGCGGCGACGTTGGCGACCGAGAAGTCCGAGGTCACGAAGGCGTAGATCAGCGCCGCGAAGGCGACCAGCACCGCCAGGAAGGTCGCCAGCGCCGCGCCGCGTCCCGCGCCCGCCAGCACCGGCGAACGCCGCGCGCCGCCGACGGCCGACAGCCCCGTCTGCGCGACCGACAGCAGCAGCGAGAGGATCAGCGCGAAGGCGCCAAGTTCGACGATCATGGCGCGGGCTTCCCATAGGCCGGCGCACCGGCGCCCTCGCCGCGCCACTCGCCCTGCTTCTTCAGCGCCTTGGCCACGTCGCGCGGCATATAGCGCTCGTCGTGCTTGGCCAGCACCTGCTTGGCGACGAAGACGCCCTGGTCATTGAAGCTGCCCTCGGCGACGATGCCCTGCCCCTCGCGGAACAGGTCGGGCAGGTCGCCGTGATAAACGACCTTGGCGGTAGCCTTCTGGTCGGCGACGACGAACTCGACATTGCCGTCCGGGTGCTTGACCACGCTGCCGTGCTGCACGAGGCCGCCCAGTTGCACCTTGCGGCCGGCGGAGACCTTGGCCTCTTGGGCTTGGGCGGGCGTGTAGAACAGCGAGATGCTGTCGCGCAGGCCATAGAGCGCCAGGCCGACCGCCAGGGCCAGCACCGGCGCGATGGCCAGCAGGATGGTCAGGCGTCGGCGCGCCTTACGGGATTGGGGCCAGAAGCTCATGGGGTCGTCGTCTTGGCTTGAGCCGGGGTGTCGGCGGCCTGGCGAAGGGCCGACATGACCTTGGGCTGGTCCTTGAAGAGGGCCGTGGCCGTGGCCAGGGCCGCATCGCGCTTGGCCGTCTCGCCCAGCACCGCATAGGCGCGCACCAGGCGCACCCAGCCGTCGGGGTCATCGGGCGACTGCTTCAGGCGCTGAGCCAGGCCATCGACCATGCCCGCGATCATGCCCTGAACCTGCGGATTGGCCTCGGCGGCGGGCTCAGCACCCGGCAGCTTGCCCGACGCCTGCACCAGGGCGATCTCGGCGGCGAGCGACTCGCGGCCAGGCGCGTTCGGCGCCAGACCGGCCAGCAAACCGCGCCAGTCCGCCAGGCCGCCGACGACATCGCCCTCGGCGATCCGGGCGCGCGCCAGGTAGTAGCGGGCCCGGACATCGGCCGGATCGGCCTTCAGCGCCTCGCCGAAGGCCAGCTTGGCGTCCGGACCGATCTGGCCCTTGGCCTCGATCACGAAGGTCTCGCCCAGCAGGCTCCAGATGTCCGCGCGCTTGGGGGCGATGCGAACCGCCTTGCGCAAAGCCTGCTCGGCCCCGGCCATGTCGCCTGCGGCGGCGCGAGCCTTGGCCATGAACACCAGCGGCTCGGGATCGTTGGGACGCTCGGCGGCGACGCCCTCCAGCACGGCGGCGATCTTGCCCGGGTCGAGCGTCGCCGGATCGGCGGCGCGCCACGCGGCGACGCGCTGGGCGAAGGGTTGGTCGGGCAGACCGGGACGGCCGATCATGATGTAGAGGCCGGCTGCGGCGGCGCAGGCCACACCGACGGCGGCGACGGCGACCTTGCGCGGTCCGGCGCCGTCACGGCGCCAGGTTTCCGACTGCTCGGCGGCGGCCAGCAGGCTGCGCCCCGCCTCGGCGCGGGCGGCCTTCAGCTCATCTTCGGCCAGCAAGCCATCCTGGGCCAGGCGCTCGACCTCGGCCAGGCGGCGACGATGCGGCTCCAGCCGGGTCTCGGCGTCGTCGACGGGCCGGGCGCGCGCGGCCTCGCGCAACACCAGTCCAGCCGTCACGACCGACAAGCCCGCCGCGGCGATCCAGAAAGCGATCATGGTCGCGTGTTAGCTTGTTCCGGCTGTCGCCGTTAGAGGAAAAAGCGCTTAAGGACGCCTCGCCCCCGTCATTCTGGGGCGCCCGCCGACGGAGGTCTCATGACGCCGACCCTGCTGGTCCCTGGCCTGCTGTGCTCCGAGGAAATCTTCGGACCGCAGCTCCCCGTGCTGTGGCCGCGTGGCCCGGTCATGATCGCCAACACCCTTCACGGCGACACCCTGGCCCAGATGGCCGCCCAGATTCTCGCGACCGCGCCGCCGACCTTCGCCCTGGCCGGCGTTTCGATGGGCGGTTACCTGGCTTTCGAGATCCTTCGCCAGGCCCCGCAGCGGGTGTCACGGCTGGCGCTGATCTGCACCTCGGCCAGGCCCGACACCCCCGAACAAAGCGCCGGGCGACGCAAGATGGTCGCCCAAGCGCGCGCCGTGGGCTTCGAGCGGTTCTGCGCCCTGGGCGCGGACGCCCTGACCCACCCCAGCCGGAAGGGCGATCCCGAGTTGAATGCGATCAGTGCACGGATGGGTCTGGCTGTGGGGATGGAGGGTTTCGCCCGCCAGACCGAGGCGGTGATCGCCCGTCCCGACAGCCGCGCTCTGCTGTCGGCGATCGACGTGCCGACCGCCATCATCGTCGGCGAGTCCGATCCGCTCACGCCGGCGGCCTTGTCAGAAGAGATGGCGGGTCTGATCCCACAGGCGCGCCTCACGATCGCGAAGGATTGCGGGCACGTCGTCACCCTGGAGCGTCCTGCGGAGGTCAATGCGGCGCTAGCGGCTTGGCTGGACGGTTAGCTATGCCGCGATCGCGGCTGCGGCGCGGCGGCGGACGATCTCGGCGGTCTTTTCGTCGCGGGTGTAGGCGATGAAGCCCGCCGCCACGTCGAGATACTTGATCGCCAGGGCGGAGTCGCCGCCCTCGCCCGTTCGGGCCACGTGCAGGACGTCCTCGATATAGGGATCCAGACGCGTGTTCAGCTTTTCCAGGACCTTGGCGCGCGAGCTGCCATAGCCGGCCTTGTCGGCGCAGGCGCGCAGCTCGGCCACGAAGATCAGGGCCGACTGGGCGCGCTGGATCAGGTCGGGATCGGGCTCATCAACTAGCTTGGCGACGCCCCGGGCGCCCTTCTTGGCCATCATTGAGATCGGCCGGGTCGGAAGGGCCTTTTCCAACTCCTTGTCGGCCTGATCCATCCGGTGCTCGCAGGCCTTGGCCACCGCCTGCTTCTGGCGAGCCAGCCGTTTACCCCACGGACCGTCCTTGGCGATCTCGACAGACTGCTGGATCTCGGCCATCTGTAGCTGGGCCTTTTGCGCGGCCAGGGCGGCCTCGCGTCCAGCCTTTTCGCCGCCGGCGAAACTGAACGTCTCGATCAGCGCGATCGCGTCATCGATCTGACCCAGCAGGCGCTCGCCGAACTGCGCCACCTCGGAGCTCGCCAGGTAACGGTCGGTCGGCCGATCCATCACGGCGGAGATCACGCGCATGATCCGCCAGTCGTCAGGCAGGTGCGCCGACAGGATGTCTAGCAACAGCGGGCCCGCGTCTTCGCTGATCCGGCAGGCGTCGCGATAGGTCAGACGCGCGGCGGCGGCGCGCTCCTCGGACATCCGGCTGACCCACTCGGCCAGCTTGGGTAGGCAGCTTCGCGTCAGGGCCGAAAGCTGCAGGCAAAGCGCCAGTTGTTCCGGATCGCAGAGTGAGCGAACGCCATCGAAGGCCGCGTTCTCCGGATCGCGCAGGCCAGCCGCAGCCAGCCGGCACAGCTCATCGAACACCTCGGGGACGCCGTTCTCGAGATCCCACGGGTTGCAGCGGGCGGCCGCCTCTTCCATCCGGCCAGGCGCCTCCGACTTCAGCGCCCGCCAAAGACGCGGCAGCACGGGCGAGGGAAAGGCGATCTGCCCCGGCGCGCGCGTCGCGCATAGCGGCACGATCGGGGCCAGGATGGTGTTGCGAACATAACGATCGGCTGTCTCGTCCTCGACGAGACCGCGCACCGAGGCCAGCGCGCTCTGCGATCCGACGCTCGACAGCGCCAGTTCGAGGCTGCGCAACGCCGCATCAGGCGCGGTTTCCACCAGCGTCTGGATGATCTGCAGTTTATGCGCGGCGATGGCGGCCATGATCCCCCGTGCCGGAGCGAGTCTTCCGACAAGCAACCATGTTCGAAACGAGGTTAAGGATTTCCGAAACGTAACAAGAATCTTGCGGTCCGGCGCTCCGCCTATACCCAAAAAGCGTGTTCAGCCTGCGGCTTAGCTTATGAATACCGCGTTATCCGAAATGTTGCGCGACGGTTGGTCGCGCACGCCTGGTCAGGACACCGCGCGCGGCAGATCAAGCGTCACACGCAATCCGCCCAGCGGCGCTTCGCCCAGCTGGACCGAGCCGCCATAGGCCCGCGCCAGTTCGTCGACGATGGAAAGTCCCAGGCCCGAGCCGGGCGCGTTCTCGTCCAGCCTTTGTCCGCGTTTGAGCGCCTGGGCGCGCTCCTCCGGCGGCAGGCCCGGGCCATCGTCGTCGACGGTCAGGCTCATTCGCGCCTCGCCCACCGGGACGGCGTCCACGCGGATCTTGCCCCGGCACCACTTGCCGGCGTTTTCCATCACGTTGCCGGCCAGCTCCATCAGGTCCTGCTTCTCGCCCTGGAAACACAGGTCCTCAGGGCAGCGCCAGTCGATCTCGACGCCGGCGCCGTTCGCCTTGTCCTGGAAGATGCGTTCCAGGGTCACGGCCAGCTCATCCAGGATCGGCTCAACCGGGGTTCGTTCGCCGCTGGTCTGCGAGCGGGCGGCGGCGCGGGCGCGGCGCAGGTGGTGATCGACCTGCTCGCGCATGGTCTGGGCCTGACGAGTCACCACCTCGGCCAGCTGCCCCGGCTGCTGACTGGCTTCGGTCAGCATCACCGACAGCGGAGTCTTCAGGGCGTGAGCCAGGTTGCCGACGTGGGTGCGCTGACGCTCGACCACTTCCTGGTTGTGCGCCAGGAGGGCGTTCAGCTCGGCGGCCAGGGGCTCGAGCTCCTCGGGATAGCGGCCGTCCACGCGCTCGGCCTTGCCGCGGCGGACATGGGCGACCTCGCGGCGCAGCTGAAACAGCGGCTGCAGGCCAAACCGCACCTGCACCACCACCGCCAGGATCAGGCCGCCGCTCAGGATCAGCAGGGCGAAGGCGGTGATCCCCGCGAAGCGATCGGCGTCGGCGTCGATCGGCGAGCGGTCCTCGGCGGCCAGGAACACCACCGGATCGGGATAGCCGGGCAGCCGAGCCTGCACCGCAGCCGCCCGCAGCGGCTTATCCTGCGGCCCGCGCATGTCGAAGTACTGGGTCTTGCCCGGCGCCGCATCCAGCTGATCGATCTGGGCCGAGGACAGCATCAGGTCGCTGTCGAACAGTGAGCGCGAGCGCTCGATCGCCTTCATCGACCCGTCGGGTCGCTTGTCGAGGATCACCCAGTAGCGGCCGGAATAGGCGCGCGTGGCGCGGATATCGGTCAGGAACGGCGCGCGCAGCTGGCCATTGTCGACGCTTGACCCCGCGTAGAGGTCGTCGGTCAGCACCGCCAGCGACTGGTCGAAGCGTCGGATGGCCGCGTCGCGGAACTGGGCGGTCAGGAACACGCCTGCGATCAGCACGACCAGCAGGGTCCAGATCCCGGCGATCAGGACCAGACGACGGACCAGCGAACGGCGACGCAGGTCCAGCAAAGGACTAGGCAGTTTCTTCGCCCGGCAGCGCCGCCAGGCGATAGCCCAGGCCGCGCACGGTCTCGATCCGGTCGGCGCCCAGCTTCTTGCGCAGGCGGCCGATGAACACCTCGATGGTGTTGGAGTCGCGGTCGAAGTCCTGGTCGTACAGGTGCTCCACCAGCTCGGTGCGACCGATCACCCGCCCCTGGTGCATCATCATGTAATGCAGCAGGCGGTATTCCAGCGAGGTCAGGCGCAGCGGCTCGCCATTGACGCTGGCGCGGGCCGCGCGCGGGTCCAGGCGCAGGGCCCCGCACGACAGCGACGGCGCGGCGTGGCCAGCCGAGCGGCGCAGGAGCGCCCGAAGACGGGCCAGCAGCTCCTCGGTGTGGAACGGCTTGGCAAGGTAGTCGTCGGCGCCCGCGTCGAAGCCGGCGACCTTGTCGCTCCAGGCGCCGCGCGCGGTCAGGATCAGCACCGGCGTCGTGACATTGCCGCGCCGCCAGCGCTCCAGCACCGACACGCCATCCACCTTGGGCAGGCCCAAGTCCAGGATCACCGCGTCGTAGGGCTCGTTCTCGCCCAGATACTGGGCTTCCTCGCCGTCGGGCGCGTGGTCGACGGCGTAGCCGGCGTCGGCCAGGGCCAGCTTCAGCTGGCGCGTCAGGTCGGGATCGTCCTCGACGAGCAGGATGCGCATGACGTGAAGTCCTTATTAGCCGCCGCTGAGGATCTGGCCGGTCTGGGCGTCGACGATGAAGTCGATGCGGCGACCGTCGGCCGCAGCCCAGCGAACCCGGTAGTTGCCGCCTTCGAGGCCGGCGTCCAGCACCCGTCCCGGCGTGCGGCGGCTGATCATCTCGATCACCCGCGACAGCGGCACGAGGCGTCCCGACTGCACGCCACCACGCGCCTGGTCCTGCTGCTGACGCCAGTCGGCCCCCAGCGAGTCCGGACGGCGTTGCGCGAAGGCGGCGTCCGGAAGGACGGCGGCCAGCGCGGCGGCGACGATGAGGGCGCGGATCGGTTTCATGCTCTCGGGTCTACAGGACCTCGGCTGAATGGAGGCTGAACGTCCGGGTTATGAACGGCGCGCGGCGTTCTGTCACGGCCGCACACGTCGCGAACGAACGGCGTGACGAAACGCCCCGCACAGACGCTACTTCCGTTTCGGCGTGTAGGGCTTCTGGGCGCGCCAGGCCTCGGCGAACTTTTCGAGGTCCTGGTCGACGGTCTCGGGCAGGGTGACCACCAGGCGCGCCAGGAGGTCGCCGCGCTTGCCCTTGCCGTCGGGCATGCCCCGGCCCTTCAGGCGCAGGGTCTGGCCGCTGTTGCTGCCCTTGGGCACGGCCAGCATGACATTGCCGTCAGGCGTTGGGGCTTCGACCTTGCCGCCCAGCACCGCGTCGGGGATCGAGACCGGCAGGTCCATGACCAGGGCCTCGCCTTCGCGGCGATAGATCGGGTGCGGCTTGATGGCCAGCTCGATCAGGGCGTCGCCCTGACCGCCACGCCCCGGGGAGCCCTGGCCTTTCAGGCGCAGGGTCTGGCCCTCCTGGGCGCCCGCCGGGATCGTGACGTCGATCGTGCGGCCGTCCGAGAAGGCCACGCGCTTCTTGCCGCCCTTGATGGCGTCTTCCAGGTCGATGTCGAGGCGCGCCTTGACGTCAGCGCCCTTGGCCGAGAAGCCGCCGCCCGCGCCGCCCCCGAAGGGGCCGCGTCCCGCGCCGGCCCCGCCGCCGAACATGCCACCGAACAGTTCGGACAGGTCAATCTCGGGACCTTCGCTGGAACGGTGGAAGCCGCCCTGGCCAAAGCCGCCGGCGTTGAACGGACCGTTGCCGGGCTGTCCGCCGAAGCCGCGCATCGTCTCGCGCCCGTCGGCGTCGATCTGGCCCAAGTCGAACTTCTTGCGCTTTTCGGGATCGCCGACGATGTCGAACGCGGCGCTGACCTGCTTGAAGCGCTCCTCGGCCTTCTTGTCGCCCGGATTGGTGTCCGGGTGATACTGCTTGGCGAGCTTGCGGAACGCCTTGCGGATCTCGTCCGCGGTGGCGGTGCGGGAAACGCCGAGTTCCTGATACGGGTCGCGCGCCAAGGAAGGTCCTCTGAGTTAAGCTGCGGGTTGGGTAGCCCCCTCCATCTAGAACGTCCAGCCCGGCGCGCAAGGGCGGATGTGATAAATTTACCACAGACTTGTGATCGCGGGCGCGCCCCAGCCGTAGAGGGCCGAGCCCTGGGTCACCTCCAAGCGTGCGCCGGCCGGGGGCGCGTCGGCCGCGCGCAGAGCCGCAGCGTAGGTGAAGGCGGGTGTTTCCACCTCGATTTCGCGGAGAACCGCACCCCCGTCCAGCACCCGGACACGATAGCGCTCGACGCCCTCGCCCAGCGGAACCTCGCCGTCCCACACATCCCCGCCGACGCGGGCGCGGCGGATCCAGGACACCAGGAGGTCCCCGCCGATCATGCGCTTGCGAAGATGGGCCGGCGCCAGGGGCCGCAGGGCGCGGCCGCTCCAGACGGCGCTGATCTGGGTCATGCCGGGTCCAGACGGCGGTCCGCCCGAGGGCGCGGCGCGGATCATCAGCGGCGCGCCCCGTTCGAAGGCGGCGACGCTCATCGGAACCAACGCCTCATCCAGCCGCACCACGGCCGCACCCGCCGGGATCACCGCTCCGCTCGCCGCGCCGTCACGTTGGCCCCGCAGCAGGCCCGACAGCCGCCAGACGTCCGGCGCGATCAACGCGGCGGCCTGGAAGGCGATCACCTCCCAGTCACCGGATGGCGCACGAACCGCCAGGGCGTTCTCGCCCGCCAGAACCGCGGCCAGCGGGGCGGAGGTCAGACCCGCGCCCTCCATCCGCACGGTGAGAAAGCCCGAGCGGTCCAGCCGGTGCGGCGAGGCGGGCGGCAGATCGGTCAGGGTGACGCCCAGCGTGGCGGGCGAGAACGCCCGCGCGCGGAGCTTCAAGGTCTCGACGCCGGCGCCCGCATGGATGTCGAGCGGCCGCCAAGGCTCGGCGGCTGCGGCCACCAGCGGCCGCGCCTCGTCGGAGAGGTCGCCGGCGCTGGGCAGGTCCAGCAGGTGCAGCACCGGCGGCGAGGCCGGCTCGCGCGGCGGGCTGGGCGTCCAGTCGATCACCGCCGCCACCCCGCGCGACCGCAGCACCGGAACCAGCGTGGCGCGCGGCCGCTCGTCGAGGTCCAGGCGCTGCACCCGCCAGACCTGACCGTCGAGCGTCAGGCGGTCGCCGGGCTGGAACCGCAAAGCGTCGGAGGGCGACAGCCGCACGATCCGCGAACGCCGCGCGGCCTCGTCGGCGTCCAGCATCCGGCGGACCACGGCCCCGGCTTCGGCCGCCGACAGCACGATCGGCGCATCGACATCGCGCGTTCCCTGCCCCGCCTCGCGGCGGACGATCAGCGCGCCAACCTGGTAGTCGCGCCCGGCGTCGACGAACCGCAGGCGCAGGGCCTCGACGGCGGGGTCCAGGGTGCGGGTCTCGCGCTCGGCCGCGCCGTCCTCGGGCAGAACCAGCGCCTGCGCCGCCAGGGACGCGGCCGCCCGTCCCGTCCGCGACACCATCCGGACATGGTCGCCGCGCTCGACCGGATCCAGCGCGAAGGCCTCGGTGAGGGGCCAAAGCGCCTCGCGCAGCCGCATCGGGCGGTCGACGACATAGCCATCCACCGCCCCGCCCGCTTCGCCGGGATCGATGGCCACCCCGCCCCGCGCGCCCAGAGCCATGATCAGTTCGGGCAAGGGTGCGATCCCGGTCCTGCCGGTCAGCCAGTGACCCAGGAGCCAGTTGCCGCCGTCGGTCCAGACATCGGCGCGGGCGGGAAAGTCCGGGAACGGCCGCGCGTCCCAGCACCAGGCGCTGGCCGCCTCGACCATCGGCCCGCCATACAGCGGCGAGATCGGATTGGCGCCCGGCTCGTCCAGCCAGGCCAGCACCGCCTCCAGATAGCGCCGCTGGCCAAAGTCGTCACGCTCGCCGCTCGAATAGGGCGGTAGGTAGCTTTCCGAGCTCTTGGGGTCGATGAAGAGGTTCGGCGAGTTGGCGCCCTTGTCCACGGCCGGGCAGCCGAACTCGGTCAGGCGGATCGGCTTGGACATGGGAATCCACGCCGTCGGCGTCGCGGAGCGGACACCGCCAGGGCGGTCGTGATGCGGCTGGCTCCACCAGGACAGCAGGTCCTTGGCCCGGAACATCCAGGCCTCGCCGTGGGCGCCGTCGGTGATCGGGGTGCGGCGCTGGGCGTCGCGGTCGGCGGCACTGGCGTAGTACCAGTCGAAATCCGCCCCGCCGGTCAGGCCGGCGCGCAGATAGGCCGGGTCGTGCGGTCCGAGAAAGCCGGCCTCGGCGTCGCGGTGATCCTCGCCGTCGCGCCAGTCGGTGACGGGCGGATACCAGTCGACGCCGACGAAATCGATGTTCGGATCGGCCCACAGCGGGTCGAGGTGGAACACCGCGTGACCCGAGCCGTCGGCCGGCTGATGTCCGAAATACTCGCTCCAGTCGGCGGCGTAGCCGAGCTTGGTCGACGCCCCCAGCACAGCGCGCACGTCGGTGGCGAGGCTTTTGAGCTTGTCGACGGCCGGATAGGTCCCGCCGGCGCCGCGCGTGGTGGTCAGGCCGCGCAGCTCCGAGCCGATGATGAAGCTGTCCACCCCGCCGGCCTGGACCGCCAGGGCCGCCTGATGCAGCACCATGCGGCGCAGGCCCCATTCGCCGTCGAAGAAGGCGTCCACCTGCGCCGTCGCGGCGGCTGTACCGTCGGCGCCGGCCTCGCAGACGATCCGGCCGCGCCAGGGATAGGCCGGCTGACCCGGCGGGTTGTCCATCAGGATGAACGGATAGAGCGTCACCTTCAGCCCGCGCCGCTTCAGCTCGGCGATAGCCTGGAGCACCACAGCGTCGGCGGGCGTGCCGCCATAGGCCGGCGCACCGTCCTTCAGCGAAATCAGATGCGCGTCGGCGCGCTCGACCCCGGCGACGCTCCAGCTCAGCGGCAGGGTGTCCTTGGCCGCGCCCTCGACGCCCGGCTTGATCTGGCACCGGCCGCAGCGCAGGTCTGTTCCGAACCAGGCGACCACCAGCGTCACATGATCGACGTTGGGCAGCTGCGCCTGCAACTGGTCCAACGCCACCATCAGGTCGGGGCGCCCCTCGGCGTTGTGCACGCTCTCGCTGGCGGTTCGGGTCAGGCCCTCGCGGCGCAGCACGGCCTCGGTCGCATAGACGAACTCACCCGCCCCCGGGATCAGGCACACGCCCTTCAGCCGCTCCTCCAGCCCCAGGGTTCCAGGCGGACGCGGACGGCGAAAGACCTCGAAGGACAGCTGCGGCGGGCGATTGCCGAACGGCTCCAGCGGCAGATCCTCGAACACCACATAGGCCACGCCGCGATAGGCCGGCGCGTCGCCTTCGATCGCCGCGATCAGCGGGTCGGGAAGCTGGTCCTCGGTTCCGCGATGCACGCGCATCGTCGCGCCTGACAGATCCATGACCCGGCCGTCGGCCCAGACCCGGCCGATCCCGTCGATCGGTCCCTCGGCCACCGCGACGGCGAACGACAGGCTGTAGGCGTAGGCGGTCGTCTTCTGGCCCTTGGAGCCGCCGACCCGGCCCTCGATCCGCCGCTCTCGAAAGCGCGCGGCCCAGATCACTTGGCCGCCGACGCGGGCCCGGCCGAACACGCACGGCAGGGCTGCGCCCTCGGCCGCGCCCGTCAGGCGCAGCTCGGGGATACGCGGGCCGACCTGCCGCGCGGGCGACAGCGCCGACAGCGCCGCCTGATCGACCATGCCGCCCACGACCGCGCCGACCACCGCCCCGATCGGACCGCCGATCGCCGAGCCGACGCTGGAAAGGATGACTTGAGCCATGCGGCCTCCTGCTCAGAAGGGAAATCGAAACGCCGCGACCACCCGCTCGCGCCACCAGCGGCCCAGGGCGCTCTCGACGCAGGCGCGGCCCCAATAGGCGTGGATCATCCGGTCGGGCGCGGACTGGATCGCGCAGTGCTTGGCCGCCGCGCCGGGGGCCATGCGGAAGACCAGCACGTCGCCGGGCCGGGTCTGGGACAAGGGAATGGCGACCAGCCAGCGGCTGAACGCCTCCAGCAGCGGCTCGCCGACGCCGAGCTCGGCCCAGTCGGGACGATAGGGCGGCGGCGCTTCGGGCTCCTCGCCGTACAGTCCCCGCCAGACCCCGCGCACGAGGCCCAGGCAGTCGCAGCCGGCGCCGAGGGTCGAGGCCTGATGACGATAGGGGGTGCCGAGCCAGAGGCGGGTTTCCTCCAGCACGCGGCAAGCCCCCTCCACCGCCGTTCGGCGGTCCCCCTGCCCCGATGGGGGAGGAAGGTGGAAATCCTTCCGCCCCCTCTGGGGGCGGACGGTCGCGCGCAGCGCGGCCCGGTGGGGGCTCACCGCCGCCCGCCGTCGTTGCGCTCGCCCTCGACGGGGTACAGCGTCAGGAAGTCCTCACCCGGCGCGGTGGGGAAGCCTCGGAAGTTGACGCCGTTGTCGAACGTCGTAACGCAGGTGGCCCAGCGCTTGTCGCAGGTCGCGCCGGGCGCGGGCGTGATCCCGCAGCGGGCGTCGCCCAGCCGCGCGTCGCACAGCCGGGTGAAGGTGCGTCCGGCCACCCGCTCCAGCGCCGCCAAGGGCCCGGCCAGGGTGGCGGTGAAGGCCTCGCCCTCGCGGGTGATCGAGGCGATGGTGGCCGTCCACAACGACACGCGACGAGAGGGCTCGCTCCAGTCGACCCGCAGCGCCTCGATCCGCGCGCCGTCATAGAGGCCGGCGGCGAGGTCACCCGCGTCGACGCCCGCGTCGTCCAGAACGCCCAGCACCGCCGCTTGTCCCGGCGCGTAACCGGCGGCGCTCTCGACGGCGCCGGGACTGAGGCCCGCGCGCGCTTTGCAATCGACGTCATCGACGACCAGCGGCTGGTCATGGTCGGTAAAGCCCAGCTGCGTCCCGTCGGCGCGGGTCAGGATCCAGGCATGGCAAAGACGGGTCTCGTCCAGGCCTTCAGGCAAGGCGCGCATCAGACCAGCACCTCGACCAGGGCGCAGGCCGTGACCCGGGCGGCGGCGAAACCCTCCAAGGTCACGTCCAGCCGATCGAGATCAAAACGCACCGGCGTGTCGAACGCGAACCCGGCCGTCACCGCCGCCCCCACCACCGGCGCGGTGTTGAGCGTGACCAGACCCGTCGTGACGTCGACGGCGAAAGCCCCCGGCGCCAGCGCCACGCCCGCCACCGCCACCTTCACTGAACCAGCCACCGGCTTGGTCAGGGTGCGGACCACCGCCTCCGTCCCCGCCCCGTAGGTCTTGCGCAGTTGGAAGACCGTGCGCGCGCCGTCGCCGGTTCCTAGCACCTGGTCGCCGGCAGAGGGTTGAGCCGACGGCGCGCAGGACTTGCAGTCCGCCGGATCGCGGAACCGAAAGCCGTGCAATCGCCCGCGCCGGGCCTCGAAGAAGGCGACCAGCTCGGCGATCTCGTCCAGCGGACGCGGCGCGGTGGCGATCAGATAGCGGCGGCGGCTCAGAGCCCAGGGACTGGTGCGCCGCTCATGGCCAGAGGCCAGGGTCACCACGTCGGTCCGCCGCTCGACGCCGCCGGTGCAGCCGAACGCCAGGCGCGCAGGCAGGCGCGCCTCATGGAACTCGCTCATCAAGCGATCCTTCTGGAAAGTCGTGAAAAGGTTTGCGGAAAAGCAGGGCGGCGCGTAGCCGGGCGCCATTAAGACGACGTCATGACCCGCTTTTCACTTCTTGCGCGGGCGATCGGTCCCTAAGTTAAGGATCGAGATTGGAGACCAAGAGATGGATTGGAAGACCCTGTTCCTGTCGCCTGAGGGCCGCATCGGCCGGCAGTCGTTCTGGATCGGCTGGCTCGTCCTGCTGGGCGTCAACGCGGTCGCCGGCTGGATTCCGCTGATCGGATGGGCGCTGTCTCTGGCCACGATCTACGCCAGCGTCTGCATCCATACCAAGCGTCTGCACGACATGGGTCAGACGGGCTGGTGGCAGGTTCTGCCCTGGGTGCTGGGTCCGGCCCTGGTGTTCGGCGCCGCCGTTTCCGTGGGGGTCATGCCCGCCATCGCCGCCCTCACCAATGGCGAGCCCGAGGTGTCGGCCCTGACCGCTCTGGTTGGTCTGTTTGTCGCCTGCTTTATCGCCTTCGGCATCTGGCTGGCCTTCACCCTGTGGGTCGGCTGCAGCGTCGGCCAGCCGCGCGAGAACAAGTACGGCCCGGCGCCGATCAACCCGAACGCGGTGACGGTTTAGGTGAAACCCCCTTCCCCCTCGATGGGGGAAGGGTTGGGGATGGGGGTGATCACTTCCGCCAGACGCCCGCGAGGCGTCACCCGCCGAAGTCACCCCCACCCAACCCTCCCCCATCAAGGGGGAGGGGCTTTCACAGCCCCCTCGCCCCCAGACTTACCGCCCGCGCCAGGGCCTGGGCGATCTGGGCGTCGGAGCGGATCAGGCCCGACGCCTCGCCGCCCTGGACATTGACCGTCACCGAGACGGGGCCGCCGCCCACCGGCTCGATCGATCCCGCGCCAGAGGGTCGAAACAGCTCCGGTCCCCGCTCCCCGACTAGGTAGGCCCCGCCCGGCAGCACCGGCCCGCCGTCGGCACGGGCGCCTGCGAAGACCTTGGTCAGGGTCTCGCCGAGACCCCCGCCCTTCAACGCCGCTCCGGCCGCGCCCAGCACCGCGCGCGCCAGTTCCGACAGCGACACCTCCCCGTCCGAGGCCGCGCGGGCCAAGGAGCGGACCAGAGATGCGCCGGCGCGGGCGAAGGCCTCGTCGATCGAGCGCGCGGCGCGCTCGGCGGGCGCTTTCAGGCTCTCCAACGCAGCGGCCGCCTCGGCGGCGCGAGCGGGGACGGCCGATAGGCCCTCTGGCTCCAAACTCATCACAAGGCCTCCTCGTCGGGATAGCGGGCGATCAGGTCTTGCAGGCCCGCACGGTTCAGGGACGGCGCGGCCGGCGCCTCGGTGAGCGCCCGCCACTCCTTCAGCGACAGCCGCCAGAAGGCGTCGGGCGGCAGGCCCAGCGACAGCGCCAGGCGCAGCGGCGCGGCCCAGCTCATGCGCAGGCGGCCAAGGCGGCGGCCAGGGCGCTGGCGGCCTCGGGCACGGTGGCGCGGGCGGCGATCTCCGGCGCCTCGCCGCCGCCCTCCAGCAGCGCGGCCAGGATGGCGGAGAGCTCGCCGGCGCTGAGCGTGGCGATACGGTCGGGCAGCTGGGACCAGTCGGAGAGATTCAGCGCCGCCTCGATCCGGGCCAGGGCGCCGAGCGTCAGGCACAGGCGACGCGGCGCGCCGGCCAGGATCACGACGACCTCGCCGCGGGCGGGGTTGGGGGTGAGCATTCTGAGGGGTTCCTTCTCACTTGCCCCCTCCGCGCTTCGCGCTCCTCCCCCGGAGGGGGAAGAAGGAGATGCGCGCGCCTTCTGCCCCCTCCGGGGGCGGACGACCGCGAAGCGGCCAGGTGGGGGCCCGAATGGGACTAAAGCGCCGTAAAGCTCACCGCCCCGGCGCTGGCCAGGCTGAGCGCGAAGGCGGCCTCGCCGTCGTGTTCGCCGGCGTATTCCAGGGCCGCGACGATGAACGGTCCCTCGAGCTGGCCGAAATCCGGGATAATCAGCCGCCAGGCGCGGGCCGACTGCTCGAAGAAGCTGGTCCGGACCTCGGCGTCGGAGGCCGCGTCGCGGAACACGCCGGAGCCCGACACGGCCACCGAACGCACCCCGGCCCCGGCCAGCAGCTCGCGCCAGCGGCCGGCGCTGTCGCTGTCCGTGACATCCAGGGTCTTGGCGTTGAGGCTGATGGTGCGGGCGCGCAGGCCCGCCACGGTGTGAAAGGTCGGAGCGGCGGCCCCGTCGCTGATCTTCAGCAGCATGTCCTTGCCGGCTTGGGCGGCCATGATGTGTCTCCGGGTTCTAGAGGGCCTCGGTCACGGCCCGCACGCGGACGATCCCGAGGGTGGTTTCGCGATCCGCGCCGGCGAAGACGTCGGCATAGGGCACGCGCAGGTTTACGAGGCGCCGGCCGACCAGGGCGGGCCGGGCGTCGTGCAAGGCCGCGCGGACGGCCGCCACCAGGGCGCGGGCCTCCTCGGGTCCGCCGAAGCGGCTGGCGCAGGTCAGGGTCAGCAGGTGCTCGATCCCCTCCCCCTCGACGCCGCCAACCGGCCGGCCTTCGGCGCGGGTGACGACGATGCAGGGAAAGGTCGGCAGGCGGGGACTGACGCCATAGATCCGCTGGCCGGCGATGGCGGTGACGGCGGGCGCGGCTTTGAGCGTCGCGACCAGGGCGTCGATCAGGGGCTTGTCGGTCACAGCCGGGCCTTTCGGTAGGGGGCCAGCCACGGCTCGACGAGCGTCAGGGCCGGTTCGCCGGACTCACGATGCTCGTAGGCGTGGGCGGCCAGGATCAGCACCGACAGGCGCAGCGGCGCGGGGCTTTGGGCGCTCAGGACGACGCCGGCGGCGCTGGCCACCCGCGCCTCGGCGGCGTCGATCAGCAGGGTCAGCAGCGCGTCTTCCGAAGGGTCGGACACGCGCAGAAACGCCCTGGCCTCGGCCAGGGTGAGGGCTTGGGGCATGGTTTTCTCGGGAGAAAGCCCCTCCCCCTTGCGGGGAGGGGTTGGGGTGGGGGAGCCGGCTGGGCGCCAAGAGGGGATCGGCAGGCGCTGACACCCCCACCCCCTGCCCCTCCCCGCAAGGGGGAGGGGAACCTAGGATGGGATTACGACGCCGCGAACTTCAGCAGCTTCACCGCGTCGAAGTTCTGGACGCCGCCGCCCACGCGCTTGGTGGTGTAGAACAGCACGTGCGGCTTGGCCGAGTACGGGTCGCGCAGCACGCGCACGCCCGCGCGGTCGACGATCAGATAGCCCTTCTCGAAGTCGCCGAACGCCACGGCCATGGCGTTGGCCGCCACGTCGGGCATGGCCTCGATCTCGGTGACCGGGAAGCCGAGCAGGCTGGCCGACTGTCCCGGCTGCAGGGCCGCGTTCCAGATATAGTTGCCTTGCGCGTCCTTGAACTTGCGCACGGCGCTGACTGTGCGGCGGTTCATCACGAAGCGGCCGTTCTGGCGGTGCTGGGCCTTGGCCGCATAGATCAGGTCGATCAGCTTGTCGGTCGGGTTCGACGCCGGCCAGCCCCCCGCCACGCCGGTCGCCAGGTAGCCGAGCTGGCCCCAGCTGTACGAGGCGTCCGGCGCAGCCGTGTAGGCCAAGAGGCCCTTGGGCTTGTTGATCCCGTCGCCGCTGATGAAGGCCGAGGTCTCCTGGGCGGCGAAGGCGTCTTGCACCTCCTCGGCCAGCCACTCGTCGATGCTGACATAGGCGTCGTCCAGCAAAGCCTGGGTGGCGGCCGGGCTGGCGTAGAGCTCGCCGGCCGGGAAGTCGATGACGTCCAGGGTCGGGGCCGTGGTCTCGGGACGCGCGGCGGTCTCGGCCACCCAGGCGGCGGCCAAGCCCGTGGGCGAGACCGGCTTGCGGAAGGTCCCAGCGCCGATGGTGCGCACCTGGCAGATCTCGCGCATCGGGCTGGTGGCGGCCAGGCGACGCAGGATCAGCCGCTCCAGCTCCGGCGGGGCGACATAGCCGCCGGCGGTGGCGGCGCCTTCAGACAGGCCCTTGGCTTCGAGCAGGGCGGCGGGTGTCTCGCCGGTCTTCACATAGCGGTCGAAGGCGGCCTTGCGCTCGTCGACGCTGGCCACCGGCGCGTCGCCGCCCAGCGCGGGTCGGCGCAGGTCGCTCATGATGCGGTCGAGACGCTCCTGGGCGCGGGAGACGGCCTCGTCGATACGGCCGACCTTCTCTTCCAGGAGGACGTCGGCCCGCTTGGTCTCGATCGCCGCCAGCCGCGCGTCATTGGCGGCCTTGAAGCTCTCGAACGCGGTCAAGACATCAGCCAGCGCCGCGCGGGCCTCGGGCGAGGCCGCGTGTTTGGTTTCCTTCATGGGGTTCTCCGGGTTGGGAACAGATGCTCCCTCGCGATGCGGGGGAGCTGTCGCGGAGCGACTGAGGGGGCGAACTGGACATTGGCGGGGCTCGCCCCCTCCGGCCCGATGGGCCACCTCCCCCGCAATGCGGGGGAGGATCTTCACGCCACCCTCAGCCGCGCGCCCGGCAGCATCGGGAAGGTCACGATCGACACCTCCCACAGCTCCACGCGGGACAGCACGCGCAGGCGACCCTGCGTCCGCGCCTTCACCTGGCGAAAGCCGATGGAGAGGCCGTCCAGCGCCCCGGCTTCGACCAGGGCGGCGACCAGGGCTCCGCGTGGGGTCGCGCGCAAAATCCGTCCACGGACGAACAGGCCCTTGGCGTCCTCGACCACGGCGTCCCAGACGCCGATCGGCTCGGCCTCGTCGTGCTGGTGCAGCATCTTGACGGGGCTTCCGGTCGCCAGGCTTTCGGCGAAGGCTCCGGCGGCGGTGACGTCGTCATTGAGGTCGCGAGTCCAGAACAGGGACGCATAGCCCTCGATCTTCAGGTCATCGTTCATGGCCGCGCTCCAGTCGGGCCTCGATGCGGATCAGGCTCTGGCGGGCGGCCTCGGCCTGGGCCTCCAGGCGGGCCAGGCGCTCGGCGACCGGGGCCTGGGCCTCGAGCCGGCGCTGCATCTCGTCGATCCGCGCGGCGGCCTTGCCGGCCCAGAGCAGCGCGGCGGCCGCCTGCAGGAACACGGTGACCAGCACGGCGGCCGACACCTGACGGTCCAGCCGCCAGCGGGTGGGTTGGGTCATGGGGTTCTCTCGATCAAGGCCCCCTCCGCGCTGACGCGCTCCTCCCCCGGAGGGGGAAGAAGGAGGCTCCTTCCGCCCCCTGCGGGGGCGGTCGACCGCGAAGCGGTCAGATGGGGGCCAACAGCGCCGGCCGATTAATGCTCCAGCCCCGCCAGCCGCCGCCGCTCGGCGTCGGTGAGGAAGCTCGCCGCCTGCAGGCGGCTCCACAGGGCGTCGCGCTCGGCCGACAGGGCGGGGACGGCGTCGAGGTCGGGGACGATGGTCGCGCCGGGGAACTTCGCGCCCAGCCAGCCGGTGAGCGCCCGCGCCGCCCGCTGGGCCAGCGGAACCACCGTCCCGCGCCAGAAGGCGGCGTTGGCCTCGCGATAGTTGGCGTAGGTGTTGTCGCCGGGGATGCCCAGCAGCTGCGGCGGAACCCCGAACGCCAGGGCGATCTCGCGGGCGGCGGCGTGCTTGCCCTCGGTAAAGTCCATCTCGGCCGGCGACAGCGACATGGCCCGCCAGTCTAGGCCGCCCTCCAGCAGCAGCGGCCGGCCCGCATTGGCCTGGCCGGAATGGGCGCTGGCCAGCTCGGTCTTCAGCCGGTCGAACTGCTCGTCGGTCAGCCGGTCGCCGGCGTCCTTGGACGAATAAACGAGCGCGCCGGAGGGCCTTGCCGAATTGTCCAACAGCGCCTTGTTCCAGGCGCTGGAAGCGTTGTGGACGTCGATCGCGAACGCCGCCGCCTCCAGGGGCGAAAGGCCGTAGTGATCGTTGGTCGGGTTGAACAGCTTCAGGTGCAGCACCGGCAGCCAGCCATCGCCGTCGCGCCCGATCCGCACCGTGCGCCCGGCGGCCTGGTAGTCATAGGCCAGCGGCCAGCCGCGCGGCCCGGGAACCAGCGTCATCCGGTCGGGGCGCAGGGCGTAGAGTTCAGCAGGCGCGCCCTCCCCGGTCGCCTCCAGATAGGCGTTGCCGGCCACCTGCAGGCTTCCGAAGAACGCCTCCATGAGGTCTGGTCCGCCCTGCTCAGGATTGGGCCGGTCGAGCAGGCGCTTGAGCGGGTGATCGTCGGCGCGGCGGCCGTCGACAAACACGGCCAGGGGCGTTGAGGCGGCGGCCTCGGCGATCATCCGCACGCAGCGATAGGCCACCGGGTTCTTGGCGAACCCCTCGGACGCGAGAGCGCCATAGTCGCGCGGCGTCCACTGCGGCCGCCCGCCGGTCGTCAGCGCGATCAGCCGCGCGGCGCGGGAGTCCTTGCGCTCAGGCGGGCGCGGTTTGGAGAAAAGCATGGCGGTGCGCTCCGGGGAGATGGAGTTGAGAATGAAAGGAGAACAATTTAAGGTGGTGGGCGGTGGCGCTTTGAAAGATCCTCCCCCGCTACGCGGGGGAGGTGTCGCGGAGCGACGGAGGGGGCGAGCACCGGAGAAGCCAATGAGACCGCCCCTTGTGCAGAGACTGACGGCGCAACGCTTCCGCCAAGAGCTGACGCTGCCCGAAGGTTTGCTTTGGCGTCAATTGAAGGGCCGGAAGATCGGCGGGCTACAATTCCGCCGACAGCATCCTGTTGGTCCTTACATTCTCGATTTCTACTGCGAGGCCTTGCGTCTAGCAGTCGAGGTCGATGGCGAATGGCATTGCTTCGATCATCGACCTCGCAGGGACGCAGAGCGTGACGCGTGGCTAGAAGATCGCGGGATCTCTACGCTCCGCATTCCAGCGCGCGAAATCCTCGCCTCCCCGGAGGCCGCAGTGGGGCGAATACTGGAGTTCATCACCGCTCGCCCCCTCCGGCCCTCTGGGCCACCTCCCCCGCATCGCGGGGGAGGATCTTGATCATCGCCGCCTCACAGCGCCCGCAAGCGCGGCCGCCGGGCTTCGCCCAGCATCAACTCACTGACCGCCCAGACCAGCGCATCCGCCCGGTCCGGGCTGTGTTCGAGGTCGCCGGAGCCGAGGGCCATCAGCTCCTCCTCAAGCGCCGCGAAGGCGCCGCAGTGCAGGACGCGGCCCTGTTCGTACAAGGCCGCCACCGGTTCGGCCCTCGCCCTTTTTCCCACCGAGGCGCGGACCAGCTTCACCCGGCACGGCGGATCGGCTTGGGCCAGGACCGAGCGGACCATGTCGCCGCCCTGGTTGGCCTCGGCCACGAGGGCGTCGGCGGTCCAGAGCCTCGCGGCGGCCACGGCCCTGCCCGCCCAGGCGGCCGGAGACAGTCCCCGCGCGGTCTCGTCGGCCAGGACAAAGGCGCGGTCGTCGCGGCGTCCGACCACCACGATCCCGCAGGCGTCGCCCGTGGCCGTGGCGGGCGGGTCGACGGCCACGACCACGCGATCGAGACGCGCCGGTCGGGCGGCCCGACATCTCGCCAGGTCCTCGGCGCGGAACAGGCCGCCGTCGGTCTCGACCACGACGCCGTCCAGCTCCTGGGCGGCCAGCCGCGTGCCGCCGTAAAGGCTGTCCAGCGTCCGCAGGAAGGTCGGCGCCAAGTTGCCGGCGTTGGCGTGAGTTCCAGCGCGGGTCAGGGCGACGCCCGGCTCGGCCATCAGGGTCTTGAGCGCCCGATGCGGCTTGGGCGTGGTGGTGACCACCAGGCGCGGATCCTCGCCTAGCCGAAGGCCGAACCGCAGCATGGCCAGGGTTTCGCCGGGCTTGGGCCAGGCGCAGAATTCGTCGGCCCAGGCCGCGTGAAACTGCGGCCCGCGCAAGGACTCAGGATCCTCGGCCGAAAAGGCGTAGGCGACCGCGCCGTTGGGCCAGACGAGGCGCCGCCGCGACGATTCCCAGCGGGGGCGAAACGCCGGTCCTCCCATGGCCTTGAGGCCGGACGCGCCCTCGATCATCACTTCGCGGACATCGTGCAGGGTGGGACCGATCAGGGCCATGTTCGGATAGGCCAGGGCGTTCCAGGTCATCCACCTCGCCCCCGCGAATGTCTTGCCCGCGCCGCGTCCGCCGAGCATCAGCCAGGTCGACCAGCGCTTGAAAGGCGGGGCGATCTGGTGCTTCAGCGGCTCCGCCATGGCCGCACTAAGCAGGCGCTGCTGATCCTCCTTCTCCAAGGTCGCCACCGCCGTCGCCAGCGCCCTCATCATCTCGACGCTTGAGTTCGAGCAACTCAGCAAGGCGAGTGAAGCGGGCGACAAGAGCGGCCTGAAGTTCTTCGGGGTCGTCCGGTATGCCGTCATGCATGGAGGCCTCATCGTCATCGACCGCCTCGTCGGCGGCGGGTTTGGCTCTAGGCTCAGGCACCATCGTGGCCACTGCCTTGCCCGATCGCGCGAAGACGCCGCAGGCGCGAGCGTCCTTCTCGATCTGGGCGCGCTCGGCGGGGTCGGTGGAGATTTCGAAAGCGGCGATGAGGTTATCCATCTTCGCCTGGAGGCGGGTCTGCAGCGTCGCGCTCCAGTCCCGGACCTCGTCGCTTCTTCCGGCCATGACACAAAGATACGGCGCCAGCGGGCGCAGATGATTGGCGGGCCTGTAAAAGTGACAAGCCACTGATTTTCCGCGCGTTCATCGCGCTTATTCAGAGCATTCAAGCGCGCCAATCCCCGTACTTTGGCCGCCGAACGGGCAAGCTCCCGCAAAACCGGCCCGCAAGGGGCGCCCAATCGGCTATCCTGGCCCCAGCGCGCATGGACATGTCACGTTAGCGCTCTCATATAGCGGCTCCACACCACAATCATCGGGACGACCATGGCGCATCTGACGGGCGAGCTTCTGATCGGCGGCGAGCGCCGCTTGGGGACCCACGGCGAGATCAAGGGCGTCAATCCCGCCACCGGCGAGACCCTGGAGCCGGCTTTCGGCGGGGCGACCAAGGCCGATGTCGAGGCCGCCTGCGCCCTGGCCGCCGAGGCGTTCGGGCCCTACCGCGCCCTGCCCTACGAAACCCGCGCCCAGTTCCTGGAGGCCATCGCCGCCCAGATCGAAGCGATCGGCGATGACCTGATCGTGCGCACCATGGCTGAGACCGGCCTGCCCCGCCCGCGCCTGGAGGGCGAGCGTGGCCGCACGGTCGGCCAGCTGCGCCTCTTCGCCAGCGTGCTGCGCGACGGCGGCTTCCTGGAGGCGCGGATCGATCCCGCCCTGCCCGAGCGCAAGCCGCTGCCGCGTCCGGACCTGCGCCTGCGCAACGTGCCGCTGGGCCCGGTGGCCGTGTTTGGCGCCAGCAACTTCCCGCTGGCCTTCTCGGTGGCCGGGGGCGACACGGCCAGCGCCTTGGCGGCCGGCTGCCCGGTGGTGGTCAAGGCCCACCCGGCTCACCCCGGCGCCTCGGAGCTGGTCGGCCGCGCCATCCAGGCGGCCGCCGCCGAGGTGGGCGTGCATCCGGGCGTGTTCGCGATGATCCACGACAGCGGCTACGAGGTCAGCCAGGCCCTGGTCGCCGACCCGCGCATCAAGGCCGCCGGCTTCACCGGTTCGCGCCGCGGGGGCCTGGCCTTGCTGGCCATCGCCCAGGGCCGGCCCGAGCCGATCCCGTTCTACGCCGAAATGAGCAGCATCAATCCAGTGATCCTGCTGCCGGGCGCGCTGAAGGCCCGGGCCGAGACGATCGCGCCGGACTTCGTGGCCGCGCTGACCCTGGGGGCTGGCCAGTTCTGCACCAATCCCGGCCTGATCCTGGCCATCGACGGCCCCGAACTGGACGCCTTCGTCGAAGCCGCCGGCAAGGCGGTCGAGGCCGCGCCGGCCTCGGTCATGCTGACCCCCGGTATCTGCCAGGCCTTCGCGCATGGCGTCGCGGCCCTGTCGGACGCCGCGGAAGTGACCACTGTGGCGCGCGGGCAGACCGGCCCCGAGCACAGCCATACCGGCCAGGCGGCGCTGTTCAGCGTCAAGGCCGGCGACTTCCTGGCCAATCCGCACCTGCATGAGGAAGTGTTCGGCGCCGCCTCGCTGGTGGTGCGCTGCGCGGGCCAGGCCGAGCTCGAGGCGGTCATCGCCGCGCTCGAAGGCCAGCTGACCATCGCCATCCACCTGGAAGAGGCCGACCACGGCATCGCCGCCGCCCTCCTGCCCGCCCTGGAGCTGAAGGCCGGCCGCATTCTCGTGAACGGTTTCGGCACCGGCGTTGAGGTGGCCCACGCCATGGTCCACGGCGGCCCGTTCCCCTCGACCAGCGACGGCCGCACGACCTCGGTCGGAACCTTGGCCATCGCGCGGTTCCTGCGTCCGGTCAGCTACCAGAACTTGCCGGAAGCGCTGCTACCGGCGGAGCTGCGGACGGAGAACCCGCTGGGCCTGACGCGCCGGGTCGATGGGTTGGTGAAGGTGGGGTGACTGCGCGCTTCAAGATCCTCCCCCGCGATGCGGGGGAGGTGGCCCAGAGGGCCGGAGGGGGCTAACGCGGCTTTCGCCCAGCTCGCCCCCTCAGTCACTCCGTGACAGCTCCCCCGCATCGCGGGGGAGCATCTTTATGGCTAATGCCCCCCAGCCGCCGGCGGCTTGGCGAACTTGGCCACATCCGCTTCCGTCACCGGCTTGGCGTAGCTGTTGCCGAAGTGGGTGCGGACATAGGTCACCGCCTCGGCCATCTGGGCGTTGCTCAGCATGCCGGCGAAGCCTGGCATGGCGCCCTGCCCGCGCGCCACGACCATGATCGGATAGGCCGCGCCCGCCAGTTTCGGGTTCGAGGCCAGGGCGGGGATGGTCCCCGCGCCCACGGCGCCCTTGGCGTCCGCCATGTGGCAGGCCTGGCAGACCGCGCCATAGACCTGCTCGCCGGTGACGGGCTTTTCGACCCGCACGACCCCACCACTGGTGTCCTGGGCCAAGGTGGCGGCCGGCAGGGTCATCAAGGCGCCGGCCACAAGAAGAAGCATCCGCATGTCAGGGCTCCCGATCAGGCGCTCAGGGCGCGTTTGTGCAGGCGGCTGATGGCGTCGATGGACGACAGCAGCGCCCCCTCCATCCAGCAGCCGACATAGGAGGCGTGCTCGCCGGCCAGCACGATCCGGCGGTCCATGGCCACCAGGGTCTGGTAGTGCTCCTTGCGCGTCTCCTCGTTCCAGCGGGCGCAGCAGCCCAGGCTCCAGGGCACGCGGCTCCAGGCCACCGAGGCGCCGGTGCGGAACTCCTTGCGGTAGCTGCCGGGGTGGATCACCGAGCCCTGCGCCAAGGCCGCCTCGATCCGCTGCTCAGGCGTCATGCCGGCCAGGCGGAAGGCGCCGAGGTCGCGGGCGAAGGCGCCCAGCAGCACCGCCGGACCGTCCTGGAACATGTTGTTGTTGGGATAGGAGATCAGGCTGATCTCCTGGTCGGTGAAGCTGTGGCCGCCGTAGATGAAGTCGTCCTCCTCCCAGAAGCGGCGCTTCATCTCCAGGCCGATCTTGACCTGGCCCGAATAGGGCACGGCCTTGATGGCGGCCATCATCTCGTCGGTCACGGCCAGATCCATCTGGCCCAGGATGCCCAGCGGGATCGTACAGACACACCAGTCGCCCTTGGCCTCGACGACCTTGCCGGTGACGGTGTCGGCGTAGGTGACGACCACGCCCTTGTCGTCCTGGGCGATCTTGCTGACCTTGGCGTTGTAGGTGATCAGGCCCTCGACCTGCTTGGCGAAGGCCTTGCCGATCATGTCCATGCCGCCCACCGGCTGGAACATGGTGGTCTGCATCTCGTGGCCCATGAAGAAGGCCATCGACGTCCAGACCTGCGGGTCCAGGACGTCATGCAGGCTGTAGAGATCGTCCGACGGGATCGGCGCGCCGTCCACCCCGCCGCCGCCCGGCCGCTTGAAGCCCCGGTGCGAGGAGGCCCGCAGCGAGGCCGAGTAGCGGTAGTCCTTGTCCAGCATGCCCCAGCCTTTGAGGGCTGCGAGCAGGCGGTCGCGATCCTCCTGGGTGACCGCGTCGTCCAGCGCCTTGGCGTTGACCGACTTGGCCAAGAGCTCGGCGATGTTGCCCTCGAAGTCGGCGGCGGCGGCGTTGAAACGCACCGGCTTGCCGCCGAAGGCCTGGGACGAGTGGACCCAGCCCGAATGGTTGAACTGGATGAACGGCTCCAGGGCCACGCCGAACTGTTTGCAGTAGTGCAGCAGGGTCCGGTGGTGGTGCGGAATGCGCCAGGGGCCGGGGTTGAAGTAGTTGCCGGCCGCATAGCCGACCTTCTGGGTTGCGCCGCCCAGCTCGGTATAGGTGTCGCCCCCGCGAAGGGACCAATTGCGGCCGCCGGGGCGGTTCTGGAACTCCAGAATCTGGACCTTGTAGCCGGCCTTGCGCAGCTCGAACGCCGCCAGCATACCCGCCAGGCCCGCGCCCAGCACGATGACGCTGGCCCCCGGCCGCGCGCCTTGCAGGTTGGGCGGGCCGTGGAACTGGGTCTCGGCCGCGTGGCCCAGGGACGTCATCGCCTGATACAGCGCGGCCGTGCCGCCGACCTTGGCGATGGCCGAAAGAAGCTGACGCCGCGTTGGCGTTCCAGCGCCCGATTGCATGAACTCGTACCCCCGTCGAACCGCCGACAGGGGCGGTGTGGAGGCAGCAGCGCACGGGAGGTCGGGCCTCGGCGAGTCTCGGCGCCGCAATGCAGCGACGCTTGGCGGTCAGGCGCCGAATTATCGGCGCCCTGAGCGTCCAGTTGCGCGCGAAGCAGGCGCCGGCCTAGCGCACCACCCGCAGGGTCGGTTTGTCGCCCGTGGCCTGAATCAAGGGAACGGTGAAGTGGAAGCTGGACCCCTCGCCCGGCGTCGAGCGCACGCCGACCGTCCCGCCCATCAGCTCGACCAGCTCGCGGCAGATGGCCAGCCCAAGTCCCGCCCCGTCATGGACGCGGGTCATCGAGGTGTCGACCTGGGAAAAGGTCTTGAAGAGATCTGGCAGATGCTCGGGCGCGATGCCCAGGCCGGTGTCCTCGACCTCGAAGCGCAGACCGATCTTGCCCCCTCGGCGCACCCGCACCGTGACCGAGCCTTCGTCGGTGAACTTCACGCCATTGGCCACCAGATTGCCCAGCACCTGGCGCAGCCGCACCGGGTCGCCGGTCCAGCGGCCCCGCAGTTCGGGGTCGATGTCGGTGACCAGCGCCAGGCCCTTGGCGGCGGCGGCGCCCGAAAAGGCCGCGCAGGACGCCTCGACCAGACCGGCCAGGTCGAACACCTCGGCGCGCAGACGCACCCCGCCATGCTCCAGCCGGGCGATGTCCAGAATGTCGTTCAGCAGCGCCAGCAGCGCCCGGCCGGACTCCTCGAGGATCCGCAAGCGCTTGGCCTGGGGCTCGGACAGGGTGTCGGCCGCCATCACCTGGGCCATGCCCAAGACCCCGTTCAGCGGCGTGCGGACCTCGTGGCTCATATTGGCCAGAAAGCGGGTCTTGGCCGCGTCGGCCGCCTCGGCGGCTTCCTTGGCGGCGACCAGGGCCAGGCGGCTGGCCTCCATACTGGCCAGGGCCTCGGCCACGCGCTGCATCAATACCGCCCCGGCGATGGTCAGCACCAAGAAGCCGACGATGATCAACGGCGCGATGCTGCGGATCAGGGACAGGCCAGGGTTCTGAGGCGACCAGGCGAACGCGCCGATAGGCTTGCCGTCCATGTCGGTCAGGACGACGCGGGGACCTCGCTCCGGCGCTCCCTTCAGCAGCGTCAGCCCCTTGAAGCCCATATCGGCGGCGAACTGACGGACGAACGCCTCGTCCATGCGGCGGGCGCTGACCACCACGGCCTGCGGTCCGCCATACAGCGCGGCCACCCGAGCGCTTTCGGGCGTGATCGAGGCCAGGGCCACGAGATAGACCGCTCCGTCGACGCGCATCAGACCCATACGAGTCACCTCGCCGGCCGTGCTCAGTCGCCCCGCCCGCCGGGCCGCCCGCGCCTTGTCGCCGATCTCCGAGACGAACCGGGCCGTGGCGGCGGGAAACGCCCCCATGGTTTCGGGCGCGGCGCGTTGCCCCTCTCGTGCGGCGTAGACCACCTGACCCGCAAGAACAACGAAGGTCAGATCGTGGTCGAACTGCTGGTGGTAGTAAGCGCCAAAATTCGTATCGGCCCAGGCTTGGTCGACCCTCGGTCCGATCGCCTGATAGGCGGCGTCCCAGACGGTAGCCGAGGTCACCTCGCGCTCCATCCGGTCGAGCGTGCGCGTAAGGCCTCGCGTCGCCAGGGCGATGTCGTCGGCGGTGTCGGTGCGGTCGACCTGGTGGGCGGCCTGCAACATCAGCGCCAAGGCGCCGAGAACCGAAACCAGGACCAGCACGGCGGCGGCGCCGACGATCCCGAAGATCAGTCGCGTCGGCCGCGCGTCGAGCCGCATCGCTGATAAGGTTTCCCGCCCCATGCCTTACCCTGCGCGAGGACCGGATACCATGATACGCGACCTGTGGTCGCAGACCCAAGGCGCCGCAAGGCGAGCGGCCGCCTTCAACCCCGCGACGCTACCCGTTTTGAGCACGACTGATGGGTCAATCCACCGCCAGCATACCCTCCAGCTTCAGGCGGAAGACCAGGGTGCTGTCGGGCGGGATCTCGCCAAGATCGCGCGAGCCGTAGGCCAGCTCGGGCGGGATGAAGAGCATCCACTCGTCGCCGACCTTCATCTTCGGCAAGGCCTCCAGCCAGCCTTGGATCAGGCCGTCGGCAGGCATGATCGCCGCCTTGCCGCGCGCGAAGCTCGAGTCGAAGACCGTGCCGTTCAACAGCTTGCCCTCGTAGTTGACCTTGACGATGTCGCCCAGCTTCGGCGACGGGCCGTCCTTGGGGCCCGAGGCGATGACCTTGTACTGCAGGCCCGACGGCAGGCTGACCACGCCCGGCGCCTTGGCGTTGTTGGCGAGGAAGGCCTTGCCGGCCGTCGCGGCGGCCGACGGACCGGCGTTCAGCTGCGGCGGCGCCGACGGCGTGACCTGGGCATGGGCGGCGCCGGCGGCGGCGAGAACGGCCGTGACGGCGAGGGAAGCAAAGAGGCGCATGGGTCTTTCGAGGTTCGATTCCGGTGTCGGCACCGTAGCCATCCTTGACCCGAACTTCGCGGCGAAAATTTGCGCGCCCTGCTCCGACCTCCCCGGCGAATGCCGGGGCCCAGATCGAACCCACGAGCACTCGACAAGCGGACAGGTCGCGTCTCGGATCAACTCAAACTGGTCAAAATGAATCTGGGCCCCGGCATTCGCCGGGGAGATCGGGGTTTTAGCGCGCGCTCCATCCCCCTAAACCAGCCCCCGTCGCTGCGCCTCCAAGGCCGCCTCGGCGCGGGAGCAGATGTTGAGCTTGCGGTAGATCGCCTTGACGTAGCCGGCGACGGTGAGCTCGGTGACGCCCATCACCTTGGCCGCCTCGCCCGAACGCAGGCCCCGGCCGATCAGGCGCAGCACCTCGGTCTCGCGCGGGGTCAGGGCCGCTTCGGGCTCGACCGCGGCCAGCGGCGCGGGGCGGGCGCGGAAGTAGTCCAGCATCCGGCGGGCCACGGCCGGCGACAGCGGCGTTTCGCCTGCTTCCAGCCGGCGCAGGTAACGCACCAGCTCCTCGCGCCCCATGTCCTTCAGCAGATAGCCGCCCGCCCCCGCCGCGATGGCGTCGAACAGGTGGGCGTCGTCGGCGTAGATGGTCACGACCACCGAGCGCGTGGCGCCGCCCGAGCGTTCGGCGAGATCCCGCAGGAAGTCGACGCCGCGACCATCCGGCAGGGCCAGGTCCACCAGAGCCAGGTCCGGGGGACCGCCGCCGTCCAGGAACGACCGCGCCTCGGCCAGATCGCCCGCGCCCCGCGCGACGACCCCCGGAAAGGCTTCGGACAGCGCCGCCAGCAGATGCTCGCGGGTCTCGGCCTGGTCTTCGAGGACAAGCGCGGTTTCGGGGGAACTCATGCGGCGGCGCTCACCTCAAGGGGGGCGGAAAGACGGATGGTCAGACCTTGCTCGGCCGGCGGAATCTCGACCTCGCCGCCGATCTCGCCCAGGCGGCGTTCCAGATTGGCCAGGCCGCTGCGGCGCCCGCCCGGCGCATCGGGCAGCCCGACGCCGTCGTCGGCGATCGTCACCGCCAGGCGCCCTTCAGCCTCGCGCACGTCCACGCTGACGCGCGTCGCGCCGGCGTGGCGGATGGCGTTGGAGATCACCTCGCGCACGGCCGAGGTCAGGTTCTTGTAGACGCGATAGGGCGCGGTGCGATCGGGGTCGACCAGCTCCACCGGCGGCCAGTCCAGGGCGATCCCGGCGGCCTCAAGACGCTCGGCGGTTTCGTGGCGAAGATCGGCCAGCACCGCCTCCAGCGGCAGGTCGCGGCCCGACAGGCCCGAGACGATCGAGCGCAGATCGCCGATCGCCCCGCGCATGGCCTCTCGGGTCTGGGAAAGGTCATGGCGATGCAAGCCCGACAGCAGCCGCGCGCCGACGTCGTCGTGCAGATCGCGGGCGATGCGCAGGCGCTCCTCGATCACGCCCCGGGCATAGGCGTCCCGGCCCTGCTCGATCTGGGCGAGCAAGCTCACCAGCTGGTCGGCGAGCTGCGCCTGGGCCGTACCGAACAGGCCCCTGCCACGGAAGGGAAAGCGCAGGTCCAGCGCCGTCGATCCTGCGGCGGCGGGCAGGCCCAGGCCCACGCCCTCCTCCAGGATTTCGGCCCGGACGCGGCCGGCGGCGCTGGGCGCGACCTCAAGCGGCTCGTAGACCTTGGCCAGCAGGTCACGCCAGGCCTTGGCCCGCGCCTCGACGTCATGCACCAGGGCCACCTGAGCCACGGCGGCGAACATCTCGTGCTCCTTCATCGTCCGCCGGCCCAGGGTCAGCCGCCACAAAAGATCACGGAACGGCAGGTAAGCGAAGGCCACGACCAGCAGCGACACCCCCAGCGCCGCGCCCGGCGCCGCGCCGAGAGCGGTGATCAACAGCCCATCGACCGCCAGCAGCGCCGCGCCGGCGCTGATGTAGAACAGGATCCGGAACGCCCACTGGTCCAGCTCGAACAGCCGGTAGCGGCGCAGGCCCACGGCCATGCCGACGTAGATGACGACGAAAAAGCCCAGCGAAAAGCGACTGTCCAGGAAGGGCTCGCGCCCCAGGGCGATCGGCAGGGCGACATTGCCGATGAACGCCCCCGCGCCCAGGATCACCGACAGCCCGAGCCAGCGGGCGGCGGCCATGGCGGCGGGGTTCTTGCGGCTGGCGAAGGCCTGGACGCCGATGGCGACGATGATCAGGGCCATCTCGAGGGTGGTCACAGACTGGCCTGTGCTCTCCAGCGGCGGGTTACCGGGCAAGAGCGGCGTCAGCGCCCAGACCAGCACGCAGAGCGGGACCAGCCAGGCCACGGGCAGCCGCGTGACCCGGGTCGGATAGACAAGGAAGAAGGCGATCATGGCCCCGCCATAGGCCACTGCGCCCACCATGTTCAGCAGGTGCGCGCCAGACGCCATCGCCCCGTCGGCGACCAGTTCGACGCTAGCGTTGACCGCCCAGCCGAAAGTGAAGGCCAGCATCGACAGGCCGGTCAGGGCGAAGAGCTGGGTGGCCAGGTCTCGCGGCCGCAGGGCCCATACCCAGCCGACGATCAGGGTGGCGATCAGGCCAAAGGCCAGGTTGGCCCAGAACTCCGCGCCCAGCCGGTTCAGCGGCCGCACGCGCTCGTCGAGGGTCGCCACGCGCTGGGCGCCATCTGCGCTCGCCAGACGCAGGACGGGGGGGCGCGCCGACAAGGCCTCGGCCAAGGCGGCCTGCCGACGGCTCATGTCGCGATGCGCGCGCTCAGTGGCGGCCTGCTCGAAGGCGCCGGTGTCCTGGGCTCTTAGAAGCGGCGCGGTCAGGTCCGCGCCGATCCCCGCCAGCCGGTCACCGACCTTGGCGCCGGCCCGCGCCAAGGGACCATCCGGAACCAGCTTGGCGATGACCACCGCCCCGTCGGCCCGCGCCTGAAAGCGCGCCCCCAGCCAAGGCGGGCTGATCGCCATCCACACGCCGGCAAGGGCCGTCGCCACGCACAGCAGCACGACGCCGAGCAACAGGGTGGTGGGGGATGAGACGCGCATACGATCCAAAGCTTGGGGCAGGACAAGCTTTCCGGCAACTCTCATGGAACACCGTTACCCGCGCACCCCCCAGAACTGGGGGTTGCGTGGGGTGCGGAAAGGGCGTTCGGCCATCCCCCCCTTCTCCCCTGGCTGAAAAAGATCGATGTCCGATCATACGCGCCGACGATACCGGTAACATTTTTTGCCGCTCAGACCTCTTTGACAATTGATCTTACGGGTGGCGCAACGTCATCTGATCTCGCCATGCGTTGTCTCACCACCACCCTCGCCGCCCTGCTCCTGGGCCTCTCCGCCGCGTCCGCTCACGCCGAGCCCGCGCCTCGGATCGCCAAGATCGACGGCCTCCATCGCCTGCTGGTCAATGACAAGCCGTACCTGATCCTGGGCGGCGAGCTGGGCAATTCCTCGAGCTCGGACCTGAAGGACCTGTCGGGCCACTGGGCGGTGATGAAGGCCGCCAACCTCAACACCGTGTTGGCCCCGGTCGCCTGGGAGCAGGTCGAGCCGGTCGAGGGCAAGTTCGACTTCACGGTGCTGGACGGCATGATCCAGCAGGCCCGCGCCCACGACATGCGGCTGGTTCTGCTGTGGTTCGGGGCCTGGAAGAACAGCATGTCGACCTACACGCCGGCCTGGGTGAAGCGCGACCCGGCCCGGTTTCCCCACGCTCGCACGGCCGAGGGCAAGGCGGTTGAGATCCTCAGCGCCTCCTACCCGGCCACACGGGACGCCGACGCCAAGGCCTTCGCCGCCATGATGGCCCATCTGAAGGCCGTCGACGGCGACAAACGTACGGTTCTGATGATCCAGGTCGAGAACGAGATTGGCATGCTGCCGCAGGCGCGCGACCGCACCGAGGCCGCCAACGCCGACTTCAACAAGCCCGTGCCGGCCGCCGCCCTCAAGGCGCTGGGCGGCCAGATCAAGGGCAAGATGTCCGGGACCTGGGAAGAGGTGTTCGGCGCATCTCTGGCCACGGACGAGCTGTGGCAGGCCTGGACCTTCGGCCGCTATGTCGAGGCTGTGACGGCGGCGGGGAAGAAGGCCTACGACCTGCCCATGTACGTCAACGCAGCCCTGCCCCGACCGGGCGCGGTTCCGGGCGGCTATCCCAGCGCCGGCCCCCTGCCCCACCTGATCGACCTGTGGCGCGCGGCCGCGCCGTCCTTGGACATGCTGTCGCCCGACATCTACTATCCGGACTTCACCAAGTGGATGCCGCCGTACGATCGGCCCGACCAGCCGCTGTTCATCCCCGAGGCCGACCAGGCCGGCAAGACGCCCGCCCCGGGCAACGCCTTCTGGGCCATCGGCGAGCACGACGCGATCGGCTTCTCGCCCTTCTCGATCGAGAACCTGCCGCCCGAGGGCGTGAAGACCCTGGGCGCGGCCTATCGCCTGCTGGACCAGCTGACGCCCCTGATCACCACCCACGACGGCGGCAGGACCATGCGCGGCTTCCGTGCGCCGGTGGCCTATGACGGGACGATGGACCTGACGCCCCGCAAAGCCAGCTTCGGTCCCTGGGACGTCACGGTGACCGTGGTCGATCCCTGGACGCCCAAGGACGCCCAAGACCACGCCGCCCACGGCGGTCTGGTCATCCAGACGGGTCCGGACGCGTTCATCGTCGCCGGCCGGGGCATCACCCTGACCTTCGCCACGAAGGACGGGTCGGTGGGCCTGGAGACGGTGCGCGAGCTGCGCTTCGAGAACGGCCAGTGGGTCGACGGCCGCTGGCTGAACGGCGACCAGACCCACCAGGGCCGCCACATCCGCCTGCCGCCGACCGAGTTCGGGGTGCAGCGGGTGAAGCTGTATCGGTATCGGTGAGGGCGAGGGCGTTTCGCTGGTAAACCCGGTTCCCTCTCCCAAAGGGAGAGGGAACCTATAGGAAAGTCCTACTGCTCCGCCCCATGGGCGTAGACGCCCAGCATGGTCCCCACGAACCCGCCGGCGACCTTGGTGCTGAGCGTCGTGGCGTCAGCGCCCGCCTTCAGCGTCTTCCACTGGCCCGGCGCGGCGGCGTAGACGAAGTCCATGGCCCCGCCTCTTACGGCGATCTTGAGGTCGAGACCCTGCCCCGGCTTCAGCACCACAGGCGCCTGCGCCACTACCACGCCGTCGACCGGATCGCCCTTGCCCGTGCGCTTCTCGACTCGGACCACGATCTGGCCGCCAGCGCGCGCCAGGCCCACGAACCAGTAGAAGTCGTCGCTCTGCACCGCCACCAGGCCCGCCTTGTCACCGTCGACCCTGGGGTCGAAGCGGACGGTGGTGCTGACGCTGGCGTTCATGTGCTGCTGGCGGCGGGCCCAGATCGAGGGTTGCTCGTGGCCGCCCAGCCTGTCCTTGCGGGCCTCCAGGCTCAGCGCCCCGTCCTTGACGCTCCACCAGCGCGAAGTCGGGATGCGCATGGTCATCCAGTTCTTCGGCAGTTCGGGACCCGTGAAGGTTTCAGCCGCCTTGAACGGGCCTGAGGTCGGCGCCGTCTTCAGCGCCGGCAGCTTGGGCGCGTCGGCGACATAGGGGATGGTCTTGCCGTTCTCCAGGATCACCGGCCAGCCATCCTTCCACGCGACCGGCAGCAGGAAGGTCTCGCGCCCAGTGTTGTAGCGATCATCGCCGTAGGGGCGGACCGCCAGGAAGGTCGCCCACCACTGGCCGTCGGGCGTGTCGACGATGTCGGCGTGGCCCGCCGAGGTGATCGGCAGCGGGCGGTCGCGCGGCAGGTCGCGCTGGGTCAGGATCGGATTATCCGTATACGGAATATAAGGACCGGTGACCGACTTCGAGCGCAGCACCACTTGGCTGTGGCCCTCTGCCGTGCCGCCCTCGGCGGCGGTCAGATAGTACCATCCATCCTTCTTCAGGATATGCGGCCCCTCGGGCCAGATCGGCTTGGCGGCGGGGTTGACGCCCTTGTCCAGCAGCACCTTGGCCGGGCCGATGGTCTTCTGGGTCTTCGGATCATACTCGCGGATCCAGATGGCGCGGTGGCCGGGATATTCGGCGGGACCTGGTGGCTCGTCATTATTGAGGATCCAGGCGCGGCCGTCGTCGTCGAAGAAGATCGACGAGTCGATGCCGCCGACGTCGGGCAGCCAGACCGGGTCCGACCACGGCCCCTTCGGGTCCTTGGCGGTGATCAGGTAGTTGCCGCCGCAGTCGACGCAGGTGTTGAGGATATAGAAGGTTCCCTGGTGCTCCTGGATCGCCGGGGCGAACACCGCGCGCGACAGGCCCAGGCGCTTGAAGTCCAGCATGCCGGGCCGGTCGATGGCGTTGCCGATCTGCTCCCAGTGGACGAGGTCGGTGGAGTGGAAGATCGGCAGGCCCGGGAACCAGGCGAAGGTCGAGTTGACCAGATAGAAGTCCTTGCCCGCCCGCGTCACGCTGGGATCGGGATAGAAACCCTGAACGATCGGGTTGCGGTATTGGCCCGGCCCGGCCTTGACCACGTCGGACGGGTCGGAGCCCTCGTAGACGAAGTTGCTGAACCGGGCGGTCTGGGGCGCGGCCTGGGCTGTGTGCGGCGCCAGCGCGGGGGTGGCCAACAGAGCCAATATCATTGCCGTTCGGATCATCCGCCTTACTCCTCCCGACCTTCCCGGCGAATGCCGGGACCCAGATGCATCCCGGGTGTAGGCCGTCCTTGAACTGCATGAGCTTTACGATCTGGGCCCCGGCATTCGCCGGGGAGATCGGGTTTTTGATGGTGTAAAAGCCCTACCGCGCCGGCGCAGCCCTCAGCGCCGCCGCCACCGCCTCGCGTAGCGGCTTGGGCTGGTAATTGTCGTCATAGAGGGTCGGGCGCTTGGGCTTGCCGTCCTGGCGCAGCCAGCGGCCCTGCAGCCACGAGTACTTGTCGATCATGCCCCAGGCCAGGACCTCCTTGGTCTGGCGATAGCTGAGCATCTGGTCGAGGAAGGCCTTGGCGTAGGCCGCCACCGCCGCGTCGCGTGAACCGAAGTCGTAGGGCAGGCCCTTGTCGTGAACGTCGAACTCGGTGACGAGCAGATCATAGCCCATACCGGTGACGTCGTTCAGGAAGGCGGTCCATTCCTTTTCCTGCGGCTTGCCGAAACCGGTGAAGCTGTCCTCGTTCGCCGCGCCAATGTGGCTCTGGACGCCCAGGGCGTCGACCGGCGTGCCGCGTTTCCTGAAGCCTTCCAGCAGCTTGAGCACGCCGTAGCGGTGCTTCTCGTTGCCAACCTCCTGGCTCATATAGTCGTTGTAGACGAGGCGGGCCTTGGGCGCGGCTTCGCGGGCGACGTGGAACGACAGGTCTAGCACCTCTTCCTTGCCCATGGCGTCGGACAGGAAGGTCGAGCGGATCGAACCGTCGGCCGGGTCGACCGTCTCGTTGATCACGTCCCACGAGATCATCTGCGGATAGCGCCGGCACAGGGCCTGGATGTGCTCGGTGACCATCCTGGCGGCCGCCTGCGCGGGCCTGGGCCCGAAGTCGTAGCCCTTCACCCAGTTCGGGAACCATTGCGGATGATGCCAGATCAGGGTGTGGCCACGCAGGGCCTGGCCGTTGGCCTTGGCGAATTCGGCGACGCGGTCGGCGCGCTCGAAGTCGAAGGACTGCGGCCCACGCGCCCGGACCACGTACCACTTCAGCTCGTTCTCGGGCACGAGCACGCCGCACTCGCGGATCAGGATCTCCCGGTGCCGGGCGTCCTCGAACGGACCGGTCGTGGCCCCACGCGGACCGGCCGGGACGGCGCTACCGAACTGGACCCCCTTGGCCTTGGCCAACTCGCGCAGCGACGGTCCTTCCGCGGCCAGGGCGGGCCCCGCTAGGGCGCCGGCGGCGCCGACGGCGAGAAGGTCGCGGCGAGAGAAGGTCATGACACGCGCTCCAAGAAAAACGCGCACCGTCTTGGGGAAACGATGCGCGTGGAAGTCGGCAGGAGTAACCGAGCCCCGCCGCCGGTCTTCCGAAACGGAAGAAAGACCCAGGCGAAACCCCTCCGTGATCCCCGGCCCGAAGCGAGCGCTCCGGGCCAGTTCTCAGCGGAACTTAGAAGCTGGCGCGCAGCACCACTGTGTAGCGACGGTCGTTCATGAACCACGAGCGACCGGTGGTGAGCAGCTTGTTGTCCAGCACCTGGGTGGTCCGGGTGACCTCGTTGAGCAGGTTCACGCCCTGCACCCCGATTTTCACCTTCGGATTGACCGTGTAGAACACCGAGCCGTCCAGCTGGCCGGTAGCCTCGTTCATGATCGGCGCATACGGGATGATCACGTCGCGAACGGTCAGCAGGAACTTCGAGCGCCAGTTGTAGGCCAGACGGGCCGAAATCTTGCCCTTCTCGTAGATGGCCGCGAAGTTGGCGTTGTGCTTGGAAAGGCCCTGCAGCGGCAGCAGGCTGGTGTCGATGTTGGCGACACGGCCGGCGGCCACGTCGGGGTCGGTCGCCGACAGCGTCGACTGCTTCACACCCGAGCTCTTGATGTAGCTGTAGTTGGCGTTGATGCCGAACCCGTCCAGCGGCTTGGGCAGGAAGTCGTAGAACTGCTGGTAGCCGATCTCGAAGCCCTGGATCTTGGCCTTGTCGGGCGAGTTCACCGGGGTGGTGACCGCCACGTCGAAGGTCGCGCCGTTGTTGGTGAACGGCACCCGGGCCGAGCCGTTGGTGATGACGTTGGTCAGGTCCTTGTGGAACACCGCCATCGTCAGCGAGCCGACCGACGCGAAGTACCATTCGGCCGACAGGTCGATGTTGGTTGACTCGATCGGCTTCAGCTTCGGATTGCCCACCGTGGTGGTGCCCGAGGGGACGCCGTTCGAGATGCCGTCGGCGTTGGTGTTGGTGGTCAGGTTGAAGTAGTTGCGGACCAGACCGATATCCGGCGGCGTCAGGGTCTTGGAGACGCCCAGACGGAACTGCCAGCCGTTCGGCATGGCCAGCTTGGCGTTGAAGCTGGGCAGCAGATAGTCGTACGAGGCCGAGGCGTCGTTCTTGACCAGCGCGCCGTTGGCCCACTGACGCAGCTGCGCGCGGACCGTCGGCGAGACCGCCGTACAGATCAGCGGCGGCACGTCCGGCGGCGTGAACACCTGCGAGCAGGTGGCTTCGCTGATCACCGAGCTTGACAGCGGGAAGGCCAGATAGCCGGAGGCCTGGCGCTCGGTCTTGGTGTAGCGCAGGCCGATATTGCCGGTCAGGCGGATGTCGCCGTCAAAGTCATGCTTGAAGCGGGCCATCAGGTAGACGGCCTTGTTGACCTCGTTGACCGGGTTCACTTCGTTCGGACGGAACGGCGTGCCGGCGGTGACGCCGCAACGCTGGGCCAGCGGGACCCAGTTCTGCGGGCAGCCGTCGCCGCCGTTGGTGGCGCGGAACTCCGAGCCGACCATCTTGGCGAACGCGGCCATGTCGGCGTAGTTGGCCGTGGTGCTCTGGTTGTAGAACGGACGCGCCTGGCTGCCGGTCGGCAGCGGCACCTGACCGCGGAAGAAGTTGTCGAAGCCGAACAGTTCGACGCGGCTGGAGCTGTCCTGCCCCGCCGTGCCCGGCAGGCCAGAACCGCCGGCGGTCGGGATGCCGTCGACCTTGTCGTTGAACCAGACCGGGCCGCCTTCACCCCAGATCTCGCTGAGCACGCCCCAGTTGTAGCTGGAGAAGCGGGTGGTCTGGTCACGCTCCGACCAGCGGACGCCGGCCTTGACCGAGTCCAGCCAGGTGCTGTCGTCGAACTTGTACTCGACATCGAAGCGCGCGGCGTCTTCCTGACCTTCCGATTGCTCGATGTGGTCCATGGCCGAGCGCCAGAACGAATTGTACGGGTCGCTGAAGCTGGCGTGCGTGCCCGTGAAGTAGGTCGGGCAGCTGGCGCTGGGCGCGCACGAGGCGACCGTGCCGTTGTTGCTGGGCGGCAGGAAGGTGAAGTCCGGCATGTCCTTGCCGTTCAGCTTCATCTGCAGGTTCTGGAACGACGAGCCCCAGATGCCGACGTCCAGGTTCTTCACCTTCGACGACACGTGCTGGTAGTCGAGCTGGACGCCCCAGTTGGCGTTGGGCGTCCACTTCAGGTTCGCGCCGAAATCCGAGGTGATGTAGGTCTGGTCGACATCACGACGGATGTTGTTCGATTGCAGACCGTCGATCGGCGTGCGGGGATCCGCGCCGTTCTGGTCCGAGCGCCAGCCGCTGGTGCCGGTGATCATGCCGTTGGTGAACACGCCGTCGCCGTCGAAGCTGAAGGTCGTGCCCGCCACCGGACGCGAGTCGCCGTTGCCCGCGACGTTGTCGGTGGCGATTTCGATCGCGTGCTCGGTCCAGGCCTGCTTAGAGTCCGACCGCAGATACTGCACCGTGGCCTGCAGGGTGCGGTCGGTGCTGCGCCACTGGACGGCGGCGGCCTGACCTTCGCGCTCGCGCTCGGTGGTGGTCGAGCGGAACGCCGCGCCGCGCGGGAACCACACGCCCTTCGTGCCATTGCCGCAGTCGGCCGGCGTCTGGCCCAGATTCGTGCGGCAGCCGAAGTTCGAGGCCTGGGTGCCGTCCGAACGGGTCCAGAGCTTGGAGTTGGTGTAGCTGGCCAGGACGCCGAACTCACCGACATTGGTCTCGAAACGGTCGCTGAACAGGCCCGTATAGGTCGGGGCCCACTTCTTGATCATGTCGCCGTAGCTGCTTTCGACCGACAGCGAGATGATCCGCTTGCTGGAGTCGAACGGCAGACGGGTGCGCAGGTTCACCGTGCCCGAGATGCCGCCTTCGATCAGGTCCGCCGAGGGACTCTTGAACACGTCGACGCCGCCCATCAGCTCGGCCGGGACGTCGGCGAACGACAGAGCGCGGCCGTTGTTGGCCGAGAAGGTGTCACGGCCGTTCAGCTCGGAACGGACGAAGTTCAGGCCGCGCACGACCACGCCCGAGCCTTCGACCGAGAAGTGGTCGGGGTCGACGCCGGCGGCGAAGCGGTTGATGGCCACGCCCGGAACGCGCTGCAGCGCTTCGGTGACCGAACGGTCCGGCAGGGCGCCGATGTCCTCGGCGGTGATCGAGTCGCCGATGATCTCGGACGACTGCTTCAGCTGCTGGCTGCTCTTGAGGCTCTGCTTGATGCTGGTGACGATGACCTGGTCGACCGTCTGATTGTCGGCCTTGTCCGCGGTCTGCGCCATGACCGGCGCGCCGACGACCAGCGCCCCCAGCGCCAGCACCGAGGCGCCGTACTTCAAGCGCGTTGAAAAGGAATTGCGTCCGCCCCCGGCGGACAGCCTGTTGGCCGTGCCCATTTAGTCCACCTCCCCTTTTGTTGTCTGGCAGCAAGGTAGCGCTACCATTGATCATGTTACCGCGATCATTTTGGTCAGATCACACGACCGACCGCAGATCGTCAAGCGTTGTCACAAACGCCCAAGTCGTTTAGCCCTAAGGAATGGGAACGTTACCATTTGGGGTAGTGGCGAGAGCCCGCACACGGGCCAGCGCGCCAATTCCCTGATCCTGGTCACCTCCCCATCCGTGGCCTGGCCACGCGATGTCCGGATTCTTGACTGTCCGGTGACAAAGACGATGACAACGAAAGACAGCGTTGTCAATTTATAGACTGAACGGCCGTGAACCAAACGCGCCGTCGATGTCGGGGGGAAGCATGATCAAGGCCCACGCGGTCCAGCCGCTGGTGGCGCACGCCGCGCGTGGCGCTCCGCCCTTTCCTATCCTCGACGCTCGATCCTAAGGTCGCGTCATGGAGCCCATCCGCAAGATCGTCATCGTCGGCGGCGGCACGGCCGGCTGGATGAGCGCCGCCGGCCTCGCCGCGGTGCTGAAGGGCCTGCCGGTCTCCATCGCCCTGGTCGAGTCGGCCGAGATCGGGACGGTCGGCGTCGGCGAAGCCACCGTGCCGCACATCCGCCACTTCAACGCCCGCCTCGGCCTCGACGAGGCCGACTTCATGCGCAAGACCCAGGCGACCATCAAGCTGGGCATCCAGTTCTGCGGCTGGGGCCGAAAGGGCGAAAGCTATATCCATCCCTTCGGCGCCTACGGCCACGCGATCGACGGCCTGCCCTTTCACCAGCACTGGCTGGCGGCCCGGGCGCGCGGCGAAGCCGGGCCGATCGAGGCCTACAGCCTGCCGATCATCGCCAGCCTGGCCGGCAAGTTCGCCCCGCCCTCGACCGATCCGCGCTCGCTGGGCTCGACCTTCAACTACGCCTACCAGTTCGACGCCGCCCTCTACGCCCAGTACCTGCGGGCCTATGCCGAGGCGCGCGGCGTCACCCGCACCGAGGGCAAGATCGCCAGCGTCCAGCAGCGCCCAGAGGACGGCTTCGTCACCGGCGTCACCCTGGAGGACGGCCGGATCGTCGAGGGCGACCTCTTCGTCGACTGCTCGGGCTTCCGGGGTCTGTTGATCGAGGGAGCCCTGCAGGCCGGCTATGAGGACTGGACCCGCTGGCTGCCGTGCGACCGCGCCGTCGCCGCCCCATGCGAGTCGGTCGAGCCGCCGACGCCCTACACCCGCGCCACCGCTGACCAGTACGGCTGGCGGTGGCGAATCCCGCTGCAACACCGCGTCGGCAACGGCCACGTCTACTGCTCCAGCTACATTGACGACGAAGACGCCGCCCGCGCCCTGGTCGAAAAGCTGGACGGCAAGCTGCAGCAGGACCCCCGCTTCCTGCGGTTCACGACCGGACGTCGCAAGAAGCAGTGGCTAAAGAACGTCGTCGCCGTGGGCCTGTCGTCAGGGTTCCTCGAGCCGCTGGAAAGCACCTCGATCCACCTGATCCAGGTGGCCATCACCACCCTGCTCGAACTCTTCCCGCACCAGGGCTGCGCCCAGGCCGACCAGGACGAGTACAACCGCGTGATGGACCTGGAGTTCGAGCGGATCCGCGACTTTCTGGTGCTGCACTACCACGCCAACCAGCGTGACGATTCCCCGTTCTGGATCGAGCGCCGCGAGGGGCCGATCCCCGACAGCCTGGCCTACAAGATGGTCCTGTTCCGCGAGCGCGGCGCGGTCGTCGGCTACAAGGACGGCTTCTTCCTCGAACCCTCATGGCTGGCGGTTTATTTCGGCCAGAACATCCTGCCGTCCGGCCACGACCCGCTGGTCGCGGCCAGCGATCCGGTCCGCACGACGCGGATCATGGCCGACCTCGCCGCCGCCGTGACCCGCACCGTCGACGCCATGCCGACGCACCAGTCGTTCCTGCGCTCGGTGGTCGATGCAGGGACGTCGGCATGAAGCGGGTCCTGATCGTCGGCGCCGGAATCGACGCCTGGATGACCGCCGCCGCCCTCGCCACCGCGACGAAGGGTCTGGCCGAGGTGGTCGTGGCCGAAACCGGTCCGCCGCCGGCTGGCCGCATCGCCGCCCTGCCCTCGCTCAGCGGCCTGCACGCCCGCTTGGGGCTCAGCGACGAGGCCCTGACGACGACGGCCCGGGCCAGACCCCGCCTGGCCGCCCGTTATGGCGCGACGATCGAGCCGTTCGGCGAGACCGGGCTGGCGATCGATGGCGTGGCCTTCCACCACCACTGGCTGGCCGCCGGTCGTCCGGGACCGCTCAGCGACTGGAGCCTGGCCGCCCAAGCGGCCGCGCGCGGCCGCTTCGCCCCGCCCAGCCCCGACCCGCGCTCGCCTCTGTCGACCCTGGGCTACGGGCTGACCCTGGACGCGGCGGGCTACGCCGAACTGCTCAAGCGCGTCGCGCTGAGCGCCGGGGCCGGGGTCGTCGACGACCGCCCCGACGCCGACTTCAAGATCGACGCCTCGGGCGCTGAGATGCTGCTCGTCGCGCACGAGCCGTGGACCGACTGGCGCGCCTGGCTGCCGAACGGTGTGGCCCTCTCAGACGACGGCCTGATCTCGACCTTCGCACCCGCCCCGGCCAAGACCGGTCGCATCGTCCGGGCCATGACCGGCGACACCGTGGCGGTCGGCGCCGCCTATGGCGCGATCGGCGGGGGGACGGCGGCGATCTGCACCTGCTGCAGGGCGACATCTCGCGCCTGATCGCCCTGTTCCCCACCGGTCCCGCCGCCGTGGCCGAGTACAACCGCCTGGCCGAGTCCGCCCTGGAGCGCGCCCGCGACATGGCCATCCTGCGCTGGGGCGACCTTGCGAACCCGCCCGCGACCCTGGCCCGCAAGATCGAGCAGTTCGAGAGCCGCGGCCGCGTGGTCACCTATGACGACGAGGCCTGGCCCGAAAGCGCCTGGATCCACGCCTTCCTGGCGCGCGGGATCATCCCCAGGCGCTGGGACCCGCTGGCGGATCGCCTCGGGGCGGAGCGCACGCGGGACATGCTGACTCGGATGAAGGCCATGCTGGAACAGACAGCGGGGGCGATGCCGCGTGTGTGAGCGCCCCCTCCGTTCCACCTTGTTTTCCGTGTCATCCCGGCCGCAGCGCGCAGCGCGGAGAGCCGGGACCCAGGAGCGGCACGCACCGTGCTTCGTCACCCCCTGGGTCCCGGATAGCCTCTGCGAGGCTTCCGGGATGACACGGGATGTATCGCTGAGCCCCGCCCCATGACCCCCTCCCCGATCCGCAGCGTCCTGATCGTCGGCGGCGGCACGGCCGGCTGGATGACGGCGGCGGCCCTGGCCAAGGCCCTGCCCAAGACCACCGCCGTCACCCTGGTCGAGTCCGAACAGATCGGCACGGTCGGCGTCGGCGAGGCGACGATCCCGCCGATCAACACCTTCAACCAGATCCTGGGCCTGGACGAGGCCGCGTTCATGCGGGCCACCAAGGCCAGCTTCAAGCTGGCCATCGAGTTCGTCGACTGGATGGGCCCGGGCCACCGCTACCTGCATCCGTTCGGGAACTTCGGTCTGGATATCGAGGCGCTGAAGTTCCACCAGGTCTGGCTGCGCGCCCATCACGCGGGCTGGGCGCCGCCGATCGACGCCTTCAACCTGTCGGCCCAGGCCGCGCATCTGAGCCGCTACGCCCCGCCGTCGAAGGACCCGGGCCAGGTGCTGTCGAGCCTGAGATACGCCTTCCACTTCGACGCCGGCCTCTACGCCAGGTTCCTGCGGGACTACGCCGAGCCGCGCGGGGTGACGCGCGTCGAGGGCAAGATCGCCAGCGTCGAGCAGCACGGGGAGACCGGCTTCGTCACCGGCGTCACGCTGGAGGACGGGCGCGTTCTGGAAGCCGATCTCTTCGTCGACTGCTCGGGCTTCCGGGGCCTGCTGATCGAGCAGACTCTGAAGGCCGGCTATGACGACTGGAGCCACTGGCTGCCCAACGACCGGGCCGTGGCCATGCCGTGCGTCACCGGCGGCGATGGCCTCACCCCCTACACCCGCGCCACGGCCGATGCGGCCGGCTGGCGCTGGCGCATCCCGCTGCAGCACCGCACCGGCAACGGCTATGTCTATTGCAGCCGCGACATCAGCGACGAGGACGCGGTAGCCCGCCTGCGCGCCACCCTGGACGGCGAGCCTATGGCCGAGCCGAATTTCCTGCGGTTCCAGGCCGGGCGCCGCAAGGCCGCCTGGGTCAAGAACGTGGTCGCCATCGGCCTGTCGTCGGGCTTCCTCGAGCCGCTGGAAAGCACCTCGATCCACCTGATCCAGGCCGGGATCACCAAGCTCTTAGCCCTGTTTCCCGACCGGGGCTTCGATCCTGTCGAGATCGCCGAGTACAACCGCCTGACTGCCCTGCAGGTCGAGCTGATCCGCGACTTCATCATCCTGCACTTCAAGGCCAACGCCCGCAGCGAGCCCTACTGGGTGCGCGCCCGAGAGATGGACATCCCCGAGAGCCTGCAGCGCAAGATCGACCTCTTCGCCGCTTCGGGCAGACTTTTCCCCACCGACCTGGATCTCTTCGCCGAACCCAGCTGGATCGCCGTGCTTCTGGGCCAGGGGATCACGCCGCGTCGCCACGATCCGCTGGTCGACGCCTTCGACGAGGCGTTCCTCAAGAGCCAGCTGTCGCGGCTGGCCGGCCTGATCCGCCAGACGGCGGAAGCCCTGCCGACCCACGAGCAGTTCATCGCCCGCTACTGCGCTTCTCCCGAGTTCAAAGCATGACTCAAGACCACCGCCTGCGCCGCATCGTCATCGTCGGCGGCGGCACCGCCGGCTGGATGACCGCCGCCGCCCTGGGGCGCTTCCTCAAGGACGGCTACACCAAGGTGACGCTGGTCGAGTCCGAGGCGATCGGCACGGTGGGGGTCGGCGAGTCGACGATCCCGCAGATCAACATCTTCAACCGGATGCTGGGCCTGGACGAAAACGACTTCGTCCGGAAGACCAAGGCCACCTTCAAGCTGGGCATCGACTTCGTCGACTGGCAGCGGATCGGCCACAGCTACCACCACCCGTTCGGCCCCTATGGCGTCGACATGGAGGGCGTGTCGTTCCACGCCTATTGGCTGAAGTTACGGGCGATGGGACTGGACGACGACCTGGGCGCCTACAGCCTGCAGACGGTGGGCGCGCGGCAAAGCAAGTTCATGCGCCCCAACGGCCAGGCCAACTCGCCGCTGGGCCAGATCGCCTACGCCTTCCAGTTCGACGCCGGGCTCTACGCCAGGTTTCTGCGGGAGTACGCCGAGGTCCGGGGCGTCACCCGGCAGGAGGGCAAGATCGCCTCGGTCCAGCAGGACGGCCAGAGCGGTCACGTCACCTCGGTCACGCTGGAGAGCGGCCAAATCATCGAGGGCGATCTCTTCATCGACTGCTCGGGCTTTCGGGGCCTCCTGATCGAGCAGACCCTGAAGACCGGCTACGAGGACTGGTCGCAGTGGCTGCTGAACGATCGGGCGGTGGCCATGCCCTGTACGCTGGGCGGTTCGATGGCCCCGGTGACGCGGGCCACCGCGCGGCCGCACGGCTGGCAGTGGCGCATCCCGCTGCAGCATCGCCTGGGCAACGGCTACGCCTATTCCAGCCAGCACGTCAGCGACGACGAGGCCCTGGCCGACCTCCTGAGCCAGCTCGACGGCGAGCCCCTGGCCGACCCCAACCTGATCCGCTTCACGCCGGGCCGTCGCAAGAAGAGCTGGAACGGCAATGTCGTGGCCATCGGCCTGTCGGCGGGGTTCATGGAGCCGCTGGAAAGCCAGTCGATCCACCTGATCCAGGTGGGCATCTCGCGCCTCCTGGCCCACTTCCCCGACCGCCATTTCCGTCAGGCCGAGATCGACCGCTACAACCGGACCATGGCCTTCGAGTACGAGAAGATCCGGGACTTCATCATCCTGCACTTCAAGGCCACGGCGCGCAGCGACACTCCATACTGGGACTATCTGCGCGAGATGCCGATCCCGGACTATCTGGCCGACAAGATCGACCTCTTCAAAGGCTCGGGCCGGGTGTTCCGCGAGAACGAGGAGCTGTTCAACGACACCTCGTGGTTCGCGGTGTTCATCGGCCAGGGGATCTATCCCGAAAGCTACGACCCGATGGCCGACAACATGGACGAGGGCCTGTTCAAGGCCCGCATGGCCGAGATCAAGTCGGTGATCGCCAAGTCCGCCGAGGTGATGCCGGGGCACATGGATTTCATCCGGGAGAACTGTGCGGCGGAGGGGTGAGGGATAACCCCGTAGAAGGGTCCCAAAAAACCGTGTCATCCCGGACGGCCCGGAGGGCCGATCCGGGACCCAGGGGTGAAGAAACGCTGCGCCCGCCGCCCCTGGGTCCCGGCGCTCCGCGCGTCGCGCTCCGGCCGGGATGACAAATGGGTGGCTACTTCCCCACCACATTCAGCACCGCCAGGGTCATCGCCTCTACCCCCGTGCGGATCGTCGGCTCGGCCACCGGCGCGAAGTACGGCGAGTGGTTGACCGGCAGGGCGCGGCCCTCGGCCTTGGCCTTGGCGACCTCGGCGGGGTCGGCGCCGCCGATGGCGAAGTAGACCGACGGCACGCCCGCCAGCACGAATTCCGAATAGTCCTCGGACGCCGAGCCCGGCTTGTCCTGCGCCACGGCGCGGGCCCCGAAGGCGGCCTTGAACACCGCCGCCATGCGGTCGGTCAGGGCCTGGTCGTTGACCACCATCTTGCCGCCAGAGGTCAGTTTCAGGTCGGCGGGCGGCGCGCCGGCCATGTCGGTCACCGCCTTCACCGTGCGGCGCACGCCGTCGAGGATCTTCTCACGCACCGCGTTATCCTGAGTGCGGATCGTGCCGCGCACCCGGGCCTTGTCGGGGATGATGTTGCCGGCGCTGCCCGCCTGGATCGAGCCGACCGTCACCACGCCGAACGCGGACGGGTCCTTCTCGCGGCTGATCACGCTCTGAACGTCGACGGTGAAGCGGGCGGCCATCAGCACCGGATCGATGGTCGCGTTCGGCATCGAGCCGTGCCCGCCCCGGCCGTAGAAGGTGATGTCGAGGCCGTCCGAGGTCGAGGTCAGGACGCCGGCCTTGTAATAAACCTCGCCGGCCGGGCCCGAGCCGACGTGCAGCGCAAAGCCGTAGTCGGGCTTGCCGCCGATCTTGTCCCACAGGCCGTCGGCCAGCATCGCGCGGGCCCCGCTGACGGTTTCCTCCGAGGGCTGGGCCACGAAAACCAGCGTGCCCTTCCACCTGGACTTCATCGCCACCAGCTGCCGGGCCGCGCCGACCCAGGCGGCCATGTGGATGTCGTGGCCGCACGAATGGGCGACAAAGACCTTCTCGCCGTTCCAGGTGGCCGTCGCCTGGCTGGCCCAGGGCAGGCCCGACTTTTCCTGCATCGGCAGGCCGTCCAGCTCGGTGCGGATCAGCACCTTGGGGCCCTCGCCGTTCTTGAGCACCGCCACGACGCCGGTCTTGCCCACGCCCTCGGTGACGGTGAAGCCCAGGGCCCGCATCTGCGCGGCCAGCTTCTTGGCCGTCTCGACCTCCTGGAAGCCCAGTTCGGGGTGAGCGTGGATGTCCTTGTACAGCGCCTCCAGCGCCGGATAGTCGCGGTCGAGCTGGGCGCCGATCGCCTTCTGCGTGGCGGGCACGTTGAGCGGCCCCGCCTGGGCGGCGGCGGCGATCAGCAGGGCCAGGGCGGAGGCGGCGAACAGGGGCTTCATCGGGGATCTCGGCGTGTCAGGTCGCAGGTTCGACGCACGGCCGCCGACGATCCGCCAGCCGTGGTCGGAAAAACACCCGGGTCGTCCCGGCCCGCGCAAGGCGCGGCGCGCCGGGATGAACACAAGGTGCGGCGCGCCGCCGTCCTACGGCGTCTTCACCACCGCGCCGCCCTTCATCACGAAGACCGGCTTTTCCAGCGTGGTGACGTCCGCCAGCGGATCGCCGGCCACCGCGATCATGTCGCCATAGCGGCCCACCGCCACCTGACCGACATCCTTGCTGCGGCCCAGGGCCTCGGCAGCGGTCACGGTCGCCGCCTGGATCGCCTGCAGGGGCGTCGCGCCATAGCGGACCATGACGGCGAACTGCTTGGCGTTGTCGCCGTGCGGATAGATGCCGGCGTCGGTGCCGTAGACCATCTTGACCCCGGCCTTCAGCGCCTTGCGGAAGTTCTCGCGCTGGATCTCGCCGATGTCGCGGTCCTTGCGGAGGTTGTCCTCCAGCACGCCGTTCTTCTTGCCCTCGGCCTGGGTGTAGTCGGTGTTGTAGATGTCCATCGAGAAGTAGGCGCCCTTCTGGACCGCCAGCTTGATGCCCTCGTCGTCCACGAGGCTGGCGTGCTCGATCGTGTCGACCCCGGCCCGCACCGCCTCGCGGATGCCCGAGGCGCCGTGGGCGTGGGCGGCGACCTTGATGCCGGCCATGTGCGCCTCGTCGACGACCGCCTTCATCTCATCATAGGTCAGCTGCTGCTGGCCCGGCTCGTTGCCGCGCGAGAAGACGCCGCCCGTGGCGCAGATCTTGATCACCTGGGCGCCGTACTTCTTCAGCGTCCGCACCGCCTTGCGCGCCTCGTCGGGGCTGTCGCTGTTGAAGGGGCTCTTCTGGTCCATCGACGGCGGGAAGAAGGTCGAATCGCAGTGACCGCCCGTCGCGCCGAACGAGATGGCGGCGGTGACGATGCGCGGACCGGGCACATAGCCCGCGTCGATCGCCTCGCGCAGGCCTACGTCGTCAAAATCGGCCGCGCCAACGTTGCGCACGGTCGTAAAGCCCGCCTCGAGCGTCTTCTTGGCGTTGGCGGTCTGCACAACGCTCCAGAAGCGGTCGCTGTATTCCAGGCTGTTGTAGCCGCCGATCTCGGCCAGGCTGTCGAGGTGCACGTGCATGTCGATCAGACCCGGCAGCAGGGTCGCGCCGGGCAGGTCGACCACCTTGGCGCCGGCCGGAACCGCGTCGCCTTTCCTGCCAATGCTGGTGATCCGGCCATCGGTGACGATCACCAGGGGATTGTCGACATACTTGCCGCTGGCCACGTCCAGCAGGCGCGCGGCGCTGACCGCCTTGACCTCGGCCGCGCCGGCCGCCCCGGCCACCGCCAGCCCCACCGCCGCGCTCGCCATCAGCGTCGCGATCTTGATGCCCTTACCCATCTGACTAACCCCATGAAACTTGAGCGGCGGACGCTAGCACGCGGATCGGCGCCGTCGAGTCCCGTCGTCCGGACGCAAAGCCGGCCTCGACCCGATCGCGACGATCGCCTAAGGGATCAGGCTGCGGGGACGTGGCGGAATCGGTAGACGCGCCGGACTTAAAATCCGTTGGAGCAATCCGTGTGGGTTCGAGTCCCACCGTCCCTACCAGCCAACCCTCGGAGGAGCCCCAAGCTTGGGTTCTCGCCTTGGGTGAATAAGCACTGAAAATCCGAATATTCGTTTCGGCTCGACTCGACTCCGGTCAAGATGACGCTGGTGGAACCGCGCGCGACCACCAAGCTTCGCTTTCCCACTGTTGCGTATCGAGTCTCGAGCATGGCTGAAGACAAGTCTCCCGATCCCGTCGACATCCATGTCGGACGCCGCCTGCGCATGCGCCGCAAGGACCTCGGGCACTCGCAGCAGGCGCTCGCCGACGCCCTGGGCCTGACCTTTCAGCAGGTGCAGAAGTATGAGGGCGGCTCCAACCGGATCAGCGCCAGCAAGCTGCACGCCGCCGCCATGTTCCTGAAGACCCCGGTGGCCTTCTTCTTCGAAGGGCTGGAAGATCCGGGGAGCGTCGACACGACCGCCGCCGAGCTGGCCAACGAAATGGCCGCCTTCTGGTCACTGCCGGGCGGCCCGGATCTGGCCCGCGCCTTCGCGGCGATCGACTCGGCGGGCATGCGCAAGCATCTGCTGGACCTGGCCCGCGCCATCGCCGGCCAGGAATAGGGTCAGACCGCGTCGGCCAGCAGTTCGATGTTGTTGGCGCCGGCCTCGCCCAGCGCCGCCATCAGTTCGCCCACGGCCGCTTCCAGCTCGGCGGCGTCGCGGCCGCGCAGCACCAGGTTGGCGCCATAGACGTCCGGCGGGCTGAAGAACGGATAGCTGCCCAGCGACATGTCCGGATGGGCCTTGGCGACGGCTTCCAGCGGCGCGGCGATCACGCCCTCGCCCGTGCCGGTGACGCGCACCGTCTTGCTCAGCACCACCGCCCCGGTCCGCAGGCGCGGGCCCACGTCCTCGAGCATGCCGCGCATGATCGACGGGACCCCGGCCAGGACAAAGACGTTCTCCTTCTGGAAGCCGGGCGGGCCCTGCACAGGGTTCTTCACCAGGCTGCCGCCTTCGGGCACGTGGGCCATGCGGCGGCGGGCGGCGTTCGGTTCGCCCCAGCGCTCGCGCAGCATGGCCATGATCTCGGGATGCTCGGGCGCGGTCACGCCGAAGGCCTTGGCGATCGAGTCGGCGGTGATGTCGTCGTGGGTCGGACCGATGCCGCCGGTGGTGATGACATAGTCGTACTTGGTGCGCAGGGCGTTCACCGCGTCGATGATCTCCTGCTCGACGTCGGGCACCACCCGCGCCTCACACAGATCCACGCCATAGGTCGCCAGATACTTGGCGATCGCCGCGAGATTGGTGTCCTGGGTGCGACCCGACAAGATCTCGTCGCCGATGATCATCACCGCGGCCGTGACGCGCGCGCTTTTGGTGGCTGTCATCGCCTCGATCCCCTATCTGCCCTGCTGTTCTCACCTTCCGACTTAGGCCTCGCATGCTGCTGCCGCAACCGCTGATCCATGGCCGTCTGGTGAGCCGCTACAAGCGGTTCTTCGCCGACCTCGTACTGGACGACGGCCAGGTGATCACCGCCCACTGCCCCAATCCGGGGGCGATGCTGGGCGTGAAGGACGCAGGCCAAGGCGCCTGGGTGTCGTGGTCTGACGATCCCAAGCGCAAGCTGGCCTACACCCTGCAGCTGGTCGAGCAGGGAAACGCTCTGGTGGGAATCAACACCCTGCTGCCCAACCGGCTGGTCGCCGAGGCCCTGGCGGCCGACGCCATCCCCGAGCTTTCCGGCTATGCGACGATCAAGCCCGAGGTGAAGTACGCGCAGGCCAGCCGGGTCGACTTCCTGCTGACCCACTCGGACCGCCCGCCGTGCTGGCTGGAGGTGAAGAACTGCCACTTCTCCCGCACGCCGGGCCTGGCGGAGTTTCCCGACTGCAAGGCCGAGCGCTCGACCCGCCACCTGGAAGACCTCGCCGCCCAGGTCCGCGAGGGCCACCGGGCCGTGGTGCTGTTCGTGGTCCAGCGCGAGGACTGCGAGACCTTCAGCGCCTGCGCCGAGCTTGATCCGAAGTTCGCCGCGGGCCTCGACGCGGCGGCGCGGGCGGGGGTGGAGGTGCTGGTCTATGCCTGCGCGATGAGCACACAGGCGGTGGGGATCGATCGCCGCATCGTGTGGAGCAACGCCCGTCTAACAGCGATTTAAGCTGCATTCCCCGCGCCTTCGGCTACTTCTTCCCACGCTCGCGCGAGAGGGGCGCGAACATGGGGGAGCGTATGAAGCGGACCATCCTGGCGCCGGCCATCCTGGCCTTGGTTCTGTCGGGCTGCGGCCCGTCCGATCCGAAGAAGCCCGAGGGCGGGCTGATGCTGGGCCTGCGGGCGATCTTCGCGTTCAAGGCCTGCACCGACAAGCTGGAGGAGCGCTTCGGCCTGGCCAAGGTGGTGGGCGTCACCTCCAACGACATGAACCCCATCCAGGTCGGCCCGCCGGGCAATTGGGACGTCAAGTTCACCGCCGACGTCACCGAGGAAGAGAGCGGCCGGGTCACGCGCTACACCGGCGTCTGCCACGTCCGCCGCGACAAGCCCACGACCCTGGACGCCAGCTTCGTCAAGGAGATCAAGGCGGGGGGCGACGTCGTGCGGCGGATCCGCCCGGGCTGAGACGCCAGGCTCCGGACGCCATCAGATGGCGTCCTCTTCTCTTGTCATCCCGGCCGGAAGACCGCGTAGCGGGCTGTAGCGCCGGGACCCAGGGGCGACCGCAGCGCGCCGGCCCCTGGTCCCGGATAGCCCCTGCGAGGCTTCCGGGATGACGAGCATTTTTGACTTTGAAATCATCGGGGAAGCTCCTTCTCTCCGATTGACGCCGGCCTGCAGGCCGAAAGGTCGCGGCCAAGAGGCGACGGCTATTGAACTTTTGTGCTATGCTCGCGACATAACCCCTGACCGCAGACCCCTTCGCCGCCCCTGCGGCGGCGAGCCCCCGAGTAGAGCATGACCCTGGACACCGCCCTCGAAATCGAAGCCGAGACCCGCACGGGTCAGATCAAGATCCACCAGGCCGAGGACTTCGAGGGCATGCGCAAGGCCGGCAAGCTGGCCGCGGAGTGCCTGGACATGCTGGTTCCGCACGTGCAGCCGGGCGTGTCGTCCGACGAGCTGGACCGGCTGGCGCGCGAGTTCATCCTCGACCACGGCGCCCTGCCCGCCTGCCTCTATTATCGCGGCTATCCCAAGACGGTCTGCATCTCGCGCAACCACGTGGTCTGCCACGGCATTCCCGGCGACTGGAGCCTGAAGGAAGGCGACATCGTCAACATCGACGTGACCGCTATCGTCGACGGCTGGCACGGTGACACCTCGCGCATGTACGGCGTGGGCGAAGTGGGCCCGCGCGCGCGCCGCCTGGTCGAGATCACCTATGAGGGCATGCGGCGCGGCCTGGAAGCCGTGAAGCCGGGCGCCACGCTCGGCGACATCGGCCACGCCATCCAGTCCTATGTCGAGGCTCAGCGCTGCAGCGTCGTGCGAGACTTCTGCGGCCATGGCCTGGGCCGCGTGTTCCACGACGCCCCGAACATCCTGCACTTTGGCCGCCCCGGCCAGGGCGCGGTGCTGAAGCCCGGCATGTTCTTCACCGTCGAGCCGATGGTGAACCTGGGCAAACCCGCCGTGAAGGTGCTGAATGACGGCTGGACCGCCGTGACCCGCGACAAGTCGCTGTCGGCCCAGTGCGAGCACTCCATCGGTGTGACGGAAGACGGCTACGAGGCGTTCACCGCCTCTCCCGCCGGGCTGTTCCAGCCGACGATCCTGGGCGGCTAATCGCGTAAAACGCGTGTTTCTCCGGTAGACAATCGGGCTTTCGTTCGCGATCCTGCGGGCATGACTGAGGCCGAGAAGCGCAGACGGTTTCAACGTGTCATCGGGTGGTTCTACCTCCCGATGATGGCGGGCATGTACCTTGTTCATAACGCTCTGAAACTACGTGACGGCGAGATCGCCGAGGCTGAGTTTCTCTGGCGCGCCTCCATCTCCGCCCTGGTGATCATTGTGGGCGCTCTCATCCCTTGGGCGGAAGATCGTCGCCTTCGCCGTCTCGCCGAGGAACGGCGCAAGACGCGTCGGCTGCCGCTGAGCCTGGGCGGCTAGTTCCAGATCCTCCCCCGCGACGCGGGGGAGGTGGCCCGGAGGGCCGGAGGGGGCTAACGCGGCGTTCGCACAGCTCGTCCCCTCAGTCGGCTCCGCCGACAGCTCCCCTGCAACACAGGGGAGCATCTAAACCCTCTAGACAACTCTAGCGATAAACCGCCTACTGCTCGCGTAGAGTCGAGGGCGGCATGGTCAGTGTTTCTTCCCTGGCGATTTCCGACGGCGCGCCGGACGAGCCGCCCGCGCCTGCCCCAAAGCCGGTCCTGCCCAAGCCCGTCCGCAAGACCGCCCACGCCCATCACCTGGGCCACCGCGAGCGCCTGCGCGAGCGGGCGGCCAAGGGCGGGTTCGTGGCGCTGCCCGACTACGAGCTGATCGAGCTCTTCCTGTTCCGCACCTTCCCGCGCGGCGACGTCAAGCCGCTGGCCAAGGCGCTCTTGGCGCGTTTCGGCTCGCTGGACGGGGTGCTGGGCGCGACGGTCGAGGAGCTGCGCACCGTCCCCGGCGTCGGCGAGGCGGCGGCCATGGACCTGAAGCTGCTGCACGAGGTCTCGCTGCGCGCGGGCCGCGACAAGATCATCAAACGACCGGTGATCTCGTCCTGGAGCGCCCTGCTCGGCTATATCCGCGTGGCGTTGGCCAACGAGTCGCGAGAGCAGTTCCGCGTGCTGTTCCTCGACAAGAAGAACCAGCTGATCGCCGACGAGGTGATGAACCGCGGCACCGTCGACCACGCCCCGGTCTATCCGCGCGAGGTGATGCGCCGGGCGCTGGAGCTGTCCAGCAGCAACATCATCATCGTCCACAACCATCCCTCGGGGGATCCAACCCCCTCGCGCCCCGACATCGACATGACCAAGCAGATCGTCGAGGCCGGAAAAGCCCTGAAGATCGCCGTGCATGATCATTTGGTGGTCGGTCGCGAAGGCGTGGCCAGCTTCAAGGCGCTGGGGTTGATGTGAAGCCGTAAGATGGGTTGACGGCCGCAAATCCAGCGCTGAGCTTCACCGGGCGAAATCGTTCCGGAGTGCTTCCATGCGTCGCCTGCTCACCGTCCTCCTCGCCTCGACCGCCCTGCTGGGGGGCGTCGCCGACGCCCAGAACAAGGCCAAGAAGCCTGACGCGCCGCCGGCGGTGTCCAAGGCCGACAAGGCGCTGCATGACAAGTTCCTGATCCTCGACACCCACCTCGACACCCCGACCCACTTTGGTCGTCCGGGCTGGAACATCACCGACCGCCACGAGGTGGAGCACGACTTCAGCCAGGTCGACCTGCCGCGCATGAACGAGGGCGGCCTGGATGGCGGCTTCTTCGTGATCTACACCGGCCAGGGCGACCTGACCGCCGCCGGCTACGAGTACGCCCGCAACTACGCCCTGCACCGCGCGATCGAGATCCGCGAGATGCTGGCCGGGAACAAGACCGGCTTCGAGCTGGGCCTGACCTCGGACGACGCCCGCCGGATCAACAAGGCCGGCAAGAAGTTCGCCTTCGTCAGCATGGAAAACAGCTGGCCGCTAGGCGAGGACCTCACCCTGCTGACGACCTTCCACAAGGAGGGCCTGCGGATGGCGGGTCCCGTTCACTTCCGCAACAACCAGCTGGCCGACAGCTCGACCGATCCCAAAGGCAAGATCTGGAACGGCTACTCGCCGCTGGGCCTGCGTTGGCTGGCCGAGGCCAACCGCCTGGGCATCGTGATCGACGTCAGCCACGCCAGCGACGATGTCGTCGACCAGTCGCTGGCCCTGTCGAAGGCTCCGATCATCGCCTCGCACTCGGGTCCCAAGGCGGTCTACGACCACCCGCGCAACCTCGACGACGCGCGCATCAAGAAGATCGCCGACGCCGGCGGCGCGGTGTGCATCAACTCGATCTATCTGACCGACACCACGCCCAGCCCCGAGCGCAAGGCCGCGCTGGAAGCCCTGGGCCGTGCGCCGGACCCGAAGACCGCCACGCCCGAAATGGTCAAGGCCTATGGCGAAAAGCGCGCCGCCGTCGACAAGGCCTATCCGGCCCCGCGCGGCGACTTCGACCTCTACATGAAGAGCATGCTGCACGTGCTGAAGGTGGCCGGCCCCAAGGGCGTCTGTGTCGGCGCCGACTGGGACGGCGGCGGCGGCATGGACGGCTTCGAGGACATCACCGACCTGCCCAAGGTCACCGCCCGCCTGAAAGCCGCCGGCTATAGCGACGCCGACATCGAAGGCATCTGGAGCGGGAATGTGCTGCGCATCGTCGACGCCGCGCAGGCCTATGCGAAGACGGCGGCGAAGTAGGGTTACTGGCCCCCTCCGCGCTGACGCGCTCCTCTCCCGGAGGGGGAACAAGGGCGCGTGCACCTTCCGCCCCCTCCGGGGGCGGACGACCTGCGCAGCAGGTCAGGTGGGGGCCTGCCGCGCTGGCCGTCTCCCCTCCCAGACCCGCCAAGCCATCAACGCCACGAACACCACGCCGTAGATGATCGGCGGCCGGTGATCCGCCTTGACCAGCAGGTAGTAGTGGATCACCCCCAGCGGGACGATCAGATAGATCAGCCTGTGCAGCCGGCTCCACGCCGCCCGGCCCATCCGGACCACCCAGCTGTTGGTCGAGGTCACCGCCAGCGGGATCAGCAGCACAAAGCCCAGCATCCCCAGCGTGATGAACGGCCGCTTGAGGATGTCCTTCCACAGCTGGCTCCAGTCGAAATAGAGATCGACCCCGACATAGCTGAACAGGTGCAAGAGCACATAGGCGAAGGCGAACAGCCCCACCGTCCGGCGAAACCGCACCAGCCTCGGCATCTTCAGGATCCGCGCCGCCGGGGTGATGGCCAGGCCCACCAGCAGGAGCCGCAGGCCCCAGACGCCCAGCTCGCGGATCAGCTTCTCGATCGGATTGGCGCCGAGCTCGCCCGCATAGCCCCGCCAGGCCAGCCAGGCTAGCGGCGCGAAACAGGCCAGCCAGACGAGACCATAGACGAGGTTGTCCTGGAGCTTGGAGGGGCGTTTTTTGCGGGGGGGATTAGCCACGACGCCTCACCTCCCCGATTTCCCCGGCGAATGCCGGGGCCCAGATCGAAACCACGAGCGCCTTTGCCGACGGCCTTGCGATCAGGCGAACCCACCTCAAACGCCCAGAATGAATCTGGATCCCGGCATTCGCCGGGAAGGTCGGATTTTTGGTAGGCATCAATAAAACCGCTTCAAATCCATACCCCGGTACAGGTCCGCCACCCACTCGCCATAGCCGTTGAATGGCAGGGTCTCGCGGCGGCGGAACTCACCGATGCGACGCTCGGTGGCCTGGGACCAGCGGGGGTGGTCCACGGCCGGATTGACGTTCGAGTAGAAGCCGTACTCGCGCGGCGCCAGCACGTTCCAGGAGGTGACCGGCTGCTTCTCGACCAAGCTGATGCGGACGATCGACTTGATGCCCTTGAAGCCATATTTCCACGGCACGACCAGCCGCAGCGGCGCGCCGTTCTGGTTGGGCAGGACGTCGCCATAGAGCCCCACCGCCATCAGGGTCAGCGGGTGCATGGCCTCGTCGATCCGCAGGCCTTCGCGATACGGCCAGTCCAGCGTGTTCCAGGCCTGGCCCGGCATTTCGGAGGGTCGCATGACGGTCTCGAACGCCACGAACTTGGCCTTCGAGGTCGGCTTGACCGAGGCCAGCAGGTCCTTCAGCGGGAAGCCGACCCAGGGAATGACCATCGACCAGCCCTCGACGCAACGCATCCGGTAGATGCGCTCCTCCAGCTTGTTCTTGCCGATCAGGTCCTCGATGCCGACCGTGCGCGGCGCCTCGCAGGCGCCGTCGATGCGCACGGTCCAGGGGCGCGGCTTGAACTTGCCCGAGTTTTCGGCCGGATCGCCCTTGTCGACGCCGAACTCATAGAAGTTGTTGTAGGTGGTGATGTCCTCTTTCGAGGTCGGCTTCTCGGTGGTGGAAAAGCCCCGGCTGTAGCTGAGGCCCGCCTGCGCCTGACTGGCCGACGCGCCGGCCACGCCCAGACCGGCCAGACCAGCCATCAGGGTCCGACGCTTGAGATAAACGCCGTGATCGGTGACGTCGTTGTCGGTCAGGTCGGCGGCGTGGCGGATCAGCATGGGAACGCTCCGGAGCGGCTTACGTCACTGATACGCGGCGGCGCGGCGTTTGGTTACCTCACGGCGCGTGATTATTGTCGCGCCGGTCGCGCGCCCGTCTGGTCGCGCCCCTGGGCGGCGTAGACCTGCCGCAAGCCCTCGGCCAGGGCCGCACGCTCGGCCGGCGGCAAGGTCGCTGCGAATTCAGCCAGAGCGGCCTCGACATTGCTTCGCGCCTCCTGTTCCAGCGCACGGGCGTTGGCGAGACGACGCGCCACCTCGGCCGGATCGGCGCCCGGAGCCGACAACGCCTCCAAGGCAGAGCGTCGCTCAAGACGCGCCTGGCGGGTGATCGGCTGATTTCTCTGATTCACCGCCTTGAGAGTCTGGCGGAGGGCGACACGATTTTGCGGCGAAAGCTGCTCGCCCGCCGTCCAGATGGGAGAACGCGCCGGCCGGGGGTCCGGTGGGGCGTTGGTCGGGGTAGGCGTCGACACGGGGGCGGGTTTGCTCGCCGCAGGCGCGGCGCGTACCGGCTTATCGTTCGGCCGGTTTGGCGCAGGCGAGGCGCTCGGCGCGGCAGGCGAGCCCTGACCCGCCGCAGCGGCCGGCGTGGCCGGGACGGCGGCTGGCGGAGCAGCGACTGGCGTGGCTGGCGGCGGCGCGGGCGTCGCAGCCCGGGGGCTGGTGAGACGCACATAGGTCACCCCGACAACCCCGCCAATCAGGAAGACATTGAGGGTCGCCGATGCGATCAGGCCGATCAGCAGCGGGCGTGAAACACTCATAACTCGGATGGCTCCCGAAGGGCGTCCTGCAGGTCCTGATAAACCTCGGCGGCGGTCACAATCTCGTCGTGCGGGGCTGTCGACGGAAACGCCGGCGCATGGACGTATCCGCCAAGGCTAACGCCCGCCAGGATCCCGGCGAAGGCGGCGGCCGAGAGGCCCAGCGCCGCCGACAAACCCGCCACCCACCGCCGCGCCGTCGTCGGGGCCTTGGGCGCAGCGGTGATCAGACGGCCGAGCAGCGCGGCGTCGACCGCCTGGGCCGGCGCCAGGTCCAGGAGACGGTCAACCTGCGACGCCTCGGCCAGAACGGCCGCCAAGCGGGTCGGATCGGACGCCAGCCGCGCGCGCGCGGCCTCGCGCTCGCCCTCGGGCCAACGCGCGATCTCGCCGCCATAGCTTTCCGCCAGCGCCTCGAAGCGCGCGACGGACATCGCCGATGTCGTCATCCTCGAGCCTCCTTCATGCCGCGCCGTCCCGCGCCAGATCCGCCAGCGACGCCTTCAGCGCGCGACGCCCGCGCGAGAGCAGGCTTTCCAGCGCCTCGACGCTGATCTCCATCAACCCCGCCGCCTCGATATTGCCAAGTCCCTGGTGATGGCAAAGCACGATCGCCTCGCGTTGCCGCGCCGGCAGCGCCGCCAGGGCCGCATCGACCCGGCGCGAAAGATCGGCATGCAGCAGCCGCGCATCCGGTGCGGGACCCGTGTCCGCCTGTTCGGGCGGGGTGTCGGTCACGATTTCGCGCCGGCGACGGAGACGATCGTAGCAGAGGTTCAGCGCCACGCGGTGCAGCCAGGTGTCGAAGCGGGCGGCGCCCGGCTTCCAGGCCTTGGCCTGCTTCCAGGCGCGCAGGAAGGTCTCCTGCGCGACGTCCTCGGCCTCGCCGGAGTCGTTCAGCATCCGGCGGGCCAAGGCGAGAATGCGCGGCAGGCGCCGATCCAGCAGGGTTCGTACGGCGGACGGGTCGCCCCGTCCCACCCCCGCCAGCAAGGCTTCGTCGGGATCGTTCCCGTCGGAGACCAAACCTCAGCTCGCCGCGCACGTCGTCATCAGACACCGACCTTGGCCCTGCCGTCCTTGGCGCTCAACTCCTCAAGCGTCAGAACGCCGTCATTATTGGCGTCCATCCGCTTGAAGCGCATCGCCATCACGGCGTTGGCCTCGGTCCGCGATAGCGCGCCGTCCTTGTCGGCGTCGAAGCGCGCAAACATCCGCTGGCCGCGCTTGCCGGCCTTGGCCGCCTTGGCGTCGACCTCGGCGTTCTGCTTGCGCATGGCGGCGAACTCGTCGGGCGAGATCTTGCCGTCCTTGTTGGTGTCCAGCCGCGCGAACATCTTGTCGCCGTTCTTGGCCTGGAACTGCGCCAGCGTCATGCCCGTCGGCGCGGACGTCTGGGCCAGAGCCGGCGCGGCGACGGCCAGCACGGCGGCGGCGGCGATCAGGGTGCGTTTCATCATCAGACGCAGAGTCTCCAAAGGTTGGACAGCCCGTCCCATGGAGGTGAAACGCGGGGCGGCGGGGATTCCGTCGGGGGGGGTCCATAATTTTCCGACCTCCCCGGCGAATGCCGGGGCCCAGATTCATCCTGAGAGGTGAGCGTGTTCGCGCCCAACGTCTGTGGTCCGTCCAAAGAGACGAGGGTTCGATCTGGGCCCCGGCATTCGCCGGGGAGATCGGTTTGGAGCTACCCCCTCACCACCGCCTCATAGGCCGCCCGCGCCTCGGCCTTGGCCTTGGCGAGTTTGGGCCTCAGCGACTTGAACTGCGCGACGCCGCCGGCCTTGGCCAGCAGGGTCTTGAAGGCCTTGGGCTCGGCCTCGGGGTCGCCGCCGTCCTCCAGAGCGACCTTGATCAGTTGCGAGAGGTCCTGCTCCAGCCGCCAGGCCGCCTCCAGCCGAGACAGCGCCCCCTCATCGGCCAGGCCGGCCTCGCGCAGGGCCGCCAGCGCCTCGCCGGTGTTCTGGCGCAGCGGGCCGCCCGCCGCGGCGTGGGCCAGCTGCAGGAACTGCGCGGCGAACTCGATGTCCACGAGACCGCCGGGATCGAGCTTCAGGTCCCAGTCGCCCTTGCCGGGCCGCTCGCGCTCCATCAGCTGGCGCATCTCGACGACGTCAGCGGCGGTCTTCTTCGGATCGCGCGCCCGGCGCAGCGCCGCCGCGATCGCGCCCTCCGCCCGCTCACGGAATGCGTCGGTACTGGCCCAGACCACCCGCGCGCGGGTCAGTGCCAGCAGCTCCCAGGTCTCGGCCTCGCGCTCGTAATAGTCTTCGAAGGCCGCGAAGCTGACCGCCACCGGCCCCTTGGTTCCCGAGGGGCGCAGCTTCAGGTCGACCTCGTACAACGTCCCCTCGCCCGTCGGCGCCGACAAGGCCGAGGTCAGGCGCTGGGTGAAGCGGGCGTAGAAGACATCGGCGCTCCACTCCTTGACCGCCGACATCCCCGCGGGATCGTCGGCGGCGTAGAGGGTCATCAAATCCAGGTCCGACTTGGCGGTCATCTCGCGCGAGCCGGCCTTGCCCAGGGCCACGACGGCCACCTGACCCGGGAACGCGCCGCCGATCCGCTCGACCTCGGCCAAGGCGGCGGGCGCGAGGCCGCCGATGATCAGGTCGGCCAGCTCGGCGAAGGCCCTGCCGATATCGCGGGCGTCGGCGGTGCCGCTCATCACCCGAACCCCGATCCGGAAGCTCTGGTCGCGGAATAGCCGTCGGGCGGCGTCCATCGCGCCCTCGAAATCCTCCGGATCCCAGGGCGCGGCGGTGGGCGTCTCGATCGGGCCAAAGAAGCTGGGATCCAGCAGGGCGTCCAGCGCCGTCGGCCGCTTGGCCATGGTCGAGGCCAGGCGCGGGGCGAAGGCCATGACCTCGACGATCAGCTCGAACAGGCGCGGCTGGGCCAGGAACAGCGACTGGATCTGCACCCCTGACGACAGGCGCGAGAAGAAGTCGGAAAAGCGGTTGAACGCCTGGTCCGGCGCGCCAGTGGCGTTGGCGGCGTCCAACAGGCGCGGGGCCAGGCGCGTGAAGAGTTCGCGGCCCCGCTCGGTGCGGGTGGCGGCGATGTGGCCGTGGTGCCAGCCCCGGATGGCGGCGGCCACCCGCTCGGGACTGGAAAAGCCCATCCGCTTTAGCGTGGCGAGCGTCTCCGGATCATCCTCGACGCCGGTGAACACCAGGCTGCCGAAGCGCGACGACAGCGCCTCCTCGCCGGCGAACAGGCGGCCATAGCGCAGGTTCACGCCCTTCAGGATCTTGCCCACGGCGGCGTCGAAGACGCGGAGGTTTCCCTCGCCCCACAGAGCCGCGACCTTCTTGCGCTCGGCGTCGGACTCCGGGAGCTTGTGGGTCTGGTCGTCGGCGATCATCTGGGCGCGGTGCTCGAGCGCCCGCAGGTCCCTGTAGGCCTCCGTCAGCCAGGCGGCGTCCTCGGGCGTGACATGGCCGGCCTCGGAAAGCGCCTTCAGCGCGTCCAGGGTGCGCGGGCTGCGCAGGTCCGGCTGGCGGCCGCCCAGGATCAGCTGCTGGGTCTGGACGAAGAACTCGATCTCGCGGATGCCGCCGCGCCCCAGCTTCAGGTCCGCGCCCTTGGCGGTCAGGCGGTCGTCGACCTTGTAGGTATGGATCTGGCGCTTGATCGAGTGGATGTCGGCGATGGCCGCGAAATCCAGGTTACGCCGCCAGATGAACGGCTGCAGCCCCTCCAGGAACGCCGCGCCCTCGGCCGCATCGCCGGCCGCGATCCGGGCCTTGATGTGGGCCGCCCGCTCCCAGTTCTGGCCGACGCTCTCATAGTAGTCCATGGCCGCGTCGACCGGCATGGCCGGCGGGGTCGAGGACGGGTCGGGGCGCAGGCGCAGGTCGATGCGGAAGACATAGCCGTCGCCAGTGCGCTCCTGCAGGATCCGGCCCAGATGGTTTGCGATCCGCACCGCCACCGCCTGCGGCTCGTGCCCTTCGGCCACCGGCAGCTTCTCGGGCGCGTAGAAGATCGAGAAGTCGATGTCGCTGGAATAGTTCAGCTCGAACGCGCCGTGCTTGCCCATGGCCACGCAGAAGAGGCCCGGCGCGGGCCCTGGCGCGCCGTCGCCGACGTGCGTGAGGGCGCCGCGATCGACCTCCTGCCGCACGGCCTGTGCCAGGGCCGCGTGCAGCACCGCGTCGGCGAAGCGGGTCAGAGCGCCCGTCACCTGATCGAGATCCCAGACGCCGCCCAGGTCGCTGATCGCGGTCAGCAGGTGCAGGTCGGCCTTCAGCTCGCGCAAGGCGCGGCGCGCGGTCTCGAAGTCGGGCTCGGCGGCCACGGCCTCGGCGGCGGCCAAGATCTCGGCCAAGGTCTGGTCGGGATCACCGCCCAGGATCATGGGCAGACGCTTGCCGTCGCGTCGCGCCAGGCCCGCCAGATAGGGCGCGGCGGCGAAGATCGGCGCCAGGCTGTCCCAGGCCGCGTCGACGCTCGCCATCGCCTCGCCGGCCCGCTTGGCGATCGCCTCATGCGCGCGTTCGGCGGCCTTGGCGTCCAGAATGGGGCCGCAGGGGGCGAGGCGGTCGGCGAGCTTGGTCATGCGGCCACGGTGGCCTGCGTTGCGTTTTCCGACAAGCCGAGCCCAAGACTCGCGCTTGACGTTAGAAATTACAGTTGTAACCATTAGCGACGAGAAACGGTCAGGACCGCCGCCGACATGATCGAGCTCTTCGCCCTCGCCCTGATCCGGGCCCAGATCGCCGCCGCCGCCGCCGTGCTGCTGGTGTTGATCCTGCGGCCGTCCGCGCGCCGCCTGTTCGGACCGCGCCGCGCCTACGCTCTGTGGGGCGTGGTTCCGGCCGCCGCCGCCGCCGCCTTCATGCCCAGCCTGGCCGAGACTATGGACCTCGGCGCGCCAACCCAGCCGCTGGGCCCCTGGGCGCCGAAGCTGGTCATGCTGTGGCTGGCCGGCTGCGCGATCGCCACCGCCGTCCTGGTGCTGCGCGAGCATCTGTTCCGCCGCCGGGTCGCCCAGGGCCAGGCCGGACCGGCCGTCATGGGCGCCCTGTGGCCGCGCATCGTCCTGCCCGCCGACTTCACCCAGCGCTTCGAGGCCCGCGAGCGGGAACTGATCGTGCTGCACGAGCGCACCCACATCCAGCGCGGCGATCCGATCGCCAACCTGGTCATCGCCGGCGCCGGCGTGCTGGGCTGGTGCAACCCGATGATCGCCCTGGCCCAGCGCTTCATCCGCATCGATCAGGAGCTGGCCTGCGACGCCACCGTCGTGGCCCTGCGCTCGGACATTCGCGCCGACTACGCCCGCGCCCTGATGAAGGCCCAGATGAGCGCCAGCGTCTCGCCCCTGGCCTGCGGCTGGGCCACCCACCCGTTGATCCTGCGCGTCTCGCTGCTGAACCGCCGCGAGCCCAGCCTGCACCGCGACATCGCCGGCTTCCTGACCATGACCTTCCTGGCGCTGATGGCCATGGTCATCGTCTGGAGCGTCGCCCCCCGCGGACCGGACTACAGCGACCTGCGTCCAGGCCTGGCGCCGCAGATGGACCCGTACACGGGGGCGATCACGTGGGTGGAGGAGCGCTAAGCGGTTCGCTCAGCCGGATACGGCGGCCCGATCAAGCAGCGCCTCGACCTGCGGCGTAAACGGTTTTCCAGCCTTCTGATCGGCGAGCACGCCCAGGTCGACATAGTCGCGCCACGCGGCGATCTGGTCGCCACGGAACTCCAGCACGCCCGCATAGGGCAGAGCCATGCGCTTGCCATCGGCGTTGCGATACTCGTCGACGCCCTCGAGGAACAGCCGGTCGCCGGCCTCAGCATGGGCGAAGATCCGCCACTGGATGTCGTGCATGTCCGCCTGTAGCTTCCGGAGCAGCTTTTCAGCCGCCGCCTTGCCCCGCACTGGCGGCAGGCCCGGCGCGGCGTAGTGCCAGACGATATCGTCGGTCATATGCGCCAGGACCGAGGCGATATCCTGCGCCTGCCATGCGGCGATCACCCGCGAGAGAATAGGAAAGAGTCGGGACATGGGCGCCTGGGCGTGGTGATGGGGAGCTAGCGGGTCGCTGCGACCAACTGGGCGGTCTTGGCGGAGTCGAGATACTCGTCGAGGCGCGCGATCTTGTCGTTTTCGACGCGGACGACGACGCACGCGTCCATCGCCCAGCGCTCTCCGTTCGGCAGGGTCGCCTCCAGCACATGCTGCTGCAGGAAGCCGTCCGGCAGGGGCGCGATACGCAGCACGCGATAGGTCCGATCTGGCAGGGTTCTGACGAACCAGGCCAACGACTTCAGGTTCTGGTCGACAGTCTGTTCGACGTTATCGATGTTGTGCCAGATCTTGGCGTCTGGGGCGTAGAAGGCCCGGACGGCGTCGGCGTCGCCCGCCTGGATGGCGGCGACAAAGCGACGGGCGAGATCCACATAGTCGATCTGTGACACGCTCGCCTCCTATCGGCCGGTGCTGACGCGGTCGCTGGTCAGCGCGCGCCGCATGGCCATTTCCAGGCCCTTGGGGTCGCGCGCCAAATGAGCGCGCACGTCGATGGCCATGAAGTCGGTGTCGATCTCGTCGGCCTCGCGCTTCAGCGCTTTCAGACCCGCCTGGGCGATCGTGGCCGGCGCCTCCTTGAACCCTTCGACATGGCTGGCCATCCGGGTGTCGACCGAGCCAACGATCAGGGCCAGCACATGGGTGTTCTGCGGCGCCAGTTCGGCGCGCAGGCAGGTGGTCATGGCTCGCGCCGCGAACTTTGACGGACTGTAGCCGCCCATGCTGGGCACCGCCACGAGGCCGCCCGCCGACAACACATTGACGATGGCGCTCTTCGGGGCCTTGGCCAGGATCGGGGCGAAGGCCCGGCTCATGGCGAGCGGGCCGAAATAGTTGACCTCCATCTCCTGGCGCGCGGCGTCCATGTTAGGCGCCCCCATCAGGGTCTGCATGGTGAAGGCGCCGGCGTTGTTGACGAGGATGGTGACATCCGAGCACTGCGCCGCCGCCGCCGAGATCGTTGCGGCGTCGCTCACGTCCAGCCGCAGCGCCGTCACCCGGTCCGGGGCTTCCGCGACAAGGTGGGCGGCGCTGGCCGGATCACGCGCGGCGACATAGACCTTGGCCGCGCCCGCGGTCAGAAACGCGCGTACAAAGGCCTCGCCGATGCCGCGATTGCCGCCTGTGACCAGGACGATGCTGTCCTTGATGTCCATAAGCGCCGTCTCCTCCCTCTCGAATCTGGCGAGCGACCAGGATCTTTGTCCCGGTTCGCTGGCGACCTTTCCGAGAAGCCTAGCACCATGGTCTTGTTATGCAAGTGACGTGGGGTGCGGCAGGGGCGCGGCCCGCCGAAGATGGCGGCGGGCCGCGCCCCTAGGCCAGTTTTCGAGGCGTCATTCGCTCTCGTCGACGAGCACCTGATCGATCGTGCGAAAGAGATCAGCGACATTGATCGGCTTGGTCACCACCGCGTTCATGCCCCCGTCGAGATAGGCCGCGACCTGATGGGCCATGGCGTTGGCCGTCAGAGCGATGATCGGGACGGCCGGGCGTGAACGCGCGGATTCTTCACTCCGGATCACCCGCGTCGCAGCGGGGCCAGAAAGCTCCGGCATCTGGATATCCATCAGGATCAGATCGAAGGCCTCCGCGCGCCAGGCCTCCACGGCCTTTTGGCCGTTATCAACGACGACCGGATCAAGGCCCACCTGATGAAGCAGAGTCTTGAGAACGAGCTGGTTGGTGGGATTGTCTTCAGCGACGAGGATCCGGATTGGCCTTGACACAACAGCGCTGGCCCCCGCCGGCTGCGGGCTGTCCTCGCCGCGTACAGCCGCACTGTCGGAGACCCGCGTGAGCGGCAAGCGCACGGTGAATGTCGACCCGAAGCCCGGCTCGCTCTTGGCTGAGATTTCGCCCCCCATTCTCGCAGCCAGTTGGCGACTGATCGCCAGCCCAAGACCGGTGCCCCCGAAACGGCGAGTCATTGAGGAATCGGCTTGGCTAAAGGGCGCGAAGAGATGCGCCATGGTCTCCTTGGACATGCCGATTCCGGAGTCGATCACCTGGAGTTCCAGGTAGGCCCCGTCATAGGCGGCCTCAACGCGAACCTCACCTGTGTCGGTGAACTTCAGTGCATTTGAAAGAAGGTTATAGAGTATTTGTCGTACGCGCGTCGGATCGCCGACAAAAACACCTATTGCGGGATCTATATTCAGAGAAAAAGAAAGCCCTTTTTTATTCGCCAATGTCGTGAACGTCGCCTGGGCTCCTCGGACCAAATCGCCCAGATCGAAGGCAATCTCCTCAAGATCCAATCGACCCGCTTCAATCTTAGAGAGGTCGAGTACGTCATTGAGGATCGCAAGCAACGCCTCGCCAGACTGGCGGATGACGTCAAGCCGCTCCTGTTGCTGCGCAGACAAAGGCTCCCGCGCCATAGCCTGAGCCATGCCGAGAACACCATTCAGCGGGGTTCGGATTTCGTGGCTCATCGTCGCCAAAAACGTGCTCTTGGCTTCGTTCGCGGCTTCGGCGGCGGCAACCGCCTCGGCCATGGCCGTCGTGGCCGCCCGGCGTGCTGTGACGTCCTGAATAGCGCCTATCAGGCGCAGGGGGCGTCCATCTGGATCAGCGATCAGTTCCGCGGTGAACGCGGCCCACACCTCGCGCCCGTCTCTGCGCGCCACAGGACCTTCGAACCGGAAAGTCTCACCGGTGCGTCGGTGGCGCCGCCAAGCCGCCTTGGCGAGGGGACGATAGTCTGGTCGTACGCCGCACCAAATATTGCGCGCGACATCGTCGTACGTCAGCGGTCGCTCGAAGAACACATCCTCCGACCCAGCCTTGAAGATTGTCTCGTTGACGAAATCGACCTCGAAGACGTGCAGATCTGCGCTTTGAATGGCGATGTTGAGGCGCTCTTCCGAACGGACAATACGGTCCAACCTCTGGCGCCGCGAGGTCACGTCGCGAATGATCGTCGTGAAGAGCAACCCGTCAGGGGTCAAAACCTTCGAAAGCGAGGCCTCGACCAGAAACTCCTCGCCGCTCTTCCGCCGCCCGACGACCTGACCTCGCTCGCGCATGGGCATGCTCTGGCGCGGTTCTGCGGCGAACTGCGCCACATGACGTGGGTGTGCGGTGCGAAACCGTTCAGGCATCAGGCGCTCAACGGTTTGGCCGATCACCTCGTCGCTAGGATAGCCAAAGATCGCCTCGGCCCCGACGCTGAACATCAAGATACGACGGTGACTGTCGGTGACGACGATGGCTTCGGAAGAGATCGCAAAGACGCCGCGCAGCACTTCGGCGGGGAGAGAATCTAAAATGCCATGCGACATCGATACTCAAAGCTCTTTCAAGAACAGCGCTCCGCCCCGCGCAAAAATCACCGATGCACGCGCCCCCCCGGCCGCGTGGTTCGACAGGATGACCGCACTGGCGGCCTAGATCGTCCGCCGGACGCCCCCCGCTACGCGACGTGGGCCGGCGCCTGGCGCGACGTTGCCGCCGTCATGACCGACACCGTTCGTGGCGGCGCTCAGCTTGAAATGGGTGGTCAGTTCGGCAAGGGCTGTGACTTCGCGCTGCAGGCTCTGCGTGGCGACTGAAGACTGCTCGACCATTACAGCATTCTGCTGGACCCCCTGGTCCATGTGATTGATGGCCTGGTTGACCTGACCTAGGCTGATTGACTGCTCGTACGCCGACGCTGAAATCCCCGAGACAAGCGTGTCGATCTCGCCGATGCGCTCTGCGATCGATCGAAGGATGGTCCCCGTCTCCCCCACGAGACCAACACCCTCCTCGACCTGTTCGGATGAGGTCGAGATCAGGGACTTGATTTCCTTGGCCGCAGTCGCCGAGCGTTGGGCCAAGGCTCGAACTTCCTGAGCGACGACCGCAAAGCCCCGCCCCGCATCGCCGGCGCGAGCGGCCTCGACCCCGGCGTTCAGCGCCAGGAGATTGGTCTGGAAGGCGATCTCGTCAATGACCCCAATAATCTGCGCCACTTCCTTGGAGGAAGCCTCAATCGCGCCCACCGCCGTTACGGCGCGCGCCACGACATCTCCGGACCGCAGCGCTTCGGCCTTTGCCACAGCAACCACCTCGCTGACGGTCTTGGCGCCTGTCGCCGTCGCCTGGGCGGCCGAGGTGATCTGGTCCAAGGCCGCAGCGGTCTCTTCCAGGCTCGCGGACTGCTGTTCGGTGCGGCGAGCCAGATCGCCAGTGTCTCTGGCGATGTTGTCGCTGGTTTCGGCTATGCCGCTGACGCTTTGTGTCAGTACACTGATCACTTGGCAAAGGCGTTCGACGGCGCTGTTAAAGTCCGCCTGCAACCGGCTGTACTCGGGCGGCACGTCGCTTGACATCTGAAAGGACAGGTCGCCCGCAGCGAGCGCCGCCATCCCTTCCCCGACCCGGGCGACGACTTGCGCCCGCTCCGCCTCCAAGACCCGCGCCTCGGCGCGCTTTCGGTTCTCTTCCGCAGCTTGTAGATAAGCCGATATTCCATAATCAATGTCGAGCAGCGTCGCCTTGACCAAGGCGCCGATCTCCGCAGCGAGCCGCCGGCCATCCGCCTCTCGTCGAGCGCCGAACGCCGCCTGCGGCCACCGCTCCTCGATGATGCGCGTGATCAGGGCGTCCAGCAGCACCGCGTAGCCGCCAACGTACCATCGTGGCTCCAGCCCTATCCGAGCGTGCGTCTCTCCGACCTTCGAAACGGCGTCGACATAGCTGGCGTCAAATTCGGCGTTGGTGATCTTGTCCCAATGCGCGATCTGCAGGCTCCTGGCCGCTTCGATGCGACCTTCATCGGCGAAGAAGGATCTAGGGTGCTCAAAGGCGCGCACCTGCCGGTAAAAGCGATCCATTGCGGCAGGTAGATGCGCCAAGACAACGGGCTTGAGCCTGAAAAGACTTTGCTGGGTTTCTTGATCCAGCCCCACGAAGCTCAGCCGCTCTGCGATCATGTTTGATCCGGACATCAAACTCCCCAATCGATCGCTTACAGTCGCGATCCAGCGACCAACTAGTTCTCGACCAACGTAAAATTAGTTTAGATCGATACTTTATGGTGAATTTTCCGGTAAAATCTAACGCATAATTGACTTATCCATTTGGCTAGCCATCTGGATGGCAATATTATTGAGCTTACGTTAGGTAAAGATGTTGGTTAATTTATAGTAGAATGCGAAATGAACATTGTTAGAGATGGCGAAAATCACTAAGTGGGCGGAAAGAGAGGCGCTCAGCTTTATGCACGTTAAGATTGTAAGCAACCAGCTCTTGTGTCTCCAAGCGCTGGAGGCACAGATCACCGATGGACTGAAGGCGAACCTGGTGGAGACCGCCCCGGACATCGCAAGCCTTTCTCAGATGTCCTCTGCGGAGCCCGATCTGCTGTTGCTCGACCTACCAGCTTCAGCAGACCCGGCCACGTGGATCGCCGCCACGACCGCTTTGAAAGCCAAGCATCGCATTTTGATCGTCCCGGAGAAGAATACGACCCATGCGCGGCTGGCCTATCGCGCTGGATTTGCGGGACTGATCCCCAAGACCTCGTCGCCGGGGTTAGTCTTGGCGGCCTTGAAAGTTGTCCTGGAAGGCGGCGAATACTTCCCGTGCTTTGGGGATGTCGATCATGACCTGGGGTCCAAAGGGGCGGCGGCGCAGTCCCCGCTCACCCCCCGCCAGATCGAAGTTCTGCATGCGCTGGGCCAAGGGCTGACCAATAAAGAAATCTCCCGAAAGCTCGGGATGTCGCTGGCCAGCGTCAAGCTCGATGTTCGCGCCATCCTCAGCGCCGCAGGCGCCAAGAACCGGACGGAAGCCACGCGGAAACTGCGTAACCCGGAGATGGGGTCGCCCCTCAGTTCGAGCGATGGCTAGAGTCTCCGCCATGCGCCATCGCGCAGACGATTGAACGTCTGGCTTCTATCGCGACCGCAACGCCTCCGCCTACGCCACGGCCCCAAACGGCGCGACCACCGCCTCCGGCTTCGGCGCCGGGCAGTGCTTTTCCAGGAACTCGCCATGGCTGGGCAGGCCCGCCACCTGCGCGGCCAGGATCGGGGCGGACTGGTCCAGGGTCTGGGTGATGACCTCGTAGGGCACGGTGTCGACCAGTTGCTGATAGCGGCGCGGGCGCACGCCCATGCCCTCCATCACCGACTGCCACGACGGGTTGCGGAACATGTCGTCGACGCCCTCGCGCAGCACGCCTTGGGCCTGGAACAGGGCGATGCGGTCTCTCAGACTGTCCGGGATCGGAGCATTACGGACGTCGCGCCAGAACGGGGTGTCGGCGCGCTCCGTCGTGCAGTAGTGCAGCACGATAAAGTCGCGGATCTCCTCGTAGTCGGCGGTCATGCGGCGGTTGTACTCGGCCGCCAGGGCCGGGTCGAAATCGCGGTCGGGGAAGAACCGCAGCAGGAAGTCCATGCCGCGATAAATGAGGTGCAAGGCTGTGGACTCCAGCGGCTCGATGAAGCCTCCGGCCAGGCCCACGGCGACGACGTTCTTGTGCCACAGGCGCTGGCGCATGCCGGTCTTGAAGGCGATGAACATGGGGTTCATCAGCATCTGGCCTTCGACGTTCTTCACGAGGGTGGCGCGGGCCTCGTCGTCGCTGAGGTGGCGGGAGCTGAACACATAGCCGTTGCCGGCCCGGTGCTGCAGCGGGATGCGCCAGCGCCAGCCGGCGTCCTCGGCCTTGGACACGGTGTAGGGGTGCGGCGCGCCGACATTTTCGGTCTGGACGACGACGGCGCGGTCGCACAGCAGCATGTCCGACCAGTCGTTGAACGGCACATCCAGGGTCTTGCCGATCAGCAGCGACCGGAAGCCGGTGCAGTCGATGAAGAGATCGCCCTCGACCTCGCGGCCGTCCTTCATGACCACCTTGGCGACCGAGCCGTCGGGGTGGGTGACGACGTCGGTGACGATGCCCTCGGTGCGCTTGACGCCCCGCGCCTCGGCGTAGTCGCGCAGGAACTTGGCCACCAGGCGCGCGTCGACATGCAGGGCGTAGCTGGCCCCGGCGATCAGGGTGCGCTGGGCCTTGATGGGCGGGATGAACTTCCACTGGTCGGCCATCACCGTGCCGGGCGCGAAGTCCTGCAGGTTGGACGGGTGGCCGTTGGCCTTGGCGCGCAGCCAGCACTGGTAGAACTCGTGCGGGCCGATCGGGCCGCCGATGGCGCCGAACGGGTGGTAGTAGCGCTCCCCCTTCTGCTTCCAGTCCTCGAAGCGGATGCCCAGCTTGAAGCTGGCCTGGGTGGCCTGGATGAACTCGCGCTCGTCGACGCCCAGGCTGGCCAGCAGTTGCAGGAACGGCGGGATGGTCGACTCCCCCACCCCGATGGTGCCGATCTCCTCGGACTCGACCAGCTCGACCGCGCAGCCGCCGTTCTGGAAGTAGTGGCTGAGCATCGCCGCCGAGATCCAGCCGGCCGAGCCGCCGCCGACGATGACGATCTTGCGAAGCGCGTTGGGGTGGGTGGTGGTCATGGTCTTGTCCTACTCCGCCGCGCTGGGCGCCGAGACCGGCGCGGGCCGACAATACTGATCCAGGAAGGCCTGGTGCGGCGGCGCCGAGGCGACGACCTCGCGCACGGCCTTGCGCATTTCCGACAAGGGGGCGCTCAGCGCCTTGGGGTCGACGCCGTCCAGGCTGGGATCGACCGCCTGCGGCAGCATCTCAAAGCCCGCATAGATCGCCATCCAGCTGGGCGGGGCGAACATCTCCCAGCGGTAGCGCACGAAGTGGCCGCGCCCCAGGAAGAGGTCGATCTTGCGCTGGAGCGTGTCGGGCAGGGTCACGGCGTTGCAGTCGCGCCAGAAGGCGGCGTCGCCTCTCTTGTTGGCCCAGTAGTGCAGGATGATGAAGTCGCGCACGCGCTCCATCTCGCGGCGGGACCAGTCGTTGAACTCGTCCGCCAGCTCGGGCGCGCAGTCGCGGTCGGGGAACAGCGCCTTGATCTTCTCGATGCCCGTCTCGATCAGGGCGATCGAGGTGCTTTCCAGCGGCTCGAGGAAGCCCGACGCCAGGCCCAGCGCGATGACGTTCTTGTTCCAGACCTGCTTGCGCCGGCCGGGGTTGAAGCGGATCAGGCGCGGTTCGTGCAGCAGCGGATCGGGCACGGCGGCCTTCAACTCGGCCAGGGCGTCTTCGTCGCGGATGTGGCGCGAGGAGAAGACATAGCCGTTGCCATAGCGGTGCTGCAGCGGGATGCGCCAGCGCCAGCCGGCGCTGTGGGCGGTGACGTCGGTATAGGGCGGCGGGTTGTCGAGACCTTCGCTCTGCACGGCCCAGGCGCGGTCGCAGAACAAAAGGTCGCTCCACGACTCGTAGCCGGTCTGCAGGGCTTCCTCGATCAACAGGCCCCGGAAGCCTGAGCAGTCGATGAAGAGGTCGCCCTCGACGGTCTCGCCGTTCTCCAGGTCCAGCGAAGCGACGAAGCCGTCGTCAGGGCGGAGGTTGACCTTGGTGATCTTGCCCTCGATCCGGCGCACGCCGTTGTCCTCGGCCACCCGGCGCATCAGCTGGGCGAAGAGGCCGGCGTCGAAGTGCAGGGCCCAGTCGAAGATCGACAGGGTCGAGGTCGGGTTGCGCGGCGGGGCCATGAACTTGCCGGCGGCGGCCAGCGACGCGCCCAGCGAATAGTCGGCGATGTCGGTGGGCTCACCCGCCTGCGCCAGCTTGCGCCAGTAGTGATGGAACGGAACGCCCCGCAGATCCTGGCCGAAGTGGCCGAAGGGGTGGATGAAGGAGGCGCCCTCGCGCAGCCAGCCGTTGAAGCGGATGCCCAGCTTGCAGGTCGCTTGCGTGGCCCGCATCACCTCGATGTCGGACAGGCCCAGCTGCTGGTAGAAGCCGCGAATGGTGGGGATCGTCGCCTCGCCGACGCCGACCGTGCCGATCGCCTCGGACTCGACCAGCGTGATCTCCAGCGGACCGCCGTGGAAGTGCCGGCGCAGGGCCGCGGCCGCCATCCAGCCGGCTGTGCCGCCGCCGACAATCACCAGCTTGCGGATCCGATGGTCCTGCATGGTCGCTCCCGGTTCCGGCTCTGTGTCCGGCTTGTCTTCAGGCTAACGGTTGCCGCCCGAACCGGACAGGCGCCGTCTCCCTAAAAAATGGCCGCCGTGGAGAAACCACGGCGGCCGCAGGAGGTGAGAGGGGGACTTGAGCGTGGCCGCCACGCTCAAGAATGCTTCAAGGTCGAGCCTACCAGCGCGCCCGGACGCCCAGCGTGTAGCGGGGCTCGAACTCGTTCTGGTTGGCGTACTGGGTCTGACCCTTGGCGAAGCGGAGGTAGTAGTCCTCGATCTCGCCGGTGACGTTCGACCCGTTGAAGTAGACCGTGACGTTGTCGCGAACGTTGTAGCTGACGTTCACGTCCACATAGCCGGTGGCCTTCTGCATGATCGGGATGACGGCGTTGCCGCCGCCGCCCATCGTGCCCGACAGACGGTCGGTCCGGTAGTTGTAGGCCACGCGGGCCTGCAGCTTGTCGTCCTGGTACCAGCCCACCAGGTTGAACTGGTGCTTGGAGTTGTCGAAGAACGGGATCTCGTCGCCGGCCAGGTCCAGACGGCTCTCGTGGCTGGGCGAGTAGGTGTAGTTGGTGTCCACACCGAAGTTCGAGATCACGCCCATGTCGGGCAGGACGTCGCTGAAGGCGACCTTGGCGCCGACTTCCAGACCCTTCACCGAACCGCCGTCGCCCTGGACGGGCAGGCTGACATTGACGGTGCGGCGGATGACGCCGTCCTGGTCGGGGAAGCGGCCCGTGGTGGTGCCGCCGGTCACGAAGCTGTCGATCTTCAGCTTGAAGGCCGAGATGTTCAGCATCGAGGCGCGACCGAAGTAGTACTCGATGGCGCCGTCGAAGTTCGAGGCCCGCCACGGATCCAGGTTCGGGTTGCCCGAGGCGCTGGCGCCGGTGACGCAGCGGACGTTCGGCAGGGCCGCGCCGCAGTCGGCGGTGAAGATCGACAGGCCGCCGCCATAGTTGCCCAGATCCAGCGGTTGCATGGTCTTGGCGTAGGCGAAGCGGAACTTCCAGTTGTCGTTCAGGTCATAGACTGCGTTCAGCGACGGCAGCCAGTCGGTGTACTTGCGCTTGCTGACCGAGTCGCCCGCATCGGCGTTGGTGTCGCCGTAGTTGCGGGTGTCGCCCGTGAGGTTCTGCTTCACGTTCAGTTCGGTCTGGATCACGCGCAGACCGAAGTCGCCGTGCAGGTTGCCGATCTCGAAGTTGGCCGCGCCGTAGGCGCTCTGCTCCTTCATGGTGACGTCATAGGTCTGGCCCGGAACGGTCACGCGGATGGCGCCGCCGAACACCTTCTTGTGGAAGGCTTCCGCGTCGTCGAAATCGTGCGGATCGATGGCCCAGAAGCCCGGGATGCCCGAGGTGACGCCGCCCAGGTCGTCGACCCAGATGGTGTTGTTGTAGGTCGAGAGCTTGGTCGGACGGTTGACCGTGTAGCCCTGGAACACCGGCTTGCCGGTGATCGGATCGGGCACGAACTCGCCGGCCTGGCACTGGTTCTGACTCATGACGACGTCGATGGCCTTCCACTGGGCCTCGCAGCCGCCGGCCGGAACGGGCGAACCATTGGCCTGCACCGCGCCGGGAACGCCGCCGTAGAAGCCCGAGAACAGGTGGAATTGCTCGACGCTGACCGAACGGTCGCTCTGGCGAACGCCGGCGTCGATCTTGGTGATGAAGCCCAGGAACTTGTCGTCGAAGCGATAGTGACCCTCGGCGCGGAACACGTTCATGTCCGAGCTGACTTCGTTATTGCCCTCGGACGAGAACGCGCCGATCGCGTAGCTGTCCTTGTTGGCCATGTAGTCCTTGAGCGACTTGCCCGCGCCCAGGCCGCCGGTGATCGCACGGTCGAAGCCGCTCCACACCGGGTGATCGCCGCTGATGTTGTAGTGCAGCTGCGGGTTCTGGCCGTAGCCCAGCGGGTTCGGGTTCAGATAGCAGCCGCCGGCGCTGCCGACGACGGCGTTGCTGCGCTGCGCCGCCGGGTACTGGTCGCAGATGCCCTTCGGATAGAAGGTGCCGCGCGTGCGGTCGTTGGCGTCGCGGAACAGGTTGAAGCGGCCCGCGCCGTACTGCCAGTTCGACAGGTCGCCCTGCGCCTGGCCGTTCATGCTGAGACGGTCGCCGCTGGCGCGGATGGCGCGGACTTCCGAGGTGAACGGACCGCCGTTGTCGTACTTCAGTTCGAGGTTGTAGTTCTTCGATTCCGACTTGGTGGTGCGGTTGACGGTGAACGAGTTCACCCACCAAGCGTCGATGTCGTACTCGTCGACGGCGGCCCAGGGGCGACCGTTGGCCGGGCTGTTGACGCCGGTGTTCTGGAACACGGTGGGCTTGGTCCAGACGCCGAACGCGCCGCCGTCCCAGCGGTTGGAGATGTTGATGCCGGCGCCGCGATTGTACTCGTCGAGCTTGGCGTAGAAGCCTTCGGCGATCAGGGTGAAACCTTCGCCCAGGTCGGCCTGGAACGAGGCGTTGACGCCCAGGCGCTTACGCTCGACCACGCGGTTGAAGCTCTCGAAGCCGTGCGGCGAAACGAAGTTGGTCGAGGCCGAACCGCCCCAGTCGTTGTTGCCCGACAAGCCAACGACGCCCGAGGAGTTGTTGCCGAGGTTCGACTTGCTGCCGGCGGCCGACAGCATCAGGCCGACGCGATCGTTGCGCCAGTTCAGCACGCCGTTCAGCAGGTAGTCGTCCTTCTTGGTCCGCTCGCCGCGCTGGGCTTCGGCCGCGCCGGTGACCGTAAAGCCGTTCTTGAAGTCGAACGGACGACGGGTCTTCAGATCGAGCGTGCCCGAGATGCCCGACAGGGCGTTGCGCGGGTTGGTCGACTTGTAGACCAGCACCTGGTTCATCAGCTGCGAGGGCACGTCCAGCAGGTTCGGCTGGGCCGAGCCCATGTTGCCGGCGCTGAGATACTGTTCGCCGTTCAGCAGGGTGATGACCTGGGCCAGGCCACGGATGTTGACGGTGGCGCCTTCACCGGCGTTGCGCTGGATCTGCACGCCCGAGATGCGCTGCAGCGAGTCGGCGATGGTGACGTCGGGCAGCTTGCCGATGTCTTCGGCCGAGATCGCGTCGACGATCGCGGCTTCCTTGCGCTTCAGATCAACCGATTTCAGTTGCGAGCCGCGGACGCCGGTGACGACGATTTCCTCGACTTGCGTGTCGCCGGCCGCCTGCTGGGCGAAGGCCCCGCTGGTCAGGGCCAGTTGCGACGCGCCGGCGACCAGCGCCAGCGTCAGTCCGCGCTTGAGCACGGATTTCCTTGCTTCCTGTGACAATTGCTCGCTCCCCAGAGTAGATCGTTCTTATTGGCCGCTCGACCGCGCCTCGGGCCGCCGCTCTGTTGGCGGCTGACGAGACCCGGCGAGGCTTGGCTGGCTTGTCCAGGCGCTTGTCTTGCGACTGTCCAAAATCCTTCGGCGGCCCCGGCGCCCGGTCGTCCGATTCCGGCCCCGCGCCCTCCTCGAACGGCGTCACAATCCGTAAATGTCCCGGGCAAGTCAACAAGAATGTCAACGTTGTCATTCCCGGCCCACAAGGGTTTCCAGCAGGCGCGGCGGGCCGATAGGCCTTAGCCGTCAACGATGATAACGCTACCACTAATAGCGGAGCTTAGAGGACAATCACTGTTTTTATTGTCCTTTTTTCTGCCGGCTTGTAGGCGCGACGCGCCTCCCCAGCGGGCCGGAACGCAGGGCGCGGACGCGACGCCCCATCCCCCTCGAAGCGCTCGGAAACGATCTTATGGACAGCGTTAGATGTCCTGAAAATTGTCCTACTGACCGTCCATTTTGACCCATTTTTGTCCCGAGCTCATGACAGGCCAGACAACATCAACTATGACTTCAGTCTATCGTCGTCTTGCGAGCGCCGCCTTTCGCTGGTGGGGTGCGCAGAGAAACGGGCGGCGAGCGGGCATGGAAACCAATGACGACGATCACTGACGTGGCCGAGCGGGCGGGCGTTTCGCCCAAGACCGTCTCCCGCGTCCTCAACGATCATGAGAGCGTCAGCGCCAAGACGCGCGATCGCGTCCGCGTGGCCATGCAGGATCTCGGCTACCAGCCCAGCGCCGTCGCCCGCAGCCTCCGCTCGCAGGGCTCAGGATCGGTCGGCGTGCTGATGGGCGACCCGTCGGGCGGCTATCATACCCGCGTGCATCACGCCTTGCTGGTGGCCTGCGTCGAGACCGGCCGCCACCTGTCGGTGGACCTGTCCGAAGGGCCGATCCCCGGATGGCAGGACCGGGTCCGCGCCTTCGTGCAGGACGGCGGCATCCGCGAAATGATCCTGCTGCCGCCGGAATGCGATTTCGGCCCGATGAAGGAGCTGATGCGCGAGCTGGACGTGCGCTGCGTGCTGATCACGCCCACCACGCCGGACCCGCAGTTCCCCGCCATCGGCATGGACGATCGCGCCGCCGCGCGCGAGGTGGTCGAGCATCTGTTCTCGCTCGGCCATGTCCGTATCGGCCACATCGCCGGCCACCCCGACCACGCCGCCAGCACCCATCGCCGCAACGGCTTCCTGGAGGCCTACGCCGCGCGTGGCCTGCCCCGCCCGCCGGCGGAGCTGATCGTGCAGGGCGAGTTCACCTTCAAGACCGGGCTCGAGGCGGCCAAGGCGCTGCTGGACATCGACAACCCGCCGACGGCGATCTTCGCGGCCAATGACGACATGGCCGCCGCCACCTGCATGGAGGCCCAGCGGCGCGGCCTGCGGATCCCCGACGACCTGTCGGTGGTCGGCTTCGACGACGCGCCGATCGCCGGCGTGATCTGGCCCAGCCTGACCACCATTCGCCAACCCTTCGACCAGATGGCCCTGCGCGCGATGCAGACCTTCGCGGCGTGGAACGCCAACGAGGGCGCGGGAAAGACCAACACCCCCTTCCTCGCGCAGCACAGCCTGGTGGTGCGCGAATCCACCGGTCCGGTCCGGACCGACGCCCCGCCCCGGCGCAAGACCTGACACCCCTGCCCGCCGCAGCCTGAACGCCGCGCGGGCCAAGAAGACCACGACGGAGGAAACATGACTCGGACGACCTTGCGGGGCCTCTCCCTCGCCCTGCTGATCGGCGCCTCGGCCTCGGCGCTGACGGTCGCCCCCGCCGTGGCGGACAGCGCCAAACCCGTCGCCGCGCCCGCGCATCCGTGGATGGACAAGCGCCTCGACGCTGACAAGCGCGCCGATCTCGTGCTCAAGGCCATGACCAACGATGAGAAGTTCACGCTGATCTTTGGCTATTTCGGCGCCGACATGAAGCCGAAGTACACCCGCATCCCCGACTCCCTGCCGGGCTCGGCTGGCTATGTCGCCGGCGTGCCGCGCCTGGGCATTCCGGCCCAGTTCCAGACCGACGCCGGCGTCGGGGTCGCCACCCAGGGCAGCGCCAAGGACTTCCGCGAGCGCACAGCCCTGCCCTCGGGCATGGCCACTACCGCGACCTGGAACCCCGAGCTGGCCTTCAAGGGCGGCGCGATGATCGGCAAGGAAGCCCGCGACTCCGGCTTCAACGTGCAACTGGCCGGCGGCGTGAACCTGGTCCGCGAGCCGCGCAACGGCCGCAACTTCGAATATGGCGGCGAAGACCCCCTGCTGGCCGGCGTGATGGTCGCGGCGCAGATCCGGGGCATCCAGTCCAACAACATCATCTCGACCATCAAGCACTATGCGCTGAACGCTCAGGAGACCGGGCGCTTCGTGGTCAGCTCGAACATCGACGACGCCGCCGCGCGGATGTCCGACCTCCTGGCGTTCCAGTTCGCCATCGAGCAGTCCGACCCGCACTCGGTGATGTGCGCCTATAACCGCGTCAATGGCGACTATGCCTGCGAGAACGACTGGCTGCTGAACACGGTCCTCAAGAAGGACTGGGGCTACAAGGGCTATGTCATGTCCGACTGGGGCGCGGCCCATTCGTCGGCCAAGGCCGCCAATGCCGGCCTGGACCAGGAGTCGGCCGGCGACGCCTTCGACAAGCAGCCCTTCTTCGCCGCCCCGCTGAAGGCCGATCTGGCCTCAGGCGCCGTCAGCCAGGCCCGCATCGACGACATGGCCCGCCGCGTGCTGCGCGCGATGTTCGCCAGCGGGGTGGTCGACCACCCGCTGAAGGGCGCGCCGATGGCTCTGCCGGCCGAGACCCTGGCCGCCCACGCCAAGATCACCCAGGCCGACGCCGAGGAGGGCATCGTCCTCCTGAAGAACGACGGCGACCTGCTGCCGCTGGCCAAGACCGCCAAGACGATCGCCGTGATCGGCGCCCATGCGAATGTGGGCGTGCTGTCGGGCGGCGGCTCCTCGCAGGTCTATCCGGTCGGCGGCCGCGCCGTGCAGGGCCTGGAGCCCAAGACCTGGCCGGGTCCGGTGATCTACTATCCCTCGTCGCCGCTGAAGGCGATCGCCGCCCGCTATCCCGGCGCCAAGGTTGTCTATGACGACGGGACCGACCCGGCCCGCGCCGCCAGCCTGGCGGCGTCCAGCGATCTGGCCCTGGTCTTCGCCGACCAGTGGACGACCGAGTCCGTTGACGTCCAGACCCTGAACCTGCCCAAGAACCAGGACGCCACAATCGACGCCGTGGCCTCGGCCAACAAGAAGACCGTCGTGGTGCTGCTGACTGGCGGCCCCGTCGCCATGCCGTGGCTCGACAAGGTCGGCGCCGTGGTCGAGGCCTGGTTCCCCGGCACGGCCGGCGGCGAGGCCATCGCCCGCGTCCTGACCGGCGAGGTCGACGCCTCGGGGCGCCTGCCGGTGACCTTCCCCAAGAGCGTCGCCGAACTGCCGCGTCCCAAGCTGGATGGCCTGGGCAAGCCGGACGGTGAGATGTTCGACGTCGACTACACGCTGGAAGGCGCCGCCGTCGGCTACAAGTGGTACGACCTGAAGAAGATCGAGCCGCTGTTCGCCTTCGGCCACGGCCTGTCCTACACCAAGTTCGCCTATTCGAACCTCACGGCCAGCGCCGCCGGCGACAAGCTGACGGTCAGCTTCGACGTCAAGAACGTCGGCCAGCGTCCCGGCAAGGACGTGCCGCAGGTCTATGTCGGCCCCAAGGCGGGAGGCTGGGAAGCGCCCAAACGCCTGGCCGGCTTCCAGAAGGTTTCCCTCGCCCCCGGCGCCAGCCAGCGCGTGACGGTCACGGTCGACCCGCGCCTGCTGGCCGTCTGGGACAGCAAGGCGCACGGCTGGGCGATCGCGGCCGGCCAGTACGACATCGCCCTGGGCGCTTCGTCCCGGGCCATCTCCTCCACCGCCCAGGTCACCCTGGCGGCCCGGAGCCTGCCGGTTTCACCGGCGGCGAAGTAGCGAGCGGGCGGGAAGCGGCTGCACGCCTCCCGCTGTTCCCTGCGTTCTTCCCCCCCTCCAGGAGCGCCGCCCCCACGCGGCGCTCCCTTTTTTTGGCTGTTGGTTTGCCTCCTGGCATTTGTCGCATAATCAGGGCCACCGCCCTGTCGCGGCGAAGGGGAGACAAACAGCGTGATCCGGATCGGCCTCGTGGGCCTGGGCAAGATCGCCCACGACCAGCACCTTCCCGCCCTCGCCGAGGACTCGCGATTTTCGCTGGTCGCCGCCGCCAGCCACGGCCGCCCGACCCATGGCGAGCTGCCAGTGTTTCACGACCTCGAGGAGCTTCTGGCGAAGGGTCCGGCGGTGGACGCCGTGGCGCTGTGCACCCCACCTCAGGTTCGGCGCGAGACGGCGCTGACGGCGCTGCGCGCGGGCAAGCACGTCTTCCTCGAAAAGCCGCCCGGCGTCACCGTCGGCGAGGTCAAGGAACTGGCCGCCGTGGCGCGCGACCAGGGCGTCGTCCTGTTCACCAGTTGGCACTCGCGCTTCGCCGCCGGGGTCCCCAAGGCCAAGGCCTGGCTGGCGGAGCGCAAGCTCCAGAAGCTGGCTATAGAATGGCGCGAGGACGTGCGGCGCTGGCATCCGGGCCAGACCTGGATCTGGCAGGCCGGCGGCATGGGCGTCTTCGATCCGGCCATCAACGCCCTGTCGATCCTGACCGAGATCATGCCCGCCGAGGTGTTCGTCACCGGCGCGACGCTGCAGGTCCCCGAGAACGTTCAGGCGCCAATCGCCGGCCATGTCGACATGACTACGCTGGCCGGCGCGCCAATCACCGCCGATCTCGACTTCCTGCAGACCGGTCCGCAGACCTGGGACATCACCGCCTGGACCGATGAGGGCGTACTGAAGCTGTCGCTGGGCGGGGCCGAGCTGACGATCGACGGCCAGGCCGTCGAGGTCGGCGACAATCGCGAGTATTCCGGCCTCTACGACCGCTTCGCGACCCTGATCGCCGAGGGGCGTTCGGAGGTCGATATCCGGCCGCTGTCACTGGTGGCGGACGCGTTCCTGGTCGGGGATCGGGAGAGCGTTGAGGCGTTTATAGAATAGGCGAGCGCCCCCTCCGGGCCTTCGGCCCTCCTCCCCCAGAGGGGGAAGAAGGCGCTGCGATCCTTCCGCCCCCTCTGGGGGCGGACGACCTCGCGAAGCGAGGTCAGGTGGGGGCCTTGCTGAGCAAGCCGCTCAATTCACCTGCCGCTCACGCCCCTCCCAGTACGGCGCGCGGAGCTCCCGCCGCAGGATCTTGCCCGATGCATTCCTCGGCAGGGCCGGGATGAAATCCACGCTCTTGGGCGCCTTGAAGTGGGCGATGCGGGTGCGGGCGAAGGCGATGATGTCGTCGGCGTCGGGCGTGACGCCCGGCTTGGGCGCGACCACCGCCTTGACCGCCTCGCCCCACTTGTCGTCGGGCACGCCGATCACCGCCACTTCGGCGACATGCGGGTGGCCATAGACCGCGCTCTCGACCTCGGCGGGATAGATGTTCTCGCCGCCCGAGATGATCATGTCCTTCACCCGGTCGTGGATGAAGAGATAGCCGTCCTCATCGAGATAGCCGGCGTCGCCGGTGCGCAGCCAGCCGTCGGCGTCCATGGTCTTGGCCGTGGCCTCGTCCAGTTTCCAGTAACCGGCCATGTTGGCGCTGGAGCGCACGGCGACCTCGCCCACCGTGTTGGGCGGCAGGCTCCCGCCGGCCTCGTCGATGATCTTCAGCTCCACGCCCGGCATGGGCAGGCCGGCGGCGCGCATGCGCTTGTTGCCGGCCGGATCGTGATCCTCCGGCGGGAGGTAGACCACCGTGCCCGTCGTTTCGGTCATGCCGTACTGCTGGACGAAACCGCAGCCGAACACCTCCATGCACTCACGCAGCAAGTCGAGCGGGATGGGCGCGGCGCCATAAAGGATATGGGTCAGGCGCGAGTAGTCGACCTCGCGCGCCCGGGGCAACCGCACCACGATCTGCAGCGCCGCCGGCACCATGAACATCTTGGAGATCCTGTCCTTCTCGATGAAGTCGAGGACCTTGGTCGGGTCGAACTCGCGGGCGACCACGCCCTTGGCGCCGTTGATCAGGCCCACCAGGCCCCAGCCGGTGCCGCCGATATGGGCCACCGGCATGGCCACCAGGCTGACGTCGCTGGGGCCCCACTGGTTCCATTCCAGCGGGTTCTTGGCGGCCTCGCGCCGCATGCCGAGCAGGTTGTGATGGGTCAGCATCGCGCCCTTGGGCCGCCCGGTGGTGCCCGAGGTATAGAGCTGGATGGCGATGTCCGAGGTCTGGATCGGCTTGTGCGGATCAACGTCGCTGGCCGCGTCGCGCCAGGCTTCAAAGGTCGGATAGTCGCCGGCGTCCTCGGGCTCCATGGCGATCACCACAGGACGATGGGTCAGCTCGGCGGCGACCGCGTCGACATGGCCGATCAGCTCGCGACCGACAAAGACCAGCTTGGCCTCGCTGTCGGCGACGATATAGGCGATCTCAGGCGCGGCCAGGCGCCAGCCGATCGGTGTGGTGACGACGCCAGCCTTGGCCGCCCCGAGCAGGAGCTCGAAATAGTGGTCGCTGTTCTTGCCGACATAGGCGATGCGGTCGCCGGTCGACAGGCCCGCCGCCAGAAGCGCGTTGGCCACCTGGTTCGCATGGCGATCCAGCTGCGCGAAGGTCGTCTCGCGCCCCTCGAAGCTGAAGGCCACCGCGTCGGGCCGCGCCTCGGCGTGATAGCGCGGCACATCGCCCAGGGCGTTCATGCGGTCGAAGTCGATCGCGTCGGACATCCAGCCTGTCTCCCTCGTTCGCCGGCTCTGCGTCCGGTCAAACAGATGTTGGGACAGGTTTACCCTCGCGACAAGCGCTCCGTTACGAGAGGGGGAAACTCTGACAACGGCGCGTCGTCCTTGGCCCCAAAAGCATGTCATCCCGGCCGCAGCGCAGCGGAGAGCCGGGACCCAGGGGCCGCCGCACTGCGCTTGGCCCCTGGGTCCCGGATAAGCCCTCCGGGCTTTCCGGGATGACACCCAAGATGGAACGTTTCGCCGGAAGCGCCTCGTCGCCTACCGCCAGGCGCTGACGCCGATCACCACCGCCGTGGCGCCCGCGCGTTCGCCAACCTCTCGGGCCGGACCGAACGCCCGCTCGCGCACGACGCCGACATAGGGCGCGAACTCGCGCTTGATCTCGTAGCGCAGGCGCAAACCGCCCTCGAGCCGCGCCGCGCCCGCTTCGGCGAGATCCGCCTCCAGTCGCGGCTGCAGGATCAGCTTCTGGGTCAGGCGCAGGTCGTAGGACGCCTCGGCCCGCGCCGACACATCCCCGCGATCCGAGACATAGGCCGCGCCCTGCAGCTCGAACCAATAGGGCGCGAGACCCTCGAAGCCGACCGTCGCGTAGCTGCGCCCCTTGGGCGAAAGGTCGTAACGGAGGCCGGCCTGAAGGTCGAAATAGGGACCGATCGGCCAGGCTTTCAGGCCCTCCAGCTCGGCCTTTTCCCAGCCGTGGCCGTCAACGTGCTCGCCGCGCGCCTTGACCACCCATTTGCCGGCGTCGTTGCCCCACCAGGCCTCGCCTTCGAAGGCCTGGGCGTCGTCGCCCTTGCGAAACCGTTGCTCGGCCACGTCGGCGCGGATGATCCAGGCGCTCCCGCCACCGTGCTCCTTCATCAGCTGGGCGCGGGCGGCGGCGATCACCGCCGGGCTGTAGAAGCGCTCGGCGGCGTGGTCGGTCGGGATCGGCGGCGGCGCGGCCGTTGCGGCGGACGCCGTCGGCGCGGCGGCGCGCATGTGGTGTCCGGCGTGCGGATCGGCCGGCGGGGCGGCCCGTTCAGGTCCAGGCATGGTGTGACCCGCATGCGGATCCGCCGGCGCGAGCGCGGGCGGGGGCGCCTGCGCCGGGGTCTTGTGGTGGGCGTGCGGGTCCGCGGCTCGGGGCGCGGGCGCGCTGACGGCTGCGGCCGGCGCCGGGTGGTGATGCTCGTGCTGCAGGTCGACGATCACGCGGCGGCTCCGTCCAGGGGCCGCACGGTGACGACGTTGAACATCCCCGCGTGCATGTGCAGCAGCAGGTGGCAGTGGAACGCCCAGTCGCCAGGCTCGTCGGCCGTCAGGTCAAAGGCGACCTTGCCGCCCGGCGCGACATTGACCGTGTGCTTCAGGGGCTGGCGCTCCTGGCCGTTGACCAGCTCGAAGAAGTGGCCGTGCAGGTGGATCGGGTGGGCCATCATGGTGTCGTTGATCAGCACCACGCGGACACGCTCGTCGCGCTGGAAGGCGATGGGCTTCTTGATGGGCCCAAACGCCTCGCCGTCGAACGCCCACATGAAGCGCTCCATGTTGCCGGTCAGATGGATCTCGATCGTCCGCCCCGGCGGCCTAGGATCCTTGGGCGGATAGAGGCTGGCCAGGTCCGCATAGGTCAGCACGCGATGACCTGCGTCCTCCAGGCCCTGGGGCGGCTCGGCCATGCGATCCATCGGCATCGGCGAGATGGTCTGCACGCCCGGCGTCAGCGGCACGTTCGGCGCGTTGGACTGAGCCCGCATCGGCATGTCCATGCCCGGCATGTCCATCCCATGGTGCATGTTCCCCATGCCCATGTCCTTCATTGACGCCAGCGGCCGCTTGCGCAGCGGGGGGACGACGGCGGTCATGCCCCGGCGCGGCGCCAGGGTCCCGCGGGCCATGCCCGAACGGTCCGAAGCCTCGGCCACCAGGGTGAAGGCCTTGTCTTCGGTGGGCCGCACGATGACGTCGAAGGTCTCGGCGGGGGCGATCTGGAACTCGTCGACGCTCACCGGCGACACCAGCTGGCCGTCGGTTCCCACCACCTCCAGCGACAGGCCCGGAATGCGGACGTTGAAGATGGTCATGGCCCCGGCGTTGATAAACCGCAGCCGCACCCGCTCGCCGGGCGCGAACAGCCCGGTCCAGTTGTCGCCCGGCCCATGGCCGTTCATCAGGTAGGTGTAGACCGAGCCCGTCACGTCGGCGATGTCGGTGGGGTCCATCCGCATCTTGCCCCACTCCAGCCGGTCCTTCAGCGACTGGTCCTGGCCCTTGAGCAGCCCGGCGACGGTCTGCTTCTGCATGTTGAAGTGGCCAGGGCTGACCTTCAGCTTCCGGAACAGCTCGTGCGGATGCAGGAAGCTCCAGTCCGACAGCACGACCACATGTTCGCGGTCATAGGCGACCGGGTCCTCGCCCGCCGGGTCGATGATCATCGGCCCGTAGTGGCCCATCTGCTCCTGCAGGCCCGAATGGCTGTGCCACCAGTAGGTGCCTGACTGGCGGAGGGGGAATTCATAGGTGAAGGTCTCGCCCGGCTTGATGCCGGGAAAGCTGACGCCGGGCACGCCGTCCATCTGGAACGGCACCAAAAGGCCATGCCAGTGGATCGAGGTGTCCTCGTCCAGGGTGTTGGTCACCGACAGGCGAACGCTCGTGCCTTCCTTCAGCCGGATCAGCGGCCCCGGAATGGCCCCGTTGACGGTCACCGCGTGGCCGGCCTTGCCGTCGATCTTCGCCATCGTATGGCCGACCGTCAGCTTGATCTCCTCGCCCGACAGGGCGGGCGGCGAGCGCTGGCCGCTGGCGGCCGTCGCCCAGCCTGGAAGCAGCCCCGCCGCGCCCAAGGACAGGGCGCCTTGCAGCAAAGTGCGTCGATCAAAAGCCGTCATCACCGATCCGTATTCCAACACCCGAACCACTTGGGTATCACGCAGGTCATGTCCAAGAGCACCCCCGCCACGATCGCCCTGACCAAGGCCGGAGTCGTCTTCGATCTCTATACGTACGACTACGATCCTGGATCAGAGCGCGTGGGCCTGCAGGCCGCCGAGGCCCTGGGCGAAGACCCCCGCCGGGTGCTCAAGACCCTGATCGTGATGCTGGACGGCAAGCCCGCCTGCGCCATCCTGCCCTCGGACCAGGAGGTCAGCATGAAGAAGCTGGCCGCCGCCCTGAAGGGCAAGTCCGCCACCATGGCCCCCGTGCCCGACGCCGAGCGGATCACCGGCTACAAGGTCGGCGGCGTCAGCCCGTTCGGCCAGAAGAAGCGCCTGCCGACGGTCATGGAAGCGGCCGCCCTGGCCGAGCCCTACGTGTTCCTCAACGGCGGCCAGAGGGGCCTGCAGGTGAAGCTCGCGCCAGCGGATGCGGTCAAGGCGTTGGGGGCGGCGACGGCGGCGATCGTGGCGGAATAGCGCAGGCGCACGCCTTTCGTCCGCCGGATACCAGCAAGACTCAGAAAACGTAGAACCCGCGTCATCCCGGCCGCAGCGCGAAGCGCGGAGAGCCGGGACCCAGGGGCGGCTGGCACAGCGATCCTTCACCCCCTGGGTCCCGGCTCTACGCTGCGCTTCGGCCGGGATGACACGCCAGAGAAGCGGACGATTGTCATTGAAGGCCAAGCGCAGGCGCTTGAAATCCTGCCCGCACTTCGCCTATAAGCCGCGCCTCCTGGTCTGGCTGGGTAGCTCAGATGGTTAGAGCGGTGGATTCATAACCCACAGGTCGGCGGTTCGATCCCGCCCCCCGCCACCAGGACGACCAACCCAAGGCTCTGGGGTTGTTAGGTAGGCTACTGCCTTCGCCACGCGGCTGGCGCGATCGTCACATCAGACCAATTAGCTTTCCGGTCGGCCGGGCTTCGGACGAATTCCCGAGGTCAGCCGCGGCGCCAAGCCAAGCCTGGCCGTTGAAAAAGACCTCACTTGTGCAATTCTGAACCGAAGTGTGGTCTTGAACCGCCCTTATCTTCCCTGCGCCATGACCTGGAATTCCTCATGTACGGAAAAAAAATGGCCTCTGCAGCATTTGCATTGGCAATCCTCTACTCAAGCGTCGCGAATGCCGCCAACGTAACTTCGGTTAGACCTGAGAGCATCGTCCAGGCGCTTCAAAACAACGGCTATAAGGCGAAGCTGGAAAAGACCAATGACGGCGAACCGCTCATCACGACCGGTGTCGACGGGAACAACATTATTATCGTCATGACTGATTGTAAAAACGGCAAAAACTGCACAACGACAGAGTTCGTGGGCGTTTGGGATTGTTCTGAATCGGTGGAAAAATGCAGGAAGGCAGCCAACCAGTTCAACAATCAGGAAAGCCCCGTTCACGTCCTTCTTTCGGATGGCGGAAAGACAGCTACCACCTATTCGTACCTCTTGTTCGATGAAGTCGGCATCTCTGAAGAACTGTACATAAAAAATCTGACGACATTCAGCCACTATAACAATGAATTCAGCGCGGCAGTTTCGGAAAAATAAAGCCCAGCGCCATCGACTTGCAGCCTCTGTCGCGACTTCGATCGAATATCGCCCTTGATGCGGCGCTGACGGGACGGGAGGGCTCGTCGGCTCGCCTCGGGTCGACCAGCCCTCCCGCCCCGTCCAGCGCTTTGAGACGATGCCGGACTAGAACGGCATCCCCGGATCGTAGTGGTCGGCGGACTGGCCAATGAGTGCGATTTCCATCGGCGCCTTGGCGGGGCTGAGCAGCTCGCCGCCATAGACCGCCGTGCCGTCATAGGCCTTGCCGAGGAACGCCTTGACCGCCTCGGCGTAGACGCCCACGCCCGCTTCCAGACCCTTGGACATCAGGAAGCCCGCGACGGCGGCCTTGGCGCCCAGCGCGGTGTGTCCGTAGGCCTCGAAATACTTCTGCTGGCCGACGATGTAGTCGATGGCCGCCGAGATATTGACGCCGGCGGCTGCGGCTTTGGAATTGCCGATGATGGCGTCGTACATCTTGGTGACCGCCTCGCGGAAGCCCAGGCTGTCATAGGCGGCCTTGAACGTGGCCGCGCCGGTTCCGCTCATGGCCTGGTTCACCGCGAACTCGATGTACTTGTTCTCGGTGTTGTAGATCGCATAGGCGAAGTCGGTCAGGTCGCTGGTGTTGGTGGCGCTGTCGATCAGCTCGTTCAGCGCCGCCTGGGTGGGCGTACGGCCGGTGAAGAAGTTCACGGCCTGCAGAGCCAAAGCCGACGTGTCGGCCGAGAAGCTGACCAGCTTGTCGAGGAACACCGCCTTGGTGATCTTGCCGGCCGCCACGTCGACCTGCAGCTGGGCGAGCAGCTTCATCTCGCTGTAGAGGGTGTTGAGCACCTTCTCGCCATTGGGTCCGGTCAGATACTCCGACAGGGCCTTCGACGAGGTGGCGGCGACGCCCGACAGCGCCTTGTAGATCTCCTCGACCTTGTCCTTGGTCAGGACCAGCGGCGTGACCTCGCCGCCCGTCCCCGTTCCGCCGGTGTTTCCGCCGCTGCCCCCGCCGAACACCACGCTGAGCGGCGTATCCAACGGATACTTGCTGATCGCATCGCGGAACGTCTGCACGCCGATATTGATCAACGTGGGATTGGCCTCGACGATCGCCAGCGCCGCGTCGACCTGGGGCGTCAGCACGCCCAGGGTCTTGAACAGCACCCGCAGCTCCCCGAACTTGAAGCTGGCCTGGATCAGGCCCGCATCCGCCAGTTGGATGATGAACTGAAAGTCGCGAAGTGTCGGCTCAGCCATGTGGGAATCCCCTCGGGTCCCCGCCGCCGCACCACGCGCCACGCCCGGTCCCTGACCGATGTTCTAGGATTTCGACGGGGGCGCCCGACATCCCCGGAACGGGGGATGTTCAAAGGGACTCAACCTCTGGATGGCGAACTCGGTCCGAACCGCGCCACCAAGTCGTAGGCCTCGCCGGGGAAGATCTGCCGCACCCTAGTGACGTGCTGGCCCTCGCGCCAGGTGCGGCGGTCGACGACGAGGCAGGCGGCGCCCTCGTCCAAGGCCAGCAGGCGGGCGTCGTCGGCGTCGGCGTTGACGGCGCTGATGCGGCTCTCGGCCTCGGTCCAGGCGACGCGCTCCAGGAGCCAGGCGCCGGGGGGATGGGTTGCGAAGTCGGCTTTGGCGATCTCGGGAACCGCCTTCAGCGAGACAAGGCGGCGTTCCAGCGCGAAAGGCCGGCCGCCCGCGTCATGCACCCCGTCCAGCGCCAGCAGCTTGCCGCCCGCCGCCAGTTCGACCTCCTCGGGGCTGTCGCGATCGGCGAGGCGCACCGTTCGCGACAGCAGGCGAAAGGCGTAGGCCTCGCCGCGCGCGACGATCTCGGACTGGATGTCGGGAATGTTGAGAACCGGCGCATGCACCTTGGGCCGCGCCACGAACGAGCCGGCGCGCTTGCGCCGCACGATCAGGCCCGCCTCGACCAGGGCGATCATCGCCTTGTTCACGGTCATCCGCGAGCAGCCATAAGCCTCCATCAGCTCAGCTTCGGTGGGAGCGCGGTGTCCCGGCGCCCATTCGCCGGAGCGGATGCGCGCCTCGAGGTCGGCGCGGATGCGCTGGTGCAGCGGTCCGGTCACGCCAGCAGGGCCTTCAGGGTCTCGACATAGCGGGTGGTGATCGCCTCGCGGGCGTGGTGACGGCCGCCCGACACCAGCTGTCGGCCATGACGCCAGACGGTGTCGATCCCGCCGCCGGCGAAGACCAGGCTGTCGATCAGGGTGTCGCCCGCGCGGCCGACGAGGTTCGGGTGGTTCGGATCGAGGGTGACGAAGTCGGCCGGCGCGCCGCGCCGCAGCTCACCTCGTCCCGCGCCCAGGGCCCGGGCGCCGCCAAGAGCCGCTGCACGCCAGAGGTCGCCGCCGGTCGCACGGCGCGGACCGCCGGCCAGCACGTTGCGGGCCCGGCGGGTCAGGCGCTGGGCGTATTCCAAGGTCCGAAGCTCCTGAGCGGCGTCGATCACGATGTTGGAGTCCGTGCCGATTCCGAAGCTTCCGCCAGCGGCCAGATAGTCCGGGGTCGGGAAGATCCCGTCGCCCAGATTGGCCTCCGTAACGGGGCACAGGCCCGCCACGGCGCCGCTCTTGGCCAGGCGCTCGGTCTCGGTGGCGTTGATGTGGGTGGCGTGGATCAGGCACCAGCGCTGGTCGACCTCGGTGTGGTTCATCAGCCAGCGCACCGGGCGCTGGCCGGTGGCGGCCAGACAGTCGTCGACCTCTTTCGTCTGCTCGGCCACGTGCATGTGGACCGGGCCGCCGGCGGCCAGCGGCAGGATGGCGTCCAGCTCCTCGCCCGTCACCGCGCGCAGACTGTGCGGCGCGATCCCGACCACCGCCTCGGGCAGGCCCGCGACGATCCCCCGGCACGCCTCGACCAGCCGGGCAAAGCCGTCGACGTCGTGGATGAAACGCTTCTGGCCGTCGGTCGGCGGCAAGCCGCCGAAATTGCTGTGGGCGTAGAACACCGGCAGCAGGGTGAGACCAATCCCGGTCTCTTCCGCCGCCGCCGCCATCCGCGCGGCCATCTCGGCGGGGTTGTCGTACGATCCGCCGTCGGGCGCGTGGTGCAGATAGTGGAACTCGCCCACGCGGGTGAAGCCGCCCTCCAGCATCTCGACCTGGCCCATGGCGGCGATGGCCTGGGCCATGTCGGGGTCGAGCCGCGCGAGGAAGTGGTACATCACCTCGCGCCAGGTCCAGAAGTTGTCGCCCGTCTCGCCGCGCGTCTCGGCCAGGCCCGCCATGGCGCGCTGGAAGGCGTGGCTGTGGACGTTGCCGAGACCCGGCAGCGCGGGACCCAGACGCTGCGCGTCGCCGGCCGGGGCGTCGGTGTCGATCCGCGCGATACGGCCGTCGGTGATCGTGAACTTGACGCCCCGAGCCCAGCCGTCCGCCAGAAGCGCGCTCTCGCACCAGACCACGGTCGAAACGGACTCGGGAATTTGCGTGTCGGTCACTGGACAAGCCTCATCGTTCGCAAATATGTCTATACATATTGAAGCGCGCCGCAAGGGCCGCGCGGCGTTGGCGGAGGCAGGCTCATGCGCTGTGATCGGGTGTGGATCAACGCCCGTCTCGCCACCCTGGCGCCAGGCCGCGAGGGGCTGGGGATTGTCGAGGACGGCGTCGTCGCCAGCCTGGACGGCCGCATCGTCTATGCGGGCTCGGCCGCCGACGCGCCGACCTTCGAGACCGCCGAGACGATCGATGTCGACGGCCGCTGGATCACCCCCGGCCTGATCGATCCGCACACCCACCTCGTCTTCGCCGGCGACCGCGCCCACGAGTTCGAGCTGCGCCTGGCCGGCGCCTCGTACGAGGAGATCGCCCGCGCCGGCGGCGGCATCGTCTCGACCATGCGCGCCACCCGCGCCGCATCCGAGGCGGAGCTGGTCCAGGCCGCCCTGCCGCGCCTCGACGCCCTGCTGGCCGAGGGCGTCACCACGGTCGAGATCAAGTCCGGCTACGGCCTGTCGCTGGACGACGAGCTCAAGAGCCTGCGCGCCGCCCGCGCGCTGGCCGACATCCGCCGGGTGGGCGTCACCACCACCTTCCTGGGCGCCCACGCCCTGCCGCCCGAATATCGCGACGACAAGGATGGCTATGTCGATCTGGTCTGCCAGACCATGATCCCCGCCGTCGCCGCCCGTGGCCTGGCCGACGCGGTGGACGGCTTCTGCGAAGGCATCGGCTTCTCGCCCGACCAGATCCGCCGGGTGTTCGACGCGGCCAAGGCCCACGGCCTGCCGGTCAAGCTGCACGCCGAGCAGTTGTCGAACCTTTCGGGCGCGGCGCTAGCGGCCGAATACAACGCCCTCTCGGCCGACCATCTGGAGCACCTGGACGAGGCCGGCGTCGCCGCCATGGCCGCCTCAGGCACGGTCGCGACCCTGCTGCCGGGCGCCTACTACTTCACCCGCGAGCACAAGGCGCCGCCGATCGCGGCCCTGCGCGCGGCGGGCGTGCCGATGGCCCTGGCCACCGACTGCAACCCCGGCACCTCGCCCCTGACCTCGCCGCTCTTGGTCATGAACATGGCCGCGACCCTGTTCCGGATGACCGTCGAGGAGTGCCTGGCCGGCGTCACGCGCGAGGCGGCGCGGGCGCTGGGTCTGCTGTCCGACCGGGGCACGCTGGAGGCCAGCAAGGCCTGCGATCTCGCCATCTGGGACGTCGAGCGTCCCGCCGAACTTGTCTATCGCATGGGCTTCAATCCGCTCCATGCGCGCGTGTGGAGAGGCCTGTGACCGAGCTTGTTCTGAACCCCGGCGCGGTGTCGCTGGCCGCGTGGAAGGCGATCTACCGAGGCGCGTCGGCGCGGCTGGCCGAGACGGCTTGGCCGGTGATCGCGGAAAGCGCGGCGGCCGTGCAGCGCATCCTGGCCAAGGGCGAGCCGGTCTACGGCATCAACACCGGCTTTGGGAAACTGGCCAGCGTCCGGATCGGGGACGCCGACCTTGAGACCCTGCAGCGCAACATCGTCCTGTCGCATGCGGCGGGCGTCGGCGAGCCCTCGCCGGTTCCGGTGATCCGCCTGATGATGGCCCTGAAGCTGGCCAGCCTGGCGCAGGGGGCCTCGGGCGTGCGCGTCGAGACGGTGCGGATGCTCGAAGAGATGCTGGTCGAGGGCCTGACGCCGGTGGTGCCTTGCCAGGGCTCGGTCGGCGCCTCGGGCGATCTGGCGCCGCTGTCGCACATGGCGGCGACCATGATCGGGGTCGGTGAGATCTTCGTCGACGGCCAACGCCTCCCGGCCGCATTGGCCCTGGCGCAGGCGGGTCTTGAGCCCCTGACTCTGGGTCCGAAGGAGGGCCTGGCCCTGCTGAACGGCACCCAGTTCTCGACCGCCAACGCCCTGGCCGGCCTGTTCGAGGCCGAGCGCCTGTTCCAGTCGGCCCTGGTCACCGGCGCCCTGTCGACCGAGGCCGCCAAGGGCTCGGACACGCCGTTCGACCCGCGCATCCACGCCCTGCGCCGTCACGCCGGCCAGATCGAGACGGCTGCGGCGCTGCGCGCGCTGATGAGCGCCTCAGAGATCCGCGCCTCGCACCTGAAGGAGGACGAGCGGGTCCAGGACCCCTACTGCCTGCGCTGCCAGCCCCAGGTGATGGGCGCGGCGCTGGACGTGCTGCGCCAGGCCGCCGCGACGCTGGAGACAGAGGCCAACGGCGTCTCGGACAATCCGCTGATCTTCCCAAGCAACACAAACAATGGAGCCGACGAGGCCCTGTCCGGCGGCAACTTCCACGCCGAACCGGTGGCCTTCGCCGCCGACATGATCGCCCTGGCGGTCTGCGAGATCGGCTCGATCGCCGAGCGCCGTATCGCCATGCTGGTCGACCCGGCGCTGTCGGGCCTGCCGGCCTTCCTGACGCCGAAGCCGGGGCTGAACTCAGGCTTCATGATCCCGCAGGTCACCGCCGCCGCCCTGGTGTCGGAGAACAAGCAGCGCGCCTATCCCGCCAGCGTCGACTCGATCCCGACCTCGGCCAACCAGGAAGACCACGTCTCGATGGCCGCCCACGGCGCGCGGCGCCTCTTGGCCATGGTCGAGAACGCCGACGCAGTGCTGGGCATCGAACTGCTGGCCGCCGCGCAAGGCTGCGACTTCCACGCCCCGCTGCGCTCCAGCGCCGCGCTGGAGGCCGTGCGGGCGCTGACTCGCAGCCAGGTTCCGCACCTGTCGGACGACCGCCACTTCCACCCGGACATGGAGGCGGCCAACGCGCTGGTGCGGAGCGGGGCGGTGATTGGCGCGGTGGGTGATCTGCCGGGGATCGGTTGATGCGCGCTTCCCCCCGACCTCCCCGGCGAATGCCGGGGCCCAGATCGAACCCACGAGTGTCCAGGTATTGTCCGAGACCGTAGGCGCGAACACCCAAGTCTCTCCGAATGCATCTGGGCCCCGGCATTCGCCGGGGAAGTCGGAGGTTGGGGCATGAGCTGGCTGCAGATAACCCAGGGCCAGTCCCCCCTCATCATCTCCCTCCCCCACACCGGCACGGACATCCCGCCCGACATCGAGGCGCGGCTCGTCTCGCCCTGGCTGGCCCGCAAGGACGCCGACTGGTGGGTCGACCGCCTCTACGCCTTCGCCGAGGGGATGGGCGCGACGATCATCCGCACCGCGATCTCGCGCACGGTCATCGACGTCAATCGCGACCCGTCCGGCGCCTCGCTCTATCCCGGCCAGGCGACGACCGGGCTTTGCCCGACCACCACCTTCGACGGCGAGCCGCTGTATCGTGACGGCGGACCGGACGCAGCGGAAATCGATGACCGCCGGACCACCTGGTTCGCGCCTTATCACGCCGCCCTGCGCGCCGAGATCGACCGCCTGCGCGCCATCCATCCGACGGTCGTGCTCTACGAAGCCCACTCGATCCGCTCGCGCGTGCCGCGCCTGTTCGAGGGCGAGCTGCCGCAGTTCAATCTCGGGACCAACAGCGGCCAAAGCTGCGCCGACGCCCTGGCCACCGCCGTCGAGGCCGCCTGCGAAGCCTCCGGCCTGAGCCGCGTCACCAACGGCCGCTTCAAGGGCGGCTGGACGACGCGCCACTACGGCCAGCCGGAGAGCGGCGTCCATGCGATCCAGATGGAGCTGGCCTGCCGGGGCTACATGGACGATCCGGCCGAGCCGCCGACGCCCGACACCTGGCCTACGCCCTTCCACGCCGACCGCGCCGCGCCGCTGCGCGCGGTGCTGGAGGATGTTCTCACCGCCTGCCTCCAGTTTGCGAGAGCCCAAGCATGACCCGCCGCGACACTTCCCGCGTCATCCGCCCCGCCACGGGCCCTGAGCGCTCCGCCAAGTCCTGGCTGACCGAAGCCGCCCTGCGGATGCTGATGAACAACCTGCACCCCGACGTCGCCGAGCGTCCGGAGGAGCTGGTGGTCTATGGCGGCATCGGCCGGGCGGCCCGCGACTGGGAGAGCTTCGACAAGATCATCGAGACCCTGCGCCGGCTCGAGGACGATGAGACCCTGCTGGTGCAGTCGGGCAAGCCGGTCGGCGTGTTCCGCACCCACGCCGACGCCCCGCGCGTGCTGATCGCCAACTCCAACCTGGTGCCACGCTGGGCCAGCTGGGAGCACTTCAACGAGCTGGATCGCAAGGGCCTGGCCATGTACGGCCAGATGACCGCCGGCTCGTGGATCTATATCGGCGCCCAGGGCATCGTGCAGGGCACCTATGAGACCTTCGTCGAGATGGGCCGCCAGCATTATGGCGGCGACCTCTCGGGACGCTGGCTGCTGACGGCGGGCCTGGGCGGCATGGGCGGCGCCCAGCCGCTGGCGGCGGTGATGGCCGGCGCCTCGTGCCTGGCGATCGAGTGCCAGCCCTCGTCGATCGAGATGCGCCTGCGCACCGGCTATCTGGATCGCTCGACCGAAAGCGTCGACGAGGCCCTGGCCTGGATCGCGGAGTCCTGCGCGGCCAAGACGCCGATCTCGGTGGGCCTGCTCGGCAACGCCGCCGAGCTGCTGCCCGAGCTCTTCAAGCGGGGCGTGCGCCCCGACCTGCTGACCGACCAGACCAGCGCCCATGACCCGGTCAACGGCTACCTGCCCGCCGGCTGGAGCCTGGAGCGCTGGCATGCGATGCGCGACCAGGATCCGCCGCAGGTCGCCGAGGCGGCCAAGGCCTCGATGGCCACGCATGTGAAGGCCATGCTGGACTTCCAGGCCGCCGGCGTGCCGACCGTCGACTACGGCAACAACATCCGCCAGATGGCGCTGGAGGAAGGCGTGACCAACGCCTTCGACTTCCCCGGCTTCGTGCCGGCCTATATCCGCCCGCTGTTCTGCCGCGGGATCGGCCCGTTCCGCTGGGCGGCCTTGTCGGGTGATCCCGAAGACATCGCCAAGACCGACGCCAAGGTCAAAGAGCTGATCCCCGACAATCCGCACCTGCACAACTGGCTCGACATGGCCGGCAAGAAGATCAAGTTCCAGGGCCTGCCGGCGCGCATCTGCTGGGTGGGGCTGGGTGATCGCCACCGCCTGGGTCTGGCCTTCAACGAGATGGTCGCCAAAGGCGAACTGAAGGCGCCGATCGTCATCGGCCGCGATCATCTCGACAGCGGCTCGGTGGCCTCGCCCAACCGCGAGACCGAGGCCATGCGTGACGGCTCGGACGCGGTGTCGGACTGGCCACTGCTGAACGCCCTGCTCAACACCGCTTCGGGGGCCACCTGGGTGTCGCTGCATCACGGCGGCGGGGTCGGCATGGGCTTCTCCCAGCACGCCGGCATGGTCATCGTCTGCGACGGCACCGAGGCCGCCGCCCGGCGCGTCGCGCGCGTGCTGTGGAACGACCCGGCCACCGGCGTCATGCGCCACGCCGACGCCGGCTACGACATCGCGGTCGCCTGCGCGCGGGAGAAGGGTCTGGATCTGCCGGGGATCTTGTAGGCGCGAATCTCAACCAAACGCTCGTCCAAGCGTTTCGGCCCCGTCAGGGTGCGACAAGGCGGCGCGCGACAGGTCGTCCCGTTCGCAGGGGCCGAGTCAATCTCGACCATGGGGTCATGGTTAAGGAGCGTTGCATGACCGTCGCCTCGCAGAGCCGTTTGTTCGACCCGCGCCCCCGGCGCGCCCCCCGTCGTGAAGCCCGCCAGTGGCCGCTCGGCCTCGCCGTGCTGGTAGCCTCGGTGCTCAACGCCGTGGTCTGGGGCGGCCTCTTCGCGGTGGCGAAGGTGTTCCTGAATTTGTGAGCGTAAGCGTTTCGTATTTCTCCCCCGAAAGCGACTTGGGCCGCGTCTGATCAGGACGCGGCCCTTTTTTTTCGGAATGTGTCGAACCTGGCCGGCCGACGCCGTCAGATCGGCATCCGCATGATTTCCTGATAGGCCGAGATCACCTGGTCGCGGATCGACATCACCGTCTCCAGGCTGGCTTCGGCCGAGCTGATGGCGGTGACCACGTCGACCAGTTCGGCCTTGCCGGCCACCTGGGCGGCGATCTGGTGCTCGGCGACCTTCGAGGCCTTGGTCGCCCCGTCCATGGCCGACTTCAGGAGGTCGCCGAAGTCGACGCCCTTGTTCTGAGAGCCGCCGATCGACCCGATGGAGCCGACCGACATGGCGCCGGAATTGGCGTAGGCCTTGGCGGCGGCGAGCGCGGTGATCATGGCCTAGCCCCTACTTCTTGAGGATGTCGAGGGTGCGCGATTCCATGGCGCGCGCGGTCTCGATGACATTCAGGTTGGCTTCGTAGGCGCGCTGCGCCTCCTTCATGTCCAGCGCCTCGACCATGGTGTTGACGTTGGGCAGCTTGACGTAGCCCTTGGCGTCGGCGGCCGGGTTGCCGGGGTCGTACTCGGTCTTGAAGTCGCTCTGGTCGGGGTCGACGCGCAGCATCTGCACGCCCTCGGCGCCCTGCACCTTGGTCGGCTTGAACACCGGCACCTGACGGCGATAGGGATCGCCGCCCGCCGTGCGCGCGGTCGAGTTGGCGTTGGCGATGTTTTCGGCGATGACCCGCATGCGCCCTTGCTGGGCGCGCAGGGCCGACGAGGCCACGGCCATGGTCGCGAGGGATTGGGACTTGATCTCGGGCATCGCCTAGAGTCCTCAGCCGGAAGGCTTGCGAGCGGCCATGCGGAGCATGGTCATCGATTTCTGGTAGAAGCTGATCGCCGCGTCGTAGTTCATCCGCGCGTCGGTCATCTTCAGCATCTGGTCTTCGAGCGACACCGCGTTGCCGTCGAGCGTGGTCTCGGAGTCCGCGCCCGCCGTCGCCCGCCAGGCGCTGGGGGCGTTGGGCCGCCCCTGGTGCGTCGGGGCCGTGGCCATCATGGTGACGCCCGAGGTCGGCGCCGCGCGGCCGCCGCGATAGACCGGTCCGGCCGCGTGGTTCATCAGCGAGGCCTGGAAGCTGAACGGCTTCAGGTCGCTGGGGCGATAGCCGGGGGTGTCGGCGTTGGCCACGTTCTGGGCGACAAGCTTCTGGCGCTCGGTCAGATAACCGAGGCGGCTCTTGAGCATGCCGAACAGAGGGATGTCATCGGGACCCATGCGAACATGGTGAAGAAACAGGGTTAATCCGGCATTAAGAAGCCTCAGGCACACCAGGGTCCGTAGGGGCGTTTCCCTGCGCTAAGTTGTCTCGCCAAGAGCGGCCCCGAGCCTCATGGACGTCATCGAATTCATCCGCGCCCTGGCGGCCCTGGCGTTCACCCTGGGCCTGATCGGCCTGGCCGCGTGGGCGCTGCGCAAGTACGGCCCCGACGCCATCGGCCGCGCCATCGCCGCGCGCCAGGATCGCCGCCTGAAGGTCGTCGAGACCCTGGCGCTCGACCCGACCCGGCGCCTGGTGGTGGTCAGCCTGGACGGCGAGGAACGGCTGGTGCTGCTGGGCGACGGCAAGCTGCTGGACTGGACGCCCAAGGGCGCCGCCGCCCCCTCCCCCGTCGCCCCTTCTTCCGTCGCCGAACCGGAGCCCGTGGCCTGATGATCCGCGACCTCGTCAAATCCGTCACCGGCGCCAGGCCCGAGGACCTGCGGCGCGCGGCGCTGATTTCGCTGCTGGCGGCCATCGCCTGCGCGATCATGCCGGCCGCGGCCATGGCCCAGTCGGCGGTGAACATCAACCTGGGCACGGGCGCGGGCCTGACCGAGCGGGTCGTCCAGCTGGTCGGCCTGATGACGGTGCTGTCGCTGGCGCCGTCGATCGTGATCATGACCACCTCGTTCGTGCGGATCGTGGTGGTGCTGGGCCTCCTGCGAACCGCCATCGGCGTGCAGCAGAGCCCGCCCAACCCCGTGCTGATCAGCCTGGCCCTGTTCCTGACCGCGATCGTGATGGGTCCGACCTTCGAGCGCTCCTACGACGCGGGGATCAAGCCGCTGCTGGACCAGCAGATGGAGCTGCCCGAGGCGGTCGAGGCCGCCGGCGGGCCGGTCAAGCAGTTCATGCTCAGCCAGGTGGACCGCGATGACCTGGCCCTGTTCGTGCGCCTGTCCAAGATCCCGCCGCCCAAGACCGCTCAGGAAACGCCCCTGAAGGTGGTGACGCCCGCCTTCATGATCTCGGAGCTGAAGCGCGCCTTCGAGATCGGCTTTTTGCTGTTCATCCCGTTCCTGGTCATCGACCTCGTCGTGGCCAGCGTCCTGATGAGCATGGGCATGATGATGCTGCCGCCCGCCTCGATCAGTCTGCCGTTCAAGCTGATCTTCTTCGTGCTAGTGGATGGCTGGCGACTCGTGGCCGGCAGTCTTGTCGAAAGCTTCCAGCGCGGCGGCGGCGGATAAATCCCTTTAGAAGACCAAGACCATGACCGTTTTCGTTCTCGGCTCGATCAATCTGGACGCCGTGGCGCGGGTCGATGACCTGCCGCGCCCCGGCGAGACGGTCGCCGGCAAATCGCTGGAGCTGTTCCTGGGCGGCAAGGGCGCGAACCAGGCGGTGGCCGCCGCCCGCATGGGCGTGGCCACCCGTCTGATGGGCGCCGTCGGCGGCGACGACAGCGGCGTCGGGCTCAAGACCAAGCTGGCCGGCTATGGCGTCCAGGTCGCCGACATCGCCGAACTTCAGGGCGTGCCCACCGGCCAGGCGCATGTCTGGGTCGCCGACAGCGCCGAGAACATGATCGTGGTCACCGCAGGCGCCAACGCTATGGTTACGCCCCAGCAGGTGGCCGCCACGCCGATCGAGGGCCAGCGTGTCCTGCTCTGCCAACTGGAGACCCCGGCGGTGGCGATCGAGGCCCTGTTCCGCGCGGGGTCGGCCAAGGGCGCCCTGCGGATCCTGAACGCGGCCCCGGCCCTGCCCCAGGGCGCGGCGCTGTTTCCGCTGACCGACATCCTGATCGTCAACCAGACTGAGCTGGCCTCTTACGCCAAGCTCGACCGCGAGCCGGTCAAGCTGGAGGAGGTCTCGGTGGCGTCGCGTCGGCTGATGAGCCGCCCCGACCAGACGATCATCGTCACCCTCGGCGCGGCCGGCGCGGCGGTGGTGCGTCGCGACGAGGCGTTCCTGGTCGAGGGCAAGAAGGTCAAGGCGATCGACACCGTCGGCGCTGGCGACTGCTTCTGCGGCGCCCTGGCCGCGACCCTGTCCCAGGGCATGGATCTGGCCGAGGCCGTCGAAATGGCCAACGCCGCCGCCGCCCTCTCGGTCCAGAAAGCCGGCGCCGCCCCGTCGATGCCCAGCCGCCGCGAGGTCGAGGCGTTCCTAGCGGCATGAGGCGAAGGCAGACGTTGCGTGGTCGGACAGATCCTCCCCCGCGATGCGGGGGAGGTGGCCCAGAGGGCCGGAGGGGGCTAACGCGGGGCCTGCCCGGCTCGCCCCCTCAGTCGCTTCGCGCCAGCTCCCCCGCGACGCGGGGGAGCATCTAATGTCCCGCCTCCACCCATCCATCCAGGACAACTAGAACGCCGACCGAGAAGACCTTCCTAGGCGCTTGGTTTCCTTATCGCCACCCATCCGTCGCGCAGGGTTACCACGAGCCAAATGAGCATCGTGAGCACCATAATACCGGTCTCCCAATCGCTGCCGGCGCCGACCAGCCTGGCCGCGATGCCCGAGATTGGAACGAGCAAAAGAAGCGCCGTTCTAGGAAGCGCGACTAACCCGAACCTCGCTTGGACCGTCTCGACGTCTACCGGAGCGGTAGAGTACCTGAGGAAGGTGAGCAGAACCGATCTTTCGGTGAAAAACAGAATGGGGACGAAAAGGACGTAGATGAGCATAACGCCTCCTTCCGTCAGGCTATCACGAGGCAGGTCCCCACCACCGATTCCAGACTTCAGATCCGCCCGCACCCGCGACGCCGAGCCGGCGAACGCGCCCTCAGGCCGCGCGGATGCCCGAGACGCCTTCGGCGGCCGCGCCGACCACGGCGTCGTAGCCGAGGATCATGTCGACGTCCTTGCCGTTGCTGGCCAGCGGCAGGCGCAGCCACAGGATCGACATGTGCGGCGCACCGCGCCAGGCCAGGCTGTGGACGCCCACGCCCGGACGACGCTCGTCCACGACCTTGTCCAGTTCCTTGCGCCAGTATTCACCGGCGGGGCCCTGATAGATGTCGCCCAGCATCCGGCCGGTGATCTCGCGGCCATAGACGCCATAGAGACCGGTCCCCGCCAGGCGCAGGCGATAGTCGCGGGACACACCGCCGACGACGTCGATCAGGCTGACGGTCGGCAGCAACCGCTTCATGCTCGCAGGATGCACGTCGACGCGCGCGGGGAGGTTCGCCCCCCGACGGAGGGACGCCCAGTAGGCGAACATCTCCTGATGAGCGCGGGCCGCCGTAGCGGATGCGCTCAGTTGCGCGGACATCTTCAGAGTCCTTAACAAGCTATTGGAATCACTTCGATTCACTATCGCTTAAGGAACGAATCGGCGGCAAGTGAAAAACATGCCGCGCGACAAGATTCCCGGGGAGAGTCAACCATCAACGACAACGCCCGCCGTCCGGATGCGGACGACGGGCGCTGATATTTGCAGAGGCCGCGAACGACCAAGCTTTTGTTCCGACTCGTCTATTTCGCCTTGCGCGCGGGTTTGCGACCGCCCTGGCCCAGCCCCATCTGCTTGGCGAGGTTCGAACGCGCCTCCGCGTAGTTCGGCGCCACCATTGGGTAATCCTTGGGCAGACCCCATTTGGCGCGATAGTCCTCAGGCGTCATGTCGTACTTGGTGCGCAGGTGGCGCTTCAGCGATTTGAACTTCCGGCCGTCTTCCAGGCAGATCAGGTAGTCGGGCGTGATCGACTTGCGAACCGGCACCGCCGGCTCCTTCGGCGCGGGGGCCGGTTCGGCGGCCGGGGCGCCGACAGTGGCCAGCGCGGCGTGGACCTGCTTGATCAGGGCCGGCAGATCGGCGGTCGAAACCAAGTTGTTGCCGACATAGGCGGAAACGATGCCTGCCGTCATTTCGATCAGGTCAGATTGATCTTCCATATGCGTCGCCCGTCGCCAAATCTTTTTGTTGGTGCGGCTGATTCCTAGATCAGTCGAAGGGTGCATAGCGAGATTACTGAGCCCGAGCAATATGAAGCCCGGCAAGAGATCATTCGTAATGGTCTAATGTTCGCGAACGCCTGTCGCTACTCGAAATGGCGACAGACGACGATGGATATCCTGAGTATCGATACGAGCGGTCGATTAAATATCGGCGATATCGCGGCGTTAACGGCCAAAGTCGCGCGAGAGCGCCAGCATGGCGGCGCGCTGCGGCGCCGAGTATTCGTCGATTGCGCCCTGATCGCCGTCGCGGATCGCCTTCAGAAGCGCCGGCGTCAGGGCCGAGGTCAGCGACCAGTTCCAGTAGCGCAGCACCGTCTGGGCGCGGTCGACGGCGACGGTGTCATAGACGGTCAGCACGCGTTCCAGCGCCGGGTCGGGCGCGCCCGAGCGATCCACCTCCTGACGGCGCAGACCCCGCCAGAGCTGGCGCACGCAGCCCCGCGGAAGGCCGGTGGCCTTGCAGAGGATCGCCAGCGGCTCGCCGCCACGATCGGTGAAGATCTTGGCGCCGGTCATCGGCTTGAGGCCCGACAGGTACGAGATTTCTTCGGCGATCTCGCGGGTGAAGCCCGCCTCTCCGGCCGCGACCGCTTCGTCGAGGCTGGCGAACGGGCTCTTGGCGATGGCGGCGCGGTTGCGCTGGCGGCGCTCGATGAACTGCAGCGCCTTGCGGGAAAGCGGGTCCTGCCAGCCTTCGGCCGAGGCCAGGGCGAAGACATCGCCGACGGCGTCCTGCAGAATCTCGCGCGACACCGCGAAGCGCTGGAGGATCGTGCGCCTAGCCTCGGAGTCGGCCCACCAGAACATCACGTAGGCGTGGCTGGGCCGAAGCTCGGCGCGGCGCAGCAGCAGCGGGATCAAGTGCGGCGCGTCACGCGTCGCAGCCACGATGTTCTCGACGCCTTGGTGGCTGAGCCTGGCCAGTTCGTTGCGCAGCAAAGTCTCGATGACGGCCGGCTCGCCCACCTCGATCAGCGCATCGGCCACCACCTCGCTGACGCCGCGACGCTGGGCGATCAGGCGCCGGTGCTCGGTCGTGGCCTGATACAGGCAGTTGATCAGATCCGCGTCCGACAGCTTCTCGGAATCGACCAGCAGGGCGCGCGCCACGGGCAGCTCGTCGCGCAGCAGCAGGCGCACCAGCACGCCCGGCATCTCGTTGAGCATGGCCAGGCGGCGGGCGACCTTCTCGCGCTCGCCGACATTGGCGTCGCGCAGCATCTCCACCAGCAGGTCGGCCGTCATCGACCGCTCGAAGGCGTTGATCCGGCTGCTGGGCAGGCAGACGACATCGGCCAACCGCTTGAGCAGGGTCGTGCGTGAGCGGGGCGCGGCCTTGGGCGCCTCGGGCTCTTCGAACGACGGTGTCAGCGCGGCTTCGCTCATGGCCGCCAGCAGACCAGAACGTGATTAACGGCCGGTGAGCGCGGGCGCGGCGAATGCGCGCCTGCGCCCCATTACCGGAACTCAGGGTCCTTCCACTCGGGCCAGATGTCGGGCACGTCGGTCGAGACCTTGTTCGGATAGACCGGCGCGCGCTTTTCGAGGAACGAGGTGACGCCCTCCTTGGCGTCGCCGGACGCGCCGCGCGACTGGATGGCGCGGCTGTCGGCCTTGTGCGCCTCCATCGGGTGGTCGGCGCCGGCCATGCGCCAGAGCAGCTGACGGGTCAGGGCCACCGAGACCGGCGCGGTGTTGTCGGCGATCTCGCGGGCCAGGGCGCGGGCGGCGGGCAGGAGTTCCTCGGGCGCGTGCAGCGAGCGCACCAGGCCTTTCTCCAGCGCCTCGGAGGCCGGGAACACACGGCCGGTGTAGCACCACTCCAGCGCGGTCTGCAGGCCGACGAGGCGCGGCAGGAACCAACTGGACGCCGCCTCCGGATTGATGCCCCGACGGGCGAACACGAAGCCGAACTTGGCCTCGGTCGAGGCCAGGCGGATGTCCATCGGCAATTGCATGGTCACGCCCACGCCGACAGCCGCGCCGTTGATCGCGCCAATGATCGGCTTGAGGCTGTCGTACATGCGCAGGGTGACCCGGCCGCCGCCGTCGCGATAGATGTCGCCGACCTTGCCCTCTTCGCGCTCCAGCGCCTGTGGGCTGGTGCGGTCGAAGGTGGCGCCGCCGGCGCCCAGGTCCGCCCCGGCGCAGAAAGCCCGGCCCGCGCCAGTGATGATCACCACCTTGACCGCATCGTCGGCGTCGGTGACGTCGAACACCTCGATCAGGTCCTTCATCATCCGCGCGGTGAAGGCGTTCATCCGGTCGGGACGGTTGAGGGTGATCGTCGCGATCCCGTCCTCGACGTCATACAGCAGGGTCTCGAAGGTCGGTTGCGACATGGCTTCCTCCACGGTCTCGGTTCAAACGATCGTATGACTCGAAGGCGCCGAAGAACAAGACCCGGCCTTGGGCCTTGGGGCGCTCTGCTGTTTTGGGTTCGCTGCGACCGCGCGTCGCGGGGCGCAAGCGGTCAAGCTGAGCCATTCTAGCGGTGTCCGGAGCCCCCCATTCCGGACGCCCTACAGCGCCGGCGCGAGTTGTGACCCTCGCGGCCGGCGCGCCCTTCTTCAGCCCCGCTTCACACCCAGCTTACTGATCGCGTGCACGAAGTTGTTCGGGGCGATCTCGATGTTCCCCGTCCAGTTCAGGTCGGGGAAGCGGGCCAGGATCTGGCGATAGGCTTCCTCCAGCTGAATCTGAGCCACGCGCTTGCCGATGCAGGTGTGCGGGCCGTAGCCGAAGGCGATGTGCTTGCCGGCGTTGGCGCGGGTGACGTCCAGCTGGTCGGGGTTCTCGAACATGGCCGGATCGCGGTTGGCCGCCCCGTAGTACATGATCGCCTTCTCGCCCTCGCGGATCAGCTGGCCATTGACCTCGACGTCGCGCGTGGCCGTGCGGCGCATGTAGATCACCGGGCTGACCATGCGGATGAACTCGTCGACCGCCCCGGCCAGCAACGACGGATCGGCGATCAGCTTCTGCTTCTGGTCGGGGAACTCGGTCAGCAGCTTCATCGCGCCCGACAGGGTGTTGCGGGTGGTGTCGTTGCCGGCGAACACGATCAGCAGCCACGAGCCGTCCAGATACTCGTCGGGCAGCACCGCGCCGTCGAGCTGGGCGCGGGCGATGGCGGTCATCAGGTCTTCTTTCGGGTCCTCGCGACGCTTGTGCAGCATCATGCGGCCGTACTCGAACATCTCCTCGACGTTGTTGTTGAAGTCCATGACGAACTGCATCAGCTCCAGCGTCGGCTGCATCGGCGCGTTGGCCTGCTTGACCGCCAGGTCCTGGGCGCGCTCGAGGTAGTGCATCCAGGTCAGGAACTTGGGCCTGTCCTCCGGCGGCACGCCCAGGATCTCGCACAGGGTGAACAGCGGCAGCACGCTGGAGAAGTGCTCGACCATGTCGATCTCGGCGCCGTTCGCCAGCAGCGGCTCCATCTCGTCGAGCAGACGCGTCACCTCGCCCTTCACGCGCTCGGTCAGGGCGCGCAGATAGGACGGCGTGAAATAGGGCATGTGCTCGCGACGCAGCTGCAGATGATGCGGCGCGTCCATGTTGATCATGGTGTCCATCGAGGCGCGGAACAGCAGCGCATGGCGCTTTTCCGGCGCGCCCATCGACATCAGGATGCCGCCACGCTGGGACGAGAAGGTCTCCGGATCGCCATTGACCCGGTGAACGTCCTCATAGCGCGTCAGAGCCCAGAAGCCCGGACCGTCGAACGGCTCGGGGTGCCACATCACCGGCGCCTGTTCGCGCATCCGGGCGAAGTCGGCCCAGGGCTGGCCCTTGGTGAAGCGGAAGATATCGGCCAGGTCGACATCGCTGAGGGTCGGATAGGTCGGCGGCGCTCCGGGGCCAGCCTTGCCGTCCACCACCGTCTGACTGATCAGGTCCACTTTACGCTCCCTAGGGTATCTTTCCGTTAGCGTCAGGATACCCAAGATCGGTGTTCGACCAACGGCGCCGCGACGGCAACTTGCGCAATGGGCGCAGCTGGGCTCATCCTCTCAACTAAACACCGATCACGCGACGCGAACGCTGACGGCAAAGGGAGAGAAGCGATGACCGGGATCATCGAGGCCGACTACGTCGTGGTCGGCGCAGGCTCGGCGGGCTGCGTGCTGGCCGCGCGCCTGTCGGAAAACGGCCGCTACAAGGTGGTGCTGCTGGAGGCCGGCGGCGACGACCGCCCCACCAAGAACCTTTCGCAGTTCGCCTCGAACCTGATGATCCACATTCCGGTCGGCTACTCGTCGACCCTGAAGGATCCCAAGGTCAACTGGCTGTTCACCACCGAGCCGGACCCCGGCACGGGCGGCCGCACCCACGTCTGGCCGCGCGGCAAGGTCCTGGGCGGCTCGTCCTCGATCAACGCCATGCTCTATGTGCGCGGCCAGGCCGCCGACTATGACGGCTGGCGGCAGCTGGGCTGCGAGGGCTGGGCCTGGGACGACGTCCTGCCCTATTTCCGCAAGGCCCAGAACCAGGAGCGCGGGGGCTGCGATCTGCACGCCACCGGCGGCCCGCTGAACGTCGCTGACATGCGCGACGCCCACCCGATCTCCGAAGCCCTGATCGAGGCCTGCGACCAGGCCGGCATCCCACGCTATGCCGACCTGAACGGTCCCGACCAGGAAGGCGCGACCTGGTATCAGGTGACGCAGAAGAACGGCGCGCGCTGCTCGTCGGCGGTGGCTTACCTGCACCCCGCCATGAAGCGCCCGAACCTGCGGGTCGAGACCAACGCCCTGGCCGGCCGCGTGCTGTTTGAGGGCAAGCGCGCCGTCGGCGTCGAGTTCACCCAGAACGGCGAGCGGCGCGTGGCCATGGCGCGCGGCGAGGTCATCCTGGCGGGCGGCGCGATCAACTCGCCTCAGCTGCTGCAGCTGTCGGGCGTCGGCCCCGGCGGCCTGCTGCGCGAGCATGGGATCGAGGTCGTAGCCGACCTGCCCGGCGTCGGCGAGAACCTGCAGGACCATTACATCGTCGCCGCCCGCTACCGCCTGAAGTCGGGCACCATCTCGGTCAACGAGCAGAGCAAGGGCGGGCGCCTGGCGGCCGAGGCGATGAAGTATCTGCTGTTCCGCAAAGGTCTGCTCACCCTGTCGGCGGCGCACGTCGCGGCCTTCTGTAAGTCTCGTCCCGATCTGGCCGGACCGGATATCCAGTTCCACATCCTGCCGGCGACCATGGACCTGGAGAAGCTGTTCAACGAGCAGAAGATGGAGCTGGAAGGCGCCCCGGGCATGACCATCGCGCCCTGCCAGCTCCGCCCCGAAAGCCGCGGGCACATCCGGATCAAGTCGGCCGATCCGTCGGTCTATCCGGCGATCTTCGCCAACTATCTGGCCGATCCGCTGGACCAGGAAGTCATCGTCGCCGGCCTGAAATGGGCGCGGAAGATCGGCCAGCAGCCGGCCATCGCCCAGTATGTCGAGAGCGAGATGAACCCTGGCCTCGAGGTCCAGACCGACGAGCAGTTGCTGGAGTTCGCCCGCCAGACCGGATCGACCCTCTATCACCCGGTCGGCAGCTGCCAGATGGGGAACGGGCCGATGGCCGTGGTGGACGCGCAACTGCGTGTGCGCGGCGTCGAGGGCCTGCGCGTGGTCGACGCCTCGATCATGCCGCGCCTGATCTCCGGCAACACCAACGCCCCCTCGATCATGATCGGGGAAAAGGGCGCGGACATGATCCTGGCCGCCGCCAACCAGCCCGTGGCCGCCTAGCCTCCTACCCGTGTCATCCCGGCCGGACCCCGGCGAAAGCCGGGGGAGAGCCGGGCCCCAGGGGCGGCGCGCACTGCGCTCTGGCGCCCCCTGGGTCCCGGATCGGCCCTACGGCCCGTCCGAGATGACAGATCGAAATCGAGTTAGAAACAGACGCAGAGGTCCCGGATATGCACCCCTACCTCCACGCCCAGTCGCAAGGCGACAAGGCCGCCTATGTCATGTCCGGCTCCGGCGAGGTCGTCACCTACGCCCAGTTGGAAGCCCGCTCGAACCAGGGCGCGCACCTGTTCCGGTCGCTGGGCCTGGTTCCCGGCGACGTCATCGCCATCCTTATGGAGAACAACGCCCGCTTCTTCGAGGTGGCGTGGGCGGCCCAGCGCTCGGGTCTCTATTTCGTCTGCATCTCGACCAAGCTGACGGCCGCCGAGGCCGAGTACATCCTGCAGGACTGCGGGACCAAGGTGTTCATCACCTCGACCGCCATGGGCCCGGTGATCGATGAGATCGCCGCCCTGGTTCCCGGCCTGTCGCTGTTCACGGTGGGTGGCGCGCACGGCGCCTACGCCGACTTCGTCGCGGCGCGTGACAGCCAGCCGACGACGCCGATCACCGACGAGAGCGCCGGAACCGACATGCTCTATTCGTCGGGCACCACGGGACGCCCCAAGGGCGTGAAGCCCGCGCTCAGCGGCGGGCCGATCGATGCGCCCAACGCCCTGCAGATGATGGCCCAGGGCCTGTTCGGCTTCTCCGGCGACAGCATCTATCTGTCGCCGGCGCCGCTCTATCACGCCGCGCCGCTGCGCTGGTGCATGACGGTGCACAAGCTGGGCGGCACGGTGATCGTGATGGAGAAGTTCGACCCCGAGGTCGCGCTCGCCCTGATCGAGAAGCACAAGGTCAACTGCGGCCAGTTCGTGCCGACCCACTTCGTGCGGATGCTGAAGCTGCCGGAAGAGGCGCGCGCCAGATACGACGTCTCGTCGATGAAGTCGGCGATCCACGCCGCCGCCCCCTGCCCGATTCCCGTCAAGGAGCAGATGATCGCCTGGTGGGGTCCGGTGATCTTCGAGTACTACGCCGGCACCGAGGGCAACGGCTTCTGCTGGATCAACTCCGAGAACTGGCTGACCCACAAGGGCAGTGTCGGCCAGGCGGTGCTGGGCGAGCTGCGCATCTGCGACGAGGCCGGCGACCCCGTCCCGCCCCGCACCGAGGGCACGGTCTATTTCGCCAACGGCCCGGCGGTGAACTACCACAACGCCCCGGAGAAGACGGCCGAGAGCTACAACAAGCACGGCTGGACGACGCTGGGCGACGTGGGCTGGGTCGACGAGGAGGGCTTCCTCTACCTGACCGACCGCAAGAGCTTCATGATCATCTCGGGCGGGGTGAATATCTATCCGCAGGAGATCGAGAACCTGCTGATCACCCACCCCAAGGTCGCCGACGCCGCCGTGGTGGGCGCGCCGCACGAGGAGATGGGCGAGCAGGTCGTTGCGGTGATCCAGCCCATGGACCTTGGCGACGACCAGGTCGCCCTGGCCGAGGAGCTGATGGCCTTCGCCCGCGCCAATCTCAGCCACGTGAAGTCGCCGCGCCGCATCGACTTCATGGCCGAACTGCCCCGCCATCCGACCGGCAAGCTCTACAAGCGCCTGATCCGCGACGGCTACTGGGGCAAGGGCGAGAGCCGGATCGTCTAGAGCCTCGCGCGTCAAAACGGCATCGTTCTGACGCGATAACGAGGCTCTAAATCAAATACTTAGAGCGTGACTCGCGCCGAAACCGGTTCCCACTTTCGGCGTCACGCTCTAGCCGGGGTTGACCCGGCTTGCGTCGACTGGTCTCTATCCAAACAACTGTTTGGGAGGTTTATGATGAAAGAAGTCGCCTACGCCGACATCGCCGGCCTCGTGGGCCAGGAACTGGGCGTTTCGGACTGGGTGGAGATCACCCAGGAGCGGGTCAACCTGTTCGCCGAGGCCACCGGCGACCACCAGTGGATCCACGTCGACGTCGAACGCGCCACCAAGGAAATCGGCGGCCCGATCGCTCACGGCTACCTGACGCTGTCGCTGATCCCGATGCTGGGCGCGGGCATCCTGCGCGTCACGGGCGTCACGCGCGGCATCAACTATGGCTGCGACAAAGTCCGCTTCACCGGCATGGTGCGCGTCGGCAAGAAGGTGCGCATGCGCCAGAAGCTGCTCGCCGTCGAGCCCAAGGCCGGCGGCCTGCAGATGAAGAACGAGTGCACGATCGAGATCGAGGGCGAAGAGCGTCCCGCCTGCGTGGCCGAGACCATCTCGATCATCTACGGCTGATCATGCCAGCCTCTGGACGGCTGAATCGCGATAGCGTTCGGCCGTCCAGGGAGCGCAAGATGGCCAAACAGCACGACTACACCAGCCTGATCGAATGGACCGGCGACCGAGGCCAGGGCACCCGCACCTATCGCGGCTATGACCGCACCTGGAGCATCGCCACGCCGGGCAAGCCGCCGGTGCCGTGCTCGAACGATCCGCTACTGGGCGGCGACCCGACCCTGCACAATCCCGAGGACCTGCTGCTGTCCTCGCTGAGCGCCTGCCACATGCTCTGGTATCTGCACCTGGCCAGCACCGCCAGGATCGTGGTGCGCGGCTATCGCGACCAGCCGCTCGGCGTCGGCGAGAGCACGCCGGACGGAGCCGGCCGCTTTCTGCGCGCGACGCTGCGGCCGCACATCGTGGTGGAGGCCGGCGCCGACCTCGCCAAGGCCGACGCCATCCACCACGAGATTCACAAGGTCTGCTTCATCGCCCGCTCGGTGAACTTCCCGGTCGACTACGCAGCGACCTACGAGGAGGTCTGAAGCCCGCGAAGGCGCTTGGGGTTCAAGACGCCGAGGAGGCGCCTAAGTCGCTCTCAAGCGCAAGAACGCGCTTGAGAAGCGCCACCATCACCTTGCCTTAAGGCCCAGATCGTGGACCTGCTCGGCGCGCCAACGCCGACGAGAGAGTCCGAGCATGCCCTTCGCCCCCAGCCGTCGCCAATTTCTGACCACCGCCGCAACCGGCGGGTCGGCCCTGATGGCCGGCGCGGGCGTCGCGCAAGCCGCGACGCCCGCAGCAGCGGCCCCGCTCGCCCCCAACTCGATCCCGGTCGCCGAGCTCCACCGCCAGTTCGACGTCGAGCCTGGCTATCACAATCTCGAGGCCGGCTACTGGAGCATGATGCCCCGCGTGACGGCCGAGGCCTTCGCGCGCAACACGGCGATGGTGAACCGCGCCAACGCCATCTGGGCCCGCAACGTCCTGCCTGGCGGCGAGGGCTGGAACAGCGCCTTTCGGGCGGCGGAGGCGGCGATCGCGCGGCTGGTCGGCTGCGGCGCCGACGAGATCGCCTTGGCCCGCAGCGGGGCCGACGCCCTGCAGATGCTGATCACCAACTATAAGCCGCTGAGGGCCGGCGACGGCGTGATCTGCTGCGATCTGGACTACGACACCATGATCGCCGCCATGCGCTGGCTGGGCACGCACAAGGGCGCCAAGGTCGTCGAGTTCGCCATGCCCGAGCCCGCGACGACGGCCAACATCCTGGCCGCCTATGAGGACGTGCTCAAGCGCACGCCGGAGGCCAAGCTGCTGCTGGTCACCCAGGTTTCCAACAAGACCGGCCTCGTCACCCCCGTACGCGAGATCGTGGCCATGGCCCGGGCGCGGGGCGTGGACACCATCGTCGACGCCGCCCATGGCGTGGCCTGCCTGGACTTCCAACTGGAGGACCTGGGCGCCGACTTCGTCGGCTGGTCGGTGCACAAATGGACCTCGGCGCCGCTCGGCACCGGCGCGATGTATATCCGCAAGAGCCGCCTCGCCGATATCGACATCGCCTTCGAGAACCGCAACTTTCCGGACGACAACATCAACACCCGCATCCCGTCGGGCACCGTGAACTTTGCTGCGGTCATGACCATCCCGACCGCCGTCGACTTCCATTTCGCCGTCGGCGGCGCGGCCAAGGAGGGGCACATGCGGGGCCTGCGCGACCGTTGGGTCCAGGCCGTGAGGGACCTCGCGAATGTCGAGATCTGCGTTCCCGACGATCCGGCCCGCTACTGCGCGATCACCAGTTTTCGCCTGAAAGGCATGACCACCGACGAGGCCGCGCGGCGGGTGCAAAAGCGCCTGTTCGACGCGCATCGCGTTCACACCATCTGGCGGGGGGGCGTCAGGAAGGCTCCGGTGATCCGCGTGACACCCGGCCTGTTCAGTACGCCCGCCGACGTCGACGCCCTGGTCAAGGCCCTGCGGGCCGAGCACGCCATGCTGCTGTAAACGCAAACGGCCGCCGGATCGCTCCGGCGGCCGATACGTCAGTCTTAGCGGGCGCTTAGTGCTTGATCGCGTCGCCGATCTTGTCCTGGGCCTTGCCGATCTTGTTCTGCATGTCGCCCTTGGTCTTCTGGATCGCGCCTTCGGCTTCGAGCTTCTCGTTGCCGGTCGCCTTGCCGACGGCTTCCTTGGCCGCGCCCACACCCTTGTCGATCGCGCCTTCGATACGATTGCTGCTCATGACTCGCTCCTCTGCGTCGCTGTTGTGCGTCGCGGAAGAAAACGAGGACGGCGCCATTAGGGTTCCGTCAGCGGTTGGCGCCAATCGCTGCGGCCGGCGTGGAGACCGAGGCGATCACAGGCGCGGGAGGGAACGGCGGTCGAGACGCCCGCGCCTGAGTCACGGCGCCGCCGGGCATCTGGTCGATCAGCGCCAAGGTCTCGCGGATGAACTTGGCGTGGGTGACGATGCCGATTTCCAGGCGCTCGCCCGAAAGCTCGACCTGCTGGGTCAGCACCCCCGCGATAAACTGCACGTCCTGGGCCTCGTTGGCGCCGGGGCGACGCCGCCCGGCCTGCGCCATGAACACCGGTCCGCCCGAGTTCCCCGGGAACACCGCGAAGTCCAACAGGAAGGTCGGGAAATCGGCCGACGGGGTCAGCGGGTACGAGGCGACCCGCCCGGAGCGCAGGATAGGAAACCCGGCGGGATTGGCCGACAGCCCCCGCGGAAAGCCCAGGGCCATCATCTCGTCGCCAGGGCCAAGGTTGAAGTCGCTGAAGGTGTCGTCCTTGGCCAGATAGTTCAGCGGGATCGCCGCGCGAACGAACTCCTGCGGCGCCTCGACCACCATGGCCGCGATGTCGCGCGTGGGGTGCTTGACCCAGAGGGGATGATCGCCGTTGCGGATCTGCAGGGCCTCGGGATCGTAGCGCCAGACCCGGTCGGCGCTCTGGACGCGATAGCCGATCCTGGCCGTCACCGACGGCATCTTTTCCAGAACATGCGCGGCGGTGATCAGGATCGTGCGCGGCTTGCCGTCCGGCGCGATGTCGGCGATCAGGAAGCCGGTTCCGACGGTGCGAGACCCGTCAGCCAACGGCTGTTCCAACTGGACCGTCGCCTTGATCAGGTCGACGGACAGGTCCACCGGCATGTCGCCCCCCCTTGTTACGCTACGACAGACTAGCCCGACGCTTGAGGGAGTTTGACCACAGCGGTCACGCACCGCAAGTTGTCGTTGTGCCGCACGCGCGGGGTGTTCGAGCTACGGGGAATTCACGCATGGATCGACGTCAGATGATGACGGGGGCCGCCGCGGCGCTTACGTCATCGACCACACTCTTGTCTGGAACAGCTTTCGGATCCCCCATGACCGCCGACAACGCCGCCCGCCCCGCGCCGCCCGTGGCCAAGAAGATTCCGAAGACCATCACCCAGCTGGGCCGCACGCGGACCGACGACTACGCCTGGATGAAGGACGACAACTGGCAGAAGGTCCTGCGTGATCCCAGCCTGATCAAGGCCGACGTCAAGGAACACCTGACCGCCGAGAACGCCTACACCAAGGCCATGCTGGCCCCGACCGAGGCGCTGCAGGCGGCGATGTTCGAAGAGATGAAGGGCCGCATCAAGGAGGACGACGCCAGCGTCCCGGCCAAGGACGGTCCGTTCGAATACTACACCCGCTACGACAAGGGCGCGCAGCATCCGGTCCACGCGCGCAAACCGGTGGGAGGCGGCGTCGAAGAGGTGCTGCTGGACGAAGAGAAGGAAGCCAAGGGCAAGGCCTTCTATCAGGTCGGCGCGGCCAGCCATTCGCCCGACCACAAGCTCTACGCCTGGGCCGTCGACGAACAGGGCTCGGAAGTCTACCGCATCCACGTGAAGGACCTGGCGACCGGCGCGATGCTGGGCGAGGCCGTGGAAAGCACCACCGGCGACTTCTGCTTCTCGCCCGATGGCCAGTGGCTGTTCTGGACGTTCCGGGACGACAACGGCCGCCCAGCCAAGATCTACCGCCGCCCCGTCAAGGGCGCGGCTAAGGACGACGTGCTGATCTATGACGAGCCGGACGAAGGCTTCTTCATCGGCGTCGGCGTCACGAGCTCCGAGAAGTACGTCGTCATCTCCTGCGGCAATCAGGAGACCAGCGAGGCGTTGATCATCCCCGCCGCCAACCCGACCGCCAAGCCGGTGGTGTTTCACCCGCGCGAGGTGGGGGTGCGCTACGAGGTCGAGCACTGGAACGACCACTGGGTGATCCGCACCAACGCCGACGGCGCTGTCGACTGGAAGCTGGTCACCACGCCGGAGAGCGCCACCGGCAAAGCCCACTGGAAGGACTGGGTGGCCCACAAGCCCGGCCGCCTGATCTCCGGGACCATGGCCTTCAAGACCTGGTTCGTGCGCCTGGAAAAGGTCGACGCCCTCAACCGCGTCGTCGTCACGGCCAAGGACGGCGCCGAGCACGCCATCGCCTTCGACGAGGCCGCCTACGCCCTGTCGCTGGAAGGCGGCTACGAGTACGACACCGACACGGTGCGCTTCGTCTACAACTCGATGACCACGCCGCGTCAGTGGTTCGACTACGACATGAAGAGCCGCCAGCGCACCCTGCGCAAGACCCAGGAGATCCCCTCGGGCCACGATCCGTCGCAGTACGAGACTCGCCGCCTCAACGCCAAGGCCGCCGACGGCGCCGAGGTGCCGATCTTCGTCCTGATGAAGAAGGGAACCAAGCTGGACGGCACGGCGCCGCTGCTGCTGTACGGCTATGGCAGCTATGGCATCGCGATGGAGCCCAGCTTCTCGATCCGTAATTTCAGCCTGGTGGACCGGGGCTGGATCTGGGCCACGGCCTGCCCGCGCGGCGGCTCGGAAAAGGGCTGGAGCTGGTTCCTGGACGGCAAGAAGTTCAAGAAGAAGAACACCTTCACCGACTTCATCGCCTGCGCCGAGCACCTGCACGCGGCCGGCTACGGCAAGCCCGCCAATACGGTCGCCTATGGCGGCTCGGCCGGCGGCCTCTTGATGGGCGCGATCACCAACATGCGTCCCGACCTGTTCGCCGGGATCATCGCGGCAGTGCCGTTCGTCGACGTGGTCAACACCATGAGCGACACCACCCTGCCCCTGACCCCGCCGGAGTGGCCCGAATGGGGCAACCCGCTGGAGGACAAGCAGGCCTACGACTACATCGCCAGCTATTCGCCGTACGACAACATCGGGCCCAAGCCCTATCCGGCCATCCTGGCCACCGGCGGCCTGTCGGACCCGCGCGTCACCTACTGGGAGCCCGAAAAGTGGGTCGCCAAGCTGCGGCCGGCCACCACCAGCGGCAATCCGGTGCTGCTGAAGATCAACATGGAGGCCGGACACGGCGGCGCCTCCGGACGCTTCGACTTCCTCAAGGAGATCGCGCTGGACTACGCCTTCGCCGTCTGGGCGGTGGAGAAGGGGTGGAAGACCGCGTGAGCGTCGTGATCCGGGCGTCGACCGACGCCGACCTACCGGCCATCACGGCCATCTACGGCTGGAACGTGCTGAACGGCCTGGGCACCTTCGAGGAGATCCCGCCGGACGCCGCCGAAATGGCGCGCCGGCGGCAGGGCTTCCTCGAGCGCGGCCTGCCCTATCTGGTCGCCGAGTTGGGCGGCAAGGTGGTCGGCTACTGCTACGCCGGCCCGTTCCGGCTGCGGGCGGCCTATCGCTACACGGTCGAGGACAGCGTCTATGTCGCGCCCGAGGCGGTCGGCGCCGGCGTTGGCAAGGCGCTGCTCGCCGCGTTGATCGCAGCCTGCGAGGCCTTGGGCCTGCGGCAAATGTGCGCAGTCATCGGCGACAGCGGCAACGCCGCGTCGATCGCGCTGCACGCCGCACTTGGCTTTGAAAAGAAAGGGATTTTCCCGGATATGGGCTATAAGTTCGGCCGCTGGGTCGACCTCGTCTGGATGCAGCGGCCGCTGAATGGCGGCGGCGCCGCCCCGCCAGACGCCCCCGGAATGAGCTTGAGCGGGGTTTAGGCGAACGCCGTCACATCAGAGTTTAACCTGTCCATGCGCGTACTGTTCGCCAACTAGAGCGTTCCGCGACCTGACGGCGTCAGGCGTGAGCTCTGGCCTTTCGTTTGACGCATTTTTCTTCACGCGAACCGGGACCGCTTCGCTTGAGAAATGCTCTAGCTGATCGGGGTTCGGGCTTGGCGCGTTCAAGGGCCGACAATTCACCGCCTATCGCGGCCGCGCTGAGCCAGGCTTATGTGCCTATCGCCCGTGGCTACCTGATCGCGGCCGCCGTCTACAACGCTCTGATCAGCCTGGCCCATCCGTTCTACGAGACCGGCCTGACGCTCGTCATCCTGGTCACCATGACGGCGACGACGGCGATCTACGCCTTCTGCGCGTGGCTCCTGGTGCGTCGCGGCCGGATCGCGGGCGTACGCCTGGAACTGCTCGTTCTGGGCATGAACGCCCTCTTCCTGGGCCACGTAGCGGCTTTTCACCTGCTGCACGACGAGCCGCACAAGCTGGTCTACTTCGTGCTTCTGGCCCTGGCGTTCGCCACCTCCGCCCCCAGTCGACGCGTAGCCCTTACCAGCGTCGCGGCCTCGCTGATCTGCCTGGCGGTCATGGCGTGGGACGCGCCGGGCGACACGGTCGATCAGCACCTGTTCGTCGGTCTGGCCGGAGCCTTCACGGCGCTCGGGATGTCGACCTTGATGCGCGGCGTGGTCGGCCGCGAGGTTCGCGCTCGTCTGGCCAGCCAGACGCTGAATGACGAGCTGGAGCGCGAGCTCGCCGAGAACCGCCGACTGCGCGCCGAGGCCCAGTCCCTGGCCATGGGCGCCGAAGCGGCCAACCTGGCCAAGACCGAATTCCTGGCGACCATGAGCCACGAGATCCGCACGCCGCTGAACGGCGTTCTGGGCATGGCGCAGATCATGGCGTCGGGAGAGCTGGCGGAGGTTCAGCGGCGACGGCTCGACACCATCGTCGCCTCGGGCCAGTCGTTGTTGGGCCTGATCAACACCATCCTGGATGTCTCGCGCATCGAAGACGGCAAGATGGAGATCATCGAGACCCCCTTCGATCTGTCGGGCCAGATGGACACGCTGCGCCAGCTCTATGGCAGCCTGGCCCGCGACAAGGATCTGGACTTCAGCCTGGATATCTCGCCCGCCGCCGCGGGCTGGCGCCGCGGCGACGCCGAGCGGCTGCGGCAAGTTCTGTCCAACCTGATCTCCAACGCGGTCAAGTTCACCGAGACGGGCGGCGTGCGGGTGCTGGTCGACGGTGACGAGGACAGCATCGTCGCGCACGTGACTGATACCGGCATCGGGATTCCCGAGACTCAGCGCGAGCGACTCTTCACCAAGTTCGCGCAACTCGACAGTTCGTCGACCCGACGGGTCGGCGGATCAGGGCTGGGCCTGTCCATCTGCAAGGCCCTGGCCGAAATGATGGGAGGACAGATCACCTTCACGGCTCCACCCGAGGGGGGGGCCTGTTTCACTCTGACCGCCCCCATGGCGCGGGTCGCGCCCCCCGCTCCGGCCGCGTCGCCGAGCCCGGCGACGCTGGCGGACGCGTCTTCCGCCGCCGACGGCGAGACCGCGCCTCGTATCCTGGTCGTTGACGACAACCAGACCAACCGCGCCGTGCTGCTGACCCTGCTAGGACATTTGGGCGTCAACGCCCAGTTCGCGGTAGACGGTCACGGCGCGGTGGCGATGTGGCGACGCGAGCCTTGGGACATCATTCTGATGGACGTCCATATGCCGGAGATGGACGGGCTCGAGGCCTGCCGGGCGATCCGCGAGGGCGAACAGCTGGAGGGCCGCACGCGCACGCCCATCATCGCCGTCACGGCCAGCGTCCTGCCCCACGAGCGGGTGCGGTATGCGCAGGCCGGGATGGACGCGGTCGTGGCCAAGCCGGTCGAGGTCCCCAGACTGCTCGAAGCCCTGGCCGAGGCCCTGGGCGGCGCCGAAGGCGACAACGCCGGAACGCGCGGCGCGGCTTAGAGCCGGTCTGGTTCAGATGGAACCTCTGAACCAGATGAATAGACAGCGCGCACGAAAAAGGGGGACGCCGCCGCGCCCCCCTTCCCGTTACTTCGCAGGCTTGGGTCGATCAGCCCTTGCGGCCGCGCGTGGTCTTGCCCTTGCGACCGCCCTGACCCAGGCCCAAGGCCTTGGCCATCTGCGAGCGCGCTTCGCTGTAGGCGGGCGCGGTCGTCGGATAGTCGTTGGGCAGACCCCACTTGGCCTTGTACTCGGCCACGGTCATGCCGTGGGTGGTCAGGTGGCGCTTCAGCGTCTTGTAGGGCTTGCCGTCCTCGAAGCTGATCAGCGCTTCGGGCGTGATGCTCTTGCGAATCTGGGCCGGGGTCGCCTTGGTGACCACCTCGACGGTGGGCGCCGGCGGCGAGCCGATGCCGGCCAGCGCGTCGTGCGTCGCCCGGATCAGCGCCGGAAGTTCGGACACCGGCGTGGAGTTATTGGCCACATAGTTGGCGACGATTTCAGCGGTAAGCTCGATGAGGGTAGCTTTATCTTCCACGATCATAACTCCATTCCCCTTTGCGCCCGGCATTACACGCTAGCCTCAGAAAAACAAGTAGTTTGAGACTAAAATCAAACTTGTTTCGTGAATTGCTGTAACAATTGAGACGGATTTATCGCCAAGGACATGGCGAAATTTCGGGCAATTAAAGCGATGAACACCCGGCGATCACGAGCGCTACAGCAGCCTCAACCGCGCCAGGCGCGCCTCTATCTCGCCATCGCGAACTGCACTTGGACTGACATAACGCTAATCGATGAATACGTCGCAGCGAGACCGCACTGACGTTCGCGACGACAAGACCCCATGTCGAAAGCCGAGGAGCCGTCGGACTAGAGCTTTTTCTGACGACGAGCCGGCTCGACTTCGTCGGAAAATGCTTTAGCGCGCCACGCCAGGATCGCGCACGTTGGACGCCAGCTTGCCGTCACTGAGCGTCAAGCGGCGGCCACATCGCGCCGCGACACCGTCATCGTGCGTGCAGATCAGGAAGGTGGCGCCGTCCTCTCGGTTGACCTCGCGCATCAGGTCCAGGACCCGGTCAGCCGATTCTCGATCCAGATTGCCTGTAGGTTCATCGGCGATGATCAGGTCGGGCCGGTTCATCAAGGCGCGGGCGATGGCGACGCGCTGCTTCTGCCCGCCCGAAAGCCGCGCAGCCGGAAAATCGATACGATCTTCCAGGCCCACCCGCGCCAGCAGATCGCGCGCGCGGACGCGCATCGCGCGCGAGATGCCCCCGCCCGGCGCGGCGGCCGGAAAGGCGACGTTCTCCATCGCCGTGAAGTCCGGCAGCAGGTGATGGAACTGGAAGACAAAGCCCAAGCGCTGATTACGGAATCGCGCCCGCATCCGCTCGGACAGGTCATCGACCCGCTCACCGCTGATGCTCAGGGTTCCAGACGTTGGGCGAAGCAAAAGGCCGATGATCGACAAGAGAGTCGACTTCCCCGATCCAGACGCCCCGACCATCGCGACGAGCTCGCCCTGGCCCAGCGTCAGGTCGATGCACTTTAGGACCCGGGTTTCCTCATCGCCGTTGTGAAAGACCATCTCGATCCCACGGGCTTCGATCACGTTGGTCATTGCTGAATGGCCTCCAGCGGATCGATCTTCGAGGCCGAACGCGCAGGCAGGATCGAGGCGATCACCGCGCCCAGGGTGGTGAGCACCAGCGCCGCCGCATAGCCGCCCTGGCGGGGCGCGATCGGCAGGATCGACGTGCCGTCCGGCCGGGTGACGCCCTCAAGCCAGATGCAAAGCCCATAGCCCGACGCGCAGCCAAGCACCGCGCCGACCAGGCCGATCAACAGGCCCTGCAGCAGAAACACCCACAGGATGAACCCGCCCGGCACGCCAAAGGCGCGCATGATCCCGACCTCACTGCGTCGCCTGTAAGCCGACAGGACAAGCGCGCTGGCCACGCCGATGATGATCGAAATCAGCGAGAAGATCTGGATCATCGTGCCGGTCTGGCCTTGAGCCTTCAGGGCGTCCTCAAGGCCGACGTTCTTTTCCTGCCAGGGCGTGGCGCGCAGGCCCGTCGCCTGGCCCAGAAAGCGGGCCGCGGCCCGGGCGTCCTGAGGGTCCTTGAGCTTGACCTCGATGTTGGTCACGCCCTCGGGCAGGTCGAACAGCGGCCTTGCAGTTTGCAGCGACAGGAAGGCGACACGTTCGTCGAGGCTCTGGAGACCGGTGCGGAACACACCTCGGATGGTCAATTGCCGCTCCACGCCGCGCTCGGTCCGCAGCAGGACAGACTGTCCCGCGCCGAGGCCCAACTCCTCGGCCATGCGCACGCCGATCAAGAGACCGTTCGCGCCAAGATCGCCGTCGCCTTCGATGATCTTCGGCGTGATGGGGGAAATGGCGTCGATCCCCTGCGGCTCAACGCCGATCACCGCCACGGGGGCGACCGCCTCGCTCTTGACCAGGAAGGCGCTGCCGGAAATCTGCGGGCTGATCGCCGAAACCTCGGGATTGGCGCGCAGCAGATCGACCACCATGGGCCAGTCGCGGATCTGCTGACGCTGGAAGGTCGAGACCAGGGCCACCGACTCCACCGGCAGTTCCGGTCCCGGCAGCACCCGGGCCACCCGCGTGGCGGGCTGCAAACTGACATGGGCGCTATTGCCGGTCACCTGATCGGTCAGCCTCACGGCCAGGCCCGCGATCAGGGCGGTAATGAAGATGAACACGGTCACGCCCAGCGCCACCCCCGCAATCAGCAACAGTGTCTGCGAGGGGTTGGACAGCAGGTAGCGGCGGGCGACCTTGAACGTGAACACGGGGTCAGCGGTCCGGCTTGGCGGCGACGGGTCTGACCTGGGCGTCCAGCTTCACCGTGGCCGGCTCCAGCACGACCCGGTCGCCGGCGCGCAGACCGCTTTCGACGATGGCGTTGACCGAGGGCCAACGCGCCACAGCGATCGACCGCGCCCGCACGACATCGCCCGCGTCAACGACGTAGACCTTGGGCGCGGCGGTGGCGTCCAGCACGGCCGCGCGCGGAATCACGATCGCGCCGGGACGTTGCTTCACCACGATGGTGACGTCGACGGATCGCCCGGGTGAAAGGCCCTGTTCGCCATCAGCCGACAGCCGCACCGAGCGGCCGCCCGTACTGGAGTCCACGCGCGGCGAGACCTCGGTCACGCGGGCGGAGAAGATCGTCGAGGATCCGGACAGGGCCGCGCGCGCCATCTGGCCCGGCCTCAGGGCGTCGGCATAAACCTCCTCGACCTCGGCGCGGATCTCGACTCCGGCGGACGAGCCCAACTCGAAGAGCGTCTGCCCCGCCGAAACGACCTGGCCGTTATCGATGGGCCGGAACAGCACCACGCCGGCCATAGGCGCGCGGATAACGAATTCCTGGGCGCGTTCGGCCGAGGCCCGCGCGCCGGCGGACGCCGCCGCGACATTGGCCTGGGCGGTGTCCAGCCCCGCCTGGGCGGCGTCCAGCGCGGCCTTGGCCGCAAAGCCCCGGTCATACAGCGTCTTGACCCTCTGATGGTTGAGGCGCGCCTCGGTGGCGGCGGCCCGCGCCGCCCGCTCGCGCGCGACATCTGCCTGGGTCTGGGCCCGCTCCACGGCGGCCAGCACGACGGCGAGCGGATCACCCGCTGCGACGCGGTCGCCCTCGTCGTGCAGCAGGCGCACGACCTGTCCAGCATTGGGTGAGGCGACCTGCACCAACTCCAGCGGACGCACGCGACCGACGACGGACAGCGCCTGCTCGATGGTCGCAGGCCTGATCTCGAGGACGGCGACTTCCGGCGGCCGTCGCGACATCACGACCCAAGCCGCCAAGGCGATCGCAAGAACCGCCGCCGCGAGGAAAACAACAAGCCTCGATGTCGCCCGCATCATGTCTCTTTAACGCAATCGCCGTGTGCAACGACCTGGGGGCCAGCCTGCTCCCGCGCCGCGCCGCGCCCCACGCGACCGGAAGGCGGCCGCTCTGAACCCTACTACGCAGTCGCGCTTGCTGCGGATGCAAGCTCTAGCGCGCCTTGGCCTGTAAAGGCTTCGGCTTTTAGAGCAATCGATGAGGAAAAGTGGCTGGGGAACTAGGACTCGAACCTAGAATGACGGTACCAAAAACCGCAGTGTTACCATTACACCATTCCCCAGCAGGAACGGCGAGACCCGTCAGGGCCCGGCGAGGCGGTGGAGATAGCTCACGACTCGGATGGATGCAACAGGCCATTTCAGAACTTTTTTCCGGTTGTCACATGTTCGCGAAAAAAGGCGCTTGCGCCCTCCGGAACACCCACCTATAAGGCCGGCCTCCAAGTCGGAGTGTGGCTCAGTCTGGTAGAGCACTGCGTTCGGGACGCAGGGGTCGCAGGTTCAAATCCTGCCACTCCGACCACTTTCTCCCCGCTAGCCAGAGGCGGGAAATCCTCGCAAAACCAAGCCTTTGAGCGCCCTGCGCGCCGCGCTTGGCGATTCCCACAGCAAAACCCGCTCACGTTGCGCGCTCTTCATTTGGTCGCAACCCGAACACCGGTTAGCTTGTCGCTGATTTCGTCATCAGGACCTCCGATGAAGCAGTTCTTCCTGACCGTCGCCGGCGTGTTCGTCGGCCTTCTCCTGTTCGTCGTCGGCGTTCCCTTCCTGCTGATCGCCATGGCCGCCGGAGCCGCCCGACCCGCGCCGGTGCCCGCCCACGCGGTGTTGCAGCTGGACCTGCGCGGCGGCCTTTCGGACCAGGAGCCCAAGAGCCCGTTCGCGGCTTTCGGCAACAGCGGCGGCTCGGTGATCTCGGTCATCGAGACCCTGCGTCGCGCCGAGAAGGACGACAAGGTCAAGGCGATCCTGGTGCGCCTGCCCGAGGGCGGCGTCGCCCCGGCCGCCGCCGACGAGCTGCGCCTGGCCTTCAAACACTTCCGCGAGGTCGGCAAGAAGCCGATCTACGCCCACAGCCAGGGCCTCTATCCCTCCGGCATGGTCACCTCGACCTACATGCTGGGCGCGGCGACCAGCGAGTTCTGGATGCAGCCCGACAGCAGCTTCCAGGCCGTGGGCATTTCCTCGGAGTCGATGTTCTTCAAGCGCTTCTTCGACAAGTACGGCGTCAAGGCCGAGTACGAGCAGCGCTATGAGTACAAGAACGCGGTCAATCCTTATCTCTACAGCGACTATACGCCCGCCCACCGGGAATCGACCCTGTCGTGGATGGGCTCGGTCTACCGCACGGCCCTGACCAGCGCCGCCGCCGACCGCAAGCGCGAGCCGGCCGAGCTGGTCAAGGTGCTGGAAGCCGGCCCCTACATCGCCCAGGAAGCCCAAGCCAAGGGCCTGATCGACAAGGTCGGCCAGGTCAGCGACATCCAGGCCTTCGCCCTGGAGAAGGCCGGCAAGGGCGCCAAGCTGGTTGATTTCGACGACTACGCCTCGCGCTCCAAGCCGCCGGCGGCCAAGACCGGCCCCGCCATCGCCGTGATCGGCGCCGAGGGCGCGATCGTCACGGGCACGGACAACGGCGGTTCGCCCTTCGGCGGCGACAGCAACGTCTATTCCGACGACGTCGCTCAGGCCTTCCGCAACGCCACCGAGGACAAGGACGTCAAGGCGATCGTCTTCCGCGTCTCCTCGCCCGGCGGGTCGGACACGGCTTCGGAGCAGATCCTGGCGGCCCTGAAGGCGGCCAAGAAGGCCGGCAAGCCGGTCGTGGTCAGCATGGGGACCTACGCGGCCTCGGGCGGCTACTGGATCTCCAGCCAGGCCGACTCGATCATCGCCCAGCCCTCGACCCTGACGGGCTCGATCGGCGTCTATGGCGGCAAGTTCGCGATCGGCGACGCCCTGGCCCGCTTCGGCGTCGACACCAAGGACCTGCACGTCGGCGGCGACTATTCACAGGCCTTCGGTTCGGCCGAGGGCTTCACGCCCGAGCAGCGCGCCAAGTTCGCCGGCTGGATGGACCGGATCTACGCCGGCTTCATCACCCGCGTGGCCGAGGGCCGCAACCTGCCGCCCGCCAAGGTGCGCGAGATCGCCAAGGGCCGCGTCTGGACCGGCGAGCAGGCCAAGCAACTGGGCCTGGTCGACAGCCTGGGCGGTTACTACGAGGCGGTCGAAAAGGCCAAGACCTTGGCCAAGCTGAACGGCGACGTTCGCATCAAGCACATGCAGGGCGGCAAGTCGCCGTTCGAGGCCTTCGAGAAGTTCCTGGGCGTCTCGGAGACCTCGGCCAAGACCCTGGCCGCCGCCGCCTGGGTGCTGGGCGACCCGCGCTCGCAGGCCATCCTCGACGAAATGTCCAAGGCCCGCCTGCGCGCCGCCCCGGGCGGGGCGTCGGTGCTGGCGGACATGCCGGTGCGTTGAGACGGGCCTCTCCTCTAGACGACCGCCGCGCGCAGTGCGGCGGCCGCTTATCGTTTCCTTGTCGCGATCTTGAGCTTCCGAATGTCCGTCAGCGCCGCCGATCCCTTGTCTCAGGCCGTGCGCCGCTTCGAGGCGCGAGATCGCGCCCGAGCCGCCGCCATCATCGTCAAGCTGGCGAGCGAGGACGCGCCGCTGGGTGACCGTTGGAGCCAGGTCGCCCAGCTTGCGGCTGCGCTCGGGGAAGTTTCGGCCGCTCGCGCGGCCATGCGGCGCTACGTGGCCGGGGATCCGTACGACATAGAACGCCGACTTGCTTATGGCGCGATGCTGGCCCAACTGGGACATGTCGCCGGGGCGGTCAAAGCCACCGAGGCGTTCCTGCCCAACGCGCCCCGACCCGACGCTCGGCTGCACCAACTGCTAGGCGCCTGCCTCGCCCAGTTGGGGCGCGTCGAAGAGGCCGAACGTCACCTCCGGACGGCAATCGCGGGGACGGAATGGCCGGAGCTCGCCGGCGCGGCTTGGTTGGCGCTCGCCGACATCAAGTCCTTCGGCGGTTCTGACCCGGATGTCGCCGCGATGCAGACTCTCTCCGCTCAACTGGGGCCAGACGCGCCGAGCAGCCTGCTCTACGCGCTGGGCAAGGCCTATAACGATCAGGGCGACGTTGACCGGGCGTTCGAAAGCTGGACCCAGGGCGCCGACAAGGTGCGGCGTCAGCGAGGGCCCTATAATAGCGCCGCTTCCAGGCGCTTCGTGGATGAGGTCGTTGCAGGGTTCAGGAGCGAGGACTTCGCCAAGCTTCCCCCCAGCACCGTCGATAGCGAACGACCGATCTTCGTGCTGGGGCTGCCGCGTTCTGGCACCACGCTGGTGGAGCAAATCCTGGCCAGCCACGCCGACGTCGTGGACGGTGCGGAGCTGAACCTGTTCCGTACGGCCACCATGGACCTCGGCGGTTACGCGCCGTCGGACGTCACGCGGATGGCGTTTCGCCCCGATGCCGCCGATGTCTGGACGCGGTTTGGAGAGGCCTACCTCCATCTGCTGGACGAGCGGTTCGGAACGACCGGGCGCATCGTCGACAAGACGTTGAACCACACGCGCTTCGTCGGCCTGATCCACCATGTACTTCCCAAGGCGCGCTTCGTCTGGCTTCGGCGCGACCCGGGCGATGTCGCACTCTCCTGTTTCCGCAGCCACTTCGCGAGCGGTCTGGATTGGACATGGTCGCTTGAAGACATCGGCCACCACATGATCGAGGAGGATCGTCTCCACGCGCACTGGTCGGCGCTGTATCCCGACGCGATCCTGACGGTGGCTTACGAGGACCTGGTGTCCGATCCGAAGACCTGGATCGCGAAGATCCTCGATCACTGCCACCTGCCCTTTCAGGACAATCTGCGCGATTTCCACCTTACCGCGCGGGCTGTGACGACCTCGTCCGCCAGCCAGGTTCGCCAGCCGATGAGCACGCGAGCGATTGGGCAATGGAAGCGTTACGAAGCGCACCTGGCGCCGTTCTTTGAGACGTACGGCCAGAGCTGAAGCCGGCCCGCTGAACGGGCGGCCGGCCAGTAGCCAAGCTGCCGAGACCGAACGCGACCTTCACCGCCGCCAAAGAAAAAGGGCGGGCCTTGCGGCCCGCCCTTCTCTTTTAGGCGATCTGGCTTCCGAGATTAGAAGACCAGGTCGAAGCCCAGACGCACCGAGCGCGGCGGCATGTAGGCCAGCGGAGCGCGGAAGTTGTTGTTCTTCGCGCCGCTGTCCAGTTCGCCGAACTCGTTCGTCTCCACCGTGCGACGGGTGTTGAAGACGTTGAAGATGTCGGCGCGCAGCGTCAGGCCGTTTTCCGGCAGCAAGCCGAACGACGGAACCGTGTAGCGGGCCGACAGGTCGAGGCGGTAGGTCCAGGGATCGCTGAACACCGAGCCACGCGGGGTGACCTTGCCATCGCAGTAGTGCGACAGGGCGCCGTAAGCGCTGTTCAGGATCGGGTCGTTCGGGTTGAAGCCCATGCAGCCGTACTTGCGGCCCGACGTGACCAGCGCGTTGGCGCCGACCAGGAAGTTGTCGAACACTTGGTACGAACCGAAGGCCTTGAACACGTGACCGCGGTGGTTCGGCAGCAGGCCGTAGGCGCCCTCGGTCAGGCCGGGGGTGTCGAAGTCGGCGGTGATGCCGGCGTCGGTTTGGCCACCAGCGTAGTCGGTCTTCACGTAGCCTTCGTAGTTACCCTTCGATTCCGAGAGGGTGTACGAACCGTTCAGAGCCCACTTGCCGTCGAACGCACGGTCAAACTGGAACTGCAGGGCGATGTACTGGCGGTCGACCTTCGGGTAGCGCAGCTGATCAGCGGTGAAGTTGATCGTGCGAACCGTCGTCTCGCCCGGCAGCGGGTCCGACAGGGTGATGGTCTGAGCCAGGCCCGGGTTGATGATCGTGTACTGGTGGAAGCCGCTATAGACGTCTTCGCAGCCGGCGATCTTGTTGGCCTTGCAGTACGCTTGGACGGCGTAGTCGACTGACACGTCGTCGGCGGCGCGCAGCGACTTGCGGTAGGTCAGCGTCACGCCAGCCTTCCACAGCGAGTCGAAGCGGCGCTCGTAACCGAGGATATATTCGTCGTCGGCCGTCGACTTCAGGTTCTTCGACACGTTGGCCGCAAACGGCTGGATGGTGCCGTTGTTACGCACCGTACAGCCACGGAGGCCCGCCGTGCCCACGCCGCCGGCCAGACAGATGGCCGAGTTCGGGAAGCCGGTGATCTGCGTGCCGATGCCCGAGAGCGGCAGACCCGTGACCGGGTTGACGAACGCGGTGTTCACCGTGGTCGTGCCCGGGACGTACAGCTGGAAGCCGGCCGGCAGCAGGAAGTACGAGGTCTGGTCGAGGATGGCCGAGGCCTGACGGTACGCCGTGTTCGACGCGACCGGCAGGTAGTAGCGGCCGTAGTTACCGAAGATCTTGTTGGCGCCGTCGTTACCCGGATCCCAGGTGAAGCCGATGCGGGCCGCCACTTCGTTGTCGAATTCGACGAAGACCGGGCCCTTGGTGCCGTTCAGGTTGATGCCGCGGTTCTGGAACTGGTCGCGACGAACGCCCAGGTTCAGGGTCAGGGTCGGCAGGACATCCCACGAATCTTGGATGTAGATGGCCTGGTTCCGCGACGAGTACGAACCACCGCCGAGGAACGTCCGGACGTCGAGGTAGTAACGACCGGCCGGCACGCCGCGCGGATCGGTCGCCGAACCTTCACGGTAGACGTAGTTGCCGCCGCCGTTACGGGTCGACTGGTGCGTCAGGCTCAGGTTTTCGCGATCGTAGCCGGCGCGGATGTGGTGGTCACCGAACAGGCTGAAGTACAGGTCACCGTCGACGCGGTAGAATTCGCGCGAGGTGTAGCGCGGCGCGTCCTGAGCGGCGGCGTTCTGAACGCTGACGCGACGGGTGGCCGTCGAGTTGGTCGGGCCGGCGGCGATCGACGACTGAACCAGCGGCGAGCTGCTCAGGGCCGAACGGGTCGCGGCGCGGTCCTTGTTCAGACCATAGGCGGCCGACAGGGTGAACCAATCGGTGAAGGTGCCGGTGTACTTCGCGACGTAGCTGGTGGCGCCGTCTTCGAAGCGGGTGCCCGGCAGGGCCGCGCCGATGGTGTCGGTGTTGTTGGCGAACGTGTAGGCGAAGCTTTCACGCTTCGTCACGCGCGCCGTATTGATCAGGGTGAATTCCAGGTGCTGGCGGTCGGTGATGTAACCGTCCAGCTTCACGCCGTAGAAGGGGTCCTTCATGCGGTCGACGTTGTACGAACCGGCGGCGATCGAGGCACCACGCGATTCGTTGTCGTTGAACTGGGCCAGACCGTAGAAGAACAGGCGGTCCTTGATGATCGGGCCGCCGGCTTCGATCACGAGATCCTTGTTGTTCGTCTCACGCAGCTTGCCGCGGGTCTGGTAGGTATCCTTTTGCGGGCTTTCCAGCGACGCGGGCGACCAGTTGCCGTGGACGGCGAAGGTGAAGTCGTTCGAGCCCGACTTCGAAACGGCGTTGATGATGCCGCCGGTGGCGCGACCATACTCGGCCGAGTAGCCGCCGGTCTTCACTTCGACCGACTTGTAGAACTCGAACGGAACGCGCGAACCGCCGATGTAGTTGTCGAAGTTCGTGATGTTCAGGCCGTTCAGGTAGAACGCGTTTTCAGCGACCGAGGCGCCGCTGATCGAGGTCTGACCGCGGAAGTTGGTCGACGAACCCTCGACCGTGCCCGGCGCCAGCAGCGTCAGGGCGGTGATGTTACGGCCGACCGGAACCTGCTTTTGCAGGTCTTCGACGTCGATCGCCAGACCGGTCGTGGTCTGCGAGAAGTCGAGCTGCGGGTTGGCGGTCGCGGTGATGACCACTTCCGAGACGGTTTCGTCCGCGGCCGTCAGGGTGAAGTTGTAGTTGCTTTCACCGCCGGCGCGGACGCCCAGGGCGCCGTCGCTGGTCGGCTTGAAGCCGATCTTGTTGATCGAGACCGCATAGGCGCCCTGCGGGATCAGCGGAACGCGGAACTGACCGTTGTTGTCGGTCGTCACTTCGCGGGTGAAGCCTTGAGCGGCCGACTTCACGGTCACTTGCGCGCCGGCGACGGGCTGGCCGCTGCTGTTGACGACCGTACCGGCCAGGGTGCCGCTCGTGTAGTCCTGGGCGGACGCCACGGTGGGCATGGCGGTCGCGATGACGCCGAGCGCCACGGGAGTCGCCACTGCAGCGAAGCCGGCCAGCAGCGTCGTCGTCATCAGACGCGCGCGCGCAGCCGCGCTACCTTTTGTGGATTTCATTTCGTTCAATTCCCCTCTGACGTGGCGCATTGGCGAGGCTGAGCAAGAACCCCTCAAGTCACTTTGCCCAGTTTTGGCGGAAGCCGCACAAGCACCACGAAATCACTGGTGTCCCGGAACAAACTATTCCGGTTGCACCGACGTTAGGGGTTCGGTCGGGCAGGGGTCAATTGTGATTGCAAAAATGTAATCAACATCCTCGCCCCCCTGTCGCAAAATCGCCACAGCCGGAACACTTTTCGGAAAATCGTTGCTCAATCTCGATACCGCCCTGTTGAAAATGGCGGCGATCGCTTTCGAGCGGGTTGTTTTTTCTCAGCTATCCGAGGCTGAAAAATCCGCGTTACGCAGCGCCGTGCTTCTAACGCGCATGAGCAATGAACGGGCGCAGAAAGCTTGACTTTTGGGAGAAGATATCAACTTGGGCGCTATTTGTCGTAAAAACTTTTTACTTTTACCCGCATCGCCCGCAATAAAACCGCCCCCCCCCCCCCCCCCGCCGCCCTCTTGAGCAACGCTGCACTCGGATCGCCCATTGCATAGGCGCCACGTGGTCATGAAAATGCGCGAGCGGCAGGAACCCGCCGCGCGTACTTGAGACCCGATCCGCATGAGCGACTTCCGACGCGTCACCGAATCTCTTTCCGTCAGTCCGCAGGTGGACCCGGCCGATATGGCGCGCGCGGCGGCCGAGGGCTTTGTGCTGGTGATCAACAACCGGCCCGACGGCGAAGACCCCAGTCAGCCGTCCAGCGCCACGGTCGAGGCGGCCGCCCGCGCGGCCGGAATGGATTATCTGCATGTGCCGGTGCGCGGCGGACCGACGCCCGACCAGGTCGAGGCGGTGCGCGCGGCGATCGAGTCGGCCGAGGGGCCGGTGCTGGCGTTCTGCCGCTCGGGCACCCGCTCGATCGTCACCTGGTCGATCGGCCAGGCGCTGGCGGGCGCGGACCGCGAGACGCTGGTGGCCCAGGGCCACGCCGCAGGCTACGATCTTTCAGGCGTGCTGCCCGCCTAAAGCTTCAGAAGGCGGCGGATTGGCGCGCCGCCATCGGCGTCGGTTCGGTCTGGCAGCTGGCGAGCACGAACTGGGCCACGATGATACACAGAATGGCGAAGGCCGCGCGCTGGAGCCGTTTTGACACAAAAATCGCCGCGTCCGCCGCCATGGCCGGTTCTCCCTCGGTTACTGGAGGGCCTCAGCGCAAGACCGGCGCCGTCCGCTTCGGGAACGTCCCTATGATCCCCTTCGTCCGCGAGCTTGAGTTCGAATACGGCCGCTGTGACACGGTGAGTCCGCTGATCCGGCGGGTGATCGCGCGCAATCCCGGGCCGTTCACCTTCATAGGCACCGGCGTCTATATCGTCGGCCGGGGCGAGGTGGCGGTGATCGACCCCGGCCCCGATCTGCCCGAGCATTTCGAGGCGCTGAAGGCGGCGCTGACCGGCGAGCGGGTGACGCACGTGCTGGTCACCCACCATCACCTGGACCACAGCCCCCTCGCCCATCCGCTGGCTCAGGCGTTCGGCGCCAAGGTCCTTGGCCTGCCGGCGCCGGCCGATCACGGAGAGGCCGCCGCGCCGGGCCTGGAGGAAGGCGCCGACAGCCGCTTTCGGCCCGACATCGTGCTGGCCGATGGCGACATCGTGGAAGGACCGGGCTGGACGCTGGAGACGGTGGCCACGCCCGGCCACACCTCGAACCACCTGTGTTTCGCCCTGCGGGAAGAGAACGCCCTGTTCTGTGGCGACCACATCATGGGCTGGTCGACCACGGTGATCACCCCGCCCGACGGCGACATGGGCGACTATTTCGCCAGCCTGGAAAAGGTGCGCGCGCGCGGCTTCGACACCCTGTGGCCCACCCACGGCGCGCCGGTCCGCGAGGTTACGCCCTTCATCGACGCCTATGTCGCCCACCGTCGGGCGCGCGAGGCGCAGATCGTGCAGGCCCTGGGCGCTGGTTTCACCACCATCAAGGCGATGGTGCCCAGCCTCTACGCGGCGGTCGACCCGCGCCTGCATCCGGCGGCCGCCCTCTCGGTGCTGGCCCACATGATCCAGCTGGTCCGCGAGGGGCGGGTCGTGACACCGGGCGAGCCGGGCCTCGACGCCGAATACCGCCTGGCCTGACAGCGCCGCCCGAGGGGCCTCAGCCCCCCTTGATCACACTGATCAGGCGGCCGATCCGGTCGCAGTTGCGCCCGAGGTCGGCGCCGGCGTCACGCCCGATCGAGCGCATGTCCAGCCGCGAACCGGCGGCGTCGGGACGCACCCGCACCACGACATCGTCGGTCAGGCCGTACCAGAAGCTCCGCGCCGTGGCTTCCAGGCGACCGTCGACCGGATCATCCGTGACCAGCGTCATGCCGGACGCCAGGACGGCGGCCTTGGCCGCTTCGTACACATCCGCCGGCGCGCGGTTGCTGACCAGCGGGCGGGCCGCCGGACATGTCTCGGCGTTGATCTCGGCGATCCGTCGCCCGGCGAACGCGGCCGAGCCCACCGGCAGGCTGGGATCGTCGTCGACCAGCGACGCAGCCCCGCCCCGGGCGGCCATGGCCGCGTCGGAGAAGCCCAGCGGCGTCTTCCAGTCGGTGGCCACATCGTGGATCGGCGGGGTCTGGCCCAGCAACGCCTTGGCCCCGAACATCACCGCGAACGTCGCCGCCGTGATCAGCAGCGCCGTCAGCGCCGCCTTCCACAACCGGCCAAAGCCGGCGAACAGGGCGACGACCAGTCCGACCAGGCCCGTGACGATGCTGACCTGGGCCGCCTTCGGCGCCCAGTCCAGGGTCAGGGTGTTATAGCCGAACGGCAGGTTGATCAGGCCCAGCTTGACGCCAAGAGCGCCCCCGGCCGCCAGGATCGCCGGCGTCAGCGCCACCAGCACCGCGAAATCCAGATAGAGCCCGGCCCAGACGGGCTTGGCCTTGGCGCCGGACGCCTTCGCCCCCTTGGCGGCCTTGGTCTTGCCGCGTCGGCCCGGCGTGATCGGCACGGCGAAGGGCGCCGCCTCGCTGGCGACCGGCTGGGCCTTGGGCGCTTCAGGCTTGTCGGGCTCGTGCAGGCGCAGCGGCGGTTCGGCCTCCGGCTCGGGCTTGGCCTCCGAGTTCGGCTCTGGCTTTTCCGCCGTCGCCTTGACCTCGGTCGTCGCGCCCTCGACGGGCTTGGCCGCGCCCGCCGCGATCGCGGCGGCCTCGGCGATGATCGCGTCGGCGGCGGAGACCGGCTCAGCCGCTTCCGCAGCCTTCGGCTCGGGCTCAGGCGTGGGCGCGACCGGTTCAGCTTCCGCAGGCGACGTCAGAGGCGCAGAGACCTCCGACGCCGCCTCAAGCTCCCCCGCCGGCGCGGTCTCCTCTTCGAGCTGCGCCTGCTCGGCGGGTAAGGCTGTGTCGGCCTCGACCTCTTCGACGGCCTCGGGCGCGTAGATCTTCGCCGCCTGGCCGCCGTCAGCCGCCGCCAGGGTCGGCTGAGGCGCTGGAGGGCTGGGCTGCAAGGGCGTGGCGGGCAAGGCGTAGCCCTGGTCGGCCAGGCGCTTGCGGATCAGCTTCTTGTCGATCTTGCCGGTCGCGCCCAGCGGGATGTCGTCGACGATCAGCACGTCGTCGGGCATCCACCACTTGGCGATCTTGCCTTGCAGGTAGTCGATGAACTCCTGCGGCGTGGCGCTCTCGCCTTCCTTGAGCTTGACCAGCAGCACCGGGCGCTCGTCCCACTTGGGATGCGGCTGGCCAACCACCGCCGCCAAGGCGACCTTGGGGTGGCCGACGGCGATGTTCTCGATCTCGATGGTCGAGATCCATTCGCCGCCCGACTTGACCACGTCCTTGGCGCGGTCGGTGATCTGCATGAAGCCGTGCTCGTCGATCGTGGCCACATCGCCGGTGTCGAAGAAGCCCTCGTCGTCCAGGATCTTGCCGCCGGCGCCTCGGAAGTACTCGGCCGCAATGATCGGGCCCCGGATCTTCAGGTGGCCGAAGGCCTTGCCGTCGTGCGGCAGGCGATTGTCCTCGTCGTCCTTCAGGCAGATCTCGACGCCCAGCGGCGGACGCCCCTGCTTCAGACGCCAGGGCATCTGCTCATCATAGGGCAGCTTGGAGAGCTCATCCGTCAGCACCGACAGCGTGCCGACCGGCGAGGTCTCGGTCATGCCCCAGGCGTGCACGACCTCGACGTCGTACTTGTCGTGGAAGGCGCGGATTATGCTCTCGGGGCAGGCCGCGCCGCCGATCACCACCTTTTTCAGGGTTGGCAGCTTGGCGCCGGTGGCTTCCAAATGCTGCAGCAGCATCTGCCAGACGGTGGGCACGGCGGCCGAGAAGGTGACCTGTTCGGTGTCCAGCAGTTCATAGATCGAGGCGCCGTCCATCTTGGCGCCCGGCATGACCATCTTCGCGCCCGCGCCCGGGGCCGAGAACGCCACGCCCCAGGCGTTGGCGTGGAACATCGGCACCACCGGCAGGATCACGTCCTTCTGCGACAGGCCCATCACGTCGGGCTGTAGCGTGATTAGGGTGTGCAGGAAGTTCGAGCGGTGGGAGTACATCACCCCCTTGGGATCGCCGGTCGTGCCCGAGGTATAGCAAAGGCCGGCGGCCGTGCCCTCGTCGAACCCGCCCCAGGCGCAGTCGGCGTGGTGCTGCTCGACGAGTTCCTCGTAGCAGAGCAGGCCCTTGAAGTGCGGCGCGTCGCCCGCCGGGGCGAAGTCGGCCGGCATGTGCGCGCGGTCGGTGAAGACGACCACGTACTCCACATGCGGCAGGCGCGGCAGAATCGCGGCGATGATCGGCAGGAAGGTCAGGTCGGTGAAGATGGCGCGGTCGCCGGCGTGGTCGGCGATCCAGGCGATCTGCTCGGGAAACAGGCGCGGATTGAGCGTGTGGCACACCGCGCCGATGCCCATGATGCCGTACCAGGCTTCCATGTGGCGGCCGGTGTTCCAGGCCAGGGTGCCGACGCGGTCGCCCGGCTTGATCCCCATGCCCAAGAGGGCGTTGGACACCCGCTTGGCCCGATCGCGGATCGCGCCATACGTCGTGCGGACGATCGGTCCCTCGACAGAGCGACTGACGACCTCGCGGCCGGCATGCCATTTCGCGGCGTGATCGATGATTTTATCGAGGGTCAGCGCCCCGTGCTGCATCAGCCCTTGCATCGGCCCTCAGCTCTCCCGTCTGTTTATCGTTGTTAAGGCAAGGCTATCGGTGTGCGGCGCAACACGCAACGCGCCGCGCTCGTCAGGCGAACGGGAATGTGCTCCCCTGTCGGGCATCCGACACACGCGATCATAGGTCGCAGGCGCCGTTCAGGGACTTTTGGTTGCGGTCGGTGGATAGTTCGCCGCTCGGTGTGAGCGCTTCGCTCCGCCAAGCCTTGAACCCTGTGAGGCGACTTGGACTGGTTGGCCAAGGCATGGTCCGATGAGCGGCTCGACGAAATCGCGGCCGACACCTATCGGCTGACGATCTCGCGCCTGGTGATCGCCGCCCTTGTGGCGGGGCTGATGGTGTTCGTGCTTCGCCCGCAGGTCGCCTTCCTCTGGCTGCTCAGCCTCTATATGGGCGAAGGCCTGGCGCTTCTGACCACACGGCGCTTAAGAAAGGGACGCACAGCGACGCCGCGCGAGCGGGCCTGGTTCGTCTGGGCCTCCATTCCGATCACCATCAGCTGGTCGACGCTGGCGAGCTTGCTGTGGTTCGAGGGTCAGGACCTGCTGAAGATCGCCGCCGTCTCCGTCTGGGCGGGTCAGATCGTCTACACTCAGAATTTCCGGCATCAGTCCGTGCCGATGCTCGTGCTGAACGGGCTGGCGCCGCTGGCCAGCCTGCTGATCTTCCCGATCTTCTTCATGCCCGACACAAGTCCCGCCGCGCAAACTGCGCGCTGGGGTCTTGTTCTGCTGGTCGGGACCACCCTGAACGTGATGGCCCAGAACCGCGCGGCCGCGCGGCGGATGGACGAGCTGACGCGCGGCCTGCGTGAGGAGCGCGAAAAGGCGCTGGAGGCCGCCCGCGCCAAGTCGACCTTCATCGCCGTGACCAGCCATGAGCTGCGGACGCCGATGAACGGCCTGCTGGGCATGGCCCACGCCTTGGAGCGTTCGAACCTCGACGCGGTCCAGCGCGAGCAGGTCGCCCTGATGATCAAGTCGGGCGACAGCCTGATGCAGCTGCTGAATGACGTGCTGGACCTCTCGCGCGTCGAGGTGGGCAAGGTCGAGTTGGCGCCGATCGACATGACCTTGCAGGACGTGGTCGGCGAGGTCGTCGACGCCTGGCGCGACGCGGCGGACTTTAAGGACCTGTCGCTGAGCGTCGACTATGCGCCGGACCTGCCGCCCGGACTCCACGCCGACCCGCTGCGGATCCGCCAGGTGGTGACCAACCTCGTTTCCAACGCCATCAAGTTCACCGTCGAAGGCGGCGTCAGGCTGTACGTCGCCGCGCAAGCCTTGGACGGCGGCGATCGGCGCGTGTCGATCACCGTCACCGACACCGGACCCGGCGTCCCCCCGGACGCGGCCGAGCGCGTGTTCGACAGCTTCACCCAAGCCGATCAGACGATCTCGCGCGAGCACGGCGGCGCGGGTCTGGGCCTGTCGATCGCCCAGGCCCTGGCGCGCCAGATGGGCGGCGATCTTATTCTGGCGCCTTCGGAGCGGGGGGCCTGCTTCGTCTTCACCTTCGTGGCCCCCGCATGCGCGGCCCCGACCGCGTCCGTAGAGGAAGTCGAGGCGGACACCGATGAGTTGGGACAGATCCACGTGCTGATGGCCGAGGACAACGCCATCAACCAGCTGGTGGTCCGCACCATGCTGGAGCCGCTGGGCGTCGCCCTCACCGTCGTCGAAAACGGCCAGGAAGCGCTCAAGGCGATGGCCGAGCGCCGCTACCACTGCGTCCTGATGGACATCAACATGCCGGTGATGGACGGGATCACCGCCCTGGCGGCCATTCGCGACGGCCGCGCGGGAGACCCGGCCATGCCGGTGATCGCTCTCACCGCCTCAGCCATGTCCGGCGACCGCGAGCGCTTCCTGGGTCTGGGCTTCGACGATCACCTCGGCAAGCCAGTGAAGCCCGTCGACCTGATCACGGCCATCGCCAAGGCCGTGAACCCCGAGCCCCCAAACGCAGGCCGGCGGGCGGCTTAGGATTTCTTGGGCGTTCGCCGGGAAGTCGGTTTTGGGGAGGGGCGTTAAAGGCTGCTCACGACCCATACTTGCCCCCTCCGCGCCTTCGGCGCTCCTCCCCCATAGGGGGAAGAAGGGAGCGTACCTTCCGCCCCCTATGGGGGCGGACGACCATGCAAAGCATGGTCCGGTGGGGGGCCCCCCCTTCCAGAAGATCCGAACGCCAGCTCAGTCGCCGCAGCCCCCTACCCCATCGCCTCGGCCAGCGCCCGCGCCTCGTCCTCGAAGGCGCTGACGGTGTCGACCTTGCGCCAGGTGATCTCGCCCGTGTCGCGGGTGAGTTGGTTTTCCAGCACCGCGACGTCGGCGTCAGAGGCGTCGTTGACGCGGGCGGCGACGCGGGCGCGCAGCACCTCGGGCGGGGCCTCCAGCCAGACGCCGAGGAAGGCGACATCGCAGGTCTTGGCCAGGGCCTCGGCGCGGGCGCGCTCCTCGGGCTTGAGGAACACCGCGTCCAGCACCGCCGAGCGACCGGCCTTCAGGCACAGCTCGGCGTCATGGAAGAGCTGGTCGTAGACCTTGGCGCTCATCTCCGGGGTATAGGCCTCGCGCGGGAGCCTTTGCAGCGACGGCACGCCCCACAGGCGCTTGCGGATCTCGTCGGTGCGCAGCACCACCGCTCCGGGGGCCGAGCCCAGACCCGGCGCGCAGACGCGCGAGAAGGTCGACTTGCCCGAGCCCGACAGCCCGCCGGCCGCCACCAGGCTGACCGGCTTGGGCGCCAGATGCTCCAGGGCGGTCTGCAGATAGGCGCGCGCGGCCTCGTCATCGCCGGTATAGGCCCAGACGTGGGTGCGGACGGCCGCGCGGACCGACAGCATCAGCGGCAGCGCCGCCAGACCCGTCCACAATCCCTCGCCGAAAGTGCGGGCGGCTTCGTCGAGATAGGCGTTCAGCACCCGTCCCGCCGCATCGCGACGGCGGCGGAAGTCGAGGTCCATCAGCAGGAAGGCCAGGTCGTACTGGACGTCGATGTCCGACAGGGTGTCGTTGAACTCGATGCAGTCGAACAGGATCGGCTGACCGTTCTCGATCAGGATGTTCCCCAGGTGCAGGTCGCCATGGCAGTGGCGGGCGAAGCCCTCTCCTGCGCGGGCGTCGAGCAAGGGTCCGAGGCGCTCCAGGGCCAGATCGGTCTCGTGCACCAGACGCTCGACGGCCTGCTTGCCCAAGCGCGACGCCAGGCCCCGCAGCAGATTGGCGTTCGAGCGGATCGTGTAGCCCAGGGCCGAGACGCCGCCGCCCTGGGGGCGCGGCGAGGATCCGGCGTGGAAGCGCGCGACCGTGCGGCCCAGCGCGTCCTCGAGCGCGTCGTCGATCGCCCAGGGCTGAGTGGCCAGCACGCCGTTCTGGTCGAAGCGGCGCATTTCCAGCAGGTACTCGACGATCTCGCCCTCGCCGTCGATCTCGATGCCGCCATCGCGCGTCCGGGTCAGGCGGCGCACCTCGCGATAGATGTCCGGCGCGGCGGCGCGGTTGAAGGTCAGCTCGCGCTCCAGCGCCCAGCGCCGCAGCTCCAGCGTCGAGTAGTCGAGAAAGCCGAAGTCCACCGGGCGCTTGACCTTGAAGGCCGAGGTTCCGATCAGGAACACGCGGGCGCACGAGGTCTCGATCGTGTTTTCCGCCCGCTCGCCAAACCAGGCGGCCACTTCCTGCTCGCGCGCGGCTTCCGCGTCCTTGATCACGCCGACAATCCCATCTTTTCGCGCGCGAAATCCGGCGCCGGGGCTCCATAGCCGAAACCGCGACGCAAGTCCTCTCGCGCAAGTCTTGTCCACTCGCCATTTTCGCGGTTAGATTGCATTGAACAAGCCAGAGCGGAACGGTTGATGCGGATGAGCCCGGGTCTGAAGCGGTCGAAGCACAAGCGCGAGGAGATCCTCGGCGCGGCCAGGGATCATTTCCTGCGCGAAGGCTACGCCGACGCGGGCATGGAGGCGGTGGCGCGGGCCGCAGGCGTGTCGACGGCCACGCTGTACGCCTACTTTCCCAGCAAGGCCGAGCTGTTCAGGATCATCGCCACCGAGATGATCCAGGGCGTCGCCGCGCCCGTCTGCGCGGCCGGACGGCTGCGGGGCGAGCCCCGGACGCGGCTGGTCGCCTTCGCCGTCGCCTACGCCACCTTCCTCTCGCGCCCCGACATGCGGGCCATGGTCCGGATCGTCACGACCGAGCGCCGCCGCTTTCCGGACGTGGCCGATCAGTTGCTGCGCGTGGCGCGTCAGGACCTGGGCGGGACGGCGATCGCGATTCTCAAGGACCTGCGCAAGGCGGGGGCGCTGCGCCTGGACAAGCCGTCATGGGCCGCCGGTCAACTGCTGGGAATGCTGGATCACGGCGCCCTGGTGCTGGGGCTGGCGGCGGGCGACGAGGTGACGCCCCAACGGCCGATCCGCGCCATCGCCGAGGACGCCGTCGACACCTTCCTGGCCCGCTATGGCGCCGGTTCCGTTGGAGACATCGATGGTCGATCTGCCCAAACCGTATCGCTGGCTTCAGGCGCTTGACCTGCTGCCCAGGATGGTCGCCGAGGCCCTGCAGCACCACGGCGTCCGCGAGACCGCCGGCCCGGCCAACACCCCCGAGATCATGGCCTGGGCCGCGCAGACCGGCCTGAAGTCCAGCTACAACGCCGACGCCACGCCCTGGTGCGGGCTGTTCATGGCCCATGTCGCCAAACGCGCCGGCAAGATCGTGCCGCCCGGGCCGCTGTGGGCGCTGAACTGGGCCAAGTTCGGCGTGGAAGGCGGCCAGCCGGAGCTTGGCGACGTGCTGGTCTTCGTCCGCAAGGGCGGCGGCCATGTCGGTCTCTATGTCGGCGAGGACACGGAGGCTTATCACGTGCTGGGCGGCAACCAGGGCGACTGCGTGTGCTTCACGCGCATCGACAAGGAGCGCCTCTACGCCGTGCGCCAGCCGCCCTACAACAACAAGCCGAGCACCGCGAAGGTCTATCTGCTGGCCGCCAGCGGGGCGATGTCGAGCAACGAGGCCTGAGACGGCTCCCGGGCGGCGTTACGGGAACAGCCGCTTCGTCGTCCAACCGCCCTCGGCCCGGTCGAACACCAGTCGCTCGTGCAGACGGAAGGGACGGTCGCGCCAGAACTCGATCGTCACCGGAACGATCCGATAGCCCGACCAGTGCGGCGGGCGCGGCACCTTCCCGAGGCCGAACTTCAGGCCCATCTCGGCGACGCGCTTCTCCAGGGCCAGGCGGTCGGGCAGCGGCCGCGACTGGTCGCTGGCCCAGGCGCCGATCTGGCTGTGGCGGGCGCGGCTGGCGAAATAGGCGTCGGCCTCGGCCTCGCTGACCGGCTCGACCGCGCCGCGAATCCGCACCTGACGGCGCAGCGACTTCCAGTGGAACAGCAGAGCCGCCTTGGGGTGGGCGTTCAGTTCCTGGCCCTTGGCGCTCTGGGTGTTGGTGTAGAACACAAAGCCCCGCGCATCGAAGTCCTTCAGCAGGACCATGCGCGAGTCGGGCATGCCGTCGCCGTCGACCGTCGACACCGTCATGGCGTTGGGATCGTTCGGCTCCTTCTTGCCGGCCTCTTCCAGCCATTCGGCGAACAGGGCGAACGGATCCTCTTCGCTCAACAGCGGCGGCGGAGTCGCCTCCTGCACCTGGCGAACATAGTCGTCCTCGCTGGGCGAGGCGGGGATCAGGGTCGGATCGGCGCTCATGGGGTCGGTATAGTCCTCAAGCGAGACCGCGACCACCGCCCAGCGCCCCAAACCGCAAGTCTTAACTTAACCGGGCGTTGACCATCGCCGCGTCAGGGTCCGGGCATGACCGCCCGGCATCCCGCCCTGACGCTTTCGGCCGCCCGCGCCCTGCTGGGCGTGGCCGCCGACGCGGATGAGCGCGAGCTGCGCAAGGCCTATCGCGAGGCCGCCAAGCGCGCCCACCCCGATCGTCCCACCGGCGATGCGGCCCTGTTCCGCGACGTGCTGGCCGCCTACCGCCTGCTGCAGGACACCCCGGTCGTTCAGCATCACTATCCGCCCGCAGTCACCCAACCCGCGCCGATCGCCGACCGCGTCTTTCTCGAGATCGACATCGCCACCGCCCTCTCCGGCGGGTCCGAAGAGCTGGCCATCGACGGCCGACGCCTGCGGCTGAAGCTGCCAGCGGGCCTGCGCGAGGGCGACAGGGTTCGCGTAGAGGGCGTTTGCTTCGAAGTTCGCTTGCGCGCCCAAGACGGCGCCCTGGTGCGCGGCGATGATCTGTGGCTGACCGGCAGGGTCGACCCTCGTGTGCTGGCCGAGGGCGGCCGGGTCGACGCCGAGACGCCCCTGGGCCCCCGTCCCGCCTGGATCTCAACCAAGGCCGCCGCGCGCGGTCTCGTGCGCCTGCCCGGCCAAGGCCTGCCCGCCCGCGCCCACCACAAAGCTGGCGACCTTTTCCTGCGTCTGGAAGCCGCCGAAAGTCGCGGCGAAAGCCCGGCGCGCTCCCTCCTGAAGCGCTTCGCGGCGGCCTGGGCGGCTTAGGCGTCCAAGCGCCCCCTCCCACTGAAGAGTTTCCAACGGCCGACCTCCCCGGCGAATGCCGGGGCCCAGATTCATCCGGAGCGGCTGGGGATGATGCGACATTGTTCCAGGCTGAGCAGACAGGCGTCGGTGGGTTCGATCTGGATCCCGGCTTTCGCCGGGAAGCTCGGGGTTTGTAGGGCGAGGCGATCAGCGGCTGCCGCCCCTGGCGGCGCTCAACAAAATTTAATCGCGCGCGATCTTTTTTCGCCGCACCACTCTTGAATTCATATCGCGCACGATTAAATCGTTCGTACGATTTCAAGCCAAGGAGCTTCCCGATGACCACCCTCTACACCACCCGCGCCACCGTCGTTGGCGGCCGCGAAGGCCACGTCCGCACCGAGGACGGCCTGCTGGACGTTCAGCTGTCGATGCCCAAGTCGCTGGGCGGCAAGGAGACCGGCACGAACCCCGAGCAGCTGTTCGCCGCCGGCTACGCCGCCTGTTTCCAAAGCGCCATGGCCCACGTGGCCCGCACCCAGAAGATCGCCCTGACCGGCTCGACCGTGACCGGCCAGGTCGGCCTCGCCTCCGCCGAGGTCGGCTTCCGCCTGGAAGTGGCGCTGGAGGTCGAGACCCAAGGCCTGTCGCAAGCCGACGCCGAGGCCCTGGTTGCGACGGCGCACCAGGTCTGCCCCTATTCGAACGCCACGCGCGGCAACATCGACGTGGCCATCAGCGTCAAGGCCGCCTAACGGATCCGATATGAACCAGAAGTCCGCGTCATCCGATCAGCCCGTCGAGATCCTGCGCCTCGACAACCAGCTGTGCTTCGCCCTCTACGGCGCGGCCAACCGGATGACGCGGCTCTATCGCCCGATGCTCGACGCCCTGGGCCTGACCTATCCGCAGTACCTGGCGATGCTGGTGCTGTGGGAGGCCAGCCCCCGGACCGTCGGGGCGCTGGGCGAGGCGCTGGATCTCGACTCCAGCACCCTGACGCCGCTGCTCAAGCGGCTGGAGACTAGCGGCCTCGTCACCCGTGACCGCGACCCCGAGGACGAACGACGGGTGATCGTCGCCCTGACCGACAAGGGTCGGGCCCTGCGCGACCAGGCGATGACGATTCCCGAAAAGATCTTCTGCGCGCTGGACATGCCGCTGGAGGCGATGGGCGTGCTGCGCGACCGCCTGAAGACGGTGGCGCGCTGATCCGCGTTGTCGGGATCGCGGCGAGCGCCTAAACGGATACCCGTCAGAGGGGTCCCATGCCGCGTCACAAGCCGATCCGCGCCGCCATCTATGGCGCCTGCCACGCCAATGCGCTGCTACGCCTGCTGCAAGGCGTTCCGGGCCTGAAGGGCAAGATCCAGTTCACGCCGATCCCGGCGACCATGAACATTACGGCTGAGGAGATGGACGCCTTCATCGCGTCCGTGCCGGATCTGGACCTCGTGCTGTACCAGCCGATCTCGGCCAACTATCGCGGCCTGCAGTTTGCGTCCGCCCGCATCGTCGAGGCGGCCGGCGCGAACACCACCCTGATCAGCTTCGCCTACTATCACTTCGAGATCTACACGCCGTTCATCACCTCGGCCCTGCCCGGCCTGCCCGAGCCGCCGACCGAGTACATGGACTATCTGCTAGGCGCCCTGATCGCCCGAGGCTTCGACGACGCCAAAATCGTCGATCGCCTGCTGCACCTCGACGGCCTCGCCCCCTATGTCGAAGGCATGGTCGGCGCGGCGTTCTACGAGTTCGGCGTGCGCGAGGAGCGGGTGCTGGAGGGCGATCGGCCGCTGGACGTGAAGATCTCCGAGCGGGTCAAGGCGCTCTACCAGTCCAAGCGGCTGGGCCATACGCCCAACCATCCCTCGACCCTGCCCATGCGGTGGATCGCCGACGACATTCTCAAGCGGCTTGAGCCGATGATCGGCAAGACCCTGGGCGCACGATGGTCGTTCACGCCCGATCCGCTGAACGAAATCCAGTTCTTCACCCCGCCGTTCGTGCGTCAGGCGTTCGGCATGACCTTCGACGACAAGCCGGTCACCCTGACCAAGACGCATGGCCGCCAGAAACTGGCCGACTATGTGCGAGGCCAGCGCCCGTTCTACGAAGCGATTCCGCGCGAGCAGTTCCTGCAGGCGGTCGAGACCATGGCCCAGCCGACGGCGCGGCCCTGGTACACGCCGCTGTTGACGACGGACTGAAGCTTAAGGCTGGGACTGCGCGGCCTGCTTGGCCGCCTGTTGCCGCGCGCGGTGGGCGGCGTGGTCGGCGTCGCTGGTCTGGCGTAAGGCCCGCAGGTCCTCGCTGATCCGGAAGATGGCGACATAGAACTCGCAGAAGGCGCGCCAGAGCAGGACCAGCGCACCGGCGACCAGCAGGCCCGCGACCAGCACCGGGAAGGCCAGCAGCAGGGAGCCGACGCCCGGCTCCTTCAGGGCCAGACCGACGGCGGCGCCCACCACCGAGAAGCCGAACAGCGCCACGACGCCCAGGCCGGCCCAATAGATGAAATGAATCACCGGCCCGGTCACCAGGCGGTCGAACGTCAGAAGATCCCAAAGCAGCGAGCCGGACCCACGCTTGGACTTATTGGCCGGAGGCATACGTCACCCCAAGACGGCGAAAAGCGCCTCTTTGACGCCATCGCTAGCAGCGACAAGCCCGCTCGGCAATGCCGAGCGGGCGTCGCTTCGTTCAGGGTCGGGAACCCGACACGCCTATTGCGGCTTGGCGCCGGCGACCGTCGCGTCGATCTGGGCCTTGGTGGCCGTGGTCTGGAGGCCGCCGTCGGCCGTGGCCGTGAGGCTGTTGCCCGGCAGGGCGAACTTCACACCGCCATGGGTCACGATCACATTGGTTGATCCGTCCGCGCCGGTGTTGGTTCCGGAGATCTGGCCAACCGGCACGCCCTGCGAATCCTTCACGGCCATGCCCACCTTGAAGTCGGGCGTGACGTTGGCCGAGGTCGGCGCGGCCGTGCTGTCAGCGGAGCTAGCGAAGGGCGGCGTGGCCGGATTGGCGGGATTGGCAGATTGGGTGGCGCCCATTCCCGATTGGGCCGGCGTCGCCGGATCGGCGGGGGTTGCGCCAGGCTTGAGCGTCATCTGCCCCGGCGGGGTCATGGTCTGAGCCGGCGGCATGGGACCCGTCGGGTTGGTCGGCGTCGGGGTGGTGGTGGTTTGGGCGAAAGCCGCGCCAGCGAACGTCAGGGACGCGGCGGCGGCGAGCAAGGCAAGCTTGTGCGTCATGTTGGAACTCTCCGTCGAGGGCCCCTCCCGGACAGTAACAACGTGACCTGCCTGACGCGGTTCCGTCGGCCGTCCGACTTACGATCTAGCCGGAGGCGCCCTTGGCCTCGATCAGCGCCAGAACATAGGCCTCCATCAGGCGCGTCAGTTCGTCTTCCAGGCGTTGCGGATCGAGCGCCAGTTCGGCCTCGATCGTCGCCGCCCGCAGCAGGCCGATCACGGCGTGCGTCAGCACGAACCCCGCCTCCGGCGTCATGTCGAAGTCGAAGCGGGCTTTGCCGGTGATCGCCTCGAAGAACAGCCGGTGGTGGCGCATCACGGCCTCGTCGCCGGCCTCCGCGGCGAACGCGTCAAGCAGCGCCCGCCGCGTCGCGGGGCTGCCCTCGAAGGCGGTGGCCAGGGTGCGAACGATCAGGCGAACGGCGCTGATCCGAGGACCGTCGATAACGATGCGGGCGATGCGATCTCGCGCCGTCGCAGCCTGCCGCTGGGCCAGGGCGCCGAGGATCGCCTGCTTGCCCTTGAAGTACTGGTAGAGCGTGCCGACGCTCACCCCGGCCCGCTCGGCGATGTGATTGGTGGTCAGGGCCCGGGGGCCGCCCTGCTCCAGAAGTTGAAAGGCCGCCTCGAGAATCGCCTCGACCGTCGCTTCGGACCGCGGCTGGCGCGGCGTTCGCCTCGTCTTTTCAGTCACTTGCCCGGTTGCTCCCGCGCTGCCCGGCCCGGCGGGCAAGGCGAGTAGGCCGATGAACGACGATTACATAGGCTGGGATCCAAGACGAGGGTCCCGTCCCGGACCGCCGCACGAGAGGATCGCATGACCGCCGCTTTGGAGACGGTTCGCGCCAAGGTCGCCGCCCAAAAGACCGCCCTGCCCGCCCTGTACGGCGATGTCGACTTCGATGCGACGCCCGAGCGCTTCACCGACGACCCCACGACCAGCGTCGCCCCGCGCCTGGCCCACGCCAGACTCGATCCCGAGAAGCTGGCCTTGATCAAGGCCTACACCATGCTGGGCGACGTCGTGGCCGACGCCTATGCGGCGCTGATGCCGAAGCATGGCTTCCGCCCGCTGATCCAAATGCTGACCAAGGCCTGCGACGAGGGGCTCGCCGCCGTGCCGGACGCGCCGCCGGAGCTCGCCGCCTTTATCGCCGACATGGAACGCATCCCCGACTGGCTCGACATGGACCTGGTGCGCGAGGGTCAGCGGCTGGACCGCAACGCCGCCGCCAATCTGGGCCCGTTTGCAATCCGGGGCGCGTTCATCGCCACCTTCATGAACAAGTACGCCGCCCTGCCGATGGCGCTGACGGGGACGTTGTCGAACGACACCGCCGCCCGCCGGGTCAACGAGACGGCGACCTTTTTCACCACCACCTTGTTGCCGGGTTCGCTGGAGCGACATGGGGCCGGATTCAAGGCCGCCGCCATGGTGCGGCTGATGCACTCGATGGTGCGGTTCAATGCTCTCAAGCGCTCGAACCTGTGGGACGTCGGCGTCTATGGCATTCCGATCCCGCAGGTCGACCAGATGCCCGCCGGCCTGATCCCGATCTTCCTGATGAGCTACAAGATCGTGGCGACGGGCCGCACGGTCTTCACGCCCGAGGAGCGCGCTCGCGTCGAGCTGGCCCGCTATCGCTGCTTCCTACTGGGGCTGCCCGAGGATCTCCTGGCCGACACCCCGCAAGGCGTGGTGGATACGATGAACGCCCGCAGCGCCACGCTGCGCGCCGGCTTCGACGACGCGACCTGCGGCGAGCTGGTCCGCGCCACCCTGAACGCCTACCTGCCGCCGGACGAACGCCCCGAGAACAGGCTGTTCGACTATGTGGAACGCGGCTTCGCCAAGGTGTTCTTCCTGCGAAACTTCCTGAACGGCGATCGCGCAGCGGCGGCGCGAATGGGCGTCGAGATCGGCCCGCGCGACTTCATGCTGTTCGGCGTCGTGGCGCTGCTGGTGACCAGTCGGTTGGCCGCCTACCGCCTGGCCCGAAACGTGCCGGGTGTCGCGGGGCTGGCCGATCGGCGGTTGGTGGCGCGGCTCAAGAAGCAACTGGCGCGGTACGGCCACGCGGAGTTCACGAGCGACGCAGACCAGTACCGCCCGGCGGCGGGAGCCCGGAAGGCCGCCTAGAAGTCCAGCTCCATCCGCGCGCCGGCGACATTGACCTTGTAGTCGCGGTCGCCGTTCCGCAGCGGCGTGGCGTCCTGGTAGCTCAGGAGGCCGTAGTTGAGGTTGAAGCGAAGGTATTCCACCGGCTGCCAGATCAGTGCGGCCAGCCAGGCGTCCTGCTTGCCGCCGACCACACCGCGATCGTTCATGTCGAGATAATCGTAGCGCACGTTGATCTGCAGCGCGCCGACCCCGCCGCCGCCCAGCGGCTTGGAAGGCTTGGTCCGATCGAACTGGCCGGCCTTGTAGCCACGCGTATCGTCGGTCAGGAAATAGCCTAGCTCGGCGTATCCGCCGAAGAAGGTCGGGCGCGTTCCAGTCTTCAGAGACGCCTCCTGCCAGTGGCTCTCGGCCGCCCCGTGCCAACGACCGCTGATGAAGGCCGCCTCCAGGCCGTAATGGACCTCCTCATCGACCGGCAAAGCGGCCGTTCCGATCAGGCGGCTGTTGCTGGTGTGGACATAGGGTCGCTGGCGATAGCGGGTTCCGGCGTCGGCCACCCGCTTCAGGGTTCGCCAGTGGGCTGAGCTGCCCAGGTGCAGCTGAGCCTCGCCCAGCTTGGGCGCGTAGACCGTACGGCCGTCCACGCCATAGCTGTTGTTCTCGTCGCCGCCGGCGGGGCCGTCGCTGCTGTTGGAGAGCGCGTTGATATCGTCGGCGAACAGGCCCGCCTGCACCAGCCAGGGCCCCTTCTCGTACTGCGCCGAGGCGCCCAGGCGGCGCTCGAAGTTGAACGCGTCGGTGAAGGCCGCGCGCTCCATGAACGAACCCACGCTGTCGCCGGTCAGTTCGTCCAGCGACTGGAACTGGTTCTGGTTGCCCGCCGCCAGCAGCCACGGACCGGTCTTGTAGCTGACGAAAGTGTCGACCAGGTCGACGGTGTTGTCCGACAGTTCGAGCTCCAGCTTGTAGCCGACTCCCGAGCCGAGGCCGCCCTCGCCGCCCAAGCGAACACGCCGCATTTCCGCGCCGTATCCGAGACCCCGATCCGTCAATCCGTCCGGCGCGTCGACCTGACCGACATCGACCTGGATGCGGCCCTTGGCCTTGAACGAACGACCGCCGCTGGCGAGCTGCGGCGCCCCCTTCCAGGTGATCTCGGTCGAAGCCGGCGCGGGTTTCGGCGCCGAAGGCGCTGAGGCGCCGGCCGTGACGGGAGACGGCGTAACAGGCGCTGTCGCCTGCGGGGCGCTGCTCACCGCATCAAGCCGCCGCTCCATCGTCTGGAGTTGGGCGCGCAGGCTGGCGATCTCGTTTCGCAGCGCGGCGACCTCGGCCGGGGTCAGTTGATCCTGGGCCAGAACAGCGGTGGGCGACAGAAAGGCGCCGACCGCCACAAGCACGGCGAGGGATGTGGGGACGGGATGCAAGACACCACCTTGGGACAGCGCTTCGGTTCGCCCCAAATGTCACATTTCGATGATGGTGTGGAAAAAATGTCCGTATGCGCCCTAAACCATCCCTACCGTCTTCAGCCGCGCGCGGGGGTGGATTTCGTTCTGGCTCATCACGACGGTCTGGCCGCGGAAGCGCTCGATGATCGAGCGGACATAGGGGCGCACACCCGGACTGGTCAGCAGCACCGGCGCCTCGCCAGCCAGGGCCGCGCGCTCGAAGCTGTCGCGGACGCCTCGGATGAAGTCCTGAAGACGTGAGGGCGGCAGGGCCAGTTGCTTGTCGTCGCCAGGACCGATCAGGGCCTCGGCGAAGGCCTGCTCCCAGTCGGCCGACAGGGTGATGATCGGCAGAGCGCCGTCGTCGCCGCGATTGGCCCAGCACAGCTGACGGGCCAGGCGCGCGCGGACCTGCTCGACCAGCTGAGTCACCGAAGCGGTGTGCGGCGCGGCCTCGCCGATGCCTTCGAGGATCTGCGGCAGATCACGGATCGAGACCCGCTCGCGCAGCAGCGACTGCAGCACGCGCTGGACGGTCGTGGCGGTGACCGTGCCGGGGATCAGGTCTTCGACCAGCTTCTTCTGCGTCTCGGGCAGCTCCTTCAGGAGCTTCTGCACCTCGGCGTAGGAGAGCAGGTCGGCCATGTTCTCCTTGAGGATTTCGGTCAGGTGCGTGGTCAGAACCGTCGCGGGATCCACGACCGTATAGCCTCGGAACGTGGCTTCCTCGCGCAGGTCATCGGCGATCCAGGTGGCGGGCAGGCCAAAGGCCGGCTCGCGCACGTGCTCGCCGGGCAGCTCCACCTGACCGCCGCGCGGATCCATGCACATCAGGCTGCCCAGGCGGACCTCGCCGGCGCCGGCCTCCATCTCCTTGATGCGGATGGCGTAGCCCTGGTTGGCCAGGCGCATGTTGTCGAGGATGCGGACCGGCGGCATGACGAAGCCGAACTCGCTGGCCAGGGTCTTGCGCAGGGCCCGGATCTGGTCGGTCAGCTTGCGCCCGTCCAGGTCGTTGATCAGGGTGAGCAGGCCATAGCCCAGCTCGATCTTGACGTCGTCGATGGCCAGGGAAGCGCTGATCGGCTCCTCCTCCGGCTCGGACGGCGCGGCGGCCTCCAGCTCGGCAGGATCGATCGGTTTGGGCTTCTTGGCGTCCTGAATACGCTTGTAGGCCAGGGCGCCGGCGGCCAGCGACATGGCGGCGAACGGGAAGATCGGCATGCCCGGGATCAGGGCGATGACGCCCGACGAGGCCGAGACCATGCCCAGACCCACCGGGTTCATCGCCAGCTGGGTGGTCAGGGCCTTGTCGGCCGAGCCTTCGACGCCGGCCTTGGAGACGACCATACCGGCGGCGATCGAGATGATCAGGGCCGGGATCTGGCTGACCAGGCCGTCGCCGATGGTCATGATGGTGTAGGTCGAGGCCGCGTCGCCGAACGGCAGCTTGTGCTGCACCACGCCGATGATGATGCCGCCGATGATGTTGATCGCCGTGATGATCAGGCCGGCGATCGCATCGCCCTTCACGAACTTGCTGGCGCCGTCCATGGCCCCAAAGAACGTGCTTTCCTGCTCCAGCTCCTTGCGGCGGATCTTCGCCTCGTCCTGGTTGATCAGGCCGGTCGACAGGTCGGCGTCGATCGCCATCTGCTTGCCGGGCATGGAGTCCAGGGTGAAGCGGGCCGCCACTTCGGCGATCCGGCCCGAACCCTTGGTGACCACCATGAAGTTCACGACGATCAGGATGATGAAGACGATCACCCCGATGACGAAGTTGCCCTGCATCATCAGGTGACCGAAGGCCTCGATCACCGCGCCGGCGCCGCCGGTGCCTTCCTGGCCGTGACCCAGGATCAACCGCGTCGAAGCGATGTTCAGGCCCAGGCGGTACAGCGTCGCGACCAGCAGCACGGTCGGGAACGAGGTGAATTCCAGCGGCTTCTTGATCAGGATCGCCGTCATCAGGATCAGCACCGATCCCGTCAGCGAAATGGCCAGCAACAGGTCCAGCAGGACCGCCGGCACCGGCAAGATCAGCAGCACGATGATGCCGACGACGCCCAGGGCCAGGCCCATCTCGCCGCGCATCAGCCCGTCGAGCATCGACTTGGGGCTGGGCAGGGCGGAGGCGGTCGGGGCGGCGGCGTCGGCCATTCGAAACCTTGAACCGGGGATGGGAGGCTAGGCCTTCGCTTGGAGCGATTTGCGGCCTGCGACCATCTTGTTAACCAAATTTTCTGCGGCGCGGCGCCGGACCGATGGTCGCGGCGCCCTCTGCCTACGCCGCCGCGCCGACACCGCCTTGCGGCGGCGGCACCGGCACGCCGGCGTCGGAATATTCCTTCAGCTTGTTGCGCAGGGTGCGGATCGAAATGCCCAGGATATTGGCTGCGTGGGTGCGGTTGCCCAGGCAGTGCTCCAGGGTGTCGATGATCAGTTTCTGCTCCACCTCGGCCACGGTCGAGCCGACGAAGGTGCGCGAGACGGCGTCAGCGGCCATCTGGGCGCCGCGCGCCACGGCGACATCCGGCGCGGGCGCCATCGGCTGACCGTCGGGCAGGCGGATGGCGAACTCTTCGATTTCCGGACCGGTCGATAGCAGCACCGCACGGTGCATGGCGTTTTCCAGCTCGCGGACGTTGCCCGGCCAGCGGTGAGCGATCAGGCGGCGCTTGGCCTCGGCCGAGATCGGCTTCTCGTCGATGCCGTTGGCGGCCGAGTACTTCTTCACGAAGAACTCGCACAGGCTGATGACGTCGGCCGGACGCTCGCGCAGCGGCGGCAGGCGCAGGTTCACGACGTTGAGGCGGTAGAAGAGGTCCTCGCGGAACGTGCCGTCCTTCACCGACTGGGCCAGGTCGCGGTTGCTGGTGGCCAGGATGCGGATGTTGACCTTGACCGGCTTGGAGCCGCCGACGCGGTCGATCTCGCGCTCCTGGATGGCGCGCAGCAGCTTGGCCTGCAAGCGCACGTCCATCTCGCTGATTTCGTCCAGCAGCAGGGTGCCGCCGTCGGCTTCCTCGAACTTGCCGATGCGGCGGGCCATAGCGCCGGTGAAGGCGCCCTTCTCGTGGCCGAACAGCTCGCTTTCCAGCAGGTTCTCGGGGATGGCGGCGCAGTTGACCGAGATGAACGGCGCCTTGGCCCGACGGGATTTGCCGTGGACGTAGCGGGCCATGACCTCCTTACCCGAGCCGCTCTCCCCGGTGATCAGGATCGAGGCGTCGGAGGGAGCGACCTGGTCGGCCAGCTTGATGACCTGCTCCATGGCCGGGTCGCGGACGACCATCGGCTTTTCGTCGTCGGTGACGGCGGCCAGGACGGCGGCGATCAGCTCGGCGTCCGGCGGCAGCGGGATGAACTCCTTGGCGCCGGCCTTGATGGCGTTGGCGGCGCGCATCGGGTCGGCGTCGACGCCGCAGGCCACCACCGGCACCCGCATCCGCTCGGCCTCGTTGGCGGCGATCAGGCCGGCGATATCGAGCGCGTAGTCGACCATCAGAAGGTCCGCGCCCTGCCCCGCCCGCAGCGCGTTGGTCGCCTGCTCCGTCGTTTCGACGTGCGAGACCTTCGCGCCCGCGTTCATCGCCATCTTCACGGCGACCGAGAGCTGCCCGTTCAGTTTTCCGACGACCAGAAGCCGCATCTCTTACTCTCCCTCTCGAACGACCACCGGGCGTCAGCCCTGGTCGCCGTCCTTGATGATTTCCGTCATGGTCACGCCCAGGCGCTCGTCGACGACGACGACCTCGCCCCGGGCGACCAGGCGGTTATTGACGTAGATGTCGATCGCCTCGCCGACCTTGCGGTCCAACTCCAGGATCGAGCCCTGGCCCAGCTGCAGCAGCTGCGCCACCGACATGTGGGCGCGGCCCAGCACGGCCGAGATGTTGACCGGAACGTCGAAGACCGGCGCCAGGTCCGAGGCGGTCTTGTCGCTGAGCTCGATCGGCGCCTCGGAGGCCAGCATGGCCCCACCGAATTCGTCGAGCGTGAGATTGTCTTCGGCCATCGTTCGTCAGCCTTCCTAGGTAAACAGGGGTTCGGCGTGGAGGCCTTCGGCGGCGATCGCCGCCTCCAGCGCCTCGGCGACGCGCTGCGCGGCGCCGTCGGGGTCGAAGGCCGCGCGGCCGTCGCCCCAGTCGAAGGTGAAGGCTGCGGGGGCCATGGCGCCGTCAGCCCGCGCCACGATCTGGCCTTGAAAGCCGATCTGGGCGGCGACGTTCTCCAGCGCCTGCTGGGTGCGCTCCTCGAGCTCGGGCGAGACCCGCACGAAGATGCGGGGCTGCGACTCGACCTCGCGGGCCAGCGCCTCCAGCGCCGCCGTGACCGGGGCCTCGGGGAAATGGGACAAGGCCGCGTCGGCGATCTTGCGGGCGCAGGCCAGGGCCAGCATCGCTGAGCCCTCGCGATGTTCGTGCGCCACGTGGGTCAAGGTCTCGAACGCCTGCTGCACGGCGTGCGCCACCTCGGCCAAGGCTTGGGCCGCTTCCTGCTCGGCGCGGGCCACAGCCGAGCGTTCGCCCTCGGCATAGGCCTGCGCCTTGGCCGCCTCGACCTCTTCGGGCGTAAAGGTCTTCTTCACCCGGGGCGGCGCGTAGGCCACGCCGCCATTGTCGTCGAAGACGGTGTCGAAGGAGAACTTGCGGTGAGGGATGTCGGTCATCGCATGCCCCTCAATAGATCAGTTCGTCGTCGGAGCCGGAGCCGGCCAGCATGATCTCGCCCTTGGCGGCGAGATCCTTGGCGACCTGCACCATGCCCACCTGGGCGGCGTCGACGTCCTTCAGACGCACGGGGCCCATGCTTTCCATGTCCTCGCGCATGATCTTGGCCGCGCGCTCGGACATGTTGGAGAAGAACATATCGCGCAGCTTGTCCGAGGCGCCCTTCAGGGCCAGGCCCAGCTGTTCCTTCGGCGTGCTGCGCAGCAGGGTCTGGATACCGCCGGGGTCCAGCTTCGAAAGGTCCTCGAACACGAACATCAGCGCGCGGATGCGCTCGGCGGCCTCGCGGTTGCGCTCTTCGAGAGCGGCGATAAAGCGGGCCTCGGTCTGGCGGTCGAAATTGTTGAAGATCTCGGCCATCATCTCATGGCTGTCGCGCTTGGACGTACGCGCCAGGTTCGACATGAATTCGGTGCGCAGCGTCATCTCGATCTTGTCGAGAATTTCCCGCTGCACCGGTTCCATCCGCAGCATGCGGGTGACGCATTCCAGGGCGAAGTCTTCCGGCAGGCAGGCCAGCACGCGGGCCGCGTGGTCGCTCTTCACCTTCGACAGCACGACGGCGACGGTCTGCGGGTATTCGTTCTTCAGGTAGTTGGCCAGGACGGCTTCGTTCACGTTGCCCAGCTTGTCCCACATGGTGCGACCCGCCGGACCGCGGATCTCCTCCATCAGGGCGTCGACCTTTTCCTGCGGCATGAACGAGGCCAGCAGACGCTGGGTCTGCTCGTAGGAGCCCATGATCGCGCCGGTGGAGCTCATGCCCGACACGAACTCGACCAGCAGGTCTTCCACCACAGAGGCCGAGACGGTCCCCAGGCCTGCCATGGCTTGGGAGACTTCCTTGATCTCCTCGTCGTCCAGGGCTTCCCAGATCTTGGTGTGCTCCTCGCCGAGGGCGAGCAGAACGATCGCGGCCTTTTCGGGCCCCGAAAGGTTCTTCACGTCATTGACGGCGACTTTCATGGCCATCAGCTCGACTCGTGCAGCCAGTTACGCAGGATCGCGACCGACTCGTCGGGGTGCTTGTCGACGAACTCGGAGACGCGCTTGATCGACGAAGCCTTCACCTGGCCTTCGATCTTGGCGATGTCGATGCGCTGGTCGATATCGCTCGGCGCCGGGCCGGCGATGGCGATCGGCTCGCCCGACTGGTCGACGACCACCTGTTGCTGGGTGCCGTCCGACAGGGTCACGAGCCGGGTGACGGGTCCGCCCGACGGACCGGCCAGGGCCATTTGACCCGGCGCGGGCGCCGACAGGTTCTTGATGAACGGGCGCACCGCGAACAGCAGGATCAGCAAGGCGACGACGGCCAGAACGCCCAGCTCTGCGAAGCGCATGATGTCGTTCTTGTCGAGACCCGACAGCAGCCCGGCCTTTTCCAGTCCCTGGTCCTCGGGCTGCGGGAACTTGATGTTGGTGACCTTGACCTGGTCGCCGCGCGCGGCGTCGAAGCCGACGGCGGTCTTCACCAGTTCCTCGATCTGCTGGATCTCCTCGGCGGTGCGGGGCGTGTAGGCGCCGGGCTTGCCGTCCTTGCCGATCGGAGCCGAAACGCCGTCGATGGCGACCGCGACGGCGATCTTCTTGATCGCGCCGGGCTCCTGGACGGTGGTCTTCACCGACTTGGAGATTTCGTAGTTGGTGACGCTGTCGTTCTGGCCCGAGCGCGAACCCAGTTGCTGGAACCCGTTGGCGCCTTGGCCGCCAGGAACATTCGCCGCAGCCGTGACCCCGGCATTGTCCTCGTTCTTGTTTTCCTGGCTGGAGGCTTCGGTGGTGCTTTCCGAGCGAACCACCTGGCCGTCGGGATCAAAGCGCTCTTCCTGGGTGGTCACGCGGTTCAGGTCGAGGTCGGCGGTGACATTGACCCGCGCCTTGCCCGGGCCCAGCACGCCTTCGATCATGTCCTTGACGGTCTTGGCGATGCGGGCCTCGACCTCGGACTTGCGGTCCTGAGCCATCTTGCCGGCCAGGCTCTCGTCGCTGGGAGCCGACAGCGTCTTGCCGTGCTGGTCGATGACCGCGACCTTTTCGGCCTTCATGTTCGGCACGGACGACGAAACCAGGTTCTGGATCGCGCGCACCATGTCCGACGAGGGCTCGCGCGAGCCGACGCCGATGGTGACGGCGGCCGAGGGCTGCTCGGCGTTTTCCTCGAACAGCTGACGCTTGGGCAGCACCAAGTGCACACGGACGCTGTTGACGCCCTGCATCGCCTTGATGGTGCGCTCCAGTTCGCCCTGCAGGGCGCGCTGGCGGTTCAGTTGCTGGACGAAGTCGGTCTGACCCAGCGCGTTGCTGGTGTCGAAGATCTCGTAGCCGATCGAACCGGAGCTCACGAGACCCTTGCCGGCCACCATCAGCCGGGCGCTAGCGACCTTGTCGCGCGGCACCATGATGGTCGAGCCGTCGCCCTTGGTCTCGTACTTGATGCCCGCCTGATCCAGGGCCTGGGTGACTTCCGAGGCTTCCTTCAGGTCGAGGTTCGAATAGAGCAGCTCATTGGGCTCCTTGCCCATGAACATGACCAGGGCCACGAGCACGGCGACGACACCCGCGCCGACGCCCAGCATCGCGGCGAGACGCCCGACGCCGAACTGCCTGATCGAACCCAGAAAGCTTTCCACGAAGCCCCATCCCCTGCGTCAACAATCCCCGAGGGGACGCCCGCCGAATGCATACGAAGCGCTCGCCGGTAGGCAGGATTTACCCAGTACAAGGTAAACGAGGCGTTTATGTTTGCCGGTCTCGCTGCTTTCCCGAGGCGCCAAAACGTCGCGGCCGCGCCCTTTCAGGCGCGGCCGCTGAACGTCGTCAAACCCTTCCGGCGCAAGGCCGACGGGGTTTTCGAGGCAAGGTGGGGCGGTCACATCAACACACCCCGCTCGCCTTAACGGTACTGCTGGATCCGCGTGGTCCGCAGGCCCGCCAGACCGTGCCGATCAATCGACTGTTGCCAGCTGAGGAACTCGTCGTTCGTCAGCTTGTAACGATCGCACGCCTCGTCGAGCGAGAGCAGACCCCCGCGAACGGCGGCCACGACCTCGGCCTTCCGACGGATGACCCAACGCTGGGTCTCCGCGGGCGGCAAATCCGCCAGAGTGAGAGGCGCACCGGTCGGACCGATGACGTACTTTTCACCCCGGCTGTTGGTGCGCTGCTGCTGCAACATGGCTTTACGCCTTTCCCACAACCATCACTGTTGAAGGCCACTATAGGCGCCGCCTAATAACAGCGGCTTAATTCCGATAGTAAAGCAAGGCCTAAACAAGATGGCTCCCTAGCACTCCCCAGTGTTTCAATTTGAAACACAAGAATTAAAGAACGTTAAGCCCCATGATTAGCGCTTAATATTCAACAGCTCCTCAAGCATTTGATCGGCCGTCGTGATGATCTTCGACGAAGCCGAGTACGCGCGCTGAGTAGTGATCAGGCCGGTGAACTCCTGCGACAGGTCAACGGTCGAGGCTTCCAGCGTAGAGGGCGCGATCACGCCCGCCCCGCCCTCGCCAGGAGCCTTCAGGCTGTAGGTGCCGCTCTCGTTGGTCACGCGGTAGGCGTTACCGTTGACGCCCTTCAGGCCGTTGGGGTTCGAGAAGGTGGCGATGGCGACCTGCGCGATCCGGCGGGTGACGCCGTTGTCGAAGATGGCCGAGACATAGCCGTCCTCGTCGACCTCGATGTTGGTCAGGTTGCCGAACGCCGTACCGTTGGTGTTCACCGACTGCACGACCGACTGGCTGTTGTATTGGGTCAGGCCGCCGGCGGCGTTGGCGAGGTCGATCTGGACCTCTTGCGTGTCGATGCCCAGACCGTCGGCCCAGGTCGGCGGAGCCGGCGGCTGCACGGCCGGCGGCGTGACCGTCGGAGCGACGTAACCGGAGTTCTTGATCGTGATCGCCGTCGGGCTGGTGGTGCCGAACAACCCGCCAGTGCTCTTCAGCTTACCGTCGGTGGTGAACTCGATGATGCCCGTGCTGATCTGGCCGTTGGCGTTGTTGGCCAGGTCGCCCGGCTTGGCGCGCAGTTCGGCGTACCACTGGTTCGGCCCCGGCGCCTTCAGCAGAGACAGCGTCACGGTGCGCTGGCCGCCCTTGGAGTCCGACAGCGGAATCTGGATCTCGAAGTCCGGCTTCACGCCCTTCGAGGTGTCCTTGGCGTAGTCCGACATCGACCAGGTTGAAGGATCATAGAGCTTGCCGAGCTTGGCGTCGGCGTCGGTGTCGATACCGAGGTCGGCCAGCGACACGGTGGTCGGCGTCGCGGCGGTGTCGATATCGACGTCGGTGATCGTGCCGTTGCCGGCAGCCGCGCCCTTCGGCTTCAGGTCCGATGTGGCGATATTGCCGGTGGTCGCGTCATAACCGACCACGCCGGAGGCGATGACGACGCCGTTTTCCTTGATCTCGACCTTGTATTCGTTGTTGCCCGAGGCGGCTGGATTGGCCACGCCGGTCGAGCTGTAGATCACGTCGTAGGACCGAGCGGTCGTCGCCGGGGTCGTGGCGACATTGGTGAACGACGCCGCGCCCGCCGTGCCGACCTTGTAGGAGACGGCGGCCGCCACCGGCTGTTCGGAGCGCAGGTTGGCGTTGACGCCCACGCGGGTGGTCTTCTCGGCGGTGCCGCCGACGCTGCCAACGTTGATCGACGACAGCTGCGTCAGATCGGACGGGTCGGGCGTGATCGTGCCGCTGACCGGATCGGCCAGCCAGCCTTGCAGATAGAGACCCGCGTCGTTGCGCAGGTAGCCCAGGCTGTCCAGCTGGAACGAGCCCGCGCGCGTGAAGGAGCGGGTGTCGGCCGCCGTCAGGTTTTCCGGCTTCTCGGTCGTCACGAAGAAGCCAGAACCCGAGATCGACAGGTCAAGGTTCGAGGTCGTCGACTGAGTCAGGCCTTGCTGGCTGATGAACTGGTGCGTCTGCGCCTTCACGCCGCCGGCGCTGTAGGCCTGGCTCTTGGTGCCCGAGGTCACCAGGGTCGAGAAGTTGGAGGTCGAACGCTTGAAGCCGACGGTGTTGACGTTGGCGATGTTGTCCGAGATCGCGGCCAAGGCCGACGAATTCGCGATCAGGCCAGAGACGCCGGCGAGCATGGCGCTGTTGATGCTCATGACTGAATTCCTGCTCAAAAAGGGGGTCGAGGGTTCAGCGCTGTTTGCGTTTGGATCCGCAGGAAGACCGTCTTCCGGGGACCGCGTCGGCGTCATTCTGACGCCCGGTCGATTGGGGGTTCAGGCCGCCAGGACCTGTGAATGGGGGCTAGGCCGCGGCCTTGATGCCGACGACGTTGTCGACAGGGATGGTCTTGCCGTCGACAACCACCATCGGCTGGCCGGTGGCGTTGTCGACCGCCGAGACCACGCCTTCGGCGCGGCCCTTGATGTTGGTCACCTTCAGCTCCTTGCCGTCGCCGCCCTTGGCGGTGACGGCGATGGTGTAGACGCCACCGTCGGGCAGCTGGGCGCCGGCGTCGTCCTTGCCATCCCAGGTGATGGTGTGGTCGCCGCTCTTCTGGTCGTCCGGGACCAAGGTCCGCACCACCTTGCCGGCGGCGTTCTTGATCTCGACCTTCAGCGAGGTCGACGCGCCCGGCTGGGTCCAGGAGAAGGTCGCCTTGCCGTTCTTCAGGGTCGAGTTGTCGGTAATGGCGCTGACCTGCTTGCCGATCATCGACACGCCTTCAGACAGGCCCGTGCCCGAATTCATGCCCACGAGCGCGGCCAGAAGATCGTTGGTCACCAGCTGCTGCTCCACGCCGGTCATCTGCGTGATCTGCTGCGTCATCTGGGTCGTGTCGGTCGGCGACAGGGGATCCTGGTTCTTCAGCTGCGTGGTCAGCAGCTTCAGGAAGGTCTCCTTGTTCGTCGTCAGCGACGTCCGGGAATTGTTGATCCGGTCAAGGACCGAGGCGGTGTTTTGCGACGATACGGCGGTGGCCATGTCGGTCTCTCCTAGATCCGGATGTCCAGACCGCTGTCGGCGACGGTTTTCAGGCCGGGCAGCAGTTCGGGGGTGATGGTGATGTCTTCCTCGCCGGTGAGAGCGGCCTGAAAGGCGCGCCCCGGGAAGGCGCGTTGTCCCTGGTCGCCCCAGCCTTCGAAGGCGAAGAACGGGTTCTGGCTCTGTCCGCCCTGACTGGAGACGTCGAAACTCAGAGCATTGTCGGCGACGTTGAAGCCGGCGTCGGCCAGGGCCTGGCGCAGCTCATGGGCCTTGCCGCGCAGTTCCTGGGCGGCGTGAACGGTGTCGAAGCGCATCGACGCGGTCAGCGCGCCGTCGCGGCCGATCTCGATCCGCACGTCGACCTTGCCCAGGCCTTCCGGCGTCAGGGCGACGTCGAAACGGGTGGTCTTGGCGTCGGCCTTCTTGACGATCTCGGCCGACAGGGTCGCCACGGTCTCGGGCGAACCCCGGACCGGCGCCGACGCCGCGCTCGACGTCGCGGTGGCGGCGGCCTGGAGCACCGGCGCGGCGGGCGCCGCCGGCGTCGTCTCGACCTTAGCCTCGGCAAACGCCGGGGCCTCGACCGTCGTCAGGGCGGCGCCCTTGTCAGCGCCCGCCTCGGTTCCGGTGTTCTGGGCGCCGGTCTCGCCGCCCGTCGTAGCCGCGCCGGCGGCCGTGACGGCCTCGGCGGTTTCAACGGCGACAGCGCCCTCGAGCGCAACTGCGGCGGCGGGCGACGCGGGCTTGGCGCTCTCGACGGTCTTGGAGTCGCCCTTGGTCTCTGACGCCGTGGCGACGGCGGCGGACGCCGCCTCGGCGGCGACGGTGATGTCAGGCGACGCCTTGGCCGTCGCCGTCGTGTCGGCGGCGACGGTCGTCGTCGAGGCCGTGGCCGTGGGCGAAACGACTTGGACTGGGGCTTGAGCCTCGGTCGGCTGGGCGACACCGGTCGACGGATCCGGCTGCGGCGTCGCCACCGTTTCGGCGGCGTTGGCGGCCGGACGGACAGGCGTCGAGGTCGGCGCGCCCTGCGAGATCGGCGTGGCTTGCTCGGTCGACAGCTGGGCCAGCGCCTCCAGCACGGCGGACGGCTGGGTCTGGGTCGCAGGGACGGCGGCGGTGTCGGCTGACGGTGCGGCCGCGAGGTCGGAGACCGGCGCCGGGATCGCGGCGGCGGCTTCCGCCGTCTCCGGCGTGGACGCCGTCGGAGCGGCGGCCACGACCTGCGGGTTGGTGTCCGCAACCTGGGAGGCCAGCGGCGCGGCGGCCGGCGCCGCATCGACGGGGCTGGCGGCGAGCGGGGCGGTCAACGCCGCCGGCGTCTCTGCGGTCATCGCCGTCGTGGAGGCCGCGACAGCGGCGGAGCCTTCAGCCTGGACCGTGCTCTGGGCCTCAACGGCGCTCGCGACCTCTGTCACCGGCGTCGACGGGGCCGTCATGGCGGCGATGAGGGTCGCGGCCGCCTGAGCCTCCGCCCCACGGGTGTCGGTCGAAACCTCCTCATCGCTCGGCGCGTCGGCCTGAGCGGTCTGGGAGCCGTCGGCGTCACGCTTGTCGCCTGCGTCTGACACGGTCTCGGCGCGGTCGTCTCGCGCCTCGCCGGCCTTGTCGGCGGCGGCGGCCCGCGCATCGCGGGCCTTGTCGGCGGCGTCGGTCGAGCGGGTGTCGGACGCGGCCTTCGCCTTGGCCGGCTTGTCGGCGGCCTTCGTGTCGCGGTCGTCGTCGCGGTCGCTCGCCTTGCTTTCCGAGCGGTCGGCCGTCGAACGCGGTGCGACAGGCGCGCTGTCCGACCGGCCGGCTATGGCCAGCAGGGCGTCGAAGCCGTCGGCGGTCGCCTTGGCGCCGCCGGCCTGGGTCGGCGCGGCGGGAAGAGCGGCGGTGGGTGCGGCGATCGCGGTCATTCGCAGTCGTTGCTCGGTTGGCGGCGCTCCATGACGGACACGCCTTCGCCGCCTCCTCAGCAACGGTCGGGCCAACTCGTAGAAGATCAGTCAAGCCACTGTTTTCATTGACTTTAATGCCTTGTTTACGAAGAAAAATGCGCCGGACGCGGCGCTTTTTGCCGAGTTCGCGCCGCCGCGAAGGACGGGAGTTGCCGCGTCGCCGGGTCGCGCTCCCGGTTGGCGCCGTCCTTGCGGAAGACATCTCGTCGAATTTCCGGCAGCCGGAACATATCGCCATGAATTTCAATGGCTTGGCACATCAACAGGGGGCCACCCCCACCGCGACCCGGCAAGTTTCGCCGGGCAAGGGCGCGTCGTGCGTTGCGCGGTTTGCCGAGCCGAAGGAGGCCTGATCCATGTCGCTCAACGCGATCATGAGCACGGCGACGTCCGGCATGATGGCCGCGCAGACGGGTCTGCGCGTCACATCGGACAACATCGCCAACGTCAACACCACCGGCTACGTCCGCAAGACGGTCAGCCAGTCGAACCTGCTGTCCAACGGCATGGGCGTGGGCGTCAGCATCGACGCCATCAAGCGCGCCACCGACCGGTTCCTGCAGTCGGCCAGCCTGAACGCCGCCTCGGAAAGCGGCCGCGCCGCAATCGTGGCCAGCACGCTCAACAGCGCCCAGCAGTTGTTCGGCGACCCCAGCGGCAAGACGGGCTTCTTCACGGTGCTCGACGACGTCTACGCCGCGTTCTCGTCGGCGCAGGACGACCCGTCGTCCAGCCTGCTGCGTACCCAGGCCCTGACGCGTCTGGACGACTTTCTCAGCGAGTCCGCGCGGATCACGTCTTCGCTGTCAAAGCTGGGCAAGGACGCCGACACGCGGATCGCGGCCAATGTCGGACGGGTCAACGACCTGCTCAGCCAGATCGACGCCCTCAACAACGACATCACCCGCGCCAAGGTCGCGGGGGCCGACGCGACCGGCGCCGAGAATGTGCAGGGGGGGCTGGTCGACGAGCTCTCCAAGCTGATGAACGTGCAGGTCTCTCCGCGCTCGCTGGGCGGCGTCGTGGTGCGGTCGACCGAGGGTCTCAACCTGGCCGGCGACGGCGCGGCCAAGGTGACCTACCAGACATCGGCTACAGCGACAGGCTACCTGACCGTCCAGCTCGCCAATGGCTCGGAATACCCTACGCCGTTGAACATCTCGAGCGGCGAGATCCGCGGTCTGATGGACGTGCGCAATCTCGACCTGGTCAATCTGTCCGATCAGCTTGGCGAGTTCACCTCGCGCGCGACCGAGGAGATCAACCGCGCCGCCAACGCCGCCTCGGCGGTCCCCGCGCCGACCAGCCTGAGCGGCCGCAACACCGGTCTGGACGCCCAGGCGGCGATGACGGGCTTCACCGGCAAGACCACCATCGCCCTGACCGACTCCAGCGGCGTGATCCAGCGGCGGATCGACATCGACTTCGACACCGGTTCGATGACGGTCAACGGCGCGGCGGGTCCGGCCTTCACACCGGCCAACTTCATGGCCCAGCTCAACACCGCCCTCGGCGGCCAGGGCGCAGCCGGCTTCTCGAACGGCGCGCTCAGCATCAGCGGCGTCGGCGGACTGGGCGTGGCGATCGCCGACGACGCCACGACGCCCTCCAGCAAGACCGGCAAGGGCTTCAGCCACTATTTCGGCCTGAACGACATCGTCCGGACCAAGGGCTATTCGCCGTATGAGACCGGCCTGACGGCGGCCGATCCGAACGGCTTCACCAGCGGCTCGCTGACCATCCGCCTCACCGATGTCGAGGGCGGACGGATCCGCGACGTGCCGATCACGCCCCCAGTGGGCGGCACGATGCAGGATATGCTGGACGCGCTGAACTCGCGCAGTTCGGGCGTGGGTCTCTATGGGCAGTTCACGATGAACGCCAAGGGACAGATCAACTTCACGTCCAACTCGAATACGCCGGTGACGATGTCGGTCGTGGCCGACAATACCGAGCGCGGCGTCGGCGGACCTTCGGCCAGCCAGCTGTTCGGCATCGGCCCCGCCGAACGCAGCACGCGGGGCGAGAAGTTCTTCGTCAACACGGCGATGGACCAGAACCCGAAGCTCCTGCCGTTCGCCAAGCTGGACCTGACCCAGACCGTGGGCGGCAAGGCGGCTCTGGCGATCGGCGACGGGCGCGGCGCTCTGGCGCTGGCCAATGCCGGCGAGAGCGTGACCACCTTTGGTGTGGCCGGCGACACGGCTTCGGTGACCATGTCGGTGGCGCGCTACGCCGCCGACTTCGGCGGCTCCATCGGTCGTAAGGCCGCCACGGCCGAAAGCCGCAAGGACGCCGCCGCCGCCGTTTCCGGCGAGGTCGACAGCCAGCGCCAGTCGAAGGAAGGCGTCAACCTCGACGAAGAACTGATCAACCTGACCACCTACCAGCAGGCCTTCAACGCCTCGGCGCGCCTGATCCAGGCCACCAAGGACATGTTCGATGTGCTCACCGGAATCCTGGGGTAAGCGATGACCCGCGTCTCGACCATCCAGAACTACAACATCATGACGTCCAACCTCATGAAGGCGCAGATCCGCCAGAATGAGGTCGGCGGCCAGGTCGCCAGCCAGAAGGTCGCCACCGACCTGCGCGGCTACGCCAAGAACGCCGAGGTGCTGACGGCCATGCGCAGCACCCAGACCAAGATCAACGGCCTGCTCGACCAGACCAAGCTGGTCAATAACCGGCTCGAAATGCAGAACACCGGCATCGAGCGCGTGGCCGAGGGCACCAAGAAGGCGCGCGAGGCCATCGCCAACGCCCTGGCCGCCGGCAACGCCACCACCTTGATGCAGCAGTTGCAGGCCGCGTTCGGCGAGGTCGTTCAGGGCGTCAACACCAAGTCCAACGGGCTCTACGTGTTCTCCGGAGCCCAGACCTCGACGGCGACCACCACCGCCAGCAGTATGGCCGATCTGACCGCAGCGCCCTCCACCGCGTCGCTGTTTCAGAACGACCAGTACATCACGACCAACCGCGTGGACGAACAGACCAACGCCAAGACCGGCGTCCTGGGGGACGCGCTGGGAACGCCCACCTTCGACGCCTTCAAGCAGATCCAGGCCTATGTCGACGCCAACGGCGCCTTCACCGGCAACCTGAACGACACCCAGGTCACCTTCCTAAAGGGCCTGCTGTCGACCTTCGAAGGCGCCTACAAGTCGGTGATCGACATCCAGGGCAAGAACGGCGTCAACCAGAAGCGCTTCGAGGCCGCCGAAACCGACCTGTCCAACCAGGCCGACACCCTGACCACCATGGTCGGCGGCATCACCGACGTCGACATGGCCGAGGCTATCACGCGCCTGGAGGCCGCCAAGCTGGCGGTGCAGGCCTCGGCTCAGGTGTTCACCAGCCTGCAGGCCTCGTCGCTGCTGAACGTTCTGAAGTAGGGCCGCATCCGCCCGGCCCGCCTGGCCGTAAGCGGAGACATGAACGGGCCCTTCTCGACCTGGACCGCGACGCGCGACGCCGCCTTGGCGCGCCTGGACGCCTTTCTGCCGCACGCGGGCCGCGCCTACGCCGCGCGGCGCAACCACGCGGTCGAAGCGCCTACCGTCTCCGGCCTGTCGCCCTATCTGCGCCGACGCCTGGTGACCGAGCGCGAGGTGCTGGCGCGCGTTCTGGCTCGCCACGACGAGACGACAGCCGAGAAGTTCATCGACGAGGTGTTGTGGCGCGCCCACTTCAAGGGTCGCCTGGAGGGCCAGCCTGAGATCTGGACCCGCTACCGCGCGTCGCTCGCCCAAGGCCAGACGGCGCTCGATCGCGACGACGCTCTGGCTCGCCGTTACGCCGAGGCGGTTTCGGGTCGCACCGGGATAGACGCCTTCGACGCCTGGGTCGCTGAACTGGAGGCGACCGGCTATTTGCACAACCACGCCCGCATGTGGTTCGCCTCGATCTGGACCCACACCCTGCAACTGCCCTGGGCGCTGGGCGCAGCCTTCATGTACGCGCGGCTGCTGGATGGCGACCCGGCCGCCAACACCCTGTCCTGGCGCTGGGTCGTGGGCCTGCACACGCCCGGCAAGACCTATCTGGCGCGAGCCGACAACATCGCGCGCTATACCGGCGGACGCTTTGAGCCCCGCAGCCTCGCGGCGGACGCCCCGTCGCTGGAAGAGCCGCCGTTCATCGAGCCGTGGGCCGCGCCGGTTCTGGACCGCGTCGTTCCGCAAGGCCCCTTCGTGCTGCTCGTCACCGAGGAGGACCTGCATCCTGAAAGCTTTCTGCCGGGCGACGGCGCGCGGGCGATCCATGTCGTCGACGCCGTGGAGATCGACGGCCAGCCTCGCTCCAACCGCGTTCAGGACTTCGCCGGCCAGGCTCTGGACGACGCCGCCGCGCGCCTCGCCGCCGCCTTTCCGCAGACGCCTGTCCGGCGCGGCCCGCTGAACGCCCAAGCCCTGGCGGACGCCGCCTCGGTCGCGGGAACCAAGACCCTTGTCACCCCCTACGCCGCGATCGGACCGACACGGGATCGGCTGGACGCCCTGGCGCCCGCTCTGGCCGGACGGGGCCTCGTCTTGAAGCCTATCGCCCGCGCCTATGACGCCTTGACCTGGCCGTACGGTCGCGGCGGCTTCTTTGGCCTGAAGAAGCGGATCCCGCGCCTGCTGGACCAACTGGACCTGCGGCCGGCGCATCAGCCGGCCTTACTGTAGCCCTCGCCTCGCAAAATCCGGGTCGAACCGCTATATGGCGGCGATGGACTTGGCCTCGATCAATACGACCCTCGCCCCGGACTCCGACACGCTGATCGCGCGCGCGGTCGAGCAGGCGCGCGCCGCCGTCGGCCTGCCGGAGGGCGCCCGGATCGTCGCGGCGATGTCAGGCGGGGTCGACTCGACGGTCACCGCCGCCCTGCTGGCGCGCGCCGGCTATGACGTCGTCGGCGTCACCCTGCAGCTCTACGACCACGGCGCGGCGATCTCGCGCAAGGGCGCCTGCTGCGCTGGCCAAGATATTCTGGACGCGCGCATGGCCGCCGAGCGCATCGGCATCCCGCACTATGTGCTCGACTACGAGAGCCGCTTTCGCGAGCAGGTCATCGAGGACTTCGCCGACGCCTATCTGCGCGGCGAGACGCCGATCCCGTGCGTGCGCTGCAACCAGACGGTCAAGTTCCGCGACCTTCTGGACGTGGCCCGCGACCTGGGCGCCGAGGCGATGGCCACCGGCCACTACGTCCAGCGCGGCATGCCGGCCGGCGCCAACCGTCCGCAGCTGCGCCGCGCCGCTGATCCGGCCAAGGACCAGAGCTATTTCCTGTTCGCCACGACGCGCGAGCAGCTGGACTTCCTTCGATTCCCGCTGGGCGGCATGGACAAGCCGACCGTGCGCGCCGTCGCGGCGGGCCTTGGCCTGGCCATTGCCGACAAGCCCGATAGCCAGGACATCTGCTTCGTCCCCGAGGGCAAGTACACCACCGTCATCGACCGCATCCGCCCGCAGGGCGCGGAGGCCGGCGACATCGTGCACCTGGACGGCCGCGTGCTGGGCCGCCACGAGGGCGTGACCCGCTACACCATCGGCCAACGCCGAGGCCTGAACATCGCGGTCGGCGATCCTCTCTTCGTGGTCAGGATCGACGCCGACAGGCGTCAGGTCATCGTCGGCCCGCGCGAGGCCCTGCTGACCGCCGCGCTCACCCTGAAAGAAGCCAACTGGCTGGGCGGCCACGACAGCCTGGAGGCCGCCGCCGAGGACGGGCAGCGGGTGCTGGCCCGCGTGCGCTCGACCCGTGAGCCGGTCCCGGGGCGTCTGGCGATGGTCGACGGCGCGCTTTCGGTCGTGTTCGACGGCGCCGAGGAAGGCGTCGCGCCGGGCCAGGCCTGCGTGCTCTACGACCCGGCCGATCCCGAGCGGGTGCTGGGCGGCGGCTTCATCGCCGGCACGACACGAACCATGGACCTTAAGCCCGCCTAACCGACTGTCGTTTCAGCCGGCCTCGCGGCGGGGGTCCCCCTCCCATTCCGCAGCATCCGTCGCGCGGGCGTGTCGGCGGCGCGCGGCCGACACCGCCTCGCCGGTCAAGTAGCCGGGCACGGTCTCGGCCGGCATCGGTCTGGCGAAGTGATAGCCCTGCATGACCGTCGCGCCCAGCGCCGCCACCCGGTCGCGTTGGGCCTCGGTCTCGACGCCTTCGATCACGCATTCCATGCGCAGGTTGCGGCCCAACTGCAGCACCGTGCGAACGATGTCCTCGCTGGCGGGATTGTGCTCGATGTCCGAGACGAAACTGGCGTCGATCTTCAGCTTGTCCAGCGGCAACAGCCGCAGGTGGCTGAGGCTGGAGTGGCCGGTGCCGAAGTCGTCCAGCGCCGTGCGAACGCCTAGAGCGTGGAAGGCGGCCAGCGCGTCGCGGGCCTGGTCGAAGTCGCAGACGATGGCGGTCTCGGTGATCTCGAAATCGATGCGGTGCGGCGCGATGCAGCTGTCGCGGACGATGTCGAGCAGCCGCCGGACGTTTTCCATCGAGGCGATGTCGCGGGCCGATAGGTTGACCGACACCCGCACGTCCATCGGCCAGGCGCGCATTTCGCGCAGCGCCTTGGCGAGCAGCAGACGCGTGATCTCGACGATCTGGCCCGAGCGCTCGGCGGCCCGGATGAAGACGTCGGGGCTGATCGGGCCGATCTCCGGGCTGGTCCAGCGCGCCAGCGCTTCCAGCGCCACCGTCCGCTGCCCGACGATATCGACCAGGGGCTGGAAATGGACGCTCATCTCGCTTTCGAGATCGGCATGGCGCAGCGAATGTTCGACCACCGCCATGTCGCGGATCGCCGCTTCGTGGCGCTCGTCGAACACCACGGCCGTGCCCTTGATGCTCTGCTTGGCGTGATAGAGGGCGTAGTCGGCTCGCTCGAACAGCTGCTCGCTGGTCTCGCCGCCGCTGGGGAACGGACAGAAGCCGATCGAGGCGCCGACCTGGGCGCGGACCCCGCGCAGGTCGTAGGTCGCGTTCAACGTCGCGCACAGATCGCGACCCAGCTTGCGCAGCGCGTCAGGCTCCAGCACAGCGTCTATGATCAGGCCGAACTCGTCGCCGCCCAGCCGCGCCGCCAGCAGGGGCGGACCGTCGAACCCGGTCAGACGCCGGCCGACTTCCGTCAGCAGGCGATCGCCCGTGGCGTGGCCGAAGGCGTCGTTGATCGGCTTGAAGTCGTCCAGATCGATCACCCCGACCACGAAGCCGCCTCCCGACTGACGGGCGGCGTTCACGCGCGCATCCAGCTCGGCGAAGTAGCGGCGACGATTGGGCAGCTCGGTCAGGCTGTCCAGATTGGCGAGGCGGTCATTTTCGTCACTGAGTCGGCGTGCTTCCTCGGCCTTCTGCAGCAGGGAGACCCGCGACCGCACGAGGTCGGCGAATTCGCGGTACTGAGTCAGCAGGATGACGATCATCACCGCCGAGACCACGACGATATTGGCCGCCATCGCCCGGAACACAGGCTCTCCCGTCGTGGCGAAGAACGCGACCATCGAGCCCAGTACGATCACCGTGACCAGGATGGCCGCGCCGCGCAGGTGCATAAGGCAGAAGATGCAGGCGATGACGGTGATGGCCATATAGAAGGCCACGTGGCCCCTCTGGTAGGCGTCGCCATAGGGATAGAGCGACAGTGACCATCCCGCGAACAGGGCGGCCAGGACGCCCGAGGTTTTCAAGGTGCTCGACAGCATCCGAGCGGCTTGATCCGGGTCGACGTCCTCGCCGCCGATCCTCAGCCAGCCGACGCTTCGGATCGCGCAGACTACGGTAAGAACAGTGGGCAAGCCCATGTTGAGCCACAGCGGCGCGACACCGAGATGGCTGGCGGCGAGGGCGTAGGCGTTACCCAGCACCACCACGTACATCAGCGGCACCTGCCAGGAGAGCGCGCGCGCCTGAGCGATGACCAGTTCAGGCTGGTCGCGCTGGATGATGAAGAGACTCGTGAACCGCTGGACGAGGGTGGAAGCGCCGGACATGCGCCGGACCATGGTCGGAGAACGGTGAAGTCTTCCCAAATCCGGTCCGCGCAAGGCGGGCGACGGATTGTCGCAGACCGGCGCCTATTCGGCCGCGATCTTCACCGCGTCCAGCGCCTCGCCAACGGTAGGCGCGGTGAGGTCCTGCGGTCCGGCGCGTTCCAGCTCGCGGCGATCCGCGACCTGGCCGCAAGCCTCGCAGGCCAGCACCGGATGGAAGGCGCAGCCGCAGGTCTTGTGCCGGAACAGCACCGGCGACTTGTCGCGGCCATAGACGTGGCGGTCTCCCCATTCGGCCATCGTCAGCAGCACCGGCGACAGCGCCAGGCCCTTCTCCGTCAGCCAGTACTCGTGGCGCGGCGGACGCTCGGAATAGCGCCGGGTCTCCATCACGCCATGCCCGACCAGGCTCTTCAGACGCGCGGCCAGGACGTTGCGGGCCACGCCCAGGCGCTCCTGCCACTGCTCGAAGCGCTTCACCCCAGCGAAGGCGTCCCGCAGGATCAGCAGGGTCCAGGGATCGCCGACGACTTCGAGGGTGGCGGCGACCGAGCAACGTTCGTTCGTGTAGTCAGCTGTACGGCCCATGGCGCGAAGGTGCGGCGTTCCGCGAGGGAAAGCAAGAGAGCGTTGCGTTTGAAGATGAACCGGCGTAGGTTTTTTTTCGCAATTGACTCTCTCGGTTCATTGCCACCTGGCGAGCGGCTCGCTTTTCCGGCGGCGCCGCTCGCCCCTTTCACATCACGTTTCCGCAACCCCCTTGCACGAACAGACGCGATGAGAGCCTATCCCGCCCCAAAAGACCTTCAGGGAGCTTGATCCATGTCCGCCGCCGATCCCGTCGTCATCGTCTCCTACGCCCGCACGCCGATGGGGGGCTTTCAGGGCGCGCTGGGCGGGGTGAAGGCCACTGACCTGGGCGCGACGGCGGTCAAGGCCGCGATCGAGCGCGCCGGCGTCGCGGGCGACAAGGTCGAGCAGATCATCATGGGCTGCGTGCTGCCCGCCGGCCTTGGCCAGGCCCCGGCCCGCCAGGCGGCGCTGGGCGCGGGCCTGCCCCTCTCGGTCGAGGCCACCACGGTCAACAAGATGTGCGGCAGCGGCATGCAGGCCGCGATCATGGCCCATGACGCCCTGGCGGCCGGCAGCGTCGACGTCGTGGTGGCCGGCGGCATGGAGAGCATGACGGGCGCGCCCTACCTGATGGCCAAGCACCGCGGCGGCGCCCGCATCGGCCACGACCAGATCTGGGACTCCATGTACCTGGACGGCCTGGAAGACGCCTACACCCCCGGCAAGCTGATGGGCGCCTTCGCCGAGGACAGCGCCCAGACCTACCAGTTCACCCGCGAGGCGATGGACGACTACGCCACGCGTGGCCTGATGAAAGCCAAGGCGGCGGTCGAGAGCGGCGCGTTCAAGGCCGAGATCACCCCGGTCAGCGTGGTCACTCGCAAGGGAACCGAGATCGTCGACACCGACGAGCAGCCCGGCAAGGCCGACCCGGCCAAGATCCCGACCCTGCGCCCGGCCTTCAGCCGCGACGGCGGGATCACGGCGGCCAACTCCAGCTCGATCAGCGACGGGGCCGCGGCCCTGGTCATGACCCGTGAGAGCGTCGCCAAGGCGCTGGGCCTGCCGATCGTCGCCAAGGTGGTCAGCCACGCCGCCCACGCCCACGAGCCGGGTCTCTTCACCACCGCCCCGGTGCCGGCCATGCAGAAGGCCCTGAAGAAGGCCGGCTGGGATGTCGCCGACGTCGACCTGTTCGAGGTCAACGAGGCCTTCGCGGTCGTGGCCATGATCGCCCAGAAGGAGCTGGGCATCCCGGATGACAAGCTCAACGTCAACGGCGGCGCCTGCGCGCTGGGCCACCCCATCGGCGCCTCGGGCGCGCGCATCCTCTGCACCCTGATCGCGGCCCTGCAGTCGCGCGGCGGCAAGAAGGGACTGGCCTCGCTCTGCATCGGCGGCGGCGAAGCCACGGCGATGGCGGTGGAGCTGGTCTAGCGGTTCCTTTTTCGTGTCATCCCGGCCGCTGCGTAGCGGAGAGCCGGGATGACACAAAGTATTTGCGAAGGGGCGCGAACAAGCACCTCTTGGCATCTCCCGCCACCGAGGCGCGTTAATCCGGCATGACCGACAGCTTCCGCCACAACCCCGAACTTTCCCGCTACGAGCTGGAGGAGAACGGCCTGCTGGCCTTCGCCGACTACCAGCGCTCGGGCCACCGCCTGGTGATCCCGCACGTGGAGGCCGACCCCGCCCTGCGCGGCAAGGGAACCGCCGGCCGCCTGATGTCGAAGGTCGCCGAGACGGCGCGGGCGGAGGGCATGCGGATCGTCCCACTGTGCTCCTACGCGGCGGCCTGGCTGAAGCGGAACGATCCGGACCTGATCGCCTGAGGCCCTTAGGCGCGGCCCGTCGCCAGCGCGCCATAGCCTCGGCGTGAACCTGTCAGGCCTGACGTTCGGTCTCGGTCGCTTCGCCTGATCCTACGGCGCGGTGTCCGACTGCGGTCCGACGGAAAAGGGCCGCAGAGGCAAGCCAGAGCAGGCCGAAGACGATGCTGAGCACGATGACCGGCCGCGGCCAGTTCTCGGAGCCCTCGCCCCAACCCCGCCAAACCGCAACAACGCCGATAATGACCTGGAGCGCTGCGGCCGAGGCCATGGCCAGCGCCAGGCCCGCCGCGCGAAACCGACTGGCCACAGCGCCCACAAAGGCGGCGATGATGACGCCCAGATAGAGAATGTTCGCCGGATGGTCTTCGGAACCGATGATGCCAACCGCACCGTTGAACCAGAGCAAGAGCGCTGATGCGAGGACGGCGAGGCCCGCGCCAAACCGATACGACCACGCGCCCGAGGCGCGCACCGCCAGTTCCGCGATCCCGCCCGCGCCGATGAGAACGATCCCTGCGAAGACGAAGTCGGAGATCGTCCACTGAACCTGATCGGTAAACCGCATGGCGATGGCTGGGGCGATCAGCAGCCCCCCAACCACCGTCCAGCCGATCAGGCGCAGGGCTGAGATAAGTCGATCGTTCTTGGTCGATGCGATAGGGTTCGTCATTGCCTTCATTTCCCGCTTGGGTGAGGCTTGGACGTTGGAGGCGAGGACGATGAAAGTCCTGAGCGCCCCGTGAGGAAACCCTGAAAACCGTGGCCAGCCTCTACAGTTTCGGCCCTTTCGTGCTGGAGCCTGCGAACCGCCGCCTGTCTGTCGACGGGCGGCCGGTGGAGTTGTCTGGACGCTATCTGGACGCGTTGGTGCTACTGGTCGTCGAGGAAGGGCGGCTGGTGACCAAGGCGCGGCTTCTGGACGAGGTCTGGAAAGGCGTTCCGGTCACGGAAGAGGCGTTGACCCAGTGCGTACGATCTCTGCGCAAGGCGCTTGGAGACGAGGCGGGACGGCCAAGGTTCATCGAGACCGTGCCACGGCATGGCTATCGGTTCATCGCGTCGGTGACCGCCGCTGAAGCGCATGACGCCAACACCGATGCGGCGCGGTTCGAGCCGCGTCCAGGACGTGATCGGCGCGAAGCCCTGGCGCGCTTCCTGAGCATGGGCCGAGCCGGCCTAATCGGCGGCGGCGCCGCCGGACTGGTTGGCGGCCTGGCCTATGGCTTCGCAGGCGTTGCGGAGGGCGGCGCCGGCGGCGCGCTGTCCGGCCTGGTCGTGCTCGCCGCTCTGACGGCCGTCATCGGCATGATCGGCGGCTCGAGCGTCGGTTTCGGCGTCGGCGTGGCGGCCTTCGCAACGCGATACCGGGGGGCGTGGCAGGCTTTGGGCGGCGCGTGCGGCGGAATGCTCATCGGCGGCCTGGTCAGGCTGGCGGGGCTGGACGCCTTTGCTCTGCTGTTCGGATCAGCGCCAAAGGCCATGACAGGCGCCGGCGAGGGCATGGCGCTGGGCGCCGCGATCGGCGTCGGGGTCTGGATCACGCAGGCGCGGCGACGGCGGACGGCCCTGCTGACCGGCGCCCTTCTGACGGGGGCCGCAGGTGCGGGCGCGGCGCTGCTGGGCGGTCGGCTGATGGGCGGCAGCCTGGCCGCCCTTGAGGCCCAGTTCCCCGACGCCCGACTGAACCTCGGTCACCTCGGCGCCCTGTTCGGCGAGCCGACATTCGGCGCGATCAGCCAGGCCGTAACGGCGGGACTGGAAGGCGCGCTGTTCGGGGCGGCCATGGTGTTGGCGCTACGCCTGGAACAGCAGCAACAATCACGCGAACCCCTCCCAGACGGGCGGTAACGCCCCAGGGCGCCGGAGTATTTTCCGATTGACGGCGGGGTCGCTTACTTCGGCGTCGCCGGCGGGGGGCTCTCGAAGCTGCCCGCGGCGCCCGGGAAGACGATCGGGCTCTCCCAGCCGTCCGGGCTGATCGCCGAGACGCCGAAGAAATAGTCGTCGATCACCACGTCCTTCAGGGTCGCCGTGGCGGCGGGGCCCGGAACCCAGCGGTTCAGGCGCCATTGCGGGTCGGTCGTCACGCGCCACCAGACGCGGTGCCCGGCCGCGCCGGGCGTGGGGGCCCAGGAGACCTTGGTGTCGGCGCTGACCGCCCCCTCGATCTTGACGCCCGACGGCGGCGGCGGGGCCGAGGCGAGGCTCGCCATCGCCACCGTGTTCAGCCGGGTGACCTGGGCCAGATAGGCGAAGTCGACGCCCTCGATGGTGTCGCCATAGGCCTTGCCGTTCTCGGTGCGCAGGTTCTGGTGCTGGCGGTCGTAGTTCTCCACCGCCTCGGTCACGCGCACGGCCGGATAGCCGGCCTCCAGCAGCGGCACCTGGTCGCCGCCCCGGCCGTAGCGGTCGGTGCGATAGACCATGACGACGTCGAAATTGGTGAGGTACCGGTCGGCCAGGCCGTCGAGGTAGCGGGCGAGGTTGCGCGAGGGGCTGTCGACCTCGCCGCCATTGTAGCGGCGGCTGTTGGCCTGTTCGGGCGTCTCGACCGCCTTGGTGCCCTCGGAGAACACCCGGACCTGGGTGTTGTTCATCACCCCGCTCTGGCCGCGGCTGTTACCGACGATGTCGTTGTTGAGATCGGCCTCGACCTTCCAGCCCTGGGCGCGGGCGTAGTCGGCCAGGATCTTGCCGCCCAACAGGCCCTGCTCCTCGCCCGACAGCACCGCATAGACCAGCGTGGCCGGGAACTTGTGCTTTGAGAGCACGCGCGCGGCTTCCAGCACCGCCGCCACGCCCGAGGCGTCGTCATTGGCGCCGGGGGCGTCACTGGTGAAGTCCATGACGTCGGTGACGCGGCTGTCGATGTGACCGGCGATGATGATCACCCGGTTGGGGTCGGAGGTCCCCTTCTGGATCCCCAGAACGTTCATCACCTCGGTCGGATTGGGCACGCGGCGGCCGGTGACGACCTGGGACGGCGTCTCGACGGTCAGGCAGCCGCCGCAGTCCTTGGAGATGGCCTCGAAGCGGGCCTTGGTCCAGCGCCGAGCCGCGCCGATGCCGCGCTTGTCGGATTTGGTGTCCGACAGGGTGTGGCGCGTGCCGAAACCGACCAGCGACCGGATCGTGCTCTCCAGCGCCTTGGGGTCGACCTCCGCGGCCAGGGTCCGCAGCAGCGGCTGGTCGGTCGAGGGCTGGGCGGGCGTCTGGGCTTGGGCGGCGCTGGCGAACACGAGGCCGGCGGCGAGGGCGATGGGCAGGCGCATGAGGGCTCCGAACGGCGCGGACGACAGGTCGCGCAGGTTTCAGGCCAAGCTCGCCCGGCGCAAGCCATTTTCCGGAGACGGATCAGCCTTTCGGACGCTCGGTGATGAAGGCTGTGCGATCCAGCGACTCCGCCCCCGCCGCATAGATGAAGTCGACCGACGTGATCGGCTTGCCGCTCCGTCGAGGTCGTCAAGGCCGACCTCACCGACAAGACCGACCTCCTGGAGGTGGAGCAACGCCTGGCCGCCGACTGGGACGCCGCACAAGCCGCCAGGGCCAAGCTCTATCCGAACCTGTCTCGCAACCGGCCGGCGGATCGTTTCAGCAAGGCCTAGAATGAAGGTCTCGCCGGCGCGGCGCTCACACCCGCGCCGGCGAGGCCGCCCGGACAGGGCTCTGGCCTGATGCCGACCAGACCTCCCGCCCGGGAACGCGAAACTAGCTGAGCACCATCACGACGACGCGGCGGTTCTGGGCCCGGCCTTCGCGCGTTTCGTTGGGCGCCACCGGAGCGTCCTCGCCGTACGAGATCGTGGCCATCCGGTTCAGGGCCACGCCGTGCATGCTGAGGAACTTGCGCACGGCCTCGGCGCGCTTTTCGCCCAGCTCGTTGTTGTAGCTCGGGGCGCCCGAATTGTCGGTGTGGCCCTGGATCTCAAGATAGACGTTCTTGTTGTCGGCCTTCAGCTTCTCGGCGAACTCGCCCAGGCGCTGCTCGGCTTCCGGCGACAGGGTCGAGGCGTTGACCGGGAACTTCACCGAGTCATCGCTTAGCACCAGCGCATACTGGAACTTGCCCTCGGCCAGCTTGCCGGCGGCGATGGCGCGGTCCAGGGCTTCCTTGGAGGTCTTGTCCAGTTCGCCGATCTGGGCGCCCTGAGCGGTGACCCGCTGGTCGACCGCGCCGACCTGGGTGTTGACGTACTTCTTGGTCGCGCAGCCGCTGACCGTAAGGCCGCCCATCACCAGGGCGGCGGCGACCATCAAGGTCTTACTGCTTGCTATCATGTTCGGGTCTCGTCCGTGGTAGGGGTGCGAGCCGTCCTGCAACGCTCGCCCTGACCAAACGCACAGCCGAACTTGGCCAAAGCGAGGCGCGATTCCGGCGCTTCCGGGCCAAGCTAGACTATTGATCTTCCATCACATTTATACCGCGCGCGAGCGTTCGACGACGGGTTTGGTTCCGCGATTTTTTGTCTGGATCCGGGCAGCGGAGCGAGGTTGGTTCGGCGTGAATTCCTCATCCTTCGCGAAGTTATCCACAGCCCTTGCAACAAACCCGACCTCCCCGGCGAATGCCGGGGTCCAGATCCATCCGGGGCGGTTTGGGTGGGCGCGCCTGCCGCCTTTCTCGCCTCGAGACCATGGTGGGTTCGATCTGGGCCCCGGCATTCGCCGGGGAGATCGGTCTAAAAGAGCCGGGGAGGCCGGTCTAAGGAATGGCGCTTATCCCCGCTCAGTAACCGGCGTTTCCATTCAAAGTCAGCGCCTTACACAAAAACGCAGGTTTCTTATCCTCGCCCGCGCCCACGCCCCCATGCTGTAGCGCATGAGCCAGACACGCCCCTCGACCCGCACCTGGTGCGATCGTCTGCAACAGACGCTGATGGACGCCATCGACGCCGCCTGGGCGATGGTGGAGGCCAGCGACGATCCGGCCGTTCTGGCCAAGGCCCGCGACCGGGCCCGCGTCTGCGGCCAACTGGCCAGCGAAGCCCGCAAGGTGCTGGCCCTGGACCCCAGGCCCGACAAGCCCAGCAAGCCGCCCGGCGCGATCCGCGAGGCCTTCGACCGCCTCGAAGCCGCCACCGGCCCCCTCGTCGCCGAGGCCCAGAAACACCGCGCCGCCCAGCCCGCGGCTCAGGCGGTCGCCATGCGGACGGCGCTGGCGAAGCTGAAGCGGCGATAGGCTTGCAGGTCCCCCTCTCGACCCTGGGACAGCTTTTCCTCACAGCTCAGCTTGAGGGTGTTTAGTAAACTCTATATAGGCTGAGACGGGGGCTGAGTTCGCCGGAAGGCGAGGGATTGGAGTTCGCGCATCATGGCTACGACCGCGCAGGTCCTGAAGATCTACTACGGCAACATCCTTCGGACGGACGCCGCGCACATTCCAGCGGCGCACCAGACGCTGCTGACCAACCTCTCGAGCCAGATCGACAGCGGCGCGCTCAGCGTCGCGGACGCGCGCACCCAGATCGCCAAGCTGGCCCTGGAGACCACCACCGTCGCCAGCATGGCCTACAGCTTCTTCACGCCCGGCGTGCCGGGGGCCGGCGGCTTCGACTACCTGGTGTCCCCGACCGGGCCGAACACGACGAACCTGAATTCGGACTACTACAAGACCTTCAACGTCGAAAATCGGTTCATCAACTTCGCCATGAACCTGGGCAAGGCCGGCGAAGGCGCGGCCTGGTTCAACGCCAACTACGGCGCGCTCAGCACCCGAGACAGCCTGATCAAGGCCTATACCGAGATCTTCGGCGTCGTCCCCAGCCAGACCAAGGTCGACGGTCTGCTGGGCGACATGGTGCCGGACGGCCAGGGCGGGACCTTCACACGCCAGGCCTATTTCGCCGCCTTCGCCCGCGACGGGTTGGAGGGCCAGGGCACAAAGGCCGCCATCGTCGGCTGGCTGTTGTCGGTCGCCGCCAAGGAGAACATCGGCCCCTACGCCACGGCCAACAACGCCTTTCTGGCCGACCTTGGCGACGACGGCGTGGCGCAGTTCCGCAGCGACCTGCTGGTCGCCTATGGTTCGCCGCCGGCGCCGGGCACGGCGGGCGTCACCCTGACGGTCGCCGGCGACAAGTCCGTCTCGCCGACCGCATCGGACGCAGGCCTGAAGTCGAGCGCCAACAACGACACCATCACCGTGACCGGCGACATCGCGGGCGGCGTGACCATCGACGCCGGGGCTGGCCGCGATACGATCAAGGTCACGCTGGGAACCTTCGGCGCGATCCGGACCAGCGACGGCGGCGACACGCTCACCCTGGGCCACCTGCTGGCCACGACCCCGACCCTGGGCGTTCCGGCCCAGTACGGGACCGTCACCCTGGCGGGCGACAGCAACGTCGTGACGCTCAAGGGCAGCATGGCCAAGGGGACCAGCCTGACGGCGACGGGCACGGCCAACGTGCTGCACATCGATCGCACCGGCGCCACGGACTCGACCTTCTACGACGGCGAGATCAGCGGCTTCCAGACGGTGTACTACCATTCCACCGGCCCGGCCCCGCTGGTCCAGGGCGCCGCCGTCTTCTACAGCGTCGTCGACAATCCCGCCGATAAGGGCCGGGTCAATTTCAATCTCGGCGGCGGCCAGATCGCGGTCCTGAAGGACACGCCGAACGGCGCCTATGTCGGCACGACCGGCCTGGCCAACGGCGCGGCGACGGCGCATCTGCACCTGCAGAACTTCAAGGGCGCAGCCACGACCGAGGCTTACGAGTCCTTCGGCGCCTATAAGGTGGACGGCGGCGCGATCGGCTTCTCCGTCAATGGGGCCGACGCCACGAAGATGAACGGCACGATGGTCCTGCATGTCGACGCCGACAGCACGGCGGGCCTGATCTACGGCTGGTCCACGAATGCACAGGTCTGGCAGCTGGAGTACGCGCTTTCGAACCTCACGATCCTCGGCCCGGGAAAGCTGACGGCGCAGATCGACGGCAACTTCACCAACGTGGATGCGACCCTGGCCGGCGACCTGAACCTGACCTACCTGGTCGGGAAGTCCACGAGCGGGCTGGTCGACGACAGCGCGGCCGCATCGACGCTGCGCCTGGGCGACGGAACCAACAACCTCAAACTGGTCTTCGCGGCCGCCACGTCCAGCAGCGCCATCGACGCCTCGAAGTTCTACCTTGGTGCGGGCGTCGACACGATCTCGCTGGGCGCCAGCCTGTTCTCGCAGATCACGACAGGCTCCTTGTCGAACCTCGTGATCAAGGGCGCTGCAGGTGCGGAAGCCATCGGCGCTCCGGCCGAAATCATCGGCTTCACCAAGGGCGTCGACCACCTGGTGCTGGACGCCGTGATTCATACGCTCTCAGCCAACGTCCAGCAGTACGCCGACGGCAAGGCCACACTGCAGGCGGCGGTGATCGACGTCTCGGCCCACACCACCGCCAACACCGCGGCCATTTTCACCTGCAACGGCGACACCTACGTCTACAGCCAGGACAGCCTGGTCGGGGTGAACATGCGGGGCGGCTCCAACCTCGGCGACGGCCTTATCAAGCTGGTCGGCGTCACCGGCCTGACCGTCGGCACGGGCGCGGGCAGCTACGACATTCACTACGGGTAGACCTCGTCCCCGCCGGACGAGCCGTGAACGGGCGCTCCCTTGGTGGAGCGCCCTTTTCTTTGCCGGCGATGTGGAGGCCTCGCCGGCCAGAGGGGCCTTAAGCGCCTTCCTCGTCGACATAGATCACCACCGGCTTGCCGCGCGACAGCGGCTCCCAGCCGGCTTCGATGGCCGAGGCGATGGCCTTTGCGACAATGCGGACGGGGATCTGCGAGGGCTTCAGCGGCGGGGCGCTGAACTTGGGCTTGGGGCCGGGCGGGAACTCGATCATCGCCTCGCGCTGGCCTTCCTTGTGCCGCGCGGCGATCACCTTGCCGTGGCGCTCGGACGGGTCATAGGACCACTGCGGCAGGCGATGCAGCCGCCAGACATAGGGGTCTCCGTCGACCTCGATGTCGAATTCGGTGATGAGCTTGGTGGTCTTGGCCATGCGGGGAGATACCGCGTTGGGCGGCGACGGGAAAGTGGGAGGCTTAGCACCCCTCTCTCTTCGAGAGAGGGAGGGGCCCGCCGCGAAGCGGTGGGAGGGTGAGAGGTCACGTCAGCTCCAGCAACCCCACCATCGTCATCCCGCGCTTTATGCGCGGGACCCATGGTTAAGCTTCCACGTGAGAGTTTCGACACGCACTTCACGAGCGGCGGACGAATGGGTCCCGCGCATGAAGCGCGGGATGACGGTTTAGATCCGGATCTCTCCGGCCGGGGGTGCAACCTCTCACCCTCCCATCGCCGGAGGCGATGGGCCCCTCCCTCTCTCGAAGAGAGAGGGGCTCAAAACGCCTACTGCAGCAGCGCTTTCCCGAACGACAGACCGCCGTCCTCGACGCCAACGGCGATGACGCCGCCGTCTTCGATCTCTCCGGCCAGCAGCTTCTTGGCGATAGGGTCGACCAGCTCCTTCTGGATCACGCGCTTCAGGGGGCGCGCGCCGTAGACGGGGTCGTAGCCCTTGTCGGCCAGCCAGTTCAGGGCCTCGGCGTCGAGCGCCAGGGCCATGCGGCGGTCGGCCAACAGCTTTTCGACCCGCTGCAGCTGGATGCGGACGATGTCGCCCATGTTGTGGCGCGACAGGCGCTTGAACAGGATGATCTCGTCGATCCGGTTCAGGAACTCGGGACGGAAGTGGCCGCGCACCGTGTTCATCACCATCGGCCGGACGGCCTCGACGTCCTCGCCCTCCTCCTGGTTGGCCAGATATTCGGCGCCCAGGTTGCTGGTCATGATGATCAGCGTGTTGCGGAAGTCGACCGTGCGGCCCTGGCCGTCGGTCAGGCGGCCGTCATCCAGCACCTGCAGCAGCACGTTGAAGACGTCCGGGTGAGCCTTCTCGATCTCGTCGAACAGCACGACCTGGTACGGACGGCGGCGGACGGCCTCGGTCAGCGCCCCGCCCTCGTCGTAGCCGACATAGCCGGGAGGCGCGCCGATCAGACGGCTGACCGAGTGCTTTTCCATGTACTCGGACATGTCCATCCGGGTGATGGCCGCCTCGTCGGCGAACAGGAATTCGGCCAGAGACTTGGTCAGCTCGGTCTTGCCCACGCCCGTCGGGCCCAGGAACAGGAAGCTGCCGATCGGCTTGGACGGATCCTGCAGGCCGGCGCGAGCCCGCCGGACGGCGTCGGAGACGGCTTCCAGGGCCTCGTCCTGGCCGACCACGCGACCGCGCAGCTCGTCCTCCATCTTGAGCAGCTTCTCGCGCTCGCCTTCCAGCATCTTTTCGACGGGCACGCCGGTCCAGCGGCTGACGACGGCGGCGATCTGCTCGGCGTCGACGACTTCCGGGGTGAGCGCCTGGGTGTCGCCCTGCTCGGCTTCGGCCAGGCGCTTTTCGAGGGCCGGGATCTCGCCGTACTGGATCTGGCCGGCGCGGGCGAAGTCGCCGGCGCGCTGGGCGTTGGCCAGGTCGGCGCGCAGGCGGTCGAGGGCTTCACGCGCTTGCGCGGCGCCGCCGACCTTCTCCTTCTCGGCCTTCCACTGGGCGGTCATCTCGTCGCTGCGGAACTGCAGGTCGTCGATTTCCGTCTCCAGGTTCTCCAGGCGCTGGCGCGAGGCCGCATCGGTTTCCTTCGAGAGGGCTTCGCGCTCGATCTTCAGCTGCACCAGGCGCCGGTCGATCTCGTCCAGTTCCTCGGGCTTGGAGTCGATCGCCATGCGCACGCGGCTGGACGCCTCGTCCACCAGGTCGATGGCCTTGTCGGGCAGGAAGCGGTCGGCGATGTAGCGGTTGGACAGGGTCGCGGCGGCGACGATGGCGCTGTCGCTGATCCGCACCCCGTGGTGGACCTCGTACTTTTCCTTCAGGCCGCGCAGGATCGAGATGGTGTCCTCGACCGTCGGCTCGGTGACGAACACCGGCTGGAAGCGACGGGCCAGGGCCGCGTCCTTCTCGACGTGCTTGCGGTACTCGTCCAGCGTGGTGGCGCCGACGCAGTGCAGCTCGCCCCGCGCCAGGGCGGGCTTCAAGAGGTTCGAGGCGTCCATGGCCCCGTCGGTCTTGCCAGCCCCGACCAGGGTGTGCATCTCGTCGATGAACAGGATGATCGAGCCCTCGGCGGCGGTGACTTCGCCGAGCACGGCCTTCAGCCGCTCCTCGAACTCGCCGCGATACTTCGCGCCAGCGATCAGGCTGCCCATGTCGAGCGACAGGAGCTTCTTGTCCTTCAGGCTTTCGGGAACGTCGCCGTTGACGATGCGCAGGGCCAGGCCCTCGACGATGGCGGTCTTGCCGACGCCGGGCTCACCGATGAGCACGGGGTTGTTCTTGGTGCGGCGCGACAGGACCTGGATCGTGCGGCGGATCTCTTCGTCGCGGCCGATCACGGGGTCGAGCTTGCCGTCGCGCGCGGCGGCCGTCAGGTCGCGGGCGTAGCGCTTGAGCGCGTCATAGCCTTCCTCGGCGTTGGCGCTGTCGGCGGTGCGGCCCTTGCGCAGGGCGTTGGCGGCGGTCTCCAGGCTCTGGGCCGAGACGCCGGCTTCCTTGAACAGCTTGGCGGCGTCGCCGCCTTCCTTGGCGATGGCGATCAGCAGGCGCTCGGTCGTGACGAAGGCGTCGCCCGCCGCCTTGGCCGACTTCTCGGCCTCGGCGAAGACGCGGGCGGTGTCGGGCTTCATGTAGAGCTGGCCGCCGGCGCCGTCGACGCGCGGGGTCTTGGCCAGCAGGGTCTCGACGCCGCCGTCCAGCTGGTCGGGGCGGCCGCCGGCGCTCTGGATCAGGGCGCGGGACAGCCCGTCCTTTTCCTCGAGCAGGACCTTCAGGATGTGTTCGGGCGCGAATTGCTGGTGGCCGCGCGCGAGCGCCAGGCTCTGGGCCGACTGGACAGCCTGCTTGGCGCGATCGGAATAGAGGTCGATATTCATGATGTCCCCTCAACTAGGCGGATCAGGACGCGCTGCCTTGATCAAGCACAACGCATCCGGCTTCAGACACTGCGGAGCGCTTCGAGCAGGTCAGCCATCGGCCTGACCCTCACGCTCCGAAAGGGGATGTAGGTGTGGCCCATCAGCCACACAAGCCTCACCAGCCCTTGCTGGCCAGATATCGTTCCAGTTCCTGGATCCGTACGGCGTCCGAAGGGTGGGTCGAGCCCAGCTCCCCCCCGGCCTTGCCGCCGTCCAGCGCCTGCATGTTGCGCCACAGCTTCACCGCCTCGCGAGGGCGGTAGCCGGCGCGCTGCATGAAGTCGACGCCCAGCTTGTCGGCCTCCAGCTCCTGCTTTCGCGAGAACGGCAGCAGCACGCCATAGCGCGCCGCATCGTCGCCGTGATCCTTGAGCAGCTTGCCAAGGTCGGTCTTGCCGGCCGCCGCGCTGGCGATCCCCAGCAGGACCTTCGAGGTGGTCTCCTGCGACACCCGTTCGGCCGCGTGGCGGGCCACGACGTGACCGGCCTCGTGACCGATCACGGCGGCCAGCTGGTCGTCGTTCTCGACCAGGGTCAGCAGACCGACCGTCACGCCGACATGACCGCCCGGCAGCACGAAGGCGTTGGGGGCCTCGTCCAGGAAGACGGCATATTCCCAGGGCCGTCCCGCCAGGCCGGCGGCGGTGATCACTCGTTGCCCCACCGCCTGAACCCGCGCGTTCTTGCGCGGTTCCTTGGAGATGTAGCTCGTGCGCAGCGCATCGGCCCAGGCCTTCTCGCCCTGAGCGGCCAGGCTGTTGTCGTTGACGATCAACAACTGGTCGCGCCCCAGATCGGCATTGTAGGCGCAGCCGCCCAGCGCGAACGCGGCGGCCATCAGCAGCGGAAGGATCAGGCGCGGAAGGGTCATGGGCTCGGCGGACTGTGTTTCAGAGTCGACACAAGCCTTATCTCCGGCGCGGGTCCGGGACGCAACCGGAACGCTTAAGCTCAGCCCTCGCCAAGCCTGGCGATCACCTTGGCCAGCTGGCGCGGGTCGATGGGCTTGGACAGGATCGGCGCGTCGCGCAGATCCGGACGCACCCCCTGGTCGCCATAGCCGGTGACGAAGGCGAAAGGCACGCCGCGCTCGCGCAGGATCTCGGCGGCGCGAAACGAGGTCTCGCCGTCGCCGAGGTTCACGTCCAGCAAGGCCAGGTCGAAGCCCTCGGCCTCGGCCGCCGCCACCGCCTCCCGCGCCGAGGAGGCGGGGCCCACCACGGTGCAGCCCAGATCGCTCAGCAGATCCTCGACCAGCATGGCCACGAACAGCTCGTCCTCGACCACCAGGATACGGACAGGTTCAGGCCGCACCTCGGAAGAAACGGTTAGACTCGCCGGTCTTGCCGAGCCGTGCGTCGATCTCGCAGACGACGCCGCTCGCCGGATAGTCGAGCCGGACCTCCCCCCCGAGTTCCCGGGCGAGCCCCCCGGTGATGAGGCGGGTCCCAAAGCCCTGCCGGGTCGGGGGCGAGACAGTGGGCCCATGGGCTTCCTCCCAGATCAGTTTAAGGCGGTCGCCGCCCTCCCCCGCCTCGCGTCTCCAGGTAATCCTTACCTGGCCCGCAGCATTGGAAAGCGCGCCGTACTTCGTCGCGTTCGTCATTAGCTCATGTAGCGCCATCGACAGCGCCAGCGCGGGCTTGGGGGCGAGTCTAATGGCGGTTCCATCCACACTGAAACGCTCGGCCTCACCATGGGCTGCGACCACCGCGCCGACAATGTCACCCAACGCCGCACCGTCCCAGCTTTCGGCGGTGAGAATGTCGTGACCGCGCGACAGGGCCAGCAGCCGCCGGGTCAGGCTGTCGCGGGCGTCCTCCAGGGTCTCGGCGTTGCGCAGGGTCTGGCCGGCCACCGACTGCACCGTGGCCAGGGTGTTCTTCACCCGGTGGTTCAGTTCGTTGATCATCAGCCGTTGCAGCTCCTCCGCGCGCCGGCGGTCGGTGACGTCACGCATCACGCCGGTGAAGAAGCGGCGTTTGCCGTCGTTCCATTCCGCGATCGACAGCTCCAGCGGAAAGGTGGTCCCGTCGCTGCGCCGCCCCTCGACCTCGCGACCGATGCCGATGATGCGCCGCTCTCCAGTGTCGCGATAACGGGCCAGATAGCCGTCATGTTCGCCGTGATAAGGCTCTGGCATGAGGATGTTGACGTTCTGGCCGACCATATCGGCCGCCGAATAGCCGAACAGACGCTCGGCGGCGGGGTTGAAGGCCTCGACCCGGCCTTGCTCATCGATCACGACGATGGCGTCCACGGCGGTGTCGACGATCGCCCGGTAGCGCGCGTCCACCGCCGCGCGGGTCGCGCGCGTCCGTGGAGCGGTCAGTTTAGTCGCCATGCGCAAGGGTCTCGGCTCGGTCAGACGACGAGCCTATCGCCGATGTTGACGCACGGCTAGAGCGAAATACAACCTTAAGGAGAATTGATAAACATCAAGAAAAAAGCCCCGTTCCTGGGCGAGGAACAGGGCTTCAATTTCGATTCGAAAGCGGGGCGCTTTTAAGCCTCCTCGGACTCCGAACCCGTCGGCGCGCCTTCGGCGGCCTCGAAGCTGCGCGGCGCGCGGCGGCGGCGGGGCTTCTTGACCTCTTCGCCTTCGTCCGAGGCCGGAGCTTCGGCGGCCGGGGCGGCTTCGGCGCGCTCGGTCTTGCGGCCGAGGAACGCGGGGGCGTGGCTGACGGCGCCGTCCTGGCCGCGCAGCACCGGCGAACCTTCACCGGCCGGCGCCTCGGCGGTCAGCGGGGAGGCTTCCGGCTCGATCACGGCCAGCGGGTCGCGCTCGCCGCGCGGCTGCCAGTCGCGATCCCGATCTCGGTTACGGTCACGGCGGCGGCGGCCCTCGCGGTACTCGCCTTCACCCTGCGGCTGGTCGCCCTCGACCGCCGGGCGATCCTCGCGCGGACGATCATCGCGCGGGCGGTCGTCACGGTCACGGAAACGATCTTCACGCGGACGCTCATCCCGGGGGCGGTCATCCCGAGGGCGGTCGTCGCGCGGGCGGTCGTCACGGGGACGATCGTCGCGAGGACGGTCATCACGCGGACGATCATCACGGTCGCGCCAGCGGTCGCGGCCCTCGCGCGGGCGGTCGTCGCGGTCGCGATTGCGATCCCGGTCGCGGCCTTCGAAGTTGCGGTCGCGATCCCGGTTGCGATCGCGGTCGCGGCTTTCAAATCGGTCACGACGCGGCTCACCGCCTTCACCGCCCTCGCCGCCTTCGGCCTGGCTCTCGGCGGGTTGCTCGACGACTTCCGGCTCTTCCGGCGGCTCGGCCTCGAAGTCGATCTCGTAGGCGGCGTAGACGTCCTTGCCGACGATGTCGGCCACCGGACGATTCGGCTGAATGGCGCGCAGGACCCGGAAATAGTGCTCGGCGTGCTGCAGATAGTTCTCGGCCAGGACCCGGTCGCCGGACGAGGACGCGTCGCGGGCCAGCTGCTGGTACTTTTCGTACACGCTCTGGGCCGCGCCGCGGACCTTGATCCCCTCGGGACCGTTCGAGTCGAACGCGCGGTTGGCGTTGTGCTGCTGAGGCTTGCCGCCGTTGCCGCCGCGATTGTTGCGGCCGCGTTGGCGCTTCATGCCTTTGAAATCTCTCATGTTCTCTTCTGAACCTGTCCGGAGGTCAGTCTTGCGCTGGCGCATCCGGCCTTGCTGGTCTCTGGGCGGGTCTAACCCTGTTCGGTGTCAGAGACTCTGGTTTCCGTAGAGCCCCCATCCTGCTCTTTCGGCGCGGCGACCGGCGGACCGGGCGCGCCTGCCAGGGGAGCATCGCGGACGTCAGACACCGAAGCGTCCTCGACGACTGCTTTTCCCGTCACCCGGCGATCTGGAAGGAGACGAGACTCGTCTAACGGTTCACGCCCGGGTTTCCAAGGGATTTTTCACCCCCAGCACCACGCGGTCGTGCGTCGACAGATCCTTGACCGTGCGAACTTCGGTGGCGCCCGCCGCGCGGAACAGCGCTTCGACGGCCTGGGACTGGTCGTAGCCGATCTCCACGGCGAACATTCCGCCGGGCTTCAGCACGCGCAGAATCTCCGGCGCCAGCTCGCGATAGGCGTCCAGACCGTCGGCTCCGCCATCCAGCGCCATGCGCGGTTCGTGGATGCGAACCTCGGGCTCAAGCGTGTCGATGACGGCGGTCGGGATATAGGGCGGATTGGAGACCACGAGGTCGAAGCTGTCGCCGCCCAGGCCCGTCGTCCAGTCGCCGTGCAGCAGGGCCGCGCGGTTGTTGAGGTCGAGATTGGCGGCGTTCTCGCGCGCCACGGCCAGGGCCTCGCTGGACGCGTCGATCCCCAGCCCCTTGGCCGCCGGCCGCTCGGCCAGCACCGCCAGCAGGATCGTGCCCGAGCCGACGCCCAGGTCGAGCATCGAGAAGGCCATGTTCTCGGGGAAGGCCTTGAGCACCTCGTCGACAATGACCTCGGTCTCGGGGCGCGGGGTCAGGACGTTCTTGTTCACCTGCAGCAGGATCTTCCAGAAGCCCTTGCGGCCGATGATGTGGCTGACCGGCTCGCGGCGGGCGCGGCGCTCCAGATAGTCGTTCAGCGTGGCGATCTGCTCATCGGTCAGTTCGCGGTAGGGATCGGTGACGATCTCGGTGCGGGTGACGCCGGCGGCCACCTCCAGCATCAGGCGCGCGTCGATCGACGGCTGGTCGATGCCCGCGTTCTTCAGGCGATCCTTGGCGGCGGTCCAGGCTTTGACGAGAGTCAGGGTCATGACCGGGGATTTAGCGCGTCGGCGGCCGGGAGGCGAGATTGAATGCGGTACCAGATTTTGGTATAGCTGTAGGCGCGTCGCACCGATGCGAGGACCGCCATGAGCAAGAATACGTCCATCGTGCTCAGCGAGCACTTTCAGTCTTTCATCGCCGAACAGATCGGGGAAGGCCGCTATGGCTCGGCCAGCGAGGTCGTCCGCGCCGGGCTCCGGTTGCTGGAAAATCAGGAAGCCAAACTCGCGGCGCTGCGAAACGCCCTGAAGGAGGGCTGGGACAGCGGCAAGCCTGAGGCCTTCGACGTTGAGGCCTTTCTGGCTGAGGCGAACGCCGACTACGACGCGAAATCGTGAGCGCGTATCGCCTGACGCCTCGCGCACGATACGACGTGCGAGAAATCTGGGCCTATACCATCGGCGTGTGGGGGCGTCGGGCCGCAGACCGATACATCCGCGAGCTAACCAAGACGTTCGAAGCGATCGCCAGCGATCCAAGCCTCGGCGCGGTCGTGGAAGGCTTGGATTGCCGCAAGCAGATCTTTCGCTCCCACGTAATCTACTACGCGCCCGAGAATGACGCGGTCATCGTGGTGCGCGTGCTGCATCAGCAGATGGACGCGCCAAGCCACCTGACCTGATCACCCCGCCGCCACCGCATCCCCCTCGCGCACCGCCCCGCCCTTGGTCACGTTCAGATAGATGCCGCAGAACATGTGGCCGTAGCGGTCGAACAGCGCCTTGACGAGATCGACGTCGCGCTCGGCGCTGGTGGGGTCCACATGGGTCGCGGCGCAACGGACGATGGGCTTGAGCACCGCCGCCTTGGCCGCGCCGAGGCTCAGGGTCTGGCCGGTCATGTCGTTCTCGACCCAGGCGGGCCAGCCCTCGACATAGAGGTTGGCGCGGAAGCGCAACGGGTCCAGGTTCCGCCCGATCTTGGCCGAAAGATCGCGCACGCTGGCCAGGTTGACGATCGAGACATAGCCCGAACGGCTGTCCATGAAGCGGTGCGCGCCCGGCCCCTCGATCACCTTAAGCGGTCCTTGCGCCTCATCGCCAAGAAGCTCGGCCAGCCAGGCCTCGAAGCCGGCCCGCCCGGCCGCCGCGCGCAGATCGCCGGCGAAGTCGGGGACGCCCTCGGCGCGGGCGGTCAGCACGCCGCTGGCTTCGTCGAAGGCCGTGCGCGCGCGGGCCACGGCCTGGATCTTGGCCAGCACCGTGAACTTCATCTTCGAGATGTGCGCCGGCGCCTGCGGATCAAAGCCACTGGGTCCGTCCTCGACGGCATAGAGGCGATCGCTGGGGAAGCAGGCCCCGGCCTCAAGGTCCGCGCGCGCCAGGCGCTCGGGCGTGAACCCCTTCACGGGGTGGCGATACAGCGAGACGATCCGGGCTTCCATGCGCGGACCATCGGTCTCGACTCGGGCGATGGCAAGGCCAAGCTCGCGATCACGGGAACGCCGCGCGCCGCCCCGGGTTGTTGAGGGCCTGGAGGCCGTAGAATGACTGACGCGACGCGGCGTCCGATCCTGTCCTGGCTGAAGTCACGGCCCTATCACCTGGCGCCGTGGATCGTGCTGCTGGCCATGGCGCCGTTCGCCTTTCCCCGCCGGACCGCGCCGACCGAAAAGACGATTGTCGATCCGCCCGGCCTGTCGGAGAGCCGCGTCATGCCGCCCATGGCGTTCGACGCGGCCGAGCCCCTGCGGGGCCGCGCCGCCGCGCGCCCGGCCCACATCCCCTGGCGCGGCTGGCGCGACATCGCCTGGCGCACGGCGCGCGAGATCAGCGTCGACCGGCTGCCGGCGGTGGCGGGCGGGGTGACCTTCTACACCCTGTTGGCCCTGATCCCGGCGATCGGCGCCTTCGTGGCGCTTTACGGCCTGTTCGCCGATGTCGGTGCGGTCGAGCAGCAGCTGCGCGGCATGGTCGGGGTGTTCCCGCCCAGCGTGATCCAGATCGTCGGCGAGCAGATGGCGCGTCTGGCGCAGCAGAAGGACGGCGAGCTTGGCCTGGCCTTCGTCGCCAGCCTGCTGCTGTCGGTGTGGAGCGCCAACGCCAGCATGCGCGCGCTCTTCGACGGCCTGAACATCGCCTATGACGAAGAGGAAAAGCGGCCGTTCGCGCCGCGCCTCCTCCTGACCTACGCCTTTACCCTCTGCGCCCTGGTCTACGCCGTCGCCGTCGCGGGGGTGCTGATCGCCGCGCCGCTGTTCCTCGAAGCCGCCCGCCTTTCGGCGCTGGAGGGCCTGCTGGCGCCGGTGCGCTGGCTGATCGTGCTGGTGATGACCGCCGTGGCCTTCACCGTGCTCTATCGCTTCGCGCCCAGCCGAACCCCGGCGCGCTGGCGGTGGGTGTGGATCGGCGCGGCGTTCGCGGCGGCGGTCTGGCTGGTCGGGTCGTTGGGCTTTTCGCTCTACGTCAACCGCATCGCCCATTTCGACGCCACCTATGGGCCGCTGGGGGCGGTGATCGCCTTCATGATCTGGGTCTGGTTCTCGATCATGGCCATCCTGGTCGGAGCCGAGCTGAACGCCGAAATCGAACACCAGACCGCCGTCGACTCCACCACCGGCCCCGAACAGCCGATCGGCGCGCGCGGCGCGACCATGGCGGACACCGTGGGGCTGGCCTTCGACCCCTGGGAGGTTCTCAAGCGCGAGGCCGGCACGGTGCGCCGCGTCACCGGCGGAACATGGAAGCGGATGCGCGGGCGCTGAGCTTTTCTCGGCCCGCGCTCGAAATCGGGTTGTTGCGGCCAAGCTCGGTTTCTAGCTTGCGGGTCCTTCTCCCCCTGAAAGCGCTCACCATGCCGATCCTCGCCCCCGCCGCACACCACGAGCTGGCCGACATCGCCGCCCTGGTGAACTCGGCCTATCGCGGCGAGCTGGCGGCGACGGGCTGGACCAGCGAAAGCTATCTGCTCGGCGGCCAGCGCACCGACGAGGCCTCGCTGCGCGAAGACCTCGCCGCCAAGCCGGGCGCGGCCATCCTGACCTTTCGCGACGCGGCGGACGCCAAGCCGTTCGCCTGCGCCTGGATCGAGCCGCAAGCCGACGAGGTCTGGTACGTCGGCATGATCACCGTCACCCCGCCCCGCCAGGCCGGCGGCATGGGCCGCACCGTGCTGGAGGCCTGCGAGGCTCACGCCCGGCAACGCGGCGGCAAGGTGATGCGGATGACCGTGATCTCGGTCCGCGACACCCTGATCGCCTGGTACCAACGCCGCGGCTACCGCCTGACCGGCGAAACCCAGCCGTTCCCTTACGGCGACGAGCGGTTCGGCCTGCCACAGCGGGACGACCTGGCGTTCGTGGTGATGGAGAAGGCGCTGTAGGGGACTAGCGAAAAACCCGCACGCCGAACGTCTGATTCAGAATTCAAACGGCCTCAGGACGCAACGATCACAAAATTCGCTGCCCACTCCAAAAAAAATCCAAGTCATCCCAAATGGATTAGAACAAAAAAAGAAGGAAAATACATAAATTTCCGACTTTGGCGCGCGGAGACAGGAGAAGGCGAAATAGAAAGGCGTTTATCCAATACGCAAACTCAGATGAGCTCCAACGGGCGCCGACAGGCCGTCGCAATGGAGCTCGATCTCGATTACACGCTCCCCTTACAAGTCGATACAATTATATCGAGTGCGACATTCCGTCACTCGTGCCAGAGTTTTAACGCTTATGGATCAACCTCCCGTTAGCGTTACCAGCAGATTTGCGGGCGCTAGCCTTTCGACGGGGAGGTGAACTCAGTGTTGATCAAGCATCGGATGCTCGCGGCGGTCACCGTGCCGCTCGTCGCTTTTTCAGCGCTCAGCATCTATCTTTGCGTAGGGCTTGGCGCCCAGTATCGCGCGGCGACGATCGCCGCAGATTCGATCACCGCGACCGGCCCGATCAACGCCGCCGTCGACGCGCTTCAGGCGGAGCGTGGCGCAACCTCGGGCATGATGGGGGCGGCCGATCGTACGGCGTTCCTTCCCCGGGTGACCAAGGCTCGCGCCACAACCGACGCCGCGCTGGCGGTCTTGGACGAACTTCGCAGCGGCGCCGGCCACGACCCCAGGATGCAGCAGGCGCTGGAAGCGACGTGGGACAACGTCAAGAGCCTCAAGGCGCTCCGCGTCAAGGCAGATGCATCTGGCGCGGATCGCGCGGCGGTGATCGGCGAGTACACCCGCGATATCGACGGCCTGATCGGAGCGGCCGAGCATATCGATGTCTCGGACCTGGGCGGCGAAACCGTTTCAGCCATCAACGCCTATTCGGCGCTCATGCGGGCCAAGGAGGCGGCTGGACTGGAGCGCGCAGCCGGCGCCGCCGATCTCTTCACTGTCGAAGTCCTGGCCAAGATGCGCGCTCTCGAGGGCGAGCAGAAAGGCTGGATCAGCGACGCATGCCGCGAGCGCGCCTCGTTGTGCCGCGACATCAAGGCTTTGGAGGCCAGCGCCACTGGCGCCGAGATCACGAAGATGCGTGGTATGGCGCTGGCGGCCGTCGCGAGTGGAACCAAGGCGCCCGTCACCGGACCGCAATGGTTTGACGCCGCCACGGCGCGCATCGCCGGCTATGGGAAGATTCTCGAATCCGAAAGCCGCGCTCTACTGATCATGGCGCAAACGGCGGCCCGGAAGGCGCTCACCAAACTGATCAGCGCTGCGGCGTTCACTGTGCTGGGGGGCGCCGTCCTCCTGCTTGTTTGCAACCGCGTCTACGCGAGCATCGTCAAACCTCTCTACGAGCAGACCGACGCCATGCGAAAATTGGCCGACGGCGACATCGATCTCGACATCCCCGGTCGGGCGCGGCGTGACGAGTTCGCGGCCATGGCCTCGGCGCTTGTGGTGTTCCAGGACAATGCGCGCGCGCGACGTGAAAGCGAGGCCCAGCGCGAACGCGAGCGCGCCGAGGCCGCTGAAGCCATGGAACGCACCCGGGCGCAAACGCAAGCGGACAGCGAAGCTGCGGTCAACGACGCCTTTGGCGGCGCGCTGCGACGCCTCGCGCAGGGCGATCTGACCAGCCGTGTCGAAGGCGCGGTTCCCGCAGCCTTCCGGCCGCTGCAATCGGACTTCAACAGCGCCGTGGCGTCGCTTGGCCAGACCATGAACCGCCTGGTCGAGGCATCGAGCGGCGTGGATTCCGCCTCTGGCGAAATCCGTTCGGCCGCAGATGACCTGGCCCGACGCACCGAGTTGCAGGCCGCATCGCTGGAAGAGGCGGCCGCCGCCCTTCACGAGGTCAACCAATCGGTGACGGGCGCCGCCGCCGCCGCCGGCGCGGTTCGCGATTATCTGGGCGAGATGCGCGGTGTGGCCACCCACGCCCGCAATATCGTCCAACAGACATCGGAGGCCGTGTCCGGCATCGAACGGTCGGCCAACGAAATCGGCAAGATCATCGGCGTCATCGACGAAATCGCCTTCCAGACCAACCTGCTGGCCCTGAACGCGGGCGTCGAGGCGGCGCGTGCGGGTGAAAGCGGCAAAGGGTTCGCCGTCGTCGCCCAGGAGGTTCGCGCCCTGGCCCAACGCTCGGCAGAGGCCGCTCGCGAGATCAAGGCGCTGATCAACGACAGCAACGACCAGGTTCAGAATGGCGTCGACAAGTCCTCCGCCTCGGGTGAGGCGCTTGAGGAGATCGTCGCGCGCGTCGGCGTCCTCGTCGAGCGCGTTCAGGAGATCGCCGCGTCGTCTCGCGAACAGTCGGCCAGCCTTGGCCAGGTGACCGAAGCGATTACCGAACTCGACACCGTCACCCAGCAGAATGCGGCGATGGTCGAAGAGGCGACAGCGGCCGCCAACACCCTGGCCCGGGAGGCGCGGGGGATGAACACCATGATGTCGGCGTTCAAGCTGGAGCCCGAAGCCAACAGGCGCGCCGCAGCGTAAGCCATAGGCAGGTTTCACCCTGCCGCCTCCCCAGCGAAACCCAGCCCTCCCCCCCTGGCGACGAGCCTTCGGCCTGCTGCGCGGGCAAGACCTGGCGTTCGTGGCGACGGGAAGGGCTGAAGGGGGCTACACGCGAACCAGTCCCTCGGGCAGAGTGACCCAGTCGAACCGCGCTCGCGACATAGCCTCCAAGCTGGGCGCGGGCAGGCCTGGCGGCTCGAAGGCGCCCGCCGCCACGCCGGTATGCCCAGGCATGAAGACGCTGGTCCAGTACAAGGTCGTGCCGCAACCCTCGCAGAAATAGCGGACCTGCTCGTTGCGAATTCGATGCTCGCGAAAACGACCCTGAAGGTCGATCAGTTGAGCGTCGGGAAAGTAGGCCTGCCAACCAAACGCGCCCCCCGTCCGGCGACGACAGTTGTCGCAATGACACACAGCGTTGAGGGCAGGTTCGCCCCGAACCGTGAGCCAAGCTGCTCCGCAGCAACACACTGCTCGGCGTGTCATGTTCCCTCCCGGAGACCTTCCATGAAACGCTACATCCTGACCGGCGCGCCGGGCGCGGGAAAGACCGCCGTCCTTCGAGCGCTTGAGACGCAAGGCGAGGTCGTGGTCGAAGAGGCCGCCACCGACGTCATCGCGCTGGCTCAGGCGCAAGGCGTGGACCAGCCCTGGACCAACCCCGGCTTCATCGACGCCATCGTTCGGCTGCAGCGCCAGCGAGAGGCGCGCGCCGTCGGCGACCGCGTGTTCTTCGACCGCTCGCCCGTCTGCACCCTGGCTCTAGCGCGGTTTCAGGGTCATCCGGTCTCGCCGCTGCTTCGCGAGGAGCTTGATCGGATCGCAACAGCGGGCGTCTATCAGCGCCGGGTGTTCCTGATCCAAGGCCTTGGGTTCATCACGCCGACCCCAGCGCGACGGATCAGCCTTGAGGCGGCTCGAGCGTTCGAGCGAATTCACGAGACAGCCTATGCAGAGCTGGGTTTCGAGCTTGTTCCAATCGCACCGGCGCCGATAGCGGCGCGGCTTGCCTCGATCGTCACGGCCATTACCGAAGCTTAAGTAGCCCGCCCCGCCGCCGCGCTCAGATGCCGCCGTTTGGTATCATGGGGCTTTTCATGTCGTTCGTCGCCCGGCCGGCCATCGCGGCCGCCTTCGTCATCGTCGCGGCCGGATCGGCCCAGGCGGCGGTCACGCCCGTGCCCGTGGGCTAGCCGCTGGCCCCGACTGGAAGCCGGCGACCTTCTGGCTGGCCAAGGACAGCCAAGTGGTAGTCAAGAACGTCTCCCCCGCGCCGGACGGCTCGACCTGGGTCAAGACGCTGCTGTGGTAGGCGGACGGGCCAATCCGCTCGCCCCGTCGTGCGTTTGTCGCGATCGCGTCCTAAAGGGCCGGGGATGAGCAAAGCGCGATCCCTGTCCATCGTCCTGGCCGCCAGCCTCCTCGCCGGGCTCCTGCCGATCACGGCGGCGCGGGGGGCGCAGGCCGACCGCGCCCTGTGGGTGATGAGCTACAACATCCGCTACGACAACCCGGATGACCGGCCCGACTGGCGCGCGCGCCGGGGGCCGATGGTCGAGCAGATCCGCTTCTTCGCGCCCGATATCCTGGGCCTGCAGGAAGCCCTGCCGGCGATGGTCGGCGACCTGGCCGGGGGGCTGGCGGGATACGCCCACTATGGCGTGGGCCGCGACGATGGCGCGGGGCGGGGCGAAACAACGACGATCTTCTACCGGGCCGACCGGTTCCAGCGGGTGTTGGCCAAGACCTACTGGTGTTCGCCGACGCCCGACACGCCGGGCAAGGCCTATGATGCGGCCCTGCCCCGCACCTTCACGCGCCTGGTGCTGAAAGACCGGCGGACCGGCGTGCTTTTCGACGTCCGCAACGCCCACCTCGACCATGTGGGGAGCGAGTCCCGGGTCAGATGCGCCGCGCAGATCCTGAACCTCGCCGCCTGGCCGGGCGCCCGGTTGATCACGCTGGGCGACTTCAACAGCGGCCCCGGCGATCCGCCCTATCGCGTGCTGACCGCGCCGCAGGGCCCCTATCGCGATGCGCGCCAGAGCGCCTCCAGCGTGTTTGCGCCGTCGGGCACCTTCAACAACTTCACGCTGGCGTCGATCGGCCCGCCCATCGACCACATCTTCGTGGACAGCCGCCTGAACGTCGGGCGTTTCGCCGTGCCGACGGACGTGACCGACGCCGGCGTGATCTCGGATCACTTCCCCGTGCTGGCGGAGATCACTCCGCCGGCGCCGCAGAAGCGCGCTCGGCCAAAGCGATAGCCTCCTAGATCACCGCGCGCGACCGCTCGCCCACCTCGCTGGACAGCGCGCCCGCCACGATCTCCAGGCCGCGACGCAGGGTCTCGCGATCGCCGACCGCGCCGAGGCAGACGCGGACGCCGCTTTCGTGGCCGGGCTCGACGACCGGCGCATCGGGGGCGGTGACCTCGGCGCCGCCGCGCAGGGCGCGGCCGGCCAGGCGCTCGGCGTCGAGTTCGCTCATCGGCAGCCAGACGTGGGGGGCCATCGGCGAGTGCGGGGTCTCGACGGCGCCGCCCAGGATCTCGCGGGCCAGGGCCAGGCGCGCCCGGCCTTCCTCGCGGGTCTCGGCCAGGATGGCGTCGGCCGAGCCGTCCTCGATCCACTGGGTGGCGATCAGGCCGCCAAAGGCCGGCGGGGCGTAGGCGACGACGCGCAGGGCCTCGACGGCGCGCTCGAAGGTCTCGGCCGCCGGAGCGACCAGAAAGCCGGCGCGCAGGCCTGGCGCCAGGGTCTTGGAAACGCCCGAGACGTGGAAGGTCCGCTCGGGCGCCAGCACCGCGAAGGGCGGCGGCGCGCCTTCGGCGTAGGCGGCGTAGATATCGTCCTCGACAATCGTCAGGTCGTGGCGGCGGGCGATCTCGACGATGGCGTCACGCCGGGCGCGGCTCATGATCCGGCCGGTAGGGTTCTGCAGGGTGGGCAGCACGGCCAGCACCCGCGCGCCGGTGGCGCGGACGGCCGCTTCCAGGGCGTCCGGGCGCAGGCCCTCGGCGTCCATCGGCAGGCCGCGCGTGCGCCAGCCGCTGTAGCGGGTCAGGGCTTTCAGGCCGTGATAGGCCAGGGCCTCGGTCAGCAGCACGTCGCCGGGCCGCAGCACGGTGCTCAGCGCCACCGACAGCCCCTGCTGGGCGCCGGCGCAGCAGATCAGCCGCCGCCAGTCGACGCCCTCGTAAGCGCTGGTGCGCGACAGCCACGCCGCCCCCGCCCGACGCTGCGACTCGTGACCGGCCGGCGGGGCGTAGGCCAGGTGTTCGGACAGGTCGGCCCGGCGGCGCAGGCGCGCCAGGGCCTCGGCGATCCGCGAGGCCGCCGCCGCGGCCGGGGCGATGTTCTGGGCCAGGTTGATCGGCCCTTCCCGCTCATAGGGACGGTGCTCGGCGGGCGCATTGACGAAGCTGCCGCGTCCGACATGGGCGCTGACCAGACCCGCCTTCTCGGCCTCGACATAGGCGCGGGTGACGGTGCCCAGCCCCACGCCCAGCCGATAGGCCAGGTCGCGCTGCGGCGGCAGGCGCACGCCGGGACTGAGCGCGCCAGAGGCGATGTCGGCGCGCAGAGCCGCCACCAGCCGCTCGTACAGCGGGGCGGCGCCGGCGGGGATGACGGGAGTCCAGGTCGGAAGCACGGAACAGTCCTATATTGTCACCGTAACAATATGATCTTTGACTCTCGATACAATCGAAATCATCACGGTGACATTCAAGGCGCAAGGAGGCCCGAATGACCCCGGAACTGATGCTGGCCTATGTCGTGTTCTGCTTCGCCACGGCGGGCACGCCCGGCCCCAACAACATGATGCTGCTGGCCTCGGGCGCGAACTTCGGCTTCCGCCGCACGGTCCTGCATATCCTGGGCATCAGCGGCGGCCTGGGCTTCATGGTGCTGGCCATGGGTCTGGGCCTGGGCGGGGTGTTCAGAGCCTATCCGGTGCTGCACGAGATCCTGAAGTGGGTCGGCGCGGCCTACATGCTGTGGCTGGCCTGGAAGATCGCGACCTCAAGCGCAGTCACGGACCGGTCGCTGGGCCAACCGATGACCTTCGTGCAGGCGGCGGCGTTCCAGTGGGTGAACCCCAAGGCCTGGGCCATGGCGCTGGGTGCGGTGACGACCTACGCCCCCGAAAACTCCGGCTGGACGATCGTGCCGCTGCTGGCCGGAACCTTCATGCTGGTGGGCGCGCCATGCAGCGCCGCCTGGGCCGGCTTTGGTCAGGGCCTGCGGCCGTTCCTGGACCGCCCGGCCGTGCTGCGGACGTTCAACGTGACCATGGCCGTGCTGCTGGTGGCCTCACTGGTTCCGATGGTGGCGGGCAAGGCCCCGACAGCAATCTAGGGTCGAAGCGCCCCCTCCGTCAGGCGGCTGCGGGTGACAATGCGTAACCCTCAGGACACCGTCGCCAGATGCATCCGCCCGCCCTCGCTGACGATGGCGTCGATCGCCTCGGCGGGAACGGGGGCGCTGAACAGGAAGCCTTGAGCCTGAACGCAGCCGATCGCCTGCAGCTGCTCGCGCTGCTGGTTGGTCTCGACGCCCTCGGCCGTGACCGACAGGTTCAGGGCCTTGGCGAGGCGGACGATCGCGGCGACCACGGCGCCGGCCTCCTTGTCGCCGCCCAGCGGGGCGATGAAGCTGCGGTCGATCTTGATCTTGTCGATCGGATAGCGCCGCAGATAGCTCAGCGAGCTGTAGCCGGTGCCAAAATCGTCCAACGCCAGGGAGAAACCCATCTCGCGCAGGCGTCGGATCGCGTCGTGCGTGGCCTGGTCGTCGCCCAGCAGCGCGCCCTCGGTGATCTCCAGCTCGATGGTGTGGGCCCGCGCGCCGGTCTCGTCCAGGATCGCGGCGACCAGTTCGGGGAAGCCGGCCTGACGCATCTGCAAGGCCGAGACATTGACCGCGACCTTCAGGCCCTTCCAGCGCAGGCTGTCGGCGAAGGCCTGACGCATGATCCGCCGTCCCAGTGCGTCAATCAGGCCGCAGTCCTCGGCCAGGGGCACGAAGGCCGCCGGCGAGATCGGGCCCTTCTGCGGATGGGTCCAGCGGGCCAGAGCCTCGACGCCCAACACCTTGCCGGTCGAGTCGACCTGCGGCTGGTAGGCGACCCAGACTCCGCCGTCCTGCAGCGCGGCGCGCAGGTCGGCCTCAAGACCGCGCCGGGCCTTCAGCGCCGCATCCATCTCGGATTCGAAGAAGCAGTAACGACCGCGCCCTTCTTCCTTGGCGCGATACATGGCCACGTCGGCGCGGCGAGCGGCCTCGACGGCGCCGAGGCAAGCCTCCTCGGGTTCGATGATGGCCACGCCGACCGAGCCGCCGACAAAGACCGTGCCGCAAGACAGGTCGACGGGCGCGCCCATCGCCGCCACCAGGCGCTCGGCCAGGGCTGCGGCGCCCTTGGGATCGATATCGGCGGCGACCACGCCAAACTCGTCACCGCCAAGGCGGGCCAGGGTTTCGTTGGCGCGGCACAGGCCCGCCAGCCGGGTGGCGATCACCTGGATCAGCTCGTCGCCGGCCGCATGGCCGTGGGTGTCGTTGACCGCCTTGAACCGGTCGAGGTCGATCGCCAGAACCGCCATGGCGCCGCGCCGGCGCGAAAGTCCGTCGACGGCCTGCCGCATCCGCTCCTCATAGAGCACCCGATTGGGCAGTCCGGTGAGCGCATCGTGCATCGCCATGTGCTTGGCCCGCGCCTCGCTGGCCACCAGCCCCTCGGCGATGCGACGATTGCGGCGCGCGAACAGGAAGGCCACGCCGGCGAGGCCGCCGACCACGAGCAGGATCGGCGTGACGGCGCGGCGCAAGAGCCGCTGCCCCGGATGCGGCGGCGCCCAGTCCAGCGTCGCCACGATCTTTCCGGCGTGGTCGCGCAGGGGAACGTGGGCGTAGCCCTTCTCCTGCGTCGCATCGCCCTGATGCAGGTGCACGCCGGCCAGCAGGAACCGATTGGCGAAGGCCTCCAGGAACACTGCGTCCAGTCTCAGCACCGTGACGACAATCGGCGCGCGCGTTTGGCGGGTCAGCGCCTTGCCGAAATCGGACTGCACCAGACTCACGGTGACCAGATGAGCCTCGCCGTCGAGGGACTCCACGGCGCTGGCCTGGATCGGGCTCGAGACCAGGGCCCCGTCGGTGCTGGGTCCGGTCACGCGGGGACGGGCCGCCTCCATGACACGAACCTTGGCGACCAGCGGCGCGAAGGTCGCGGCGTAGCGCTGGTAGTCGGCCGCCTCGGCCGGTCGACCGAAACGAGCATTGAACAGGGCCCGGTTGTCACCGTCGACCACGAAGATGCGGTCGAAGCCGGCCTGTCCGGTCAGGTAGGCCCCGATGTTCTCAGCCGTCCAACCAAGGTCGAAACGATTGTCCAGGTGGCGGACCGCGTCGTCCCACACCACCTGCGGCGAGATCACCCGTTCGACGTCGGCGATCTTGGACTCCATCCCCCGCGCGACCAGGGCCTGCTCATGCCGCAAGGCGTCGCCGTCGACGCGGTCGGCGATCATGAACAGCAAGGCGACCAGAACGCAGACCGTCAGCAGCGCCATGGCCGCCAGGGGCGCGGAAAGGCGGGTCTCGACACCCTTCATCGTCGCGAACATCCAAGACCGCCAGGAGGTTGAACCCGAGCATTCCCATGCAATGGCTAAGCTCGACCTAACGCGGCCTCGACAACTTGTCGCAGGGGCCGCATTGGCGGCGCGGAGACGGCGACATTCCCTTTGGCGCCAAAAGGCTTTAGAGCCCGTCACGGTGGATCGCGAGCGCCTGTGCGCCGCGAGCCCGCCCTCGGTTCAAGATCGTGGAGCCGGTTTATCCGGTTTAGATGGTTCCATCTCAACCAGACAGGCTCTAGACAGACCGCCCGTCCCTTTCAGCCGTACGAAAACGCCCTTGCGACTGCCCCAGGCCCGCCTCGACCAGGTTCTCGACCGTTTCCGTGAAGTGGAGGCCCGCATGGGCGCGGCCACTGACGGGACCGAGATCGTCAAGCTCTCCAAGGAGCACGCCGAACTGCGCCCGGTCGCCGAGGCCGTCGAGCGGCTGGCCAAGCTGACCGCCGAGCGCGCCGAGCTGGACGTCATGGCCGCCGATCCCGAGATGGCCGAGATGGTCCGCGACGAGATCCAGGCGCTGGACGAAAAGCTGCCCGTGCTTGAGCGGGAGCTGGCCCTGATGCTGGCCCCCAAGGACAAGGACGAGAACGCCTCGGCCATCCTGGAAGTTCGCGCCGGCACCGGCGGCGACGAGGCGGCCCTGTTCGCCGGCGACCTCTTCCGCATGTACCAGCGCTACGCCCAGACCCAGGGCTGGCGCGTCGAGATCGACAGCATCTCGGAAGGCGAAATGGGCGGCTACAAGGAAATCGTCGCCTCGATCACCGGCGAGGGCGTGTTCGGCCGGCTCAAGTTCGAGAGCGGCGTCCACCGCGTGCAGCGCGTGCCGGCCACCGAGGCGCAGGGCCGCATCCACACCTCGGCCGCCACCGTCGCGGTGCTGCCGGAAGCCGAGGACGTCGAGATCGAGATCAAGGAAAGCGACCTGCGGATCGACACCTACCGCTCGTCGGGCGCCGGTGGTCAGCACGTCAACAAGACCGACTCGGCCGTGCGCATCACCCACTTGCCGACCGGCGTGGTGGTGACCAGCTCGGAAAAGTCGCAGCACCAGAACCGCGCTCGGGCGATGAAGAACCTGAAGGCGCGTCTCTACGACATGCAGCGCGAGGCCCTGGACAGCGCCCGCTCCGAGGCCCGCAAGAGCCAGGTCGGCAGCGGGGATCGTTCGGAGCGCATCCGCACCTACAACTTCCCGCAGGGCCGGGTGACCGACCACCGCATCAACCTGACGCTCTACAACCTGGCGCGGATCATGGAGGGCGACGCCCTCGACGACGTGATCAACCCGCTGATCGCCGAGGATCAGGCCGAGCGCCTGGCGAGCCTCGAAGAGAGCTTTAGCTGATGCGTTGGAGCATGATCTTGTCCGAAAACCGGTTCCCACTTTTCGGGATCACGCTCTGATGGCTTGGACCCGCACCTATGACGAGGCCGAGCCTCAGCGGGTCAACAAGTGGCTGGCCCAGAGCGGGGTGTGTTCGCGCCGCGAGGCCGAGCAGCTGATCAGCGACGGCCTCGTGTCGATCGACGGCGAGGTGGTCGAGGACGTGGGTCGCAAGATCCAGCCCGGCCAGACCCTGACCCTGACCGACCGCGCCACGGCCAAGCTGGACTCTGTGCCGACCTACCTCGTTCACAAGCCGCGCGGCGTGGTCTCGTCCCAGCCCGATCCGGGCCAGGTTCCGGCCGCGCGCCTGCTGACGCGGGCCAATCTGTGGGGCGATGCGCGGGGCGTCGCGATCCCGCAGTCGGGCGACCTGATCCCGCCGATCGGGCGCCTGGACAAGGACTCGCGCGGCCTTCTGCTGCTGTCGCAGGACGGCGTGGTGGCCAAGGCCGTGATCGGCCCGCAGTCCGAACTCGACAAAGAGTACCGCGTCGCTGTGATGGGCGAGCTCACCGAGGAAAAGCTGGAGCTCCTGCGCTTTGGCCTCGAGCTGGACGGCCGCGAGCTGCGCCCGGCCGAGGTCGAGATCATCTCCGACCAGCGTCTGAGCTTCGTGCTGCGCGAAGGCCGCAACCGCCAGATCCGCCGGATGTGCGAGCTGGTGGACCTGAAGGTCGTCGACCTGTTCCGCGTCCGCGTCGGCCCGCTGGACCTGGGCGACATGCCCGAAGGCCATTGGCGTCCACTGACGGCGGCCGAGCGGGCGGCGCTGGTGGCGGGTTAGAGCGCGTTAGGTTTAAGTGTGAGCGGTTAAACCGCTCGAACGCGCTCCAAATGGAGAGATAGAGCCGGACAGGCTCTATCCGATCTGTTCGATGATCTCGGCCCGCAGCTCAGCGCGGGTCATGCCGGGCCACGCCCATTCGGTTTGAGCCGGACGGACGGGCGAGGCCGCCGGACGCGGCGGGGTCGGGGTGCGGGCCATGCGCCGAGCGGCGGCCTCGCGGATAGAAACGGTTTTCATGAAGTTCCAAAACAGGGACCTGCGACATCGCCGGCCCCAAACGCTAGATGGGTGGGAAATCGCTCAAGACCGTCTCTGACGGTACGGAGCGGATGCAGCATCGCCCTGAACGTTCGGGCCTTGGGAGGCGCGAAGGCATAAGCGGGCGATCGCTTGCGGTTAACAGATGGTGCGCCATCCGCCCCGTTCAAGGGGCGCGGCGGATAATCGCCGTGCAGCTAGTGGTCTCAGCGGAAAGCGGACGCGCCAATGGTCCGTTCAGGGTGGGGCGCGGCCGCTAGGGTGGGTGCGGGACGCAGACGCCATACATCTTGTCCAAGACAGCTAGATACTCAGCCATCGGCTGCAATCCCATGGCCGCTCGTCGCGCCTCAAGTCCTTCCGGCGCCTCAACGTCACTCGGGACAGCGTATTTGCCCTCTTTGCAAGTTGTGCCTTGCGTGCCGTAACGCTGAGGTCGCCGATCTATCGTCGCGACGCGGTCATAGAGCCGTGCGTAGTCTTCTGGCCGCGCCTCGCGCGCCTTTGCGAGCGGCTCCAACAGCGCGAGGACCTGTCGCTGGAAATCGATGTCGCCCGAGTGATTGGCGATGAGCACCGCCGTTGCAGCGGTGCGCTCAGATGTCTCCGAGATTTTCGGCCAACCGTGCGCGGCGATGATGCCCTTCAGACGCTCGGTATGAGCTCGATCCTGTTCGTCGATGACGAGTCCTGCTTGTGCTTGCACCTTCGCACGTATCTCTGGGGCAAGATCGCGGGTTGCCTCCAGCATGCTTGTTCGCATGGCCCGATCGACCTCGCCCATCCCAGCGATAGCCTCTATGACGCTTGCCCTGCTTGCGACCCCCTTCAGCTTGCCAATGACAGGCGCAGCCGCTTCGAGTGGCGGTGTCTCAGCACTTCCAGACACGGGGCTGGTTGCAAGAACAAGCGCGGTGAGGATGGCCGTCGAATTCATCTGAACTCCCCCGAGGAAGTGACATGTAGGTCGACGGATGGGGGCGAAAGCATGTCCACTATGGGTCGCAAGTACGCTTTGACTGCGGCTCGGATTCCGGACCTTCAGCCCCTGACCCGCCGGGCTCAGGCACAGCCACCATGCTCTCGCCCTGACTGCGGGTTAGCGCTGCGGCTTGGTGTAGGGAACAAACACCCCCAAGCTGACAAAGCCCCTGGGGAAATACGACAGCGGATCGACCAGCTCCACGGCGTCCGGCGCGCAGAGCTCTCCCGAAACGGTGCGGGTGAGCAGGATGTCGGACTGGCGCAGCGACGAGGCGCCCGAACGCGGGCGGTTCACCAGCAGGCGGCCGCCGGGCATCTCGTAAACGATCGCCACGCCGTCGATGACCTCGCTGCTGCGGACGTCGCGCAGGCGGATGCAGTCGACCGGCTTGCCGGCCGTACGCCCCTCCAGCCGCTGGGCCAGACGGGCCTCCCCGGCCGGATTGGCCAGAGCGCTCGACGCCGCCGCGAGCGCCGCGATCACGACCACACCGCGCAGCATCGAACCCATCGCGCCTCTCCTATTCCGCGGCGACCGTCTGGGCCGCCTCGTCCTGAGCCTTCGCGGCCTGGATCTCGGCCGCCTTCTTCTCAACGAGTTCGACGATGTGATCGATCATCCCCTCGTTGGATTGTTTGTGGTCGGGCTTGCCGGCCATGTAGACCATGCCCGCGCCGGCCCCGCCGCCGGTGAAGCCGATGTCGGTCATCAGCGCCTCGCCCGGACCGTTGACCACGCAGCCGATGATCGACAGCGACATCGGCGTGGCGATGTGGGCCAGGCGCTCTTCCAGGGCCTCGACCGTCTTGATGACGTTGAAGCCCTGTCGCGCGCATGACGGGCAGGCGATGATGTTGACGCCCCGGTGGCGCAGGCCCAGCGACTTCAGGATGTCGAAGCCGACCTTGATCTCCTCGACCGGGTCGGCGGCCAGGCTCACGCGGATGGTGTCGCCGATGCCGGCCCACAGCATCGAGCCGATGCCGATCGAGGACTTGACCGTGCCGGTGCGCGTGGCCCCGGCCTCGGTGACGCCCAGGTGCAGCGGGCAGTCGATGGCCTCGGCCAGCTGGTAGTAGGCGGCCACGGTCAGGAACGGGTCGGACGCCTTCACCGAGATCTTGAACTCGTGGAAGTCGTGGTCCTGCAGGATACGGGCGTGGTTGAGCGCGCTCTCGACCATCGCCTCGGGGCACGGCTCGCCGTACTTTTCCAGCAGCTCCCGTTCCAGCGAGCCGGCGTTGACGCCGATCCGCATCGAGCAGCCGTGGTCGCGGGCGGCCTGGATGACCTCCCGCACGCGGTCGGGCGAGCCGATATTGCCCGGATTGATCCGCAGGCACGCCGCGCCGGCCTGCGCCGCCTCGATGCCGCGCTTGTAGTGGAAGTGGATGTCGGCCACGAGCGGAACCTTGGCCTCGCGGGCGATGGTCTTGAACGCGGCCGTGCTCTCGACGTCCGGGCAGCTGACGCGGACGATGTCGGCGCCGGCCTCCTCAAGCTGTCGGATCTGCTCCAGCGTGGCCTTGGCGTCGCTGGTCAGGGTGTTGGTCATCGACTGCACCGAGATCGGCGCGTCGCCGCCCACCTCGACATTGCCGACGCGGATCTTGCGCGATTGCCGGCGCGTGATCATGCGCCAGGGACGGACGTGCGTGTGGTCTGCGGCCATGGCGCTAATTTAGAGGGTGTTGAGGGCGGATAGAAGGGCGTTTGCGCGCAAAGCGCGCCCCCAAGACCTCCGACCTCCCCGGCGTTCGCCCGGGAGATCGGGGGTTACTGAGCCTTGGGCGTAACCGCAGTCACCGCCGCCGGCGGCGGGATCAGCTTGGCCACGGCGGTCTGGTTGGCGGTCAGGCGGCCCGTGAGGCGGCCGTTGTAATAGACCTCGAACAGCGGCGGATCGACGACGTCCAGAACCAGGCCCGGCGTGCGCGGGGCGCGGTAGGCGTCGCCGGCCGAGAGCCAGCGGGTCATCTCGATGCCGCCGTCGGCGCGGCGCACCGTGAAGGCGCCGGCCTTGCGCGCCTGGATCGTCACGCCCGAGGCGTCGGCGGGGCTAGCGCCCAGCAGCTGGCCCTTGGGCTTGAACGGCGCGCCGATGGCCAGTTGCTCGACATTGGTCACGCCGGCGGCGGCCTCGGCCTCTGCCCGCGCCTTGGCGGCCAGCTTGGCGGCGTCCACCGAGCCGCCGTTGGCGGCGGCGTCGTCGAGACCCGGGGTCTTGTAGGGTTCGGGCGTGGTGGACTCCACCGGCGCCGGCAGCGGCGCGCCGAGCGAGACCGATCCGCCGTTGGCGCCATGGGCGACGCGGACCTGGGCCGACTCCGGCGCGATCTGGGGCGGCGGCTCGTCCTTGCTGATGGCCCGCTGCGCCACGTTCCACAGCAGGATGGCGCCCACCACCAGCAGACCGCCCGCCAGGATCAGGGCCAGGCGCGGGTCGCGCTCGCGGCGCACGCCGACCGGCGCGCGCAGTTCGCCGCCGTCGTCCGGCGCATCGGTCTTGAAGCGGGCCACGGCCGCCTCGCCGTCCAGGCCCAGCAGGCCGGCATAGGCGCGGACATAGCCGATGGTGAAGGGGCGCGAGGGCAGGTCCTCAAGGCGCATGTCCTCAAGCGCCTCGATATAGCTCTGGCGGATACGGGTGGCGTCGGCGACGTCCTGGGTGGTCAGGCCGCGAAACTGACGCGCGGCTTTCAGCGCCAGACCGATGTCGGCGCCGTCATCCAGAGACGGGTGTCCCACGACGAGCGGAGCCTCGTCCGTATCGACGTCAGCGAGAAGGTGCAAACGCCTCACGTTCCCCGTATCCAGCGGCATAATCGGCTAAAAGCCCCCGACAATCGCGCGACGCGCGAGGCGCGTCACGCTCCCCCACCCCGTTTTGACGGAGTTCTTAATATGTCTTTGTGAATAACAAACTAAGTAGCCGGATTCAATGTACTAAACGGTGACGCTTGGTTAACAGCCAAGCTTTTGTCACACGGCGACGTAGAGTTTCCGCGCCAAGGTTTCGATCTCGCCGCGCAAGGATCCGCCAGACCCTTTCAGCAGCGCCTCGACATTCCGACGAGCCGCCTCGCGATCCAGCGACAGGACCATCTGCTTGACGGGACCGATCCCCGCAGGCGGCATCGACAAACGATCGAAACCGAGCGCCACAAGCGCGAAGGCCTCCAGCGGACGGCCGGCCATCTCACCGCAGACCGACACCTGGGTCCCGGTGTCGGCGCAGGCCTGCTGGATCGTCTTCAGCGCCCGCAGCGCGGCCGGCGACAGCGGGTCGTAGCGGTCCGAGACGCGGGGATTGCCCCGGTCTGCGGCGAACAGGTACTGCATCAGATCGTTGGTGCCCACCGACACGAAGTCGGTCATCGGCAGCAGCGCGTCCAAATGCCACAGCAGCGACGGCGCCTCGACCATGGCCCCGACGTCCAGCCGCGCGGGCGCGGGCCGGCCGCGCTTCAACGCCCAGGCGATCTCCTGGTCGACGAACGACCGGGCGGCGCGGAATTCGTCCACATTGGCCACCAGCGGGAACATGATCCGCAGCGGCCGTCCGTTGGCGGCCTTGATCAGGGCGCGGATCTGCATCCGCAGCAGGGCCGGACGGTCCAGGCCCATGCGCACGGCGCGCCAGCCCAGGGCCGGGTTGTCCTCGCGCTCCAGCTCCATGTACGGCAGCAGCTTGTCGCCGCCGAGATCCAGCGTGCGGAAGGTCACCGGCATGCCGTTGGCGGCTTCCAGCACCTTTTCATAGAGCGCCGTCTGGGCCTCCAGGCGCGGCAGCTCCTCGGCCACCATGAACTGGAACTCGGTGCGGAACAGGCCGATGCCCTCGGCGCCCGTCTCACCCAGAATGTCGAGATCGACGGCCAGGCCGGCGTTCATCAGCAGGGTGATCTTGGCGCCGTCCTTGGTGATCGGCGGGGTGTCGCGCAGGCGGGCGAACTCGGCCTTGCGCTGGGCGCGGACCTCCATCCGGGCCTTCAGCGCCTTGACCACGTCCGGGCGCGGACGCAGCCACGCCTCCTGGGTCTCGGCGTCGACCACGACGGGGTCGCCTTCGTTGACGCGGTCGCGCAGACCGACCAGACGACCAACGCACGGGATGTCGAGCGCGCGGGCGACGATGCCGGCGTGGCTGGCGGCGCTGCCCTCTTCGAGCAGGATGCCCTTCAGCTTGGTGCGATCGTATTCCAGGAGGTCGGCGGGGCCCAGGTTCCGGGCGATCAGGATCGCGTCGTCCGGCAGCTGACGCACGGCGTGGACATCGCCCGACAGGTGGCGCAGCAGCCGGTCGTTGAGGTCCTCCAGGTCGTGCAGCCGCTCGCGCAGATAGGGATCGCGCGCCTGGCCAAGACGGGCGCGGTGCTCGGAGCGGACACGCTCGACGGCGGCCTCGGCGGTCAGGCCCGAGCGCACCGCCTCCTGTAGCGAGCGGTTCCAACCCCGGTCGTGGGCGAACAGGCGGTAGGTCTCCAGCACCTCGTAGGAGGCGCCGACCAGACCGTGCTGGCCTTCCAGCATCTCGTCGATCTGGGTCTGCAGCGCCTCGATGGCGTAGGTCAGGCGCGCTTCCTCGGCCAGGGCGTCGTCCGACAGCAGGGTCTCGGGCGCGACCGGCTGCTCGTGCAGCACCGCCACGCCATAGGCCAGGCCCTCGGCGAAGCGCGAGCCCTTGAGGCGCTCGGGCTTGTGCGGCGCCAGCTCGACGTCCTTGAGTTCGTCGGCGCCCAGCAGCTCGCTGGAGCTGACCATCTCGGCCAGCACCATGGCGATGATCTGGAGGTCCTCGACCTCCTCTTCATCGTAGTTGCGCTCGGTGCGGTTCTGGACGACCAGCACGCCGATCGCGCGGCCGCCGCGCAGCAGCGGCACGGCCAGGAAGGCGTGGTACGGATCTTCGCCGGTTTCCGGGCGGTACGAGAACGACGGGTGGCTGGCGGCGTCCGACAGGTTCAGCGGCCGCCCCAGGCGCATGGTCTCGCCGACTAGGCCCTCGCCCGGCTTCAGGCGCGTGACGTGGACGGCTTCGCGGGCCAGACCCTCGGTGGCGAACAGCTCAAGATCGCCCGAGGCGCGGCGCAGATAGATCGAGCAGACCTCCGCCACCATCGAAATGGCGATGGTGCGCACCACCATGTCCAGCTTGCCCTGAGCGGGCCCCGCGCCGGCCATGGCCTCGCGGATCTGCCGAAGCAGACTGCGTGGTCCTCGAACGGCGATGCCGGATGCCGCCATGACGCCTGTACGCGCTCCCTGTCCCAAGACCCGTCCTGTCCTGGCGTCAACGGCCAGGGGGAAGACGGCTCTTACCTCCTAGATGGGGGCTACAGCAGATTTCGCCCGGGGACCAGTCGCGCGCGTCAACCGAACGTCGATTAGGTGTGCGCTCACGAAAAAGCGCCGCCCGGAGGGGAACCGGACGGCGCAGTCTTGCACACTGGGGGAGGGATCAGAACTCCAGCGGCGATCGGTTAGCGGCGGTAGCCGTAGGCGTAGCGGTCGTCATAGCGATCGCGGCGCTCATAGCGTTGGCCGTAGCGGTCGTAGGCGTAGCGGCTGTCGGCGCGGCTGTCGTAGGCGTAGCGGTTGTCGTAGCCGTAGCGCGGGGCGGTCCGGTACGACTGGCTGTAGCGCCGGTCGTACTTGTTCTTGGCGGTGCTGGCGCCCAGGGCCGCGCCCGCGACGGCGCCGATGGCGACCGCTTCACCCTTGCCGTCGCCAATGGCCGCGCCGGCGATGCCGCCGATCACCGCGCCGATGATGGCGCGCTCGGTCTTCTCACCGGCGAAGGCGGCGGTGGCGGGGGCGACCAGCGCGCCGGCGACGGTGACGGCGATGGCGGTCTTGGTGAACTTGCCGAGGGTCTTCATGGCGGGTCTCCTATCTCTGTTGATAGGCGTTGTAGGCCCTTCGGCCTGAACGAGATCGGGACCGGCCGTTCAGGTGGGGTTTAGGTTTGGGGGGCTTTCAAGATCCGATCCTCCGACCTCCCCGGCGAATGCCGGGGAGGTCGGGTTAGAGGGGGCTGGTTCGCTCCACGTGATCCCCCCGATGCCGCCGCGCCGACCACAGCACCCCGGCCAGCATCAGCAGGATCGCGAGGCTCTCCAGCGCGCGCGGCCAGCGGCCCTCGTGCAGGAAGCCGTACAGCAGGGCGAACACGGTCTCGAACACGATCAGCTGGCCCGACAGCGACAGCGGCAACAGGCGGCTGGCGGCGTTCCACAGGCCGTTGCCGATCACTGAGGCGCCGATGGCGACGGCGAAGCTGACGCCCCAGAACAGCCCCCAGGCGCTGGCGGCATGGGCCTTGCCGCCCAGGGCGAAGGCCGGGACCACGATGAGCAGCGACAGCAGACCCGTGGCGACGCCGGTCAGCAGCGACCACTCGTGGCTGTTGAACTTCGGCGTGGCGGCCAGGCGCCGGGCGTCTCAGACGGCGTAGGCGGTCCAGACCCCCAGGGCCAGCAGGGCGCCCAGCAGGCCGACGAGCGTCCGGCTCATCCCCGCCCGCCCGGCGGCGGCGAAGGCGTCGAGGTTGATGCAGAGCCCGCCGGCGAGGATCAGGGCCAGCGGCCAGATCAGGCGCCGCAGCGGCGTCCCCTCGCCCGGTCTCGCGCCAACCAGGGTGATGGTCACGGGCAGGAGGCCGATGACCAGTGAGGCCAGGGCCACGCCCGCGCTCTGCACCGCCACGGCCAAGCCCACATAGTAGATCAGGTTGCCCAACAGGCTCAGCAGGATGAGGTCGCGCCAGTCGCGGCCGTCCATCCGCGCCATCACCGCCTTCCAGCTGGGCAGCAGCAGGAGCGCCGCCGCCAGGCCATAGGCCAGATACCGCCCCGCCGTCGCCTGCAGCGGCGTGAACTCGGAGAGCAGCTTCGGCGCCAGGAACACCCCGCCCCAGAACGCCCCGGCGATCACGCCGCACAGCAGGCCGAGCAGGAGGTTGCGCGAAGGGGTCATACGTTCGGCTTACCATCGCCGTCACGATCCGCCTTGGCGAAAGCTCCTGATCGCTTGGCGGAAACTCACGGGTGATCAGCGGCCCTACCGCCGCTTCCGCCAAGCCCCAGGCGTCACACCCAGCGCCGCCTTCATGCGCTTGGTCAGGCCGCTCTGGTCGCCATGGCCCGTACGCACGGCGATCTCGGCGATCGACAGCGAGGTGTCCGAAAGCAGCCGTTGCGCCGCCCGCAGGCGGGCGGCGGACACGGCCGCGTGCGGCGTCATTCCGTAGGCGTCGGCGAAGCGGGCGAAGAAGCGGCTCTGACTCATGCCGGCCTCGGCGGCCAGATCGCGGACGGTCAGGGGCTGGTCGTAGCGGGCCTCGATCAGCGCAGCGGCGCGGGCGAGACGCGGATCGACGGCGATCGGCCCCGCCGACAGCCCGCGCAGAAGCAGCGGGGTCCAAAGGGTAGCGACCCCAGGCTCAATGGCCCCGGGCCTCTCGCCCGCCAGGAACTCCAGCAGTCCGCGCACCGCGCCCGTCACCGGCGCAAAGGGTCGCTCGCGCAGACGCTCGAACGGCTTCATCAGGTCGCCACCGATATCGGCGACCACGAACAGGTTCTCGCCCGAGGCCGCGAAGGCGTGGCGGGCGCCGGGCGGCACCACCGCCGCGCGGCCTGGATCCACTCGCCCGCCCCGGCCCTCGATCTCCATCTCCAGCACGCCCCGGCGCGGCAACACGATCTGGTCGAAGGCGTGGTCGTGCGGCGGCGCGTCCTCGCCATAACGGCGGAACGAAAGTTCGGCGGGCGCGGTCAAGGCATCGGCCATGTCGCGACTATAGCCCCGCCGACGCATCCTCACAGCCTCGGCGGCAAGATCAGCGTCGCCCTGGTTCCGCCTTACGGGCGCTGCGGCTAGGTTGGCGGTTGCGCGATAAGGAGTGTGTCGATGAGGGCCATAATGCTGGGACGCGGGCTGCTGACCCTTCTGGCCCCGTTGGCGGTCTTGTGCGGCGCCGCCGGCGCCCAGGCGGCCTGCGCCGTCGGTTCGCCCGGCGCGACCGTAAGCGTCGACGTCGGCGGGACCGGGCGGCCGTTCCTGCTGCGCCGCCCGGCGGCGCTCGACGCGGCCAGGCCCGCGCCCTTGCTGATCCTGCTGCACGGCAGCGGCGGCGAAGGCGGCAAGATGCTGACCGACTCCAAGCTGGAGGCGACGGCCGAGCGTCACGGCTTCCTGGTCGTCGCGCCCACCGCCGCCATCCCCGCCGGCAAGGGCTTTGCGTGGAACATTCCGGGCGTGCCGACCGTGACCGGCAAGATCCCCGACGCCTCGGACGCCGACGACGTGGCCTATCTGGCGGCGCTGGTCGACGGTCTGGTCGCCGAGGGCTGCGTCGAGCCCGCGCGCGTCTATGTCACCGGCCTGTCGGGCGGCGGACGCATGGCCTCCTGGCTGGGCTGCGTGGCCTCGGACCGTTACGCGGCCATCGCGCCGGTGGTGGGCCTGCGGGCGGGCAATCCGCGCCGCGAAGAGCCGGACGAGCCCGATCCCGCCACCTGCCAGCCGGCGCGTCCGATGCCGGTGATCGCCTTCGCCGGCGACACGGACACGACCAATCCTACGCAGGGCGGCGGCGCGGGCTACTGGCAGTACACGATGCATGCGGCCGAGCAGCGCTGGGCGGCGCTGAACGGCTGCCAGGCGCCGCCGACCACGCAATGGGTCGCGCCCGGCGTTTATGAGGAGCGCTATTCCGGCTGTCGGGACGACGCCGATGTGGTGGGCCGCATGACCGTCGGCGGCGGCCACATCTGGCTCGCCGACAACGACGCCTTGTGGGCCTTCGTCTCGCGCTATCGGCGGGAGGGCCGTTAGGCGGTCCGTCCTCAATCCCCAAACGCGCCGTCATCCCGGCTGGAAGACCGCGTAGCGGGCTGTAACGCCGGGACCCAGGGGCGACCGCATTGCGCCGGCCGCTGGGTCCCGGGTCGGCTTCGCCGCCCGGGATGACGCGTGTTTTGATCCTGGAGAGGTCGGAGGCTTTGGCCTCCGCTACCAAGCACAGCCGTCTCACCGAACGCCGGTTCGCCACGCCAACGTCACGATTCACCTCAAGCTTGCGCCCTCGATTCGCCTTCTTGGAGACGCGCATGATCGCCGCCCTGCTGACCGCCCTGGCCCTGCAAGCCGCCCCGCCCCCGGCGTTGGACCCGGCGGCCGTCAAGGCGGTGGAGGCGGTGGCGTTCGACTATGTCGACGGTCAGCTGGAGGGCGACACCGCCCGCGTCACGCGCGCCCTGCACCCGGACCTGGCCAAGCGCGCCGTCCGCGCCAAGGCCGATCCCGACGAGGTCCTGGCCCTGCGCCGCATGAGCCGTGACGAACTGATCGACCTCACCCGGCAAGGCGCCCTGAAGACCCCGCGCGACCAGTGGGACCGCACCGTCCGGGTGCTGGACGTCGCCGGCAATGTGGCGGTGGCGCGCGTCGAGACGCCGTGGTTCGTCGACCACCTCAGCCTCGGCCGGTTCGGCGAGCGCTGGGTGATCGTCAACGCGCTCTGGTATCCCAAGCCTCGGCCGGCGGCGAAGTAGCCGTCAGGCCGGGACGGCGGTCTTCAGACGTCGGATGGCCACGGCGACCTGGAGTGACGCGGTCGAGAACGGCGAACCGCCCTCCAGGAGTCGGGCGGCGGTAGCGGTGTCGCCGCGATTGATCGCGACGGCGATCTCACCCGCAGACTTATGAAAGTCGCGGTGAGCTTCAACGCATTGCAGATAGGTGCGGTCCCCCGCCAAGCGCGACTTGGCCTCGCCGTGCAGCCACCGTCCCAGCGCGCAGTTGCAGTCGGAACTGGCGCGCTCCACGTCGACATGGGCCCGCGTTTCCATCGCGATCCGCAAGTTCACTTTCCAGTCGGCATGAGCCGCCATCGCCGCGTCGAAATCCATGTCGCCCCCATCTGGTTCTGGCTTTTATTTTCGGGGGCGAGGTGCGGCCAACAGCCTTTCCAGGATATGCGCGGACATGGTTAAGCACCCCGGATCGGGTTTCTAAGAACGTCGTTATCGCGATGTTGAGCGCGCTGCGAAAAGGACGACTCAGCCGTGCCCCGGCATCGCCAGGGGCTCGTCGGCGTCGGCGACCAGGCGGCGGGCCTGTTCCAGGGCCGCGTCGATGTCGTTCTCGATGAACGCGACCTCAAGGTCGGTCAGCGGGTGCGGGGCGGCGATGACCTTGCGCAGGTAGTCGCGCTTTTCCAGCGGGTTCATGGTCCACCAGCCGACGGTGTGACCCTCCTCGATGACCGCGTCGCCCATGGCCAAGAGGTCGTCGGTGTCGAAGATCGGCTGGCCGGGCTTTTCGGGGAACCACTGGCCGTCGTCCGGCAGCGCCTGGTCCAGCTGCCGCAGCAGGGCCGCCAGCCACGGGCTGATCAGCAGCGGCTTCTCGTAGCCGTCGCCGAACTTGGCCCGCAGGAGCAGGTCGTAGAGCAGCTCCAGACCCGCGTCACCGTGGAAGGTGACGGTCTTGGCGTCGGGGTCGAACTTGAAGACGTCGGGCATGGGACTCTCTTGGGCTGACGCCCTCATAACGTCCGAACGCGACGTTTTCTTGCAAGATGGAGAGCGCCCCCTCCACCGCTTCGCGGTCCCCCTCCCCCGTTTCACGGGGGAGGATGAAACCGTGTCCTCCTGCCCCGCTTGCGGGGGAGGTGGCGCGATGCGCAGCATCGTGACGGAGGGGGCGCTCCCTCCGTCTCAGATCAGAGCTGATCCAGCCCGTACACCGCGTGCAGGGCGCGGACGGCCAGTTCGGTGTAGGCCGCGTCGATCAGGACCGAGATCTTGATCTCCGAGGTCGAGATGACCTGGATGTTGATATTCTTCTCGGCCAGGGCCGCGAACATCGACTGGGCGACGCCGGCGTGCGAACGCATGCCCACGCCGATCACCGAGACCTTGGCGACGTCCTCGTTGACGGCCACGTCCTCGAAACCGATCTCGGTCTTGGCGGCCTGGACGATCTCGACGGCGCGGGCGGCGTCACGCTTGCCGACCGTGAACTCCATGTTGGCGGTCGCGGCGCTGCGGGCGCGCGACTGCACGATCATGTCGACGTTCACATTGGCGTCGGCCAGCCGGCCGAAGATCTGCGAGGACACGCCCGGGTGATCGGGCAGGCCCAGCAGGGTGATCTTGGCTTCGTCGCGGCTGTAGGCGACGCCGGAGACGATGCGCTTTTCCATGATTTCTTCCTCGTCGCAGACGATCGTACCTTGGCCCGGGGCTTCGCCCGGTTCGACGAAACTCGACAGCACCCGCACCGGGACGCGATGGGCCATGGCCATCTCGACCGAGCGGGTCTGCAGAACCTTGGCCCCCAGCGAGGCCATTTCGAGCATTTCTTCGTAGGAGATCTTGGCCAGGCGCTTGGCCTTGCTCTCGATCCGGGGGTCGGTGGTGTAGACCCCGTCCACGTCCGTGTAGATGTCGCAGTCGCCCTTGACGGCGGCGGCGATGGCCACGGCGCTGGTGTCCGAGCCGCCCCGGCCCAGGGTGGTGATGCGGCGGTTCGGCGTCACGCCCTGGAAGCCCGCGATCACGGCGATCTCGCCGTTGGCGAAGCAGGCCTCAAGGTTCTCCGGCGGGATCTCCTCGATCCGCGCGCGGCCGTGGGCCTCGTCGGTCAGGATCGGCACCTGCCAGCCCAGGAACGAGCGGGCCTTGTGACCCATGTTGCGCAGGGTCATGGCCAGCAAGCCAGCCGTGACTTGCTCGCCCGAGGCGACGACGGCGTCGTACTCGTCGTCCGACTCCGGCAGACCTTGGGCGGCGCGGCCAGCGCCGTCCGTCCAGGCGACCAGCTCATTGGTCTTGCCCGACATGGCCGAGACGACCACCGCGACCTGCTTACCCGTCGCGACCTCGGCGGCGACCAGGCGCGCCACACGGCGGATGCGCTCCAGATCGGCCACCGATGTGCCGCCGAACTTCATCACCAGACGTGACACGTCCTTGGTACCTCGACACTTGGTTATTTCTTGCGCCCGCGCGGCCGGATCGCTCCCCCTCGCGCAAGCCCGCGCCTTCTAGCGAGCCGATGGCGCAACGGCAATGTCGCGGACGTGTCTTTTTTGCGTGAGGGGGTTGGGACGTGGCGCACACGCGGCCTCGTGGTAGACACGCGCCATGACACAAGCCGCTTCCCCCGCTCCCTCCTGGAGCATCGACCCCGCCGACGTCGCGCGGTTCTCGGCCATCGCCGCCGAGTGGTGGGACCCCAAGGGCAAGTTCGCGCCGCTGCATGTGTTCAACCCCTGCCGCCTGGCCTTCATCCGCGAGCAGGCCCTGGCGCGGTTCGGGCGCGACGGCGCCGTCCGGGCGCCGTTCGAGGGTCTTTCCCTGCTGGACATCGGCTGCGGCGGCGGCCTGCTGTCCGAGCCCATGGCGCGACTGGGCTTTGCGGTGACGGCGATCGACGCCTCGGAAAAGAACATCAAGACCGCCGCCACCCACGCGGCCGAGCAGGGCCTGACGATCGGCTACCGCCCCGCCACCGCCGAACAGCTGCTGGCCGAGGGCGCGGGGCCGTTCGACGTGGTGCTGACCATGGAGGTCATCGAACACGTCGCCGATCCGGGCCAGTTCCTGCGCACCTGCGCCAAGCTGCTCAAGCCCGGCGGGATCATGGTCGTGGCCACCCTGAACCGCACGCTGAAGGCCCTGGCCCTGGCCAAGATCGGCGCCGAGTACGTGCTGCGCTGGGTGCCGCCCGGCACCCACGACTGGAAGCAGTTCCTCAAACCCGAAGAGCTGCGCGCCTTCCTCAGCAACGAGCCCGTGGCGATGCAGGGTCCGTTTGGGGTGGCCTACAACCCGCTGACCGGCCGCTGGAGCCGTTCAAGCGACACCGACATCAACTACATGATGACGGTGACGAGGGACTGAGGACGCCGTTCGGGAACCTCCGCGCCAACCAACGCTTATCTGTCTCCGCAGGGGCGGACGCCCCCGGATTGGCGGCCCGTGCCGGGGTCGGACGTCGATCCGTTCGGTTGAACGGAGACCACCACCATGACTTCCAGGATTCTCGCCTCGCTGCTCGCCACCACCGTGGCCTGCGGCGCGGTCGCCCCGGCCTTCGCCCAGGATGCGGCCTATCAGCGTAGCCTCGAGCGCTACGACACCCAGCGCTCCAACTATTACGAAGGTGTGGCCGAGTATCAGGCGCGGCAAGAGGCCTATGAGCGCGACCGCGCCAACTATGTGCGCGCCCGCGACGACTATGACCGTCGCTACGGTCGCGGCGCCTATGACCGCCGCCATCCCAGCTACGCCGACCGCTATCGCGTGGCCCAGTACCGCGACAGCGCCGCCTACTACGCCGAGCAGGCCGAGTTCGAACGCGCCCGCGCCAACTACGAGCGCGCGCGCTACAGCTACGACCGCCGCTACGGCGAGGGCGCCTATGACCGCCGTAACCCGCGCGAGGCCGCGCGATTCCGCGTCAGCGGCGTCAGCTATGCCGGCTATGACGCCAACCGCGATCAGTGGGAGCGCGATCGCGACCGCTACATCGCCGCCCGCGACGCCTATGACCGTCGCAACGGCTACGGCAGCTATGACCGCCGCTATCCGGGCGAGGCTAGCCGCTACGGCGCGCCCTATGCCGGCGGTTACAGCATCGACACCAGCGTCAGCACCAACACCGGCGCCGACTGCCGACAGGACGCCAAGCGCAACGCCACCGTCGGCGGCGTGATCGGCGCCCTCGCCGGCGCGGCGCTCGGCTCGAACGTCGCCGCGCGCAACGCCCGTCCGGAAGGCACGGTGCTGGGGGCCCTGGTCGGCGCGGGCGTCGGTGCGGCCGTCGGTAACGCCTCGGCCAAGTGCGACACGCGCGGCGCCTATTACAGCTACGAGCAGACCCAACCCTACCGCTACAGCGACGGTCGCTACGCCGACTCCGGCGAGCGCTGCCGCCTGGCCCCGGCTCCGACCGAGTACAACGGCCGGGTCGAGACCCGTTACGTGCGCGTCTGCCCCGACGCCGACGGCCGCTATCGCGTCCAGGGCTGACCCTGACCTCAACACCCGGTCGACGGTCGGCTCGCCGACTTTTCGGAAACCGGCCGCCGGCTTGGGCGTTGAGTCACCGAGGGATCGAACCAAGAAACAAGAACGGAGAGCTCGTCATGCGCGCGCCCCTGAAAGCCATCATCCTGGCCACCGCCGTCGGCTTCACCGTCAGCACCGTGGCCGTGACCACCGCCGACGCCCAGTCGAAGAACCGCTATCGCGTTCTGGTCTGTAACAAGTCCAAGGCCAAGAACGGCGCCATTATCGGCGGCCTCGGCGGGGCCCTGCTGGGCAACACCGTCGCCGCGCGCGGCAACAAGACCGAAGGCGCCCTGCTGGGCGGCGCGGTCGGCGCCGTGGCCGGCCACGAGATCGGCAAGAACAAGAAGAAGTGCCACTACGAGTACCGCTACCGCTAAGGCGGGCGGTCATCGCAGACGCCTTGAGGGCGCCGGACGCAGGTTCGGCGCCCTTCGCGTGTTCGGCTTGCGTGGCGGACCGCATCAGGCTCACATGCCGCCGCAAAGTTGTGCTTTTGGGGGCGGCGTTGACGGAAGCCTTGGTAATTCGCGGGTTGAACAAGACGTTCGCCAAGCCTGCGGTGTCGAACCTGGACCTGACGGTCCGCGCGGGCGAGCTCTACGCCCTGCTGGGCCCGAACGGCGCAGGCAAGACCACCACCCTGCGGATGGTCGCCGGCCTCACCCAGCCCGACGCGGGCGAGATCGCCATTTTCGGGGTCGACGCCCGCAAGGACCCGGCCGCCGCCAAGGCCCTGCTGGCCTGGGCGCCCGACGAGGCGATGATCTACGACAAGCTGACACCCCTGGAGTACCTGGAGTTCGTCGCCGGCCTCTGGAACATCGACCCGCGCACCGCCAAGACCAAGGCCGAAGAGCTCTTGTCGACGCTGGGCCTGGCGTCCGAGGCCCGCCGCCGCTGCGAAGGCTTTTCGCGCGGCATGAAGCAGAAGGTCGCCCTGGCCGGCGCCCTGATCCATGATCCCAAGCTCCTGATCCTGGACGAGCCGCTGACGGGCCTCGACGCCGCCGCCGCGCGCCTGGTCAAGGACATGCTGCAGGCCCGCGTCGACGCGGGAGGGACGGTGATCCTGACCACGCACATCCTGGAGGTGGCCGAGCGCATGGCCCACCGCATCGGCATCATCGCCGGCGGTCGCCTGCTGGCCGAAGGCACGCTGGAGGAACTGCGCGGAAAGGCCGGTGAGGCCAGCGGCCGCACCCTGGAGGACGTCTTCCTGCAACTGACGGCCGAGGCCGCCGCGTGAGCCTGCCATTCAAGCCGGCCAGCACGCCCTGGCTTCTGGCCCACGAGATTCGCCTGGCCTGGCGCGGCGCCATGGCCGGCCGCAAGTCGCGCGGCCCGGGGTCGATCATCGCCTTCGCCATCCTCGGCGCCTTCGCTCTGGCCGGCGGCGTCTTCCTGGCGCTGGCGACCAAGGGACACGAGGTCCCGATCATCCCCTTCGCGGTGATCATCACCGACATGGCGCTGGCGGTGATCCTGACCCTGATGCTGTCGACCACCTTGGCGGCCTCGGCTGACGCCCTCTACGAGCGCGGCGACCTCGACCTGCTGTTCTCCTCGCCGCTGTCGCCGCGCAGGGTTCTGTTCGTCCGGGCCCTGGGCCTGGCGGTCAACGCCGGCCTCTGGTTCATGCTGCCGGCCGTTCTGTTGCTGACCCCGGCGATCGTCATGGGACACCCGCACTGGGCCGGCGTGTTCGTGGTGCTGGCCTCGGCGGCTTTGGCCGCCTCGGGCGTGGGCCTGCTGCTGGCCATGGCGCTGTTCGCGCTGATCGGCCCGCGCCGCACCCGCACCGTGGCCCAGGTCATGGCGGCCCTGATCGGCGCGGCCTTCTTCCTGGCCAGCCAGTACCGCAACCTGATGGGCGAGAAGGCGTCGGAAAGCCTGTTCGCGCGCATCGCGCTGGACGTGCGCGACGGGCGCATCCAGCCGCCGCCGTTCGCCGACCTGCCGCTGCGCGCGGCGGTCGGCCAGCCGATCCCGCTGCTGATCCTGCTGGCGATCGGTCTGGGCGTGTTCCTGTTCGCCGCCCGGGTGCTGGGCCGGCGTTTCGCCGACGCCGCCGCCGCGACGCAGGGGGCCGAGACGCGCAAGGCGGCCAAGGGGCCTACCCGCGACTTCGCGGCGGGCGCGTTCCAGGCCACGCTGCGCAAGGAACTGCGCCTGATCAGCCGCGACGCGGCGCTGCTCTCGCAGGTGCTGCTGCGCGTGCTCTACATGGTGCCCCTCGCCTTCGTGATGGTTCGCGTCGCCGGGCGCCTGCCTGACTGGGCCCTGGCGGGCCCGGCGGCGGCGGTCACCTTTCTGGCCGGACAGGTGGCGGGGAGCCTGATCTGGATCACCGTCTCGGCCGAGGACACGCCGGACCTGCTGGCCATCTCGCCCACGCCGATGAGCGTGCTGCGCCGCGCCAAGCTGGCGGCCGCCCTGATCCCGGTGGCGGGACTGCTGGTCGTGCCGATCGCCGCCCTGATCTGGTACGCGCCCCTGGCTGGACTTTGGACCGCGCTCGGCGCCGGGCTGACGGCCTGGACGGCTGGCCTGATCGGCGTCTGGCATCAGAAGCCGGGCAAGCGCGCCGACTTCCGCCGGCGTCGCGGCGGCTCGTTCCTGGCCGCGCTGGCTGAACTGGTCATCGCCGCCCTGATCGGCGGCGCCACCGCCCTGGCGGTCGCGGGCCTGCTCGTCTGGGCGCTGATCCCGCTGATCGTGGCCGGCGCGCTGACGATGGCCCTGCGGCGCACCGACGAGCAGATCGCCGCCGCCCTCCGCGCGGCGGCGAACTAGAGCCTCTAGCCCGATATCGGAATCGATTTCGGGCTAAAGTCTCTAAATCAAACACTTAGAGCGTGACTCGTGCCGAAACCGGTTCCCACTTTCGGCGTCACGCTCTGACTCAGGCCTCGAGCAGCGCCCGGATCCGGCAGACCACGCCCTCGGGCTGGAAGTCGATCACCGCCGCGCCTGACAGCTCCGCCGCCAGGCCGCGCTCGATCAGACGCGAGCCGAAGCCGCGCCGTTCGGGCGGCGTCACGGGCGGCCCGCCCCGTTCGGTCCAGGTCATGTCCAGACGGGGCGCGCCCGGCTCAGGCGCCAGATCCCAGGCGATCCGGATCCGCCCGTCCGGACCTGAGAGGGCGCCGTACTTGACCGCGTTGGTGGCCAGTTCGTGCAGCGCCATCGACAGCGACAACGCCGTCTTCGGCGACAGGCGGATGGCCCTGCCGTTCAGCTCAAAGCGGGCGTCGCCGCCATGCAGCGCGGCCACACGGCAGGCGACGTCGTGCATGTCCGCGCCTTCCCAGTTCTCGCGCGTCAGCAGATCATGCGCCTCGGCCAACGCGACGATGCGGTTGGAAAACGCTTCCTGCGCCTCCGCCATCGAATGCTGGCCGTTGAAGCTCTGGGCGGCGATGGCCTGGATGGTGGCGAGGCTGTTCTTGACCCGGTGGTTCAGCTCGTTGACCAGCAGGCGCAGATGCAGTTCGGCGCGCTTGCGCTCGGTGATATTGACCGCCGCTCCGAGGAAACGCCGAGGCTTGCCGTCCTCGTCGAAGAACACCTTGCCCTTCACCGACAGCCAGCGCTCGACATGGTCGTCCCGACCGATCACCCGGAACTCGACGGCGTACTCGGCGCGGACGGCAGGATCCAGGGCGCGAGCGATCGCGTCGCGCGTCCGTTGGACATCCGCCGGATGGGTGAGCGGCATCAGACTCTCGAGCGAGACCGGCTCGCCGGCCGGAACGCCGAACATCGCGTAGCAGCGATCCGAAAGCCGAACCTCGCCCGACTGCAGATCGTGATTCCAGGTGCCCACGTCGGCGGCGTCGATCGCCAGCCGCAGGGTCTCCTCCTGGCTCAGCAGACGTTCCACCGCCTCGCGACGATCGGTGACGTCTGAGGCGACGCCCACAAAGCGCGTACACACCTCGTGCTCGAAGAAGGCCTGGCCGAACACCTCGATCCAACGCGAGGCGCCGTCGTTGGCGCGGTGAATCCTGTAGTCGAGATTGATCGTGCCCGTCCCGTGCGGGTCGGTGGCGGCGGCCATCGCGTCGCGCACCGCCTCGCGATCGTCGGGGTGCACCAGCGCCAGGAAGCGAGACGTACTGGGCGCCTCGTTCTCGGTGAGTCCGAAGATCGCCCGGGTACGCGCGTCCCAGTAGCGTTGGCCAAGGTGTGGCCGGATCACCCAACGCCCAAGACCCGCCGCCTGGGCGGCCAGATCCAGGTCGACGCGGGCGGCGGCCAACTCGGCCTCCACCTGCTTGCGCTCGGTGACATCGATGATGACGCCGGCGTTGCGCGACGGCTGGCCGGCGTCGTCCAGGTACGCCTTTCCGCGCGTATAGATCCAACGCACCGAGCCATCGGCCTGCACCAGGCGATACTCCTCGGAGAAGGTTTCGCCGGTCGCCGCCGAGGCCATAGCGGCCTCGCGAATGCGCTCGCGGTCATCAAGATGCAGCGCCGGCGTGAAGGCCTCTACCGGCAGGCCCCGCTCCGCCAGGGAGGGGTCGACATTGTGCAGTTCGGCGTATCGCGCGTCGGCGTAGACCTTGTTGGCCTTCATGTCCCATTCCCAGGCCCCGACCACGCCGGCCGCTTCGCGGGCCATCTGGTAGCGTTCCTGGGTACGGCGGAGGGTCTGCTCGGCTTCCACCGACCGTGAAATTTCGACGGCCGCCACCAGCACGCCGCCCACGCCGCTCGGCGCGCTTTCGTCGGGCAGCGGACTGTAATTGATTGCGAAGTAACCGGTTTCCAAAACACCGTCGCGCAGCACCTTCAGCGGCAGGCGCTCAAAGGCGTAGCCGCCGCTTCGACCAGCAAGAATATCGTCGTGCAAGCTGCGCAGCGTCGCCTGAAACGCCGGGGTGGCGTCAGAGAGCCGTTGCCCCAGCGAGACGGGATGGCGCTCGTGCAGGGCGGGCGCGTAGGCGTCGTTGTAGATGAGCACCAGCTCCGGGCCCCAGCGCAGGGCCATCGGGAAGTTGCTGGCCAGCACGATGTCGACCGCCAGGCGCAACGCCGGCGACCAGGTCTCACGCCCGCCCAACGGCGTCGTCGACCAATCAAACGCGCGGACGCGCGCGGCCATCTCGCCACCGACGATCTTCGTCATTGCAGGCGTGGCTTGTTCGCCGCCCTCGCCCATCCCAAGGTCCCCTGCCCGATCCGCCGATCGGCCCTGGCCTCAAGGTGACTGCTCGCGGAGGCGGTTTCAAGCTCCGCCTTAAATCAAGCGCTGCAGTTGCGGAGCGAGAGGGAAACCCTCGCTCCGGTTGCACAACCTATTGTAATCTTTGACGATCAGTCGATCGGCGACCAGCGCTTCTCGCTGGCGGCCTCGGCGCGCTTGGGGCCGCGAAACTCGTTTCGGGGAGCCGCGCCCTTGGGCGCCTGCCCCCGGGCCTGATCCCGACCCTGGCCACGCCCTTGGCCGGACTTCTGGCCGCCCTCGGTTCGGCCAGCGCCGCCGCCAGGCTTGCGGTTACGCTTGCGGCGCAGTTCGGACGGGACGTTGTTGCGCGGGTCGGCCTTGCGCGGGTCGACGTACTTTTCAGCCGGAACCAGCTTGTCGGCGACGGCGGCCGCGGCGGCCAGCTGCTTGTCATTGCGACGGTCGAAGGACGGGATCGTCTGGCGGGTGGCCTTCTGGATGTCCTTCAGCAGATTGCGTTCGTCATCGGCGCAGAAGCTGATGGCGATGCCGTCCTTGCCCTTGCGGGCGGTGCGGCCGATCCGGTGGACATAGGCCTCCGGCACGTTGGGCAGCTCGTAGTTGATGACGTGGCTGACGTCGTTGACGTCGATGCCGCGCGCGGCGATGTCGGTGGCCACCAGGGCCCGCATCTCGCCGGCCTTGAAGGCCGCCAGGGCCCGCTCGCGCTGACCCTGGGTCTTGTCGCCGTGGATCGAGGCGGCCTCGATGCCGGCGGCGTTCAGATACTTGGCCACCCGGTCGGCGCCGCGCTTGGTGCGGGTGAAGACGATGGTGCGCGAGAAGCTGCTATCGGCGAACAGTTCGGCCAGCAGCGGACGCTTGCGCTGGGCCTCGATGAACAGCACGCGCTGGTCGATGCGCTCGACCGTCGTGGCCTGCGGGGCGACCGAGACCTGCACGGGGTTGTTCAAGAGCTCGCCGGCCAGCTTGCCGATCTCGCTGGGCATGGTGGCCGAGAAGAACAGGTTCTGGCGGTTCTTGGTCAGTTGGGCGGCGATCTTGCGGATCGGCACCACGAAACCCAGGTCCAGCATCTGGTCGGCTTCGTCGAGGACGAAAATCTCGGTGCCCGAGACGATGGCCGACTTCTCGGCCATGTGGTCCATCAGGCGGCCGGGGGTGGCGACCAGAACGTCGATGCCGCCGGCCAGGGCCTTCATCTGCGGGCCGTACTTGACGCCGCCATAGATGGTGTGGACCGACAGGCCCATATGGACGGCGTAGGCCTTGAAGTTCTCGGCGATCTGGGTGGCCAGCTCGCGGGTCGGGGAAAGGACCAGGCAGCGGAAGCCGCGGCGCGGGGCCGGCTTACGGTCTTCGGCCAGGCGCTGCAGGATCGGCAGGGCGAAGGCGGCGGTCTTGCCGGTGCCCGTCTGGGCGATGCCCAACAGGTCCTTGCCTTGCAGCACCACCGGAATGGCCTGGGCCTGGATCGGCGTCGGTTCCTTGTAGCCCTTTTCAGCAAGCGCCTTCAGCAGCGGCTTGGCCAGGCCAAGGTCGGAAAATTGAGTCACGTGTGTTGTGTCTTTCAAGCGCCGAAAAACAGCGCATGCGTTCCTCGCACGGCTGGCCTGTCGGCTATCGTTCGGGGGAGCGCCCCGCGTGCACGGGCGATCGGTGAGAAAAGCTCTCAAGGCGCTCGACAGGCTGGCCCGAAAACGGACCCTCACGCGGCTGGAGCGCCAATAGCGCCGGAGTGGCGCGAGTGGGTGTATCGGTTATCCGAGTAGGAAAGTCAAGTTTTGAGAGCGGCGGCGGCTTTACCGCAAACTCGACGCACCTCGCGCAAATGGTTAATAACGCTTAACCTCAAAAGCTGAGACTCAGGCGATGTTGGAGCGTTGTGACGGGAGTTGATTGGCTTGGTAAGCCAATCGGTGTTTCAAAAGCCGCAAGGGAATCGCCGATGACCATCCTTCGAGACGACATCGCCGCATTCGAAAAGATGCGCGCGGAATTAGAGGCCGCTCATGCCAAGGAGTGGGTTGTCATCCATGGTGGCGAGCTTCAAGGCGTTTTCAATGACTTCGAAGAAGCGGCCACGCTTGCCGTGGAGCGTTTCGGGTCAGGGGCTTGCCTGATTAGGCAGATCGGCGCGCCAGCTGCAATCCAGCTGCCGGGTGGAATGATTTTCACGCCTTCGCATGCCCTCAGCGCAAGCCGGGTTTAAAGCCGGAAGGGCAGGCGCGTCCCCAGCCGATCTGCTCGTGCAACTCGGCCCGACGTTGTTGGTCGACATAGGCTTGAAGTCCCAATCGCCACCGGGCGACAAGCCTGATCTGCCCAAAAAGAAGGTCAAAGCGCTGATCGACACCGGAGCAGGTGGTGACTGCATCGACGATGATCTCGCCCGCTCGCTGGGGCTTCCGATAACCGATGAGGGCGAAATCAGCGGTGTTGGCGGCCGCCATTGGGCCTACATCTATACTGCCCGCATCTACATTCCGAGCCTGGAGCGGCTCCTGTTTCAACCCTTCACCGGGGTCAAGCTTCAGCGGGGCGACCAGTGGCATGGCGTCATACTCGGACGGTCGTTCCTGCGTGGATACAAGCTCGCGTACAATGGCGCTGACGGAAGCGTATCGGTCGATGCGCTATGACGGATCAATTTCACGCCGCCTAGATTGACCCACGCGCCGCCCCGCGCCAAACCGCCCCCAATGACCAAGCCGATCGTCCTCGTCGCCGCCGCCGCCCTGATCGATGTCGACGGGCGCGTGCTGATCTGCCAGCGGCCGCCGGGCAAGCAACTGGCGGGCCTTTGGGAGTTTCCCGGCGGCAAGGTCGAGCCTGGCGAGACTCCGGAAGAATGCCTGATCCGCGAGTTGCAGGAAGAGCTTGGGATCAAGGTCGCCCAGGCCTGCCTGGCGCCCTTTGTCTTTGCGTCTCACAGTTACGAGTCTTTTCACCTCCTGATGCCACTGTACCTCCTGCGTCGGTGGGAAGGCCAAGTGACGCGCAAGGAGCACGAGGCGCTGGCATGGGTGAAACCGGACAAGCTGAGCGACTATCCGATGCCGCCGGCCGACGAGCCGCTGGTGGCCTGGCTGCGCGACGTCCTCTGACCGCGTTCTGGCGTGACCAGTCCGGCGCGACGGCGGTCGAGGTCGGGGTGATCGTGGTGCTGATCAGCATCGCCCTGATCGGCGCCATGACCGTGCTGAGCGACGGCATCAAGACCGCCTTCACCAAGTCCGCCGACGCGATGGGCAGCTAACGGCGCCTACGCCGCCCCTTAACCCGCCTTGTCGCCGGTCGATTGCTCCTGGGTCCCAAGGGCGTCGGCCAGGCGCATCTTGGCCGAGCCCGGCCGCAGCGGCTTTTGCTGGCTGTCGTGCGGCGCCCAACCGGTGACCGAGACGATCTCGAACGTCGCCGGCACCTTGCCATCGGCCTCGGCGAAGCGTTCGACATAGAGCTCCATCGCCCGAAACAGCACGCGCCGCGTCAAAGGCTTGCGCGAGCGGTCCAGCAGCACGCTGGTCTCGCCCATCTTGCGCAGATCCCGCAGCAGCGCGATCGGATGGCCATAGCGCACCTTGACCCGATCGACGTCCGCCACCGGCAGGGCGAAGCCCGCCCGTTGCAGCAGGCCCGCCGCATCGATGGCGTCGGCGAACGGCGACACCCGCATCGACGCGCCGTCCGACAGTTCGGCCTCGGCCGCCAGCAGGCACTGGCGCAGCTCCGTCAGGGTCGCCCCGCCAAAGATCGCGCCGACGAACAGCCCGTCCGGCCGCAGCGCCCGGCGGATCTGGATCAGCGCGCCGACAAGGTCATTGGTCCAGTGCAGCGACAGGGTCGAAACCACGAGGTCGAGCGTGGCGTCGCCGAACGGCAACCGCTCCTCGTCGGCGACGACGCGCAGGCTCTCGCGGCCGGCCAGCATCCGCCCCGACAGGTCGGCCTCGATCAGCGTGTCGAGGTTGGCGCGGGCGTCACTGTCGTTCAACGCCTTGAAAAAATGACCGTTTCTCGCGCCGAGGTCGACGGCGACCGGAAAGCGTCGCAGGATCGTCTCCAGCCGCATCACCACATCCTGAGCGGCGCGGACCTTCAGGAAGTCGGCGGCGCCGAACTCGGGCGCGGCGCGGTCAAGGCGCCGGCGAAGCAGGGCGCGGTCGAACAGGAGCGGAGAAGCGGTCATGGGCGCGGAACATGGCGATTTCGAACCGACATGGAAAGCCGCCACCCGCCTCATGGTCCCGCGTCTGCGCGGTCTGGGTCGGGGGATGCTGGACCTGATCCTGCCGCCCGCCAGCCTGCAAGGCCAGGCCGCGCTCACCGGCGGTCTCGACCCAGCAGCTTTCAGCAAGGTCACCTTCATCGACGATCCGGTCTGCGACGGCTGCGGCCTGGCCATGCCCTATGTCGATGCGGCGGCCGAACGCTGCCCCGCCTGTCAGGCCAAGCCCAAGGCCTTCGCTCGGGCGCGGGCGGCCTGTGTCTATGACGAGCACTCGCGCGATCTGGTCTTGATGCTCAAGCACGCCGACCGCACCGAGCTGGCGGGCCTGTTCGCGCGCTGGCTGTCGCGCGCGGCGGTCGACTTGCTGGACGAAGCCGACGCCATCGCGCCCGTCCCCGCCCATCGGTCGCGGATTCTGAGCCGCCGCTACAACCAGGCCGCCGAGATCGCCCGCCCCTTGGCCCGCATGGCGGGGCGCCCCTACCTGCCCGACGCCCTGGTCCGCCGACGCGACACCGCCAGCCAGGGCGGCAAGTCGGCCACGGGGCGCAGGCGCAATGTGGCGGCCGCCTTCGTCGTCCCGCCGGCCCGGCGACGCCAGGTCGAGGGCCGCAGGATCCTGCTGGTTGACGATGTTCTCACCACCGGCGCCACCGCCGAGGGCTGCGCGCGGGCGCTGCTGGCGGCCGGCGCGGCCAGGGTGACCCTATCCGTCGTCGCGCGCGTTACAGAAATGCAGGCGCGTCCTATATGAGGGCGTCGGAACACCAGCGAGTCACCTCATGGCCAAGGTCACCATCTACACCCGCCCCTTCTGCCCCTACTGCGCGCGCGCCGTGGCGCTGCTGAACGACAAGGGCGCTGACTTCACCGAGATCGAGGCGGGCATGGACCCGGCCCTGCGCCAGGAGATGATGCAGCGCTCGGGCCGCAACACCTTCCCGCAGATCTTCGTGGGCGAGCAGCACATCGGCGGCTGCGACGACATGATGGCTCTGGAAGACCAGGGCAAGCTGGACGCCCTGCTGAACGCATGAGCCAGGCCGCGCCGCTTCGCGTCGGGCTGATCCAGACCCGCACCCCCGCCACCCACGCCGCCGCGCTCGACCACGTGGCGCCGCTGGTGCGCGAGGCGATCGCGGGCGGCGCCACGTTCGTCCTGACGCCCGAATGCACCAACGTGGTGCAGAAGGACCGCAGCCTGCTGCTGCCGGCGCTGAAAACGCTGGACGAGGATCCGGTGGTGTCGGGCCTGCGCGAGATCGCCGCCCAGACCGGAACCTGGATCGACATCGGCTCGGCCCTGGTGCGGCGCGAAGCCGGCGAAAAGGCCGCCAACCGTCAGGTGGTCATCGACCCGACCGGCGCGATCGTGGCCACCTACGACAAGCTGCACATGTTCGACGTGGACCTGCCCACCGGAGAGACGGCGCGGGAGTCCTCGGCCTATGAGCCCGGCGAGGCGGCCGTCGTGGTCGACACGCCCTGGGCGAAGCTGGGCCTGACCATCTGCTACGACATGCGCTTTCCGGCCCTGCACCGGGCCCTGGCCCTGGCCGGCGCGACCGTGCTGACCGTTCCGGCCGCCTTCACCCGCCCGACCGGTGAAGCCCACTGGGAGACCCTGCTGCGCGCCCGCGCCATCGAGACCGGCTCGTTCGTGCTGGCCGCCGCGCAGGGCGGCTTCCACGAGGACGGGCGCGGCACCTGGGGCCGCTCGATCGTAGTGGGGCCGTGGGGCGAGATCATCGCCACGCTGGACCATGACGAACCCGGCGTGCTGCTGGCCGATCTCGACCTGACCGCCGCCGCCAAGGCGCGCGCGGCGATCCCCGCCCTGAAGAACGCCCGGGCCTTTACCGGTCCATGACCGACCCCATCTCAAGAGCATGATCAAGTACGCGCTCCGGTGCGACCGGACTCATGAATTCGAAGGCTGGTTCGGATCTTCGGCCGACTATGACGATCAGGCCGCGCGCGGTCTGGTCGAATGCCCCGTGTGCGGCTCGACCGGCGTCTCCAAGCAGATCATGGCCCCGGCCGTCGCCGGCACGAAAGCGCAGCGGTCCGCCGAGCCCGCCGTCGATCCCAAGATGCGCGAGATGATGATGACGGCCATGGGCGAGGTCCGCCGCCACGTCGAGGAGAACTTCGACTATGTCGGCGACGCCTTCGCCAAGGAGGCCCGCGCCATCCACGAGGGCAAGTCCGAAGACCGCGGCATCTACGGCGAGGCCTCCCCCGCCGAGGTCAAGGCCCTGGTCGAGGACGGGGTAAAGGTCGCGCCCCTTCCGCCCGGACCGCCGAAGAAGACGGACGTGAATTGAGGGCTTTCATTACCCCGTTCTCCCCGGCCTTCGCCGGGGAAATCGGTGGATAAAGCGCTGGACACATGCGCCGCCCGCCGGGATCGCTATGCTGCCAGGGTTGAGTCGGAGACCCCATGACGCCCGCGCAGTTCGTGAAGAAATGGAGCGACAGTCAGCTGCGCGAGCGGCAGGCCTCGCAGTCGCATTTCAATGACCTGTGCGCGTTGCTCGGCGTCCCCAATCCCATCGAGGATGATCCCGTCGGCGAGCGCTACTGCTTCGAGCGCGGCGCCTCCAAGACCGGCGGCGGCGACGGCTGGGCTGACGTCTGGCGCAAGGGCTGTTTCGGCTGGGAGTACAAGGGCAAGCACAAGAACCTGGACGCGGCCCTGCGCCAGCTTCAGGCCTATGCGCTGGACCTCCAGAACCCGCCGTATCTGGTCGTCTCCGACATGGAGCGGATCATCGTCCACACCAACTGGACGAACACGGTCAGCCGCAAGCTGGTCTTCACCCTGGACGACATGCTGGACCCCGAGCAACTGGCCGTGCTGCGGCTGGTGTTCGAGGGCTCCGAAAGCCTCAAACCCAAGATCAGTCCCCAGGAGCTGACCGCCAAGGTCGCCCAAAGGTTCGGCGATCTGGGCCGGCGGTTGCAGGAGCGCGGTCACAACCCGCGCGACGTGGCCCACTTCCTCAATCGCCTGGTCTTCTGCATGTTCGCCGAGGACGCCAAGCTGTTGCCCGAGGGGCTGTTCACCCGGCTGACGCGCTCGATGCAGCTGCGCCCGGCGGCCGAGACCGCCCCGCAGTTCAACGAGCTGTTCGCCAAGATGAGCGTCGGCGGCCTGTTCGGGGCCGATGTGATCAAGTGGTTCAACGGCGGGCTGTTCGACGACAAGCCGGCCCTGCCGCTGGAGCGGGCCGACGTCAAGCTAATCTGCGACACCGCCGCCGAGCACGACTGGTCCGACCTCGACCCCTCGGTGTTCGGCAACATGTTCGAAGAGGCCCTGAAGGCCACGCGCGAGCGGGCGGCCCTGGGCGCCCACTACACCGACCGCGAAAAGATCCTGAAGATCATCGACCCGGTGATCACCTGGCCGCTGATGGCCGAGTGGGACGCGGCCCTGGCCAAGATCCGCGAGGCCCTGGACGCCCGCGCCGCCGCCGAGGTCGAGCGCAAGGCCGTGCTGGAGGCCGCCGCCGAGGCCATGCGCCAGGACCCCGTCAAGGCCAAGGCCGGCGAGGCGGCCCGCCGCAAGGCCCTGACCGCCATCGCCAAGCGCTCTGACGCGGCGCTGGGCCAGGCCAAGGACCAGCTGGAGGCGTTCCTGGGCCGGCTGTCGCGCTTTCGCGTGCTGGACCCGGCCTGCGGCAGCGGCAACTTTCTGTATGTGGCCCTGCACGCCCTGAAGGACATCGAGCGCCGCGCCCTGGTGGACGCCCAGCGCCTGGGCCTGGAGGTTCCGGCCCCGCGCGTCGGCCTGGCCTGCGTGCGCGGCATCGAGATCGAGGAATACGCCGCCGAACTGGCCCGCGTGACCCTGTGGATCGGCGACCTGCAATGGAACGCCAAGAACAACTATACGGGCCTGGCCGAACCGATCCTGTCGTCGCTGGACCAGATCGAATGCCGCGACGCGTTGCTGAACAAGGACGGCACCGAGGCCGAGTGGCCGGCGGTGGACGTGATCGTGGGCAATCCGCCGTTCTTGGGCGGGAAGAAGCTGCTCGGCGATTTAGGCGAAAATCATGTCGAGAAGCTTCGTGCGGTCTATCGTGACAGGGTCGCGGGCGGCGCGGACTTTGTTTGCTACTGGGTTGAAAAGGCTTGGCGGAAGATTTCCTCAGAGGAGCCAACCGCCGTAAGAGCGGGTTTCGTGACTACGAACTCGATCCGTGATGGCGCCAGCCGTAAGGTCCTGGATCCCATCGCCGACGCGGTCGCCATATACGAGGCTTGGGCCGACGAGCCTTGGACGCTCCAAGGCGCCGCTGTTCGCGTTTCCATGACTTGTTTCGGCAATGGATTTATCGAACGGCGGCTCGAAGGGCGACCGACCACTCTGATCAATGCCGACCTTACGGGTTCAGCCGCAAACATCGTTCGCGCGGAGCGTCTCACGGACAATGGCGACGTGTGTTTCGAGGGCGGTCAGAAGTTTGGTGCCTTCGATATTCCCGGTGATTTGGCTCGCGAGTGGTTGGTCGAACCCCGAAACCCGAACGGCCTTACGAACTCGTCCGTATTGCGGCCTTTGCTGAACGGCGCTGACCTCGTCCGTCGCTCAAGTGACACGTGGGTGATCGACTTCGAAGCCATGGCAACCGAGCGCGAAGCGGCGTTTTTCGAAAAGCCGTTCGAATACGCGCTCAAGCACGTGAAGCCCGAACGCGACCTTAGCACCGTGCCGCGCAATAGAGAGTTTTGGTGGAAGCACCACAGGGCTCGGCCAGAACTGAGGCAGGCGCTGATTGGTAAGCAACGGTACATCGGGACCCCCGTGGTAGCCAAGTACCGCACCTTTGTTTGGCTCGACACGACCGCTTGGCCTTCAAACCTGCTGGACGCCATCGCTCGCGATGACGACACCACCTTCGGCGTTCTCCAATCCCGTTTCCACGAGCTGTGGTCGTTGCGGATGGGTTCAAGTCTTGAGGATCGCCCCCGCTACACCCCGTCCACCACCTTCGAGACCTTCCCCTTCCCCGAAGGCCTGACGCCGAACATCCCCGCCGCCGACTATGCGAACGACCCGCGCGCCCAGGCGATCGCGGCGGCGGCGGCCGAGCTGAACCGGCTGCGCGAGGCGTGGCTGAATCCGCCGGACCTGGTGAAGATCGAGCCCGAGGTCGTGCCCGGCTATCCCGACCGCATCCTGCCCGTCAGCCCCGAAGCGGCGGCCGAGCTGAAGAAGCGCACCCTGACCAACCTCTACAACCAGCGTCCGGCCTGGCTGGACATGGCCCACCAGCGCCTGGACGCCGCCGTCGCCGCCGCCTACGGCTGGCCCGAAGGCCTCAGCGACGACGAGGTTCTGGAGCGCCTGTTCGCGCTCAACCAGGAGCGTGCGGCGGCGGGGCGGTAGGTCACCCGATCTCCCCGGCGAAGGCCGGGGCCCAGATTCATCCGGAGCGTTTGGGGTGGGCCCGCCCACCGCCTCAGCCACATCGGAGACGCCAGCGGGTTCGATCTGGGCCCCGGCGTTCGCCGGGGAAGTCGGAGAGCGGGAGGAGATAAAAAAAGATCCCCGCGAGGGCCGCCTCCGGGGATCGTGTCGATCTGTTTGTACCCCGCAACCGCCGGGATTGGACCGCAGCGCACTATCGGCTTCAGCGCCGCTGACCTCAAGCCCTCGGCGAACGCCGGGAGAGACGTCAGAACTTCGTCTTGCAGCCCTGCTTGAGGTGCACCCCGCGCAGGAAGCCGCGGCGGGCGAGGCCGGCGTCGACGGCGGCGTTCATCTGGCGGTCGGCGGGAGCCGCGCCGGTGACTTCGCGCACGAGGCCGCGGAACGGGATGATGCTGTTGATGATGGTCTTGCCGCCGGCTTCGGCCAGCTTGCCGGCGCGGTTCTCGGCGTATTCGGCGCCGACCACATAGTCGGGACCCAGCACCGCGTTCAGCGCCTTCACCTCATTGGCCAGGGCCTGGCACGATTTCAGGCCCTTGAGGCTGTAGGGATCCTCAAACGCCTTCACCAGGACCGGCGGGATGTCGCGTTTGGAGAGGCCGACGTCGCGCACCGGCTGCGTGCCGATATCGACGGCCCTCTTGCCCGCCTCGCCCCAGCGGCCGGACGGCTCGTCGGGCTTGGCCGGCGGCTTGACTTGGGCTTGAGCCGTAGAGGCCAGCAACAAGGCAGCGGCGGTGAGGATCAAAAGGTTCTTCGGCACGGTAACGCCCTCCCGACTAGACACGTCAGCGGGAACGGCGAAGCTCGCCGCCGGTTCCCGTCGTCAGTCCCTCAGCGCGAACTCTAAAGTCTGTGCACGATCCATCGCCACCCCAAAGCGTGTCATCCCAGCCGAAGCGGAGCGGAGAGCCGGGCCCCAGGGGCGGCGCGCGCGGCGCTTCGTCACCCCTGGGTCCCGGATAGCGCTCCGCGCTTCCGGGATGACACGGGTTTAAGCGCTTGGGTGAGACCCCTAGTTCGGCGGACCGCCCGCTTCCAGATCGAAGGCGGCGTCAAAGGCCTCGTCGCTGGGGGTGGCGCCGCCCAGGGCCGCCTCGAACAGGTCTTCCAGCGAGGACCAGATGAAGGCCAACTGCTCCATCACCGTCGGGACGCTGGCCGGGTCGAAGCCGGGATAGAGATCCTCCACCAGCCACAGGCCCGTGCCGGGATCAAAGGCGAAGCGACAGCCGATCAGCCGGAACTGCGCCCTGGCCATGGTCTCGAACAGGGCGGTCAGGTCGCGGGCCTCGTCCAGGTCGTCATTGTCCAGCACCAGGCAGCGAATCTGCAGCCAGCCGTGGTCGGGCAGCAGGTAGAAGGCCCCCTCGTCCTGGTCCTCGCCCGAGACCTCCAGGCCCCGGTCGATGGCCTCAACGACATAGCCCGCCGCGCGGCAGACCTGAGTCAGCGTGGTCAGCAGGGCCGCTTCCTGGTCGGGGGTGAGGTTGGTCATGGCGTAGGGTCCGGATCGTGGAGGGGCGGCCGCTTCTAGCATGGACCGCCCGCGAGGCGGACGATTCCATGATTGGTCAGACAACCTACTTGCCGTCGCCACATGTTAGCGCTACCAAGTGCCGACGAACGCGCGCCGCCGACGATGTCGGCGCTTCAGACGCACGAGTTTTGGGGAGACGACGCCGTGGGCGTGAGTGAATTCCTGCCGGAAGACTGGAAAGACGCGACCCTGCTGGGGCGCATGGATTTCGGCGAAGGCCCGACGCCCGTGCTGGTGCGCGGCGGCCGCGTCGAGGACGTGTCGAAGATCGCCCCCACCGTCGCCGACCTGATGAACGCCTATCCGGCCGGCGCGGCGATCCCGCGCGGCGAGGACAAGGGCCCGCTGGAAGCCCTCGACATCCGCCCCGTCTGGGAAGACCCGAACAGCGCTGCGCCGGTCAAGCTCCTGGCGCCCGTCGACCTGCAGTGCCTGAAGGCCGCCGGCGTGACCTTCGCGGTCTCGACCCTGGAGCGGGTGATCGAGGAGCGCGCGCGCGGCGACGCCGCCGCCGCCCTGAAGATCCGCGAGCAGCTGTCGGCCAGCATGGGCGGCGACCTCAAGAGCGTGAACCCGGGCTCGGAGGGCGCCGAGCGCCTGAAGCAGACCCTGATCAAGGACGGTCTCTGGTCGCAGTACCTGGAAGTGGCGATCGGTCCCGACGCCGAGATCTTCACCAAGGGCCCGACGCTGTCGTCGATGGGCTGGGGCGATCAGGTCGGCGTCCGCAGCGACAGCCACTGGAACAACCCCGAGCCGGAAGTCGTGCTGCTTTGCGACGGTTCGGGACAGATCCGCGGCGCGGCGCTGGGCAATGACGTGAACCTGCGCGACTTCGAGGGCCGCTCGGCCCTGCTGCTCAGCAAGGCCAAGGACAACAACGCCAGCTGCGCCATCGGTCCGTTCTTCCGCCTGTTCGACGACACCTTCTCGCTGGACGACGTCCGCTCGGCCGAGGTCGAGCTGAAGATCACCGGCCGGGACAACTTCGTGCTCGACGGCAAGTCGAACATGAGCCTGATCAGCCGCGATCCGGCCGTGCTGGCGGGCCAGGCCTATGGCAAGCAGCACCAGTATCCGGACGGCTTTGCGCTGTTCCTGGGCACCATGTTCGCCCCGATTCAGGACCGGGATGCGCCCGGCCAGGGCTTCACCCACAAGGTCGGCGACCGCGTCCGCGTCTCGACGCCGAAGCTGGGCGTGCTGGAGAACGAGGTCACGACCTGCGACCAGGCCAAGCCCTGGACGTTCGGCATCTCGGCCCTGATCCGCAACCTGGCCGGCCGCGGCCTCCTCTAATCGAAAGCCTCCCGCGATGACCGACACCCTGCGCCACTACATCGGCGGCGAACGCGTCGCCGCTGACGCGCCGGCCGAGAGCCTGAACCCGTCCAACACCAACGACGTCGTCGCCAAGGTCCCGATGGGTGGGCAGGCCGAGGTCGACGCCGCCGTGGACGCGGCCCGCAAGGCCTTCCCGGCCTGGGCCGACGCCTCGCCGGAAGTGCGTTCGGACCTCCTGGACAAGGTCGGCTCGACCATCATCGCCCGCAGCGCTGATATCGGCCGCCTGCTGGCCCGCGAAGAGGGCAAGACCCTGGCCGAAGGGATCGGCGAGACCGTCCGCGCCGGCCGCATCTTCAAGTACTTCGCTGGCGAGGCCCTGCGCCGCCACGGCCAGAACCTGGAAAGCACCCGTCCTGGCGTCGAGATCCAGACCTACCGTCAGGCCGTCGGCGTCTATGGCCTGATCACGCCCTGGAACTTCCCGATCGCCATCCCGGCCTGGAAGGCCGCCCCGGCGCTCGCCTTCGGCAACACCGTGGTGATCAAGCCTGCCGGCCCGACCCCGGCCACCGCCAATGTGCTGGCCGACATCATGGCCGAATGCGGCGCCCCGGCCGGCGTCTTCAACATGCTGTTCGGCCGCGGCTCGATGGGCGACGCCCTGATCAAGCACAAGGACGTGGACGGGATCTCGTTCACCGGCTCGCAGGGCGTGGGCGCCCAGGTCGCCGCCGCCGCCGTGGCCCGCCAGGCCCGCGTGCAGCTGGAGATGGGCGGCAAGAACCCGCTGATCGTGCTGGATGACGCCGACCTGGAACGCGCCGTCGCCATCGCGCTCGACGGCTCCTACTTCGCCACCGGCCAACGCTGCACCGCCAGCTCGCGCCTGATCGTCCAGGACGGCATCCACGACAAGTTCGTCGCCCTGCTGGCCGAGAAGGTCGCCGCCCTGCGCGTCGGTGACGCGCTGGATCCCAACACCCAGATCGGCCCGGCCGTCTCCGAAGACCAGATGGAGACTTCGTACCGCTATATCGACATCGCTGCGTCAGAAGGCGGCCGTGTGGTCACCGGCGGCGACCGCATCAAGCTGGACAATCCGGGCTGGTACGTGCGTCCGACCCTGATCGCCGACACCGAGGCCGGGATGCGGATCAACAATGAGGAGGTCTTCGGCCCCGTCGCCTCGACCATCCGCGTCAAGAGCTACGAAGAGGCCCTGGAGATCGCCAACGGCGTCGAGTTCGGCCTGTCGGCCGGCATCGCCACCACTTCGCTCAAGCACGCCCGTCACTTCCAGCGCTACGCCCGCGCGGGCATGACCATGGTCAACCTGGCCACGGCCGGCGTCGACTATCATGTGCCGTTCGGCGGCACGAAGAGCAGCTCGTACGGCGCCCGCGAACAGGGCTTCGCGGCGGTCGAGTTCTTCACCCAGACCAAAACCTCCTACTCGTGGTCGTAAGCAGCATGTCCTCAGCCATCTATCCCAGCCTGAAGGGCAAGCGCGTCGTCATCACCGGCGGCGGCTCGGGCATCGGGGCCGGCCTGACCGCCGGCTTCGCGCGCCAGGGCGCAGAGGTGATCTTCCTCGACATCGCCGACGAAGACTCCAAGGCCCTGGAGGCCGAGCTGGCCGGCTCGCCGATCCCGCCGGTCTACAAGCGCTGCGACCTGATGGACCTCGACGCGATCAAGGCGACCTTCGCCGAGATCGGCGACATCGACGTGCTGGTCAACAACGCCGGCAACGACGATCGCCATACCCTGGGCGAGGTCACCGGCGCCTATTGGGACGAGCGGATCAACGTCAATCTGCGCCACATGCTGTTCTGCACCCAGGCCGTGGCGCCGGGCATGAAAAAGCGCGGCGGCGGCGCAGTGATCAACTTCGGCTCGATCAGCTGGCACCTAGGGCTGGAAGACCTCGTCCTCTACGAAACCGCCAAGGCCGGCATCGAGGGCATGACCCGGGCCCTGGCCCGTGAGCTCGGCCCCGACGACATCCGCGTCACCTGCGTGGTGCCGGGCAACGTCAAGACCAAGCGCCAGGAGAAGTGGTACACGCCGGAAGGCGAGGCCCAGATCGTGGCCGCCCAGTGCCTCAAGGGCCGCATCCTGCCCGAGAACGTCGCTTCGCTGGTGCTGTTCCTGGCCTCCGATGACGCCGCGCTCTGCACCGGCCACGAATACTGGATCGACGCGGGCTGGCGCTGAGGACGGGCTTTTTCGGCCCGCCGATCTTTCCTGACGCCGTGGCAGGCCTTATCGAACGCGCTGCACCGAAATCTGGAGACTTTTCGGCAATGACTTGCGTCTGGGACTTGAAGGCGACCTTGGGCGAAGGCCCGATCTGGCACAACGACACTCTGTGGTTCGTCGACATCAAGGGCCAAAAGATTCACGGCTATACGCCGGCGTCCGGCGACACCGTGACGTTCGAGGCGCCCGAGCCGGTGACGTTCCTCGCGCCGCTGGGCGGCGTTCGCGGGGCCTTCATCGTCGGCCTGAAGTCGGGCCTGCACCGCTTCAGCCCGGTGATGGGCGCCTTCACGCCGCTGGCGGTGATCGAAGACCCCGCTCTGGACAACCGCCCGAACGACGCCACCGTCGACGCCGCCGGCCGGCTGTGGTTCGGCACGATGCACGATGGCGAACAGAACCCCACCGGCTCGCTCTACCGCATGGACGCCAGCGGCATCGCGCGGATGGACAAGGACGTCTGCATCACCAACGGCCCGTGCGTCTCGCCGGACGGCAAGACCTTCTACCACACCGACACCCTGGGCCGCGTGATCTGGGCCTATGACCTCGACGAGGCGGGCGCGCTGTCGAACAAGCGGGTGTTCGTCCGCTTCGCCGACGAGAACGTCTATCCCGATGGCTCCGTGGTCGACGCCCAGGGCTGCCTCTGGACGGCCCTGTGGGGCGGCTTCGGCGCGATCCGCTTCTCGCCGTCGGGCGAGGCCCTGGGCCGCATCGAACTGCCTGCTCCGAACGTCACCAAGCCCTGCTTCGGCGGCCCGGATCTGAAGACCCTCTACTTCACCACGGCCCGCAAGGGCTTGAGCGACGAGGCCTTGGCGCAATATCCGCTGTCCGGCGGCCTGTTCGCGTTCAACGTCGACGTCGCCGGCCAACCCCAGCATGAGGTCCGCCTTGTCTAACCGCACGCCCCGCCGGTTCCGGTCCCGCGATTGGTTCGATAACCCCGACCATATCGACATGACCGCGCTCTATCTGGAGCGCTTCATGAACTACGGGATCACGCCGGAGGAGCTGCGCAGCGGCAAGCCGATCATCGGCATCGCCCAGACCGGCAGCGACATCTCGCCCTGCAACCGCATCCACCTGGACCTGGTCCAGCGGGTGCGGGACGGGATCCGCGACGCCGGGGGCATCCCCATGGAGTTTCCGGTCCACCCGATCTTCGAGAACTGCCGTCGCCCGACGGCGGCGCTGGACCGGAACCTCTCGTACCTGGGTCTCGTCGAGACCCTGCACGGCTATCCGATCGACGCCGTGGTTCTGACCACCGGCTGCGACAAGACCACCCCGGCGGGCATCATGGCCGCCACCACGGTCAATATCCCGGCCATCGTGCTGTCGGGCGGTCCGATGCTGGACGGCTGGCATGAGAACGAGCTGGTGGGCTCGGGCACCGTGATCTGGCGCTCGCGTCGCAAGCTGGCGGCCGGCGAGATCACCGAAGAAGAGTTCATCGACCGCGCCGCCAGCTCGGCGCCGTCGGCGGGCCACTGCAACACCATGGGCACGGCCTCGACCATGAACGCCGTGGCCGAGGCCTTGGGGCTGTCGCTGACCGGCTGCGCGGCCATCCCCGCCCCGTACCGCGAGCGCGGCCAGATGGCCTACAAGACCGGCCAGCGGATCGTCGACCTGGCCTATGACGACGTCAAACCGCTCGACATTCTCACCAAGAAAGCCTTCGAGAACGCCATCGCCCTGGTGGCGGCGGCGGGCGGCTCGACCAACGCCCAGCCGCACATCGTGGCCATGGCCCGTCACGCGGGCGTCGAGATCACCGCCGACGACTGGCGTGCGGCCTACGACATCCCGCTGATCGTCAACATGCAGCCGGCCGGCAAGTATCTGGGCGAGCGCTTCCACCGGGCCGGCGGCGCGCCGGCGGTGCTGTGGGAGCTCCTGCAGCAGGGCCGCCTGCATGGCGACGTCCTGACCGTCACCGGCAAGACCATGGCCGAGAACCTGCAAGGCCGCGAGACCAGCGACCGCGAGGTGATCTTCCCCTACCACCAGCCCCTGGCCGAAAAGGCCGGCTTCCTGGTGCTGAAGGGCAACCTGTTCGACTTCGCGATCATGAAGTCCAGCGTGATCGGCGAGGAGTTCCGCAAGCGCTACTTGTCGCAGCCCGGGCAGGAAGGCGTCTTCGAAGCCCGCGCGGTCGTGTTCGACGGCTCCGACGACTACCACAAGCGGATCAACGATCCGGCGCTGGAGATCGACGAGCGCTGCATCCTGGTGATCCGCGGCGCAGGGCCGATCGGCTGGCCCGGCTCGGCCGAGGTCGTCAACATGCAGCCGCCGGATCACCTCCTGAAGAAGGGGATCATGAGCCTGCCCACCCTGGGCGACGGCCGCCAGTCGGGCACCGCCGACAGCCCGTCGATCCTGAACGCCTCGCCCGAGAGCGCGGTGGGCGGCGGTCTCTCGTGGCTGCGCACCGGCGACACCATCCGCATCGATCTCAACACCGGCCGTTGCGACGCCCTGGTGGACGAGGCGACCATCGCTGCGCGCAAGCAGGAGGGTGTCCCGGCTGTCCCGGCGACCATGACGCCCTGGCAGGAAATCTACCGCGCCCACGCCAGCCAGCTCGACACCGGCGGCGTGCTGGAGTTCGCGGTCAAGTACCAGGACCTCGCGGCGAAGCTGCCCCGCCACAATCACTGACAGCCATCGCGGATGTTGTGGATCACGGAATTCTTGTCTGGGTTGAAACCCATTTTAGGGATATAAAGTCCGCGTCGGGTTGATCATCGCGTGCGGACAGGATGTTGGCGGGAGACCGAGCCCTCGTTCACCGACCAGAGTCCCCGACCCTGGTCGTCCTGACCACGGCGCTGCAGCTGGGTCTGGTGGTCGTGGTCTGGCTGCTGGCGCTGGTCCCCGCCGCGCTGGCGGCCTTGGCGCTGCTGGCGGCGAAGGCGATCCGGCGTGCGTTGCGCCCCTGACACCTTGGCGCAACCGCGCCGCCCCGCCAGTATGGGCGCATCCGACGGAGGGCTCATGCGGGACATCGACTGGCTGCTGGCCGAGGCCAACGTCCTGCACGAACGCGGCGAGGCGGAACAGGCGCGGACGCTATACGACGACGCCCTGCGCCAGGCCCGTGCGGCGGGAGACCCCGTCAGCTTGGCCAAGGCCCTGCGGCACGTCTCCGACCTTGATCGCACGGCGGGAGACCCCGAGGCCGCCCTCGCCGCCGCCGAGGAGGCCGCCACGCTGTACGGCGCCCAGGGACCGGAACACCGTCTGGACCTTGCCAACGCCCTGCGCCTGACCGCCCTGGCCCTCGAAGCGCTGGGCCGTCCCGCCCTGCAGCCGTGGCGCGAGGCCGGCGATCTCTACGCCGCGCTCGATATCGCGGCCGGACTCGCAGAGGCCGAGCGTCACCTGGGGCTGGCGGTCCGCCCGGCGCAATCACGCGAGCTGGCGATCCTGGCGCGGCTCTGGTGGCAAGGCTGGCGAGACGCGCACCTGCCGATCGTGCCCGACGCCCTGGTGCGCCTTCGTACGCTGGAGAGCTTCACCGCGCGGATGGCCGCCGCCCTGCCCGAGGTGCGCGTGCTGGGCCCGGTCGGCGCGCCGCTCGGCCTGCATCTGATCAAGGGCGACGAGCTGAACCAGTTCTACCTGGCGGCCGAGGCGCGCGGGACCGGGGCTGCGGCGGTGCTGATGGCCGACGCCGAAACGCATCTGGCTGACGCGGGTGTGCAAACCGCCTGGCTGGCCTGCGCCGTCGGCAACGACCGCGCCGCCCGCTTCTATGAGAAGTCAGGCTGGACTCGGGCGCGGGTCGAAACCGTGCAGAGCGAGACCTCTGAAGGCTTTTTTCCCCTGGAAGTCTGGCGCTACGAGAAGCCTCTGAGGGGCGACAAGTCGTAGCGCGAGGCGCTAAATCAAACGCTTAGAGCGTGAATCGCGCCGAAACCGGTTACGAGCCTGATGGACGCGATGTCCGCGTAGGCGTGTCGCGGGAGCGGCCTTCCGCCAAATAATCAGAGGCAGCGTGGACCTAGCGCCTTCGCCCGCGAGCCGCCACATTGGCCAAGTCACGAGCGCAGGAGATCCGCATGACCGACACCCCCACCTACGTCCCGCCGAAGGTCTGGACCTGGGACAAGGAGAGCGGCGGCCGGTTCGCCGCGATCAACCGCCCGATCGCCG